>NZ_LMCM01000012.1 GCF_001426245.1 Phycicoccus sp. Root101 | reverse complement strand
CCAGCCGAGTACGAGGACAGCTACTACCGTCAAAACCCCGCACTGGCTACCGTCAGAGCGTCAGTTCCGAGCCTCCACTAAACCCGGTACGGGACAGTCCGTTGTTGATGCGCCGCGACGGATCAAGGGGGCCCCTGGAGGAGGGACGCACTGTTGCATTCAGTTAGTCGATCGCGGGCGAGGTGGTGCCGCTCTGCAAGCTGACGCGGACGGAATGTACGAGGAGCTCGCCGTGCCCTTCGTCAGAGCCGCGGGCAACGATTGCTACGCACAGCCGTCGCTCGGGCGGCGGCACGCGCCACCCCGATGCACGCTCAGCCGGACTTCCTCCACTGCTCGATGGCCGCGCGGCACTTGGCGGCCTGTTCTGGATCGTCGGGCAGGTGGAGGTTGATGGTCATGGAGTCTGGGACGGAGACCCATTCAGCGAACGTGAGCGTTGCGCCGTTGCGACGAAGCGCGTGGATGAGCGGCCCCAGGTCTCGGCCGGGCTCGGGTGCGAACTCTTCGACGGTCATGGTCGGGACGATAGCCCCGGGGTGCGCCTTGGAGCAGCGACGTAGACTCGGGAGTGATGAGCATCCAAGACCGGTCCGGGACCACGGCGCGACGCGCCTTGTGGTTCGGCGGGCTGCTCATCCTCCTCGCGGGGATCGTCGGAATGCATGGCCTGAACAGCCACAACGGTGGCATGGCCCATGACATGGAAGTGGTGTTCCACGAGCCGGTCGACGCGTCGATGCCTACGGCGCCGCTACCCGGGGCCCACGAGGCGATGGTTGCGGCCGCCCACGATGTCGGAGCTGTTGGTGCCACGGTGGTCGACGCCACGACCGGCTGGGACATGGACATGACGGCTATGTGCATGGCTGTGCTGACGATGGCTCTGCTCGTGCTGCTCCGCATGCTGAGTGGCGCCCCCGCGCTGCCCTTGTATCAGCGTGTGGCGGCCCCAGCGAGGGCACCCGGTCCGCACGGGCGTGACCCTGATCCTCCGTCTTTGATTGTTCTGTCGATTCGGCGCTGCTGACCGGCTGCGGAGCCCGTGTGTGACGCGTGGCCGATCCGCGGCTTCAGCATGCCCCCTCTACCCGACAGACCTGATTGGACGACCCGTGATGAAACGACTCTTCAGTGCCCTCGCGCTTGCCGTGGTGGCAGCGCTCGCCTTGACCGGTTGCGGCAACGCCGCAGACACCACCGCCAGTGGCAGCAACAACAGCAGTTCCAGCAGCTCAAAGGCCGACTTCAACGACGCGGACGTCAAGTTCACGCAGTCGATGATTCCTCACCATGAGCAGGCTGTGGTGATGGCGAAGATGGCCGCGACTCATGCTCAGTCAGCCCAGGTGAAGGATCTGGCCGCCAAGATCGAAGCAGCCCAGCGCCCCGAGATCGACACCATGTCCGGCTGGCTCAAGGCCTGGGGGCAGGAGCAGCCCTCCCGCGGCGGCATGGGTATGAGCGGCATGGACCACGGCTCAGATGGCATGGCAGGGATGATGAGCGACGACGACATGAGGTCGCTCGACTCGGCCAAGGGAACGAGCTTCGACCAGATGTTCCTGACGATGATGATCGCGCATCACGAGGGCGCGATCGAGATGGCCAAGACCCAACAGGCGGACGGCAAGAACGCCGACGCGGTCGCACTGGCGAAGAAGATCGAGGCCGACCAGACGGCCGAGCTCGCGCAGATGAAGGACATGTTGAAGTCATGACCCCGGCCGCCCAGGTCGACCGCACGGCCAAATCCACGTCGCGGTCGACCTGGGCCCCTCGGTAGCGCCCGCCTTGACTGGGCGTGCACCACTCTCCGAGTCGAATCCCGCCTGTCAACGCATGCAACGACCCTGTCGTTCGTTGGTTGACCAGATACCCCCAGGGGGTACACGATGAATGACATGAGCGAGCACAGCGAACACGCGCGGGTTGCGACCACGGTGAAGGACCCCGTCTGTGGGATGGACGTCGACCCCGCCTCCAGCGAGCACCACGCGTTGCACGACGGGCGCACTCATTGGTTCTGCTCCAGTCGGTGCCGTAGACGCTTCGAGGAGAACCCTGACGCCTTTCTGCATGCGGTGCCCGCTGACGCGAACGCTGATCACGGCCACGGCCCTATGGAAGGTGCGCCGGGGCAGGAAGCCAGCAGCGGTTCGGCCGGGGACTTACAGGAGTGGACGTGCCCCATGCACCCAGAGATCCGGCGCCCCGGCCCAGGCTCCTGCCCGATCTGTGGGATGGCCCTCGAACCCCTCATGGTGACCGCGGAGAGCGGACCCAGCCCGGAGCTGGCCGACATGACTCGCCGATTCTGGACCGGTGTGGCCCTATCCTTCCCTGTTGTCGTCCTTGGCATGGGCGGCGACTTGATCCCAGCGATCCACGACCTGATCTCTCCACGAGCGTCGACCTGGGTCCAGCTGGTCCTGGCCACCCCGGTGGTGCTGTGGGCGGGGGCCCCTTTCTTCCAGCGCGGCTGGACCTCGGTGCGGACCATGAAGCTGAACATGTTCACCCTCATCGCGATGGGCACGGGCGTCGCTTGGTTGTTCAGCGTGGTCGCCACCGTGGCGCCGGGTATCTTCCCGGAGGCGTTCCGGATGGACGGTGCGGTCGACGTCTACTTCGAAGCCGCCTCGGTCATCACCACACTCGTGCTGCTCGGGCAGGTCCTTGAGCTCCAGGCCCGGGAGCAGACGTCCGGCGCGATCCGGGCGCTGCTCGATCTGACCCCCGACACCGCGCGCCGGATCAACGCGGACGGCACCGAGCATGAGGTGACCCTGGACCAGGTCACGGTGGGTGACCGGTTCCGGGTCCGTCCGGGCGAGAAGGTCCCCGTCGACGGCGTGGTCGAGGATGGTCGTTCCACTCTCGACGAGTCCCTGGTTACCGGTGAGTCGATGCCGGTGACCAAGACCGTTGACGACTCGGTCATCGGCGGCACCATCAACCAGACCGGGTCGCTGGTCGTCCGCGCGGACAAGGTCGGCCGGGACACCATGCTGGCCCGGATCGTGCAGATGGTCGCCGAAGCTCAGCGTTCCCGTGCACCGATCCAGCGAGTGGCGGACAAGGTCGCCGCCTGGTTCGTGCCCATAGTCATCCTCATCGCGATCGTCGCGTTCGTGGTCTGGGCCGTTGCGGGACCAGACCCGCGCCTGGCTCACGCGCTCGTCGTGGCGGTTTCCGTCCTGATCATCGCCTGCCCCTGTGCGCTTGGTCTGGCCACACCGATGTCGATCATGGTCGGTGTCGGACGTGGCGCTGGGCTCGGCGTGCTGATCAAGAACGCCGAGGCCCTCGAACGGATGGAGAAGGTCGACACGGTCGTCGTGGACAAGACCGGGACGCTGACGGAGGGCAAGCCGTCCGTGACGCAGATCGTCACCGCGGCGGGGTTCGAGCAGGACGACCTGTTGCGGCTCGTGGCCGGGGTTGAACGTGCCTCCGAGCACCCACTGGCCACAGCCATCGTCAACGCCGCCACGGACGCTGGTCTGACCATCTCGGCCGCGACCGACTTCGACGCGCCGGTCGGCAAGGGCGTCATTGGCAGCGTCGATCAGCGCAAGGTCCGGGTGGGCAGCGCCTCATTCCTGACCGGTGAAGGACTCGACCCGAGCGCACTGACCGCGCAGGCCGACCGTTTGCGCGCCGACGGGGCCACCGTGATCTTCGCCGGTGTCGACGGCCAGGTCGCGGGGATCATCGCGATTGCCGACCAGGTCAAGGGAACAACCCCTGCGGCCGTGGTAGCCCTGCGCGCCGAAGGGGTTGAGGTTGTCATGCTCACCGGTGACGACCGCCTCACCGCAGAAGCCGTCGCTCGCCGACTTGGCATCGACCGGGTCGAGGCCGAGGTCATGCCGGACCACAAGGCCGACGTCGTCAAGCGACTACGCAGCGAGGGACGCGTCGTGGCAATGGCTGGCGACGGCGTGAACGACGCACCCGCCCTCGCTGCAGCCGACGTGGGCCTGGCCATGGGGTCGGGCACCGACGTCGCCATTGAAAGCGCGGGCATAACCCTCCTTGGCGGTGACCTGACCGGCATCTTGCGTGCACGGAAGCTCTCCGAGGCGACCATGTCGAACATCCGCCAGAACCTCGTGTTCGCGTTCGTGTACAACGTCGGGGGAATCCCCATCGCAGCCGGGGTGCTCTACCCGACCTTCGGGCTCCTGCTCTCTCCCGTCATCGCCGCAGCCGCCATGGCCCTGTCGTCCGTCAGCGTCATCGGCAACGCCCTGCGCCTGCGCGCCCGCCACATATGACCCGGACGGCACGAATGGCCGCATCAGGCCTTGACCTCGTAGGAGCCAACTTGTTCCGCCGCGCAATCACATTGGCAGCATCCTCGATGCTGGTCGCCGCCGTCGCAGCGTGCTCCTCTGGGTCGCCGGAAGGCGTGACCACTGCGCCTCCGGGATCTTCGGCACCCGCGCTGGGCCATGTCCACGGGCTAGGGGTAGACCCCGCCGACGGCACCCTGTACGTCGCCTCCCACACCGGGGTCTACCGGCTGGCAGCCAATGGCAGCGCCGACCGGGTCGCCGACCGGTACCAGGACACCATGGGGTTTGCTGTCGTCGGTCCCGGCAACTTCCTTGCCAGCGGTCACCCGGACCTGCGCGAAGACCTGCCGGGCCAACTGGGGCTGATCGAGTCCAAGGACAGCGCGAAGACGTGGACCGCGGTCTCCCTGCAGGGCAAGGCAGACTTCCACGCCATCGAACCTGCCGGGAGACGAACCTACGCATACGACTCCGTCAACGGAGCACTGATCACCTCAACCAACCGGCGGGACTGGACCGTGATGGAGAACCAAGAGCTGCTGGACCTCGCCGCCGACCCCTCCCACCCCCGCGTCCTGTTCGCCACCACGCCGGAGGGACAGGTACTCCGCTCCGAGGACGGGTCCAAACTGACGCCAGTGACTGGGGCGCCTAGGCTCGGACCGCTGGACTGGCAGACCGACGGGCCGCTCGTGGGCGTCGGTGCCGACGGGACCGTGAGCGTCAGCAGCGACGAAGGCGCCACATGGGCCAAGAAGGGCACGGTGGCGGGTCAGGTCGAGGCGCTTGACGTCATTCCGGGTCGGTGGCACGTGGCAACAGACCGCGGCATCTACGAGTCCACCGACGACGGTCAGACTTGGATGCCAGTGCTTGTGGCCACCACGAACCACTGACCCCGGCAAGCCAGATGATCGGGCTGACTCTCCCGTGCCGGTGGCGGCGGTGTCCTTGCTCCATCCCGGGTTCTACGCCCCGGGATTCCGGATTCTGGTACCTGCCGCAAGAGGTCCAACCGGGACGAAGAGGCCATCCGACCGTTTGACGCAGTGTCTTTGACCTGCTCGCGGACGGCAGCAGCGTTGCAAGCGAGGCGCATGACTTCCACATCAGCGACCAGGCGGGGTACCGGTGGCGTCGCCAGACCGGATCGACCCCGGCCTGCAGCGTGACCTGAACCCTAGAAGGCGAACCGCCACGTGAAGGAGCGGGTCGCGGAGCTGCAGCCTGAGCTTGAGCCTGAGATCGAATCGTCGCACGAGCAGTTTGCTCATACAGGCCAGCCTCGAAGGGCGGTAAGCGGCCGCCGAGGGTCACCGCACACCCTCCCTCTCGACGTCGCGTTCAGGGTTATCGTCTCTGAGTCGGGTACCACCAGCACATCAGGCGCCATCGGAGCGCTCCACTACGAGGGCTCACCCAATCGCGTTTGAACGCAAGGGCAGCAACACCTTGGTATGAGGATCGAACGAAACGCGACTCCTCCGAAACCGGGACAACTGTGGCCGATGACTGGTCCCGGGGCGCGGGATCTGCCATGGCTGGAAGACGATCATGCAACGCCAAAGGCGGCTAGCGGTCTTTCAGGTCCAGCGCGGGAGGCGCGATCCTGACCTGCGTCTTAACGCCGTGAAGATCGGCGGATCCGCCTGGTTCGGTGCCGATTACAGCCGCGTATGTCATGTTTCCGGGAATCCATTGAGCTGAACTGTCATGCGCGATGACGTGTCGAAGAGCCGGAGTTCGTTCTCGGTCGCGACGTGACGGACGACAAAGGCGCGATTGCCAACGCGCCAAAGTCCCTCTCCGACCTGCAGATCCGGGAGTTGTGCTTGCTCAGCACTCGAGAGCCCGAGTTCGAGCGCGGTCCGGGGGCCTTCGGAGATCTCCTGTTGGTAAATGATCTTGGTCGAGCAATCCGCGAGCAGTCCTCGGGCCAAGGCTCGGGCTTCGGAGTTGCTGTTGCCGACGGCGTCGAGGTCGGACAGACGGTGGACGATGAGCAAGTTGGCGATGCCCAGCCCTCGGCAGAGCTTCCACTGTGACTGCATGCGGGCGAGCAACGCCGGCTGCCGCATGAGTCTCCAGGCCTCGTCGTAGACGACCCAGCGTTGTCCACCGTCTGGTGCGGCGAGCGCTGCCTCCATCCAGGCGGAGGCGCAGGTCATGACCATGGCGATGAGCTGGTCGGCGCCTTGGATCTGGGAGAGGTCCAGCGACACCATGGGCAGTGAGGGGTCGAAGACAATCGTCGAGGGCCCGTCGAAGAGTCCTGCGAGGTCTCCGGAGACTAGGCGCCGCATGGCGTGGCCGAGGTCCCGCCCGTCTCGCGCGAGTTCGGCGCAGGTGGCCCCGGGACGTGACGACTTGGGCTCCAGGAGCGCGTCAACGACCGACGGCAGCGTGGGTGTGGGGGATTCGGCAATGGCCTCGTCCAATGCGACGTCGAGAGCGGTGTGCTCCACCGAGCTGAGCGGGCGTCCGAGCGCCGACTCAGACAACGAGCCGAGCAGCGTCCGGCGACGGATGCGGACCAGGGTCGCCCACTGCAGGTCGTCCACGGTGCCGACTCGCGGACCGGGGTCCATGGGGTTGAGCCGGTTGGCGCTGCCACCCCCCAGCTGGATGGCCGCCCCACCGACAGCTCGTGCGACGGCGGACCATTCGCCCTTGGGGTCGCCGGGGACGTAGACCCGTCGTCCGAAGGCGATGGAGCGGGTCGCCAGCGACTTGGCCAGGCACGACTTGCCCTTACCGACGACGCCAGCGAGGAGGCAGTTCGGGTTGGTGATGACCCCCTGCCTGTAGAGGGCCCAGGGGTCGAAGCAGAAGCCGCCGCCGGACCAGGCGTCCTGCCCGACGTAAACGCCTTCGCCGCCGAGACCGGCCTCGGCCAGGAATGGGTAGGCGCCGGCCACCGTGTCCGAGGTGGCGCGGTGGGTGGGAACCCGTAGGTGACGGAGAGACCGCAGCGCCTCTGGTCCGATCTCGCCGGGTGCCGGTAGTAGCGTCGCCTGGTGCTCCTGCTCCTGCTCCTCGTGTCGCCCGACGGTTACGTCGTGTTGCAACGAGTTGGCCGATCGGCCTCGTCCCTGCGCGCGACGGCTGCTTCGCGATGCGTCGGCCTCAAGGTAGAACCCTGCTGGTGAGGCCTGTCGGCGGCGCCCTCTCATGCTGAGACCCGCCTGGCCAGGGGGAGTGAGGCTGCCGCGAAAGCTCGCGCCTGCCGACCGTACAGTCGCCTAGTCTCGCAGCCGCTCTGGATGGCGGCGCGCGAGATCTCAGCGACCGCGGCCTCCAACCCGTCGCGCGTGGCGGCCGTGATGGCAAGCATCCCGGTGAAGCGGATGTCGGCATGTCCGCTGATGAGCGCGCGTTCGCGTTCGAGGACGTCGTCGCGCTCCACCGAGTCGGAAAGGTCGGCGATGGTGCCCAGTTTGGCCTTCTGTGCGGCGTCGGTGGCGTACTCGACCTTGGCCTTGCGAATGTCTCGCAGTGCTGCCTCAGCCGACACCGGCTCGAGGGTGAGGGACAGCGTCTTGCGGATCCCCTGCTGGAACACCAGTGCGTGCAGGAAGAACGGCGGGACAGCGACACGTGGCCACTCGCTGACCCACAGCACTGCGGAGAACCCGGTGTCGTGTCGCAGGTAGTCCCAGTGCTCGTCGACGGCAACCGGGCCTGCCGTTGAGAGGGCGCAGGTGCCAAGATCTTCGCGGTCTACCACCGGGTCGTAGGCCGCCCGCAGCGTCGCAGCGAGTTCCGGCTCATCGAGCCACCCGGTCAGCTGCAAGTCGGCCGCGCGCAGGCCCGCCTCGAGCGAAGTCATCTCCTGACGCAGGAACGCGGCCGCACCGGCCATCCCACGCCCCGCCTGCCTGATGTGGCGTCTGGCCTTTCGGAGGTCGAGCGAGATAGCAATGAGCGTACGGTGGGTAGAGGCCGCCGGAGCACACGTGCGCATCAGCTCCTCGTACTCTCGCACCGCCCACTGACGTGGATCCTTGACCCCGTGGGCGTCCCACCACCCGGTGATTCCTCGACCGGAGTCCGGCAGGGACACCTCAAGCACCTGCACCCGCGCACAGGTACCGGTCGCGGAGAGTCCCGCGAGGGCGCGTCCCCAGCCGTGGACGCGACGCGCCTGCTCCTCCGGTGAGAGGAGCACGTATGCCGGGTGGCGAACGAGCGCCACGGCGGTCAGGGTCTGCGCGTGCGGGTCGTGGAGCATCGCAGCCCCGCTCTCTTCATCGATGTGGAGGCGCAGCGACGCGGCGTCCCCAGGGAGGGCCAGCGTGCCGGCCGGGCGCGGACGGTCTGGCCGCGCGCGGTACCTCGTTTGACCGCGCGCCTTCCGGAACAAGAAGTGGCCCGCCGTTGGTGCAAGCTCGGCGGCCGGTTGACCGCCCCAACGTGCAAAGGCGAGAACGAGGAAAGTGAGCCAGAGCGGCGACGAGGCCGCCGCGCCCGGGGCGCCCGCCACGAACATCATCGGGACGAAGGTCGCGGCCGCGCACGCGATGCAGGCGACTCGGAAGGCGGACAGCCCCAAGAGCAGGCCACGCCGGGGGCGTCGGCCGAAGCGGACGGTGAACTGGGACTGTGCGGCGTCAGTCATGGATGTGATCTCTCGGACTCATCAGGTGCTCCTGGGTGGCTGCGTCGGAACTGGTGGGTCGCCGCGCCCGACCGTCGCAGTGTCGAACGAGGGTGCGGCGGCCTCTACTGCGCCGATGGCCTTCTGCCCGGCGGCCTTCGTGGCTTGTGCCGTTGTGGCTGCGGCGACGACTGGAGCTGCGGCTGCTGAGACGGCTGCGGCGCCTCCGCTTCCTGCGGCAGCTCCCGCCGCCCCCCGACCGCCCGCGGCCGGGATCGCTGACGGTGCGGGTGTCGCCGGCCGGGAGGTGTTGATGAGCTCTGCCTCGCGGTCCTTCGACCAGGTCGGCGCCGAGGAACTGCGCGCTGGCGGCCTGGGCATGAGTGCGCGCGCTTGGTACTGCAGGGCGTTGACCTTCTGGGGTGCCCTGATGACGGTCCGGGCGCCTGCGGAGGCCTGCCCGGCAGTGGCGTGCGCGGCATACAGGGTGTCGCCCGCGAAGCTGAACATCTTGATCGCGACCCAGGGCGCGAACCCACCCATGAGCAGGATCAGCGCGCCGCCCGCGAGTTGCGTGCCGGTCTGCGTGGGGCCGCCGCCGTCCTGACCGGCACCGTTGAACACGGAGATTCCGATGCTCAGGATGATGACGAGCAGGAGCTTCGAGACGATCATTGCGCAGACGAACTCGACCCACTTGCGCACCCAGCCGCGGGTGATGTCGGCACTTGCGCCGGCGAACGCCAGCGGCGCCAGGACTGCGGCGATGAGCAGCATGACCTTGCGGATCATCATCGCGGCCCACACGACGACCACTGCCGCGAGGATGACGATTGAGAAGATGAGCGTGACCGCGGGGTTCTGCACGTTGGCGAGGCCGGTGAAGGCGAGTTTGGAGCCCAAGCCGTTGATGTTGGTGCCCATCGTGTACTGCACGAGGCCGGCACTGAGCGAGTCCACTGCTCCGAGGAGTACTCGTGTAGCGGTGAGCGCGAGTGCCGACCCGACGAAGCTGATTAGGAGTCCCTGCAAGCCACGTCCGAGTGCTGCCGGTTCGCGTCGCAGGACGGAGGCGATCATCTGGATGACGAACAGTCCCAGGCACAGGACCGCGGCGACGCTAGCGGTGGCGGCCATCTCTTTGGCCAGCTGGGGTGAGCTCAGGTCGAGGGTGGTGGCGGTGTCGATCTCCTTCCAGAGCCAACTCGTGGCGTTGGTCGCCGCAAGGCCGAAGTAGCCGGCCATGCGGCTGAAGGCGCTGTCGACCGCGCCGGTCGTCGCGCCCTGTGCGGCCTGCCCGGCCAGGCACATCGGGTTGAGGGCGAAGATGCCAGTGCAGCTCATGGCGCACCAATCGGGATGGATGCGTACGTCACCGCGGCGACGAACCCCCATGTCGTCCGAGCGGGCGGGCCTTCGAGGTTGAGTGTCATGGCAACGCTGAACCTTTGCGTGTGGTCACCGCGAGAGCCCTTGGTATGCCGCGTCACCAGAGCGGCAACCTCGCGCCCGGTGATGCTCGGGTCCGTGATTCGACCGTCGGCCACGGCGTTGGTCCAAGCCAGTGGCTCCGTGACGTGCTGGATCTGGACGGAGGTGTACGAACCGGCAACGGCTAGTTGCCTCCATTCCTGCTCGGTGGGAACGGGGGATGCTCCGTCGGCAGCGTCGCTGACCGAGTACACGGCGAGCCGATCGCGCAGTTCGGACGGCACCAGTCCGACCACCAGCGGTTCCTTCGTCGGTGCTGACTCGGTCTGCACCCACGCGAGGTGCGTCTGGCGTGGCGAGCGGTAGTCCTGGGTGAGCAACCGGCGGACGAACTCGGCGGCATACAGGTCGGGTTGTTGCGCTTGCTCGCCCGCGATCCGGCGCGGAGCGCCGCTGGCATACTCGGGCTCGACGGCGCGCAGGCGCTTCAAGTCCTGCTCTGCCGCAGGCGCGTCGGAGCCCCGAGCAATCGACGGGCGCGGTGACGTCCCCGCGGTGGCCGGAGCCCGCTGATGCGTCTGCACTCCTTCGCTGCCGACCGTCGTCGGTGAGGTGTGATTCAGAACTGTCCAGCCGGCAAGGACCAGCAGCCCGATGGCTGCGCAGACCGCGACGGTCACCCCGGTGCGGCCGCTGGCGTACAACCTGTTCATCGAAGCGAGGAGCCGGCGTTGTTGAAGAACGTGACCAACGTGTTGGCGGCCCCGATGAGCATCGCCGCAGCACCGGCGACGAGGACGCCGTTCTTGCCCTTGCCCGCGACGTGCGGGTTGGAGGAGTTGGCACCCACGGCCCAGGCGATCGATGAGATGGCGACACCGGCGACGGCGGCGATCAGACCGAACGTGAGCACCGCTCCGACGATGTTCTCGAGCGCGCCGATGCCGGGCAGGCCAGTGGTGTTGGGCTTGATGTCGATTGATGGTACGGACATGGTTGACCCCTTCGCAGCACGCGGGCCACTCCCGCGCATGTACTGGCTACGTCACGCTGGGGGCACCATGCGTCGCGTCGCAGATCAACCGATGTGCCGCAGGCCCGACACACCGCTGGTGGTGAAAGCGCTCAGGGTGGTCACCTTGACCACGTCGCCGGTCCTTGGTGCGTGGATGACGAGACCGTGCCCGAGGTACATGCCCATGTGCCCCGGCGCGGCAAGGCTGCCCTGGCTGCCAGGGATCAGGACCAGATCGCCGGGCACGAGGGCTGCCTCGATGGTCGGCGCACCGTCGCGCAGCTGGTCCCAGGTGGTTCGGCCGATTGGTATGCCGGCCCGCTGCCACGCCGCCTGGGTCAGGCCCGAACAGTCGAACTGATCTGGCCCGGTCCCTCCCCACAGGTACGGCTTGCCCAGTTGGGCCAGGGCAAAGGCGATCGCCGTCGCGGCCTGCTGGCTGGTGTCGGGCGGAAGCGCGTAGCCCTCGGGGAGGCCGTGCGATGCCGAATCGCCGCGAGGCATGACGTCGGACGCCCCGCAGTCCAGTCTCGATGCGTCGCGTTCGACGACCGCCAGGACTCCTGCGGCGCGGTCTGTCTGGCGTAGATAGTTCTCGCCGACCTCGGCCGAATAGCCGTTGGCGGATGTGGGTCGGCCGTCGAACGCGGACTTCTGCACCAGCTGTGCAGCACGCCAGGGCGGTTGCCCTGCCCAGTTGGGGATCGTCAGCAGGGCGTCGACGAAGAGTGTCGTGGATTCCGTGGCGCTCATCCGTTGCACTGCGCTGCCCCAGCTGCGCCGCTGCTGGAAGAGGCCGAGCGAGTCGTGGTCGTAGCCTGTGCCTTGCGAGGGCAGACCAGCGCCGCTGGGGTCGTTGGGGTTGGCGAGGATCCGCAGGTCCGACTCCGCCATGGCCGTCATCAACGCGATCAGCGCTGCTCCGTGGCCCCCGCGCCCTGAGGCTGTGCTCACCACGACTCTCGCGTTCTGGGCCTGGACAGCTGAAAGGCCGACCACGGGACCGGACGTCGTACAAGCCGGCATACGAGGCGCGCTGGGAGAGTCGATGGCAACCACGGTCGCCAACCCCAGCCCGCCGCAGCCCAACACGGTGGCAGCGACCGCCGTGGCGGCCATCCCGGTCAACCCCATGGTTGCCAGACGCGCAGCGGGGGGCACCATGCGTCACGCGCTTGCGCTGTCGGTGCCTGGGGCGACAGTGTGGTGATGAAGCGGCAGCTCAAGGAGAGAACCGTGAAGGTGAACAGTCGTCGTGCACCCCGGACCCTGACCCGTCCGGAAATCGCGGACGCCCGCGCCCTTGCGCTCGAGCTTGCCGGGATGCGTGAGGCTGCACCGATCGACGCAATGCTCCAAGGGCTCATACTTGAACCGGACGAGGTGGCCCGACGAGTTTCGGCGCTGTGGTTGCGAATCCGTGTTGATGGGCAATGGAGCCCGGCGAGCTGGTCACAGGTTCTCATCAGCGATCATCGGCTGTTGCTCCGACTCAGCGGCGGGGAGCTGGTGTCACTGTGGTGGGGGTCGCTCGTCGGATTCGAGGTGAACCTGGACGAGGAATACGTCATCCTGGATTTCGGCGACGGTCGCCCGCGGGCGCTATCCGGTCCAGGGGTGTCCCTGGTCGCCGTCGCTGGAGTGGCTCGGCTCTACGGTGTGGAGGCTCTGACGACGCATCCGGCGCTGGAGCCGTTGCGCGCCGGATGATGAGGAGCTGACGCCGGACGTAGAGGCGCTCGGCAGGGGTGAGGTCTCGGCCCTGCCCATAGATCGCGAACAGGCCGGCCCAGGTGGACGTGCCAGTCAGCAGTCGATGGACCGCTCGACGCTTGTTTGGGGGAAACCGCAGCTGGTCCAACATCCGCCGAGTCACGGTTCGGGAGTGCCCGCCTGCCTGCTTGCTCGACGCGGTCACCAAGGGTCGGGCGGCGCCGTACCGACTTGCCATCAGTGCCCTCGAGACCAAGAGATCCGCTGCGGCCGAAAGGCCCATCTCCTCGAACTCCTCGCAGGACAGCTCCAGACGTGCCGCAGCCCAGACTTCCCACGACATGACGGTCATGACGCCACCGGCTCCTCGGAGTCGAGCGCGCAGAACCGGAGCGGACCGCCGGCGGGCACATGCGTGAATCCGTGCAGGGCGTCGGCCAGGGCGGCTCTGCCAGATCCGTGCATGCCCTTGGTGGCAGCGCACCGCATCTGACGGTAGAGATCGGCCGGATTCATCGCCCGGGCGCACTCCTCGTGGTCGACGACCCACTCCATCGCCGCCAACAGCTCCTGGCTGGCGTAGTCGGCAGTGACGACCACCGGCGCCTTGGAACCCAGGGGAATGACGGTGCGCCGGGATCTCGTGCACAGGAGCGACTGCACCAGCAG
Source organism: Phycicoccus sp. Root101 (assembly GCF_001426245.1). Taxonomy (GTDB): domain Bacteria; phylum Actinomycetota; class Actinomycetes; order Actinomycetales; family Dermatophilaceae; genus Pedococcus. Next base: position 42,270 of record NZ_LMCM01000012.1, on the reverse strand, counting down.
CCAGAGCGCGTTTCGCTCCTCCGACGGCTCGGTGAGTGACGCACACCTGGCGAGCGCCTCGGCGATCTGCACTGCGTGGACTTCATCGGTCTTCATCGCTGCACCCCGGCTTCGTACCTTGCCGCGCCGACCCTCGCGGCGCTTCTGCGATCGAACGACGTGCCGTGTGGCACGGGAACCGTGCGGTCCGCATCTGTGGAGGTCCTGTTCGGCGTTCGAGCGCCGTCCACAGGTCGCGGGATCCTGCTCCCAGCCATTGGAGCGCCTTGCCCGTGGATGCGGTCTGAGTTATCCACAACCCCGCAGCGGATGGCGCACTCTTCCTCGTGTTTGGCCACTTGCTTCCCTGCCTTCGCGCGTCTCGTTCTGTTCCGATACGCACCAGTCAGCCCGCGGACTGTTGACGTTCACACCGCGTGTGAGTGACGCTTGGGACGTTTATGAACGACCAGTGAACGTCCCAACGTCCTGAAGTTGGCGCCGATGAGCAACGAGCGACTTGCCGCAGCGATCTCTCGCGGCCACAAGACGATTGAGCAGATCGCGCGCGAGGTCGACATCGATCCCAAGACGGTTCAGCGCTGGATGGCCGGTCGGACACCACACCCGCGGCATCGTTATGCGCTGGCTCACTTGCTGGGGGAGAGCGAGGAGTTCCTGTGGCCCGGAGTGCATCGCCGTCCGGCCGATGCACTCGGCGCGACGGCTGAGGTGGTTTCGGTCTACTCGCACCGTACGGACCTCAACCCTGACCGGTGGTGGGACCTCTTCCAAGGTGCTGATGCCCAGATCGACCTGCTCGGTTACACGCTCTACTTCCTGCCACACCAGCACCCCGAACTGGTCGAGCTCCTCCTCGAGAAGTGTGGGCAAGGGTGTCGTGTCCGCATCGCACTGGCCGATCCGGAATCCGAACACGTCCGGCGGCGGGACGAAGAGGAGCACGAAGCCATCACCTTGGTGCCGCGGATACGGTCGACACTGGGGGCGTTCGCGCCGCTGGTGGAGTGCGAGAACGCGGACCTGCGGTTCCAGGACGTCCCGCTCTACAACTCGGTCTTCCGGTTCGATGACCAGATGCTCGTGACCCCGCACCTCTACGGGATGCCGGGTCGCTCCGCACCATTGCTTCACCTGCGCAGGCTCGGACCGAGCGGGGTCTTCTCCCGGTTCTCGGCCCACTTCGAGGGGATATGGTCGGACAGCCGGGCGATCGACCAGGAGCGTCCCACTACACCGCTTCGATCCGGCACCTGATCCGAGGGGAGGAGCCATGGGCCGGCGCGACTTCTACGACGACCCTGCCGCACCGCCGGCCAACTCTTTGGTGCCTGCCGCCTCGGCCGTGGTCATCGACGACGACAACCGGATCGTGCTTCAGCGTAGGCGCGACAATGAGATGTGGGCACTGCCGGGCGGTGTGATGGAGCTCGGCGAGTCCGTGGCCGGGTGCGCGGTCCGTGAGACCCTCGAAGAGACGGGCCTCGAGGTCGAGGTCACGGGCATCGTCGGCGTCTACAGCGACCCCAAGCACGTCTTCGCATACGACGACGGTGAGGTCCGCCAAGAGTTTTCGATCTGCGTCCTGGCGCGGGTCCGAGGCGGGAACATCGAGGTCAGTGACGAGTCGCACGAGGTGCAGGCGTTCACAGCCGACGAGATCGCCGAGCTGCCGATGGTCCCATCGATCCGGCTGCGGATCAGCGACTACCTTGCTGGCGGAGCGCCGGCAGTTCGCTAGAGGGAGACCCCGGCTTCTGCGCAATGTCGTCGAACCCGTTCGCGACCGCGCTCGAACCCGGGCATGCCAGCGAGGACGGTGCGAGCCACCACGTGATCGGGGCCGTACCGCTCGACGATCTCCGCCAGACGGTCCTCGATGGTCACGAGCTGCCCATCGGGACTCGTGCTCAAGTCGCAGAACGTCAAAGCGTCGTCGAGGAGCGTTCCCCCAAAAGGAAACTCGTCTTCGTAGTCCTCGATCCCGCGCAGTCCCGCCTCATGCTTGGCGTTCGTGTGGTGGGCGACCAGACGCGCCAAGTCCTCCTCCCCAAACGAGCGAAGGTGTCGGGCGCCGTCGAGGGGATGGAAGCCAGTGGCCGCGAGCCCGGGGGCATAGCCGATGTCATGGAGGTATGCCGCCGCCACCAGTAGTTCCCGATCCCCGCCTTCGAACGGAAGAGACGCAGCTCGCGCTGCAACGGCTTGAACGTGCGCCCAACGTCGACCCAAGGTCGACATGAACTGCTCGGCCTGGGCACGCGCCCAATCGACTCGGTCGCCCCGCATCTGCCACACCATACGCAGGGGTGCGGTTTGGTGTGTAGCGGTCACGTCGTCGACGGATGTGCACCTGGCGACGTTCCGGTCCCGGCGGCCGGCCGGGCACCAGGGGGCTTGTCATCACCGGCGGCCTGGGCCGCCAGCTTCACGCGTCGCCTGAGCTCGCGAGGCTGCCTTTCGAGGAGCTGGGCGGCTCGAGACAGTCCGGAGACCGACACGAGGTCGGACTCGGCCATGGCGAGCTCGAGATCGATCGCGTCGAGGCGCCCGACCAGCGAGTCGAGGCGGCGCGCCACCTTGTCAACCTCGCGAAGGGCCTGCGTCTCGGCCCGTTGCGCCTCCAACAGGCGGAGCCGGGCTTGTTGGCCAACGGGATAGGGGCGACTCATGAGTTCCTCCTCGATTCGTGTGTCAGGTCAACGGCCGCCACGGGGCACCATTCGCATGAACCACCCGGACCTGACTGCCAGGCGCTGCCTAGGGCCCTACGAACCGTCCCCACCTACGCGGCACACGCCCTCGACCCCAGACCGCCACGCCCGGCACCTTCTGACCCATGTCACCGGTCTCGTCCCCACGGCCCTCCCGCCAGCCCGCGCTGGCTCCCTCCGCTCCACCCCGTCTGCGTCAGGCCCAACCTCGGATCCACACGTCTGGCACCAAGGTGGTCGGGTGGGTGTCGATGGTGCCCCCACGACCCCGTTGTCCGACTATGACGATGTCGATCAGGCGCATGACGCTCGGTGCGGGGTACCGCTATCTGATGTCGTCGGTGGCTCGGGCCGACGAGGCCACCAAGGTCGTTGGGCTGACCGGGTACTACGCAGCAACCGGGACGCCGCCGGGCTGGTTTCTGGGCGCCGGTCTCGCGGGTCTCGCTGGGGGAGCGGGGGTCGAGCCTGGCTCGCAGGTCACCGAGGAGCAGCTGTGGAGGATGCTTGGGATGCTGCAGGATCCGGTCACCGGTGAGCAGCTCGGGCGACCGCCGACCGGTGCGGGGATGGTGTTCGTCGACCACCTCGGCAGGGTGCGGAAGGCGAAGGCGTCGGTGGCTGGGTTCGACCTGACGTTCTCTGTGCCGAAGAGCGTGTCGGTGGCGTGGGCTTTGGCGGACGAACCCACCCGGGCGCGGATCTACGCGGCGCACCAGCGCGCCCTCAAGGCGGTGATCGCGTACGGGGAGTCGCAGGTGTTCGCGACCCGCACGGGCCACGCGGGCGCGATCATCGAGGACGTGCGTGGGGTGGTCGCCGCCGCGTTCGACCATTGGGACTCTCGTGCGGGGGACCCCCAGCTGCACACCCACGTGGTCGTGCTCAACCGGGTGCAGTCGGTGGTGGATGGTCGCTGGCGGACCTTGGACTCCAAGGGGTTGTTCCGGGCCGCGGTCGGCATGTCCGAACTGTACAACGGTCTCCTCGCGGACGAGCTCACCAAGGACTTGGGGTGGGCGTGGGTGCCGCAGGAACGGGCTCGGTCGACGGAGCCGAAGTGGGAGGTCGACGGCGTCGGCAAGGAGCTTCGGGAGGAGTTCTCGCAGCGTTCGAGTGTGATCGAGAAGGCTAAGAACGAGCTGGTCGATGCGTTCATGGCCACCCGCGGTCGACAACCCTCGGCACGAGAGGTGATCGGGCTGCGGCAGCGGGCGACCCTGGCCACCCGCGAGGCCAAGCAGGTCAAACCGCTGGCCGAACTCATCCAGGGTTGGCGTGTTCGCGGCCGTGACTTTGTCGGCTATGACCAGCCGGCGTGGGTTGCCGGGCTGGCCGGGCGGCACACTCAGAGGCTCGTCACCGCCCACGATCTGGGGGAGGGGATCCTCGCCGACGCGGCCACGCTGGTGGTGGCGAAGGTCGCGGACAAGCGGGCCACGTTCACCAGGGCGAATCTGTTGGCCGAGGTACACCGGCAGCTGCATGGGGTCCGGTTCGCGACCCCGGCCGACCGAATTCATGTGGCCGAGCGGACCGCCACCTTGGCTGCCGACCGTGCGGTCATGCTCACTCCGGCCGAGGTCCTGCACGTTCCGGAGCACCTGCGCCGCGTGGACGGGTCAAGCATGTTGCGAGCCCGCAACAGTGAGGTCTACGCCACCCAGGAACTCCTCGACGCCGAAGCCCGACTGTTGGCTGCCGGACAAGCCAGCGATGGTCCCGCCGTCAGCACATCCGTCACGGCCCGGCTGGGTCGCATGATCGTGCCCGGCAAGGAGCATGTCCTGTCCGCGGAGCAAGCTCATGCCGTCGCCGCTGTGGTCACCTCCGGCCGACGACTGGACGTCCTGGTCGGTGCCGCGGGGACAGGTAAGTCGACTGCCATGGCGGGGGTGCGGGCGGCGTGGGAGGCCGAGCACGGGCCTGGGTCGGTGGTCGGGTTGGCCCCGTCGGCGGCGTCCGCGGAGGTCCTGGCCGACGCTGTCGGGGTCACCACTGAGAACACGGCGAAGTGGATCAGCGAGAACCAGCGCACCCCCGAACGCGAACAGCGCCTGCGCGAGTATGCGGCGCGGCTTTCCGGCGCGTACCCCTGCGTTGCCACTCGCCAACTGCAGCAGCGTGCCGCGGTGGAGCGGGCCGCATACGGACGGTGGACCCTGCGGCCCGGTCAGCTGGTCATCATCGACGAAGCGTCCATGGCTGCCACCAAGGACCTGGACCACATCACCGCCGTCGCGACCCGGGCCGGGGCGAAGGTGCTGTTGGTGGGGGACTGGGCGCAGCTGTCGTCAGTGCAGGCCGGGGGAGCCTTTGAGCTGCTCGCCGACGACCGGGGCGCCGATGTGGCGACCCTGCACGACGTACGCCGGTTCCGCCACGAATGGGAACGCGACGCCACCCTCCAGCTGCGCGCCGGCAACCCCGAGGTCGCCGACACCTACCTGACGCACGGGCGGATCGAGGCGGGCGCCCGGGAGGACGTGCTTGACCTGCTCTTTGACGCGTGGCTCGGCGACACCGGCGCCGGACGGCAGTCACTGATGATCGCCGCTGACGCCCAGACCGTCGCGGATCTCAACGCGCGAGCCCGAGCCCACAGTGTCGCAGTGGGCGCAGTTGTCGACGGTGGTGTCACCACCTCTGACGGCACGACCATCGGGGTCGGGGACGTGGTCGTCACCAGACTGAACGTCCGCGCACTGTCCACGGGTCGCGGCTGGGTCAAGAACGGCGACGACTGGATCGTTCGCGAGACGCGGGATGATGGGTCGGTGCGACTTACCCGCCCGGATGGCGTGGAGGTGGCGATCCTGCCGGCCGCCTATGTCGCTGAGCATCTCGAACTCGGGTACGCGTCCACAGCCCACCGAGCCCAAGGCCGCACCGTCGACACTGCCCACGCCTACGTCACCGCGACCACGACGCGCGAGCCGCTGTACGTCATGGCTACCCGTGGCCGGGAGTCGAACCGAATCTATGTCGACACCGCACACGACCCGGACGATGCGACGAGGCACAGCGAGCCGGATCATGCCGATCCTGCCGAAGTGCTGGGTCGCGCCATCGCCACGACGGGCGCGGACTCTTCGGCCACCCAAACGCGCCGTGTCGAAACTGCGACGGCACGGGCGCTGTGGCGCCTCGAGAGGGACGGAGCACCAAGCTTGGCCGTCCGTGATCTGGGAGGGCGAGGTCCGGCTTGAGATGCACTCCATGTCGGGTCTGCTGTCACTTCAGTTGACCCATGGATTGCTCTGTTCCTCGCATGGGCTCTTTCGGCAGAACGATTACGATCGTGCACTAGGGACCGCCCCTTCTTGCCGTCCGGCAAGCCCGCTATTGACGCAAACGCGCGGCAACAACTGCTCCGTCAGCAGTCAGGCCATCAGCCCCGCCTGCCCTGCATGGAGGGCCGTGCCCGCGTCGTAGTTACGAAGACCTACTCCGGCGGATGCCGAGAAAGTCACAGAGTCAAGCGGCGCTTCCAACAGTTCCGCCGTCGTCAAGGAGTACTTCTTGACGGCTGGGGAGTCCCGCCGCTGTCCGTAGCTCTGGGCAGTCAAGCGGCAGGTGAAGCCGGGGTTCGCGGGGATATGCGACGGTGCGCTATGAGGCCGGAGGTTGCGGTGAGAGCAGCAACGACCCAGATCGCGGGGCGGACCCCCCAGAGGTCGGCGATGACGCCGGCGAGTAGAGCGCCGACCGCGAAGCCGCCGTCGCGCCAGAGTCGGTAGATGCCGACCGACCGTGCCCGCCAGGCGGGGTGCGCGACGTCGCCGATCGCGGCGAGCAGGGTCGGGTAGACCATCGCGGTGCCGGCTCCGAGGAGAACGGCAGCGGCTAGCCAGGTACCGAACGTGTCACCCAGAGCGACCAGCGCCAGGGCGACCGCTTGGGTGAGCATGCCGGTGACGATGAACGGTTTGCGCCCCCATCGGTCGGACAGTGCGCCGGTGGCGACCTGTCCCAGCCCCCACACGGCGGGGTATGCCGCGGCGAGCCACCCGATGCGGCTCACTGACAGGCCCGCGCCGGCGAACAGGACGGGGAACAGTCCCCAGGCGAGGCCGTCGTTGAGGTTGTTGACCAGGCCCGCTTGGCTGACCGAGGACAGGGTGCGGTCGCGCCAACTGGTGGCCGCGAAGATGTCTCGGTTGGTCAGCGTCGCCGAACTGGCGTGCGTGGCAGGCGCAGTGGCTGCTTCGTGGTGGGCGTGGCCGCGGGTCTCTCGGACGAACAGCACGGAGGCGCCGAGGCCGAGGGCTGCGAAGGCGATACCGAGGTAGAACGGTTCGGGTCGTAGTCCGGCATGGGCGGCGATGTAGCCGGTGGCCAGAGCTGTCGCCGCGACGGCGCCGTACCCGGCGGCTTCGTTCAGTCCCATCGCGAGGCCGCGTCGGGCGGGCCCGGCGAGGTCGATCTTCATGACGACGGTGGTGGACCAGGTCAGGCCCTGGCTGATGCCGAGAAGGATGTTGGCGACGATGACCCAGGTCCACGTGGGAGCCCAGATGAGCAGGAGCGGGACGGGCACTGCGAGCATCCACCCGGCGACGAGGACGGGCTTGCGCCCGTACCGGTCGGACCAGGTGCCTGCGGCGTAGTTGGCTGCGGCCTTGGACAGTCCGAACGCGGCGATGAACGTCAGGGCTGCCGTGTGGGCGGTGAGCCCGAACTCGCCTGCTGCGAGCAGTGGCAGCACGGTGCGTTCCTGGCCGAGCATGCCACCGACGAGGGCATTGACAGCCACCAGCAGCAGGAACTGCGGCAGGTTCGCGCGCAGGCCCAGGGTGGGTGCGTCGGTGTGGCCCGCGGCTCGTGTCGTGGGCGGGGGTGATGTCGGCATGTCAGGCGAGGGTGAGGAAGAGCTTCTCCATCGTGGCCTGGTCCTCGGCGTTGATGCCGTCGGGGGAGGACATGCACTCGCGCATCCCGGAGGAGACGATGGCGAACCCGGCCCGGTCGAGCGCGCGGTTGACGGCGGCGAGCTGGGTGACCACGTCACGGCAGTCCCGGCCCTCCTCGATGAGACGGATGACGCCGCCGAGCTGGCCCTGGGCGCGGCGCAGGCGGTTGATGACGGGGGTCATGTCGTCGGTGTTGAGGGTGACCATCGGGGTGCTCCTTGGTGTGCGGAGGGTGCTGGGCGAAAGGTGCGGGGTTGGGCGGTGGTTCAGGCGGTGAGGGCGGCCAGGGCGGCAGTCAGGCGTTCGCGGGCGTCGGCGGCGACGTCGGTGAGGTTCTCGTTGCGGGTCATGGTGACCATGACCTTGGGGTCCATGGCTTCGACGAGGGTGGTGGTGTCGTCGACGGCTCGCACGACGACGTTGCACGGCAGGAGCAGTCCGATGGACGGCTCGGCCTGGACGGCTGCGTATGCCAGCGGGGGCCGGCATGCGCCGAGGATGACCTGGGCGGGGATGTCGGCGTCGAGCTTGGCCTTGAGGGTGGCGGCGAGGTCGATCTCGGTCAGGACGCCGAAGCCCTGGTCGGCCAGTGCGGACCGCGTCGCCTCTAGCGTGGGCGCGAAGGGCTGGTTCACGGTGGTGCTCAGTGCGTAGCTCACGACGGGGTCTCCTCGGGTCAGTGCTATCGGTGGTCTGGGGTGGAAGCCACTTGGTGCTTCAGGCGGGCTGGCTCTGCTGGGCGAGCTGGGCGGCGATGGCGTCCATGTCCAGGGCGCGAACACCCGCGATGACCTGCTCGAGGCCGGCCGCGGGCAGCGCGCCGGGCTGGGAGAACACCAGAATGCCGTCGCGGAACGCCATCAGGGTGGGGATGGACGTGATCTTCGCAGCAGCGGCCAGGGCCTGCTCGGCCTCGGTGTCGACCTTGCCGAACACGATGTCCTCGTGCTGGGCCGAGGCCGCCTCGAAGACGGGTGCGAACTGGCGACACGGGCCGCACCAGGAAGCCCAGAAGTCGACCAGGACGATGCCACCGGCGGTGATGGTGGACTCGAAGCTCTGCCCGGTCAGGGTCGTGGTGCTCATGTGGATGCTCCTTGGTCTGCTGAGGTGAGGATACCTGCTGGGGTATGGAGCGCTCGCCCAGTCTTATCCATTCCCACGGCCCCGACGATACCCCGTGGGGTACATCACAAGCGCCTTCCTCGATTTGACTGGAATGCCCCTGGGGGTACTAGCGTTGGCCTCACCAGATACCCCGCTGGGTATCAGTTTCGAGATGAAGGAGAGCAGTCAGATGACCGAGGTCAGCCTCGACGCGTTCGCTGCAGCCCACGCCGACGGCGCCACCGTCATCGACGTTCGAGAGCCCGGTGAGTACGTCGGCGGCCATGTCCCCGGTGCCGTGTTGATGCCGATGGGCCAGCTTCCGTCGCGCACCAGCGAGCTCGACCGCGACCGGACCGTGTACGTCATCTGCGCCAGCGGCAACCGCTCCGGTGCCATGACCGACTACCTCGTCCACTCCGGCTTCGACGCCCTGTCCGTGGCGGGTGGCACCTCCGCCTGGGCCACCAGCGGCCGCCCGGTCGTGACCGGTCAGCGCCCCACCGCCTGACCGCAGCGCCTCCCTCACGACCGCGTCCCGGAAAGGACCACCCATGAACACCAGCGCGAGCACGAAAGGCACGACCATGACCACGCCGGTCATCATCCCCATCGACACGCCCACTCTCGGCGACCGCTCCTACCTCGCCCACGACGGCCGAGTCGCCGTGGTCATCGACCCGCAGCGCGACATCGACCGCGTCCTGGCCCTGGCCGCCGACGCCGGCGTGCGAATCAGCGACGTGTTCGAGACCCACATCCACAACGACTACGTGACCGGCGGGCTGGCCCTCGCGCAGGCCACCGGCGCGAAGTACCACGTCAACGCCGCGGACGAGGTGTCCTACGAGCGGTCGCCCATCAGCGACGGCGACGTCGTCGAGGTGTCCGCCACGATGCGGGTCCGCGCCATCGCCACCCCGGGCCACACGTACACCCACCTGTCGTACGCCCTCGAGGCGGCGCCCGTTGCCGGGGAGGCGTTCGAGCCGGTCGGGGTCTTCACCGGCGGGTCGCTGCTCTTCGGTGCCACCGGCCGCCCGGACCTGCTCGGCCACGACCACACCCACGACCTGGTCCACCACCAGTTCGCCTCCGCGCACCGCCTGGCCGACGAGCTGCCCGAGCACACCCACGTCCTTCCCACCCACGGCTTCGGGTCGTTCTGCTCCGCCGGATCCACCGGCGACACCACCGCCTCCACCATCGGTGACGAGAAGCGCCAGAACCCCGCCCTGACCCAAGAGCAGGAGCGCTGGGTCGCCGACACCCTCGCCGGACTCGACGCCTACCCCGCCTACTACGCGCACATGGCCCCCGCCAACAGCTCCGGCCCCGGCGCACCGGACCTCACCACGCCAGAGAGCGCCGACAAGGACACCCTCGCCGCGCGCATCGCGGACGGGGAGTGGGTGGTGGACCTGCGCACCCGCACCGCGTTCGCCGCCGGCCACGTCACCGGCACCCTGAACTTCGGCCTCGACGGGCAGTTCGCCACCTACCTCGGCTGGCTCATCCCCTGGGGAACACCGCTGACGCTGCTCGGCGACAGTCCGCAGCAGGTCGCCGAGGCTCAGCGTGAGCTGGTCCGCATCGGCATCGACCACCTCGCCGGCGCCGCCACCGGCACCCCGGACCAGTGGACCGACAACCCGCTCGGCACCTTCGAGCGCGCCGTGTTCGCCGACCTCGCCCAGGTCCGCCACCACCGCCAGGTCGCCGTCCTGGACGTCCGCCGCGCCTCGGAGTTCGACGACGGGCACATCGACGGGGCCGTGAACATCCCGCTGCACGAGCTGCTCGCCCGCATCGGCGACGTGCCGGCAGGTGAGGTCTGGGTGCACTGCGCCGGTGGGTACCGCGCCTCGATCGCCGCGTCCGTCCTCGCCGCCCGCGGCATCCCCGTGGTGGCCGTCGACGACAGCTTCGGCGAGCACGCCGCCAGCTCCGGCCTGCCCATCACCACAGCAGCCTGACCACACCTGACCTGACCACCAACCCTTCGCTTCACCACACCCAAGGAGAACCACCGTGTGCCGTCCCGTGAACTGCAAGGTCTGCGGCAAGACCACCTGGGCCGGCTGCGGCCAGCACGTCGACCAGGTCATGGCCGGCGTTCCCCGCGCCGACCGCTGCCCCGGCCACACCGCCGACGAGAAGGCTGCCGCCAGCAGCGGGTCGTTCCTCGGACGTCTCTTCGGGCGGAACTGAGCCACCCGCTCACCCCACAGAGCTGGGCGTCGCCGTCATCCCCCCCTGGCGGCGGCGCCCTACCGGGACGCGCACCCCCCGAACCGCGTCCTGGTCAACCCGTCGGGGCCGGCGCCCCTGCGCTGGTCCCCGACGGGCCCACGAAACCTAGGAGAGAACACCCACCGTGTCGCCCCTGGTACTGCCCCTCGGACTTCTCATCGGCCTCGCGCTCGGCGCGCTCGGCGGTGGCGGGTCCATCCTCACCGTCCCCGCCCTCGTCTACCTGCTCGACCAGGACCCGCGGTCGGCCACGACCAGCTCGTTGCTGATCGTCGGCGCCACCTCGCTCATCGCCCTCCTGCCGCACGCCCGCGCAGGCCGGGTCCGGTTCGGTCAGGGCCTGATGTTCGGCGCCCTCGGCACCGCAGGGTCCTTCGCCGGGTCCGCCCTCGCCGCCCGCGTCGACCCGCAGGTCCTGCTGACCGCGTTCGCCGGCCTCATGCTCGTCGTCGCCACCCTCATGATCCGCCGCTCGCTACGGCGCACCGACGTCGCGGGCGACCTCGAAGACCCCACCGTCGAGCCCATCCTGACCTTCCACCCCATCACCTGCGCGTGCCCACGCCTGGCCAAGGTCGTCGTCACCGCAACCGCTGTGGGCCTGCTGACCGGGTTCTTCGGCGTCGGCGGCGGGTTCGTCCTCGTCCCAGCACTCGTCCTGGCCCTGTCGTTCCCCATGCCGGTCGCCGTCGGCACCTCGCTGCTCGTCATCGCCGTCAACAGCGCCACCGCCCTCACCGCCCGCGTCACCACCGGCAGCACCCACCTCGACTGGAAGCTCATCGCCGGGTTCACCGCGGCCGCCATCATCGGCAGCCTCTTCGGCGGACGCATCACCTCCCGCGTCAAGCCCTCCCACTTGACCCGCGCGTTCGCCGTCCTGCTCGTCGCCGTCGCGCTGTACACCGCTGCGCGCAGCATCCCCGCCCTGTTCTGACCCGCGACACCACCAGCGCCACCACCTGCGACACCACCAGCGGCACCACCTGCGACACCACCAGCGACACCACCAGCGGCATGCCCCCGGGCCGCACCAGGCGCGCCCTCAACACGTGTGCCGGGAGTCACCCGACACACCCTCGAAAGGAAACGATGACCCACCCCAGCACAACCACCCCCACCGTCCCTGCGGCGACCACGACGGGCACCCGACTGCGGCGCCCCGCCGCCCTGGACGCTCACACCGTCCAGAACTGGCTCACCACCTCTGACGGCCCGCGCCTGCTTGACGTGCGCAGCCCCGCCGAGTTCACCACCGCCCACATCCCCGGGTCCTACAACGTCCCCCTGGACCTGCTGCGCGAGCACAAGGATGAGCTGCGCACCCACCTGGGCGACGACATCGTCCTGGTCTGCCGCTCCGGCGCCCGCGCCGCCCAAGCAGAAACCGTCCTGGCCACGACCGGACTGGAGAACCTGCACGTCCTGACCGGCGGCATCACCGCCTGGGAAACCGCGGGTGGACCGCTGACCCGCGGCGCGCAGACGTGGGAGCTCGAACGACAGGTGCGCCTGGTCGCCGGCAGCATCGTCCTGGCCGGCGTGGTCGCCAGCACCATCGTCCCGTGGGCCAAGTGGGTCTCTGCCGGCATCGGTGCCGGCCTGACCGGAGCAGCGGTGACGAACAGCTGCGCCATGGGCATGCTGCTGGCCAAGCTGCCGTACAACCGGCACAACACCCCCGACATGGCGGCTGTCCTGCGCGAGCTTCACGACGACCGGTCGTAGTCGAAGCCGCGGGGTGGCGGTCAGCCGGGTCCGCCACCCCCGTTGCGCCGGGCCCGGACGACAGCTCACCGGGGTCGAGGGCCCGTCATGGTGCGCTCAGCCAGAGGTGATGAGTCCGTTAATGAAGGCAGCCAGATTGGTCGCGATGAAGCCGCCACCGACGACGCCGCCGACGATGGCAGGAATGCGGCCAGCGCGGCGGCCCAGACGTACCGCAGTGCGTCCGTGGGTGATGGCAAGGATGCCGGGGATGACGAACACGACCAGGGCGGGAACAGCCGCCAGAGCTCCTTGCCAGAACGCGGCATGCTCGGGGTCGTCGGTGAGCAAGGCCAGGATGCCTTCGCCGAGGCCGAACGCAAGCAGGAACGTGAGCGGGTACAGGGTCAGGGACCACCAGGCGCGACGGTAGGCGCGGGCGGCAGCCGCGTGGTCGTGCCGGCCGCCGTGCGTCGCATAGCCCGTGGGGGCCGCGGGACGTGGGTCACGAGGTCGGGTAGTCATCAGTGCACCTCCTGGGCGAGCCTCCACGATCGCAGGAACACGTACCCGCAGGCAGGGTCGTAGGTCACAGTTCGTTCCCGCAAGGCCGGGATGGTCAAGGCGCTCCGAATCGCAGGCAGGGTTGCAGCGAAGTCCTTGACCATGGTTGGCAACGCTGATGGTTGACCGCCGGCATGAAGTCAGCGTCGCAGGACCCCGTTGCCAGTGACGATGCCGGATTCAGCGGCGCACCGCAGTTCCACCGCAGTTCCACCGCGACCAACCGAGGCCCCGTGGAGTGTGTAGTGGTCTACACGCCGCGGTTAGGACCACGCTGGCAACGGGCGCAGACACCCCGCAGCGGGCCCGCACCCCGGGGGTTACCGCGGCACCCGCGATGGCGTGTGAGGTCAGGACTTGGCGGCGGTAGCGACCTTGTCCATGCCGGCCCGGGCGACCTTCTCCATGTCGTCTCCGGCCATGGGGGTCAGGCCGGCGGCGGTGAACGAAACGACGTTGTGCCCGACGGCGACGAACACGGCGTCGATGACGACCTCGATGCCGTCGGACTTCGCCTTGGCTCGGAAGGCGAGGGTCTGGTCGCCCAGGTTCGGGAACGACAGCCCAGTCATCGTCATCGGCATGCGGTCGGCACCGTCGACGACGGTCATCTTCGAGCACTCGGTGAGAACCTTCGCGAGTCCTTGGACCTTGTCGCCCTGGTTGTCGTCGTCGAAGGAGGCGACCTCTTCTTCGAACTGGACGCCGAGCATGCCGCCCTGGGTGAACGACGTCTTCGCCTTGTTCTTCGCCTTCACCTTCTTGCCGGAGGTGTCCATGTTGTCGAACAGCTTCTGGCACGACGCCGGCTCAACCGTCGACGTGTCGTCCTTCTCCGGCTCGGACTCGGCCGCCGCCCACCCGGTCGGCATGTCACCCACGGCCAACAGTGCAGCCTTGACCTGCTTGGCGTTCAGCTTGTCACCGGCACCCTTGGGCTTGGGGGCAGCCTCGCTCGTCTGGGCAGCCTTCGCGGCAGGCGACTGCGTGCCGACGGTGACGGCACGCTCGGGGGCGTTCCCGCAGGCGGTCAACGCCAGCGCCAGGACGGCGACGGGCAAGGCAAGGCGGGCGGTGCGGTTCACGTGGTTCCTCCAGGAGCGGCGTCGGTATGCGCGTGCGGGCGCCGGCCCAACGTAGGTGCCGGCACGGACATCGCGGGGACCGTTTTGTGGTGCTGTGACGCAATCGAGACGGTCCGCACCCGTTGAGCATCATGTCCGCCGTGCTCTCTCTGGTGGCGGGCGTGGCCGGGTTGGCGCCTCTTTTCAACGTGATCAGACCAGTTGGAGGTCCAGGCGGCGAAGCACCGGCCTGAGCGCCGGCCGGAGCTGGACACCGCCGCGCGTCGACTCGCGCGCGGCTGCCTTACTGGTCTGCTCACCGAAAGGTGACCGCGGGAGCGGTGTGGCACGCATCGTTCGATGTTGGCTGTGTCGGTCTACGGGTCCAGTTGTTGCGTGCGGTGATCGCGCACTCGTAGAAGCCGAGCACGTTGTGGATTCCGCCCGGCACCAGCAGCACGGACGCGACCGGACCCAAACGGTCCGCTGCGTCCCGGACGGTGGCCGGTGGGCTGAACGAGTCGAGGTCGCCCGTCAGCATCAGCATCGGCACGTCACGGGCGCTACTCGGGGACGGTGCCGCACGCACCGGCACGTCCCATGCTGCGCAGGCGTCCGCGTACGGGGACTCCTCGAAGACAGCGGCGTATACCGCGCGTTGGTCTTCGAGCCCTCGGGTCGTCTCCGGCGCAGTGCCGCGGGACGGCCAGGTGCTGCACAGGTCGGTGAGGAAGACGCCCAAGCTGAACCGCTTGTCCCGGCACTGTGGCCGGTAACCACTGCAGAAAGCGGGGTCGCTGGCCACCATGGTCGCGAGTTCTGGCGCGAGCTGGCCGTGCGCGGCCCCGGTGATGATCCTGGGTAGGGCCGCCAGCTGGCCACCCTCCCCGCCGAGGGCGAACCGAGCGGCCCGCACAAGTTTCGGCGCGTCCACGACAACGGCGACCTGCTCGGCTCCGACCATGGCCGTCCCACGCAACGGGTGGGTCCTCGTGCGCTCCAGGGCCTGAGTCCAGAGCTCCTCCAGATCAGGGGATGCCCCTCGACAGGCGGCATCTTCCGCACACAGGTCGAAGAGCGTGTCGAGTCGGCCTTGAAGAGCGACTGCTCCGTCGTGGAAGTTGGCTGGGCTGGTGAAAGCCGGTGAGTCGAGGTACGCCGCCTGTACCCGTCCGGGGAAGAGGCGGAGGTACTCGAACAACACGGCCGACTGCGTCCCGTACGACGCACCCATGGCCCAACGGTCGATTCCGGCCGCGACCCGAAGGTCCTCCATGTCCTGGGCCATGGCCGTTGACGTGTAGTCGGCCGGCTCCACGCCGCTCGCCCGCAGCCGCTTCGCGCACTGGGCGACTGCGGCGACGAACGCTCCGCGCAAGCCTGGGTCGTTGTTCGGGGCTCCGGCGGCACGCACCCCGATTGGGTCGACCTCGGGGCACCGTAACGACGGCTGGTTGTGTGGACCGGAGCCACGCCACTCCATCTGCAGGTTGGTGCGGCCCAGGCGCGCGGTCCCGGCTGCCATGGCGCCGCCGACGGCCTCGGCGTCGCCGAAGTTGGGGCCGAAGCTGGTGCCCAGACCGGGCATGGTGGCCCCCGCTGGTGGCGGCACCTTGGCGACGAGGAGCTTGACGGTGGCCCCGGTGGCCCCGGTGGGCCTGCTTCGGTTGGCCAGCACCGTGAGCGTTCCGCACTCATGCGGAGAGAGGAAGGTGGTCTCGACGTCGTCCGGGCAGGGCGCCCAGACCAAAGAGGGGCGGAACGGTTCGGGCTCAGACGGTGACGTGCACGCCGACAGCATCGCCACGGACAGCAGGCAGACCAACCCGGCCGCAGCGCCGCGATGCCGGTAACCGCTCACGCGGGTCACCATTGGCCCCTCATCCCTGCCGGTGCCAGGGACCCTCGAGGAACAAGCGCTCCTCATCCGACAGTTGCGGCCCGGACTTGGGTATCGAGGTCGTCAGTGTGTCTCCGCTGATCTTCCAGTCGATCAGAACCGAGCCGCCCGTGCTGTCGCTTGCCTGCACCCAGCGGCCTTCGGCGTCGTAGCTGGTGCCGCCCTGGTCGCCCACCTCGAAAGCACCCGCGTCGTCCTCCACCAAGATGGACCAGCGTGCGGCCTGCGACTTGAGCACCAGTCGGACGCTGCCGTCGTCGAGGTAGTTGCCGGTGATGACCTCCGGCGGGATTTGCAACCCACGACGAGTGATCTCAGCCTTCGTGACCTCACGGGTCCACGTCCCATCGGGGATTCGAGCCTTGTCCGTCGCCGGCGCGGTGGAGGTCGGCGCGGTGGTGGACGGTGGCGGGGAGGACGACTGCGTCGCTTGCCCGCTGTCCGGTGCGCCACCGCACCCTGCGAGCAGGATGCCGACGGCCAACAGCGTCGCCGCCTCGGTTCGTGTCCTCATGACTGGAGTCCCTTCAGGTCTGCTTACTTGTGTACAGGCCGGCGCCGTCGCTCAGGTTGACGTCGCTCAAGGGGCGACCGTCCAGGCGGTAGCCCCCAGCACGCCCACGCGCGCCGCGCATGGGTCGTCCACCGCCATCAGGGCAAGCTGCGACCCGGTCCGGGTCACGGCGTACCGGCCCAACGGTTGGCCCGCGCACCGGTCTTGGCTGAACAGGTCGGTGCGCATCTCCTGGCCCTGCACGGCGTACAGCACCCCGGACACCACGCCGGAGTAGGTGGGAGGCGCGGTGACGGTGAGCACCCCGCCGGCCTTGAACTCGAGCACCCATCGCCCCGCGACCTCCGGAACCGTCGGGAGCGCAGCGACCTGTCCGGCATACCGGCCCTGAATGGCGACCGATGCGGTCGGGGTCTTGGCTGGGAGCACCGGTGCGTCGCGGTCGCTTCCCCACCCGCCGATCACCAGGACGATTGCGGCGGACGCTGCCGCGACTAGCCCGCCCGCAGCGGCACCCCAGCGCAACCACAGTGCACGCCGGTGCGTGGCGAGGGCCGACTCGAGCAAGACCTCAACGTCGGGGTCAAGGCTGCGGGCGTTGCGGACCAAGCCGCTTCGCAGACGCTCGTCAACGGACATCGCCGGTCACCTCCTCGCCAAGGGTCTGAGCCAGCCGGGCCCGGGCCCGGTGCAGATGCTGCTTCACCGTTGACTCCGACACCTGAAGGATGCGGGCAATCTCAAGGACCGGTCTGTCCTCCCAGTAGTAGAGAGCGACCGCCGCGCGCTGCATCGGCGCCAGCGTCGCTACGGCCCGGGCGACGTCCGGGTCAGGCAGCGTCGGGTCCACAGGGGCAGGTTGAGCGCGACGCTCGCGCTGCGGTCGGGACCGTTCACGCCCGACGTAGCGCACCGCCATTCGCACCGCGACCTTGCGCGCCCACGCCTCGGGTCGCTCGTAGTCGGACACCGACGACCACTTCTGGAGCAGCTTGAGGAAGGCGTCCTGGGCAATCTCCTCTGCGACCGCCCGACTTCCCACGATCAGGAACACCGTCCGGGCCACGGAGGTGAACCCATTGCGGTAGACCCACTCGTAGTCCCGCTGCTCGTCGCGCTGCATGATGTCTCTCACGCCATCCCCGACACGTGCTTACCAGCGTGGTCCGGGCCGCCCACCGCTGATGCTGTCACTGTCCGGCCGTGGCTGCTGCGCATACAGCAGCGATGAAGGTGTCGTCGCTGAGGACCTCTGTGAGCGGGGCGTTCTCGTACCGGGTGGTCTGCGACCCAGCGGTCACATGACCGCTGAAAGTGGCGCCCGAGTCAGGTGGCTCGACGAGAGTGCCAACCGCCCGCCACACCGCAGGCCCCGCAGCCGGGCGGATGTCCCACAGGACGCCGTCGCTGACGATGGTGCGGGTGGTGTCGTCGCCCGGGACCGCGAACGTCTCGGCAAAGCGGACGTTCGTGCTGATCGTCGCCGTGGCCGGGCCAGTGGGGGAAGTGCGCAGGAAGTCGATGTCACGCGTGCGGAACTCACGGCGGGAGTCCAAGTAGTCGCGGTTGTAGTACCGGGTCTGGTATCGGTCGGACTCGCCACGAGCCCAGACCTGGGTGTCGCCACAGGGGAAGTCGGAAAGCTCCCATGCTCCGGAGAAATGACGCTCGCCCTTGCACACTGGGCCGGACTGCGTGGTCCGGCAGGACCACGGCGCGAACGACGGGCTCAGCGACGGCACGAGGCGCGACTGCTCAACCGGCGGCGGCGCTCCCGCCCGCGCGGACTTTGGTGCCCCAAGGACGGTGAACGCGATCACCAAGAGCACGATCAGGGCATGACGTGAACGATGCATGGCGGTTCCTCCATCGTGGCGACGCCGCACCGGCCGCGGGTTGTTCGCCACCCATGTACAGGCCGGCGACGCCCCGAAGGTTTACCCTGCGACGAAACTCTCGCTGCCCAACGGCCGACTCTTCCGCCCGGGCTCTGGTGTTACTCCAGGGCCGGCTGCCACTCGCAAGCCGGGTAGGCATGGCCACGGTGTGAGCCTGGGCTGCTGCCAGCCAGCCTTGAGGGCGCAGCGCACTCCCTCACCCCGAGGGGATCGGGGCGGGCGTGCTGCTACCCCATGGTGCACCCGCAACCTGTGCCGGGCGGCCGGACCCGTTCAGACGGTCACGCCGAAGTTGTCTGGAGGTGAGTGCGCTCCAGCTGAGGGCGGCTCACGTTGCAGGGGGTATGAGCTTTCCTTCCGCTGGGGCGACACCCACCTCGCTGGCAGGAGGCCACCGTCCTTGAGTGTTTCAACGGACGGGAGGCGCACCGGAGTGTCGCCCAAGTCTGTCCGTCTGGCTGAGAGCGGACCTGTACGACCAGGTGCGAGCTGGCGCATGTGCGATGTTTGCGCCGTGTGCATGAAGAGGGCAATTACGGGCGCGACCGGAAATGGCGCGCGGCCTGACGCCACCGGCTGGTGGTACGGCCACCTGCACAAGAACACGTCCGGCCTCGAACACGCGGATGAGCTTGCCCAGGTCGCTGGTGTGGCCTGTTCGCCTTTCGCCACGGCAACCAACACCGCACACCGGTGGGCTCCAGCCGCTCGTCGAGCAACGGCCGCACTTCCGTCAGCAGCTCCGCTGTACAACGCGCTGATTGCCCTGTCCCGACGAGCCGGTGAAGACCTCGCGCGCTGACAGTGACCTCAGGCGAGGCTCAGCCTCGAGCTGAAACATTCAGCTCGAGCACGAACCACACGCTCATCCCCCCAGGGTCCAACTCCGAACCCCAACCTGTCGCCAGCGCGTCGACCAGCGACAGCCCACGACCATGGACTGCCAACGGGTCCTGTTCCACCCTTTTGGGGTCGACAACGACGTTCGAGCCGCCGTCGCGAACGGTTGCAGTCAGGGCCTGCTGGTCGAGCAGGAGCTGAACCTCGCACCCAGCTCCGGTGTGAATGACCGCGTTGGTGACCAGTTCGCTGAGGCAAAGCAACGCGTTGTAGGCGACGGCCTCGTCAACGTCCCACGCGGCCAGCGTCCGCGACGCGAAGTGACGGGCCCGAGCGACGCCATGGGTGTCCGGGGCCACGCTGTGGGTAGCCGCTCGCACCCCAGCTGGCACCGCCATCGCCGCAAGCGCCCCCGCCGGGGTCACGGCACGCTGGACCCGGCGCAGCCCCTCTCCGAGCTGAGCCCCCACGTCCTCTAGGTCACTGACCTGTGACGGGTCGAAGGACTGCGGACAGTCGTAGAACAGGATGTACCCGCCCATCACCTGACCGGCCGAGACGACGGGCACAGTCACCAACGACATCATCTTGGGCAGCTGACGGTCCATGAAGTCCCCGAACCGGCCCGCCAGACTCTCCCGAGAGCCCGCCATAACGTCACCTGTGCGCACAGTGTGCGTCAACGGAACATCCGCGTAGGCGTCGATCTCACACCAAGGGACACTGCTCGTACCGTCACGGTCGCTGGCCGTGAACAACAGCCGCCGCCCGCCACCCTCAACCACAGCCAAACCCGCTCGGTAGGCGCCAGGCACATCAGCCAACACCGCGAGAGCGTTCAGCGCCCACGGCTCTCCTTCGGGAACTGGCCTGCTTGCGACGGTATGCGCCACTCGCGCAGGATATCGGCCCTGCCAAGCCCTTTGACGTGACAGTAACGGGCGCCGACGGGCGCCACAGCAAAGGTGCGCAACCCAGGATGGCACTTCCGGCGCGCCCGTCCGCCACGCAGTCAGGTGGTGGGCATGCCTCCTCGCTTTCGACGTCGCGCCGGCTACCGTCCCAGCCAACTGTCCGACCAGCTGAGCCAAGCGATCGCCGACGAGGCCCAGTCGGTCACGGACCTGGCCGAGCGGTTGGCGGCCTTGCGGCGGTCGGTAACACGTTCGCCGCGTTGGACGACGCGCTGACTCAGCTGGTCGTGCCGCGGTTGCGGGCGGTAGCGGAGCTGCGCCGGCAGGGGTAGAGCTACGAGCGGATCGCTGCGGCCACGAACCTGTCGAAGGGCGTGTGGCTCAGCTCGCGAAGGAAGCGCGCGCCCGTCGTTTGTGACCCACCGGGGGCAAAAGCTGTGGATGACCGGCGCGCAAGCTGCGCTCGGCACACAATGGCCACGGAACTGGGCGCACGATGACGGCCGTAAGGGGGTGACCGGTGACATCCTCGAACTACGACGCGGTGAAGGCGTGCGCCTTGCTGGGATTGGGCGCTGCGTGGGCCCCGGTCCTCGCCGAACACCTGGGACCCGCGGATGAAGACGGACGGTGGGCAGCCCATCAGGTGCACGTGGCGCGGCGCCGACTCCTGACCGGGTTCGACGAGGTGGGCGTTACCGACCTGCGCGCCATCGCCCGCGCTGCGACGTGGCACCGCGGCGCTGCGGGCAGTCGCATACCTCCCCGGCTACAGAAGGTGGCGCTGACCGTGGCGCTGGCGGCCTCTGGTGACGATGCCGGCTGGCGCGGCAGCCAAGGCCGCACCACCCGGACCCTGCTGGCCCGTGGTCTGGCCACCAAGAACGACACAGACG
Source organism: Phycicoccus sp. Root101 (assembly GCF_001426245.1). Classification (GTDB taxonomy): domain Bacteria; phylum Actinomycetota; class Actinomycetes; order Actinomycetales; family Dermatophilaceae; genus Pedococcus. The sequence continues at coordinate 20,986 of NZ_LMCM01000012.1, read as the reverse complement.
CCGCCACCCTTGTCGCGTTCGACGCGCTATGGATTGGCGGGTGCTCCCGCACCCACATTGGCGCCGTGCTTCTGTTGAGCAACACAGCGATCGAACGCCTCGCCAAGCAGGCATCTCCGCCAAGGTGGGGGTATCGGGCTGTGACCCGGCACCTTGGCTGGTCACCGGACAACCTGCGACTGCGCCGCAACAACGGCACCTTCCCAGCTCCGGACGGCACCGACCGCGGCAAGGACTGGTGGTGGCCGAACACCATCGACTCCTGGGCCGACCGGGCGGGGCTCGAGAGGTGACCGGTCGGACGCACCTGATGGGCCGTATCAGCAGACCGCGCGCGCCCAGGATGTTCTGCTCGACCTCTTGCCCGAGTTCGGTGACCGGGAGCGCCCGATCTCGCCTTCGAAGAGTCCCACGTCCTTGAACAGCAGGTCGTACTTCACATCCCTCAGGTTGTCGCCCATCCAGCTGTCCTGTCGACACCTCGATCCCTTCGGCGAGGTCCAGTGCGGGGACGCCCAAGGATGCGCTAAGGGTCAGCAGCCTTGAAGCCGCAGCGAGGTTGTAGGTGGCAAGCGCATTGTCATCGGCATGGGAGTGCATATGGCCGGCGAGGTGGGCGTACCTGTTGCGCGATAGTGCCCCGGCGAATGCGTGGGCAATGTGAGTGCCGTGCGGGCTCTCGTCGGCGACGAGATCAATAGAGGGGGCTTGCTTGACTAACTGTCTGACGACGGGTGCGTGTCCGAGTGGATGCCGGCGGACCGCGGAGGACTGGTTTCGTGCTCAGATGGACGTCCGGGCACGTCCGCGGATGGTCGGGGAATGCGATGCGGGGAAGAGGTCACTGGGGAAGCCAACCAAGGCCGTGCGACGCCGTCCCGTCGTCGAATAGCTAGGGGAGTACTCGGCGGCGGAACCCCGACGGCCCCTCCTAGGGTCATGGCGGCACCAACAGTGACATTTCATGGTCGGACCTCGGGCAACGGCAAGTAGACATGCGCCGATTCGCCATCGCCGCTTCGACCTCGCATAACACAGCCGACATAGGTCTTGACGGTCAACCGGAGGTCCGGTAGAACGGTTGTCATGACAACTGTGGATCGCGCCCAGCCGTTGCCTTTGTATGCCCAGTTGGAGCAAGCCCTCCTCGCTGATATTGAAGGGCGACAGCTGAAGCCGGGCGATCGCTTGCCCACCGAGGCTGAGATCTCGGCGACCTATGCGGTGTCGCGCGCGACCGTGCGTCAGGCCTTGACCCGGCTGGTGACCGACGGGCGGGTAGAGCGCGTGCAAGGGCTGGGTTCTTTCGTCGCACGTCCGCGTCCCACGCACCAGCCCATGCTGACCTCGTTCACTGAGAACATGAACGCCCAGGGCTTCCGCCCGCAGCGCAGGGTGTTGGTCAGTGAGCTGATCCCGACTCCGGACGAGCACGCTGGGGTATTTGGTGAGCAGACCCCTGAGTGCCAGTACATCTGCCGAATTCTGTTGGCCGACGACCGGCCGGTCGGGATCTCCCAGACGTGGCTTCCCCGTGAGGTGTTGGCCAACCGGTTCGACCTGTTCACCCCTGCCGCCCTCGAGTCGGGGTCGCTGTACGACGTGCTTCAGGGACCCGACATCGGAATCGAGCTGCATCGGGGCACCGAGACCATCGGCGCTGGCCGGGCGACCGAGGAACAGGCGCGACTGCTGGAGTGCCAAACCGCGGAGCCGACCCTGATCGTCCGACGCGTGACCTACACGCGCACGGATCGTCCTATCGAGTCCACGGTCATGACCTTTGCCGCGGACCGCTATGAGTACCGCGTCAACTTGTTTCCCCCCGCCATCTGACATCGAGACTCTCGCGTCAGTTCTCAGAGTTCGGCCTAGTTAGGAGAAAGCGTTGAAGATCTCACGCAAGCTCGCTCCGGTGTTGGTGTTGGTGTTGCTGTCGGCAACGGCGTGCAGCAAGGCATCCACGGTGTCATCGTCGGGCGGAGGTGGCAGCAGCGATGGAAGCGACAAGCTGGCTGGCAGCCAGACGCTCCAAGGCTATGACAGCCTGCCGTTCAAGGACATCTTGGCGATGCCTGAAGGCGACGTGAAGGTGGCCGGGAAAGAGAAGATCCTGCTTGGCTTCTCCCAGACCTGCTTCAACCACCCTTGGCGAAAGGCGATGCTCGAGAGCGTGCTCGCCGAGGTGAAGCGGCACCCCAACGTCAGTGTTGTGACTGTGGACGGCAACTGTGACGCTGCCAAGCAGTCCAACGACATCGACGACCTGATGGCCCGGGGTGTTGACGCCATCATCATGAGCCCCGTCGAGTCCGCGGGTCTGGCGCCGGCCGCGCGACGCGTCATGGCCAAGAAGATGCCCCTCGTCCTGCTGGATCGGGATGTTCCTGCCGAGAAGACCGTGTTCATCGGACAGTCCAACGTCGAGATGGCCTACGAGACGGCCAAGAAGATGATCGCCGACATGAACGGCAAGGGAAACATCGTGGAGATCACCGGGCTTTCGGGCTCTTCTCCGGCGACCGACCGCTCCACCGGCCTCAAGAAGGCCCTCGCCGAGGCCCCCGGCATGAAGCTGCTGGCGGTCGGTGACGGCCAGTGGGTGCGGGAGCCTGCGGTGAAGGTCATGGATGACTGGCTGACCAAGTACCCGAAGATCGACGCGGTGTTCTCCCACGCGGAGGAATCCTCCTGGGGCGCCATGCAGGCGATCAAGAATGCCGGGCGCTGCAACGACAACATCAAGGAGTACACCCACGACGGCTCCGCGCCCGGATTCAAGGCCGTCAAGGAGGGCCAGTTCCAGGCGGACGGCAACTACAGCCCCTTCATCGGCGACATCGGGGTCCGCGCAGCCCTCGGTGCTCTTGAGGGCAAACCAATCGACGGAGCGAAGGCGTACTCCCAGCCCGGCTCGTACCTTCAGCTTCCCAACCTGCCGCTAGTCACGGCCGAAAACGCTGACCAGTGGGTTCCCAAGGGTTGGGGAACCTTCGAACTGACCAAGAACCCCTGCAAGTAGTCACGTTCGGTGGCGCGCCGCTCTCGGCGCGCCACCGACACCAGCCAGACCACGGAGGACAAACGTTGACGCACGTTGCGGAGCTGAAGGGAATCACCAAGAACTATCCCGGCGTGGTGGCCCTCCGGGACGTGAGCATCGCGATCCGGGCGGGGGAGATCCATGGATTGGCTGGGGAGAATGGTGCGGGCAAGTCGACGCTGATCAAGATCTTGGGTGGCGCCCTCGCTCTTGATGCCGGTGAGGTTCTGATCCACGACCAGCCCGTACGGCTGTCCACACCGCACGCTGCCATCACGCGTGGGATCAGCGTGGTGCACCAAGAGCTGGTGAGCGCTCCGTCGCTGTCGGTGGCCGAGAACGTCCTGCTGGGCCACCTCTCGCACAACGCAGTCGGTGGCGTGCGCTGGAAGGCAACGCGGGAGCGTGCACGGGACGCGTTGGACCGGGTGGGCCTAGCGGTCGACGAACGCACCGAGATGGGCCGCCTCAGCCTGGGCCAGCAACAGCTTGTCGAGATCGCGCGCGCACTCCTTAGGGACGCTCGAGTCCTAGTCCTTGACGAGCCGTCCGCCATCCTCGGCGGCAAGGACCTCGACGTTCTTTATGACGTGGTGCGCTCCACGCGAGACAGCGGAGTCGCGGTCGTTTACATCTCCCATCGGTTGAAGGAGGTGCTGTCGTTGTGTGATCGAGTCACCGTGCTCAAGGACGGCAGGTCACAAGGAACCGTCGACGTAACAGACCTCGACGAGCAACGACTGGTGACGATGATGACGGGCCGTCAGCTGACTGCCCCCCAACGGCCGGTTGTGGTGGCAAAGGCCGAGACCCTGCTGGAAGCGATTCCTACAGAACGGGACTCGGGCGGTCTGAAGGTCACAGTTCGTGCCGGAGAGATCGTCGGCCTCGCGGGCCTCGTCGGTTCCGGCCGGACCGAGGTCGCTCGAGCCATCATCGGTGCCGAGCCTGGTCCGTACGACGTCACCGTCGCGGGAGAGCCGTTCCGCCGGCGCTCCCCAAGGGCAGCTCGCCGCGCTGGGATCGCCTATCTGCCAGAGGATCGCAAGGACCAGGGGCTGCTGCTCAACCGGTCGATCCGCGAAAACGTCGGGCTGGCAAGCCTTCGGCTCCGCTCGATCGCCGGTGTCATGCGCTCCAGGCGTGACCGCGCCTCGGTGGCGGACCTGGCCAAGCGGGTGCACCTCAAGGCGGCATCACTCGAAGCGCCCCCGTCCACACTTTCCGGCGGCAACCAGCAGAAAGTCATGCTCGCACGATGGTTGGCGACATCGCCCACCGTGCTGATCCTTGACGAGCCGACCCGAGGCATCGACGTAGGCGGTAAGAGCGAGATCTACACATTGATGCGCGAGCTCACGGACTCCGGGCGCGGCATTTTGATGATCTCAAGTGAGATCGAGGAAGTCGTGGCCATGTCTGACCGGGTCCTGGTGATGAACCAGGGGCGAGTCGTCGCCGAATACAGCGGTCATGAGATCACCGAAGACAACATCAGCCGCTCTGCGCTCCTAAGCGCCCCGACGGATCAAGGACACGTGCAATGAACGAGCCAGCGGCGACAATGCTTGCCAAGCCCAAGATGCAGGGCGTTCGCGAACGAGGACCTGCCGCGACCGCGACGATGCGCAAGTACGGGGCCGGTGTGGCACTCATCCTGCTCATCATCTTCTCCAGCCTGCAGTCCGACCGATTCCTGCAGGTGGACAACGTCCTGAACGTCCTTCGCCAGATCTCCATCGTCGGGGTCCTCGCGCTCGGAATGACCTTCGTCATCATCACGGCGGGCATCGACCTTTCCGTTGGTTCGATGCTGTCGGTCGTGGTCGTCTATACGGCCGACACTGTTCAGACCCGTGGGGTCTTCCTCGGAGTGATCATGGCCCTGAGCCTGGGCTGCCTACTTGGTTTGGTGAACGGCCTCGGTGTCGCCATCGGCAGGATTCAACCGTTTGTCATGACCTTGGGAATGCTGGCGTTTGCCAAGGGCATCGCCCTGATCTTCACAGAGGGTCAACCGGTGGCGATCACCAATGACGCCTTCCTCGCCTTTGGGAACGGCAGAACACTAGGCATACCCAATCCGGCGATCGTGTTCCTGGTGCTGCTCGCGGTGTGCATGTTCGTGCTGCGTGGCACCGTCTTCGGGCGTTCGGTCTACGCGGTCGGAGCAAACGAGGAGGCTGCGCGTCTGTCGGGTATCCCCGTGCGCCGTGTCAAGTGCGCGGTGTACGTCATCTCCGGTCTGATGGTTGGGATCGCGGGGATCCTGTACGCCAGCCAGCTCGGCGTGGGCACGCCCGTCGCGGGCGACGGCAAGGAGCTGGACGCCATCGCAGCGACAGTTGTCGGGGGTACGAGCCTGTTCGGGGGTGTCGGAACCGCCGGTGGCACCTTCGTGGGAGCGGCGATCTTGGGTGTCCTGTCCAACATTCTCAATCTGAGTGGGGTCTCCCCCTACGTGCAATACCTGTTCCGGGGTGGGTTGATCGTTGCTGCTGTGCTGTTGCAGCGCCGCGAAGGCCGAGGTCGCTGATGCGCAACATTGCCTCCGTTCTGGCGGACCGCCCCTCCCTGATCGATGACATCAACCGCTTGGTGACCCCCGAAAGCCTTCTCCAGGTGCTGCGTTCCGTGGCGGATACCCCTGCACCGTCAGGTACGTCGTCGTTGACACGAGGAGCGGTCATCCAGTCCTGGTTCGAGTCCCGCCAGCTCGAGCACGCCGGCGCAGTCCTGCGTAGAGACGCCTTTGAGAGCGGCTGCGACGTGCTGACCAACGGGGAGGGCGGTATCGGCATCCTGGCGCACCTGGACGAGGTCTCCTACCTGCTCCGGGAGCCTGTCAGGCCAGGGCTGTGGCAGGTAACCCCGTACTGCTACCACTTGGCCGAGGAGCCGACGCCCGCGCGGGTCGTCCGGTTCGCCCCTGACGGAACCTGGAGTGTTCTGTGCCACGCACAGATCTCGCTCGAAGAGGGACAACATCTGGTGTCGCATCCGGTTGAAGTTGAGCTGAGGCCGGGGGATCGCGTCGTCTTAGCTACGCCCCTCGCGCACGACCCAGACACCGGCCGGGTGACCGGCTCCTTGGACAACGCCGCGGGTGTGGCAGCGGCCCTACTTGCCAGCGAGACGATGCTGCGATGTGGGATCGCCTTCAGCACTTATCTGACCGACGAGGAGGAGGGGCCCAGCGGAGCCGCGAGCCAGACGATCTCTCGCGGAGCGGCGCGCCTTCTGAGCAGGCTGGATCCTGCGCCATTGACCGTGGCGGTCGACATCCATGGCTTGAGCAGCGTCGACCTTCAACGCAACGACAATTTCCGCCGCCCTTGGGGTGCATCCTTGGCGGAGTACTCCAGCCGCGGCAAAGGGTCCGTCGCGCGTCCCGACATCTACGCCTCGCTGGTGCAGGCTCTGGAGCCCCTGTCCAGCAAGGGAATCCACGTAAGGGCCAACGTCGGCGGACACGTTCCCCGCTCGGATGACGTAGTTGCCATGCTGCATAGCAACCGAGTCGTGATCCTGGGATACCCAGGAGAGAACAGGCACTTCGACCGCGGACTTCCGGCGACGAACCTGCAAGACCTCGTCGACCTCGCTCGCGCCCTGGTCGTCGTCGGGGCAATGGTCCATCCCTCGCCCGGCTCGGATCGATCGTGACAGCGCCTACTTCGGTCCTGACCATTGGCGAGCTCACTCTCGACGACGTCGTGATCGAGGATCGGGACGTCGACTGGAAGCAGGCGGGCGGAGGTGCGCTCTACAGCGCCATCGGCGCCTCCCTGTGGAACACCGAGTCTGCGATCTGCTCGACCGTGGGTCCGGACTACCCCGCCGAGCTCCTCACGGAGCTCACCGATGCGGGCATCGACCTGACCGCGGTCAGGCGTACCCCTGAATGCAACAGCCTCGGCCTGTGGCTGCTCTATGAGTCCTCGGGCATGCGCCACCAGTTTGAGAAGAGCTCCGGTGGCACCTTCCGGCAGCTTGACGCCCTCCGTCCCCGATCCCACGAGCTCGGTGACACCCCGGCGGGCATTCACCTCGCGCCACAGTCCAGTGAAGGCCACGCAGAGGCACTCGCAGACTTTGCGGAATCCCAGACCCTGATCACCCTTGACCTTTTGGTAGAGCCGTACATCGACACCAGCCGCTACACCGAAGCGAACTTTCTTGGCCGCGTCGACGCGTTCATGCCCAGCGTCGCCGAGGTTGTAGACCTCTGGGGGCATGACGACATCCGCGTCCTGCGCACGGAGCTGTCGAGACTTGGATTCGGCGGCACATTGGTCATCAAACGCGGACCGCTGGGTGTGGATGTTGCGGTCGCCGGCGAAATCGTCCGCGTTCCGGCAGCCCAAAGCACGGTGCTCGACGTGACAGGGGCGGGCGACGCCTTCTGTGGCGGCTTCCTTGCCGGACTCATCGCCACCGGCGATCCGATTGTGGCGGCCGCGCACGGGGTAGTCAGCTCCTCCTTCATCGTCGAGACGCGTGGTGCGCTCCCCGCGCTGCAGTCATTGGACCCAGAGCTTGCCGCCATACGGCTGGACGCCGTGCTCACATCCCTGAAGGGAACCTCTTGAACAGCAACTCGTCCGTGACACCGACCGACCGACCCGACGCCTTGTGGGACATGTTCGGAGTGGCCAAACCCATCATCGGCACCATCCACCTCCCGCCGCTGCCCGGGACGCCGCGCTACGACGGCCAACCCGTGAAGCAGATCCGCCAACGAGCGGTCGAGGACGCGCGCCGGTACGCCGAAGGAGGCGTCGACGGCCTGATAGTCGAGAACGAGGGAGACATCCCATTCGTCAAGCCAGACGACCTCGGCCCCGAGACGCCTGCCTGCATGGCAGTCGTCACCGCGGCAGTCATCGAGGCTGTGGGCCTGGTCACGGGAGTCCTCGTTCTGGCCAATGCCACCATGCACAGCATCGCCGTGGCCAAGGCGGCCGGTGCGCAGTTCGTGCGTGCCAACCAGTGGGCCAACGCGTACATCGCGAATGAAGGATTCCTCGAAGGTACGGCGGGTCAGGCGCTGCGGTACCGGGCCAGCCTCGGCGGGAACGACATCAAAGTGCTTGCCGATGTGCACGTGAAGCATGGAAGCCACGCCATCGTCGGCGATCGCACCATTGCTGAACTCACCCGCGACACCGAAGCCTTCGATGCTGACGTGCTGATCGCGACGGGGGAGCGCACCGGCGACCCCACAAGGGTTGACGAGATCCGGGCCATCTCCGACGTCGCCACCCGCCCCGTACTGATCGGCAGTGGCCTCAACGCCGGCAACGCCAACGAGCTGCTCATGCACGCGAACGGAGCAATCGTCGGAAGCGCAATGAAGGAAGAAGGCGCTTGGTGGAACCCCGTATCGGTCGACAACACTCGTCAGATCATGGATGTCGTGAAGGGACTGCGATGAACACCGGGCGACTCTTCCTCGACTCAGCGGACCTGGACCTTGTCCGAGCCGCTGCCGCCAGCGGTGTGGTCGCAGGCATCACCACCAACCCTGCGATCATGCACAAGCAGGCAGCACACGGACCGCAACACCTCGGCGCCCTGGTGCGCGAGTTCACCTCGGGCCCTGTGTTCTATCAACTCACAGCGCGAACTCCCGACACCGCCCGCGCCGAGCTAGGCGAGGTCGATCAGGCGGCGGCGGGCAGTGTGGACCGAGTGGTGATCAAGTTGCCCGCGCAACCGTGGCTCTATGCCTTGGCCGCCTCCCTGACCGCGGACGGGCGGGAGGTAGCGTTTACCGCGGTCTACGACCCTGGTCAGGTCGTCTGCGCAGTGGACGTCGGCGCTCGGTGGATCATCCCGTACGTCGACCGCGCCTCCCGGCTCGACGGCGACAAAGGACCGTTGGTGCCCCGGTTGGCGGCCTTCGTCCCCGACGGCGTCGCATTGTTGGCGGCGAGCATCAAGTCCGCCGACCAGGCCTTGACCGCGATGCTCAGCGGAGCGGACGCAGTGACAACCACATGGCCAGTGATTCAAAGCCTCATGACGCATCCCCATACGGACAGCGCGGTGGACGAGTTCGCTGCACTGCACGTCTCCTAGCGGCGGCGACGCCCGGTCTCCGCGTCCCCGAAACAGCCCGGACCTCCGCACCCCCGGCGGGGGTCCGGGCCTCCGCTAGTCCCACGCACCCAATGCATGGGTCAACCCGGCGGATTCCCCAGAACGGATCTGGCATGAAAAGCATTTCGCCGGCCGTACGTGTCGTAGCTGCCCCATCGGACAGCACGTCCGCGCCGTCGGTCGACCCGACCGGCAGGGCGCGCGACCTCCTCGGCGTCTCCCGCCTCACCAACTCCGCCCTCACCAGCTGGCTGCACGGCCTGCCGGGCGTCGACCAGGTGGGCTGCGAGGGCCGCGCCGCAGGTCTCGGCACCCGTTCGATCAAGACCACGTCGAAGGCGTTCGCCATCGACATGGCCATCTCGATGATCGACCTGACGACGCTCGAGGGCGCTGACACCGCCGGAAAGGTCCGCGGCCTCGCCGCCAAGGCGCTGCACCCGGACCCCAGCGACCCGAGCACCCCGAGCCCGGCCGCCGTCTGCGTCTACGGCGACATGGTCGCCACCGCCCGCGCAGCACTCGGCGACAGCCCGATCAACGTCGCCGCCGTCGCGACCGCGTTCCCGTCCGGGCGCGCGCTCATGCCGGTCAAGCTCGCCGACACCCGTGACGCCATCGCGGCCGGGGCCGACGAGATCGACATGGTCATCGACCGTGGCGCGTTCCTCTCCGGCGACTACCTCGGGGTCTTCCGCGAGATCGCCCAGGTGGCCGAGGCCTGCGTCCGCGAGGACGGCTCCCGCGCCCGTCTCAAGGTCATCATGGAAACCGGCGAGCTCGTGACCTACGACAACGTCCGTCGCGCCTCGTGGCTGTCGATGCTCGCCGGTGGCGATTTCATCAAGACCTCGACCGGCAAGGTGTCGCCCGCCGCCACCCTGCCCGTCACCCTGATCATGCTCGAGGCCGTCCGCGACTGGCGCGACCTCACGGGCGAGATGGTGGGCGTCAAGCCCGCCGGTGGCATCCGCACCAGCAAGGACGCCATCAAGTTCCTCGTCACCGTGAGCGAGATCGCGGGCGACGACTGGCTCGACCCGTTCTGGTTCCGGTTCGGCGCGTCCAGCCTGCTCAACGACCTGCTGCTGCAGCGTCAGCGGATGCGGATCGGCGCCTACTCCGGCCCCGACTACGTCACCGACGACTCCCCGAGCCTGTATTGAGCGAGCTCAATCCAGGCCCGTGGGCCCACCCCAGCCTCTACTGACACCTGCGAATTCGAGGAAGCACAGACATGGCCAAGTTCGAGTACGCACCGGCTCCGGAGAGCAGGGCGGTCGTCGACCTCGCCCCCTCCTACGGGCTGTTCATCAACGGTGAGTTCACCGAGTCCCAGGGTGGCTCCGCCTTCAAGACCGTCAACCCGGCGACCGAGGAGGTCCTCTCCGAGGTCACCGACGCGAGCGCCGCCGACGTCGACCGTGCCGTCGCCGCCGCCCGCCGCGCCTACAACGGGGTATGGGGCCGGATGTCCGGTGCCGACCGCGGCAAGTACCTCTTCCGTATCGCGCGCATCCTGCAGGAGCGCGCCCGTGAGTTCGCGGTCCTCGAGACCCTCGACAACGGCAAGCCGATCAAGGAGAGCCGCGACGTCGACGTCCCGCTCGCCGCAGCGCACTTCTTCTACCACGCGGGCTGGGCCGACAAGCTCGAGTACGCCGGCCTCGGCACCAACCCCCGCGCGCACGGCGTCGTCGGCCAGGTCATCCCGTGGAACTTCCCGCTCCTCATGCTGGCGTGGAAGATCGCCCCGGCCCTGGCCACCGGCAACACCGTCGTCCTCAAGCCGGCCGAGACCACGCCGCTGACCGCGCTGCTCTTCGCCGACGTCGTGCAGCAGGCCGACCTGCCCCCGGGTGTCGTCAACATCGTCACCGGCGCGGGCGCCACCGGCCAGGCCATCGTCGACCACCCCGACATCGACAAGCTCGCGTTCACGGGCTCGACCGGCGTCGGCAAGATGATCGCCCGCTCCATCGCCGGCACCCGCAAGAAGGCCACCCTCGAGCTCGGCGGCAAGGCCGCCAACATCATCTTCGAGGACGCCGCCATCGACCAGGCCGTCGAGGGCATCGTCAACGGCATCTTCTTCAACCAGGGCCACGTCTGCTGCGCGGGCTCGCGCCTGCTCGTGCAGGAGAACATCGCCGAGGACCTCGAGCGCCGCCTCAAGCGGCGCCTCCAGACCCTGCGCGTCGGCGACCCGCTCGACAAGAACACCGACGTGGGCGCCATCAACTCCAAGGCCCAGCTGTCCCGCATCACCGAGCTCACCGCGGCCGGCGAGGCCGAGGGCGCCGAGCGCTGGGACAACGGCTGCGAGCTGCCGGCCAAGGGCTTCTGGTTCCGCCCCACCGTGTTCACCGGCGTCAGCCAGGGCCACCGCATCGCCCAGGAGGAGATCTTCGGACCCGTCCTGTCGGTGCTGACCTTCCGCACGCCGCAGGAGGCGGTCGCGAAGGCGAACAACACGCCATACGGGCTGTCCGCGGGCGTCTGGACCGAGAAGGGCTCGCGCATCCTCTGGATGGCCGACCAGCTCCGGGCCGGCGTCGTCTGGGCCAACACCTTCAACAAGTTCGACCCGACCAGCCCGTTCGGCGGCTACAAGGAGTCGGGGTACGGCCGCGAGGGTGGCCGTCACGGCCTGTCCGCCTACGTCACGACTGAAAGCAACGGGTGATCTCCGCGATGCCGACCAACCAGCGGACTGCCACCGACGCCCGCGTCGACGTGCGCAAGACCTACAAGCTCTACATCGGCGGGAAGTTCCCCCGCTCGGAGTCGGGCCGTTCCTACGAGGTCCTCGACGGCCGCGGGCGCTTCCTGGCCAACGCCTCGCAGGGCTCGCGCAAGGACGCGCGCGACGCTGTCGTCGCCGCCCGCGCCGCGTTCCCCAAGTGGGCCGGGGCGACCGCGTACAACCGTGGCCAGGTGCTCTACCGCGTCGCCGAGGTGATGGAGGGCCGCCGTGCCCAGTTCGTCGCCGAGGTGCGCGCCAGCGAGGGCCTGACCGAGCGTCGCGCCGAGGCCGTCGTCAACGCCGCGATCGACCGCTGGGTCTGGTACGCCGGCTGGACCGACAAGCTCGCGCAGGTGCTCGGCGGGCTCAACCCCGTCGCCGGCCCCTACTTCGACATCTCGGCCCCCGAGCCCACCGGTGTCGTGGGCGTCCTTGCGCCGCAACGCTCTTCGCTGCTCGGCCTCGTCTCGGTGGTCGCCCCCGTGATCGCGTCGGGAAACACGGCGGTCGTCCTCACCAGCGAGCTGCGTCCCCTCCCCGCGATCACGCTGTCCGAGGCGCTGGCCACCTCCGACGTCCCCGGTGGCGTGGTCAACCTCATCACCGGTCGCACCGCTGAGGTCGCTCCGTGGATCGCTTCGCACCGTGACGTCAACGCCATCGACCTGGCCGGTGCGGCCGAGGCCGAGGGCATCGCTTGGGGCGACCTCGAGCTGGCCGCCGCGGAGAACCTCAAGCGCGTGGTCCGTCCCGCCGGCGAGGGCAGCGACGCTGTCGAGCCCGACTGGACCCGCACGCCGGACATGTCCCGGATGACGGCGTTCCTCGAGACCAAGACCGTCTGGCACCCCAAGGGCCGCTGACCCTTGACGTCATAGCTCGAGCCCTGGGGCGAGCTCCCATCTCTGCTGATCGAAATTGAGCTAGAGCTGCACGCGACCGGCGTGGTCGTCGTCGCACGCGACTGTGGCGGTGGGGGCTGCCACGGCTTGAGTGTGCGGAGGGCGGTACGGGGGTGAGTGACTAAGTGAGTGACAACCGGTGCGGATTTGGAAGACGTCGAGGGACTGTGGGGGAGTGGTTCCTGCTTTGGCGGGTGTCCACGCCCTGCAACGGATGGTGTGACAGTATTGACACGGAAGAGGTCGCTAATTCAAACCCAGTATCGCCCACCAGTACGAAACAGCCCCTGACCTGAGGAAACGCGTGTCAGGGGCTGTTTCCATGCCGGTGACGATGGGCGCCTGCTTGACCAACTACTTGACTAAGACGTCGCGTTTCGGCCTTGGTACCGGTCCCCCTGCACGTCCGCTGACGTGCGTGGACGTCCGGGGGAGGGCCAGTCACTTCCCGCTCAGGGAACAGGTCAGTCGCCTTCGTCGAGAGGGGACGCTGGTGCTCGACTCCTCGCGCGTTCGACGCCTCGCGAGTGAGGGTCATGTAGCCGCGTCAGGCGAGGCCGATCTTGAGGCTCTTCGTGACCGGGCCGCCCACTCTGGCCCGATCGGCGATGACACCCTCGTCCACCGAGTCGAGTTCCACGTCGTGTAGCGACTTCGCGGCGGTGTGACGCGACGTGCTCGGGTCATCCCGCGCGCATCAGACAGTGCTCCACCACTCTGTGAACGGTGCTGCAGGTCGGACGGGGAGCGCCGTTGGCCCGTGACTCTCCAGCAAGTCAATGGCGGCGTCGAATTCCGCCCTGCTGCAGGGGTATGCGGTTCGACGAGGCATCGACATGATTTGGTTTCCGGCGAAGGCTGTTGCGCGGAGCTCATCGATGGACACCGGGTGGTGCACCGAATACCAATGGATGGCGAGGGGCGCGAAGGGCGTCAGTGTTGATTTCTGCTTTTGGTCACCCCAACCGAGCGGGTAGCCCGTCCGTGGCTCACCAGAGACCTTGCCTGCCGCGTGGATGCCTCGCATCGCCGGTTTGGCGCTAGCCAGCCAGATCAAGACGCCATCTCCGACGCCGATCTGATTCTCGATGCCGGTCACCGACCATCCCAGGATCGGTTCGGAGAACAGTTTGTCGGGACGGTCCCACCTCTTGGGGTTTCCCTGCAAAATCCAGAAGTTGGTCATGGCTCGCTCTCTCCTCGTTGCCGCTCATTGCACGCTATCGAGTGTCGAGAAGGCGCGGGGAAGACTCGCACGCAATTTTCGAGAGGTGCGGCTTCGCACGACCGCGGTCTTGAAGCCGCCCATCGCCCTAAGTGGGCCCATCAGCTACGCCCGAAACTGAGCACGCAGCCGCCACGCGGCGAAATGACTCGCCTGGATCGAGTGGGCCGACCACCCAAGCAGCCACGAAGATGCCGGCCGACCTATAACGTTGCCCGTCCGATGGGTGCGGAGAGGTCGCGGTGAGCTGACTGCCCATTATGAGCCGGGGGTGAACATGTACTACGCGCTGGCGGCAGTTGCACTTGCTGTTGTCGTCTTCCTGCTTCTCAGGAGGCGCGATTCGCGTATTGCCACGATCAGGTCCCTACCGAAGTACGGAACGCCTGACGCGGCCGAGCTTCAGGATGCAATTGCGCGGCAAGGCCCCGCTCGACTCTTGTCCGGAGCCGGGACTGCACCGTCCTTGATTGACATTGAGCCGCCACGCAGCGAGGCGTACTTCCGAGAGCGCTTGGCAAAGGGAGGGCGCCCTTCTACGTCGCCGGTGGCCCGATGGCACCGTGCACGAAGCAAGCCTGTGCGGCCAAAGCCGCTCCCCGCCCCTCGACCTCGACCGGGACCCGCTCCACCTCCGACCATCTTGGTTCACGCCAGCCGATGCCGAATCTGCGGCCGTCCCCTCACCAACTTAGAGAGTCGTCGCCGTGGGTTGGGCCCGGACTGCTACCGAAACTACGGAGCCCGCCTCGTTCACGCTTCCAACCCCGCATTTGGCGAGTGGTCGGAAAGAAAGCGTTCGATGGAGGCACAAGAGGCACTGTGGCAGTCGCTGCTCGACGAGATGTACGAGCTGCTGATGGCCCGGTTCGAGAGCGAGATGCTGAATTGGAACTCGGCCGCTAAGAAGGTTGCGTAGGGAGGCCGCCTTCGCGCCCAAGGCATGGCGCGTGGTTTGCGGCGGCTAGATGCATCCCTCACGACGGGCAGGCGGCGCCGATCTAGACGGTGATGTGCTCGACGCGCGTGGTCATCTCGAGTGCGTCGGGCACAGCCTCAGGCACGGTCAGCTCGACTAGGGCCTCGCCTTTGTATCTACTTCGGTACTCGTCGTAGGGGTAGCTCGAGATCGACTGCCATGACTCATGTCCCCGGATCGGATGGTTGATCTGGGTGCAGGCGCCGCTGTTGAAGCGGCATAGGCCAATCACCGGCTCGTAGACCGCGACCAGGGCACGTGTGTCAAGGGTAAGTACGACCTGAGGGGAACCGCGATACTCCCGAGCCTTAAGGAGCCGTTCAAGCCGGTCCCTCGTGGGTGCCAAGAAGATTCGGGAACTCAATGCCTCGAGAAACGCTTCCAGGCTCGAACTGGGGTCGATCTTCTGCTGGATGAACTTCAGCGGCTTCTGGTCGCGGATCACAGCCATGCCGAGGCCAGGCGTAAAGAGTTGTGTCGACTCCTCGCGCTTATGGCGCAGTAGTCGATCCCGCTCCTCAGGCCCGACGTTGTGCAAGTTGAGGAGGGCGGCCGTAGACAGCAGCCCGTGCTCTTGGATCGACTGCCAGGACGCGGCCGAGGCAACGTGAAAGACATGCGGGTGGCGGACAATCAGGTCCTCGGTCATCACCCATTGAGCATGTCATCGCTGCACGACATAGTCCGCGGTTCGCCTCCACGCGACGGTCGGCTCGCGGCGGTAAGACGCAACGATGCCCGGCACCTTCGAACACGGTGCTGCAGGACCTAGTCGTATCGCCGGTAGCGACCCGAACCGCTGGTCGGCTCGCCCTGCTTCAGTGCAGTGTCGACCGCTAGGGCGGCGGCGATCACGAGGCACCTCAACGGCTCTTCAAGTGGCCTATGGATCTGCACGACGTAGTTGTCGGCCTTTGTGAACCGTTCTTTGGCCCAGCCTGCCCATGTCTTGGTGATCCGTGCGATCTCATTGCCCGTTGCGTCCTGGACACTGAAGTCCCAAGCTCGGCGAGTTTCGGCATTTATGGATCCCAGAACTTGACCACCTGATTCGAGATTGAAGCGGACCTTGCGGAGGACGCCGGTGTTCTTCTGCACGATCTGTCCTTGGGCGCCCTTGGGTCCCACGACGGTCATCTTGGACTTGAGGATCATTGCCGGTCGGTGGAGGGAGATGATCACGTTCCCATTTGCGTCGATGATCTGGAAGCGATGCGTCGCGTGTTGGCCGCCCACGCCCACAGCCTTCTTGATGAGGCGTTGTCCAACTTCCCTGCACGCGCCGACCCGAAGCCCACGCTGGTCATAGACGTCATACTCCGCGTTAACGCCCAGGAGCTTCGCCTTCTGGTTGACGACCAGCACCGGTTCGTTGAGGAGGGCTGCTTCGCCGCCGTAGGAAGAAGTGATGGCACCACTGTTGTGGACCTGACGCTGGATCTTCTTGTCTCCTCGGTCAGCCCCCGGCGTGGGTGTCGCAGTTACAGGGGCGTCTATAGCTTGGCGCCCACGTGAGGCGACGTGGTGCGTCCATTGGACGCCGTCCCAGAAGCGCCTTTCGTGACGTCCAAAGGGATCGGGATACCAGCCTCCAAGGTTCTGCTCGGCGGTGACAGTGGGTTGTCTCGGCTGGTCTATTCGATCGATCCCCTGACGTCCCCCCGAGGCAACGTGCTCGGTCCATTGGGTGCCGTCCCAGTAGCGGCGCTCGTGCCGGCCTAGAGGGTCCGCAAACCAGTCGGCCTGAGGGTGGGTGGTCATGCGCGGAGGGTAACGTGCGAGTGGCGCACGCGCTTAGAAGTCACCGCGGCAAGCCCGAGCCATGCTGAGAACCAAGTCCGGCGCAGCTCGCGGCGGAAAGACTGCACCGCTCGGACGGCGGCCTGGGGCCCGGCCGCCCTAGCCCACTTGGGCCCGCCGCGGCATAACGGTCTTTGGCGAGCTACTCCTGGACGACTTGAAGAGGGAGTCGCTGCCTGACGAGTAGTGCACGACCGCGTCGGACTCCCGGAGCCTGTGGCGGAAGGGGGCAGGCTCCGCATTTGCCTAGTAATGCAAGTTCTCACGGGCAAATCGCAGGATTCCGACGATTGGGGTTCAAGCGGACGCGTCCGCCCGTAGTCTGCACTCCATGAGCGGGGGCGCGTCTCACGAACCTTTGGTTGCGGTGGTCGACCAGGTGCCGGTGGAGGATGCTGGATCGGTCACGTCGCGGTATTACGACTTTCAATATGGGTGCGCAGCGGCGGCCTGCCTCGAAATGATGCACTCAACAAGTGACTTGGACTGGGTCTTGTGTGAGTGGCACACGGACTACGTCTTGGGCATGGCAGATGGTTCATGCTGCTTGGTAAGTATCAAGCACCGGGAGCCAAACTCCGGCCAATGGACCATCGCGCGACTCTTCGCCGATGGCGGGCTGGACATACTCTTCCAACGGTGGCTGGATTGCGGCCGTCCTGGTGAATGCAGGTGGATCACAAATGGTGGGCTAGACCAGAAGTGCCGCCAACTTCGTGACTCGTGTGCCGGAGGAGACCGGGGGGTAGTCGACGAACTGGCTCGCGAGATGGCGGGCCGCTTCGGTTCCGACGACCTGGTCGCTGTCGGCGACTTCCTTGCGGTTCTCAGGCTGGACAACGATCAATCGCGAGCGACCGATCAGCGCTTTGTGCATATTGAGCAAGTCGCGCGCCCTGCCCTCGTGGCTCTAGGCCTTTCTCCAGCGGATGCAGGGAAGGCGTACGACGCAGTCTTATCGCTGGTTCGGGCCGCGTCTCAAGCCCTCGCAGGCGTGCCGGGCGTGTGGATGCGCTCGAACTCCGGGAATCTTGACTCCGCAGCTCTGGTCGCGGAATCCGTGCGGAACCGACTGTTGCGAAGGGAGGATGTTGCATCGGCGCTGAGGTCGGAGGGCGTGGCCGCCACTGCCCAGTTGCCGAACCCCTCGTCGACTGGCACGACCTTGACCAAGAAGTTGGATCGTGGGGAAATCGTGCCAACGGCTCGGGCGGCGGCGGCTAGGGCGCGCATGGAGTGGTCCTCCTTCGAAATGGCCCGCACGCCTCCCGTCCCAGACAGACCCTCGTTCTCGCGGTTGAGGTCGCTCCTAACCGCCTCCGCACTGGATGCTCAGCTCAACGCTGCGGCACAGGCAGCGGATGCGCCGTACGGGAACGCGATGCTGACCGACATGCGGCGCCGAGTTGGCCGATTGGCGAAGGATGGGGACCTTCCTGCGGGGCTGGATGCGGACCTTCTGATGGGCTTGGTCTACGACCTCACGGCGAGGTGCGAGATCTGGTGGTCGCCCGAGTTCGACGTCACGGCCGACGTTCATGAATAGGAGTCCGGACCTCGACTTCCACTTGGGCAGGATCTTGATGCTGCTCCGGCACTTCGGGCCGGATGAGGGCCAGTCGCTCCGGAGCCTCACAAAGCTCGCCAAACTCGACTTCTTGCTCCGATATCCGATGTTCACCGATCGGCTGCTTGAGAAGCGGCATGTCAACTGGGTACTTGGTACGGAGCCGACGGATGCCGAGCGGGTGGCGGTCGAGAGTCGGATGATCCGATACAAGTACGGTCCCTGGGATGACCGGTATTACTCGGTCTTGGGGGCGCTCTGTGGTTTGGGTCTGATCGGAGTCCAACGTGACGGCGCGACGATCTCTGCGTTCCTTACAGACCTTGGCCGCAGTATTGCGGTGAGTTTGGCGCAAACGGAGGATTGGGCCGGCACCGATGCGCGAGCCGGCCTGCTCAAGGAGACGTTTGACCTGAGTGGCAACGCACTGAAGAAGCTCATCTATGCCGAACTCCCCGACGCCGTCGACCGACCACATCACCGCGAGATCTGAGGGTTCCAGTGGGAGAGCAACTGATTATCGAGTCCCTGGAGATCCGTACGGATTCCCAGACCAAGGTCTACGAATTTGCTCCTGGCGTGACAGCCGTGTCGGGTCCGCTGGGCACCGGTAAGAGCTCGATGCTTGAGCTAATCAAGTACGGCCTTGGTGGAAGTGCCAAGGTGATGCCCGCCGTTCGCGACAACGTCACGCTGATCGTGCTGCGATTTCGAGCGGGGGCGGAACGTTGGCAGTTCACCCGACAGCTTGGCAGCCACACCGTCGAAGTCATCGATTTGATTGCTGCCGAGTCGCTCGGCACCTGGGCAGTCACCAACCGACAAAACATGCGACGGGTGTCGCCCCAGTTGATGGGAGTACTTGGCCTGCCCGTTGATTGGCGCGTGCCCAGCAGTCGTCGCAAGCCGCGAGGCGCCACAGTGCCGATCAGCTTTGGCGACATCTACAGGTACATGTATCTGGACCAGAACGGCATCGACAAAAGCGTTGTCGGACACGACGACAGGAACCTAGACAACAAGCGCATCGCCGTCTTCGAACTGCTTTATGGGCTAAGCAGTCCAAGGAGCGTGGAACTCGCAACTCGACGGGGAAGGACGCTGGAAGATGCGCAGCGAAGCCGCGCCGATGCAACAACGGTTGAGCGCTTCTTGCGGGAGACGGGAGAGCCAAGACGAGCTGACCTCGTGGCCCTTCGGACCCAGGCGAACACAGTGGCAGCCGTCGCTCTCGAGGAATTCGAGGAACTGCGAGACTCGGTCAGCGCCGACCTAGCACCACGGGCTCTGCTAGCCGAGATAGCCACCCTGCGCCAAGAGTTGGACGAGCTCGTCAGTCAAAGGAACGCAGTCGCGCACATGGTTGACGAGGCGAAAGCCGTGGTGGCGCAGCTCGATCTGAAACTCTTGGCACACGCCAAGGCAGGCGCCGTGTCGAGCGCGCTTAGCGGCCTGGACTTCGTGCAATGCCCCCGTTGCCTCCAAGGAATCGGAACGGCGCGGTATCCGCACGATCAGTGCAACTTGTGTGGGCAGCACGTGGGCTCTCAGGTGGACTCATCGCAGGGCCTGGCCAGAGTCCTAGGAGAGCAACGACGAGAGACCCTTGGGCTCCTGGAGGAAGACGCAAGCACGTTGGGCCTGCTCGACGCCCAGGTCGCCGGGCTTCGGGATCGTCTGGTCGAGTCCTTGCGTGACGAAGAGCGTCGCGTCGGCCACCCCTCGGCACCTCAGATTGACGCCGTGTCCGAGGCGGCGACGAGGCTCGCCAGAGCGAAGGACGAGCTAGTGCGCCTCGATGCCGCAGAGGCACGCTGGGCAAGCCATGACGCCGTCCTGTCGGAGGCCGAAGATTTGGAGGTTGAGGCGAGAAGGCTCGAGGAGGAGGAGCTGCGGCTCCGGTTGGAGCTGAGTCAGAACAGCAGCCGGGTTGGCGACCTGTCTGAGGTCTTTGACTCGATTCTGGCGTCCCTACGCGACCCTTGGTACCAGTCAGCCAGGGTTAGCGGGGAGGACTATTTGCCGCTCGTTGACGACGAGCCATTCGACATGCTGAGCGTTGGTGGCGCGCGCAAGACGATCGTTAATCTTGCATACCACCTTGCGAATCTGAGCATGTCCATCTCGGGTCGCAACGAGATCCTGTTGCCGGCGTTCCTCATCGTTGACAGCCCCCGGAAGAACGTCGGTGAGGGAGAGTGGGACCGCGCGGTTGTGTCCGCGATCTACGCCAGGCTCCGGACCCTCCAGGATGCATCAGGTGATCGATTCCAGATCATTTTCGCTGATAACGACCTCCCCCCGGATGCCCGCTCATGGGTGAACGCGCATATCGAACTTGACTACGACCATCCCTTCGTCCCGGGCGTGGGGCATCCGGGGCCAGACGTGGAAACGTTGGGCAATGCAGCGACTGTCACGTTGGAGTGACTCAGTAGTGGGAGCACCGTAAAGCCAAGACTGTTGTCCTTCGGATGCTCAGCAGGGGCACGGAGACTTGGGCCATGCAGTGCAAGAGTCTTAGTGGGCTACTAGAGGATTCCCTCAGGGCCGGTGTCTGGCCAGACTCGGTCCAGGTGCCCGACGGGACGCTCTCTAGTGGGCTGCCCACCCTTCGCG
>NZ_LMCM01000011.1 GCF_001426245.1 Phycicoccus sp. Root101 | reverse complement strand
CTGCCGCCGCAGTGGACTGATGCGCATCATCTGGTGCACTGGGCCGATTTCGGTCGTTCGGACCTGGGTAATGCGGCGTTGCTGTGCGAACGGCACCACACGATCGTGCACTCCCGACGCCTGGCCGGACAGGTCCTGGCCGACCGGGATGGTGAACGCGTGCAGTGGGACCTGACGTTGGGCAGCTACGACCAGCTCCTGGCTCGCCGGGCTGCGCAGGAACCAGCGTGACCCCGCCCCACACCCCGCCTCCGACGGCGGGGTCGCAGGCGTGTCCGTCACCAGGGAGGTGAGCGCCGTTCGCTCGCCGTCCCGAGCGGGTGGCGGTCGACTCCATCGATGCCGCCGCGCCCCGGGGACGTCCCCGGGAGAGACTGGAGGCATGCCCCGTCACCCCTTGCCGTCCAAACCCTGCGCCCGATGCGGTCGAACCATCACCTGGCGCAAGGTCTGGGCTCGCGACTGGGAGTCGGTGCGCTGGTGCTCGGACAACTGCCGCAAGCACGGCGTCGGCGATGTCGACCGGAAGCTCGAGGCCTCCTTGGAGTCCCTCCTGGACGGCCGCTCGACCAGTGCCTCGGTGTGCCCGTCGGAGGCAGCCCGCGCCGTCGGTGCGGACGACTGGTCCGAGCTGATGGAGCCGGCGCGGATGGCCGCCCGACGACTGGTGGCGGCGGGGCGGGCTGAGATCACCCAAGGCGGGCACGTCGTCGATCCCAGCAGGTTCAAGGGCCCGATCCGGGTGCGCCGACCACGCTGAGACGACCCGGCCGCGCAGCGCCACAGGTCACCTGACCGACGGACGCCGGTCGCAGGCATCCGCTCACCGGGCCGTCCGGTGGACGCACTCCGGGCGCGGAGCCGTGGACGTGGCACACGTCGGCGACCGCGCGGTGCCGGCAGGCTCAGCCCACGCTGAGGCTGAGGGCGATTCCGGCGGCGAGCAGCACGGCATACACGATCTCGAAGATGCCGGTCGACGCGAGGACGGGCACGAGGTCGCGCCCGGTGGCCCCGGCCAGCAGCCCACGGATCGGGCGCGCGACCACGGCCAACGAGAGCAGGGCGATCAGCGCGAACACCTGCTGGGTGCTGATGAGCACGACCATGACGACGGCGACGATGACCAGCGCGACGTAGAGCATGCGGGTGCCGCGGTCCCCGAGGCGCACGGCCAGGGTGAGCTTGCCGCTCTCGCGGTCGGTGGGGATGTCGCGCAGGTTGTTGGCGACGAGGATCGCCGAAGCGATCGCGCCCACGCCGACGGCCCCGTAGACGCCGAGCGCGGTGATCTCGTGCGCCTGCGTGTAGAGCGTGCCGAGGGTGGCCATCAGGCCGAAGAAGAGGAACACGTAGAGCTCGCCGAGACCTCGGTAGCCGTAGGGGTTGTCACCGCCGGTGTACTTCCAGGCCGCGATCACCGCGAGGGCACCCAGGGGGATCATGATCCAGGTCTGGCTGATGGCGACGAGCGCGAGGCCCACGAGCGCCGCCGCCCCGAAGAACGCGAACGCCATGAGCTTGACGTTCTGCGGATCGGCCTTGTGCTGACCGACCAGCCGGATGGGCCCCACCCGGTCGGCGTCGGTGCCGCGGATGCCGTCGGAGTAGTCGTTGGCGTAGTTGACGCCGACCTGCAGCCCGAGCGAGACGAGCACGGCCAGCAGCCCGAGGCCGAAGTTCGCCTCGTCCAACGGAGCTGCGGCGGCGGTGCCGACCACGACGGGGGCGACGGCGGCGGGGAGGGTGCGCGGGCGCGCACCGGCGATCCACTGGGACAGGGTGGCCATTCGGTGTGTGTTCTCGCTTGCCGGTGGGGTGCTGGGTGGGGTCTGGGTGGTCTTGGCGCCGGTTCAGCGCCGCAGTGCTGGGTGCAGGAGCCGGGCCGGGTATGGCGCGGGCTGCTCGGGCGCTCCCGTCAGGACCGCTGCTCAGAGCCTACGGAGGAAGTCCGGGTCGTCATCGGGGCCACGCGGAGGACGAGTCTGCGGTCTCGGGCCCTGGCCCTGTCCGGGGGTGGACCTCGGCGGTCGGCCGGCGACGAGCCAGGCGATCGGGCCGACGAGGGGGAACAACAGCACCAACAGGATCCACAGCAGCTTGGGCAGGTTGCGGACCCGGGACTCGTCGGTCTGGATGCAGTCCACGACGGCATAGACGGTCAGGGCGACCGTCGCGAGCCAGGGGAGCAGCCGGAGCATGTCCCCATCGTGTCATGGCCGGGTGTGGAACAAGGCAGCGATCCCCGCACGGTCCGGTTTGCCGGGGCCACGCAGGGGCAGCTGCTCGAGGACGACGAGGCGCCGGGGAAGGGCGTGGTCGGCGAGGCCGCCCCGCAAGGCGTCCCGCAGCTGCACGACCGAGGGGTGGCGCACGCCCGGCCGGACGACGACGGCGGCCGCGACGACCTGCCCCCACTCGGGGTCCTCCAGACCGAGCACCACGGCCTCGGCGATGTCGGGCAGGGAGGTCAGGGCCTCTTCGACGACCCGTGGGGAGATCTTCATCGCGCCGGTGGTGATGACGTCGTCGATGCGGCCGTCGACGTGCCAGCGGTCGGTCTCGGGGTCACGGTGGCCGAGGTCGTCCGTGCGGAACCAGCGGACCCCTTCGTCGTCGGTGACGAAGGCGTCGGCAGTGAGGTCGGGGCGGCCGAGGTAGCCGCTGGCCAGGGTGTCGCCGCCGAGGTGGACGCGTCCTTCCTCGTCGGTTCGGATCGCGGTGGTGGCCAGGGGCGTCCCGTCGTAGACGCAACCGCCACAGGTCTCGCTCATGCCGTAGGTCGTGACGACGGTGGCGCCCGCTTCCCGGGCGCGGACGAGCAGGGCGGGCGATGTCGCGGCTCCCCCGACGAGGACGGCGTCGAACCCGGCCAGGGCTCGGGTGGCTCCCGCGTCGTCGAGCACCCGGAGGAGCTGGGTCGGGACGAGGGCGGTGTAGCGCCGGTCGCCGTCGAAGGAGTCCGCCGCCGCCGCGAAGGCGGCTGCGGTGAACCCGTCGGACAGGTCGACGAACCCCGGCTCGGTTCCCGCGGCGACGCAGCGCAGCAGCACCTGGACCCCGGCGATGTGGTTCGGCGGCATCGCGAGCAGCCACGAGCCGGTGCCGCCGAGGCGTTCGTGGGTGGCCCGGGCGCTGGCTGCCAGAGCCGTCGCCGGGAGCATGGCCAGCTTGGGGCTCCCGGTCGACCCCGAGGTGCCCACGACCAGGGCGGTGCCTTCGTCGGGGACGGCACCGGTGGGGACGGGAACGGGGTCCCCTCCCGCGGCATACGGGAGGACGGCGAACTCGCCTCCCACGGCGTCGCGCAGCACCGGAAGGGCGTGCGCGGCCGCTGGTCCTGCGGCGATGGGAAGTGGGCGCAGGGACGTCACGAGGTCAGGCTAGACCCGCGCTGGACGGCGGCACCCGGCGGCGGGACGATGGCTGCGGGAGGTGCCATGGACGCGGACTTCGCGGCATACCTGGAGCGCGTGCGGCACCACCGTGCCGAGCTGCGCGACTCGGTCGCGGCGGTCGACGAGGCGTTGGCCTCCCCGATCGCGAGGGGCGGCGCGTGGCGCGAAAGGGTGCGGGCTGCCCTGGCCGAGCTGGCGCACGACTTCCGGGACCACGTCGACCTCACCGAGCGACCCGGAGGGCTCTACGCCTCGGTCCGGCGCGACTCGCCCCGGCTCACGGGACGGGTGGAACGGCTGCTGCGGGAGCACGAGCGGTACCGCGAGGACATCGACGCCTACCTCGCTGTCCTCGAGCACGGGGGGACGATGGCGGACCTGCCGGTGTTCCGAGAGGAGGTCACCACGCTGATGGGGCAGCTGGTGCGGCACCGGCAGAAGGGCGCCGACCTCGTCTACGAGGCGTACGACGTCGACCTCGGCGGTTCCGGCTGAGGCCCGCCCCGGCCAGGGCGGCGGGTCAGCCCGACCAGGGCGTCACCCCGAACAGGGGGCCACCCCGATCAAGGGGCCAGCCCGATCAGGAGCGTTGGCTCAGAAGTACCAGGGGTAGGGGGACCAGTCGGGGTCGCGCTTCTCGAGGAACTGGTCGCGGCCCTCGACGGCCTCGTCCGTCATGTAGGCGAGCCGGGTCGCCTCCCCGGCGAACACCTGCTGGCCCATCAACCCGTCGTCGAGCAGGTTGAACGCGAACTTGAGCATGCGCTGCGCCTGCGGGCTCTTGCCCATGATCTCGCGGGCCGCCTGGAGGGCCTCGGCCTCGAGGGTGGCGTGGTCGGCGACGATGTTCACGGCGCCCATCCGCTGCATGTCCTCGGCGGTGTAGGTCCGCCCGAGGAAGAAGATCTCGCGGGCGAACTTCTGGCCGACCATCTTCGCGAGGTAGGCGCTGCCGTAGCCGCCGTCGAACGAGCCCACGTCGGCGTCGGTCTGCTTGAACCTCGCGTGCTCCCGGCTGGCGATCGTGAGGTCGCAGACCACGTGCAGCGAGTGGCCGCCACCGGCCGCCCAGCCGGGGACGACGGCGATGACGACCTTGGGCATCGTGCGGATCAGGCGCTGCACCTCGAGGATGTGCAGCCGTCCGCCCTCGGCCTTGACCCGGCGGTCGTCCACCCCCGCAGCCGTGTCGTCGGAGTCGTCCTTGGCGTACTGGTAGCCGGAGCGGCCTCGGATGCGCTGGTCGCCGCCGGAGCAGAACGCCCACTTGCCCTCCGCGCCGGTGCCAGCGGGGCCGGGGCCGTTGCCGGTGATGAGGACGACGCCGACGTCGGGGGTGCGGCGCGCGTGGTCGAGCGCCTGGTAGAGCTCGTCGACGGTGTGCGGCCGGAACGCGTTGAGCACCTCGGGCCGGTCGAACGCGATCCGCACCGCACCCAGGCCGTTGGCTCGGTGGTACGTGATGTCGGTGAAGGCGAAGCCGTCGACCGGCTCCCACGCGCTCGGGTCGAAGGTCTCGCTGACGGTCGGCTGCTCGCTCACGCCGCGAGGCTACCCGCGCGGGCCTTCCGCGAGCGGGGCAGGGACGACGCGGGGCGCCCCACCCATCGGTGGGGCGCCCCCTGGAGCAGGTGGACGGCGTCAGGCGGCGAGGGCCTTCTCGATGTCCTTGGTCAGGTTGCTCGGTTCGGTGGTGGGGGAGAAACGCTTGATGACCTGGCCGTCGCGGCCGACGAGGAACTTGGCGAAGTTCCACTTGATCTTCTTGCCGAGCAGGCCACCCTTCTCCGACTTGAGCCAGTCGTAGAGGGGGTGGGCGTCGTCGCCGTTGACGTCGACCTTGGCGAACATCGGGAACGTGACCCCGTAGTTGCGCTCGCAGAACGACCCGATCTGCTCCTCGGTGTTGGGCTCCTGGCCACCGAACTGGTTGCAGGGGAACCCGAGGACCACGAGGCCCTGGTCGGCGTAGGTGCGGTAGAGCTCCTCGAGGCCGCCGAGCTGTGGCGTGAAGCCGCACTGGCTGGCGGTGTTGACGACGAGGACGACCTTGCCCGCGTACGCGGACAGGTCCTGGTCGGATCCCTCGAGGGTGGTGGCGGCGAAGTCGGACAACGTAGGCATGTCCGACACGCTACGTGCCCCCGGGGACCACTGCCCGCGATGGACCGTTATGTCCGTTTCCGGATAGCGTGGGGCGCTCCTTGTCAGCGCCGACACCGGAGTGACCCATGGCCAGTGCCACCGACACGACCACCTCGACCACGACCGGCGGGCGCAGGCCCGGCTGGAGCCTCGTCGGCCCGGGGCTGGTGGTCGCCGCCACGGGCGTGGGTGCCGCCGACCTCGTCGCGACCCTCATCGCCGGCAGCAAGTACGGCTACGCCCTGCTCTGGACCGTGGTCGTCGGCTGCATCATGAAGGTCGTCCTCGTCGAGGGCGCCGGCCGGTACTCCCTCGCGACCGGCCGCACGATCTACCAGGGCTGGTCCACGCTCGGCCGCTGGACGACTTGTTACTTCGGGCCGTACATCGTCATCTGGGGCTTCGTCTACGGCGCCGCGGCGATGGCCGGCACGGGACTGCCGCTGCACTCGCTCATGCCGTTCCTCCCGGTGGCGGTGTGGGGCATCCTCTCCGGGCTGCTCGGGCTCGTCCTCGTCTGGTGGGGCCGCTACGCGTTGTTCGAGAAGGTCTGCGCGGCCCTGGTCGGCATCATGTTCGTGACGATGGTCGGGGCCGCGATCCTGACCCTGCCCAACCTGCCCGAGCTCGCCGCAGGCCTGGTCCCCCTCATCCCGGACGGTGCCCTCGTCAACGTCCTGTCGGTGGCCGGAGGCGTCGGCGGCACGATCACCCTGGCCGCCTACGGCTACTGGATCCGGGAGAAGGGCTGGACCACGCCCGGCCACATGCGCGTCATGCGGATCGACAACGGCGTCGCCTACGTCGTGACCGGCATCTTCGTCGTCTCGACCCTGATCGTCGGTGCCGAGCTGCTCTACTCCGCCAACATCGCCATCAAGACCGGTGACGAGGGCCTGCTCAACCTCTCCGACGTCCTGGCCGCCCGGTACGGCTCGTGGGCGGGCAGCGTGTTCCTCGTCGGCTTCTGGGCAGCGGCGATGTCCTCGCTCGTCGGGGTCTGGAATGGCGTCTCGATGATGTTCGCCGACTTCGTGGGCCACGTGCGAGGGCTCCGCGAGAACCACCCGGACGTCCGGCTCGGCGGCAAGTGGTACCGCGCCTACATCCTCTGGCTGACCTTCCCGCCGATGCTCATGATGTTCCTCGGCAAGCCCGTCTACTTGATCCTCGCGTACGGCGTGCTGGGTGCGTTCTTCATGCCGTTCCTGTCGATCACGTTGCTGTGGCTGCTCAACACCGACCGGGTGCCGCGCGAGTGGCGCAACAGGCTGCCGTCCAACATCGCCATGGTGCTGTGCGCGGCGGCCTTCATCGCGCTCGCCGCCAACGAGGTGCAGAAGGCCGTCCGGGCCGCCTGAGGTTCACCGTCGGCCGGGAGAGCGGTTGGATGGGCGGGTGAGCGACCACCCCGCCGGCCCGGACGTGCCCCCGCTCGGCGACCTCCTCGCCGACCTGCGCGTGGTCTCGATCCCGATGCGGGTCCGCTTCCGCGGCGTCGAGCTGCGCGAGGCCGCCCTGCTGCGTGGTCCGTCGGGTTGGGGTGAGTTCTCGCCCTTCCTCGAGTACCAGCCGCCCGAGGCCTCACGGTGGCTGGCCGCCGCGGTCGAGGCGGCGTATGGCGCGTGGCCGGACCCGCTCCGAGAGCGCGTCCCCGTCAACGCGACGGTCCCGGCGGTGGCCGCCGACCGGGTCGGCGAGGTCCTGGCGCGGTTCGACGGGGCGACGACGGCGAAGGTGAAGGTGGCCGAGCGCGGCCAGTCGGTGCAGGACGACGTCGACCGGGTGGCGGCCGTGCGCGACGCGCTGGGTCGGGCGGGGCGCATCCGCGTCGACGCCAACGGCGGGTGGACCGTCGAGGAGGCGACCGAGGCGCTCCGACGGCTGGCGCCCCACGGGTTGGAGTACGCGGAGCAGCCCTGCGCCACCGTCGAGGAGCTGCGGGAGCTGCGACTGGTCTTGGCGCGCAACGGGATCGACGTCCTCGTCGCGGCCGACGAGTCGATCCGCAAGGCCGAGGACCCGATCCGGGTGGCCCGGCTGGAGGCGGCGGACCTCGTCGTCGTCAAGGTCGCCCCGCTCGGCGGCGTGCGCCGAGCCCTGGCGGTGGTGGAGGCCTGCGGCCTGCCCGCGGTCGTCTCGTCAGCCCTGGACACCTCCGTGGGGATGTCGGCGGGGGTGGCGCTCGCGGCGGCCCTGCCCGACCTGCCGTACGCCTGCGGCCTGGGCACGGTCGCACTGCTCGACGGCGACGTCACGGCCCCGTCCCTCCTGCCGGCCGGGGGCGCCCTGCCCGTGGGCCGGGTCGAGGCGGACGACGCCCTGCTGGACCGGTGGGCGGCTCCTGCCGACCGCATCGCGTGGTGGCGCGAGCGCGTCACCGCATGCCACGCACTGCTCGGCGGCGCTACGGTCGACCCGTGAACGTCATCTTCGTCGAGCCCGGGTTCCCCGCCAACCAGCGCCGGTTCGCCTTCGCGCTCTCGTCGGTCGGTGCCAACGTCATCGGCATCGGCGAGTCGGAGGAGTGGCAGCTCGACGACGAGCTCCGCGACGCGCTGACCGGCTACTACCGCGTGGGGTCGGTGACGAGCCTGCACGAGATGACCGAGGCGGTGCGCTTCATCCAGACCAAGGTCTGGGTCGACCGGCTCGAGGCCACCGTCGAGGCCCACACGATGACGGCCGCGCACGTGCGAGAGGCCACCGGGATCCCCGGCACCTCCGTCCGCACGACCTGGCTGTGCCGCGACAAGCCCTCGATGAAGCAGGCGCTCCGCGAGGCCGGGGTGCCGACGGCGGCCTCCCGCGGGGTCGACCACGCCCACGAGGTGTGGGCCTTCGCCGAGGAGCACGGCTACCCGCTCATCCTCAAGCCGCGCGACGGCGCCGGGGCCAAGGACACCACCCGGGTCGACGACGACGCCCAGCTGGCGCGGGCCCTGGTGGACTTCGGCAGCCACGGCGCCGAGTCGATCGCCGTCGAGGAGTTCGTCGAGGGCCACGAGGGCTTCTACGACACCATCACCAGCGACGGCCGGATCGTCCACGACTGGACCACGCACTACTACCCCAACGTCCTCGAGGCGATGCGCACGCGCTGGATCTCGCCGCAGTTCGTCACCACCAACCGGGTGGCCGACTCCGACTTCTACCGCGAGGTCGCCGACATGGGCCAACGCGTGATCACGGCCCTCGGGATCGGGACGTCGGCGACCCACATGGAGTGGTTCCACGGTCCCAAGGGCCTGAAGTTCTCCGAGATCGGCTGTCGCCCGCCGGGGGTGGGCTGCTGGGACCTCTACTCCGCCAGCAACGACGTCGACGTCTACCGCGAGTGGGCGCACGTGATCGTGCACGGCGTCCCCGAGCGGCAGATGCTGCGCCCCTACTCCGCAGGCATCGTCGCGCTGCGGCCCGACGCCGACGGCCAGATCCGGGGCTACAGCGGCATCGACGAGATGCAGGCACGGCACGGGGAGTGGGTCATCGACGCCCACTTCCCCCCGGAGGGCCACCACACCCAGGCGGTCGAGGCCGGCTACATGGCGAACGCCTACGTCCGCATGCGCCACCCCGACTACGACACCCTGCGGGCCATGCTCGACGACGTCGGCAGCTCGATCCACGTGTACGCCGGCTAGTCACGAAATCCCTTGATGCGCACCATCCTGCTCGGACCCCAGCGGTTCATGACCACGGCCGGCACAGCCCTGCGCTCGCTCGGCGTCGACGGTCCCGTGGCGACCGTCAACGCCGGGTGGGAGGAGCGCGAGGACGTCGTCGACGAGCTCGACACGGTGCTCGAGGGGCGTGCGTCCCACCTGCGGCTGTACCACCGGACGTTCGACGTCATCGCCAAGGACGAGGTCTTCGCCGCCGCCGCCCTCGCCTTCCGCGACCACCACGACGCGCTGCTGTCGCTCTACCGGCTGCGCCTGCAGCACGCCATGGACGGCGTCCACGCCGTGGTCCGGCGCACCCGCGACGGGGAGTCGCGCACGTGGGGCGCGCAGGCGGCATACGGGGCGGTCGACGACGCCATCGAGGGCGTGCGGCACGTGGATGCCTGGTATGCCGCGCAGCTCAAGAACCTCTACGCCGACCTCGACGCCGCGGCGCCCCTGGACTCCAGCGGGGTCATCGCGTGGCACCGGGGCGAGATCGAGGCGGCCCTCGCCGACAGCGCGGCGCTCGTGCTGACCGGCGGGCACGTCGGCACGTTGCTGCGAGCGTTGCGGTTGTTCGCGATCCGCATCCCGGACTCGATGCCGGTGATCGCCTGGTCGGCCGGGGCGATGGCCCTGACCGAGCGGGTGGTGCTGTTCCACGAGTTCGGGCCGGAGGGCGCGACCGAGGCCGAGGTCTTCGACCGGGGGCTCGGACGGGTCAAGGGGGTCGTGGCGCTGCCGCACGCCCGGCGTCGCCTGCGGCTGGACGACAAGGACCGCTGCGCCGTGATGGCCCGACGCTTCACCGACGCGCACTGCGTGCTGCTCGACGACGGGACGGCCCTCGAGCTCACGCCCGACGGCGGGCTGCCCAAGGGGGCGCGGATCCTCGGGGTCGACGGTGCCGTCCACGAGCTGGGGGCGACCGCGTGAACGAGCGCAGGCTGGCCGTGAACCGGCTCAGGGAACGGCTGCCGGTCGACGGTGCCGCCATCGACCGCTTCCTCGCCCGGCACCCCTCGCCGGTCATCGAGGGGGAGCGGGCGACGTTCCTGTTCCGCGGGGACGCCGACGAGGTGCGGGTGCGGCACCGCGTCGTCGGGCTCCCCGACCCCCTGCCGATGCGGCGCCTGCCCGACACCGACCTGTGGGCGGCGACGACGGTGCTGCCGAGCGGGTCCCGGGTGGAGTACCAGCTCGAGACGCGACGCGGCGACCACTACGAGACCTTCAACGACCCGCTCAACCCCAAGGTCGCGCACTCGCCGATGGGGTCGAGCTCGGTCTGTGCCGCGACGGGGTACGAGGTACCCGACTGGGTGCACCACGACCCCGAGGCGCGCCAGGGCGAGATCGTCGAGGACGTGCTGCGCTCCAAGGCACTTCGCCGCGAGCAGGAGGTCAAGCTCTACCTGCCGGCGCGGTACAACACCGCCCTGCGCTACCCCCTCCTCGTCGTCCACGACGGCAACGACTACCTCGACTACGCGGCGATGAAGACGGTGCTGGACAACCTCATCCACCGCCTCGACGTCGCGCCGGTCGTCGTCGCGTTCGTGCCGCCGCGGGACCGGCTCAAGGAGTACCCCAACCACGCGCCGCACGCCCGGTTCATCGCCCGCGAGCTCGTGCCCCGCCTGGCCGAACGCCTCTCCCTGCTCGACGACCCGCAGGGCCGTGCCCTGATGGGATCGAGCTTCGGCGGGATCGCGTCCCTGTCGACGGCCGTGCGGTACCCGGGCGAGTTCGGGTCGCTGTTCCTGCAGTCCGCGTCGATGGTCTTCACCGACATCGGCACCGACCACGGCGGTGGCCCCTACTTCGACCCGGTGGTGAAGTTCGTCAACCGCTACCGCGAGAAGCCGACCCGCCCGGTCGAGCGGATCTTCATGTCCTGCGGCACGTACGAGCCGCTCATCACGCCGAACCGCTCCATGGTCCCGGTGTTCCGTGGCGCCGGCATGACCGTGAAGTACGTCGAGGCCCGCGACGGGCACAACTGGGAGGACTGGCGCGACCGGCTGCGCGACGGCCTGTCGTGGATCTTCCCCGGCCCGCAGAAGTTCGTGTACGAGTGAAGCCGGCCACGCCGGGTACCCGCAGCACCAGGAGGAGGCACACGTGAAGGTCAGCGAATGCTGGTGGTCCGACCGGATGGGGCAGGAGCTGTCCCTGGTCCGGTGGGGGCACTACGGCGTGCCGGTCCTGCTCTTCCCCACCGCGGGTGGTGACGCCGAGGAGGTCGAGCGCAACCACCTCGTCGGCCGGCTCGCACCGATGATCGACGCCGGGCGGATCAAGGTCTACTCCTGCGACAGCGCCGCCGGGCGCGCGATGGCGCAGAAGGCGGGTTCCGCGGAGTACCGCATGTGGCTGTTCAACGCCTACCACCAGGCCGTCGCCGAGGAGGTCGTCCCCGCGATCCACGCGGACAGCAGCGGACCCCAGCCGATCGTCACAGCCGGTGCCTCCATCGGGGCGTTCAACGCCGTGGCGATGGTGTGCCGCTACCCCCACCTCTTCAGCGCGGCCATCGGCATGAGCGGCACGTACGCCATCGAGCAGTTCATCGGCGGCCCGGGCACCGACGACCTCTACTTCTCCTCGCCCCTGCAGTTCGTGCCCGGCCTCGAGGGCGAGGCGCTCGAGACCCTGCGGCACCGCTTCGTCCTGCTGGCATCGGGCAGTGGTGACCACGAAGACGCCGGCGAGTCCTGGGCGGTCGCGAAGGTGTTGGGGGACAAGGGGATTCCCAACCGGGTGGACGACTGGGGGCCCGGCTACATGCACGACTGGCCGACCTGGTGGGAGATGCTGCCCCTCTACCTCGACGACCTGGTCCCGTGACGGTTTCCGTCGGCGCCTCCGCGACCTCGTCCCTCGCCGACCTCCTCGAGGCCGCCGTCCAGGCCGGTATGGCGCGTGGGCGCGACGACCTTGAGCGGCTGGTCGCGCTGCGTTCGGTGGCGAACCCGGCGATCGAGCCGGCGTCGGAGTGCGCGGCCTCGGCAGCCCTCGTGGCGTCCCTCCTCACCGAGGTGGGTGTGGAGGGTGTCGAGCAGGTCGAGGCCCCGGACGGCTCCGTCGCCGTGGTGGGTCGGTCCCCGGGGCCGGCAGACGCCCCGTGCGCCCTGCTCTACTCCCACCACGACGTCGTCCCCGTCGGCGACCTCGACGCGTGGTCGACCCCGCCGTGGGAGCTGACCGAACGTGACGGCCGCTGGTTCGGTCGAGGGTCGGCGGACTGCAAGGGCAACCTCGTCGCCACGTTGGTCGCCCTGCGGGCCGTCCGTTCGGTGCTCGGGATGTGGCCCGTCGAGGTCGCCGTCGTCTGCGAGGGCTCCGAGGAGCAGTCCAGCGGCGGCATGGAGGCCTTGGCCAGGGCCCGCCCGGAGCTGGTGCGCTGCGACGCGTTCGTGCTCGCCGACACCGGCAACGTCGAGCTCGGGGTCCCGACCCTGACCACGTCGCTGCGCGGCACCGGCAGCGTCCTCATGACGGTGCGCACCATGGGTCATCCCGCTCACTCCGGCATGTACGGAGGTGCCGCCCCGGACGCGCTGCAGGCCCTGCTGACCGCCCTGGCCTCCCTGCGGGACGCCGACGGAGAGACGACCATCGACGGCCTCGACCACGACGGCACCTGGGAGGGCGCGGAGTTCGACGAGGCGCGGTTCGAGCAGGACGCCGCGGTGGTGCCCGGGGTGGCACCCCTGTCGGGGGGACGCGGAGGCGCGGGGATCGCCGACCGGCTGTGGGCCAGGCCGGCTGCCACGGTGCTGGCGATCGACTGCCCACCCGTCGCGCAGGTGACGGCCGCCGTGCAGGGGCAGGCCACCGCGGTGGTCAACCTGCGGGTGCCTGCGGGGACCGATCCCCGCGCCGCGCAGGAGCTGCTCATCACGCACCTGCGGGCCCACACGCCATACGGGCAGGTGGAGATCCGGCCCGTCTCGCTCGGGCAGGGGTTCCGCGCCCGCACGGACGGACCCGCGTACGCCGCGATGGCGCGGGCGATGGAGCGCGCCTTCGGGCGCGAGGTCGTCACCGCCGGGCAGGGTGGCTCGATCCCGCTCGCCACCGCGCTGGCCGAGATCGTGCCCGACGCGGAGGTCATGCTGCTCGGGGTCGAGGAGCCGGCCTCGCGCATCCACGGTCCGGACGAGAGCGTGCACCCCGAGGAGCTGCGGCGCACCGCCCTGGCGCAGGCGCTGTTCCTGGTGGAGCTGGCCGGGCTCGACCCCGCGGCTGCGCCCTGACCGTGGAGGTCACGTGGGCGTGGGTGTTCCTCGACCTGCCGCCGGACGGGTTCGACGAGCAGCTCGGGTTCTGGCAGCAGGTGACCCGCTCGACGCTCTCGCCGTGGCGGGGTGGCCGCGGTGAGTTCGCGACGCTCCTGCCGGCCGAGGGCGACCCGTGGGTCAAGGTCCAGCGGGTCGGTGGAGCGGGTGGGGTGCATGTCGACCTCGAGGTCGACGACGTCCCCGAGGCGGCCGGCCGGGCCCGCGACCTCGGTGCGGTCGTGCTGGACGACCTCGGCACGTTGGTCGTCTGCCGCTCGCCCGGCGGTTTCGCCTTCTGCCTCGTCGCGGCCGCTGCCCGGCCGCGGGTCCAGGTCCGTTCCGGTCAGCCGAGCCTGGTCGACCAGGTCTGCCTCGACGTCCCCACCGACCGGTATGCCGCCGAGCTGGCCTTCTGGACCGACCTCACCGGATGGGCGGCACCGGGGACCGAACCGGGGGAGTCCGGCCTGCTGCCGTTGACCCGGCCCGACGGCCTGCCCCTGCGCCTGCTCACCCAACGGCTCGGACAGCCCGACGGCACGGTCACGGCTCACCTCGACCTCGCCTGCGCGGATCGGGTGGCCGTGACACGCGAGCACGAGGGCCTCGGTGCCCAGGTCGCGTCGGTCCACGAGCGCTGGACCGTGCTGCGGGCCCCCGGCGGTGCCCGTTACTGCCTGACCGACCGCGACCCCGGCACCGGTCTGCTCGCCTGAACCGATCGTCCACACCCGGCCGTCCACACCCGGCCGTCCACACCCGGTCGTCCACACCCGGCCGTCCACACCCGGTCGTCCACACCCGGCCGGGACCGGGCGGGGCATCCACAGGGTCGTGGTCCTGCGCTGGAGAGCGGTCGCCACCGGCGCGACGGTGGACCCATGGTGGGGAGCAGCGAGGACGTGCGGGTGGTCGCGCGCCAGGTGCGGCGGGATGCCGAGCGGGTGCGGCACGTGGCGGCCCGCGTCGGGGCGACGAGGGGAGTGGCCTGGCGGTCCGCCGCGGCGACGAGGTTCCGCGAGGTGGTGACGGACCGGGTCGTCGCCCTGGGCCGGGCGGTCGGTGGTCTGGAGTCCGCCGCGGACGCTCTGGAGTCGCACGCGCTGGCGCTCGACCGCGCCCGGGACGCGCTCCGCGCGTTGCTGGGCGAGGTGCCCGGACCGGGCGGTCGCCGGTGAGCTCCGGCCTGTCCAGCCCCGGCCCGTTCAGCCCCGGCGCGTCCGGCACCGGCCATTCCGGGGGTGACCCATCCAGCACCGACCCGGTGATCGAGGTCCGGGGTGGGGTCGGCGGCACGACCGTCGGGGTCGACGAGCTCGTCGGGGCGGCCGGACAGCTGGTCCAGGCGGCGGCCGACCTCGGTGGCGTCGTGGTGGGGTTGGTGGCGGCGGCGGCCCGGGTGGCGGCGTCGTCGAGCACCGGGGCCGCGTTGAGCCCCCTCACGGCCGTGCGGGCCGAGGCCGAGGTGCTCGAGGCCGCCCGGGCGCTGGTCGTCGAGGCGGCGGCCCTGGAGGGTGGCGCGCTCGCGGTCCGGGCTGCCGCACGGGCCTATGGGGAGGTGGAGGACGAGGTGGTCCGGACGGCGTCGCTCGCCCAGGACGTCGTCCTGGCCCTGGCCGGGCACGCCGCCCCGACCCTCGTCGTCGGGGTGGTCGCGCTCGAGGCCGTCGGGGTGGACGTCGCAGACCTGCTGGACCGGGCAGCCTGGGCGCTGCCCGAGGTGGCCGAGCTCGGGGGAGGCAGCGGCGGTCTCGTCGTCGGGCTGCGTTCGAACCCCCTGACGGCACCGTTCCTCGCTCCACCGCACCGGGTGAGCAGCAGCCCGTGGGCCCGACCCGGCCTCGCCCGGGCGGCCGACCGCGACGAGCAGGCCGTCGGGGTGCTGGCGGACTCCGCGGCAGCCCGGGGCCTGCTCGACGACGCGGGTGCGGTCCGCGTGACCGAGGTCGCGGTCCCTGGGGGCGGGAGTCAGGCCACTGTCGGGCCGGTGGGTGTGGCGGCGCTCGCCGGCGACCTCGCGGAGCTGCCCGGCTACGGCCGGGTCCGGGTCGTCGAGGTCGCGGGTGACCGGGGTCGGGCCTGGATCGTGGAGATCGGCGGCACCCAGGTCTGGGACGCACGGGCGGGGGAGAACCCGTTCGACCTCACCACCGACGTCCGCTCGATGGCGGGGGAGTCGACCCTCCTCGCAGCCGGGGTCCAGCAGGCGCTGGCGACGGCGCAGGCTGGTGCGGCCGCGGCGGGTGGCCGGGACGTCGCCGCGGAGCCGGTGATGCTGGCCGGACACAGTCTGGGCGGCATCGTCGCGGCGGGGCTGGCTTCGTCCGCGGAGTTCAGGTCAGCCCACCGCGTCACCCATGTCGTGGCCCTAGGGTCCCCGATCGGCAAGGCTCCCGTGCCTCCCGGGGTGCAGGTGCTGGCCCTCGAGCACCGGCAGGACCCCGTTCCCCGGCTCGAGGGACGCGCCAACCCCGACCGGGTCGACTGGGTGACCGTCTCACGCGACCTCGCGGACGATCCCGGGCAGCGGCACCGCGCCAGCGCAGCCCACCCGTGTGAGCTCTACGTCGGGACCGGGGCGGCCGTCGACGCCTCCGACGACCGGTCCGTGGTGCGCTGGCGAGAGGGCGCGTCCTCCTTCTTCGAGTCGTCAGGTGGCCCGGGGACGGCGGTGGTCCGCGACTACCGCATCGCCCGCGTCGGTCCCGAGCCCTGATGGCACAATCCGAGCCGTGAACCCGTCCACCGCCATGGCCACCGTCCTCGTCGACGAGCTGGTCAGGCAGGGGGTGCGGCACGTCGTGCTCTGCCCGGGGTCGCGGTCCGCGCCCCTCGCGTATGCCGTGCAGGAGGCCGAGCGCGTCGGGCGCGTGCAGCTCCACGTCCGCGTCGACGAGCGGTCCGCCGGGTTCCTCGCCCTGGGACTGGCCAAGCTCACCCGGGTGCCGGCTGTGGTCGTCACGACATCCGGTACCGCCGTCGCGAACCTCCACCCGGCCGTGCTCGAGGCCCACCACGGCGTGGTGCCGCTGGTCGTCCTGTCCGCCGACCGGCCGGTGGAGCTGCGCGGCACCGGGGCGAACCAGACGACCGTGCAGCCGGGCATCTACGGCGATGCGATCCGGTGGTCGGTGGACGCCGCGGCGCCGGACCGCCGCCTCGGCGAGGTGGACCGCTGGCGCGCGGTGGCCGCGGACGCGGTCGGGCACGCGACCGGGACGGTCGGCGGTGGCGAGCCGGGTCCCGTGCACCTCAACGTGCAGCTGCGCGAGCCGCTGGTGCCGGCAGCGGGCGAGCCCTGGCCGGAGCCACTGGATCACCCGCAGCGCCACGACCCGTCCGAGTCTGCTCCGTCGACCACATCCGCGTCGTCGGCCACCTCTGCGCCGTCGACCACGTCCGGGCCCTCGAGCACGCCGGTTCGCCATGGCCAGGAGCCGGCCACGGGGGTGCAGGACGTCGCCCGCACGGTCGTCGTCGTGGGTGACCTGCCCGAACCCGACCAGTTCGAGCGGGTGGTCCGGTGGGCGGGGCGTCGCGGGTGGCCGGTCGTGGCCGAGCCCTTCGGCACCCATCCCCGCCCCGCGGTCCTGCCGCACGGGCCGCTCGTCCTGACCGACCCCCGCTGGCTCGACGAGCACGCGCCGGACCGGGTGATCGCCGTCGGGCGGCTCACCCTCTCCCGGCCGGTCGCAGCGCTCCTGCGCCGTCCCGGGGTGCGGGTTGAGGCCGTGGGGACCCACGCGTGGATCGAGTCCCGCCCCGACATCGCCGCCGTGCACCCCGTCGAGGTCATCGACGAACCGACCCCCGAACCGACCCCCGAGCCGACCCCCGAGCCGACTGCCGAGCCGGCCAGGACCGACGCCGACCTGCAGTGGGCCCGTGCCTGGGAGGCCGCAGGCTCGCGCCTGACGGCCGCCCTCGCACCCGGCGCGGCAATGGGTCGAGCCTGGCCGAGCGGGCTGGCCGTCGCGGAGACGGTGACCGAGGCACTCCCTGCAGGGTCGACGCTGTTCGTCGGGTCGTCGAACTCGGCCCGCGACCTCGACCTCGGCCCGGCGCGCACCGAGGAGCTGCGCGTGGTCGCGAGCCGCGGGCTCGCCGGCATCGACGGCTGCGTCTCGACGGCGGTGGGCCTGGCCCTGGCCGGCGAGGACCCCGTCTACGCCCTCCTGGGCGACCTCACGTTCCTGCACGACGCCAACGGGCTCCTCATCGGCCCGCTGGAACGACGGCCTGCCCTGACGATCGTCGTCACCAACGACGACGGCGGCGGCATCTTCACGCTCCTCGAGCCCGGTGAGCCCGAACGCACCGCCGACTTCGAGCGCGTCTTCGGCACCCCCACAGGTGTCGACCTCGCCTCCTTGTGTGCCGCGCACCACGTCGCGCACCGACGCATCTCGACCCGGGAGCATCTCGTCGACGCCCTGGCCCAGCGACCGGACGGCCTGCGCGTCCTGGAGGTGCCGCTCGACCGCTCCGGCCACCGCGAGCTGCACGCAGAGCTGCGCCGAGTGGCGGCTGCCGCGATCAGGGCAGGTGACGCAGCGGCATACCCCGCGCGATGAGGTCCTCGCGCAGGTGGTCCGGGTTCGTGAAGTGGATGGCGTCGAGCCCCGTCTCCTCGGCGGCGAGGACGTTCGCCGGGCTGTCGTCGATGAAGATGCAGTCGTCCAGCCCTGCGCGGTGCCGGACCCGTTCCTCGAGCACCTCGAAGATCTCGGGGTCGGGCTTGGCCACCCCCTCCTCACCGGAGACGATGATGTCCTCGAACAGGTCGAGGAACCCGAAGCGCTCGACGGCCACGGGGAACAGGTCGGCCGACCAGTTGGTCAGGGCGAACAGCGGCACCTTCGCCGCGTGCAGCTCCTCGAGGATCGCGACGGTGCCCTCGATCTCGCCCACGAGGGACGCGTCGAAGTGCCGGCCGTAGGCGAGCACCTCCTCCGCGTAGTGCGGGTGCGACGCGAGCGCCGACTGCTCCGCCTCGTCGAGGGTGCGGCCCGCGTCGTTGGCGTGGTTCCACGCGGCGAAGTCGAAGTCGGGGTCGGCCACGAACGCGGCCGCCCGCTCGGGGCCGACGGCGACGGCGATGGCCGGCACCGGGTCCCACCGGATCAGGACGTTGCCGAGGTCGAAGACGACGACGTCCGCAGGACGTGGAGCGAGGTCGCCGGCCGACACGTCAGCTCCGCGCCGTCAGGGCGTCGCGCATCGGCACGAGCTTGGCGTCGGACTCGGCGACCTCCGAGTCGGGGTCGGACCCGGCGACGATGCCGCACCCGGCGAACAGTCGCATCGATGCCGCGTCGTCGGGCTCGAAAGCGCCGCAGCGCAACGCGATCCCCCACTCGCCGTCACCGGAGGAGTCCA
The DNA here is from genome assembly GCF_001426245.1 of Phycicoccus sp. Root101. Taxonomy (GTDB): domain Bacteria; phylum Actinomycetota; class Actinomycetes; order Actinomycetales; family Dermatophilaceae; genus Pedococcus. The sequence continues at coordinate 107,542 of NZ_LMCM01000011.1, read as the reverse complement.
TCCAGCCGACCGGTCCGGCGTACCGGCCGCGGTCCATGTGCTCGAGCTCGGAGATCACCGCGTCGGCGACCTCCGCGGGTGTGCCGCACACCGCGGCCGAGGGGTGCAGGGACGCGGCGAGGGTGAGCGAGGTCGCGCCGTCGGCGACCACCCCTGCGACGTCGGTGGCGAGGTGCATGACGTTGGACAGGTGCAGCACGAACGGCGACTCGGGGACGTTGACCGACGAGCAGTGCGGGCGGAGGGCGTCGGCGACCGAACGCACGGCGTACTCGTGCTCCTCGAGGTCCTTGCTCGACCGGGCCAGCGATCCCGCGAGCGCCAGGTCGTGCTCGTCGTCGCCGGTGCGCCGGATGGTGCCGGCCAGGACGCGCGACGTCACCAGGCCCTTCTCCAGCCGGACGAGCATCTCCGGCGTCGCCCCGACCAGGCCGTCGACGGCGAACACCCACGTGGTGTCGTACCGCTCGGCCAGCCGCTGCAGCAACCAGCGGGCGTCGATGGGCTCGGACGCGGTGACCCGCAGGTCACGCGCGAGGACCACCTTGTCGAGGTCGCCGTCGGTGATGCGGGCGACCGCCTCCTCCACGGCTCCGGCCCATTGGGCCGGTGACAGCGCCCCGTCGGCGAACGCGACGCCTGTCGGCTCGAGGGGGGCGGACTGCTCGGGGAGCACGGGCGAGGGGAGCTCGGAGGTGGTGCCGATCGTGGTGACCCACCAGGCGCCGTCACGGGCGCCCACGACCACCTCGGGCACGACGAGCGTTGCGCCCGAAGGGGATCCGGCGGCATACGCGACCGAACCGAAGGTGACCGGACCGGAACCGGGGCGGCCGACCTCGTCGCGCACGACGGCGGAGGCGACGACGTCGCGCCACCACTCCTCCGCGAGGGCGAACCGGTCGGGTCCGTGCGCCGTGAACTCCAGCGCACGCCCCCAGCCCACGAGCCCCTCGCCGCGACGGACCCAGCTGGCGATCTCGCGCGGGTCACCGAGGTCGGGCAGCAGGGTGAGCAGGCTGCCCGGGTCGGTGAGCGCCACGGTGCGGGCGACGAGGTGGGTCCCCTGGCGGGCAGCCGCGGCGGGAGTGGGCAGGGTGCTCATGTCGGGGGCCAGCCTACGACCGACCGGTATGGCGCCGGTCGCGGGCCGAGCCGGGGCGGGGCTGCCCCTCCGCGCGGGGTGCGGGAGGATGGCGCCATGACGCGTGCCAGCCTCGACAAGGACCCCCGTGACGTCGCCGCGATGTTCGACGACGTGGCCGGCAAGTACGACCTGACCAACGACGTGCTGTCGCTGGGGCAGGACCGCCTGTGGCGCCGGGCCGTCCTCAAGGCGGTTGCGGCCCAGCCGGGGGAGACGGTGCTCGACATCGCGGCCGGCACGGGCACGAGCAGCGAGCCGTTCGCCGACGGTGGGGTCAACGTCGTCCCGGCGGACTTCTCGCTCGGCATGCTGCGGGTGGGCAACCGGCGTCGCCCCGACCTCGGGTTCACCGCGGCCGACGCGATGAGGCTGCCGTTCGCGGACGACAGCTTCGACGCCGTCACGATGTCGTTCGGCCTGCGCAACGTCGCCAGCGTCGAGGCGGCGCTGGGGGAGTTCCTGCGGGTGGTGAAGCCGGGCGGACGGCTCGTGGTCTGCGAGTTCAGCCAGCCGGTCAACGCCGCCTTCCGCAAGGTCTACACCGAGTACCTCATGCGCTCCCTGCCGCCGGTGGCACGCAAGGTCAGCAGCAACCCGGAGTCCTACGTCTACCTCGCCGAGTCGATCCAGGCGTGGCCCGCGCAGCGCGAGCTCGCCACGACGATCGCGGCGGCCGGCTGGTCGCAGGTGGGCTGGCGGAACCTGACCGGTGGCATCGTCGCGCTGCACCGAGCGGTGAAGCCGGCGTGACTCGCGCACCGAGGCTCGCGCCGAGCCGGTGCCGAGCTGGAGCCGGGGCGGCAGGCGGTTAGGGCTGCCTTACTAGGAGGGCCGATGAGGGCGGGAATAGACTCCGCATTTGAAGTTCGTGAAGTCGTTCACAAGCGGGTGAGGCAGGCGTGACACACAGCATCAGCGAGGTCGTCGGAGGCAGCTCCACGATCGGCGCAGCCACCGAGACCGCCGACGTCATCGTCGTCGGCGCGGGTCCCGCGGGATCCGCGACCGCGGCATACCTGGCGATGACGGGACTGGACGTCCTCCTCCTGGAGAAGACGACCTTCCCGCGCGAGAAGGTCTGCGGCGACGGACTGACCCCGCGAGCGGTCAAGGAGCTCATCACCCTCGGCATCCCCACGCCCGAGGAGGACGGCTGGATCAAGAACCACGGGCTGCGGATCATCGGCGGCGGGATGCGCCTGTCGCTGCCGTGGCCGGACCTCGCGAGCTTCCCGCCCTACGGCCTGGTGCGCACGCGCCAGGACTTCGACGACATCCTGGCCAAGCACGCCGTGAAGCACGGTGCGCGACTGCGCGAGGGCACCAACGTCACCGGCCCGATCGTGGACTCCAAGGGGTCCATCGTCGGTGTCACGGCCAAGGCCACGGACGAGAAGGGCCGGGCGACCGGACCGGAGCTGCGCTACACCGCACCCCTGGTCGTGGCGGCCGACGGCAACTCCTCCCGGTTGTCCCTGGCGATGGGCCGCGAGAAGCGCGAGGACCGACCCATGGGTGTCGCGGTCCGCACCTACTACACCAGCCCGCGCCACGACGACGACTACCTCGAGTCCTGGCTCGAGCTGTGGTCGACCGACGCGAACGGCAAGAAGGTGCTCCTGCCCGGCTACGGCTGGATCTTCGGTGTCGGTGACGGCACCTCCAACGTCGGGCTCGGCATCCTCAACACCTCCAGCGCCTTCGGCAAGACGGACTACAAGGACGTCATGCGCCGCTGGGTCGCCACCATGCCGCAGGAGTGGACCTACTCCGACGAGACGATGGTCGGCCCGATCCGCGGAGCCGCGCTCCCGATGGGCTTCAACCGCCAGCCGCACTACGACCAGGGCCTCCTCCTCGTCGGCGACGCCGGCGGCATGGTCAACCCGTTCAACGGCGAGGGCATCGCCTACGCCATGGAGTCGGGTCGGCTCGCGGCCGAGGTGATCGCCCAGGCGTTCGCCCGCACCGACGACGCCCAGCGGGAGCGGGTCCTGCAGTCCTACCCGGGTGTCATGGCCGACTCGCTGGGCGGGTACTACACGCTCGGCCGGTACTTCGCGAAGATGATCGGCAACCCCGAGATCATGCGCCTGGCCACGAAGTACGGACTTCCGCGCACCACGCTCATGAAGTTCCTCCTCAAGGTGATGGCCAACCTCGCCGAGCCCCGCGGGGGCGACGCGAGCGACCGCCTCATCACCGCCCTGTCGAAGATGGCGCCCGACGCATGACCCGTCGTGCAATCTCGGAGGCCACCCCTAGGATTGGGGCGCGCACGTCGCGGCCCGGCTGCACGTCCCGCCCTGACGCCGCCCACGGCGTCAGCCACGACGTCGAGCACGACGTCACACATGAGCTCACAGATGACTTCGGAAGGGGAGTGGCACGGCGATGAGCAACCCCTACGTCCCCCTGCTTTTCCTGTTGGCGATCGGTGGCGGCTTCGCCGTGTTCTCGGTCTTCGCCGCCTCGATCGCGGGGCCCAAGCGCTACAACCGCGCGAAGCTCGACGCCTATGAGTGCGGCATCGAGCCGACGCCCCAGGCCGCCGGCGGCGGGCGCGTGCCGATCAAGTACTACCTGACCGCCATGCTCTTCATCATCTTCGACATCGAATCGGTGTTCCTCTACCCGTTCGCCGTCGCGTTCAACCAGCTCGGTCTCTTCGCACTCGTCGAGATGGTGCTGTTCATCCTGACCGTCTTCGTGGCCTACGCATACGTGTGGCGCCGCGGCGGCCTCGAGTGGGACTGACGAGGACTAGGACAAAGCAATGGGAATCGAAGAGAAGCTGCCCGCAGGCTTCCTGCTGAGCACGGTCGAGCAGGTCGCGGGCTACATGCGCAAGAGCTCGGTCTGGCCCGCCACGTTCGGTCTGGCCTGCTGCGCCATCGAGATGATGGCCGTCGGCACGCCCGACTACGACATCGCCCGGTTCGGCATGGAGCGGTTCTCCGCGACGCCGCGCCAGGCCGACCTGATGATCGTCGCCGGCCGGGTCAGCCAGAAGATGGCCCCCGTCGTGCGCCAGGTCTACGACCAGATGCCCGAGCCCAAGTGGGTCATCTCCATGGGTGTCTGCGCCAGCTCCGGTGGCATGTTCAACAACTACGCCATCGTGCAGGGGGTCGACCACATCATCCCGGTCGACGTCTACCTGCCAGGGTGTCCGCCCCGCCCCGAGATGCTCCTCAACGCGATCCTGACGCTGCACGAGCAGATCCAGAACAGCAAGCTCGGCGTCAACCGCGTCGCTGCGGCCCGCGCGGCCGAGGCGGCCGCCCTCTCGGCGACGCCGACGCACCAGATGACCGGCCTGCTCGCCCAGGGTGCGGGCACCAGCCTGCCGCTGGCCGCTGCCGGCCCGTCGCACGCCCACAGCCACTCGCACAGCCACGACCACGGCGCGCACGGAGGTGTCGCGTGAGCGACGAGAAGGACCCGAAGCAGGCCACCGCCAACAGCGACGTCCTCGGCAACAAGGCCGCTGACGCCGCCGCCGACAAGGGCGACGGACCCGACCAGCCGGCCGCCGTCGTGGCCGGGGCCACCGTCGGGGCCGAGCCCGGCGCCGTGACCGACCGCGAGACCGGGGACCGGCTCCCCGCCGCCCCCGGCACCACGCCCGACCCCGTCCAGGTCGGTGAGCGCCGCGGCATGTTCGGTGCCACCGACACCGGTGACACCACCGGGTACGGCGGCATGGTCAGCCCGATCCTCTTCCCGGCCGCCGCGGTGCGTCCGTACGGCAGCTACTTCGACGAGATCGCCGACCGGCTCGAGCAGGGGCTGGTGGGCGGCTCCGCCTCCTACTCCGAGGCCGTCGAGCGCGCGGTCGTCGACCGGGGCGAGCTGACCCTGTTCGTCCGGCGCGAGCACCTCAGGGCGGTCGCGCGGGCGCTGCGCGACGACCCCGCGCTGCGCTTCGAGATCTGCACCGGCGTGTCCGGTGTGCACCACCCGCAGGAAGAGGGCCGAGAGCTCCACGCGGTCTACCACTTCCTGTCGATCACCCACGGCGGACGCCGGGTCCGCGTCGAGGTCACTGCCCCCGACGCCGACCCGCACATCCCGTCGATCGTCGAGATCTACCCGGCGAACGACTGGCACGAGCGCGAGACGTGGGACATGTTCGGGATCCAGTTCGACGGCCACCCCGCGCTGACCCGGATCCTCATGCCCGACGACTGGCCGGGCCACCCCCAGCGCAAGGACTACCCCCTCGGCGGCATCCCCGTCGAGTACAAGGGGGCCACGGTCCCGCCGCCGGACCAGCGGAGGTCTTACAACTGATGAGCACCGACACCACCGACATCTACGCGACCTCCGGAGCCGACGCGGCTGCGGCCGAGGGCGCGCACATCTTCAACGCCACCGGCGGCGACTGGGACCAGCTCGTCGACGAGGCCGCTGCCCTCCACGAGGAGCGGATCGTCGTCAACATGGGTCCGCAGCACCCGTCGACGCACGGCGTGCTGCGCCTCATCCTCGAGCTCGACGGCGAGACGGTGACCGAGACCCGCGCGGGCATCGGCTACCTGCACACCGGCATCGAGAAGAACATGGAGTTCCGCACCTGGACCCAGGGCGTCACGTTCTGCACCCGCATGGACTACCTGACGCCCTTCTTCAACGAGGCGGCGTACTGCCTGTCCGTGGAGAAGCTGCTCGGCATCACCGACCAGATCCCCGAGCGCGCCAACGTCATCCGCGTCCTCATGATGGAGCTCAACCGCATCACCTCCCACCTCGTCGCCCTCGCGACCGGTGGCATGGAGATGGGGGCCAGCACGGTCATGACCGTCGGCTTCCGCGAGCGCGAGCGCATCCTGGCCATCTTCGAGATGGTCACCGGGCTGCGCATGAACAACGCGTTCATCCGCCCCGGCGGCGTCGCGCAGGACCTGCCCCCGGGCGCCATCGACAAGGTGCGCGACACGGTTCCGTTGCTGCGCAAGGGACTCGGCGAGCTCGAGCTCCTGCTCAACGAGAACCCCATCCTCAAGGGACGCACCGTCGACGTCGGCTACCTCGACCTGTCGGGCTGCATGGCCCTGGGCATCACCGGTCCGGTGCTGCGCTCGACCGGCCTGCCGCACGACCTGCGCAAGCTCGACCCCTACTGCGGCTATGAGACCTACGAGTTCGAGGTCATCACCCGCACCGAGGCCGACGCCTACGCCCGCCTGCGGATCCGCATCGACGAGATGTACGAGTCCCTCAAGATCGTCGAGCAGGCCATCGACCGCCTGCAGTCGAACCCGGGCCCGGTCATGGTCGCCGACAAGAAGATCGCGTGGCCGGCCCAGCTGGCCATCGGCGGCGACGGCATGGGCAACAGCCTCGACCACATCCGCGAGATCATGGGCACCTCGATGGAGTCGCTCATCCACCACTTCAAGCTGGTGACCGAGGGCTTCCGGGTGCCGCCCGGCCAGGCGTATGCCGCCGTGGAGAGCCCCAAGGGCGAGCTCGGCTGCCACACGGTGTCCGACGGCGGGACGCGCCCCTACCGCGCGCACTTCCGGGACCCGTCCTTCAACAACCTGCAGGCCACTGCCGCCATGTGCGAGGGCAGCCAGATCGCCGACGTCATCGTCGCCGTGGCCTCGATCGACCCCGTCATGGGAGGCGTGGACCGCTGATGAGCGGAGACAACTTCGGACTGCAGACCGCCTCAGGTCACCTCAACGTCCCCGTCGAGTCCAAGGAGCCCTACCCGGCCGACGTCCTGGCGGGCCTCCACGAGGACGCCGCCCAGGTGGTGGCGAAGTACCCGCAGAAGCGTTCGGCGCTGCTGCCGCTGCTGCACCTGGTGCAGAGCGTCGACGGGTACGTCACGGGCCGCGGCATCGACTTCTGCGCGGAGGTCCTCGACCTGACCACCGCCGAGGTGTCGGGCGTCGCGACGTTCTACACGCAGTACAAGCGCCACCCCAACGGTGAGTACACCGTCGGCGTCTGCACCAACACGCTCTGCGCCATCATGGGCGGCGACCAGATCTGGGACGAGGTCTCCGAGCACCTCGGCATCGGCCACGACGAGACGACGGCCGACGGCAAGATCACCCTCGAGCGGGTCGAGTGCAACGCGGCCTGCGACTACGCGCCGGTGATCATGGCCAACTGGGAGTTCTTCGACAACCAGACGCCCGACTCGACCAAGCAGCTCGTCGACGACCTGCGCGCGGGCAAGGACGTCGCCCCCACGCGCGGCGCGGCGAAGGTCTGCAGCTTCAAGCAGGTCTCCCGCGTCCTGGCCGGCTTCCACGACGGCCTCGCCGACGAGGGTGTCGGCGCCGGTCCCTCGTCCCTCGAGGGCCTGCGGGTCGCCAAGGACCGCAACTGGACCGCCCCGGGCGCCAAGCACGCCGCTCCCGCCGACGGCGACGCCGGCACGGCCGGCCTGGCGCCGGGGCGCAGCTCCTCCACCGACACGCCGTCCAACGCCGCCGACGAGCAGGCGGGCTCCAAGCCCGCCGAGGGGAAGTGACAGCCGTGGCCACCACGCTCACCCCGATCCTCACCAAGTTCTGGGACGACCCGCAGTCCTGGACCCTGGAGACGTACGAGAAGAACGAGGGCTACCAGGCGCTGAAGAAGGCGCTCTCGATGGCTCCCGCCGACCTCGTGCAGATGACCAAGGACTCCGGCCTGCGCGGTCGTGGGGGCGCAGGCTTCCCGACCGGCATGAAGTGGGGCTTCCTGCCCCCGCCGGACGGCGGCCCCCGCTACCTCGTCGTCAACGCCGACGAGTCCGAGCCGGGCACCTGCAAGGACATCCCGCTCATGATGGCGGCACCGCAGTTCCTCATCGAGGGCTGCGTCATCACCTCCTACGCCATCGGCTGCAACCACGCCTTCATCTACCTGCGCGGCGAGGTCGTGCACGTCTACCGCCGCCTGCTGCGCGCGGTGGAGGAGGCGTATGCCGCGGGCCACCTGGGCAAGAACATCCACGGCTCCGGCTTCGACCTGGACATCACCGTGCACGCGGGTGCCGGCGCCTACATCTGCGGCGAGGAGACGGCGCTGCTCGACAGCCTCGAGGGCCGTCGCGGACAACCGCGCCTCAAGCCGCCGTTCCCGGCCGTCGCAGGCCTCTACGCCCGCCCGACCGTGGTCAACAACGTCGAGTCGATCGCCTCGGTCCCGCCGATCCTGCTGCACGGCGCCGACTGGTTCTCCGACATGGGCACCGCCAAGTCCCAGGGCTTCGGCATCTTCAGCCTGTCGGGCCACGTCAAGCGCCCCGGCCAGTACGAGGCGCCCCTGGGCATCACGCTGCGCGAGCTGCTCGACATGGCCGGTGGGATGCGCGACCCCAACCACAAGCTGAAGTTCTGGACGCCCGGTGGCTCCTCCACCCCGCTGTTCACCGACGAGCACCTCGACACCCCGCTCGACTTCGAGTCGGTGGCGGCCGCGGGCTCGATGCTCGGCACGCGCGCCCTGCAGATCTTCGACGACACCACCTGCGTGGTGCGGGCCGTCGACCGCTGGACCGACTTCTACAAGCACGAGTCCTGCGGCAAGTGCACCCCGTGCCGTGAGGGCACGTGGTGGCTCAAGCAGATCCTCGGCCGGCTCGAGCACGGCGAGGGGTCCGAGGAGGACCTCGACAAGCTGCTCGACATCTGCGACAACATCCTCGGTCGCAGCTTCTGCGCGCTGGGTGACGGTGCCACGTCGCCGATCACCAGCAGCATCCAGTACTTCCGCGAGGAGTACCTCGCACACCTCACCAACGGTGGCTGCCCCTTCGATCCGAGGGAGTCGTCGCTGTTCGCGAAGGAGAAGGCCACCGCATGACGGTCCAGACCAGTCCCAGCGCCGGCGGCAACGCCGTCAGCAAGGGCGGCGACGCCTCGCCGCCCGCCACCGTCGACCAGGTCAGCCTGACCATCGACGGCGTGGAGGTGTCGGTCCCGAAGAACACGCTGGTGATCCGCGCCGCCGAGGAGGTGGGCGTCCAGATCCCGCGGTTCTGCGACCACCCGCTGCTGGAGCCCGTGGGCGCCTGCCGCCAGTGCCTCGTCGACATCGCCACCCCGGGCCCCGACGGCAGCATGCGCGCCATGCCCAAGCCGCAGGCCTCCTGCACGATCACCGTGTCGGAGGGCATGCAGGTCAAGACCCAGCAGACTTCGCCGGTCGCCGACAAGGCGCAGCAGGGTGTCATGGAGCTGCTGCTCATCAACCACCCGCTCGACTGCCCGGTCTGCGACAAGGGCGGCGAGTGCCCCCTGCAGAACCAGGCGATGAGCAACGGTCGCGCGGTGTCCCGCTTCGAGGACGTCAAGCGCACCTACCCCAAGCCCATCAACATCTCGAGCCAGGTGCTGCTCGACCGCGAGCGCTGCGTCCTGTGCGCCCGGTGCACCCGCTTCTCCGACCAGATCGCCGGTGACCCGTTCATCGCGCTGGTCGAGCGCGGCGCCCTGCAGCAGGTCGGCATCTACGAGCAGCAGCCGTTCGAGTCCTACTTCTCGGGCAACACCGTGCAGATCTGCCCGGTGGGCGCCCTCACCGGTGCGGCCTACCGCTTCCGCAGCCGTCCGTTCGACCTGATGTCGACGCCGAGCGTCTGCGAGCACTGCGCCTCCGGCTGCTCCATCCGCACCGACCACCGTCGTGGTGTCGTGCTGCGTCGCATGGCGATCAACGACCCGGCGGTCAACGAGGAGTGGAACTGCGACAAGGGTCGCTGGGCCTTCCAGTACGCCACCACGGGCGACCGGATCCAGTACCCGATGGTGCGTGACGAGTTCGGTGACCTGCAGGTCGCGTCGTGGCCGGAGGCCCTCGAGGCAGCGGCCAACGGCCTGCGCGCCGCCAAGGGCGTCGGGGTGCTCGTCGGCGGCCGCGTGTCCGCCGAGGACGCCTACGCCTACTCCAAGTTCGCCCGCACGGTCGTCGACACCAACGACGTCGACTTCCGCGCCCGCCCGCACTCGCAGGAGGAGGCCGACTTCCTCGCCTCCACCGTCGTCGCCACCGGCCCGCACGGTGCCGCCGTGACGTACGCCGAGCTGGAGACGGCCAGGACGGTCGTCCTCGTCGGCTTCGAGCCGGAGGAGGAGAGCCCGATCGTGTTCCTGCGGCTGCGCAAGGCGCACCGCAAGAACAAGACGGCCGTGTATGCCGTGGCCCCGTTCGCCACGCGCGGCCTCGAGAAGCTGGGCGGCACGCTCATCCCGGCCGCTCCCGGTACCGAGGCCGAGGTGCTCCGCGCCCTCGGTGACGGGGTCACCGGCGACGGTGCCGCCGCCAAGGCCGCGCAGGCCCTCGAGGAGCCCGGCACGGTCGTGCTCGTCGGCGAGCGCCTGGCCACCGTCCCCGGTGCGCTGTCCGCCGCGGCGGCCCTCACCTCCTCGGTCGGTGCCCGCCTCGCGTGGGTGCCCCGCCGGGCCGGTGAGCGTGGTGCGCTGGAGGCCGGTGCGCTCCCGACCCTGCTGCCCGGTGGCCGACCGGTCGCCGACCCGGCTGCCCGTCAGCAGGTGGCCGAGGCCTGGGACGTCGTCGGCCTGCCCGACACGCCCGGCCGCGACACCGCCGGCATCATCGCCGCGGCGACCACCGGTGACGTCAACGCCCTCGTCGTCGGTGGCGTCGACGCCCGCGACCTCGCCGACCCGCGCGCGGAGGAGGCCCTGGCCAAGACGTTCGTCGTGTCGCTGGAGGTCCGGCCCTCGTCGGTCACCGAGGTCGCCGACGTCGTGTTCCCCGTCGCCGCGCATGCGGAGAAGGGCGGCACCTTCGTCGACTGGGAGGGGCGCACCCGGCCCTTCGCCACGGCGATCGACACCGCGCACAACTCCGACTACCGCGTCCTGGACATGCTGGCCGGCGAGCTCGGCTCGTTCCTGGGTGCGCGCACGCTCACCGAGGTCCGCGCCGACATGTCCGCGCTCGGACCGTGGGAGGGCCAGCGGCCCGCCGCGCCGTCCGTCGCCGCCGGTGACGTCCCGCACCTGCCCGAGGGCAAGGTCGTCCTCGCCACCTGGCACCACCTGCTCGACCGCGGTTCGCTGCAGGACGGCGAGCCGTTCCTGGCCGGCACCGCCCACGCCACGCGGGCGCGCGTCTCCGCCGCCACCGCCGAGGCCCTCGGGCTCGTCGACGGTGACACCGTGCGGGTGGCGGGCGACCGGGGTGCGATCAGCGCACCGGTCGAGGTCACGCCGGACATGGTCGACCACGTCGTGTGGCTGCCCACCAACTCCGAGGGCAGCCGGGTCCGTGCCACGCTGGGCGCCGACGCGGGAGCCCTCGTGTCCCTCACGAAGGCCGCGAACGCCGTGGACAGGAAGGTCACCCAGTGAGCACCGTGACGTATGCCGCGCAGGCAGTCACCGCCCTGCCGCACCTCCCGGCCGGGCTGGGGAGCGCGCCGTTCGCCGACAACCCCAGCGCCGACTTCAGCGACACGCCGTGGTGGCTGCACCTGGTCAAGGCGTTGCTCGTCTTCGTGTTCCTGCTCGTCAACACGCTGATCGTCATCTGGTTCGAGCGTCGCGTGATCGGTCGGATGCAGCAGCGTCCCGGACCCAACCGCACCGGTCCGTTCGGGCTGCTGCAGACCCTCGCCGACGGCGTCAAGCTGGCCCTCAAGGAGGACCTGACGCCGAAGAACGCCGACAAGGTCGTCTTCGCACTCGCCCCGGCCATCGCGGGTGCCATGGCGTTCGTGTCGTTCGCGATCATCCCGCTCGGCCCGACCGTCTCGATGTTCGGCCACCGGACGCCGCTGCAGCTGACCGACATCCCCGTGGCGGTGCTGCTCGTGCTCGCCGTCGCCGGTGTCGGCGTCTACGGCATCGTGCTGGCCGGCTGGTCGTCGGGCTCGACCTACCCGCTGCTCGGTGGACTGCGCTCGACCGCCCAGGTCATCTCCTACGAGATCGCCATGGGCCTGTCGCTCGTCGCCGTGTTCCTCTACTCCGGCTCGATGTCGACCTCGCAGATCGTCGCCTCGCAGAAGGACCTCTGGTACATCATCCCGGCGTTCTTCAGCTTCTTCGTCTACGTCATCACGATGGTCGGCGAGACCAACCGACTGCCCTTCGACCTCGCCGAGGGCGAGGGCGAGCTCACCGGTGGCTTCCACACCGAGTACTCGTCGCTGAAGTTCGCGATGTTCTTCCTCGGCGAGTACGTCAACATGTTCACCGTCGCGGCGCTGGCCACGACGATGTTCCTCGGTGGCTGGCAGGCGCCTCCCGGCATCGCCGCCATCAACGACGGCATGTTCAACCACGGCTGGTGGGGTCTGCTCTGGTTCGTCATCAAGCTCTGGCTCTTCATGTTCTTCTTCGTCTGGCTGCGCGGCTCCCTGCCGCGTGTCCGCTACGACCAGTTCATGCGGTTCGGCTGGAAGTTCCTCATCCCCGTCACCCTGGGCTGGGTCGTCGTCGTCGCCTTCATCCGTGGCAGCCAGCTCGGCTACTTCGGTGACGCCGCCCTGACCCTGGGCAACCGGCAGTTCCCGGTCTTCAGCATCGTCTTCGTCGTCATCGTGTCCCTCGCGGCACTGCTCGCGGTGTGGATCTGGGACAACAAGAAGATCGAGAAGGACGCCGCCCGCTCCGCCCCCGCACCGGAGGAGATCGACCCGTTCGCGGGTGGGTACCCGGTGCCACCCCTGCCCGGACAGCGCCTGAAGGAGCCGACCATGGCCATCAGCGACCGCACGGACGCAACCCAGAAGGAGGCCGCTCGTGGCTGACCGAGCAGCTGGTCGACCAGCTGACGACAAGAAGAGCGGGTTCTTCGCCGACCTCTTCGCCCCGGTCGGCGGGTTCGGCGTCACCTTCGCCACGATGTTCCGCAAGCTGGAGACCGAGGAGTACCCCGAGGAGAAGCGTCCGACGCAGCCTCGCTACCACGGTCGCCACCAGCTGAACCGGCACCCGGACGGCCTCGAGAAGTGCGTCGGCTGCGAGCTGTGCGCGTGGGCCTGCCCGGCCGACGCGATCCTCGTCGAGGGTGCTGCGAACGACGACAGCGAGGGCGGTCTGGGCCGCTTCTCGCCCGGCGAGCGCTACGGCCGCGTCTACCAGATCAACTACCTGCGCTGCATCTTCTGCGGCCTGTGCATCGAGGCCTGCCCGACGCGCGCCCTGACGATGACGAACTTCTACGAGCTCGCCGACGACAACCGGGCTGACCTCATCTTCACCAAGGAGCAGCTGCTCGCGCCGCTCTCCGAGGGGATGCTCCCCGCGCCGCACCCGATGGTCGACGGCCTGGAGGAGCGCGACTACTACCAGGGCAAGGTCGCTCGGTCGACCCCCGAGCAGGAGGCATGGGTGAAGGAGCACGACACCGCCCCCCGCGACGGCGTCGCTGCCAGCGGCGACCCCGTCGAGGGCGTCGACACCGTGGTGACCGGTCAGGCCACCCGCGACAGCAGCGGAGAGGCGGTGCGCCGATGACCGGGCTCGGTGAGCAGGTGCTCTTCTGGATCCTCGCGCCGGTCTCCGTCGTGGCGGCCACCGGGCTGCTCTTCGCGAAGAAGGCGGTGCACGCCGCCATCGGCATGGCCCTGGTGATGATCAACCTCGGCATCTTCTACATCGCGCAGGAGGCGGACTTCCTGGGCATCATCCAGATCTTCGTCTACACCGGCGCCGTGATGATGCTGTTCCTCTTCGTCCTCATGCTCGTCGGCGTCGACTCCTCGGACTCGCTCGTCGAGACCCTCAAGGGCCAGAAGTGGGCGTCGCTGTTGTTGGCGCTCGGCCTCGGCACGCTGGTCTTCACGGCTGTCGGCCGCGTGGAGTTCGGCCCCATGAAGGGCCTGGCCGGTGTCAACGACAGCCCCGGCAACATCACCGGTGTCGCCGAGCTGATCTTCGGCAAGTACGTCTGGACCTTCGAGGTCACCTCGGCCCTGCTCATCACCGCTGCGCTCGGCGCGATGGTGCTGGCCCACCGCGAGCGGATCGGCGCCAAGCCGAGCCAGCGGCTGTGGTCCGAGCGGCGCATCCGTGACAACCGCAACGTCGCCGGCCTCCCCGCGCCGGGTGTCTACGCCCGCAGCAACGCGGTCGACACCCCGGCCCTGCTTCCCGACGGCACCCCGAGCGAGCTGTCCGTCTCGCGCGTGCTGACCGCCCGCGAGCAGATCGTGACCCCCGTCCCGCACATCGAGTCCGAGCACGACATCGAGCACGAGATCGAGGAGGGCTCACAGCGATGAACCTCGTCAACTACATCTACCTCGCGACGATCCTGTTCGCGATCGGTGGAGCCACCGTCCTCATGCGGCGCAACGCCATCGTCGTGTTCATGGGTGTCGAGCTCATGCTCAACGCGACCAACCTGATGTTCGTGACCTTCGCGCGGATGCACGGCTCCCTCGACGGCCAGGTGATCGCCCTGTTCGTCATGGTGGTCGCGGCCGCCGAGGTCGTGGTCGGCCTCGCGATCATCATGGCCATCTTCCGTGCCCGCAGGTCGGCCTCGGTCGACGACGCCAACCTCCTGAAGCTGTAGAAGGGGCCTCGAAGGTGACTTCCCTCGCAACTCTCGCCGCCGCCGACGGTGCCGCCACCGCGGCCACCGGCATCACGGCATACGCGTGGCTCCTGGTGGCTCTCCCGCTGCTCGGTGCCGCCGTCCTCCTCCTCGGGGGACGCGCCACCGACAAGTGGGGGCCGCTGTTCGCGACCGCCATGTCGTGGGCCGCGTTCCTCGTCGGCGCCATCATCTGGATCTCGATGATCGGGCGCGACCACGAGTCGCGCGCCGCGTCGCTGCACCTGTTCAGCTGGGTGCCGGCCGGGTCGTTCAACGTCGACGCCGGCATGCTCATCGACCAGCTGTCCGTGGTGTTCGTGCTGCTCGTGACATTCGTCGGCTCGCTGATCCACGTCTACTCCCTCGGCTACATGGAGCACGACCCGGACAAGCGCCGGTTCTTCGCCTACCTCAACCTGTTCGTGGCCGCGATGCTGCTGCTCGTGCTGTCCGACTCCTACCTGCTGCTGTACGTCGGCTGGGAGGGTGTGGGTCTCGCGTCCTACCTGCTCATCGGGTTCTGGAACCACAACCCGGCGTACGCGACGGCTGCCAACAAGGCGTTCGTGGTCAACCGCGTCGGTGACTTCGGCCTGTCCGTCGCGATCATGATCATGTTCGCGGCGTTCGGGACGGTCTCCTTCGCCGGGGTCCAGCAGGCGGCGGAGGGTGGTGCCGGTCAGGGTGTGCTCACCGCGATCGGCCTGATGCTGCTGCTCGGTGCCTGCGGCAAGTCGGCGCAGTTCCCGCTGCAGAGCTGGCTCGGCGACGCGATGGCCGGCCCCACGCCGGTCTCGGCGCTGATCCACGCGGCGACCATGGTCACCGCCGGCGTCTACCTCGTCGTGCGCAGCGGCTTCATCTTCAACAACGCGCCGAACGCCCAGCTGGTCGTGGTCATCGTGGGTGCGATCACGCTGCTCTTCGGTGCGGTGGTCGGTTGTGCCAAGGACGACATCAAGAAGGCCCTGGCGGCCTCGACCATGAGCCAGATCGGCTACATGATGCTCGCCGCCGGGCTCGGACCGGTCGGTGCGGCGTTCGCGATCTTCCACCTGCTCACGCACGGCTTCTTCAAGGCCGGGATGTTCCTCGGTGCCGGTTCGGTCATGCACGGCATGAACGACCAGGTCGACATGCGTCGCTTCGGTGGCCTGTCCGGCCTGATGAAGATCACCTGGGTCACGTTCGGGCTCGGCTGGCTCGCGATCCTCGGCGTCCCGCCGTTCTCGGGCTTCTGGTCCAAGGACAAGATCATCGAGGCGGCGTTCATCGGTGAGGGCTGGCGTCCGTGGGTCTTCGGCCTCACCGCCATGATCGGCGCGGGCATCACCGCCTTCTACATGTCGCGCCTGTTCTTCATGACCTTCCACGGCAAGAAGCGCTGGACCGAGGACGTGCACCCGCACGAGTCCCCGCTGACGATGACCGTCCCGATGATGGTGCTGGCCGTCGGCTCGGCCCTCCTCGGTGGCGTGCTGTCCATCGGTGGCACCTTCACGCACTGGCTCGCGCCGGTGGTGGGGGAGCACGGCGAGGAGCACCCGGTGCTGGCCGTCCCGGTCATCACCGGCCTGACGCTCCTGCTCGTCCTCGGCGGTGCCGGCCTCGCGTGGATGCGGTACTGGCGCGACGAGGTGCCGCAGGCCCAGCCGACCGGTTCGCTGGTCACCCGGGCCGCGCGCCGCGACCTCTACCAGGACGACGTCAACGAGGGCGTCTTCATGCGCCCCGGCCTGCACCTGACCCGTGCCCTCGTCTTCGCGGACAACCGCGGCGTCGACGGCGGGTTCGGCGGCCTGGCTGCCCTCGTCGGCGGCACGTCCAGCCGCCTGCGTCGCCTGCAGAACGGCTTCGCACGTTCCTATGCCCTGACGATGCTTGCCGGCGTCGTCGTGATTCTCGGTGCTCTGTGGGTGATCCAGTGATGACGAACTTCCCCTGGCTGACCGTGATCGGGTTGATCCCGCTCATCGGTGCTGCCGTCGTGGCCGCCCTCCCGGCAGGGGTGACCGACCGTGCCAAGCACGTCGCGCTGGGCTTCTCGCTCGTGACGTTGGTGATGGGCATCGCAGCTGCCCTGCAGTTCACGACGAAGTCCGACGCGCAGTTCCAGCTCACCGAGCAGCACGAGTGGATCCCGCAGTTCGGTGTGTCCTACGCGCTCGGTGTCGACGGCACCGCGCTCGTGATGATCCTGCTGGCCGTCATCCTCACGCCGGTGTGCGTCCTCGCCGCGTGGAACGACGTGCCCGAGGGCGGCAAGCGCGAGAAGAACTACTTCGCGCTGATGCTCGTGCTGGAGACGTTCATGGTCGGTGTCTTCGCCGCCACCGACGTGTTCCTGTTCTACGTGTTCTTCGAGGCCATGCTCATCCCGGTCTACTTCCTCATCGGCTCCTACGGTGGCGCGCGCCGCCAGTACGCCGCGGTGAAGTTCCTGCTTTTCTCCCTCGCGGGTGGACTGGTGATGCTCGTGGGCGTCCTGGCGCTGTACCACTACGGCCCGGGCGGCTCGGACGGCTTCCTCGTCACCAAGCTCACCGGACTCGACCTCGGCACCACGCCCGAGCGCCTGATGTTCGTCGCGTTCTTCTTCGCCTTCGCGGTGAAGGCGCCGATGTGGCCGGTGCACACCTGGCTGCCCGACGCAGCGACCGAGGCGCGCCCCGCGACCGCGGTCCTGCTCGTCGGTGTCCTCGACAAGGTGGGCACCTACGGGATGATCCGCTTCTGCCTCCAGCTGTTCCCCGAGGCGTCGAAGTGGGCGACCCCGGTGGTCCTGACCCTGGCGGTCATCTCCATCATGTACGGCGCGCTGCTGGCCATCGGCCAGACCGACGTCATGCGCCTGATCGCCTACACCTCGGTCAGCCACTTCGGCTTCATCGTGCTGGGCATCTTCGCCCTCACCACGACCGCCGGGGCCGGCTCGACGCTGTACATGCTCAACCACGGCTTCTCGACCGCGGCGCTGTTCCTCATCGCCGCGATGCTCGTGACCCGTCGGGGGAGCAAGCGCATCCCGGACTTCGGCGGCTGGCAGCGGGTGACGCCCGGCCTCGCCGGCGTGTTCCTCGTCGCCGGCCTGTCGGGCCTGGCGCTGCCGGGTCTGAGCTCGTTCGTCTCGGAGTTCCTCGTGCTCGTCGGGACGTTCCAGCGCTACAAGTTCGCGGCGGTCGTCGCGACGGCGGGCATCGTCCTCGCCGCGCTCTACATCCTGCTCATGTACAAGCGGATGATGACCGGCGCAAAGCCCGAGCTCGACGCCCCGGTCCGTGACATCTCGCTGCGCGAGAAGATCGTCGTGGCCCCGCTGATCGCCGCGTTCATCGTCCTGGGCTTCTACCCCAAGCCGGCGCTGGACGTCCTCAACCCGGCGGTCGCCAAGACCCTGAGCTACGTCGGTGTCACCGACCCCGCCCCCACCTCCGCTGACGGGAGCACGAAGTAATGCCCGCCGTGACAGTCCTGTCCACGCCGATGGTGCCGGCTGCCTTCCAGGCCGCCGACTTCAACTACGGCGCCATCGCCCCGATGCTCATCGTCATCGTCGGTGCGCTCGTCGGCGTGCTCGTCGAGGCGTTCGCGCCGCGGCGGATCCGCCACACCACCCAGGTGGCACTGGCCCTCGCGACCCTCGTGGCCGCCCTCGTGGTCCTCGTGACCGTGTCGGCCGACGCGAAGAACCGCGGTGGCACGCTGGCCCAGGCCGTCATCATCGACGGGCCGTCGCTGTTCCTCCAGGGCGCCATCCTGGCGATGTCGATCCTCGGTGTCCTGACGATGGCGGAGAAGTTCGGTGGCCAGGGCGCGGACGCGTTCACGCCGATGGGTGCCGCCGTCCCCGGTTCGCCGCACGAGGCCGCGGCCCTGCGTGCCGGCCTGGCGACCAGCGAGGTCTTCCCGCTGACGATGTTCGCCGTGCTCGGCATGATGCTCTTCCCGGCCGCTGGCGACCTGCTGACGATGTTCGTCGCGCTCGAGGTCCTGTCGCTGCCGCTGTACCTGCTCTGCGGCCTGGCCCGACGCCGTCGCCTGCTCTCGCAGGAGGCGTCGCTGAAGTACTTCCTCCTCGGCGCGTTCAGCTCGGCGTTCTTCCTCTTCGGTGCCGCCCTGCTCTACGGCTACGCCGGCTCGCTCTACATCGCCGACATCGCCAAGGCCGTCACGGCGGCCCCCGGCAACCTCGAGGGCCTGCTGCTGCCCGGTGTGGTGTTCGTCCTCGTGGGCCTGCTGTTCAAGGTCGGTGCGGTGCCGTTCCACTCGTGGACCCCCGACGTCTACCAGGGTGCGCCGACCCCGGTCACGGGCTTCATGGCCGCCTGCACCAAGGTCGCCGCCTTCGGCGCCATCCTGCGGATCGTGTACGTCGGCATCGACGCCAACCGGTGGGACTGGCGCGGTGGCGTCATCGCCGTCGCCGCCCTGACCATGGTCGTCGGCGCGGTCCTGTCCGTCACCCAGACCGACGTCAAGCGCCTGCTGGCGTACTCCTCGATCGCGCACGCCGGGTTCATCCTCGTCGCCGTGCTGTCCTTCGACCGGACCGGTGTCTCGGGCACGATGTTCTACCTCGTCGCCTACGGCTTCATGACCATCGCCGCCTTCGCCATCGTCTCGATGGTGCGCCAGGGCGGGTCCGAGGCCTCCCACCTGTCGCAGTGGGCAGGCCTGGGCCGCAACCACCCGGTGGTCGCCGGGGTCTTCGCGTTCCTGCTGCTCGCGTTCGCGGGCATCCCGCTCACCTCGGGCTTCACCGCAAAGTTCGCCGCCTTCTCGCCGGCCGTCGCCTTCGGTGGCCGCGCCGGGGTGTGGCTGGTCGTCATCGGTGTGCTGTGCAGCGTCATCACGGCGTTCGTCTACGTGCGCCTGATCGTGCTCATGTACTTCACCGAGCCGCCGGCCGGGGAGACCGTCGTCGCGGAGACCGCGTCGCCGTTCACCACCGTGGCGATCACCATCGGCACCCTCGTCACGCTCGTCCTCGGCGTGCTGCCGTCGCAGGTCCTCGACCTCGCCGCGCGCTCGTCGCAGTTCCTGGTGAAGTGACCCGGGTCGACCACGTGAGCCCCACCCCGCCGGTCCTGGCCCTTCCGGCCACGTCCGACGAGCTCAACGCGCGACTCGCCGACGGCCTCGAGGCCGTCGACGCGCTGCTGCGGCGCGAGGTGGACCACGAGGACCCGTTCATCGCAGGGGCCAACATCCACCTCGCCGAGGCGGGGGGCAAGCGGTTCCGCCCGCTGCTCACCCTGCTCGCCGCCGAGGTGGGCTCGGGGGTGAACGACGACGTGGTCGCCGCGGCGACCGGTGTCGAGCTCACCCACCTCGCCTCGCTCTACCACGACGACGTCATGGACGAGGCGGACGTGCGACGCGGGGCTCCGAGCGCCAACGCGAAGTACGACAACTCCACGGCGATCCTCGTCGGTGACCTGCTCTTCGGCACCGCCTCGTCGATCATCGCCGACCTCGGCCCGGAGGCCGTGAAGATCCAGGCCCGCACGTTCGTGCGGCTGTGCTCCGGCCAGATCCGTGACACCCGCCGCGCGCCCGAGGGGGTCGACGCGACCGACTACTACCTGCAGGTCCTCGCCGACAAGACCGGTGTCCTCATCGCCACCGCGGCCCGGTACGGCGCGATGTTCAGCGGCTGCGACGCCGCCACCACCGAGACGCTGCGTGAGTACGGCGAACGGCTCGGTATGGCGTTCCAGCTCGCCGACGACCTCATCGACATCGCCTCGGACTCCGAGTCCATGGGCAAGATGCCCGGGACGGACCTGCGCGAGGGCAAGCGGACCCTCCCAGTCCTCTACGCGCTGGCCTCCACCGACCCGGCGGACGCCCGGCTCCAGGAGCTGCTGCGGTCCGAGATCCAGGACGACGCGTCCCTGGCCGAGGCCCTGGAGCTGCTGCGGGTGCACCCGGCGATGGACCGGGCCCAGGAGCGGACGAACGCCGTGGCCGCCGAGGCCACCGCGGCCCTCGCCGGGCTGCCCGACAGCGAGGCCAAGGACGCCCTTTCCGCCCTGGCGACCAGCGTCGTCACCCGCGTCGGCTGAGCCACCGCCCTCCTCGAGCGCTCGGCACTCCGGCCCGGCACGTCGGGTCGGCACCGTGGGTTTCGCCCAGCGGCCGGCGGAGCCGGACCGCCCACGGGCTTAACGCGACCGAGGCGCCATACCGCCCCTCGACGGGGACCGTATGGCGCCTCGGCGGCACCACGTCGGGTCAGCGCTGGCGGATCTGGATCACGCTGGGGCGGGGCTGGCCGTCACCCTGGTAGGGGAACTGGCTGGCCGGGGCCGACGGTGAGGCGCCCTCGGTCTCGCCCGGGTGCTGCACCGCCGCGAGGACCGACTTCTGGTCCCAGGTGACGAGCGGGCCACAGCACTCGGAGTACGCCGGCACCGACAGGAACTGCTGCAGGTGGCCCTGGTGCGGCCCGGAGAGCGGGTACAGGTACATCCCGTCGCAGGCGCCGAGGGCGTTGCCGTCGGTGGCGATCCACATGTTGCCCTCGTGGTCGAAGGCGATGTTGTCGGGGCAGGAGATCGGCGAGACGTCGGACCGGTCGTACCCGTTGAAGTAGGTCGTCGGGTCGTTCGGGTCGCCGGCGATGAGGACGATCTTCCAGGTGAAGGTGGTCGTCGTGTCGTCGCCGCGGGACGGGACGAGCTCGACGATGTGCCCGTGCTTGTTGTTGGCGCGCGGGTTGGCCTCGTCGATCTGGCTCGGCTGGCGGCTCGTGTTGTTGGTGCACACGACGTACGTGCGGCCGTTGACGAGGTTGGGCTCGACGTCCTCGGGGCGGTCCATCTTCGTCGGGCCGACCTTGTCGGCGGCAAGCCGCGTCCAGATGAGCACCTCGGCGACGCTCATACCGGCTACGTACGAGGTGTCGTCCACGACGAGCGGCAGCCAGTAGCCGGTGCCGTCGCTGATGCCGTCCTCGAACCCGTCGCCGGTGAACTTCGCGACGTAGAGGTCGCCGGAGGACAGCAGTGAGAGGTTGTTGGCCCGCGCCTTGCGGGAGTCGCCCTTCTGGTACTTCCCGCGGGAGACGAACTTGTAGAGGTAGTCGAAGCGCTCGTCGTCACCCATGTAGGCGACGACCCGCCCGTCGGGCGCGATGGTCACGTTGGCGCCCTCGTGCTTCAGGCGACCCATCGCGGTGTGCTTGACGGGCGTCGAGGAGGCGTCGGACGGGTCGAGCTCGACGACCCAGCCGAACCGGTTGACCTCGTTGGGCTCCTGCGTGGCGTCGAACCGCCGGTCGGCGCGCTCCCAGCCCCGGCCCTTGGACCCGGTCAGCCCGTAGCGCTTGTAGGCGTCGGCCTGGTCGGCCGGTGCCGTGGGTGCGGCGAAGTAGCCGTTGAAGTTCTCCTCACCGGACAGGACCGTCCCCCACGGGGTGACGCCGCCGGAGCAGTTGGCGAAGGTGCCGAGCACGCGGCGGCCGGTGGAGTCCGCCGAGGTCCGCAGCAGCGGGTGGCCGGCGGCAGGACCGTCGAGCCGGAACGGCGTGGTCGCGGTGACGCGGCGGTTGACGCGATCGATGCGGACGTGGCGCCACTGGTCGCGGGCGTTGCGACGGCGCAGCGCGACGACCGACATGCCGTGGGCGGCCATGCTGATCCGCAGCTGCTCGGTGGTCAGGCCCGCCGAACCGGTGTAGCCACGGAACATCAGCTCGTCGTTGGTGTACTCGTTGTTGCAGACCAGGGTTCCGCGGTTCGCGTCGCGGCCGGGGATGAGCACCGTGTAGTCGTTGTTGTAGCCGAACTGGCCCTCCTGGGCCCTGGCGCTCTGCTTGTCGAAGTCGAACTCGGGTGCGCCCGAGATGATCGGGTCGCCCCAGCTGATGATGGTCGACCACTCGAACCCCTGCGGGACGACGACCTTGTCGGTGCCGGCCGGCTGGGGCTGGATCGGCGTGAAGCCGAACGGTGACTTCGAGCCCCTAGGCCCTCCCTTCGCGCCGCCGGCCGGGCCCCCGGCGGGGGTGCCGGACGGGGCGGCAGCCGCCGCGCCGGTCCCGGCGAACGCACCGAGGCCGACGACGGCAGCGGCGAGGCCACCGCCCTTGAGGACACCACGGCGCGAGGCCAGCGAGGAGACGAGGTCGCCGAAGTAGGAGTTGTCGCTGGTGTTGGGGACGGGCTTGCTGCACGCGTCGTCACACTTGAAGTGGCAGGTCATGGCAGACCTGCCCCCCTGGTGGGTGCGCAGCAGGGGCAGCAGCGGGCGGTGCGTGGGCGCAGGCGATGGTGCGGACATCGGTTCCTCCGTAGGGGGCGTGGGCGCCCGCTTCCGGGTGAGCCGGGCCGCCTCGCCCACGCTAGGAACCGGGGCTGGAGCCCGGGCGGCGGCTGGATGAACGCTGGGTGATCTGCGGTGAACAGCGGGTATGGCGCTAGTAGGGTCGTCGTGTGACCCTGCACCGGGACGTCGATCCCGCCGTCGACCCGGACGACCCTGCGCGCACGGGTGCGGTCGAGCCGCTCGAGACCGCTGCCCCCGCGCCGCCGCGGTCCTGGGACGTCGCCACGGTCGGTCTTCCCGCGCCCCTGGCCGTGGTCGACCTCGACGCCTTCGACGCCAACGCCGAGGACCTGGTCCGGCGGGCGAACGGGGTGCCCATCCGGGTCGCCTCCAAGTCGGTGCGCTGCCGCCCCCTCCTGCGGCGGGCGCTCGCGCGTCCCGGCTTCTCCGGGGTGATGGCGTACTCCGTCCGCGAGGCCTCCTGGCTGGTCGACTCCGGTTTCGAGGACGTCTACGTCGCCTACCCCAGCGTCGACGTCCTGGCCCTGTCGGAGCTGGCCCTCGACGGGTTGGCCGCCAGCCAGGTGACGGTGACCGTGGACAGCCTCGACCACGTCCGGATGCTCGCCGCCCTCACCCGACCGCACGGCCTGCGGGTCGCCGTCGACGTCGACTCGTCGCTGCGGGTCGGCCCGGTCCACATCGGGGTCAGGCGCTCGCCGGTGCGCAGCCCCGAGGACGCGGTCGCGGTGGCCCGCGCCGCCAGCGACGCCGGGTTGTCGGTCGTGGGCCTGATGTTCTACGACGCGCAGATCGCCGGGCTGCCCGACACCTCACCCGCGGTCCGCTTCGTCAAGGCGCGGTCGGCCGCCTCCCTGGTCGATCGCCGCCGCGCCGTCGTGCGGGCGGTCCGGGACGTCGCCGACCTCGAGTTCGTCAACGGCGGCGGCACGGGCTCGGTCCACCTCACCGCCCTCGACCCCGTCGTCACCGAGGTCGCTGCCGGGTCGGGGCTCTACGGCCCGACCCTGTTCGACGGGTACGACGCCTTCAGCCCGAGACCTGCGGCGGCCTTCGCCCTGGCCGTCACCCGGCGCCCGGGACCGGGGTTCGTCACCGTGTCCGGGGGCGGGTACATCGCGTCGGGGCCGCCCGGGTGGGAGCGGCTGCCGGCACTGTTCGGTGGACGCGACCTGCGGATGGTTCGGCGCGAGGGGGCGGGCGAGGTGCAGACCCCGTTGCAGGGCAAGGGCGCTCGCGACCTGCAGATCGGGGACCGCGTGTGGTTCCGCCACGCGAAGGCCGGCGAGCTGTGCGAACGCTTCAACGCGCTCCACCTCGTCAGCGGCACCGACCTCGTCGAGACGGTGCCGACGTACCGGGGTGAAGGACGCAACTTCGGATGAGCTCGCCGACCGCCCACACCTGGACCAACTGGGGTGGCAACCAGACCTGCCGTCCTGCCGAGGTCGCAATACCCCACGACGTGGACGAGCTCAGGGCCACGCTCGCGCGGTCCCACGCCCGCGGCATACCGGTCAAGGCGGTCGGGTCGGGGCACTCGTTCACCCCGGTCGCCGCGACGGACGGGGTGCAGGTGCGCCTCGACCACCTCACCGGCATCACCTCGGTGGACCCGGCCGCCCGCCGGGTCACGGTGGCGGCCGGGACGCCGTTGCACGTGCTCAACCCGGCGCTCCAGGTGCTCGGGCTCGCCCTGCCGAACCTCGGTGACATCGACCAGCAGACCATCGGCGGCGCGATCGCCACCGGCACCCACGGGTCCGGGCTGCGCCGTCAGGGGATCGCGGCGGCCGTGTCCGGGCTGACGATCGCGCTGGCCGACGGCGGACTGCTGCGCTGCTCGGCCGACACCGAGCCCGACGTGTTCGGGGCGGCCCGCGTCGGCCTGGGCGCGCTCGGGGTGGTCACCGAGGTGGAGCTGCAGTGCGTCCCCGCGTTCCGGATCCACGCTCGCGAGTTCAGCGCCGACCTCACCGACGTGCTGGCCACCGTCGCCGCCGACGTCGAGGGCCACGACCACGTCGACATGCACTGGTTCCCCCACACGACGCGGGTGCTGGTCAAGCACAACGACGACGTCGGCCCCGACCACGGCGGGCGCGCCCTGCCGCCGTGGCGCGCGAGGCTCGACGACGACCTGCTGGCCAACGACTTCTTCGAGGTGGTCAACCGGGCCAGCACCCGGTGGCCGCGCATCGTCCCCCGGCTCGCCCAGCTGACGGCCAGGACGCTGTCGGCGCGCGAGTTCACCGATGACTCGTGGAAGGTGTTCTGCTCGCCGCGGCGGGTCCGCTTCCGCGAGATGGAGTACGCCGTGCCGCTCGGCTCCGTTGGTCCGGTGGTCACCGCGCTGCGCTCCTGGATCGACTCCCACGACGTCTCGCTGCCGTTCCCTGTCGAGCTGCGGTTCACCGGGGCCGACGACGTCTGGTTCTCCACCGCCTACGAGCGGGACAACGCCTACGTCGCCGTCCACCAGTACCACCGGATGGACGACGGGGGAGTGTTCGCCGCCTTCGAGGCGATCGCAGCCGAGCACGCGGGACGCCCCCACTGGGGCAAGCTGCACACCCTCGGTGCCGAACGACTGCGCGAGCTCTACCCCAGGTTCGACGACTTCCGTATGGTGCGTGACCGCCTCGACCCGGACCGCACCTTCACCAGCGAGCACGTCCGCCACCTCCTGGGCGACTGACCCCCCTGGTTCCGAGCGCTCGGGGCCGGGTGTCCGCGGTGGTCGCTAGCCTGCCGGGGTGACGAGAGACGAGCCGCGGACGGTGACGAGACGACCGTCCTGCTGGCGGCCTTGCAGAGCCACCGCGACGTCATGCTCTGGAAGCTCGACGGCCTCACCGACGAGCAGCAGCGCTGGTCGCCGGTTCCCAGTCGCACCAGCCTGGTCGGTCTGGTCAAGCACCTCGCCAACTCCGAGTACGGCTGGTTCTGCGAGACGTTCGGGCGACCGCACGAGCCTCTCACCGACATCTCCGAGGACATCGAGGCGGACATGCGGGCCGCGCCCGGGGAGACGACGCAGGAGATCGTCGACTTCTACCGGCGCTCGTGGACCGCGGCCGACGCCTCGGTCCATGAGCTGGGGCTCGACGCGACGGGCACGTCCTACGCCGGCACCACCGTGAGCATGCGCTGGGTGCTGGTCCACATGATCGAGGACACCGTCCGGCACGCCGGGCACGCCGACATCATCCGGGAGCTCATCGACGGCGGCACCGGTCACCACCTCCCGCCTCGCTGACGCCCGTTGCCCCCCGTTGACCCTCCCCTCCATCGGGTTCGAGGTGTTCCGCGACCGGATCCTGGTAGCGGAACACCTCGAACCGCCGCAGGAGGTGGGAGGAGGAGGGGAGGAACAGGGAAGGGGCTAGGAGCGCATCGCGACGCCCTCGCGCCAGTACCCCATGAACGCGACGCGCGACCTCTCGACCCCGAGCTCGGTGACCAACACGCGGCGCAGCGCCCGGACGCACCACGACTCGCCGGCGATCCACGCGTACGTGTCCTGCAGGTCCGGGCGTTCCCGCACAGGAGACGACCCGGCGTCGGGGACCGGGACGCCGAGGTCCTCGCCGGCCGAGGAGTAACGGGCCGTCTCCCACACCTCGACGTCGAGGGTGCTCGACACGTCGGGCAGCGGGGCGTCGAGGTCGGTGGGAGGCAGCCCGAGGTGGGAGCGCACGGCGGCGACCAGGGTCCGGCCCTGGCGAGCCCCGCCGCGCACCAACCACGTCACGTCCACCAGGTCGTGCTCGGGCAGCACAGGGATGTCGGCAGCGGTCGGCACCTCGACGAACGCGTGTCCCGTGAAGCCCGGGCCGACGTCCTCCAGGATGCGCGCGATCGCCGGGAGGGCCGTCTCGTCTCCGATGAGGAGCAGGTCGCGCAGGGCGCCCGGGTCGAACTCGGTGCCGCCGTACATGGGGGAGCGACGGTGCGGCCCGACGATGTGGACGAGGTCACCGGGTCGCGCGGTCAGCGCCCACCGGCAGGCGGGGCCGAGGGCCGACTCGCCGCCGGTGGCAGCCTCATGGACGACGAAGTCAGTGACGAGACGGACCGCGTCGCCGGCCGTCGTGATCTCGCGGATCGTGTACGTGCGCATGGGCGAACGCTCCGCCTCGGGCATGGCGCGCCACGACTCCTGCCACTGCTCGGGGGTGGACGTCGACCCGGGCAGCAGCCCGGTCGGTCCGGGGAAGACCACCTTGAACCGTGTGTCGAACCCGTCCGCCGTGCTGAGGTCGACGAGCCCGGGCCCACCGAACGTGACGCGCACGAAGGACGGACTGATCCGTTCGATCGCCTCGACGAGCACGGGCGTGACCAGCGTGGTCGGGGCAGGCCGGGTCCGGGTCGTGGCCGTGGCCGAGGTCACCGGGTGCCTCCACCGGGGGTGGAACGGGGCGTGTGCACCTGCGGTCGGTGACGACCGACGGGCACCACCATGGGGGTGTGCGCCACCGGGTCGGGCACCACGCGGCACCGCATGCCGAAGACCCGGAGCACCGACTCCTCGGTGATGACCTCCGCGGGCGGGCCCGAGGCGACGACCGTGCCGTCGAGCAGGGCCACGACGTGGTCGGCGTACCGGGCGGCGAGGTTGAGCTCGTGCAGGACCATGACGACGGTGGTCCCCCGGGTGGCGTTGAGCTCGGCGAGCAGGTCGAGCACGTCGACCTGGTGGGCGACGTCGAGGTACGTCGTGGGTTCGTCGAGCAGGAGCAGGTCGGTCTCCTGCGCCAGGGCCATCGCGATCCAGACCCGTTGGCGCTGGCCGCCGGACAGCTCGTCGACGACGCGGTCGGCCAGGTCGAGGGTGTGCGTGGCCTCCAGCGCCCGGGCGACCGCGAGCTCGTCGTCGGCCGACCATCGTTGGAACCGCCCGTGGTGGGGCGTGCGGCCGCGACCGACCAGGTCGACCACCGTCACGCCCTCCGGGCAGACGGGGTTCTGCGGGAGCAGGCCCAGCCGCCGCGCGACCTCACGGGTGGGCATCGCGTGGATCGACGCCCCGTCGAGCACGACCTGGCCCGACGAGGGCGTGAGCAGCCGCGCCATACCTCGCAGGAGGGTGGACTTGCCACAGGCGTTGGCGCCGACGACGACGGTGATCTTCCCGTCGGGGATCGCGGTCGAGACGTGGTCGACCACGACCCGGTCGCGGTAGCTCAGGGTGACGTCCTCGGCGCGCAGCCGGCTCCCGGTCGCAGCCGAGGGGTCTGCGGAGTCGGTGGCGTCGGCGACGGTGGGTTCGTGGGAGGTGACGACGGTCATGAGGTGCTCCTGGAGGTTCGGCCGGTGGCGAGCAGCCACAGGAGGAAGGGCGCACCGAGGGCGCCGGTGACGACGCCCACGGGCAGGTTGGTGTCGGCGACGAGGTAGGCGCCGACGTGGTCGGCACCCGTGACGAGGGCGGCCCCGGTGAGGGCGGCCGCGAGCAGCGATGTGCGGCCGGCGTTGAGCGCCCGGGCGATCGGCCCGGCGAGGAACCCGGCGAACGAGACCGGACCCGCCGCGGCGACCGCGACACCGACCAGCAGCACCGCGAGGCCGAGCAACAGGTCCGTCCGCCGGGGGGAGGAGCCCAGGGCGGTGGCCGTGTCGGGGCCGAGCTCGGTGAGCCGCAACGACCTCGAGCACCAGGCGACGAGGGGCAGCAGCACGGCCAGGGTGGCGCCCAGCTGCCCGATGAGCGTCCAGTCGGCGGGGGCGAGGCTGCCCGTCAGCCAGACCAGGGCCGTCTGGGCGTCGTAGATGTCGGCGCGGGTGAAGAGGTACTGGACCACGGCGGACAGGAAGGCCGCGGACCCCACCCCGACGAGGACGAGCCGGTATCCCGCGTGGTCGCCGGCGACGAGCCGGATCACCGCACACACCGCGAGGGCGCCGACGACGGCGAACCCCGAGACGGCGGGCCCGGACAACCCCAGCGTGACGATCGCGAAGACCGCCGCAGCGCTCGCGCCCATGCTCACGCCGATCACCTCGGGGCTCGCGAGGGGGTTGCGCAACGTGGTCTGGAAGATCGCCCCGCCGAGCCCGAAGGCGGCGCCGACGAGCACGCCCAGGGTGGCCCGGGGCAGGGTCGAGTCGAGCACGATGAAGGTGGCCCCCGGGATCTGTGCGCCGGCGAGGATCCGCACGAAGTCGGCGACGGTGACCGTGAAGTCGCCGAGGAGCACCCGGACGAGGAACGTGCCCACGGTCAGGGCCGCCAGCCCCGCCACCACGAGGCGGCGACGACGGGTCGTGTGCCGTCGCGCGCCCCGGACGACGAGCGCAGCGGCGCTCACAGCGAACCCATCCGGCCACGGCGCACCAGCACGAGGAACACCGGCACCCCGACGACGGCGGTCATGATGCCGACCTGCACCTCGGTGGGGGGAAGCACGACGCGTCCGGCGGTGTCGGCGAGGACGACCAGCGTGGCGCCGAGGGCGAGGCTGGTGGGCAGGACCCGGCCGTAGTCGGCACCCACGAGGATCCGCGCGAGGTGCGGACCGAGCAGGCCCACGAACGCGACCGGTCCGGCGAGCGCGGTCGAACCACCGCACAGCAGGACGATGGCGAGTCCGGCGACGACCCGGTCCAGACCGGCCCGGCGACCCAGGCCGCGGGCGAGGTCGTCGCCGAGGGCGAGGACGTTGAGCAACCGGCCCCCCACCAGGGCCAGGACGGCACCCACGGCCAGGAAGGGGAGCACGGGCCACACGACGTCCAGGGCCCGCCCGCCCACCGTGCCGACCTGCCAGAAGCGGAAGGTGTCGAGGGTCTGCCGGTCGGTGAGCAGCAGGGCGGTGGTCCAGCTGGACAGCCCGGCGGTGAGCGCGGCCCCGGCCACCGCGAGCTTCACCGGGGTGGCGCCGCCGTGGCCGAGCCCGGCGATCGCGTGGACCGTGACCGCCGCGACGGCCGCCCCGAGGAACGCGAACCCCAGGTACCCGCCCAGCCCCGTGACCCCGAGGACGGAGATCGCCAGCACCATCGCGAGCGCGGCTCCGGCGTTGACACCGAGCAGTCCGGGATCGGCCAGCGGGTTGCGGGTCAGCCCCTGCATGGTCGCCCCGGCGAGCCCGAGGGCACCCCCGGCGAGGAGCCCGACGACGGTGCGGGCGAGGCGGGCGGCGACGACCGCCTGGTCGGCGTTCGCGGGGTCGTGGGCCGTCAGGGCCGCCCACACCTCGTGCACCGGTATGGCGCGGGAGCCCACCGTGAGCGACAGGGCCGCCCCCACGGCGACCATGGCCACGAGGGCAGTGGTCGCCGTGGCTGGACGTCGACGACCGGTCGTCGGTGTCACCAGCGTGGTCATCGTCAGGCGGCGCGGTCGACCGCGGCGGCGACGAGCGGGACGAACTTCTCCATCGCCCACGGGATGGCCAGCGGTGAGGGCGCCGAGAGGCCGAGCGAGTCGGTCTTGTCGGACGCGTCGACCCAGCCACCGGACGCGAAGGCCGGGATCTGCCGCAGCAGCGGGTCCTTCAGGTACTTCTCCATCTCGCCGGCGCCCTCGGTGTAGGTGACGAACACGTCGGCGTCGAGGGTGGCGGCCTGTTCGGACGAGATCGTCCTGAAGAACTCCGTGCTGCCCTTGCTGAGCCGCTCGACCACCGGGGCGTTCACCATGCCGAGGTCGACGAGCAGCCGCGGCCGGTTGTCCAGCGGCGTGTAGTAGCTGATGGACGAGGTGTCGGTGGGGGTCAGCGAGCCGAAGATGAAGGTCTTGCCCCGAGTCTGCGGGTACTTCGTCGCTGCGGCGGCGATCGACGCCTCGGTCTGCTGCGCGAGGGTCGCGGCCTGCGAGGTGCGGCCGAGGGCCTTGGCCACCAGGTCGAGCGAGGTCTGCCACGAGGTGCCCCAGGCGGCTCCCGGGTAGGCGACCACGGGGGCGATCTTCGACAGCTTCGCGTACTCCTCCTTCGTGATCCCGGAGTTCGTCACGAGGATCAGGTCGGGGGCCAGCTTGGCGATCTCCTCGACGGGCGCGCCGTCGGCGTCGCTGTACCGCGTGGGTTGTGCCGCGCCCACCTCGGCGAGCTTCGCGTCATACCAAGGCGTCGAGCCCTGGGCGTTGCCACCCCACGTGATCTTCACGGCCCCCACGGGGGCCACGCCGAGGGCGAGCGCGAAGTCCTGGTCGGACCAGCCGAGGGTGGCCACGCGCGTGGGCGCCTTCTCGATGGTCGTCGACCCGTGGACGTGGTTGATGGTGACGGGGAACGCGTTCGGGTCCGCGCCGGCGGAGGTGGGAGCGGCCGTGTCGGTGGAGCCGGTGCTGCACGCAGCGACGGAGAGGGCGAGGAGAGCCGCTGCGGAGGCGGCCACGAGGCGAAGTGGTCTCATGTTAGGAGAGCCTAACCTTATCTACTCCGATTAACGCAAGCCGGGTATGCCGTTAATCGCCTCCGCTCCTCGGCCCCGCCGCGCCCTACGGTGCGAGCTGCGCGACGGGGGCGCGCGAGCGCCCGGGGAGATGGCGCAGCGAGTCCACGGTGAGCACGGCGAGAGCCACCCACACGATCGCGAACCCGATCCACCGGCTCGTCGACATGTGTTCGTGCAGGAGCAGCACGCCGCACAGCAGCTGGAGCACCGGGGTGATGAACTGCAGCAGCCCGATCGTCACCAACGGCACCCGGCGGGCGGCTCCGGCGAACAGCAGCAGCGGCAGGGCGGTCGCGGCACCGGCAGCCACGAGCAGCGCGGTGTGGAGCGCCCCCTCGGTGGTGAACGTGGTCTCGCCCCGCACGGTGAGGACCACGAGCATGACCGCCGCGACGGGAGCGAGGACCGCGGTCTCGGCGGTGAGCGAGTGCATCGCCTGGAGGGAGACGCCCACCTTCTTCTTGACCAGGCCGTAGAGCCCGAACGACATCGCCAGGGTGATCGCGATGACGGGCACCGAACCGGCGGCGACGGACAGGTAGACGAACGCGAGGGCGCCGATGGCGACGGCCACCCACTGCAACGGGCGCAGCCGCTCCCGCAGGACGAACACCCCGAGGGCCACGGTGACGATGGGGTTGAGGAAGTAGCCCAGTGCCGCCTCGGTGGTGCGCCCACCCAGCACCGCTGCGACGTACACGACCCAGTTGACGGCGATGAGGAGGGCGGCCACGGTGACGCCCATGCCGAGGCGTGGCCGCTGCCACAGCTGGCGGGCCCACGCGAGGTCGCGGCGCAGGAGCAGGATGACGGCGCAGAGCAGCAGCGTCCAGAGGATCCGGTGGGCGAGGATCTCCCACGCCCCGGCGGGTTTCAGCGCGGCGAAGTAGAGCGGGAAGACCCCCCAGATGCCGTAGGCGAGGAGTCCCTGGAGCGACCCGCGACGGGTCTCCTCGTGGCCGGTCAGGGGAGCCGGGCCGCCGGCGCTCAGGCCACGGTCCAGGTGTCGCGTCCGTGGATCAGCGCATCGAGGTCCTCGTCGGTGGCCGGGCCACCGCCGGTGTCGACAGCGGCGTCGACCTGAGCACGCACGAGGTCGTCGTAGGTCGGGCGGACGACGTTGCGGAAGATCCCCATCGGCACGTGCGTCATCTGCGGGGAGTCCAGCCGCGACAGCGCGAAGGCCTGCGTCGGGTCGCCCGCGGTCGCGTCGTGGACGACGACCTCTCGCTCGCCGACCTCGGAGGCGGGCACGAACTCCATCGCACCGCCGGCCGCGCGCACGAGCACCTGTCGGTCGTCCTCCGGGCCGACCTGCACGCGCTCGCCGTCGGTGAGGTGCACGATCCGCGCCTCCTGCTGGCTGCGGTCCTTGATGAGGTCGAACGCGCCGTCGTTGAAGATCGGGCAGTTCTGGTAGATCTCCACCAGCGAGGTCCCGCGGTGCGCGGCGGCGGCCTTGAGGATGCCGGTGAGGTGCTTGCGGTCGGAGTCCATGGTGCGCGCGACGAAGGTCGCCTCGGCACCCAGTGCCAGCGAGACCGGGTTGAACGGGTGGTCCACCGAACCCATCGGCGTCGACTTCGTGACCTTGCCGACCTCGGAGGTGGGTGAGTACTGGCCCTTGGTGAGGCCGTAGATCTGGTTGTTGAACAACAGGATCGTCATGTTCACGTTGCGGCGCAGCGCGTGGATCAGGTGGTTGCCGCCGATCGACAGGGCGTCACCGTCACCGGTGACGACCCAGACCGACAGGTCCGCGCGACTGGTCGCGAGGCCGGTCGCGATCGCCGGCGCACGCCCGTGGATCGAGTGCATGCCGTAGGTGTCGAGGTAGTAGGGGAATCGCGACGAGCAGCCGATGCCCGAGACGAAGACGATGTTCTCGCGCTTGAGGCCGAGCTCGGGCAGGAAGCCCTGGACCGACGCGAGGATGGCGTAGTCGCCGCAGCCGGGGCACCAGCGCACCTCCTGGTCGGAGGTGAACTCCTTCTTCGTCTGGGGCGTCGCGTCCTCGCCGAGTCGCGGGACCCCGGCGGTGCCGTGGGGGACGCCGAGCGACGGCATCCCGAGTTCGGTGCTCATGCGGGGCCTCCGTGGCTGGTGACGGTCTCGTGGGCGGTGTCGGCGGTCGGGTCGCCGTCCGTGCCGAGGCCGACGATGGCGTCGGCGAGCTCGACCGTGGTGAACGGCAGTCCGCGCACCTGGGTGAACGAGTGCACGTCGACGAGGTACTTGGCCCGCAGCAGCATCGCGAGCTGGCCCATGTTCATCTCGGGGACGAGGACCCGGTCGTAGCGACGCAGGACCTCACCGGTGTTGGCGGGGAACGGGTTCAGGTGGCGCAGGTGAGCCCGGGCGACCTTCGCACCGGTGTTGCGCACGCTGCGCACCGCCGCGGCGATCGGGCCGTAGGTCGATCCCCAGCCGAGGACGAGGACCGACGCCTCGCCGCTCGGGTCGTCGACCTCGAGGTCCCCGATGGTGTCGGCGATCCGCTCGATCTTGCCCGCGCGCAGCCGGGTCATCAGGTCGTGGTTGTCGGGGTCGTAGGAGATGTTGCCGGTGACGTCGGCCTTCTCGATGCCGCCGATGCGGTGCTCCAGTCCAGCCGTGCCGGGGACCGCCCACGGGCGGGCCAGGGTGGCCGGGTCGCGCAGGAACGGGTGGAAGACCGGCTCACCCTTCTCGTCGGTGGCGTTCGGCTCGGAGGCGAACTCGACGGTGAGGTCGGGCAGCTCGGCGACCTTCGGGAGCGACCACGGCTCGGAGCCGTTGGCGAGGTAGCCGTCGGAGAGGATGAACACAGGGGTCCGGTAGGCCGTGGCGATCCGGACCGCCTCGAGGGCCGCGTCGAAGCAGTCTGCCGGCGACTGCGGCGCGATGATCGGCACCGGCGACTCGCCGTTGCGGCCGAACATCGCCTGCAGCAGGTCGGACTGCTCGGTCTTGGTGGGCAGGCCGGTCGAGGGCCCTCCGCGCTGGACGTCGACGATGACGAGCGGGAGCTCGAGGGAGACGGCGAGGCCGATGGTCTCGGACTTCAGGGCGACACCCGGGCCGGAGGTCGTCGTCACGCCGATCGCACCGCCGAAGGAAGCCCCCAGTGCCGCACCGATCCCGGCGATCTCGTCCTCGGCCTGCAGCGTGGTCACGCCGTACCGCTTGAGCCCCGAGAGCGTGTGCAGGATGTCGGAGGCAGGGGTGATCGGGTACGACCCGAGCAGCAGCGGCACCTTCGCGCGGTGGGAGGCGGTCACCAGGCCGTAGGCCAGCGCGACGTTCCCGGTGATGTTCCGGTAGGTGCCCGCCGCCATCGGCGCAGGGGCGATCTCGTAGGAGACCGCGAAGTCCTCGGTCGTCTCGCCGTAGTTGACTCCGGCCTTGAGGGCGGCGAGGTTGGCGGCGAGGATGTCGGGCTTCGCGCCGAACTTCTTCGTCAGGAAGTTCTCGGTGCCGCTGGTGGGACGGTGGTACATCCAGGACAGCAGCCCGAGCGCGAACATGTTCTTCGCCCGCTCCTTGTCCTTGCGGGACAGGCTGTCGAACTCGGCCAGCGCCTCGACGGTGATCGAGGTCAGCGCCACCGGGTGCAGGTGCCACGAGTCGAGCGAGCCGTCCTCGAGCGGGTTGGTCGTGTAGCCGACCTTGCCGAGGTTGCGCTTGGAGAACTCGTCGGTGTTGGCGATGATCGTCGCCCCGCGCGGCAGGTCGCGCAGGTTGGCCTTGAGGGCCGCCGGGTTCATCGCGACGAGGACGTCGGGGGCGTCGCCGGGGGTGAGCACGTCGTGGTCGGCGAAGTGCAGCTGGAAGCTCGAGACACCCGGGAGGGTCCCCTGGGGCGCCCGGATCTCGGCGGGGAAGTTGGGCAGCGTGGACAGGTCGTTGCCCAGGGCGGCGGTCTCGGACGTGAAGCGGTCACCGGTCAGCTGCATGCCGTCGCCGGAGTCCCCGGCGAAGCGGATGACGACGCGGTCCAGCTTCTGGACGGTCTTGCTGCTCATGCGGTCCTGACGGTCGTGGACGAACAGTTCTGGAGACTGTCGCCGCGGCGCGTCCGGTGCCGCTGGGCTCACGGACGACGCTGAGCGCAGCCTGTGAATCCATCGTACGTCCGGTCAGGTAAGGGCAACCTGCCCACCCTGCTTTTGAGACGGGTAACACGCCGTTATGGAGGCGCCGCCCCCGGCGCCCGTGCTCAGGCGGTGACGGTGATCTCGTGGATCTCGTCGTAGGGGTGGCCGGCGCGCTCGTGGACGCGCTGGATCGCCTCGCGGTCCGGCCCCTCCGACAGGCAGAACACGTGACCGGTCACGGGATCTGCCCAGGCCTGCTTGAAGTCCACGGACTCGTCGCCCTGGATCGCGAGGTCTGCCTGGTGCGCCTCGTACAACGCCTCGGCGGTGACCCCCGGCATGTTGGTGTGGACATCCATGAACTGGGCCATGGTGACGCTCCCTCCGTGTGGTGGTCTCGCCACGCTACGCCGGGCCGCAGCACGTCTCCTCCGTCAAAGGGACGGGAGTTGGGCGGCCCATCGTGCCCAGGTCCCGGGCAGGTCCGAGTCGTGCGCGTCGGTCACCAGCCGGCGCGCCAGCACACCAGGTTCGTGCAGCCTGAACACGGTGGCACGCGCCCCCGGGGCGCCCTCGGTATGGCGCGGAGCCGGGTCCGCCGGCGGCGTCACCCCCGTGTCGGGACGCCAGCCGAGGGCGGTGACGGAGTCGACGACGCGGGCACCTCCGAGGACGCCGACGCCACCCACGGTCGACGTGCCGCCGAGGGTGAGCTCCTCGACGAGGGCCGGCCGCGCGGCATACGCCATGGTCGTCCGGCAGGTGAGGTCGCCACCGACCTGGCCGCTGCGGCCCAGGGCGACGCGGTCGCGCAGCAGCAACCGGCCCGTCTCGGCCACGTCGACGTCCAGGGTGCGCACGACCTCCGCCCCGTCGCACACGACGAGCGGTTCGCCGGCCCAGACGAGGACGGCACCCGGGTGGACGGTCAGCGACACCGCGACGAGGCACCGCAGCCCCCGCCCGTGGTACGCCACGGTGCCTGCGACGTCGCGCAGGTCGAGGCGCAGGCCGGGCCCGACCTCGACGGCCAGGCGCAGCTCGTCGCCCCCGAGCAGAGTCGCGGTCGTGGCGATGAGGGCCACCTCGGCGCTCGCCGCCCCCTGCCGCACGACCCGCGGGGAGACGAGGCCGCCGCGCAGCTCCAGGCGGGCCCCTCCTCCCGGGTGGCTGTCGGTGGGGAGGAGGGCGACCCGCGCGGTACGGACGTCAGTGCGTGTGGGCACCCTCACCGCCGGCGTGGGAGTGCGGGGCCATGGGGCCCGGGTCGACGGGGATGTGGCCCCCGCTGCGGTGGTCGTCCAGCACCCCGAGCACCCAGTCCGTGAGCGCCGTGACCGATGCGCGGTCGTGGCGGGACAGGGCGATCACCGGCCGCCCGTCCCGGGCCTCGCGGCCCTGGCGGGCCATGAGCTCGGCGTCGACCCCGACGTACGGCGCGAGGTCGGTCTTGTTGACCACGAGCAGGTCGGCCCGCGAGATGCCGGGGCCGCCCTTGCGCACGACGTCCCCGCCCCCGGCGACGTCGAGGACGAACAGCTGCGCGTCCACCAGGGCGGGCGAGAACGTCGCCGTGAGGTTGTCGCCACCGGACTCCACGAGGACGAGGTCCAACGGTGCGAAGTCGGCCTCGAGGTCCTCGACGGCGAGCAGGTTGGCGCTGACGTCGTCACGGATGGCGGTGTGCGGGCAGGCGCCGGTCTCGACCGCGCGGATCCGCTCGGGGTCGAGCACTCCTGCGGCACGCAGCATGCGGGCGTCCTCGTCGGTGTAGATGTCGTTGGTGACGACCCCCAGCTCGAGGGTGTCGCCGAGCTCGCGGCAGAGCATGCCGATGAGCGAGGACTTGCCGGTGCCGACGGGCCCGGCGACGCCGAGCCGCAGGGCGCGGGTGGTGGACGGGCTGGCCTCAGGCACTGAACAACCTCCGTGGGTGGGTCGGGTGGTGGTGCGCCCACTGCTCGAGCAGCGGGGCAGCCGGAGCAGGTATGGCGCCGGGCTCGGTGAGGTGCGCGACCGCGGCGACCACGGCCTCGACGTCACCGCCTGCCGCCAGCAGCCACGCGGTCGCGTCCGAGGGGTCGAGCGGGCAGAGCTTGAGGGCGGCGGCGCAGAGGGTCTGCACGTCGTCGTAGGCGACGAGCCGGGCCGTGCGCGCAGCGTCCAGACCTGCTGCGGCAGCCATCGCCCCGACGGCGACCGGTCTCGACGGCAGGCGCAGGTCCTCGAGGGCGGCGGCGGCTGCCGAGCCGGGCCAGAGCCGCAGGGTGAGTCGTCGCTGCCCGCGTCCCACCGCGACCGAGGCGGCCCGCGAGACCTCGCTGGGGGTCCGGGCGGCCCACGCGTCCTGCACCTGTTGCAGGGGGAGCCCGGCGAGGACGTGGTGGCGGGCAACGACGGCGACGGCGGCCTCGACGCGGACCACCGTGCGCAGGCGGGTCCGCACCAGCGCGGGGACGTCGCCCTCGGCCAGCCCGCCGAGCAGGGCGGGTTCGAGGCCGGAGGACTGGGTGTGACCACCAACGGGGAGCCGGCCGTCGGCGAGCATCATCGCGGCGAACTCGGGGTGGGGGAGGACGGGTGGCCCGACGGCCGGTACCTGCGAAGGCGAACTCGGCATCAGAACAGCGAATACCGTTGGGCCAGCGGGAGCTCCGTCGCGGGCGACGGCGTGACGACCTCTCCCTCGACGCGGATCTCGAACGACTCGGGGTCGACCTCGATCGCCGGCGTGGCGCTGTTGTTGACCATGTCGGCCTTGGTGACGTCGCGGGTGGGCCGCACCCCGACGAGGGTGCTCCGCAGCCCCAACGTCTCGGCCAGCCCGGCCTCCAGGGCCGCGGGGGCGACGAAGGTCAGCGACCGGTCCGCTCCCGCACCGCCTTCGCCGACGAGGGCCGGACGCATGAGCACCGGCTGCGGGGTGGGGATGGACGCGTTCGGGTCGCCGAGGGCGGCATACACGATCGCGCCCGCCTTGATGACGAGGTCCGGACGCCACCCGAAGAACTTCGGGTCCCAGAGCACGAGGTCCGCGAGCTTGCCCGGCTCGACGGAGCCGACCTCGTGGTCGATGCCGTGCGCGACGGCCGGGTTGATCGTGTACTTCGCGACGTAGCGGCGGGCCCGCTCGTTGTCGGCCGGGAGGCTGGCGCCGAGCGCGCCGTAGCGGGCCTTCATCACGTGCGCGACCTGCCACGTGCGCGTGACGACCTCGCCGATGCGGCCCATCGCCTGGGCGTCCGAGCTGGTCATCGACAGGGCCCCGAGGTCGTGCAGGAGGTCCTCGGCGGCGATGGTCGTCGCGCGGATCCGGCTCTCGGCGAAGGCCAGGTCCTCCGGCACCGCGGGGTTGAGGTGGTGGCAGACCATGAGCATGTCGAGGTGCTCGGCGACGGTGTTGACGGTGTGGGGGAGCGTCGGGTTCGTCGAGCCGGGCAGGACGTTGGCGTGGCTCGCGATGGTGATGATGTCCGGGGCGTGGCCGCCACCGGCGCCCTCGGTGTGGAACGCGTGGATGCTCCGCCCGCCGATCGCCCGCAGCGTCGAGTCGACGTAGCCCGCCTCGTTGAGGCTGTCGCTGTGCAGCGTCACCTGCAGCCCGAACTCGTCGGCCGCGCGCAGCGCCGCGTCGATGGCTGCCGGGGTGCTGCCCCAGTCCTCGTGCACCTTGTACGCCGCGGCGCCGGCCAGGGCCTGCTCGCGCAGCCCCGCGGCGCTGACCGTGTTGCCCTTGCCCATGAGGAGCACGTTGACGGGCAGGTGGTCGAGTCCGCGCAGCACCGACTGAAGGTGCCACGGACCGGGTGTCACGGTGGTGGCCTTGGAACCCTCGGACGGCCCGGTGCCGCCACCACCCAGGGTGGTCAGCCCGGCGGCGAGCGCCTCGTGCACCTGGCTGGTCGACAGGAAGTGGACGTGCAGGTCGATGCCACCCGCGGTGAGGATCCGTCCCTCGCCGGAGATGACGTCGGTGCCCGGGCCGATCTCCAGGTCGGGGTGCACGCCGTCGGCGATGTCGGGGTTGCCGCTGCGGCCCAGCGCCACGATGCGGCCGCCACGGATGCCCACGTCGGCCCGGACGACGCCCCAGTGGTCGAGGACGATCGCGTTCGTGATGACGGTGTCCAGCGCGCCGTCCGCGTTGGTGAGCAGTCCCTGGGCCATCGACTCGCGGATCGACTTCCCGCCACCGAAAACTGCCTCCTCGCCACCGAAGGTCAGGTCGTCCTCGACCTCGACCCACAGGTCGGTGTCGCCGAGGCGGACCTGGTCGCCGGTCGTGGGGCCGTACAGCGCGGCATACCGCTCGCGGTCGAGGTCAGCCATCGTGGGCACCTCCCTCGGCGCGCTCGTGGGTTTCGCCGGCCCGGCCGTCGGTGCGGCCGTCGACCTGGAGGCCCGGCACCCGACGGCGGCCCTTGAGGGCCACGGCGTCGACCTGGCGGCTGACGCCGGGCTCGAACCGGACCGACGTGCCGCTCGCGATGTCGAGACGGAAGCCGTGGGCGGCGTCGCGGTCGAAGGACAGCGCGGTGTTGCTGTCCGGCAGGTGCAGGTGCGACCCGATCTGGACCGGGCGGTCACCGGTGTTGACGATGACGAGGCTGAGGCGTTCGGCCTCGGTGCGGTCGGCGTTGATGGTGACGGTGCCCGGCTTCACCCGGACCGCTCCCGGTCCGGAACTGTTGCTGCTCAACGGATCTCCTGCTCTCGGCTGTCTCGGTCAGGCGATCGGGTGGTGGAGGGTGACGAGCTTGCGGCCGTCGGGGAACGTCGCCTCGACCTGCACGTCGGCGATCATCTCCGGCACGCCCGCCATGACCTGGTCGCGGTGCAGGACCGCCCGGCCCTCCTCCATGAGGTCGGCGACCAGGGCGCCTTCGCGGGCGCGCTCGATGACCCACGTGGAGAGCAGGGCGACCGACTCGGGGTGGTTGAGCAGGACGCCGCGCGACAGCCGGTCGCGGGCGACCATGCCGGCGACGGACAGCAGCAGCTTCTCGGTGTCCGCGGGGGACAGGTGCACGGCAGCCTCCTCGGTGTCGTGGTCGGTCTCTGGCGGTCAGTAGACCAAGGCAGTGTTTCAAGCGCATTTCGCCACGGCTACCCGGGACGGTGCGCGTTTCCCGCGCTGTCACCGCCCACGTCGGGCTAGCGTGCCGAACGTGTCCGTCGACGTGCTCGTGCTGCCCAGCCCGCTGCTGGGGCCGGTGGCCTACGGCCCGCTGGCGGGAGCCCTCGACGCCCGCGGTGCGTCGACGGCGGTCGCGGACCTGCCCGACGGCGTGCTGACCCCGGCGGCGGTGCTGGCGGGGTTCGTCGACCAGCTCGTCTCGTCCGGGGCGTCCCTCCTGGTGGCCCACAGCAACGCGGGGTACCTCGTCCCGGCCCTGCACGCAGCGGTCCCTGTCGGTGCCGTGGTCCTCGTCGACGCGGCCCTGCCCCTGGCGCCCGGGCCCACGACCGTGCTGGCGCCCCCGGCGTTCGCGGACTTCGTCGCCGGGCTGCCGAAGGTGGACGGCCTGCTCCCGCCGTGGCCGCTGTGGTGGGACCCCGCCGACGTCGGGCCGCTCTTCCCGTCGGAGGACTGGCTCTCACGCGTGACCGACGGGGCACCCCGGCTCCCGCCGTCGTGGTTCACGACCCCGGTGGAGGTGCCGGGGGGCTGGGAGGCCCTGCCCGCGGCATACCTCGGCTTCGGTGGGACGTATGCCGAGGAGCTCACCTTCGCCCGTGGGGCCGGCTGGCCGGTCGACGTCGTCGAGGGCCACCACCTGCACCTGCTCTCGGAGCCCGACGCGACCGCCGAGGCGGTGCTGGGGCTGCGCGAGCGGCTGCGGTGAGGGCTGCCTAGGGTGGTGGGCATGGACCGACCGGCGCTCCAGGACGCCCTGAGGAACCGCGACGCCGTGCTCCGGGCGTTCGTGCGCCCCGACGGCAGCCTCGTGTCGATCCCGACGAAGATCGCCAAGCGCCTCGTCGTGCTCGACCTCATCGCGCAGGAGTTCGCCGTGGGAGAGGTGTACGAGGAGACCGAGGTCAACGCCACGCTGCGGGCGTTCCACGACGACGTCGCGGCGCTGCGGCGGTACCTCGTCGAGGAGGAGTTCATGGACCGGCGCGACGGCCGCTACTGGCGGGCCGGCGGGACGGTCGACGGGGTCTGACCGAGGCGCGGGCAACGCCGTGCCAGACGCGCGCGGGGCTGCC
Organism: Phycicoccus sp. Root101; assembly: GCF_001426245.1. GTDB lineage: Bacteria > Actinomycetota > Actinomycetes > Actinomycetales > Dermatophilaceae > Pedococcus. The sequence goes on along the minus strand of NZ_LMCM01000011.1, from coordinate 65,881 downwards.
ACACTCGGCGCATGCTTCGGCTCGAAGACCACTGGGTCTGGGACTCCTGGATCGCCGACGACGGCGACCTCTACCACCTGTTCTTCCTCCAGGCGCCGAGGTCGTTGGTCGACCCGGGCAAGCGGCACACCGCGGCGACGGTGGGCCATGCGACCTCGCGGGACCTCGTCACCTGGGACTACCTCGGCGAGTGCTTCGGCCCGGCGGAGACCGGGTTCGACGACCTGGCGATCTGGACCGGGTCGGTCGTGCGCGACGGCGAGCGCTGGCGGATGTTCTACACGGCGGTCTCGACCTCGGGGCACCACGTCTACGACCAGCGGATCGGTTCAGCGGTCTCCGACGACCTGCACCACTGGGAGCGGGTCTCCTCCGAGCCCGCCCTGCGCGTCGACGGGCGCTGGTACAAGAACCTCGCCAACACGCCGGCGCCGACGCAGGGCCCGGACCTCGAGGGGGCGAGCGAGACGTGGCGGGACCCCCTGGTGTTCGCCGATGCCGACGGCGACGGCTGGCACCTCCTGCTCGCCGCCCGGGCCCGGGAGGCTGCCCGCAACGACGACGGCGTGGTGGCCCACGCCACCAGCCCCGACCTCGAGAGGTGGACCCTCCAGCCGCCGCTGTGCGAGCCGGGCGCAGGGTTCGGGCAGCTGGAGGTGTTGCAGGACAAGCAGATCGACGGCCGCTGGGTGCTGGTCTTCACGTGCCACCCGCAGGAGATGACCGCCGAGCGCAAGGCCCGCACGGGCGAGTACTGCACGTGGTCGGTCCCCGGACCCGGGCCGCTCGGGCCCTGGGACATCGACTCCGCCCGTCCCTTCACGGCGGAGCCCCACCTGTTCGCCGCGCCGCTGGTGCAACGGCGGGACGGTTCGTGGGCGCTGATCGGCTTCCGCAACGTCGAGCCGGAGGGCTTCGACGGGTTCGAGATCATCGACCCGGTCCCCGTGACGCTCGACGACGACGGCTACCTCGTCGCCGCCGACGACTACGTCCCCTGGCCCTCGAGCTACGCCGCCCTCCCCAAGGCGCCCTGACTCCCGACTTCTCGGCGCCCTGACTCCCGGCTCCCCGGCTCCCGGCTCCCGGCTCCCTCGAGTTTGAAGCCCGTCCTGCGCCAGAGCGCGCTCAGCGCTTCAAACTCACGGGAGTGTGCCGCCTCTGTGGGGTGTCGGGACCGCGTGCAGCGTATGGCGCGTGCGGAAATCGGGAGGCGGCGCGACCGTGCGCGTGGCTAGGGTCGCGTGCATGTTGATCCGCCGCGAGCTGCCGTCCGACGCCGACGCGATCAGGGCGGTGCACCTCGCGGCATTCGCCAAGCCGGCCACCGACGATGCGCCGGCTCGCGAGGGGACCCTCGAGGCCGACCTGGTCGACGACCTTCGCGCCGACGGCGACCTCGTCGGGGAGTGCTGCCTGGTGGCCGAGGTCGATGGGGCCGTCGCGGGGCACGTGGCGATCAGCCGGGCGTTCGTCGCAGACCAGCCGGTGCTGGTCGCGCTGGGTCCCCTCGGGGTCCTGCCCGAGGTCCAGCGGGTCGGCATCGGCTCGGCCCTCGTGCACGCCACGCTCGGCGCGGCAGACGCGCTGGGCGAGCCGGCGGTGGTGCTCCTCGGCCACCCGACCTACTACCCGAGGTTCGGGTTCGGACCGGCCGTCGACCACGGCATCACGCCGCCTCAGGACTGGGGGCCGCAGTACTTCCTGCTCCGCCGGTTGCACGCCTGGGGCGACGGACTCTCCGGTCCCTTCCGCTACGCCCCCGCCTTCGAACGCCTCGACGACTGACGCAGCGGCAGGACCCGGACGTTCTCGGTCACCGCGACGACTCGCCAGCAAAGCGGGTGTCGTTCGGCGAAACCGTGGGAAATAACTGCCGTGGTGCCGAACGACACCCGCTTTGCGCGGAGGGTGCGCCGGTCGGGAGAAGCAGGGACGCTCAGTCGCCGGTGCGGCCGTCGGCGAGCTCGCGCAGCAGGTCGAGGTGGCCGTTGTGCCGGGCGTTCTCCTCGATCAGGTGCAGGATGACCCAGCGCAGGGTCGGGTGGTCACCACCCCGGAACGGGGTCACCGAGCGGTCGTCGAGCTGCAGGTCCGCGATCAGGGCGTCGGTGCGGACGGCCTGCGCGGCATACTCCTCCAGCGTCTGGGCGATCGGCGTCTCGGCACCCACGGTGAACTCGCGGTCCGGCTCGGTCGCGGTCCACGGCCCGAGGTCGGGGCCACCGACGAACCGGTTCTCGATCCAGGAGTGCTCGACCCAGCGCAGGTGGTTGATCACCCCGCCGATGGACATCAGGGGCGACCCCGGCAGGGGTGCGGCGCCGACGTGGTGGGTGGCGAGGTCGCGGGCCTTCCCGGCGGCGACGTCACGGGTGTACTGCAGCATCGTGAGGAGGGTGGTGCGCTCGTCCCACGCGCTCGGGGTGTCGTCCGGTGTCATGCCCCGACCCTGTCGCACGGGTGGGACACCCGCCACCGGGTTTCCGCGGGGCGCCCCGCGTCAGTTGAGGTTCCAGGGGCGGTCCGGCGACGGCGGGACGACGCCGAGGGTCTGGGCCAGCCCCTGCTCCCGACGGACCAGGCGCAGGCCGAGGCGCAGCCGCGTCTCCGTGTCGGGGGCGGCGAGCAGCCGCTGCCGGTCGCCGAGGTCGAGCCCGACGGCGGTGCCGACGGTGTGCGACAGCTCGACGGGGTCGTGCGGCCAGTCGGGCACCTCGGCCCCCAGGGTCCTGGCGTAGCGGTTCAGGGCGTCGTGCAGGCGCGTGACCAGCTCGGCCACCTCCTGCGCGTCGCCCGGGTGCTCCTCGAGGACCGTCACCTCGCCGGTGAGGTAGGCCGAACCCGTGTCGGCGAGGGCGTCGAGGTGGAACCGCTCGGTCCCCGTGCTCACCACGAGGTACCGCCCGTCGCCGATGGAGGCAGCCTGCAGGACCCGGGCCAGGCAGCCGATCTCTTGCAGGTCGCGGGCCGAGCCGACACCCACCTCGTTGCCCTGCCGGATCGCCACCACCCCGAACTCGGGGACCTCCATCGCGTTGACGAGGTCGCTGAGCATGACGACGTACCGCGGCTCGAAGATCTGCAGCGGCAGGGAGGCCCCCGGGACGAGGACGGTGCCGAGGGGGAAGAGCGGGATCCGCGCCATGGGTCCACGCTAGGTGCGGACGGCGCTTCCCGACACCCCACCGACGACGTATGCCGCGCCACCGCCTGCGGGGGCCCGGCCACTAGGCTGCCCACGTGTCGCCCTACGTCGTCGTCGCCGCAGTGGTCGTGGTCGGACTGCTGCTGTTCGTGGCGGCCATGGGGGCGCGGCTGCTGCTCGCGCCGAGCGCCCCGACCAGGGCCAAGCTGACGACCTACGAGTCCGGCGTCGACCCGGTCGGGCAGGACTGGGCGCAGACCCAGATCCGCTACTTCGTCTACGCGTTCCTCTACGTCATCTTCGCGGTCGACGCGGTCTACCTGTTCCCCTGGGCGCTCGTCCTGCGCTCGGCCGACCTCGGGGCCGCCTCGCTCGTCGAGATCGCCGTCTTCATCGGTGTCCTGCTGGTGGGACTCGTGCACGCCGCGCGCCGCGGTCTGCTGAGGTGGCTGTGATGTCCGAGTCCACGAGGGTCGCCCTGCCCATGCCGCGCGTCGGCGCGGGCAACGAGCACGCTCCCCAGCCGATCCGCGTCGTGCTCAACTGGGGCCGGCGCTACTCCCTGTGGGTCTTCAACTTCGGCCTGGCCTGCTGCGCGATCGAGTTCATCGCCGCCTCGATGGCCCGGCACGACTTCATCCGGCTCGGGGTCATCCCGTTCGCGCCGGGGCCGCGTCAGGCCGACCTCATGGTCGTGTCGGGGACGGTGACGGACAAGATGGCGCCGGCCGTCCGACGGCTCTACGACCAGATGCCGGAGCCGAAGTACGTGATCTCGTTCGGGGCCTGCTCCAACTCCGGTGGCCCCTACTGGGACTCCTACAGCGTCACCAAGGGCGTCGACACGATCATCCCCGTCGACGTCTACGTGCCGGGCTGCCCGCCGCGGCCCGAGTCGCTCCTGCAGGGCATCATCAAGCTGCAGGAGAAGATCGCGTCGGAGACCCTGTCCACCAAGGGAATCCGGGCGAAGTACGCGGGACACCGCACCGCGTCCGCCGGTGAGGTGACCCGTGGTCTCGTGGCCCCTCCCGTCCACGCACCGCGCTCGAAGACCGGGGACCCGTCGTGAACGACCCGGCCACCGTGCAGCGCCGTGAGGTGTCGCCGCCGGCGTGGGTCTCCGCGGTCGAGGGCGCGCGCGCCGAGGGCTTCACCTTCTTCGACTGGCTGACTGCCGTCGACCAGACCGACTCGGCCGAGGACCCCGGGTTCGACGTGGTCTGCCACCTCATGGACGGGTCGACGCCGAAGTCGTTGCGCCGCATCATGATCCGGACCCGCGTGCCCGATGGTGGGACGCTCGCCAGCATCACCCCGGTCTTCCGCGGCGCAGCGTGGCACGAACGCGAGACGCACGAGATGTTCGGGCTCGGGTTCGACGGGTTCGACGACGGCACCGGGCAGGACCTGCGGCCGCTGCTCCTCCCCGACGGGTTCGAGGGGACCCCGCTGCGCAAGTCGTTCGTCCTGGCCGCCCGTGCCTCGAAGGCCTGGCCCGGCGCCAAGGAGCCCGGCGAGAGCGAGCACACCAAGCCCACCGGGCGCCGCCGTGTGTCCGCTCCCGGTGTGCCCGATGCCGAGTGGGGTCCGCGGTGACCGCGCTCGAGGCCCTCGAGGTCGTGCTCCGCTCGGTCGCCGTGCTCGCGGCCTTCCTGGTGCTGCCCCTGCTCGTCGGGCAGACCGAGCACAAGGTCATGGCCCACATGCAGGGACGCCTCGGACCCATGTATGCCGGTGGGTTCCACGGGTGGGCCCAGCTCGTCGCCGACGGGGTCAAGTTCGTGCAGAAGGAGGACATCACCCCGGCCGCTGCCGACAAGGGTGTCTTCCGGTTCGCCCCGGCCGTCGCGCTCATCCCGTACCTCGTGGCCATGGCCGTCATCCCGCTGTCGCCCGACGTCGTCGCGGCTGACGCCCCCGCCTCCGCGGTGCTCGTCCTCGCGGTGACGGCCGTCGGGATCCTCGGCACCCTCATGGCGGGTTGGGCCAGCGCCAACAAGTACTCCCTGCTCGGGGCGATGCGGGCGGCCGCCCAGCTGCTGTCCTACGAGCTGCCGCTGGTGCTGTCCGTGGCGTCGGTCTGCCTCGCGGCCGGGTCGCTGTCCCTCTCCGGCATCGCCGCCGCCTGGTCCCCGTGGTGGCTGCTGTGGCAGCTCCCCGGTGCGGTCGTCTTCCTCGTCGCCGCCGTCGCAGAGCTCCAGCGCCCGCCGTTCGACATGCCGGTCGCCGACAGCGAGATCGTCTTCGGCGCCTACACCGAGTACACCGGACTGCGGTTCGCGTTCTTCCTGCTGAGCGAGTACGCCGGGATCGTCGTCATGTCGCTGCTGTTCGCCGTGCTCTACCTCGGCGGCTGGCAGGGGCCGTTCAGCGACCAGCTCGGCTGGGTCTGGACGATGCTGAAGGGGTTCGTCATCGCGGTGGTCGTCATCTGGCTGAGGGTGTCCTGGCCGCGACTGCGCGAGGACCAGCTCCAGCGCCTCGCCTGGCTCGTCCTCGTGCCGCTCGCCCTCGCGCAGCTGGCCCTCACCGGTGTCTGGGTGGTGGCGAGCGCATGACCGAGCCGACGACACCCAGCACGACACCGAGCACGACACCGGAGCCCACGAAGCGCAGCAGCGGGGGCGCCATACCGGGGATCCTCAAGGGGCTGGCCACCACGGCACGCACCCTGGCGAAGCCGTCGCACACGGCCGAGTACCCGGACGTGTCGCCGCACCTGCCCCCGCGCAGCCGGGGCGTCATCGCCCTGCTCGAGGAGAACTGCACCTCGTGCATGCTCTGCGCCCGCGAGTGCCCGGACTGGTGCATCTACATCGACTCGCACAAGGAGACGATCCCCGCGACCACCCCGGGTGGACGCGACCGCCAGCGCAACGTCCTCGACCGGTTCGCCATCGACTTCAGCCTCTGCATGTACTGCGGCATCTGCATCGAGGTGTGCCCGTTCGACGCGCTGCACTGGAGCCCCGAGTTCGAGTACTCCGAGCTCGACATCCGCGACCTGCTGCACGAGAAGGACCGGCTCGGGCAGTGGATGCCCACGGTCCCGCCACCGCCCGCGCTCGACGAGCACTCCGCCGAACCGGCCGAGATCGCCGCGACCAACAAGCCGGCCCGCCCCGTCCGCACCCCCGCCGCCCGTCCGACGCGGGTGACTCCGCAGCCGGAGGCGGAGGCGTGACCGGCCTCGACGTGGCGTTCGCCGCGGTCGGGCTCGTCGCCGCGGCCAGCGGGCTGCTCGCGGTGACGACCCGCCACGTCGTCCACGCGGCGCTGTGGCTCGTGGTCTGCCTCGGCTCGGTCGCCGGGTGCTACCTCGTGCTGGGCGCGGAGTTCGTCGCGCTGGTGCAGGTCCTCGTCTACGTCGGTGCCGTCGTCGTGCTCGTGCTCTTCGCCCTGATGCTGACGCGCGCCCCCATCGGGCCGCACGCGCAGATCGCCACGAGCCGCCTCCACCGGGTCCTCGCGGCGGTCCTCGGCGCGGGTGTGACCGCGATGCTGGCGGCGGTCCTCCTGCCGCTCGCCGCCCCGGTGTCCCGTCGGGAGACCGACACGACCGAGCTGGCGAGCCAGCTGTTCGGCACGTGGGTGTGGCCGTTCGAGCTCTTGTCCCTGCTGCTGCTCGTGGCGCTGGTCGCAGCCCTGGCGGTCTCCCGTGTCGCCGGGCGCGGAGCCCGCGAGGCGGGGCGGAGCGCCCCGTGATCCACCTCGCCGGCCCCTACCTCCTCGCCTCCGTGCTCGCCGGTCTCGGCGCGTACGGAGTGCTGGCCCGCCGCAACGCGGTGCTGGTCCTCATCGGGGTCGAGCTGATCCTCAACGCCGCCACCCTGCTGCTCGTCTCCGTCGGCGCCTCCGGCGGGGACCGCTGGGCGGCCGGCAACGTCCTCACCCTGTTCGTCATCACCATCGCCGCGGCCGAGGTGTGCGTCGCTCTCGCCGTGGTCCTGGCCGTCTACCGCCTGCGCGGCGACATCGACCTCGACCGGACCCGCTCGTGAGCGCCGCCGCGGCCAGGCTGGTCGTGCTCGTGCCGGTCGTCGCCGCCGTGCTCGGGCTCTTCCTCGCCCGACGACGGGAGGGCCTGGACCCCCGAGCCGCCCGTGCGGTCGCGGTCGGTGGGTCGCTCGTCACCCTTGCTGCAGCCGTCGCCCTGCTCGTCGGGGTGCACACGACCGGGCAGGACCGCGCCGTCGGCACCCTCCCGGCCCTCGCCGCGGGCGAGCTGCGCATCCCCTTGCTGCTGCAGGCGACCACGGCGACCGCCCTGATCGCACTCGTCGTCGCCGTCGTCGGCTGGGCGGTCCAGGTGTTCGCGGGCTGGTACCTGCGCGAGGACGACCGCTACGGCGTCTTCGCGGCCACGGTCTCGTTGTTCACCGCAGGCATGCTCGTCGTGGTCACCTCCGCCGACCTCGTGCTGACCCTCGTCGGCTGGGAGGTGATGGGCTGGTGCTCCTACCTGCTCATCGGTCACTGGAGCCGCAAGGAGTCCGCGCGCCGGGCCGCCCTCAAGGCCTTCCTCGTCACCCGGCTCGCCGACGTCGGGTTCGTCCTCGGGGTGGTGCTCCTCGCCGCGGGGGCCGGCTCCACGGCCTACCGGGCGGTGCTGGCGCACTGGGCGCCGGCCACCGAGTGCGCGGACTCGCTGGCGGCGGCCTGCGCGGCGCCTGACGGCACGCTGCGGACGGTCGCCATGGTGCTGCTCGTCATCGGGGTCCTCGGCAAGTCCGGCATGGTGCCGTTCCACGACTGGCTGCCCGACGCGATGGAGGGCCCGACGCCCGCGTCCGCCCTCATCCACGCGGCGACCATGGTGGCGGCCGGGACGTTCGTGCTGGCCCAGCTCTTCACCCTCCTCGAGGCCAGCGACGGGGCCCGCTGGGTGCTGGCGGTCAGCACCGCCGTGACCATGGTCTGGGCCGCCCTGCTGGCGTTCGGCCAGAGCGACCTCAAGCGGCTGCTGGCCTACTCCACCCTGAGCCAGGTCGCCCTCATGCTGTCGGCGCTCGCAGTGGCGCCGGCCGACGAGGGCCCGGGTGCCGGGGTGCTGCACCTGTACTCCCACGCGTTCTTCAAGGCGTTGCTGTTCCTCACGATCGGGTGGCTCAGCGTCACCGTCGGGGGCACCGCGGCCGCCACGCTCAAGGGGGGCCTGCGTGGCCACCTGCTGCTGCGCCCCGCCATGTTCGTCGGGCTGCTGTCGCTGGCGGGGGTGCCACCCCTCGTGGGGTTCGTCTCCAAGGAGCACGTCCTGTCCGCTGCCGAGGCGGGCGCGTCCGACGCCCCCGTCCGGGCGTGGCTGGTCCTGCTCGCCGGCCTGCTGACGGTCCCGCTGACCGCGGCGTACTGCATGCGCGCCTGGCTCGTCCTCGACGACCTCGGGACCGCCGACGTCGCACGCCACGAGGCCGACACGGCCACCGGGCCGGTGCGGGCGGCAGTGGCCGTCCTGGCGGTCCTCACCGTCCTCGGCGGGATCGTGGTGTTCACGCCGCTGATCGACCTCGAGGGCCACCTCGGGTGGTTCGTCGCGCTGCTGAGCCTGCTGCTCATCGCCGGTGCCGCCCTCGGGGTGCGCCGCGTCACCGCCAGCCGGTACGGCGCGGGGGAGGACCCCGCCCGCCTCGTCGGAGCACGGCAACCTGCCTTCGACGGCGGCTTCGGGGTGGACCGCCTGTATGTCGTGCTCGTCGCCCGGCCCGTGCTCGCCACCGCCCGGCTCGTCGTCTTCCTCGACCGCGAGGTCGTCGACGCGTACGTCCGGGGCGCCGCCGTCGGCGCCCTGCTGGCGGGGCGTGGCGGCGACCGGGCCCACCGCGCCGAGCGGGCGGCGACCGGGTTGGCCTGGGTCGTCGCCGGTGCCGTCACGGTGGCCCTGGCGGGGGTGGCGCTGCGGTGATCCTCCTCGCCCTCGTCGTGCCGGCTGCGGTGGCCACGTGGCTGCTCACCGCCGGTCGGAGCCTGCCGCACCGTGCCACCAACCTCACGTCCGCCGTCACCAGCGTCCTCACGCTGGCGTTCGTCGTCGCGAGCGTCGTCCTGCGGCCCGAGGTGGACCGGGCCTGGGTGCCGTCCCTCGGGCTGCGGTGGCACCTCGCCGTCGACGGCATCAGCGCGCCCCTGCTCCTGCTCACCGCCCTCCTGGGTGTCGCCGTCGTGCTGCACACCCGGGAGCGGCCTCCGGTGGGCGGCACCAGCGCCGCGTTCCACGCCTGCCTGCTGCTCGTCGAGGTCGGTGCCCTCGCCACCTTCTTCGCCCGCGACGCCGTGCTGTTCTTCGTGGCGTTCGAGGTGGTGCTCGTGCCCATGTGGGTGCTCATCACGCGCTTCGGCGACGCCCACCACCCGGCGGCGCGGGCCGAGGCCGGGGCACGCTTCGTCCTCTACACGGCCTTCGGCTCCACCCTGATGCTCGTCGGGATCCTGGCCCTCGTGACCCGGGCCGGCACCTCCGACCTGGGGGTCCTGGCCCAGGACGCCGGGCGCGGGCTCTCGCCGACCACCCAGCTCGTCGTGGCCTCGCTCCTCGTGGCCGGCCTGGCCGTCAAGGTGCCGGTCTTCCCGCTGCACACCTGGCTGCCCGCGGCCCACACCACCGCCCCCACCGCCGGCTCGGTGCTGCTCGCCGCCGTCCTGCTCAAGATGGGCACCTACGGCCTGGTCCGCCTGCCGCTGGCCACCGTGCCCGACGGGTTCGCCCGGGTCGCGCCGTTCCTCGCCGTCCTCGGTGCCGTCGGCATCCTGTGGGGAGGCCTGGCCTGCCTCGTCGAGCGTGACCTCAAGCGCCTGGTCGCCTACTCCTCGGTGGCACACATGGGGTTCGTCGCCATCGGGCTCGCGAGCGGCACGCGCACCGGTCTGCAGGCGGCGCTGTTCGCCAACGTCGCCCACGGCGTCGTCTCAGCCCTGCTGTTCGTCGTCGTCGGCGGCCTCAAGGAACGCTGGGGGAGCGCGGACCTCGACACCGCTCGAGCCGCGGTGCGCGAGGTCGCGCCTCGCCTCGGTTTCGCGCTCATCCTCGGCCTGGCCGCCTCCCTCGGGCTGCCCGGCCTGGCCGGCTTCTGGGGCGAGTTCCTGTCCGTGTATGCCGCGTGGTCACCGGGCGACGACCGGTCGCTCGGGCTCTTCCGCGCCGTCGCGGTGGTCGCCGCGCTCGGCACCGTGCTCGCCGCCGCCTACGCGCTCCGGGTGGCGCGACTCGTGTGGGCCGGCGACCGGACCTCGCCGCCCATCGAGGACACCCGCGGCAGCGAGTGGGACGTCGTCGTCGTCCTCGTCCTGCTCACGGTGGTCCTCGGTGTCGTCCCCGGTCCGTTGCTGTCCCTGACGCACGACACCGTGAGCACGCTGGTCGGAGCCGGGCCGTGAGCACCGTGGCCAGCCTCGACTGGCCCGTGCTCGGCCCGGTCCTGGCGCCGGCGGCGGGTGCCGTCGTCGTGCTCGTCGCCGACGCCGTGGCCCCCAGGGTCGCGCGGCTGCACGCCGTCGTCGGGGTGCTCGCCCTGCTCGTCGGTGCGGCCCTGGCTCTCCCCGCGGCCCTCGGGTCGACCGACGTGCCACGGCGCTCGCTGTGCCTGCCCGCGCCCGACGGCTGCCTGTACGAAGCAGGACCGGTCGTCGGCGCCCTGCAGGTGGGGGCCCTGCTCGCCGCCCTCGTCGTCCTGCTCCTCGTGTGGCCGCCGCGGTCCGGGACCCGTGACCAGCCCCTGCGGGGAGGGCCAGCCGTCCTCGTGGCGCTCCTGCTCGCCGCCACCGTCGGGGCCACCGGCGTCGCCGCCGCCCACGACCTCGGCTCGTGGCTGGTCTGCCTGGAGCTGGCGACCCTGCCCGCCATCGCCCTCGTCGCGCTGCGGGCGACCCCGGACGCGGGACGGGGCGCCCTGGCCCTGCTGACGACCTCGCTGGTGTCGTTCGCCCTCGTCGTCCTGGGTGCGGCCCTGTGGCTGCTGTCGACCGGGGCCGCGGTCTTCTCCGGACCGGCCGTGGCGACCGCGCTCGCCGATCCGCAGCGGCGTGCCGTGCTGCTCCTCGGGCTGCTGCTCCTGCTGGCAGGGGTCGGCTTCAAGCTCTCGTTGGTGCCGTTCCACGTGTGGACGCCCCAGGCCTACGCCGGCGGCACCGAGCCCGTCGCCGCGTTCCTCGCGGCCACGTCCAAGGTCGCCGCGCTGGCGGCCCTGCTCGTCGTCCTGCGCCCACTGGCGGGCTCGGGCCACGGCTCCGGGGCAGCCCCGGTCCTCGTCGTCGTGGGCATCGTGGCCGCGGTGTCGATGACCGTCGGCAACCTCGTCGCCCTCGTCCAGGACGACCCGGTCCGGCTCCTCGCGTGGTCGACCGTCGCCCAGGCGGGCTGGGTGGCGCTGCCGTTGTCGGTCGCGACGACGCAGGCCGACCAGGCCTCCGGCGCCTACCTCCTCGCCTACGTCGTCGCCACGCTCGTGGCGTTCGTCGTGGTCCACCTCGTCGCGCGGTCGGCCCCGACCGCCACCCCCGACGGCGGTGACGGACCGTCCCGCGGCCGGACGCTCGCGGCATACACGGGTCTGCTGCGGGAACGACCCCTCCTGGGCGGTGCGCTCGGGCTGGCCCTGCTCTCCCTCGCCGGGCTGCCGCCCGGCGTCCTCGGGCTGGTGGCCAAGGTCGTCGCGCTGCGTCCCGTGGTCGGGGACGGGCAGTGGGTGCTCGCCCTCGTCGCCGTCGCCAACGCCGTCCTCGGCATCGCGGTCTACCTGCGGTGGTTCGCGGTGCTGCTGCGCGATCCCGCGCCGGTCGGTCGGGGTGCTGGGGACCCGGAGGGTGCCGGTGACGGCGACGAAGGTCCCGTCGAGGAGCTCCTCGGAGGACCAGTCCCACGGCCCGCCCTGGCCGCCCTCATCCTGTCGGGAGGGGTCCTCGTCGCCGCGAGCGTGCTGCCCCAGCTGGTGCTCGGCCTGCTGGGCTGACCAGGGAACGCCCGAACCTGAGGGAGCGTTGAGGCTGACATGCACAACCACTTCAACGGACTCAAGACCGCGGCCCTGTTCGGCGGGATCTTCGCCGTGCTGCTGGCCATGGGCTCCGTCATCGGCAGCGGCCGGTACATCTGGCTGTTCGCCCTCCTCGGTGTCGGGATGACGGCCTACGGCTACTGGAACTCCGACAAGCTCGCCATCAGGGCCATGCACGCCTACCCGGTCAGCGAGGCCCAGGCGCCCGCGATGTACCGGATCGTCCGGGAGCTGTCGACCGCCGCCGGCAAGCCGATGCCCCGCCTCTACGTCAGCCCGACCTCGGCGCCCAACGCCTTCGCCACCGGACGCAACCCCGAGAACGCCGCCGTCTGCTGCACCGAGGGCATCCTCGGCCTGCTCGACGAGCGCGAGCTGCGCGGCGTGCTCGGCCATGAGCTGATGCACGTGTACAACCGCGACATCCTCACCGGCTCGGTCGCTGCCGCGATCGCCGGTGTCATCACGTCCGTGGCCCAGATGCTCATGTTCACGAGCATGTTCGGCGGTGGCGGCAACGACGAGGACCGCCCGAACCCCTTTGCCCTGCTGGCCATGGCGCTGCTGGCACCCTTCGCCGCGATGATGATCCAGATGGCGATCAGCCGCACCCGCGAGTACGACGCGGACGAGGACGGCGCGAAGCTGACCGGCGACCCGCTCGCCCTCGCGTCGGCCCTGCGCAAGCTCGAGACCGGCGTCGCCCGCGCCCCCCTGCAGCCGACCCCGGCGATCCAGAACTCCAGCCACATGATGATCGCCAACCCGTTCCGGCCTCAGGACGTGTCGCGGTTCTTCTCGACGCACCCGCCGATGGCGGAGCGGATCGCCCGCCTCGAGCAGCAGGCCTACGGCTTCCGCCAGAGCTGAGGGTGCCCGTCGGACGCACCCCGAGGGTGCGTCCGACGGGTCCTGCGACAGGCCGGCCGGGGGTGGTTTCGGCAAACGGCTCCGGCACGGTATGGTTGGCGCAGTTGCAGTTGCAGTTCCTCGTCTGAGTGGGCCCGCCAGTGTGCGGGCCTTTTTTCTTCAGCGGCTTGTTCCGTGTCGTGGTGGTGTGCGCAGCTGGTGAGTCGCGTCCGCGACCCACCTCGGCCAACAGGAACGAGAAATCCCATGGCACAGGGAACTGTCAAGTGGTTCAACGCTGAGAAGGGCTTCGGCTTCGTGGAGCAGGACGGCGGCGGCCCCGACGTCTTCGTGCACTACAGCGCGATCGAGTCCAGCGGCTACCGCTCGCTCGACGAGGCACAGCGCGTGGAGTTCGACATCACGCAGGGCCCCAAGGGCCCGCAGGCCGAGAAGGTCCGCGTCATCTGAGCCACCGCAACCGGTGAACTCCACCGAAGCCCCCGACCAGCTCTGGTCGGGGGCTTCGGTCTGTTCGGGGGCCGGTGCTGGTTGAATCGCTCCCATGCCGTCCCTCACCAGGTCCGAAGCCCGCGAACGTTCAGCCCTGCTGCAGGTGACGCGGATGGAGGTGGACCTCGACCTCGACCAGGGGGAGGAGCGGTTCGGCTCGTCGACGCGGATCACGTTCTCGTGCAACGAGCCGGGCGCGTCGACCTTCGTCGACGTCAAGCCTGCCGAGCTGCGCTCGATGGTCCTCAACGGCCAGTCCGTGGACGTCACGACCCTCACTGACGGCCGCGTGGCCCTGAGCGGCCTCGCCGCCGACAACGTGCTCGAGGTCGAGGCCCAGATGTCCTACAGCCGGGACGGGCAGGGACTGCACCGCGCCGTCGACCCTGCCGACGGTGAGCACTACGTCTACGGCCACCTGTTCCTCGACGCCGGCCCGCGCGTGTTCGCCTGCTTCGACCAGCCCGACCTCAAGGCCCCGTATGCCGTGACCGTCGCCGCCCCGGAGGCGTGGACCGTCCTCGGCAACGGTGCCGCCACGAAGGTGGCCCCCGGTCGGTGGGAGCTCGCCGAGACCAAGCCGCTGGCCACGTACTTCGTCACGGTCTGCGCCGGTCCCTACGCGTCGGTGCTCGACGAGCACGACGGCATACCGCTGGGCATCCACGCCCGTGCGTCCCTCAGGGAGGCCCTCGAGCGGGGGGCGCCCCAGATGCTCGAGGTCACGAGGGCGAGCTTCGACTACTACCACCAGCTCTTCGGCATCCGGTACCCGTTCGGGGAGTACCACCAGGTCTTCGTGCCCGAGTTCAACGCGGGCGCGATGGAGAACCCCGGTTGCGTGACCTTCCGCGACGTTTACGTCTTCCGTGGGGCGGCGGCCCGGGACGAGATCCTCACGCGCTCCAACACGATCGCCCACGAGATGGCGCACATGTGGTTCGGCGACCTCGTGACGATGCAGTGGTGGGACGACCTGTGGCTCAACGAGTCCTTCGCCGAGTACATGTCGCACCGGACGCTGGACGCGGCGACCGAGTTCGGGACCGAGGCGTGGGTGGACTCCACCATGGCCCGCAAGGCCTGGGGGTATGCCGCGGAGCGCACCCCCTCGACCCACCCCGTCGCCGGCTCGGCCGCGCTCGACGCGCAGTCGGCCCTGCAGGACTTCGACGGGATCTCCTACGCCAAGGGTGCCGCGACGCTGCGCCAGCTCATCGCCCACATCGGTGACGACGCCTTCATCGCCGGCGTCTCCGCCTACCTGCGCGAGCACTCGTTCGGCAACGGCACGCTGGCCGACTTCATGGGGTTCATGGAGCGCGCGAGCGGCAAGGACCTCGGCGCGTGGACGCAGGCCTGGCTGCTCACCGCGGGGGTCGACGTCATCTCGCTGGACCGCGCTGCCGGTGCCGTGGACCGCACCGTCCCGGAAGCGTTCCCGGCCGACCGGCCGCACACCTTCGACGTGGCCGGCTTCTCCGCCGGTGCCGAGACCTTCCGCGTCCCGGTGACGACCTCGGGCGACCGGACCGTCGTTCCCGAGCTGGCGGCGGCGCCTGCCGCCGACCTCGTGGTGCCGAACGCGGGAGACCTCACCTGGGCCACCGTCACCCTCGACCCCGACTCCATCGCCGCGGTGCCCGAGCAGCTCGCGCTCGTGCCCGACCCGCAGGCGCGCGCGGTCGTGTGGGTGTCCCTCATCGACGGCGTCTGCCTCGGCACCGTCGACCCCCGGGTCATGGTGCGCACGGTGGGTGCGGCGTGGCCGCACGAGGACAACGCCTCGATCCTCAACCGCTCGGCGGGTAGCCTGCTCGGCCGGATCATCCCGACGTTCCTGCCGCACGAGGAGCAGGGTGAAGCCGAGCAGGTGGTCGCCGCGGCAGCAGCATCGGTCCTCGCAGCGGCGGAGCCCGGGTCGACCCGGGCCCTCGTGGCGGCCCGCGCCGTCGCGCGCACCTCTGCCGACGAGGAGCTCCTGCGGGCGTGGGCGGCCGGCGAACGCCGCCCCGTCGGGCTCGAGGGCGACTCGGACTTCGGGTGGATCGTGGTCCGCAACCTCGCCTCCCACGGACTCGCCGGTCGAGAGCTCATCGAGGCCACCCGCGAGCGTGACGACACGCTGCAGGGACGGCTCAGCGCGCTCATGGCCGGTGCATCGATGCCCGACACCGAGGCCAAGGCGTGGGCCTGGGGTGAGATCACGACGAACCGTGAGCGCTCCAACTACGAGCTCAACGCGCTCGCCCAGGGCTTCTGGTCCTCCGGGGAGCTCGACGTGCTCCGCCCGTATGCCGCGCGCTACTTCAGCGACGTCCCGGCCATGAGCGCCTGGGTCGGCGACGACGCGCTGGCACGGGTGGCCCAGCTCGGCTTCCCGTCGCGGGTCGTCGAGGAGGCGACGGATGACATGGCCAGGGCGGCACTGCAGCGCACCGACCTGACGCCGGCGGTGCGCCGGGGCATCGTCGACGCGCGGTCCGAGCTGGGGGAGGCGCTGCGCTCGCGCGCCACCTTCGGGTAGCCCGTGTGACGGGTGGGACGGACGGTGCCATGGACGGCGTCGTCGCAGGTCAGGCGGGTCGCCCGGCCCGTTCCCTTGGCGCGCGGTTTGTCCGGATGGGGCCTACCATTGACGTCGCGAGGTTCTTGAGATGTCAATCGACGTACACCTCGGTCGACGGAGGTCTCCTCGTGGAGCTCGCAGCGTGAACAGGTTGTCTGAGGGGTTCGTCCTCGGCGACCGGTACCTCCTGGGGGCCCGCATCGCCTCCGGCGGCATGGCCGATGTCTGGGCCGGCGCCGACCAGGTGCTCCAGCGGGCGGTGGCCATCAAGGTCATGCGGCCCGACACCGGTCACGAGGAGCTGTTCGCCAAGCGCTTCCGCGACGAGGCCGTCCACTCGGCGGCCCTGCTGCACACCAACATCGCGACCCTCTTCGACTACGGCGAGGACGACGGCCTGGCCTTCCTCGTGATGGAGCTGGTCAAGGGCGAGCCGCTCTCGCTCCTGCTGCGCCGCCGTGGCGCCCTGCCCCCGCCCGAGGTGCGTTCGCTGCTCGGGCAGGCAGCCCTCGCGCTGGGCGTGGCCCACGAGGCGCGCGTCGTCCACCGCGACGTCAAGCCCGCCAACATCCTCGTCCGTCCCGACGGGCTGGTGAAGCTCACCGACTTCGGGATCGCCCGGGCGCTCGACGCGGCCGGTCACACCCGCGCCGGCGAGATGCTCGGGACGCCGCACTACATCAGCCCCGAGCAGGCGCTCGGCGAGGCGGCCACCGGCGCGAGCGACCTCTACGCCCTCGGGGTGGTTGCGCACGAGATGCTCACGGGCCAGCGCCCCTTCGACCGCGGAACCCCGGTCGCGACGGCCCTCAGCCACGTCAACGAGCCGCCCCCGCCGCTGCCCGACGACGTGCCCAAGGACCTCGCCGACCTCGTCAACGACTGCCTGTCCAAGGACCCGGGCGACCGTCCGTCCAACGCCCGCGAGGTGGCCAGCCGCGTCGGCATCGGCGACCACGAGATGGCGGGGCTGGCGCTCGGTCTCGCGATTGCCCTCGACGGCTGGAACGACGACTCCCCGGACACCGACTCGGACGGCTCGGTGCTGCGGTTCCCCGACCTCGGTGGCCCCACCATGGCCCTGGAGGCCTGACTCGACCTCCGTGCGCGCCCTCCGGTGCGAAGGTGCCCCCAGACAGACGTGTGCCGCCGTGCCCGACTCGGGCACGGCGGCATACCTGTCCGGCCGCGTGGGTCAGCGGTAGTTGGTGAACTGGATCGCGAAGTCCAGGTCGTCCTTGCCCTTGAGCAGCGCCTGGACGGCCTGCAGGTCGTCACGGGACTTGCTGGTGACGCGCAGCTCGTCGCCCTGGATCTGGCTCTTGACCGTCTTGGGCCCCTCGTCGCGGATGATCTTGCCGATCTTCTTCGCGTTCTCCTGGGAGATGCCCTCCTGGAGGCCGAGCTCGAGGCGGTACTCCTTGCCGGAGAGCTGCGGTCCGCGCTCGGGGACGTCGAGGTGCTTGAGCGAGACCTTGCGCTTCACCAGCCAGGTCTGGAAGACGTCGAGGACGGCGTTGGCACGCTCCTCGGTGTTGGCCTTGATGACGACCTTGTCCTCGCCGCTGGCCTCGATGGAGGCGCCGACGTTCTTGAAGTCGTAGCGCGTGGCCACCTCACGGGAGGCGCTGTTGAGGGCGTTGGCGACCTCCTGGTGGTCGATCTTGCTGACGATGTCGAACGAGCTGTCGGCCATGAGGGCGTGTCCTTCCTGGGCACCGCTGACGGGCAGCTGGTGCCGGTTTCAGCAATCGCGGTTGTCCTTGCTATTCTTCCACGCGCACCAAGGCAGGTTGCCCGAGCGGCCAATGGGAGTGGACTGTAAATCCATCGCGAAAGCTTCGAAGGTTCGAATCCTTCACCTGCCACCCAGTGCGAACGAAGGGCCTCCGACAGCAATCGCTGACGGAGGCCCTTCGTCGTCCACCTTCGCGCCGCGCGCCGATGGCTGGCGCGACGCGCGCCCGTGGTCGGCTGCGACGGTCGGGTCCTCACACGGCGGGGGCGACCTCGGCCCGGGCGGCGCGGGGGGTGCGGTGGAGCTGGGACACGACCACCACGGTCAGGAGCAGCAGCCCGGCGGCGACGGTCAGGGCGGTGGACGCCCCGGCGACGAAGACGTGCTGGGACTGCTCCACCACCGAGCGACCATGGCTCGGAGCGGCCGCGGCGTGCCGGCTGGCGGTGCCGAACACGGTCACGAGCAGGGCCAGGCCGAGCGACCCGCCGACCTGCTGGGTGACGTTGACCAGGCCCGAGGCCGCTCCGGCGTGCTGCGGCTCCACCTCGTGCAGCGAGGCGCCGGTGAGCGGCACGAACGCGGTGCCGTTGCCGAGCCCGAGCAGGACGAGGGGCACGAGGATCGACCAGTAGCTGCTGGTCTCCGACATCCGGCTGAGCAGGGCCAGCGCGGTGGTCGAGAGCAGCGTCCCCACCACCATGACGCGCCGCGGCCCGAACTGCTCGACGAACCGTCGAGCGCTCAGCTGGGAGGCGAGGAACAGGGCAGCGGTCAGCGGTAGGAACCCCAGGCCGGTCTGCAGCGGGCTGTAGTGGAGCACGTCCTGGAGGAAGAGGGTCGTGAAGAAGAACGTCCCCATGATCCCGGCGACGAGGAGCAAGCGTCCGGCGTACGAGCCGGCACGAGTGCGGTTGGCGAACAGCTCGAGCGGCACGATGGGGTGTGCTGCGCGACGTTCGACGAGGACGAACAGGACGAGCAGCGCCGCTGCCGCCACGAACGACGCGATCGTCTCGGTGTCGCTCCACCCGGCCTCGGCCGCACGGACGAACGCGTAGACCAGGGCGGTCATGCCGAGGGTCGAGCTGAGGGCACCGGCGACGTCGATCCGCCCGGTCGACCTCGGGGTCTCCGGGACGACGAGGAGGGCGGCGGCGATCACGGCCAGGCCGATCGGCACGTTGACGAACATCACCCAGCGCCACGAGAACCACTGCACGAGCAGGCCCCCTGCGATGAGCCCGATGGCGGCACCGCCGATGGAGACGCCGGTGAACAGGCCGAGGGCGCGGGTGCGCTCGCGGGCCTCGGGGAAGGTCGACATGAGCAGGGCGAGGACCGCGGGTGCGGCCAGGGCCGCCCCGACGCCCTGGGCTGCCCGGGAGGCGACGAGCCAGGTGGCGGTGGTGGCGAAGCCGCCGGCGAACGACGCGGCGGCGAACAGCGCCATACCGGTGAGGAAGACCCGGCGCCGACCGAACAGGTCGCCGGCCCGCGCACCGAAGAGCAGGAGCCCCCCGAAGGCGAGGGTGTAGGCGGACAGGACCCAGGACAGGCCGGTGGGGGTGAAGTCGAGCGCCGTCTGCATCCGGGGCAGGGCGACGTTCACGATGGTGGCGTCGAGCACGACCATGAGCTGGGCGGTGAGGATGACGCCGAGGACGACGGTCGGGGAGACGCGCCGACGGGGGCCGCGCGCCGTGGGCGACGCGGGGGTGGCCGCGGGAGCGGCAACAGTCTGGGCAGACACGATGGTCGTGCTCCTTCAGGTACGATGGTCGGAGAAGTGGAAGGTCCCTCCGGATACGACGATACGGAGGCTGCCTCCGCTTTGCAAGTCATTCCCGTGATGGAGGTGCGTGTCAGGTGGTCCCGACCCCCGCTGCCGGTCAGCTCGCCGCGGAGCGGCCGATGCGTGCCGATGCCCAGCGCAACCTCGAGCGACTCCTGCTGGCCGCTCGCGAGGTCCTGCGCGAGTCCGGCGCGGACGCCTCGCTCGAGGAGATCGCCCGCCGGGCCGGGGTCGGCATCGGCACGCTCTACCGGCGCTTCCCGACCCGGCTCTCCCTGCTCGAGGCGGTCTACCGCGAGGACGTCGACGCGCTCGGCGACCGCGCCGAGCTGCTCATCGAGGGTGAGGAGCCGTGGCCCGCGCTGGAGAAGTGGGTCTGGGCGCTGCTGGACTACGTGGCGACCAAGCGGGCGCTGTTCCAGGAGCTCGTCGACGCGGTCGGCCGCGACTCGGAGCTGCTCACCCACTCCCGCCAGGCCGTCAACGACGCGGCGGGGGCCGTGCTCCGCAACGCCCAGGCCGCCGGCGTCGCCCGCACGGACGTCGAACCGTCCGACCTGCTGCGCCTCGTGGGGGGCTGCACGATGATGGGCGAGCTCGACCCGGCGCAGCAGGAGCGCGTCGTGAGCATCGTCCTGGGCGGTATCCGCGCGGCCTGACCGGTGCGATGGGACGCGGCCTGGGGTGTGCGGCTGCGGACCTGACCGGCGCGGCGGGGGGCTGCACGCGGTTTCCCTGGGGGAGGGGCTTGCCCCGGGTGTTACCGTCAAGGTCTCGGCGTCTCCCCAGGAAACGAGACGCGTCGTGACGAAGTCGTCCGGCAGGCCCGAGCGTGTCGACTCCGCGAGGGCCACAACGCACCGTGCGTGCACGTCGCCGCCCCTCATGGGTGGTGGTGCTCCACGTCGGCTCGCGACGCGGGGGTAACCAGGAAGGTTCGCCCATGTCCGTGTCCCACCGGGTCCTCAGCCCGTCCTCCCCGGCCGACACTGCGCCGGGAGGGGTCTCCTTCCAGCACCTGGCCCACCTCACCGACGACATCGGCGTCTTCGAGGGAGCCGTCCTGACGGTCCCCGTCCGCGAGGGCGGGTACTGCGTGGACGACGTGGCACGGGCGTTCGTCGTGACGGCCAGGGAGCCGGAGGGCTCCGCCGCCCTCACCGAGCTCGCGACGACCTACCTCTCCTACGTCCTCGACGCCCAGGCCGACGACGGCGCCTTCCGCAACCGCCGGGCCGTGGACGGCTCCTGGTCGGACGCCGCGGCGGTCGATGACGGGTGGGGGCGCGCCCTCTGGGCGCTCGGCACGGGGGTCGCTCGCGCGCCCGAGCTGTCCGACTGGCGAGCCCTCGAGGCGTTCACCAAGGGCGCCGCCCTGCGGTCGCCCTCGACGCGCTCGATGGCGTTCGCCGGCCTGGGTGCCGCGGAGGTTCTCGCCGTGCGGCCACGGGACGTGGTCGCGCGGGAGCTGCTGTCCGACGCCGCCACCCTGATCGCCCCGCCCGACCCGCTGCTCGGCCGTCGACCGACACCGGCCGAGGGATGGCACTGGCCCGAGCCGCGACTGAGCTACGCCAATGCCGCCCTGGCCGAGACCCTGCTGGCGGCGGGTTCGCTGCTGGGCGTGTGGAAGTGGCTCACCGAGGGGCTGGCGATGCTGAGCTGGCTGGTCGAGACCGAGACCACCGACGGCCTCGTGTCGGTCTGCCCCGCCAGCGGGTGGGGGATCGGTGAGGCCCGGACGCCCTTCGACCAGCAGCCGGTGGACGTGGCGGCCCTGGCCGACGCGTGTGCGCGGGCCTTCGACGTCACGGCCGACCCCCGGTGGAGTGCCGCGGTCGGCCGCTGCTCGGCATGGTTCGAGGGCGCGAACGACGCCGGGACCGTCCTGCACGACCGCGACAGCGGCGGTGGGTGCGGTGCGCTCGCCGGACGCGTCGGCCACGCGGACCAGGGTGCAGAGTCGACCATCGCGATGATCTCGACGTTCCAGCAGGCGAAGCGGCTCGGCGTGGACGGCGGCACGGACTGAGACGGTCGCTGCCCGCGTGGGCGCCGTCCGGCGGCCGCGGGTAGGTTCGCAGCAGTACGGCGCGGTCGGCGCCGACCGGTCGGGAGGTGTTCGTGCGCGTCGTCGTCACCGGTGCGGGCGGGTACATCGGCAGCCGCCTCGTCCCGGCCCTCCTCGAGGCGGGCCACGAGGTCACGGCGACGTTCACCCGGGCCGCGTCCGCCGAGCGCTTCTGGTGGGCCGACCGGGTCACCGTCGTGCAGATGGACGTGCTCGACCGGGCCTCCGCCCGGGCGGCGGTGGCCGGCGCGGACGCGCTGTTCTACCTGATCCACGGCCTCGGAGGCGACGACTTCGCGACCACCGACCGCGAGGGTGCCTACAACGCCGCCCATGCCGCGGTCCGCGCCGGGGTCGGTCGAATCGTCTACCTCGGTGGCCTCGTGCCCGACCTCCCGGACGAGGACCTGTCGCCGCACCTCCGCTCGCGCCTCGAGGTCGAGGAGGTCCTCACCGACTCGGGGGTGCCGACGCTGGCGCTGCGGGCGGCCATGGTCGTCGGGAGCGGGTCCACCTCCTTCGAGGTGATGCGCCAGATCAGCGAACGGCTTCCCCTCCAGGTGCTCCCGACGTGGATGCGCAGCAGCCGTGTCGAGCCCGTGGCCGTGACCGACGTGGTGGCCGCCCTCGTGGGCGCCCTCGGTGCCCCCGCGACCAGTCGCGCCTACGACGTGGGCAGCGGAGAGCCCTTGGCGTATGCCGGGTTGCTGCGACGCTACGCCCGGCTCGCCGGACTCACGCGGGTCCAGGTGACCGTGCCGATGCTGCCGACGGCCCTGGTGTCACGGCTGGCGCCGGTGCTCACGGCGGCGCCGGCGTCGACGGTGCAGACCCTCGTCGAGAGCCTGCACCACGACATGGTCTGCCGGGAGGACGACTTCCGCCGCGAGCTGCTGCCGCCCGGCCACCGGCTCACCGGGGTCGACACGGCCCTCGAACGGGCCCTGCTCGTCCCCGCGGACCGGGTGCCCGACGTCGACCGCGACGTCCTCGGCCCACTGCACTCCGATGCCGAGTGGGCCGGCGGACAGGTGTCGCGCCGCGACGGCCGACCGGTGCACCATGCCCGCGGCGGGTGGCGCGGGCTGCTGCTCGGTCCGCCCCCCTCGCGCTGACCGGCCACACCGCCATACCGCCTCTTGCACTCGCCGCACCCTCGCGCCCTCGCCAGCGACACGGCAAACCGCTGGTGGCGAGGCAAGACGGGAGTTATTTCCCTGAGTCTTGCCCCGCAACCGCCGTTGTGCCCGGCGGGTCGGGCCGGGGCTTCAGGTCGGGCGTCAGGTCGGGTCGGTCGTGCGGGCCCCGTCGACGCGTCAGCGGCGGGACTTGAGGTGGCGGTCGAGGTTGTGCGCGAACCCGGCACCCATCGCCGCGATGACCCCCTGCATGGTGGTCTGCACCGCGGGCTTGGCGATCCTCGGGAACGGCAGGTCGACGTGCACCCCGAGGTCGATCGCCAGCAGGGTGCCCTCACCCTTCTCGGTCAACGTGTAGGTGCCCTCGACCCCGGCGCGCTCCTCGCCTCGCGGGGTGTGGGTGAACTCGATCCGCTCGGTGGGCTGCAGGTCCATCCGCTCGGTGAAGGCCAGGCCGATGTTCTTGCCGAGGACCTCGATGGGGGCCAGCTTCCACAGCCAGGTGCCGCCGTGGTCCTCGATGGAACGCACCATCGGAGTGAGCTTCGCGACCTGTCCCGCGTCGCTGAGCACCGACCACACGGCCTCCCGAGAGAACGGCACCACGGCCGTGGAGCGCTTGGAAGCCGAGAAGACCGTCATGGTCCCGAGTCTGGTGCATGGGCGCCCCCGCCGCGTCCGGGGCCCGAACGGCAGACTGGGGCCATGGTCGAACGGAACTGGGCGGGCAACGTCACCTACCGGGCCCGGCAGTTCCATCGCCCTCGCTCGGTGCCGGAGCTCCAGGAGGTCGTGGCCGGTGCCGGTCGGGTGCGCGCGCTGGGGTCCCGGCACTCGTTCACGGCCCTCGCCGACACCGAGGGAGTGCTCGTCTGCACGTCCGAGCTCGTGGACCCGGCGGCCCCCGGAGCCGTGGTGGTCGACGCGGAGGCTGGGACGGCCACGGTCCCCGGCGGCGCGTCGTACGGGGTGGTCGCGGCCGAGCTCGAGCGGCAGGGGTGGGCGCTGGCCTCCCTCGCGTCGCTGCCGCACATCAGCGTCGCCGGCGCGGTCGCGACGGGCACGCACGGGTCGGGGGACCGGACGGGTTCGTTGTCCGCGGCCGTGGCCGGGCTGGAGCTGGTGACCGCCGACGGTGCGCTGCTGCGCGTGTCCCGCGGGGACGAGGGGTTCGACGGGAGCGTGGTCGCGCTCGGTGCCCTCGGCGTCGTCACCCGCGTCACGCTCGACGTCGAGCCGACCTACCTGGTCCGGCAGGACGTCTTCACCGGGGTGCCGTGGTCGGTGGTGGAGGCGGACCTCGACGCGATCACCGGTGCGGCCGACAGCGTCAGCCTGTTCACCCGGTTCGACGACACGGCGGTGCGCCAGGTCTGGTGCAAGAGCCGCGGCGCCGACTCGCCCACCGACTTCTTCGGGTCGCCTCGCGCGACGCGGGTCATGCACATGCTCGACGGCGCGCCGACCGAGTCGGTGACCGACCAGACCGGGACACCCGGCCCGTGGCTCGAGCGGCTGCCGCACTTCCGGCTCGAGTTCACGCCGAGCCGCGGAGCCGAGCTGCAGAGCGAGTACCTCGTACCGCGCCGCAACGCCCTCACCGCGATGGAGGGCCTGCGGCGGCTCCAGCCGGTTTTCGGCCCGGTCCTGCAGAACGCCGAGATCCGAACGGTGGCGTCAGATCCGTTGTGGCTCAGCGGTTCCCACGACGAGGACGTGGTCGGGTTCCACTTCACCTGGGAGCTCGACGAGCCCGGTGTGTATGGCGTCCTGCCGGACATCGAGGCCATCCTCCTGCCGCTCGGGGGACGGCCGCACTGGGGCAAGTGCTTCGTGGCCGCCGCGGCCGACCTCGCACCTATGTACCCGCGGTGGGACGACTTCCAGCGGTTGCGGGACTCGCTCGACCCGGAGCGCAAGTTCGGTGGGGCGTTCGTCGACCGCGTGCTGGGGTGAGTCCTGCCTCCGCCTGACCGTGGACCGCCGGGCCCTGTGAGAGTGTGGCCGCGTGAGTGACGCGGCGGCTGGACCACCCCGGCGTGGACGACCCGGGTACGACCAGGAGACCGTCCTGCGCCGGGCGATCGAGCTGTTCAACGAGCAGGGGTACGACGGCACGAGCATGGGTGACCTCGCCCGCGAGCTCGGGTTCAGCAAGTCCGCGATCTACCACCACGTGCCGAGCAAGACGCACCTGCTCTCGCAGGCGCTCGACGAGGCGCTGGACGGCCTCACCGAGGTCCTCGACGAGGCGAGTCGCGAGGTCGCCGGTGCCACGGCATACGACCGGTTGCGTCGGGCCGTGCGGCTCAGCGTCGCGGTCCTCGTGGACCACCAGCCTGCGGTGACCCTGCTGCTGCGGGTGCGGGGCAACAGCGAGGTGGAGCTGGCGGCGCTGCGGCGCCGGCGGGACCTCGATGCACGGTTCGCCGGGCTGGTGCGCGAGGCCGTCGAGGAGGGCTCGCTGCGCTCGGACGTCCCGCCGGCGCTGGTGAGCCGGCTGCTGTTCGGCATGGTGAACTCGCTCGTGGAGTGGCACCGCCCCGGCGGAGCCGTCGACGCCGAGCAGCTGTCCGACGCCATCACGACGCTGGCGTTCGACGGCCTCGCCCTGCGCCCGCCGAGCACGTAGGCAGCCGGGGCATCGGGGCGGCCACATCCCCGCCCACGGTGGGTGATCTGCCGCCTCAGAGGTCCCGGAAGGGGCAGGTCGCCACCCCTCGGCGGGTCACCAGTCGTAGAAGCCGCGCCCGGTCTTGCGGCCGAGCTCGCCGGCCGCGACCTTGTCGCGCAGCACCTGCGGCGGCTCGAACCTCGGGCCCAGCTCTCGAGTGAGGTGCTCGGCGATCGCGAGCCGTACGTCGAGGCCGACGATGTCCGTCGTCCGCAACGGGCCGACCGGGTGGCGGTAGCCCAGGGTCATGGCCGTGTCGATGTCCTGCGCGGACGCGACGCCCTCCTGCACCATCCGCATCGCCTCGAGCGCGATGGCGACCCCGAGGCGGCTGCTGGCGAACCCGGGGGAGTCCTGCACGGTGATGCCGGTCTTGCCCAACGCGGTGACCCAGCCCCGGGCCCGGTCGACCAGGGCCGGGGCCGTCTGCTCGCCCACGACGACCTCGACGAGGTCGCTCGCCGGGACGGGGTTGAAGAAGTGCAGTCCGATGAAGCGTTCGGGCGCGCGGAGTCCGGCGGCGAGGGCGCTGACCGACAGCGAGCTGGTGTTGGTGGCCAGGACGGCGTCCGGCGCAGAGTCCTCGGCCCGCCGCAGGACCTCGAGCTTGAGGGCCGTGTCCTCGGGGACGGCTTCGACGACCAAGGAGCAGCCGGCCAGGTCGGACGGGGTCGTGGTGACGGTGAGGCCGGTCAGGACCTCGGCGACCGGGCCGGTCAGCAGACCGCGCTCGGCGGCCTTGCCGATGCTCGTGGTGACCCGCCCCCGTGCAGCGTCGGCGAGGGATTCGTCGCCCTCGACGACGACGACCTGCGCACCGGACACGAGGAACGCATGGGCGATCCCCGCTCCCATCCGCCCGCCGCCGTAGACACCGACGACCGCGGGCAGCATCGACTCCGAGCTCATGTCAGACCCTCTCCACCAGCAGGGCGGCACCTTGGCCGACCCCGACGCACAGCGTGGCGAGCCCGCGACGGGCCTGCGCCCGCTCCAGCCGGCCGACGAGGGTCAGCAGGATCCTCGTCCCGGAGGCCCCGAGCGGGTGGCCGAGCGCGATCGCGCCGCCGTCCGCGTTGACGATGTCCTCGTCGAGGCCCAGGTCGCGGATGCAGGCAAGGGACTGCGAGGCGAAGGCCTCGTTGAGCTCGACGGCGTCGAGGTCCCCGATGGCCCAGCCGGCGCGGTCGAGGGCTTTCTGGGTGGCCGGCACCGGGCCGATGCCCATGACCTCCGGCGCGACCCCGGCGCTGGCCGAAGCCACCAGCCGGGCGCGCGGCTCGAGTCCGTGGCGGGTGATGAACGCCTCGCTGGCCACGACGACCGCGGCCGCCCCGTCGTTGAGGGAGCTGGAGTTGCCAGCGGTCACGAGGCCGTCGGGGTGGTTGACCGGGCGGAGCCTCGCGAGCCGTTCGAGCGAGGTGTCGGCCCGCGGTCCCTCGTCGACGGAGAACTCGCCGTCGCCCACGGGCACCGCCACGATCTCGTCGGCGAACCTCCCCGCCTCGATCGCCGCGACCGCCCGCTGGTGCGACCGCAGCGCGAACTCGTCGAGCTCCTCACGCGTCAGCCCCCAGCGCGCGGCCACCCGCTCGGCGGTCTGCGGCATCGACAGCGTCGTGTCCGCGTCGAACCTCGGGTTGGTGAACCGCCACCCGATCGAGGTGTCGAAGGTCGCCCCCGGTCGAGCGAACGCCTTGGCCGGCTTCTCCATCACCCACGGCGCGCGCGTCATCGACTCGACCCCACCGGCCACGACGAGGTCGGCGTCGCCGGACGCCACCATCTGCCGCGCGGTGGCGACCGCGGTCAGCCCCGAGGCGCAGAGCCTGTTGACCGTGAACCCCGGCACCGACTGCGGCAGCCCGGCGAGCAGGGTGGCCATGCGCGCGACGTTCCGGTTGTCCTCGCCGGCCTGGTTCGCCGCACCGAGGACGACCTCGTCGACCAGCTCGGGGTCGACGCCCGCACGCTCGACCGCCTCACGGACGACGAGCGCCGCGAGGTCGTCGGGGCGCACGGTGGCGAGCCCGCCGGCATACCGGCCGATCGGGGTCCGGGCTCCGTCGAGGAGGAAGGCCTCGGTCACGGTGGTGCTCCTTCAGGGTGTTCGTCGGTATGGCGCGGGGCCGGGAGGTGCCCGGGCCGGTCCGGGTCAGGCGTCGAAGTCGACGGTGACGGTGTCGCTGACGGGGTGGCTCTGGCAGGTGAGCACGAAGCCCTGCTCGACCTCGCGCTGCTCGAGGGCGTAGTTGCGGCGCATGTCGACCTCGCCGTCCCGGACCAGGGCGCGGCAGGTGCCGCAGACGCCGCCCTTGCAGGCGAACGGCAGGTCGGTGCGGGTGGCCTGGGCGGAGTCGAGGATCGACTGCCCCCGCGGCATCGGTGTGGTCGAGCTCAACCCGTCGAGGACGACGGTGACGTCGCTGGTCTCGCCCTCGACGACGGCGTCGGCCCGGTGCAGCTCGGGCGGCGGCTCGTCGACGTAGAACAGCTCGAAGTGCACCTTGTCGGCGGGGACGTCGAGCTCGGCGAGCACCTCGCGGGCCGACTCGATCATCGCGAGCGGGCCGCAGAGCCAGACGTGGTCGACGTCGTGGACCGGCACGAGGACGTCGAAGAGCCGACGCAGCCGGTCGGCGTCGAGGCGGCCCGAGAAGAGCTCGACGTCGCGTGGCTCGCGGGACAGCACGTGCACGAGCTGGAAGCGCGAGCCGTGGCGGTTCTTGAGGTCGGCGAGCTCCTCGGCGAACATCACCGACCCGGTGGTGCGGTTGCCGTAGAGGAGGGTGACCTCGGCCTCGGGGTTGGCCAGGACCGTGCTCGCGATGGACAGCATCGGCGTGATGCCCGACCCCGCCGCGATGCACAGGTGGCGGCCGCCCTCGGCAGGGTCGGCGCGGAAGGTGCCGTGGGGCGTCTGCACCTCGACCTCGTCGCCGGGCCGCAGCTCGTGCAGGAGCCACTGGGAGAACAGGCCGTCAGGGATCTCGCGGACCCCGATGCGCGGCCGGTCGCCCACGGTGGCGCAGATGGAGTAGGTGCGGCGGTGCTCGACGCCGTCGACGTACCTGCGCAGCGTCAGCGACTGGCCGGCGTCGAACGCGTACGACTCGGTGAGCTCGTCCGGCACCTCGAAGCTCACGGCGGCGGCGTCGTCGGTCAACGGCTCGACGGCGTGCACGGTGAGGGTGTGGAACGTGGGGGCGGGGCGTCGGGGCTTCTTCAGCAGCAACGAGGGGGCGGCCGAGGTCAACTCAGATCTCCTTGACGTGCTCGAACGGCTCGAGGCAGCCGGTGCAGCGGTAGAGCGCCTTGCAGGCGGTGGGTCCGAACTCCGACGTGAGCTCGGTCTGCGCGGATCCACAACGGGGACAAGCGATCTCACGTCGCGTCGGCATGAGGGACAAGGTCACGGGGCCGCCACGGGCCGGGGCCCGTCCGGGTGCGGACAGGCCGTGGTCACGCAGCGCCTGGCGACCGCGCTCGGTGATCCAGTCGCTCGACCACGCCGGGGTGAGGGACACGCGGACCCGCGCGCCCGGCATACCGGCGTCCTGCAGCGACCGGACGAGGTCGTCACGCATGGCGGCCATGGCAGGGCACCCGGTGTAGGTCGGGGTGATCGCCACGACGACGTGGCCGTCCTCGTCGACCTCGACCTCGCGCAGGACGCCGAGGTCCTCCAGCGTGAGCATCGGCATCTCGGGGTCGGTGACGGTGCGGGCGACGGCGACCGCCCTCTCCTTGAGGGTGGTCACCACTGGCCCATCGGGTGGGCGCGGGCGACCACCTGCATCTCGGCGAGCAGGAGGCTGAGCGCCTCGGTGTGGAGTCCGTCGCGGCCCTGCCTGCCCTGGACTGCGGCCAGCGCTCCCTGGGTCGGCTGGTCGACACCGCTGACGGCGAAGACCTGGGCCAGCACCACGGCCACGTCGTCGGCGGTCGTCGCCGGGTCGACCCCGACGCCGGCAGCCGCGACGCGGGCCTCGACCTCGTGGGTCGCGAACAGCTCGGCCTGGAACGGCCACACGGCCGCCAGGGCCGCGTCGAGGCGGCGGCGCGACTCGTCGGTGCCCTGGGCCAGCGTGAGGAACCAGCGCCCCGCGTAGTCGCGGGTGTAGGTGAGCTCCTTGACCCCCTTGGCCGCCACGGCGGCCAGCACGTGGTCGCGGCTCGCGGACAGCCGCTCGAGCAGCGCCAGCCGGGCCGTCGCGAAGACGAGCAGCTTGACGACGGTCACCGCGAAGTCGCCGTTGTCGGTCTCGACGAGCCGCACGTTGCGGAACTGCCCTGCCTCGCGGAAGAACGCCAGGGCGTCCTCGGGCGGCACCGGCGAACCCGACGGCAGCGCGGGCACGAGCGACGGGTCGGCGGCGGCAGCGCGGGCCAGCAGCAGCCGCGCCTGGCCGAGGAGGTCGAGCGCGATGTTGGCCAGCGCGATGTCCTCCTCGAGGTCGGGTGCACGGCTGGTCCACTGCGAGAGCCGTTGCGACGCGACGAGGGCGTCGTCGGCGAGCATCTGGCAGTAGGTGCCGAGGTCACCGGCGTCGACGCCGTCCGGCACGGTCGTGTCGACTCCCGCGAGCGGGTCCTCGAAGTCGGTGCCGAAGGCCCAGTGCGAGGGGTCGCCACCGAGCAGGCCGTCGTAGACGGACCCGTGGGCGTCGGAGGGGTCCGGTGCCGGGTGCGAGGCGGAGTCAGCGGCGGGGTGCGAGGCGGGCTCGACGTGGTCGGTCATCACTGCCTCACATGTGGGGGACGTTGTCGGGGATCTCGTAGAACGTCGGGTGCCGGTAGACCTTGTCGTTGCTCGGGGCGAACATCGGGTCCTTCTCGTCCGGGCTCGACGCGGCGATGTCCTTGGACTGCACCACCCAGATGCTCACGCCCTCGTTGCGTCGCGTGTAGACGTCGCGTGCGTGCCGCAGCGCCATGTCGTCGTCGGCCGCGTGCAGCGAGCCCACGTGGACGTGGTTGAGCCCGCGCTTGCCGCGCACGAACACCTCGTAGAGCGGCCACTCCGCCCTGACCTCGCTCATGCCGCACCCTCCTGGCCGTGCGCCGCGGCAGCCTGCTTGGCGGCATACGCCGTCGCAGCCTCGCGCACCCACGCACCCTCCTCGTGGGCCTTGCGGCGGTGGGCGATCCGCTGGGTGTTGCACGGGCCGTTGCCCTTGACCACCTGCATGAACTCGTCCCAGTCGGGCTGGCCGAAGTCGTGGTGCCCGCGCTCGGCGTTCCAGCGCAGCTCCGGGTCGGGGAAGGTCACCCCGAGCGCCTGGGCCTGCGGCACCGACATGTCGACGAACCGCTGGCGCAGGTCGTCGTTGCTGTTGCGCTTGATGCCCCACGCCATCGACTGCGCCGAGTTCGGCGACTCGTCGTCGGGCGGCCCGAACATCATCAGCGCCGGCCACCAGAACCGGTTGACCGACTCCTGCACCATGGCCCGCTGCGCCTCGGTGCCCCGCATCATCGTCATGAGCAGCTCGTAGCCCTGCCGCTGGTGGAAGGACTCCTCCTTGCAGATGCGGATCATGGCGCGGCCGTACGGACCGAACGAGGTCCGGCAGAGCGGCACCTGGTTGCAGATCGCGGCCCCGTCGACGAGCCAGCCGATGGTGCCCACGTCGGCGTAGGACAGCGTCGGGTAGTTGAAGATCGAGGAGTACTTCTGCGCCCCCGAGATGAGCTTCTCGGTGAGCTCGCCGCGGCTGACCCCGAGGGTCTCGCAGGCGGAGTAGAGGTAGAGCCCGTGACCGGCCTCGTCCTGCACCTTGGCGAGCAGGATCGCCTTGCGCCGCAACGACGGGGCGCGGCCGATCCAGGCACCCTCGGGCTGCATGCCGATGATCTCGGAGTGCGCGTGCTGGGCGATCTGGCGCACCAGCGTCCTGCGGTACCCGTCCGGCATCCAGTCGCGCGGCTCGATCCGGTCGCCGTGCCCGATGGTCGTGTCGAAACCGGCCTGGAGCGGGTCGGTGGCGGTGTCGGTCATGGGTCCTCCACGAGGTCGGGGGCGCCGGGGCAGTCAATTACTGACCGAACGGTCGGTAACAGTTTCGCAGATGCCCACCGCCCGGGCAACCACCGTATGCCGCCGCGCAGCCAGCTCCCAGCCCTGCACCAGCCCCGCACCAGCCCTGCACCGGCTCGCTCCGTGAGCGCGAACTGTCGTCATGTCCGCGCGATACCGACAGTTCCGGCTCAGCGAGCTCAGCGGCGACGGCGGTTGCGGTGGGCGATCGTGCCCGACAGCACGGTCGCGAAGCCGCACCACGCGGCATACGCCCCGAGGGCCACGGCCTTGCCACGACCCGCGGCACCGGCCCGCCGGGCGAGGTCGGCGGAGGAGAGGGTGAGCACCGCGCACTCGGCGGTCGCGAGCCAGGGGCGCTTCGCGCGGAAGAACAGTCCGGTCCAGGCGGTGTTGAGGGCCATGTTGAGCGCGAGGGCCTGCTCGAGCTCCTGCGCCTCCTTCTCCCGGCCCGCCTCGGCGAGCCAGGAGGAGGAGACCGCGCTGACGAGGGCGACGTCGGCGTACAGGCCGGTCCAGACGACCGGGAAGGCCGCGGGTGGGGGCTCCCACGAGGGCTTGTCGAGCCTGCGGTACCAGCGCGACGTGGGGTCGGTGAGCAGGGAGCCGGTGACGGCTGCCGCTCCGACCATCGCGCTGGTGCGCGCCAGGGTGCGGCGCCAGCGGAACGGGTCGATGCCGCGGTTGGCCGCCCGGATCGCGTCGTCGAACCCGGTGCGACCCCCGGGCGGCGGGCCGGTGACGTCGAGGATGTCCTGCTCGTCGCAGACCGCCTCGTGGACGAGGCTGCCGATGAGGGGGCGGCCGATGCCGCGGGAGATCGGGGTGACGATGTCGATCCACAGTCCCGCGAGCTTGGGCGTGAGGACCGGGACCGTCGTGATGAAGCGGCGACCCAGCCCGACGATCTCGGCGTAGCGCTGCATCATCTCGGCGTAGGTGAGGACCTCGGGGCCACCGATGTCGAACGTCCGGTTGACCTCCGGACCCATGTCCGCGGAGCCGGCGAGGTAGTGCATGACGTCGTCGACGGCCACCGGCTGGATCCGGTTGCGCAGCCACCGCGGCGCGACGACCGCCGGGAGGCGCTCGGTGAGGTGGCGCAGCATGTCGAACGACGCCGAGCCGTCGCCGAGGACGATCCCGGCCTGGAGCACGGTCGCGGGCACCGGCCCCTCCAGGAAGATGTCGCCGACCTCGACCCGCGACGCGAGGTGGTCCGAGAGCCGCCCTTCGGGGTGCAGCCCGCTGAGGTAGACGATCCGGCCCACGCCACGGTCCTTCGCGGCGCTGGAGAAGGTGTGGGCCATCTCCCGGTCGCGCTGCATGAAGTCGCCCTTGCCGTCCATCGAGTGCAGCAGGTAGTAGGCGACCTCGACGTCCTCGAGCGCGCGGCGGCAGTCCTCGGGGGAGCTGGCGTTCCCCTCGACGACCTCCACGCGTTCGGCCCAGTCGTGGCCCTCGAGGCCGCGGCGGCTGCGGGTGAGGACACGCACCGTCCAGCCGCGGTCGAGCAGGACCGGGACGAGTGAGCCACCGACGTAGCCGGTGGCACCGGTGACCAGCACCCGGCGGGTGGAGGACGAGGACGTGGGGGGCATGGGTCAGCTTCCGGACGAGAGGACGGTGGGCAGGAGGAAGAGCATCCCGAGCGACCACGTGAGGTGCGTGATGACCGGGCCGAGGATGCCGCCGGTGACGCGGCGCTGCAGGCCGGTCAGCAGTCCGAGCAGGGCGGCAGCGAGGACGAGCAGCGGGATGCCGGATCCCACGGTGGTCAGGGCGTAGACCACGGTGGTGACGAGCACCGCGTGGCGGCGGCCGATGGCCGAGTAGAGGGCGCCGCGGAAGTAGAGCTCCTCGGAGACGCCGTTGACGGCGGTGATGAGCGCGACGACGGGCAGCGAGCCGAGGCGGGCGTGGTCGAGCAGGTTGGTCACCGGGTCGCGCAGCAGCGGGATCCGGGCGATGACGAGCCCACCGAGCAGGAAGACCGCCAGGAGCAGGGCGCCGAGGGCGAGCGACTGGACGATCGGCCGGGCGTCACCACCGGAGCGCGTGCGGGCCCGCCCCAGGTGCAGGGGCCCGGACGCGAAGGCCCCGACGGTCCAGACCAGCGCGAGCCCGACGGTGGCCGCGTAGAACGCCGGGTCGCCGGGCGCGATCCGCAGGGCGAGGGTGAGGACCGCCGTGCCGACGAGCAGCGTGACCACGGCCACGACGCGTCGGCGGCGGAAGGCTGCGTCGGACTCGGTGTGGTCGCGGGGCACCGGGGTGACCAGGGCCGCCCTGACGAACGAGCGCACCTCGCTCGCGGGGTTGATCACGCCGAGCCCCGCCCGCCGGACCCCGAGGACTGCGCACCCCGCGCCGCCTCGTACCGCCGCAGCGCCTCACGTCGCTCCTCGGCGTGGTCGACGACCGGCTCCGGGTACCCGTGGGCGTATCCCTCGTCGTGCTTCCACGGCTCGTGCACCGCCTTGCCGGGGACGTGCGCGAGCTCGGGGACGTACCGGCGGACGTAGTCGCCCTGCGGGTCGAACCGCTGCCCCTGGGTGATCGGGTTGAAGACGCGGAAGTACGGGGACGCGTCGGTGCCGGTGCCCGCGACCCACTGCCAGCCGTGGTTGTTCGAGGCGATGTCGCCGTCGAGCAGGTGGTCGAGGAAGTGCCGTGCGCCGACCGGCCACCAGACGTGCAGGTCCTTGGTGAGGAAGCTCGCCGTGACCATCCGCATCCGGTTGTGCATCCAGCCCTCGGTGAGCAGCTGGCGCATCGCGGCGTCGACGACGGGGTAGCCGGTGCGGCCCTCCTTCCACGCCGCGACCAGGTCCTCGTTGTCCTCGTAGGTCATCCCCGACAGCGCCGGTCGCAGGTCGTGCCACGCCGACCTCGGGTGGTGCCAGAGGACGTCGGCGTAGAACTCGCGCCAGCACAGCTCGGTCGCGAACGTCTGCGCCCCCTGCCCGGTCCGGCCCTCGAGCTCGGCGAGCAGGGTGCGCGGGTGCACGGCCCCGATCTTGAGGTAGGGGGACAGCCGCGAGGTCCCGGGCCGGTCGGCCCGGTCGCGGTCGTCCTTGTAGGCCGTGAGCGCGTCGTCGAGGAACTCGCGCCACCGCGCGAGGGCGGCTTCCTCGCCGGCGGCCGGCAGGTCGGGCAGCCCGTCCGCCGACGCAGCGGAGCGGACGGTCCTCCAGCCGTCGTCGTCGGAGGCGACCCGGGCGAGGGTGAGCCCGGTCGGCTCGGTCGCCGGCGCGGGCCAGCCCTTGTCGCGCCAGGCGCGGCTGAACGGGGTGAAGACCTTGTACGGGTCGCCGCTGCCGTTGACGATCGAACCCGGCCCCACGGCATACGGGGTGCCGGTCTCGACCCAGTCGACGCCTGAGGCGGCGAGGGACGCGGAGACCGCCCGGTCGCGACGGACGCCGGCGGGGGTCGTCTCGCGGGAGACGTGGACCGACCGGGCGCCCACCTCCTCGACGACAGCCGGCACGACCTCCGCGGGGTCGCCGACCCGCAGGCACAGGCGGCCGTCGTAGGCCTCGCGGGCTGCCTCGAGCGTCGCGGCGAGCCAGGCCCGACGCACCGGTCCGGCGCCCTCCCAGAGCCTGGGGTCCAGGACGAACAGCACGAGCACGGAGGCACCGTCGGCGGCAGCGGCCGCGGCTCCCAGGGCAGGGAGGTCGCCCCGGCGCAGGTCGCGGCGGAGCCAGAGGACAGCGGCTGCGCGGGACATGTCCTCAACCCTAGGTCGGGTCGCACGGGCATGCCGCGGCGAGGGCCGCCACCGGTCGGACCTCCCGTCGACCGGACCCGCGCAGGTCGACTCGCGCAGGTCGGACCGGGCATTACTCGCGAGTCACCGACGATCGGTGGCAGGCTCGGGGCTCGGCGGCGTGCGGTCTGCGCCGCCAGCCGTCGTCCGTCCGTGCTGGGAGGCCCACTCGATGTTCTCGCGCATCGCCATCGTCAACCGGGGAGAGGCCGCGATGCGGCTCATCCACGCCGTGCGCGACCTCAACGCGCAGGCGGGGGCCGACGGGCACCGCATCGAGACCGTCGCCCTCCACACCGAGGGGGAGAAGCGCGCGATGTTCGTGCGCGAGTCCGATGTCGCCTACAACCTCGGCCCGGCGGCCAACCGGCCCTACCTCGACTACGCGGTGCTGGAGAAGGCGCTGCGCGAGACCGGCGCCGACGCCGCCTGGGTCGGCTGGGGCTTCGTGGCCGAGGACCCGAACTTCGCCGAGCTGTGCGCCCGCATCGGCGTGACCTTCATCGGACCGAGCCCGGAGGCGATGCGCAAGCTCGGCGACAAGATCGGCTCCAAGCTCATCGCCGAGGAGGTCGGTGTGCCCGTCGCCCCCTGGAGCGGCGGCGGCGTCGACACCCTCGAGGACGCCAAGGCGGCGGCGGCGAGGATCGGCTACCCCCTCATGCTCAAGGCCACCGCGGGTGGTGGTGGCCGGGGCATCCGCATGGTCGCCTCCGACGCCGACCTCACCGACGCCTACGAGCGGACCCGGGACGAGGCGCAGCGTGCGTTCGGCTCCGGTGTCGTCTTCCTGGAGCGCCTGGTCACCGGTGCCCGCCACGTCGAGGTCCAGGTCATCGCCGACGGCCAGGGCACGGCGTGGGCCATCGGCGTCCGCGACTGCTCGGTCCAGCGCCGCAACCAGAAGGTCATCGAGGAGTCCGCCTCGCCCGTGCTCGGCCCCGACCAGGTCGCCGAGGTCAAGGCCAGTGCCGAGCGGCTCGCGATCGCCGTCGGGTATGCCGGCGCCGGCACCGTCGAGTTCCTCTACCACCCGGGCGACAAGTTCTTCGCCTTCCTCGAGGTGAACACCCGGCTCCAGGTCGAGCACCCCATCACCGAGTCGACGACCGGCACCGACCTCGTCAAGCTGCAGATCCACGTCGCCGGCGGTGGCCGGCTCGAGGGGGAGCGCCCGGTCGAGGAGGGCCACGCCGTCGAGGCCAGGCTCAACGCCGAGGACCCCGACCGTGACTTCGCGCCCTCCCCGGGCCGCATCGCGCTGCTGAACCTGCCGTCGGGCCCCGGCATCCGGGTCGACACCGGTGTCGGCGAGGGCGACTCGATCCCGGCCGACTTCGACTCGATGATCGCCAAGATCATCGCCGTCGGCAGCGACCGGGACGAGGCGCTCGCGCGGCTGCGTCGCGCCATGTCCGAGACCACCGTGGTCATCGAGGGCGGCTCCACCAACAAGAGCTTCATCCTCGACCTGCTCGACCAGCCCGAGGTCATCGACGGCAGCGCCGACACCGGCTGGATCGACCGCGTCCGCGGCGAGGGCCGCCTCGTCTCGCACCGGCACTCCGGCATCGCCCTGGTGGCGGCCGGCATCGAGGCCTACGAGGACGAGGAGGGTGTCGAGCGCACCCGCCTGCTGGAGACCTCGAGAGGGGGACGCCCCCAGGTCCAGCACCGCACCGGCCGGGCCATCGACCTGAAGCTGCGCGGCACGGCATACAAGGTCACGGTCTGGCGCATCGGGCCGCACCTGTTCCGTGCCACGGTGGCCAACGGTGTCACCGAGCAGACCGTGGACGCCGAGCTCGACCGCCTCGACGAGTACACCAGCCGGCTCACCACCGGCGGTCGGACCCACCGCCTCATCACGGCCACGCACGGACCGGTCCAGCTCGTCGAGGTCGACGGCGTGACCCACCGCGTGAGCCGTGACGAGGGCGGCGTCCTGCGTTCGCCGGCACCCGCGCTCGTGGTCGCGACCCCGGCCCCCGTCGGCAGCGAGGTCGCGGCGGGAGCCCCGGTCCTCGTGCTCGAGTCGATGAAGATGGAGACCGTGCTCCCGGCGCCGTTCGCGGCTCGCGTCAAGGAGCTGCTCGTCTCCACCGGCAGCCAGGTCGAGACGGGCGCGCCGATGGTGCGCCTGGAGCCGCTCGGTGACCCGGACGACGTCGCCGAGGCGGCCCCCGAGAACGTCGTCGACCTCGACCTGCCCGAGATCGACCACAGCGGTGCGGGGGCGCAGGAGGTCATCGAGCGTTCGCGGGCCTCGCTGTGCGCCATGCTGCTCGGCTACGACGTCGACCCGCGTGACGGCGGGAGCACCCTGCGGTCCTACCTCGAGGCCCGCGACGAGCTCGTGGCGTCGGGGCACCCCCAGATCGGCGACGAGGTCGCCGTGCTCGAGGTGTTCGCCGACTTCGCCGAGCTGAGCCGCAACCGGCCGGCGGGCGAGGAGGACCACGTCGAGAACCGTGTGCACAGCCCGCGGGAGCACTTCCACACCTACCTGCAGAGCCTCGACGTCGAGCGTGGAGCGCTGCCCGAGCAGTTCCGCAGCAAGCTCTCGCAGGTGCTGCGGCACTACGGGCTCGACAGCCTGGACCGCACGCCCCAGCTCGAGGAGGCGGTGTTCCGGGTGTTCCTGGCCCAGCAGCGCTCGGCCCCCGAGGTGGCCCTGGCGACCGCGCTGCTCCAGCACTGGATCGTCGAGCCGCGACCCGAGCCGCCGCTGGACGCCAGCGCCCGCGACGTCCTCGACCGCCTCGTCGTCGCCACCCAGCTGCGCTACCCGGTGATCGGTGACCTCGCCCGGAGCGTGCGGTTCCGGTGGTTCGACCAGCCCCTGGTCGACGCCGACCGCGCCACCGTCCTCGGCGGCGTCCGCGACGAGCTCGCCGCCCTCGAGGGCGTCCCCGGTGGGGACGAGCGGGCGGCTCGCATCGACGCGCTCGCGGCGATCCCGGAGCAGATCGTGCAGTTCCTCGCCGAGCGCCTCGAGGACGGGGTCCCCACCCGCGAGCCGATGCTCGCCGTCCTCATCAAGCGCCACTACCGCGAGCACGACCTCACCGGGCTGCGTGAGCTGCAGGTCGACTCGCGGCCGTTCGCCGTCGCCGACTACTCCCTCGACGGCCGCCCCACGCACCTCGTGACGTCGGTGGGCCGGGTCGACGAGCTCGTGCCGGACTCCACCCTCGTCGCCGGTGTCGTCGAGCAGCTGGCCCAGCGCGGGGACGGTGACGAGGCCGTGGTCGACCTCTACCTGTCGTGGCCCGACGAGCCGTCCTCCCCGGAGGAGTCCTCCGCCCGGCTCGGTGCCGCGCTGGCCGCCATGCCGTTCGCCCAGCAGGTGCGCCGGGTCGCGGTCGCCGTCTGCCCCGGCTCCGGTCGTCCCGTCAGCTACTTCACGTTCCGGCCCGAGGCCGACGCGATGGTCGAGGACCGCCTCGTCCGCGGGGTGCACCCGATGGTGGGTCGCCGCCTCAACCTGTGGCGGCTGCGCGACTTCGACATCACCCGGCTCGACGCCCCGGACGACGTCCTGCTCTACCGGTGCGTCGCGCCGGGCAACGAGTCCGACCAGCGCCTCGTCGCGCTGGCCCAGGTCCGCCAGCTCGCCGTCGTCCGCGACGAGCGCGGCCGGGTCACCGCCCTGCCGCACGCCGAGCGGGCCATCGCCAACTGCCTCGAGGCGATCCGCCGGGCGCGCGCCGCGAGCGGCTCAGCCGGGGCTCGCCTCGACATGAACCACGTCTGGGTGCACATCTGGCCGCCCATCGAGGCCGACCTCGACCAGCTCACCGCGCTCCAGGCCAAGATCTCGCCGCTGACCGCCGGCGCCGGGATCGAGGAGGTCCTCGTCCAGGGCCGCATCGCCACCCCGGACGGTGCCAGCGCCCCGCTCGCCGCGCGGTTCCACTACCAGCCGGGGTCCGGGGTCGTCACCTCCGTCGAGGAGCCGCCGACCGAGCGGCTCAAGCCGCTCGACGACTACGCGCAGAAGGTGGTCCGCGCCCGCCGCCGTGGGGTCGTCTACCCCTACGAGCTGCAGGCGATGATCGCCGGACACGGTGGGACCGCCACGGAGTACGACCTCGACGACCGCGGCAGCCTCGTCCCGGTCGACCGCCCCTACGGCCTCAACAAGGCCGGCATCATCGCCGGCGTCATCACCACGCCCACGGAGCGCTACCCCGAGGGCATCACCCGCGTGCTGCTCTGCGGAGACCCGCTCAAGGCACTCGGCGCCGTGGCCGAGGCCGAGTGCATGCGGGTCATCGCGGCCCTCGACCTCGCGCAGGAGATGGGGGTGCCGGTCGAGTGGTTCGCCCTGTCCGCCGGTGCCCGCATCTCGATGGACTCCGGCACCGAGAACATGGACTGGGTGGCCCGCGCCCTCAAGCGGATCGTCGAGTTCACCCAGGACGGCGGCGAGATCAACATCGTCGTCGCCGGGATCAACGTCGGCGCCCAGCCCTACTGGAACGCCGAGGCGACGATGCTCATGCACACCAAGGGCATCCTCGTCATGACGCCGGACAGCGCGATGGTCCTCACCGGCAAGCAGTCGCTGGACTTCTCCGGCGGCGTCTCGGCCGAGGACAACTTCGGCATCGGCGGCTACGACCGCGTCATGGGCCCCAACGGCCAGGCGCAGTACTGGGCCCCCGACCTCGCGGGTGCCCGTGACGTCCTCATGGCCCACTACGACCACACCTACGTCCACCCGGGCGAGGACGGTCCGCGCCGGGCGAAGACCACGGACCCCGTCGACCGCGACGTCACGACGTTCCCGCACACCCTCGCGGACTCGGGCTTCACGACGGTCGGCGACATCTTCTCCTCGGCGACGAACCCGGACCGCAAGAAGCCGTTCGACATCCGGACCCTCATGGCCGCCGTCGCCGACCAGGACCACGAGACGCTCGAGCGCTGGGCCGGCATGGCCGACGCCGAGACCGCGGTGGTGCAGGACGCCCACCTCGGTGGGATCCCCGTGTGCCTGCTGGGGATCGAGTCCAAGACCGTGGCCCGCCGCGGGTTCCCGCCCACCGACGGTCCCGACACCTACACCGCCGGCACGCTCTTCCCCCGTTCGTCCAAGAAGGTCGCGAGGGCGATCAACGCCGCCAGCGGCAACCGCCCGGTGGTCGTCCTGGCCAACCTGTCCGGCTTCGACGGGTCACCCGAGTCGATGCGCAGCCTGCAGCTGGAGTACGGCGCCGAGATCGGCCGCGCCATCGTCAACTTCGACGGCCCGATCGTCTTCACCGTGGTCTCGCGCTACCACGGTGGTGCGTTCGTCGTGTTCTCCAAGGTGCTCAACCCCCGGATGACGGTGCTCGCCGTCGAGGGGTCGTTCGCCTCCGTGCTGGGTGGTGCGCCGGCGGCAGCCGTCGTGTTCTCCCGTGACGTCGACGCCCGTACGGCGTCGGACCCGCGGGTGCGCGACCTCGAGGCCGCGATGGGCGAGGCCGACCAGGCCCGCCGGGCCGAGCTGGCGACCGAGCTTGCCGAGGTCCGCAGCGCGGTCCGCTCGGAGAAGCTGGGCGAGGTGGCCTCGGAGTTCGACAAGGTGCACAGCATCCACCGCGCCGTGAGCGTCGGCTCGGTCGACGCCGTCATCTCGGCCCAGGAGCTGCGGCCGCGGATCATCGCCGCGATCGAGGCCGGGCTCAAGGGCTGACGGTGACCGTCCCCCGGGAGCAGCCGCGCCAGGTGGCGGGGCTGCTCCTCGCGGCCGGGGGAGGGCGGCGGATGGGCCGACCCAAGGCGCTGGTCGCCGATCCCGGGGGTGGCACCTTCCTCGAGCGTGGGCTGCGGGTGCTCAGGGAGTCCGGGTGCGGACCCGTGGTCGTCGTCCTCGGCGCGGGCGTGGAGGAGGCTCGGCCGCTCGCGACGGCCGGGACCGCACCGGCGGACGTCGTCGTCGAGGCCATCGACTGGGCCGACGGCCAGAGCGCCTCGCTGCGTGCCGGCCTCGGGGCCTGCCTGGACACCGACGCCGAGGCAGCGCTCGTCCTGCTCGTCGACCTCCCCGACGTCGGCCCGCCCGTGGTGGTGCGGCTCCTGGCCGAGACGGCGGGTGAGGGGCCCGCGGTCCTGGCGCGGGCGGCATACGCGGGGGTGCCCGGGCACCCGGTCCTCCTGGGGAGGGACCACTGGGACG
This sequence comes from Phycicoccus sp. Root101, assembly GCF_001426245.1. GTDB lineage: Bacteria > Actinomycetota > Actinomycetes > Actinomycetales > Dermatophilaceae > Pedococcus. Next base: position 24,411 of record NZ_LMCM01000011.1, on the reverse strand, counting down.
AGGTCCTCACCTCGGCCACCGGCGACAAGGGGGCGCGCGACCACCTCGCCCGCCACCCGCACCTCGTCGTCGAGTGCGGCGACCTCGCCACGGGTCGCGACGCGGACACCCCGGCCGACCTCGTCTGAGACCGCGCCGATGTCCAGCCCGCGGATGGTGCGTCCGGCTCGCACACCGCTGACCGCGGCGAATGCCCCTCTCGTCGTTCACACATCTGCGTTCCCCTTTCGGATCGGGCCCACGTGGGTGATGATCGGCACATGGAGCCACGGGAGGCCTTTGCGTCGGCCGGGGAGCTGACAGGTGGCCTCGGTGGGACCGGGTACCTCGCTGACGCCTCTCTCGCCACGGTTGCGTGGCTCGCCCTGCGCCTGCAGCGTCCACTGCTGCTCGAGGGGGAGCCCGGCACCGGCAAGACCGCACTCGCGGAGGCTCTTGCCGAGACGCTCGACCTGCCGCTGATCCGGCTGCAGTGCTACGAGGGGATCGACGCGACCCAGGCCCTGTACGACTGGGACTTCCCGCGCCAGATCCTGCACCTGCGGGCCGTCGAGGCCGTCGCCGCCGACCAGGCGCGCGACGTCGCGCAGATCGAGGACCAGCTGTTCGACCAGCGGTTCCTGCTCGCGCGGCCGGTGCTCCGGGCCCTGCGTGAGTCGCCGGCCGTGCTCCTCGTGGACGAGATCGACCGGGCCGACGACGAGTTCGAGGCGTTCCTGCTCGAGGTGCTCTCGACCTGGCAGGTGACGATCCCCGAGCTCGGGACGGTGACCGCCGCCACGCCCCCGGTCGTCATCCTGACGTCCAACCGGACCCGCGAGCTGCACGACGCCCTCAAGCGTCGGTGCCTCTACCACTGGATCGACCACCCCGGTCTGGCCCGGGAGCTCGAGATCGTCCGGAGCCGGGCACCCGAGGTCTCCGAAACCCTTGCGGCACAAGTGGTCTCAGCGGTCCAGACGCTGCGCCAGGACCACGACCTGATCAAGCCGCCAGGGGTCGCCGAGACGCTCGACTGGGCCCGGGCCCTGCACGAGCTCGGCAGCACCAGCCTCGACCTCGAGACGGCCTCGGCCACGCTGGGCGTCGCCGTGAAGTACCGCGAGGACTCCGAGCGGGTCCGTGCCGCCCTCGACCGGATCCTCACGTCATGAGCGTTCCCGAGGCCGCCACGCTGCACGCCCCCGATGCCGTCCTGCTCGGGTTCGCGCGCGCCCTGCGGGCCTCGGGCGTGGCCGTGACCGCCGACCGCGAACGCACCTACCTCGAGGCGGTGGCCGCGGTCGGGCTCATGGACCCCTCAGGGGTCTACTGGGCCGGGCAGGCGACGCTCTGCTCGTCACCGGCCGACCTCGAGCGCTACGACCAGGTGTATGCCGCGTGGTTCGGTCTCGAACGAGCCGGCACCCGGCCCCGGCAGGAGACCTCGCCGACCCTCACCATGGCGCCGCTCGAGGGAGACCAGGGCTCGGGGGAGACCCAGGAGCAGGAGGAGGACGCCGTCCACGCGCAGGCGAGCGCGACCGAGGTGCTGCGTCACCGCGACATCGCGACGCTCGGCAGCGCCGAACGCGCCCGCCTCGCGGCCCTGTTCGCCGTGCTGCGGCCGCGCGCCCCGCGCCGCCGGGCGCACCGGCCGACGCCCGCGGCCCGAGGGGTGGTCGATGCCCGGCGCACCCTTCGCGACCAGCTGCGACGGATGGGCGAGCCCGGGCCGATCGCCTGGCGACGGCGCGGCACCCGGCCGCGACGGGTCGTGCTGCTCGTCGACGTCTCCGGCTCGATGAGCCCCTACGCCGACGCGCTGCTGCGCCTGTCCCACACCTACGCCGCCACGGGTCTGCCCGTCGAGGTGTTCACACTCGGCACCCGGCTGACCCACGTCACCCGGCCGCTGCGCCAGCGCGACCCCGAACGCGCCCTCGTGGCCTGTGGGAACTCGGTCCCCGACTGGTCCGGCGGAACCCGGCTGGCCCAGGGCATCAAGGTCTTCCTCGACCGATGGGGCCGTCGGGGCATGGCCCGTGGCGCGGTCGTCGTGGTCTTCAGCGACGGCTGGGAGCGTGAGGCGCCCGAGGCGCTCGGCGAGCAGATGCGCCGGCTGCGGGCGCTCGCGCACCGCGTCGTCTGGGTGAACCCGCACCGGGGCAAGACGGGGTACGAACCGGTGCAGCAGGGCATCGTCGCGGCCCTGCCCCACATCGACGACTTCGTCGCCGGGCACTCCATGGCGGCGTTCGAGGAGCTGGTGGAGGTGGTGGCCCGTGCGTGAGGTGATGCCCGAGCTGCTCCGGTGGTGGCGTGCGGGTGCGACGATCGGTGTCTCCACGGTCGTGGCGACCTGGCGGTCGGCCCCCCGTCCCGCGGGGGCGTCGATGCTCGTCGGACCCGGCGGTGAAGCGGTGGGGTCGGTCTCCGGCGGCTGCGTCGAGGGCGCGGTCTACGAGCTCGCCTCGACCGTCGTCGCCGACGGGACGCCGGTGCTGCAGCGCTACGGCGTCAGCGACGACGACGCCTACTCCGTCGGGCTGACGTGCGGCGGGATCCTCGACGTCTTCGTCGAGCCGGTGAGCAGCGAGTCCTTCCCCGAGCTCGGTGAGGTCGCCGACGACGTGGAGGCGGGGCGCCCGGTCGCGGTCGCCACGGTCATCGAGCACCCGGACCCGGCCTGGCTGGGTCGTCGCCTCGTCGTCCGCCCGGAGGGGTCCGCCGCCGGTGACTCCGGCTCGCTGGGCTCGGCCCGTGCGGACGACGCCGTCACCGACGACGTCCGCGGACTGCTCGCCGCGGGCCGTACCGAGACGCTGACGTACGGGCCCGACGGCGAGCGCCGCGGTGAGGGGCTGCGCGTCTTCGTGTCGTCCTTCGCGCCGCGCCCGCGCATGCTCGTCTTCGGTGCCATCGACTTCGCCGCGGCCGTCGCCCACGTCGGCCACTTCCTCGGCTACGAGGTGACGGTCGTCGACGCCCGACCGGTCTTCGCCACGAACAGCCGCTTCCCCTCTGCCGACGAGGTCGTCGTGCAGTGGCCGCATCGCTACCTCGAGGCGGAGCGCAACGCCGGCCGCCTCGACGCGCGGACCGTCATCTGCGTGCTGACCCACGACCCGAAGTTCGACGTCCCCGTCCTCGAGATCGCGCTGCGCCTCCCGGAGGCGGCGTTCATCGGGGCCATGGGCTCGCGCCGCACGCACGAGGACCGGATGGCACGGCTGCGCGAGGCCGGACTCAGCGAGGCCGAGCTGGAGCGCCTCTCCAGCCCCATCGGGCTGGACCTCGGCGCTCGCACGCCGGAGGAGACGGCGGTGAGCATCGCGGCCGAGATCGTCGCCCTCCAGTGGGGTGGCCGCGGCGACCGCCTGGCCCACCGGGACGGCCCGATCCACCACCACGGAGCGGGCCCGCACGAGCCGCACGAGGCCGCTGGGGCCACCCCCACCCACGCAGGGGGTGGGGCCGGGACGTAGCCGGGTTGGACGGTTGTCAGAGCAGGGCAATGCAGCAAGGATCCGAAGAGGCACCGGCAGGTGCAGCTCGAACACAAAGGAGTGTTGGATGACCCGCATCAACGTCACGGTCGACGGAGTCGGCTACGAGGACGAGGTGGAGCCGCGCACGTTGCTGGTCCACTACCTGAGGGAGAGCCTGGGCAAGACCGGCACCGTCATCGGCTGCGACACGAGCAACTGTGGGGCGTGCACCGTGCACCTCGACGGGCGCAGTGTGAAGTCCTGCAACGTGCTGGCGGTCCAGGCCGACGGGCACGAGGTCACGACCATCGAGGGGCTGGCGCAGGACGGCGAGCTGCACCCGATGCAGAAGGCGTTCCACAACTGTCACGCCCTCCAGTGCGGCTACTGCACCCCCGGCATGATCATGCAGGCCATCGACGTCCTCAACGAGAACCCCGACCCCTCCGAGGAGCAGATCCGCGTCGGGCTCGAGGGCAACCTCTGTCGCTGCACCGGCTACCACAACATCGTCAAGGCGGTGCAGGAGGCCGCGGGCTCCGGCGCCAAGGAAGGTGCCCAGTCATGACCGCTGTCGACGACCGCCCGAAGACCGAGATCGGGTCCGCGCGCAAGCGCAAGGAGGACCAGCGCCTCATCACGGGACGCACCAAGTGGACCGACAACATCCAGCTCCCCGGGATGCAGCACCTCGCCATGGTGCGCAGCCCGTTCGCGCACGCGAAGATCACCGCGATCGACACCTCAGCCGCGAAGGCGGCACCGGGCGTCTCGCTCGTGCTCACGGGTGAGGACGTCAAGGACATCCAGGGCTCGCTGCCCAACGCCTGGCCGATCACGGCCGACCAGAAGGCGCCGCCGCACCCGTCCATCGCCGTCGACCGGGTGGCGTTCGCCGGCGAGATCGTCGCCGTCATCGTGGCGCGCTCGGCCCGGGCAGCCCGCGACGCCGCCGAGCTCGTCGACGTCGACTACGACGAGCTGCCGGCTGCGCTCGACCTCAAGGAGTCGGCCGAGGACGCGGTCCTCGCGCACCCCGACCTGGGCACCAACAAGAGCGCGTTCTGGCAGTTCGACTCGGCCGACGCCGGCACGGGCACGGCTGTGGACGATGCGATCGCCACGGCCCGCGACGGTGGAATCCTCATCGAGCGCGAGTACCGCCAGCAGCGCCTCATCCCGGCGTTCATGGAGCCGCGGTCGTTCGTCTGCGACCCCACGGGCGAGCAGCTGACGATCTGGTCCTCGACGCAGGTGCCGCACTTCGTCCGCATCTTCACGGCCGCGACGCTCGGCATCCCCGAGAGCAAGGTCCGGGTCATCGCGCCCGACGTGGGTGGGGGCTTCGGCGGCAAGCTGCAGTACACGCCGGAGGAGGTCATCGTGACCCTCGCGGCGCGCAAGACCGGCAAGCCGTGCAAGTACACCGAGACCCGCAGCGAGTCGCTCCTGTCGGCCCACCACGGCCGCGACCAGTGGCAGCGCCTCACCCTGGCGGCCACCAAGGACGGCACGGTCACCGGACTCAAGGTCGACCTGCTCGCCGACATGGGTGCCTACCTCGGCCTCGTCACCAGCGGTGTGCCGATCCTGGGTGCGTTCATGTTCAACGCGATCTACAAGTTCCCCGCCTACCAGTTCAACTGCACCAACGTCTTCACCAACAAGACGTGGACCGACGCCTACCGCGGCGCAGGCCGGCCCGAGGCGACGTTCGCCATCGAGCGGCTGATGGACGAGCTGGCGGCCGAGGTCGGGGTCGACCCGATGGAGATCCGCGAGAAGAACTGGATCAAGCACGAGGAGTTCCCGTTCACCTCGGTGTGCGGCCTCGAGTACGACTCCGGCAACTACGAGGCGGCCACGGCCCGCGCGAAGGAGCTGTTCGACTACGACGGCCTGCGGCGCGAGCAGCAGCAGCGTCGTGACAGCAAGGACCGGGTGCAGCTCGGCATCGGCATCTCGACCTTCACCGAGATGTGCGGCCTCGCCCCCTCCCGCGTGCTCGGCAGCCTCTCCTACGCCGCAGGTGGCTGGGAGCACGCCGAGGTCAGGATGCTGCCCACCGGCAAGGTCGAGGTCGTCACCGGGTCCAGCGCCCACGGCCAGGGCCACGAGACGGCGTGGAGCCAGATCGTCGCCGACCGGCTCGGGATCCCGTTCGACGACATCGAGGTGCTGCACGGCGACACCCAGGTGGCGCCGCGTGGCCTGGACACGTACGGCTCCCGCTCGCTCGTCGTCGGAGGCCAGGCGCTCGTCATGGCGGCCGACCGGGTGATCGAGAAGGCCAAGCCGATCGCGGCGCACATGCTCGAGGCCTCGGTCGACGACATCGAGTTCAGCGCCGGCACCTTCAAGGTCAAGGGCACCGACAACGGCAAGGCCATGGCCGAGGTGGTGTGGGCCGCGTTCACCGGCCACGACCTCCCCGAGGGCACCGAGCCCACGCTCGACGCCGAGGCGACGTTCGACCCGTCGAACTTCTCCTTCCCCCACGGCACGCACCTGTGCGCCACCGAGGTCGACACGGAGACGGGCGCGGTGAAGATCCGCAGCTACGTCTGCGTGGACGACATCGGCAACATCATCAACCCCCTCATCGTCGAGGGGCAGATGCACGGTGGCATCGTCCAGGGCATCGCCCAGGCGCTGTGGGAGGAGGCGGTCTACGACGACCAGGGCACGCTCGTGTCCGGCTCGTTCGTCGACTACACGCTGCCCACGTCGGCCGACACGATCTCGTTCGTCACCGACAACACGGTCTCGCCGTCCACGTCGAACGACCTCGGCGCCAAGGGCGTCGGCGAGGCGGGGTGCATCGCGTCCACGCCGGCGGTCGTCAACTCCATCGTCGACGCCGTCCGCCCGTTGGGGATCAACGACATCCAGATGCCGTGCACCCCCGAGCGGGTCTGGCGGGCGATCCAGTCCGCCGGCAGCACCCAGGCCGACCCGACGACGGGGAGTGCCCAGCCGCACTTCGACGAGGGTGCTCCCAACCAGGCCCCGCCGGACCCCAGTAGCAGCGCCTCCGCGGAAGGAGCGGGCCAGTGATCCCCGCACAGTTCGACTACCTCGCGCCCACGTCCGTGGCGGACGCGCTCAGCGCGCTCGCCGAGGCGGGTGACGACGCCAAGGTGATGGGCGGTGGGCAGAGCCTGCTCCCCATCCTGCGGATGCGGCTCAACGCCCCCGAGAAGATCATCGACCTCGGTCGGATCGAGGAGCTGCGAGGCATCCGCGACGAGGGCGACCACGTCGTGATCGGTGCGATGACCACGTATGCCGACGTGCTGGCGAGCGACCTCGTCCGCCAGCACGCGGGGGTGCTCACCGATGCCATCACCGAGGTGGCCGATCCCCAGATCCGGCACCGCGGCACGGTGGGCGGGGCCCTGGTCCACGCCGACCCCGCGGGCGACGTGGGCGCACCCGCGCTCGCACTCGACACCGAGTTCGTCATCACCGGACCCGGTGGTGACCGCACGGTCGCGGCCGCCGACTTCTTCGTCGACCTCTTCGAGACGGCCGTCGGCGAGGGCGAGCTGCTCACCTCGATCCGCATCCCGAAGCACACGGGCTGGGGGAGCCGGTACGAGAAGTTCGTCCGGGTCGCCCACCAGTGGTCGATCGTCGCCGTCGCGGCGACCGTCCGCGTCGAGGGCGGCACCATCGCCGAGGCCAGGATCGGGCTGACGAACATGGGCTCGACCCCGCTGCGGGCGACCGCGGTGGAGCAGGCCCTGGTCGGCAGGGCGGCGACCGACGACGCGGTCCGGGAGGCCTGCGCGGCAGCCGCCGACGGCACCAACCCGCCGTCGGACCTCAACGGCGACGCGGACTACCGCAAGCACCTGGCCACCGTCCTCACCCGGCGCGCGGTCCTCGCCGCGGCAGGCGGGTGAGCCCGTGGAGCTGAGCCACACCTTCACGGTGCCCGCGTCGGTCGACGAGACGTGGTCCACGTTCATGGACCTGCAGGAGGTCGGGAGCTGCTTCCCGGGCGCCACCGTCACCGAGGTGACCGACGCCGGGTTCTCCGGCACGGTCAAGGTCAAGCTCGGACCGATCGCACTGGTCTACTCCGGTTCCGGCTCCTTCATCGAGCGTGACGACGCGGCCCACCGCGCCGTCATCGAGGCCAAGGGCAAGGACAAGCGGGGCAACGGCACCGCCGGGGCGACCGTGACGATCCAGCTGACCGACGCAGGCGACGGCAACACCAGGGCCGACGTCCAGACCGACCTCAACGTCACCGGGAAGCCGGCGCAGTTCGGCCGTGGGGTCATGCAGGACGTGTCCGACAAGCTGCTGGGCCAGTTCGTCGCGTGCATCGAGGGCAAGGTCGGCGCGCCGGCCGAGCCCGAGGTGGCCCCGTCCGCGGGTGCTGCGGCACCGGCCGACGGTGCGGTGGCGACCGCGGCTCCCGGCGCCGGGAGCCCGGCGCCGGTGCCGACGGCCGCAGCAGCGGCCCGGACCCCCACGCCGGCGCGGGAGGCGGAGGCGCTCGACCTGGGCACGGCCGTGCTCCCCGTCGTGCTCAAGTCCTACGCGAAGCAGATCGCGGCCGGACTCGTCGCCCTGCTGGCCGGGATCGGCCTGGTCCTGCGGCGGCGTCGCAAGGGCTGACCGCGCCATACGCACGACCGCAGGGGCTCCACCCGCTCCGGTGGGGCCCCTGCGCGTGGCCCCCGTGGGTATGGCGCCTGCTCACCTACGCTGGGCCGCATGAGCGGTATGACCGGCACGAGCGAGCCCACCGTCGTCGTCCTCAACGGACCGAACCTCAACCTGCTCGGCGAACGTGAGCCCGAGGTCTACGGCCACGACACCCTGGCCGACATCGAGGCCCTGTGCCGTGAGGTCGCGGGGGCGGCCGGTCTCGCCGTGGACTTCCGGCAGAGCAACCACGAGGGCGTGCTCGTCGACGCGATCCAGGAGACGCGGGCGAGCGCCGCCGGGTTCGTGGTCAACGCCGGCGCGCTGACCCACACCTCCATCGCGCTGCGCGACGCGCTCGCGACGGTGAGCGGACCGGTCATCGAGGTGCACCTGTCGAACGTGCACGCGCGCGAGGAGTTCAGGCACCACTCGTACCTGTCGGCCATCGCGTCCGGCGTCATCGTGGGGTGCGGCCCGAGCGGCTACGCGTTCGCCGTCACGCGGATCGCCGAGCTGGTGCAGGCGCGCGACTGAGGCTCGGAGGGGCAGGATGGGGCCATGGCCTCCTCGACCCGCCGCCCGCTCGACCCGATGGACCTCGCCGGGATCGACGACCTGCTCAGCGACGAGGAGAAGGCCGTGCGCAGCACGGTCCGCACCTTCCTCGACCAGCGCGTCGAGCCGTACGTCGCGGACTGGTTCGAGCGGGGTGAGGTCGACGACCTCCGCGGCCTGACCAAGGAGCTCGGGGCCCTCGGGCTGCTGGGCATGCACCTCGAGGGGTACGGCTGCGCCGGCATGAGCGCCGTCGACTACGGGCTGGCCTGCCTCGAGCTCGAGGCGACCGACTCCGGTGTCCGCAGCCTGGTCTCCGTGCAGGGCTCCCTGGCGATGTTCGCCATCCACCGGTGGGGGAGCGAGGAGCAGAAGCAGCAGTGGCTGCCCGCCATGGCGACGGGCGAGGCGATCGGCTGCTTCGGCCTCACCGAACCCGACCACGGCAGCGACCCCGCGTCGATGCGCACGCGCGCCCGCCGCGACGGCGACGACTGGGTGCTCGACGGCTCCAAGATGTGGATCACCAACGGCTCGGTCGCCGACGTCGCCGTCGTGTGGGCGCAGGTCGACGAGCAGGGCGACGGCGCCAGCACCATCCGGGGCTTCGTCGTCCCCACCGACAGCCCCGGCTTCTCGGCGCCGCAGATCAAGCACAAGATGAGCCTGCGGGCATCGGTCACCAGCGAGCTGGTCCTCGACGGGGTCCGGCTCCCCGCGGACGCGGTCTTCCCCGAGGCCCGTGGGCTCAAGGGCCCGCTGTCGTGCCTCTCCGAGGCGCGCTACGGCATCGTGTGGGGCTCCCTCGGGGCGGCCAGGTCCAGCCTCGACACCGCCCGGCGCTACTCGATGGAGCGCGAGCAGTTCGGGCGGCCCCTCGCCGCGTTCCAGCTCACCCAGCAGAAGCTCGCCGACATGGCGCTCGAGCTCGTCAAGGGCCAGCTCCTCGCGCTGCACCTCGGTCGGCGCAAGGACGCGGGCACCCTGCGTCCGGAGCAGGTCAGCCTCGGCAAGCTCAACAACATCCGCGAGGCGCTCGACATCTGCCGCACCTCGCGAACCATCCTCGGGGCCAACGGGATCAGCCTCGAGTACCCCGTGATCCGGCACATGAACAACCTCGAGTCGGTGCTCACCTACGAGGGCACGGTGGAGATGCACACCCTCGTGGTGGGGCAGGCGATGACGGGCGAACAGGCCTTCCGGTAGGGGCCCGAACCACGCGCCATACGCCCTCCGGACCCTCGATTTTCGGTCCGGGCACCGGAGCGTGTAGTCTCACCGTCGCACTTCCGCGCGGCTCCCAGAGCCCCGGTGTGCAGGCCCCCTTAGCTCAGTCGGCAGAGCGTTTCCATGGTAAGGAAAAGGTCGTCGGTTCGATTCCGACAGGGGGCTCTGGGAGAGGCATCGCGAGGTGCTGCACCCCATGGCGGGGTAGCTCAGCTGGTTAGAGCGCACGACTCATAATCGTGAGGTCGCGGGATCGAGCCCCGCTCCCGCTACAACCGCGATTTCAGGATCAGCCTGAATTCGCGTAGCCTGATGTGTCGCTGCCCGATGTCGTTGGATGTCGCGCGCGGCGTCCAGACTTCACCACCGTCAGTTCCGAGAGCAGGTTGCCCCGTGGCTAGCAAGAGCGCAGACGTCCGCCCCAAGATCACCTTGGCGTGCGTGGATTGCAAGGAGCGCAACTACATCACCAAGAAGAACCGTCGGAACAACCCCGACCGTCTCGAGATGAAGAAGTTCTGCCCCCGCGACAAGAAGCACACGGTCCACCGCGAGACCCGCTGACCTGACGCGTTTCGACAGCCGCCCCGGACGAGAGTCCCCGGGCGGCTTTGTCGTGTCCCCGTCCGACCGGCACCCCGCGCCGCACCATAGGGTGGGTGCCATGGCCGTGAACGCAGACTTCGTGGGGCGCACCTACCCGCCCAGTGGCCCGTATGCCGTGACGGCGGAGGGCCTCGCGGCCTTCGCCTCCGCGGTGGGTTCGACCGACCCCGTGCACACCTCGAGCGAGGCCGCGCGGGCCGCCGGGTACGCCGACGTCATCGCCCCGCCGACCTTCGCCGTGACCATCGCGCAGCAGTGCGACGCCGTGTTCGTCCAGGACCCGGAGGCCGGGATCGACTACAGCCGCGTCGTCCACGGCGAGCAGCGGTTCGTGCACCACCGCCCCATCACCGCCGGTGACGAGGTGCTCGGCACCCTCACCGTCGACTCGGTCCGCGCGGCGGGCGGCCACTCGATGGTCACCACCCGCACCGAGCTCACGACCACCGACGGCGCGGCACTGTGCACGTCGACGTCCACCATCGTCATCCGGGGAGGGGAGTGAGCATGGGCGTGCGCACCCTGGCCGACACCTCTGTCGGCGACACCATCGAGGCCCGCACCATCCCCGTGGGTCGCGACAGCCTCGTGGCCTACGCGAACGCCTCCGGCGACCAGAACCCCATCCACCAGGACGAGGAGTTCGCCACCTCCGTCGGCCTGCCCGACGTCATCGCCCACGGCATGTGGACGATGGGTGCCGCGGGCTCGGTCGTCGAGGAGTGGGCCGGCGACGGCGGACGCGTCGTCGAGTTCGGCACCCGCTTCACCAAGCCGGTCGTCGTGCCCCAAGGCGGCGGCGCCGTCGAGGTCGCGGGCGTGGTCAAGTCCGTCGACGAGGCCACCCGCCGCGCGACCGTCGAGCTGACCGTGACGAGCGGTGGCGACAAGGTCCTCGGGCGCTGCCTGGCCGTCGTCCTGCTCGACTGATCGCCCCGGCATGAGCGAAGAGCACGACGTCCCCCTGGCCGACCTGACGACGATGCGCGTCGGGGGCCCGGCGGCTCGCCTGGTGACGGCGACGACCACCGACGAGGTGGTCGACGCCGTCCGGGAGGTCGACGACGCCGACGAGCCCCTGCTGGTCATCTCCGGGGGCAGCAACGTCGTCGTCACCGACGCGGGTTTCCCCGGCACCGTCGTCAAGGTCGCCTCCGACGGCATCGACGTCGAGTCGGCGGACCTGTGCGGCGGGGTGATGGTGCGGGTCGCGGCCGGTGTGCCGTGGGACGACCTCGTCGCCCGTGCGGTCGTCGAGGGGTGGTCCGGCATCGAGGCGCTCTCGGGCATCCCCGGTGGCACGGGGGCGACGCCGGTGCAGAACGTGGGCGCCTACGGTCAGGAGGTCGCCCAGACGATCGCCTCGGTGCGCGTCTGGGACCGGCACGAGCAGCGGGTCCGTACCTTCGCCTCGCTCGACTGCGCCTTCACCTACCGGCACTCGATCTTCAAGGCCACGAGCCGCTTCGTCGTCCTCGACGTGCTCTTCCAGCTCGTCCCGAGCGAGCTGAGCCAGCCCGTCGGGTACGCCGACCTGGCCCGCCAGCTCGAGGTCGCCGTCGGCGACCGGGTGCCGCTCGCCGACGCCCGCGAGGCGGTGCTGCACCAGCGTCGCCGACGCGGCATGGTGCTGGACCCCGACGACCACGACACCTGGTCCTGCGGGTCCTTCTTCACGAACCCGATCCTGTCGGGTCCCCACTTCGCCGACCTCGAGTCCCGCGCCGCCGCCCGCCTCGGCGTCGACGGCCCGACACCGCCGCGGTTCGCCGACCCCGACGGCAACATCAAGACCAGCGCAGCGTGGCTGATCGAGCAGGCCGGGTTCGGCAAGGGGTTCAGCCTGCCGGGCAGCTCGGCAGCGATCTCCAGCAAGCACACGCTGGCGCTGACCAACCGCGGCGGCGCCACGGCCGCACAGGTCGCCGCCCTCGCCCGCGCGGTGCGCGACGGCGTCCACGAGGCCTTCGGCGTGGTGCTGGTCAACGAGCCCGTCCTCGTCGGACACGGCCTCTAGGCCGACCTCGGCCGACCTCGGCCGCCCCTGGCAGCCGCCCCTGAAGCCCGACCCGGTCCGGTGTCAGGCCGGAGCGGCCAGCCAGGCGTCGACGTCGGCCAGGGCCGCGTCCCTCACCGCGGCGGGCGCACGGCTGGCCCGCAGCGAGCCCCGGGCCAGCTCGGCCAGCTCCTCGTCGGAGAACCCCAGCACCTCCCGGGCCGTCTGGTACTGCGCCGCCAGCCGCGACCCGAACAGCAGCGGGTCGTCGGCCCCGAGTGCGACCGGTATGCCGTGCTCGACGATCGCGCGCAGCGGCACCTCCTCGGGGGAGGAGTAGACGCCCAGCGCCACGTTGCTGCGGGGGCACACCTCGAGGGCGACCCCCGACTCGGCGACGCGCTCGAGCACCCGGGGCTCCTCGACGCAGCGCACGCCGTGGCCCAGCCGGTCCGGCTCGATCGCGTCGAGGGTGGCCTCGACGGCCGCCGGTCCGAGGAGCTCGCCGGCGTGCGGCACGAGCGCCAGGCCGGCACGGCGCGCGAGGGCGAAGGCCGGGGCGAACTCGGCCGTGAGCCCGCGGCGCTCGTCGTTGCTCAACCCGAACCCCACCACGGTGCCCGGGCCGTCACCGGCGTACTGCGTCGCCAGCCGGGCGAGCGTGCGGGCGTCGAGCGGGTGCCGGATCCGGCTGGCCGCGACGACGACCGCGACCCCGGTGTCCTCCTCGCGCGACGCCGCTGCGGCCTCGTCGAGGACGATCTCCAGGGCCGGGGTGATCCCCCCGACGAAGGGTGCGTAGGACGTCGGGTCCACCTGGATCTCCAGCCAGCGCGAACCCTCCGCCGCGTCGTCCCGGGCCGCTTCGCGGACGATCCGCCGCAGGTCGGACTCGTCGCGCACGCAGGCGCGCGCCGCGTCGTACAGGCGCTGGAACCGGAACCAGCCACGCTCGTCGCGCGCGCTCAGCTGTGGCGGCCACCCGCTCGTCAGGGCGTCGGGGAGGTGCAGCCGGTGCTTGACGGCGAGGTCGCGGACCGTCTCGACGCGCATCGAACCGGTGAAGTGCAGGTGCAGGTGCGCCTTCGGGAGGGACTCGACCGGGCGGGGCATGGCGTGCAGTCTGGCACCGCCCGGGACGACGAGAGGCGCCGACCCACGCGGGTCGACGCCTCTCGTCGGTGACTGGGCCTGGTCAGTCGCCGTCGACGACGTGCATGGCCTGCTCCTCGGGGCTCAGGTCGCCCGAGCCGCCGCTCTCGTCCCCGAGCAGCTCGGCGTCGACGTCCTCGCGGGCGCCCTCGTCGGGGTCGGTCAGCGTCCCCACCGGGCCGTCGCCCACCTCGGCGTCCCCCAGGAAGTCCTGGTCGGCGTCGATGCTGTCGGGGTCGTCACCGCCGACGCGCGGCTCCTCGTCGAGCCCGGACTCGTTGTCGGGGGCGCCGTAGGCCGAGTCGGGGTCGGGCACCTCCTGCATGATCCGCTGGTCGATGCTCTCCTCGAGGCCCTGCTCGGTGGCCGTCGTGCCCCACTCGGTGTTGCGGGGCTGCTGGTCGGGCGGGGACCAGGGTTCGTTGTCGCCCTCGCTGGAGTCCAGGAGGCCCTCCTGGCCGCTGCCTGCGTCGACGGAGTCGTCCACGCTGTAGCTGCCGAGGTCGTCCTCGATGCTTTCGGTGCCGGGCTGATCGCTCATGTCACCACCCTGCGGCAGCGGAGGGGGTGCCGCAAGGCCAAGGGTCCCGTTCGGCGTCCTGCGGCCCGGGCCGGCCCGCCGGTGTGACGGTGCGCCGACTCAGGCGGGGTGCGCCGCGGTCGCCTGCTCGGCGGCCGCGAGCAGGACGCACGTGGCGACGGCCTCCATCGCCTCGGTGACCTGGCCCAGCGGCGGGAAGGTCGGGGCGAGGCGGATGTTGCGGTCGCGGGGGTCGTCACCGAGGGGGAAGGAGGAACCCGCGGGCGTCAGGGCGATGCCGGCCTCCTTGGCCAGCTGGACCACGCGTGAGGCGGTGCCGTCGAGCACGTCGAGGCTGACGAAGTACCCACCGGTCGGGCGCGTCCACGTCGCGACCTGCAGGCCGTCGAGGCGCTCGGTGAGGATGCGCTCCACCTCGGCGAACTTCGGCGCGATGATCTCCCGGTGCTTGACCATGTGGTCGCGCACGCCCTGGGCCGAGCCGAAGAACTGCGCGTGGCGGAGCTGGTTGACCTTGTCGGGGCCGATCGACCCCTTGCCGAGGTGGCCCAGGTACCACTTCACGTTCTCGACGGACGCCGCCAGGAACGCGACCCCGGCACCGGCCCAGGTGATCTTGGACGTCGAGGCGAACATGATCGGCCGGTGCGGGTGACCGGCTGCGGCGGCGAGGCTGAGGACATCGGCGCTCTTGGCCTCGTCGGCGGTGAGGTGGTGCAGCGCATAGGCGTTGTCCCAGAAGATCTTGAAGTCCGGCGCAGCGGTCTGCATCGAGGCGAGCCTCGCGGCCACCTCCTGGGTGACGACCGAGCCCGACGGGTTCGCGTAGGTCGGCACGATCCACATGCCCTTGATGCTCGGGTCGTCCGCCACCAGGGCTGCGACCGCCTCGGCGTCCGGGCCGTCGTCATGCATCGGGACGGTCACCATCTCGATGCCGAACGACTGGAGGAGGGTGAAGTGCCGGTCGTACCCGGGGACGGGGCAGATGAAGGTGACCTTCTCCTCCTGGCCCCACGGCCGCGGCGAGTCCACGCCACCGTGCAGCAGCAGGTCGACGAGGGTGTCCTTCATCATCGTCAGGCTGGAGTTGCCGCCCGCCACGACCTGCTCGGGCCGGACCCACAGCAGCTCGGCGAACATCTCGCGCAGCTCCTTGATCCCGTCGAGGCCGCCGTAGTTGCGGGTGTCGGTGCCGCTCGCGTCGGTGAACCCCTCGGGCAGGGTGAGGAGGGCGTTGGAGAGGTCGAGCTGCTCGCTGGCCGGCTTGCCGCGCGTGAGGTCGAGCTTGAGGCCTCGCTCCTTGAGCGCGGCATACGCCTCCTGCTGCTCCCGCGCGAACGACGCGAGGTCGGCGGCGGAGCGCTCGGCGAGGGGGGTGGGGCGGCTGGTGGCGGTCTGCTCGGTCACGCTGCCATGCTCCCAGAGGTGCGTGATGCCGCGCAGGCGGCGTCCGTATGGCGCACAGCCGCCACCCGGGCCGGGTCACCGCTGGGGACCCACCCGTCGGGGACGTGGTCGGACGTGGTCGGGCGTGGTCGGCGGGGTGATCGGGCTGGTGGTCGGGAGCGAGTTCGCATTCCGGGTCACGGCTCACGTATGCTTGCTCCTCGGTTGACTTCGACCATGCTTCCGACGTGCCCTCGGGCAGGTTCGGCGTGGGCGGTGACGACCACCGGAACCTCCCGCTCCCCGCGGGTCGTTCCGTAGGGCAGTGGCTCAATTGGTAGAGCACCGGTCTCCAAAACCGGCGGTTGGGGGTTCGAGTCCCTCCTGCCCTGCGTTGCAGGACCTGCGGCCGACCCGGCAGCACGGCAGACATCAGCGAGAAGAGGCATCGTGACGGACGTGAGCGCGGAGACCCGCGGCTCTGGTCGCACCAGCCGCAAGGGCGGAAAGGGCGGCAACCCGGTTTCCCGGCTCTTCCGCTCCATCTCGCTCTTCGTCAGCCAGATCCTCGACGAGCTGCGCAAGGTCGTCCGGCCGACGCGCAGCGAGCTGGTCAACTACACGATCGTCGTGATCGTGTTCGTCGTGTTCGTGATGGCGCTCGTCTCCTCCGTGGACTTCGGCTTCACCAAGCTCGTCCTGTGGGTCTTCGGCGGCTAGTCGCCGCAGTGCCGCACTGACCCGGGGTTCCTCCCGGTGAACACCAGAAGGAAGTAGGTCATCAGCGTGTCCGACCAGTGGACCACCGACAACGCGGAGCCGCAGACCGACGAGGTCACCGCGAGCACCGACGCCGCCGAGCTCGAGCAGCCCGGGACGGACCCTGTCGACGACTCCGTGGACACCGACGCCACCCCCGAGGCCGCCTTCAGCGACAGCGACGACAGCACCGACACCGAGGTGTCCGACGAGGTGGGCGACGAGGCGACCGACGAGGTCGACGTCGACGCGCCGCCGGCCGACCCGGTCAAGGAGTTCAAGGACACCCTCGCCAGCAAGTTCGGCGACTGGTACGTCGTGCACTCCTACGCGGGTTACGAGAACCGCGTCAAGGCGAACCTCGAGAACCGCACGACCTCCCTCAACATGGAGGACTTCATCTTCGAGGCCCAGGTCCCGATGGAAGAGGTCACCGAGATCAAGAACGGCCAGAAGAAGCTGGTCAAGCGCGTCCGGATGCCCGGGTACGTGCTGGTCCGCATGGACCTCACCGACGAGTCGTGGGGCGCCGTGCGCCACACGCCCGGTGTGACCGGCTTCGTCGGCAACGCCCACCAGCCGGTGCCGCTCAGCCTCGACGAGGTCTACACGATGCTCGCCCCGGCCGACCTCGAGCAGCAGGCCGCGGCCGCTGCCGGCGGTGCGGGTGGGGGCAAGCCCCGCGAGGTCGCTGTCGTCGACTTCGAGGTCGGCGAGTCCGTCACCGTCATGGAGGGGCCCTTCGAGACCCTCCCCGCCACGATCTCCGAGATCAACGCCGACACCCAGAAGCTCAAGGTGCTGGTCTCGATCTTCGGCCGGGAGACCCCGGTCGAGCTGTCGTTCAACCAGGTCGCCAAGATCTGAGGGTTCGGCTCCTGCCCCCGGTCCTCGGGGGTACTGCAACCGGGTCATCGCCCACGGCGTAGGCCCAACCACCACAGAAGGAACACCAGCACATGCCTCCCAAGAAGAAGAAGATCTCCGGCTTCATCAAGCTGCAGATCCAGGCCGGCGCCGCGACGCCCGCACCCCCCGTCGGCCCGGCCCTCGGTCAGCACGGCGTCAACATCATGGAGTTCGTCAAGGCGTACAACGCTGCGACGGAGTCCCAGCGCGGCAACGTCATCCCCGTGGAGATCACGGTCTACGAAGACCGTTCCTTCACCTTCATCACCAAGACCCCTCCGGCCGCCGAGCTGATCAAGAAGGCTGCCGGCGTCCCCAAGGGCTCGGGTGAGCCGCACAAGACCAAGGTCGCCAAGCTGTCGGCCGACCAGGTCCGCGAGATCGCCACGATGAAGATGGAAGACCTCAACGCCAACGACGTGGAGCAGGCCATGAAGATCATCGCCGGCACCGCGCGCTCGATGGGCGTCGAGACCAGCCTCTCGTAACACCCCCGTTCTCCTTCGGTGTGCCGCTGCAGGCGGCACACCGAAGACCCGTGGCAGGACCGCGCTGGTCCGTACCGACCACAACTCCACCGCACCACCTGAACCGTTCGACACAGGAGCAGAAATGAAGCGCAGCAAGGCTTACCGCGAGGCCGCGGAGAAGATCGACGTCACCAAGGTCTACGCCCCCCTCGAGGCCGTCCGCCTCGCCAAGACCGCCGCCAAGGCCAAGTACGACGAGACCGTCGAGGTCGCCATGCGCCTCGGCGTCGACCCGCGCAAGGCCGACCAGATGGTCCGCGGCACCGTGAACCTCCCCCACGGCACGGGCAAGACCGCCCGCGTCCTGGTGTTCGCCAACGGCGACAAGGCCGAGGCCGCCCGTGAGGCCGGCGCCGACTTCGTCGGTTCCGACGAGCTCCTCGAGAAGGTGGCCGGCGGCTGGCTCGACTTCGACTCCGTCGTCGCCACCCCGGACATGATGGGCAAGGTCGGTCGCCTCGGAAAGGTCCTGGGCCCGCGTGGTCTCATGCCCAACCCGAAGACCGGCACCGTCACCATGGACACCGCCAAGGCCGTCACCGACATCAAGGGCGGCAAGATCGAGTTCCGCGTCGACAAGCACGCGAACCTCCACTTCATCATCGGCAAGGCCTCCTTCGACGAGACGTCGCTCGTGGAGAACTACGGTGCCGCGCTGGAGGAGATCCTGCGTCTGAAGCCGTCGGCGTCCAAGGGCCGCTACATCCTCAAGGCGACCATGACCACGACGATGGGCCCCGGCATCCCGCTGGACTACAACCGCACGCGCAACCTGCTGGTCGAGGACGAGGCCAACGCCTGAGTCCCGCCGCACCGTGCAGAGCCCGTCACCCCGCGAGGGGTGGCGGGCTCTGCCCATGAGGGCGGCACGCAGCAGGGCGGTTATGGTGGACAGGTCAGTGCGCGCGTCGCACATCCGCACCACATCTTCTGGGGGACCCGCATGAAGACCACCTCGATCGCCGCCGTCGCCCTGACGGCGGCACTGGGCCTGAGCGCCTGCGGCAGCTCCGACTCCAACTCGCCCAGCTCGTCCAGCACGTCGTCGTCGAGCAGCGCCAGCTCCTCCGCCTCTGCCGCCAAGGCGGGCGAGTCCGTGGACGGTGCAGCCCTGGCGACGCGCATGACCGACGCGATGCTCAAGGCCGGCTCCGGCACGGTGACCATGGACCTCGGCACGCAGGGGAGCGCCAAGGGTTCGTTCACCATGAAGGACGGAAAGATGGAGCAGTCGATGGAGATGGGGATCCAGGGCCAGACCCTGCAGATCGTCTCCACCGGCGGCATCATCTACATGAAGGGCCTGCCCGGCTCGTCGAAGCCGTGGGTGAAGATCGACCCCAAGGGCACCGACCCGATGAGCAAGATGTTCGCCGGCCTCACCGGTGACATGGGTGACCCGCGCCAGCTGGCGACGGCCCTCAAGGGCAGCAAGGCCACGGTCGTGAGCAGCTCGGCCGACGAGAAGGTCTACGACGTCACCATCGACCCGACGGCCCTCCTGGGCGGCAGCACCGCCACGGCCTCGCCCTCGGTGGCACCGGTCAAGGCGCGCTACACCCTCGACAGCCAGGACCGCCCGACCAAGATGACCGTCGACTCCCAGGGTCAGACCATCAACATCGTCTTCTCGGACTGGGGCAAGCCGGTCACGATCACGGTGCCCCCGGCCGACCAGGTGGGCACCTTCCAGCTGCCGACCAGCTGACACCTCCCCACCGGGTCGGGTGACCACCCGACCGCTGTCGCGCCACCGTCTCCCCTCGGGGGCGGTGGCGCGATTTGGTCCCCGGGGTGGGCAGCGCCTACTCTGGTCCCTGACCACAGACCGCTTGGTTGTCGCGTGCCACCGCAAGAGGCAGCACGTGACCGAAGGTCCCACCGAGGTGGGCATCCAGCGCAGGCCACGATTCACCCGCCGGACCGGCTCCTCGAGCCTGTCAGCGTGCGAGCCCCGTGCCTGTGCACGGGGCTCTTCTCATGCCGGGCCCTCATCTCCGAACGGTCGAACACACGGAAGGGAGGCCCCATGGCCAAGGCTGACAAGGCTGCCGCCATCGCCGAGCTGTCGGACAAGTTCCGCACCTCCGGCGCGGCCGTGCTGACCGAGTACCGCGGGCTCTCGGTGAAGCAGATCACCGACCTGCGCAACTCGCTGCGCGGAAACGCCACCTTCGCCGTCGTGAAGAACACGCTCACCGAACTTGCTGCCAAGGATGCCGGAGTCACGGCATTCGACGGTCAGCTCGTCGGCCCGTCCGCCATCGCCTTCGTTGACGGTGACCCGGTCGAGGCCGCAAAGGGCCTGCGTGACTTCGCCAAGGCGAACCCCCTCCTCGTGATCAAGGGCGGCGTCCTCGACGGCAAGGCCCTCACCCCCGAGGAGATCACGAAGCTCGCGGACCTCGAGTCCCGCGAGGTTCTCCTGGCCAAGCTGGCCGGTGCCCTCCAGGCGTCGCTCAGCCAGGCCGTCTACCTCTTCGCTGCACCGCTGTCGCAGACCGCTCGGGTCGTCGACGCGCTGCGTGCCAAGGTCGAGGCCGAGGGACCGGTGGCTGACGCCGCTGCTCCCGCTGCCGAGGCCGAGGCCGAGGAGACCCCCGCCGACGCCCCCGAGGCCGAGGCAGCTGCAGACGTCGCCGAGGGTGGCGACGCGAGCTGACCCCGTCCGGGGGAGACCCCGGTCAGAGTCCGGCTCACACACCAAACCGCCACTCACGGCATACCGAAACACACGAAAGGACGCCCATCATGGCGAAGCTCTCCACCGACGAGCTCCTTGAGGCCTTCAAGGAAATGACCCTCATCGAGCTCTCCGAGTTCGTGAAGCAGTTCGAGGACACCTTCAACGTCACCGCTGCTGCCCCCGTGGCCGTTGCTGCGGCCGGCGCCCCGGCTGGCGGCGACACCGCTGCTGCCGAGGAGCAGGACGAGTTCGACGTCATCCTCGAGGCCGCTGGCGACAAGAAGATCCAGGTCATCAAGGAGGTCCGCGCGCTGACCTCCCTCGGCCTGAAGGAGGCCAAGGACCTCGTGGACGGCGCCCCCAAGCCCGTTCTCGAGAAGGTCGACAAGGCTGCCGCGGACAAGGCCAAGGACGCCCTCGAGGGCGCCGGGGCCACCGTCTCCGTCAAGTGATCTGACGCTTCCTCCGCCTCGGCGAGGAAGCACAGCACGACCGCCGAAGGCGGGTCCGACTCCGGTCGGGCCCGCCTTTCGGCGTCCCCGGGAATGCGGATCCGGGGACGCCGTGGTGGGGTAGCCTCTGGCCGCTCCCGGGTCCGTACCGGGGCGTAACTTCGAGGCCCCGGCCTCGTTGAGCCATGCGTACCGGGTCGGCCGATCGTGGCCACCCGGCGGTGTACCCCAACCACGACGAGGTGAGCAGTGGGCGTTGAGATCAAGGTCGAGGGCCTGACCAAGCGTTTCGGGTCCCAGGTGATCTGGAACGACGTCACGCTGACCCTCCCGGCCGGTGAGATCTCGGTGATGCTCGGCCCCTCGGGCACGGGCAAGTCGGTGTTCCTCAAGACCTTGGTGGGGCTGCTCAAGCCGGATGCCGGGTCGATCATGATCGCCGGCAGCGACCTGACCCGGCTGCGCGAGCACGACCTCTACGAGATCCGGAAGCTCTTCGGCGTCCTGTTCCAGGACGGCGCCCTGTTCGGGTCGATGAACCTCTACGACAACGTCGCCTTCCCGCTGCGCGAGCACACCCGCAAGAGCGAGTCCGAGGTGCGCACCATCGTCATGGAGAAGATGGACCTCGTCGGCCTCACCGGCGCCGAGACCAAGCTGCCGGGGGAGATCTCCGGCGGCATGCGCAAGCGCGCCGGCCTCGCCCGCGCGCTGGTCCTCGATCCCGAGATCCTGCTCATCGACGAGCCCGACTCCGGTCTGGACCCGGTGCGCACGTCGTACATCAACCAGCTCTTCATCGACCTGAACGCCCAGATCGACGCGACGTTCCTCATCGTCACCCACGACATCAACACCGCGCGCACCGTCCCCGACAACATCGGCCTGCTCTACCACAAGCACCTCGCCATGTTCGGGCCGCGCGAGATGCTGCTGAGCTCCGAGGAGCCGGTGGTGCGCCAGTTCCTCAACGCGCAGACCATCGGCCCGATCGGCATGTCCGAGGAGAAGGACGCCGAGGAGCTCGCCTCCGAGGTCGGCCAGGAGCTGCCGCCGCTGCCGCCCATCCCGTTGCAGCTGCGCACGAGCAACGGCACCACCCGGCACGCCGAGCGTCCGGCCGGGCAGTGGTGCCGCGACAACGGCATCACCCCGCCGCCCGGGTCGTTCGAGTCCGGCAACGCCGGCGTCCCCGGCGTCCGTTCGGGCACGAGCTCGGTCGCCGCACCGGCGGCCGAGACCGCGGCCGAGACCCCGGCCGAGACCCCGGCCGAGACCCCGGCCCAGACCCCCGCGCCCGCGGAGGAGTCGGTCTGATGGGTAACCCGGTGACCGGGGCGCTGCGGCAGAGCGGGTCGCTCTTCGCCCTCGTGCTCGACGTCGTGCGGTCCCTGCCGAAGCGACCGTTCCAGACCAAGGAGTTCATCCAGCAGTGCTGGTTCATCGCCTCGGTGACGATCGTCCCGACGGCGCTGGTCTCGATCCCGTTCGGCGCGGTCATCGCCCTCCAGCTCGGCACCCTGACCCGGCAGCTCGGCGCCCAGTCCTTCACCGGTGCGGCCTCGGTCCTCGCCGTGATCCGTGAGGCCTCACCCATCGTCACGGCGCTGCTCATCGCGGGCGCCGGTGGGTCGGCGATCTGCGCCGACCTCGGCTCCCGCAAGATCCGCGAGGAGATCGACGCCATGGAGGTGCTGGGCATCAGCCCGATCCAGCGCCTCGTCGTGCCCCGGGTGCTCGCGGCGATGCTCGTCGCGGTCCTGCTGAACGGCCTGGTCTCGGTCGTCGGCGTGGCGGGCGGCTACTTCTTCAACGTCATCATCCAGGGCGGCACCCCCGGTGCCTACATCGCGTCGTTCACCGCCCTGGCGCAGCTCGCCGACCTGTGGACCAGCGAGATCAAGGCCCTGATCTTCGGGTTCATCGCCGCCGTCGTCGCGTCGTACAAGGGCCTGACGGCCGGCGGCGGACCGAAGGGGGTCGGCGACGCGGTGAACCAGAGCGTCGTCATCACCTTCATGTTCCTGTTCGTCGTGAACTTCGTGGCCAGCGCCATCTACTTCCAAGTCGTCCCCCAGAAGATCTGAAGGAGGTGCAGGGATGAGCAAGGTCCAGGAGCTCGCCGGTCGACCCGGCCAGGCGCTCGACAGCCTCGGCGAGCAGATGCGGTTCTACGTCCGCTCGCTGGCCTGGAGCCCGCGCACGATCCGCCGGTACAAGAAGGAGGTCCTGCGTCTCCTCGCCGAGGTCTCCCTCGGCTCGGGTGCGCTCTCCGTCATCGGCGGCACCGTCGGCGTCATCGCCTTCCTCGCGTTCTTCACCGGCAGCCAGGTCGGCCTGCAGGGCTACTCCTCGCTCAACCAGCTCGGGACCGGCGCCTTCACCGGCTTCGTCTCGGCCTACCTCAACACCCGTGAGATCGCCCCGCTCGTCGCGGGCCTGGCGCTCGCCGCGACTGTCGGCTGCGGCTTCACGGCCCAGCTCGGCGCGATGCGGATCTCCGAGGAGGTCGACGCGCTCGAGGTGATGGGGGTGCCGTCGCTGCCGTTCCTCGTGACCACCCGCATGATCGCCGGCTTCGTCGCCGTGGTGCCGCTGTACGTCCTGGGCCTGCTGTCCTCCTACGGCGCGACCCGGTTCATCGTCACCGAGTACTTCGGGCAGTCCAAGGGCACCTACGACCACTACTTCCACCTGTTCCTGCCGCCGATCGACGTGCTCTTCTCCTTCCTCAAGGTCATGGTCTTCGCCGTCGTCATCATCCTGATCCACTGCTACTACGGCTACAACGCCTCCGGTGGTCCGGCCGGTGTGGGCGTCGCCGTGGGCAAGGCCGTGCGCACCTCGATCGTGGCCATCAACATCGTCGACTTCTTCTTCTCGCTGGCGGTGTGGGGCGCCACCACGACCGTACGGATCGCGGGTTAGCGCATGGCCACCACCTCGTCCGGTTTCATGTCCCGGCTCGGCAACCGCGCCTACGGCGTGGGGTTCATCGCCGTCGTCGCCCTGCTCGTGGGGCTGAGCATCGCCTCCTTCCAGAAGCGGTTCACGCCGGTCGTCACCGTCACCCTGCTCACCGACCGGATCGGCTCGCAGCTGCAGGCCGCCTCCGACGTCAAGCTGCGCGGCCTCATCGTCGGGGAGGTGCGCTCGATCCGGACCACCGGCAACGGCGCGAGCCTCGAGCTGGCCCTCAAGCCGGAGATGGCCACGTTGATCCCGGCGAACGTCTCGGCGCGCCTGCTGCCCAAGACCCTGTTCGGTGAGCGGTACGTCGACCTCGTGTCGCCGGCCGCCGGCGGCAAGGGCCGCGCGATCGCCGACGGCGACACCATCGGCCAGGACCGGTCGAGCGTGGCGATCGAGCTGGAGAAGGTGTTCGCGGACCTGTTGCCGTTGTTGCGGGCGGTGAAGCCGGAGAAGTTGTCGGCGACGTTCGGTGAAGCCGGAGAAGTTGTCGGCGACGTT
>NZ_LMCM01000010.1 GCF_001426245.1 Phycicoccus sp. Root101 | reverse complement strand
CCCCCCGGCCATACCTGGCCAACAACGCCGGCCGCAGCATCCGACACCCCCGCGGACCATGCTCGACCGCCATCGCGACCAGACCATCGACGACATGCGGCTCAGCACCCGCGACCAGCACCGGACGCAACCGGTCCGCCTCGGCCACCACCACCGCCGCCGACCGCACCGGCAACACCCCCGCCTGCACCGCAGCCCTCACCGGCGCATTGGCCGCCTTGGTGAACGCCGCAGCAACCTCCACCACCGCCCGCGCACCACCAGCCCGCGTCGACGGAGCATGACGACGCACCCACGACACCACACTCAACGCCTGCGGCCCGCTACCGGGCTCACCACGCTCGATCGCCTCCCCCACCACCGCCACCCTGGCCGCATCACACGCAGCCCCCAACGCATCGACCTCACCCAACAGCTCAGCCAACCCGCCGACACCACCAACCGCACCCCCACCGGCCTGCCACAACCAGTCCCCCAGACCGGCCAACGCCACCCGGGCAGCCGCGATCGACTCGCGTCGCTGCACCAGCGTCTGGCCCCCATCCATACGACAACCCTAGCCCCGACCACCGACAGCCATCGAACTCCGCCGAGACACCAAACCCGTTGCACCCCAACGGATCCCGACTGCCAGACCTGTCCGGGAACGCAACCCGCCAGGACCCATCCTGTGGACAACGAGACGTGACGTGCCGCCCTGTGGACACGCGGCCGGAGCCGGGACTGACAACTTTCCGGAAGCCGATCGTCCGCTTCGAGGTCTACCGTGTCGCCATGGCGGGGACAGCAAGGCCCACGACGACGAAGACGACGACCACGAGGACGACCAGGTCTCCCGTGGCCACGGACGAGCTCAGGGTCGAGGCCCTCGGACCGGACACGTGGGCGGCATACGCGGCCCTCATGGAGCGGCACAACGGGGTGTTCGGCGGGTGCTGGTGCACGTACTTCCACACCATGGCCGGCGAGAAGACGTACGACGCGGACTCCAACCGCGCCCTCAAGGAACGGCTCGTCCACTGCGACCGGGCGCACGCCGCAGTCGTCCTGCACGGCGACGAGGCGGTGGCCTGGTGCCAGTACGGCCCGCCGGACGAGCTGCCCAACATCTACCACCGCAAGCAGTACGAGGAGACGAGCGAGCGCGTGCCCGACTTCCGGATCACCTGCCTGTTCGTCGACAAGCGCTACCGACGTTCCGGCATCTCCGCGATCGCCCTGCAGGGAGTCCTGGACCTCGTGGCGGCAGCCGGTGGCGGGGTCGTCGAGGGGTACCCGCACGACAACGACGGGAAGAAGATGTCGGTGCTGTACAACGGGACCCGCGCCCTGTTCGAGCGAGCCGGCTTCACCTACGACCGCCCCAAGGGCGCGAAGAACTGCGTGATGACCAAGACCGTGGCAGCGGCGGGCTGAGGGGTCGGCGCACCGATGGGCACGCGCACAGAGGTGTCGACGACGTGGGCGCAGGCCCTGTCGTGGCGCCTGCGGCGACACCTCCTCGATCCCGTCGGCACGCAAGGGGTCGCGGAGGTCGTGCGCCGGCTCGGCGCCATACCGTCGATGGACGAGTCCCTCGCCGAGCTGGCGGTCCGGACGCGCCAGAGGTCCTCGACCCCCGGTGGGCTCGCGGAGGCGTTGGCCGAGGGCACCGTCATCAAGGCCTTCGCCTTCCGCGGCGCGGTGCACCACCTGTCGCCGGAGGAGGGCGGCGCCTACCTCGCACTCCGGTCCGCGGGGCGACAGTGGGAACGCTCGAGCTGGGTCGAGCACTACCGGCTCACTCCAGAAGCCTGGCCGGACTTCCGGGCCGCGGTCCGTGAGGCGGTCGCGGACGGTCCCCTCACCGTGCAGGAGCTCGGGGAGGCCCTGGCCGGGAACCGCGCGTACCGCCACCTCCGTCCGGTGTTCGACGAGGGTGCCGGCACCCTCGTGAAGCCACTGACCTGGCAGGGCGACGTGAGCATCGCGCCCGCCCGCGACGGCCGCCTCACGCTCCAGCGCCTCGACACCAACCCGCGCTGGCGCGGCATCCCCGACCTCGACGAGGCCGGGGCGTATGCCGTGTCGGCCTACCTGCGCGTGTACGGACCGGCCACCCGCGACCACGTCCACTACTGGCTCGGCAACGGCCTCAGCTCCGGGCGCAGGCGGATCGACGGCTGGCTAGCGGCCTTGGCCGACGACCTGGCGACGGTCGACCTGGCGGGCACCCCGGCCCTGGTCCTGGCGGCAGACGTCGACGACCTCCTCGCGGCGGAGCCGTCGGACGCGGTCCGGTTCCTGCCGGGTCACGACCAGTGGGTCATGGGCCCCGGCACCAAGGACGTCCACGTCACTCCGGCTCCCCTGCGAGAGCTGATGACGCGCAAGGCGAACCCCGTCGTCCGGGGCGGTCTCGTGTGCGGCACCTGGGCGACGAAGGCGAGCGAGCTGACCGTCACCTGGCTGGACGGGAGCCCGCGCCCTGACCGCGCACTCCGGCAGGAAGTGGCGCGCCTGGCCGAGATCCTCGGCATCGAGCCGAAGGTGTCCTTGCGCTGACCATGGACGAGCCACCCGGGGAGTGGCAGCGTGGCCCCGTGACCCGCGTCGTCGAAGCCGACTACCTCGTGGTGGGCGCGGGCGCCATGGGCATGGCGTTCACCGATGCGCTCGTCGACCACGCCGATGTCCGCGTGGTCCTGGTCGACCGTCGCTACGGTGTGAGCGGGCACTGGCTCGAGGCATACCCCTTCGTGCGACTGCACCAGCCGTCGTGCTTCTACGGGGTGGCGTCGACCCTGCTCGGCGGCGGCAAGGTCCAGCAGGACGGTCCCGAGAGGGGCCTGCAGGAGCGGGCCACCCAACCGGAGATCTGCACGTACTACGCCCACGTCCTCGACCGGCTGGTGAGCAGCGAGCGGGTCGAGTTCCACCCCACCACCGAGTACGTCGGCAACCGCACGTTCGTCTCGCGGGTCTCGGGCGCACGGTCCGAGGTGCGGCCGGGGTGCCGGATCGTCGACGCCCACTACCTGTCCCCCAGCATCCCGGCCGAGACGCCGCCACCGTTCGCGGTGGCCAAGGGCGCCCGGGTGGTGTCGGTGAACGACCTCGGCAGGGTGGACGAGGCACCGAGCCAGTACGTCGTCGTCGGGTCGGGCAAGACCGCGACCGACGCGTGCGTCTGGCTCCTCGCGCGCGGCGTCGATCCGGATGCGATCTGCTGGGTCAGGCCACGGGATCCCTGGATGCTGAACCGAGCGGTCATCCAGCCGGACCCGGCGGTGTTCCTCGGGATGCTGGCCGACCTGATGCAGGCTGCACGGCACACCCGATCGCTGGACGAGCTGTTCCTGCGGCTCGAGGACCGCGGCATCATGCTGCGCCTCGACCCTGCCGTCACCCCGGCCATGGCCAAGGCGCCGACCCTGGCCACGTGGGAGCTCGAGGAGCTGCGGACGGTGGAGAACGTGGTGCGCCGGGGACACCTCCGGGCCGTCGAGCGGGGCCGGCTCACCTTCGAGCACGGTTCGGTCGCGGTCGCCCCGGACGCCCTGGTGGTCCACTGCGCGGCGGACGGCCTCAAGGTCCCCGGGCGGGTGCCGGTCTGGCGGCCCGAGGCGATCACGCTGCAGACGATCAGGGCGGGGTTCCCCTCGTTCGGGGCCGCGTTGACCGGCTACGTCGAGGCGACCCGAGGCGACGACACCGAGAAGAACCGGATCTGCCCCCCGTCGCAGTACGGGAACACCCTCCAGGACTGGGCGCGGATGATCGTCCACGGCACCCGGAGCACGTTGTCGTTCTCGGCGGAGGACGACATCCGTGAGTGGTCGACAGGCGTCGCTCTCAACCCGGCCAGGGTTCCGCCCGGCCACCCCGGGTCGACCGCCCTCGACGACGCCCGAGAACGCCTGGCGACCCACACGGGACCGGGACTGGCCCGACTGGCCGAGCTCATGTGACCCGGGCCCCGTCGGGTAGGGCACGGACCGTGCGATCCCCCCGAGGTGCGAGGACCGCACGGCCCGTGGCCGCACACCGTGGAGCGACTAGCTGTAGTCCTTCTCCGAGAACGTGTGGCTGAAACCGACGACCGTCCCGCTGACCACGTAGGACCCGCTGATCGTCGTCTGGAGCTCGACCCAGTCGACCTTGCCGGACTCGTCCTGCGCCGTCGCGACGATGCCGCTGGTGCGGGCGATGACGTTGTTGGTGGCGCTGCACGCCTTGGCCCCCGAACGGTTGACCGTCACGGTCACGGTGTCCGAGCTCGAGCTGTAGGTGTAGCCCACGCCCGGTCCGTCCTTGGACACGGTGCCGCCGAGGCTCCAGGACGACGACGACTTGATCCCCGTCATGTGGATCCGGATCTTCTGGCTCACGCAGAAGGCCCGGTAGTTGCTGCCCTTGATGATCCAGCTCTCGAACGGGTAGTCCGACGACGGGTAGCCGACGACCGCACGGCGTCGCTCGTCGTCGTTCAACGGGTCGTTCTGGGTGCACCAGCGCACCCTGCCCGAGTGGTAGATCCAGGCGCTGCGCCCGGACTGCGTCCAGTGCTGGTCCGCCGTGAGGTAGCCGTCACTGTGCTTGTAGTAGTCGGTGCCGCACCCGTCCGCGGCGTAGGCCTGGGTCGGCGCGAGAACCGATCCCCCGACCAGTGCTGCGACGACCCCGACCCGCTTGAGCGTGCTGAACATACGCGTCCCCTGTCCCCGTGTTCCCCTTGCCCCCACCCCCTTTGATGGAGGTGCTGGGACACTAGCAGCGGGAATCCGCCGTGTCGCGGGTCAGGATGCGCCACCGAACCCGCCCGTCCAGCGAGCTTTCGGCCAGGGCGCCGGCCTACACCTCGTCCGCGGTACGCCCCACGCGGTCGAGGAACTGCAGCGCCCGCTGCGTGAGCAGGTCCGCAGCCTGCGCGTCATACGCGGGCAGCGAGGAGTCGGTGAAGAGGTGCTCCTCCCCCGGGTAGAGGAAGACCTCTGCCTGGTCGGTCGACGCGGCGAGCGCGCGGGCCGCGTCGAGGTCGCCACCCTCCTCGGCGAAGAAGGGGTCCGCGTCCATGCCGTGCACCTGCACGGGCACGCCGTCGGGCCAGCGCTCTCCGAACTCGGAGACGGGGATGCATCCGTGCAGCAGCAGCGCGCCACGCGCCCCTGCCCGGGTCTGGGCGAGCTTCTGGGCCGGCATCACGCCGAGCGAGAACCCGGCGTAGACCAGGTCCGCCGGCAGGTCCTCGACGGCGGCCACTCCACGATCGAGGAGGGTGTCGAACCCGACGGAGCGCGCGTGCGCCATGCCCTCGTCGATCGTCGTGAACGTGCGGCCGTCGAACAGGTCCGGCGTGTGCACGGTGTGCCCGGCCTGCCGCAGCTCGTCCGCGAACGCCCTCACCCCCGGCGTGAGCCCCTGCACGTGGTGGAACACGACGACCTCGACCATGACTTCCTCCTCCAACGATCCAACAGTATGGAACGTTCTGTGAGAGTAGTCTGATCGGGCCATGGCTGACAACACCCCTCCCGACTACGAGCTCGCCGACCGGCTCGCGCTGACCACCCCGGCCCAGGTCCGGGCGATCAGCAACCCCCTGCGCACCTCGGTCCTGGGCCTGTTGCACGAGCGGGCCGCCACGGTCACCGAGCTGGCGACCGCGGTGGGCCGCCCCAAGAGCACGATGGCCCACCACGTGAAGGTCCTGGCCGACGCGGGACTGGTCCGCGTCGTGCGCACCCGTCGCGTCCGCGCCGTCGAGGAGCGCTTCTACGGCCGCACCGCCCGGATGTTCCACGTCGCCGTCGAGCGGGGCGCCGGCGAGCCCGACCTGCCGGGCGACTTCAACGACTTCGAGGTCGCCGCGCAGGAGTCTGCGGCCGCGTTCCGGGACGGGAAGCTCTGGGGCTTCATCCGCCACGCCCGGCTTCCGGAGGACCGGGTCGGCGAGTTCTGGGAGCGGATGGCCGCCCTCGTGCGGGAGTTCGACGAGCTCCCGCGGTCCGGCGACACCGTCTACGGCTTCGCTGTCGGCGTCTACCCCACCGACGGGCCCTCGCTGCCCGAACCCTCGGCCGCGACCCCCGGCTAGCGGGTCAGCGGTACTGGACCGGGCCGCCCTCGTCCTCGGCGTCCTCGGCGGACTCGTCGCGCCCGTGGACCGTGCCCACGCCCGCCGCCGCCGCGGCCTGCTTCGCCTCGGTGCGGCGCTGCACGCGCTCGGCCAGCTGCCGGGTGCTCTCCTCGCGGAACCGCGCGAGCACGAAGTACGACAGCACCATGGAGATCAGGGCGCTGAGCACGAGCAGCATCCACTGCTGGTCCTTGTCGCGCAGGCCGAGCAGCCAGAGCAACGACAGGACCCCGAAGAAGACGAGCAGTCGCAGGACGGAGTACCGCAGCATGGTTCGGGTGGTTCCTTTACAGGCCTGAGTAGGAGTGCTGGCCGACGAAGAACACGTTGACGACGGCGAAGTTCACGATGATGCAGGCGTAGCCGGCCAGGGCGATGTACGTCGCCGTCTGCCGGCTGATCCCGCTGGTCGCCCGCGAGTGCAGGTATGCCGCGTAGACGACCCAGATCACGAAGGTCCAGACCTCCTTGGGGTCCCAGTTCCAGTAGGACGCCCACGCCTGGCGGGCCCAGATGGCCCCGGCGATGAGGGTGAAGGTCCACAGGGGGAACGCGACGATGTGCAGGCCGTAGGCCGTGCGCTCGAGCGACGGCGCGTCGGGGAACCGGTCGAGGAAGCTGCTGCGGCCGGAACGGGCGAACGCGTCCTTGACGAGGTAGACGGCCGACGCGGCGGCGCCGAGGGTGAAGATGGCGCTGGCCAGCACGGCGACGGTCACGTGGATGACGAGCCAGTAGCTCTGCAGCGACGGGAGCAGCTCGGCGGCCTCGGTGTACCAGACCCGGACGGCCATGCCGAGGACGAGCAGGATCGGGCCGGTGATGAACAGTCCCAGCCAGCGCAGGTCCCGCTTGGTCGCCCAGACCGAGAAGGCGATCGAGGTGAACATCGACCCCATCACGGCGAACTCGAACATGTTGCCCAGCGGCCACCGGTCGACCGACAGGCCGCGCAGGGCGATCGACACGACCAGCAGCATCCCGCCCAGCCAGGTCGTCGTCGCACCGATGCCGGCCGCGGCACGGGCCCGCGAGGGGACGTCCGACTCGTCGGGGCGCCCGGGGCGCGGGGTCCCGGACACAGGCGTGCCCGCCGTCTCCGAGGGGGCACCGGCGGAGACGAGCTCGCGGTCGACCGCGAGCTCCGGCTCCCGGTCGCCCGCGCGGTCGCGGGCCGGGAGCAGACCGGCGAGGTAGACGGCGTAGCACAGCATGGCGATCGTGAAGACCGCCATCGCCGAGTAGAGGCTGACGTTGGCGTAGCCCGCCAGGGTCTCGTTCGTCATGCGCTGCCCAATCGTCGTTGCACGGTGGCGAGGATGTCCTCGACCACCTCCTGGAGCCCGTCGTCGTCGCCCTTGGCGAGCCCGCCGACGGTGACCACGGTACGTCCCGCCTCGGGTGCAGGGGAAACCCGCACGAAGACCCGACGTCGCCGCACCACCAGCGAGGAGATCAGGCCGGCGAGCGCGAGGAGCGCCGCGGCCAGGGTGATGAACTTGCCGGGGTCGTGCCGGATCGACAGCCCGGCGAACCGGTCCACGCTGTCGAAGGTGATCGACCCCCGGTCGCCGGGGAGCTCGAAGGTCTTGCCGGGCTCGAGCCAGATCCGCAGGGGCTGGTCCTTGTCGGTCTTCACCTGGGTCATCTCGGCGGTGTCGAGGACGTACACCGACTGCGGCCGACCACCCGGGAAGAGGGTTCCCTCGAAGAGCGTCAGTGCGAGCGCCGGCTTCTTCGCGTCGGGGAAGATCGAGGTCGGACCCTTGTCCTTGTCGATGATGGCGGTCGGCAGGAACAGGCCCGAGAAGCCGAGCTGCTTGGGCCCGGCACCGGGCACCTTGATGGCCCCGACCGACGTGTAGTTGTTGTCCTGCGCGAGGAACGGCACCGGTCCGCTGTAGGTCTTGTTGCCGTCCTTGTCGCGCACGGTGACGACCGGGGCGTAGCCGTTGCCCAGCAGGAAGACCCCGGCGTCGGTCATCTCGAGCGGGTGGTTGACCTTGATCGTCGACTGCTTCGGCGGGGCGCCGGGCACGGCCTCGGTCGTGACGTGTGCGGTGAAGTCGCGCGGCTGGCCGAACTGGCCGCGCCCGGTGACGTTCTCCTCGAAGGTGGCGTCGAGCTTGTCGACCTTGAGGCTGAACGGGGACAGCTTCTGCGGGTCGACCCAGGGCCCGGGGGCGAACGTGTCGTACTGCAGCAGCGTGTTCGAGAAGGTCTTGCCCACGGGGATGATCACGTCGCCCTTCCAGCCCCACAGGTGGCCCACGGCGACGCCGATGATGACGAAGATCAGCGACAGGTGGAAGACCAGGTTTCCGGTCTCCTTGAGGTAGCCCTTCTCCGCGCTCACCGAGGTCTCGTCGTGCGAGTCGGTGCGGAACCGCTTGCCGCGCAGCACCTCACGAGCCGCGTCGAGCACCTCCTCGGAGGTGGCCTCCAGCTCGGCCCGACCCGACGACGGCAGCCGCTCGGGCCGCGCCGGCGCCCGCGGCGGCCGGGAGCGCATCGCGGTCCAGTGCACCTTGCTGCGGGGCAGCACGCAGCCGACGAGGGAGACGAACAGCAGCAGGTAGATCGCCGCGAACCACGGCGAGGCGTACACCTCGAAGAACCCGAACCGGTCGAGCCACGGCCCGGCCTTGGGGTGGTTGGCGATGTAGTCGGCGGTGCGCGCCGAGTCGATGCTGCGCTGCGGCCAGATCGAGCCCGGCAGGGCGCCGATCGCCAGGAGCAGCAGGAGGAAGAGGGCGGTGCGCATGCTCGTGAGCTGGCGCCACATCCAGCGCAGCCAGCCCACGAGGCCCAGCCTCGGCTGGGTGATGGTGTCGGCCACGTCAGATCACCGTCTGGAATCCGCTGACCAGCGAGGTCTGCAGGTATCGGGTCCAGGACTCCCAGACACCGGTCACGAGGAGGACCCCGATGACCAGCAGCAGGGCGCCGCCGAACAGCTGGATGCCGCGCTGGTGGCGGCGCAGGAAGGCCGAGACCCGCCCGAACCGCTCGAACCCCGCGGCGATGAGGAGGAAGGGCAGGCCCAGACCGAGGCTGTAGGCCAGCGCGAGGATGGTGCCGCGCGTCACCGCCGACTGGTCGCCGGTGATGGTGGCCAGGGCGACCACCGCCCCCAGCGTGGGGCCGGTGCAGGGCGCCCAGCCGAGACCGAAGACCGCCCCGAGCAGGGGCGCGCCCGCAAGTCCCGAGGCCGGACGGCGGTGGATCTTCAGCTCGCGCTGCGACCCTGCGCGGGTCCCCACACCGAGGAAGACCAGCGCCATGAGGATGACGAGGACGCCCCCTCCGCGCATGAGCAGCTGACGGTGCTCGACGAAGGTGGCACCGAGGCTCGCGAGGAACACCGTCGTCGCCATGAAGACGACGGTGAATCCGAGCACGAACAGCAGCGCGCCGGCCACCATCCGGTGCCGCGAGCGCTGCGCCAGCGACTCGTCCGACAGCCCGGTGACGTACCCCAGGAATCCGGGCACGAGCGGCAGCACGCAGGGTGAGGCGAACGACACCATCCCGGCGAGCAGGGCGACGACGACGGCGACCGGGAGGGCGCCGGAGGTCACCGTGTCCGCGACATCAGCAGTCAAGGGTGGCCGACCTACTTCTCGGCCAGCACGTCGTCGACGAGCCCGGTGAGCGTCGAGGACGTCACCTCACCGACGACCCGGGCCGCGATGCGGCCGGTGGGGTCGAGGACGAGCGTGACCGGCGGCGTCGGGGCCTTCCCCTGCAGCGCGAGGATCATCCGGCCGTCCTGGTCATCCAGGGACGGGTACGGGATGCCCTGGCGCTTGGCGGTCGCCCTGCCCGAGTCGGGGTTGTCCCGGGTGTTGATCCCCATGAACACCACCGGCTTGCTCGCAGCCGCGACCTTCTCGGCGGCGTCCTTGAGCTCGGGCGCCTCCTTCTCGCAGGGCGGGCACCAGGAGGCCCAGACGTTGAGCACGACGACCTTGCCGGCCTGGGCGGCCACCGACCACGACTGGTCGTCCAGCGTCTTCCCGGACAGCACGACGGGCTTGTTGCGCTGGGCGACGGGGATGGCCTCGACCGTGCCGTCGCCGGAGATGTAGCCCTGACGGTTGCCCGACTTGGCCTGGGCCGCGATGGAGTTCGGGTCCTGCGAGCACGCCGCGAGCGACAGTGCGAGGACCGGTATGGCGAGCATCGCCGAGGCGCGCGCCATACGGGAGGTGCGGTGGCTCATCCGGTTCCCCCGTGGGAGCGGACGAGCAGGGCGGCAGCGGGCTCGCAGTACGCGATGGCCTCGAGCTCGTCGCCGACGTAGGTGAGCGTGGTCAGGGAGGCGAGGCGGCACTCCCGCTTGCGGGGGTCGTGCCAGAGGTGGCGCCCCGCGAGCTGGTTGCGGGCGGTCCAGATCGGCAGCTGGTGGGACACCAGCACCGCCTCGTGACCGCGGGCCTGCTCACGGGCGTCCGCGATCGCCTCGACCATGCGGGTCGCGATCTCGGCGTAGGGCTCGCCCCACGACGGCTTGAAGGGGTTGGTCAACCGCCCCCAGTAGCGCGGGTGCGCGAAGGCCGAGGCCCGCATCCCGGCGACGTGCTCCCCCTCGAAGGAGTTGCCCGCCTCGATGACGCGGTCGTCCGTGGTGATGGGCAGGTCGTGCGACGTCGCGATCGGCGTGGCCGTCTCCTGGGCCCGGGTCAGCGACGAGGCGACGACGTGGGTGATGTCGTGGTCCTCGAGGTGGCGGGCGGCGGCCTGTGCCATCTCCCGGCCGAGCTCGGACAGGTGGTAGCCGTCGAGCCGCCCGTAGAGCACGCCGTCGGGGTTGTGCACCTCGCCGTGGCGCAGCAGGTGCACCACGGTGCGGGGGGCAGGGCTCATGAGTCGATTGTCGCAAACGACTCGGCGGCCGCCGACGCCGCGGCGGGCAGCGCCGAGACGATGCGATCCACCGCGGCGTCGTCGTGCGCGCCGCTGACGAACCACGACTCGAACGCGCTCGGCGGCAGGTACACGCCCTGGCTGAGCATCGAGTGGAAGAACGCCGCGAACGCCGGCACGTGCTGGGCCCGGGCCTGGTCGTAGTTCGTCACGGCGCCGTCCCGGAAGAAGACGCTGAACATGCTCCCGGCGCGCTGGATGGTGTGCGGCACGCCGGCCCTGCCGAGCTCGGTGTCGAGGGCGCCGGTGATCGCGTCGGCGACCTCGTCGAGCCGGGCGTAGAGCTCGGGGGTGCACTGCTGCAGCGTCGCGCGTCCGGCCGCGGTGGCGACGGGGTTCCCCGACAGCGTCCCGGCCTGGTAGACCGGCCCGACCGGTGCGAGGAGGGCCATCACGTCGGCCCGGCCACCGAAGGCTGCCGCGGGGAAGCCGCCTCCCATGACCTTGCCGAACGTGAACAGGTCCGGCGCCCCGGCGGCATACGGGCCCTCGAGCCCGTACCAGCCGGCAGCCGAGCAGCGGAAGCCCGTCATCACCTCGTCGGAGATGAGCAGGGCACCGTGCGCGGCGGTGATCCGGCGCAGCCCGTCGGTGAAGCCGGGTGCGGGCGGGACGACGCCCATGTTGCCGGGCGAGGCCTCGGTGATGACCGCGGCGATCTCGGAGCCACGGGCGGCGAACGCCTCCTCGACCGCCGCCAGGTCGTTGAACGGCAGGACGATCGTCTCGGCCGCCATCTCCTTGGGCACCCCCGCGGAGTCCGGGAGGGCGAACGTCGCGACACCCGAGCCCGCTTGGGCGAGGAGGGAGTCGACGTGGCCGTGGTAGCAGCCGGCGAACTTCACGACGAGGGAGCGGCCCGTGTAGCCCCGGGCGAGGCGGATGGCGCTCATCGTCGCCTCGGTGCCGCTGGAGACCAGGCGGACCTGCTCGACGGGCTCGACCCGGGCAACGATCTCCTCGCCCAGCGCGACCTCGTTCTCGCTGGGGGTGCCGAACGAGAACCCTTGCGAGACAGCGGTGCTGACGGCGTCGACGACGGCCGGGTGACCGTGGCCGAGGATCATCGGACCCCACGAGCAGACCAGGTCCACGTACTCGCGACCGTCCACGTCGGTGAGGTACGGGCCGGAGCCGGAGGCCATGAACCGGGGCGTTCCGCCGACGGCGCGGAAGGCCCGGACCGGGGAGTTCACGCCACCGGGGGTGACCGCGAGCGCGCGTTCGAGGAGGGCCTGCGAAGCCGGGGCGTCGAAGGGGTGTGCCGTCATGCCACCCATTGTCACAGCCGTTCCTGAGGACGGACGGACGGGTGTGGCTGGGGGCGTGCGCAGGGTCACACCCGGGGAGGAGGGTGGGTGGGTCAGACCTCGCTGCAGGACGGCAGCCCGCCGGCCAGGATGGCGTCGCGCATCGCAGCCATGGCCAGCCCGAGCGTGGCGAACTGCTCGGGCGTCATGGTGTCGACGATGTTGCGGCGCACGCTCTCGATGTGGACTTGCGCCATCTCCTCGACGGCCGCGAGCCCACGCTCGGTGAGCACGAGCTCGACACCGCGGCGGTCCTCCAGACAGGACTCACGGCGCACCCAGCCACGCTTCTCGAGCCGGGCAGCGGTGTGCGTGAGGCGGCTGCGGGACTGCACGACGAGGTCGGCCAGGCCGGACATGCGCAGGCGGCGCCCCGGGGACTCGGACAGCATCGAGATGATCTCGTACTCGGACAGCTGGACGCCGTGGGACTGCAGGTCACGGTCGAGGGCGGCCTCGAGGAGGCGGCTGCCACGCAGGTAGGCGCGCCAGGCCTCCTGCTGCTCAGGGGTCAGCCAGCGCGGTGGCGCGGTCACTGCGGTGCTCATGGTGGTCAAGTATTCCATCTCTTCGGTATCGTTGAAATATAAATCAGTTCTGCTATGTTCAACACAGTGACCCCGCGGGAAAGTCCCGCGGAGACCCCCTCAACACAGGAGATACACCCCATGGCCAGCATCAAGGACCTTTCCGCCGGAACCTGGAACGTCGACGCCTCGCACAGCGAGCTCGGCTTCACCGCCCGCCACCTCATGGTCACCAAGGTCCGCGGCAAGTTCAACGAGTTCGAGGCGACCGCGACGGTCCCCGAGGACGTCACCGCCTCCACGATCAACGCGACCGTCCAGCTCGCCTCCGTCGACACCGGCTCCGCCGACCGCGACGCCCACATCAAGTCCGGCGACTTCTTCGACGTCGAGAACAACCCGACCATGACCTTCACCTCCACCGAGGTCAGCGACGACACCCTCAAGGGCGACCTGACCATCAAGGGCGTCACCAAGCCCGTCGAGTTCGACCTCGAGTTCAACGGCCTGGCCACCGACCCGTGGGGCAACCAGAAGGCCGGCTTCGAGGCCACCACCGAGATCAACCGCAAGGACTTCGGCCTCGAGTGGAACGTCGCCCTCGAGGGTGGCGGCGTCCTCGTCTCCGAGAAGATCAAGATCAACCTGGACATCCAGCTCGTCAAGGCTGCCTGAGCCCGACACGCACACCTGACGCACGAGAAGGGGCCGGTTCCGCGAGGAACCGGCCCCTTCCGCGCACCCACCGGCGGTCCTGACCGCCGGCCGGCCTCACCTCAACGGACGGCCGCCTTGGAGGCCAGGGTGCCGCCGGCGGCGTCCTGCCACCCGACGTACACCGTCACCGAGCCCTCGGGCGCCCGGTCCAGCACGACGCCGTACTCGTGCCTGCCTGCCGCCACCTGCACCGTGCGGCTGCCGACGGTCCCGGACGAGTCGACCACGTGGACGTGCGCCGACCCGGCGGAGTTCGCCCTCATCCGCACCAGGGCGGTGTCGCCCCGCAGCCGTGCCTTGTCGACCCAGCCACTGGCCGCCCGCGTGCTCGCCGCTCCCCCGGCCAGTGGGACGTCGATGGCCACCGCCTGACGCAGGCTCTGCGGGGAGTCGAGCGAGGACAGCGCACTGAGCGGGATGACCGGCTCGGGTGCCGTGGTCGGACGACCGGCCGGCGGCGTGTAGCCCGCAACCGTCGCCTGGCCCCAGCGGTAGGGGTCACCCTGCACCCCGCCCCACGTCGACCAGCCGATCCGCGTCTGGCCCGTCAGGTCCTGCGTGTCCGAGTCGTAGACGAACAGG
Source organism: Phycicoccus sp. Root101 (assembly GCF_001426245.1). Taxonomy (GTDB): domain Bacteria; phylum Actinomycetota; class Actinomycetes; order Actinomycetales; family Dermatophilaceae; genus Pedococcus. Next base: position 527,974 of record NZ_LMCM01000010.1, on the reverse strand, counting down.
TTGAGCCCCAGGTGCTCCGGGTCGACCGCTCCCGGCAGCAGCGACATCGGGATCGAGGTCTCGACGGTGTACCCGCCGGACCGGACCTTCGAGGCCACCTTCATGCCCGGTGCCGTCTGGGCACCAGGACCCTGGTGGTTGTCGGCGTCCCGCTCGTAGCAGGGACCACCCTCCGCGGTCACCGGGAGGATCGCCGCCTTGAACGTCGTCGAGGTGTTCTCCGACGTGCCCCTCGGGTCGATGGCCAGCTCGACGGAGTCGGTGCGCCAGTGCCGCTTGCAGTCGGCGGCGTCGAGCTTCGTGCCGAGGGTGTCGTCGGTGACGTCGACCAGCACGTAGAGGGTGTCGTCGCGCCACGCCAGCTTCGCCGTCGCCGAGCAGTCGGCCGCCGAGTCGCAGGCCGTCCCCTCCCAGAGCCGGGAGATGTCGATCGCGGCACCGGGGTACTCCCCTGCCGTGTCGACGCCGTCGACCGACGGCGCGGTCGGCGCCTGCGCGATCGTCGTCCGTGGCACCAGCTCGAGCGCGGCGGACGCCGTGCTCGACCCGGCCGACGACGTCGTCCGGATCGTGTAGGCGTAGTCACCCGCAGGCGCAGCCGGGGTGCCGCCCTGGTTCGAGGTCTTCAGCGAGGGATCGGAGTTGGTGACCGTGAACGTCACCGAACCTGTCCCTCCCGCCGCGACCGGCCCGTATGCCGCCGTGCCCGGCGACGCCGTGAACCCGGCCGGGAGGGCGAGCGCCACCGTGCCGGACTGGGCCGACGCGGAGTTGTTTCGCAGGTCGACGCGCACCTGGCGCGAACCACCGGAGGCGAGGGTGAGCACCGGGCTCACCGTGCCGCTCAGCTGCGGCTGTCCGGCAGCAGCACCGGTCCACCTCTCGAAGTCGGCGACCTGCGGGAGCAGCTGCTGGGTGCCTGCGACCGGGGCAACCACCTGCACCGGGCGGTCGGAGTAGCCGCTGCCCTCGTCGGAGCGCAGCGTCGCGGCAACGCGGGCGCGGTCTCCCACGGCGGCACCGGCTGCCGGGGTCACCGTGAAGGTCTTCGTCACCGTGCGACCGGCCTTGAGCGTGCCGATCGCCCCGCTCCCGGCGACCGTCCAGCCGGACGGCACGGACGGCACCAGCCGGGCGTCGTGCAGGCCCTTGGCCGGAGCGGTCACCTCGACCGTCGCCGTGAACGGCGCTCCGGCGAGGACGCCGAACCTCGTCGTGGCCACCCGCATCCGCGTTCCCAGCGGCACCGTGCCCGCGGCGTGCGTCACCGCCCCGTCGAGGGACGCGGACGGCCGACCCGCGGCTGCGGAGCCGGGCGCGGGGAACGGCACGCGGGAGTCGACCTGCTGGAAGTAGTCGCAGCCCAGGGCGTTCGGGTCGCTCGACACGTCGGGGAAGGTCGCCCAGCCCTGCGAGGCGTAGAGCCGTTGGGCGTCACGTTCGATGGCGGCCCACGTCTTCCCCGACTTCGCGCGCTCACCGGACCACACGCCGTACACGTTCTGCGTCGTGTCCTTGAGGGTGAACCCGGTGGCGCAGGCGGCACCGTTCGGGGCGGTCGCGGCAGAGCCACGGACCAGCAGGCGCAAGGGCGCCCAGGTCTTCAGCCCCTCCTTGCTGAGCTGCTCCGGGAAGCGCGTGGGGTCGGCCGCTGCGGTGAAGGCCTCGATGGCCAGGCGCCCCGCCTCCTGGTGGTTGCCGTGGTTGCCCGGCGACGGGGCCGGGTTCATCGTCGACAGGATCTCGGGACGGGTCTGGCGGATGATGCGCACGACCTTGCCCAGCGTCTGCTCGTGGTCCCAGATCTGCTGGGTCAGCGGGGCCGAGACCGTGTAGTAGAAGTCGACCTTGTCGAGGTTGAAGACGTCGGTGATGCCGGCCTTGCCGACCGCCGCGCGCTCCTCCTTCTCGCGCAGGAGACCGAGGGCCGGGCCCTCCTCCGGGCCGACCGCGTTGCCGCCGCCCTCGCCGCGGGTGACGGTGATGACGCCCGTCCGCAGGCCGTACTTCTCCTTCCACTCGCCGTACGCCGAGAGCTGTCCCGCCTCGTCGTCGGGGTGGGCCCCGATGAACAGCGCTCCCAGGTCGACCGGTGACCCGGCCGAGGTGGTGCGGTCCGGTGGCCTGGGTCCGCCGCGGTCGTGCGGCGACGCCTGCGCCGGACCGGATCCTGCGAGTCCGAGTGCTGCTGCGGCGGCGAGGGCTGCGGCTGACGCCGCTGCCGCTCTGGCCAGTGGGCGATTCCCTGCGATCATCGTTGACCTCCTGGGTCGGGTTGCGGTCTGTTACTCCCGGACTGCCCCCTCGAGCATCCCGGCGATGAAGTGGCGCTGGAGGAAGACGTAGAGCAGGACGACCGGGGTCGCGACGATGCACGCGCCCGCCGCGAGGAGCGTGAAGCCCTGCGTGTACTGGCCCTGGAAGAACGCGAGCCCGAGCGGGGCGGTGCGCAGGTTCTCCGAGGTGACCATGACCAGCGGGATGAGGAACTCGTTCCAGGTCCACATGAAGACCAGCACCGTGAGGGTGACGACGGCGGGCCGCGCCAGCGGGACGAGCACCTGCCACAGGATCCGCCACGTGGAGGCGCCGTCGAGGCGCGCGGCCTCGACCAGGGCCCGGCTCGAGCTGCGGAAGTAGGCCCGCATCCAGAACGTCCCGAAGGCCACCGACTGCGCCACCTGTGGCAGCACGACGGCCCAGACGGTGTCGGTCAGACCGAGTGCCCGCAGGTCGTAGTACAGGGGGACGAGGACGGCCTCGCTGGGCATCATGATGCCCAGCAGGAAGAGGTAGAACACCACCGTCGCGCCGCGAAAACGCATGGTGCCCAACGCATACCCGGCCAGGATCGACAGCACGAGGCTGACGACCACGACGGTCGTGGAGACGAGCAGGCTGGTGCGCAGGTAGCTGCCGAAGTGGCCGATGTCCCAGGCCTGCCCGAAGTTGCCCGGGTGCAGTCCGAGCACTCCCCCGGACGTCACGCCCCCGGCGGCGTCGTCGGGGCCGAGGGCGGCACCCAGGACCGTCAGGATCGGCGTCAGCGCGAAGACCGCGAAGGCGATGAGGATGACGTAGTTGCCGGTGCGTTCGGCGCGCGAGACCCTCACCGGTCGTCCCTCTCGGCGATGCGGGTGATGCCGAACGAGATCGCGAAGATGATCAGCGTCAGCACGACGGCGATGGCGGCGGCGGAGCCGACCCGACCCTGCTGGAACGCCCGGTTGTAGACCTCGAAGGACGGCACAGACGTGCTCGTCCCCGGCCCACCGCGGGTGGTGACGTAGACGAGGTCGAACGTCCGCAGGGCCGCGATCACGGTCAGCGTCAACGCGACCGAGATCTCACCACGCACCGACGGCAGCGTCACGGCGAAGAACTCGCGGAACGGGCCGGCGCCGTCGAGGCGCGCGGCCTCGTACAGCTCGCCGGGGATGCGCCCCATACCGGCGAGGAGCAGGACCGTCACGAGGCCGATCTCGAACCACGTGCCGATGAACCCGACCGCGGGCAGGGCCGCGGTGTAGTCGCCGAGCCAGCCGCGGGTCAGCGAGTCCAGGCCGATGGCACCCAGCAGGTCGTTGACCGTGCCGTCGGGGGCGTACATCCGGCGCCAGGCCACGGCGATGACGACCATCGCCACGACCTGCGGCAGGAAGACCACCGTGCGGAAGAAGGCGAGCCCACGGACCTTGGCGCGGTTGAGGATCGCCGCGAGACCGAGGCCGATGACGGTGGGCAGCACCGCGTAGAACAGCATGAGGACCAGCGCGTGCCCGAACGACGCCCGCAGGGCCGGGTCGGTGACGACGTCCGCGTAGTTGGACAGCCCCGCCCACGTGGCCAGGGTGTTGCCGTTCCAGTCGTAGAACGAGATCTGGACCGCGCGCCCGAGGGGGTAGAGCAGGAACGCGGCGTAGACGAGGAAGGCGGGCAGCAGGTAGAGCCACGCGATCCTGCGCGGCTCACCCGGCGGACCGGAGGGGGTGGCCACCCTCAGCCGTTCGAGGAGACGAACCCGCTGTAGTCCTTCTCGACGGTGTCGAGGAACTTGTCCGGCGTCGCCTTCTTCGCGAGCAGGTCCTGCAACGAGGCGCCGAGGGTGTCGGCCATCGTCGGCGTCGCGTAGTCGAGGTAGGGCACGAGCGAGTCGTCCTTCACCGCGGTGCCGAAGGCCGCGAACACGTCCTTGCCGAGCGCGTCGCCGGCGGTCTGGTCGGCGGTGTCGGCGATGGGCAGGTTGTCGTTCTTCGCGAGCACGCCCATGGCGTCCTTGCTCGTGATGAAGTCGATGTAGGCCGCGGCGGCGTCAGGGTGCTTGGACTTGCTGGAGACCGCCCAGGGCAGGCCCGTGCCACCGGTCGCGACCGGGGTGCCCGAGGCAGCCGGCGGGAGGGTGAAGGTCACTTTGTCGCCCATGGCCTTGCCGAGGTCGGCCTGCAGCCAGGTGCCCGCGATGAGGTAGGCGCCCTTGCCCTTGGAGAACGCCTGCCACGCCGGGTCGTAGCCCAGGCCGTTGACGTCCTTGGCGAAGTAGCCCTTGTCGACCCAGTCGACGAGCGTCTGCGCCGCCTTCGCGTTCTCCGGGGTCTTCCACGTGCCACCCTTCTGGCCGAAGCCGAGGGTGCGGATCGCGTCCGGCTTGGCGTTCTGGGCCTGGACCGTGCCGAAGACGTGGATGGCCGGCCACTTGTCGAGGTTGCCGAGGACGAGCGGCTGCTCGCCGGCCGACTTGATGGCGCCGAGGCTCGACTCGAAGTCGGACCACGTCGTGGGGACCTCGTTGACGCCGGCCTTCTTGAGGATGTCGGTGTTGGCGTAGATGCCGACGACCTCGCCGACCTGCGGGAGGCCGTACAGGTTGCCCGAGCCGAAGGTCTTGCCGTCCGGGGTGTACGACGAGTACTTGCGCACCGACTCCGGGTAGCGCTTGTCCCACCCGTAGGCGGTGGCGTACTTGTCGAGCGCCAGCAGCTGGCCGGCCTGGACGAACGACCCCATGTCCGGGCGACCGTTGTTGGCCTCGAAGACGTCGGGCGGGGTGTTGCCCGACAGCGCCAGCTTGAGCGTGGTCTTGAGGTCGTCGAAGGAGCGCGTGACCCGCTTGAGCTTGATGTTCGGGTACTTCGCCTGGAACTCCTTGTTGAGCTCCTCGATCTGCGCCGCCTGGCCGCCGCGGACCTCCTGGTCCCAGACGGTCAGGGTCACGTCACCGAGCTTCGAGGCGTCGGTCGAGACCTGGCCCGTGGGGGTGGTGCCCGAGGTGTCGGCGTTGGAGCCCGGCGTGCAGGCGGCGAGCGCGGCGGCACCGACGAGGCCGGCGGTGGCCAGCAGGATCGTGGGGCGGTTCCTCATGGGCGTTCTCCTTGATGGGTATGGCGCAGGGCTGGCGGTGCTGGAGGTGTGCGGTGCGGGGGTCGGGCGGCTCACGGGTAGCCCTCGACGTCGACGTGGCGGGCGATCGTGGCGGTGGCGCGGCGACCTGCGCCGAACGGGATGGTGGGGACGAGGTCGTCGAGGAAGCCGTACCGGCGCAGCAGCGACTGATGGTAGGAGCTGGCGTCGCCCGACGCCCGTCGCTGGGTCCACCAGTCCGCGATGTCACCCCAGCCGGGGGCGGCCAGGCTGCCGCCGAACTGCTGCACCGACAACGAGGAGCAGAGGGCGGCGAACGCCAGGCGTTGCTGCAGCGGCCAGCCCGCGAGGGTACCCAGGACGATCGAGGCGCCGAACACGTCACCCGCCCCGGTCGGGTCCATCGCCGGTACGCGCAGGGCCGGGACGACGGCCTCCTCGCCGGTGGCCGAGTCGATCGCGAGCGCACCGGACTCGCCGTTCGTGACAACCGCGAGCGGCACGTGGTCGGCGAGGGCGTAGAGCGCCTCGTGCGGGGTGCTGGTGCGCGTGTAGGCCATCGCCTCACCGGCGTTGGGCAGGAAGCCGTGGCAGACCGCGAGCTGGTCGAGGACCTCGCCCGACCAGCGCCCGGTGGGGTCCCAGCCCACGTCGGCGAAGACGAGCGAGCCGGCCGACTGCGCCTGCTGCACCCAGGTGGGCTCGGACGCGCCGATGAGCGGACGCTGCTCGGACAGCTCGACCATGACGGCCCGGGTGGGCGGCGGCGTGCCGATGAGCTCGGCGGGGCCGAGGGGCGGGGCGTGCCCGTGGCTGACCATCCCGCGGTCGCGGTTGACCGCCATGGAGACGGTGACCGGCGAGTGCCAGCCCTCGAAGCGCTGCGACCGGCTCAGGTCGACGTGCTCGTTGTCGGCCAGGGTCTCCCAGCAGAAGTCCCCGTAGGCGTCGTCACCGAAGGCGGCGGCCAAGGAGGTGCGCAGGCCGAGGCGACGCGCGGCGACGGCGAGGTTGGCGATCCCGCCGGGGCACGACCCCATACCGTCGGCCCACACCTCCTGGCCGTCCTCGGGGAGGGCGTCGAGCCCGGTGAAGATGATGTCGAGGAAGACCGTGCCCCAGATGAGGACGTCGAGCTCGGGGGTCCCGGGGGTGCGCAGGGCAGCGAGGGGGTCGTAGACCTGGTCCTCGTGCGCGGCCGCCGTGTCGTCGGACACGGGGGGCGCGTCGGACGGCGGGTGGGGCACCTGGTCGGGCACCTGCGGGCTCCTGTTCGTCGGTGGGCCTGCTGGCCAGAATGCCCTGTTGGTCCGGCCTAGACAAGCAAGAACGATCACAATTCTTCAGCGTTGTGCATATCGCTGCGCGGAAGTGATTGTTATGTTGCCTCCATGCGGGTCACCCGGCAACGCTCGATCGTCGAGCGGCTGCACTCCCACGGCCTTGCCTCCACCGAGGAGCTGGCCGCGCTCTGCGACGTCAGCCTGGCCACGGTCCGCCGCGACCTCATCGAGCTCGAGACGGCGGGTGCGCTGCGCCGGGTCCACGGCGGGGCGGTGCTCGACACGGCGGACGGCCGGGGCGCCGGAGTCGGGACCGGCGACTCGCCGGAGACCGACGCCGACGCGGTGCGCGGGTTCGCCGAGGTGGCCGCGAGCGACGCCGACGACAAGCGGGCCGTGGCGGTCCGGGCCGCCGCGATGGTCGCCGACGGCGACTGCGTGATCCTCGACATCGGCACGACGACGATGATGCTGGCCCGCGAGCTGCGCGGCCGCCCCGTCACCGTCGTGACCGCCAGCCTCGCGGTGCTCGACGTGCTGCGCGACGACCCGGCGGTCGAGCTGGTCCTGCTCGGCGGGATCGTCCGCCGGACCTACCACTCGCTCGTCGGCACCCTCACCGAGGACGCCCTGCGCCAGGTGCGGGCCACCTGCGCCTTCCTCGGTGCGAGCGGGGTCGCCACCGACGGCACGGTGCTCGACACCACCCTCGTCGAGGTGCCGGTCAAGCGGACCCTGCTCGCGACCTCGCAGCGGTCGGTGCTGCTCGTCGACCGCCACAAGTTCCCCGGCACCGGAGCGCTGCGGGTCTGCGGACTCGACGAGTTCGATGCCGTCATCACCACCACCGGGGCCCACGGCCCCACCCTCGACGCCGCTCGCGCGGCAGGCACGGAGGTCCACGTCGTATGAGGCTCGCGATCCTGGGTGGCGGGGGGTTCCGGACGCCGTTGGTCTACGGGGCCCTGCTCACCGACCACCACGAGCAGCGGGTCGACGAGGTCCGCCTGCACGACGTCGACGAGTCACGGCTCGAGGCGATCGGCCGCGTCCTGACCCAGATGGGCGCCGCACACGAGGACCCGCCGTCGGTGCTCACGACGACCGATCTCGACGAGGCCCTGGAGGGCGCCGACTTCGTCTTCTCGGCCATCCGCGTCGGCGGGCTCGAGGGGCGCACCCAGGACGAGCGCGTCGCCCTCGAGCTCGGCCTGCTCGGGCAGGAGACGACCGGGCCCGGCGGGCTGTCGTTCGGGCTGCGCACCCTCCCGGTCGCGCGGCACGTCGCCGAACGCGTTCGCGCGGTCGCCCCGGACGCCTGGGTCATCAACTTCACCAACCCCGCCGGCATGATCACCGAGGCGATGCAGCAGGTCCTCGGGGACCGGGTCGTCGGCATCTGCGACTCCCCCATCGGCCTCGGCCGGCGGGCGGCCGCGACCCTCGGGCTCGACCCGCTCACGACGAGCGTCGACTACGTCGGGCTCAACCACCTCGGCTGGCTGCGGGGCGTGCACTCCGGCGGCGAGGACGTCCTGCCCCGGCTCCTCGCCGACGACCTGCTGCTCGGCTCGATGGAGGAGGGTCAGCTCTTCGGCCTCGACTGGATCCGCACCCTGGGCGCCATACCGAACGAGTACCTCTACTACTACTACTTCAACCGTGACGCGGTGGCCTCGATCCGGGCCGCGGACCAGACCCGCGGCGAGTACCTCCTGGACCAGCAGCGCGGCTTCTACGCGTCGATGGCCGCCTCACCCCCCGACGCGCTCGGCGAGTGGGACCGCGTCCGCATGGAGCGCAACGCCACCTACATGAAGGAGGCCAGGGACGAGGGCGAGGAGCGGGACGAGCACGACGTCCAGGGGGGTGGCTACGAAGGCGTCGCCCTCGCGATCATGGCGGCGATCTCCCGCGGTGAGCCCGCCTCGCTGATCCTCAACGTCCGCAACCGCGGAGCCGTCCCCGGCGTGCCCGAGGACGCGGTGGTCGAGGTGCCGTGCACGGTCGACTCCGACGGGCCGCGGCCGCTGCCGGTCAGCCCCCTGACACCGCACCAGCTCGGGCTGGTGCTGCAGGTCAGGGGGGTGGAGCGCCTCACCATCTCCGCGTCGGCCACCGGCGACGAGCGTCAGGCCGTGGAGGCGTTCGCCCTGCACCCGCTGGTCGACTCGGTCACCGTCGCCCGCGAGCTCCTGCGCGGCTACCGCGCGCGGATCCCCGCCGTCGACGCGCTCTTCACCCGCTGACCCCTCACCCACGGGCGACCTCCCCCGGCCTCCGCCCCGCCTCCCCCACCCCGCGAGTTTGAAGCGGTGGCGACGCCCTGACGTCGCCACCGCTTCAAACTCGCGGGTGGGCGGGAGGGGTATGGCGCGGGGCGGCCGCTGCGGGTCAGTCTCGGAGCAGGGCGGCGGCGTCGAACGCGAAGTAGGTCAGGATGATCTGCGCGCCGGCGCGACGGATGCCGATGAGCGACTCCATCATCACCCGCTCACGGTCGATCCAGCCGTTCTCGGCGGCAGCCACGATCTGGCTGTACTCGCCCGAGATCTGGTATGCCGCAACGGGAACCGGTGACATGGCAGCCGCCGCGGCGACGATGTCGAGGTGCGGCCCGGCCGGCTTGACCATGACGATGTCGGCGCCCTCGGCGATGTCGAGCTCGAGCTCGCGCAACGACTCCGTGGCGTTCGCGGGGTCCTGCTGGTAGGTCGCGCGGTCGCCCTGGAGCGAGGACTGCACGGCCTCGCGGAACGGCCCGTACAACCCGGAGGTGTACTTCGCCGAGTAGGCCAGGATGACCGTGTCGGTGAAGCCCTCCGCATCGAGCGCGTCGCGGACGAACGCCACCTGGCCGTCCATCATCCCGGAGAGGCCGAGCACGGCTGCGCCGGCGCGGGCCTGCGCGAGGCCCATCGCGGCATACCGCTCGAGGGTCGCATCGTTGTCCACGCGCCCGTCCGCGGTGAGGACACCGCAGTGGCCGTGGTCGGTGAACTCGTCGAGGCACAGGTCGGCCATGACGACGAGCCGGTCACCGACCGCGTCGGCGACGGCACGCAGAGCGACGTTGAGGATGCCCTCCGGGTCGTCCGCACCGGAGCCGGTGGCGTCCTTGTGCTCCGGCACCCCGAACAGCATCAGGCCACCGAGACCCGCCTCGACGGCGCGGTGCGCCTCGGCGACCAGGGACTCGACGGTGTGCTGGACGACCCCGGGCATGGCCGAGATCGCGACCGGCTCGGTGATCCCCTCGCGGACGAACACCGGCAGCACCAGCTCGGCCGGGTGCAGGCGGGTCTCGGCGACCAGCCGGCGCACGGCCGGGGACTGCCGCAGCCTGCGGGGCCGGAGGACCGGTCCCGCAGGCAGACGCGCGTCAGTCACGTCGGTCACTTCGCCCGACGACGCGACGAGGCCTTCTTGGCGCTCGGTCGCACCACGTCCTCACCGGCCTCGGCCGCAGCAGCAGCCAGGCCCAGCCCGTAGTCGGCCAGCGCGTCGACGAGGGAGTCGGAGGACGCCTCGGGGGCGAGGACGTCGACCCGCAGACCGTGCTCCTCCGCCGCCTTGGCGGTCGCCGGCCCGATGCAGGCGATGACGGTCGACGGGTGCGGCTTGCCGGCGATGCCGACGAGGTTGCGCACCGTCGAGGACGACGTGAAGACGGCCGCGTCGAACTGGCCGCCCTTGATGGCCTCACGGATCTCCGCGGCGGGCGGAGCGGCACGGACAGTGCGGTACGCCGTGACGTCGTCGACCTCCCAACCCATCTCGACCAGTCCGGCGACGAGGGTGTCGGTGGCGATGTCGGCGCGGGGCAGGAAGACGCGGTTGATCGGGTCGAGCACCTCGTCGAAGGGGGGCCAGTCGGCGAGCAGGCCGTTGGCGGACTTCTCCCCCGACGGCACCAGGTCGGCGACGATGCCCCACTCGCGCAGCGCCTCGGCGGTGACCCCGCCGACGGCCGCGACCTTGAGCCCGGCGAAGGCGCGGGCGTCGAGCCCGAACTCCTCGAACTTCTCGCGGACGGCCTTGACGGCGTTGACCGAGGTGAAGCCGATCCACTCGTAGCGACCGGTGACCAGGCCCTTGACCGCGCGCTCCATCTGCTGGGGCGTGCGGGGCGGCTCGACGCTGATCGTCGGGACGACCTCGGCGGTGGCGCCGTAGGACTCGAGGCGGGAGATGGTCGAGCCGGACTGCTCCTTGGTCCGCGGGACCAGGACGTTCCAGCCGAACAGCGGCTTGGTCTCGAACCACGACAGCTGCTCGCGCAGCGCGACGGTGGAGCCGACGACGGCCAGGGCCGGGAACTCCACGGTCTTCATGACCTTGGCGACCTCACCGAGCGTGGTGACCCGGGTCGACTGGCGGATCGTCGTGCCGCGCTCGGTCAGGGCGACGGGGCACGACTCGGACCGGCCGGCGGCCAGCAGCTTGGCCAGTGCGCCGGTGAGGTCGTCGGGCGCGCCGAGCAGCACCACGGTGACCGACTCGGTCGCCGAGGCGGACCAGTCGACGCTCCGGTCGTTCGCCGCGATCACGTGCACGGCCGGCGAGCTGCTCGAGGTGAGCGGGATGCCGGCGTAGGCCGGGACCGCGGAGACGGCGCTGACACCGGGGACGACGTCGAAGCCGATGCCGGCCTTCTGGCAGGCCAGCGCCTCCTCGGCGAGGCCGTTGAAGGTGGCCGGGTCGCCGTCCATGAGGCGGACGACGAGCCCGCCGTGGGCGGCCTTGGCCGCCTTGACGACGAGCTTGGCACGCATCGCGTGCGTCAGCGGCTGGCCGTGGTCGCCGTGACCGGCGTCAACGACCTCGACGTCCGCACGGCAGTGACGGGCGACGACGTCCTCGCGGGCGACCTGGTCGATGACGACGACGTCGGCCTTGGCGAGGAACTCGATCGAGCGGACGGTCATCAGACCGGCGTCACCCGGGCCGGCGCCGACGAAGGCGACACGACCCGGCTGGCGGGTGGGCTTGGTGGTGGGCTGGGTGCGCGTGGGGCTCACGTGGCACGCTCCGTGCTGTCGTTTTCTGGGCGGCGGTCGGGGGCGGCGAGCGGAGTAGCTCCGTTCGCCCCGGGTGGGTCGGGGGGCTGGCCGGGGCCGGACGGGCGGTCGCCCGTCGGGTCCGGGCCCCCGGTGTCAGCCGGTGGTCGTTCCTCGGGCCCGCGCAGCACGTCGGCACCGTCCTCGAGGAGGACCTCGGCGAGGCGGTGACCGAGCGTGGCGGCCTCGTCGACGGGGCCGACGACGGAGCGACGGAGGTCGACCGAGCCGTCGATCGCGCCGACGAACGCGCGCAGCGACAGCTCGAGGCCGTCCTCACCCTCGACGACCTCGGCGAGCGCGCCGATCGGGGCGGAGCACCCCGCCTCGAGCCGGGCCAGCACGGCCCGCTCGGCGGTCACGCAGGCGCGGGTGTCGGCGTGGTCCAGGACGGCCAGGGCCGAGCGCGTGGCGTCGTCGTCCTCACGGCACTCGACCGCCAGCGCGCCCTGACCGGGCGCGGGCAGCATCTGCAGCGGGTCGATCGACTCGGTCACCTCGTCCAACCGGCCCAGCCGGGCCAGGCCGGCGCGCGCGAGCACCACGGCGTCGAGGGCACCGCCGTGCACCATGGCGATGCGGGTGTCGACGTTGCCGCGGATGTCCTTGAAGGACAGGCCCATCCCGAGGGCGGCCAGCTGCGCGACCCGGCGCGGGGAGCCGGTGCCGACGACGGCGCCCTCCCCCAGCTCGCCGAGGGTGCGGCCCTCCGAGGCGACGAGGACGTCGCGCGGGTCCTCGCGGACCGGGACGGCGGCGATGGTCAGGCCCGGCTCGGGGGCGGTGGGCAGGTCCTTGAGCGAGTGGACGGCGAAGTCGACCTCGCCGGCCAGCAGGGCGCGGCGCAGCGCCGCGGCGAAGACGCCCGTCCCGCCCAGCGTCGAGAGCGACGCGGTGGAGGTGTCGCCCTCGGTGACGATGGTGACGAGGTCGACCGTGTGGCCCAGGGCGCGCAACCGGTCGGCGACCCACGACGACTGCGTCGTCGCGAGCGCGCTGCGCCGGGTGCCGAGACGCAGCGTGAGCGGGCGGGTGGCCGGCTGGGAGCCGGTCGCGTATGCGGTCGTGGAGCTCACGGCATACCTCCCCGCTCGGGCGGCACGGACATCGTGGCGGCCTCGCCGGGGCGCAGGTCGAACAGCTCGCGCAGGGCCTGGGCGTACCCGTCGCCGTGACCGCCCACGGCGAGCTCCTTCACGCGGACGGTGGGGGTGTGCAGAAGCTTCTCGACGATGCGGTGCACCGCGAGCTGGACCTCGGCCCGCTCGGTGTCGTCGAGGTCGGGAAGACGCTGGTCGAGGCGCGAGAGCTCACCGGCGACGACGTCGGCGGCGTGCGAGCGCAGGGCAGCCACGGTCGGGGCCACGGTCTCCGCCGCGCGGGAGGTGAGGTACGCCGCGACCTCGCCGATCACGAGGTCGGCCACCTGCTGCACTTCGCTCGAGGTCTCGCCGCCGGACAGGTCGGCACCGAGGGAGGCGAGCCCGGCCAGGGTCACACCGTTGAGGGAGTCGACCTCGGGGGCGACGTCGTGCGGCAGGGCCAGGTCGACGTAGGCCTGGGGACGGCCGGCACGCAGCACCTGGGCGTCGGCGGCACCGGCGAGGTCGACCACGACCCCGGTGGAGCCGGTGCAGGAGATGACCACGTCGGCGCCGGCGAGGGCGCGGTGGAGCTCGTCCAGGGGACGCGCCTTCGCCCCGGTGCGCTCGGCCAGCCGCGTGGCTTTGGACAGCGTGCGGTTGACGATGGTGAGGGAACGCACGCCGCGCCGGGCCACCGTGGTCGCCGCGAGCGAGCTCATGCCGCCCGCGCCGACGACGAGCACGTCGAGGCCCCCGAGCGAACCCAGCTCACGCTCGGCGCGGGCCAGCCCGGCCTCGACGAGCGAGACGCTGACCGAGTCGATCCCGGTCTCGGTGTGTGCCCGCTTGCCCACCCGCAGCGCCTGCTGGAAGAGGGTGTTCAGGGACGGCCCGGCGTGCCCGGCGCGCTGGGCCTCGCGCAGCGACGTGCGCATCTGGCCGAGGATCTGCGCCTCGCCGACCGCCATCGAGTCCAGGCCGCAGGCGACCGTGAAGGCGTGGGCGATGGCCCGGTCCTCGTAGTGGACGTAGAGGTGTTCGCGCAGCTCGTCGCGCGACACCCCGGTCACCTCGGTGAGGGCGTCGGTGATGTCGGTGACGGCGCCGTGGAAGGTGAGCGACTCGGCATACACCTCGGTGCGGTTGCACGTGGACACCACGGTGACCTCGGAGAGGTTGTCGCGGGCGAAGAGGTTGGCCGCGAGGGCGGAGCGCCCGTCGGCGTCGAGGGACATCGACTCGAGGAGGCTCAGCGGCGCGGTGTGGTGGGACAGGCCCAGGATGACCAGGCTCATCGCGACACCGCCTCGGCCACGGCGTCGAGGGCCCCCTGGGCGGCCAGCGACTTGCGCTGCTCGTGGAAGGCGAGGATCTGCAGCTCGGTCGAGAGGTCGACCTTGCGGACGTCGACGCCCTCGGGCACGACGAGCACGCACGGTGCGAAGTTGAGGATCGAGCGGACCCCGGCGGCGACGAGCTGGTCACACACGGACTGGGCCGACGCGGCCGGGGTCGCGATGACCCCGATGGCCAGGCCCTGGTCGGTGACCAGTGACGGGAGGGCCTCCATCGGCTGCACCGGCAGGCCGGCGATCTCCTGCTCGTGCAGGACGGTGTCCTGGTCGAGCAGGGCGACGACGCGGAACCCCCGCGTGGCGAACCCGCTGTAGGCCGCGAGCGCGTGCCCGAGGTTGCCCATCCCCACGATGGCCACGGGCCAGTCCTGGGTGAGTCCGAGCTCGCGGGAGATCTGGTAGGCGAGGTGGTCCACCTCGTAGCCGACCCCGCGGACGCCATAGGAACCCAGGTGCGACAGGTCCTTGCGCAGCTTGGCGCTGCGGACCCCCGCGGCAGCCGCGAGCTCCTCGGAGGACACGGACGTGATGCCGCGTTCGGCGAACCCCGTCAGGGCGCGCAGGTACTCCGGCAACCGTGCCACCGTGGCGTCGGGTATGCCCCGACGAGCGCTCGGGTCGGCAGACAACGTCTTCTCCGGCTCCTTCAGTTCATGCAAGGTCCGCACCTGGCTGACGCGGGCTGCGAACCGAGATTACGCCTTTGTGAACCGATGCACAAAGTCACAAGCAGCCGTCTCACGCGCCGCGTGAGCCACGTCACCACGGCCCCTCACGGCACCCTCGCTCAGGACTGCAGGGCGGCGCGGAGCCGGGTCTCGTCGACCCGCCAGTAGTCGTGCTGACGCCCGTCGACGAACGTCACCGGGATCTGCTCGCCGTACTGCTCCATCAGGGCCGGGTCGTCCAGCACCGAGTCCTCGCGCCACCCCACCCCCAGGTCTGCGGCGACCCTGGCGACCACGGCCCGGGCGTCGTCGCACAGGTGGCAGCCGGGCTTGCCGAGGAGTCGGATCCGCGGCGCGACGGCCCCATCGGTCTCTGCGTGGTCGGGCATGTGACCAGCGTATGCCGCGTGCCGGGGTTCCGGTCGACGCGAGGGTTACCCGTCGGTACGTGAGTTGCCCTGCGACGGGCTCCGGGTGCGTCCGGGTGTGGTGGAGGTCTCCTGACAAACGCCGTGATTTCGGCAAAACTGTCCGGTCAGGAGGTTCCCCCTATCTGGATGCGCCCACGTCGCCGTGCCGCGGACCCGTTCGCGGGGCTGCGCGCTGCCCTGGGCACGGACCCGTTCGGCGGCCTCGTCCCGGCCGCGGCAGGGGTCGGACTGGACGGACACGGCATGGGACCGGCGACGCAGCGGTTCCTCGACCAGCTCCGGGTCGCCCTCAGCGTCGCCGGTGGCGAGACCCTCGACGGCTCGGGTGGTGGCCGCGGGGAGGACTCCGGTCCGGCGGCGCGCGCCGGGTTCGGTCCGGGCGAGGCGCCCCAGGACTTCGAGCGGATCAGCGCCCTCGTCGAGCTGGCCCAGCGCGGCGATGCCGAGGCGTTCGGGATGCTCTACGAGCGCTACGTGGACGTGGTCTACCGCTACGTCTACGTCCGCGTCGGGGGCCAGCAGCTCGCCGAGGACATCACCTCGGAGACGTTCCTGCGGGCCCTGCGCAGGATGGACTCCTTCTCCTGGCAGGGCCGTGACATCGCGGCCTGGTTCATCACCATCGCCCGCAACCTCATCACCGACAACGCCAAGTCGGCCCGCTTCCGCATGGAGGTGACCACGGCCGACATGCTCGACGCCGACCGGCGCGTGGACGCCCCCGACCAGGAGGTGCTCGACCGGCTCCGTGACGAGCGCCTGCTCACCGCCGTCAAGAACCTCAAGCCGGAGCAGGCCGAGTGCGTCGTGCTGCGCTTCCTCCAGGGGCTCACCCTCGCAGAGACCGCCAAGGTCCTCGGGAAGTCCGAGGGGGCGGTCAAGCAGCTCCAGCTGCGGGCCGTCCGTTCGCTGCACCGGGAGCTCGCCGATGTCGCGCTCTGAGCGGTCGATGACGCCCGGGGCCGGCCCCGTGCGGTCCGCCCGGTTCGCACGGGTTTCCCTGCGTAACTTCCGCCCCTCCGCGTCGTTCTCAGCACGTAAGACCGCGACCGAGCTGGGGAGGGAGGTGTCGGCATGGCAGTCCTGAACCGTTCGGCAGATCGTTTCCAGCGTGCGCTCGAGGGAGAGCACCCCGACGACCCGCGCGTTCGCGCCCTCCTCGAGACCAGCCACCAGCTGCTGTCGGTCGGCGCCGTCGCTCCCGGGCCCGACGCCGAGTTCGTCGCCGCCCTGCGCGAGCGCCTCATGGTCGAGGCGCGGTCCCTGCCCGCCCCCACGCCAGCCGCAGCCCGCGCCGCGACGGCGCGACGGGCCGCTGCCCGCACCGCCCCCGTCGTGGTCGTCGTCGGTCGCGGGCTGCCGCGGGCCCTGGTCGGCGCCGCGGCCTCCGCCCTCCTGGTCGGTGGCATCGTCGGCGTCGCATCGCGCTCATCCGTGCCCGGCGAGTCCCTGTACCCGGTGAAGGGCTGGCTCGACGGGGTGGCCGTCCGACTGGCGACCAGCGACTTCCAGCGCGGGACGACGTACCTCGGACAGGCCCAGGAGCACATCTCCGACAGCCGGGACCTGGCTGCTCGCACCGAGCCCGACGTCGGCGACATCAACACCGCCCTGTCCGCTGCCGCCGACTCGGTGCAGGCCGGCCAGCGGGCCCTCGACCGCGACTACGCCGCCACCGGCAACCCGCAGGCCCTGCTCGCCCAGCGCGACTTCACCGACCGGGCGCTGCCGCAGGTCGACGCGCTCCGCGACGAGGTCCCGCTCGGCTCCCGCGCGTCGCTCGACCGGCTCGAGGCGCTGCTGCGGGACTCCCAGGTGGCCACCGCCAGGCGCATCGCCGCCTGCGGCGGGCACTGTGGTGAGGTGCTGCGGACCAGCCTCCAGCCGTCGTCCCTTCCGAACGTCACCAGCACCGCGAGCTCCACGTCCGGCCCGGTCCGCTCGGGTTCGTCGAGCTCCCCGGCGACCGCCGGTGGCGGCGGCATCACCGTCCCCGACGCCCCGGTCACCGGCGGCGCAGGTGGCGCCGGTGGCGTCGGCGGCAACGGGCCGGCTCCCGGCGCGACCGCGGGCACGGGCGGGGCAACCATCGGTGGCGGCGGCGTCGGGGCCACCCTGTCGACCCGTGGCGCGACCGCGACCCTGCCCACGATCAGCGCGACCCTCCCCCTGCCGTCCGCGACGGTGACGGTCCCGCTCCCCTCGGCCACGGTCGGGACCGGCGGCATCACCGCGACGGTCCCGGGGTCGACGCTCGGCCCGGTGACGCTCCCCGGGTCGACGATCAAGCTCCCCTGACCCCCGGGCGCGGCTGCACGGCCGCCACTGTCGCCACGCCACGCACCTTCTCGCGCGCGCTGTGCAGGCGCCCTCCCGGTGCCAGTCGGTCAGAAGAAGACCGAGCGGCGCTGCATGAGCAGCGAGTACAGCGTCTGCTGGATCGTCTCGCGCACCTGGTCGGTGAGGTCGAAGACGAGCATGGGGTCGTCGGCCGCACCCGGTCCGAGGTCGGCGGTCTCCACCGGGCGCCCGAACTCGATGATCCACTTGCTCGGCAGCGGGATCAGCCCCAGCGGACCCAGCAGCGGCCACGTCGGCGTGATCGGCGCGTAGGGGGCGCCGAAGAGCCGGGCCACGGCCTTCATGTTGCCGATGATCGGGTAGATCTCCTCGGCCCCGACGATGGAGCACGGGATGATCGGCGCACCGGTGCGCAGCGCCGCCGAGACGAACCCGCCACGGCCGAAGCGCTGCAGCTTGTAGCGCTCGCTGAACGGCTTTCCGACCCCCTTGAAGCCTTCGGGCCAGACGCCGCACAGCTCGCCGTTGGACAGCAGCCGCTCCGCGTCGGGGTTCGCCGCGAGGGTCGACCCCGACTTCCTGGCGACCTGCCCGACGACGGGCGTCTGGAACACCAGGTCGGCGCCGAGCATGCGTAGGTGGCGGTGGGCCGGGTGCTCGTCGTGGACGGCGACCTGCGTCATCAGTGAGTCCATCGCGATGGTGCCCGAGTGGTTCGCGACCACGAGGCCGCCACCGGTCGCCGGGATGTTCTCGATGCCGCGCACCTCGACCCGGAACCACGACCGGTAGAGCGGGCGCAGCACGGGCAGGTAGAAGTGGCGGGTGAAGTCCTCGTCGAAACCGAACTCGTCCACCGCGTAGTCGCCGGTGATCCGCCGGCGCAGGTAGGACAGCATCGCGGCGAGGTGCCGCTCGACGTCATCGGGCGAGACCCCGGCGGCCTCGGCCGCCACCCGGATCGCGGCGATGCCGGCCGTGAGCAGCTCCTCCACCCCGGGCGCGACGCTGCGGGAGGTGCGGTCGGGGGTCGGCACGACGAGCTCCGGGGGCAGCACGACCTCGTCGGGCACGGCCTTGAGCACCCGGGTCGGGCGGGTCGCGCTGGACGCTGCCGACTTCTTGGCGGTCCGCGCCCTGACCGGTCGTCCGGTGCGGGCCCCGGACCGCGCCACCGCCTTGCGGCTCGGGACGGCCTTGGCGACCGGACGCGGCCGGTGCTTGCTCGCGCTCGACGCGGTCGCGGTGGCCCTGGGGGGAGCCGTCGGCTCGCTCGCGGTCGCGGGTGCGGGTGTCACCGCCGTCTCGGGGGCCGTGGTGCGGGTCGTTGCAGCGGGCGCCTGGATCAGGGGGGTGCTGCGGCGGCGCGCGCGCTCGCCCGAGGCACGAGCCGCCCCGGCGGCCAGGGCACCCCGGCGGGGCGCCGCCGTCTTCGCGGCGGACCTCGTGGACGCCGACGACCTCTTGGCGGCCGCGGACTTCGTGGTCGTGGACTTCCTGGCCGCGGACTTCCCGGCCGCCGTCTTCGCGGCGGACCTCGTGGTCGCCGCCGACCGCTTCGCGGCCGTGGTCCGCGTCGCCGCGGTGGCCTTCTTCGTGGGCTCGCTGGTCGCCATCAGTCGTTCCTCCCTGCCGCCCACACGTGACCGATCGCCGTCGCGGCAGAACCGGCCACACCGGACACGGCCGCCCCCAGGGCCGCCCCGCCGGGCAGGGCCGAGCCGATGCCGCGGACGTAGTCGGCAAAGGCCTCACGGGTGGTGAACGCGGGTTCGAACCCCAACACCTCGCGCATCCGGCGGGTGTCCAGACCTCGACCGTAGGCGAGGAACTGGATCTGGTCGCTGCTGAAGTCGGCCAGGCCCGAGCGCTTGACCAGGAGGCCGAACACCCCGGCAGCCGGCATCGGCACGGGGAGCACGGGACGCCCCGCCATGCCTGCCGCCTGCGTGACGGTGATGATGCCGTCGCCCGAGATGTTCGTGATGCCGGCGGCCGGGCCGGTCGTGGCCAGCAGCAGGGCGCCGACGGCGTCACGCTCGTGGACGAACTGCAGGCGCGCGTCATACCCGAACGGCACCGGCACGACGGGCAGGGCGAAGTAGTCGGTCAGGGAGGTGCGGATGCCAGGGCCGATGATGTTGGCGAACCGCAGCATGGAGATCTCGACGTCGGGCCGGCGCCGCGAGAACCCGCGCACGTACCCCTCGACCTCGACCGAGTCCTTGCCGAAACCGGCCCGGGGCAACGCCTTCGGGCCCATGTCCTCGGTGAACATCGCGGGGTCACGGGGGCTCGAACCGTAGACGGCTGCGGACGACTTCACGACGAGCCGGCGGATGCTCGGCGCCTTCTGGCACGCAGCGAGCAGCTGCATGGTGCCGATGACGTTGATCTCCTTCTGGGAGGTCCGTCCGCCGGCGTGCGTGGGCGTCGCGATGACGTTCATGTGGACGACGGTGTCGACCTCGGACTGCGCGATGATCTTGCCGATCATCGGGTTGCGGATGTCGGCCCGCACGAACTCCGCCCGACCGATGTCGTGCGGGGGCGGGATGACGTCGACGCCGATGACCCGGGAGACCGACGGGTCCTGGGTGAGCTGCCGGGCGAACTGGCCGCCGAGGTAGCGGGAGACGCCGGTCACGAGGACGACATCAGCCATGGCCACCTCCCCTGGATCTCGCAGTCACGAACTGGTGCGGTCACGAGCCGTCCCACTCCTCGCAGCCGATGCCACCCTATCCAGCCGGGCCCGTCCGTCGAGGGGTGCGTCCTCGTCGTGGACGCGGCGCTCGTCACACTCGGGGCGCCGCGAGGGGGCGTGGGCCCGCGGACCACCCGGCCCCCCGGCCGCGGACCGGACGGCGCGTCCGGGCAGAGCAAAGGCCCCCGCGCTGCGGGGGCCTTTGATCACTTCTTGTTGCGACGCTGGTGGCGGGTCTTGCGAAGCAGCTTGCGGTGCTTCTTCTTCGCCATCCGCTTGCGGCGCTTCTTGATGACAGAGCCCATGAGTGTCCTTGCGGTCGTGGTGTGTTGCCGGACGGGGCAACGAACCAACGCACCACGCCGAACAGTGGTGGCCACTCTAGCGGCCCGACACGTCCCACCCAAACTCGCCCTCTGCGCGACCCGTGGCGGGGATCCGACGCGACCACGACGGCAGTCCGCCACGCAGGCCGAGTAACCCCACGTCAGGGGCCTCGTTGACAGGGCGACCGGGTCACAGAGGACCCGCCCGTCCGCAGGAGATCCCGTGAAGACGTCCCGCACGCACTCGATCGCCATGGGGGTGTGCCTGCTGACCGCGGCCGCCACCGCCCTCCCCCTCTCCTCCGCGGCGGGCGCCCCCGCCGCCGTCCCCGACGCCGTCGGCTCGCCGGCGCTGCCGGCACTCGGCGACACCGTCGACGCGCTCGCCAGGACGCTCGACACCCGGGCCGTGGCCCGTCCCGTCGTCCCGACCACCGCCGCGAAGAACGCGTTGAGCGCGCTGCTCGCCCGCAGCGGCGCCGGTGCGCGTGCGACCTGGGACGAACGCTTCGGGACCCTGCGGTCCCTGCGCGGGTCGCAGCCGCTGACGGCGCCCGCCACCGGGTCCGCCGTCGCCGTGGCCCGCGGCTGGGTGCGGTCCAACGCTGCGGCGTTCGGGCTCACCGCCGGCCAGGTCGACGGCCTCGCGGTCGTGCGCGACCACACGCTCCCCGGCACGGGGACGCACGTCGTGGACCTCGTGCAGACCACCGCCGGGGTGGCCGCCGCCCGGGGCGGTCGGCTCAACATCGCGGTCACCCAGGACGGTCGGGTCCTCTCGTATGCCGGCGACCCCACCCCCGGCGCGACCCTCACGGGCGGCTGGGTGCTGGGTGAGACCGGCGCCCTGCTGCGGACCGCCGGCGTCCTCGCACCCGGGACCGCCTTCACGCCGAAGGCGGACGGCAGGCAGGCCGGGTACACCACCTTCGCCCGGGGACCGTTCGGCGGGCCGTCGTACGTCAAGAAGGTCACGTTCGGCACCAAGGCCGGCCCCGTCGCGGCATACAAGGTGTACTTCCTCAAGAGCACGGCGCAGGCCTGGGAGGTCGTCGTCGACGGCACCACGGGTCGGATCCTCTACCGCACCAGCGTCGTCCAGCACGCGGAGGACCCCCAGGGCACGGTGTACGACAACCACCCGGGGGCCGCGAAGGGCGGCACGCCCCGACAGCAGTCGTTCGGGCCGACGGCCCAGTCCCCCAAGGGCTGGGTGGACCCGACAGGACTCGTCGGCACCGGTGTGACGACGTACGGCAACAACGCCGACACCTACGCCAACTGGTCGAACTTCCTTGCGCCTGTTGACAATGCGCCCCGGCCGGTCGCTCCGACGGGCAACTTCAGCTACACCTACACGAACCAGTGGGCGGCGACCAAGGGCCAGACGACTCCCCCGTCGTACGCCCAGGACCTCAACCCCGCCGCGACCAACTTGTTCTTCCAGCACAACCGGATCCACGACGAGTACTACGCGCTCGGCTTCACCGAGACCGCGGGCAACTTCCAGCTCGACAACGGCAGCAACGGGGGCATGGGCGGCGATGCGATCCGCGGCCTCGTCCAGGCCGGCGCCGCCTCCGGTGGCAGCCCCACCTACACCGGTCGGGACAACGCCTACATGCTCACGCTCGACGACGGCATCCCGCCGTGGAGCGGGATGTTCCTCTGGGAGCCGATCGACGACGCGTTCGAGGGGCCCTACCGCGACGGCTCGTTCGACATGAGCGTCATCCAGCACGAGTACACCCACGGCCTGTCGACGCGGTACGTCGCGGGTGGCAGTGCGCTCGGTTCGCAGCAGGCCGGGTCGATGGGTGAGGGCTGGTCCGACTGGTACGCGCTCAACCACGGGTTCAACGCCGGCCTGCTCACCAAGCCGATCGTCGGCGACTACGTGACCGGCAACGCGACCCGCGGCATCCGCAACTGGAACTACGACCAGAACCCCACCACGTTCGGCGACATCGGCTACGACCTCACCGGGCCCGAGGTGCACGCCGACGGTGAGATCTGGACGGCCACGCTGTGGGACCTGCGCAAGGCTCTCGTGGCCCGCTACGGCGCGGCCAAGGGTGCGGACGTGGCGGCCCGGCTCGTGACCGACGGCATGCCGCTGACCGCACCGGACCCGTCCTTCCTCGACGCCCGCGACGGCATCCTGTCCGCCGACCTCGACCGCTTCCACGGCGCCAACACCGACCTCATCTGGTCGGTCTTCGCCAAGCGTGGCGCCGGCGCCTCGGCCAGGAGCATCACGGGCGACGACACCGACCCGACCCCCGGCTTCGACCACCCGGCCGCGGCGCGCAACGGCACGGTCGCCCTGACCGTCCTCAACGCCACGACCGGCAAGGCCGTCCCGAACGCCAAGGTCATCCTCGGTCGCTTCGAGGCGCGGGTGAGCCCGCTCGGCCGGACCGGCTCCACCGGCGGCTTCTCCGTCAAGGCCGTCGCCGGCACCTACCCGCTGACCCTCCAGGCCCCCGGGTTCGGCGTGCAGACGATCGACGGGTTCGCCGTCGCTGCGGGCAGGAACGCGGCCCGCACCATCAAGCTGGCCCCCAACCTCGCCTCCACTTCGGCGGGTGCCACGGTGGTGAGCGCGTCCAGCCAGGACGACGGTGCACCGGCGAAGTTCGCCTTCGACGACACCGCGGCGTCGGTCTGGGCGACCAAGGCGGGCACGACGCCGTACAACCAGGGACCGGACCAGCGGGTGACCGTGAAGCTCGCGGCTCCCGCCACGGTGAGCAGCGTGCGCGTCAGCGCGTTCAAGGCCACCAACGCCTCGCGGTTCAGCGCCCTGAAGGGCTTCACCGTGCAGACCTCGACCGACGGGGTCACCTGGACGACGGCCCGCACCGGTGCCTTCGCGTATGCCGCGCCGCGGCCCACGGCGCCCGACCTCAACTTCACGACGTTCGCGTTGTCGACGCCGGTGAAGGCGGGGTACGTGCGGTTCTTCGTCGACTCGGTGCAGGGCAACACCGCCACCCAGGCGCAGGTCGCCGACATCGAGGTGTTCGGGTCGGGGGCGGTCGTCCAGAACGGCTCGGTCACCCCTGACAAGCCCTTCACGGACTCCGGCACCATCACCGCCCCGAACCCCGCCGCGGGTGACGCCACCGGGCTGCAGAACGTCTTCGGGGTCACGGGCACGGAGATGAACACCGCCTGCACGTTCCCGCCGGCCAGCCAGGGGGTGGACGGCTGGGTGAGCAAGTTCCCGGCCGGGTTCTCCGACGGGCTGCACTCGGTGTCGGTCAAGGGCACGAGCGACGCGGACGCCACGGTCGGGCACGACCTCGACCTGTACTTCCTCGACAGCTCCTGCCAGCCCACCGGGTCGGTCGCGACCGCGGCCGGCGACGAGTCGGCGGTCATCCCACCCGGCTCGGTCTACCTGGTGACGCAGCTCTACACCGGCGCGAACGTCAAGGTGGCGGTCACCGCGGTCGACAACCGCTGACGGGGCGTCCCTGCGGGGCGGCGACCAGGCGGCCGCGACGCACAGCGAGGGCGGACCGGGACTCCTCGTCCCGGTCCGCCCTCGCTGTCTGCTGCAGCCGACCGATCAGGCGGTGTCGACGTACGAAGTGCGCAGGTACTTGTGCACGGCATCCTCCGGGACCCGGAAGGACCGACCGACGCGGATGGCGGGAAGCTCACCTGCGTGCACCATGCGGTACACCGTCATCTTCGACACGCGCATGATCGAGGCCACCTCGGCGACGGTCAGGAACCGCACCTCGGCGAGCTGTCGCTCGTTGGACATGTGAACCTCGATCTTCTACACGCGCGCATCGCCGGCTTCCCCTCCGGCGGACCTCTACGCTCGTGCAAGGGGAACTGTAGGGGCTGATGTGACTCATGGGGAAGTCAATGTGAAAACTAAATCCCCACTGTCCAGTCGACACGCCGTACGGATGGAACAGATCGCCCGAACGGACCGCCCTCAGTCGAACCAGACATCGAGGCCGTGGAGGGGAAAGACGGCCTGGCGCGTGGCCATCACCGCCCGGTCCACCTCGCTGTGCGGGTTGTAGCCCATGTCCCAGGGCTGGTGCCAGATCGGCCCCTCGGCGGGGTCGAGGTCGCCCATCCGGCGTGGGCCCTCACGCCCGAGCAGGGTGCGCACGTGGTCGAGCCAGCCCTCCGGGACGGCTTCGGTGAGCGGCACCGGCCGGTGCGCCGCGATCGCCGTGAGGTGGGTCCACGACCGCGGGACGACGTCGACGATCTCGTAGCCGCCACCGCCGAGGGCGACCCAGCGCCCCCGGCAGACCTCGTGCGACAACCGGTGCAGGGCGTCGGCGGCCGCCCGCTGGGCGTCGACCGACAGGGAGAGGTGGGCCAGCGGGTCCTGCGCGTGGGTGTCGCACCCGTGCTGGGTTACGAGGACGTCGGGCTTGAAGGCCCGCACCAGCGGCAGCGCCGTCGAGTGCAGGGCACGCAGCCAGGCGGAGTCGCCGGTGCCGGGAGGGAGGGCGATGTTGACGGCATCGCCCTGCGCCGCGGGGCCGCCGATGTCGCCGGCGAAGCCGGTGCCGGGGAACAGCGCCCGCCCGGACTCGTGCAGGGAGATGGTGAGGACGCGCGGGTCGTCCCAGAAGGCCCGCTCCACGCCGTCACCGTGGTGGACGTCGACGTCCACGTAGGCGACGCGCTCGGCGCCGTGGTCGAGCAGCCACTGGATGCCGACGGCGATGTCGTTGTAGATGCAGAAGCCGGCGGCGTTCCCCGGCATGGCGTGGTGCATGCCGCCGCAGAAGTTGACTCCGTGCTCGGCGCGGCCCTCCCACACGTCGGCACACACGGCCCTGGTGCCCTCGGCGACCCGCGCGCTTGCCTCGTGCATACCGACGAAGGCGGGGTCGTCCTCCGTGCCCAGGCCGAAGGCCGGGTCGGCGACCGCGGGGTCGAGCGAGGCGGCCCGCACCGCGGCGATGTAGTCGACGTCGTGGACGGTCTCGAGGACCTCGTCGTCCGGGACCTCGGGGCTGAAGACGTCGACCCCGTCCCCGTCGAAGACCCCCAGCGCGTCGCAGAGCCGCGCGGTCAGGTCGAGACGGACCGGGCTCATCGGATGACCCGGCCCGAAGTCGTAGGCGGTGAAGCCGGGGTCCCAGACCACCCGCACCTGTGAGGGCATGCGGGAACGCTACCCGTGCGTAGCCTCCGGTGGACAGCACGGTCCCACCAGCAGGGACGCGGTAGCGTGGCCTGCTCACGTCGACGACGCCACGGAGGGCTGCTCAGGTGGGTAAGAAGCTGTACGAGGACGACGTCCTCGTCATCGGGCTCGGGCGCTTCGGCGGCTCGGTCGCCGTCGAGCTGCAGCGGCTCGGGCACCACGTCGTCGCCGTCGAGCGGGACCACGAGCTGGCCGAGACGTTCCTCGGCAAGGTGACCAAGATCGTCCAGGCCGACGCCAGCCAGCCGCAGTCCATGGCGCACCTCAAGGCGCGCAGCTTCAAGCTCGCGGTGGTGGGCATCGGTTCCTCGGTTGAGGCCTCGGTGCTCTGCGCGATGAACCTCGTGGACGCGGGGATCCCCACCATCTGGGCCAAGTCGCTGAGCCCCGAGCACGCGCGGATCCTCGAGCGGATCGGTGTGCACCACGTCATCTCGCCCGAGGCCGAGAGCGGCCGCCGCGTCGCGCACCTGCTCAACGGCAAGCTGATGGACTACATCGAGTTCGACGACGGCTTCGCCATCGTCAAGATGAAGCCGCCGCAGGAGGCCATCGGCTTCACGTTGGCGCAGAGCCAGATCCGCAGCAAGTACGGCGTCACGGTCGTGGGCGTCAAGGCACCCGAGCAGGACTTCACGTATGCCGTGCCGGAGACCAAGGTCACCGCGCACGACACGCTCATCGTCAGTGGTCCGACGGACCTGCTGGACCGGCTGGCCTCCCGCCCCTGACGGTCAGGGAAGGCGCCGACGCACCACGGTGCGCCACCTGCGTCAGAGCGAGGGGGTCCCGCGGTCCTCGCCGAGCGGCAGCACCATGGCGACCTCGTCCTCCTCGTCCTCACCCTGCTGGACCCGCATGGGACGGCGGCTGTCCGTCGGGCGGAACCCGGCGCCGCTGGCGAAGGCGACCGCGCGGCCGTTGTCCGAACCGACCCAGTAGGCGAGGTGGCTGCGTCCCTGCGCGCGCGCCTCGTCGGCGCCGGCCTGGACCAGCTGGGTGGCGACCCCGGTCCCCCGGGCCGCGGGGGTGACCCACAGCCCGAAGAGCTCGGCCACGCGGTCGTTGCCCTCCTGGGCCTGCCCCACGCTGACGACCCCGACCGTCTGACCCTCGACCTCGGCCAGCAGCCGCTGCGAGCGGCGCAGCCGGGTGCGCCAGAAGTCCTCGTCGTAGCCGCGTTCCTCGTCCAGGGAGGCCGCGAAGGCCTCCGGGGACTCCTCGAGAGCACTGAGGCGAGCAGTCTTGTACTGCTCCCACTCGTCCTCGCCCAGCCGGCGCACGGAGATCTCGCTCATGCGGACACTCTCGCACGACGGGAGCGGTTTGGTGGGGCGAGGTCACCCAGAGTTCACCGTGAGGCGTCTGTGCGCCTCCTGAGAAGGTGCTCCATCTCGAACTCGCCCACCCCCGGGTAGTGCGGCAGCTCGCCGGTCCGTCCCGTGCGGACGAACCCGACCCGCTCGTAGAAGGCAGCGGCCCGGGGGTTCTCTTCGGCGACGTCGAGGGTGACCCGGCGCAGCCCCAGCCCGGTCGCGTGCGCGAGCAGCGCCTCGACGAGGCCGTCCGCGACCCCCGTCCCTCGGGCGTGCGCCGCGACCCACATCGCCACGAGGCAGGCCTCGTCGGCGGGACGGTCCGGCACCGCCCACAGCGTCACGGTCCCCACCGGCAGGTCGCCGTGGAGAGCCAGCCAGGCCGCGCCGTCCCTGACCCGGTCGTGCCAGACCTGGTCGTCGAAGGCGATCTCGCGGGCGAAGGTGCTCCCGTAGGCACGAGGTTGGTCCAGGAGCATGGCGAAGCGCACCGCGCGGTGCACCTGCCAGTGCTCCGGGAGCACCTTGCGGATGGTCAGGTCACTCATGCCCGGAGGCGAGCTCGTGCGAACGGTTCGCGGCCGCCTCCATCGCCGTGATGAACGCGGCGCGCACCTTGTGGTCGTCCAGCTGGCGCAGGGCTGCCGCGGTCGTGCCGCCCGGGGAGGTGACCTGCTCGCGCAGCACCGTCGGGTGCTGGCCGGTCTCGCGCATCATGGTTGCGGCGCCGAACAACGTCTGGACGACCAGCTCCGTGGCCGTCGGCCGCGGCAGGCCCAGCACCACGCCGGCCTCGATCATCGCCTCGACCACGTAGAAGATGTAGGCGGGGCCGGAGCCGCTGATGGCGGTGACCGCGTCCTGGTGCTTCTCGGCGACCTGGACCACCCGCCCGCAGGAGCGCAGCAGCTCGGCCGCCTCCTCGAGGTGGACGGCGTCGGCGCTGCGTCCGGGGCTCACCGCGGCCATGCCCTGGTCGACCAGCGCCGGGGTGTTGGGCATGACGCGGACCACGGCCACCCCAGCGGGGAGCCGGCTCTCCAGCCAGGCCGTGGGGATGCCCGCGGCGAGGCTCACGACGAGGTTGCCCGCCGAGACGTGGTCGCTGATCTCCTCGACGAGCTGGCCCATGTCCTGCGGCTTCACCACGAGGACGATGGTGTCGGCGGCCTCCGCGGCCTCGGTGTTGGACAGCGCGCGCACGCCGTACTGCGCCGCGAGCTCCTCGGCCCGCCCGGGGCGTCGCGCAGTGACCACGAGGTCATCGGCCGGTCGGCCGGACCTGATCAACCCGGAGAGCAGCGTCTCCCCCATCGTGCCGGCACCGAGGATCGCGACAGTTCCCATGGGGGCAGTCTGTCAGCCGCGCAGGCGCTCGGGCGCGTCAGTTCTTCGAGGCGAGACCGCGCAGGAAGAACATGGTGTTGGCGGGACGCTCGGCCATGCGGCGCATGAGGTAGCCGTACCACTCCTCGCCGTAGGGGATGTAGACGCGCATCTGGTTGCCGCGGTCGGCGATGCGCTTCTGCTCCTCGGGGCGGATCCCGTAGAGCATCTGGTACTCGAAGGAGTCGGCGTCGCGGTGGTGGTGGGCCGCGAGCGCGCCCGCGATCTCGATGAGCCGTGGGTCGTGGCTGGCCACCATGGGGTAGCCGTCGCCCGCCATGAGGATCTTCAGGCAGCGCACGTAGTTCTGGTCCACGTCGGCCGACGACTGGTGCGCGACCGACTCGGGCTCCTTGTAGGCGCCCTTGCAGAGCCGGACCCGGCTCCCCTCGTGCGCGAGGTCGCGGCAGTCACCCTCGCTGCGCCTGAGGTACGACTGGATGACGGCGCCCACCCACGGGAAGTCCTGGCGCAGCTCGCGCAGGGACTCCAGCGTGGCGTCGGTGGTCGTGTGGTCCTCCATGTCGAGGGTCACGGTGGTGCCGGCGTTCGCGGCCGCCTGGCAGATCTCGCGCGCATGGTCGAGGGCGATCTTGTGGCCGTCGCCCGGAAGGTACTGGCCGAGCGCGGAGAGCTTGAGGCTCACCTCGCCCATCCCGTGCTGGGAGAGGTCCGCGTCGGCGAGCGCCTTGAGCAGCTCGAGGTAGTGGTCACGCGTGCGGATCGCCTGCGTGAGGTCGGTCGTGTCCTCGCCCAGGTAGTCGATCGTCGCGAGCCGGTTGGTGGCCCGCAGCTCCGCGACGGCGGCCACGGCGTCCGCGGTGGCGTCACCGGGGACGAACCGCCGGACGACGCTGCGGCTGACCGGCGCCTTCTCGATGGTCTGGCGGACCGTTCCGCTCTTGGAGAGCTGGAGCAGGGAGTTGCGCAGCAGGTCACTGGCGTCCACAGGGGTCCTTCCGACGACGATGTGGGGGCCCGGAGGCCGCCCACAAGGCTAACGTCAGGGCGCGGTGGCGACGAAAGAGGGCAGCCCGAGGGTGATGGGACCGTTCGTGGCGGAACCGGACAGGTAGGCGTAGACGCCGACCGCGCCGGGCGACTGGAGGGAGGCCGTGGCGTCCGTGGAGGAGACCGTCCAGGCCGCCGGCTCGGCGGTCCCGGACCGCCACACCTTCCCGGTCAGGGTCGTCGGGTTCGTGCCGGAGGCGACCAGCCGCAGGTCGAGGCTGTCGCCGGCCGCCACGACGAGCCCCGTCAGCGGCGCCGTCGCGAGGACCGTCTCCACTCCCCCCACCGTGCGCGCGAGGTATGCCGTGGTGTCGGTCGCGGTGACCCGCACCTTGAGCCGGTAGTCGGAGGTGCCTGCCCGCCGCGCCACGACGGAGGCGAAGACGCCACCACCGGTGGTCGCCTTGTCGAACCGCATCGCCGTCCGGACGTCGGCGCCGACCGCCGAGGTGGAACCCAGGTAGGCCGAGGGCCCGCTGCCCGCGGCGAGCTGCATCGTGGCGCTGCCACCCGAGACCGAGAAGTTGGTCGCGGCCGTCGTCAGCGTCCAGGCACCGCCCGTGGCCGCCGAGCCCCAGCCGCCGGTCACGGTGCGCTCGAAGTCGTCAGCGGCGATGACGGCGGGGTCGGCCACGACGACCTGGCTGCTGGTCGTCCCCGTCGCCCCGGCGTCGTCGGTGACGGTGAGGGTGACCGTGTAGGTGCCGGGCGCGGCATACGTCCGGCTGGCAGTCACGCCGGTGGCGGTGGCACCGTCGCCGAAGGTCCACACCCAGCTCGTGACCGAGCCGTCGGGGTCGCTCGAGCCGGAGCCGTCGAAGGTGGCGGTCAGGCCGGTCGCACCGGAGGTGAAGGACGCGGTGGGGGGCTGGTTGCCGCCGCCACCGCCGTTGCGCAGGGCGTACTGCGCCTGCACCTGCGCCTGGGTCAGGGCCGTCGGGTACACCGCGAACTCGTCGACGTTGCCGACGAAGTTGCGCGAGGTGGGGACGTTCGGCCACGGGGGCGTGGCGCCGGCCATGGTGAACCAGTCGCCGCCCACCCGCCAGTAGCCGAGGTAGGCCTCCCCCGCGGTGGTGTCGGCACGCTGGCCGACGAGGGCACCGTCGACGTAGAGCCGCATGCCGGCCGCCCCCATCGTCGCGGAGAGCATGTGCCACTGGTTGTTGTTGTAGGCGGCCGCGCTCGTGACGACCCGGGTCGAGTTGTCCTGGGCGCGGACGCCGAAGTTGACCCGTCCGGCGTTGTCCATCCAGAGCTGGCGGTCGCGGTGGTCGGAGTCGCCGAACTGCTGGTCGCCGAAACCGAAGATGCGTCCGCCGCGGGTGCTCGTGGTGCGCACCCAGGCCTGGATCGTGAAGGTGTCCGGGGCCGTCTCGGTGCCGAGTGCGTAGACCCGGCTCCAGTCGTTGTCGGTGAGCTGGGCGGCGGTGTCACCGACGATGGCTCCCGGCTGGTTCCAGTTGATCCCGGTGTTGCCCCGGCCGTCGGTGACGCCGACGCCGGGGCTGGCCGTGGTGCCCGCTGCCCGGTCGCTGACCTGGAGTCCGGAGGTCTCGTTCATCGGCCAGTAGAGGCGCGCACCCGCGGCCCGGACCGCCTGCGCGTAGGCCGTGCTCGTCGGCGAGGTCGTCGGCATGGTCACGCCCACGCTGGCGCCGTAGACGGTGTTGCCGTCGTCGTCGTTCGCGACCAGCTGGTACGTGTAGGTCGCTCCCGGCGTCAGCCCGGTGTCCACGAACCCGAGCGCGGGGGTGTTCCACCAGTTCGAGCTGCTCGACGTCGTGTACCGCGGGGCGCCGAACGCACCGTTGCGGATGACCCGGTAGGCGAGGGCCAGGTCGTCACGGTCGTAGCCGGCCGTCCAGCTGACCCGCAGGGTGGATGACGACGTGGGAACCAGCCGCGGCGTGAACACCCCGGTGGCGAAGAGCGGGCCCTGCTTCGCGGGGGCGATCGGCTTGCGGGCGAAGCGCACCAGCCCCTGCTGGCCGACGCCGTTGACGGTCGGGAACTCGCCGCCGTAGAGGACGTAGTCCGCGTTGCCCGTGACGTTCCACCCCGCCTGGAACTGGCCCGTGTAGGTCCCCATGGTCATGTCCGGGAGCCAGGTCACGATGGACGGAGTCCGCGCCTTGCCCCGCCATTCGGGGTACCCCAGGGCGTCGGTGAGGATGTCGCCCTGTGCCGTGTCCGTCCACGCCATGGCGTGCAGGAAGCGCCACTGCTCGTACTGCGGCATCCCGCCGCCCTGGGTGCCGCAGTAGTGCGAGTGCTCGGCGGCGTAGACGATGCCGTTGGCCGTGAACACCGAGTAGTTGTCGCCGTGGCAGTCGGTCACCCATTCCAGGGTGGACGTGGTCACCGGGACCTTGAACGTGCCCTCGAGGTTGCCGCCCGGACCGAAGGCCCACGTCGTGCCGTAGACGAACGACCCCTGCACCCGGAGGCTGCTCACCCCGGCGTCCACCCCGGCGTTCCGGACGGCCGGGTGCCAGGTCGGGTCGAGGACGCCGTTGACGGCCCCGATCTTGGCCAGCCCGTATGCCGCCTGCCCACCGACGTTCTGGAACGAGCCACCCGCGAAGACCCACTGCCCGTCCTCGGAGACCGTGACCGCCCAGACCGTGTAGTCGGCACCGGGGTCCCAGGGCAGCACCGCGCCGTCGGAGACGCGGAAGGCGGCCAGGTTGTTGCGCAGCTGACCGTTGCCGAGCCCCGCGAAACCGCCGCCGACGTAGACGGTGTCGGCGGTCACCGCCACGGACCGCGCCTGGGAGTTCACGCCGGTGGGGTTGAACGCCGTCACGAGCGCACCGGTGGCGGGGTCGAGCGCTGCGACCCGTCGACGGGCCTGCCCGTTGACGGCGGTGAAGTCGCCGACGACGTAGAGGCGGCTGCCGTCGGGGGCCGCGGCGACGGACAGCACCTGGGCGTTGAGGGCCGGGGCGAAATCCGCCACCAGCTGGCCGGTGGTGAGGTCGTAGGCCAGGAGGTTGCTGCGGGGGACGAGGTTGGTGCCGGGCGCCGCGCCGGGTGGTCTGGCGTTGGCGAACGAGCCGCCGGCGTAGACGGTGTTGCCGATGATGACCTGGGACCAGACGACACCGTCGACCTGCACGGTCGGCAGTGCGTCGGCCGTGACCGAGCTCGCCGGCGCGGGGACGACCGGGGCGGGGGCCGCGCCGGCGGGTGTCCCTGCCGCGACGAGGAGCCCGAGCGCCAGCCCGAGGGCGGCCAGGGAGGCGGTGAGCCTGCGGGTCGGCACCATGAGGGAACCTCGGATCCGGTGTGCGGACGCCAGGTCGCGTCGGGCCTCCCCTGCGAGACGCGTCGTGCGCTGTCGGACACGACCACGCTAGCCACGGACGCCGGGCGCCGGATCGAGCGATCGTCGTAGGACCCCGACCGCCAGCGGTAGCAGTCCCCCGCGACAGCTACCGGGTGCCGGTGCCGCGCAGGGCGTACTGCGCCTGCACCTGCGCCTGGGTGAGGGCGCTCGGGTAGACCGCGAACTCGTCGACGCCCCCGACGAAGTTCCGCGACGTCGGCAGGTTCGGCCAGGCGATGCTCCCGCGTGCCGCGGTGAGCAGGTCGCTGCCCACCCGCCAGTAGCCGAGGTAGGCCTCGCCCGACGTGGTGTCGGTCCGCTGGCCCACGAGCACCCCGTCGGCGTACAGCCGCATCCCGGCGGGGCTCATCGTCGCGGTCAGCTGGTGCCACCGGGTGTCGTTGTAGGGACCGGTGCTCGTGACCACCCTGGTCGTGCCGTCCTGGGCGCGGACGCCGAAGTTGATGCGTCCCGCGTTGTCCATCCACAGCTGGCGGTCCGCGTGGTGGGAGTTGGCGTACTGCAGGTCCCCGAAGCCGAGGATCCGGCCGCCCCGGGTGGTCGAGGTGAGCACCCAGGCCTGGACGCTGAACGTGTCCGGGGCCGTCTCCGTCCCCAGCGCGTGGATGCGGCTGTAGGCACTGTCCGTGAGCTGGACGGCCGCGCTCCCGTCGATCGCCCCGGGACGCCCCCACCCGATCCCGCTGGCGCCGGTGCTGTCGGTGTCCGCCAGCCCGTCGGTGACGCCCACCCCCGTCGAGGTCGTGGTGCCGGCTGCGCGGTCGGTGACCTGTAGTCCGGCCGGCTCGTCCATCGGCCAGTACAGCCGCGCACCGGCCGCGCGGACGGCCTGGGCGTACGGAGTGCTCGGTGGCACGGCCAGGGGCATCGTCACCGTGGTGGTGGCGCCGTAGACGGTGTTGCCGTCGTCGTCGTTCGCGACCAGCTGGTACGTGTACGTCGCTCCCGGCGTCAGCCCGGTGTCCACGAACCCGAGGGCCGGGAGGTTCCACCAGTTCGACGGTGCCGTGGTGGTGTACCGCGGGCTGCCGTAGGCGCCGCCCCTGACCACGCGGTAGGTGAGGAAGAGGTCGTCACGGTCGTACCCGGCCGCCCAGCTGACCCGCACGGCGGACGACGACGTGGGAACCAGCCGCGGCGTGAACACCCCGGTGGCGAACAGCGGTCCCTGCTTCGCGGGCGCGATCGGCTTGCGGGCGAAGCGCACCAGCCCCTGCTGGCCGACGCCGTTGACCTTCGGGAACTCACCGCCGTACAGGATGTAGTCGTCGTTCCCGACGACGCTCCAGCCCGCCTGGAACTGGCCGGTGAAGGTCCCGCTGGTCATGCTCGGCGTCCAGCTGACGATCGACGGCGTCCGTGCCTTGCCGCGCCAGTCCGCATAGCCGAGGGCGTCGGTGAGGATGTCGCCCTGCGCCGTGTCGGTCCAGGCCATCGCACGCTGGAAACGCGTCGGGCTGTCCTGCGGCATCCCGCCGCCCTGCGTGCCGCAGTAGTGCGTGTGGCTCGTGGTGTAGACGATCCCGTGGGCCATGTAGGCGGAGTAGTTGTCGCCGTGGCAGTCGGTCACCCACTCGAGGGTGGACGTGGTCACCGGGACCTTGAACGTGCCCTCGAGGTTGCCACCGGGACCGAAGTGCCACGTGGTGCCGTAGACGAAGGCCCCCTGCACCCGGAGGCTGCTGATGCCCGCGTCCACGCCCGCGTTGCGCACCGCGGGGCGCCAGGTGGGGTCGAGCGTCCCGTTGCCCGCGCCGATCTTGGCCAGCCCGTATGCCGCTTGCCCACCGACGTTCTGGAACGAGCCACCCGCGATGACCCACTGCTGGTCCTGCGAGACCGCGAGGGCCCAGACCGTGTAGTCGGCACCCGGGTTCCAGGCCCTGGTCGCGCCGTCCGAGGCGCGGAAGGCCGCCAGGTTGCTGCGGAGCAACCCGTTGCCGAGGCCGGCGAAGCCACCACCCACGTAGACGGTGTCGGCCGTCACGGCCACCGCGCGGGCCTGCGAGTTGACCCCCACGGGCTTGAACGCCGTCACCAGGGCCCCGGTGACCGCATCGACGGCAGCCACCCTGCGGCGAGCCTGTCCGTTCACCGTGGTGAAGTCCCCCACGAGGTAGATGCGACGGCCGTCGGTCGACGCCGCCAGCGAGAGCACCTGGGCGTTGAGGGTCGTGACGAAACCCGGGACCAGCCGACCGGTGGTGAGGTCGTAGGCGAGCAGGTGGGTCCGGCGGGTGAGGTTCGTGCCGGGTGGGGCCCCCGCCGGTCGGGCGTTGAGGAAGGACCCCCCGACGTACACCGTGTTGCCGACGATGACCTGCGACCAGACGACGCCGTCGACCTGCACCGTGGGCAGGGCGTCGGCCGTCACGGTGTCAGCGGGGGTCGGGACCACCGGCGCCGGCGCTGCGACGGCCGGCAGGGGCGCGAGGCAGAGGGCGACCGCAGCAAGGACCGCAGCCAGGATGGTGGTCACGACCGTGGTGAGGACCAGGGTGGGCCGCGCGCGGGGCGATCGGGTGGATCCCATCGTGGCCCCCTGCTGCGACGCTGACGGCGAAGGTCGGGACGGCGGGGCCGCCGGAACCCACTGCACGTCGATCACGCTAGCCACGCCCCACGGGTCGCAACTCCTGCGATCGTCGTAGGGCGTCGGGAAGGTCCTAGGCCGTGCGTCGCCGCAGGGTGAGGCTGCCGAGCACCAGGGAGGCGACCACCCAGCCGACGATCACCGTCGCGTCGGCCGTCACGTCCTGGCCGGGGCTGGCACTGGTGGTGACGACCTTCATGGCGTCCACGGCATACGAGAGGGGCAGCACGTCGGACACCACGTGCAGGACGTCGGGCAGGCGGTCGCGGGCCACGAGCAGCCCGCACAGCAGGAACTGTGGCAGCACGAACGCCGGCATGAACTGCACGGCCTGGAACTCGGTGCGGGCGAACCCGCTGGCGAGCAGGCCGAGGGCCGAGCCGAGCAGCGCGTCGAGGACGGCCACCACGACGAGCTGCCACACCGGGCCGGCGACGTCGAGGCCGCACACCCAGACCGCGAAACCCGTTGCCACCAGGGCCTGCAGGACCGCCATCACCCCGAAGGCGAGAGCGTACCCCAGCATGAAGTCACCCTTGCCCATCGGGGTGGTGAGCAGTCGCTCGAGGGTGCCCGAGGTGCGTTCGCGCAGGGTGGCCACGCTCGTCACGATGAACATCACGACGAAGGGGAACACCCCGAGCAGTGGCGCGCCCAGGGCGTCGAACACGGGGGTGTCCTGGAAGATCCACGCCAGCAGCCCGATGAGCACGCAGGGCACGACGAGCATCAGGGCGATGGTGCGGTGGTCGGCCCGCAGCTGGGCCAGCACCCGGGCGGCGGTGACGACGGTGCGGTGCACGTTCATCGGGCAGCCTCCTCGGCTCGGTCGATGAGGGCCAGGAAGGCGCCCTCCGCATCGGTGGCACCGGTGCGTTGGAGCAGGTCGGGCAGCGTCGCGTCGGCGAGGACCTCGCCCTCACGCAGCAGCAGGAGCCGGTCGCACCGCGCGGCCTCGTCCATCACGTGGCTCGAGACGAGCAGCGAACGGCCTTGTGCCGCAAGGCGGCCGAACAGGTCCCACAGGTCGCGTCGCAGGACCGGGTCGAGACCGACGGTCGGCTCGTCGAGGACGAGCAGCTCCGGGTCGCCGACGAGGGCACAGGCCAGGGAGGCCCGGGACCGCTGGCCGCCGGACAGCCGACCCACGGGCGAGTCGGCGTGGCTGCCGAGGTCGACGGCGGCGATGGCCTCGTCGACCGACGTGCGCGGGGCCCCCAGGATCGATGCGAAGTAGCGGACGTTCGCCCGGACCGTGAGGTCGTCGTAGACGCTGGGGCTCTGGGTGACGTAGCCGATCCGGTGGCGCAGGGTCGGCGACCCGGCGGGCTCGCCGAGGACACGGACCGACCCGGCTGCCACGACCTGGACCCCGACGACCGCGCGGATGAGGGTGGACTTCCCGCTCCCGCTCGGGCCGAGCAGGCCCACCACCTGACCGGCGGGGACACGCACCGACAGCCCCGGGATCACCGTGCGCCCTCCTCGGACGACCCGCAGCCCGTCGATCTCCACGGCGTTATTCATCATGCGATGAAATGTACTCCCGGTTCGGGCGCCCGACAAGGGGGCGCGCGCCCCGAAGGTGCGCCGGCAGGCGCGCCCGGTGGGTGCGACGGATGGGTGCGCGGACGGGTGCGCGGACGGGTGCCACGGCGGTGCGGCAACAGCTGCGACGACAGGTTCGGCGGCAGGTGCGCCGGGGCCTACGTCACTGATCGCGCAGTGCGATCAGTGACGTAGCGCCGACACTTCAGTCCAGTGGGGCGAGGTACCGCTGGATGGTGGGGCCGAGCTGGGCAGCGAGCTCGTCGTGCGACGCGTCGGCGACGGCGGGGAACTCCACGATGTAGCGC
Source organism: Phycicoccus sp. Root101 (assembly GCF_001426245.1). Lineage (GTDB taxonomy): Bacteria > Actinomycetota > Actinomycetes > Actinomycetales > Dermatophilaceae > Pedococcus. Next base: position 490,689 of record NZ_LMCM01000010.1, on the reverse strand, counting down.
ATCACGGCGAGCCCGACCATCTGCGAGGCCGCCAGCCCGGCCCGCAGCTCCAGCTCGTGCGGCGGCTCCCCCTGCGGTGCCAGCTCGCGCAGCACCCGGCCGAACACCTCGCGGGTCAGGAACTCCCGCAGCATCACGGTCGCCTCGTGGTGCGTCAGCGCCGACCTGATCAGGGCCTGGAAGCGCTCCTTGCCCTCCTCGCCGTCCCAGACGCGGAGGAAGGTGCGGACCAGGTTCTCCCCGACCCGCTCGCGCGGGCCGTGCACGATGGCGGCGATGAGGACGGCCGGGTCGGCGGGGATGTCCATGACGGCGGCGAACAACGCCGCCTTGCCGCCGAAGTAGTGGTGCACCAGGGCGGGGTCGACCTCGGCCCGGCGGGCGACACCGCGGACGGAGGTGGCGTCATACCCCTGCTCGGCGAAGTCCGCCCGCGCGGCGGCGAGGATGGACGCCTTGGTGTCGGAGGCGCCCGGACGCCGGCCGCGAGGGCTCACGACGCCCCTGCGACCGAGGCCGTCGCGAGGTGGAGCCGCGCGAACGCGAGCGCCTCGGCGAGGTCGAGCTCGCGCTCCTCCGGCAGCAGCTTCCTCGTGCCGACCTCGACGACGACCGAGCCGGAGTAGGAACGGGCGGCGAGCATCTCGAGGAACTCGGCGCACGGCTGCAGGCCACGCCCCGGCACGAGGTGCTCGTCCTTGAGCGAGCCCAGCCCGTCGGCGAGGTGCACGTGGGTCAGGCGCGGGCCGAGCACCCGGGCCATCTCCATCGCGTCGGAGCCCGCGGTCGCCGTGTGCGACAGGTCGAGCGTGACGTTGTCGTACGCCTGGGAGACCGGGTCCCAGTGCGGCAGGTACGCCTCGAACTCCCGCTGCCGGGCCCGCCACGGGAACATGTTCTCGACGGCGAGCCGGATGCCTGTCTCGTGCTCGCGCAACGCGACCCCCTCGACGAAGTCGCGGGCGTACTCCTTCTGCCACCGGAACGGCGGGTGCAGCACCACCGTCGAGGCACCGAGCTCCTGGGCGAGCTCGATCGACTTGTCGACCTTGGTCCACGGCTCCGGACCCCACACCCGCTGCGTCAGCAGCAGCGTCGGGGCGTGCACGGACACCACCGGGAGGCCGTGGAGCTCGCTGAGCGCCCGGAGCGCCCCCGCCTCCTGCGTCACCGGGTCGGTCCAGACCATCACCTCGACGGCGTCGTACCCGAGTCGGGCGGCCAGCGCGAAGGCGGCTGCGCAGTTCTCGGGGTAGACCGAGGCGGTCGAGAGCGCCACCGTGGCACCGGGAACCCTGACCGCCGAGGACATGTCACCGAGCCTACCGACGCAGCCGCGAGACGCCCCGGCCACGGGTCACCCGCGTCAGCGCATGCTGTCGAGCCGGTTGAGGATGATGCCCTCGCGCAGCGCCCATGGGCAGATGTCCAGGCGCTCGAGGTCGAGCAGGTCCATCGCGGCCTCGGCGACCAGCGCGCCGGCGAGCAGCTGGCGGGCCCTCCCCGCCGAGACGCCGGGGAGCCCGGCCCGCTGCGCGGCGGTCTTCCCCGCCAGGGTCCGGACGAGGTCGGCGAGAGCGGCGCGCTCGAGGTGGCGGGCGGCATACGGGCCGTCGCTGCTCGGCGCGGCACCGGTGATCCGGGCGAGCGAGCGCAGGGTCTTGGACGTGCCCACGGCGCGGTCCGGCACCCCGGCCTTGGTGAGCGGGCGGATGTCGCCCGCGAGGCGGACACGGATGGCGCGCCTCGCCTCACGGATGACGTCGGCGTCGGGCGGGTCCCCGGGCAGGAGGTCGCGGGTCAGCCGGCCCGCACCGAGCGGCAGGCTCACGGCCACGTCGGGGTCCTCGTCCATGCCCGCAGCGAGCTCGAGCGAGCCACCGCCGATGTCGACGACGAGCAGGGTGCCACTCGACCAGCCGAACCAGCGTCGCGCCGCGAGGAAGGTCAGCCGCGCCTCGTCCTCCCCGGAGAGCACCTGCAGGTCGACCCCACGCTCCGTGCGCACCCGGGCCAGCACGTCCTCCCCGTTGGGCGCCTCACGGACGGCGCTCGTGACGAACGCCAGGACCTCCTCGACGCCCTGGTCCTCCGCGACGGTGAGGCACTCCCCGATGAAGCCCGACAGCGCGCGCTCACCGGACTCGTCGATGTGGCCGTCGTCGGTGACGTGCTCCGAGAGCCTCAGCTCGATCTTGTGCGACGTCGCGGGCAGCGGTTGCGCCCCGCGGTGCGCGTCGACGACGAGGAGGTGCACCGTGTTGGATCCGACGTCGACCACTCCGAGGCGCATGCGCCCACGCTAGTGGTGAGTACCCGCACCCATGCGTCGCCGTCCGTGGCCGGGACACACTGCCCGGTATGCCGCCGGCCCCCTCCCAGCCCGATCTCCCCCACCCCTCCCAGCCCGACCCTCCGCACCCCTCCCGCCGCACCTGGCCCGTCACCGCGGCCGCCGTCCTGCTCGGGTGGTGCTTCATCGCCTGGGTCCTGCTCGTCGCGGCGATCAACTCGGCCCCCTTCTTCGGTGAGCAGCCCACCCGCGACGAACAGATCGAGTCGGGCATGGCCCTGGCGACGGCCGCGGTGCCACTCGCCCTCCTGTGCGTGCTCGCCGTGCGCTGGGGCAGCAGGTGGGGGATCCTCCTGCTCGCCGCGCCGACCTGTCTCCTGGTCCCCCTCGGCCTGGAGTGGGCCAGCCGCAGCGGGATCGGCCGGGAGCCCTGGCCCGACCGACCACTCGCCTGGGCGGACCTCGGCAGTGAGCTGCTGCGACCCGGATGGGTGCTCGCAGCGGTGCTGCTGGTCCTCCTCGCCGTCTCGGCGGCACGCTCCCGGAGCGCTCGACGGGTGGTCCAGCGCCGGACCGTCCCCGCCGGAGGCCACCACGCCACGTAGGGTTGCCCCCGTGGTTGAGACCCCGCTGGACACGGCGCGCATCTGGGTGGAGTTCGCGGACCCCACCGACTCCGGTCAGCGGTTCCGCTGCGACCTGACCTGGCTCACGTCGAGCTGGACCTGCATCTTCGGCAGCGGCTGCCAGGGCATCTACGCCGACCGCCCCGACGACGGGTGCTGCACGCTCGGCGCCCACTTCACCGACGACGACGACCTCCAGCGCGTCAAGAAGGTCGTCAAGGAGCTCGGCGAGGACGAGTGGCAGCTGCACCCCGGTTCGACCAAGGTCTCGGCCTGGACCGAGCCCGAGGACGACGCCACCAAGACCAAGGTCGTCGACGGCGCCTGCATCTTCCTCAACCGCCCCGGCTTCCCGGCGGGCGCGGGCTGCGCCCTGCACCAGCACGCGGTGCTCCACGGCAAGGAGCCGCACACGGTCAAGCCGGACGTGTGCTGGCAGCTGCCGATCCGCCGCACCTACCGCAAGGTCGAGATGCCGGACGGCTCGTCGTGGCAGGAGGTCAGCATCACCGAGTACGACCGTCGCGGCTGGGGCCCCGGCGGCCACGACCTCGACTGGTACTGCTCGAGCAACCCCGAGGCCCACGTCGGCCGCGAGCCGGTGTTCCGCAGCAACAGGGGCGAGCTCGTCGAGCTCATGGGCGAGGAGGCCTACGCCGAGCTCGAGATCCGATGCGAGGCCCACCTGGCCAGCGTCAAGGCTGCGCGGAACGCCTACTCCCGCAAGATGCTTCCCCTGCTCGTGCACCCGGCGACGCTGGCTGCCCAGGAGGGCCGCAAGCGCCGGTGACCGAGCCGACCACGGGCGGGACGCCGCACGAGCCGACCCGCAGCCCGAACATCTGGGACTCCCCCGACGTCTACGAGGTCGAGAACCTCGGCGTCGACCGCGACGGCCTCATCGAGGCCGCCATGGCGGCGCTGCACCCGTTCGAGGGGACCGACCTCGTCGACGTGGGCTGCGGGACCGGTTTCCACCTGCCCCGCTTCGTGCGCCTGGGGTGCGCGAGCGTGGTCGGCGTCGAGCCCCACCCTCCCCTGGTCGACGTGGCGAGGGACCGCACCGCCGGTATGCCGCGGGTGCGGGTCGAGGAGGGCGTCGCCCAGTCGCTGCCCTTGGCCGACGACAGCATGGACGTGGCGCACGCGCGCTGGGCGTACTTCTTCGGCGCCGGCTGCGAGCCCGGGCTGGCCGAGCTCGAGCGCGTGCTGCGACCGGGAGGGACGGCGTTCGTCGTGGACAACGACGCCACCCGCTCGACGTTCGGCCACTGGTTCTCGCGGGCCTACCCGGGCTACGACGCCCTGGCCGTCGAGCGTTTCTGGGGCCGGCAGGGCTGGTCCCGCGAGCGCCTGACCATCCGCTGGGACTTCGACAGCCGGGCCGACCTCGAGGCGGTGGTCGGGATCGAGTTCCCCGAGACCGCGGCCGAGGGGATCCTCGCCGAGCACGAGGGCACCGGGGTCGACTACGCCGTGAACCTCTGGTGGCGCCGCTTCTGAGCGCTGTCGGGGCGGCCACGTAGGTTGTCGCCCATGGCAACCAAGGCATCGACGAAGTCGAGCGGCTACCGCTGCTCGGAGTGCGGCTGGACCGCGCCCAAGTGGGTCGGTCGCTGCGGCGAGTGCCAGTCCTGGGGCACCGTCGGCGAGGTCGGTGCCGTCACCGTCCGGACGACGGCCGCGGCCCGGGTCGAGCGTCCCGCCCTGCCGATCGGCGAGGTCGACGTCCGCCGCGCCGAGGCCCATCCGACCGGGGTCGGTGAGTTCGACCGGGTGCTCGGTGGCGGGCTCGTCCCCGGGGCCGTGGTGCTGGTGGCCGGGGAGCCCGGCATCGGCAAGTCGACCCTGCTGCTCGACGTCGCCGCCCGGGCCGCTCGCTCCGGCGAGGGCCGCACCGTCCTCTACGTCAGCGGGGAGGAGTCCGCAGCCCAGGTCCGCATGCGCGCGGAGCGCATCGAGGCGATGGCCAAGACGCTCTACCTCGCCTCGGAGACCGATCTCGCGACGGTGCTGGGCCAGATCGAGGCCATCAAGCCCGACCTCGTCGTCATCGACTCGGTGCAGACCATCTCCAGCGGTGAGGTCGAGGGTTCGGCGGGCAACGTCAGCCAGGTCCGTGAGGTCGCAGCGTCCGTCATCCAGGTCGCCAAGTCCCGCGGCATCGCCACGCTGCTCGTCGGCCACGTCACCAAGGACGGCTCGATCGCCGGACCGCGGGTGCTCGAGCACCTCGTCGACGTGGTCGTGCAGTTCGAGGGCGACCGCCACTCCCAGCTGCGGCTCGTGCGGGCCGTGAAGAACCGCTACGGCCCCACCGACGAGGTCGGCTGCTTCGAGCTCTCCGACGTCGGCATCGTCGGGCTCCCCGACCCCAGCGCGCTGTTCCTCTCGCGGGGCACCCTCACGGTGCCCGGCACCTGCGTCACCGTGACCCTCGAGGGCCGCCGGCCGCTGATGACCGAGGTCCAGGCGCTGGTCGCCAAGAGCGAGATCCCGACGCCGCGCCGGGCCACGAGCGGCCTCGACTCGGCCCGGGTGGCCATGATCATCGCCGTGCTCGCCAAGCGTGCCGGAGCGCCGATCGGCAGCTCCGACGTCTACCTGTCGACCGTGGGCGGGGTACGGCTGACCGAGCCGGCCTCCGACCTCGCCATCGCCCTCGCCGTGGCGAGCTCGGTGATGGAGCGCCCGCTCAAGGAGAACTCCATCGCGTTCGGCGAGCTGGGGCTCGCCGGCGAGCTCCGGGCGGTCGCCGGCATCCCGCGCCGACTGGCCGAGGCGGCCCGGTTGGGTTTCCGGACGGCGTACGTCCCGGCCGGTGTCCTGGGCAACGGGCCCATGCCGTCGGGGATGGACGTCGTGGAGTGCGCCGACATCCGCAGCGCGGTGCACGCCGCTCTGCAGGCCTCGCACGGTTAGACTCGCGGCACACCTGACCGGCGGCATACCAAGGGGCTTGAGAAGTGGATCTTCGCGAGGACGACGCGCTCCGCGCGACCCTCGCCGCAGTGGCGCCGGGCACCGAACTCCGTGACGGCCTCGAGCGCATCCTGCGCGGCCGCACCGGCGCCCTGATCGTCCTCGGCTACGACCGCACCGTCGAGAGCCTCGCGACGGGCGGGTTCCCGCTCGACGTCGAGTTCTCGGCGACCCGCCTGCGCGAGCTGGCCAAGATGGACGGCGCCATCGTCGTCGACCGCGAGGTGTCCCGCATCCTGCGTGCCGCGACCCAGCTCGTGCCCGATCCCTCGATCGAGACCAGCGAGTCCGGCACCCGGCACCGCACCGCCGAGCGCGTGGCCAAGCAGACCGGGTACCCCGTGGTCTCGGTGAGCCAGTCGATGCGCATCGTCGCGCTCTACGTCGACGGCCGCCGTCACGTGCTCGAGGACTCCCTCGCCATCCTGTCGCGGGCCAACCAGGCCCTGCAGACCCTCGAGCGCTACAAGTCCCGCCTCGACGAGGTCACCGGCACGCTGTCCGCGCTCGAGATCGAGGACCTCGTCACCGTCCGCGACGTCGCCAGCGTCCTGCAGCGCCTCGAGATGGTGCGACGGATCCGCGACGAGATCTCGGGGTACGTCGTCGAGCTCGGTGTGGACGGCCGGCTCCTCACCCTCCAGCTCGAGGAGCTCACCGGCGGCCTCGGCAACGACCGCGAGCTCGTCATCCGCGACTACCTCCCCGTCAGCCGCGGCGGCCTCACCCTCGACCAGGCCATGGCGGCGCTCGAGGAGCTCACCTCGACCGAGCTGCTCGACCTGTCGGCCGGGGCCAAGGCCGTCGGGTTCGCGATCGGCGGCGATGCGCTCGACTCCGCGGTGAGCCCGTGCGGGTACCGCCTGCTGAGCAAGGTCCCGCGCCTGCCCGGGGCGATCGTCGACCGCCTCGTCGACCACTTCGGGAGCCTGCAGAAGCTGCTGGCCGCCAACCTCGAGGAGCTCATGGACGTCGAGGGGGTCGGCGAGGGCCGCGCCCGCGCCGTCCGCGAGGGCCTGTCGCGCCTCGCCGAGTCCAGCATCCTCGAACGCTACGTGTGACCGGGTCCCACCCGCGGCCGGCTGCGGGGGCTTCCCGCGGGGCGCTCGCGCAGGCCGTCGCCCCCGAGCGACTCCACGAGCGCGTGCTCGAGTGGTACGCCGATGCCCAGCGCGACCTGCCGTGGCGGCACGGCGACGCGTCGGCCTGGGGCATCTTCGTCTCCGAGGTCATGCTGCAGCAGACCCCGGTGGCGCGCGTCCTTCCTGTCTGGACCGAGTGGATGCAGCGCTGGCCGGAGCCGGCCGACCTGGCGGCCGAGGCCCCCGGGGAGGCGGTCCGCGCGTGGGGCCGCCTCGGGTACCCGCGTCGTGCGCTGCGCCTGCACTCTGCAGCGGTCGCCATGACCGAACGGCACGGCGGCAAGGTGCCGATGAGCGAGGCCGAGCTGTCCACCCTGCCCGGGGTCGGCGCCTACACGGCCGCAGCCGTGGCCACCTTCGCGTTCGGCGAGCGCACCGTCGTGGTCGACACCAACGTGCGCCGGGTGATCGCCCGCGCGGTCACCGGCGACGAGTATGGCGCGGCCTCACCGACGCGGGCCGAGCACACCCTGGCCACGAGCCTGGTCCCCGAGGACTCCGACCGCGCCCGGACCTGGAGCGTCGCGGTGATGGAGCTGGGAGCGCTGGTCTGCACCGCCAGGGCACCCCGCTGCGGCGAGTGCCCGATCCTCGACCTGTGCCGGTGGCAGTCGCTGGGCCGTCCCGCCCACGAGGGGCCACCACGACGGGGCCAGGCCTGGGCCGGCACCGACCGCCAGATGCGGGGAGCCCTGCTGCGGCGCCTGCGGGAGAGCCCCGGACCGGTGCCGAGGTCGGTCCTCGAGGGCGTGTCCGACAACGTCGTCCAGCGTGAGCGGTGCCTCGACTCGCTCGTCGCCGACGGGTTGGTCGAGCCCCTCGCCCGAGACTTCTTCCGGCTGCCCGGCGCGCTCGGGAGCTGAGATGACCACGCCTCCGGTGGGTTCCGACCAGGGACGGGCCGCGCCCGGCACCGGGGACCGGCCGCGCAACCGGAGGGCGGCGAAGGCGCTGCGGCACGGTGCCTCGGCCACCGGACGGGCCATCGGACGAGGGACCGTGGCGGGGGCGCGTCTGGCCGGCCGGGGCGGTCGGGCGGGAGCCCGCAGGGCCAGGGCCTACACGAGCTCCTCCGGTGCCGGGGAGACCGGCCTGGCCCGGATCATCGAGCTGCACTTCGTCAACCTCGCGGGCGACGCCGCCCTCACCGTCAGCCTCGCGGGCACGATCTTCGCGATCCCGACCGACGAGGCCCGGGGGCAGGTCGCGCAGTTCCTCGCGCTGACGATGGCGCCGTTCGCCCTGCTCGCACCGTTCATCGGCCCGTTGCTGGACCGGTTCCGGCACGGCCGGCGCTGGGCGATCGGGACCACCCTGGCCCTGCGCGCCTTCCTCTGCTGGGTGCTCGCGGGGGCGGTCGCCAACGACTCGCCGTGGCTCTTCCCTGCGGCCCTGGGATGCCTCGTCGCGTCCAAGGCGTACGGCGTCACCCGCGCCTCCGCAGTACCCCGCCTGCTCCCTGCGGGGTTCAGCCTCGTCAACGCCAACTCCCGCAACGCCCTGGCCGGGGTCGCCGGCATGGCCGTCGGCGGCGGTCTCGCCGGCGCGGCTGCCAAGGTTGGCCCCGAATGGTCGCTGCGGCTGGCGTTCCTCATCTACGTCGTGGGCACGGTGCTCGCCATCAGGCTCCCGGCGCGGGTCGACTCGAGCACCGGCGAGCTGGACATCGAGGACACCGGGCCGGTCGCCATACCTCGTCGTGACGCGGGCCGCACCGGCGTGCTCCGGCGGCTGCGGGCGCGGGTGGCCGCACTGCCCACCACCGTCCTCGTAGCCCTCACCAGCGCCGTCGGGGCCCGGCTGCTGACCGGATTCCTCACGCTGTTCATGGCGTTCCTCATGCGCGAGCACCCGATCCCGGGGCACAGCGGCACCCTCGTGCTGGGTCTGGTGGTGGGGGCGGCCGGCGCCGGCAACGCCCTCGGCACCGTCATCGGCAACGCCCTGCGCAGGTTGCGCCCGGACGTGATCATCGCCGTGGCCCTGATCGCCGACGTGCTCGCCGCCCTGGTGGCGGCCGTCTTCTACTCGCTGGTCACGCTGCTCGTGCTGGGCCTCGTCGCCGGACTCGCCGCCCAGCTGATCAAGCTGAGCAGCGACGCCGTCGTCCAGCGCGACATCGACGAGAGCGTGCGCACGCGGGTCTTCGCCTGGTCGGAGACGGTGCTCCAGATCGCCTGGGTCGTCGGCGGCGGCATCGGCATCGGCCTGCCCCTGATCCCCCAGCTCGGCTTCGGCGTGATCGCCGGCCTGCTCGTACTGGTGCTCGCCGCCTCGATCCGCATCAGGATGACCCGACGGCACCTGGGCCACCCCGCCCCGGCAGTCTGACCCCGCTCGGCCCCCGGGCGGTCAGAGGGTGAGGAGCATGCGGGTGTTGCCCAGGGTGTTGGGCTTGACCCGTTCGAGGTCGAGGAACTCCGCGACACCCTCGTCGTAGGAGCGCACCAGCTCGGCGTACACCTCGGGCTCGACGGCCTGCCCCTCGATCACCTCGAACCCGTGCCGGGTGAAGAAGTCGACCTCGAAGGTGAGGCAGAACAGCCGCTGCACCCCGAGCTCGCGGGCATCGGCCATCAGCGCCTCCAGCAGCTGCGACCCGACGCCCCGGCCCTTGGCGGCCGGGCTCACGGCCAGGGTGCGGATCTCGGCCAGGTCCTCCCACATCACGTGCAGGGCACCGCAGCCCAGCAGCGGGGACCCGTCCCCGACCTCGGCGACCCGGAACTGCTGGACGGCCTCGTAGTAGGTGACGGCGTCCTTCGAGACCAGCACCCGCGACTCGGCGTGCGGGCGCACGAGGTCGCGGATGGCACGGATGTCGCTGGTCCGGGCCCTGCGGACGACCAACCCACCGGTCGGGCCGGCGCCCGTCGTGCGCAGGCCGGGCTCAGGCGCCAAGGCGACCGTTCCGCATGTCCTTGAACGTGCTCTGGGCGGCCGAGCCCAGCAGGACCACCGACTGGCGCTCACGGGTGCCGATCGCACCCGGGACGACGGTGTTGCGGATCGCGGCCGGGTCGGACACGAACACGCTGGCCGAGAGGTTCAGCACCTCGGCCGGCGAGAGGTCGGTGGCCAGGTGCGGTGCGATCCGGCCGAGCAGCGACGCGAGCCGCGCAGGGCCCATCTTCCGGGCCATCACCGCACCGGCCTTGATCAGCTCGCCCTGGTGGGCCGAGCGTCCGAAGTCGCCGTTGGGCAGGTGCTTGCGCTCGCGGGCGAAGGCGAGGGCCCGCTGGGCGTCCAGCAGGTTCGCGCCCTTCTTGGTGATCTGCATGTTGTCGACGCTCTTGAGCGCCTTGTCGGCCACGTAGTAGATGCCGCCGATCGCCCGGACCAGGTCCTTGAAGCCCTTGAAGCCGGCGATGACGTAACCGTCGATCTGCACCCCGGAGGCCTTGGACACCGCGGCGACCTGGCCCTTGACCCCGCCGAACACCAGGGCCGCGTTGATCTTGGCGTTGCCCCCGCCCGCGAGCGGCACCCACGAGTCGCGGGGGATGCCGACGATGCCGCCGACGCCCTTGGCATCGACACCGATGATGTGCAGGGCGTCGCCACGGCACTTCTCGACCGGCTGCGGCGTCCGGGCGTCGGATCCGATGGCCAGCACCCGCATCGTCGCGAACGGCGGGCGCGCCACTCCCAGCGACGGCCACCAGCCGCCGACGACCTTCCAGGTCTTGTCCTTCACGAGCAGGGTGACGTCCTTGCCCCGCACGACCGACGCGACCGCGACGCCCTTCCAGTTCCCGGTCGACCCGATCACGATCACGCCCTTGGTGCCCGGCTTGCGCTTGGACAGCGCCGTGGCCACCGCCCCGGACGCCGGCACCGTTCCGCCGAGGTAGACCTTGGTCATCACGGCGAGCAGGTCCGCCGGCAGACCCTTGCCGGTCGCGGCGGGCTTGGCGGGCGCCGGTGGAGCTGCGGCGGTCGAGGACGACGAGGGGGCTGCCGCCTTCTTCTCGTCCTTCGTGCACGCCGCGAGCGTCAACGGTGCGCCGAGCAGGCCGAGCAGCAGGGAGCGACGGGGCACGGGACGACGGAAGAGGGAGAGACCGGGCAGGCAGTCACGCACGAGGGGAGGAACCACGCGCAACAGGGTACGTCGCGGCGCCATACCCGGTGTGCACCACTCACCCCCCGCGCGTCCCCCACCGCCGCGCACCGGTATGACGGGTGCGAGCGCACAGTGAGGTGGCCCGGACCCGTCGGGGTCCGGGCCACCCGGTCCGCCGGGCGCGCGCCGGCGGGGTCGTGCGGCCGGGCTACTTGACCTTGTAGATCGGCTGGGTCTGGACGTTGAGCTGGTCCATCCTGACCTTGGCCGCCTTGCCCAGGGACTTGTCCGTGATGCGCAGGACGTCGAACCCCTTGCCGAGGTCGGAGGAGTAGACGTGGCCGTTGTAGTAGTAGGAGGACCACGTGCCGCCCCCACCACCGGCCGGGCCGGCCGGGCCCCGCTCGAAGTACCCGATCTCCCTGGGGTTCGAGCTGTCGGTGAAGTCCCAGAAGCTCGTGCCGCCCATGTACCAGGACTGCACCATGACGTCGCGGCCCTTGACCGGGATGAGCGAGCCGTTGTGGGCCACGCAGTTCTCGGAGTCGAACTGGTGCCGCGGGATCTTGTAGTACGAGCGGAACGTCAGCGTGCGGTCCTTGCCCAGGTCGTAGATGCCGTTCGCGCCACGGTTCGGGCCGATGGCCGCGTTGCAGGTGGCCGCACCGCCGCCGCCGAGCTCGTCGGTGAAGACGACCTTGGTGGCGTCGTTGTTGAACGTCGCCGAGTGCCAGAAGGCGAAGTTCGTCGTGTCCCTGACGCGGTCGATGACCTTGGGCGCCACCGGGTTCGTGATGTCCATGATGATGCCGTCACCCATGCAGGCACCGGCCGCGATGCCCCGGGCCGGGTTGACGGTGATGTCGTGGCAACCGGAGGTGTTGGTGTAGCCGCCGTCGGGGAACAGGTTGGGCTCGGCCACGACCGCGGCCTTCGTCGGCGCCTTCTTCGGCACCGCGATGATCGAGATCGAGTCGTGCGGCGGCTTGCAGTCCGGGAAGGTCTCGCTGGGCGAGTAGCTCGAGACGTAGAGGTAGTCGGTCTTCTTGCCGGGGATGAGCGAGTGAGTGTGCGAACCGCACGCCGTCTCGACCGACTTGATGTACCTCGGGTTGCGCACGTCCGAGATGTCGAAGATCTTGATGCCCTCCCACGACTCCTTGATCGTCGCGGACTGCGGCACCGAGGTGCACGAGTCGTCCGATCGTGAGGAGTCGGTGGACAAGTAGAGCAGGTTGCCCGAGACCGTGACGTCGTTCTGGGAACCCGGGCAGCTCACCTGGGCGACCATGCGGGGCTTCTCGGGCTTCTTCACGTCGTAGATGACGAACCCGTTGTAGTTGCCGACGAACGCCATGTCGTCCTGGAAGGCGATGTCGGTCCCGGTCGCGCCCGCGAGGGGGCCGCTGCTCGGGAGGTTGATCAGGTGTTCGACGTTGGCGCTGCGCCCGATCTCGTCCGGTCCCAGCTGGGTGCCGGACTTGCCGACCCCGTCCGCGGCGTAGGCCGCAGTCGCTGGGATCGTGAGGGCGAGCGCGGCAGCGGTGGCCAGCACCGTGTGACGCATTCTCATCTCGCAGGCTCCTGCCGTAGAGGCGTCCGTTCCGGCGCCCCTTCAGCGTCGGAATCGTGACGATCCGTCCACCCTGCCCGGGTTCGGGTGCGCATCTCAAGGGTGCTTTGCCCTGCTTCCGGTAAAAAATTCCGGTTAGGGTGAGGCGATGAGGAACGAGCACCACGAGGCTCTTCGCCGTGCCCGGACGCCCGGCATCCGTGTCGTCGCAGGGCTGTCCGTCGGGTTGGCGCTGCTCGTGTCCGGGTGCTCCCCGGACCCGGCCCCGCCGACCACCACCGCGACGTCCCCCACCGCCCCGGTGCTCCAGCCGGGATCCCCCGGCGAGCCCAACGCCTCCCTCACGGGGTCGGCAGCCCTCCCCACGACCAGGGGCGAGCCCCTCGAGGCGGACGTCCGCTTCATGCAGGACATGATCGTCCACCACGCCCAGGCGATCGTCATGGTCTCCCTCGTCAGGGACCGCCTCGCCGACACGCAGGTGAAGTCCCTCGCGGCGCGCATCGCCGACGAGCAGCGCCCGGAGATCGACGCGATGGCCAAGTGGCTGGAGGACAGGGACCAGACCGTTCCCCCGCAGGCGGCCAATCCCGAGGCCGGCGCGGCCTCCTCGCACCACCGCGGCATGCCCGGCATGGCCACCCCTGCCCAGCTCGCGCAGCTCGCCGACGCGAGCGGCCCGGAGGCGGACACGCTCTGGCTGCGGCTCATGACCGCGCACCACGAGGGCGCCCTCGCCATGGTGGTCCAGCAGCACCGCGACGGCACCGACGACGTGGTCACCCAGCTGGGCGACGAGATCCACGTGACCCAGTCCGTCCAGATCGGCTACATGCGCGAGATGCTCGACCGCCTCACCTGACCCGACCGGACCCGGCAGCACGAGAGGGCGGCACCCGTGGGGTGCCGCCCTCTGGCGGTGGGTATGGCGCGAGGTCACCCGCGCGCCATACCGGTGGTCACTCCGAGGAGTCGCCCACGGTCTCGACGATCGGGAGCTCGATCCCGCTCGGGTGCGGGGTGCCGACGAAGGTGAACGTCGCCGACTTGCCCTCGCCCTCGGCGTTGACGAGCACCAGCTCGCCGGCCTTGAGCTCGCCGTAGAGGATCTTCTCGGACAGCACGTCCTCGATCTCGCGCTGGATGGTGCGACGCAGCGGTCGCGCACCGAGCACGGGGTCGTAGCCCTTCTTCGCCAGCGCGTTCTTGGCCTCGGTCGTGAGCTCGATGCCCATGTCCTTGTCCTTGAGGCGCTTGTCCAGCTTGGCGATCTCGAGGTCGACGATCTGCACGATCTCGTCCTGCGTGAGCTGGGGGAAGACGATGATGTCGTCGACGCGGTTGAGGAACTCGGGGCGGAAGTGCTGCTTGAGCTCGTCCGTGACCTTGTTCTTCATCCGGTCGTAGTCGCTGCGGGTCTCCGCGCCCGCCGAGAAGCCCAGCGAACCCTTCGAGATGTCCCGCGTGCCGAGGTTGGTCGTCATGATGATGACGGTGTTCTTGAAGTCGACCATCCGACCCTGGGAGTCGGTGAGGCGGCCGTCCTCGAGCACCTGCAGCAGCGAGTTGAAGATGTCCGGGTGGGCCTTCTCGACCTCGTCGAACAGCACCACGGAGAACGGCTTGCGGCGCACCTTCTCGGTGAGCTGCCCACCCTCTTCGTAGCCGACGTAGCCGGGAGGCGAACCGAACAGCCGCGACACGGTGTGCTTCTCGGAGAACTCCGACATGTCGAGCTGGATCAGGCTGTCCTCGTCGCCGAAGAGGAACTCGGCGAGCGTCTTGGCCAGCTCGGTCTTACCGACACCGGTCGGACCGGCGAAGATGAACGAGCCACCGGGACGACGCGGGTCCTTCAGACCGGCGCGGGTGCGCCGGATCGCCTGGGACATCGCCTTGATGGCGTCGTCCATACCGACCACGCGCTTGTGCAGCTCGTCCTCCATGTGGAGCAGTCGCGAGGACTCCTCCTCGGTGAGCTTGAAGACCGGGATGCCGGTGCTCGCAGCCAGGACCTCGGCGATGAGCTCCTCGTCGACCTCGGCCACGACGTCCATGTCGCCGGACTTCCACTGCGACTCGCGCTCGGCCTTCTGGGCGAGCAGCTTCTTCTCGTCGTCGCGCAGGCTGGCGGCCTTCTCGAAGTCCTGGCCGTCGATGGCCGACTCCTTCTCCAGGCGCACGGCGGCGATCTTGTCGTCGAACTCGCGCAGGTCCGGCGGTGCGGTCATCCGGCGGATGCGCAACCGCGCGCCCGCCTCGTCGATGAGGTCGATCGCCTTGTCCGGGAGGAACCGGTCGTTGATGTAGCGGTCGGCGAGGTTGGCCGCGGAGACCAGCGCAGCGTCCGTGATGGACACGCGGTGGTGCGCCTCGTAGCGGTCGCGCAGGCCCTTGAGGATCTCGATCGCGTGGCTGAGCGTGGGCTCGGCGACCTGGATCGGCTGGAAACGACGCTCGAGCGCCGAGTCCTTCTCGATGTGCTTGCGGTACTCGTCGAGCGTCGTGGCCCCGATGGTCTGGAGCTCGCCACGGGCCAGCATCGGCTTGAGGATGCTGGCGGCGTCGATCGCGCCCTCGGCGGCACCCGCACCCACCAGGGTGTGGATCTCGTCGATGAACAGGATGATGTCGCCGCGGGTGCGGATCTCCTTGAGGACCTTCTTCAGCCGCTCCTCGAAGTCACCGCGGTAGCGGCTGCCGGCCACGAGCGCGCCGAGGTCGAGGGTGTAGAGCTGCTTGTCCTTGAGGGTCTCGGGCACCTCGCCCTTGACGATGTCCTGGGCGAGGCCCTCGACGACGGCGGTCTTGCCGACGCCGGGCTCACCGATGAGCACCGGGTTGTTCTTGGTGCGGCGGGACAGCACCTGCATGACCCGCTCGATCTCCTTCTCGCGCCCGATGACCGGGTCGAGCTTGCCCTCCCGGGCGGCCATCGTCAGGTTGCGGCCGAACTGGTCGAGCACGAGCGACCCTGCGGGGGTGCCCTCCTGCTGGACGCCGCCGCCGACGCCGGTGGCCTGGCCCTCCTTGCCCTGGTAGCCCGAGATCAGCTGGATGACCTGCTGGCGCACCCGGTTGAGGTCGGCCCCGAGCTTGACGAGGACCTGCGCGGCAACGCCCTCACCCTCGCGGATGAGCCCGAGCAGGATGTGCTCGGTGCCGATGTAGTTGTGGCCGAGCTGCAGCGCCTCGCGGAGGCTGAGCTCGAGGACCTTCTTCGCCCGCGGCGTGAAGGGGATGTGTCCACTCGGGGCCTGCTGGCCCTGGCCGATGATCTCCTGGACCTGCTCGCGGACCGACTCCAACGAGATACCGAGGCTCTCCAGAGCCTTGGAGGCGACGCCTTCACCCTCGTGGATGAGGCCGAGCAGGATGTGCTCCGTGCCGATGTAGTTGTGGTTGAGCATGCGCGCCTCTTCCTGCGCGAGCACCACAACCCGACGGGCCCGGTCGGTGAACCGTTCAAACATCTCTTCTGCTCCTGCCTATCGAGTCATCCTCGATGCTATCCGTGCGACACGCGCCCCGCGCGCGCCTTCCGCCGACCGATACCTGATCGGGACGGTTCCGGCCTGCTCGTGGTGCTTGTTCGGGGAACGCCCGTGCGTGGCCGCCTGTTCCCCACCCTGAGCCGGGTCGGCTCATGTTCGCCGTGGGCGGACGGACTCCGGGCGTGGTCGAGGCCCACTCGGGCCCTTCCGGGCTGGGTATGGCGCGCGGCCGGCCCCGCGCCATACCTCCCGGGTGGTGGGCGATCAGGCCCCCGGACCCTTCTTGCGGACCTCGTCCACGTGCTCCATCGCGGTCCGCAGCTCGGCGAGCCAGCTGTCGGACTTCTCCCCGACCAGGCGGACGCACCAGGCGAGGGCCTCGGAGCGCGACTTGGCGACGCCGGCCTCGACGAGCGTGTCGAGGACCCGGCGCTCGGGCTGGCGCAGCCGCGTCATCACCGGAGCCGCGAGGTGGGTGAACATCGCCTCGGTGTCGCCGACCCGAACGCCCCAGGAGACCTTGCGGCCGGAGAGGTGCTCGAGCTCGCGGGCGATCTCGATGCGGCGTTCGCGGGTGTCCTCCCGGAAGGAGGTGATGCGGCCGCGCGCGGCGATCTCGCGGGCGGTGGTGTCGTCGGCGTCCGTCTCGAGGGCGGGCTCGGCCAGGGTGCCGACGATGACGAGCTCGTCACGGTCACGGGTGACCTCGACGGGCCCGGTGAACCAGTCGGCGGGGAGCCGACCGGCAAGCCATGCTTCTGCTGTGGTCTTGGTAGTCATGTAATGATGATTACACCGTTACAACCACGCCATCAGAGGTGTCCGCTCAGGGCGAACGGTTCGGCTCAGCGCAGGTCGCGACGGTCGCTGATCCGCTTGGCCTTGCCCAGGGAGCGCTCGAGCGCGTGGGGCGCGAGCACCTCGACGGCGATCGTCACGCCGACGTGGTCCTTCACGCGCGAACGCAGTGCGGAGGCCATCGCCGCGCGGGCGGCCTCGTCGGTCGGGTGCGCCGACTCCACCTGGACGGTCAGCTCGTCCATGCGTCCGGGCCTGGTGAGCACGCACAGGTAGTGGGGGGTCAGCCCCTCGATGGCGAGCAGGTGCTCCTCGATCTGCGACGGGAAGACGTTGACCCCACGGACGATCATCATGTCGTCGCTGCGCCCGGTGATCTTGGCCATCCTGCGGAACTGCGGATAGGCCGTGCCGGGCAGGAGGGTGGTGAGGTCGCGGGTGCGGTAGCGGACCACCGGCATCGCCTGCTTGGTCAACGACGTGAAGACGAGCTCACCCTCCTCGCCGTCCGGGAGCACCTCGCCCGTGATCGGGTCGACGACCTCGGGGTAGAAGTGGTCCTCCCAGACGTGCAGCCCGTCCTGCGTCTGCCCCGACTCCTGCGAGACGCCCGGGCCCATGACCTCGGACAGCCCGTAGATGTCGACCGCCCGGAGGTTGCTGCGGCGCTGGACCTCCTCGCGCATCTGCTCCGTCCAGGGTTCGGCGCCGAAGATGCCGATCTCCAGCGAGGTGTCCTTCGGGTCGATGCCCTGGGCCTCCATCTCGTCGAGGATCGCGAGGAAGTAGGAGGGCGTGACCATGATGATGCGGGGCCGGAAGTCCTGGATGAGCTGGACCTGGCGCTCGGTCATGCCGCCGCTGACCGGCACGACGGTGCAGCCGAGCCGCTCGGCGCCGTAGTGCGCACCGATGCCACCGGTGAACAGGCCGTAGCCGTAGGCGATGTGGACCATGTCGCCCGGACGGCCGCCGGCGGCCTCGATCGAGCGGGCCATCACCTCGGCCCAGGTGTCGATGTCCTCGCGGGTGTAGCCGACGACGGTGGGCTTGCCCGTCGTGCCGCTCGAGGCGTGGATGCGCGAGACCTGCTCCCGCGGCACCGCGAACATGCCGAAGGGGTAGTTGTCGCGCAGGTCGGCCTTGGCCGTGAACGGGAAGCGGGAGAGGTCTGCGAGCTCGTGGACGTCGTCGGGGTGCACCCCGGCGGCGTCGAAGGCCCCGCGGTAGTGCGGGACGTGGTCATAGGCATGACGCAGGCTCCAGCGCAGCCGTTCCAGCTGCTGGGCGCGCAGCTCCTCCACCGACGAGACGACGTTGTCCATGGCAGCGATCCTCGCACTGCCACCCGCGCAGTGGCGTGCCGCGGCCCACGGCCCCCGAACCTGAGAGTTTCCCGTGAATGCCGGATGCCGGTGTCGCCCACCGGGGATCGGACGTACGCTCGCCAAGGTGGACCGGGTGCAGTCGCCGCTGGTCGTCGACACCCCCTCGGGACCGGTGAGCGACGTGGCTCCGCCTGCCGGCCGGTCCCGTCCGGCCCGCCGCCTGATCGTCCTCGCCGCGGTGCTGGCCGTGGTCGTGGCCGCCGGCACGGGCTTCGCCCTCACCCGCGGACCGGACGTCCCTCCCCTGACGCAGGCAGACGTCCAGAAGCAGGTCGAGAAGGGCATCGCCGACGCGCAGGAGAACGCCCGCAAGGCCCCCACCGACGCGGCGACGGCCTACCGGGCCGCCCTGCCCTCGCTGGTCACCATCACCACCACGGGTGTGGGTGCCAAGGGATCCCAGAACGGCACGGGAGCAGGGGTGGTGGTCAGCGCCGAGGGCACCATCCTCACCGCCCTGCACGTCGTCGACGGTGCGGACACCATCCGCGTTCAGTTCACCGACGGCACCCGGGCCAGCGCCTCGATCAAGGAGCAGGAAGCGGCCAGCGACACCGCCGTCCTGACGCCGGACACGCTGCCCCAGGTCGTGGTCCCCGCCGTCCTGGGCGGGGGTGCGCAGGTCGGCGACGAGGTCTTCCCCCTCGGCCACCCCCTCGGCCTCACCCAGTCCCTGAGCGGCGGCCTCGTGTCGGCGCTGGACCGCTCGATCAGCGTCGGCTCCGGACAGACCCTCAAGGGGTTGATCCAGTTCGACGCCGCGGTGAACCCCGGCAACTCCGGTGGCCCGCTGCTCAACCGCGACGGACAGGTCATCGGCATCGTCACCGGGCTGGCCAACCCGTCCGAGCAGAACTTCTTCGTGGGCATCGGATTCGCCGTTCCCATCGCCACGGCCGGCGGCGTCGCCGGCAGCCCGCCGCAGTGAACCCAGGAGAGCCCATGGACCCGCACCGCCCGCAGCCCGGTCGCCCGCAGCACCCGCTGGAGCAGGCGCTCTACGAGGTGAAGAAGACCATCGTCGGGCAGGACCTGCTGGTGGAGCGGATGCTCGTCGCCCTCCTCGCGCGTGGGCACCTCCTCGTCGAGGGCGTCCCCGGGCTGGCCAAGACGATGGCGGTCAAGACGCTGGCGGAGGCGATCGGTGGGGAGTTCCAGCGGATCCAGTTCACCCCCGACCTCGTGCCGGCCGACGTCATCGGCACGCGGATCTACAACCAGAAGGAGGGCGAGTTCCAGGTCTCCCTCGGGCCGGTCTTCGCCAACCTCGTCCTCGCCGACGAGATCAACCGCGCGCCGGCGAAGGTCCAGAGCGCGCTGCTCGAGGTGATGCAGGAACGCCAGGTGACGATCGGCCGCGAGACCTTCAAGGCCCCGAACCCCTTCCTGGTCATGGCGACCCAGAACCCCATCGAGTCCGAGGGCACCTACGCGTTGCCGGAGGCGCAGGTCGACCGGTTCATGCTCAAGACGGTCATCGGGTACCCCACGCCCTCGGAGGAGTTCGTCGTCGTCGAGCGGATGACCACGCGGCTCGAACCGACCCAGCGGGTCCTCGACCCGGAGCGGCTCGTGGAGTACCAGCAGCAGGCAGACGCGGTCTACGTCGACCCCGCGGTCATCGAGTACGCGGTGCGGCTCGTCGGCGCGACCCGCAACCCGGCGTCGGTCGGGCTGCCCGAGCTGGCCAGGTACCTGTCGTTCGGGGCCAGCCCGCGCGCGTCCATCAACCTCGTCCTCGCGGGCAAGGCGTTGTCGTTCCTGCGTGGTCGCGACTTCGCCCGACCCCAGGACGTGCGCGACCTCGCGTTCGACGTGATGCGGCACCGCCTCGTCCTGTCCTACGAGGCCCTGGCCGAGGGCATCGGACCGGACGACCTGCTCGAGCCCATCCTGCGCGCCGTCTCCATGCCCGACGTCCCGCTCCGGGACCGCCGCCCCCAGCAGACCGAGGCACCGTGGACCGCCGGGCCACGCTGACCGAGCCGGGGGCCACGGCCTCCCCGCTCACCGCCGAGCGACTGCTGCGGCGGTTGGAGTGGCGCGTCATCCGCCGGCTCGACGGCCGGTTGCAGGGCGACTACCGCACGCTGTTCCGCGGGTCCGGTGTCGACTTCACCGATCTTCGGGAGTACGCCCCCGGCGACGACCTGCGCCACATCGACTGGAACGTCACCGCGCGGATGGACACCCCGTACGTGCGCGAGTACATCGAGGACCGCGAGGTCACCTGCTGGCTGCTGCTCGACCGCACCGCGTCCATGGGGTTCGGCCCCGTCGACCGGCAGAAGTCGCTCGTGCTCGCCGAGGTCGCCACCACCTTGGCCCACGTCCTGTCCCGCGGCGGCAACCGGATCGGCGCGGCCCTGTTCGACGGGACCATCGAGACCATCCCTCCCGGCCAGGGACGCAACCAGGTCCTGCGGATCGCCCAGGCCCTGCTGCGCCCACCGCCGGCCGCGCCCGTCTCACGCACCGGTCGCACCGGCCGCCGCTGGGGCCGGTCCCACACGGAGGAACCGGCCACCCCCGGGACCACCGACCTGTCGGCGCTGCTGCGCGCCGCCCTCGGCCTGGCGCGTCGACGTTCGCTGCTGGTCATCGTCTCCGACTTCATCACCCAGCCGGGGTGGGAGAAGCACCTGTCGCTGCTGGCCCGACGGCACGACGTCGTCGCCATCCAGGTCGTCGACCCGCGCGAGTCCGAGCTGCCGGCGGTGGGGATGGTCTACGTCGAGGACTCCGAGACGGGAGAGCAGATCTTCGTCGACACCGACGACCCGGTCTTCCGCGAGCGCCTGGGGGTCCTGGCCGCAGAACGCCAGGAGTCCCTCCAGGCCGCCGCCCGCAAGGCCGGCACCATGATCCACACCGTCGCCACCGACGACGACCTGGTCCGGGCCCTGGCCCGGATCTCCGCCCTGCGCAGGAGCCAGGGCCGATGAGCTTCACCTGGCCGTGGATGCTGCTGGGCCTGTTCGCGGTGCCCGCGCTCGTGGTCGCCTACCGGGCGCAGCAGCGCCGTCATGACGCACGGCGCGACGAGCTGGCCGCGATGGGGCTGGTGCCCGTGGGCGGCATACCGACCGAGGCCGGCGCAGCCGGGCCGGGACAGGTATGGGGCGCAGCCGGTTCCCCGGGGCGGCGCCGCGACCGCCGGCGGCACCTGGCCCCGGCCCTCATGCTGGCAGCGCTCACGGTCCTGCTGGTCTCGCTGGCCCGGCCCACCGCCACCGTGGCCGAGCCCCGGCGGGAGGGGACGGTCATGCTGGCCTTCGACATCTCGACCAGCATGGCGGCCAAGGACATCTCCCCCACCCGGCTCGACGCCGCCAAGGCCGCCGCGCGGAAGTTCGTCGAGCGCCAGCCGTCGACGATCCGCATCGGGGTGGTCGCCTTCGGCGACAGCGCCCTGGTCTCCCAGCAGCCGACCGAGGACCGCACCGAGGTGCTCGCGGCGATCGACCGCCTCACGCCGCAGGGCGCCACCGCGGTGGGCCGGGGCATCGTGTCCTCGCTCAGCGCCATCGCAGGCAAGCCGATCGAGGTGGGGGCCACGCCCGGAGCCGGGGACGACGCCGACATCGGCTACTACGGCTCCGCGGCCATCGTGCTGCTCTCGGACGGCGAGAACACCACCGATCCCGACCCCCTCGAGATCGCCGACCTCGCCTCGAGCGCCGGCGTGAAGATCTACACGATCGGCGTGGGCAGCACCCGGGGCACGGTCCTGCAGGTGGACGGGTTCCAGATCTCCACGGCGCTGGACGAGGCATCGCTGCGCAAGATCTCCGAGACCACGGACGGCGCCTACTACGCCGCCGACGACGCCGCCTCCCTCTCGAAGGTCTACAGCTCCATCGACCTGGCGTGGACCGCGCGCACCCAGGAGCGCGAGGTGACGTCGTGGTTCGCCACGGCGGCGGCGATCCTGCTGCTGCTCGGCGCGGCCGTGTCGGTGCTCCGTTCAGGACGGGTGGTCTAGATGTCGTTCGCGATCCCCTACGCACTCGTCGCGCTCGTGACCGTGCCGCTGCTCGTCGGCCTCTACCTGTGGCAGCTGCGCCGACGTCGTCGGCAGGCGGTCGCCTTCTCGAGCGTCGCGCTGATCCGCGCGGCGCTGCCCAGGCAGCGGATGTGGCGTCGGCACGTGCCCATCGCCCTCGTCCTCGCCGCGCTCGCGGCCCTCGGCACGGCCGCCGCCCGGCCGCAGGTGCGCGCCGAGGTGCCCATCTCCTCCTCCGCGGTGATCCTCGCCGTCGACGTGTCAGGGTCGATGTGCGCCACCGACGTCACCCCCAACCGGCTGGCGGCAGCCCAGGACGCGGTGCGCTCCTTCATCGACAAGCAGGACGACCGCACCCGGATCGGGCTCGTGGTGTTCTCCGGGTTCGCGCAGGTCGCGGTCGCACCGACGACCGACCACGACCAGCTCACGAAGGCCGTCGACGGCCTCACCACCGGACGCGGCACCACCATCGGCGCCGCCATCCTGAAGTCCATCGACGCCATCGCCGAGATCAACCCCCAGGTCGCCCCCGCAGACACCAGCGCGGGCGGCCAGGTGCCGGGGGTTCCCGGCGGGCTGCCCGGACAGCCCGGGACCCCCGGCAACCCGACGACCCCCACCCCGAAGGCGGCGCAGACCGCGCCCGAGATCGTCGTGCTGCTCACCGACGGGGCGAACACCCGCGGGGTCACCCCCGAGGAGGCAGCGGCCCAGGCCGCCGCCCGCGGGGTGCGCGTCTACCCCATCGGGTTCGGCACGACCGAGCCCACGCAGATGGTCTGCACCCGCGAACAGCTCGGTGGCGGGCTGTACGACGGGCCCGGACAGGGGCTGAGCGGCATCGGTCCCGGAGGGCGCAACTTCCTCGTCGTCGACGAGGACGCCCTGCGCGCCGTGGCCTCGACGACGGGCGGCGAGTACTTCACCGCCAGCGACGCGGACCAGCTCCAGGGGGTGCTGGCGGACCTGCCCAAGCACGTGGTCACCCAGGAGCAGTCGGTCGACGTGAGCGTCGCGTTCGCGGCGATGGCCGCAGTGCTGCTCCTCGGCGGTCTGTGGCTCGGCAGCCGCTGGCGGTCCAACCCCAGCTGACCGACGTCAGGGGCAGGCGCGTGGGGAACCCTGGGCATTCTTCGCGTGGTCGATCAGCCAAGCCGCTCCGTCCCTTTTCATCGAGTAGGTGAGCGAGTAGATCGAGCAGGTCTGGCCGCGGTACCCGTCCTTGGCATCCTGCTCGGTCCGCAGGGCTGCTTCGACGACGGCTTCGTCACCGGAGACCTCGACCGATCCCACGGTCAGGTTGGTCCAGTACGACGACCCCAGCCCGGACTCCCAGGTGCTCAGGCTTCCGAGGTCACGCTTCAGGCGGGGGGTGAACAGCCCCCAGGCGATCTCGTAGTCGCCGTGGTTGATGCTCTCGCCGTGCAGCACGAGGGAGCGCGCGACATCCCCGGCCTCGGCGGAGTCGGGCACCACCTCGACCTCGAGGATGGAGCCCTGCGCCTCGGGGGCCTGGTTGTCACCGTCACATCCGCGTCCACCGTCCGGGGGCGTCAGGTCACGCCATTCGCGCAGGTGGGGGGCGAGCTGCGCCGCGGGCACCAGGAACCCGGTGCCCTCAACGGGATCGTCCTCGACGTTCCAGACCTGCTTGCCGGTGACGAGGCCGATGACAGACCCGTCACGGCCCAGCGCCGGACCGCCACTGTTGCCGCCGTTGATCGCGGCATCGGTGGCGATGAGTCCGGCCAGGTGGATGTCGACGTCGGAGTAGTCGGCTGACGCCTGCAGCCCGCTGACGATCCCTTGCGTGACGCGCAGGTCGCTCACGGCCTGCGGAAATCCCAGCAACGCGACCGGGGCGGCCAGCTGCGGCGCGACCGGTGCGAGCTTCAGCGGATGCTGGAGGTCCTCGGGCGACCAGAGGAGGGCTGAGTCCGAACCGCGGTCCAGGGCCACCACGTCGGCGGTCGTGTTGAAGCCGTCGCCCTGCACGCTGACGGTCTGCGCGTCGATCGCCACGTGGGCCGCCGTCATGATCTGGTGCGGCCCGACCACGAAGCCGGTCCCCATCCACCGCGCATCGCACGAGGCGACCTCGAGCCGGACCACGCCGGGCCGGGCATCGGCGACGAGCTTCGCCCAGTCGACGGGGCCGGCACTCTCGGCGCTGGTCGTGGACGTGGGCGTGGACACCGGTGTGGTGGTGGTTGGCACCGTCGTGGTGGTCGGCGCTGTCGTGGTCGTGGACCCTGCCGAGGTGGCTGGACCCGGGTCGACCGGCGCCCCAGAACACGCCGCGACGGTGACGGCCAGCAGCCCTGTCACCGCCACCCGACCACGGACTCGTGTGCCCTGCATGGTGCCTCCCCAGTGACGCCGTGTGTCCCTTGTACTCCTGTGATGGGGTCCTGAACACCCACATCTGGCGGCTTTCCGGCGATTACGGGTGGTTCGCGCGCCGGGCAGGCGGAGTGGGGGCTCAGGCGCGGTGGCGTTCGGCGTGGGCGCGGACCTTGGAGCGGTTGCCGCACCACTGCATGCTGCACCACCGCCGACGACCCCTCGGGTCGAGGAAGACCCATCCACAACCGTCCCCCGGGCAGGCGCCGACGGCTGACAGGTCCTCCTGGGTGAGGAGCTCCGACGCGGCCCACGCGACCGCCAAGAGGGGGCGCTCGAGCCCGCCCCCGACGGACCACCGTGGTGCCGGTCCCGGGCCGGGAACCAGCTCGGCCCGGGCGGCGGCCCTGCCGACCACGCAGTTGACACGGCGCAGAGCACGACCGTCCGCCGGGTCGAGGACCAGTGCGCGCAGGTCGGCGCGAAATCGCTTGGCGTCCTTGAGGATCGCGTCGCCCTCGGCCTTCCGGCTGGCCGCCCGACGACGCAGCGCCGCAGCCGCGTCCGCCTCGAGGAGCCCTGACACCGACGCCCAGACAGCGAGGTGGTCGTAGGTCTTCAGGTAGTCGCTGGGCTCCGCCTCCGCCCACCCGGCCAGCGTGTTGACGAAGTCGAGCCCGGGGTGTCCGCCGACGGCCCTGGGCATGGCGAGTCCGTCCACCACGAACCAGTGGCCGCCCTTGACCTCGGCGGAGGTCACCGCTTGACTGCTAACCATTCAAAGCATGTTATCTGGTTAGGAGACGATCATGCGACGACTCGCCGCAACCCCCGCCGCCCTGCTGGCGACCACCGCCGTCCTCGGGTCCGGGAGCACCCCGGCTGCCGCGGGCGGGACCGGAAGTCCTTGGACCCCATACCGGTCCAGCGACGTGACCGTCACGGCAGCTCGCTCGACGTGCGCGTTCGACGTGCGGATCTCCGTCGTCGAGGACGACGAGGAGTACCGCACCACGGCGACATACCCCGACGGCACGCCCAGGGAGCAGCTGTTCCGCGGCACCCTCGTCGAGCGCTACACGAACCTGTCGACCGGGGCATCGGTCGTCCGGGACCTCAGCGCCACGGCGGTGTTCGCCTACAACCCGGACGGGTCGCCCGCGTCGCTCACGTCGCTCAAGGGGCCGTTCGGGGCGACGCTGCCTGCCGGGAGCACCCCGGCGACCGGGCTGTTCGTGCTGTCGGGCAAGGGAACCCGCGTGACCTTCGCCGCCGACGGGACGCGCAGCTTCACCCTCGGCCGGCACGGCAGCGCCGAGAACGTCTGCGACGCCCTCGACTGACGCGGAGCAGGGTCAGCGGCGGCGCTGGCAGCGACCGCACCAGAACAGGTTGCGGCCCGCCACCTCACGGGTCCGGATGCGCGACCCGCACACCAGGCACGGCTCACCCTGCCGCTTGTACACGTAGGAGGTCCGGGTCTGGAGCGGGTCGACCCGGCCGGCTGCCACCTCGGCGCGCACCTGCTCGACCTGTTCCGCGACCGTGACGATCTTCCCCGTCGCCACCCCCAGCGGCAGCAGGTCGACCAGGTCGAGCCAGATGGCGTCCCAGCTCGAGCGGCGCAGCTCCTTCCCGGGCCGGAACGGGTCGATGCGCTGCCGGAAGAGGACCTCGCTGCGGTAGACGTTGCCGACCCCGGCCAGCACCGACTGGTCCATGAGCAGCTCGGCCACCGACCGGGCGCTGCGCGAGATCTTGCGCCAGGCCAGCTCCGGGTCGGGCTCGGGTCGCAACGGGTCCGGCCCGAGCCGGGCCGTGACCGACTCGACCTGCTCCGGGGTGATCACGGCACACAGGTTGGGGCCGCGCAGGTCGGCGACGTGCGCGTCGTTCGCGAGGCGCAGGCGCACCTGGCCGACCACCGGCACCTCCCCGATGTAGGCGTGCTCGTCGATCGTGAACGTCCCGATCAGCCCGAGGTGGACGTGCAGCCAGGCGTCACCGTCGAACTCGACGAACAGGTGCTTGCCCCACGATGTCGCGTGGACGAAGGTGCGGCCCGACAGCAGGGCGGCACCGGCGGCGAACTTGCCCTGCGGGCTGCTCGCCTCGGGCTGCGTTCCCCTGTATGCGGCGTCGAGGTCTCGGGCGAGGCGGTACAGGGTGTGGCCTTCGGGCATGGGGCCATCATGCGGCACTCCTACACTGCGGGCATGGCAGCCACCCAGACCCGGCTTCTGGTGCTCGGCGCCGTCGCCCTCTTCGAGCCGGTCAACGGCTACCAGATCCGCCGCGAGCTGCTGTCGTGGGACGTCGAGCAGTGGGCGCACATCAACCCCGGCTCCATCTACTCCGCCCTCACCACCCTGACCAAGCAGCAGCACCTCGTCCGCCACGACCTCGTCGACGGCGGGCGCACCGTCGCCGTCTACACGGTGTCGCCGGCCGGTCGCGCCGAGCTGGACCGCCTCTTCGGGGAGGCCCTGGAGACGGTCGACGCCTACGACTCGATCGGCCTCCAGACCGCGCTGAGCATGAGCGTGCTCGTCCCCCGCCCAGTCGTCCTGGGCCACCTCGAGAAGCGGCTCGCGACCCTGGGCGCGATGCGCGAGAAGATGGCCGCCGACGCCGCGCAAGCCGCAGCGGGCGACTCCCTGCCACCGCACGTCGTCGCCCTGGTGGACCTCTGGAGCCGCCTCGCGGCCACGCAGCACGACTGGTTGGACGAGACCGTCCGGCGGGTGCGGGCGGGCGACTTCGCGTATGCCGGGGAGCCGATGGGGTGGCAGCCCGCCGCCGACGACCCCGGCTGGCAGATGCAGGCCGACCGCGAGCGCTACCGGGCGATGCTGGCCGAGTAGGCCTCCACCCTCTCTGCGCACCCGTCAGCGATGAGTTCCTGTCGGTGCCGGGGTCTACGTTGCGGCGCATGCGGTCGGGTCGTCCTGCGATCCGGGCGGGCAGCGCTGTTGACGGGCACTATTCAATGTTGAACACTGGTCAGGTCGCGCGGGACCACCGACCCACGCGGCCGACAGATCAAGGGGGCGGCAGATGATCCACGCACGGGGGCTCGTGCAGACCTTCCAGACACGGGAGGGCAAGAAGAAGACCGAGGTGCGCGCCGTCGACGGCGTCGACCTCGACGTCGCGGAGGGGGAGGTCGTCGGCTTCCTCGGTCCGAACGGCGCCGGCAAGACCACGACGCTGCGCATGCTGACCACGCTGCTGCGGCCGACCGAGGGCACGGCGACGGTCGCGGGGTACGACGTGGTCAAGGACTCCGAGCAGGTGCGGCGCAGCATCGGCTACGTCTCGCAGGCAGGCGGCGCCTTCAGCGGCGCACGCGCGGGCGACGAGGTCGTCGACCACGGGATGCTCTACGGGATGAAGGGCGCCGAGGCCGAGCGGCGGGGCAAGGAGCTGTTCACCCAGCTCGACCTCGACGGCCTGTGGACCCGGATGCCCAAGAACATGTCCGGTGGCCAGCGACGGCGGCTCGACATCGTCATGGGCCTGATCCACGAGCCCACGCTCGTCTTCCTCGACGAGCCCACCACGGGCCTGGACCCGCAGGCGCGGGCCAACCTCTGGGAGCACATCGCCGACCTGCGTCGCCGCCGAGGGGCCACGGTGTTCCTCACCACGCACTACCTCGACGAGGCCGACGCCCTGAGCGACCGGATCATCATCATCGACCACGGCAGGATCGTGGCGGCCGACACCTCCGACAACCTCAAGGCCCAGGTGGCCGGTGACCTGGTCGACCTCGAGGTCTCCGACGCCGAACTGGTCACCGCGGCGGCCCAACGCCTCGACTCCATCGCCGAGGCACCCCGGCACGGGCTGCAGGGCGTCGAGATCGAGGGCAACCACGTCCGCGGACGGGTCCAGCGCGCCGGCAAGGCCGTCCCCGGCCTGCTGCGCGACCTGCACGACGCCGACATCTCGCTGGAGTCCATCGAGGTGCACCGCCCGACCCTGGACGACGTGTTCCTCACCCTGACCGGACGGTCGCTGCGCGACGCCGCCGACACCAGTCCCGCCGGAGCACCCGGCGCCACGACGAAGGAGAACTGACATGCGGTTCTGGCGCGAGTCCTACATCGTGTTCCGGCGACAGCTGCGGATGAACCTGCGCAACCCTGCGTGGGTGATCATCGGGCTCCTCCAGCCGATCCTCTACCTGCTGCTCTTCGGGCCGCTGCTCAAGCCGCTCATCAAGCAGTTCGGCGCGACGAACGCCTACACGTTCTTCGTGCCCGGGATGCTCGTGCAGCTGGGCATCTTCGGGGCCTTCTTCGCCGGCTTCAGCCTCATCGGCGAGTGGCGCGAAGGGGTCATCGAAGCCGAGCGGGTCACCCCGGCGAGCCGGACGGCCCTGCTGGTCGGGCGCCTCATCCGCGACATCCTCCAGCTCTTCGTGCAGGCCCTGATCCTCGTGGCGCTCGGCTACGCCATGGGGATGCGCGGGTCCGCCGGCGGGATCGTCTTCGGCATCCTGCTCACCCTGCTGGTCGGTGGCGCCTGCGCCGCCGCCTCCAACGCCCTGGCGCTGACGACCAAGAGTGAGGACGTCATGGCCCCCGTCATCAACATGGTGATGATGCCCGTCCTGCTGCTGTCCGGCATCCTCCTGCCGATGACGATCGGCCCGAAGTGGCTGCTCGACATCTCGGCTTGGATGCCGTTCCGGTGGGTCGTCGACGCGGTCCGCACGGCCTTCTCCGGCGACTTCGCCTCGTCGCCGATGATCTGGGGCACCGTGTGGGCAGCAGTCCTCTTCGTGCTGGCAGTGGCGTGGGGGACGTCCACCTTCCGCAAGGAGAACGCCTAGCCCGCCGGGGCGCCGTCGTCAGTCGGCGACGACGGTGCCCTGGTGGTGGCGCACCTGCCACCGGCCGGCCTCCCGCAGCCAGACCGAGCTGCGGTGGGCGCGACGGGTCGGGGTGACCGAGTCGTAGGTGACGAGGACGACGCCCGGGCCGAGCCCGGTGGTCACGAGGTCGACGGCCTTGATGTCCACCGGGCCCTCGGCTGCCTCGGCCTCCATCATGTCGAGGACCGAATCGCGGTCCCACACAGCGCCCGAGGCACCGAACTCGTGGAAGTCCCTGTGCAGCAACAAGGTCGCCGAGGTCCGGTCACCCCGCACCGCCCCACGCAGCAGGGCCAGCTCGCAGTCCTTGACGATGTCGCAGTCGTCCTGCGTGGGCATCTCTGCCGTGGTGGAGGTGGGCACGTCAGCTGGCCTTCTTCGCGGTCTTCTTGGCGGCGGCCTTCTTCGTCGTGGACTTCGCCGCGGTGGACTTCGACGCCGCCTTCTTCGTCGCGGGCGCGTCGTCGGACGTCGACTCGCCGCGCGCCGCCTTGGCCTTGTCGACCGAGCGCTTGAGCGCGGCCAGCAGGTCGACGACCTCCCCCGACTCGTCCTTGGACTCCTCGGCGACCTGGACCTCGCCACCCTCGACCTTCGCCTTGACCAGCGACTGCAGGGCAGTGGCGTAGTCGTCCTCGTAGTCGTCGGGCACGTAGTCGCCGGCGAGCTGCTCGATGAGCAGGTCGGCCATGGCCAGCTCCTGCTTGGTCGCCTTCCCGTCGTCGTCCAGGTGGGCGAAGTCCGGCTTGCGGATCTCGTCGGGCCACAGCATGGTCTGCATGACGATCACGCCGTCGCGCACGCGCAGCACCGCCATCGTCATCCGCGTGCGGATGGAGACGGAGACGACCGCCATGCGGTTCTCCTTCTCCAGGGCGTCGCGCAGCAGGACGTACGGCTTGGTCGAGGCCTTGTCCGGCTCGAGGTAGTAGCACTTGTCCAGGAGCATCGGGTCGATCTGGTCGGCGGGCACGAACTTCTCGACCGCGATCTCCTTGGAGCTCTTGGACGGCAGGTCCTTGAAGTCCTCGTCGGTGAGCACGACCATGTCGCCGTCCTCGGTCTCGTACCCCTTGGCGATGTCGTCATAGGACACGATCTCGCCGTCGATGCTGCAGATCCGCTGGTACTTGATGCGACCGCCGTCCTCGCGGTGCACCTGGCGGAACTGCACGTCGTGGTTCTCCGTCGCCGAGTACAGCCGGATCGGCACGTTGACCAGGCCGAACGACACGGCGCCCTTCCAGATCGCTCGCATGCCACACGCTCCTTGTCCCCGGTTGCCTTCCACGGCAAAGCCTATGCGTCAGGATGGCCCCATGCGCCCCATGCTGGCCAGCCCGGCCACCGCGATCCCCCACGGCGACGGCTGGGTCCACGAGGTCAAGTGGGACGGCATGCGGGTGCTCGCCGACATCCGGGACGGTCACCTCACCCTGACGTCGCGCACCGGCAACGACGTCACGGCCAGCTACCCCGAGCTCGCCCCGCTCGCCGAGGCGTACGACGACATGCTCCTCGACGGGGAGGTGGTGGCCCTCGACGGCGGCCGCCCGTCGTTCGGCGCCCTCGCCGAGCGCATGCACGTGCGTGACCGGCGCAAGGCCGAACGCCTGGCCGCGGTGCGGCCGGTGACCCTCATGGTGTTCGACCTCTTGCGCCTGTACGGCTCGGACCTCACCTCGCAGCCGCTGTCGGACCGCCGAGACCTGCTGGAGCGGCTCGACCTCGCCGGCCGGCACTGGCAGGTGCCGCCCGTCTACGACGACGGCGAGGAGCTGTTCTCCGCGACCCTGGAGCAGGGGCTCGAGGGGGTCGTGAGCAAGCGGCTCTCCGCGCCATACCTGCCGGGTCGGCGGTCCACCGACTGGCTCAAGTCACCCCACAAGCTCACCGTCTCGGCCGTGGTCGGCGGGTGGCGCCCGGAGGTCGGCACGACCGACCGCCTCGGCGCGGTCCTGCTGGGCGTGCCCTCCCCCCAGGGATGGAGGTATGCCGGGCGGATGGGTTCGGGGATCGCCGGCAGGGCCCAGCGCCAGCTGGCCGAGGTGCTGGCGCCGCTGGCGCGCGAGACGTCGCCGTTCGTCACGCAGGTGCCCCGGATCGATGCCGACGGCGCGTTCTGGGTCGAGCCGCGGGTCGTCGTCGAGGCCCGGACGCTGGAGGTGACCAGGGACGGTCGGCTGCGACAGCCGGCCTACCTCGGGGTCCGGACCGACCTGACCCCGGAGGACCTGCTCTCCGAGGTTGCCGGGGCCGACGAGGAGGCCGGTGATGTCTGAGTCGACCTCCGTCGTCGTGGAGGGCCGCAAGCTCAAGCTGACCAGCCTCGACAAGCTGCTGTTCCCCTCCACCGAGACGACCAAGGGCGAGGTGCTCAACTACTACGCGCAGGTCGCCGACGTCCTGCTTCCCCACCTCGCGTCACGGCCGCTGACCCGCGTGCGCTGGCCGCACGGCACCGGCGACCAGAGCTTCTTCGAGAAGAACCTCCCGTCGGGCGCTCCCTCGTGGCTGCCCCGGGTGCGGATCGACGACGTGACCTATCCCCTCGTCGAGGACCTGGCCCAGCTCACCTACCTGGTCAACCTCAACTCCATCGAGCTGCACGTGCCGCAGTGGAGGATCGACGAGGACGGGAACCGCCTGCACCCCGACCGGCTGGTCATCGACCTCGACCCGGGCACGGGTGCCGGCCTGCGCGAGTGCGCGCAGGTCGCCGTGATGGTGCGCGACCGGCTCTCCGAGCTCGGCCTGGAGCTGTTCCCCGTCACCAGCGGGAGCAAGGGGATGCAGCTGTATGCCGGCCTGCCGGGCGACCTCTCGTCCGACCAGACCCGCGACCTCGCCCAGCAGCTCGCCCAGGAGCTGACGAAGAAGCACCCCGACCTGGTCGTCTGGAAGATGACCAAGTCGCTGCGCCCCGGGAAGATCTTCCTCGACTGGAGCCAGAACGTCGCCGCCAAGACGACGATCTGCCCGTACTCGTTGCGAGGCAAGGAGACCCCCACCGTCGCGGCGCCTCGCACGTGGGACGAGGTCGAGGCCGGGGCGGCCGGGAAGAAGCTCGAGCAGCTGATGTTCGACGAGGTCCTCGACCGGCTCGATGCCGACGGCGACCTCGTGGCCGACCTCCTCTGACGGCCGACGAGCTTGACCGGTCTCGCCGGGGGTCAGGCGAGGGCGAGCACCAGCGCGCCCAGGACGAGCACCACCACCGCCAGGCCCGCGAGCATCCGCAGCCCCCGGCGACGGCCCTGGTCGTTGGACGTCAAGCCGTGGGCCAGGTCGCCCCACTGCCGTACCTGACCGGCAGGCGACAGCGGGCTCACCTCGGCGGGCTCCTCACCCCTGACCTCACGCATGGGTCGATGCTAGGGGCCGTGGCCGCCGCGCGGACGGGAACCGGCCAGCGGGCATTTCCCAAGAACCGCGCCACGCGCAGGACGGCCCGGTCAGCGGCGGCGGAGCCTCGGGCAGCCGGCGCACTCGTGGGTGCCGGGCACGGCATACAGGTAGCAGCACGAGTCGCGCTCCACCGGAGGCCGGCGACGCACCCTCGCCACGGACATCTCCCAGAGGTCCTCGACCATGGCGAGGCGCTGGTGGCGGCCGAGGTTGACCCCCGGGCGGAAGTTCGCGGCGAGCTCACGCCCCGCATCGAGGTAGGCGGCCCTGGCGGACTCGAGCCGCTGCCCCGGGTCCGCGACGAGCGCACCGGCGGAGCGGACCTGGAGGGTCGTCGGGTAGGCCGCCGACGGCTCGACAGCGAAGCTCAGCCCGATGGTGCGGGGGTCCAGGGACCACGGGCCGAACAGGGCGGCCGTGGCCGTGAGCGCGGCCGGCAGCTCGAGGCACCACTGGAGGACGAAGGCGGCCGGCATCGCGGGCGGCGGAGGGCTGCGGTAGTAGCGCTCGGTCGCCGCGGAGAACGCCGCCCGCCACCGCGCCGTGGGATCACCCGGTCCCGCCGAGGCCAGGTGCGACCACACGAGGGGAAGGTCGGGGGAATTGTCGTCGGCCGCGACGACCTGCCACAACAGGTGCGGCTGGACGACGCGCACGAGGGCGCTCAGGGATTCATCCACGGCATCGCTGCAGGTCACGAGGCCAGCGGGTGGAATTTCCGGGCCGACCCCGGAAATGCCACCCGCTGGAAAAGGACCACGCAAACGGCCCGGTCACTGGACCAGGATTCAGTGCGCCTTGTCGTAGGCGGCCTGGACCTCGGCTGAGATGCGCCCGCGCTCGCTGACCTTGTGGCCATTCTTGCGGGCCCATTCGCGAACGTCCCCGAGGTCGCGCTTGGCACCAGCGGGACGGGCTGCGGTGCGGGGGCTGGTCGTGCGACGGCCCGCGGAGCGACGGCCGTGCCCGACGTAGGGGGCGAGCGCTTCGCGCAGGGCGGTGGCGTTCGCGGCGGTGAGGTCGATCTCGTACGTGACGCCGTCGAGGGCGAAGGTCACCGTCTCGTCGGCGGGGCTTCCGTCGAGGTCGTCCTCGAGAACGATGTTGACGCGTTGTGCCATGGCGAATTCCTCTCGGGGTTCGGTGCAGGGGTTTGCACCTGAAAGTATTCGCTATTCCCGCTCAAGGCAAAAGACGACCCTCAGCGAGAATTGTCGACATCTGTCGCGGGAGCTGAATTGTCGGCATTCTCCGCGTGCGCCTTCTCCCACTGGGAATGCGCGAGACGTTCCTTTCTGTCCCCCTCGATCATGTTCTTGATGACGAGGTAGAAGAGGAATCCGACCCCTGCGGACGGAATGAGGGCCGCGACGTAGGGCCAGATGTTCATCGGGAGACCTCGGGCTTCAGGTGGGGAAAGAGAATGGTCTCGCGGATGTTCGCGTCGGTGAAGAGCATGACCAGCCGGTCGACACCGAACCCGAGGCCACCCATGGGCGGGGCGCCGTACTCGAGGGCACGCAGGAAGTCCTCGTCGAGCTGCATCGCCTCCGGGTCGCCACCGGCCGCCTTGATGGACTGGGCCGTGAGCACCTCGCGCTGCACGACGGGGTCGACGAGCTCGGAGAACCCGGTGCCGCGCTCGACGCCACCGATGATGAGGTCCCAGGCCTCGATCAGCCCGGGCTCGCTGCGGTGCGGGCGCGCCAGCGGCTGCGCCACCGCCGGGTAGTCGCACAGGAACGTGGGCTGCAGCAGGCCGGGCTCGACCAGCTCGCCGAGCAGCTCGAGGAACACCTTGTCCTTGTCCCAGGCCGGGTCGATCGCGACGTCGTGCTTCGCGGCATACCCGCGCAGGGTCTCCACGTCGGTGTCGAGGGTGACGGTCTCGCCGACCGCCTCGGACACTCCCTGGTAGACGGGCAGCCAGCGCCACTCACCGTCGAGGTCGATGGTGCCGGCCGCGGTCTCGACCTGCCGGGAGCCCAGGGAGTCGGCGACCCCGACGAAGATGTCGCGCATCAGCGCCGCGATCGTCGTCTGGTCGCCGTACGCCTGGTAGGCCTCGAGCATCGTGAACTCGGGGCTGTGCGTGGCGTCGACGCCCTCGTTGCGGAAGATGCGGCCCATCTCGTAGACGCGGTCCACCCCGCCGACGACGGCCTTCTTCAGGTTGAGCTCCAACGCGATCCGCAGGGTCATCTCCTGGTCGAACGCGTTCATGTGGGTCTTGAACGGACGGGCAGCGGCGCCGCCGTGGACGAGCTGGATGATCGGCGTCTCGACCTCGAGGTACCCCTGGCCCTCCAGCACGTGGCGGATCGAGGAGAGCACCTGCGCCTTGGTGCGGACCATGTCGCGAGCCTCCTGCCGCACGATGAGGTCGGCGTACCGCTGACGCACCCGCGCCTCCTCGGACAGGTCCTTGTGCAGCACCGGCAGCGGGCGCAGCGCCTTGGACGCCATCTCCCAGCTGGTCGCCATGACCGACAGCTCGCCGCGGCGGCTGCTGATGACGCGCCCCTCGACGAACACGTGGTCACCGAGGTCGACGGTCGACTTCCACTCCGCGAGCGCCTCCTCGCCGACCTCGGCGAGGCTGAGCATGACCTGCAGACGAGTCCCGATCCCTTCCTGGAGGGTGGCGAACGCCAGCTTGCCGGTGTTGCGGACGAAGATCACCCGGCCGGCGACCCCGACGACGTCCTGGGTCTCCTCACCGGTCTCGAGGTGGCCCCACTGGTCGCGCACCTCGCCGAGCGAGTGGGTCCGCGGCACCGTGACCGGGAAGGCCTGCTTGCCCTGCGCCAGCAGCCGGTCGCGCTTGTCCCGACGGACCTGCATCTGCTCGGGCAGGTCGGCCTCGGGAGCGGCGGCGTCGGTGGGGTTGGCGGTGGTGGCGCTGGGGGTTTCACTCACCAGCAAAGGGTACCCAGCGCCATACCCGGTCCCTGCACCCCGCCCGGCGTCCGCCCCGCTTCCCCGCAAAGCGGGTGTCCTTCGGGGAAACCATGGGAAATAAGTGCCGGTTCACCGAACGACACCCGCTTCGCGCGGGCAACGGGGCACGGGCAACGCGGCACGGGTAACGGGGCACCGCCGGGCGGGACCGGCGACGACGACGGCCTGGGTCAGACGAGGTCGAGGGCGAGGTCGAGGATCGGCGAGGAGTGGGTGAGCCCACCGACGCTGAGGTAGTCGACCCCGGTCAGGGCGTACTCGCGCGCCACGTCGAGCGTCAGGCCGCCGGTCGCCTCGAGCTCTACGTCCTCGCCGGTCGCGCGCACCGCCTCGACCGTCTCGTGCAGCAGGTCGACGGACATGTTGTCGCACAGCAGGAACCGCGCCCCGACCCCCACCGACTCGAGCGCCTCGGCCGTGGTGGTGACCTCCACCTGGACCGGCACGTCGGGGTAGCGGGCCCGCACCGCGGCATACGCCCTGGCGAGGGAACCGGCCGCCAGCTTGTGGTTGTCCTTGATCATGGCCACGTCGTGCAGGCCCATCCGCTTGTTGGTGCCGCCGCCGGCTCGCACGGCGTACTTCTCGAGCGCGCGCAGCCCGGGCGTGGTCTTGCGGGTGTCGAGGACGGTCGCCCCGGTGCCCTCGAGCTCCTGGGCCCACTGGCGCGTGTGCGTGGCGATGCCGGACAGCCGGCAGACGATGTTGAGCATGGTGCGTTCGCCGACGAGGACGACCTGCGTGGAGCCCTCGACCGTCGCGACGACGTCGCCGCGGACGAGCCGGTCACCGTCGGCGCGCAGGACCTCGACGTGGACCGGCGCGGCCCCGAGGCGTCGCGCGACCTCGTCGAAGACCAGCGGGACGACCGGTATGCCGCCGAGCACCCCCGCCGCGCGCGCCACCACGTGGGCGGTGCTCACCTGGTCCGGGGGGATCGTCGCCGACGTGGTGACGTCGACCCCGTCGGGGCCGCCGAGGTCCTCGTCGAGCGCGACGCGGACCACCTCGAGGGCGTCGGTCTGCGGGAACTGCAGGTCGGTCATGCCAGGTCCTGTTCGGGGACGGGGACGAACGTCGTCGTGACGGCACCGTCGACGCCACGGACGAGCTGGGTGTGACCGCGCCACGACGGGTCGACCTGCTCGGGGAAGTCCGAGCGGACGTGGCCCCCGCGGGTCTCCTCGCGCAGGGCCGCTGCGAGGGTCAGCACCTGTCCGACGTGCAGGAGGTTGGTCGTCTCCCACGACAGCGGGCCGGGTTCGCCCGAGGTCGCGGCGGCGGCGAGCTCCACGAGCGCGGCGGCCGCAGCGGCCAGCGAGTCAGCCGAACGGACCGCGCCGGACCCCGTCGTCATGGTGGCCTGGACCTGCACCCGGGCCGAGGCGTCGAGCAGTGCCGTGTCGGCGGTCGGGCGGACCGGGTCCACCTGCGGCAGCTGGCCCTCGGCGAGCCGGGCGCTGATGTCGTCGGCGATGCGGTGGGCGAAGACCAGGCCCTCGAGCAGCGAGTTGGAGGCGAGCCGGTTGGCGCCGTGGACACCGGTGCAGGAGACCTCGCCACAGGCGTAGAGGCCGTCGAGGGAGGTGCGTCCGACGAGGTCGGTGCGCACGCCGCCACTGGCGTAGTGCTGGGCGGGAGCCACCGGGAGGAGGTCGGTCACGGGATCGAACCCGAGCTCGCGACAGCGGGCCACGATCGACGGGAACCGCGCCTCGAGGAACTCACGACCGAGGTGGCGGGCGTCGAGGAAGACGTGGTTGTCACCGGTCTGGTGCATCCGGTCGACGATCGCGCGCGAGACGACGTCGCGTGGTGCGAGGTCGGCCAGCGGGTGCCGACCCTGCATGAACCGCACGCCGTCCCGGTCCACGAGGAACGCACCCTCTCCGCGCACCGCCTCGGAGATCAGCGGCTGCTGACCGCTGGACCCCTCGCCGAGCCAGAGCACGGTCGGGTGGAACTGCACGAACTCGACGTCCGCCAGGACGGCTCCGGCGCGCAGGGCCGCTCCCAGCCCGTCGCCCGTGGCGACGGAGGGGTTGGTCGTGGCGGAGTAGACCTGCCCGAGGCCGCCGGTCGCGAGGACGACCGCGCGCGCCAGGGCTGCCCCGACGCCGTCCATCTGGCCCTCGCCGATGACGTGCAGGGTGACTCCGCAGACTCGGTCCCGCGCGTCCTGGAGGAGGTCGACCACGAGGGCGTGCTCGATGACCTCGATGCCCGGGTCGTCCTGCACCGCGTGCAGGGCCGCGATGAGGGCCCGGGAGATCTCCTTGCCGGTGGCGTCGCCGCCGGCGTGGGCGATGCGGTCGCGGTGGTGGCCGCCCTCGCGGGTCAGCTTGAGCTCGCCCTCGTCGTCGAGGTCGAACTCGGCGCCGAGCGCCACGAGCTCTCGCACCCGCTCAGGTCCCTCGTTGACGAGGGCGGTCACGGCCCGGACGTCGCAGACGCCGCAGCCCGCGACGAGGGTGTCGTGCAGGTGCTCCTCCGGGGAGTCGGCGGGGTCGAGGGCCGCGGCGATGCCGCCCTGGGCCCACTGGGTCGACCCCTCGTTCAGCACCGTCTTGGTCACGAGCAGCACGCGGTCGACCCGCTGGCGCAGCCGCAGGGCCGTGGTGAGGCCGGCGATGCCCGAGCCGACGACGACGACGTCGGCCGAGGCGGTCCAGCCGGGCTCCCCCGCCACGAGCCAGCGCGGGACCGTCAGCTCAGTCGCCATCCGGGCGACCCGTCACGGACGGCGTCGCAGGGACGGCGGGCGTCGCGGTGTCGACGTCGGAGAACACCTCGAGGGCCCGCCCACCGGGTCCCACGAGCACCGGCAGGTTGTCGATCAGCCGGGTCGTGCCGACGCGTCCGGCGACCGCGAGCAGCGCCTCACCGCGGTACCACTCGGGCACGTCCTCGAGCGTGTAGGGGTGGACGAGGACGAGGTAGTCCACGAGGGCCAGGGGTTCGCGCACGAGCACCGACCGGGCTGCTCGCCGGATCGCCGACGGGCCCTCGGCCGCGGCGGCAGCCCCGGCCTCCAGGGCCCGGGACAGGCACAGCGCGACCTCGCGGTCGGAGTCGGTGAGGTAGGTGTTGCGGCTGCTCATCGCCAGGCCGTCGGACTCGCGGACGGTCGGCACGGAGACCACGTCGACCGGGAAGTCGAGGTCGCGCACCATACGGCGGATGAGGAGGAGCTGCTGGGCGTCCTTCTGGCCGAAGTAGGCGCTGTCGGCACCGGTGAGGTGGAACAGCTTCGCGACGACCGTGAGCATCCCGTCGAAGTGACCGGGTCGGGCCTGGCCCTCGAGGACGTTGCCGAGCGGACCGGCGGAGATGCGGACGCCCGGGTCGCCGTCCTGGTAGATCACGTCCGGGGTCGGGGCGAAGACCACGTCGACGCCGGCCTTGCGGCAGATCTCCATGTCGGAGTCGAAGGTGCGCGGGTAGCGGGACAGGTCCTCGCGCGGCCCGAACTGCAGCGGGTTGAGGAAGATCGTGACGACGACGTGGGCGGCCTTGCGGCGGGCCGTCTCGATGAGCGTCGCGTGCCCCTCGTGCAGGGCTCCCATGGTCATCACGACGGCGACGTCGCCACCGGTGAGGCGCGCGCGGGCGGTCCGCAGCTCCGCGCGGGTGCGGGCGACGACGGGGCCGTCGACGGCGCCGACGGGACGGGGGTCACTCACTCATTGCTCCTGATCGCTCGCGAGGATGTCCAGCAGTGGCTCGGCGGCCTGCGGTCGCAACCGTCCGCTGGCCAGGGCCCGCTCCGCCGTGGCCCGCGCCAGCGCCACGTACGTCGGCCGGATGTCGGGGGTGAGCCCCTGCAGCTGTCGCAGGTGCTCGGCAACGGTACCGGCATCGCCGCGCGCGACCGGTCCGGTGAGGGCAGCGTCACCCGCGCGCAGTGAGTTGTCGAGGGCCGCCGCGACGAGGGGCCCGAGGACCCTCGAGGGCGTCTCCACGCCGGCCGCAGCGAGCGCCTGCAGGGACTGGGCGATGAGGGTGACGAGGTGGTTCGCGCCGTGCGCCAGGGCTGCGTGGTAGAGCGGACGCATCTCCTGCTCGACCCAGACGGGTTCGGACCCGATCTCGAGGACGAGGGCCTCGGCGACGGCTCGCAGGGGTTCGGGGGCGGTCACCCCGAAGCAGCAGTCCACCAGCCGGTCGAGGTCGAGGGCGGTGCCCGTGAACGTCATCGCGGGGTGCAGCGCCAGCCCGAGGACGTGCTGGCCGAGCGCGGGCTCGAACACCTCGAGCCCGTGCCGCCCCGACGTGTGCACGACGAGCTGACCCGCCTGCCAGGTGCGGGTGCTCGCCAGCCCGGCCACGAGGTCGGCCAGCGCGTCGTCGGGCACCGCGATCAGGACGAGCTCGGCCCGCGCCACCACGTCCTCCACCGGGAGGACCGGTATGCCGGGGAGCAGCTCCTGCGCGCGGTTGCGGGAGGCCTCGCTCACGCCCGAGGCCGCCACGACCCTGTGCCCGGCCCGGCGCAGCGCAGCACCGAGGACGGCGCCGACGCGGCCGGTCCCGACCACGCCGACGGCCAGCCGTGCTGGACGCTCGTCGGCCGAACTCACGCGAGCACGCTACCCCCGCCGAGCCCCACCCCATGCGGCGCCCGCGCGACCGGGTGGTGGTGGGGCGGTGGCAGGGTGGACGGTTCGTGGGGTCCCCACGGGTGAAGGCCCTCGGCGGAGCCGGACGGGACGGGTGACAGACCGTCCTTCTGACGGACCCGCGGCTCGCCCCGACCTCGATAGCGTGTGCCGAATGGCAGGGGTGCAGTGGCGCGACGCGTGGCAGGACGCGCTGTACGGACCGCGGGGGTTCTACCGTGACGAGCGGGGGCCGCGCGGTCACTTCACGACGGCCACCCACGGCACGGCCGGCGCCGTCCTCGCAGGGGCCCTGGCCCTCCTCGCCCGTGAGCAGGGTCTGACCCACGTGGTCGACGTCGGCGCCGGGCGTGGCGAGCTGCTGGAGCAGCTCCACGTCGCGGACCCCACCCTGCGCCTCACCGGCGTCGACGTGGTCGAGCGACCCGCCTCGCTGTCGGCACCGGTCGAGTGGGTCAGCTCCCCCGGTGGGCGTGACCTCCCCGCCGCCCTGCACCAGCTCTCCGGCGCCCTCGTCCTCGCCCACGAGTGGCTCGACGTCGTCCCGTGCACCGTCGGCGAGGTCGACGCCGAGGGAGTGCTCCGCACCCTGGAGGTCGAACCCGGCACCGGGACCGAGACGCTCGGGCAACCCCTCGACGGCGCCGAGCTGGCCTGGGCCACGGCCCACTGGCCCACCGAGGCACCCGGCGACCGCGTCGAGGTGGGGCTCAGCCGTGACGAGGCGTGGACCGCCCTGCTCGACCGCATCCACAGCGGCCTGGCGGTGGCGGTGGACTACGGGCACCGCGGCGGGTCACGGCCGCTGCAGGGCACGCTCGCGGCATACCGGCAGGGGCGGGCGGTGGACCCGGTCCCGGACGGGACCTGCGACCTCACCGCCCACGTCGCGATGGACACCCTCGACCACGACGAGCTGCTCGACCAGCGCACCGCCCTGCGGGGGCTCGGCGTCGACGGAGCCAACCCGCCCTTCGCCCTCGCCGCCGAGGACCCGCAGGCCTACCTGAGCGCCCTCGAGCGCTCGACGGCGTCCGCGGCCCTCACCGCCCCCGGGGGCTTCGGCGACTTCCTGTGGGCCGTCAAGCGCGTGGGCTGACCACCAACCGCTCGAACCCGCGCAGCACGAACGTCGGCCGGCGCTCGACGTCGACCACCTCCAGGTCGGGGAACCGTGCGAGCAGCGTCCGCAACGAGATCTCCAGCTCCAGCCGCGCCAGCGGCGCCCCGATGCAGAAGTGGATGCCGGCGCCGAAGGCCAGGTGCGGGTTCGGGTCGCGGGTCGGGTCGAACCGGTCGGGGTCGGCGAAGACCTGGGGATCGCGGTTCGCCGCACCCAGCAGCGCAGCCACCTTGTCACCGGGCTCGAGGTGGACCCCGCCGACGTCGGCCGGCTCCTTGGCGGTGCGCTCGAACAGGTGCAACGGGCTGTCGTGGCGCAGGAACTCCTCCACCAGTCGCGCGCGGGCCGCATCGTCGGTGACGTCGACCTGCGGGCGGTCCGGCGCCGTCAGCCACGAGTGCAGGCCGTTGCCGAACCCGTTGACGCTCGCCTCGTGACCGGCGTTCAGCAGCAGGACAGCCGTCGCGACGAGCTCGTGGGCCGACAACCGGTCGCTCCCGTCACGGGCCTGGACGAGGTCGCTCAGGAGGTCCTCCCCCGGCGCCTTCGCCCGGTGGGCCGCGAGGTCCTCCACGTATGCCGCGAACTCGGCGCTCGCCGCCCTCGCCTGCGCCTCGTGCTCGGGGGTCCGGTCGACCTCGTACATCTTGACGATGGCCTGGCTCCACGGGCGCAGGTGCTCGCGCTCGGACTCCGGCACCCCGAGCAGCTCGGCGATGACGAGGACTGGCAACGGCTCGGCATACCCCTCGAGCACGTCGAACCCGCCGTCGGGCAGGTCCGCGAGCAGCCCGGCAGCCAGCTCCTCGATCCGCGGGGCGAGGCGCTGCACGTGGCCGCGCCCGAACGCGCCGGCGACCAGGCGGCGCAGCCGGGTGTGCTTGGGGGGTTCGCTGTCGAGGATGGAGTCGGCGTGCAGCCAGTTGAACGTGTCCCAGTCGGCGTCGGGTGTCCGCGGGCCGAAGACGCGCCCGAGCCGACGGTCCCGCAGCACCGCGCCCGCCTCGGCGTGACCGGTCGCGAGCCAGACGCCCATGCCGCTGTGCCAGGCCAGCGGCGAGGCGGCGCGCAGAGCCGCCAGGTGGGGGTACGGGTCGGCGACGACCGCCGGATCGGTGAGGTCGAGCAGGTCGGAGGCGTCGACGCCGTCAGGGGCGGTCCGGGACGCGGTGGCGGGGCTCTCGGGGGGCACCTGAGCAGCCTGCCGCAGGGCCATGGGTTTTGTCAGGTGCTGCCCACGCGGGCACACTGGTTCGTTGCTGACCGTCGAAAGGACCCCCCTGTCCCCATGAAGCACCAGCGACTCCCCCTGCGCCCGAACGCCCGCCACGCGGCCTGCGCCACCGCCCTTGCCGCCCTTGCCCTGTCGGGCTGCGGCGGCGGCACGCCCGGAAGCCCGGTGACCGTCACGGTCACCCCGACCGTGACCGCCAGCGGTTCCTCGTCGAGCTCGAGCAGCCCCTCCCGACCTGCGGCGCCGACCAGCGACGTGCAGGGCCGCGCCTTCGACTACGGGCGCATCACCAAGGTGGCCAAGGTCGCCGGCGCGACGGTGATCGAGCTCGACCGCTACACGTGGAAGAAGCTGGACGACGCGAAGCTCGCCCGGAGCGGCGTGCCCGAGCGGTGGTTCAAGGGCAAGCCCCCCTACACGAACCAGAACGACACGATCACGTTCACGATCCCGCTCGCCGCGAACGCCCGGATCCTCTACCACCACTGCGTCGCGGCCGACCAGCCGCTGCAGACCCGGTCGGCGACGATCCAGGAGCTCGCCGGCCTCGGCGACCGGGAGGACACCGTCGTCGTCGGCCTCGACGACCGCGGCCGGCTGACCACCGCCGACAACATCGCCGGCTGCCCGGGCTGAGCCGCCCTTGCGCCGGGCCCGCACCGCGGCATACGGCAGACTGACCGGCATGACCACCACGGGAGGCCGCGAGCTCACCGTCGGCCTCGGCGCAGGCGGCCTCGCGTCCGCCGACATGGTCCTCAACATCGGGCCCCAGCACCCGGCCACGCACGGGGTGCTGCGGCTGCGGATCGTGGTCGACGGCGAGCGGATCGTCTCGGCCGAACCCATCGTCGGCTACATGCACCGCGGGGCCGAGAAGCTGTTCGAGGTGCGTGACTACCGCCAGATCGTGGTGCTGGCGAACCGGCACGACTGGCTCTCGGCGTTCTCCTCCGAGCTCGGCGTGGTGCTCGGGGTCGAGCGGATGCTCGGCATGGAGGTGCCGGAGCGGGCCGTGTGGGCGCGCACCCTGCTGGCCGAGCTGAACCGGGTGCTCAACCACCTGATGTTCC
The DNA here is from genome assembly GCF_001426245.1 of Phycicoccus sp. Root101. Classification (GTDB taxonomy): domain Bacteria; phylum Actinomycetota; class Actinomycetes; order Actinomycetales; family Dermatophilaceae; genus Pedococcus. Next base: position 446,675 of record NZ_LMCM01000010.1, on the reverse strand, counting down.
TCGGCTCCTACCCCCTCGAGCTCGGGGCGATCACGCCGATCTTCTACGCGTTCCGTGAGCGCGAGGAGCTCCAGGCCGTGATGGAGGAGGCGTCGGGCGGCCGGATGCACTACATGTTCAACCGCGTCGGCGGCCTCAAGGAGGACCTGCCCGCCGGGTGGCTCGGCCGCGTCGCGCACGCGGTCGCTGCGGTCCGCGCACGGGTGCCCGACCTCGAGTCGCTCATCGTCGGCAACGAGATCCTCGAGGCCCGCACGAAGGGCGTGGGGGTGCTCACGCCGGAGACCATTGCCGCGTATGGCGTCTCGGGCCCGATCGCGCGCGCGTCAGGGGTCGACATGGACCTGCGCCGTGACGAGCCGTACCTGGCGTACGCCGAGCTGTTCGCCGACGGCGGCCCCGGACGCGTCGTGACGAGGTCGGCCGGCGACTGCCTGGCCCGCCTCGAGGTGCTGCTGGAACAGGTCCACGTCAGCCTCGATCTCGCCGAGGCCTGTCTCGACCGGCTCGGCTCGCTGCCGCGCGGCCCGGTCAACGTCAAGCTGCCCAAGGTGCTCAAGGTCCCCGAGGGCGACCTCTACACCGCGACCGAGAACCCGCTCGGCTTCAACGGCTACTACCTCGTGTCCCGTGGCGAGAAGACGCCGTGGCGGCTCAAGCTGCGGTCGGCATCCTTCAACAACGTCGCCGTGCTGGCCGAGGTCCTCCCCGGCAACCTCATCGCCGACATGGTGGCGATTCTGGGCTCGATGTTCTTCGTCGTCGGCGACGTCGACAAGTAGCCGCTCAGGCGTCGTCCTCGCCGCGGTCGGGCGGGTCCACGCGGCACATCCGCTGGGTCACCATGCCGGCGACCGCCAGCACGGCTGCCGACAGACAGAGCGCCACGAGGCGCCAGAGCAGCTCGCGGTAGCCGGGCAGGGAGATCTCGGCGAGCGCGTGGGCCACCTGCGCGGCATACCAGCCGACCACGCCGGACCCCGTGAGGGCGGCGGCCTGCGCGAGGACCAGGGTGCGGGCGGCACGGATCGGGCTGAGCGGCTTGGTCGCCTCGCCGCGCAGGAACCGGCGCACCGGGAGACCGGCACCGATGACGAGCACGGCCATGACGACGAGCAGCACCGAGGAGATCCACGACGCCGGTCCGAGGAGGGCCCCGGTGCCGAGGTAGATGCGCCACCCGATCCACGACACGGCGCCGACGACGACGGCCGTGGCGACGAGCTGGGGCCAGCGCAGGCCGAGGCCCTCGTTCACCACGGCCCCTCCAGCAGGTCCACGTCCGGGCCGGGACGCACGCCCGACGTGTCGAGTCCCGCGACGAGGTCAGCGACGCGGCGGACCGAACCGTCGACTCGCAGAACGGCTTCCGGCTCGATCTGCAGCCACGGGACGAGGACGAACGCACGTTCGTGGGCTCGCGGGTGGGGCAGGGTCAGGCTCGTGGTGTCCATGACGACGTCGGTGTCGAAGACCGGGTCGCCGTACTGGACGAGGTCGAGGTCGAGGGTGCGCGGACCCCAGCGGACCTCGCGCGTGCGGCCGTGCGACAGCTCGATCTCGTGCAGCCCGGCGAGCAGCGACGAGGGCGCGAGGTGGGTCGTGCCGGTCACGACGGCGTTGAGGTAGACCGGCTGGTCGGGTCCGCCGACCGGGTCGGTCTCCACCACGGGCGAGACCTCGGTGATGTCGATGAGGCCGTAGAGCTCCACGGTCGCGTCGTGCAGGGTCTCGACCGAGCTGCCGACGTTGGAGCCCAGCGCGATGACCACGAGCGCCTGCCGCTCCCGCGAGACGCGCACCTGCACGTCGGTGAACGGGTGGCCCACGGGTGCCTGCGGCTTGTGCACGACGACCTCGACGGCCTCGACGAGGGGGCGCGTGAGCACCTTGTCGGCGATCCGGGCCGCGAGCGCCTCGATGAGGTCGAGCGGCTCGCCCTGGATCAGGGCGACGACGTCACCGGCGACCTCGGCGTAGTTGACCGTGTCGGCCAGGTCGTCGCTCGAGCCGGCCGGGCCGAGGTCGACCTGCATGGTGACGTCCACGACGAAGGTCTGGCCGTCGCGCTTCTCGAAGTCGAGGACGCCGTGGTGCCCGTGGGCGGAGATGCCCTTCAGGACGATCTGGTCGGGCATGGTGTCACCCTCCGTCGGTGGTGCTGGTGGCAGCGGTCGGGATGCCCGCGCCGGGGGCGTGGTCGTTGCCCGTGTCGGGGGCGTGGTCGATGGCCGCGGTCGCGAGCAGGGCGTCCAGGGTCGAGGGCACGTGGTGGACACGGACTCCCCAGGCCCCGAGCCGCGCGGCGTGGACCGAGGTGGCCGCCGTCGCCGCGTCCCGCTGCGCCGGCGGCCGCGGGGGTTCGCCGTCGGGCACGCCGACGCGTCCGAGGAAGGTCTTGCGGGAGGTGCCGACGAGGACGGGGTGGCCGAGGTCGACGACGCGGTCGAGGTGCCGCAGGAGGGTCCAGTTGTGGTGGGCGAGCTTGGCGAACCCGAACCCCGGGTCGAGCACGAGGTGGTCGGCCTCGATCCCGGCCGCCGTCAGGTCCCGCGCCCGGGCCGTCAGCTCGGCACAGACGTCCGCGACGACGTCGTCGTAGACCGCGCGCGACTGCATGGCGGCGCTGTGGCCACGCCAGTGCATGACGACGAACGGGGCACCCGACTGCGCGACGACCGCGGCCATCTCCTCGTCGGCCAGGCCGCCGCTGACGTCGTTGACGATGGCCGCTCCGGCTCGCAGTGCCTGGGCGGCCACCGCCGCCCGCATCGTGTCGACCGACAGCACGGCGCCCTCGCCGGCGAGGGCCTCGATCACCGGCAGCACCCGGCGCAGCTCCTCCTCGACCGAGGGCCGCTGCGCCCCGGGGCGGGTCGACTCGCCGCCCACGTCGAGGACGTCGGCCCCCTGGGCGAGCAGCTCGCGACCGTGGGCGATCGCCGCGGACGGCTCGAACCACTCACCACCGTCGCTGAACGAGTCCGGCGTGACGTTGACGACGCCCATGACCACCGGGAGCCCGTCCGCCCGACGGAGCGGCCAGGAGGGGCTCACAGCCGCCCACCGATCCGGCCGAGCTTCGGCCAGGTGAGGAAGGCCTCGGCCTCGAGCGCCGCGAGGCCCACGCGCGGGAGGTCCGACCCGGCGGGATACAGGAGGAACCGCGGTTGCCAGTCCGGCTGGAACTTGGCGTTGAAGCGGTAGAGGCTCTCGATCTGCAGCCAGCGCGACGCGAACAGCAGCAGCGAGCGCCAGGCCCGAAGGACCGGACCCGCACCGAGCTTCTCACCGCGCTCCAGCGCCGAGCGGAAGGCGGCGAAGTTGAGGGAGACCCGGTGCACCCCGAGGCCGGGAGCCGCCTTGAGCGCCTCGACGATCATCAGCTCGTTGACGCCACCCTCGGCGGAGCTGTCACGCCGCATCACGTCGAGGGACATGCCGTCGGAACCCCAGGGCACGAACTGCAGGAACGCCCGGACGACCCCGTCCTGCCGCGCCGCCACGAACACGCAGTCGGGGTCGGACTCGTCGAGCAACCGCCCGAGGGCCATGGAGAACCCGCGCTCGGTGTCGGTGGAGCGCCAGGCCGCGGCGTCGGCCATGGCCAACTCGCGCAGGCCGGGCTGGATGTCGCGCACGCGGGTGATCTCGACGGAGTACCCGGCCCGGGCGATCCGGCCGACCATCTGGCGCACGTTGCGCATCGGCCGACCCTCGAGGCTGAACGTCGTCGTGTCCACGACCGCCTCGTCACCGAGCTCGATCGCGGACATGCCGGTCTCACGCACCCAGGTGGTGCCGGCCCGCTCCGAGCAGCCGAGCACCGCCGGCGTCCACGCGTGGTCGCGGGCCTTGGCGACGAACGCGGCGATGGCTCCCGGCCAGGCCTCGGGGTCGCCGACCGGGTCACCGCTCGCGAGCATCACGCCCGACACGACCCGGTAGGCGATGGCCGCCTTGCCGGACTCGGACCACACCACGCTCTTGTCGCGCCGGGTGTTGAAGTAGGCCAGCGAGTCACCGTGGCGAGCCATGAGGACACGCAGGCGTGCCTCGTCGTCGTCCGTGAGCTCGGGGCGCGGCTCGGGCGGCCGCAGGGCGAGGTAGACGGGCGTGAGCATGGTCATCAGCCCGAGTCCGAGCAGCAGCGCGCCCACCACGTCGGCCGTGCGGTCACGCAGGAAGTGCACCGGGCCGTCGGCGCCGACGAAGCCGTACAGCAGCTCGCGGGCGAGCTCGCCGAGGCCGGGGAACCCGCCGGCGAGCTCGTGCCGGTTGAGCCACAGGACCAGCGTCCCCGCGACCACGGAGATGCTCAGGAGCACACCGAACGCGCGCACGGCGCGCCACCTCGTGCCGGGGTCGCCGAGGGCCTCGAACTCGTCGCGGTGGACCCAGAGCAGGACCAGCCCGACGACGGCCACCAGGGCGGCGACGGGCTCGGTCTTGAGGCCGTGCAGCGCGATCGACAGGGCCAGCAGCACGACCGCGGCACGCCAGGCCCGACGCTTGCGCCGCTTGAGCGAGTGCCCGAGGACGAGCAGGAAGATGCCCGAGACGACGGTCGCGGCAGCCGCGGCGTCCGACAGGGCGCCGGGGAGGACCTCGGTGAGGTCCTGGAGCCGGTGGCGCCACGCGTGCCGCAACCCCGTCGCGAGGTCGATCACCCCGACGAGGTAGGTGAGGTTGCCCAGGATCCGCGGGACCGTGCGGCCGGTCAGGACCGCCGGCAGCCTCGACGGGATCTTGGTGGAGAGGGTCGAGAGCGTGGAGCGCGAGGGTTCGCGTCCGGTCACCGCTTGCCCCCGAGGAGGAGGGCCATCGCCTCGGCGCGGGTCGCCGGGTCGCGCAGCTGCCCGCGCACGGCGGACGTGATCGTCCGCGACCCCGGCTTGCGGATGCCGCGCATCGACATGCAGAGGTGCTCGCACTCGACGACCACGATGACCCCCTGCGCCCCGACGTGCTCGACGAGCGCATCGGCCACCTGCGTGGTCAGGCGCTCCTGCACCTGGGGGCGACGGGCGAACATCTCGACCAGCCGGGCCAGCTTCGACAGCCCGGTGACCCGACCGTCCTTGGCCGGGATGTAGCCGACGTGGGCGACCCCGTGGAACGGCACCAGGTGGTGCTCGCACATGCTGTAGACCTCGATGTCGCGCACGAGGATCATCTCTTCGTGGTCGATCTCGAAGGTCTTCGACAGCACCTCCCCGGCTTCGAGCCCGAGTCCGGCGAAGAACTCGCCGTAGGCCCGGGCCACACGTGCCGGGGTCTCCTTCAGACCGTCCCGGTCAGGGTCCTCACCGATCGCGAGCAGCAGCTCGCGGACGGCTGCTTCGGCCCGGGGCTGGTCCACGCTCGAGCGCCCCTCAGTGGTCATTCGGGTTGACCTGGCCACCCTCGGGGAGCTCGATGGTCTGCGTCGGCGGGTGCTCCTCGGGTGCCTTGACCGCACCGGCCTCCGCCGCCTTGTCGATCGCCTCGGCCGTGCGACGGTCGGTGCCGGCGGCCTGCAGCGCGTGCGCGCTGCCGTTCTGTGCGGCCATCTCGGCGGGGGTGAGCACCGGCGGCTGGTCGGACAGGAAGCGCGTCTCGCTCGACAGCCAGGTCGGGCGCTGCGGGCGCTTGCGGATCGGCTCGAAGATCGCCGCGAGCTCCTTGGCGTTGAGCGTCTCGTGCTCGAGCAGGTCGAGCACGAGACGGTCGAGGATGTCGCGGTTGTCGTTGATGACGTGCCACGCCTCGTCGTGCGCCGCGTCGATGAGCTTGCGCACCTCGGTGTCGACGATGCTCGCGATCTCCTCGGAGTAGTCGCGCTGGTGTCCCATGTCGCGGCCGAGGAAGACCTCGCCCTGGCTCTGGCCCAGCTTGATCGCGCCGATGCGCTCGCTCATGCCGTACTCGGTGACCATCTTGCGGGCCATGCCGGTGGCCTTCTCGATGTCGTTGGACGCGCCGGTCGTGGGGTCGTGGAAGACGACCTCCTCGGCGACGCGGCCACCCATGGCGTACGACAGCTGGTCGAGGATCTCGTTGCGGGTCGTGGAGTACTTGTCGTCGGTCGGCATGACCATCGTGTAGCCGAGGGCCCGACCGCGGGGCAGGATCGTCACCTTGGTCACCGGGTCGAGGTGGTTCATCGCCGCGGCGACCAGGGCGTGGCCACCCTCGTGGTAGGCCGTGATCTTGCGCTCCTTGGCGGACATGATCCGGGTGCGCTTCTGCGGGCCCGCGATGACGCGGTCGATGGCCTCGTCGAGGGCGGCGTCGTCGATGAGCTTGCCGTCGCTGCGCGCGGTGAGCAGGGCGGCCTCGTTGAGCACGTTCGCGAGGTCGGCACCGGTGAAGCCGGGGGTGCGGCGGGCGACGGCGAGGAGGTCGACGCCGGTCGCCATCGGCTTGCCCTGCGAGTGGACCTCGAGGATGCGGTGGCGACCGATCATGTCGGGTGCCTCGACCGCGATCTGGCGGTCGAACCGGCCCGGGCGCAGCAGCGCGGGGTCGAGGATGTCGGGGCGGTTGGTCGCGGCGATGAGGATGACGTTGGTCTTGACGTCGAAGCCGTCCATCTCGACGAGGAGCTGGTTGAGCGTCTGCTCGCGCTCGTCGTGCCCGCCGCCGAGGCCTGCGCCACGGTGGCGACCGACGGCGTCGATCTCGTCGACGAACACGATGGCCGGGGCGTTCGCCTTGGCCTGCTCGAACAAGTCGCGGACGCGGGAGGCACCGACACCGACGAACATCTCGACGAAGTCCGAGCCCGAGATCGAGTAGAACGGGACGCCGGCCTCACCGGCGACGGCTCGAGCGAGCAGGGTCTTGCCGGTACCGGGAGGGCCGTAGAGCAGGACGCCCTTGGGGATCTTGGCGCCGACGGCGAGGAACTTCGACGGCTCGGCCAGGAACTCCTTGATCTCGTGGAGCTCCTCGACGGCCTCGTCCGCACCGGCCACGTCGGCGAAGGTGACCTTCGGGGTGTCCTTGGACGCGAGCTTCGCCTTCGACTTGCCGAACTGCATGACGCGGGAGCCGCCGCCCTGCATCTGGGTCATGAGGAACCAGAACAGGCCGAGCAGGATGATGATCGGGAAGATCGAGCCGAGCAGGGCCAGGAAGGGGTTGGTGCCCTTGTTGTCCTGGTTGAAGCCGCCGGGGGGCAGGTTGTCGTCCACGAGCTTGACGAAGCTGGGACCGGCCGCCTCGACGTACTCCGTGCGGACCTTGGTCGCGTCCTTGACGTTCTTGCCGTCGGAGTAGGTCTGACCACTCTTGAGGTCGATGTCGACGATCTCGTTGTTCGTGATCGTGACCTTCTGGACCTTGTCCTCGGTGATGAGCTTCTGGGCCGCGGACGTGTCGATCCGCGTGTAGCCACCGGCGTCGCCGAAGGAGATGACCATCAGCGTGATCGCGATGACCGCGACGACCCAGAACAACGGGGCCCGAAGGATGCGCTTGAAATCCATGTGTGTAGCGGGGCTGGCCGCCCCGTGCCTCCTGCTCGATCACGCTGTTGTGCCACGGCCCGGATCTGGGTGCGGCTCTACCACGACGGTACTACGGAGGTGCTGCCGTGGTTCGTGCTGGACAACGACCCGGGCAGACCTTGTGTTCCGGTCGCGTCCCGTGCCGCAGGCGCGTCCCGAGGCACGGACGGACGGGTTCCGCCCTAGGCGTAGACGTGCGGCGCCAGGGTGCCCACGACGCGCAGGTTGCGGTACTGCTCCGCGTAGTCGAGCCCGTACCCCACGACGAACTCGTTGGCGATGTCGAAGCCGACCCACTTGACGTCGATGTGGACCTTCGCGGCGTCCGGCTTGCGCAGCAGGGTGCAGATCTCGACCGAGGCCGGCGAGCGGGACTCGAGGTTGGACTTGATCCACGACAGGGTCAGGCCCGAGTCGACGATGTCCTCGACGATCAGCACGTGCTTGCCGGTGATGTCGGTGTCGAGGTCCTTGAGGATCCGCACCACGCCGGAGGACTTGGTGCCCGACCCGTACGACGAGACGGCCATCCAGTCGACGGGGGCGGTGCCGGGCAGGGCGCGCGAGAGGTCGGCCATGACCATGACAGCGCCCTTGAGCACGCCGACGAGCAGCAGGTCCTTGCCCTCGTACTCGGCCCAGACCTCCGTGGCGAGCTCGGCGAGGCGGGCGTGGATCTCCTCCTCGGTGATGAGGACCTTCTCCAGATCGGCTCCCATGTGGGCAGCGTCCACGGCTCTTCTCCAGGTTTCTCGGTGGTCTGACGGTCGGCGCCCGGGGGCACCTGGGCGACGGGGTCGGGTGCGGGGCTATTCAACCGGAGGCGGCGGACCGATGGATACCCGCCCACCGGCCCGGGTCGCCACCAGCGGACCGGGGAGGCTCACCGGCCCCTGCCCGTGCCAGTCCGTGACGAGCGCGTCGCACGCATCGGTATGCCGCGTGCTCAGCTGCCCGGCCGGCGCGCCCGCCGCGATGGCGAGGCGGCGCCACACCCGGGTCCGGACGGCTCGTGGGAGGGCGACCAGCGCGGTCACCTCGACGTGGACCCGCCGGGGCTCCCCGGCGTGTCCACCCCCGACCACGGCAGGGGCGGAGGGGACCAGGCCGGCAACGGCGTCGTCGGCGAGGTCGTCGAGCAGGTCGGCGTCCTCGCGCAGCTGGTCGGCGGTGCGGGCGAGGGCAGCGGCGACACCCGGCCCGAGGTCGCGCTCGAGGTCGACCAGGGCGCGGCGGGCCCGGACCCGGGTGAAGGCGGGGTCGTCGTTCATGGGGTCGTCCCACCACGAGAGGCCCTCGGCGGTGCACGACTCCCGGGTCTGCGTCCTCGACACGCTCAGGAGGGGACGGCGGTAGCGGTCCCGGGCCCGCGGCATACCGGCCAGGGAGCGGGCACCGGAGCCGCGGGTCAGACCGAGTAGCACCTGCTCGGCCTGGTCGTCACGGGTGTGGCCCAGCAGCACGAACCGCGCGCCGTGCCGGGTCGCAGCCTCGTCGAGCGCGCCGTAGCGCGCGTCCCTCGCCGCGGACTCGAGCCCGTCACGCCCCGCACCGACCTCGACGACGACCGACCCGACCGGCGCGAGTCCGAGTGCCTCGCACTGGGAAACCACCCGTCGTGCCACGGCAGCGGAGTCGGGGGCCAGCCCGTGGTCGACGATGCAGGCGCCGGCGCGGACGGCGAGCCTGGGCGCCTCGAAGGCGACGGCCGCGGACAGGGCCAGGGAGTCGGCTCCCCCGCTGCACGCCACGAGGACGAGGTCGCCGGGAGCGCACTCCGCGAGCGCCTGGCGCACGGCCAGCCGGACCGCGGCGGTCGAGGGGTGCGGGCCGGTCACGGGCGTCCCGGGTCGAGGTCGCGGGGGACGTTCACCCGTGGACGCGCGCGACCCACGCGGACGGCGTCTCGATCTCGGCGGCCCGCGGCAGCGTCTCCGGGGACTCCCACACCCGGTTGAAGCCGTCGGTGCCGACCGCGGCGGTGACCTCGCGGACGAAGACGGCGCCGTCGCGGTACTGGCGCATCTTCGCCTCCAGGCCCAGCAGGCGCCGCAGGATGCGGTCGAGCCCGCCGACGCCCTTGCGACGCTGGTCGAACTGGGTGCGGATCTGCCCGACGGACGGGATGACCTGCGGGCCCACCTCGTCCATGACGACGTCGGCGTGGCCCTCGAGCAGGGACATGACTGCCGTGACCTCGGCGAGCCGGGCTCGCTGCTCGGGCGTCGCGATGATGTCGGTGATGCCCGCGCCCCCGGCCCTGAGGGCGTCCGGCAGCTGCCGGCTGACCCGCTGGAGGGTCTCCTGGAGCGACTCGGGGTCGGGTACGAGGTCCGTGGCGAGCGCGCGGACGCGGTCGACGAGGTGGTCGCGGAGCCAGGGCACGGCGGTGAACTGCACCCGGTGGGTCTCCTCGTGCATGCAGACCCAGAGCCGGAAGTCGGCGGGGTCGACACCGAGCTCGCGCTCGACCTGGACGATGTTGGGCGCGACGAGCATGAGCTGGGGGGTGCCGCCGGGAGCCAGGTCGTACTGGCCGAGCACCTTGCCCGCCATGAACGCGAGCAGGGCGCCGGTCTCGGCACCGGTCACCCGACCACCGATGGCCTTGGCCAGGTCGCCGGGAACCTTCTTCTGCTTGTCCATGAGGGCGCCGAAGACCGGGTCCATCAGGGCGGACATCGAGTCGGCGTTGAGCGCGATCCAGGTCGGTCGGTCGACGACCACCGCCTCCGGGGCGTCACCGGGCGCGTGCATCCGGGCCGTGTCGGCGACCGGTTGCTTCGCCCGCCGGGCGGCCTCACGGACCTCGGCCACGACGTCGGCGGCTTCTCGGGCGGTCACGGTGGGCCCGGCGGGGACGAGCCGGGAGCCGGTCGCCTTGGCGAACTCCCAGTCGACGTAGCGGGTGCTCGACTGCAGCGGCACGGTCATCCCCTCACGGTAGGTCAGCGGCACCCGCAGGTCGCGAGCGCCGCCACGAAGCGGTCCAACGCCGCCCGGGCCGCCAGCGTTCCGACGCCGGCCGGGACGCGGTCGGCCTGGACGACGTAGGACAGCACCCGGCCGTCGGCGTCGATGACCGTGCCGGCCATCGTGCTCGTCCCCGTGAGGGTGCCGGTCTTGGCCCGGGCTATCCCCGCGGCGGGGTGGGTGGTGGTCGTGGTGAAGCGGTGGGCCAGGGTGCCCGTGAGTCCGGCGACGGGCAGCCGCGCGATGGTGTCCTGCATCGCCGGGACCGAACCGTCGGCTCCCAGCTGGAGCACGTCCGACAGCATCCGCGGCGACACCTTCTGTCCGGACGACAGGCCGCTGGTGTCCTTGATGACGGCACCGGAGAGGTCGACCCCCTTGGCCGACACCGTCTTCTTCACGAAGGCGACCGCAGCCGCGAACGTGGGCCGGCCCCCGGCCTTGACGGCGGCCTGGCGGGCCAAGCCCTCGGTCAGCGCGTTGTCGCTGTCGTCGAGGGCGAGGGCGAGGACGTCACCGATGGGCGCCGACTCGACCGTGCCGAGGACGGTGGCGCCAGCGGCGACCGGGGTGGTCCAGGTCCTCTCCGGGGCCAGCTTCGCGGTGATGCCCTGGGTCCTGAGCGCGGCCACGAACGCCGACGCGGTCGCCGCCTCCGGGTCCCGCGGCGCCGGTCGGAACGGTATGGCGCGCTGGCCCGCGAGACCGAGCATGGAGACCCCGCCGGTGTAGCCGGCCCGGACGTCGGCCTGCAGCCACGTCGGCGCCCACCGGGCACCCCGCGCGTAGCTGGTGTCGAGGCGCAGGGTGACCGTCGACGTGCCCGACGCCTGGAGCGCGGTCGCGACCTGGGCGGCCAGGTCGCCGAGCCCGGCCCGGCCCTCGACCGCCGACACGTTCCCCTTGCCCTTTGCGAGCATCGTGTCGCCGCCCGCGACGAGCACAATGGCGTCGGCAGAGGCGCCCTGCACCACCTTCGTGGGGAGGGTCGCGTGCGGGTCGAGCGTCGTGCCGACGGCCAAGGCGGTCAGGAGCTTGAGCGTCGAGGCGGGGGTGCGGGCGACGTCGGGCGACCTCTGCAGCAGCACCTGTCCGGTGAAGGCGTCCCGGACCAGGTACCCCGGCACCGGTCCCAGCGCCGGGTCGGACGCCTCCGACCTCAGGGCGGCCGCGAGGGCCGCCGGGTCGGGGATCGGGGCCCCTGCTGAGGCCGGCTGCAGCGGCTGCGCGGCCGAGTCGACCGTGGGCACCGTGGTGGGCGAGGCCGTCGCGCCGCCACGGGGCGCGCTCCCCGTGGTGGTCGTGCCCGTCGCGCCGGACCCCGTCGGCGTCGCCGGGGGCGAGCCGGCCGTGGGAGAGTGGGCAGCATCCCGGGTGAGGATCCCGGGGACGACGTCGTAGACGTCCAGCGCGCCATACCCGAGGACGAGCACCAGCAGCGCCACCACGGCGGCGAGGACGCGACGCACTCGACCCCCTCAGCGCTGGACTTGCGTCATACGGAACACTTGTCCGCGAGCCTAGGTCATAGGCGCGCGCACCAAACGGAAGGGACCAGCGTCGTGGAGTTCGACGTCACCATCGAGATCCCCCAGGGGCATCGCAACAAGTACGAGGTCGACCACGAGACCGGACGCATCCGTCTGGACCGCCTCCTGTTCACCTCCACCCGCTACCCCGCGGACTACGGCTACGTCGAGGACAGCCTCGGCGAGGACAGCGACCCGCTCGACGCCCTGGTGCTCCTCGAGGAGCCCACCTTCCCCGGTTGCCTCGTGCGCGTCCGCCCCATCGGCATGTTCCACATGCGCGACGAGGCCGGCGGCGACGACAAGATCCTCTGCGTGCCCGCCGGCGACCCGCGTCAGGCCCACATCACCGAGCTCGAGCAGGTCAGCAGCTTCGATCGCCTCGAGATCCAGCACTTCTTCGAGACCTACAAGGACCTCGAGCCCGGCAAGTCCGTCGAGGGCGCCCACTGGGCCGGTCGCGAGGAGGCCGAGAAGGTCGTCCGCGAAGCCATCGAGCGCGCCAGGGCCGCCGGCATGACCACCGCCCGCTGGCGCATGCCCGACGTGAGTGCCGAGCCGATGTCCGAGGCCAAGGCCCCGACCGAGTAGCACCCGCGCGCTGTGGCGCGCACATCACACACCTGAGCCCCCGGGCGACGTCCTGTCGCCACGGGGGTTCGGTCTTCTTCGGTGGTCGGTCGCGAATCACCTTGGCGCACAACAGATCTGTGTCGCAGGCACGCATCGAGGGTCCAGTGTCGGCTACTCCACGCGCCGATCGGGGCGCGACCTCCACACTGCGCGATCCGGCTATGGGCACGACGCGGCGCGGCTAGGGACAAGGGGCGCGGACGGGCTTCCATGGTCATGGATGAACTGCACGTGGCGCGAACGAGACCAAGTAGCGCGTGCAGCTGCAGACGGGGGCCCGGATCTCCAGGCCCGCGCCTACAGGCATCCGAGGGTTGTGGCCTAGTCGGGGAGCGATCTCGGACGAAGCCGCAAACCCAGTTGCCTGGGCCTGGGCAGGGCCAACCGGGCAACGCGGTGAGCGGTCCCGAAACCTCCCCCTCGCCGGGACCGCTCACCTTCTCCATCACGGACCAGCACGTCCGGATGACGACCCCCGGTGCCCCTGGCACGCCGATCCCTGCCACGACACCCTCGCGGCACGAAGGAGACAACCATGTCCACTCGCAGAACCGTCCTGAAAGGGCTGGGCGCCGGCGCCCTCGTCACGACCGGACTCACCCTCACAGGGGGCTCGTCCGCCCAGGCTGCCCCGACCGGCGACGAGATCCTCCTCGACTCCTACGCGGGCACCGACGACCAGAAGCTGACCGCCGCCCTGGCCGCCGCCAAGGCATCGAGCCCGCGCCTGCCCATCCGGCTCGCGGCGAGGAGCCACACCTTCAGCCAGACCCGCACGACCTTCAGCGGCCTGCGGATCCTGGGGCCCAACACCGGGTGGCAGAACCCCGAGATCAGCGGTACCAGCGGGGCGCTCCCTCAGTGCACCGTCACCCTCAACTGCGGCAACGGCGCCAGCTCGTGGCTCGTGGGGACCGCGACCACCTACGACATCACGGTCTCGGGGATCTGCTTCAAGTCCTCCAACGGCGTGACGCAGTTCTACCACCACCCCTACAGCGCAGGAACGTCCTACGCCACCCGGCTCGACACCCTCACCTTCCTCGGGTTCAAGCACGTCCTCGGCACCCCGGCCGACCCGTTCGCCGCAACCCTCAACACCTGGGCAGGTGACTGGACGCTCGTCGGCGTGCAGGACACCCAGTTCTCGTTGCGCGGTTCCGACAACTGGTTCGGCCCCTCCTCGATGAACTACGGGTGGGCCGGAGCCAACGGCGGCAAGTACCTCATGCGCTTCTCGAACGTCTCGAAGACGAGCGTGCGGAACCTCTACCTGACCGCCCGCGGGGGCTCGCGCGCCATCCTCGTCGAGGGGCCGGCATCACAGCAGGGTGGTCTCGACTTCTCCGACTGCGTGATCGAGGGCCAGAACGCCAACGACCCCGCCATGGGCGCCCTCATCGTGGTCAAGGGCGGCGGTGCGTCGTTCACGAACACCAAGCTGAACTTCGGCATGGCGCGCCCGTCGGACTTCACCGACCAGTCGGACACCGGCCTGATCATGGTCCAGGGCGGCACCGCCGTCTTCACCAACACCTGGACCAACCGCGCGACGGCGACGGCCGAGTCGGTCCCGGTCGTCGCGGTGTCAGGCGGTCAGGCCTACGTTTCGACCGTCCTGGGCATGGGCGGCAACTGGAGCAGCAAGCCCAAGGCGGTCCGGACCGGTGGAGCCCTCGTCACCGACGCGACGGTCACCGCGGCCTGAAGTCAGTCCCTGGAGTGGCCCCGGCTGACAGCCGGGGCCACTTCGTCGTCAGGGACGGCCGCCGTACGGGAGCAGGTCGCTGCGGTAGATGGAGGCGTAGCGGACGTTCGCACCGGTGTGCGGCGCCTCGATCATCTGGCCGTCGCCGACGTACAGGCCCATGTGGTGGCTGGTCTCGCCCGAGCTGCCGTAGAAGACCAGGTCGCCGGGTCGCAGGTCGCTGATGGCGACGCGCGAGGTCTCGCTCCACTGGGCGCCGGTGTAGTGGGAGAGGTTGACCCCGGCCTGCTGCCAGGCGCGCATCGTCAGACCGGAGCAGTCGAAGGAGTCCGGCCCCGTGGCACCCCACTGGTAGGGCTTGCCGAGCTGGGCCTGGGCGTAGGCGATGACCGCGGACACGCCACCGCTGCTCGGGGGCGGCGGGGCAGGGGTCGGGTCGGCCGGCTTGGGTGCCGGCGGCTTCGGACGGGACGGCTGGGGGCGGTTGTTCTTCGCAGCCTTGGCCGCCTTCTCCGCAGCGATGGCGGCGGCGCGCTGACGGGCGGCCTCGGCCTCGGCGCGGGCGGCGGCCTGCTGGGCCGCCCTCTTGGCCGCGGCGTCACGGGCGGTCCGGGCGCGCTCCTGCGCGAGCTGGGCCTGCTTGGCCGCCTCGGCGGCGGCGGCACGGGCCACCGCGGCGGCAGCCAGGCCGTCCTGGCGCTGGCGCTCGAGGTCGACCGACGTCTTGCGCAGCGAAGCGAGCTGCGTCACCAGCGTGGCCTGCTGCTGCTGGATCCGGGCCGCTGCGGCCTGGGCCTCGTCGGCGCGGGACTGGGCCGCGTTGCGGGCTGCCTCGGCGGCCTGGGCCGCCTTCGCCTGGGCGGCCTGCGCCTCGGCGGCCTGACGGCGCATCGTCCTCGCGACGATCGAGGTGGCGTCGGCGCGCTGCAGCGACCGGGTCCGCGCGTCACCGACGGCCTCGAGTGCGGAGGCCTTGTCGATCAGCTCCTGCGGACCCTTGCTGTCGAGGTAGGCCTCGAGCTCCCCGAAGCTGCCGCCCTGCTGGTAGACGTTGGCCGCGTAGCGACGCACCTCGAGACTGGCCGAGTCGGCGATCTTCTGTGCGGCGGCGGCACGCTTCTGCGCCGCGGCGGACTCGGCAGCCCGCTGCTCCAGTGCGACGCGGGCGCCGTTGAACTCCTCGGCGGCCGCAGCAGCCGAGTCCTGGACCTGGCTGAGCTGGGCGCTGGCGGAGGCGTACTGCGCGTCGAGGGTGGAGATTTGGCCGGCCGTGCCGGTCACCGCGGCCTTGGCGCGGTCGACCTGCGCCTTGGACGGGTACACGGGGTTGGGGTCGGCCGTGGCCGACAGCGTCGTCGCGAGGGTCAGCAGACCGACGAGGGACAGCGCCGAGCCTGCGCGCAGCGCGCGGCGAGCGACGAAGGTACCTGGCACGGGGGGATGCCTCTCGGACGGGGACGCGGGACGGACCGGGGTGGTTCGGGGTGGACCGGGGATGGTTCCGGGGGGGTGCGGGTGGGGCTGGTGGTGCCGGGGAAAGTGGCAGCCGGAGCAGACTAGGGCTGGATTTCACTCGAACCCCTCGAGTCACACCGCTACCACGCCTCCAGGGCCCTGCCGGCCGCAGATCTGCCCGTCGGGCGACGAGTTACACCCATGTTTTTCAGCAGGCAGGCGGGCCGCTTCGATCAGGTGTCCAATTTTGGTCACGAATCGGTCACGAAATCGGCGTTTGTGCAGGTGAGAGGCCCTCCCGGCGGTGGATCACGTCGTCCGGGAGCCGGGAATCGGCTGTTCTCCCGACACCCATACCCCCGCGAATCGGACCTGCCCGGAGCCGTCAGGGGGTGAGGGGTTCCCCGGCGCGCAGCGCGTCGTAGGCCGCCGGGTCGTTCGCCTTGAGCTCCCGGCGGACCTTGCGCCGGTAGCGCAGGATCTGGGCCACCCCGAGTCCCCAGACGAGGTACTGCACGGACATCGCGGCCCGGAACGAGTCGACGTCGTAGGTGCTGGGACCTCCCGGGGCGACCCGGTCGAGGACGATCCCGATGAGCGTCACCGTGGACAACGACGCGAGGAACCCCCCGACGTTGACGATGCCGGTCGCGCTACCTAGCCGGGTGGGCGGGTTGAACGTCCTGGCCAGGTCGAAGCCGACCATGGAGCCGGGGCCCCCGACGGCGGTGACGACGACGAGGACCACCAGCACGGGCAGGGGTGCGCGGCCCGGCCACAGGAGCACGACCGCCCACACCGTCATGATCGCGGCCACGATCGCAAGGATCAGGGTCGACCGCGAGAACGGGTACCTCGTGACGAAGCCGCCGATGATCGGGCTGGTCACGACCGTGGTGATGGTCATGAGCATGAGCAGGGTGCCTGCGGTCGACGGCGAGAGGCCCTGACCGGCGACGAGGAACGGGTAGCCCCAGAGCAGGGCGAAGACCGTGGCACCGAACTGCGCGGAGAAGTGCGACCAGAGCCCGAGCCGGGTGCCCGGGGTGCGCCAGGCGGCGCGCACGGCCCTGGCGATGGCCCTCACCTTGATCTCGTCGAGCTCGTGGTCGGGGTTCGGGGAGTCACGGACGACGACGAGGACCAGCAGGCCGAGGACGACCCCGACGAGTCCGGCGGTCGCGTAGGACGGCGTCCACCCGTAGGCGTGGAGTGCGTGGACCAGGGGCGTGGCAGCGACCAGGGCGCCCACCTGGCCCAGCAGCCCGGTGAGCTGGGTGACCATCGGGATGCGCAGGGGCGGGAACCACAGCGCGACGATCCGCAGCAACGGGATGAAGATCATGGCGTCGCCGACCCCGACGAACACCCGGGCCACGAGACCGGCGGCGAACGAGTCGGCGAACGCGAACCCCAGCTGCGCCAACGTCATCAGCGTGACGCCGGACAGCAGCAGCCGCTTGGACCCGAACCGGTCGAGCAGGGCACCCACCGGGATCTGCATCGCGGCGTAGACGAGCAGCTGC
The DNA here is from genome assembly GCF_001426245.1 of Phycicoccus sp. Root101. GTDB lineage: Bacteria > Actinomycetota > Actinomycetes > Actinomycetales > Dermatophilaceae > Pedococcus. The sequence continues at coordinate 429,358 of NZ_LMCM01000010.1, read as the reverse complement.
ACCATCGTGAACACCGACAGCTGGGTCGCGGCGATGTGGAACCGCTCGGTGGCGATCAGCCCGGCGACGCCGAGCGAGCTGCGGTGGAAGACGGCCAGCACGTAGATCGAGACCGAGGCGCCGTAGACGACCCAGGCCCGGCGACCACCGAGCTCGAACGAGGCGGGGCGGCTGGTCACGTGCCTCATTCTCGCGCAGCCCCCGTCCCGGCCTCGCGCCGGACCACCGGCCGGACGAGCGCCGGCGTGGAAGCGTAGGTTCGCCGCGTGGAACAGCTGCGCAGGGACGGCCTGGTCTTCGACGTCACCGACACCGGTCCGTCCGACGGAGAGGTCGTCGTGCTGCTGCACGGCTGGCCGCAGGACCGGTCCGCGTGGGACGCGGTGGCCGACCGGCTCGCCACGGCGGGACTGCGCGTCCTGGCACCCGACCAGCGCGGCTACTCGCCCGGGGCCCGCCCCCGTGCCGTGGCGGCATACCGGATGTCGCAGCTGGTCGCGGACGTCCTCGCCCTCGTCGACGCCAGCGGCGCCGACCGCGTGCACCTCGTCGGGCACGACTGGGGAGGGGCGGTCGCGTGGGCGTTCGCGGAGCGGCACCCGGAGCGGCTGACCGGTCTCACCGTCGTCTCGACCCCCCACCACCGCGCGATGGCCTGGGCCCTGCGCCACGGCGGCCAGGCGCGCAAGAGCTGGTACATGCTCGCCTTCCAGCTCCCCCTCCTCCCCGAGGCGGTGCTGCGCCGCCGCCTCCCCGACGTGCTCCGGCGCAGCGGCCTCCCCGCCGAGCACGTCACGAGGTATGTCGCCCGCTTCCGTGAGCCGGGCGCCGCGCGTGGCGGTCTGGCCTGGTACCGGGCGCTGCGCCCCCGCCCGTCGGCCCTCGCCCGCCGACGTCCCTCCCGCCCGGCGCCCGGGCCGATCCAGGTGCCGACGACCTACCTCTGGGGCCGTCGCGACCCGGCGCTCGGACGCGCCGCCGCGGAGCGCACCGCGCTGTGGGTGGGGGCCGACTACCGGTTCGTCGAGCTCGAGGCCGGCCACTGGCTGCCGGAGACGCACCCCGGTGACGTGGCTGCCGCCGTCCTGGACCGGGTGCGCCCGACGCCTCAGGGGTAGAGGGGCCGCGGGCCGTCCCACGTGCCGCGCATGGCCCAGCTCGTGGCGGCCAGCAGCTCCACGGCACCCGTCTCGGCGGCCACCGTCGCGCGGGTCGCGTCCTCACGGGTCGGGTAGACCCGGGCCGTCAGGGCACGACCGTTGACGAACACCTCCAGGGCCGAGTGGTCGACCAGCACCCGGAGGTCCACCCGTCCGTCGGCGCCGATCGGCACCTCACCCGAGCGGGGCGTGCGGTCCACGGAGTCGTCGAGGCTGGAGCGGGACCGGTCCAGCGCGACCGTCCCACCGGGCCCCGGGCCGACGTCGCGCCTGACGCGCAGCACGGTGGCCTCTTCGCCGTCCCCGGTCGAGGCCAGCACGAGGACGGCGCTCGCCCCGGGTTCCAGGACCATGACGAGCTCCAGGTCGCGCTGGTCCCCCTCCCCCAGGCCGAGCGGCACCGGGCCGAGCTCCTGGGCGGCGCGCCGCTGCTCGTCGGTGCGCAGGGTGGCCACCTCCGGCGCCGGCGCCTGGGCGAGGGCGCCGTCCGGACCGAGGGTGACGACGCGAGGCAGCGACATGACGCCGGACCAGCCGTGGGCGACCATCGCCTCGTCGTCGCGGCCCTCCTGCAGCCAGCCGAACAGCACCCGCCGGCCGCTCTCGTCCCTGAAGCTCTGGGGGGCGTAGAAGTACCGCCCCCCGAGGTCGAGGCGGTGCAGCCGGTCCGGCTCGAACGTGTCGCCGCGATAGCGCCCGCTCCAGTAGAGGGGGTAGTGGGTCACCCCTGCGTCCCAGGCCGAGAACACCAGCACGTCAACGGGATCCGGCTTCCGTGCCCCGTCCCCCTCGCTCGCCGCCGGCGGGCGGAACAGGTCGACGCACTCCCACATCGTGCCCGTCCAGTCGCCGGCGTCGACGGTGCCCGTGGACGCGTCCCCGGTGAGGAGGGGGCCGACGTAGTCCCAGTGCCGCAGGTCGGTGGACTCGTAGAGCAGGGCGGTACCGCCCTGTCCCGCGATCCCGGAACCGACGAGGTGGCGCCACCGACCGTCCTCGCGCCAGACGCAGTGGTCGCGGTAGGCCGTCAGGTCGAGCCCGTCGGGGTAGTCGGCGATCACCGGGTTGCCGGGGTCCTTGATCCACGTGTTCAGGTCGGCCGAACCCGTTGCGACGCAGGGAAGCTCGCGCTCGTCGTGGCGACCGGAGTAGACGACCGTGGGAGTGCCGTCGTCGTCGACGAGCACCCCTGACCAGCACCCGTCCCGGTCGGGACCCTCGTCGCCCGGCACCAGGGCGATCGGCTGGTCGGCCCAGGTGACGAGGTCGGTGCTCGTCGCATGGCCCCAGTGGATCCGGCTGTGCAGCGCTGACGTCGGGTTGTACTGGTAGAAGAGGTGGTAGGTCCCGTCCCACTGGGTCAGGCCGTTGGGGTCGTTGAGCCAGCCGGCCGGCGAGACGAAGTGGAATCGCGGTCGGTGGCGGTCCGCCTCGGCGAGCTCGACGAGGGTCGGCTGGGGGGCACGGCTGCTCATGCGTGACGGTCCTGGGGTCGGGCGACCCGGCCTGCGGCCGGTTCGGGCGGCGCTAGCCTACGAGCAGGAGGTGGTCGTCATGGGTCTGGTCCAGGTGGCGCAGCACGCCGAAGACCTCGACCGCGCGTCGGCCTTCTACGAGCTCCTGCTCGGGGCACCGCCGCTGGCCAGGTTCGACCCGCCGGGGCTGCTGTTCTTCGCCCTGGGCGACGGCACCCGCCTGCTGCTCGACCGTGGCGCGCCCAGCGCGCTGCTGTACCTGCGCGTGGACGACGTCCGCGTCCGTGTCGGCGAGCTGCGCAGCGCCGGTGTGACGGTCGAGTCGGAACCCCACGTCATCTTCAGCCACACCGACGACACCCTGGGCCCGGCCGGCACCGACGAGTGGATGGCGTTCGTGCGCGACAGCGAGGGCAACCTCGTCGGCCTCGTCAGCCACGCACCGAGGGCCGAGAGCTGAGCGGCCCCTCGCTCCCGCTGCCCGACCCGTCGCTGGTCGTGCTCGTCGGTCCCAGTGGCAGTGGGAAGTCCACCTGGGCCGCGCGGCACTTCCGTGCCGCCGAGGTCGTGTCCTCCGACGCCCTGCGGGCGGTCGTCGGCAGCGGTGAGCACGACCTGGACGCCTCCGAGGACGCGTTCTCGCTGCTCGACCAGGTGGTTGCCGCGAGGTCCGGACGCCGACTCACCGTCGTCGTGGACACGCTGGGCCTCGACCCGGCGCGCCGTGCGCAGTACCTCTCCCTGGGGAGGTCCGCGGGAATCCCCTGTGTCGCAGTGCTTTTCGAGACCCCGGCACCCGTATGCCGCCGGCGCAACTCCCAGCGCGACCTGCCCGTCCCGAGCCGGGTCCTCGCCCAGCAGCTCGCCGCCGTGCCGGGTGCCCGGGTGGCGCTGGCCGAAGAAGGCTGGGACGGCGTCCTGGTGGTCTCCGACGAGGACGGGGATCGCGCGACCCCCGCTCCCCTGGCGCAGACCGGGCGGCCACCCGCGGTGGCGGCGTCCGACGACGGGCTGCCGGAGGTCATCCTCCAGGTCTCGCGCTTCCCGTGGGGCAGCGAGCCGGCCGGATGGCTGCGGTCGGTGGCGCTCGCGGCGGCGGAGGCCGGCTGCGGAGGCATCGCCCTGATGGACCACCTCATCCAGATCCCGCAGGTCGACCGCGCGTGGGAGCCCATCCCCGAGCCCTGGGTGACCCTCGGGCTGCTCGCCGGTCTCGACACCGAACTCCGTCTGGGAACCCTCGTCTCCCCCGTCACCTTCCGCCCCGCCGGGATCACCGCGAAGGCCGTCGCCACCCTGGACGTGCTGTCCGGCGGACGCGCCTTCGTCGGTGTCGGAGCCGGCTGGTGGGAGCGAGAGCACCGTGGGTTCGGGCTGCCCTTCCCCTCTGCGGGCGAGCGGCTGGACCTCCTCGAGTCGTCGATCGAGACGATGCGGGCGCTCTGGGGCACCGGCACCAAGCCCTACACAGGCGAGCGGGTGACGTTGCCCGAGACGACGGCATACCCGCGGCCGGTGGGGCGACCACAGGTCATCGTGGGTGGCTCCGGGGAGGTGCGCACCCTGCGCATCGCGGCGCGTCTTGGCGATGCCTGCAACCTTCCGAGCGACCTGGAGACGTTGCGGCACAAGGTCTCCGTGCTCCGCCGGCACTGCGACGAGGTGGGCCGCGACCCGGCGGAGGTCGCGATCACCGTCCTCGACGTCCCCGTCCTCGGCCGCGACCGGGACGACACGTGGCGGCGGGTCGAGCGGTTGCGGGGTCGGACCGCAGCCGCGTCGTTCGCCCGCAGGCACCACGCCGGTGAGGCTGCGACGCACGCGCGCCGGTTCCGCGAGCTCGCGGACCTCGGGGTGGCGACGGTGTTCCTCGCCCTGCCGGACCTCGAGGGCCCGGACGACCTCGAGCGGGTCGCCGCGGTCCTGGCCACCCGCCAGGGCGCGGCTCACCCGTTGTCGATCTCCACCGGCTCGACGTCGTCGGCCAGCTCGTAGCCGAAGATGCGCGCGTAGAAGTAGGCCTCGGCCTCCCGGGCCCGGACGATGGTCTCCGCCTTGCGGAACCCGTGCCCCTCCCCGGCGAACTCGAGGTGGGCGACGGGCAGTCCCTTGGCACGGACGGCCTGGGCCATCTCCGTGGCCTGGTTGGGCGGGACGACGCGGTCATCGAGTCCCTGCAACAGGATCATCGGCGCGCTGAGCGACTCCAGGTGGTGCAACGGCGAGCGTTCGCGGTAGACGTCACGGCCCTCGGGATAGGGCGCGACCATCCTGTCGAGGTAGCGGGACTCGAACTTGTGGGTGTCCCGCGCGAGGGCCTCGAGGTCGCCGACCCCGAAGTAGCTCGCGCCCACGGCGAAGACGTCGGTGCCGGTCAGGGCGGCGAGCGTGGTGAAGCCGCCGGCGCTGCCACCGCGGATGGCCAGCCGGTCCCCGTCGACCCGACCCTGCTCCGCCATGGCCCGCGCCCCGGTCGCGCAGTCGTCCACGTCGACGACGCCCCACTGCCCCAGGAGCCGCTCACGGTAGGCGCGACCGAAGCCGGTGCTCCCGCCGTAGTTGACGTCGAGGACGGCCAGGCCACGGCTGGTCCAGTAGGCGGTGTCGAGGCTGAAGGCGGGGACCGTCATGGAGGTCGGGCCACCGTGCAGCCGGACGACGAGGGGCGGCAGCTCACCGTCCGGGGCCCGGAACCCTGCACTGGCCGGTGGGTGGAACGCGCCATGGACCGTCAGGCCGGCCGAGTTGGTCCAGGAGACCAGCTCCGGCGTGGACAGCATCCCGGCCGGCAGCTCGAACGCCGACTCCTCGCGGACCACCTCGACCACGCCCCGGTCAAGGTCGACGGTGACCACCGCGCGCGAGCGATCGCTCCGGTCGACCAGGGCCACCACGGTGCGCCCCTCGACCCGGACGTGGTCGAAGGCCACGCCCTCGAGGTCGAGGGCGGTGACCACGCCGTCGACGACGGTCCCGAGGTGGCCGTTCCCCTCGTCGAACCAGCTGCAGACGATGGTGCCGTCGTCGGTGGTGCCGAAGGAGGGGCGGTCGAAGACCCACTGCGGCCACCCCAGCTCGACCTCGGCCGCGGTCAGCGCGACGACGGTGCCGTCGGTCCGGGCCGCCGCGAGGTTGGACCAGCCGGACTCGTCGCTGAGGTGGAGCAGGTCGCCGTCCTGCGACCAGCGCGGTTCGGTGACCGCGACGTCCTGGCCCCCGGTCACGCGCTTCGCTCCCGTGGTCCCCGAGTCGGTGACATCGGCGACCCACAGCTCGGTGGAGTCCCAGGGCATGTTGGGGTGGTTCCACTGCAGCCAGGCGAGCCGGCCGCCGTCCGGGCTGAGGCGCGGCGCCGAGAGGAAGTCCGCGCCCTGCACGAGCACCGTCCCGCCGTCGGCGTTGTCACCGTCGACCTCGAGGCGGACGATCGCGGCGACGGCCTCACCGTCACCTCGGTGGTCCTCGCGCACGCAGTACAGGTGTCGCCGACCTTCGTCGAGTCGCAGGTCGGCATAGCGCAGCCGGCTGTCGCTCTCCGGCGTGATGGCGCGCGGCTCCTCGCCGGCGCCGACCGTGAGGACCCGCACCCGCTGGTCGGCGAAGTCGACGAACGCGACCAGGTCGCCAGCGACGGTGTAGGCGCCGCCTCCGTACTCGTGGACCCGTGACCGCACGTTGAACGGCGGCGGGGTGAGGTCGACACCGTCGCGGACCAGCACCACCCTGCCACCCTCGCTGCCGCGCCCCTCGAGCCAGTGGACGTGTCCGGTGTCGATCGAGGGCTGGTCCAGCGCGACCCGGTCGCCCGCGAGGCTCGCTGCGCTCACGGGAGAGGTCCAGGAGCCGTACGCAGCGGTGGTCGGGGTGCTCGCGGAACTGGTCATGCCGCGCATGATGCCACCAGACGACAGGAGCCCGCCGACCCCTGCGGGTCGTCGGGCTCCTGTTGTCGGGCGGTGTCGGCCTGTTTCGGCCTGGTGCCCTGGTTCGCGGCGTCAGGTCGTGGCGGGCACCCGGCTGAGCTGGGTGAGGGCGAACTCCGTGACCCGCACGAGGGCGTGCTTGGCGGACTCCCGGTCACGGGCGTCCACCTCGATGACGGGGATGTGGTCCGAGATGGCAAGGGCCTCACGGATCTCGTCCGGACCGAACTCGCCCGAGCCGTCGAACTGGTTCAGCGCGACGATGAAGGGCAGCCCCTTGGCCTCGAAGTAGTCGACGGCGGCGAAGCTGTCGTCGAGCCGGCGGGTGTCGACCAGGACCACGGCACCGATGGCACCGATGACCAGGTCGTCCCACATGAACCAGAAGCGTCGCTGGCCGGGCGTGCCGAACAGGTAGAGGACGAGGTTCTGGGCGAGGGTGATGCGGCCGAAGTCCATCGCCACCGTGGTGGTGTGCTTCTGCTGCACCTTGGAGATGTCATCCTGGCCGGCGGACTCCTGCGTGACCAGGGCCTCCGTGCGCAGCGGGTCGATCTCGGAGACGGCACCAACGAAGGTGGTCTTGCCGACGCCGAACCCGCCAGCCACGACGATCTTGGTCGATGCGCTGTTGCGGTTAGAGGGCGCGTAGTCCACTGAGTGTCCTTTCGATGAGTTCACGTCGTTCGTCGGTCGTCGTGTTTTCGGAGATGGTCTTGCGGGTCTTCAGGTGCCCCGCGGAGATCAGGTCCCCGATGAGCACTCGCGCGACCCCGAGAGGGACGTGCAGCTTGGCGGAGATCTCGGCCACCGACTGCGAGGTGGCGCAGAGCTCGATGATGCGACCCGACATGTGTCCCTCGGGCCAGGTCGCGTTGCGTCCGGACGGGAGCACCTCGAGCGTGGCTTCGATGGGCAGGTCCACCACGGACTCGGTGCGTCCGGACGTCAGCGCGTAGGGCCGGACCAACCTCGGTCCGGACTGCTCCTCGCGTGGGTCAGGCGCCATGGCGCTTACCCCGACATCGGCGCCCGGGCAGCCGCGTCGATCATCTTGCCGACGCGGTCAACCAGCACCGCCATCTCGTAGCCAACCTGACCGATGTCCGACTCCGTGCTCGTGAGAGCGGCGAGGTGCGAACCGTCGCCGACGCTCATGAGCAGCAGGAAGCCGAGCTCCATCTCGATCACGGACTGAAGGACCGTGCCACCCTGGAAGAGCCGAGCCGCACCGGAGGCGAGGCTCGCCATACCGGAGGCCACCGCCGCCATCTGCTCGGCGCGGTCCTCGGGCAGCTGCTCGCTGGAGGCCATGGGCAGTCCGTCGGCAGAGACCAGGATGGCGTGGGACACGCCAGGGGTCTCGGTCGCGAACTTGGCCACGAGCCAGTCGTACTCGCCCTTGGGCTGGGCCATGGCGTCAGTGGTGAACATCGGCTTCCTCTCGGTGGGTTCCGTCTTGTGCCTCGGTGCGTGCGGTGCTCACACCGTTCTTGTGGCGGTTCAGGCTGCGGCGAATCGCCTCGGGGTCTCGGCGCGACGTCGCGGGGGCGACGGGCTCCTCGGCCGGCGAGTCGGCTGCGCCGGAGTTCATGGTGGTGCCGGGGCGCCGCATGGGCAGACCGGCGGACGACTCCTGGCGGGGAGCCTGCTCGGCCTCGGCCGAGAACAGCTCCTGGTCACCCTCGGTCCCGGTCCAGGCCGTCTCCGGCGTGGCTGCCGCGGCGTCCGTGGCCAACCACCCCGACATCATGGAGCGGAAGATCGGCGTGTTCTCGGCTGCCGGGCTGGGCGCGGCCTGGGGGTCAGCCTGCACGTCAATCTGCTCCTCGACCTGGTCGACCTGGGTGTCCTTGGTGTATGCGGTGTCGGTCACCTCGGCGACCGGCTGGTCGACCGGAGCCTCGACCGGAGCCTCGACCGTGGCCTCGGCCGGAGCGGCCTCGACCTGGTGCTCCGCGACGGGCGCCTCGACGACGCCGGCCTCGGGAGCCTCGACGGCGCGAGCCTTGCGGGCGCCGAAGAACGAGGTGTTGTGGGCGCGCAGCGCCGGACGACCGGTGGTGGGCTCCGGGTCGGCCACGACCGGCGTGGTCGAACCGCTCGCACCGGGGACCCGCGTCGGCAGCACCGGCTCGGTGGGCTCCGGAGCGGCAACCGGCTCGGCTGCACGGTCGACCGGCGCCTGCTCGGCCTCGGCCACCCAGGCGTCCGGGACGGTCAGCTCGGTGGTCTGCGGCGCGGCCTCGGTCGCCTGCTCAGCGACCTCGCCCTCACCGTTCTCCGCCTTCGCACGCGCCTCGGTCACCGCGTTGCGGTGCTCGAGCCACGCCGAGAGGTTGGAGGGCATCCGGTGCGGCTCGGCGGCTGCCTCGGCCTCGAGGCGAGCAGCCTCGGCGGCCTTGCGGCCCCCGAACCAGCTCGTGCGGCGACCGCTCTTGCCCTTGTCGCCACCCTTGTCGGATGCCTCGGCAGCAGGCTCGGACGGCGCGTCGGCGAACTCGCGGTACTCGGTGATGCCGGTGGCGCGCGGCTTGCGGACCGGGAGGCCGGCGGCCGAACGCGGGGCCTCGGTGACCTTGGCAGCCTCGGCGGCCTTCGCCTCCTCCGCAGCCTTCGCCTCGGCGGCGACCTTGGCAGCCTCGGCGGCCTTGGCGTCCTCCGCAGCCCTGGCGTCGTCCGCAGCCTTGGCCTCGGCGGCGACCTTGGCAGCCTCGGCGGCCTTGGCGTCGTCGGCGGCCTTGGCCTCGGCGGCCTTCGCAGCCTCAGCGATCTTCGCGTCGTCGGCGGCCTTGGCCTCGGCGACCTTGGCAGCCTCAGCGGCCTTGGCGTCGTCCGCAGCCTTGGCCTCGGCGGCCTGGGCGTCGGTCTGGGTGCCGTTGGTGGCGTGGCCGTTCGTCCCGTTCACCGCGGGCTTGTCGCCGTTGGTGCCGTGGCCGTTGGCGCCGGCCTTGACGTCGGCCGCGGCAGCACCCTCGATGACGGGCTTGATCGGGACGGCCGTGATGGCGTCCGCGGTGGTCGGGCCGTGCGCACCGGGGGTGCGGGTCGGCAGGACCTTCTTGGCCGCGTCCGTGACCGGGCTGGGGGCCCCGCTGGCGCCCTTGACGCGGGTGGGGAGGCCGGCCTTCGTGGTCCCACCGACGGCGGGGACGGCAGGCGCGGTCGGAGCCACGGGGGCAGCTGCCGCAGCAGCGGCCAGGGTCGGGCGAGCGGGGCGGTCGGCTCGGCCCGCGGTGTCGGCCAGGAGGCCGGCAGGCAGGTGGACCGAGACGGTGATGCCGGGCTTCTCGTCGCCGTTGCGGCGCAGGCGGACGGCGATGCCGTGCCGCTTGGCCAGGCTGCCCACCACGAACAGACCCATGCGGCGTGCGGTGTCCGGCGTGATGTCGCCACCGTGGGCCAGCCGGTCGTTGAGCGCGGCGAGCTCCTTGGGCGGCATACCGAGGCCCTTGTCGCTGACCTCGACGAGGAGGCCACCCTCCGGGGTGCGGGCACCACGGATGTCCACGCGGGTGGTGGGCGGCGAGTAGGCCAGGGCGTTGTCGACGACCTCGGCGACCAGGTGGATGAGGTCGGAGCCGACGGCGCCGAGGACCTGGTCGTTCGAGGTGTCACCGATGTCGATGCGCTCGTAGTTCTCGACCTCGGACACCGCGGCACGCACGGCGTCGGAGACGGAGACCGCACCCGAGAAGCCGCGTCGCGTCGAGGTGCCGGCGAGCACGAGCAGCGAGTCGCTGTTGCGGCGCATGCGGGCGGCGAGGTGGTCGAGGCGGAAGAGGCTCTGGAGCCGCTTGGGGTCCTCCTCGTCGCTCTCGAGGCGCTCGATGAGGGACAGCTGCTGGTCGATGAGCGAGGTGCTTCGACGGGAGAGCGTCTCGAACATGTGCCCGACCTGGACACGCAGGCGGGCCTGGTCCCCGGCGAGGGTGAGCGCCTGGCTGTGGAGGTCGTCCACCGCGCGGGCCAGCTGGCCCATCTCCTCACGGGTGTGGACCGGGATCGCGACGAAGGCCGGCGGTTCGGTGCCGTCACGCATCGCGGCAACGGCCTCGGGGAGGCGCTTCTGGGCGACGTCGAGGGCGCCCTGACGGACCGCACGGATCGGGACGAGCAGCGAGCGCAGCAGCGCGAGCACGATCACCAGGGCGGCCAGCAGGGCGACGGCGACGAGCGCGGCGTTGAGGATGGCGGTGTCGCGGAAGGTGGCGGCACGGTCACGCAGGTTGGCCTCGAGCGCGACGAGCTGGGTGTCGAGGAGCTTGGTGTACCCGGCGTTGCTGGACTCGATCACGGTGCCCAGGTCGGCGATCTGCTGCTTCTCGGGTGCCTCCTGCTGGAGGGTGTACCCGCGGCGGCCGTTCTCGTTGAGCAGCTGACGGATCTGGCTGGTGTCGCCGACGGCCTCCGACTGCAGACGCGTGAGGGCGGCCGTCTCGGCGCCGACCTGGCCGATGGCGCGCAGCGAGGCAGCGCCGTCGTCGGCGTTGGAGAGGTTGAGCTGCTGGCCCGTCATCGCGCGCTGGGCGGCGATGGTGTCCTGAAGGCCGACGACGATCTTGGCCGAGGCCGAGTCGTCGGAGAGCCCCAGGTCGGACACGGCGGTCGACAGCAGGGTCGCGATGTTGCCGGACCGGTCGATGACGACGTCGGAGAACCCGTTCTGGGTCTTGGCGTTGCGGACGGCCTGGCCGAGCGAGAGGGCGCTCTGGGCGTTGCGCTTGACCGTCTCGGGGATGCCCGGGGTCTTCAGCGCGATGCGCAGGTCGGCCGCAGCCGACTCGTAGCGCGTGATGGCGGAGATGACCCCGCTGCCACCGACGCTGCCCGCGGCGGCGAGGCGCTGCACGGCCAGGTTGTAGTCGACGACGGGGCGGATCACGAGGACGGTGTCGGCCGCCCGCGAGAGCTGCTGTGCCGAGTTGACGTCGCTCTGGACGCGCAGGCCACCGAACACGAAGGCCAGGATCACGGGCAGGGCAACGGCCGCCGCAAGCTTTCGGCGCAGGGGCCAGTGCCCGAAGGACCAGCCTTGCGGGACACGGCCAGCTACCGACTGCAGTCTGGACACTGAGCCACCTTTCCTCATCAACGAAAACTCGGGCGAACGGCAACATATGGCCGGGAGTACAGCCACGACACGGGGTTGGAAGCCGACTTGGGACGTTCGGATGCTGCACGTCTGGCCGAACGGACTAGAGCCGCTCGGACGACCACGGGAGCGGTCGTCCCGACCACTCCCCAGGGCTGCCGGGATCCACATGCGGGACGGTGGTGACACGGCCTTCCCCGAGGCCCGCACCATGCGACCGACGCCAGAGCGAAGCACGAGATCCGACTCGTCTCAACCTGTCCACGAAAAAAGGCACGAACGTCGGAACGGTCCTAGTCCCAGAGGTGTCTTGATCGGTGTTTTGCCCGTAGCGCCTTTGCGCTATGGGTACGTTTTCCCCGTCATCGTCAGGGGGCGAGGTACACAATGGGAATCGATATGGAATCGACCGTTTCATCAGCCGAGGTGCAGGCGCTGCGCCGGCTCTCTCAGCTGATGAACCAGGCCAGTGGTCTGGAGAGCCTGCAGGAGCTGCTCGACCTCGTGGTCGCCGGTGCCGCCGATGTCGTGGGCTTCCAGGTCGCGGCGATCAGCCTCGTGCGCTCGAACGGCGACCTGCAGATCGTCGCGGTGGGGGGCCACCCGGACGCCACGGCACAGCTCGTCGGTCGGCGCACACCGCGCGAGAGCCTCGACGGGGAGTTCGCTGTTGCCGAGCACTGGGGTTCGCTGCGCTTCATCCCGGCAGCCAACCTCCCGAGCAACGCGCGGCCCGGTTGGGTCGCGCCCGAGTGGGACGAGCAGGTCATCGGCGACCCGGACGCCTGGGATCCCGAGGACACCCTGCTCGCACCGTTCTACGACCCGACCGGCGAGATGCTCGGCATGATCTCCGTCGACCTGCCGCTGTCGGCCAAGCGCCCGACACAGGTCCAGCAGGGCGTGCTCGAGGTCTTCGCCAACCAGGCCGGCATCGCCATCAACTCCTTCCGCCAGCGCCAGACCCTCGCCGAGCAGGTGCGCCTCGCCGCCACGGTGCAGAGCGTCGCCCGCATCTCGCAGGGCATCCTCGAGCCCTCCAAGGTCGTCGAGGCCATCGTCGACCCCATCCGCACCGGGCTGGACTGCCTCGGCCTGTGGGTCCGGGCGTTCGCGACCAAGGACGCCGCCAAGACCGACAGCGTCGCGGCCTACTCCGCGCAGGGCACCACCCGGACGCCGGCGAAGATGGTCGAGGTCGCCAGGACGCTCGCCGAGCGGGCCTGGGCCGAGCAGGTCTCCGGAGTCGTGAGCAACGGAGCTGTCCAACCCGCCGGCGCGCTGTCGGACGAGGACCTCGACGAGCTCCTGGCCTACCTCACCAACACCGGCGCCGGCTCCCTGCTCCTCGCACCGATCGGTGCCGGCACCGAGTGCCTGGGCCACATGGTGCTGACGCGGTCCCCGGACGCCCCGCCGTGGAGCGACGCCGAGCGGGTCGCCGCGCTCGAGATCGGCCGTGACGTGGGCCGCTCGATCGTCAACGCCCGGCTGTTCGAGCTCGAGCGCCGGATGATCGCCGAGCTGCGCCGTGCCGACCGGGCCAAGACGACGCTCTTCTCCACGGTGCACCACGAGCTCAAGAACCCGCTGGCGTCGATCGTCGGCCACGTCGAGCTCCTCAAGGAGAACCCGACCGGGGACGCCACGTGGTCGCTGAAGGTGATGGCCCGCAACACCCACCGCCTCCAGGGCCTGGTCGACGACCTGCTCACGCTGTCCAAGGTGAGCGACCCCGACCGGCCGCTGGTGCGCAACCACGTCGACATCTCCGAGCTCGTCCGCGATGCCGCCGACATGTTCCTCCCGCGGGCGGCGCAGCAGGACGTCACGATCAAGGTCATCGCGCCGGAGCACCCACCGACCGCGCTGGGCAGCACCGACGAGCTCGCCCGCCTCGTCGAGAACCTCGTGAGCAACGCCGTGAAGTACACGACCGACGGCGGTGAGGTCACGGTGTCCCTGCGTCCCCTCGGCGACAAGGTCGAGATGGTCGTCGCGGACGAGGGCCTGGGTATCTCGCGCACCGACCTGCAGTCGCTGTTCACGGAGTTCTTCCGCAGCACCAACCCCGACGCCCTCGAGGTCCCGGGCACAGGGCTCGGGCTGAGCATCGTCCAGCGCATCGTGGCTCGGCACAACGGCACGATCTCGGTGGACTCCGAGCTCGGCAAGGGCACCAGGTTCACGGTGCTGCTCCCCCGCGCCGACTCCGCCCAGGACCGCGGCTAGCACCCACCCGGTCGGGTATGGCGCACGGGCGACCATGCGCCACACCCCGCCTGTGCGGCGGGTCGCCGACTCCTAGGGTCGCGCCAGTTCGACCACAGGCTCACCACAGGTGGGGGGCCGACGGTGTGGTGACAGCCTCGCCACCCGGCCGGGCACCGCACCCGAGGGGAGCACGACAGTGCCCAGCAAGACCATCATCACCGCGGCCGCCGGCCTCGTCGCCGCGACGGGGATCGTCGTCACCGTCGCCTCGTTGGCCAACGCCTCCACCAGCACGTCCCCGTCCGCCGTCACGGGCTACGCCTTCGGCTACGGGCAGCAGTCCGGCGAGGGCCGTGGACCCGGCGGCGGAACGCACACCGCGGTCACCGGATCGGAGCTGTCCAAGGTCACCGCCGAGGTCAAGGCCACGGACTCCGCCGTCACCGTCACCTCCGTCCAGAAGGACGAGGACGGCTCGTACGACGTGTTCGGCACGAAGGCCGGTGCCCAGGTCATGTTCGACGTGAGCAAGGACCTCAAGACCATCACCGCCCGCACCGGCGGTCCCGGCGGTCCCGGCGGTCGTGGCAACCACGGTGGAGGGCCCGGTGGTGGCGCGCACACCGCGGTCACCGGCACCGAGCTCTCCAAGGTCACCGCCGCGGTCAAGGCCAAGGACTCCGCCGTGACCGTCACCTCCGTCCGCAAGGACGAGGACGGCTCGTACGACGTGTTCGGCACCAGGGCCGGCGCCCAGGTCATGCTCGAGGTGAGCAAGGACCTCAAGACCATCACCGCCCGCACCGGCGGTCCCGGCGGTGGCCAGGGTCACGGCCCCGACGGCGACGGCCCCGGCGCCCCGGGCGGCTCGACCGGCTCGGGCACGGAGAGCAACGGAACCCAGAGCAACGGCACGGCGAGCACCACGGCGTTCCGTACTGTCTGACCCTCACCACCCGAGGGGTGGAGCCCGGTCACCATCGCGGTGGCCGGGCTCCGTCGTGCACTTCCCCTGTCAGACCCCGAACATCCCGCGGCAGCCGTCCATCCCCGTGACCTCCACCACCGGTCGTGACCGGGCGGACCACCGGGTCCTGGTGAGACGGAGCCGGTCGGAGACGAGCACCTCGTCGCCGCGGGCATCGCGCGAGATGCCGTCCGGCTCGTAGCCGAGGCGTCGCGAAACCCCTTGCGACGCGTGGTTGTCACGGAAGACCTCGGTCAGGGCGGACTCGGCCCCCAGGTGGTCGAAGGCCACGGCGAGGAGGCTGGCGCGCGCCGCCGTCCCGACGCCCCTGCCCTGGTGCGCGAGCCCGAGCCAGGACGAGGTGCTCACGTCCCGGACGACGCGGAAGTCGTCGGCCCTCAACGTGACCATGCCCACCGGGCGTCCGTCGAGGAGGACCGCCATCCCGAGGCGCCACGACTGCGGCGTCCATGAGGCGAGCCGCTCCCAGTGACCGCGCAGGACGGCGTCGGCCCGCTCACCGGCGCTGCCCTCGGTCCAGGGCGTGAGGAACGGTCGCTCGCCGGGTCGGTGGACGCCACGGCCGGCCAGGTCGGCCAGCTCGGCGACCTCCTCCTCCCGAGGCAGTCGCAGCTCGACGACTGCGTCGCCACCGGCGACAGTGGTCCGGGTGGTCAGGGCATAGAGGGGCCAGTGGTCCTGCAGCATGGGCCCCATCCTCGCGGACGGCGTGGCCGGTGCCGTCAGTGCACGGCGGCCAGCAGCACGCCGACCCCGACGAAGAGCCCACCGAACACGCGGTTGAGGCGACGCTGGCCGTCGCGGCTGCGGGTGAGCCGACGCAGCCACCGCGCGGCGAACGCGAACACGAACCACATGACGAGGACGTCCACGACCACGACCGTCGCGGCGAGCACGACGTACTGCGGCACGAGGGGCCGTTCCGGACGGATGAACTGCGGCGTGAACGCGAGGAAGAAGACCACGGCCTTGGGGTTGGTCAGGTTGACCAGCACCCCTTGGCGGAGCATCGCCCCGCGGGAGGCCGGCGGCACCGACGCCTCGACGTCCTGCGCGGTCGGCTGGGCACGCAGCTGGCGGACGCCGAGGAAGACCAGGTAGGCCGCACCGGCATACCGGATGACGTTGAACAGCAACGGGGACTCGGCCACGAGGACGCCCACCCCGGCCGCCACCACGGCGATGTGCACGAGGAGGGCGAGCTGCTGGCCGATGATGCCCCAGATGGAGCGGGCCCACCCCGAGCCGATCGAGTTGGCCATGGTGTTGATCGCCCCCGCACCCGGCGTCAGGGAGATGAGGACCGCGGCCCCGAGCAGGGTGAACCAGAGCGACCACGACACAGCGGCGAGTGTAGTTCGGTGCCGCGGCCGCCCCGGCGGGCGTCCACGGCACCGAACTGCCCTCGAGGGCCGGGTGGTCCCGGGCTCCCGGGTGGCGGGTCAGGTCGCCGCAGGGACCTCGCGGCGCGCACGGCCGGACGGCAGGGCGAGGGCGGCGCGCGCGGTACCGATCGTCATGGGCACCTTCGGGCCGTAGCGGCGGTCGATGACCCCGGCGACGGGACCGAACACCATCATCATCAGGACGGTCGCAAGCAGGAACAGGCGGCCGGCCCAACCAGGTCCTCATCCTGCTGCTGCGCTCCGCCGGGCTCGAGCCCCCTCGCCTCGGCCGACGCCGCGGACCTCGCCGCTCCCCTGCACGACCTGATCCACGCCCTCCTCGCCGAGCGGTCCTGACGAGCGGTCCTGGCCCACGGTCTTGACGAGGCGCGGCCCTGCCACCACGGTGAACCGATGAGCCCACCCGACCAGCCGCAGGTGCAGGTGTTCGTCGATGCCGACCTGAGCGGGGCCCGCTTCGTCCGGAGCGACCTGTCCGGCGTCGTCATGCGCGCGGTGCACGTCACCGGCGCCGACATCGATGCACCCTGGCTCCTCGAGGGCGGGAACTCGTTGTGGGTCAACGGAGTCGACGTGGCGCCATACGTGGACGCGGAGCTGGACCGCCGCTTTCCCGGGCGTTCGCTGCGGAGGGCGACGGACCCTGACGGCCTCCGGGAGGCGTGGGCCGCGGTCGAGGCGGCCTGGGCCACGACGCTCGACCGGGTCGGCACGATGCCCCCGGGGGCGGTCGACGTCCAGGTGGACGGCGAGTGGTCCTTCGCGCAGACGTTGCGACACCTGGTGATGGCGACCGACACGTGGCTCGGGCGCGCCGTCCTGGGACGCGAGCAGCCGTACCACCCCATCGGCCAGCCCCATGCGGAGTACGAGCTCGACGGCTACGACGCCTCGTTCTTCTCCCGCACGGAACCGTCGTTCGACGAGGTGCTGGAGGTGCGCGCCGGGCGCGTCGCAATGGTGCGGGACTTCCTCGCCGCCGCCACCACCGAGGACCTCGCGGTGGCGCGGCGCCACCCCTGGGCTCCGGAGCACAGCGAGAGCACCCTGGCGTGCCTGCACACCATCCTCGAGGAGGAGTGGGAGCACCACCGGTATGCCGTGCGCGACCTGGACACGGTGGGCGGCACCGGTCGGGACTGATCCCCAGGGGTCCTCGCCGGCCCGCTGGGGTACCTTGACCGCAGATCGTGGACTGCTGCAGAGGGGGAGCGGGATGGCCGCGGAGGAGAAGTGCTACGAGATCACGTGGGACGAGGCGACGGGGATCGCCCGGACCGACTGGCTCCCCGGTGCGGTGTGCGGCATCGAGGAGGCCCGCGCCGTCGACGCGGAGATCAAGGCCCTCGGGCAGGACAAGATCCGCTCGCTGGTCGACCTGCGCGAGGTCGCCTCGATCGACCGGCCGGCCCGTGAGTTCTTCATGGACCGCAACCCCAACTACCGGGCCGTGGCCCTCGTGGCGGGCTCGGCCTCCACCCGCATGCTGGCCAACTTCTTCCTGGGCCTGAAGCGTGGCTCCATCCCCGTGAAGATGTTCACGTCCGAGGCCGACGCAGTCACCTGGCTGCAAGCGCAGCCATGAGCGACGGGGGCGCCACGACGGACACGGAGGGCCAGGAGGGCCCGGGCGGCTCCCCCATCGACGCCGTCATCGAGCTGCTCACGAGGCTGGCTGCCGGCGACCTGGACGCGCGCGGGCCCCGCACGGACGACGAGGACCTCGATGCGGTCATCGTGGGGATCAACATGCTCGCCGAGGAGCTCGAGGCCAACCGCTCGGAGCTCGAGCACCGGGTGCACCTGCGCACCATCGAGCTCGAGGCCGCGCGCAAGCAGGCCCTGGAGGCGTCCCGGCTGAAGTCGGAGTTCCTGGCCACGATGAGCCACGAGATCAGGACGCCGATGAACGGCGTGATCGGCCTGACCACCCTGCTGCACCACACCGACCTCGACGAGACGCAGCAGCAGTACGTCGGGGGGCTGCAGAGCGCCGGGGAGTCGCTGCTGCGCGTCATCAACGACATCCTCGACTTCTCCAAGCTCGAGGCCGGCAAGGTGGACCTCGAGGCCGTGGACCTCGACCCACGGTCCCTGGTCGAGTCGGTGGCGGCCCTCGTGGCACCGATGACGACCACGCCGGAGCTGGAGGTCATCGCCTACTGCGCTGCCGAGGTGCCGCCACGCCTCGTCGGTGACGAGGGACGGCTGCAACAGGTCCTGCTCAACCTGGCCTCCAACGCCGTGAAGTTCACCGACAAGGGCGAGGTCGTGATCAGCGCCCGGATGGTCGACCCGGGCGACGGACGGGTGCGCTTCGAGGTGTCCGACACCGGGATCGGCATCCCCGAGGACGTCCGACCCGCGATGTTCGACTCGTTCCGACAGGCCGATGCCTCGACCACCCGCCGGTACGGCGGCAGCGGCCTCGGCCTGGCCATCTCGCGCACCCTCGTCGAGGCGATGGGGGGCAGCATCGGGGTCGACAGCGACGTGGGCGTCGGGAGCACCTTCTGGTTCGAGCTCCCCCTGCCGGTCTCCGCGACGACACCTCCTCCCGTCCCGGCCAGCGACCTGCTCCTCGGGCTACGCGCCCTGGTCGTCGACGACAACGCCACGAACCGGCTGGTCCTGGGGTCCCAGCTCACCCAGTGGGGGTTGCGGCCCGACAGCACCGACCACCCGGGCTCCGTCATCGACCTGATGCGCGCCGCGCGCGCTGCCGGCGACCCGTACGCGATCACGGTGCTGGACATGTGCATGCCCGATCTCGACGGCATCGAGCTCGCCCGACGGATCAGCGCCGACCCCTCCCTGCGCGACACCCTCATGATCATGCTGTCCTCCACGGGCGAGATCGACCGTGCCGAGCTGGCTCGGGTCGGGGTGCGCGACGCGTTGAGCAAGCCGGTGCGCAGCAGCGACCTGTTCGACCGCCTGGTCCGCCTGGTGGCCGGCGCACCAGCAGCGAGCGTGCGCCGCCCGACGAAGGGCGCCGGGCCGGCGACGGACGCGGGCGCCGTCGAGCGTCCCGCCCACAGCCCCTCCCCCGGTCGGGTCCTGGTCGTCGAGGACAACACGGTCAACCAGCTCGTGGCACGGGGCCTCGTGACCCGGATCGGGTACGACGTGGACGTCGTGGAGAACGGCGCCGAGGCGCTGGAAGCCATTGCGGGGCAACGGTATGCCGCCGTGCTGATGGACTGCCACATGCCAGTGATGGACGGGTACTCCGCGACCGCAGAGGTCCGCCGACGGGAGGTCGGCGGAGAGCGGCTGCCGATCATCGCCATGACGGCCAGCGCGACCACCGAGGACCGCGAGCGCTGCCTGGCCGTCGGCATGGACGCCTACGTCTCCAAGCCGGTCGACGAGTCCACCCTGAGGGAGGTCCTGGGTGCGTGGGCGCGCCCGGCCGACGCCATCGGCGAAGGGCCGGGTCCGACCGGCGCGGCTCGGGCTCCGGACCCCTCGCCCGGGCAGGAGCCGCTGGACAGCGCGAGGCTCGCGACGCTGCGCGACCTCGGCGCCACCACCGGGCAGGACCTCCTCGCAGCCCTGACCGAGGCCTTCACGACGGCCTCGCCGGTCCTCGTGGCGACGATGCGGGCGATGGTCACCGCCGACGACGCGCAGGGACTGCGGCACGCAGCGCACGAGCTGACCGGGTCCGCGGCGAGCATCGGGGCCGTCAGGGTCGCCGAGCTCGCCCGACAGGTCGAGACGGGCGGCCTCGCGGCCGCCGCCACCCTGCTCGACCGGCTCGAGACCGAGCTGGAGCGGGCGGGCCAGCTGCTTCGCGAGTCGCTCTGACGGCGACCGCACGCTTCGGCGCCGGCACGTGGAGCCCGCAGCTCGTCGCCTCCTTCTTCCACGGTGGGCGGATCACGTACGGCGCCCTGGCCGTGGTCGTCGGCCTCGTGGCCGGCTGGGGTGCCCTCACCCTGACCGACTCGCGCAGCGTCGACGAGCACCGCTGAGCCACCACCGCCCGGCGGCGCCATCGCTCGACCTGTCGACGCACGTCCCAGACGGACGGGCAAGGGAAAGGCCCCCTCGACTGGCGTCGTGGGGGCCTGACCTGCGGTTTTGCTGTGGAGCCGCCTATCGGAATCGAACCGATGACCTATTCATTACGAGTGAATCGCTCTGGCCGACTGAGCTAAGGCGGCAGGTGCCCGAAGGCACGGACGATGAGTATACGGATGAGCCGCGGAATCTCCGAACCGGGCCCGACGACACCCGTCAGGTCAGCACCTGGTCCCGTCCTTGGGCACCTTGCCGTCGGTGTAGTAGTCGTTGATCGCGTCGTCGACGCAGCTGTTGGAGCGGGTGTAGGCCGTGTGCCCGTCGCCGTCGAAGGTCAGCAGTGCGGCGTTGGAGAGCTGGTCACGCAGCCGCACCGACCACTCGTACGGCGTCGCGGGGTCGCGGGTCGTGCCGACCACGACGATGGGGCCGCTGCCCTCCGCGCTGATCTTGTGCGGGCCGGTCTGGCCCTCTGTCGACTTCACCGGCCACTGCCCGCAGACCAGCGACCCCCACGCGAGGAACGGCCCCCAGGTCGGGGCGACCTTCGCGTTGTCAGCGGCCCGCTGGGCGTACACCGCCGGGTCGGGGCTGTCGGGGTTGTCCAGGCAGGAGATCGCGTAGAACGCCTCGAGCAGGTTGCCGGCGTAGACGCCGTTCTGGTTGCGCTGCGCGTACTGGTCGGCGAGCTTCATCAGCTCGGTGCCGTCGTCCTTGCGCACGACCTGGGCCAGGGCGTCCGTGAGGGTCCCCCACGAACCCTGGTCGTACATGGCCTGCGCGATGCCGGTGGCGGCCCACCCCTCGGTGAGCTGCTTGAGGGTGCCGTCCTGCATGGGCACCGGCTGCTGGTCCAGCCGGGTCAGCAGCGCACGCATCCCGGACATGACCTCGTCGACGGAGCCGCCGAGGGGGCAGTCGCCCTCGTCCACGCAGTTGGCGGCATACGCGCGAGTGGCCCGCTCGAACCCCTCGGCCTGGCCCTTGGCCACCTCTGCGGCGCTGATGTCCGGCGGGAGGACCCCGTCGAGGACGAACCGACCGACGAGCTTCGGGAACAGCCCGGCATACGTGGCGCCGAGGAAGGTGCCGTAGGACTTGCCCAGGTAGTTGAGCTTCTCGTCCCCGAGGGCCGACCGCAGGATGTCCATGTCCTTGGCGGCGTCGACGGTCGAGACGTGGCTGATGAGCGCCCCGGTCCGCTGCACGCACCCCTGCGCGAACTCCTTGCCCGAGGCGGCGAACGCGGCGGCCTCGGCGGCGTCGTCCGGGGTCGGGTCCTGCCCGAGGAACGCGTCCATCTGGGTGTCCGGGAGGCAGTCGATCGGCTGCGACCGCTGCACGCCGCGGGGGTCGAAGCCCACGACGTCGAAGCGCTGACGCACCGGCTTCCCCACGATGAAGTCCGCAGCCTGCGCGTAGTCCACGCCCGACCCTCCGGGGCCGCCCGGGTTGACCACGAGCGACCCGATGCGGTCCCTGGGCTTGGTGGCCTTCATGCGCAGCACCGAGATCTCGATCCGGTCGCCGTCCGGCTTGGCGTAGTCGAGCGGGACCTCGAGCTTCGCGCACTCGGAGATCCGGCACTTCTGCCAGTCCAGCTTCTGCCCGTAGTACGACGCGAGCGCCTCGGACCCGGCCGGGGGCCTGGCCGCCGCGGTCGAGGAGGTCGAGGGCGTTGCGCCGGAGTCGCCCCCACCGAGCAGGGAGCACCCGGAGAGGCCGACGGTCACGATCGCGGTCGCCGCCACGAGCATCCGTGTGCGAGAAGTCATGGGCGGCACGGTATCCCGCCGTGCTGGGAGACGCCGCCTCGGACGCGTATGGCGCGTGCGCGCCTCAGCGGGGTACGCGCAGCGTGATCGCCATCGCCTCGAGGGCCAGCAGCGGTGCGACGTTGAGCCCGATGCGCTCGCGCGCGGTGCCGATGGCATCCATCGCCCCGAGCAGCTGCTCGGGCGTCATCGACCGCGCGAGCGCCTGCACCTCGCGGATGCTGTCCTGGTTGACCAGCCCGAGACCGGCACCGCTGTGCACCACGAGGGCGTCCCGGTACACCGACAACAGGTCGACCAGGGACCGGTCGAGCACGTCGCGCGAGTGGCGGGTGGCCCGCGCCTTCTGCTCCTTCTCCAGCGACGAGAGCTGGCTGCGGATGTGGGGCGGCTGGGTGCGCGCCGACGGGTCGGCCCCCAGCATCTCCATCAGCCTCTTCTTCTCGGCGACGTCCCGCTCACTGGCCGCGGCCGAGGACTCCTCGTCCGCGATGGAGACGAGGTCGGCGGCCGCGCCCACCGCGTCGCCGACACCGTGGATCCTGCCCGCGAGGGCGACGACGTCCCGGCGCCGGATGCGGGCACCCTCGTCACGGGCCAGTCGGCGTGCGAGGCCCACGTGGCTCTGGGCCGCTCGCGCGGCATACAGGGCCATCGGCATCTCGATGCCGTCGCGGCGGTGGAGCAGCTCGGCGACCGCCTCGACGGGAGGGGTGCGCAGCCGCACGTGGCGCGAGCGCGAACGGATCGTGATGACGACGTCCTCGAGCGAGGGCGCGCACAGGATCCAGACCGTGCGTGCGACGGGCTCCTCGATCGCCTTGAGCAGGGCATCGGCGGCGCGTTCGGTGAGGCGGTCGGCGTCCTCGACGATGATGACGCGCCAGGGCCCGACGGACGGGCGCAGGGCAGACATGGCGGCGAGCTCGCGCGCCTGCTCGACCTTGATCGACAGGCCCTCCGTGGCGACGAGGTCCACGTCGGCGTGCGTGCCGTCGACCGCGGTGCGGCACTCACGGCACTCGCCGCAGCCGTTCAGCGGGCACTCGAGCGCACCGGCGAACGCCCGCGCGGCCACCGAGCGTCCCGATCCGGGTGGTCCGGTGAGCAGCCACGCGTGCGTCATCGACCCGGGCTCGGCGACGGCTCGCTGGAGCGTCGCGACGGCGGAGTCCTGCCCGATGACGTCGCGCCAGACGGTCACGGCAGCACCACCAGCGACCTCAGCCGTGCGAGGACCGCCGCGTGGATCTCGTCGGGAGGCAGGGTGCCGTCGACGACGAGGTAGCGCTGGGGGTTGCCCTCCGCCATGGCCAGGAAGTGCGCACGGATGGCCTCGTGGAACGCGTCCGCCTCCGCCTCGAGCCGGTCGTGGACCTCGCCCCGCCGACGGCGCCCCTCCTGCGCGGACACGTCGACGATGACGGTGAGGTCGGGGACGAGCTCGTCAACGGCCCACATGTTGAGGTCGTGGATCTCCTGCGCGCCGAGGTCGCGACCGGCGCCCTGGTAGGCCACCGAGGAGTCGGTGTAGCGGTCGGTCAGCACGACCTCGCCCCGGTCGAGGGCGGGGCGGATCAGCTGGTCGACGTGATGCGCCTTGTCGGCGGCGAAGAGCAGGGCCTCGGCCCGGGGGGCCACGTGGGCGCCGTGCAGCACCAGGTCGCGGATCTGGTGCCCGAGGTCGGTGCCACCGGGCTGGCGGGTCACGGTGACCGTCCTGCCCGCAGCCTGGAGGGCGTCACGGAGCAGGGCCACCTGCGTGGACTTGCCCGCGCCGTCGCCACCCTCGAAGGCGATGAAGAGTCCGTCGGTCACGCAGTGAGCCTAGGCCGTCCGGCGGACAGCGGGTGCGGCAGGCACGGGTGCACCGACGTGGACCTCGGCGCACCCGGGCCCGGTCCGGGTCATTGCTTCTTCACCGTCAAGGAGGCCTGCGCCAGGCCCGAGGACGTCGCCGTGAACGTGTACGAGGTCCAGGAACCGTTGTCCTTGAAGCCCCACTGCGGGGTGCCCGATGTTGCGGCGCCGCTGGCAGGAACGACGAGGGACTGCGTGCCTGCAGGGTTGCCACCACCCGGGGTGGGTGCACTGACGGTCACGGTACGGCTCGCTCCCAGGTCGCTGACGATGTTGCCCAGCGAGTCCGTCACGCTGATGTTGGACGTGGCCTGGAGGTTGTTCCCGATGACTGCCGTACAGGTGAAGTAGCACGAGCTCGCCGGCTGCACCTGGCCCTGCGCGGTGAACGTCGTCCAGGCAAGTCGCGTCGCCGTCCCTGCGTTGACGTTGACGGTGCTGCTGGTGCCGGTCATCGACGGCAGGCCGGTGTCCGTCACGGTGACCTGCTGCGGCCCGGACCTCACCGGTGTGACCGAGATCGTCGCCGTGCCACCGGAGAAGCTCGCCGACGTCGGGACCGTGGCTGTACCTCCGCTCGGACTGGCCTGGAGCCCGGTCACGGTGACCGGCTTCGTGCCGCTGTAACCGGGGTAGGTCGTGACGGTGAGGTTGAAGGGCGTTCCTGCGGTAGCTGTCGCCGGTGCACCGGTGACGGTGAACGTGTTCTTCAGCGTGACCGACACGGGCCCACTGGTCGTGGTGTTGCCGGCCACGTCGGTGGCGAGCGCCTGCACGGAGTAGGTGCCATCGGCGACGGTGGCGGTGGGCCAGGACGTGGACCACGAGGTGCCGTTGAGCGTCACTGTGCCGGGCAGGATCTGGAAGGCGCCAGTGCCTTGCTTGTACTGCACCATGACGGACGACACCCCCGAACCCGTGTCGGACGCAGTCCCGGAGACCGCGATGGTCCCGCCCTGGGTGGACGCCGCGGCGGGTGACCCGACGACCACGGAGGGGCCGACCTTGTCGATCTTCACGGCGAACGACTTGGGCGTCTCGGCGTTGCCGACGGTGTCCGTCGAGAAGAACCTGACCGTCGCCGAGGAGGTCAGGCCGAAGGCGCCGGTGTAGGCGGTCGAGGACGTCGTCGGTGCACTTCCGTCGGTGGTGTACCAGGTGCCCGCCACCCCGCTCGCGTCGGTGGCGGCGAGGGTGACCGTGACGTTGGCCGAGTTCCAGCCGGCACCGTTGGGAGCCGGCGAGGTCGAGACAGTCGTCGTGGGGGCGCTGGTGTCGGCACTGGGGACGGCGACCGAAGTGGTCGCGGGGACAGGGGACTCCCAGGTGCTGCCGGACAGGACGGCATACACGGCATAGCTGTTGGTCTGGCCGGACACCGGGGAGGAGTCCGTGCACGACCCGCTGGCGCCGACCACGGCGCAGACGTTGGCCACTGCCGTCGGAGACGTGCGGGCGACCCGGTAGCCGGTCGGGGTCGCGCCCCCGTTGGGGGCGGTGACGCCGAAGGTCACGGTGGAGGCGCTGACTCCGGTGGTCACGACGCCCGGGGTTCCGAGGATGGCGGCACGCCCTGAGGCCGTCGCCGCCGAGGAGGAGACGGAGAAGTACGCCCAGGCAGGCACGGCCAGGCCGAGCAGCACGAGGACGGCGACGGCGCCGCCGAGGCCGGCGCGGCGGGAGGTGCGGGTCATCCGTTGTCCTGTCATGGCGTCCGTCCGCTGAGGACGACGGGCACGGTGAAGGTGGCGCCCTGGCAGCCGGATGCGGTGGTCGCACCGAGGGTCAGCGCGGCGGGGACCGAGACCGAGGCGTTGGAGGCGTTGGCCGGCAGTGGGATCGCCAGTCCGGTGGCCGACACGGAGACCGGGGGCGCGACGCAGGTTCCTGAGGCCCCTGTGACCGTGACCTGCCGGGTGGTGTCGAGCGAGACCGCCGTGATCTGGACGGGCACGCCGTTGGGGTTCGAGACCACGAGGGCGAGAGCCACCGCCGGCCCACCGGGGTACGCCCCGGCGTCGGGTGCCGTCACGGAGCTGGTCGTGAGGGCAACCGTCGAGCCGGCGGTGGCAGTTCCGGAGCCGGCACCCGTCACGGACCAGACCGCGAAGGCGGCCCCTCCGATGACGGCGCTCAGCACGAGGGTCGTGGCGACCGAGACCAGGGCGCGGAGCGCGCGCAGGCGGCCGTTCGCTCGACGGTGGAGGTGCCGGGACCCGGCAGCCCGAGAGGTATGGCGCGTGGTCACTGGTTCGTCGCCGATCCCGTGTAGGCGAGGTTGACCGTCACACCACGGCACGCGTCCTGGCTGCGGGCCGCGTTGACGAACGTGACGGTGGGGAGGGCCGACGTGGGGACACCCAGGTTCTCCAGCCGGGTGGCCTGCGCGTTCGCCGGCACGGAGAGCGGGTAGGACCCGACATACTGACGGACGGCGAAATCTGTGGGGGTGCAACCGGACACGGCGGACCCGAGTCTCGTCACCGAGCTCACGGTCACCCCGAGGTTGGTGATCTTGATCGGCTGGTTGTTGGGGTTCGTCACCGCGAGGGCGACCGGACGTCCCGGCGCCCCCGGGTAGAGCGACCCCATAAGGTCGCCGCTCAGGGTGAACGGTTTCGCGCTGACCTTGGAGTCGACGACGAGGGAGGCCGTGGCGCTCGACGAGCTGACCCCGGGGCCGGACACGGTGACGCCGATCGCAGTGGTCCCGTCCGGGGTGGTCGACCCGGTGGTGACCTGTAGGGTCGCGGTCCCGGAGCCCGTCCCGGCGGGGAGGGACGCCGGGGAGAGCACGACCTGGACGCCCTTGGGCAACGGCCCGGTGGCGGTCAGGGAGACCGCGCCCGCGTAACCGTTGACGCGGCTGATGCCCACGGCGTACGTGGCAGTCGAACCGGGTGCGACCGAGACGGACGCCGGGGTGATCGCGACGGCGAGCGCGGCTGGTGGGGTGGACACGACGACGGCGAGGTCGAGGGTCCGCTTGGTCGAGCCGTTGGTCCCGGTGACCGTGAACCCGTCGCTACCCAGCGGCGTCGTGGCCGAGGTCGTCACGACGAGGGTCGAGCCGACCGCCGCGGCGCCCGTGACGTTCACGGCGCCGGGCGTGAAGGTGGCCGTCGACCCGAGCGGCAGCCCGGCGGCGGTGAGGACCACGGCCCCCGTGAAGTCGCCCGACGGGGTGACCGTCACGGCGAACGTCGCCGACTGGCTCCGTTGCACCGAGACGCTGAGCGGCTGTGACGTGACGGTGAAGTCCTTGACCTTGGCGGCCACCGTGGTGGCGCGCCCGAGGCCGATGCCTTCCGCCAGGCCGCCGTTCGCCCCTGGCAGCCGACCGACCACGACGAGTGCCAGCACGGCGCAAAGGGCCAGCAGGGTGGTCGCCCTGGTGATGGCTCGTGCGTTCATGGGTGCTCCGTTGTGGTCGGCCGGCGTGCCGGCAGTGGCTCAGACGAGGGTCAGGCTGGGTTCATGCAGCGGGCGCGCCTCAGTTGGAGGCGTAGGTCAGCACGAGGTGGGCGTCCTTGCAGGCGTCCTGGTTGGAGGTCTTGTTGATGAACTGGATCGTGTTGGACGACGTCGACGAGACGTCCTTCGCGAGGTCGATGGCGGTGAAGTTCAGCGTGACCGGCGACGCCGAGCTGCTCGAGCCGTTGATCGAGAAGTCCGAACCGTCGCAGCCCACCTTGTCCGTGGTGACGACGGCGGTGAGGCCGGCGACCCGGGCGTTGTTGTCGGCATTGTTCTTCACCGTGACGGTGAAGGGCTGGGCGCCCTGTCCCGGGTAGAGCTGGCTGGCGACGTCGCCGCTGATCGTGAGGTTCGAGCCCCCCGTAGTGGTGGAGCCGGCGCCCGAGCCGGCGCCGGTGCTGCTCCAGAACGCGAAGGCGGCGGTGCCGGAGCCGACGAGAACCAGGGCGGTGGCGCTGGCGGCGATCTTCTGACGACGAGAGAGGTGAGCCATGGTGTGTCCTTGTCTGGGGTGGTGCCGATGTGAGGAGTGATCTGCGTCCCGGCGGAACTCGTCGGTGCGATCGCGGATCAGGATCCGGTCGGACACATCAGCGCGACGACGACATGAGGGACACCCCGGCCGTTCGATGACAAAAGATCATCTGCGACGTAGAAACGGTCACCCTTGTGCAGTACTTCGACTGAGGGACAGGTCTCTCACCTGCAGTGATGAACGCACTCTCGGCCCCGGGCGGGGGAATGGCGCAGCCGGTTCGTGCGGCTGGGGCGCGGTGAGCCCGGGTGCGTCTGTTCAGCTCAGGACGTGGGCCCGAGCCTGCCCTGACGGGGACGACGACCGCAGTGTCAGCGGCCGACCGCGTAACCCTGCATGCCGCGCGGGTTCGCCCCGGCGCGCAACACCCCGGTGTCGACGTCCCGACTCACGGCGCACAACCTCCCGAGGCTCCAGGGGTCGGCGACGTGGACGGTGTGCCCCCGCGCCTCCAACCCTGCGATCACGTCGGTCCCGAGCCGCGCCTCGGCGACGACGACCCGCGGCTCGCTGTGCCGCGGGTAGAACGACCCCGGGAAGCTCGTCGTGTGCCACGCCGGTGCGTCGATGGCCTCCTGCAGGTCCTGCCCACCGACGAGGTGGCGCAGCAGGAACCCCAGCTGCCACTGGTCCTGCTGGTCGCCTCCCGGCGACCCGCAGGCGAGGTGGGGCACCCCGTCCCGCAGGACCAGCGTCGGGGTGAGCGTGGTGCGCGGACGGCGCCCCGGCGCGAGCGAGGACGGCAGCCCCTCCTCGAGCCAGAACATCTGCATCCGGCTCCCGAGGCAGAAGCCCAGCTCGGGGATCGTCGGCGAGCTCTGCAGCCACCCACCGCTCGGGGTGGCCGAGACCATGTTTCCCCACCGGTCGACGACGTCGACGTGACACGTGTCGCCGCGAGTCACCCCGGTGGGTGCCACCGTCGGCTCCCCGGTGGGGGCCACGGTCGGCTCCCCGGTGGTGGCGTCACCGGACGCCTGTGGCACCGCTCCCCGGACGTAGGCCGCGAGCCTGGGTTCCCGGCCGTCCGGGCTGCCGGGGCGCAGGTCCCGCGAGGCGGTCTCGCCGACCAGGGCGGCACGCTGCGCGGCATACCCCCGGGAGAGGAGGGTCCCGAGGGGGACGTCGTCGACGTCCCCGTACCAGGCCTCGCGGTCGGCGAAGGACAGCTTGAGGGCCTCGGTCGACGCGTGGATGCCGGCGGCCGTCGACGGGTCGAGCAGCTCGGGATCGTCCAGCGCGTCGAGGACCCTGAGGGTCTGCAGGAGGGTCGGGCCCTGACCCCATGCGCCTGTCTTGGCGATGGTGTGGCCCTGCCAGTCGATGGTGGCGGGGGCCTCCCAGGTCGCACGGAACGCCGCCAGGTCGGCGCCAGTGACCAGACCGCCGTGGCGCTCACCACTCGAGTCGCGAAAAGCCTTGCGGGAGAATGCATCCACCGCCTCGGCGACGAAACCCTGCCCCCAGGCCCGCCGGGCACAGTCGATCTGCGCCTCGCGGGTGGTGCCCGCTGCCCGCCCCTCGGTGACGAGGCGGTCGAGCGTGTCGGCATACGTCGGGTTCCGGAACAGGGCACCCGGGACCGGCGCCTTCCCATCCTCGAGCCAGAGGTCCGCGGACGTGCGCCAGTCGCTCTCGAAGAGCTCGCGCACCGTCTCGACGGTGGCAGCCACCCGGCCGAGGAGGGGGTGTCCGTGCCGGGCGTAGCCGATCGCCGGCGCGAGGACGTCCTCGAGGGAACGGGTGCCGTGGTCCCGGAGCAGCAGCAGCCACGCGTCCACCGCGCCGGGTACCGCCGCCGCCAGCGGCCCCGACCCGGGCACGAGGTCGAGCCCCTCCGACCGGTAGTGCCCGATGGTCGCCGCGGCGGGGGCCGGACCCTGGCCGCAGAGCACGCGCGGCGTCGGGTCCGCGGCGGTCGCGATGATCGCGGGCATGTCCCCACCGGGGCCGTTGAGGTGCGGCTCGACGACATGCAGCACGAAGCCGGCACACACCGCGGCGTCGAACGCGTTGCCCCCGAGCTCGAGCTCGCGCATGGCCGCCTGCGAGGCGATCCAGTGCGTCGAGGAGACCATGCCGAACGTCCCCTCCAGGGTCGGTCGGGTGGTGAAGCTCATCGAGGCGTCCCGTCGTCGTGGCCGGTGGCGGTGCAGGGGTGTGCACGTCCCACCCTGCCGCAGTCCGGCCCGACCGTCGCGACGGGTATGCCGCGTGGTCCGGTCAGAGGGTGGCGTCGGGGAGGTGGTCGCGCGCCCACAGGGCCGCGCTGGTCCGGTCCACCACCCCGATCTCACGGAACACCCGGCCGAGGTGCGCCTTCACGGTGCGTTCGCTGATGCCCAGCGCGCGGCCGATCTGCTTGTTGGCCAGGCCCTGTGCGACGAGCCGCAGCACCTCGCGCTCCCGCGGGCTCAGGCCGTCACCGGACTGCTCCCCAGGCGTCGGCAGGAGCACCCGCGCCACCCTGGGGTCGAGCGGGGCGTGCCCGGCCGCCGCGGCGCGGACGGCCGCGAGCAGCTCGGCAGGTTCGCCGTCCTTGAGCTGGTAGCCGACGGCACCAGAACGCAGGGCGGCGTTGACCCGGTCCTTGTCGGAGAAGGACGTCAGCACCACGACCTTGGCGTCCGGGGCGACGGCGAGCACCTCGCGCGTGGCCTCGGCACCGTCCATGACCGGCATCGACAGGTCCATGAGGACCACGTCGGGCTGGTGCGTGCCGGCCTGGGTCACCGCGACCCGGCCGTCCGGCGCCTGGCCCACGACGGTGATGTCGCCGCTGGCCTCGAGCAGGGCCGTGAGGCCGCTGCGGACCATGGCGTGGTCGTCGACGACCAGGACCCTGATCACGCGGCACCCCCGGGAACCAAGGCCAGCCGCCAGTGCGTGCCGGCCCCGGGAGCCGAGGCCACCTGGAGGGTCGCACCCCCGTCGCTGGCGAGGTCGGCCAGCACTCGCAGGCCGAAGTGGCCGTCGGCGGGTTCGCGCAGCAGCACCGTGTCGAACCCTGGCCCGTCGTCGACGATGTCGAGGACGACCTCGTCCCGGTCACCCTCCTCGCGAGCCAGCCGGACGCTGACCGTGCACGGTGCGGCGTGCTTGGCCGCGTTCCGCAGGCACTCCTGGGCCACTCCGTACACGAGTCGCTCCTCACTCTCGTCCAGCCCGAGGTCCGCCTCCCCCTCGGTGTCGAGGTGGACGGTGAGCCCCCGGTTGGTCGCGGACTCCGCGAGGTCCGCGAGCGCCGTACCCAGTCCTGCCCCGGCCAGGCTCGGCGGGTAGATGTCGACGAGCAGCGAGCGCAGGACCCGGATGTTGCCCCGGACCGAGCCCGCCAGCTCGTGCAGCTCGGCAGCCGTCCGGTCGTCGCCCGCGATCTGCGCGCGCGCCGCCGCCCCTGCCGCGACGAACGACGTCGCGACCAGGTCCTGGACCGGACCGTCGTGCAGGGTCCCCGCGATCCGGCGGCGTTCGGCGTCGGAGGCGTCGACGGTGCGCTCGAGCAGGCGTTCGCGCTGCCGCTGGGCCTCGGACAGGCGGCGAAGGAGGCGCCAGAGGATCGGCGCCATGAGCACGACCAGGAGCAGCAGGCTGCTCAGCGTCACCCCGGAGAAGCCGCGCCACAGCTGGGAGGACCGCTGCTGGACCGGCTCGTACGGCGAGTACGTCTCGAAGAGCAGCTGGCGCCCGTCGGGCAACCACACCGGACGGTAGACCTCCAGCGCCTTGCCCCCGGTCTCGAACTGGTTCTCGGAGCCGGTGAGGTTGGAGACCTCGGCCTTGGTCTGCGGGTCCGACAGGGCGATGCGCTGGTCCTCGCTGAGGGCGAAGGTGCGACCGACCAGCTGGGGCTCGTCGGCGTAGACGACCCGGCCGTCGGGCGCCCACAGCTTCACGCGGATGATCGCCGGACCGAGGATGCGGTCGCGCACGAGGGTGTCGAACTCGGCCAGCGCGGTCGGGTCGCCCGCGACGAGCGCGTCGCTGAGCGACGGGGCGATCACGGCATCGGCGAGGACGTCCGCGGTGTTCGCGGCGTCGTTGACGGCTTCGCGCTCGGCGAGCCGTTGCGACGCAAGGGAACCCAGCACCCCCACGACCACGAGCACCGCGACCAGGCCCGCGATGAGCTGCAGCAGCACCCGCCTGGGCCGCACCGGTGGGTCCACCTCGGCCTCGACGACGGGCCGCGACACCGTCACCCAGGGCACGGCGACGGCCTCGTCGGCGGGCACGGCGACGGCCTCGTCGGCGGGGGCTGCGGGCACAGCCGCAGCCGTCTCGGGAGAGGGGTGCTCCGAGACGGCCGGGCTGCTGGGGGTGCTGGTCACTCAGTCGTCGCTTCCGTGGCCGCCGTGGTCGTCGGCGCCCTTGTCGTCGGAACCACCGTGGCCGCCCGAGCCGGAACCACTCGAGCCCGATCCGCTCGAACCAGACCCCGAACCGGACCCCGAACCGGAGCCGCCGGACGTCGCGCTGCCTGACGTCGCCGACCCGCGGTCGTCACCGGGTTCGGTCCGCTGGTCGCGCGGGGTGCGGCCACCGTGGTCGTCGGCCGTGGTGGAGGTGCCGCTCGGCGTGGCCGAACCCGAGTGCCCGCGGCCGGAGTGGCCGGAGGACGTGGAGGAGCCCGTCGAGGTGGCGCTGTGGTCGCGGTCGTCACCGGGTTCGGTGCGCTGGTCACGGGGGGTGTCGCCGCCGTGGTCGTCGGCCGTGGTCGAGGTCCCGGTGGGCGACGTGGCCGTCCCGGTGGCGACCTGGCCGCTGGCCGGGACCCGCACGGGGACCGCCTGGGAGAAGGAGGCGTTGCCCCAGAGCCCTGCGGCGGCGGGCAAGAGGGCCACGACGAGGGCGGCGAGGGTGATGGTGGTGCGCTTCATGACAGATCCTTCCGGGACCAGTGTGACGGGTGATGGAGGTGCAGGGGGCCTATCCGGGGAAGACCACGACGGCGGAGCAGGTCTCGCCGGTCGACGCCGTGGTGGCGGTGGCCCTGATGCGGTCGGTGCCCGCGCGGTTCGCGACGAGGCGGCCCAGGGTGAACGAGCCGCTCGGGGCCACCGTCGTGCGCTTCCCCGACCAGAGCAGGACGCCGTTGTCCGAGAGCCGCACCGACCAGGCCTGGCCGACCCGGTTGGAGTCGACCTCCAGCTCGGTCTGGATACGACCGTCGTCGGCCTTGGCCTTGAGCTTCCAGACGCTGCCCTTGGAGCAGGTGCCGCTGGCGCGGACGTCCAGGCCCTTGGCACTGGCGGGCTGGGCGCCGACGGTGGCGACCAGCGCGACGCCGAGGACCACCGCTGCGCTCTTCGTGGAGGTGTTCATCGCTCTGTCCTTCCGTGAGGTGGTCACCACCTGTGACCGTGCGACCACTGTGCGGTTCAGGTCGGTTCACGCGGTATTGGGCGATGGTCGTAGTACCCACGCGCCCTTCTCCGACCGGCCACCCCACGCGGAGGAGCCGGCTCCCTCGAGGGGGAGCCGGCTCCATACCGGTGGGTCGTCGGGCGAGGGAGGTCAGGCCTCCTGGCGGTCGGCGTTGGCGTAGATCGCGTCCCGCACGTAGAGCGCCATGCCCGGGCGGATCTCGTCGTACGTCGCCGTGAACCGCGGGTCGCTGGTGTACAGGTCGGCCAGGTTGCGGTGGAACTGGGGCGAGCAGTCGTAGAACCGCTCGTCGATGTGCCGCCGGTGCGCCTCGGCCGCGTCCATCGCCGCGACGCTGGTCGGGGGCTCCCCTGCGTCCATGGCGTCGGTGAAACCCTGGTGCAGGGCGTCGCTCTCGACCTTGACCTGCGCCCAGTCGGCCTTGGTGTACCCCTTGGTCCGCTGCTGGGACTGCTTCCAGGCGTCGGTGTCGCCCCACCGCTGCTCGGCCTCGGTCTGGCTGTCGTGGAAGCCGTCTCCGAAGAGCTCCTTCATGTCCTCGGTGCTGGCTGGCTGGTTGTTCATCTCTCGCTCCAGTGCTCGGTCGATGGCCACGACGAGATCGCGCATCTCGTCGAGCCGGGACATGACCGCTGCGCGTTGGCGACGCAGGTGCTGCTCCGCGCTCTCCGGGTGGTCCAGGAGGAGGGCGACCTCCTCGAGGGTGAACCCGAGCCGCCGGTAGACCACCACGTGCTGCAAGCGCGTGAGGTCGTCGGGGGTGTAGAGCCGGTAGCCCGCCCGCGAACGGTCGGTGGGGGTGAGCAGCCCGATCTCGTCGTAGTGGTGCAGGGTCCGCACCGTGAGGTCGAACTGCTCGGCCACCTGCCCCACCGTGAGCATGGTCAGCTGCGTGCCTTCGGTCATGACGACCACTGTGACCCCTCACGCCGCGTGAGGGTCAAGGCCGTTCCGTGACTCAGGCGTCCTCGCGGGCCCGGCGCCGCGACCGCAGCCAGGAACCGATGCCGTTGCGGGCGGTGCCCCAGATGCCGTGCCGGAAGGCCAGGACGATGATCACGAAGATCGCGCCGGTGATGATGCCGATGCCGTTGAACCCCGAGGAGGCGAGCCGGTCCTCGAGGAGCACCACGAGCGCGGCGCCGACAGGACCGCCCCAGAGGGTGCCGATGCCGCCGAGGACGGTGATCAGCACGACCTTGCCCGACGTCGTCCAGATGAGCTCCTGCAGCGAGGCGAACCCGTGGCTGGCGGAGAACACCCCACCGGCCAGGCCGGCCAGGCCCGCCGAGATGACGAACACCATGATCTTGTAGCGCTCGACGTCGTAACCCAGGGCGCGGGCGCGGGCCGGGTTGTCGCGGATGGCGACCAGGACCCGGCCGAACGGGCTGTTGACCGTGCGCCAGGCGATGACGACGCCGATGAGGATCAGCGGGAGGGCCGCGTAGTAGAAGTAGAACGGGTCCTGGTTGATCAGGTCGGTCAGCGGACCGAGGTTCTTGGGCACGCCCTGCAGGCCGTTCTCGCCGCCGGTGACGCTGCGCCACTGGTTGGCGATGAAGTAGACCATCTGCGCGAACGCCAAGGTCACCATGGCGAAGTAGATGCCGGTGCGCCGGACCGCGAGGTACCCGGTCGGCACCGCCAGGATCATGGCGCAGACCGCGCCGCCCAGCACCGCGACCGGGAACGGCAGGCCGGCGTGGATCGCGATGAGGCCGGTCGTGTATGCCGACGTACCCCAGAAGGCGGCGTGCCCGAAGGACAGCAGGCCGGTGTAGCCGAGCAGCAGGTCGACCGAGATCGCGAACAGCGCCCAGGCGGCGATGTCCATCGCGACCGGCGGGTAGATGAAGAACGGCAGCGCGAGGACGACGAGGAGGCCGACGGCCATGCCCACCCACCGCAGGTAGGGGCGCTGCGCCGTGATGGACGGGGCGTCGGGGAGGTCGACGTCGACCTTGGACACCAGCTGGGAGCTCATGATGCGGCCTCCTCGCGACCGAACAGGCCCGAGGGCCGGACCAGGATCACCACGGCCATGAGGACGAAGATGAGGACCTGGCTGAACGACCCGGCGTAGCCCTGGCCGTAGGCCTCGACGAGTCCGACGAGGAAGCCCGCCACCACTGCGCCGAGGATGGACCCGAGTCCGCCGATGACGACCACGGCGAACAGGATGATGATGAAGAAGCTGCCCATGTCGGCGTTGACCGAACCCGTGGGCGCCCGCAGCACACCGGCGAGGCCGGCCAGGGCGATGCCGAAGCCGAACACGGGGGTGACCCAGCGGCCGACGTTGATGCCCAGCGCCCGCGAGCGCTCGGCGTCCTCGGTCGAGGCCCGCACGATCATGCCCACCCGCGTCTTGGTGAGCAGCAGCCACACCGCCAGGCACAGGGCGACCGAGAAGACCGCCACGAAGATCTGGTAGCTCGACAGCGAGACGCTGCCGACGTTCACCCGGCCCTGCAGGCCGGCGGGCAGCTCGTAGGGCAGCGACGAGACGCCGTACCGGCGCTTGACGAAGTCGACGAGGAACAAGGTGATGCCGAAGGTGAGCAGGAAGTTGTAGAGGGGGTCCAGGCGCAGCAGCCACTGGACGAAGAGCCGTTCCAGTAGCACGCCGAACAGGAACATCGCCACCGTGATGATCGGCAGGGCGGCCCAGAAGCCGAGGCCGGTCGCGTCGAGCAGCAGGGCGGCACCGACGGCGCCGAGCATGTAGCAGGCGCCGTGGCTGAAGTTGACCACGCCGAGCACGCCGAAGATCACCGCCAGGCCCAGGGCGGCCAGGGCGTAGAACCCGCCGAGGGCCAGGCCCTGGAGGGTGTACTGGATGAATGCGGTCATGGCTCTTCCGGTTCGTCGGTGCGGCGGTGGCGGGAAGGGTGCGCGTAGGGTGCGGACCCGGTGGGTGGGGGGGTTCCCACCGGGTCCGGGCCGTCACATCGTGCAGTCGGTGCTCACGGTCGGGTTGAAGGCCTCGGCCGCGGGGATCGTTGAGACGACCTCCTCGTAGTCCCACTCCTCCTTGACCTGGTCCTTGCTCTTGACCTTGACCAGGTACGCGTCGTGCAGGACGCGGTGGTCGGCGGCGCGGACCTCACCGTTGCGCAGGAAGACGTCGTTGAGCTTCTTGCCCTCGAGCTCCTTCACCACGGCGTCGGAGTTGTCGGTGCCGGCGCGCTGCACGGCCTCGAGGTACTGCAGGGCCGCGGAGTAGTTGCCGGCGTGGGCGAAGGACGGACGCGTCTGGGTCTTGGCCTTGAACTTGTCGGCCCAGGCGCGGTTCTGGTCGTCGAAGTTCCAGTACCACGCGTCGGTGAACTGCGTGCCCTGGAACTGGTCGACGCCCAGGCTGTGGATGTCGGTGATGAACATCAGGCCGACGGCGAGCTGGGTCTTGCCCTGCAGGCCGGCCTGGTTGAACTGCTTGACGAAGTTGATGAGGTCGCCGCCGGCGGCCATGATCCCGATGACGTTGGGCTTGCTCGACTCGGCCTTGGTGATGAAGGTCGAGAAGTTGTCGTTGGGGAACGGCGTCGCGATGGACTGCTGCACCGTGCCGCCGGCCTTGGTGACGGCGTTGGTGAAGGACTTGGTCATGTCCTGGCCGAAGGCGTAGTCGGGGTAGACGATGGACCAGTTCTTGCCACCGTTCTGCACGGCCGTGGCGCCGGTGCCCTGGGCGAGCATGTAGGTGTCGTAGGCCCAGTGGAACGTGTACTTGTTGCACGACTTGCCGGTCAGCGCGGTGGTGCCGGCGCCGATGTCGATGAACAGCTTCTTCTTGGCCTTGGCCTGCGTGGCGACGGCGAGCGCGGCCGAGGAGGTGGGGACGTCGAGGATGATGTCGGCCTTCTGGCGGTCGTACATCTCCTGCGCCTTGGTGTTGGCGATGTCGGGCTTGTTCTGGTGGTCGGCCTGCACGATCTCGATGTTCTTGGCCACCGCCTTGTCGCCGTACTTGGCCTTGTAGTCCGCGACGGCCATCTCGATGGCGACCTTGGAGTTGGGGCCGGACAGGTCCTTGTAGACCCCCGACTGGTCGTTGAGCAGACCGAGGACGACCTTGTCGTCGCTGATCTTGCCGCCGCCCGAGCTCGGGCCTCCGGCGCCACAGGCGGCGAGCACGAGGCTGCCGGTGACCGCGGTGGCCGCGAGGGCCAAGGGCCTCCGGGCGAAGCTGGACATCGAGTTCCGGGTGCGCTGCATGTCCCCTCCTGGGGTTGTTCAGTGGTGCGTGTGGGATGTGGTGACGCGGTGTGCAGGTGCCTCGAGCCCCGGCTACATGCCGAGGTACTCGAGGAGCTCGGTGGTGCGGGACTGGAAGCTGTCGTTGTCCAGGGACTCCACGACCCGGCCCTGGGCGAGCAGGTAGTGGCGGTCGGCGACCGTGGAGGCGAACTTCACGTTCTGCTCGACGAGCAGGACGGAGACGCCCTGGGACTTGATCTGGCGGATGATCTCGCCGATCCGCTGCACGATCACCGGGGCGAGGCCCTCGCTGGGCTCGTCGAGCAGGAGGAGCGTGGACCCCATCCGCAGCACCCGGGCGATGGCCAGCATCTGCTGCTCGCCGCCGCTGAGCTTGGTGCCGGGGAAGTCCCGGCGCTCGTGCAGGACCGGGAACTGCTCGTAGACCTGGTCCAGGCTCCAGGCATCGGCCTTGCTCGTGACCGGCGGGAGCAGGAGGTTCTCGGCGACGGTGAGGGTGGCGTAGATGCCGCGGTCGTCCGGCACCCAGCCGATGCCGGCGCGGGCGCGCTTGTCGGCGCTGGCCTTGCCGAGGTCGTCGCCGCCCCAGGTGACGGTGCCCTCGACCTGGCGGTGCAGTCCCATGACCGAGCGCAGCAGCGTGGTCTTGCCGGCGCCGTTGCGGCCGACGAGGGTGACGACCTC
Source organism: Phycicoccus sp. Root101 (assembly GCF_001426245.1). Lineage (GTDB taxonomy): Bacteria > Actinomycetota > Actinomycetes > Actinomycetales > Dermatophilaceae > Pedococcus. The sequence continues at coordinate 391,125 of NZ_LMCM01000010.1, read as the reverse complement.
ACCGGGTTCGACCCGCAGGTCCACGTCCGTGAGGACCTTGGCCTCGCCGTACCAGGCGGACAGTCCCGCGATCTCCAGGGTCTGGTCAGACATGCTGGTCTCCGGCCTGTCCGAGGTATGCGGTGATGACCTTGTCGTCGTTCCGGACCTCTTCGTAGGTGCCCTCGGCGAGCACCTGCCCGGACTGCAGCACGGTGACGGTGTCGGCCAGGGAGCCGACGACGTGCATGTTGTGGTCGACGAACACGACGGTGCGGCCGGCCGCGACCTTCTTGACCAGGGCGATGGTCCGGTCGACGTCCTCGAGGCCCATGCCTGCGGTGGGTTCGTCGAGCAGCAGCAGCTTGGGGTCGAGCGCCAGGGCGAGCGCGAGCTCGAGGGCGCGCTTCTGCCCGTAGGCCAGCGACCCGGCAGCAGCGCCGGAACGGTCGGTGAGGCCCACCTCGTCGAGGAGCTCCATCGCTCGCGGGCGGAACTGCTTCATCGCCGAGCTCGACCGCCAGAACCGGTAGCCGAGCCCGGTGGGCGAGGCGAGGGCGAGCTCGACGTGGTCGACGACGCTCATCTGGTCGAACAGGCTGGTGATCTGGAACGAGCGGGCGATGCCGAGGTGCGCGATCTGCTCCGGCTGCATACCGGTCACGTCGCGGCCCGCGAGGAGGACCTCGCCCGACGTCGGCGTGAGGAAGCCGGTCAGGAGGTTGAACAGCGTGGTCTTGCCGGCGCCGTTGGGGCCGACCAAGGCGTGCACGGTGCCCTCGACGACCCGCAGGCTCACGTCGGAGACGGCGCGGAAGCCGCGGAACTCCTTGGTCAGGTCGCGGGTCTCGAGCAGGGCTGATGCTGCTCGACCTGCTGAGCCTGATGCCTTCGGGCTGGCCTCGGTGGGCACCGGCACCTCCTCGTGCGGCTGGTGCGACGGCAGGGGGACCGTCGCGGTTCTGCAGAACACTAGGGGCGCCCAGTGACCCCGGACATGGCCGCCCTCGACACAGAGCCACCAGAGAACATGTCCGGGCCCCACATACCTGATCGAGGCGCGGGAGGGCCTCGCGAGGCCCTCCCGCGCTCGGGTGCGGTCAGTGCCAGCGGTCGGGGTGGACGTCCCCGGGGATCTGCGCGGTCGGGTCGTACGGCGTGCGGCTGAACCGGAACGAGGCGAGGTCGAGGTGGCTGACGTGCCCGTCGGGGCCACGGTGCGCCACCAGCGGCTCCCCCTCGTGGTAGCTGTCGAGCCCGACCCAGCCGGTCTCGGTGCGCTTGAACCGCGAGCCACGCTTCAGCCCGGGTTCGCCCAGGACCAGCCCGCCGTCGGCGGCCAACCGCAGCGAGTATGCCGTCGTCCCCCAGTACCAGTCCCCCACCAGCTCCAGTCCGCCCACCTGCTCGGCGTCGGCGGTCCACGGGGTCGGCGGGAGGGGTTCGCGCTCCGCGAGCAGGGTCATCAGGTCGACGGTGATCGTGCCCATCCCGGAGGTCGCGTTGGCGAACACCACGACGCCGTCACCGGTCTCGAGGTCGACCCGCAGCCCGGCGAGGAACCCCGGCATCGAGCCGCCGTGGCCACCGAACCTGCGGCCCTCGAGGTTCCACACCTGCCACCCGAGTCCGTGCGCCGCGGTCCACGCCTGGCCGGGGTTGTCGTTGACGACGATCGGCAGGCACATCTCCGCCAACGTCGCAGCCGAGAGCAGCCCCTCGGTCCGCCCACCCAGGAAGGCCGCCCAGCGCGCCAGGTCCGACACCGTGGACCACAGCTGGCCGGCCGGTGCCAGCGCCCCGGCGTCGTGCTCGGGCTCCACGTGGACGAGGTCGGCCAGCGGGTGCACGGCCCAGCCCGGGGCGCTGGGGGCCTGCGGGCGAAGGGAGGTCCGCGCCATACCGAGGGGGTGGAGGAGGCCGGTGCGGACCGCCTCGTCCCACGGCACTCCCCTCAGCCGGCCGACGAGCTCGCCGAGGACGGCGTACCCGGTGTTGGAGTAGTGGAAGCGGGCGCCGGGGCGAAACCGCAGGCCGGGACGGCTGGCGAGCAGAGCTGCCCAGTCGCCGCCCTCGGTGCGCTCCCACCACGGGCCGTTGGTCTCCGCCTGCAGCCCGGAGCTGTGCGAGAGCAGCTGGGCCACCGAGACGTGCCCGAACTCGCTGTCGGAGGTCTCGGGCAGGTGGGCGTCGATCCGGTCGGACAGGTCCAGGGCACCCTCGTCCCGCAGGCGCAGCACCTCGACGCCGACGAAGGTCTTGGTGATCGAGCCGATGCGGTACTGCGTGTCGTCGGTGGCCGGTTCACCGTCCTTGCGACCGTCGACCGTGCCGACGGCACCGGACCAGACCAGCTCCCCACCGCGGACCAGGCCGGCAGCGATGGACGGGAGGCGGCAGGTCGACTGCTCCTCGGCGAGCCTGCGGTCCAGGGCGGCGACGGTCGTGGTCTCGAGCGGCATGGTGCCTCACCGTAGCCGCCACCGTTGGCGCGCGGGTTGCCACCCAGCCCACGAAAGTGCGCTCTGCCCACGAAGTTCCATGGGCAGAGCGCAGTTTCGTGGGCGGGGTCGACCGGCTGGTTCTAGAGGAAGGAGCCCCAGCCGGTGCCGGCGACGGTCGCGCCGGTGAAGGTGCCGTTGCCGCGGCCCTTGTAGAACCGCAGCTCACCGTTCATCGTGATCGCCCCGAGGTCGCCACGGCTGTCACCGTTCGCGTCGCGCGCAGAGAACAGCGCACCGAGCCCACCCCAGCCCGAGCCGACCTTGACCCGCGAGGTCAGAGCACCCTTGCCATTGCCGCGGTAGATCCACAGGACCCCGGTCGCGTCGACCGCCATGACATCGGCCCTGCGGTCACCGGTCACGTCCCCGGGGACGAAGACCCGGACCATCGAACCCCAGCCGGTCCCGATCTGGGTCCCCGCGGCGAACCTCCCCTGGCCGTTGCCCTTGTAGAGCCGCATCGCACCGGTCGACGTCACCGCCACGATGTCGGGCAGACCATCGCCCGAGAAGTCGGCGCTGCCGTCGATGGAGCGCATGCTCCCCCAGCCGGTCCCGCTGATGGTCGACCCGAGCGACTTCCCGTCCCGGTCGACCATGTTTCCCTCGAGGCCACCGTTCTGGTTGATCGTGAGGAACGCCGTGTACCCGTAGATCCGGCCCGACGGGAAGTTGCGGCTCGAAGGGAGGTCCGTGACGGTGGTTGCGGCCTTGAACTTCGGGAACCCGGCGCCACGGTAGAGCCGCACCTGTCCTGCCGGCAGTCGCGCGAAGAGGTCGTCGCGCCGGTCGATGTTCACGTCCCCGGCTCCCCAGACGTTCCCGGAGATCATCGGCGTCACTGACACCGTCGTCGTGGGACCGGGCCCGACGTTGCTCTGCGGCGTGACCGCGATCGTGTAGGGGATCCCGTTCGTCAGACCGTTGACCTGCGCTTCGGCCAGGCCCGTGGCGTCGGGCGCTGAAAGGTTCAGGACCTTGCCACCCGGACTCACCACGACCCTGTACCCCGTGACACCCGCGCCACTGCCGAACGAGGTCACCGAGAGCTTGGCCGACTGGGGACGACTTCGGGCCTGGACCCGAGGAGCGCTCGGCCGCAGCGTGAAGTCGAGCGACGGGAAGTTCAGCGCATGGGTCGTTGTGGTCCCGTCGGCCAACAGCACGACACCGTCGCGGGAGTAGGTGGCCAGGTTTCCCTGCCGGTCCTTGATCCGAATGGTGCTCAGCCGATAAGTCGCACCCGGGGTTCCCGGCAACGGGAGAACATCGTTCAACGCGAGGTCGAACGCCGCCAGCGGTCCTGTGCTGCCGCCGCCGGGCTCGACAGCCCAGGTCGAGTTCATGAAGCTGACCCCACCTTGACGGTCTGTGGCGGTGAAGCGCAGCCCTGTCGGATCTTTCGCCGAAGGAGAGGGACGCTGCAGGGCAAGGCTCGTGATGACGGGCGCATCGCCGTCCACCGTGGAGCCAGTGAGATGGAAGGTCGCGGCGCTGAAGTCGATCGTGTGGGTGCCTGGTGGGCGCACCGGCTGCGGAAAGAAGATGCCCGGCGAGGCCTGATAGGTGACAGAGCCGTCGGACGCATAGGTGGAGCGGAAACCGTTGGGGTCCTTCAGCACCAGCGACTGGAGGTCGTATTCACCGTTGTAGATGGTTGCCGGGAGGTTCTGCGTGTACTCACCGTCGGCGAGGCCATTGCGCCCGCTGAACTGGGTGGTGACCCAGTCCGCTCGAGTCCTGTGCTTCCAGGTCGCCTTCACGTCCGCGACGCCGAGTACGTCATCGGCCCGGAAGCTGACGGTCAGAGGTGCGGACGGAGCGGCTGTCGTGGGGGTCACCGACACGGATCGCAGCACCGGCGCGTCGAAGTCCTCGGTGGACCCCGACACCACGACGTCGTACGGCGACAGGTCCCGGGTCTCGGTGCACTTGGCGTTAGTGCTGGCGTACGACGGGTTGCAGGCGTACGTGAAGTCGTTCGGGGAGTACGTGAGGAAGACGTACTGCAACGTCCACGTCCCGTTCTGCACCCCGTCCGGCACCTTCCGGGTCCCCGAGCCTGACGTTCCCTTCGACAGGTTGACCGAGTAGAGCCGGCCGGCTGGGTCCTTGTACCCGGCCAGAGCCTCGTCCACGGGGGCGGTGGTGGTCGCGGTGTAGGACAGCACCACCTCGCCTGGCGCCTTGACGGCGTTGGTGCTCACCGAGATGGACGTGATGACCGGTCCGGCCGCGGCGCTGGCTGGTGTGGCGGTCAGCAGACCCGACACGAGGGTCGCGACGACCCCACCGACCACGGCGACCATTCCCCGAACGCGACGACGCGCCATACCCTCTGCTCCCCAGTTCCAGCTGATGCTGGCGGGAGCCTAGACGGGTACGGCGCGTCGCGGGCCGGGAGCGGCGGAACTTGCGCGAACCGGCAACGTTCCTCAGGCCTTCTTGGCGGCGGCCTTCTTCGTGGTGGTCTTCTTGGCGGTCGTCTTCTTCGCAGCCTTCTTGGCCGGGGCCTTCTTGGCCGCGCGCTTGCGGGTCGTCGGACCCTTGGCGCGCTTCTCGGCCAACAGCTCGGCACCACGCTCGGGCGTCATCGACTCGGGCTCGTCGCCCTTGCGCAGGGTCGAGTTGGTCTCGCCGTCGGTGACGTACGGACCGAACCGGCCGTCCTTGACCACCATCGGGCGCCCGGACACCGGGTCGTTGCCGAGCTCCTTGAGCGGCGCCGAGGCGGCGCGGCCGCGCTGCTTGGGCTGGGCGTAGATCGCCAGCGCCTCCTCGAGCGTGATGTCGAAGAGCTGCTGCTCGGTGACCAGGGACCGGGAGTCGGTGCCCTTCTTGAGGTAGGGGCCGTACCGGCCGTTCTGCGCCGTGATCTCGACGACGCTGCCGTCCTCCTCCGTGGAGGTGCCGACGACGCGGGGCAAGCTGAGCAGCTTGAGCGCGGTCTCGAGGTCCATGGTCGCGAGGTCCATGTCCTTGAACAACGACGCGGTGCGCGGCTTGACCTTGTTCTTGCCCTTGAGCGCCGCGGTCTCCTCGTCGAGGACCTCGGTGACGTACGGCCCGTAGCGCCCGGCCTTGGCCACGATGTCGCGACCGTTCTCCGGGTCCTGGCCCAGGACCTTGCCGTCGTCGGCGGACTGCTCGAGCAGCTCACGCGCCCTGGCCGGGGTCATCTCGTCGGGGGCGATGTCGTCGTTGATGGTGGCGCGACGCGGCGTGGTGTCGGCGTCGTCGGTCATCTCACCGGTCGACAGGTCGACACCGCGCGGGACGGTCTCCTCGACGTACGGGCCGTAGCGGCCGACGCGGACGACGATCCCCTCGCCGATGTCGATCGTCGAGATCGCGCGGGCGTCGATGTCACCGAGGTCCTCGACGAGCTGCTTGAGGCCCAGGTGCGCGTTGCCCGCGTCGGGCAGGCCAGGCTCGGAGCCGACGAGCGCCCCATCACCCTCACCGAAGTAGAACCGCTTGAGCCACTCCGCGCGCTGTGCGTCGCCGCCCGCGATGCGGTCGAGGTCCTCCTCCATCGAGGCCGTGAAGTCGTAGTCGACGAGCTCGGTGAAGTGCTCCTCAAGCAGCCGCGTCACGGCGAACGCGAGCCAGGTCGGGATCAGGGCCGAGCCACGCGTGTTGACGTAGCCACGGTCCTGGATCGTGCCGACGGTGGAGGCGTAGGTCGACGGACGACCGATTCCCTTCTCCTCCATGGCTTTCACGAGCGTCGCCTCGGTGTAGCGCGGCGGCGGCGTGGTCTCGTGGCCGTCCGGTTCGGCCCGGACGACGGTGAGGGAGACGCCCTCGCTCAGCTTCGGGAGGCGGCGCTCCTCCTCGGCCTCGGCGGCCTTGGACGCGCGCTCCTCGTCACGACCCTCCTCGTATGCCGCGAGGAAGCCGCGGAACGTGATGACCGTTCCGGAGGCGCTGAACTCCACGACCCGGCCGTCCTCGAGCGTGCCGCCGAGCTTCACGGTGGCGGTCGAGCCACGCGCGTCGGCCATCTGCGAGGCGACGGTGCGCTTCCAGATCAGCTCGTAGAGCGCGAACTCGTCACCGCGCAGCTCGCCGGCCACCTGCGCCGGCGTCCGGAAGCGGTCCCCGGCGGGACGGATGGCCTCGTGGGCCTCCTGCGCGTTCTTGACCTTCTTCTCGTAGAGGCGAGGCGACTGGGGGACGTACTCGGCCCCATACAGGTCCCGGGCCTGCTGGCGCGCGGCGGTGAGGGCGGCCTCCGACAGCGTGGTGCTGTCGGTACGCATGTAGGTGATGTAGCCGTTCTCGTAGAGGCGCTGCGCGACGCGCATGGCGTTCTTCGAGGAGAGGCGCAGCTTGCGGGAGGCCTCCTGCTGCAGGGTGCTGGTCGTGAACGGAGCGCTGGGACGCCGGGTGTACGGCTTCTCCTGGACGCTGGTCACGGCCACCTGGCAGGTGAGCACCTGGGTCGCGATCGAGGTCGCGGTGGCCTGGTCGAGGTGGACGACCGACTTGCCCTTCAGGGTGCCGTCGTCGTTGAAGTCACGGCCCATGGCGACGCGGTTGCCGTCGACGGAGCTGAGCCGCGCCGTGAACTGGTTCGACGCGCCGTCGGGCGTGAAGTCGCCCTCGACGTCCCAGTAGGACGCACGGACGAACGCCATCCGCTCGCGCTCGCGCTCCACGACGATGCGGGTGGCGACGGACTGCACACGGCCGGCGGACAGTCCCGCCTTGACCTTGCGCCACAGGACCGGGCTGACCTCGTAGCCGTACAGGCGGTCGAGGATGCGGCGGGTCTCCTGGGCGTCGACGAGCGCGACGTCGAGGTCACGGGTGTTGGTGGAGGCGCGCTGGATGGCCTCCTTGGTGATCTCGTGGAACACCATGCGCTTGACCGGGACCTTGGGCTTGAGCACCTCGAGCAGGTGCCAGGCGATCGCCTCGCCCTCGCGGTCCTCATCAGTGGCCAGGTAGAGCTCGTCGGCGTTCTTGAGCAGGCGCTTGAGCTCGGCGACCTTCTTCTTCTTGTCGTTGTCGACGACGTAGTAGGCCTCGAAGCCGTTGTCCACGTCGACGCCGAACCGGCCGAACGGGCCCTTCTTGATGTCTGCGGGCATCTCCGACGGGGTCGGGATGTCGCGGATGTGACCGACGGACGCCTCGACGTCCCAGTCCTTGCCCAGGTATCCGCCGATCGTCTTCGCCTTGGCCGGCGACTCGACGATGACGAGCTTGCGCCCTTCAGCCACGTTCTCTTCCTCGGTTCCTGCTCCCATGTGCTGCGGATTCGTCGCAGCGTGGACATGGCAACGCGAAAGACGGTAGCCGGTCCCGTCAAATCTGCCTCGTCCGGTCTCGCGGACGTGCCTGGTGCTGGTCCTGAGCGGTCTGCCTCGAGCACTTGGTTGAAAGTTCAAGTAGATGTACACTGATGTCATGACCGAGTCCTCCCTGCCCGAGCGGCAGCCCGTGCTGTACCTCAGCCACGGCGCGCCGCCGCTGGCGGACGACCCCCGCTGGACCCGCCAGCTGTCCGACTGGTCCGGCCGCTTCGGCAAGCCCACCAACATCCTCATGGTGTCGGCGCACTGGGAGGAGGCCCCGCTCGCCCTCAGCGCGACCTCCGGCGACGTCCCCCTCGTGTACGACTTCTGGGGCTTTCCCCAGAAGTACTACGACGTCACGTATGCCGCCCCGGGTGCGCCCGAGCTCGCGGACAGCATCACCAAGCTCGTGCAGTCGTCCGAGACCCCGGTCCACCGGGACGAGTCGCGCGGCCTGGACCACGGCGCCTACGTGCCGCTCGTCGAGATGTACCCCGAGGCGGACATCCCCGTCCTGCAGATGTCGATGCCGACACTGGACCCCAGGGCCCTGTTCGAGATCGGTCGCAAGCTCGCCCCGCTGCGCGACGAGGGCACGCTGATCGTGGGTTCGGGGTTCACCACCCACAACCTGCGCTGGTTCAACCCGTCGGCCGGCCCTGACGGCACTCCCCCGGCCGCCTCGAGCGAGTTCGACCACTGGGCCGCCGAGGCGCTCGAGCGCCAAGATGTCGACGGCATCCTCGACTTCGTCCACAAGGCCCCCGCTGCCCTCGAGGCCCACCCGCGCACCGAGCACTGGGCCCCCCTCTACGTGAGTCTCGGCGCGGCATACGAGTCCGGGTCGCTGGAGAACCAGAGCGTCATCGACGGGTTCTGGTTCGGCCTGAGCAAGCGTTCCTGGCAGTTCGCGTAGCCCCACCCTCCAAGCCCGCCCCACCCCGCCCCGGCCCCGATGCCGCCCCGACGCCGCCCCGGCCTGGCTTTGGGTGCCCAGACGGTCGGAAATCCGACCGTCTGGGCACCCAAAGCGCGGAAGAAAGAGAGAGGCAGCCGGTCAGGCGGCTCGACGGAGCGCCTGCCCGACCTGGGCCATGAAGAGGTCCTCCTCCAGGCGCAGCCCGATCAGGTCGATCGTCAGCACGATGTCGTCGCCGAGGGTGAGCGAGTTGCGACGGAGGTTGTCCGACGTGACGGCCAGCCCCTGCCGGTGCTGCGCCCCGTCGATCTCCACGACCACGCCGTGATCCTCCCAGGCCACGTCGAGGTAGAGGCGACCCCGATGGCCACGACGGACCACCTGTCGACTGGGCACGGGCAACCCCCGCTCGCGGCACAGCCGCGCGAAGTCGAGCTCGCCCAGGGACTGCGCTCCGTCAGCCACGTCGCGCACGAGGCGTCGCACGAACCGGGTCCGGCCGTAGTGCGCGCCGGGGTGCCGAACGGGGCACAGCTGCTCGGCTCGGACGAGCCTCTGCTGCACGGCCATGCAGACGATGAGCGCGGCCTGCCGGTCACTGACCGCCCACTGCGCGGCGCGAATCGTCGCGACCTCGGATCGGACCCGCGGCAGACCCGCGCCGACCGCGTCCCGATCCAGGTCCAGGTCGCGTATGCGGTGCAGGACCACCCCGTCGACGGGTCGCGGCACCGCCGGGTGGGGGACGGCCACGTGCACCTCGTCGGACGTGAAGTTCTCCAGTCCGGCTGCGTGCAGCGCCGAGATGCCGTCCAGCGCCGCGCCGTGACCCACCTCCCAGACGGCACGCCACCACCAGGCAGTGCGTGAGAGGCTCCCCGTGTGCACGGCCACCGTGACGCGACCGTGCAGCCGCCATCGACCGGCCGCCACCTCCCGCGCGACCGAGTGGCGGTCGACTCCGAGGTCGCGCAAGTCCGCTCGAGAGATGACGCCGTCCCTGTCGCTTGCGGCCAGCTGGACACTCCGTCGCCGTTCCCACAGCCGCTCCCCACCCATGACGGCAGGGTGGTCGACGTCCCGGCGAGCTCACGACGTCCGCGTCCACTCCTGTGGATCCCCCGGCGGCAGCGGGAGCCCTGTGGACGCCGCCCGCTGCCGGAGTTTGGGTGCCCAGGTGGTCGGAATCCCGACCGTCTGGGCACCCAAAGCGCGGAAGGGGTCGGTCGGGGGTCGGGGGTCGGCGGGCGGGGCGGGTCCGAACTGGGGTCAGGGGATGACGACTGACTTGCCGCGAGCGTGGAACTCGCCCTGCACGCGCAGCGCCTCGGCGGCGTCGTCCAGCGACCAGCGCCGATCCATCTCCGGCTTCACCTTTCCCTGCGCCACCAGGTCGATCAGGAGCTCGAGGTCGGAACGGCTGCGGGACGCGACCTTGAACGCGGGCGCCGTGCGACCGCCGAACGCGAAGACGAACGGGACGCTCAGCATGCGCGGCAGGGGGTGCAGCCACGTGGACTTGGGCGAGGTCACCATGGCGTACGTTCCACCGTCCGCGACCAGCCGGCGGCTGTCGCGCAGGCTCAGGCTGCCGGCGTTGTCGAAGAAGAGGTCGAAGGTGTCCCCCACCGCCCGCAGGTCCTCGCGGGTGTAGTCGACGACCCGGTCGGCGCCCGCCCGTCGCGCCGCCTCGAGGTTGTGGGTGCTGCAGACCGCCGTCACGTGGGAGGCGCCGAGGGCCTTGGCCAGCTGGACGGCGAAGTTGCCGACACCCCCCGAGGCGCCGTTGACCAGCACCCGCTGTCCGGGCTGCAGTCCGCCCCAGTCGCGCAGCCCCTGGAGGGCCGTCTCCGCCGCGACTCCGATGGTGGCTGCCTGCTCCAGCTGGACCCCGGCCGGTACCGGCACGAGCCAGTCGGCCGGCGCGACCACGTACTCCGCATAGGCCCCGCCGGACACCTCCCCGAAGACCCGGTCCCCCGGGCGGAGCCGGGTGACGTCTGCGCCGACCGCCTCCACCACCCCCGCGACATCCGCACCGGGGACCTGCCGCTTGGGCCGGCGCAGCCCCAGCGTCGGTCGCGCGAACATCGGCAGGCCGGTGACGTAGTGCCAGTCCAGGGCGTTGACCGAGGCCGCCGCCACACGGACGAGCACATCGGTCGGGCCGACCGCGGGGACGGGCACGGTGCGCACCGCCACGACGTCCTCGGGTCGGCCGTAGCGCTCGTGGACGGCGGCTCGCATGGTCGTCGGCGTCGTGCCGGCTCCCTCGTCCCCGCCGGCCGGCCGATGGTCCAGCGAGATGCTGCTGTCGATGTCGGTCATGGCGCTCTCCCGGTGCCTCAAGTCCAACTTACGGTGTAAATATGTACGCTGTAAGTTAGACCTACGCCGTAAGTCTGTCAACGGTTGCGGGCTACCCTTGGCTGGTGACCGACACCGCCCAGACCGCCGCAGCAACCCGCCCCCTCAGTCGTGGGCGGATCGGGGAGGCCGCCGTCGCCGTCGCGGACGCCGAGGGGATCGGGGCCGTCTCGATGCGGCGCATCGGTCAGGAGCTGGGCGTCGAGGCGATGTCCCTGTACAACCACGTCGCCAACAAGGACGCCATGCTCGACGCGATGGTGGAGCTGGTGGCCGCCCAGCTCATCGCCGGGACGTCCTCGCTCGACGCGCCGGACCCCGCGACGGACTGGCGCGGCGCGCTGCGCGCGAGAGCGCTGGCCGCCCGGGAGGTGATGCTGCGGCACCGCTGGGCACCCGGCGTGCTGCAGACCCGGACGGCGATGAACCTCGACCTCGTCCGCTACTACGACGGCGTCGTGGGGGTGCTGCGCGCGGGCGGGTTCAGCAACGACCTGGCACACCACTCCCTGCACGCGCTGGGCAGCCGGGTCGTCGGCTTCTCGCAGGAGCTCTTCGACCCCGGCGCGGCCGCCGACGACGCGTCCGAGGAGATGCTCGAGGCGATGGCAGAGCACGTGCCCCACCTCGTCGGCATGCTGGCGGAGGTCGCCCACGACGACCCGGCCTCCACCCTCGGGTGGTGCGACGACCAGTCCGAGTTCGAGTTCGGGCTCGATGTCCTGCTCGAGGGGCTCGAGCGCCGCCGGGCTTCTACCGTGGTCCCATGATCACTGCCCTGCACACCCTGGTCTACGCCGAGGACCCCGCGGCCGCGCGCGCCTTCTTCCGTGACGTCCTCCAGCTGCCCGGCGCCGACACCGGCGGCGGCTGGCTGATCTTCCGAACCGGCCCGAGCGAGCTCGGCGTCCACCCCTCCTCGTGGGAGCACGAAGGGCGCTCGGGTGGCACCGACCAGAGGTTCGACCTGTCGTTGATGTGCGACGACCTCGAGGCCACCATGACCGAGCTCGAGGGGCGCGGCGCCCGCTTCGAGGGCGATGTCGTCGACCAGGGATGGGGGCGGACCGTCCAGCTCGTGGTCCCCGGAGCCGGGACGATGGTGCTCTACCAGCCCAGCTACGACCCCCCGGCCCTCGGAGGCACCGAGCTCGACGCCATGTGGTGACCACCTGACAGGATGCCGACGTGCGCGAGCTTCCGGTCTGGGTGAGGTGGCTGCTCGTCGGCCGGTTCGTCAACGCGCTCGGTTCGATGGCCTGGGTGTTCGTCCCGCTCTACCTCGTGTCCGACCGCGGGCTCGACGAGGTGGCCGCCGGCTCGATCGCCGCCGTATGGGGCGTGGGCACGATCGCCGGCAACCTCGCCGGCGGGTCGATCGGCGACCGGTGGGGCCTGCGCCCGACGCTCGCCGTCGCGTCGCTCGCCTCCGCCCTCGGCTGTGTCGCCGTCCCGCTCACGCCGACCACCGGCCTCGCCGCGGTCCTGTTCGTCATGGGCGCCCTCGGTGGCATCGGGCGCCCGGTCTCCTTCGCGCTGGTCACCAGCGCGCTCCCGGCGCAGGACCGCCGTCAGGCCAGCGCCTGGATGCGGTCGGTCAACAACGCCGGCACCGTCCTCGGGCCCCCGCTGGGCGGCCTGCTCGCCGTGCACCACTTCGGCGCGGTCTTCGTGATCGACGCGGTCGCCAGCCTGCTGATGCTCGGCGTGGTCCTCCTCGTGGTCCCCGCCACCGCACGGGCCACGGTCGCCGACGGCGCCCCGCGCCGCGTCCTCGACGCGCTCCGAGCCGACCCGCGGTTCGTCCTGCTGCTGCTCACCGTCGTGGCCGCCGACACGGCCTACCGGTTCGCGTACTCGGCCGTCCCGTGGCAGCTCGAGGCGCTCGGCGCGGCGCCCTGGGTCTACGGCAGCACCATCTCGCTCAACTGCGCCCTGATCGTGTTCCTCGAGCCGTGGCTGGCCCATCGCCTGCGGGCCCGACGACCCGAGCCGCTCATCGTCGCCGGCTTCGTCCTCGTCGGCGTCGGCTGGCTGGTCGTCGCCCCCTCCCCCGCCGTCGTGACCGTGCTCGCGGCCGTCGTCGTCGTCACGGCCGGGGAGATGCTCTACAAGCCGACCGCCACGGCGCACGCCGCGGACCGGGCCCCCGAGGGCATGCACGGCCGCTACCAGAGCCTCTACGGCGCCGCTTCGATCGGCGGCACGGTTGTCGCGCCACCCCTGGCCGGCGCGCTCTTCAGCTCCTCACCTCACCTGATGTGGGTCGTGGGAGGCCTCCTCGCCCTCGCCGCCGCGGCGGTCCTGGGGCTGACCCGGGCGAGGGACGACAGAGGGGTACGCCGCGTGGTGACCACGCGGCATACCCCTCGGTGACGGGCGGTGCGGGTCAGTGACCGCCGGAGCGGCGCCGGGGAGCCGGTCGCGTCGGGTCGTCGCCGACCTTCTCGACCTCGTCGGGGACGACGATCGGCTTGACCCGGGCCCAGCCGAGGAACAGGGCCGAGACGACGATCAGGACGATGCCCGTCCAGAGGTTGGCGTTGACGCCTCCGGTCTTGTCCAGGGCCTTGTCGGCGAACAGCCCTGCGAGCAGCAGGATCACGCCGTAGAGGCCGAGGAGGCTGCCGATGATGTTGCGGATGTCGAACGCGCCGGCGGTCTTCTTGGCCGGCTTCGTCGAGGTCGTCTTGTCGGACATGGCAGCGTCTCCTAGAAGGCGAAGTTGAGGACGAGGACCATGAGCAGCGCGATGCCGGCGAGTGGCATCGTGCGCTGGTACCACGGCTGGCTGGCCTCCTCGGGATCGCGGAGGTCCTCCTTGGGCGTCTCGGAGTAGACGAGGCCCTTGAGCTCCGAGGCCGGCTTCGGCTCCGTCACCATCGTGACGAGCACGCTGACGACGATGTCGACGACGAACGCGGTCGAGGCGGCCACGAAGCTGGCGCCCTGCCCCGACAGCCCCAGCACGCCGAGGCTGGCGGAGCCGAACGCGTCCTCGGAGAGGAACGCCACGACCACCGCGGAGATGGTGCCGCTCGAGAGACCGACCCAGCCGGCCGTGGCCGTCATCCGCTTCCAGAACATGCCGAGGATGAAGGTCGCGAACAACGGTGCGTTGAAGAACCCGAACAGCGTCTGGAGGTAGTCCATGACGTTGCTGAAGCTCGACGCGATCGTCGCGGTGAAGATCGCGATGACGGTCGCCGCGACGGTCGCGAGGCGGCCGATGCGCAGGTAGTAGTCGTCGCTGTGGTCCTTGCGGATGTAGCGCTGCCACAGGTCGTAGCTGAAGACGGTGTTGAACGCGGAGATGTTCGCGGCCATGCCGGCCATGAACGCGGCCAGCAGACCCGCGATCGCCAGGCCCAGCAGGCCGTTCGGGAGGACGTCACGCATGAGCAGCAGGAGTGCGTCGTTGTACTTCACGCCCTCGCCGGACGCGCCACCCGCGGGGGTACCGCCACCCTTGAGGTCGATCATCTCCTTGACCAGGACGGCCGAGACCATGCCGGGGAGGATGACGATGAACGGGACGAACATCTTCGGGAAGGCGCCGATGATCGGCGTCTTGCGCGCCGCGGAGATCGACTTGGAGGCCATGGCGCGCTGCACCTCGACGAAGTTCGTCGTCCAGTAGCCGAACGACAGGACGAACCCGAGGCCGAACACGATGCCGATGACAGACAGGAACGACGAGCTGAACCCCGAGAGCGCCTGACCGGGCCAGGACTCGAGCTGCTGGGCCGCGGGAGCGACCTTCGCGGCGGCGGGAGCAGACTCCGCGAACGCGGCGATCTTGTCCTTGAGGCCGCCGTACCCACCGACGCGGTGCAGGCCGATCAGGGTCAGCGGCAGCAGCGAGGCCACGATGACGAAGAACTGCAGGACCTCGTTGTAGATCGCGGCCGAGAGCCCGCCGAGGGTGATGTAGGACAGCACGATCGCGGCGGCGACGATCAGCGCGACCCAGAGGGGCCAGCCGAGCAGCGCGTGGACGATCGAGCCGAGCAGGTAGAGGTTGACGCCGGCGATGAGCAGCTGGGCCACCGCGAAGCTGATCGCGTTGACCAGGTGGGCGCCGGTGCCGAACCGCCGGAACATGAACTCGGGGACCGAGCGCACCTTGGAGCCGTAGTAGAAGGGCATCATCACGACGCCGAGGAACAACATCGCGGGGATGGCGCCGACCCAGAAGTAGTGCACCGTCGGCAGGCCGATCTCGGCGCCGTTGGCCGACATGCCCATGATCTCGACGGCACCGAGGTTGGCCGAGATGAAGGCCAGGCCGGTGACCCACGCGGGCAGCGAGCGTCCCGACAGGAAGAAGTCGATCGAGTCGGAGACCGACCGCCGGGCCATGAACCCGATGCCCAGGACGAACCCGAAGTAGATGACGACGAGCAGGTAGTCCAACCAGTTCGCGTCGATCAAGGTGGTCGCGGCGGGCACCGCGAGGGAGAGGTGAGACATCAGCGGCTCCTAGGTGACGACAAACCAGCGGATCAAACCTAGGCGTTGTGGGGCGAAAGGGCACCCGGGCCCCGGCGCGGCCCCGCGCCGCTGCTCCTTGGCATGGCGCGCCCCCGACGTCGCGGTGCAGCTTCGGGACAACCCACGCATCATGGATTGATGGAACACACCGTGCACCCACGCGCCGGATGGCTCAGGTCACCGG
This sequence comes from Phycicoccus sp. Root101, assembly GCF_001426245.1. GTDB lineage: Bacteria > Actinomycetota > Actinomycetes > Actinomycetales > Dermatophilaceae > Pedococcus. Next base: position 375,372 of record NZ_LMCM01000010.1, on the reverse strand, counting down.
CACTCCTGCTCACGGCCCTTGCGGCCGTCCTCGGACTCCTCGTCGCCGCGGCCGCACCCGCCGGCGCCGCCAGGACGTCCCTCGTCCCCCTCCCCGACGGCCTGCGCCCGGAAGGCATCACCGCGGGTCCGGGCGACACCTACTACGTCGGGTCGCTCGCCGACGGCCGCATCGTCACCGGCGACCTCAGCCGCCGGACGAACCGCGTGCTGCTCCCCGGAGCGGAGGGCCGCCAGATCCGTGGCCTCGACCGCGACGACCGCACCGGGCTGGTCTGGGCGGCCGGCAACGTCGGCAGCGTCGCACACGTCTGGGCCGTCGACGGCCGCACGGGTCGGGTCGCCTCGGACACCGTCGTCCCCGGCGGCGTCTTCCTCAACGACCTGGTCGTGACCCGCGACGCGGTCTGGGTCACCGACTCGAGGGTCGACCGGCTCACGGTCATCGCCCTCGGACGACACGCGCAGCCGACCGGGGCCGCGGCGGCCTTCCTCCAACTGCGTGGTGCCTGGCCCGCCGGCGACGGGGTGGCCAACAACGCCAACGGCATCCGCCAGCTGTCGGATGGTTCGGCGGTCCTCAACAACAGCCGGGTCGGCGGGCTCTGGCGGGTCGACCCGCGCACCGGCGTGACGACGTCGATCCCGGTCCGCGGCGGCCCTGCCATCACCGGCGGGGACGGCCTCGAGCTGTCGGGCCGGACCCTCTACAACGTCAGGGGCACCGGTCAGGCCGAGGTGTCGGTCGTGCGACTCGAGCAGAGTCGCCACGGGTGGTCGGCGAGGTACCAGCGCACCCTCACCGACGCCAGCCTCGACGTCCCGTCCACCGCGGTCCTCGTCGGCGGCACCCTGTGGGCGGTCAACGCCCGCTTTGGTGTCGCGAACCCGGACACCGCTCCCTACTGGATCACCCCGCTGCGGGCCCACCGGGGCTGACCTCCTGCCGGTCCCCCGGGGTGCCAGGAGCACGGCCTGCGCTGCTCCTGGCACCCCGGGCGTCAGGTCCAGTGATCAGGCCGTGCCAGCTCGCGGGGCAGACGGGTCGCTCCGTCCCCGCGTGCAGAAGCCACCTGCGGGCCGGTGACGAAGAGCGAGCCGGACAGGTCCGCCCCGTCCAGCCGCGCACCGCGCAGGTCCGCCCCCAGCAGGTCCGTCCGTCCGAGGTCGACCCCGCGAAGGTCGGCACCCAGCAGGAGGGCACCACGCAGGCTGGCTCGCCGCAGGTCGCGCATCCTCTGGTCGCTGCCCACCAGGTCGGCGCGCGACAGGTCGGGGCCCGGGCCACCACCACCTGACCGCGAGCCCAGGCTCACCGTGGCCAGCAGGGCCCCGACCGCTGCGCCGACGCGGGCCAGATCGACCTCCTGCAGGGCGACCGGTGTTCCGGCGGCGTGTGCCTCGACCTCGGCGTCCAGGGCGGACACCTTGACGGCGAGGTCGGTGCCGGCCACCAGCCGCGCCGCCTCACCGAGGTGGCGCCGGAGCTCGTGCAGCTCGCGCACCACCGGGAACACCGCATACATCTGCGCGGCGGTCTCGGGCGCGGACCTCCAGTCCACTCCGCCGAACGTCACCTGCGAGACCCGCTGGCCGGCTCCGAAGCAGTCGTATGCCGTGCAGCCGGCGAAGCCGCGCGGCCGTAGCTCGGTGTGGATGCCGCACCGGAAGTCCTGGGCCAGGTTGGGGCAGGGCGTCGCGGCAGGCTTGTCGATGGCGAAGTCGGCCGACGCCGCGAAGGACGGTACGACGCAACACAACCCGAAGCACCGCGAGCAGTCCGCAGCGAGCTCGACCTCAGCCACGCGCCGGCGTCAGCTCGGGGGCGGGGGCCTCCCCGGAGTCCACGTCGACGGCGGCGCCGCTGAACTGCGCGGCGTACAGCTCGGCGTAGGCGCCGTCGCGAGCGAGCAGCTCGGCGTGCGAACCCTGCTCGACGATCTGGCCGTCACGCATCACGAGGATGACGTCGGCGTCGCGGATCGTCGACAGCCGGTGGGCGATGACGAAGCTCGTGCGGTCGTGCCGCAGCGCTGACATCGCCTGCTGCACCAGCAGCTCGGTGCGGGTGTCGACCGAGCTCGTCGCCTCGTCGAGGATGAGCAGGGCCGGGTCGGACAGGAACGCCCGTGCGATCGTCAGCAGCTGCTTCTCCCCGGCACTGATGTTGCCGCCCTCGGCGTCCAGGACGGTGTCGTACCCGTCCGGCAGGGAGTGCACGAACCGGTCGACGTAGGTGGCCTTCGCGGCCGCGAGCACCTCCTCCTCGGAGGACCCGGGCTTGCCGTAGGCGATGTTGTCGCGGATCGTGCCGCCGAAGAGCCACGTGTCCTGCAGCACCATGCCGATCTCGCTGCGCAGGTTGTGCCGCGTCAGGGCCGTGATGTCGACGCCGTCGAGCGTGATGCGCCCGGCATCCAGCTCGTAGAACCGCATCACGAGGTTGACCAGCGTGGTCTTGCCCGCACCGGTGGGCCCGACGATCGCGACCGTCTGGCCGGGCTCGACGACGAGGTCGAGGTGCTCGATGAGCGGGTTCGCCGGGTCGTAGGAGAAGGAGACGTCCTCGAACTCCACCCGACCGCGCGGCTCGTCCAGGACCGTCGCGCCGACCGCGTCGGGCCGCTGCTCGGTGGCGTCGAGCACCTCGAAGACGCGCTCGGCCGAGGCCACCCCGGACTGCAGGAGGTTGGCCATGGAGGCGACCTGGGTGAGGGGCTGGGTGAACTGGCGCGAGTACTGGATGAAGGCCTGCACGTCACCGAGGGTCATCGAGCCGCTCGCGACCCGCAGCCCGCCGACCACGGCGATGACGACGTAGTTGAGGTTCCCGATGAACATCATCGTCGGCATGATGATGCCGCTGACGAACTGCGCACCGAACCCCGCGGCATACAGGTCGTCGTTCTTGGCGCGGAACGACGACCGCACCTCGTCCTGGCGACCGAACACCTTGACCAGCTCGTGGCCGGTGAAGGACTCCTCGACGACCGAGTTGAGCTCACCGGTGCTCTTCCACTGCTGCACGAAGTGCTTCTGCGAGCGCTTGCCGATGGCGGCGGTGACCGCCATCGACACGGGGATCGTGACGAGGGCGATCAGTGCGAGCAGCGGCGAGATGTAGAGCATCATCGCGATCATCGCGACGACGGTGAGCAGGGACGTCAGCAGCTGGCTGAGCGTCTGCTGCAGGCTCTGGGCGACGTTGTCGATGTCATTGGTGACCCGGCTGAGCAGCTCACCTCGCGGCTGGCCGTCGAAGTACTGCAACGGAAGCCGGTTGAGCTTGTCCTCGACGTCGCGGCGCAGACCGAAGATCGTGCGGTTCACCGCCCCGGTGAGCAGCCAGCCCTGGGCCCAGGAGAGCAGGCTGGCGACGAGGTAGATGCCCAGCACCAGGAGCAGCACGTCACCCACCGCGCCGAAGTCGATGCCCTGTCCCGGGACGAGGTACGGCATCCCGCCGACGAGGTCGGCTAGCTTGCCCTCGCCCCGGGCGCGGAGCGCCTCGACGAGCTGCGCCTTGTCGGTCCCGACCGGGAACCGTGCGCCCACCACCCCCGCGAAAATGTGGTCGGTCGCGCGGCCGAGGATCTTCGGGCCGATGGCCGACAGGCCCACGCTCGCGACGGCGAGCGCCAGCACGGCATACAGGGGCGTGCGCTCGGGCTGGAGCAGGCCGAGGAGGCGCTTCGCGGAGGGGACGAAGTTCTGCGACTTCTCCGCCGGCACACCGGCACCCATCATGGGTCCGTGCCGCTGGCCGGCTCGCGCACCCGGCCCGCGACGGGCCTCTGCCGCCTTCTCCTCGGCGGTCTTCACACCTTCGCTCATGCTGCTGCCTCCGCGCTCTGCTGGGACTCGACGATCTCGACGTACGTCGGGCACGTCACGAGCAGGTCGTCGTGGGTCCCCGCCCCGACGACGAGCCCGTCGTCGAGGACGACGATGTGGTCGGCGTCGACGATGGTCGACACCCGTTGGGCCACCACGACGACGGCGGCGTGCCGCGTGACCGGCTTGAGCGCCGACCGCAGCCTGGCGTCCGTGGACAGGTCCAGGGCCGAGAAGCTGTCGTCGAAGAGGAAGATCTCCGGCTTGGCCACGAGGGCACGCGCGATCGCGAGCCGTTGACGCTGGCCACCGGAGACGTTGGTGCCACCCTGCACGATGGGCGAGTCCAGCCCCTGCGGCATGGCGCGGACGAAGTCCTCCGCCTGGGCGATGCGCAGCGCCTCCCACAGCTCGTCGTCGGTCGCGTCGGCGTCGCCGTAGCGCAGGTTGCTCGCGACGGTGCCGGTGAAGAGGTAGGGCTTCTGCGGGACCAGCCCGATCCGCGCCCACACGTCCTCGAGCGCAGCGTCCCGGACGTCGACGCCCCCGATGAGGACCTGACCACCCGTGACGTCGTACAGGCGCGGGACCAGCGACAGCAGCGTGGACTTGCCCGCACCGGTGCTGCCGATGATCGCGGTCGTCCTGCCCGGCTCGGCCCTGAGTGAAACCCCCTGCAGGACAGGGACATCGGCGCCGGGGTAGGCGAAGGTCACGTCACGCAGCTCGATGCCGGCACCGACCCGTGGGATGGTCAAGGGGTCGGCGGGGGGCACCACGGTCGAGTCGGTGTCCAGCACCTCGGCGATGCGCCCGGCCGACACGGTGGCACGGGGGATCATCATCGACATGAAGGTCGCCATCATCACCGACATGAGGATCTGCATGAGGTAGCTCATGAAGGCGGTCATCTCGCCGATCTGCATCTGCCCGCTGGCCACGCGGTGCGAGCCGAACCACAGCACCGCCACCGTCGAGGCGTTGAAGATCAGCATGACGATGGGGAAGACCATGGCCATGAGCCGCCCGACCGCCAGGGCCGTGCCGGTGTACTGCGTGTTGGCCTCGGCGAACCGGGCCCGCTCGTGGTCCTCGCGGACGAAGGCTCGCACCACGCGGATGCCCGTGATCTGCTCGCGCAGCACCCGGTTCACCCAGTCGACCGACTCCTGCATGGTCCGGAACTGCGGGATCATGCGGCGGATCACGAGGGCGACCGACAGCGCCAGCAGCGGGACGGACACGGCCAGCAGCCACGAGAGACCGACGTCCTCGCGCAGGGCCATGATGACGCCGCCGACCATCATGATGGGCGCCGAGACCATCATCGCCGCGCCCATGAAGACGACCTGCTGCACCTGGGTGACGTCGTTGGTGGTGCGGGAGATGAGGGTGGGCGCGCCGAAGCGCGAGACCTCCTGGGCGGAGAAGTCACCGACCCGGGCGAAGACCTGGGCGCGCAGGTCACGGCCGAGGCCGGCGGCGGAACGCGCGCCTAGGTAGGTCGCCCACACGGTCGCGGCGATCTGGGCCAGCGACACGGCCAGCATCCAGCCACCCGTGCGCAGGATGAACCCGGTGTCGCCCTGAGCCACCCCCTCGTCGATGATGCGGCCGTTGAGGCTGGGCAGGTACAGCGAGGCGATGGTGCCGACGAGCTGCAGCCCGACGAGCACGGTGACCAGCCCCTGGTAGGGCCGCAGGTAGTCGCGGACGATCCGGACGAGCATCAGTTCCCCCCTCCCTCGGGACGCCGCAGGGCGCCCTCGAGGATGACGTCGACGAGCTCCTGCGGTGAGGAGCCCTGGTGGTGGAGCATCGGGTGCACGCTCGAGAGCGTCAGCATCCGCAGGTAGTTGACGAGCTCGCGCGCCGGCAGGCGCAGCTGGTCCGTGTCCGCCCCGATCAGCGCGACGAACGCGTCGTCGACAGCGGTGTTGGCCCGCTCTCGCCGGGGGTCCTGGCCCTTGTGGGGCGGGCGCATCGGCTTGCCGCCGGCCTGCAGGACGGTCATGAGGGAGAAGATCCCGCGCAGGTAGTCCTGCATCGTCGCCACCGCGGCCGCCAGGCGCTCGCGCAGGGGGAGGGCGTCGTCGATCTCGAGCAGCCGCAGGACCAGCGACTCGGTCTGGAACGCGTCGTGGACGCAGGCGTCGACGAGCTCGTCCTTCGACTCGAAGACCCGGAAGATCGTGCCCTCCGCCACCCCCGCCGCCTTGGCGATCTCCTTGGTGCTGACGGTCCGGCCCTTGTCGCGCAGCAGCGGCACCGTCGACGCGATGATCGCGGCGCGGCGCTCGTCGGGGGCCATGGCGGGGGCTCGGGGAGTCACCCGATCAGAGTAAGTGAGTGAGCACTCACTCACAACACCTTTCCTGACCTGCGGAAATGGAGGAGATGAGGTGCACGACCGGGGCGGGCGCTCACTTCGTCGGGGCGCCCCGGACCTGCTCGGCCACCAAAGCGGCCGCGCCCCGGGGCGACGACCGCGCCGTGTCGACCTCGAGGTCGTAGTAGATCCCCTCGTGGACTGCGAGCGCCTGCGCCCGCGCCATCCCGACGACCCGGTCGCCGCGCGCCCGCTCCCTCGCCTCGGCCACCTCGGGGTCGCACCGGACCCCGACCCAGAGCACGTCCAGCCCCTCGAGCGCACCGCGCCAACGGTCCTGGGCGGCCGGTCCGGACAGGAACCCGTCCTCGACGACGACCGGGACCTCGCGGGCGATGGTCGCGACCCCGCCCATCCACGCGTGCTCCACGCGCCGCCACTCCGGTCCGGTCCCGACCGTGCCGTCCGGACGCAGCACCAGGCCGCCCTCGACCCGGTCGAAGCCGGGCGGCAAGGCGTCGATCAGCGTGTCGACGGACAGGCGCAGCCAGGTGCCGGGCAACAGGTCGACCAGGGCGGCGGAGAGCGCGGACTTCCCCGAGCTCGACCCGCCGTTGAGCACGATGACGTGGGGACCCGACCTCACGTCAGCAGACCGTCGGCCACCAGCTCCCGGAGCAGGGCGACGAGGTCGGGCCGCAGGGCGTCCTCGTCGACCTCGAGCAGCTGGGCGATGGCGGCGATCGCGGCGCGGGCGGGCAGCGTGCCGTCGCAGACGCTGAGCAGCGCCGCTCCGGCGGTGTCGAGGCGGACGGATCGTCGCAGTCCGCCACCCTGCCGCAGGAGGATGACGGTGGGGTCCGGGTCACCCGGGCGCGAGTGCCGCTCCTCGGTGACGTCGGCGGCTGCCGTCCAGGCGACGGAGAGCAGCTCGTCGTCACCGTGCTCGGCCAACCAGGTGCGAGCGCGGATGCCGGCCAGGACGTGGGGCCCCATCGGTTGGGCGACGGGCCCTCCGACCTCGTCCAGGTGCACGAACGGGTCCCGGTCGCCGAGCGGTCGCTGCAGCGTGACGACCCCGAACCCCACGGCCGTCACGTCGCGGGACGCGAAGTCGTCCAGCCACGCGGCATACATCGTCGCGAACTCGACCGTGGCGCTGTGGTGGCCGCCGTCGCGCGCCCAGGTCTCGGCGTACTCGGCGGGGTCCTGCACGTCACGCTGGACGATCCAGGCGTCGAGCCCGGTGCCCTCGACCCAGCCGCGCACCCGGTCACGCCAGTCGGTGTCGCCGACGACCTCCCAGTTGCCGAGGAACTGGGCGATGCCGCCGGGGACCAGGTGGTCACCGATGGAGCGGACGAGCCCCGCGACGATGGCATCCCCCGAGGCACCCCCGTCGCGGTACTCGAAGAGCGGGACGTCCGGGGTTCGGGGCGTGATGACGAACGGCGGGTTGCTGACGATGAGCTCGAACTGCCGTCCCGCAACGGGATCCAGCATCGAACCGCCCACGACCTCCCAGCTGACGTCGTTGAGGGCAGCATTGAAGCGGGCGTAGTCGAGGGCACGCTCGGACAGGTCGGTCACGGTCACGTGTCCGGCGTGGGCCCCGAGGTGGAGGGCCTGGACGCCGCACCCGGTGCCGATGTCGAGCGCCCTACCGACCACGGGACGCGGGGTCCAGGACGCCAGGGTCGTCGAGGCACCGCCGATGCCGAGCACGTGGTCCTCGTGCAACGGCTCGCGCGTCGCGATCTCGGCGAGGTCGGAGGCCACCCACCAGGCGTGGTCCTCGTCGCCGTAGGGGCGCAGGTCGCACGTCGCGACGACGCCGGGGCCCTGCTCGCGCACCAGGCCCAAGGACTGGGCCCCCTGCAGGCCCAGCGTCGGGAGCGCCGCGGCGACGTCGTCGGTGTCGACCGCGTCGCCGAGCCCGAACAGCCGCACGAGCGTGGCGAGCGGCGTGCCCGCGTCGGCGGTGGCCCGCTGCGCGGGCAGCACCTGCTCACGGGCGAGGGCTGCCCCGGCGAGCGGGCCGAGGAGGTCGGACACCCCTTCGACCGTGTATGCCGCGGCGGCCAGGTCGGTGCGCAGCGCGGCGACGAGTGCGGGGTCGGTGGCCGTGGGTGGCGAGGTCGAGGCCATCAGCCGTCGAGCAGGCCGCCGAGGTTGAACCCTCCCCCGCTGCCTCCACCCTGGGCCGGCGGCGGCGTCCACTCGCTCGGCTGCACGATGACGAAGCCGGGGCCGTGGAACGCGTACTGGAAGGCCTCGCCGGAGCCACCACGGAGCATCGAGCGCACGTTCATGCTCGAGACGACCTGCGGCACGAGGTTCGCCGACCAGCCGACGCAGGCCTGGACGTCGACGTAGGTCGGCTGGGTACCGCAGTCGAGGACGACCGGCTGACCGACCGTGTGGATCGCTGCAGTGCCGGTGCCGTGCAGGGTCGTGTTGAAGAGCCCACCACTGAGCATCCCGGCGCCTTGGACCCGCTTGATGTCCCACTCGATGCTCGAGTCGAACGCGAGCAGGTTCCGGGCGTTGAGGCTGATGCCGTCGCCGGTCAGCTCGACGAGGAAGACGAACCCGGCCTCGGACGCGAAGAACACGTCCCCCTCGCCGGAGACCCGCATCAGCGAGACGTCCTCGCCCGTGACGACCTTCTTGAACAGCTTGCCGACGCTGCCGGCCTTCTCGTGGTCGAAGCGGATGCTGCCCTGGTAGGACACCATGGCGCCCTTGACGGCGAGCACGTCGCCGCCGAGGTGGACGCGCAGCATCTGCGGGTTCTGGAGGGCGAAGCGCTGCTGCGCCTGGACCTCGAGGTTCGCCTGCTCGAACAGTGGACTCTGCATGCGGCAAGCCTAGGCCGAAGGCACCCCGGTGGGGAGGCGGTAGGTGAACCACTCGGACCGATCGCCGCCGAGGCTGTCGTAGAGCCGCTGCGCCCTGGCGTTGTCAGGAGCGGTCTGCCACTGGAGCCAGCGGCACCCGCGGTCCGCGGCCAGGCCGCGGCAGGCCTCGAGCAGGGCCCGCCCGGCGCCGTGCGAGCGGGACTCGGCGTGGACGAACAGGTCCTCCATCACGGCGAGCGGCAGGCCCAGCGTGGTGTCCCAGCTCCACAGGACGGTCGCGTGGCCTGCCGCGTGCCCCTGCGCGTCACGGGCGATCAGCTGCGTGCCCCCGCCGCCGGTGAGGAAGGTCCGCGCCATGGCCTCCAGGTCGTCCACCGACGGGTCCTCGCGGTAGAAGCGGGCGTAGGACAGCATCGACGGCACGAGGTCCTCGAGGTCCTGCTCGGTGACGGTGGCGACGGTGACTTCGGCGGGAGGGGCCATGGGCGGAATCTACGCGGGCGCCATACCGGGTGGACGGCGAACGGCCGGCCCCACCGTGGTGGTGGGACCGGCCGTTCGGGCGAGGTGGTGCGGGCTAGCGGTTCGCCGGCTCCTCGATGTGACCGGTCGCGTCGTCGACCGCCTCACCGGGAGTGGTGGTGGCCTCACCGGAGCTGGGCGCCGAGGCGTCCATCCGCTCGGCCTTCTCGCCGTCCTCGTCGCCGCCGATGGCGAGGTCGCGCGCCTTGGACACGGCGACCGCGATGACGACGATGAGCAGGGCGACCGCGGCGATGCCGTACCGGATCGGCGAGTTCTTGTCGTCCCCGATGGACAGCGTGACGATCGCCGGGGCGATGAGCACCGAGACGAGGTTCATCACCTTGATCAGCGGGTTGATCGACGGGCCGGCGGTGTCCTTGAACGGGTCACCTACGGTGTCACCGATGACCGTGGCCGCGTGGGCGTCGCTGCCCTTGCCGCCGTGCGCACCGTCCTCGACGATCTTCTTCGCGTTGTCCCACGCACCACCGGAGTTGGCGAGGAACACCGCCATGAGGCAGCCGGTGCCGATCGCGCCGGCCAGGAAGCCGGCGAGCGGCCCGATGCCGAGGCCGAACCCGACGGCGACGGGCATGAGTGCGGCCAGCAGGCCGGGGGTCGCGAGCTCACGCAGCGAGTCGCGGGTGCAGATGTCGACGACCTTGCCGTACTCCGGCTTCTCCGTGTAGTCCATGATCCCGGGGTGCTCGCGGAACTGGCGACGCACCTCGAACACGATGGCGCCGGCGGCGCGGGTGACGGCGTTGATGGCCAGGCCCGAGAACAGGAAGACCGTCGCGGCACCGATGAGGAGTCCGACGAGGACGCTCGGCGTGACGATCTGCAGGTCGAACGGCGCGTTGGCCTTCTGCAGGATCTGCGTGAACTGCGCCTGCGCGGCCTCCTGGGTGAGCGAGCCACCCTGGACCTTGGCGATGAGGTCGCTCTGCGTCTTCTGCTGCAGCGCGGTGAAGATCGGCTCGAACTTCGCCTGCCACGCGTCGGAGTAGGAGCCGAACAGGGCGGTCGCGGCCAGCACGGCCGTGGCGATCGCGATGCCCTTGGTGATCGCCTTCGTGGTGTTGCCCACCGCGTCGAGGTCGGTGAGGATCTGCGCGCCCTCGCCGTCGACGTCGCCGGACATCTCGGCGATGCCCTGGGCGTTGTCGGAGACCGGGCCGAAGGTGTCCATGGCGACGATGACGCCGACCGTGGTGAGCAGGCCGCAGCCCGCCAGCGCGATGAAGAACAGCGACAGGATGACCGAGCCGCCACCGAGCAGGAAGGCCGCGTAGACGGCGCCACCGATGATGACGGCCGTGTAGACGGCCGACTCGAGGCCGACCCCGATGCCCGACAGGACGACCGTGGCCGCACCGGTGAGCGAGGTGCGGGCGACGTCCTTGGTGGGCCGCTTGTCGGTGCCGGTGAAGTACCCCGTCAGCCAGAGGATGACGGCCGCGAGGACGATGCCGATGAGCACGGCCAGGATCGCGGCGTAGCGCGGGTTGCCCGAGAGGGCGCTGATCCCGGCGTTCGACGAACCGAGCCCGGCGTAGCTGTCGGGCAGGTAGATGAAGGCGGCGACACCGGAGAGCACGGCAGCGATGGCGGCCGAGATGTAGAAGCCGCGGTTGATGGCCGAGAGGGCGTTCTCACCGGGCTTGACGCGCGTGATGAAGACGCCGATCAGGGCGGTGATCGCGCCGATGGCCGGCACGATCAGCGGGAAGACGAGGCCGTAGCTGCCGAAGGCGGCCGACCCGAGGATGAGGGCGGCGACGAGCATGACGGCGTAGGACTCGAACAGGTCCGCGGCCATGCCCGCGCAGTCACCCACGTTGTCACCGACGTTGTCGGCGATCGTCGCGGCGTTGCGGGGGTCGTCCTCGGGGATGCCGGCCTCGACCTTGCCGACCAGGTCGGCGCCCACGTCGGCAGCCTTGGTGAAGATGCCACCGCCGACACGCATGAACATGGCGAGCAGGGCGGCGCCGAAGCCGAAGCCCTCGAGCACCTTGGGGGCGTCGCCCTTGTAGAGCAGGACGACCACGGAGGCGCCGAGCAGGCCCAGGCCCACCGTCGCCATACCGACCGTGCCACCGGTGCGGAAGGCGATCCGCATGCCGGAGTCACGGTCGCCACCGCGGGCGGCGGACGCGACGCGGACGTTGGCCTTCACGGCCAGGCTCATGCCGAAGTAGCCGATCGCCGCGGAGAACAGCGCGCCGACGATGAAGAAGGCGGAACGTCCCCAGCGGACGCCGGCGGTGTCGGCAGGGAGCAGGAGCAGGAGGAAGAAGACGAGGCCGACGAACACCGACAGCGTCTTGAACTGGCGGGCGAGGAACGCCTGCGCACCTTCCTCGACGGCGGCGCCGATTTCCTGCATCTTCTCGGTGCCGGGGTCGGCCGCCAGCACCTGCTGGCGGAAGAAGACACCCATGACCAGCGCGATCACCGAGATGGCGAGCACGGCTATGACCAGGGTGAGATTGGTGCCGTCCAGCTGCAGGTCAGCAGCGGCGGCAGGCGCAAGGCGCGACATTCCATCCTCCTCGATGGGGAACACTGCGGGCTCGTCCCCGGGCACGACGTGATGACGCACCACCACGGGGGACGATGCTGGCGAGAGTAATGCACGTCACACCGAATGTGACGGCCGGTGAGCAGCGTCACAGTGAATTCGTGACGCAGGGGGTCACGCAGGTGGGGCGGGAGGAGGCTCCGGTCAGGCGTTGGAGGCCGCGGTGGCCTCGTCGACCGACGGGTAGATGTGGAACACCTTGTCGAGCCCGGTGATCTTGAAGACCTTGAGGATGCGGTCCTGGGCGCTGACGATGCGCAGGCTGCCGCTCTGGCCGCGGACGAGCTTGAGACGGCCGACGAGGACGCCCAGCCCGGTGGAGTCCATGAAGGTGACGTTCTCGAGGTCGACCACCAGCGTCGTGCGGCCGGCGGCGACCTGCTTGTCGAGCACCTCACGGAGCAACGGAGCGGTGTACACGTCGATCTCGCCCGCCACGTGGACGATCGTCACGGCACCCTGCTCGCTGCTCGAGACCGACAGGTCCACAGTCACCCTTTCCCTCGACTACGCCAGTTCTTCACCCTCGGGCGCGCGGCTCGGCCGCCTGCCCTCGGGATTACGGTAGCGGCAATGTCCACACCCCTTGGTACCGCACCCGGCGCGCGCCTCGCCTTCGACCCCGAGGCGACGCTCGCCGCCCTGGCCTCCGGCCCCCGCGCCGACCGCCTGCGGCACGTCCACGAGGTGCCCGCCCGCCCCGCGTCACTGGCGGAGTGGCCGCAGTGGGTGGACCCGTCCGTGTATGCCGCGTGCGCCGGGGCCGGGGTCACCTCCCTGTGGTCGCACCAGCGGGAGGCGGCCGACCTCGCCCACTCCGGGTCGCACGTCGTCATGGCGACCGGCACCGCCTCGGGCAAGAGCCTGGGGTACCTCCTGCCGGTGCTCACGGCCCTGGTCGAGGGGTCTGCTGCACCCACGGGTCGGGGCGCCACCGCCCTCTACCTCTCCCCCACCAAGGCCCTGGCCGCCGACCAGCTGTCCCGGGTGCAGGCCATGGCGGCGCCCGGCGTGCGGGCCGCGACGTACGACGGTGACACCCCCAGCGAGGAGCGCCGCTGGATCCGCGACCACGCCCACCTCGTGCTCACCAACCCCGACCTCGTCCACCACTCCCTCCTGCCGCTGCACGAGCGCTGGGCACCGTTCCTGCGGCGACTTCGCTACGTCGTCATCGACGAGTGCCACGTCTACCGGGGGGTGTTCGGCTCCCACCTCGCCGCCCTGCTCCGCCGCCTGCGCCGTGTCTGTGCCCGGTATGGCGCCTCCCCCACCTTCGTCCTCGCGTCCGCGACCGTGCGTGACCCCGGCGACCACGCCAGCAGGCTGGTCGGCCTCCCGGTGACGGCCGTGACGACCGACGGGTCCCCGCGCGAGGCGATGACGTTCGCGCTGTGGGAGCCCGGGCCGCTCGACGAGGGGTTCGGCGCCACGGCGCCGACGGACCTCGGCTGGTCCGGTGGCCGCCCCGCGGACGAGGTCCCGTCGGGACCGCAGGACGAGTTCTTCGGGCAGTCCTTCTCCGCCGCCGAGCTCACGGACACCTCCGGTGAGACCCCGGCCCGCCGCAGCGCGACGTCCGAGGCCGCCGACCTGCTGGCCCAGCTCGTCGCCGCCAAGGTGCAGACCGTGGCGTTCGCCCGGTCCCGGGCCGGGGTCGAGGCCCTGGCCTCGAGCGCCCGGCGCACGCTGGAGGGACAGCCGCGGCTGGCAGCCGCCGTCGCGGCATACCGGGGCGGTTATCTCCCCGAGGAGCGGCGCGAGCTCGAACGCGCCGTGCGCCACGGCGACATCCTCGGTCTGGCCGCCACCAACGCCCTCGAGCTCGGCGTCGACATCAGCGGGCTGGACGCCGTCCTGCTCGCCGGCTGGCCGGGGACACGGGCCTCGCTGTGGCAGCAGGCTGGCCGGGCCGGGCGGGCCGGCACGCGTTCGCTCGCGGTGTTCGTGGCCGCGGACGACCCGCTCGACACCTACGTCGTCAACCACCCCGAGGTCGTGTTCGGGCAGCCGGTGGAGAGCACGGTGCTCGACCCCGACAACCCGCACGTGCTCGCCCCCCACCTCGCGGCCGCGGCGGCCGAGCTGCCGCTGCGCGAGGCGGACCTGGAGATGTTCGGACCGGATGCGCGGCGCCTGGTGGACGCCCTCGTGGCCCGCGGGATCCTGCGGCGTCGGCCCACGGGGTGGTTCTGGGCCAGGTCGGACCGCGCCAGCGACCACGTCTCGCTCCGGGGCAGCGGGGAGGTCGTCGGGATCGTCGAGCGCCGCACGGGTCGGGTCCTCGGCACCATCGACGAGGCCTCGGCGCACTCCCAGGTCCACACCGGCGCGGTGCACGTGCACCAGGGCAGCACCTACGTCGTCACCGAGCTCGACCTCGAGGCGGGGACGGCGACGGCGGTCCGTGGCGACCCGGGGTGGAGCACGTTCGCGCAGTCGGTGAGCGCGTTCGACGTCGTGGGCGCCTCGGACGAGTTCTCGTGGGGACCGATCGACGTCGCGTTCGGGAACGTGCGCGTGCACCACCAGGTGACGAGCTTCCTGCGAAGGCTCCCCGGGGGTGAGGTCATCGGCACCCATCCGCTCACGCTCCCGCAGCGGACCCTGGCCACCAAGGCGGTGTGGTGGACCATGCCCGTCGACTGGCTGGAGGCCGTCGGCGTGGCCGAGGTCGACATCCCGGGGGCCGCCCACGCCGCGGAGCACGCAGCCATCGGCATGATGCCGCTGGTGGCGACCTCCGACCGCTGGGACATCGGCGGCGTCTCGACGGCCCTGCACCCGGACACCGGACTGCCGACGATCATGGTCTACGACGGGCACCCGGGCGGCGCGGGCTTCGCCCAGCGGGCGTTCGGCGTCTTCGAGATGTGGTTGTCGGCCACGCTCGAGGCCGTGCGCTCCTGCCGGTGCGAGAGCGGGTGCCCGGGGTGCGTCCAGTCCCCCAAGTGCGGCAACGGCAACGAACCCCTGGACAAGGCGGGGGCGGTCCGGCTGCTCGAGGCCGTCCTGCGCCACGCTCCCGAACCCGCCTGAAGCGCCTGCGTCCCGGCCCCGGCCGACGCCCGGGAACCACGCCGGAGCGACGGCCGCGAAACGGGCAAAACCGCAGGCCACGGGCTAGGGTCGAAGCGAATGGCGCACCGCGCGCCGCAGACTTTTCGGAGGTCCCCCGTGATCGTGCTCGGACTGATCCTGGTCGTGGTGGCCGTCGTCGCCGCGATCCTCCTGGTCCTCGGCGCCCTGCCCGTGACCGCCACCTCGACGCTCGAGACCGGCATCTTCAAGTTCGAGCTGACGCCGTTGCAGCTGTTGATCGCAGGTGCGGCGATCATGCTGCTCGTGTGGTTCGGCCTCGGCATGGTGCGAGGCAGCATGAAGCGCAGGCGTCGACCCGGTCGTGAGGCCAAGGAGGCGCAGCGCCAGGCCGAGCTCGAGGAGTCGATCCGATCCGACGAGCGCAAGCGCGCCGAGGAGACCCACCAGAGCGCCCTCGCCGAGCGGGACCGCGCCAAGGACGCCGAGCTGGAGTCGACCCTGGCCGAGCGGGACCGCGCCCGCGACGAGGAGTTCCGCACCCGCGAGCGCGAGATCGAGGACCGCGCCCGCGCCGACGAGCGCGAGCGCCTGGAGCGCGAGTTCAGCGCTCGCCAGGCTGCTGCTGCCGCCGCTGTCCCGGCCGCTGGCGTCGCTGCGGTCTCTCACGGTGACCACGCGGACCACGGGCACGACCAGGCGCACGACCACGGGCGCGAGGGCACCGAGGTCCCCGTGGCCGGTGGCACCGCCGACCAGCGCAACGACGATGTCGCCACTTCCGGCTCCGGGCTCGGGGACGGTTCGGCCGACGAGCGCCTCTACACCCCCGGTGACAGCGCGGACAGCCACTCGAACCGTGACGCGGCGGCCGCTGACGGCACGACCGGCGACGCCGAGGTCGGGGACGGCACCGACGCCTCCGCCGAGAACCGCCCCGCGCACCGCACCATGGCCGACCGCATCATGGGCCGGGACCCGCAGAACCACGGCTGACCCCGTCGGCCGGGCCGCCCACCGCGGCGAGGAGACCCCGGGCGACGCGCAGGCGAGACCCAGGGGCCTCCCGGGAGATCACCCAGCGAGACCACCACGACTCACTCCGACGGCGCGGGCCCAGCCCGCGCCGTCGCTCGTGCCCGGGGCGCTCCGAAGCCCGGGAGGACCAGGCCCACCGGGGCGGTGACCACGACCCGTGCCGAACCGTCCACCGAGACGGAGCACGCGCTCGGCCGAGCATCGTTGGCGACGGTGACGGCGGCCGCGCGGGCACAGGCCTGCGCAGTCGTGGCTCCTCCCTGGACGGCCGTGGCGGCCGCCAGGGCGGCGAGGTCGACAGCAGCACGAGCACGATGGGTCGCCACCACGGCGCTGGCGAGGGCGAGTCCGCCGACCAGCACGATGAGCAGCAGCCCGATCGCTGCGAGGGCCAGGACGGTGCCGCTCCCTCGCTCCCCCCGCCGGTAGCGCCCACGCCCGCCCAGGGCGCCACGCCTCAGGATCCCGGGCGGCCCCGGAGCCTGAACCACACGCCTCTCCCGGGCGTTCACGGCGACCCACCGCCGGGCGCTCCGGCGGCCGGCGCGTCCTCCCTCGCCGCCACGGCGCGCGCCACCGGCGAGGCCCGCGCACCCAGCCAGTGCAGCGCCGGCGCTGCCGGAGCACGCACGGTGACCTCCACCGCACCGGCCGACCCGGACACGGCGAACCCGGCGCGCGGCGGAGCCAGCCGGCGACCCTGCTCCACCGCCGCTCCGGTCGCGTCACCCCTCGCCATCGCCCGGGCAGTCGCGCGAGCCGCGTCGACGCACCGGACCTGGTCCAGCACGGTGGTCAGAGCCGACAGCGCCAGGACCAGGACCAGCACGAGGGCGGGGAGTGCGACCGCCAGCTCGACGGTCGCCATCCCCCTCTCCCGCCTCAGCTCGCCATGCCGAGGGCCGCCGTGATCACCGAGGCCAACGCCGACTTCACGCCTCCCGAGCGGACCACGGCCAGGAGCACGGCCGCGAACGCGCAGGCGGCCAGCGT
The DNA here is from genome assembly GCF_001426245.1 of Phycicoccus sp. Root101. GTDB lineage: Bacteria > Actinomycetota > Actinomycetes > Actinomycetales > Dermatophilaceae > Pedococcus. The sequence continues at coordinate 358,167 of NZ_LMCM01000010.1, read as the reverse complement.
CCCCACGGCATACTCCGCGGTCGTCATGCCGGCCTCCCCTGCGAGACGAACCCTCGGGAACCGCTGTGCCAGTTTGCATCTCACGCTGCACTCCTTGTGTCGGTGACGGCTGCGTGCCGTCTTCGGCACCAGTCCAGCCATCTGGAGGACGACCCACCACCGTCGTCGTCCCTTCCTGTGGACGGTGTCCCCGACGTCCCGGTGCTGTGGACCGACGGCCCTCATCGGCCCGCGGTGTCGAGGACGCCCACGGCCAGGGCGATGACGACGGGGAGCACCGCCGTGCAGGCGAACGCGGGGAGGAAGCCCAGCCCGAGGGGCAGCACGAGCAGCACCCCGGCTCGCGCCGCTCGTCGCTCACGGTCACGCTCCCGACCGTCTCGCAGCCGTGCGGCGGCGTCGGCGACCAGGGCTGCCGGAGCGGCACCGGTGGCCTCGGCCACGGACCAGGCGAGGGCAGCCGGCCGCCAGACCGGGCTGGCGTACGACCAGGCCTCGTCCACGGGGCGCCCCCAGCGCACTGCGGCGACGACCGCGGACAGGTCCTTGGACACCAGCGCCCCCGCCCCTGTGGCGACCTCCTCGAGCGCCCGCGTGAGGTCGAGGCCGGCACGCAGGGCCAGGGCGACGAGGACCAGCGCATCGGCCACCTCGTCGACCGGAGGCGCAGGAGACGCGTCCCGGGACCGGCGCCGGACGCGCGGCACCCTCCGGCCCGGGGTCGACGCCGCGCGCCGAACCGCCGGCCGCAGGCGCCCCGGCCAGACCAGGACGGCCACGCCGGCGGCGAGCGCGAGCGCCCAGCTCATGCCGCCCGGGCGAGGATGGACCGGCTCCACCACCAGCCGAACCCCGCGAACACCACACCTGCGACGAGGCTGGCCGTCGACCAGGTGGTCGAGAGGTACAGGTCACGGGGGCTGATCCCGCAGGCGAGGCCGACCACAGGACCGCTGAGCGGCAGCAGTGCCAGCACCGTCATCGAGGCCCGGGGGCCGGCTGCGGCACTGGCGAGGCGCTCGCGCGAGCGCACCCGGGCTCGCAGCACCTGCTCGCTGGCGGTGAGGGCGTCGGCCAGCGGCGCGCCCGTGCGCTCGCTGAGCGCCCATGCCTGACCGACGAACCGCAGGGCCTCGCTGTCGAGCAGGGCGGCGTGGTGGCGCCAGGTGCTCGAGACTGGTTCGCCGGAGGCGCCGACGCTGACGAGCTCCTGGAGAAGCGGCCCGAGCACCCGGTCGTCGGCGACCGCAGCCGCGCCGGCCTCCAGGCTCGTGGTCGCCGGGACTCCTGCGCGCAGCGGCGCGGCGACCAGGCCCAGCAGGTCGGCCAGCCGACCCTCCGCCGCGACCACCACCCGGCGCGGGTGTGGGCGACGTGGGCGCGGGGGCCACTCGTCACGACATGACGGGCCGACGGCGTCCCGCCCGACCCGCCGACCCGGCCACACCCGCCGCCCCGACCCGACCCGTCGTCCGGGCCAGACCAGCACCGCAGCCACGACGAGTCCGAGCGTGAGGTGCAGGACCCCTTCGGCGGACCAGCCCGTCATCACGTCCACGGCGCCCGCCATCGCGTCCTCGGCGCCCGCCATCATGCCCGCGCCACGGGCCGGACCCCCTGCTCCACCAACGCCGACCAGGCCGGACCCCGCCGCCCCGTCACGGCATCGAGGGCCAGCTCGCAGACCACCTCGTCGCCCTCGCGCCGCAGCACCGACAGGGACGCCACCCTCCTGCCGGTGCGGGTCCGTTCGACGTGCACGACCGCCTGCACCGCGCTGGCGAGCTGGCGCTGCACCGCTTCCCGCGGCATCCCCGCGAGCGCCCCGAGCGCGTCGAACCGGGTCGGCACGTCGCCCGGGGAGTTGGCGTGGACCGTGCAGCAGCCGCCGTCGTGCCCGGTGTTGAGGGCCGCGAGCATCTCGCGCACCTCCGGTCCGCGGGCCTCTCCCACGACGAGCCGGTCCGGCCGCATGCGCAGGGCCTGGCGGACGAGGTCGACCAGGCCGACGTGACCGTGCCCCTCCACGTTGGCCCCACGGCCCTGGAGCAGCACCACGTGGGGGTGGGCGATGGCGAGCTCGCGGACGTCCTCCACCACGACCAGCCGCTCGTCGACCGGCACCTCGGCGAGCATGGCGGCGAGCAGCGTCGTCTTCCCGGAGCCGGTGCCACCAGTCACGACGAAGGACCGCCGACGGGTGACCAGTGCGCGCAGCAGCTCCTCCACCGAGTCGTCGAACATCCTCGTGGACCGCAACGAGGCCAACCCGTCGGCCCGCGCACGCGGGATGCGGAGGCTGACGTGGACCCCGCCCTCCACCAGCGGCGGGAGGATGGCGTGCAACCGGCCCCACCCGGCAGCAGGCCGTCCACCCATGGCTGGCTCTCGTCCAGACGCCGCCCCGCAAGGGCGGCCAGGCGCACACCGAGGCGCCGCGCGGCCGCGGCGTCGGCGAGGTCGACCCCTGCCGCCTCGACGCCGGCACCGCGGTCGACCCACACGGATCCGTCGCCGTTGACGAGGACGTCGGTGACCGACCGGTCGGCGACCAGGCCCTCCAGCGGCCCGAACCCCAACACCTTCGCCGCGAGCGCGGCTCGGGCCTCCTCGGCACCACGGGACCCCAGCCGCACCGCGTCCACGGTCGCCACCCGACCGACCGCCGCGACGTCCGGCGACTCCCCGCGCCGGATCCGGCCGGCGATGTGCTCGGCCCCGTTCACGTCGACACCCCGACGTGTGCGCCGCGGCCCGGGCGGGGCGGGCCGCTCACGCGCTGACCCGGTCGGCGTCGACGCCGCGGCCGGCGCAGACCTCCAGCTCGGCCAGCAGTCGGTCCACGGCGGTGACGAACGCCCCGTTCCTGCGGGTGCCCGGTGCGCGTTCGGCGTCGGCGACGACCTGGCTGTCGTGGACCAGGGTGCCGGCGTGCGGCAGGTCGAGGTGCTGGGCGACCTGCTCCCCCGTCACCGGCTCCCGCCGACCCGCCCGCAGGACCAGCCGCGCTGGGACGCTGAGCCGGCCGACCTCCGCCGCCACCGCCGCGGCATCCGCGAGGTGCCGGGCAGTGGGGCCACAGACCATCAGGACGTCCGTGCACTGCCCGGCCCACCGCAGGGATCCGCCGAGATCGAGGACCGTCAGCGCGCAGATCGAGGACAGCGCCCCCAGACAGGCACCGACCACGTCGTCAGGCACCGGCGACCCGCGGGCGGCCAGCACGCGCGCCACACCGTCTGCAGGCAGGGACCTCAGCAGGTCCGCGCCGTCGACCTCGCCCCGGACGTCGGACAGGTCGGGCCAACGCAGCCCGGGTTCGTGCTCGATGCAGGCGGTGACGTCCAGGCCGCCGCGCTCGAACGAGCCGTCGACGCACACGGTCGCCCCCACCGAGGCGGCCGCGCGCACCCCCAGGGCGACAGCGAGGGTCGAGGCCCCCAGCCCGCCCGACGCTCCGACGACACCCAGCACGCGATGCTCCATGCGACGAGCCTGCAGGGGTCACGGACCGGCCCGGAAGCGGGTGGCGACGGGCCTGTGGACGGCCGCGGGCGGCATACGGACCTGTGGACGGAACCGGCCGGAGAAAGGGGACGGCCCCGGTCGGGGGGACAACCGGGGCCGTCGACGCACCATGCTCCGGGGGGGAGGAGCAGGTACGCCGGTCCGCTCTACCCCGAGGGGGAGCGAACAGGAACATCGTGGACCATTAACCGTTCAACCGCAACTCGTTCGAGCGGGGGTCGTCTCGGGCGCCGGGCCAGGCGGAGACGTCCGCGAACAACCGAGCCCAAACGGTCACATCCGCCACGCCCGGCCCGGGCGTCACACCCGCCACACGAGGATGGCACCCCGCGCGAACGGGGTGCCATCGACCGTGATCCGCCTCGGGTTACCAGGCGTGCTTCCTGTAGTTGTCGCACCGGGACAAGCCCGTCACGATCGGTCCACCAGTGGACTGCCCGCGCGTGGGTGCCCGATGGGGTCACGGTGGTCGTCGGACTCTCGTGCGTCGACGTCAACTCCATGTGTACCGCGGTCCGGACGCGATGGGAACCCTTGACTTTTGGCTCACCAGGGACGTGTCCCCTGGCGCCCGGCGTGTCGCCCCCGATCGTGACCGTCCACCGGCCCCATGTCAGGACGGGTGCCTGAATCCGCTGCGACCGCAACGCTTCCGGGTCAGCTCAGGCGTCCGGCCCGGACCGCGTCGCAGACCTGCTCCCCCTGCTCGGCGCCGGCGACGAGGGCGGCGGCGCAGTGCTCCAGCCACAGCCCCACACCTTCCCGCGTGCCCGTCCCGTATGCCGCGAGCGCACCGAGGTAGGCCGGCCCGCCCTGGGCCGCGTGGCCGGCCTCCGTGACCGCGACGCCGGTCGGGTCGAGCCCGAGCGCCTGCACGACGGCGCGCTCCAGCGCCCGCGCGACGACGCCGTTCCCGCGCACGAACGGACGCATCGTCGCCACCTCGGCGTGCACGACGGCAGCCACCACGAGCGCCGGCACCTGCGCACCCTTCGCCCCCGCTGCCAGCAGGCCCACCACACCGTCCAGCCGGGCGCGCAGCGCAGCGGCCGACGGCGCGGGACCGAGGTCGACCAGCTCCTCGCAGTCCTCCCCGTGCAGGCGCGGGCGTCCGAGCTGGGCGTCCTCGACCAACCCCGAAGCCGCGGCCACGTGCAGCCGGGCCAGGGCCTGCAGCGGGGCCGTCGCCACCAGCGAGCGGACGTGCTCGCTCTCGGCCGTGGCCTGCACGACCCCCCGTGCGACCCGCTCGACCGGGTCCGGCTCGAGCGGCCAGGCAGCGGCGCCGCGCATGACGTCCCGCACGAGCTCGAGGGGGACGGTCGCACCCTCCAGCGCAGCACTCGCCTGCGCGCCGCGGACCCGGGACTCGGCGGACGCCTCGGGGATCCTGCGACGCAGGGCCTCGTGCCACCGCAGTCGTTCGCACGCCTCTCGGGCGGCGGAGATCCGCTCGGGCACCCCCGGGAGCTCGGCGAGGGCACGGAGCGGGGCGACGGCATCAGGCACGGCGCCAGCCTAGGGCGCCCGTCCTTGGAGGCCTGATCGCCCTAGAGTGCGCATGTGTCGGGCAGCTTCCACCTCCCCACCGCCATCGTGGTCGCCGGCGCGATGGTGCTCGTCTACGCGCTCGTCCGACTGGTCCGCCACGGCCGCAGCGGCTCGCGTGGCTTCGTGTCCGACGTCGACCACGCCACGCACGCGACCCTGCACACCGCGTCGTTGGCGGCGCGGCACCTGCAGGACGGCCTGACTCCCGAGGGGGTCGGTCGCGCCGCCAAGCACCTGCGCCAGCTCCTGGGCGCTCCGGCGATCGCCGTCACCGACGCGGCCTCGCTGCTCGCGTGGGACGGCGTCGCCGACCACCACGCGCCGCACGCGCTGGAGCACGCCACCGAGGTGCTGCGCAGCGGGCACACCATCGTCCTCGGCGCCGGGCAGGTGAGCTGCTCCGACCCCGACTGCCCGGTGCGGGGTGCGGTGATCGCCCCCGTCGTGAGCGCCGACCGGGTGGTGGCTGCCATCGCGGCATACGGACCGAACGCGTCGGCGGGGCTCGCCCGGGCGACCGAGGAGGTGGCCGGCTGGATGGCGACCCAGGCCGAGCTCGCCGAGCTCGGGCACCAGCGGACCCGCACCATGGAGGCTGAGCTGCGGGCCCTGCGGGCGCAGATCAGCCCGCACTTCATCTACAACTCCCTGGCCGCCATCGCGTCGTTCGTGCGGACCGACCCCGAGCGTGCCCGCGAGCTGCTGCTCGAGTTCGCCGACTTCACGCGGTACGCCCTGCGCCGGGGCGGGGCCTTCACGACCCTCGCCGAGGAGCTGCGCAACGTCGAGCGGTACCTCGTCCTCGAGCAGGCGCGGTTCGGGGACCGGCTCACCATCTCGTTGCTCATCGCGCCGGAGGTGCTCCCCGTGACCGTTCCCTACCTGGCGATCCAGCCGTTGGTGGAGAACGCCGTCCGGCACGGTCTGGCCACCAAGGAGGGCGGCGGCCACGTGCGGATCGTCGCCACGGACGAGGGGGCCGAGGCCGGCATCACCATCGAGGACGATGGTGTGGGTTCGGACCCGCAGGTCATCAGGGCGGTGCTCGACGGCCGGGCGGACGGCGACAACGTCGGGCTCGGCAACGTCGACGCCCGACTGCGCCAGGTGTATGGCGACGACTTCGGCCTCGTCGTCGAGACGGCCCCCGGGGCGGGGACCAAGGTGTCGTTCCGGGTGCCCAAGTACGCGCCGGGCGTGCACCCCACCACGTAGAGTCCCCCCATGGCTGGCGCCCCCTCCGGCGACCCGGAGCTGCTCAGCCCGCAGGACGCCAGTGCCGGCGCCGCGGGCACGTCGCCGCACGCCCTGCGGGCCCTGGTCGTCGACGACGAGGTCCCGGCGCTGGAGGAGCTCAGCTGGCTGTTGCGGCAGGACGACCGGATCGCCGAGGTGCGGACGGCCGGCAGTGGTGCGGAGGCGTTGCGGGCGCTCGAGACCGGCGACATCGACGTGGTGTTCTCGGACATCTCGATGCCCGGGCTCGACGGCATGGACCTCGCCCGCGTGATCGCCCGGTTCACCCAGCGCCCGCAGGTCGTGTTCGTCACCGCCCACGACCAGCACGCCGTGGACGCCTTCGCGGTCGACGCGGTGGACTACGTCATGAAGCCGGTGCGCCCCGACCGCCTCGCGGAGGCCGTGCGCCGGGTGGTCGCCTCGGTGGAGTCGACGGGCTCCGACCCCGCCCCGCCCCCGGTCGGCGACCAGGACGAGACCATCCCGGTGGAGCTGGCGGGTGTCACGAGGTTCATCACGCGCAGCCAGATCCGGTACGCGCAGGCGCAGGGCGACTACGCCCGCCTCCACACCCCGGCCGGGTCCCACCTCGTCCGGATCCCCCTCAGCACCCTCGAGGAACGTTGGGCCGCAGCGGGATTCGTGCGGATCCATCGCAGCACGCTCGTCTCCCTGCGGCACGTCAAGGAGGTGCGGATGGAGCACGGTCGGTGCAGCGTCGTGCTCGACGAGGTCGAGCTCCAGGTGAGCCGGCGCCACACGCGGGAGCTGCGTGACCGCCTCCTGCGCCCCAACCGCCCCGCCGAGTGACGTCGTGAGCGAACCGGCGGGACCTCCACCCCCGGCCCCGCCACGGGTCCGGGTGACCAGCACCCGCCGCGACGCCACCACGCGCCACGGCGCCCGGCCGCTCACCCGGGAGATCGACGAGCAGAGCAACCTCGGTGAGGTCTACATGTCGGGCCTCATGTCGGCCCAGTTGAGGCTCGCCGCGATGGTGCTGGCGTTCGGTGCGGTGGGCCTGGGCGGGCTGCCCCTGCTCTTCCTGCTCGTCCCCGCGACGCGCAGCCTGGAGATCGGTCGGGTCCCGTTGCCCTGGCTGATCCTCGCGGTGGTGGTCTACCCGGTGGCGCTCGTGGTCGCGCGCTACTACGTGCGCCAGAGCGAACGCATCGAGGCGGAGTTCTCCGCCGTCGTCGCCCGGCGGGAACCGTGAACACCGCCTACGGCCTGGCTGCCATCGGACTCATCTGCCTCGTGACGCTGGCGATCGGTGCGTTCGGCCTCAAGCTCTCCCGCACGACGAGCGACTTCTACGTCGCCGGCCGCACGGTCACCCCCTACCGCAACGCCAGCGCGATCGGTGGCGAGTACCTCTCTGCCGCAAGCTTTCTCGGGATCGCCGGGCTCGTCTACACCAACGGCCTCGACATGCTGTGGTTCCCGGTCGGCTACACCGTGGGCTACGTCGTGCTCCTCGTCCTCGTCGCCGCCCCGCTGCGACGGTCCGGCGCCTACACGCTGCCCGACTTCGCCGAGGCGCGGCTCGAGAGCACGACGATCCGCCGCCTCTGCTCGGTGCTCGTCGTGGGCATCGGATGGCTCTACCTGCTGCCACAGCTCCAGGGCGCGGGGCTGGCCCTGACGAGCGTGACCGGAGCGCCGAGCTGGGTGGGTGGGCTCGTCGTCGCCGTCGTCGTCGTGGCGAACGTCGCCGCCGGTGGCATGCGCTCGATCACCCTGGTGCAGGCCGTGCAGTACTGGATCAAGCTCACGGCGATCGCCGCACCGGCGTTCGTGCTGCTCGCGGTGTGGTTCCACGACGGCGCACCCGGTCCGGCGAGCGCCCGCGACTCCGGCTGGGTCGAACCGCTGGGTGGCCTCGCCGGACAGGGTCATCCCGTGTACGCGACCTACAGCCTTCTGCTCGCGCTGGCGCTGGGGACCATGGGCCTGCCGCACGTGCTCGTGCGCTTCTACACCAACCCCGACGGCCGGGCGGCCCGCCGGACCACCCTCACCGTCGTCGCCCTGCTCGGCGCGTTCTACCTCTTCCCCCCGCTGTACGGCGTGCTCGGCCGGGTCTACCTCCCGGAGCTCCCGGTGGGTGTCGCCGCCGACACGCTGGTCCTCCAGCTGCCCGGGGCGATGCTGCCCGACCACCTCGGCGAGGTCCTGTCGGCGGTCCTCGCCGGTGGGGCGTTCGCGGCGTTCCTGTCGACCGCGTCCGGCCTGACGATGTCGGTCGCCGGGGTCATCGACCAGGACCTCCTGCGCCGACGGCTGGGCCGGGTGACCGGCGGCGACTTCACGGTCGTCCAGGGCTTCCGGATCGCGACGGTCCTGGGCGTGGTCGTCCCGTATGCCGCGTCGCGGCTGATCGAGCCGGTGGGCCTCGCGACGATGGTCAGCCTGGCCTTCGCCGTCGCGGCCTCGACGTTCTGCCCGCTGCTGGTCCTCGGGTCCTGGTGGCGTGGCCTGAGCACCGTCGGAGCCGCCGCCGGGCTCGTGGTCGGCGGCGGTCTCGCCGCGAGCGCCGTGGCGGCGACCGTCCTGGCCGGACCCATCCCCGGGTGGCCCGGCGCCCTGCTCGGGCAGCCGGCGGCCTGGAGCATCCCGCTCGCGTTCGCCACCGCCGTCGTGGTGTCGCTGGCGACGCCGGGCCGGATCCCGCTGCACACCGCACGCACCATGGTCCGCCTGCACACCCCGGAGGACCTCGTCCTCGACCGCGACTGAACGCCGAGCCTGCCGCTGGTCGCAGCACACCGACCGCTCACCGCAGGGGTCGTGGCCACCCGGCGACCACAGACCCCGTACGGCGCGCCACCGCCCGGCACCCCTGCCGACCTGCTGTTGCCCACGTCACAGTGGCGCCAACCGCACACCGCGGCGCCCTGCGACCGGTTCCCGCCGGCCGCGCCACGCCAGCCACTGGAGGTGTCCCGTGAGCAACGACGCTCGCACGGATCACGACCCCTACGTCGACCTGCAAGGGTCGCCGGAGTTCGACGAGCTGCGGAGCCGCTTCCGCAAGTTCGTCTTCCCCATGACCGCGCTCTTCCTCGCGTGGTACTTCCTGTACGTCCTGCTCTCGACCTACGCCCCGGCGTTCATGAGCACCAAGGTGTTCGGCAACGTCAACATCGGCCTGATCCTCGGGCTCGGGCAGTTCGTGTCCACCTTCGTCATCACGATCATCTACGTGCGCTGGGCCGACCGGGAGTTCGACCCGCGCGCCGCCGCCCTCGCCAAGACCATCGGGGAGGACCACCGATGAGCGCCACGGTCGTGCACGCCGCCCCCGGCCTGGTCCCCATGGCCACCAACGTCGGCAGCCCCACCCTGAACATCACGATCTTCGGGATCTTCGTCCTCATCACCCTGGGCATCGTCATCCGGGCGTCGAAGAACAACCGCAGCGCGGCCGACTTCTACGCCGGTGGCCGCGCCTTCACCGGCCGCCAGAACGGCATCGCCATCGCGGGCGACTACCTGTCGGCCGCATCGTTCCTCGGCATCGCCGGGGCCATCGCCCTCAACGGGTACGACGGCTTCCTCTACTCCATCGGCTTCCTCGTCGCCTGGCTCGTCGCCCTGCTCCTGGTCGCCGAGCTGTTGCGCAACGCCGGCAAGTACACGATGGCCGATGTCCTGTCGTTCCGGCTCAAGCAGCGCCCGGTGCGCATGGCCGCGGCGATCTCCACGCTCGCGGTCTGCTTCTTCTACCTGCTCGCCCAGATGGCCGGTGCCGGCGGACTCGTCGCGCTCCTGCTCGGCATCGACGACAAGGCGGGCCAGTCGCTGGTGATCGCCGTCGTCGGCGTGCTGATGATCTCCTACGTCCTCATCGGTGGCATGAAGGGCACGACCTGGGTGCAGATCATCAAGGCCGTGCTGCTCATCATCGGCGCCGGTGTGATGTTCCTGTGGGTGCTCGGCAAGTTCGGGCTCAACCTCAGCAGCCTGCTCGGCGACGCCGTCCAGGCGTCCGGCGGCAAGAAGGTCCTCGACCCGGGCCTGCAGTACGGCAAGAGCGGCCTGACCAAGATCGACTTCATCTCGCTGTCGCTGGCCCTGGTGCTCGGCACGGCCGGCCTGCCGCACGTGCTGATGCGCTTCTACACGGTGCCCTCGTCCAAGGAGGCCCGGAAGTCGGTCGAGTGGGCCATCTGGCTCATCGGCATCTTCTACCTGTTCACCCTCGTGCTCGGGTACGGCGCCGCCGCCCTCGTCGGCCCGAAGGTCATCGCCGCCGCACCGGGCAAGGCCAACTCGGCCGCGCCGCTGCTCGCCTACGAGCTGGGCGGGGAGCTGCTGCTCGGCATCATCTCGGCGGTGGCGTTCGCCACGATCCTCGCGGTCGTCGCGGGACTGACCATCACCGCCAGCGCCAGCCTGTCGCACGACATCTACAACTCCGTCATCAAGGAGGGCACCGCCTCGGCGGAGGAGGAGGTCAGGGTCGCCCGCATCACCGCGGTCGTCATTGGCATCTTCGCCATCCTCGGCGGGATCCTGGCCAACGGCCAGAACATCGCGTTCCTCGTGGCCCTCGCGTTCGCCATCGCGGCGTCCGCGAACCTGCCCACGATCCTCTACTCGCTGTTCTGGAAGCGGTTCAACACCCGTGGCGCGCTGTGGTCGATCTACGGCGGCCTCATCACCGCGCTGACGCTGATCATCTTCAGCCCCGTGGTCTCTGGCAAGCCGGTCGACCCGGCGACGGGCAAGTCGCTGTCGATGTTGCAGGACACCGACTTCCACTGGTTCCCGCTCGACAACCCGGGCATCGTCTCGATCCCGCTGGCCTTCGTCCTGGGCTGGCTCGGCACCGTGACGAGCAAGGAGTTCAACGCCGCCAAGTACGCCGAGATGGAGGTCCGGTCCCTGACCGGCCACGGTGCCGAGAAGGCGACCACCCACTAGGGCGGCCCGACGACCGCGCGGAGCCACGCGCCATACCCGGTCTGCGCGAACCACGGTGCCGCGTCCCCGAGCAGGGGGCGCGGCACCGTGCTGCCGGGACCGACCGGACTTATGTGGACGACACGGTCAGTGGCCCGCGAGCGGTCAACCTGCACGCCGTGGCCCGCGTCGTTGGGGTGTCCGAAAGGGGGACACCATGAAGACCACCCGCACGAACCGCACGACCCGCCTGGCCATCCGGTCACTCGTCGTCGCCGCCGCCCTCGGGGCCATCCCCGTCACTGCCGCGCTCGCCTCGCCGACGAGCGCGACCACCGCCACCACCGCCGCGCCGTACTGCGGCATCACGTGGGGCTCGCTCGCGAAGACCAACAGCACCATGGCCATCGGCCCGGTCACCGGGGTCCGGTCGGGCCGACACTCGTGCTACGACCGGCTCGTCGTCGACCTCAAGGGGAGGCCGTCGGGCTACACGGTGAAGTACGTCAGCAACGTGTTCACCGAGGGCCAGGGGAAGCTCGTGCCGCTGCGCGGCGGGGCCAAGCTGGTCGTCGTCGTCAACGCCCCGGCGTACAACCCGAACGGCACGACGTCCTACGCGCCGAAGAACCCCAAGGAGGTCGTCGACGTCACCGGGTACACGACGTTCCGACAGGTCGCCTGGGCCGGCACCTTCGAGGGGTACACCTCGATGGGCCTCGGTGTGCGGGCACGGCTGCCGTTCCGCGCCTTCACCGTCAACGACGGCACCACCAGCCGCCTCGTCATCGACGTCGCCCACCGCTGGTAGGCGACTGCGCGGCACACCTCCCGTGCGACCGGTCAGGTCGGCGGGAGTGTGCCGCCCGCGGGAGGTATGGCGCCCGCGCGCCGGTCGGTCAGGCCCTGGCCTTGTCGGGCGCCGTGGCCGACCGGCGCGCCAGGGCCGCGCGACCGGCGCGCACCAGCACGACCAGGACGGCCAGGACCGCCGCGAGGACGTACCACTTGGTCGACGAGGTGAGCAGGGCCTGCGAGTGGTGCCACCACTGGGTCCGCACGAAGAGCCACGCGGTGTCGGCGACGGTGCGCGCCTCCTCCTTGACGGGGACGCCCCCGGTGCCGGGACGCACCGTCTCCCAGCCGTACGACAGCGCCTTGGCGAGCAGGGCGAACACCAGCCAGGTCACCACCAGCCGCAGCAGGCTGAGCACCGTCGGCGCGACCCGCTGCCAGGTCGCCACCGCGAACGGAAGCGCGAGCGCCAGGGCCAGCGCCAGGCCGCGGGGCCAGGTCGTCGGCGACAGGCCGGCAACCACCGCCAGCACCGTCGCGGCGGCGAGCGCTCCCTTCGCCCCGCGCGCACCGAGCAGGATGCCGAGCAGCGCACCGCCGCCCAGCAGCGCGACGAGGACGAGGCGTTCGTGGGGATAGGTGTCCGTGTGCGGTCCGTCCAGGGCCCAGCCGAGGGCGCTGAACACCAGCACGATGGCGAACCGCGGCCAGGGCGAACGCACCACGAGCGACACCGACGCCGCGGCGGCCGTTGCGCCGAGGAAGAGCACGTCGCCCTTGAACACGTCGAGTGGCAGGTGCAGCCACGTCTCGAGTCCGAGGAAGCCGACCGGCCACCAGAGCAGCGCGCCGAGGACGAACGACAGGGGCGCCCAGAGGTGGCGGAGCCGTGCTGCGCCACGACGGGATCCGCGGCCGGGCTCGTCGGGGGAGGACGGCGCCGACGCCTGGGTCGTGGTGGTCACGGCGACGAGGCTAGCCGCTCGGCTGGCCCAGTGGGCCGCCGGACGACCACGCCGACCGTTCCCCTTGCAGTGGCAGGGGTCGGGCGGGTTGGCTGGGGGTAGCAAGCCAACGCCGTCTTCAGCCCTTCCAGGAGGAACCCGTGTCCGAGACCGGCACCACGAGCACCACCACGAGCCAGTCGCCGGAGCGGGACCTGTCCCCCTCCCCCGAGTTCGCGGCCCAGGCCAACGGCACCAAGGAGCTCTTCGACCAGGCCGAGTCCGACCACGAGGGCTTCTGGGCCGCCCAGGCCCGCCAGCGCATCAGCTGGGCCAAGGACTTCGACCAGACCCTGGACTGGAGCGGTGCACCCTTCGCCCAGTGGTTCGTCGGCGGTGAGCTCAACGTCGCCCACAACTGCGTCGACCGCCACGTGGAGGCGGGCAACGGTGACCGCGTCGCCATCCACTTCGAGGGCGAGGGTGGCGACACCCGCACCATCACGTACGCCGACCTGCAGAAGGACGTCGCGAAGGCCGCGAACGCACTCGAGTCCCTCGGGGTGGCCAAGGGCGACCGCGTCGCGATCTACCTGCCGATGATCCCCGAGGCCGTCGTCGCGATGCTGGCCTGCGCCCGCATCGGCGCGCCGCACTCGGTGGTGTTCGGCGGGTTCTCGGCCGACGCCCTGCGCACCCGCATCGCTGACGCCGAGGCCAAGGTCGTCATCACCGCCGACGGCCAGTTCCGCCGGGGGAAGCCGGCAGCGCTGAAGCCTGCCGTCGACGCCGCCGTCACGGGTGACAGCACCGTGGAGAAGGTCCTCGTCGTCAAGCGCACCGAGGGCGAGGTCGAGTGGGACGACCAGCGCGACGTCTGGTGGCACGACGTCGTCGACAGTGCGAGCGACGAGCACGAGGCCGTCGCCCACGACAGCGAGCACCCGCTCTTCATCCTCTACACGTCCGGCACCACCGGGAAGCCCAAGGGCATCTTCCACACCACGGGCGGCTACCTCACGCAGGCGGCCTACACGAACTCCGTCGTCCACGACGTGCACCCCGAGACCGACGTCTACTGGTGCACCGCCGACATCGGCTGGGTCACCGGCCACAGCTACATCGTCTACGGCCCGCTCGCGAACGGCGCGACGCAGGTCATCTACGAGGGCACCCCGGACACGCCGCACCAGGGCCGGTGGTGGGAGATCGTCGAGAAGTACAAGGTCTCGATCCTCTACACCGCGCCGACGGCGATCCGGACGTTCATGAAGTGGGGCGACGACATCCCGGCGAAGTTCGACCTGTCGTCGCTGCGCGTGCTCGGGTCGGTCGGCGAGCCGATCAACCCCGAGGCGTGGCTCTGGTACCGCAAGCACATCGGCAGCGACAAGGCCCCGATCGTCGACACGTGGTGGCAGACCGAGACCGGCGGCATCATGATCAGCCCGCTGCCGGGCGTCACCACGCTCGAGCCCGGCTCGGCGCAGCGCCCGATCCCCGGCATCAGCGCCGAGATCCTCGACGACGAGGGCCAGCCGCTGCACGACCCCGAGGCCGTCGGCTACCTCGTGCTCACCAAGCCGTGGCCCGGCATGCTCCGCGGCATCTGGGGCGACCCCGAGCGCTACAAGGAGACGTACTGGTCGCGGTTCGGCGAGAAGTACTACTTCGCCGGCGACGGGGCCAAGTACGACGAGAAGGGGAACATCTGGCTCCTGGGCCGCGTCGACGACGTCATGAACGTGTCCGGCCACCGCCTCTCCACCGCCGAGATCGAGTCGGCCCTCGTGTCGCACCCGTCGGTCGCCGAGGCCGCGGTCGTCGGTGCGACGGACGAGACCACGGGCCAGGCGGTGTGCGCGTTCGTCATCCTGCGCGGTGGGTTCGTCGACAACGGTGACGAGACCGTCCAGGAGCTGCGCAACCACGTGGCCAAGGAGATCGGTCCGATCGCCAAACCCCGCCAGATCATGGTGGTCGCCGAGCTCCCCAAGACCCGCTCGGGCAAGATCATGCGCCGCCTGCTGCGCGACGTCGCCGAGAACCGCGAGGTCGGCGATGTCACGACCCTGGCCGACTCGTCGGTCATGAACCTCATCAAGCAGGGCATGTCGGGTTCGTCGGAGGACTGACCTCCACCACACCACCCCGCGCGGGTATGCCGCGGACGCACCTCGCGTCCGCGGCACGCCTGTGTCCGTGGCGGGGTTTGGACGCCGCGGAAGCGGGTAGGTGACCGGGGAACGCCATCACCGACAGAAGGAGCACAGTCATGTCAGCTGACGAGAAGGTCGCCAAGGACCTCGTGGAGACCCTCAAGGACGGCCGCAACGGCTTCACGTCCGCCGCCGAGAAGCTGCGTGACAGCGACAGCCCGGAGGCCGCCTCGACGCTCGAGCGCCTGGCCGAGCAGCGCGCCGCCTTCGCGCGCGACATCGTGTCCATGGGCCACGACTACGGTGACGACGTCGACGAGAGCGGCTCGGTGGCCGCCACGCTGCACCGCGGCTGGCTGTCCCTCAAGGACGCCCTGACCGGCGACGACGCCTCCGGTGTCCTCGGCGCGGCCGTCACCGGTGAGGACCACGCGGTGTCGGAGTACGAGAAGGCGCTGGCGGAGGACGACCTCAGCGACGGGTTCCGCACCGTCGTCCAGCAGCAGCACGCCGCGATCGTGGCGGCGCGCGACGAGGTCAAGGCGCTCCAGCAGACCGCCTGACCCTGTCCGACGAGTCCTCGAGCGCCTGACCCCGCCCCGGCGTGGTCAGGCGCTCAGGGCCTCCGGGAACGTGGGCGCGCCCGGCATGGGAGTCCACTGGCCGCGGGAGACCAGGACCTCGCGCAGCAGGTCGGGCCGGTCGCTGATGATGCCGTCCACCCCGGCGTCGAGGACCCGGCGCATCGCGACCGGGTCGTCGATGGTCCAGACGACCACCCGCACACCGATGCGGTGCGCACCCTCGACCAGTCGCTCGACGAACACCGGCACGCGGCCCAGGCGCAGCGGCACGTGGGCGAACTCCGCGGTCGCCAGGCGCCGCGATGGCCGCACCCCCGTCCGCGACGACGTGACCAGGGCGGCGAGCGAACGCCAGCCGAGGGCGCTGCGCACCCCGGGTGCCTCGGCCCGCACGGTCGCGAGCCAGCTGTCCCACGCGCCCGCCACACAGACGCGCTCCCGGAAGTCCTTGTGCTGCAAGACCTTCACGAGGGGACCAATGGCACCGCGGTCCTTGAGGTCGACGGTGAAGCGGGCGTCGGGGAACGCCTCCAAGGCCTCGGTCAGGGTGGGGATCGGCTCAGTGCCCTCCACCCGTATGCCGCGCAACCCTGCGAGGGTGTGCCGGGCGACAGGGCCGCGGCCGTCCGTGATGCGGTCGAGGGTGTTGTCGTGGAAGCAGACGAGGTGGTCGTCGGACGTGAGCTTGACGTCGGTCTCGAGGTAGCGGAAGCCGAGGGCGGCAGCCCGACCGAACGCGGCCAGGGTGTTCTCGGGCGCGAGGCCGGCGCCTCCGCGGTGGGCGAGGGCGATGGGTCCGAACTCGGAGCCGTAGGCCATGGCACCAGCGTGCCGAAGGAAACGGCCACCACGGACCGGAAACGGCCGCTGGGACCACTGTTCACCCCATCAGGGACAACCGTTCGCCCGATGCTGCCGTGCGGACACCCGGTGACCCCTACCGGGCGCCGCGCATCTCCCGCGAGATGGCCTCGGCGGCACGGTGCAGCGGACCCGTCGCCCGCGCGACGAACTCGTCGGTCACCCGCGTCACGGGTCCGGAGACCGACAGGGCCAGGAGCTGCGGCGCGTCGGGAACGGCCACCGCGACGCAGCGGACGCCGACCTCCTGCTCCCCCTCGTCGAGGGCGTGACCTCGACGGCGGGTGCGTTCGAGCTCGGCGAGGAACTCCTCCGGGGTGGTGATCGTGTGCTCGGTGCGGGCCGGCATCCCGGTGCGCTCCAAGAGGGCGCGTACGTCGGCCGGGTCGAGGTCGGCCATGATCGCCTTGCCGACCCCGGTGGAGTGCGGCAGGACCCGACGGCCCACCTCGGTGAACATGCGCATCGAGTTGCGGGAGGCCATCACCTGGCCGACGTAGACCACCTGGTCGCCGTCGAGCATCGCGAGGTTGACCGACTCCCCGAGCTCGTGGGCGAGCCGCTCCATGTGGGGGCGGGCCCAGCGGCCGAGCATGCGCGAGGTGGTCTCGCCGAGGCGGATCAGGCGCGGTCCGAGCGAGTACTGGCGGGAGGCCTCCTGGCGCACGTAGCCGAGGTCGACCAGCGTGCGCACGAGGCGGTGGATCGTCGGCAGCGGCAGGTCGGCGTCGTTCGCGAGCTGGGAGAGGCTGATCACCCCACCGGCGTCGGCCATCGTCTCGAGGATGGCGAAGGCCCGCTCGAGGGACTGCACCCCACCGGTCTTGGGCGCCGCCGTGACCGGCTCGATCGCGGTCTCGTCGGTGCTCATATATCTCTCCCCACGAGGCGAATGAGAAGAAGATTTCGTATCATGGAAGTATCGTAGTGCACCGACCCCGACAGTGAGGATGAGCCACCGATGTCCGCCATCACCGTGACCGGAGGCCCGGTCGAGCGCAGCGACGAGGTCCTGACCCCCGAGGCCCTCGACTTCCTCGCCGAGCTGCAGACCCGCTTCGGCGGCACCCGCGACGAGCTCCTCGCCGCCCGCAGGGCTCGCCGCGAGCAGGTCTCGAAGACCGGCCGGCTCGACTTCCTCGACGAGACCCGGGAGGTGCGCGAGGGCGACTGGACCGTGGCGCTGGCGCCGGCCGACTTCCGCGACCGCCGTGTCGAGATCACCGGTCCGACCGAGCGCAAGATGGCGATCAACGCCCTCAACTCCGGCGCCAAGGTGTGGCTGGCCGACCTCGAGGACGCGAACACCCCGCACTGGGCCAACGTCATCGGCGGCCAGGTCAACCTGCGAGACGCGGTCCGCGGCACGATCGCGTTCACCTCGCCGCAGGGCAAGGACTACTCGCTCGAGGACCCGAGCTCCACGCCGGTGATCGTGCCGCGTCCCCGCGGCTGGCACCTCGACGAGGAGCACCTGCAGCTGGACGGCAGGCCGCTGGTCGGAGCGCTCGTCGACTTCGGCCTGTACTTCTTCCACAATGCCAAGGAGCTCCTCGAGCGCGGCAGCGGCCCGTACTTCTACCTGCCGAAGATGGAGTCTCACCGCGAGGCCCGCCTCTGGAACGACGTCTTCACCTTCGCCCAGGAGCACGTCGGCGTCCCTCACGGCTCGATCCGGGCGACCGTCCTCATCGAGACCATCCCGGCCGCGTTCGAGATGGACGAGATCCTCTACGAGCTGCGCGACCACGCCGCCGGACTCAACGCGGGTCGCTGGGACTACCTGTTCTCCATCATCAAGTACTTCCGCGACTCCGGTCCCGAGTTCACGCTCCCCGACCGCAACGCCGTGACGATGACCGCGCCGATGATGAAGGCCTACAGCGAGCTGCTCGTGAAGACCTGCCACCGGCGCGGTGCATTCGCGATCGGCGGCATGGCTGCGTTCATCCCGAGCAAGGACCCCGAGGTCAACGACCAGGCGTTCGCCAAGGTCCGCGCCGACAAGGAGCGCGAGGCCGGCGCCGGGTTCGACGGCTCGTGGGTCGCACACCCGGGCATGGTCGACCTCTGCAAGGAGGTCTTCACCGAGGTCCTCGGCGACCGGCCCAACCAGCTCGGCAAGCAGCGCGACGACGTCTCGGTCTCCGCCGACGACCTGCTCGCAGCGGGCAAGACCCCCGGCGACCGCACCGAGGAGGGCCTGCGCGGCAACATCACCGTGGGCATCGCCTACCTCCAGTCGTGGCTGCGGGGCAACGGCGCGGTCGGCATCCACAACCTCATGGAGGACGCCGCCACCGCCGAGATCTCGCGTTCGCAGATCTGGCAGTGGATCCACAACGAGGTCACCCTCACCTCCGGGGAGAAGGTCACCCGCGAGCTCGTCGACCGCCTGGTCGAGGAGGAGTATGCAGCGCTGGAGGAGTCCGTCGGCACGGACGCCTTCGCCGACGGCGAGTGGGAGGCCGCTCGCCGGCTGTTCGTCGAGTGCGCGCTCGACCCCGACTTCCCCGACTTCCTCACCCTCCCCGCCTACACCGAGGTGCTCCGGCTCGAGAAGGCCTGACCTCCACCGCTTCGCCCACGACGCCCGCCCCGGTCGGACCCGGGGCGGGCGTCGCCGTCAGCGGGTCGCGGGACGGCGGAACCGCCCGGCGGCGATCTGGTCGCCACCGACCCAGACGCCCTCGATGTCGCTCGTCGTGCCCAGCGCGAACACCTTGGCCAGGGCGTCCAGGGTCGAGTTCGCGTTGCCGAGCCCGACGTCGAGCGGGCTGCCCGCCTGCGGCAGCACCCACACCGCGTCGAACTGCTTGCCCACCGACAGGTCACCGACCTCGTCGGCCAGGCCGAGCGCGTCGGCACCGGCCGACGTCGCCAGCCACAGCAGGTGGGCCGACGTGAGCGCCACGCCGTCGGCGCCGAGCAGCTGCTGCATGAAGTAGGCCTGCAGCCCCTCCTTCAGCAGCGAGAAGCCTGTTCCTGCACCGACGTCCGACCCCAACGCCACCCGGACCCCGTGGTCGAGGTGCCGCTGCAGCGGGAACAACCCGCTGCCCAGCGCGGAGTTGCTCGTCGGGCAGTGCGACACGGAGGCGTCCTGGCTGGCGAGCAGGGCCAGCTCCTCGTCGACCGGGTGCACGTTGTGGGCCAGCACCGAGTTGCGGTCGACCAGGCCGTGGTTGGCGTAGGTGTGGACGTAGTTCGTCCCACCGAAGAGCCGCCTCACCTCGGCGACCTCGAAGAGGTTCTCGTTGACGTGGGAGGTGAACCACGAGCCCTGCACCTCCTTGAACGTCGCCGCGCACGACTCGAGCATCGCGTCGCTGGCGGAGAACGAGAAGCGGGGCGTCACGGCATACCGGAGGCGACCGTGGCCGTGCCAGCGCTCGGCGAGCCCGCGCGCCTCGTCGTAGGCCCGGTCGGGGGTGGACAGCAGCTCGGGCCGCAGGCTGCGGTCCGAGACGACGAGCCCGGTGGTGACCCGCAACCCGGCCACGTCGGCGGCGGCGAACATCGAGTCGACGGCGGTGGCGAAGTGGGAGCCGAACACGAGCGCCGTCGTGGTGCCGGCATCGACCAGACCGGTGACGAAGTCGCGCGCGACACCCTTGGCGTAGGCGACGTCGGCGAGGCGTGCCTCCTCGGGGAGGGCGCACTGGTCGAGCCAGTCGAGCAGCGGCATGCCCAGACCGCCGATGACCCGCACCTGCGGGTAGTGCACGTGGGTGTCGACCAGGCCCGGCAGGAGCATGCCCCCGGGCAGCTCGATGACCACCTCGTCCGGGTGCTCGACGCGCACCTCGGCGAAGGAACCGCGCGCGACGATGAGCCCCGACTCGTCGACGACGAGGCCGCCGTCCTCCTCTGCACGCAGGGCGCCACCGGCGAAGGGGTCGGACGGGGTGTCGACGATGCGGGCGCGGTAGAGGGTCACGTCGTGACCTGCTGGCGGTCGTCGACACGGGCCGAGGACCGTTCGGCCTCGAACACCCGCACGAGGTCGGCAGCGACGCTCACGGCGATGGTCGCGGGATCCTTGCCGGTGAGCTCGGGCAGGCCGATCGGCGTGGTGATACGACTGAGGGTTTCGGCCGAATGTCCCTCCGCCGCAAGGCGCTTGCGGAAGCGGGACCACTTCGCCGACGAGCCGATGAGCCCGATCGACGCGAGGTGGCTGCAGCGCAGCGCGGAGTCGCACAGGGCCGCGTCCTCGGCGTGGTCGTGCGTCATGACGAGGACGTGCGTGCCGTGCGGCACCTGGCCGAGCACCAGCTCGGGCACCGGTGCGTGGTGGGCGTGCACCCGCGCGACGGCGTCGTCGAGCGGCGCCAGCCTCCGTGGTGAGACGTGGTCGGCGCGCGAGTCGACGAGGTGCAGCTCGAGGTCGTGCCGCGCGAGGATGCGGGCCAGCTCGAGGCCGACGTGGCCCATCCCGAAGATCGCCACCGAGGGGGCCACGGCCAGCGGCTCGAGCAGGATGACGACCTCCCCGCCGCAGCACTGCTGACCGTGCTCGGCACGCGCCTTGTCGTTGAGCGACAACGACAGCTGCTCGGGGACGAGCACGCCCTCGGCGACCATGGTCCGTGCCCGGGCCACGGCAGTGGCCTCGAGGTTGCCCCCGCCGATGCTGTCCCAGGCGTCGTCGACGGACACGACCATCTTGGCTCCCGCCTCCCGCGGCGAGTGGCCGCGGACGGAGACGAGGGTGACCAGGACGCCGGCGCGACGCTCGCGCCGGAGCCGTTCGACCGCCGCCAGCCAGTGCATCTCAGGCTCCACCGGAGGCGGACTGCGCCGCGAGCTCGGAGTGCGGTCGCAGTGGCCGGTCGTCGGCGTCCGGCTGGTCGGGGACCACGCCGGGCGCTCCCTCGTCCACGTGCCCGTGCTCGTCCTGCCCGGCACCGCTGCGACGGGCCTGCTCCAGCGCCCACCACACGGCCTCGGGGGTCGCCGGCGAGGCAAGGTCGACGCTGGTGCCTGACGGCCCGAACGCCGCGGCAGCCTGGCGCAACGCCTCCCGGACGGAGAATGCGAGCATGAGCGGCGGCTCGCCGACCGCCTTGGAACCGTAGACGGCGCCGTCCTCGTGGGCCCGCTGGAGCAGCGCGACGTTGAAGACCTCGGGCATCTCGGAGAAGCTCGGCAGCTTGTAGGTGCTGGCCGCCTGGGTCGCCAGCCGGCCGCGGGACGGCCGGTCGCTCTCGTCCCAGCGCAGGTCCTCCAGGGTCAGCCAGCCGGCGCCCTGGACGAAGGCGCCCTCGACCTGACCGATGTCGACCAGCGGCGAGAGGCTGTCGCCGACGTCGTGGACGATGTCCACCCGGCGCGTGCGGTAGGCGCCGGTGAACCCGTCGACCTCGACCTCGGTGGCCGCGACGCCGTACGAGAAGTACTTGAACGGTGACCCGTGCATGATCGAGGAGTCCCAGTGCAGGCCCTCGGTGCGGTAGAAGCCCGCCGCCCACAGCTGGACCCGCTGGAAGTACGCCTGGTTGACCAGGTCGGCCCACGGCACCGACTCGCTGCCACCGACCGTGGTCACCTGCCCGTCGACGAACCTGACGTCGGCCGGGTGCACCCCGAGCCTGCGACCCGCGACCTCACGCAGCCGTTCGAGCACCTGCTCGCAGGCGTTCTTCACCGCGCCACCGTTGAGGTCGGCACCGGAGCTGGCCGCGGTGGCCGAGGTGTTGGGCACCTTGTCGGTGCGGGTCGGTGCGAGGCGCACGGTCGACAGGGGCACCCCGAGGGTCGTGGCCGCGACCTGGAGCATCTTGGTGTGCAGACCCTGCCCCATCTCGGTGCCGCCGTGCGTGATGAGCACCGAGCCGTCCTTGTAGACGTGGACGAGGGCGCCCGCCTGGTTGAAGGCGGTGAAGTTGAAGGAGATCCCGAACTTCACCGGAGTCATGGCCAGCCCACGCTTGGTGTGCTCGTGGGTCGCGTTGAACTCCTCGATCTTCGCCTGGCGGGCCCGGATGTCACCGGTCGTGAGGACCTGGTCCCAGCAGGTGCCGGTCCGCTCGGGGTGCCGGACGGGCTGCCCGTACGGAGTGCTCTGGCCGTCTGCGTAGAAGTTGCGGCTCCGCAGGTCGATGGGGTCTATGCCCAGCAACGGAGCACACCGGCCGAGGATGTCCTCGATGACGAGCATCCCCTGCGGTCCACCAAATCCTCGGAACGCGGTCTGGGAGGTCTTGTGGGACTTGGCGATCCGGCCGTTCACGCGGATGTTGGGGATCCAGTAGGCGTTGTCGATGTGGCACAGCGCGCGCGCCAGGACGGGCTCGGACAGGTCGAGGCTCCACCCGCCGTCGGACGTGAGGGTCGCGTCGAGCGCCCGGATCAGCCCGGACTCGTCGAACGCCACCCGCCACTGCGCGTGGAACCCGTGCCGCTTGCCGGACATCGTCATGTCCTGGGTGCGCGTGAGGCGCAGCCGCACCGGGCGACCGGTGAGCCGCGCCCCCAGAGCGGCGATGGCGGCATACCCGTGGGGTTGCATCTCCTTGCCCCCGAAGCCGCCCCCCATGCGCAGGCACTGCACCGTGACCTCGTTGCTCGGCACGCCGAGGACGTGGGCCACGATGTCCTGCGTCTCGGTCGGGTGCTGGGTGCTGCTCTGGATGAAGACCTGGCCGTTCTCGTCCACCAGGGCGAGCGAGGCGTGCGTCTCGAGGTAGAAGTGCTCCTGGCCGGCGAACTCGAACTCGCCGCTGAACACGTGGGCCGCGCCGTCGAACCCGGCGTCGATGTCACCGCGCTCCACCTTGGGCCGCGCCCCCTGGAAGCTGTCGGCCTCGATGGCCTCACGGACGCTGACGATCGAGGGCAGCGGCTCGTAGTCGACCTCGACGGCCAGGGACCCGAGGCGCGCGGCCTCGAGCGTCTCGCCGAGGACCCAGCACACCGCGTGGCCGTGGAACATGACCTCGGACGGGAACAGCGGCTCGTCGTGCTTCACGCCGGCGTCGTTGACCCCGGGGACGTCGTCCGCGGTGAGGACCCGGACCACTCCGGGCACGTCGAGGGCCGGGGCCGTGCGCAAGCCGGTCACCCGGGCGTGGGCGTGCGGAGCCTGCACCGGGTGGGCGTGCAGGACGGCGTGCGTGCGCTGGACGAGGTCGTCGGTGTAGAGGGCCAGACCGGTCACGTGCAGCGCGGCCGCCTCGTGCGGGATCTCTTGTCCGACAACGGGGTTCGCCGGGCGCTCGGAGAGTGCGCTCATGCTCCCACCTCCTGCGGGGTCGCGGTCTGGGCATGCAGCTTGAGGAGGGCGGTGCCGAGCATCGCGGAGCGGTATGGAGCGCTGGCCCGGTGGTCGTCCATCGGCGTGCCCTCGCGGGCCATCACGTCCGCCGCCTCGCGGACGACGTCGATGGTCCAGGCGCGCCCCTCGAGCGCGGCCTCGGTGGCGAGCGCCCGCACAGGGGTCGCCGCCACACCGCCGAGGCCGATGCGCGCCTTGGCGACGACACCCTCCTGCACGTCGATGGCGAAGCCGACAGCGACGCTGGAGATGTCGTCGAACCGGCGCTTGGCGATCTTGTGGAACGCGGCGATCCCGCTGACGGGCAGGGGGATCCGCACTGCGCGGATGAGCTCGTCGTCGCGCTTGACGGTCTGGCGGTACCCGGTGAAGTAGTCCGACAGGGGCACCTCGCGGTCCCCGTCGACGGACGCCAGCACCACGGTGGCCTCGAGGGCGAGCAGCGCCGGTGGGCTGTCGCCGATCGGCGAGCCGGTGCCGAGGTTGCCGCCGATGGTGGCGCCGTTGCGGATCAGGCGTGAGGCGAACTGGGGGAACAGCTGGTCCAGCAACGGGATCCGGCCCTCCAGCCCACGCTCGACCTCGCTCAGCGTCAGGGCTGCGCCGATCTCGACCGAGTGGTCCCCCACGTGGAAGCTGCGCAGCTCGGGGAGTCGGTCGATGCCGATGGCGTACGGCGCGCGGACACCTCGGATGTTGACCTCGACGCCCCAGTCGGTCGAACCGGCGACGAGGACGGCGCCCGGGTGGTCGGCGAGCAGGGCGAGCGCCTGCGGCAGGTCGGCGGGTCGCTCGAAGACGCCGCTCGAGCCCTCGAGGCGGGTGTGGGCGGCGACGGGAGCCGGACGGCTCGAGCGCTCGGCGAGCGGGTCCCCGTCGGCGGGCTGCTCGAGCGCGTAGGCGGCGTCACGGATGGGCCGGTAGCCGGTGCAACGACACAGGTTGCCGGACAGGGCATGCAGGTCGAACCCGTTCTCGCCGTGCTCGGGGTCGGTGCCGTGCGCGGCGTGGGCCGACCCGTTGGACGACACCGCGTCGTCGGAGGGTCCACCGGGCGCCGGGCAGCGGTCTCCGCGGTAGAACTCGGCTGCCATGCTGCAGATGAACCCGGGCGTGCAGTAGCCGCACTGCGACCCACCCCGGACGGCCATCTCGCGCTGCACCGGGTGGAGGTCGTCGGGGGTGCCGAGGCCCTCGGCGGTGACGACCTCCTGGCCGTCGAGTGCCGCCGCAGGGATGAGACAGGCGTTGACGGCGGTCCACCGGGAGGCGTCGTCCCCGTCGGGTCGGGCAATCATCACCGAGCAGGCGCCGCACTCCCCCTCGGCGCACCCTTCCTTGGCCCCCGTCAGGCCCTGGGCCCGCAGGAAGTCCAACGCGTTCGTCGCCGGGTCGACCCCGGTGAGGGGGCGCGCCGCCCCGTTGACCGTGACCTCGTGCCGTGACGCCATACCCGCAGCTCCCGTCCCCCGCCGTTGGGGTCCATCATCCACCCGGGCGAGATCGACCGGGTGCATGGTTGCGTGACGAGCGGGTCCGCCGGTTATCCATGCAGAACAACGGCCGCGTTGTGCTGCGACGACGGTAATCCTCTACAAACTGTTGAATCAAGGGTTTGCGGCCTGCTGTTTCACGGACTGGACCGATGCCGCGGCCTCAGCCCTGGCGGCCGAAGGCGGACAGGGCGCCGGTGAAGGCCTTGGGCGGCGGCGGGGCGAGCTCACCGTGGGTCGCGGGCCGAAGTCCCTGTCGCACCAGCGACTCCGCGAGCAACGTCCCGGCGGCGACGCCGTCGACGACCGGCACCCCGAGCTGTTGCGTGAGCAGCTCGGGGAGGCCGGCCATCCCCGCGCACCCGAGCACGATGGCGTCGCTGCCGTCCTGGGCCAGGGCGGTCTTCGCGAAGGCCAGGATCACGGCATACGTGTGGTCCTGGTCCTCCTCCAGCTCGAGGACGGGGATGTCGCAGGCGTGCACCCCGGCGCACTGCCGCTCGAGACCATAGGTTCGGGTGAGGTCCCACGCGCGGCCGACCGTCCGGTTCATCGTCGTGACGACGCTGAACGACCGGCCGAGCAGCGACGCGGTCTTCATCGCCGCCTCGGCGATGCCGATCACCGGCCTGGACGCGGCCTCCCGCGCAGCGTCCAGGCCGGGGTCCCCGAAGCAGGCGAGCACGAACGCGTCCGCCTGCGTGTCCTCGCGGATGATCTCGAGCACTCCCGGGACGCTGAGCGCCTCGTCGTAGTGGCTCTCGATCGACGCCGGCCCCATCGCCGGGGTCCGTCCCGTCACGACGGTCCCGGGTCCCGCCACGCGCCTGGCCTCCGCCTCGATGAGCGAGGTCATCGCGACCGTCGTGTTGGGGTTGATGACGGTGAGTCGGACGGTGTCGTTGGCACCCACGGCGGTCACTCCGAGACGGTCTTGCCGACGCACTTGGCCGCCAGCTGCTCGGCGCCGATCCCCATGCGGGGGGCGATGAGGGCGTAGGCGGCGAAGCCGATTCCGCAGCCGATGAACCAGCTGTAGTCGTCGAACCGGTTGATGCCGGGCACGAACACCGCGAGCATCGCGCACACCGCGGCGATGGCGGTGGCCCAGATCGCCGACGGGTTGTAGCCCTTCGTGTAGTGGTAGGCCCCGGACTCGTCGAGGGTGAACAGGTCGTCGATGCAGACCTGCTGCTTGTGCACGACGTAGTAGTGGGCGATGAGGACCCCGAAGAGCGGACCGATGAAGGCACCCAGGGTGTCCAGCGTGTAGTGGATCGTCTCGGGGCTGTTGTAGAGGTTCCACGGGGTGAGGAGGACCGAGCCGACGGCGGCGATCATGCCGCCCATGCGCCAGCTGATCTTCTGCGGGCTGACGTTGGAGAAGTCGAACGCGGGGGAGACGAAGTTGGCGACGATGTTGATGCCGATCGTGGCCGTGGTGAAGGTCAGCGCCGCCAGGACGAGGGCGAAGGTGTTGTCGATGTGTCCCACCGTCTCCACGGGGTCGGTGATGAGCTTGCCGTAGACCGGCAGGGTCGCCGCGGCGGTGAGGACGGTCAGCAGCGAGAAGAAGACGAAGTTGACCGGCAGGCCCCAGAAGTTGCCCTTCTTCACGGCTTCGAACGACCGGCCGTACCGCGAGAAGTCACCGAAGTTGAGCATCGGCCCGGAGAAGTACGAGACCACCAGCGCGGTCGCGGCGAGCATGGTCGTGAAGACCTTGCCTCCGGAGAGCTCGTGGTCCGAGAGGTTGAGGTTGACGTTCCAGCCGGCCTTGGACAGCAGGTAGACGCAGAGCGCGATCATGACGACGTAGACGGCCGGGCCGGCGAAGTCGATGAACTTGCGGATGGTGTTCATGCCGGTCCAGAAGACCGCCGCCTGGGCCACCCAGAGGAGGGCGAACGTCGCGTAGCCGAGGGTGGAGAGCCCGAGGAACCCGTGCTGGTCCACCTCGGCGTACGGCGCGAGCCCGGGCCACATGCGGACCAGCAGGATGTCCAACGAGGCCGACGCGAGGTAGGTCTGGATGCCGTACCAGGCCACCGCGATCAGGCCGCGGATGATGGCCGGGATGTTGGCGCCCAGGACCCCGAAGACCGAGCGGCAGATCACGGGGTACGGGACGCCCGTGCGCTGGCTCGGCTTGGCCACGAGGTTGCAGAAGAACAGGACGATGGTGATGCCGACGATGAGGCACACGAACACCTGCCAGCTGGTCAGGCCGAGGGCGAAGAGGCTGCCGGCGGTGATGTACCCGCCGACGCTGTGCACGTCGGACATCCAGAACGCGAAGATGTTGTACCAGGACCACGTCTGCTCCTTGAGCGGCGCGAGGTCCTCGTTGGTCAGGCGCTCGTCGTACGACGGCTTGATCAGGCCGGCGCCGGCGCCGTGGTCGTGCTCGCCGTGGTGGGTCGCGAAACCGGCTGCAGCGGCTGCCGCCTCGGTCTCGAAGGGCTTCTCAGTGGTGCTCATCCGGACTCCTTTGTCCACCGCGTCGGCCGCGGATCCTGCGGAGAACGCTAGGGACGGAACCGGGGTGGAAGAAGGCCTTGAACCGTATATCTGCGTATATCCACACGGGCCTTGCGCCGGTCGGCGCGGGTCGGCGCGCCGGTGAGCGCGCCGCTCAGCCCTGGTCGCCGAGGCGGGAGATGCAGGCGGTCAGCCGGTCGTGGTGCTCGTGGCTCGCCTCGCGCAGACCGGCCGCGTCGCGGGCCACGAACGCATCGAGCATCGCCTGGTGGTCGACGCGCATCTCCTCGCGCTCGTCCTCGGTGACGCGCATCATCGTCTGGACCGGCTCGGTGAGGTTCCAGGCGATGTCGAGCATGTGCAGCAGCCGCGGCATGCGGCAGGGCGCGAGCAGCGCCTCGTGGAACTCACGGCTCGCCCGCTGGAAGCCGGCGGCGTCACCGTCCGCCACCGCCTGCACGAGCTGCTCGTGGATCGCGGCGGCGCGGGTGTGGTCGGCCGGGGTCGACTGCAGCGCAGCAGCGTCCAGAGCAGCTGCCTCGAGCGCGCCCCGCACGACGTAGAGCTCGTCGAGCTCGGCCGCGGAGAGGGCGGTGACGGTGTAGCCGAGGCGGGGTTGGTGCTCGAGCAGGCCCTCACCGAGGAGGGTCTTGAGGGCCTCCCGGACCGGGATGAGTGACACCCCGAAGAACGCTGCGACGTCGTCGAGCGGGATGGGGCTGCCGGGTGGGACCGCGCCGGACGCGATGACCCGGCGCAGCTCCGAGAGCACCTGCGGACCGGTGGCATAGCTGCCCTCGCGGACGAGCAGGCTGACGATGCCCGACTGCCGTCGTGGCTGGTTCACGCTGCCCCTCCTCGCCCGGTCACCCGACCATCATGCCCACCCGAGTCCGTCCACCTACACGAACTGGCGGCTGAGCTTCGCGTGCCGGTTGACGTCCTTGTAGAGCAGGTAGCGGAACCGACCGGGGCCACCGGCGTAGCAGGCCTGGGGGCAGAAGGCGCGCAGCCACATGAAGTCGCCCTCCTGCACCTCGACCCAGTCGTTGTTGAGCAGGTAGACGGCCTTGCCCTCGAGGACGTAGAGGCCGTGCTCCATGACGTGGGTCTCGGGGAACGGGATCGCCCCGCCGGGCTCGAAGTTGACGATGTTGACGTGCATGTCGTGGCGCACGTCCTGGGGGTCGACGAACCGCTGGGTCGTCCACACGCCGTCGGTGCCGGGCATCTCGCCGCCCTCTACATCGGTCTCGTTGGTGACGAAGGGCTCCGGCACGTCGATGCCATCCACCCGCTCGTACGCCTTGCGGATCCAGTGGAACTTCGCCGTCTCCTTCGAGTCGGCGCGCAGCGTCCACTCGCAGCCGGCGGGGAGGTACGCGTACCCACCGGGACCGAGGTCGTGCGAGACCCCTTCGATGGTGATCCGCAGGCCACCCGCGACGACGAAGACCACGCCCTCGGCGCCGGGGTCGAGCTCGGGCCGGTCGGAGCCGCCTCCCGGCGAGACCTCGACGATGTACTGCGAGAACGTCTCGGCGAACCCCGACAGCGGCCGAGCGATCACCCACAGCCGCGTGTCGTCCCAGAAGGGCAGGTTGCTGGTGACGATGTCGGTCATCGTCCCGCGCGGCAGCACGGCATACGCCTCGGTGAAGGTGGCCCGGTCGGTGGTGAGCTGCGTCTGCGGCGGCAGCCCACCGGCGGGGGCGTAGTACTTCGGTGTCGTGGTGCGGGGGGTGGTCATGACTGTCCTCTCGTCAGGAGCCGCCCACGCGGGTCGGCTCCGAGGTCGACCGGTGTGCCGTGCAGCCAGGTCTGGCGGACGACTCCGGTGAGCGTGCGGCCGGCGTACGCCGACACGGGGTTCTTGTGGTGCAGGTGGCCGATCTCGACGGTGAAGGCCTCGTCGGGCGCGAACACGGCGAAGTTCGCCATCGCGCCGGGCTCGATGCGTCCGCGGTCGGTGAGCCCGGTCTGGTCGGCGGGACCGGTCGCCATCCACTGGACGACGTCGGCGAGCGACAGGCCACGCTCGCGTGCCCCGGTCCACGTGGCCGACAGCCCGACCTGGAGGCCCGCGATGCCGCCCCAGGCCTGGCCGAAGTCACCCGTGTCGAACCGCTTGAGGTCCTCGGTGCACGGTGAGTGGTCGGTGACGACGAGGTCGATGGCACCTTCGACCAGCCCGTCCCACAGGAGCTCGCGGTTGGCCGCCTCACGGATCGGCGGGCAGCACTTGAACTCCGTCGCCCCGTCCGGGATCTCCTCCGCCGTGAAGGACAGGTAGTGCGGGCAGGTCTCGACGGTCAGCCGGACCCCGTCGGCGCGGGCTGACCGGATCATGGGCAGCGCGTCGGAGCTCGACAGGTGCAGGATGTGCGCCCGGGCACCGGTCCAGCGGGCCAGCTCGATGACCTGGGCGATGGCGAGGTTCTCGGCGCCTCGCGGGCGCGAGTGCAGGAACCGGTCGTACTCCTCGCCGTCCGGGGCCGCTGCGTGGTCGATCGCGTGGGAGTCCTCGGCGTGCACGATCATCAGCGCGTCGAACGACCCGGTCTCGCGCATCGCCGCCTCGAGCTCGTCCGGCTCGAGGTGGGGGAACTCGTCGACACCCGAGTGCAGCAGGAAGCACTTGAAACCGAAGACCCCGGCGTCGTGCAGGGGCCGCAGGTCCGCCACGTTCCCGGGGATCGCGCCACCCCAGAAGCCGACGTCGACGTACGCCTGGTCCCGGGCGACGGCCCGCTTCTCCTCCAGCGCAGCGACATTCACCGTCGGCGGGATGCTGTTGAGCGGCATGTCGATGATGGTCGTGACCCCGCCGGCGGCTGCCGCCCGGGTGGCGCTGGCGAAACCCTCCCACTCGGTGCGACCCGGCTCGTTCACGTGGACGTGCGAGTCCACGAGGCCCGGCAGCAGCACCTCGTCATCGGCGAGGTCGACGACCCGGGCACCCTCGGGGACGGGCGCGTCGTACGCCTCCACGGCGACGACCCTTTCGCCGGCCACGTGCACGCTGGCCGAGGTCTCGCGACCCCCGACCACTGCCCGCCTGGCCCGCAGGACCACGTCTGCACCCACTGCCGCACCTCGCCTCTCGTCCGCGCCGTTGCTGTCGTTCGCGCCCGCAGCCACGTCGGTCATCCTGTCACCCCGGCGTGGTCGGGGGTCGGGTTCGCCGAGGGGTCGACGACCCGGCTGCGCTGCCGACCCAGCACCCCTCCGTCGAGCTCCACCACGTCGCCGTGGCGCAGGTAGGGCCTGGGCTCGACCTGACCCATGGCGACCCCGGCGGGGGTCCCGGTGATGACGAGGTCACCCGGCTCGAGGGTCATCAGGCGGCTCACGTAGGCGAGCAGCTCCCCCACGCCGAACACCATGTCGGCCGTCGTCCCGTCCTGGCGCGGTTCACCGTTCACCGACAGCCGCAGCCGCAGGGCGGCCGGGTCGCCGACCTCGTCGGGGGTGACCAGCCACGGACCCACCGGGCAGAACGTGTCGGCCGACTTGCCCTTGGTCCAGGTCCCACCGCGCTCGAGCTGCATCGCGCGGTCGGAGACGTCGTGGGCCAGGACGTACCCGGCGACGGCCTCCAGCGCGCGCGCCGGGTCGGCCTCGTCGCGCAGGGTCGCGCCGAGGACGACGCCGAGCTCCACCTCGTAGTCGGTGCTCGACGACCCGGGCAGCATCCGGATGTCGTCGGTCGGACCGCAGACCGACGTCGTCGCCTTGAGGAAGACCACGGGCTCGGTCGGCAGGGCCGCACCGGCCTCGGCGGCGTGGTCGGCGTAGTTGAGCCCGATCCCGACCACCTTGCCCGGTCGCGGGATCGGCGACCCGAACCGCAGCTCGTCGTCCCCACCCACCGACGGGAGGTGCCCACCGTCGAGGGCGGAGCCCACCGCGGCCAGGTCACCCAGGGCCCCGTCGACGTCGCCCCAGGCAGCACCGAGGTCCAGCAGGCCGCCGTCGGCGGACACCACCACGGGGCGCTCTGCGCCGGCCGCCCCCACCCGCGCGAACCTCATCGGGCACCACCGAGGTGCTCGCGGGCGATCCGGGCCCCGAGCCGTTCGAGGAGCGGACCGGGAGCGTCGAAGGCCTCCTGCTCGGAGCCCTCCTCGACGAGCGCATATGCCGCGCCGATCCCGGCCGCGCGCAGGTCGCCCTCGGTGAGCAGGACCTTCCCGGCCACGGCGACAACGGGCACGCCTGCCTCCCGTGCCGCCGCGGCGACGGCAGCAGGAGCCTTGCCGTGCAACGTCTGCCGGTCCAGGGCTCCCTCACCGGTGATGACGAGCGTCGCGGCGACGAGCGCGTCGTGGAACCCGGTGAGCTCGAAGACGAGGTCGGCGCCCGGTCGCGTCGTCGCCCCTGCGACGGCGACCAGCCCGAACCCCACACCCCCCGCCGCCCCCGCACCGGGATCGTCCCGGTGGTCGGCCCCCGTCGTGGCGGCGACGAGGTCGGCCCAGCGGGTGAGGGCGGCGTCGAGGCGTTCGACGTCGTCGGGCGAGGCGCCCTTCTGCGGGCCGTAGACCGCCGCCGCCCCGTGCGACCCGGTGAGGGGGTTGTCGACGTCGCAGGCGACGACGACCTCTGCACCGGCCAGACCGGGGTGCAGGCCGGACAGGTCGAGTGCCACGGCATCCTCGAGGCCGAGGCCACCGGGCCCGACCTCACGCCCGTCGGCACCGGTCACCCTGGCGCCCAACGCCTGCAGCAGCCCCAGCCCACCGTCGGTGCTGGCACTGCCCCCGATGCCGACCACCACCCTGCGGGCGCCGTCGTCCAGCGCGGCGCTGATGAGGTCGCCCGTCCCCCGGCTCGTCGCCGCGAGGGGCGCCAGGCCTCGCTCGGCGAGCAGGTCCAACCCGCACACCTCCGCGAGCTCGACGACCGCCTCGCTGCCGCGGGCGCCATATGAGGCCTTGCAGTCCTCACCGGTCGGACCGTGCGCGGGCACCGTGACCTGCTCGAACCCGGCGGCCTCGGCCGCGGCCAACGTGCCGTCCCCGCCGTCGGCGACGGGCACCATCACGACCTCGACGTCCGGGAGCACCGACCGGAGCCCGGTGGCCAGGTGGGTGGCCACCGCGGCTGCGGTGAGGGTGCCCTTGAACTTGTCGGGGGCGATCACGACGCACGGCGCCGGGGCGGGGACGATCACGGGAAGGCCTCAGTCCAAGTTGGCGAAGACGGCGGTCGGGGCATCGGCTCCCCCGTTGGCGAGCTCCTCGAACTCGGTGACGTTCGCGATGCTCTGGCCCATCGAGACGTTGGTGACGCGCTCGAGGATGACCTCGACGACGACGGGGACGCGGTACTCCTGCGCCATCGCCTTGGCCTTCTCCAGCGCCGGGGCGATCTCCTCGGGTTCGAAGACGCGGATCGCCTTGCAGCCCAGGCCCTCGACGACCTTCACGTGGTCGACGCCGTAGCCGTTCAGCTCCGGGGCGTTGACGTTGTCGAAGGACAGCTGGACGCAGTAGTCCATCTCGAAGCCGCGCTGCGCCTGCCGGATGAGGCCGAGGTAGGCGTTGTTCACGAGGACGTGGATGTAGGGGATGTTGAACTGTGCCCCGACCGCCAGCTCCTCGATCATGAACTGGAAGTCGTAGTCACCGGACAGGGCGACCACGGTCTCGTCGGGGACCGCCGTCGCGACACCCAGGGCAGCGGGGACCGTCCAGCCGAGCGGTCCGGCCTGGCCGGCGTTGATCCAGTGCCGGTCCTTGTAGACGTGCAGCAGCTGGGCCGCCTGGATCTGCGAGAGGCCGATCGTCGAGACGTACCGGACGTCGCGGCCGAAGGCTCGGTTCATCTCCTGGTAGACGCGCTGCGGCTTGATCGGCGTGACGTCGAAGTTCGTCTTGCGCCACAGCGAGCGCTTGCGCTGGCGGCAGGACTCGGCCCACTCGGTGCGGTCGGACAGCAGGTTGGCGTCGCGACGCTCCCGTGCGACCTCCACGAACAGCGCGAGAGCGGCCCTGGCGTCGCTGACGATGCTGTAGTCCGGCGCGAAGACCCGCCCGACCTGGGTCGGCTCGATGTCGACGTGGACGAACGTGCGCCCCTTCGTGTAGGTCTCGAGGTCGCCCGTGTGGCGATTGGCCCAGCGGTTGCCGATGCCGAGGACGAAGTCCGCCTCGAGCATCGTGGCGTTGCCGTAGCGGTGGCTGGTCTGGAGACCGACCATGCCGGCGTTGAGCTCGTGGTCGTCGGGAATGGTGCCCCAGCCCATCAGCGTCGGGACGACGGGCACGCCGGTCAGCTCGGCGAGCTCGACGAGCAGCTCGGCGGCGTCGGCGTTGATGACCCCACCACCGGACACGATGAGCGGTTTCGTGCTCGCCTCGAGCAGGTCGAGGGCCTTGCTCACCTGGGCCCGGGTCGCGGCCGGCTTGTAGACGGGCAGTGGTGCGTAGGTCTCGACGTCGAACTCGATCTCGGTCATCTGGACGTCGATCGGCAGGTCGATGAGGACGGGGCCGGGGCGGCCCGATCGCATGAGGTGGAACGCCTGCTGGAACGTCCCCGGCACCTGGGCCGCCTCGAGGACGGTGACAGCCATCTTGGTCAGCGGCTTGGCGATGGACGAGATGTCGACCGCCTGGAAGTCCTCCTTGTGCAGCTTGGAGACCGGCGCCTGACCGGTG
Source organism: Phycicoccus sp. Root101 (assembly GCF_001426245.1). Taxonomy (GTDB): domain Bacteria; phylum Actinomycetota; class Actinomycetes; order Actinomycetales; family Dermatophilaceae; genus Pedococcus. Next base: position 323,680 of record NZ_LMCM01000010.1, on the reverse strand, counting down.
ATGCACAGGATCGGGATCGAGTCGGCGCTCGCGGAGTAGAGGCCGGTGATCATGTCGGTGCCGGCCGGACCGCTGGTGCCGATGCAGACACCGATGTTGCCGGCCTTCGCACGGGTGTAGCCCTCGGCCATGTGCGAGGCGCCCTCGACGTGCCGGGCGAGCGTGTGGTGGAGGCCGCCATTGGTCTCCATCGCCTTGTAGAACGGGTTGATCGCCGCTCCGGGCAGGCCGAAGACGTTGGTCACCCCCTCCAGCTTGAGGATCTCGACGGCCGCTTGGGCCGCAGTCATTCGTGCCATGGTGGTGCTCCAGTGTCTGTGCGAAATGGTGGTGCCGCCCGGTCGAGGTGTTCGGCTACCGGGATCCGGTGGGGAACACCTCGAACGGGTGGCGCGGGTCAGGGGTGAGGTCTTGTGTCAGCCGGCGAGGCGGCCCGAGAGCCGCTCGACGCCACGCAGCAGCGCGGAGTGGTCGAGGCCACCGTCGCCGTTGGCTCGGGCGGAGGCCATGAGCTGGGCGACGAGCGAGCCGAGGGGTACGACGACCCCGGCCTCGCGGGCAGCCGAGGTGACGATGCCCATGTCCTTGTGGTGCAGGTCGATCCGGAAACCCGGGGTGAAGTCGTGCTTGGCCATGTTGGCCCGCTTCTGCTCGAGCACCTTCGACCCGGCCAGGCCGCCGCCGAGCACGTCGAGGGCTGCCTCGAGGTCGACGTCATAGGCGTCGAGGAAGGTCACGGCCTCGGCCAGGGCCTGGATGTTGGCCGCGACGATGAGCTGGTTGGCTGCCTTGACCGTCTGCCCCGCGCCGTTGCCCCCGACGTGGACGATGGTCTTGCCGACGACGTCGAACAGCGGCTTGGCCTCCTCGAAGTCGGCACCGTCGCCACCGACCATGATCGACAGGGCGGCGTTCTTCGCGCCGGCCTCACCGCCGGAGACCGGGGCATCCAGCAACCGGAAACCCTTGTCCCTGGCCGCCTTCGCGAGGTCGGCGGTCACGTCGGGACGGATCGACGAGAAGTCGATGACGAGCGTCCCCGACTTCGCGTGGTCGAAGACGCCACCCTCGCCGACGAGGACGTCCTGCACGTCGGGGCTGTCGGGGACCATCACGGCCACCACGTCGACGTCCTCGACCGCCTCGGCGATCGAGGCGGCGGCGCGGCCACCGGCGTCGACGAGCGGCTGGGTCTTGTCGGGGTGCAGGTTGTAGCCCACGACGTCGTGGCCGGCCTCCTGCAGGTGGACGGCCATCGGGCTGCCCATGATGCCGAGTCCGATGAAGGCGATGCTGGTCATGTCGTTCTCCTTGCTGGTCGTTTCTGACCCGCTTTGGGTGCTCAGGTGGTCGGGTTTCCGACCGTTCAGGCACCCAATCCGGGGAAGGGCGGGGGAAGGGCGGGGGAAGGCGGGGGGTCAGGCGGTGGCCGTGGCGGCGCGGCGTTCGCGCGGCAGCCAGGCGAAGCTCTCCGGGGTGGTCGCGGTGGTGGGCTTGTACTCGAGGCCGACCCACCCGGCATACCCGCGGGTGGCGAGGTCACCGAGGTGGCGCTGGAGGTCGAGGTCGCCCGTGCCGGGTTCGCCACGGCCGGGGGCGTCGGCGATCTGGACGTGCGCGGTGACGTCGACGTGGTCACGGATGGCGGCGTCGAGGTCGTCGCCGTTCGCGGCCAGGTGGTAGAGGTCGAGGAGGAACGCGACGTTGTCCGCGCCGGTCGCGCGCACGTCCCGGACCACCGAGACCGCGTCGGCCGCGGTGCGCAGCGGATAGGGCTTGGGGCCACTGACCGCCTCGACGAGGACGGTGGCGCCGATGGCGGAGGCGGCCTTGGCCGCGGCGGCGATCGACTCGCGCCCCAGCTCGTCCTGCGCCTGCGCCGAGGCACCGTCGACCCGGTTGCCGAAGAGCGCGTTGAACGCCGAGGCGCCGAGGCGCTCACCGATGCCGACGGCCACGTCCACGTTGTCGCGGAACTGCTGCGCCCGGTCGGGGATCGACAGCACACCGCAGTCCGGGCCGGCCAGGTCACCGGCGAAGAAGTTGAGGCCGACGAGCTGGATCCCTGCGTCCTGCACCGCGGTGACGAAGGCGTCGACGTCGCGGTCGGAGGGGACGGGCTGGTCCGGCCACGGCCACCAGAACTCGACGGCGTCGAACCCTGCCGCCCTGGCCGCGGCGGGGCGCTCGAGGAGCGGCAGCTCGCCGAAGAGGATCGAGCAGTTCACGAGGTAACGCAGTCCGTGGTCGGTCATGACGTCCTTCTGACTTTCGTATCGTGGAATTCTTTTTCCGATTAGTGAGACGTTAGGAGAAAGCCGGACGGCGGGTCAACAGTCCCGACGCCCTGTCCCAGCACGCGGCGCAGATATATCCGCGCCGACGTGGCTTCGGCTCAGCTGCCCCGGTAGGTGGAGTAGCCGAACGGGTTGAGCAGCACCGGCACGTGGTAGTGCTGGGCCTCCTCGGCGATGGTGAAGACCACGACCACCTCGGGGTAGAACGCCTCGGTGTCACGCGCGGCGAAGTACGCCCCCGACGCGAACCGCAGCTGGTAGTCGCCCGCAGCCAGGCGCTCCGGACCGATGGTGCCGACCCGGCCGTCCCCGTCGGTCACGCCGTCACCGATGGCCGTGCCGTCGACGCTCTCGAGGACCACCCCGACCCCGGCGGCGGGCCGGCCCAGGCTGGTGTCGAGCACGTGCGTGGAGAGGGTGCCCATCAGGAGACCACCTGTCGCAGTCGGAGCAGCGCGATCTCGCGCAGCTGGGTCACGGTCTCGGCGCGTTCGGTGTCGTCGTCGTTCCCGAGGCGGCGCCGGAGCTCGGCGAGGATCTCGGGGGCTGAACGCCCTGCCGCCCGGATGAGGAACACCCGGTCGAAACGCTCCTCGTATGCCGCGTTGCCGGCGGCGAGCTCGCGCGCCACCTCCGCGTCGGCAGGGTCCACGCCCGACTGCTCCTTGGCGCTGAACGCCGCCTGGTGGTCCGGGCTCGACGCCCGTTCCCCGATCCGGGGGTGACCGGCCAGGGCCGCCTCGAGCTCGCCGTCGTCGAGGTGGGCCGCCGCGGCGGCAGCGGTCTCCTCGAGGGCCGGCCACGCGGCATACGGGCGGCCGTCCCGGACGGTGTCCACCCAGCGGGCCACCGGCAGGCACGCGGCCAGCCGCTCCCCCGCCTCGTCGGGCGGTAGCGCGTTGAAGTCCTCGACGCTCACGGACTGGCTCACTGGCTCTCCACGAATCGGGTGCGGGCGGAGTGGATGGGGTTGGCGTCGGCGACGAGGTCGTCGAAGCGGTACCCCGCGATCTTCGCAGCCTCGACCAGCGCCGCGGCGTGCTCCTGCGCGGGCGAGTTCTCCAGCCGCTGCCAGCCGGAACGCAGCACCTGGTCGAAGGAGTCCCGGTCGCGCACACAGGTGACCAGGGGGAAGCCGAACCGCTCGCGGTACTGCGAGGTGAGCTCGGACAGCTCGCCGTAGGACTTCTCGTCGAGGCGGGTGAGGCCGAGGAAGGCCTGGTCGTGCAGCGAGTCCTCCCCCTCCCGTCCGTCCGCGACGCTCTCGGCACCGAGGTCGGGGTAGGAGTCGATGAGCAGGCGCTGCTCGTCCTCACCTGCGGTGTAGAGCGCCTCCTGGAAGGCTCGGCGCAGGTCGGTCGTGTCGGCGAACGGCCTTGACTCGTAGGCACGCTCGACCGCCCACCGGGGCCCCTGGAAGAGCCCTCCGAAGGTGTCGACGAACTGCTCACGGCTCATCTCGTTGACCTGCGCGAGGCGGACCAGGCGTCCCGGGGCGCCCGCGACGGCCGGCCCCCGGCTCGAGCCCACGTGGTGGAACAGGAAGTTCAGCACGATGGCGGTGATCGACCCGAGGGTGATGCCGGAGCCGAGGATGATCTGGGCCCAGCTGGGGACCGCCTTGGCGACATCGGGCTGCGCGGTGACGTACATCGCCAGGCCGACGCTCGTCGCGACGATGACGACGTTGCGGTGGTCGTGGAAGTCGACGCGGGACAGCGTCTGGAAGCCGACGACCGCCACCGTCGCGAACATGGCCAGGGCGGCACCGCCGAGGACCGGGTGCGGGATGCCGGCGACGATCGCACCAGCCTTCGGGATCAGCCCGATGACGATCATGATCAGGCCGGCGGTCGCCACGACGTACCGGCTCTTGACGCGGGTGAGCCGCACGAGGCCGACGTTCTCCGCGAAGCAGGTGTAGGGGAAGGAGTTGAAGACGCCACCGATGGTCGTGGCCAGGCCGTCGGCGCGCAGGGCGCGGGCGATGTCCTCGCGCCCGATCCGCTTCTCGACGATCTCGCCGGTCGCGAACACGTCACCGGTCGTCTCGACCGCGGTGATGAGCATGACGACGACCATCGAGATGATCGCGGCGACGGAGAACCGGGGCCACCCGAAGTGGAACGGTGTCGTGAACCCGATCCAGCCCGATCCGGAGACGCTGTCGAAGTGGGCGTCACCGAGGAGCCAGGCGATGAGCGTCCCGGCGACCAGCCCGATGAGGACGGCGACGGTGGCCATGAACCCCTTGAAGATCCGCTGGATCGCGACGATCAGCGCCAGGGTGCCGAGCGCGTAGGCGAGGTTGCGGCCGCTGCTCGGGTCGAGCGTCGGACCCGCGCCACCTGCGGCGTCGGCTGCGGCGACCGGCAGGAGCGCGAGGCCGATGATCGTGATCACCGAGCCGGTCACGACCGGCGGGAAGAACCGGATGAGCCGGCTGAAGTACGGCGCGATGAGGAAGGTGAACAGCCCCGCGACGATGACGGCGCCGTAGATGACGAGCAGCCCGTCGGTCCCACCGCCGGCGGCGAGGCCGATGGCGATCATCGGCGAGACCGCCGTGAACGTCACGCCCTGCAGCAGCGGCAGGCGCACCCCCACCTTCCAGAACCCCACCGACTGGATGATCGAGGCGATCCCGCAGGTGAACAGGTCGGCGTTGATGAGGTGGATGAGCTCGGCGGTGCTGAGGCCGATCGAGTTCGCGAGCAGGATCGGCACGATCACCGCGCCTGCGTAGAAGGCCAGGACGTGCTGGAAACCGTAGATCGCGAGCTTCGGGACGGGCAGCACCTCGTCGACCGGGTGGCGTGAGGAACGTTGGGACGACTGGGGTTCAGCGGTGGCTGTGCTCATGACAGGCACCTTTCTGTTCGCGGGAGGAGCAGAGCGGGAGGTGTGCGGAGAGGGTGTGGACGGCACCGGGGTGCCGCTGGCGTGACGCACGTCGTCGGTATGGCGCGTGCGGAGGCGGGGGTCACCGCCCGCGCAGCGCTCGGGCCTGGTCCTTGGTGACCATGACGGGCGGGGCGCCGGACACGACGGAGGGCGATCGGCCGACCCCGCCGCGCATGACGTTGAAGAACAGGTTGAGCAGCACCGCGACGAGGCTGGCCGCGCTGATGCCGGAGTGGAAGATCGTGGCGAACCACTCGGGGAACCGGTCGTAGAACGACGGGACCGCGATGGGGATGATGCCGAAGCCGAGGGCCGTGGCCACCAGGACGATGTTGAGGTTGCCGTCGTAGTCGACCTTGGACAGGGTGCGGATGCCGCTCGCGGCGACCGACCCGAACAGGATGATGCCCGCACCCCCGAGGACGGGCTGGGGGACGGCCGCCACGACGCGACCGAGGACCGGCAACAGGCCCAGGGCGACCAGGACCGAACCGCCGGCGGTGACCACCCAGCGACTGCGGACCCCCGTGATGGCGACCACGCCGACGTTCTGCGCGAACGCGCTGGCAGGGAAGCTGTTGAAGACCGGGGCGATCGCGGTGGCGAGCATGTCGGCGCGCAGGCCGTCCCCCACCCGGCGCGGGCTGGTCTGGGTGCCGACGATCTCGCCGACCGCGAGGATGTCGGCGGTCGTCTCGGTCATGATCACGAGGATGACGATGGTCATCGAGATGATCGCGCCGACCTGGAACACGGGCGCACCGAAGTGGAAGGGAGTCGGGAAGGCGACCCAGCTCCCGGTGCCGACCCCGGAGAAGTCGGCGCGGCCGAGGAGCAGCGCGAACACCGTGCCCACGACGATCCCGAGCAGGATCGACAGCCGGCTCACGGGTCCCTGCACGAGGCGCGAGAGCAGCAGGATGACGAGCAGCGTGAAGGCAGCCAGGCCGATGTTGCCCATCGAGCCCCAGTCGGCGGCCTTGTCGTTGCCGCCCATGGCCCAGCGGACCGCGACGGGGAAGAGCGACAGCCCGATGACGGTGATGATGGTGCCGTTGACCACCGGTGGGAAGAAGCGCACGACCTGGCTGAAGAACGGGCTGATCCCCAGCCCCACGAGCCCGGCCACGATGATCGAGCCGAAGACCGCCGGCAGCCCGCCGTCACCGGTCGCCACCGCGGTCATGGTCGAGACGCTCGCGAACGAGATCCCCTGCACGAGGGGCAGCTGCGAGCCGAAGAACGGGATGCCGACGCTCTGCAGGATGGTCGCGAGCCCGCTGACGAACAGCGCAGCCGAGACGAGCAGGGCGATCTCGGGGCCTGACAGCCCGGCCGCTCCCCCGACGATCAGCGGTGGGGCGATGACGCCGCCGTACATCGTGAGGATGTGCTGGACGCCGTAGGCGTAGGTGGGGCCGAGCTTGAGCCGCTCGTCCTCGGGACGTGTCGTCGTTGACACGGTGGCCTCCTGTTCCGGCCGGTCAGCAGAAGCCGGGGACGGTGAGCCAGGCGTCGCCCGGGTCGCTGCCGTCCTCGCGCTGCACGGTGGCCTCGATGAGGCCGTAGGGACGGTCCGCGGCGATGAAGACCTCGCCGGGGTTGTCGAGCCCGAACGGGGACAGGTCGACGAGGAAGTGGTGCTTGTTCGGGGCGGAGAACTTGATCTCGGCGACCTCGGGGTGGGCGGCCAGCACCGCGGAACCCATGGCGTAGAGGCTCTCCTGGAGCGCCCGGCTGTAGGTCGTCGCGAACGTCTCGAGCATCACCTGGCGGATGTCGTCGAAGGACTTGTTCCAGTCGGTGCCCCCGGCGACGGCGTCGTCCTCGTAGCGCCAGCGGGCGACGAGCGACGTCGCCAGGATGCGGTCGTCGGTCTCCTGCAGCGTCGTGTACTCGTCCTTGAGGAAGCCCTTGAACTCCGAGCCGGTCGACTTGAGGACGACGAGGTCCTTGACCCCGGAGACCACCCACGCCTTCGTGCCGGCCTCGGTCCCTTCGGGTACGCGCTGGCGCGTCACCACCGTGGTGCGCACCTCCCCGCCACGCTTGACGAAGGCGTGGTCGTGCCCGCTGCCACCGACGTCGATGCGGTCCCAGGCGTACTCCTCGACCTCGACCCGGCTCGCGTCGGCGGCCGGTGTCACGGCGAGGAAGCGGTCCCCGAGGGTGAGGGCGTAGTCCTCCGGGGAGGTGACGCCGTGCTCCTTGGCGAAGGCGAAGGCCGTGTTCTTCTGGGTGTCGGTCGGCAGGACGTTGGCCTGGTCGCCGGTCTCGTGCGCGTCGCGGAAGTCGCCGCGCAGGGCGGTCGAGACGTTGAGGTCACGGATCTCGTGGCGGGCGGTGTCGCGGTAGACGCGGACGACGCGGTTCTCCGCCTTGCCGTACTGGTTGGGTCCGAGGACGAAGCTCATGGTGCTCCTTGCCGGGGCTGCGGTGCCGGTGACGGGCCAGGCGGGCCGGTGGTCGGCGGGCCTGGAGGTGCAAGCGGTGACCGGCGGGTGGTGGCCGGTCCTGCCGCGGGCGCAGGGTGGGCGTCCGATGATGCTTCCACGATGCGGAAACAATGTTGCGAATAGTGGAACTGTAGGACGGCGCCACGCCAACGTCAACAGTTTGTTGAGAATTTCCTCGCGGCGCCAGAGCACGTCCACCAGCCGAGCCCGTGTCTCAGTGGCTCGGCGGGGACCGACGGGTTCAGGCGCCGGTGGCGTCGGTCTCGCGGATCCGGTTGAGGTAGTTGTAGACCGTGAAGCGGGTCAGCCCGAGCGCCTCCGCGACCGTCTCGGCCGACCGCCGCATCTCGAACGCCCCGCGCTCCTCGAGCAACCGCACCGCGTGCTGCTTCTGCGCCCGCGGCAGCCCGGAGAGGCTGCCGCCGAGCTGGGCCTCGACCTCCGCGATGAGGCGGGCCAGGCCGTCCGACAGGTCGGTGGCGACGCCGGTGGCCGGCGGTGCGACCGCGGCGTCGAGGTCGCTCACCGTGAGGGTGACGCGCGTCGCGCCGTGCGACAGCGCCTCCTTGAGGGCAGCGCCGACGGCATCGACGACGATCCCCGCCTCGCCCTCCACGGAGGTGCCGAGGGGCCCGAGGTCGGGCGTCAGGCCGGCCCCGCGCAGCGCCTCGGCCGACACGGTGACGTGGGCCGGCAGCTGGTCGTCCTCACCGTGGAACGGCTCGGTCGTGAACTCCACCCGGACGCGCATGCGGTCAACCTACCCGCGGTCCGTGATCCCGTCCCGGTCTCGACCCCGGTCCAGCCCGGCCAGTCCTGACCGCTCCCGACCACGGCTCCCGTCCGTCCCGGTCTCCGTCCGTCTTCGTCTCCGCCCATCGGTCGCGCGGGCGACGGCTACCTCGCGCGGCGGGCCAGGACGTCCATCCGGGCGCGGTCGATGCCGGTCAGCTCCAGCACCTCGGCGTCGTCGACGGCGCCGCAGTCCAGCCCGCGCACCACGAAGTCGGCCAGGGCCCGCGCGGTGGCCGGCTCGTCCATGACCCCCGAGTCGACCTGTCCCACGTAGTTCCGTAGCCGCTCGGCGGCAGCAGGGAGGCCCTCGCGGTAGAAGGCGTACGTCGCGGCATACCGGCTCGGGAGCTGGGCGGGGTGCAGGTCCCAGCCCTGGTAGTAACCCCGCTCCAGCGACCGCCGCACGAGCCGGGCGTGCAGCGCCCACCCCGCGTGCACGCGGTCCCGGTCGCCGACGGGCAGGAGGTTCGTCGACCCGTCGGAGAGACGCACGCCGGTCCCGGCTGCGGCCACCTGCATCACCGCCTTGGCGTGGTCGGCCGCCGGGTGCTCCATCGACTGGTACGCCGCCGCGATGCCGCAGGAGGCGCTGTAGTCGTAGGTGCCGTAGTGCAGTCCGGTGCAGCGCCCGGCCGAGGCGTGCACCATCCGGGCGACGAGCGCGGTGCCGTCGGGACCGAGGATGGACTGGGGGGTCTCGACCTGGATCTCGAAGCCGATCGCCCCGGACTCCAGCCCCAACCCTGCTTCGAGGCGCCCGCAGGCGACGACCATCGCCTCGACCTGGTCGACCGAGGTGACCTTGGGCAGGGTCACGACGAACCCGTCGGGCAGGCGCCCGTCGACGGCCACCGCCTCGACGAACCTCGCCAGCGTCCGCACCCCCCTGGCCCGCGTGGGCGCCTCGAAGCTCTTGAAGCGGATGCCGTGGAACGGTGCGGCACCTCCGGCGGCGAGCGACGAGCGGAGCGCCGCGGCCGCGGCGTCGACCGCCGCGTCCTCCTGCTCGTCCGACCGGTTGCCGTACCCGTCCTCGAAGTCGACCCGCAGGTCCTCGATGGGCTCGCTCGCCAGCTTGGCCCGGACCCGGGGCACCACCTCGCCGGCCAGGTCGGCAGGCACACCCAGCACGGCGGCATACGCGGCGTCGTCACCGCCGTGCTCGTCCAGGGTGGCGAGCGCCTCACTGCCCCACTGGCTCACGAGCCCGGTGTCGTAGCGGTCGGCCGGGACGTAGACGGTGTGGACGGGCTGGCGGCTGGCGCGCTCCCCGGGGAAGCCGGACGCGAGCGCGTCGTCGGCATCGGCCAGGTGCGCGTCGAGCTCGGCGGAGAGGTGGGCGACGTCGAAGGTCATCGGGCGGGGTCCTCGTGCGTGTCGGGAGAGCTGGTCTCGTCGGAGGTGGTGCGGTCAGCGGTCCGGCCCGCTGCCAGGGAGGAGGAGCGTTCGGTATGGCGCTCGTGCGCCCCTGCCGCGTGCCGCACCGCCGCGGCCACGGCGGGGGCCACGTCGGGGTCGAAGACGCTCGGGACGATGTAGCTCGCGTTGAGCTCGTCGGCGTGGACGCAGTCGGCGATCGCCGTGGCCGCGGCGATCATCATCGCGTCGGTGATGTCGCTGACGCCCGCGTCGAGCAGGCCCCGGAAGAACCCCGGGAAGGCGAGCACGTTGTTGATCTGGTTGGCGTAGTCGGAGCGACCGGTCGCGACGACCGCGGCGTGCCGGCTCGCGGCGACCGGGTCCACCTCGGGATCGGGGTTAGACAGGGCGAACACGATCGCGCCGTCGTTCATGGTGGCGATGTCGTCCTCGTCGAGGAGGTCGGGGGCCGAGACACCGATGAAGACGTCGGCACCGGCGAGCACCTGCTTGAGCGGGCCCTCGACACCGCGGGGGTTCGTGTTGTCGGCGATCCAGCCGCGGAACTCGTCGCGGTGCCCGCTGGACGCGTCCAGCGCACCGTTCCGGTCGCAGCCGATGATGTCTTCGGCCCCTTGCGCGTGCAGCAGCCGGATGATCGCGTGACCGGCCGCACCCACGCCGGAGACGACGATGCGGACGTCCGTGAGCGACTTGCCGACGACCCGCAGCGCGTTGGTGAGGGCAGCCATCACGACGATGGCGGTGCCGTGCTGGTCGTCGTGGAAGACCGGGATGTCGAGCTCGTCGCGCAGCCGGCGCTCGATCTCGAAGCAGCGCGGCGCCGAGATGTCCTCGAGGTTCACACCGCCGTAGACCGGGGCGATCGCCTTGACGATCATGATGATCTCCTCGGTGTCCTGCGTGTCGAGGCACACCGGCCAGGCGTCCACACCGGCGAACTGCTTGAACAGCGCCGCCTTGCCCTCCATGACCGGCAGGGCTGCTGCGGGTCCGATGTTGCCGAGCCCGAGGACCGCCGAACCGTCGGTCACCACGGCCACGGTGTTGCGCTTGATGGTCAGCCGGCGGGCGTCCTCGGGGTTCGCCGCGATGGCGAGGCAGACCCGGGCGACGCCCGGCGTGTAGGCCCGCGAGAGGTCGTCGCGGTGCTTGAGCGGCACCTTGGGGTTGACCTCGAGCTTGCCGCCGAGGTGGAGCAGGAAGGTGCGGTCGCTGACCTTGCGCACGGTCACGCCCGGCACCGCCGCGATCTGCTCGGTGATGCGGTCGGCGTGGTCGGCGTCCGAGGCGTTGCAGGTCACGTCGACCACGAGGCTCTGCCCCCGGGACTCCACGACGTCGAGCGCGGTGAGCGCGCCGCCCGCGGCGGCGACGGCAGCCGCCAGCGTCCCGGTCGTGTCGATGGCCGCAGGCGCCTCGGCGCGCACGGTGATGGAGTAGCCCGGACTCGGTGCAGACATGGCTCGACCTCGATCTTCCACGATACGGATTTATCTTTTTGTCCTACGGAAGACTAGGGCGTGCCCCGCTGTGGCGACAAGGACTGTCCACCGGCCGTCTCCGCGCCGGGGCGGCACGCACCCCACCCTGCCCCGGCCGGATAGATTCCCCTCGTGACGACGACCGAGCTCGACGGGGGTGCGGAACGCGGCCCCCTCCCGCCGCGTGCGCTCATCGTCACCGTGCTCGGTCTGTACGTCCGCGAGTTCGGCGGCTGGATCAGCGTCAGCGCCCTGATCCGGCTCATGGCGGCAGCCGGGGTCGACGAGCAGGCCGTGCGCTCGGCCCTGTCCCGGCTCAAGCGGCGAGGGATCGTCGAGGCCGAGCGCCGGGGTGGCGCGGCCGGGTACGCCTTGTCGGAGTACGCCCGCCAGCTCCTCGAGGTGGGCGACCGCCGCATCTTCGCCGAACGAGAGGCGCACACGCGCGACTGGGTCGTCGTCGTCTTCTCCGTGCCCGAGTCCGAGCGGCAGAAGCGGCACGCGCTGCGGGCGCGGCTGTCCTGGCTGGGGTTCGGCACCGTGTCCTCCGGAGTGTGGATCGCCCCCGGTCGGCTCGCCGACGACGCCCGCGAGGTGCTGCTCGGCGATGGCCTCGACCCCTACGTCGACCTGTTCCGGGCGGAGTACCTCGCGTTCGGCGACCCGGCCACCAAGATCGCGCGGTGGTGGGACCTCGAGGCGCTCGAGCAGCTGTACACCGACTTCCTCGAGGCCCACGAGCCGGCGCGACGGCACTGGGAGGCGCAGCACCGGGTTCCGCCGGGCGGCGAGGCGTTCTCCGACTACGTCCGCGCGCTCACCTCGTGGCGGCGCCTGCCCTACCTCGACCCCGGCCTGCCGACCGACCTGCTGCCGGCCTCGTGGTCGGGCACGACCGCTGCCCAGACGTTCTTCGCGCTGCACCGCATGCTCGCCGGGCCGGCCCACGACTTCGTCACCGCGCAGGCCGGAGCCGCTCGTCCGGGATGACCGCGACGCCGACGATCTCGATCAGGGCCTCCGGCTGCCAGAGCGCCGTGGTGCCGATGCCCGCCATCGCGGGGTAGACCGGTCCGGCCAGCTCGCGCCAGGCTCGGCCGATCTCCCGGCCGTGGGCCTGGTAGTCGGGGATGTCGGTGAGGTAGATCGTGATGCTCACGAGGTCCTCCGGGACGCCGCCGGCCTCGGCGAGCGTCGTCAGGACGTTCGAGAACGCCTGGCGGAACTGCTCGACGATCCCCCCGGGGACGATCTTCATGTCCGCGTCGAGCGCCGTCTGTCCGCCGAGGTGGAGCGTGTTGCCGGACAGCGTGCCGTGGGAGTACCCGCTCGGCGTCGGCAGCGAGGGCGGGTTCACGGGGACCGGGGACAAGGGGTGGACGGACATCGAACCTCCAGGGTCGCGGGTGGTCGTCGGCCACCCCGGCGCGGCGTACAGGGCGGCGTCCAGGGTGCCGGTCCGAGGGTAGCCCACCTATTGACGTTTGGCGACGATCGTGAAAATCTCGCTATATGAAGTTCGGTACCGTCGCCCACGACGGCGGCACCCGTGCCGCCGCCCTCACCACCGAGGGCTGGCGCGCGCTGGTCGCCCCGGCGTCGCGCCCCGAGGACGGCGACGCGTATGCCGTGGGCTCACCGACCGCGGACCTGTCCGCCTTCCTCGCGGCCGGCGGCGCCCTCGGTCCCGGGACACCGCTCGGCGACCTGCTCGAGGGTGCCGAGCCCGTCGCTCCCCTCCCTCGGCCGGCCAAGGTCATCTGCTGCGGGCTCAACTACGGCGAGCACATCCGCGAGACCGGCCGCGAGCTGCCGGGCCACCCCACCCTGTTCGTGAAGTACGCCGACAGCCTCGTCGGGCCGACCGACGACGTGTCCCTGCTGGCCGGCACGGACGTCGACTGGGAGGCCGAGCTGGCCGTGGTCGTCGGCGCGACGATCCGCCACGCGAACCGTGCAGCAGCCACCGCGGCGATCGCCGGCTGGACCGTCGCCAACGACGTGTCCGTGCGCGACTGGCAGTACCGCACCCTCCAGTGGTTCCAGGGCAAGGCGTGGGACGACTCGACCCCGACGGGTCCGGTCGTCGTGACCCCTGACGAGGTCGACCCCGTGGCAGGGCTCACGATCACGTGCCGGGTCAACGGTGAGGAGGTCCAGCGCGCCAGCACCGCGACGCTCGTCTTCGACTCGGCCGACCTGCTCGCCTACATCTCGACGTTCACCACCATGCGTCCCGGCGACCTCGTCCTCACCGGGACCCCCGGTGGCGTCGGCGTGGCCCGGGACCCGAAGCGGTTCCTGGCGGACGGCGACGTCCTCGAGACCGAGATCGAGCGGATCGGCTTGTTGCGCAACGTCATCCGACTCCCCGCTCGCACCTCCTGACCCCGACGCACCCGACCGCCGTACCGCCCGACTGCCGCACCACCCGACCGCCGCACGCCCCCGACGAAGGAGACCACCGTGGAACCCGACTTCAGCAAGTACCAGCTCATGGGAGACAACTCGGTGTACGCCAACGAGTCGGGCCTGGTCGTCCCCGTGGTCACCCGCGGCGGCAGCGAGGTCGGCGACACCGGTCAGTCCGGGGGCGCCAGCCGCATCTCCGGCGTGAGCATCCAGCACACCCCGGCCCAGCGGCTGTGGTTCGGCAAGGTGAGCAACGAGGCCGGCTACCGCTCGGTGCCGCACCACCACGGCGAGGCGGAGACCGGCGGCTACGTCCTGTCCGGCCGGGCCCGCATCTACTTCGGCGAGCGCTTCGAGGACTACCTCGACATGGCCGAGGGCGACTGGGTGTTCGTGCCGCCGTTCATGCCGCACGTCGAGTGCAACCTCGACCGCAACAACCCCCTGACCTGGATGACGACCCGCACCCCGGAGAACATCGTCGTCAACCTCGACCAGGTCGCCGACACCGACCTGCGCCACTGGGTGGACCGCCCGTGACGACCGCAGGCCCCGTGGGCTCCGAGCCGGACCCCGCCCCGACGTCCGAGATCCTCACTCGCGCGCTGGAGCTGGTTCCTGTCGCCGCGCAGCATTTCGACGCCGCCTACACCGCGACGACGCAGCCGTGCCCGTGGCCCAAGGCGTACGGCGGCGACATGGTCGCCCAGGCGGCGGCCGCGGCGATGCTGACCGTGACCGACGGCAAGACCATGCACTCGATGCACTCGTACTTCATGCGCCCGGTCGACATCGGCGCACCGGTCACCTACGAGGTCGAGGTGCTGCGCGACGGGCGCGGTTACGCCACCCGCCAGGTCCGCGCCTTCCAGAACGGCAAGGCCGCCTACACCTGCCTCGCCAGCTTCGCCGCCGGCGAGCACGGAGGTTCGTATGCCGCGCAGCCGGCCCCCGGCGTCCCCGCACCCGACACGCTGCCCAGCACCGCGGCATACCTCGCGGACCGGGCGCCGGGAGGGGACTCGACGATGACGGAGGAGTCCAAGGCGTACTGGTCGGGCGGCCGCAGCTTCGACATGCGGCACGTGCCGGGGCCGGTCTACCTCGAGGTGGACGGGGGCAGCACGCCCCACCAGGCGTTGTGGGTCAAGCCGTTCGACGCGTTGCGTCCGGTCGAGGGACTCACCGACGCCCAGCGCGACCTCGCCGCCCTCGCCTACGTGTGCGACTACACGATCCTCGAGCCGGTGCTGCGGGTCCTCGGCCTCCCGTGGGCGCAGCCGGGTCTCGTGACCGCGAGCCTCGACCACGCCATGTGGTTCCACCGCGCACCCGGGCCCGGCGTGCTCGACGGCTGGCTGCTCTACGCGCAGGAGGCGGTGGCCGCCGACTCCGGTCGCGGTGTCGGCCTCGGCCGCTTCTTCACCCCCGACGGCGAGCACCTCGCGACCGTCGTCCAGGAAGGCATGATCCGCGCCACCCCGGGAGGTCACTGATGTCGCCCACTCCGAGCACCCCCGCCCCCGCCGCCCTCTCGCCGAGCGGGTACACCGATACCTTCGCGCGTGACCACCTCCCGCCCGCGGACCAGTGGCCGGTGCTGGAGTTCACGACACCGGACCTGCAGTACCCCGAGCGGGTCAACGCCGCCGTGGAGCTGCTCGACGCCACCATCGCCGAGCACGGCCCGGACCGGCCCGCCCTGCGCTCCCCCGACGGGACCGTCTGGAGCTACGGCGAGCTGCAGCGCACGGTCAACCAGGTCGCCGCGGTGCTGATCGACGACCTCGGGCTGGTGCCCGGCAACCGGGTCCTCCTGCGCTCGCCCAACAACCCGTGGACGGTGGCTGCGTGGCTGGGCGTCCTCAAGGCCGGCGGGGTCGTCGTCACCACGATGGCGGCGCTGCGGGCCCGCGAGCTCGGCCCGATCGTCGAGAAGACCCGGCCCGGCATCGCGCTCGTCGACCACCGGTTCACCGAGGACGTCGAGACGGTTCGTCAGACGGTCGCCCCCGAGCTGGTCGTGGTCCCCTTCGGGGGCGACACCGACGAGGACCTCACCCGACGCGTGACTGCGAAGTCCGGGGAGTTCACCGCCGTCGACACGGCCGCCGACGACGTCGCCCTGTTCGGGCCGACCTCGGGCAGCACCGGGGTCCCCAAGATCACCACGCACTTCCACCGCGACGTGCTCTCGATCGACAACACCTTCGGCCGGCACGTCCTGCGCCTCACCGAGGACGACGTCGTCGCCTGCACCGCACCCTTCGCCTTCACCTTCGGCCTCGGCATGCTCGTCGTGTTCACGCTGCGGGCCGGTGCCTGCGCGCTGGTCACCGAGCAGGCGACGCCCGCCCAGCTCGCGGAGCTGGTGCAGGAGCACGGGGTGACCGTCCTCGCCACGGCCCCCACGGCATACAAGCAGATCATCAAGGCCGGCCACCTGCCCAGGCTGGCCGGGCTGCGGACGGCGGTCAGCGCCGGCGAGCACATCCCGCAGGAGGTCTGGGAGCAGATCCGCTCCGAGCTCGGGCTGGCGATCGTCGACGGCATCGGTGCCACCGAGATGCTGCACATCTTCATCTCCGCGGCCGGCGACGACATCCGCCCCGGCAGCACGGGCAAGCCGGTCCCCGGCTACCGCGCCACCATCCTCGGACCCGACGACCGACCCGTCGCCCCCGGTACCGAGGGCCGGCTCGCCGTCATCGGGCCGGTGGGCTGCCGCTACCTCGACGACGACCGGCAGCTCGGGTACGTCGTCGACGGCTGGAACGTCACCGGCGACACCTTCGTGCAGGACGAGGACGGCTACTTCATCTACCGTGCCCGCACCGACAGCATGATCGTGTCCTCGGGCTACAACATCGGCGCACCCGAGGTGGAGGCCGCGATCGACGCACACCCCGACGTGGTCGAGGCCGGCGTCGTGGGAGAACCCGACGCCGAACGCGGATCGGTCGTGAGCGCGTTCGTCGTCCTGCGCGAGGGCGTCGTCGGCGACGACGCCAAGGCCCGCGAGATCCAGGACCACGTCAAGGCGACGCTGGCCCCCTACAAGTACCCGCGCCGCGTGCGCTTCGTCGACCAGCTGCCGCGCAACACCAGCGGCAAGCTCCAGCACTTCAAGCTGCGCGACCTGACCGTCCGCACCGAGCAGGAGACCTCATGAGGATCGCGATCGTGGGCGGGGGGCCGGGAGGCCTGTACCTCGCCGCGCTGATGAAGCAGCTCGACGCCGGGCACGAGGTGACCGTCTGGGAGCGCAACGCCCCCGACGACACCTTCGGGTTCGGGGTGGTGTTCTCCGACGAGACGCTCGGCGGGATCGAGAGCGCCGACACCGTGATCTACGGCGCGATGGAGCAGCAGTTCGCCCGGTGGACCGACATCGACGTCGCCATCGACGGGCGTTCGTCGACCATCGGCGGCCAGGGGTTCGCGGCGATGAGCCGCAAGGAGCTGCTGCGCATCCTCCAGGCCCGGGTGGCCGAGCTCGGTGTGGAGGTCCACTACCGGACCGACGCCCCCGACACGGACGAGCTGCGCGCGGAGTACGACCTCGTCGTCGCCTCCGACGGCCTCAACTCGGCCGTGCGGACCCGGTATGCCGAAGTGTTCGGCCCCAGCCTCGACCGCCGCCACAACAAGTACATCTGGTTCGGCACCGACCTGGTCTTCGAGGCCTTCCAGTTCATCGTCCGGAACACCGAGTTCGGGACCATGCAGATCCACGGCTACCCGTACTCCGACAAGGGTTCGACGTTCATCGTCGAGATGCACGAGGACGTCTGGCGCCGGGCCGGCCTCGACCGCACCGAGGGCGAGGTGTTCCCTCCCGGGGTGTCCGACGAGTATGCCGTGGAGCGGGTCGCCGAGCTCTTCGCCGACGACCTCGGTGGTCACCACATCCTGACGAACAACTCCAAGTGGCTGAGCTTCACGACGGTCCGCAACGAGCGGTGGCACGACGGCAACGTCGTCCTGCTCGGCGACGCGGCACACACGGCCCACTTCTCCATCGGGTCGGGCACCAAGCTCGCCATGGAGGACGCCCTGGCGCTCGCCGCCTGCCTGCACGAGCACCCCACGGTCGGGGCGGCTCTCGCGGCATACCAGGAGGAGCGCAAGCCGGTCGTCGAGTCGACCCAGCGTGCGGCGCAGGCCAGCCTCGAGTGGTTCGAGAACATCGGCATGTACGCGGACCAGGACCCCGACGAGTTCGTCTTCAACCTGCTGACCCGCTCGCGCCGGATCACCTTCGAGAACCTCAAGGACCGCGACACCGAGTTCGCCGCACGCATCCAGGGCGCGTTCGCGCGGCAGGTGGGTGCGGGCGCAGGTGCGACCCACGGCCCTGGCGGCCCGGTCGCCGGCGAGGTCGACGAGTCGGCGCCCGCGATGTTCCAGCCCACGCGGATCGGCGCGCTGGAGCTCAAGAACCGGATCGTGCTGTCCCCGATGGACATGTACTCCGCCGTCGACGGCGTGCCCGGCGAGTTCCACCTCGTGCACCTGGGCTCCAAGGCCCTCGGCGGCGCCGGCCTCGTCATGTCGGAGATGGTCTGCGTCTCGCCCGAGGGCCGGATCACACCGGGGTGCCCCGGTCTGTGGAACGACGAGCAGCGCGACGCCTGGGCGCGCGTGACGAGCTTCGTGCACGGCCACAGCACCGGCCGGATCGGGCTGCAGCTGGGCCACTCGGGGCGCAAGGGTTCGACCAGGCTCATGTGGGAGGGCATGGACGAGCCGCTCGCCGAGGACAACTGGGAGGTCGTCGGGCCCTCGGCGCTCCCCTACGGCGAGGGCTGCCACGTCCCCCGCGAGATGACCCGCGCCGACATGAACAGCGTCGTCGACGACTTCCGCGACGCCGCCCGTCGTGGCATCGAGGCGGGGTTCGACCTCGTCGAGGTGCACGCCGCGCACGGCTACCTGCTGTCGTCCTTCCTGTCACCGATCTCCAACGTCCGCACCGACGAGTACGGCGGCTCGCTGGAGAACCGGCTCCGCTTCCCCCTCGAGGTGTTCGACGCCGTGCACGGAGCCGTGCCGGACGGCGTGCCGGTCACCGTCCGCATCTCCGCCACGGACTGGATGCCGGACGGCAACACCGAGCACGACGCCGTCGAGATCGCCCGGGCCTTCATCGAGCACGGCGCGGCCGCGATCGACGTGTCCTCGGGCCAGGTGAGCAAGGACGAGAAGCCGGCGTTCGGCCGGTCGTACCAGACGCCGTTCGCCGACCGGATCCGCCACGAGGTCGCCCGGCCGGCGGGGGTCGCGGTCATCGCGGTGGGCGCGATCTCGTCGCACGACGACGTCAACTCGATCCTGCTCGCGGGGCGCGCCGACCTCTGCGCCCTGGGCCGCACCCACCTCTACGACCCGATGTGGACGCTGCACGCCGCCGCCGAGCAGGAGCACACCGGCCCGGGGGCGCAGTGGCCGGTGCAGTGGGTCGCCGGTCGTCGCCGTCCCCCGACCTCGCGCACCGACAAGGTCCCGCCGCGGCTGGCCCTCCTGCGTGACGGCGAGGCACAGGACGTCCACCTGCGCTGGCGCCCGTCCACGACGGGGACGCCTGCGCCTGAGACCGTGTCGGCGTGACGGAACCCATCGCCAGCGCGACGCAGCGAGCCCGCATCGAGTGGATCGACACCGACGCCGCCGGGATCTACCACAACAGCACGGTCACCAGGCTGGTCGAGGCCACCGAGGCCGCGCTGGTGCGCGAGCGCGGCCTGGACGGCTACTTCCCGGTCGCCCCTCGAGTCCGGTTCGAGGCCGACTTCGAGGCCCCGCTGTTCTTCGGGCAGGAGGTGACGACGACGGTGGCGGTCACCGAGCTCGGCACGTCGTCGATGACGTTCTCGTTCGAGGTCTGGGGCGAGGCCTTCGAGGGCGCCGAACGGGTCCTGGCGGCCAAGGGGCGCTACGTCACGGTCCACCTCGACCGCACCGGGCCCGGGCGGCCGACGAGCGCGCCCTGGCCCACCGACTGGGTGCAGCGTCTGCGCGGTTGAGGCAACCCCGACCCCCGGCTCTCCCTTGCCGCTTTGGGTGCCTGGACGGTCGGATTCCCGACCGTCCAGGCACCCAAAGCGCGGAGAGAAGGAGGGGCGAACGAGGAGGGGGAGCCGGGAGGGCCGGCCCTAGGCTTCCGGCATGGCTCCCGTCCGCGTGTCCGTCGTCATCGCCAGCACCCGTCCGACCCGCATCGGGCACCACGTCGCCGCCTGGGTGGTCGAGGCGCTCGACGGCCTCACCGCACCGGACGGGCGCCCGGTCGAGGTGACGGTCCACGACCTGCGTGAGATCGCCCTGCCGTTCCTCGACGAGCCGGGGCAGCCCGCCGACGGCAACTACACGCACGACCACACCCGCCGCTGGTCCGCGGCCATGTCGGCGACCGATGCCCTGGTCCTCGTCATGCCGGAGTACAACCGCGGCTACAACGCGGCCCTGAAGAACGCGATCGACTACCTCTACGCCGAGTGGGAGGGGCTGCCCGCCGGTCTGGTCGGGTACGGCTGGCACGGTGCGTCGTACGCGAAGTCGGCGCTGCGCCAGACGCTCGAGCGCGTGAAGATGACGGTCGTCGACGGACCCGGGCTCTCCTTCGGGCAGACCCTCACCCAGGAGGGCGAGGTCGGGGCGGACGACACGGCGCAGGCGGCGCTCGGCGCGATGCTCGCCGAGCTGGTCGCAGGCGCGCGGTCCGCGAGCTGAACGCCGCAGCCCCTGCCGGCCGCTCCCGATACCCTTGACGTGGTGAGCCGGGAAGTCTGGTCGGCGTCGCTGCCGCGCTCGTGGGCAGCGTCTTGACGTTGCCGACGACCCCGAAAGGCCCTTCGTGAGCCTGAACCCCCTGCGTCCCCGACTCTTCGCCCGCACCACGTGGCACGAGGCGCAGCACGTCGCGGCCGCGCTGCGCACCGAGACCGTCGGCGGCGCCCTCCTGCTCGCCGCTGCCGTGGCCTCTCTCGTCTGGGCGAACTCCCCGTGGTTCGAGGCCTACTCGTCGTTGCGTGACCTCACGGTCGGCCCGCACGTGCTGCACCTCGACCTCACCCTCGGCCAGTGGGCGGCCGACGGCCTGCTCGCGATCTTCTTCTTCGTCGCCGGGCTCGAGCTCAAGCGCGAGTTCCTCGTCGGCGAGCTGCGCACCCCCGCGAAGGCGGCCCTGCCCGTCGCCGCCGCGCTGTGCGGCGTCGCACTCCCCGCAGTCGTGTATGCGGTGACCGTCACCTTCCTGGGCGCCGACGGCGACGCCCTCCGCGGCTGGGCGATCCCGACGGCCACCGACATCGCGTTCGCCCTGGCCGTCCTCGCGGTCATCGGGACGCACCTGCCCTCGGCCCTGCGCAGCTTCCTGCTGACCCTTGCCGTGGTCGACGACCTCGTCGCCATCACGATCATCGCCATCTTCTACACCGAGAGCCTCGACCTCGCGCTGCTCGGCCTCGCCCTGCTGCCGCTGGCCGGGTTCGCGTGGCTGACGCAGCGTCGGATCGCCCGGTGGTGGCTGCTCCTCCCGCTCGCGCTCGCCACGTGGGGCCTGGTGCACGCCTCGGGGATCCACGCCACCGTCGCCGGCGTCCTGCTCGGCCTGGTCGTGCCGGTGCGACCGCGTGCCTCGGTGCCCCGGCTCAGCACCCTCGACGCGGACGTCGACGTGGCCCAGCGGTTCGAGCACCGGCTGCGGCCCCTGTCGGCCGGGGTCGCCGTCCCGGTGTTCGCGTTCTTCGCCGCCGGGGTCCGGGTGGTCGGAGGCGGGTTCGGCGACACGCTCGCCGACGAGGCCGCGCTCGCCGTGGTGCTGGGGCTGGTGCTGGGCAAGCTCGTCGGTGTCTTCGGCGGGACGTGGGCGTTCGCCCGCTTCACCCGGGCCGAGCTCGACGACGACCTCGCCTGGTGGGACGTCGTCGGCCTGTCCCTGCTCGCCGGCATCGGCTTCACCGTGTCGCTGCTCGTGGGCGAGCTCGCCTTCGGCGCCGGCAGCCCCCGCGACGAGCACGTCAAGCTCGGGGTCCTCGCCGGGTCGCTCCTCGCGGCCGTGCTCGCGACCGGCGTGCTGAGGGCCCGCAACCGGGTGTATCGGCGGCTCGAGGAGCTGGAGTCCCGGGACGACGACGGCGACGGCATCCCCGACGCGTTCCAGGGCAGGGACGCGGGCGCGGATGTGACGGGCCGCCCACGCGGTTAGGGTTGGGGCGCCGGAACCCCCGGCAGCCACGGAAGCAGAGGTGAGGGCACCTATGGCCACCCAGTCCACCCAGGGAAGCCCCGAGCGCACGCTCGGACAGCTGGTGGCCGACGCCACCCACGACATGTCCACGATCGTCCGCAGCGAGATCGCCCTCGCGAAGGCGGAGATCACCACCGAGGCCAAGACCGCGGGCAAGAGCGCCGCGATGTTCGGGGCGGCGGCCTTCGTCGGCCTGCTGGGCCTGATCTTCCTGTTCCACACGATCGTGGCCGTGCTCGACATCTGGCTGCCCGAGTGGGCCGGCTACCTCATCACCACCGGGCTGCTCTTCGCCGTCGCCGCCGTGCTGGCGCTGGTCGGCAAGCGGAACATCGCCAACATCAACGGCAAGCCCGAGCGCACCATCAAGAACGCCCAGGAGACGGTCCAGGCCCTCAAGTCCAGCGACTGAGGACCCGGCCGCACGGCATACTCCCCGCATGACTCCCGATGCCTCGATGGCCCTGATCGACGGGCCGTGGGAGCACCGCTTCGTCGCGGCCAACGGTGCGCGCTTCCACGTCGCCGAGCAGGGCGAGGGACCGGTCGTACTGCTCCTGCACGGCTTCCCGCAGTTCTGGTGGGCGTGGCGGCACCAGATGCAGGCCCTCGCCGACGCCGGCTACCGCGCGTGCGCGATGGACCTGCGCGGGTATGGCGCGTCGGACAAGCCCCCGCGGGGGTACGACACCCGGACCTCGGCCACGGACGTCGCCAGCGTCCTGAGGTCCCTCGGGGCGTCACGGGCGGCGGTCGTCGGCCACGGCTGGGGCGGCTGGATCGCGTGGAGCATGCCCGTGCTGCAGCCCACGGTGACGCGGGCGGTCGCGTCGCTGTCGATGCCGCACCCCCTCGTCTTCCGCAAGGCGTCCTTCAGCAGTCCCCGCCAGGCCAGGGCCAACGCCTACCTCGGCGGGCTGCAGCGGCCGTTCGTGCCCGAAAGGCAGATGACGGTGCACGGCGGTTACGTGCAGCGGCTGCTGCGCCAGTGGGCCTCGCCCGAGGGCATCTGGCCCTCGCCGGAGGAGGCCAAGGTCTACGCCGACGCGATGGCCCTGCCGTTCGTCGCCCACTCCGCCGCCGAGTACTACCGCTGGCTGGTGCGCAGCCAGGCCCGTCCCGACGGCTGGCGGTTCGCCGCGACCATGAAGAAGCCGATCACGGTGCCGGTGCTGCAGCTGCACGGTGAGCGCGACGGCGCGGTGCTCCGGGCGACCGCCGGCGGCTCCCAGGCGTACTGCACGGGCCCCTACGAGCGTGCCCTGGTGCCGGGCGCGGGGCACTTCCTCCCCGAGGAGGCGCCGGACGTGGTGAGCGACCACCTCGTCCGCTGGCTCGACGGCCTCCCCGCCTGAGCGAACCTCAGCCGGCGACGCAGGCGCCGGTGCCCACCGGGCTCGAGGCGCTCGCGGCCGCGTCGAGGACCGGCCTGGCCTCGTCCATCGTCAGTGCGTAACCGGTGCTGTCGTCGTCGAGCGACTTCGCGAAGATGACACCGACGACCTTGCCGTCGGTCGACAGCAGCGGGCCGCCGGAGTTGCCGGGCCGGACCTTGGCGAAGAGGGAGTAGACCTCGCGGCTGGTGCCGGGACGTCCGTAGATGTCGGAGCCACGGGCGTCGACGACCTCACGGACGCGGGCGGCGTCGAGCTGGTAGGGACCGTCCAGGGGGAACCCGGCGACGACCCCGCTGTCGCCGCGGGCCAGGTCGGGGCCCTGCTGCAGCGGGTCGGCGGGCAGTCCGGGCACCGCGAGCACCGCGAGGTCGCGGCGGGCGTCGAACACCACGACCTGCCCGGTGTAGGAGCGGCCGGTGCCGTGGATGCGCAGGGTCGCGCGCTCCATACCGGCGACCACGTGGGCGTTGGTCACGACCCGCTCGGGTGCGACCACCCAGCCACTGCCCTCCTGGCCGCGGTTGCAGGAGGTGGCGACGCCGGTGATCTTGATGATCGACGAGGCCGCGGCGCGCACGCCCTGCGACTGGGCCACGGCGTCGTCGGGCGGGTCGACCGGGGCGATGCGCTCGGCCTCGAGGCCGTCGAAGACGCGCGGGAAGCCCTCACGGTCGAGCACCTCGCGGAAGCCGGCGAACAGGCGAGAGGTGCCCGGCGGCACCACGGAGTCGATCGTGCTCAGGACCTTGGACTCGCCGATGGCCTTGGCGATCGGTGCCGGGGCGCCACCGCGCAGCGCACCGGCGATGAACCACACGAGGACCGACGCCGAGACCACGACGGCGACCGCGCCGAGCGCGGAGTCGAACCGCTGGGCGGGCTTGACCTTGAGCTTCGAGCGCAGGCTGCCACCCACGGTCACGGCGAGGGCCTGGCCGGCCGAGGCGAGGATGAACACCCCGGCGATGAGCACGACGGACCGCAGCAGCGGCGAGCTCTGCAGGTCGTTCCACGAACCGATGGCGATGGGCAGCAGCCACATGGCGATCGCCCCACCGCTGAGGAACCCTGCGAGCGACAGGACGCTGACCACCAGGCCCTGCCGGTACCCGGTCACGGCGTAGCTGAGCAGCAGCACGATGAGGAGCAGGTCCAGGACGGAGAGTCCGAGGAACATCAGGCTCGGCCTTCCGTCGCGGTCTGGGTCAGGGCGTCACGCCGTCCACCGGGCTGGTAGCGCTCGGGGAGCGGCCGCTCGACACTACGGTCCCACGGGAGGGTAAGCCCGCCGAAATCGAGCACGGCCGACAACAAGCCCGCGGTGAACCCCCAGACGAACAGCCCGTCGAACTCGAAGCCCGGCCCGACGTACCCGCTGGGGTGGGTCACGGTGAAGCGGGCCGAGGGGTCGAGCAGGTCGGCCAGCGGCGCCCGCACCGCCCGGTGCACCTCCCCGGGGTCGATGCCGTCCACGTGCCCCGGCTCGCGCCACCACGCCAGCACGGGGGTGACGACGAACCTGCGGGGGCTGAGGTAGATCTCGGGCAGCTCGGCGACCACGTCGACCGTGTCCGGGTCGATCCCGACCTCCTCCTGCGCCTCCCGCAGGGCGGCCGCCGCGTCGGAGGCGTCGTGCGGCTCGCGCTTGCCGCCGGGGAAGGAGATGTCACCGGGCTGGGTGCGCAGGGTGTGGGCACGCTCGGTGAGGACGACGTCCTCGCCACCGGCCGGGTTCGGCCCGAAGAGGATGAGGACGCTGGAGCGGCGGCCACCCGCTGGGGGCGGGGCGAACCGGTCGAAGAAGCCGCTGTCGGCGCTCGAGATGCCTTGGTGGGCACGGTCGATCCACGCGGGACGGGCGTGCGCGGGGGGACCCTCGCTCACGCCCGGCCGGCTTCCACGACATCGGCGACCGGCGCGGCATACGGGTTGTCGGCACCGGGGGCGAGCTCGAACTTGAGCAGCTTCGCGGCCTTGGCCGGGTCGGTCTCGCCCACGCCGTAGGAGGGGCAGAGGCGCGCGATCGGGCAGGCGCCGCAGGCGGGCTTCTTCGCGTGGCAGGTGCGCCGGCCGTGGAAGATCAGGACGTGGGAGAGCATCGTCCACTCCTTGCGCGGGATCAGTGCACCCACGGCCGACTCGACCTTGACCGGGTCCTCCTCGTCGGTCCAGCCGAACCGGCGAACGAGCCGTCCAAAGTGGGTGTCGACCGTGATCCCGGGGATGCCGAACGCGTTCCCCAGCACGACGTTGGCGGTCTTGCGGCCGACGCCCGGCAGGGTCACGAGGTCCTTCATCCGGGGCGGGACCTCCCCGTCGAAGCGTTCGACGAGCTCGGCCCCGAGCTTCATCACCGAGTTGGTCTTGGCGCGGAAGAAGCCGGTCGGCTTGAGCAGCGCCTCCATCGCCTCGCGGTCGGCGCCGGCCAGCGCCGCCGCATCGGGGTAGCGCGCGAAGAGCTGCGGCGTCACCTTGTTGACCATGACGTCGGTGGTCTGGGCCGACAGCACCGTGGCCACGAGCAGCTGCAGCGGGTTCTCGAAGTCGAGCTCGCAGTGGGCGTACGGATAGTGCTCGTGGAGCTCGCGGTACATCCGGCGGGCCCGCCGGGTGAGCGCGACCGGCGACTCCTCCCGGAGCGGTGTGGAGGCAGGCTTGCGGGCAGGCGTACGGGCAGGCTTGCGTGCGGTCTCGGACACCCGTTCAGCCTACGGGTCGGGCCTGACGACGACGTGGCACACTGTCGCCCGTGGATCACGATGTGGTGAGAAGAGCCCCTCTGTTCGCTGCCCTCGACGAGGAGGCGTCCTCGACGCTGATGCAGTCGATGACGCAGACGCGCCTCGAGCGGGGCGACGTGCTCTTCTCCGAGGGCGACCAGGGCGACCGTCTCTACGTCATCCGTGAGGGCAAGGTGAAGCTCGGTCGACGCAGCAGCGACGGGCGCGAGAACCTCGTCGCCATCCTCGGCCCGGGCGAGATGTTCGGTGAGCTCAGCCTGTTCGACCCCGGCCCGCGCACGATGACTGCCACCGCGGTCGCCGAGACCCAGCTGCTCGGCATCGGCAACGAGGACCTCAACGGCCTGCTCAACGGCCGCCCCGCCGTCGCCAAGGTCCTGCTCGCCGCGCTGGCCCAGCGCCTGCGCCGCACCAACGAGAACCTTGCCGACCTCGTCTTCACCGACGTCCCCGGCCGCGTCGCCAAGGCGCTGCTCGACCTCTCGGCCCGGTTCGGCCGTCCGGTCGAGGAGGGCATCCTCGTCGCCCACGACCTCACCCAGGAGGAGCTCGCCCAGCTGGTCGGCGCCTCCCGCGAGACGGTCAACAAGGCCCTGGCCGACTTCGCGACCCGTGGCTGGCTCCGGCTCGAGGCCCGGGCCGTGCTCATCATGGACGTCGAGCGCCTCAAGCGCCGCGCCCGCTAGCCCGTACCCACCTCGCGCCCGCCCGCTCGGCCCGCGCCCACGGGTTCGATGTGGACACGCCCGGATCTCCCGCCGTGTCCACATCGAACCAACGAGCGCCGAGGGTCAGCCGGTGTAGACGCGTACCCAGTCGACCTTGAGCTTCTGGACCGGGAATGCCGCCTTGTCGTTGGGGCCGCTCTGGCGGTTGGCCGCCTTGTACTTCCCGGCGAAGACCTCTCCCTGGAGGATCGTCATCCACGGGGACCGCATGATCGTCGCGCAGCTGGCGGTGTCCGGCACGGTGAAGGGTGCCTTGCGGCAGCTGTCGATGGCCTTGGCCTCCTTCTCCTCCACCGCCTTGCCGTCGAGCAGGTACGTGGCCGTGTTCCCCCGCTTGATCACCGTCCACGTGTGGGTCGACCCCGCCTTCACCGGGTCCTGGTGCTCGCGGCGCAAGGTGCGGCCGGGATGCGCCCCGTTCGTGGCGCACGACATGTGCGTCGTCGAGTACGAAGCGCCGGGCTTGTTGCCGTACCACTCCACGGCGTCCACCTCCCCGAGGTTCGTGACCGTGACCGTCTTCCCGTCGTAGGAGCAGTAGGGCTGGGCGTTGTTGGCCCACAACGCCTGCCGCGTCCCGGTCGCCGGGTCGGACGGCAGGGTGGCCCTGAAGTCCATCCGCACCGCGGCGCCGGAAGCCTGGTAGGCCGCCGCCTCCATCTGCAGTCGGCCGGAGGTGTAGACCGGCACCTTGCGCGCGCCGCTGCACGCCTTGACCGAAGGCTTGCTGTCCGCCAGCCACGAGAAGTCCGTCTCTGACGTCGGAGCCGCTTTGGCACACAGGCGACGCGTCGTGATGACCAGCTTCCCGTTGGCAAGATCCACGTTCTTGGCCAGGTTGCGCGCCTGGGACTTCCCCGGCGAGACGACCCCCCTGTCCTTGGTGCTCCAGGCGGAGAGGGGTGCGTCCTCGACCTTCCTCCACTCGGTCGGCCACTGCGACCTGGGCGACCCGAACTCCGAGTGCCAAGCGGGCTTCCAGCCCTTCGCCGCCGCCGCTTGCTGGTCCCCGGCCCGTGCCGCGGTACCGGCCCCTGCCGCGTTGCCAGCCAGCGTGGTCGTGGCCGCCACGGTCGCCGTGGCGAACGTGGCCAGGACGACGCCTGCTGCCAGCCGGTTCCTCTGCGTGCGTTTGATCATGTTTTCTCCCCCTTGGTGTGGAAGCCCGAGGCTAGGGAGCCCCTTGCCGAAGGTCCATAGGGAGCACTCCCCTTGTGCCGGGAGGGCGCACCGTGCTGTGAGCGTCGAGCACTCACCCCTGCTTCGGCGGTTCGAGGTGTTCGACGACCGGATCCCGGTACCGGAATACCTCGACCGCGGGTTGTGGGAGCGCCGCTCAACGAGTGCGCAGGTACTCCAGCTGCGCTGCCACGCTCTGGGCCGCCGCCGGCCAGACCTCGCGGGGCACGTCGGCATACACCGTCTCGACCACGGCCCGGACCGGGTCGGCCGCCTGCGCGGCACCGTCCGCGAGCGCCTGCCGCACCTGTTCGAGCCGTTCGGCCCGGTGCTGCCGGTAGAAGGCGACCATGGCCGAGGCGTCGGGCACGACCGGTCCGTGACCGGGCAGGATCGAGGTCACGGCGCCACCCCCGGTGAGCGCCGCGATCCGCTCCAACGACGAGAGGTATGCCGCCAGCTCACCGTCGGGGTGCGCGACCACCGTGGTGCCGCGGCCCAGGACTGTGTCGCCGGTGAGGAGGGCGTGGTCGGCGGGGAGCGCGAACGACAGGGAGTCGGAGGTGTGCCCGGGGGTTGCCACGACCCGCAGCTCGAGCCCGCCGGCCGAGACGACGGCGCCGTCGCCGAGGTCGTCGTGGCCGCGGCCGACCGCGCGGGTGGGGGCGCCGGTGAGCTCGGCGAAGCGCCCGGCACCCTCGGCGTGGTCGGCGTGGCCGTGGGTGAGGATCGTCTGGGCCACGCGGGCGCCGCGGTCGGCGACCGCCGCGACCACGGCCTGCAGGTGGGGCTCGTGCAGCGGGCCGGGGTCGATGACGAGGGCCTCGCTGGAGCCGGGTTCGAGCAGCACCCAGGTGTTGGTGCCGTCGAGGGTCATCGGGCCGGGGTTGGGGCACAGGACGCACAGCGCCCGGTCGGTCACCTGGCCTCCGCGCCACTGCCCTGGCGCCGCCGAGGGGGCAGGCGCGACCGCACTCATCGCGGGAGGTCGGCCCGCATCACCAGGCCGGAACCGGTGTCGACGAGCTCGGGCTGGACGGTCTCGATGACGGGCTGCTCGGCGATGAACTCGGCCGCGGACGCGGCGGCGGCCACCTCCTCGACGGCCACGACGGTGGGTGGAAGCATCAGCGCCTCGCCGCTCTCCCACGCCTGCAGCAGCTCGGCGGGGCGCACCCAGGCCGCGAGGTCCGCCTCGGTGGTCTGGTCGTCGGCACGGTGGCCGGAAGGGACGGCGGCGGTGAAGAAGCGCGTGTCGTAGCGGCGGGCCTCGAACACCGGGGTCACCCAGTGGGCGCGGTAGCCGAGCAGGTCCGAGCGCAGCAGGAGGCCGTGCTCCTGCAGGACCTGGGACAGCGACGCCTCGCGGTCGAGCAGGCGGCGGCGCTGCTCACGCCAGTGCTCGCTCGCGACGTCCTCGACGATGGAGTCGGGCGTCGGGCCCGCGAGCAGGACCCCGCACTCCTCGAACACCTCGCGCACGGCGGCGGCGACGAGCTCCCGGGCACGGCTCTCGTCCACGCGCAGGCGGGAGGCCCACTCGGCGGGCGAGGGGCCCGCCCACGGCAGCGACTCCTCGGCGTCGCGGCTGTCGACGCCACCACCGGGGAACACCATCATCCGCGGGGCGAACGCCATCGTCGCGACCCGCCGGAGCATGAACACCTCCACGCCGGCCGCCGCATCACGGACGAACATCACGGTCGCCGCGAGCCGTGGTGTCGGGGAGGACGAGGGGTCCGGATCAGCGAGCCACTCGTCGATGCGCGCGCGCAGGGACGGTGACTCGCTGATCGGGAAGTCGCGGAGCACCGCGTCAGTACCTCGGGTCTCGGCTGCTCAGTCGTCCGCGACGGCGACGACGATCTCGACCTCGACGGGGGCGTCGAGCGGCAGCACGGCCACACCGACGGCGGACCGGGCGTGGATGCCGGCGTCCCCGAAGGCCTTGCCCATGAGCTCGCTGGCCCCGTTGATGACCCCGGGCTGGCCGGTGAACGCGGGGTCGGACGCCACGAACCCGACGAGCTTGACCACCTGGGTCACCTTGTCGAGGTCGCCGACGAGGCCCTTGACGGCGGCGATGGCGTTGAGCGCGCAGATCTGCGCGAGCTCGGCGGCCCGCTCCGGGGACACCAGGCCCTCGCCCACGCCGACCTTGCCGGTCTCGGCCAGGGCTCCGGACACCATGGGCAGCTGCCCGGAGGTGTAGATCCGGCGTCCGTCCTGGATCGCCGGGACGTAGGCGGCCACCGGCTTGGCGACCTCGGGCACGGTCAGGCCGAGCTCGGCCAGACGGTCTTCGACTCTGCTCATGTCAGGCTTTCTCCCGCTTCAGGTAGGCGACCAGTCCGTTGCCGTCGGGGCCGGTGAGGACCTGGACGAGCTCCCAGCCGTCCTCACCCCACTGGTCGAGGATCTGCTTGGTCGCGTGCACGATCAGCGGCACGGTCGCGTACTCCCATTTCTGCATGGTCCGCAGCCTAGCCACCGCTGGCAGGATGGGTGCATGGCCACTGCTGCGGACCGGAGCCCCATCGAGGTCCTCGACGAGCGGGCGGCCCCACCGACCCGCACGACGTCCTACGGCGACGACGACGCGCAGGTCTACGACGTGCGCCTCCCGAAGCGCCTCACGCGCTCGCTGACCGTCGTCGTCGTGCACGGCGGCTTCTGGCGGGCGGAGTACGACCGGGGCCACGCCAGCCGCCAGGCCCAGGCCTTCGCCGACGCGGGTTACCCCGTCGCCGTGGTCGAGTACCGCAGGCCCGGCATGCCCGGTGGTGGCTGGCCCGGCACCGCGCAGGACATCGCTGCAGCCCTCACCGCCATCCGCCGCGACCCCGACCTCGCCCACCCGCCCGTGCTCGTCGGCCACTCCGCGGGGGGTCAGCTCGTCACGTGGGCCGCCGCCCAGCCGTGGGCGCACGGGCTGCGCGGGGCCGTGAGCCTCGCCGGCGTCGTGGACCTCGCGCACGGCGCGGCGACGCAGGTGGGTGGCGACGCCATACCGGCGTTCCTCGGGGGCTCCCCCGAGGAGGTGCCGCAGGCGTATGCCGCCGCCGACCCGGCGGTCCTGCCGCCGTCCGTCCCCGTCGTGCTCGTGCACGCGCGGGACGACGACGTGGTGCCCTTCGCGCTGAGCGAGCGGTATGCCGCGGCGCACCGCGGCCCGTCGGTGCGCCTCACCCCCGTGGCCGGCGGGGGCCACTACGGGCTGATCGACCCGGAGCACCCGGCGTTCGCCGAGGTCGCCGCGGCGGTGGACCTGCTCGCCTCCTAGTCTGGGCGCATGCCAGAGCGCGCCCTGCCCGACCTGTCCAAGGTCCGCCTGCACGTGGTGACGGGCAAGGGCGGCACCGGCAAGACGACCGTCGCAGCCGCCCTGGCCCTCGGGCTGTCGCGGCAGGGCAAGCGCGTCCTGCTGGTCGAGGTCGAGGAGCGGCAGGGCATCTCGCAGACGTTCGACGTCCCGCCGCTCGGCCACACCGAGACCCGGGTCGTCCACGACCGCAGCGGCGGTGAGGTCTGGGCGATCTCCGTCGACGCCAAGCAGTCGCTGGGCGAGTACCTCCAGAAGTTCTACAAGGTGGGCCGGGCCATGGGCCTGCTCGACAAGTTCGGGGCGGTCGACTTCGCGACCACCATCGCGCCAGGCCTGCGCGACGTCCTGCTCATCGGCAAGGTCTACGAGGCCGCCGGGCGCCGGGCCGGGCGCTCGGGCGCCCTCGCGTACGACGCGGTCGTGCTCGACGCCCCACCGACCGGGCGCGTGGTGCGGTTCCTCAACGTCAACGCCGAGGTGGCCGACGTGGCCAAGGTGGGGCSGATCCACAGCCAGGCCGACTCGATCACCCGGATGATGCGCAGCCACACGACCGCGGTCCACGTGGTGACGCTGCTCGAGGAGATGCCGGTCCAGGAGACCGTCGACGCCCTCAGGGACCTGCGGGCGGCCGACCTGCCCCTCGGGGCGATCGTCGTCAACCAGCTGCGCGACCCGCTCCTGTCCGACAAGGCCCTGAGGTCGGTGCGGGGCGGCCGCACGGCCAAGCTCGCCGAGGGGGTCGCCGCGGACCTCGCGTCCGTGGGGGTCAAGGCGACCGCCGGTGTCGTCGCAGGCCTGCTCGTCGACGCCGGCCAGCACGCGGACCGGGTGGCCCTCGAACGCGAGCAGGACGCGATCCTCGCCGAGCAGGGGCGCCTCACGGTCCGCCTGCCGCTCCTGCCCGAGGGCACCGAGGGCGGCGGCATCTCCGTCCTCGCCGACGCCGTCGCCGAGCAGGGGATGATCTGATGGTCGCCCGCACCACCACCGGGCACGGCCTCGACGTCGCCGCGCTGCTCACCGACCCGGCCACCCGCATCGTCGTCTGCTGCGGCGCCGGCGGCGTCGGCAAGACCACGACGGCGGCGGCCATGGGCCTGTGGGCCGCCGAGCACGGTCGCAGGGTCGTCGTCCTCACCATCGACCCGGCCCGGCGCCTGGCCCAGTCGCTCGGGCTGACCGAGCTCGACAACACCCCGCGCCCCGTCGAGGGCGCCGGCGCCGGGGGCGGCTCCCTGGACGCGATGATGCT
Source organism: Phycicoccus sp. Root101 (assembly GCF_001426245.1). Lineage (GTDB taxonomy): Bacteria > Actinomycetota > Actinomycetes > Actinomycetales > Dermatophilaceae > Pedococcus. Next base: position 291,076 of record NZ_LMCM01000010.1, on the reverse strand, counting down.
CGACATGAAGCGCACCTTCGACGAGGTGGTCGAGCAGCACGCCACCCCGGAGAAGGCCGCCCAGATCCTCGCGAACCCGTTCTACCAAGCCGTCTCGAGCTCGTTCGCGGGGACGCAGGAGTACATGGCGATGGAGAAGCTCGGCCAGCTGCGGGCCGAGGCCGACCGCACCGGGCGGTGGGACCTCGTCGTCGTCGACACCCCGCCGTCGCGCTCGGCGCTGGACTTCCTCGACGCGCCCAAGCGCCTGGGGTCCTTCCTCGACGGCCGGTTCATCCGGCTGATGACCGCCCCGGCCAAGGCCGGGGGGCGAGCCGGCTTCAAGGTGTTCAGCGTCGGCGTGACGATGGTGACGAGCACGATGTCCAAGCTGCTGGGCGGGCAGCTCCTCCAGGACGTGCAGACCTTCGTGGCGGCGCTCGACACCATGTTCGGCGGGTTCCGCGAGCGCGCGGACCAGACCTACGCGCTGCTCAAGAACTCCGAGACGGCGTTCGTCGTCGTGGCCGCCCCCGAACGCGACGCGCTGCGGGAGGCGTCGTACTTCGCCGGGCGCCTCGACGAGGAGCACATGCCGCTCGCCGGACTCGTCGTCAACCGCATCCAGCGGGTGGCCGCACCATCGCTGCGCGCCTCACGGGCCCTGGCCGCCGCCGACCAGCTCGCCGACGCGGAGGGCCCGGACCGCAGCGCGACCAGCGCCGAGACCGAGGGACTGCTGCGCCTGCACGCCGCCCTCGCCGAGACCGCCGAGCGGCAGGAGCGGCAGGTGAGGCGGTTCACCGCCGGGCACCCCGGCATACCCCTCGTGGAGGTGCCGGCCGCGGCCCAGGACATCCACGACCTCGCCGGGCTGCGCGCGGTGGCGGCCTCCCTCACCGGGGGCTGAGCCCACCCCGGAACGCCGACGAGCCGGCCGCCTCGGGGGGAAGGCGCCGGCTCGGGCTCGGTCGTGCGGGGTCGTGCTGTGCGCGCGGGGTCAGGCGCTCTCCTCGTCCCGGGACTGGCCACGGGCCGCGGCGAACAGGTTCGCCCAGGAGGTGATGTTGGGGCGGCGCTTGAGCAGGGCGCGGCGCTCGCGCTCCGTCATCCCTCCCCAGACACCGAACTCGGTGCGGTTGTCGAGGGCGTCGGCGAGGCACTCGGCGATGACCGGGCACCCCTGGCAGACGACCTTGGCGGTCTGCTGGGCGGCTCCCTGGACGAAGAGGGCGTCGGGGTCGGCGGTGGAGCAGGAGCCCAAGGGCGCCCAGTCCTCGACCCATCCAGTACCCGCCGCACCCGATCGGGTGGGTCGCGCTGGTGCGATCGTCATCTCAGTGCCTCCAGATGCTGCAGAACAAGGCGGCTGCGGTTGCGCCTCATGACTGTTCCAATGTTTGAGAAACGATAGGAAGGTGGGGACTGCAACGACATGGCCCATTCGTGTAGTTCTGCGAGGGCCAAAGGGACTAGTCATTCCGAACCACCTCGTAGCGTCCGCTCCGCGAGGGCATTCCCGCAGGTCAGCGACTCCCCGCCGCGCGAACCCGGGTCCATCCAGATGAGCCGGTTACCCTGTGCCCATGCACGGTCGCGCCACCAACCTCGGTAATGTCCTCAGTTTGCTCGGAGCCTTCGTCGCCACGGCGATGGTCATGGGCCTGCTGGCGGCTGGACTGTTGATCCCCGCGGTGGGGGCGACGGGCACGGCGGCGACCTCGGGGGTGACCGCCTTCGACGACCTGCCGGGCGAGTTCACCGCCTCCGCCCTGTCGCAGCAGTCGAAGATCGTCGACGCCCAGGGCAAGGTCCTCGCGACCCCCCAGGAGGAGAACCGGATCATCGTCAACCTCAAGGACGTCGCGCCGATCATGCAGAAGGCGCAGATCGCGATCGAGGACAGCCGCTTCTACGAGCACGGCGGGGTCGACCCGCGCGGCATCGCCCGCGCGATGGTCTCCAACGCGCAGGGCGGCGACACCCAGGGCGCCTCCACCCTGACCCAGCAGTACGTCAAGCTCACGCTGCAGGAGAACGCGCTGCGCAACAACGACGAGGAGGCCGCGAAGGCCGCCGTCCGCGTCAGCGCCGCCCGCAAGATCCAGGAGATCAAGTACGCGGTCACCCTCGAGAAGGAGATGACCAAGGACCAGATCCTCCAGGGCTACATGAACCTCGCCTACTACGGCGACCTGGCCTACGGCGTCGAGGCTGCCGCACAGCACTACTTCAGCATCTCCGCCAAGGACCTCAACATCCCGCAGGCCGCGCTCCTGGCCGGCCTGGTGCAGAACCCCAGCCGCACGGACCCGATCAACAACCCCGAGCGCGCGCAGGCCAGGCGCGACGTCGTGCTCGACCGCATGCACGACCTCGGGATCATCGGCGACAAGGCCTGGAAGAACGCCAAGGCCATCCCGGTCAAGAAGATGCTCAAGCGCAAGGACCCCCTGAGCAACTGCGCGGCCTCGCGCGAGCCGTACTTCTGCAACTACGTCATGGCCTACCTCAAGACCATGCCGGAGCTGGGCAAGACGGTCCCCGAGCGGATCAAGAACATCACGCAGGGCGGCCTGACGATCCAGACGACGCTCAACCCGACGACCCAGGAGCTGGCCCGCAAGCAGCTCACCAAGCGGGTCCCCGTCGGCAACGACGAGCACATCGGCGCCGCCGCGGCGATCGTCCAGCCGGGCACCGGCAAGGTCGTCGCGATGGTGCAGAACACCACGTACACGACCGGCAAGGGCAGCGAGACCAAGGGCCTCACCGGCCTCAACTGGAACGTCGACCGTGAGTACGGCGGCGAGAACGGCTTCCAGTTCGGGTCGACCGCCAAGATGTACGCGATCGTCGAGGCGCTCAAGCGCGGCCAGTCGGTCAACGGCACCATCCCGTCGAAGTTCGCCACCACGAAGCAGCCGGCGGTCTACTCCCCGCAGGAGCAGGGCAAGTGCGGTGACCAGGGCAACTGGGAGGTGCGCAACGACGAGGCGATCGGCGGCAAGCCGATCCCGCTGAAGACCGCCACCGCCAAGTCGGTCAACACCGCGTTCGCGTCGTTGGTCCTCAAGCTCGGCACCCCGAACGTCCGCAACATGATGACGACGATGGGCCTGCACAACGGGTACGGCGAGCCCATCCTGTGCAGCCCGGCCGCCGTCACTCTCGGCGCCGGCACGGCGACCCCGCTGACCCTGGCTGCGAGCTACGCGACCCTGGCCGCCAACGGCAAGTACTGCAAGCCCAACCCCATCCTGTCGATCACGACGAACGACAAGAAGGCCATCAAGCTCAACCCGACGCCGTGCAAGCAGGTCATCGACCCCGACGTCGCCAAGGGCGCCACCGAGCTCCTCACCGGCGTCATCAAGAACGGCACCGGTACCGGCGCGAGCCTCGGCTCCCGCCCGGCCGCCGGCAAGACCGGCACCACGGACAACCACTACCAGTCGTGGTTCGTCGGCTACACGCCCCAGCTCGCGACCGCGGTCTGGGTCGGCACGCCCTACACGCAGTTCCGCATGAAGAACGTCAGCCTGGCCGGCACCTACTACGGCGAGGTCTTCGGTGGCACCATCTCGGCACCGGTGTGGCAGGCCATCATGAAGGGCGCGTCGGAGGGCATGCCCATCCGCGACTTCGACACCCCGAGCGACAAGATCCAGAACGGTGACAAGGTCGCCGTCCCGTTCGTCGGTGGCCTGACCGTCGACGAGGCCACCGCGCGCCTCACGGACGCCGGGTTCAAGGTGCAGGTCGCGGGCAGCACGAACAGCGGCTACGGCCAGGGCCGGGTCGTCTACACGTCCCCGAACGGCACGGCGCTGCGCGGCGACACGATCGGTCTCTACCTCTCGACCGGGTACGTGCCCCAGGCTCCTACGCCGAGGGCAAGCAACACCCCGAAGCCCAACCCGACGCCCACGAAGAGCAAGCCCACCAAGCCGCCGAAGCCGAAGAAGCCGTGACCTCGGCCTCGTGACGACGGAGGCCCCCACCGGTTCGCCGGTGGGGGCCTTCGTCGTGAGAAGCCTCGCTGCACATGGCGGCTGGTCACCGCCGGTACGGGGGTCAGCGACCCGCGAGGGACGCCTTCACGACCGAGGCCACCCGGCCTCCGTCGGCGCGGCCGGCGACGACGGCGCCCGCCGCCTTCATCACCTGGCCCATCTGCTGCATACCGGTGGCGCCGGTGTCCGCGATGGCGGCGGCGACGATGGCCGCGAGCTCCTCGTCGGACAGCTGGGCGGGCAGGTAGGCCTCGAGGATGGCGAGCTCGGCGTCCTCCTTGGCGGCCAGCTCGGGGCGGCCCGCGTCGGTGTAGGCGGTCGAGGCCTCCTTGCGCTTCTTGGCCTCCTTGGCCAGGACCTTGAGCACCTCGTCGTCGGTCAGCTCACGGGCCTCGGTGCCCGAGACCTCCTCGTTCGTCATGGCGGTGAGGGCCATGCGCAGCGTGCCGGAGCGCACCTGGTCCCGCGCGCGCATGGCGGAGGTGAGGTCGCTCTGGACGGTGGCCTTGAGGCTCTGGTCGGTCATGGGGCCAGTGTCGCAGGCGGTGGGTGCGGTCCCCAACCGTGTTGTCTGCGGGTTGTTTGCGAGGATGGGTCGCGATGAACACGTATCTGCGGACGGTGGGCGGGGTGGCTGCCCTCGGGGTGGCCGGACTCGGGTGGGCGAGCCTCGTGGAGCGGAACTGGTTCGCACTGCGCCGGTTCACCGTGCCGGTGCTGGCCCCCGGGGCCCAGCCCCTGCGCGTCCTGCAGGTCTCCGACCTGCACCTGGTGCCGCGCCAGCAGCACAAGGTGGAGTGGGTCCGCAGCCTCGCGGCCCTGGCTCCCGACCTCGTGGTCAACACCGGTGACAACCTCGCGGCGCACGACGCCGTGCCCGAGGCGCTGAGGGCGATGGCGCCGCTGTTCGAGTTCCCCGGGGTGTTCGTCCTCGGGTCCAACGACTACTACGCGCCCGTGCCGAAGAACCCTGCCCGCTACCTCACCCGCCGCCACGCGCACGCCCCCGCCAGCCGCATCACCCTGCCGGTGGAGGACCTCCGGGCAGGCATGGTCGGCGGCGGCTGGACCGACCTCGACAACGCCCGGACGGTGCTGTCGGTGGCCGGTTCCCCTGTCGAGCTCGTCGGCACCGACGACGCCCACATCCGGCGCGACCGCTACGCCGACGTCGCCGGTCCCGCCTCCCCCACCGCCGCCCTGACCGTGGGGGTCACGCACGCGCCGTACCAACGGGTGCTCGACCCGATGGCCGCGGACGGGGCACGGCTCCTGCTCGCCGGCCACACCCACGGCGGCCAGCTGGCCGTCCCCCTGTATGGCGCGCTGGTCACCAACTGCGACCTGCCCACCAACCGCGCCAAGGGGCTGTCGCGGTGGTGGCCCGGCGCCGGGTCGGCGCCCTCGAGGCAGGCTCCGGCCGATGCCGCCTGGCTCCACGTGTCGGCCGGGCTGGGCACGTCGCCGTACGCGCCGGTGCGCTTCGCCTGCCGCCCCGAGGCGACCCTGCTGACCCTCGTCCCCCGCTAGCTAGCCCCGCGCTGGTCCGGCGCCGGTCCGGCGCCGGTCCGGCGCTGGTCGGACCACCGTCGGCTGGGCCGATTGGGAGGCGCGGCAGGCCGTGGGCTATTCTTCCTTGTCGCTGCCGAAACCAGTCCCTGACCATGTCAGATCTGCTCGGGAGCGACGGCCACGGGGTGTGGCGCAGCTTGGTAGCGCGCTTCGTTCGGGACGAAGAGGCCGCAGGTTCAAATCCTGTCACCCCGACCAGATCGACCGTGGTCAGAGGCCACCAACCACAGCCTGGTTGGTGGCCTCAGCCATGTCCGCCCGACCCATGTCGCAGGGCCGGCGATGAGTCTGCTTCCCGACCGCGGTCCACCTCACATGAACACTTCCGCGTACGAGAAGGACCCCCGCGTGGACGCCTACATCGATGCCCTGCCGTCGTGGCAGCAGGTGCTCTGCCGGCGGCTGCGCGACCTGGCCCACGCGGCCGACCCCGAGCTCATTGAGACGATCAAGCGCACGGTGCAGCCGTACTTCGTGCTCGAGGGGAACGTGTGCGCCCTCCTGGCTGCCCGGGACCACGTCAACCCGTTCGTCTACGACGGTGCGATCGTCGACGACCCCCACGGGTTGGTCACGGCCGGGCACCAGAACTCGACGGCACGCACGATCGGCTTCCGCGAGGGGGACGCGATCGACGAGCCTGTGCTGCTCGAGTTCCTGCGTCAGGTCGTCGCGAACAACCGTGCCGGGGGCTGGCGAGCGATCAAGGGGCTGCGGTGAGGCGGGTCTGCGACCGGCGACGGGCGAGGGCCCGCCAGGCGTTCCGGAACATGAACCAGCGCCATCCGACGAGGACGACCCCCACAACGCAGTAGCCGACCCGTCCCACGACGCCGTGGTGGCTCAGGAGGGCCGCGACGGGAACGCCGGCGACGATGACCAGCAGGACCAGCTGGGTCGCCATGGCCACGCGCAGCACCGTCGTGCTTGGCGGAGGCGTGTGGAAGGGGGACTCGGGGCCCGGGGTCGAGCCGAACCTGTCCGACCAGCTCGCCGGACCACTGGGCGTGGCGCCGCCCTCCACGTCGTCGGGGCCGGGCGGCATACCTGCATTGTCGGCACACCCGGCTTCGCCACGCACCCCGGCGGCCCGAGCCGGACGTGCCGTCATGCGCCGTGCCCACGACGACGCAGGAACCCCTCGACCGGTCGCGAACGCGAGGGCCAGGCGAAGGTCCTCGCCCGGGCCGACTGACGAGCCGCCACACCCACCTGCCACAGGTTGCTGCCGTAGCCACAGGGTGCGCCCTGTGGCTACGGCAGCAACGTCACTTAGCAGAGGGTGCGGCTCGCGGCGGTCCGGGACGCGGGACGGCTCTGGGACGAATTCGTGGGCCGGCCGCGACGCCGGGTATCGTGAGCGCCCGAAAGGGAGTAGTCCCCAATCGCCGCGTCGACACACTGACCCCCGGGTCCGGTGCGGTGGGCCACCGGATCTGACCGGTGGCGGACGAGACTTTCGACCAGTACACGAACCCATTTTTCGGACGTGCCTGGTCGAAGGGACGTCACGGACACGTTCTCCTCGGCCTGGCGGCTAGGAGACACGAACCCCATGTACGCCTTCCTGTTGAGCACAGCAGTCATCTTCGTGGCCGAGCTCGGCGACAAGAGCCAGCTCATGGCGATGACCTTCGCCACGCGCTACACCGTGCGCCAGGTGCTCATCGGCATCACGGTCGCCACCGCGATCGTCCACCTCGCCTCGGTCGGGATCGGTGCCGTCGTCGGCAACTCCTTCGCCGACAGGCAGTGGATCATCTCGATCGTCGCCGGCGTCGCCTTCATCGCCTTCGCGGCCTGGACCCTGCGCGGCGACGAGCTGACCGAGGACGAGGCCGACAAGGCCCGTCGCAGCACCGGCAAGGCGATCGTCGCCGTCGGCATCGCCTTCTTCCTCGCCGAGCTCGGCGACAAGACCATGCTGGCCACCATCACCCTCGCCACCCAGGAGGGGTGGCTCGGGACGTGGATCGGCAGCACCGTCGGCATGGTCGCCGCGGATGCGCTCGCCATCGGCGTGGGTGCGGTCCTCGGCAAGAAGCTCCCCGAGCGCGTCATCAAGATCGGCGCCTCGGTGGCGTTCCTCGCGTTCGGCCTCATCCTCATCGCTGAGGGCCTCGGCTGGTTCTGACGATCACCGCCCACGCCCAGGTATGGCGCCCGCGCACCTCGCGTGGGCGCCATACCTGTGCGTGGGCGGCGTTCCGCCGGCTGAGGGCCGTTCGACCGCCTGCGGGCCGTTCCCCCGGGCGCGGGCCGTTCCCCGGCCGGGGGCGGCGTGACGGTCAGGGGCGGCGTGACGGTCAGGAGGCGGACAGGTGGCCGCCGGCCACGGCGACGGCCGTGGAGGCTGCACGCTCGACCCCGTCCGGTGCGACGAACCCGTCGGCGGCGAACCGGGCCAGGAAGTCCTCGGCCGGGATGGGGCGACCCATGTAGTGGCCCTGGGCCAGGTCGACGCCCTCGAGCGCGAGGACGTCGAGCACGGCCGCGCCACTGACGTACTCCGCGACCGTGCGCTTGCCCAGGTCGTGGGCGACGCGCACCATCGACGACACGATGGCGCGGTCGGTCGGGTCGACGTCGCACCGGGCGACGAACTCGCCGTCGATCTTCACGTAGGCGAAGGGCAGGTGCTTGAGGTAGCTGAACGAGCCGAACCCGGCACCGAAGTCGTCGAGCGCGAACCGGCAGCCCTCCTGCCCCAGGCGTTCGGCGAACACCCTGGCCGCGGCGAGGTCGGGCACGATCGCCGTCTCGGTGATCTCGAGGACCAGTCCGTTGCCGTTCGCCCCCGAGCGGAGCAGGGCGGCCTGCACGACCTCTTCGATCTGGCTGTCACCCACCGAGCAACCGGAGAGGTTGACCGAGAGCTCGAAGTCGGGGTCGACCGCCTGGAAGCGCTGGAGCAGCGGGATCGCGCGCTCGAGGACCCACCGGTCGATGGCCAGGACGAGGCCGGACTTCTCGGCCTGCTGGAGGTACTCGCCGGGCGGCAGTGCGTCCGGCCCCTCACCGAAGCGCAGGAGCACCTCGCCGCCGGTGACCCGGCCACGGCCGATGTCCCAGATCGGCTGGAGGTGCAGGCTGAACTCGTCGTTGGCGATCGCGGTCTCGATGCGCTGCGTCCAGCCCAGGGTGGACGTGGCGCTCGGGCCGACCGTGCCACCGGCAGCCAGCACGGCCCAGCCGTCGCGACCGCTCTGCTTCGCCTGGTACATCAGGGAGTCCGCGTTCGTCAGGAGCTCCTCGGCACCCTCGGGTCCCGTCTCCTGGGCTCCGATGACCACTGCCCCCACGCTGGCGGTGACGGCGTCGGCCGCTGCACCGAGCGCCGTGCTGTGGGCCCGGACCGCGGTCACCAGGTGCTCGGCGACGAGCTCGGTCCCCGCCTGGTCGGTCTCCAGGAGCAGGACCGCGAACTCGTCCCCACCGAGGCGCGCGACGATGTCGGTGCTGCGGACGCTCTGGCGGAGCACCTCGGCCAGCGAGGTGAGGAGGACGTCACCCGCGGCGTGGCCGAGGGTGTCGTTGACCTCCTTGAAGTGGTCGAGGTCGATGAGCAGCAGCGCGCCCCGCGGCCCGTAGCGACGGCAGAAGTCGAGGTGGCGGTCCAGCTCGACGGCGAAGCGACGACGGTTCGCCAGCCCGGTCAACGGGTCGTGGTCGGCGAGGTGGGCGAGCTGCTGCTCGTAGGTGTGCCGCTCGGAGACGTCGGCGACGTTGACGAGGAGCTCGTCCTCCTCGGGCGACCCACCACCGGCGAGGACCGTGCTGGAGAGGTTGAGGTGCACCTCACCCCCGAGTGGGGTGTTCACCGTCCAGTCGGTGCGTGCGCCCGCCTCACGGGTGGTGCAGGCGAGGAGCGTCGGTATGCGGTCGTCCTCGGCATCACCGAGGGCGGCCAGGGGCGTGCCCACGAGCTGGGCCTCGGTGCGACCGAGCAGCAGGCACAACGACGGGTTGACCTGGCGGACGAAGCCGTCCCGGCCGAGCACCGCGATGCCGTGGGGTGCGTCGACGAACAGGCGCTGGATGCGGTCGTGGCTGGCGCGCAGCAGTCGCTCGCGCTCGCGGTCACGGCTGACGTCGCGCGCCATGATCAGCACGGCCCCCGACGTGGTCGTCGCGCCCGGCAACGGGCTCACCCAGATCTCGTGCTCCGCCCCGGACTCGGGCGCGACCAGCTCGACGACGCCGTCACGTCCCCGCAGCGCGCCCTCGATGAGCGGCTCGAGCTTCGCGAAGCTCTTCGGCGTGAACGCCTCGGACACGTCACGGCCGGCCGCCGTGGCCAGTCCCTGACGACGCGCACCACCGCCGGTGGACAGCGAGACCTCGAGCGTCCGGTCGAGCACGAGCACCGCGGTGTCGGGGAGGTGGTCCATCGACAGGCGCCAGAGGGCCTGCGCCTCCTTGAGCTCACGACGCATCTCGACCGCCGCGGTGGTGTCGACGGCGACACCGAGGTAGCCGATGACCTCGCCCTCCTCCGACCGCAGCTCGGTCACGGCCAGTCGGACCGAGATGCGACGGCCGTCCTTGCGGACGTAGGTCCACTCGCGGCTCGGCATGTGGTTCTCGGCCAGGGTGGCGAAGACGGCGACACCCGCCACGACCCCGAGCTGGCCGGCCGCCTGGACGATCTCGTCGGCGTCGTGGATGAGCTCGTGCACCTTGCGGCCCACCGCCTCGGAGGCGTCGTACTTGAGCATGTCCTCGGCGCCGACGTTGAAGTTGGTGATGACCCCGTGGACGTCGACGCTGATGATGCTGGTCAGGGTGGCGCCACCCATGATGGCGCGCAGCTGGGCCGCAGCCTCGCGCTCGGCGCGGTTCTGGGCCGTCAAGCCCCTGATGACGCCCTGGATGACCGGCGCGGCGAGCAGCGCCACCGCCGACCACAGGACGGCCGGGCGCCACTCGAGCGGGACGGTCTCCCCCGGGGCTGCGGTGAGGTTGGTCGCGAGCGACGGGCCGATGAAGGCGAGCACCGACAGGAACGCCGCCACTGCGAGGTCGCCCAGGGTCCCGAACAGGGCCAGCCACACGATCGGCACCGCGATCAGCGGCCCGACACCGGAGACGGCACCGCCGAGGGCGTCCCGCAGGAGGATCACGGACACCATGACCGCGAGGGGGGCCGTGGCGTCGACCCACGAACGCTGGCGGCGCCATACCGACAACGCCCCGAGGGCGAGCCCGCAGACGAGCAGGGCCAGGGCGACGACGGCCTCGGTGTTCAGCCGGGGTGAGGGGAGCAGGGTCGCGGCCAGGGAACCGGCGACGAGCACACCGAAGGCGATGCCCTCGTTCCGGCGGGGGCGCGCACCCGTGGCCGACTGCGCGACATGGCGCAGGGTCAGGGGCAAATCGCGGGGGCTCACGGGGCCTCGGTCCGGGTCTGGGTCTCGGGTTGGGTCTCGGGTTGGGTCTCGGGTTGGGTCTCGGGTTGGGGCTCGGGTTGGGGCTCGGCCGGGATGGGGATGAGCTCGTGGATGTCGGCGCTCGAGTCGGCGCCGTCGTACGCCCAGCTCGGCTTGAGCAGGACGAGGTCGGGCAGCACCCACCGGGGACCGATGTAGCCCTCGAGGGCGGCCACGAGCCGCTCGAGGTAGGGCAGCGAGGTGTCCGGGGTGACGTGGCCGACAGGCAGCTGCGGTCGGAACCGGCGCCGGTCGACGTGCAGGCCGAGGGCCTGGACGACGTCGGGGATGGACCGCGCGATGCTGACGAGGCGGTCGACGTCGCCGACCAGAGGGGTGGCCACCGAGAGGTCGCCGGGCGCCGTGAGCGCGAGGCACCCCGCCATCTGCAGCCGAGGGGGCGGGGCCCACTCCTTGGCGGCCTCGGTGAGCTGGGCGACGAGCCGGGCCGCGTCGGCGCGGGCGAGGTTGCCGAAGCTCGTGACGTGCACGTGCATGTCGTCGACCGAGACGGGCGCGAACTCCTCGGGCCGTCCCGGGACGGAGCGGACGAGGTCGACGAGCTGTTCGACCGCTTCACGGGGAGGGAAGAACGCCGCGTGCAGGAGCACGGGACCACTCTCCTTCCAACTCGGCGGTTACGGGGCGACCGCGACCCGGGCACGGGTCGCGCGTGCCGATGATAGGCGCCGAATGCGGCGGTTCAGCGTTGTTTGGGCCGTGGGACGACCAGTACCAGCCGATCGGACGAGGAGGTTCCGACCGCTGGTCGGCGACGAGCCCGGCTGTGGCAGGCCTCTCCCACCGCGCATAGGGTCGTCCCATGCCACAGACCGTCAAGGGCGTCATCGCCCGCAGCAAGGGTGCCGACGTCGAGCTCGTCGACATCGTCGTGCCAGACCCCGGCCCCGGCGAGGCGGTCGTCCAGATCCAGTCGTGCGGGGTGTGCCACACCGACCTGCACTACCGCGAGGGTGGCATCAACGACGAGTTCCCGTTCCTGCTCGGGCACGAGGCTGCCGGGGTGGTCGAGGCCGTCGGCGAGGGCGTCACCGACGTCGCGCCCGGTGACTTCGTCATCCTCAACTGGCGCGCGGTCTGCGGACAGTGCCGCGCCTGCGCCAAGGGCAAGCCCTGGTACTGCTTCAACACCCACAACGCCAAGCAGAAGATGACGCTCGAGGACGGCACCGAGCTCTCCCCCGCGCTCGGGATCGGCGCCTTCATCGAGAAGACCCTCGTCGCCGCCGGCCAGTGCACCAAGGTCGACGCCGAGGCGGACGCCGCCGCCGTGGGCCTGCTGGGCTGCGGGGTCATGGCCGGCTTCGGCGCGGCCGTCAACACCGGCGGCGTCGGCCGGGGGGACTCGGTGGCCGTCATCGGCTGCGGCGGGGTCGGCAACGCTGCGATCGCGGGTTCCGCCGTGGCCGGCGCCACGACGATCATCGCCGTGGACGTCGACGACCGGAAGCTCGAGGGCGCCAGGGCCTTCGGCGCGACCCACACGGTCAACGGCAAGGACGAGGACGTCGTCGAGCGCATCCGCGAGCTCACCGGCGGCTTCGGTGCCGATGTCGTCGTGGAGGCCGTCGGCCGTCCCGAGACCTACGAGCAGGCGTTCTACGCCCGCGACCTCGCCGGCACCGTGGTCCTCGTCGGGGTCCCGACCCCCGACAAGGAGGTCACCCTGCCGATGATCGAGATCTTCGGTCGCGGTGGTGCCCTCAAGTCCAGCTGGTACGGCGACTGCCTGCCCTCGCGCGACTTCCCCATGCTCGTCGACCTCTACCGCCAGGGCCGGTTCGACCTCGACGCCTTCGTGTCGGAGCGGATCGGGCTCGGCGACATCGAGGGCGCGTTCCACAAGATGGAGCGCGGCGAGGTCCTCCGCTCGGTCGTGGTGCTGTGAGTGACTCCGGTATGCCGTCGATCGCCCCCTCCCCGGGCGGCGTGCGGGTCGACCGGCTGGTGACCTCGGGCCAGTTCGAGCTCGACGGCGGCAGCTGGGACGTGGACAACAACGTCTGGGTGCTGGGCGACGACAAGGAGTGCGTCATCATCGACGCCGCCCACGACGGCCGCGCCATCGTGAAGTCGATCGACCGCGAGCGCCGCGTCGTCGGGGTCATCTCGACCCACGCCCACAACGACCACATCAACGCGGTCGGCGAGGTCTGCGACGGCACCCGCGCCCCGGCATACCTGCATCCTGCGGACCGGATGCTCTGGGACGAGCTGTATCCCGTCACCCCCGACCACGAGCTGGCCGACGGCCAGGTCGTCACGGTCGGCGACGTGGACCTGCACGTCATCCACACGCCGGGCCACACCCCCGGCTCGTGCTGCCTCTACGCGCCCGCGCTCGGGGTCCTGTTCACCGGCGACACCCTGTTCAACGGTGGACCGGGCGCGACGGGACGCTCCTGGAGCGACTTCGGGACGATCATCGAGTCGATCCGCGACAAGGTCCTGACCCTGCCCGACGAGACGGTCGTCCTCACCGGGCACGGTGACTCGACCGTGATCGGCGCCGAGGCACCGCACCTGCAGGAGTGGATCGACCGCGGCCACTGAGCCGGCGCTCCCGCGCGAGGCCTGCAGGACGTAGGGGCCTGGAGACCTACAGGACGTACAGGCCGAGCATCACCAGGAGCACGGCGGCGGCGTAGAGGACCACGATGGCCCCCGCGACGGCGACAGCGGTGTGGCTCACCCACCACCGTGACGTGTGGTGGGTCGGGTGCAGCTGCTGGATGGTGCGCATCGGCGTGCCCCTCTCGTCGGGTCCTGCCCTGTCGTTCGAGGCTACGCCGGGTCCCTGCACCCTCGTGAGCGCCACGCCGCCGCGCTCCCGGGGTGCGCCTCAGCCGCGGTAGCTCTCCACGACCTTGGGGTCACGCACCTGCGCGGCCGCGGGGTCCTCGCCGAACTCCCGCTTGGCCCGGCGCTGCCGCAGCAGGTCCCAGCACTGGTCGAGCTCGACCTCGATGGAGCGCAGTCGCTGGTTCTCCTCCTCGACGCTGATCTCGCCGGACCCGAGCTTCGACCGGAGTCCGTGCTCCTCGTCGATGAGTCCCTTGATGTGGTGCTGGATGTCGATGTCGTCGGCCATGTGCCCACTATCGCACCGGCCCCTACCGCTGGCGAGGGTCCGCTGCTTTCATGGTCGGGTGGCACCAGCACGCGTGCCGAGCGGGAACCCTGTGGCCGGCACGGTGGTCGCGGGTGGCGGGCTGGCGTCCCTGGCCGCCGCCGTTGCGCAGGTCGCCCCCGCCGTGGGCGGTCACGCCGTGGTGCTGACCCGCCTCTCGCAGCCGACCCCGGTGGCGTCCGCCGTGGTCCACGAGCTGGTCGACCTCCTCGTCGAGCGCGGCGCCGGTGACGTCACCATCGGCTTCCGGCTGCGCGCCCACGACCGCGACCGCGGCCACGACTCCGTCGTCGAGCTGGCCCGGCTGGCCGGCCTGGGAGGACGCACCCCGCGCGGACACTCCTACGACGTGGTGGACCTGGCCATCAACGGGGACCACACCCTCGCGCCTCCTGCGAGCGTCCTGCACGGGTGCGCGGTCTCCACCGTCTGGGCGGGGGCCGGCACCCGGGTGCTCCTCGGTCGCGCCGTGACCGACCTGCTCGACCGGTATGCCGCCGCCCTCGACCCGTTCCTGCGTGCCGGCGAGGAGGTGGCCGGGGCCGCTCCTGCCGACGTCGTCGCCGACCTGCTCGACCTCGTGCCGCCCCAGCTCGTGGTCGTCGACGCCCTCGAGGCCGCCGTGGGTCCGGACGGCGGGCGCCTGCCCCGGCTGCTCGACACCGGCACCCTCGTCGTGGGGACCGACGTCCTGGCCGTGGACGGCGCGGTGGCGGGGCTGCTGGGACAGGACCGCAGCAGCTCGCGGTTGTTCGCGGGCGCGTTGGCCCGGCGCCGGACAGGACCCGGGGACGGCCGGGTCCACGGGTTCGGGGACGGCCGCGGTGGCCCCTCGACCCGTTCCGGGGTCCTCGGGGCGGTCGTCCCGTTCGCCGGCACGCACGGCCCGCACCCGGCCGCCCGGGCGGCAGCGGTCCGCCTGGCGGCCGACCCGGAGCTCGAGCGGGTCCTGTCGGCCTCGATCGGCGGCCCGGACCCCGGGGCCGCCCCCGCAGACCCGGTGCTGGCGGTGGTCCGCGCCGTGCTCACCCCGCTGGTCGAGGCGGCCGCCGACGGGGTCGGGGCGTTCGCCCTGTCCGGGGTGGTCGACGCGGTCGCTGCGACCGCCCACGGGGTCCGCGCCTGGCAGACGGGGCTGGACAAGTCGGCGGTGCCCCGACGCGTGGTGCCCCTGGGGTTCGACCCCGGGTCGCTCGACGGCAGTGCCTACGACGGGCTGCCCGAGTTCTTCGCCGAGTTCGACGCCCTCGTCGGAGCCAAGACGCCTCCAGCGGGTGGCGACGAGGCCCTGCGCTGGCGAGTGGTCGACGGTGCGACGGTCTTCGAGACCACGCGTGACCTGCCGGCGGACTTCGACGCGTTCGTCGCCCGCGTCGACGTGGCGGCCGGGATCAGCCTGATGGCCGACTACCTCGGCGGGAGGAGGGTCACGGTGCCCGGTGGTGCGCCCGGCACCACCCGCCAGGCCGAGCGCAACCTCTACCTCCCGCAGCCCAACTACCTCGCCCTGTGGGGTGGGGAGCCCATCGACGTCTGCAAGGTCGAGCTCGTCGAGCGCGGCCCCGAGGAGCACCGCCTCACCTGGCGAACTCTCCACAGCCCCAACGGTTCTGCTGTCTTCGACGACGGCTCCCTGACCTTTTCCCGGAGCGCCCGCGGCACGCTGGTCCGGGTGCGTGGGCGTCAGCTGTTCAGCCTGCCACCGTCGTGGGCCGGGATCGACCTGGCGGCCCTGCCCGAGCTCCGTGAGCCGTTGCTCGAGGAGGCCTACCGACGCTTCTTCACGACCACGTTCGACAACCTGGAGGCCTGCTTCGAGGGACGCGAATTCCGGATCGGCCGGCCTCCCACGTCGCCGACCGACCCCCTCCTCACGCGCTCCCTGGAGCTGC
Organism: Phycicoccus sp. Root101; assembly: GCF_001426245.1. GTDB lineage: Bacteria > Actinomycetota > Actinomycetes > Actinomycetales > Dermatophilaceae > Pedococcus. The sequence continues at coordinate 275,037 of NZ_LMCM01000010.1, read as the reverse complement.
TGCTCGGCGCTGCCCGCTCCTGGGTGGACGACCGGGCACCCGAGGCCGCCCGGCCCGACAGCGCGGACGTCGACCTGCACGGCTTCCACCACGTCCGGGGCTCCCGGTGAGGGTGGCGGTCACCGGGGCCACCGGGCTCGTCGGCGGCCGCGTCGTCGAGGCCGCACGGGCCGCGGGGCACGACGTGGTGGCCGTGACCCGGCCGGGTTCGGGCGACCCGGGAGCACCCCTGCTGGTGGGAGGACTCCCGGTCCCCCGCAGGACCGCGGACCTCACCGACCAGGGGGCGCTGGTCGCTGCGCTGGAGGGGTGCGACGGGCTCGTCCACTGCGCCGCCGTCTACGCGTTCGGTGCAGCCCGGGCACAGGAGGTCAGCCGGGTCAACGGCGACGGCACCCGGTCCGTCCTTGCCGCTGCGGCCCGCGCAGGGGTGCGAAGAGCGGTCGTCACCTCCTCCTCGGTGACCCGTGGGTCGTCCGGCGCCGCCCGTTCGCGCACCGAGCACGACGTCCTCGGTGACGAACCCGCCCCCGCCTACTACGCCAGCAAGGTCGCCCAGGAGGAGGTGGCGCTCGAGGCCTCGTCCGCACACGGCATACCCGTCGTGCTGGCGCTGCCCACGGTGGTCCTCGGGGGTCCGTTCGCGCGGCTCGCCCCGAGCAACGCCATCGTGCTGCGCTACCTGCTCGACCCCACGCGGAGCACCTTCCCCGGGGGCTGCAACGTCGTCGACGCGCGGGACGTGGGGGCCGGGCACGTCGCGCTGCTCGAGCGCGGCACCCCCGGCGAGCGCTACCTCCTCGGTGGCGAGGACGTCACGTGGCGCACGCTGCACACGTTGGTGTCCGACCTCGCTGGCCTGCCGGGACCCTTCGCCGAGCTCGATGCACCGAACGCCTGGGCGGTGGCGGCTGCGAGCGAGTGGTGGGCGTCGCTCACCGGGGCCTCGCCGCTGTCGACCCGCGACGAGGCCACCACGGTCGGCCGGTTCTACTGGTACTCCAGCGCGAAGGCCACCGACCTCGGGTATGCCGCGCGGCCGGCCCGCGCCGCCGTGGCCTCGTCCCTGGCGTGGTTGGCGGTGAGTCCTGACCTGCCGCGGTGGGCGAGGGAGGGGCTGCGCCTGCACCCGGAGGTGCGGGCCGCCCGCGAGCTCGTCCCGGCACCCCTCGTCGAGGCCGACGCCGTCAGTCCGCGACCTCGACGGTCACCTCCAGCGTGGCCTCGTCGCCGCCGCTGACCTCGATCGTGCCGGTGTAGCGCTGTCCGGGACGGACCAGGTCCGGGTCGAGGTCGGCCTCCACGCGGACGTGGTGCTCCTCGCCCGCACCGATGGTCACGCGCTCCGGGTCGACGCGCAGCTCCAGCGCCACCACGGTGCCGGTGGAGTCGCGCAGCTCGCTGGCGGCGAGCTCGATCCGCCGTGGTCGGGGATGGCGGTTCACGACCGTCACTGAGGCCTGCGCCACCTGCCCTGAGGCGGCACGCAGGAGGACGGGCACGACCGCAGGGGCACCATCGCCGGTCCCGCCGGTCCCGCCGGTCCCGTCGGCCGCACCGGTCGCGGTGGCGGTCGGGGGCGGGGCGGTCCGTTGGCCCGGCCGGGCGCGGCTCCCGCGCGACCCCGCGCCGGCCGTCGTCGACTCGCTGATCACCCGTCCCGCCGCCCGACTGCCCAGGGCCAGCAGCTCACCGGCGTAGTCGAGTCCGAGGGCGCCGACCTCCCGCCAGTACCGGGCGCTCTCCCTCGCGACGGCGTCGACGTACGCCCGGCCGGTCGCCGTCCGGTCGACCTCGCCGGACAGGGTCGCCCGACCGAGGTCGATCGACTGCCTGGCCAACGACGACTGGGCCTGCAGGGCCGCCCGCGCCAGCTCCGTGATGCGGGCCAGGGTCTCGTCACCCCCACCGGTTCGTTCACTCATGGGTCCACCTCTCCTGGCAGCAGCATCCACAGTCACAGCCCACGTCGACCGCGTCGCAGGCCGCTGGAAGCACGACCACGGCCACCCGCTGGGGGCGCGCGCAGCCTTCGAACCGCACGTCGGCGTACGCCGTGGCACATCCCTGCACGTCACCGATGTCGCGGCCCTGTCCGCTGTTGCGCAGGGCGTCGAGCCTCGCCTGCCGCGCCTTGAGCGCCTCGTCGGCGTTCGTGGCACTGGTCGGCGCGGCAGGGTCCTGGGTGCCTGCGTCGGTCTTCGTGCCGTCGTCCTTCGTGCCGGGGTCGTCCTTGGTCCCCGGCCGGACGGCCACGAGGAGGCGGACGACCCGGTCCTCGCACCCGGCCAGCACGATCGACTCCTCCTCGAGCACCGCCCGGATGGCGAGGTCCTCGCCGTCGCAGGAGTGCCACGGGCCGACCTCGAGGGACACGGGGCGCTCACGCCGCCACGAATTGCGCAGGTGGAACGGCACGACCCGCATCTCCCCGATCCGGGCGTGGACGATGACGTCGGCGTCCGGCACGCAGCAGCGGCACGGGTCGTCGCAGCCGCAGCCCTGGGACCCCTCGCGGTGTTCGTCGCAACCGCAGCCACAACCACGGCCATGAGAGTGACGGCGGCCCCGGCCGCCTTCTGCGCGCTCACCACAGCCGCAGCCCCGGGACCCCTCACCGTGCTCACCGCAGCCGCAGCCGTGGGGGCGACCGCGGCCCGCTCCCCCGTGCCCGTGCTCGCCGCAGCCGCAGCCGCAGCCCTCGGTGCACCGACCTCCGTGGTCGTGGTGCCGGCCCCGGTGCGGACCGGGTGGTGCCGCGGGGGCGGGGGTGAGCCAGGGCGCCATACCCCCCGCGGGCGCCCAGGCCCGCGCCCACTGGTCCCAGGCGGTCGTCGACTGGTCGACCCACTGCTGCACGGCCTCGGTGACGCCGTCGCGCAGGGTGGCAAGGTACTCGGGTGCGGTGGTGCTCATGACGGTCTCTCCGATGCAGTGCGGGGAAGGACGACGACGTCGAGGTCGGCAGTGCCGACGGGGACGCGGGCGGTGTGCCGACGAGTGGGGTCGAGCCCCTTGGGCACGATGACGTGCGCGGCGACCCGCACCGTCGTGCCGGGCTGGACCACGACCGGTTCGAGGAGGGCGAGGTCGATGTCAGGGCCGGGATCGGGTCCACCGTCGTCGGTCCGCGCACGTTGCAGCGCCGCGAGCGGCACCTCGACGTTGCCGTCGTTGCCGACGGTGAGGGTCAGCTCCTGCGTGCCCTCGGTCGCCAGGACCCGGCGCGGGCTCACCCTCAGTGCCACGGTGGGTTCGACCCGAAGGACGACCTGCCGCCGCAGGCCGCCGACCTCCACCTCCGCCCGGTGGTCCCCCGGCGGGGTGCCGGGGTCGAGCCGTACCGACAACGGCACCTCGGCCGTGGCCCCGGGGGCGATGACCGCGGCCGCGGAACCCACGACAGGCTCATGCCCCTCCCGGTGGAGCGCGAGCCCACGGATGGCGAGACGCTGGTCCACCGCGTTCTCGACCGACACGGTGGCCCGCAGCTGCCCGGGGGGCCCGGTCAGGACGATGCCGTCCTCCACGGTCGCAGCTGCCGTGGCCGCCGTGGCCGTCGTGGCAGCGCGGGCGGCGCGGGCGGCGCGGGCGGCGTCCGGTTTCGGGGCGGCGCGGGCGGCGCGCGCAGCGCCCGGCTTCGGGGCAGCGGTCTTGCGGCGGGTGGTCGGCACGGTGGCGTCCTGGCTCAGAGGTCGATGACGACGGGTCCGCGGTGCTCGGGCCGGATGTGGGCCGTCGTGCTGCCGCGCACGGTGATCGCGAACAGCTCGAGGCCGAGGACCGACCAGCTCCACTGCTGGTCGTACGGCACGCACACCTCGGTCGCCGGCGGGGGGCCGAGCTCGAGCCGGACGCAGGTGTCGACGGCCACCGGCTTGAGGTCGACCGAGGCGGTGGTGTCCACGCTCGACGCCGAGTCGAGCCGCGAGGTCGTGTTCACCGTCGACGTCGTCGTGACCGGTGCCAGGGTGATCGCCGAGTCCGTGTGCACGGTGTTCTCGCCGTTGTTGGTGTTCGTCGTCCCGCCGGCCAGGGTCAGCTTCATGTCGTCGAGACCGGCCAGGGTCGAGTTCACGTCCGCCGTCACGTCGGAGGTGAAGGTGTTCCCGCCGAAGACGGTGGTGTCGATCGTGTAGTCGGCCATCAGGGTGCTCCTGCCGGGCTGGAGGTCTCGGGACTGACGAGGTAGGAGTGGTGGAACCCCAGCCGGGGGTCACCCCACGGCGCGAGCCCCGGGTCGAACTCCTGCAGCTCGGGCATGACGATCCGGTCCCGCACCTCGAGGGACGGGTAGTCGTAGACGGTGATGTGGTTCTGACCACGGTTGGCCGTGAACAGCAGCGTCTGGTCGGCCGAGAGCTGGCAGGCGTAGATGCCGTCCACCAGGGCGCCGCGACTCACCCGCAGCGACTCGGCATACAGGTGGGCGTTGCCGAACACGTTGCCCCGCATGAAGGACTCGGCCATCGAGCTGGCCGACTGCCTCGTGAGCGCCAGGCTCTCCAGCGCACCGGGGTGCTCGTCGATGAGGCGGTGCTGACTGAGGGTCAGCAGGTCGACGAACACCACCGTGTGGCTGCCACCGGTGCAGAAGATGAGCTCGGAGTCCGAGATCGTCACGTCGGAGTTGATGTGGGCCGGCAGGTCACGGTCGGCAGCCCAGTGCCGCACGACCCGCCCCTCCTCCGCGTCGATCTCGAACGCGTACTGGCGCAGCCAGGCCATGCCCCAGTGCTCCCAGTCCGAGCGGTCAGCAGGGTTGACCCTGAAGGAGATCGCGTAGAAGACGTCGAGGACGGGATGGCACACGACGTGCCAGCAGGTCGTCGGCAGCTCGATCCGCCTGACGTCACCGGTGACGGTGTCGAGGATGCCCACCTCTCGCGCCTCGCCGCGCGTGGGGTGGTCCATCCCCCCGTAGACGATGTACCGGCCGGATGCCGTGCGCTTCATGGCGTGCGGGATCTTCAGGCTGTGCGGCGCGAGCTGCTCGGCCTTGGTGAGCCGGTTGACGTCGAACTTCCACAGGTGCTCACCGATCGACGTGACGAACTGGGTGTCGTCGAGCCAGACCAGGTGGGTGCTTCCCTTGATCGTCGTGTCGGGAACCTCGAACCGCAGGGTGGAGACGCGGTCGGCCTCCTCGAGCGTCGCGAGGTCGTAGAACAACAGGTGCTGACCGGTGTTGCCCAGGAAGCCGATCCGACGGGTCGGGTCCACGTTGGGTGCGTGCCCGCCAGAGGCACCGGCGAAGTACGTCACCTTGTAGGCGTGGTCGCCCGTGACGGGGTCGTAGTGGAAGAGGCAGACGCCGGCCCGGCCCTCGAGCCCGTTCAGCCCGTTGCCGTCGAGGGCGACGTGAAATGCGTATGGGTACGTCCGCATAGGTTCCCCGGCCTGCTGCACCACCCGGTGACCCCACCGGCCACCAGAACTCACGGTAGCGGCGCCCCCAGCGCACCGATAGGGCCCCACAGCAAACGATCATGGCCAATCCCATTCACCCGCAAGCGAATTCGCGCCCGATCCGTTGTGCTTTGTGCCGGTATGACGAGTGTGCGACTCTCCCGACCACGCCGCCCTACGACGGGAGGTCAGTTCTCGCAGCCCACACCGTCACCGTCGCGGTCGAGCTTGCGGGAGTAGCCGGGGTCGCCCACCGAGATGGGGTCTGCACCGGCGGCCCGAACCGCGTCGCAGTTGGCGTAGTAGACGTTGGCCTGCGCAGCACTTGCCGCCGCGGCAGCATCGGCGGCCGCTCTGGCTTGCGCCGCAGCCAGCTCCTTCGCCTTGGACTTCGCCGCGGCCTCGGCCTTGGACTTCGCCGCAGCAAGCGCTCTCGCCTTTGCCTGCGCGACCGCTGTCGCCTTCGCCTTCGCCGCCGCGGCAGCCTTGGCCTTGGCCTTGGCAGCCGACTCGGCCTTGGCCTTGGCGGTGGCCAGCGCCTTGGCCTTGGCGGCCGCGACGGCCTTGGCTGCCGCGGCAGGGTCGGCGGTGGCCGAGGAACGTGTCGACGGCGTCCCAGGCTGGGCGGCGAGCGGTTGAGCGTCGGCCGACAGCTCGACCGTGTCGGCCCCGCCGCACGCAGCCGTCATCGCGATGACCATGACGGCCAGACCTGTCTTGATCGTCCAGGTGTTGCGCATGTTTTCCCCCAGGTGAATTGGTGGGGACAGTACGCGCCGATTGTCGCCTTCGCGCCGGCTTTCGCTGCAACAGGTCCTTCTGGACCAGAGCGTGGCCGCATCCACCCTCGTCGGGTCGGTTAAAGACTTGGTCAACTACGTCATCTGGCGTAACCCCGGGTCCACGACGGTCGATCACCACGGTGGAAGGAACCACTCCCCCCCGAGCAGCAAGGAACCTGACATGGCCCGCACGCTTCCCATCCGGCGCAAGGTCCTCGGTGCCGGCGCAGCCGCCGCCGTCCTCGGCGCCATCGGCTTCAGCGCCGCCCAGGCCGCCACCAGTCCCGTCTCGCACGCCCGACCGGCGGTGTCCGTCACCACGTCCTCCGACGACACGACCGAGCCCACGGAGTCCGAGACGACCGAGCCCACCGAGACCGAGACGTCGGAGACCTCCGAGCCCACGGAGTCCGAGACGGCCGAGCCGACCGAGACCGAGACCTCCGAGCCCACCGAGACGTCTGCGACCTCGGAGCCCACGCACGGTGACCACTCGCACAGCGGCCACTCGCACACCGCCACGGCCACCGAGACCGGTGACGACAACGGCGACGACAACGGCGAGGACGCCGACGACCAGGGCGAGGACCAGGGCGAGGACCAGGGCGAGGACCAAGGCGAGGACCAAGGTGACGACCACGGCCACGATGCCACCCACACCACGACACCCACGGCCAGCTCCACGACCACCACGCACGACGACGAGGGAGACGACCAGGGTGACGACGGTGACCACGGTGACCACGGTGACCACGGCGGCGACGGCGGCGACGGCGGCGACCACGGCGGCGACCACGGCGGTGACGACTGAGCGGGGACCACTGATCCCGGGACTGCACACGGCGGGTCGGACGCTGGGACCCTGAACCCGTGCACCCCGTCACCGACGAGCTGGTCGCCGCGGCGACAGACGGCGAACCCGGGGCGCTGCGCTCGATCTACGAGGCGCTGGCGCCCCGGGTTTCGGGGTACCTGCGGTCGCACGGGTCCAGCGATCCCGAAGGCCTGACGCAGGACGTCTTCCTCACCCTGTTCCACCGGCTGCCCGACCTCACCGGTGGTGCGGCCGGGCTGCGGACCTTCACGTTCTCCCTGGCTCACGCCCGTGTCGTCGACGAGCTGAGGACCCGGCAACGGCAGCCGCGCAGCGTGCCGTACGAGCCCGCGACGGACCAGCGGACCAGCGACTCGGCAGAGACCGTTGCGGTGCGCACCCTGGGCACGCAGCAGGCACTGGCCCTCGTGGAGGGCCTCAACCAGGGACAACGCGACGTCGTGCTGTTGCGCGTCGTCGCCGGCCTCAGTCTCGAGGAGACGGCCACGACCCTCGGCCGTTCCGTGGGATCGGTCAAACAGCTCCAGCGCCGCGGCCTGCTGGCCCTGCGAGCCACCGCACACGACCTGGGCGTAACCCCGGGAACGGATCGACGATGACACCTGACGACATGACACTCCCATCCCAGCCCGGTGACGACTCCCTCGACGAGCGCACCGCCGAGGGCATCCTCTGCGGGGACCTGCCCTCGGGCGACGCAGCACTGGATGCTGCCCTCGACGCGCTGCGGGTCCTCGGCCAGGACCCCGCCCCCGAGCCCGTCGGCGAGCTCGCCGTCCTGCTGACGTCCGGCACGTCCGGCACGTCCGGCACGTCCGGCGCGTCCGGCGCGTCCGGCGGAGGATCCGCGGTGCCGCGGCCCGCTGACGAGCTCGGCCGTCGCCGTCAGGGGCATGCTCGTCACCTCGCCACGGGGACGACAGCAGTCGCCGGCATCCTGTTGGTGACGGCCACCGCGGCCGCGGCGATCGGTGGCTTCCGGGCCGAACGGGCCCCGGCGTCACCCACCCTGCCCCCCGCCGTGGTCGTGCATCCCGGGAGCCCGCACCCTGCCGGCACGACGCCGAGCAGGCTCCCGGTCGTCCCCCCGATGCCCGCGGCCACCGGTGGCCTCGCCGGCGTCGGTGCCGACAAGCCCACCGACGACCACGCCGACGACCATGCAGGCGACTCCGCGACGACTCCTCGCGACGCGAGCTCCCACGGTGCAGCAGCGGCCACCACAGGTCGCCACGGCGACGAGAGCCAGCACGAGCAGGGCCGGGACGGCGAGCACGGTGATGGGGACGACGACCAGGCCTCCTCGGTCCCCCGGACCTCGGAGTCGCCCGACGACGACGCGAGCTCCGCATCGCACGGTGACGACACCGACGAGAGCACCGGGACCAGCACCCACGGGGGTGATGACGACTCGGGCGAAGGGAACGACACCTCGTCGGACGACGGCTCCGGACGCAGCGGTTCGGGCAGCGGCTCCGGCGGTTCGGACGATGGCGACCGTGGGTCCGACGTGGCGCAGGGAGCGCCCCTCACCAGTCCGTGATGGTCCGGCGATCGACCGGCGACCCGTCCCCGCGCGGCACGTCCATCGTCGGTGGGCGGCTCAGCCCTTGAGCTCGGGGAACTGGTCGTCCCGGAACTCCTCGGACAGCGACCGTCCACCGTCGAACGCGCGCTGCTCCCGGTCGCGCAGCTCCACGCGGCGGATCTTGCCCGAGATGGTCTTGGGCAGCTCGAAGAACTCCACCCGGCGAACCCGCAGGTATGGTGCGAGGTGCTCACGCGCGTAGCCGAGGATCGCCTTGGCCGTCTCGGCGTCCGGCTCCCACCCGGCCGCCAGCGCGACATACGCCTTGGGGACGGCGAGCCGCGTGTGGTCGGGGGCGGGCACCACTGCCGCCTCCGCCACGGCAGGGTGTTCGATGAGGACGCTCTCCAGCTCGAAGGGGGAGATCTTGTAGTCGCTGGCCTTGAAGACGTCGTCGGTGCGGCCGATGTAGGTGATGTAGCCGTCCGCGTCCCGGGAGGCGACGTCGCCGGTGTGGTACCAGCCGTCAGCCATCGCGTCGGCCTGGCGTTGCGCGTCGCCGAGGTAGCCGGTCATGAGGTTGACGGGGTACTTGGACAGGTCGAGGACGATCTCGCCCTCCTCGCCCTCCACCCCCGTCAGGGGATCGACGAGCGCCACCGGCACCCCGGGCATCGGCCGGCCCATCGAACCCGGCTTGAGGGGTTCCCCCGCGATGTTGCCGATCTGCAGGGTCGTCTCCGTCTGTCCGTACCCGTCCCGGATGGTCAGGCCCCAGGCCTTCTCGACCTGGCTGATGACCTCGGGGTTGAGCGGCTCCCCGGCGGCCAGCAGCTCGCGCAGCGCCCCGCTCCCGCCACCGAGGTCGGCCTGGATCAGCATGCGCCACACCGTCGGCGGCGCACAGAACGTCGTCACCCCGGCCCGGCGGATCTGGTCGAGCAGCGACGCCGCGTCGAACCGCGCGTAGTTGTAGACGAAGATCGTCGCCTCGGCGATCCAGGGGGCGAAGAAGCACGACCAGGCGTGCTTGGCCCAGCCCGGCGAGCTGATCGCGAGGTGCACGTCGCCGGGACGGCCGCCGATCCAGTACATGGTGGACAGGTGGCCGACGGGGTAGGAGACCTGCGTGTGCTCGACGAGCTTGGGCTTGCTGGTCGTCCCGGACGTGAAGTAGACGAGCAGCGGATCGGTCGCAGCCGTGACTGTCTCGAACGGATGTCCTTGCGCGGCATGGGAGTCCGCGTAGTCGTGCCAGCCGTCACCACCACCCACGGCGACACGCAGGTAGTCCCCGGGCACCTCCTCGAACTTCGCGGTGTCGGCGAGGTTGGCGACCACCACCCGCGCCCCACCACGGTCGACGCGGTCACGCAGGTCGGCCGGCCCGAGCGCCGCGGTGGTCGGCATGATGACGGCACCCAGCTTGGCGACGGCCAACATCGTCTCCCAGAGCTCGACCTGGTTGCCGAGCATGAGGAGCACGTGGTCGCCCTTGGAGACCCCGAGCCCGGACAACCACACCGCCACCTGGTCCGAGCGGGTCGCCATCTCGTCGTAGGTGATCCGCTGCTCGGAACCGTCCTCCTCCACGACCCACAGGGCCAGCCGCTCGTTCCCTCGCGCCACCGCGTCGAACCACTCGACCGCCCAGTTGAACGTCTCACCCACGTCCGGCCAGCGGAACTCTGCCAGGGCCCGCTCGTGCTGCCCGGAGAGGCTGACGAGCTGGTCACGTGCCGATCGGTATGCCGCGGTCGCGGGTGTGGTGGCCATGGCACCTGACCCTCCTACGGGACCGCAGGCACCGCAAGGGCACGGCGACCACCCCACCGTCCCTGGCGGGGTGTGGGGCGGGGTCACGCTGGCTCCTGCGCAGCCCGGCGAGCCAGGAGCTGGTCGTAGCTGCCCAACGTCAGGTCCACGATCGTGTGGTGCCGTTCGCACAGCAACGCCGCATTACCCAGGTCCGAACGACCGAAATCGGCCCAGTGCACCAGATGATGCGCATCAGTCCACTGCGGCGGCATCGAACACCCCGGGAACGAACAACCCCCGTCCCGCAACCACAACCGGCGCACCTGAGCCGTGGTGAACAACCGCACCACCCGGCCCTGGTCCACCACCTCACCACCCGACCCCAACACCACCGGCAACACCGACGCCTCACACGCCAACCGGCGCACCGTCTCCGGGGCCACCAACACCCCAGCATCCGGACCACCGACCGTCACCCCAGCCCCACGCACCCCGGCCGCCAACCCGGCCCAGTCCATCGTCACCACSAGCTGCGTCTTCGCGTTCGGACCCACCCCCTCACCCGCTGCCACAGCCCGGCGCACCAACGCCACCAACGCCTCACCCCGACGCCGATCACAGCTGCGCAGGTCCCGCTCACCGTCCACCGGACGCGGCGCCGACAACGGCCCCAACGCCGCCTCCAGCACSGCCCTSCCCTCGSTGTCSAGCACCARSYGGTACTCCGCAACCCCGGTCCCGTCCTCCACCGGCTGCGACAACGCCACGAACCGCCGCGCCACGTCCTGCTCGGACTGCAGCTGCCCCTCCCGGCCATACCTGGCCAACAACGCCGGCCGCAGCATCCGACACCCCCGCGGACCATGCTCGACCGCCATCGCGACCAGACCATCGACGACATGCGGCTCAGCACCCGCGACCAGCACCGGCGGCCGGCCGCAGCATCCGACACCCCCGCGGACCATGCTCGACCGCCATCGCGACCAGACCATCGACGACATGCGGCTCAGCACCCGCGACCAGCACCGGMCGCAACCGGTCCGCCTCGGCCACCACCACCGCCGCCGACCGCACCGGCAACACCCCCGCCTGCACCGCAGCCCTCACCGGCGCATTGRCCGCCTTGCCGAACGCCGCAGCAACCTCCACCACCGCCCGCGCACCACCCGCCCGCGTCGACGGCGCATGACGACGCACCCACGACACCACACCCAACGCCTCCGGCCCGCTACCGGGCTCACCACGCTCGATCGCCTCACCCACCACCGCCACCCGGGCCGCATCACACGCAGCCCCCAACCCATCGACCTCACCCAACAACTCAGCCAAACCAACGACACCACCAACCGCACCCCCACCGGCCTGCCACAACCAGTCCCCCAGACCGACCAACGCCACCCGGGCAGCCGCGATCGACTCGCGTCGCTGCACCAACGTCAACCCCTGATCCATGCCACGACACTACCGGCGACCACCGACAACGGCTCAATCCGAGCGCCGACGAAAGACGTTGCACTGCAACACATTTCGCGCCATGCCAGGCACGACGATGTCAACCGGGAACGGCCGGGCCTGTGGACCGCAACCTCCCGCAGCCCACCCCTGTGGACAGGGGCCAGACAGAGAGCGGGTGGAGCTCCTACGCCTGGCCGAGGTCCGCGAGCAAACCGGTGAACCAGGCCTGCGACGCGTCGAACGCCTTGCCACCCTTGATCCGGTCGAACTCGATGGCCCGCAGCTCGTCACCCCGCTCCTCGTCCTGCCCGACGACGCCGGAGTCGCCCCGCAGGGCGGCATCGACGGCGAAGTCCGTGCACTGGCGGATGAGGGCGAGGTCGGCGTCGTTGGCCGCGGCCGAGCGTGAGAAGTACCCGCTCTTCTGCACGAGCACCTTGTCCGCCCCGAGCAGCTCGGCGAACTGCTTGCCGAACCACTGACCAGGGTTGATCTTGTCGATCTGCACGTGCCCGAACGGGTCGCGCGGGACCTCGGCCCCGGACTCCTCGAGGGAGGCGACGATCTCGGCGAGGCCGGCACCCTCGGAGATGAACAGGTTCACGCCGTCGGACTCGTCCATGACCGCCCGCAGCCGCTTGGCCTCCTCGGCGATGTCGAACGGGCGCTCGGGGACGAAGACTGCGTGGACGTCCCACCGCTCGGGCGAGTTCTCGAGCCAGCCCGCGAACTGCGACCCCTGGACCCAGCGGTGGTGCTCGAGCGCCGTGGCTGCGGTGAGCCACCCGCAGTTGCGGCCCATGACCTCGTGGACGATGAGCATGCGGGGGTTGGAGGAGTGCTCGGCGATGATGTTGCGCGCGTAGACCGCCCCCTGCTCGGCGGCCGTCCAGGCGCCGAGGGACTGGCGGATCGGCACGACGTCGTTGTCGATCGTCTTGGGCAGGCCCACCACGGTGAGCTCGTAGCCGTTCGAGTGCAGGTAGGCCGCGAGGTCGGCTGCGGTGCCGTTGGTGTCGTCGCCGCCGATCGTGTGCAGGACGTCGACACCGTCGCGGCTCAGCTGCTCGGCCGCCACGTGCAACGGGTCCTGCCCCTCCTGGACGAGGCCCCTCTTGACGCAGTCGGCGACGTTGGTGAGCTTGACCCGGCTGTTGCCGATCGGGCTGCCGCCGAACGCGTGCAGCCGGTGGGCGCTCGCGCGCACGTCCTCGGTGACCTCCACCGAGTCACCGGTGAGCAACCCGGCATATCCGTTGCGGTAGGCGAGGATCCGCACATCAGGGGCGACCTCGGTGTACCGCTCGATCAGGCCGCCGACGGCGGACGACAGGCAGGGCGCGAGGCCCCCGGCGGTGAGCATGGCGACGGTCTTCACAGGCATGGCCCCACTCTGCCGTGTCGCCGTGGGGACGACCAGAGCGGCCTCAGCGGATGGACATCACGGCGCCGGACCGTTCCCACCGCAGCACGGCGAGCAGGGCGTCCGTCGGGAGCGAGACGCAGCCGGCGGTTCCGCGCCCGGTGTCCACGTGGAAGAAGATCGCCGAACCCTTGCCGGCAGTGCGCGATTCGTTGTAGCCGATCACCTGGGCGTAGTTGTAGGCCGGGGTGTTGAGGAGGTTCTCCGCCGAGTTCCAGCGGCCGTTGACGGGCTTGCGCTGGTGGGTGTTGTAGAGGGACGAGGCGCTGTCGTCGACCCAGACGTCGTTCGCGTCGACCCGGAACCACCCCTGCACGAGCCCCGGGTCGGCCCGGACGCCGAACCCGCCGCGGAGCGGGTACGTCCCCGCCGGTGTCCTCAGGTCGCCCTCGCGCTTGGACCAGCTGACGCCGTTGCGTCCGACGTGCCCCTGGTAGGGGCCGAGGTCGAGCAGGTACCTGCCCCCGGACCTGCGACAGGCACGCACCGTCGCCGACGACCCCGAGGAGTCGACGAGCACGACCTGGGCAGCGCGGACACCTGAGGGCACCGTGCACGTCGCCGTGGCCGGCGACGGCTTCGGCTTCGGCTTCGGCTTCGACGTCGGCGTCGTCCTCGCGGGCGTGGGCCTGGTCGCGGGCGTGGACCGGGTCGTGGTGCGGATCGGGGTGGGCGTGGCCCTGCGCGTCGTGGCGCTGGTCCGCGTGGGGGTCGCCCTGGTCGTGGTGGTGCGCGTGGGAGTCACCGTGGTGGTGGACGGCGTGCTGGAGGAGGAGGTCGCCGATGTCGTGGTCGCGGCGCCCGTCGTCGGCCCCGTGGTCGAGGGCCGGTCGTCGCCGCAGGCGGTCAGCGTCATCAGCCCGAGGACCACGGGCGCGGCCACGGCGGGGAGCGAGGCGCGGGGGCGCTTCATCGGTCGAAGTGCTGGTAGTCGGGGTTGCTCCACAGCCCACCCCAGCGCAGGCCCTGCGAGGTGAACGCCCGGACCGCGGCACTCCCGCTCGAGGAGAAGACCCCCGGAGCCGGGCCGCGACGGGTGAGGAAGTACCGGTCCGGGTACACCGTCCCGTCGTCCGCGACGTACGGGTTCTCGAAGTCGTTCACGTCGATGGCCGTGCCGTACGCGTGCTTGCTGTACACCTTGCTGGCCTCCTCGCCCCCGACGTAGCGGCAGTTGAACGCCGAGGTGTTGTCGGCCTCCATCGCGGCGTAGTCGTCGGCCCCGGGCCCCTTGGGGTTGTGGCCCCAGCTCGAGCCCATCGGCTTCATCTGCCGGATGCGGAACTGCAGCTCGTACAGCCGGGTGAATGCCGCTGCCGCCTCGTCCGCGATCGAGGCGTTCACGACGATCGAGCCGCGCGAGCGCTTGCCGTCGAACCCCCAGAAGTTGACCCGCACCCATCGCAGCTGGCTGCGCCCGACCGGGCACCCCGCCGTCCACGAGTAGCCGACCATCTTGGCCCAGGCGGCGTCGGGGATGGCGCCGACCGACGCGTTGGCCCCTGAACCCACGGCAGGCTCGTTGCGCGGGAACCGCACCGAGGGCTCGGCCCCTGCCCGCGGCACCGGCCCCAGCGCCGTGACCGGCTTCGGGGCCCTCACCGGCGTCGACGTCGACGACGGGGTATGCCGCGTGGTCGCCTTGCGAACCGGCGTCGAGGTCGTGCGCCTCGCCGTGGTCGTGCTGCTCGTCGTCGCGGCGGTGCTCGCGGACGTGGTGGGAGCAGACGTGGTCGGAGCGGACGTGGTCGGCACGGCGGTCGAGGTCGGCGTCGTGGCGCGGACCGCACCCGAGGCCCTCGGCGACGGGTCGTTCCCACACCCCGCGGTCAGGGCGACGGTCAGGGCGAGGGACAGCGCGAGGAAGGACACGGCATACCGGCGGGGGGAGCTCATCGGGGCACCACTGTGCCCGTTTCGTCCCGCCCGGACAAGCACGGTCCGCCCTGCGGCGGCAGGACGGACCGTGGTGTCGCGGTGGGCGTGCGGTCAGCCGTCCTTGCAGGGACGGGCGACCGTGGGCACCTCGGACCTGGGTCGCGCGGGCAGCGGCGGCACGTCCGCCTCGGGAGTGAGCGCGGTGTAGGCGTTGCCGATGACGAGGTCGAGACGGGTGCCCTTGCGGTCGATCTTGAGCAGCTCGGCCCCGGGCACGTGCTGCTTGAGCAGGGCTGCCGCGAGGTCGCCGTCCTCGCCGTAGCGGATCACGGCGGTCCCGAGCTGCATCGTCTGCAACGGGTCGTTGGAGACGTCCTTGACCTTGAAGCCGCGGGCCTTGACCTCGTCGGCCACGACCTTGGCCAGGCCCGTCTTGTAGGTGGTGTTGTAGACGTTGACCGAGACCTCGGAGGGGATCGGCTTGAGCCGCTCGGGCATGGGCACGAGGTCCTTGTAGCCGATGCCCACGACGACGTCGACGGACGTGCCCTTGCGGACGTCCTCGAAGAGCTTGGCGCCGGGGATCTGCGCGGCGGTGAGGAGGGCCTGGTCCAGGCCGGCCGGGCCGTGGTGGACCACCGCCGGCTGGGTGACGTACCAGGACTCGGGGGCGTTGCTGATCCCCCCGACCTTGAAGGCGCGCTTGGTCAGGCCGGTGGCGACCTTGGCCGCGGTCCCGTCCACGCCGGTGGCGTTCATGACGTTGACGGTGAACGAGCCACGCGCCGGTGCGGGGACGACGGTCGGCTGGCAGACCGGCTTCGGCGGCGCCGGGGTCATCCAGCCGCTGGAGTAGGCCGCGGTCATGCTCGCCGTCCCGAGCAGCACACCCGGGATGGTCACGAACAGCATGATCTGGCGCAGCCGGTGGTTGCGCCACACCTGCGTCGGTGTGTGGTCCTCGTCCTTCATCCCTACCCCCTGGCTCCTGCTCCGACTTTTCACAATGTTCACACTAGTCACACCAGTCACATGTCAAGCGACACGCTCACGACGGCTTTCGTCACCGAGCCGTGACGATCCCGGTGCGAGGATGTCGCCCCATGACCTTCCCCCCGACCTCGCTGACCGCCCTGCGCGGCCGACTGGCCCCCGGTCTGGCCGCGGGCGCGGTCCTGCTGCTCACCGTCGGGGCGTGCGGCGGACCGGACACCCTCCAGGGGACGGTCGTCTCGGCAGCCGCCGCGGGCAAGGCCGGCACGCCCCTCGATGGGGGCAGGCTGGCCGTGCTCGACGACGGCGGGCTGCGCGACTTCCTCGGCGCGGCAGGGATCGACACCCCTCCGCAGGCAGAGCTTGCCTACCTCGGTGGCCGGGTGCGACATGACGACGTCACGCGCGCCGGCGGCTCACTGGTGACGATCGACGACAAGGGCGAGTTTACGCTGACGACGACGGGTCGCCGGACCATCTGCCTGCTCCTCGAGACCCCTCAGGTCGACGTCCTGCGAGGGTGCGTCGCCCTGGAGCTCCCCGCCTCGGGACACCTGAGGATCACTGTCGCCAAGGACGAGCTCAAGGCTGCACTGGAGGACTGAGTCCGCGCGACCGCAGACCCCGGACGAGGGGACCTCAGACGACCGCGAGGTCCTTGGCGACGAGCTCGGCGACCTGGACCATGTTGAGCGCCCCACCCTTGCGGAGGTTGTCGCCGCAGATGAAGAAGTCGAGGGTGTTGGGGAAGTCCAGCGCCTGACGGAGCCGGCCGGCGAACCGCGGGTCCGACCCCACCGTGTCGTTGGGGGTGGGGAACTCGAACGTGTCCGGGTCGTCGAGCACGACGACGGCCGGCGCCTCGACCAGGGCCTGCCGTGCCTCGTCGACGTCGATGGGACGCGCGAAGGTCGCGTGCACCGCCACCGAGTGCGTGGAGATCACCGGGACCCGCACGCAGGTCGCGGAGACCCGCAGGTCGGGCAGGCCCAGCACCTTGCGGGTCTCGTTGCGGATCTTCAGCTCCTCGGAGGTCCAGCCGTCCTCGGCGGCGACGCCGATCCACGGCAGCACGTTCATGGCGAGCGGGGCCGGGAACGGCGAGTCCGTCCCGAGCTCGAACTCGATGAGCCGCCGCACGTCCCCGGGCGCGTGGCCCAGCTCGCGGTGCCCGGCCACGACCTCGATCTCGTCGTACAGGCGCGCCATACCGGCTCGTCCGGCACCCGAGGCCGCCTGGTAGGTGGCGACGACGAGCTCGGTGAGCTCCCACCCGGCGTGCAGCACGCCGAGGGCGTCGATCATCGTCAGCGTCGTGGCACCCGGGTTGGCCAGGATGCCCTTGGGGCGGTTGCGCACCTGGTGCGGGTTGACCTCGGGCACCACGAGGGGGATGTCGGGGTCGCCGCGCAGCGCGGAGCTGTTGTCGATGACGACCACGCCCCTGGCTGCCGCGATCGGCGCCCAGTGGGCCGCAACCGGCGACGGCAGGTCGACCAGCGCGATGTCGACGCCGTCGAAGAACTCGGGCGTGAGCTCCTGGACGACGACCTCGCGCCCGCAGACGACCAGCTCGGTGCCGGCGTCCTCGGGTGCGGCCGCGGCACGGATCTCGCCCCAGATGTCGGCCCGCATCGCGAGCACCTGCTGCGTGACCCGCCCCACGGCTCCGGTGGCACCGACCAGGGCGAGGGTCGGGCGGGGAGCCTTGGAGGCGAGGGAGGTCACCGTCCGGAGCCTCCGTAGACGACGGCTTCCCCGTCGGCGGAGTCCAGGCCGAAGGCCGTGTGGACGGCGCGGACGGCGTCGTCGAGCAGGTCGGCCCGGGTCACCACGGAGATCCGGATCTCGGAGGTGGAGATCATCTCGATGTTGACCCCGGTGTCGGCCAGCGCCCGGAAGAACGTGGCCGAGACCCCGGGGTGCGAGCGCATCCCGGCGCCGACGAGCGACAGCTTGCCGATCTGGTCGTCGTACTGGATCGAGCTGAAGCCGACCGACTCCTGCACCTTCTTCAGCGCCTGCACCCCGGTCTGGCCGTCGGTCTTGGGGCAGGTGAACGAGATGTCGGTCAGGCCCGTGTCCGTCGCGGACACGTTCTGGACGATCATGTCGATGTTGATCTCGGCGTTGGCGCAGGTCTGGAAGATCTCGGCGGCCTTGCCGGGGTGGTCGGGGACGCCGACGACCGTGATCTTGGCTTCGCTCCGGTCGTGGGCGACACCGGCGATGATGGGGGCTTCCACGGTGTCTCCTGCGGGGGTGGTGGGGGCTGGGGCGTCCGTGACGATGGTGCCCTCCTTCGCTGAGAAGGAGCTGCGGACGTGGATCGGGATGCCGAACCGGCGGGCGTACTCGACGCTGCGCAGGTGGAGCACCTTGGAGCCGGACGCGGCGAGCTCGAGCATCTCCTCGTTGGAGATCCGGTCGATCTTGCGGGCCGCCGGCACGATGCGCGGGTCGGCGGTGAAGACACCGTCGACATCGGTGTAGATCTCGCACACGTCGGCGCCCAGCGCGGCGGCGAGCGCGACGGCCGTGGTGTCGGTGCCACCCCGGCCGAGGGTGGTGATCTCCTTCGTGTCCTGGCTGACGCCCTGGAACCCCGCGACGATGACGATGTGGCCCTTCTCGAGGGCGTCGGTCACGCGGCCCGGGGTCACGTCGATGATGCGGGCCTTGCCGTGCGTGGAGTCGGTGATGACCCCGGCTTGGCTGCCGGTGAAGGACCGCACGGTGTACCCGAGGTCGGCGATGGCCATGGCCACCAGGGCCATCGAGATGCGTTCGCCGGCGGTGAGCAGCATGTCCATCTCGCGCGGCGGTGGCTGCGGGCTGACCTCGTTGGCGAGGTCGAGCAGCTCGTCGGTGCTGTCACCCATCGCCGAGACTGCGACGCAGACGTCGTTGCCGGCCTTCTTGGCCTCGGCGATCCTGCGGGCGACCCGCTTGATGCTGGCGGCGTCAGCCAGCGATGAGCCGCCGTATTTCTGGACGACGATCGGCACGGTGGAACTCCTGGGGACCAGACGACGGTGCAGGTTCTCGCGTGGGGTTCACGCGCGGAGCGCCGAGTCTATCGACCGTCCTCATCGTGGGACCCGGCAACCGTATGCCGGACGGGAACGCCCGCGGGCGCGTCACCGTCAAACGGCGGTCACCGGCACCGGCGGAGGGATACGGTCAACCATGACCATCGAGGTTCAGGGGGTCCGCCGCGCGTTCGGCGACGTCCTCGCGGTCGACAGCATCAGCCTCACCGCCGCACCGGGCGAGGTCACCGCGCTGATCGGCCCCAACGGCTCCGGCAAGACGACGCTGCTGCTCATGCTCGCGACGCTGCTCGTCCCCGACCAGGGAGCGATCCGCATCGACGGGCTCGACCCGGTCACGCAACCCACCGAGGTCCGCGCGCGCATCGGCTGGATGCCCGACGGGTTCGGCACCTGGGACGCGCTCACGGTGAGGGAGGTCCTGCACACCGTCGCCGCGGCATACCGGATCCCCCCGGACCGGGCCCGCGCCCGCACCCAGGAGCTGCTCGCGACGGTGCACCTCGAGGACCTCGGCGACCGGCGCGCGCGGGTCCTGTCCCGGGGTCAGAAGCAGCGCCTCGGACTGGCCCGCGCGCTGATCAACGACCCGAGCGTGCTGCTGCTCGACGAGCCCGCCTCCGGTCTGGACCCCCGCAGCCGGATCGAGCTGCGCGACGTCCTGCGCGCCCTGGCGGCGCAGGGCAAGACGGTGCTCGTGTCGAGCCACATCCTCACCGAGCTCCAGGAGGTCGCCGACCGGGCGGTCATCGTCGCCCGGGGCCGGAGCCTGCAGACCCAGCGGCTCGACGACGACTTCGTGTCGACCGGCACCGCCTCGTGGCGCATCGACTCCCTCGACCTGTCCCGGCTCACGGACTGGCTCGCCGACCACCACGTCCCGGCCCGCCGCGTCGGCGGCGGCCTCACCGAGGTGGAGGTGTCCGGCGAGGAGAACGCGGCCCGGCTGCTCGCCGACGTGGTGCGTGACGGCATCCGGGTCACGACGTTCGCCCCCAGCCAGGGAGCCCTCGAGACCGCCTACCTCGCAGCGACGGAGGACCGGCGATGAGCTGGGACGGGATGATGACGGTCGCCACCCTCGAGCTGCGGCAACGGGTCCGCACGTCGAAGTGGCCGATCGTGCTGGCCGTGTGGGTCGCGATCATCGCGCTCGTGGCGTTCCTGTCCTACTGGGCGACGAACGACGCCGACCTGCGGTCGGGCGAGTCGATGTACGACATCGTCATCTTCTTCGTGCTCGGCCTGGCCATGCTCATCGTGCCCTCGCTGACGGCCACGTCCGTCAACGGCGACCGTGAGCACGGCGTGCTGGCCACCCTGCAGACGA
Organism: Phycicoccus sp. Root101; assembly: GCF_001426245.1. GTDB lineage: Bacteria > Actinomycetota > Actinomycetes > Actinomycetales > Dermatophilaceae > Pedococcus. The sequence goes on along the minus strand of NZ_LMCM01000010.1, from coordinate 254,593 downwards.
CCCTGCTCACGCACTGGGACATCGTCATGGGGAAGCTCGTGGCGGCCTGGGTCATCTCGATGACCTTCCTCGTCACGGCGATGCCGTTCATGGCGTGGGCGTGGTTCGAGGGTGGGGTCCGCGGCGACAAGATCGCCCTGTCCGTTGTCGTGCTCATGCTCGTGCTCGCCGTGGTCTGCGCCCTGGGCCTGATGTTCTCGACCCTCACCGCGCGTCCCATCGCCTCGGCCGTGCTGACCTACCTCACGATGGGCGCCCTGGTGTTCGGCACGACCATCGGCTTCGCCCTGTCGGCCTTCCTCGTCACCGGCGAGGAGAAGATCCAGGTGTTCGGGATCCCCGACAACTGGTACGAGACGCACCAGCCGCCGGCGGTCGACCCGGCCGACCCCACCCTGACGCCGGAACAGATCGACCAGCTGAACAAGGCAGGGCAACCCACCCCGGCGGACTGCACGACCTTCACCCGCACCGTGACCCTGGCCCACACCGAGCGGATCTGGTGGATGCTGCCGCTCAACCCCTTCGTCGTCGTCGCCGACGCGGCGCCCTCGGAGCCCCGCAAGCGCGGCGACCAGTACTCCTCCGGCTTCACCCCGCTGCGGTGGATCAGCCTCGGTGCCCGGTCGGCGCGCAACGGGCCCAGCGCCCAGGCCACCGACGAGTGCGCGATGCTCACCAACACCGGGGACACCGGATTCACCGACCCGTCGGAGAACGCGCTGAAGACGGCCCCCGTATGGCCGTACGGGCTCGCATTCCTGCTGGTCGCCGGCAGCGGTGCGGCCGTGGTCGCCGGGCGCCGTCTCCGGACGCCCATCCGACGGCTGCCGAACGGCACCCGCATCGCCTGAGCTGCGGCCTCAGGGGTGCAGCGCGTCGAACTCGGCTTCGGGGACCAGCTCCGAAGCGCGTGGCCCTCAGGGGTGAAGCGCGTCGAACTCGGCTTCGGAGATGGTCTCCTCGTCGGCATCGAGCCGGATGTGGCCGAGCAGGGACTGCAGCACGCGCAGGGCGGCGGCCGCCCGCTCGCCCCAGTCGGACAGGTAGCTGAACTGCCACCACCAGAGCGCCTCGGACAGCCGGCCCGCGTCGTGGTGGCGCAGCCCGTGGGCGAGCGCCCCGGCGACGACGGTGATGTCGTTGGACAACGACCCCGTGGTCAGCTCGGCCGAGGTGACCGGGTCGACGAGGTCGGCGTACTCGTCGAGGCCCTCGAAGAGGTTGGCGAACCCGGTGCGCAGCGGGTCGAGCTCGGGGTCGGTCGTGTCGGCCTCGAAGCGCTCGGCCGGGACGATGTCCTGGATCGCGGCGAGGCGCGTGCCCATGACCAGCGCCTGCGACAGCGCGAGCAGCGTCATGGGGATCGCCGCGTCGGGTGCCGCGCCCGAGGCGACCTCGGTCACCGTCGCGAGGTAGTGCCTGGCGTCGTTGGCCGACTCGTCGGCCAGCATCCGCAGGTCGTCAGACATCGAGCAACCGCCTTCCTTCGAACGCCCGACCGAGGGTGACCTCGTCGGCATACTCCAGGTCGCCACCCACGGGCAGGCCCGAGGCGAGGCGGGTGACCTTCAGGCCCATGGGGCGCAGGAACCGCGCGAGGTAGCTCGCGGTCGCCTCGCCCTCGAGGTTGGGGTCGGTGGCGATGATGACCTCGGTGACCTCGCCGGACGCGAGGCGGGTCATCAGCTCCTTGATGCGCAGGTCGTCAGGACCGACGCCCTCGATCGGGCTGATCGCGCCCCCGAGCACGTGGTACCGGCCGCGGAACTCGCGGGTGCGTTCGACGGCGACGACGTCCTTGGGCTCCTCGACGACGCAGATCGCGGTCCCGTCGCGGCGGGGGTCGGCGCAGATCCTGCACTGCTCGCCCTCCGCGACGTTGCCGCAGGTCGCACAGAACCGCACCCGGGCCTTGACCTCGGTGATCGAGTCGACCAGGCGCGTCACGTCGACGGCGTCGGACTGCAGCAGGTGGAAGGCGATCCGCTGAGCACTCTTGGGGCCCACGCCGGGAAGCCGGCCGAGCTCGTCGATCAGGTCCTGGACCACACCTTCGTACACATCCGTGAGCCTATGCCCTGCGGGTGTCAGCCACCGGACCGGACGCGCTCGCGGAGCCCACCGGCCAGACCCATCACCGTGAGCTGGTCGACCAGGCCGCCCAGCCGGGCAGCCAGGACCGGGTGCTTGACCGGGGCCATCCGCAGCCGCAGGTGCAGGCGACTGCCACCCTTCCCCTCGGCGGTCAGCCGCAGGCACCACGTCAGGTGGGTGCGGCCGCGGGTGGAGGTGTGCAGCAGGTGGTGGGGCGGGTCGATCGAGGCCACGGTGAACGTCGCGTCGCGCCCACCCCAGTCGGGGATCACGTCGCCCTCGGCGAGGTCGAGGTGCTGTGCGTCGAGGTGTCGCAGGCCTCGCCTGGCCGGCGGGATGGCGCGTTCGAGCAGGGCCGGGAAGTACCACCCGGCACGGCGCTTGCCGAGCTGCACCAGCCACGGCCAGACCGCCTCGGGTGGTGCGGGGAGGCTGAAGGCGCGGTCCATGACCACGTCCGCGTCGACCAGCTCGTCACCGGGGAGGGTGGCGCTGCGTTCGGCGGGAGTGGGTCGGGTGAGCACGGTGGTCAGCCCTCGTCGATGACCTTGCCGCCGAGGAGTCGCTCGATCACCGGCCGCCCCACGTCGCCCACGGCCTCGATGTCCTCGTCGTCGTCGCTGGCAGCGCTGTCGTCGGCGATGTAGGTGTCGGGCGTCCGCTCGGGCTCCTCCGCCGCGACCTCCGCCTTGGCCCGCGCCAGCAGGGACCCCGGCGCCGCCGGGACCACGGCGATGGGCTGCGCTCCCGGGGCCGGTTCGGTGGCCCAGCTCGGACCGCTGCCCGGCGCCGCCGGTGCGCTGGCCCAGCCACCGTCGCCGGACTCGGGTGCGGGCGAGGGTGCGACGGCACCGCTCGCGGCGTATGCCGTGGCAGCGCGCCCACCGGCGTCGGAGGAACCTCCGCCCGCACCGCGACCGGGGGTGGCCCCCGCGGCGGACCCGGTGCTCCCGGAGCCACCTGCCCCCTGGTCGTGGAAGCCGCGCGAGGTCTCCTCGGGACCGACCACCGGGTGCGACTCCCCGCTGGGGGCAGCCAGCCGGGCGTCGGGCACGGGGATGCCCTCGACCCGGGCATCCACACCGAGGACGTCGATCAGGGCCTGCCGGACGAGATCGGCGTGCGGGCCGTGGCGGAACGTGTTGGCGATGCCGACGGTGGAGATGCCGAGCACCACCCGGCGCCCGTCGAATTCGTGCACCGTCGCGTGCTCGGACAGCAGCGTCCACGTGGTGCGCTTGTGCTTGAAGATCCAGCCGAGGATGTCCGGCCAGGCCCGGCGGATCGCCGCGGTGTCCATGCCGCCCGTGGGCGCGCGCTCGGGCTGGGGCTGGTCCTGCTCCACGGCCGGTGTGGTCGCCGATGTGGTCGTGGGCGGTTGAGGGGGCTGGGCCTGCGACGGCTGCGACGGCCCGGCCTGCGCCGGCGACGGCTGCGCCGGCTCGGGCGCGACCGGATCGGCGGTCCCGGTCGGCGGCTCGGCATCCCGATGCTCCGGCTCCACGCCCCGGCGCTCCGGCTCGGCGCCTCGGTCCGTCGGCTCGTCCGTCCGGGTCGGCGCGGCCGGTTGCTCGACGACCGGCGTGGCCATGGTGGGCGGCGCGTACGGCGGTGTCTCGGGGCGTTGGGTCGGTGCGGCTGGGGCGCTCGGCTCGGCTGCCGGGGCGGGAGCCGCGGACGCCACCGGCTGGACCGGCACCTGCGGCCGGGCGGCACCGGAGGGGACGCCCTCGACGTCGAGGCGACGCTCGAGGCGGTCGAGCCGCGCGGCATACCCGCTCTCGCCGGAGGCCCCCGGCAGCAGGACGCGCGCGCAGATCAGCTCGAGCTGGAGGCGGGGCGCGGTGGCACCGGTCATCTCGGTGAGGCCGGCGTTGACGATGTCGGCGGCCCGGGAGAGGGCGCCGCTGCCGAAGGCCGCCGACTGCTCGCGCATGCGTTCGAGCTGGTCCTCGGGCACCCCGCGCAGCACGGACGAGGCGCCGTCGGGGATGGCGGCCACGACGATGAGGTCGCGCAGCCGCTCCAGCAGGTCCTCCACGAACCGGCGGGGGTCGAGCCCGGTCTCGATGACGCGGTCGACCTGGTGGAACACCCCGGCCGCGTCCCCCACGGCGAAGGCGTCGATGGTGGCGTCCAGCAGCTCGCCGTCGGTGAACCCGAGCAGGGCCGCGGCGCTCTCGTAGGTGAGGCCCTCGTCGGTCGAGCCGGCGATGAGCTGGTCGAGCACGGACAGGGAGTCACGCACCGAGCCACCGCCGGCGCGGGTCACGAAGGACAGGACGCCCGGGGCGACCGCGACCTCCTCCTGGGCGCACAGCTTCTGCATGTAGTCGGAGAGCTGGCCCGGCGGGACGAGGCGGAACGGGTAGTGGTGGGTGCGGCTGCGGATCGTGCCGATGACCTTCTCGGGCTCGGTCGTCGCGAAGACGAACTTCACGTGCTCCGGCGGCTCCTCGACGATCTTGAGCAGGGCGTTGAAGCCCTGCGGCGTGACCATGTGGGCCTCGTCGATGATGTAGATCTTGTAGCGGCTCTGGGCCGGGCCGTAGGACGCGCGCTCGCGCAGGTCTCGGGCGTCGTCGACACCACCGTGGCTGGCCGCGTCGATCTCGATGACGTCGACCGAGCCGGAGCCGCCCCGGGCCAGCGCCACGCACGAGTCGCAGGCGCCGCACGGGTCGGGCGTCGGGCCCTGCTCGCAGTTGAGGCAGCGGGCCAGGATGCGGGCGCTGGTCGTCTTGCCGCAGCCGCGCGGGCCGGAGAACAGGTAGGCGTGGTTGACGCGCCCCGTGCGCAGCGCCTGCATGAGCGGCTCCGTGACGTGCTCCTGACCGATGACGTCGGCGAAGGACTCGGGCCGGTAGCGGCGGTACAGGGCGGTGCTCACGATCGGAACCCTAGTCGGCCCACCTGACACGGCACAGCGGCCGCCGGAGGGCGTCCGCCGCCACCGCCCGGCCCTCCTCGACGACCCTGCGAGCCCTGACGTGGAGCCGGTGCCAGACTGTCGGCGACGACAGGAGATCCATGGCTGCGCGAGGCAAGCAGGGCACGACCACCCCGAAGACGAAGGCGAACCCGCTCGTCCTCGAGGTCAAGGGCGCCGGCAAGGACATCGAGGGCTCGGTGCTGCTGGCGCCGATCGACCTCAGGGCCAAGGCCGGTCAGTGCGTCGTCCTGCGCGGCGAGAACGGCAGCGGCAAGACGACCCTGCTGCGCATCCTCGCGGGCGCGCTCGAGCCGTCCGTGGGCTCGGCGACCTTCAACGGTGCCCCGCTCGACGAGCGCGACCCGGCCACGCGCGCCGGGGTGGCGTCGCTCGTGGGTGCCCCCACGGCATACCGCGACCTCACCGTCATCGACCACCTCGTCCTCATCGACTCCACGTGGGGCGGGCAGATCTCCACCGCGGACGAGCGGGCCGACGCGCTCCTCGAGACGCTGGAGATCGACCACCTGTCGGAACGGTTCCCGCACGAGCTGTCCTCGGGTCAGCAGCAGCTGTTCCACCTGGCGATGGTGCTGTTCCGGCCGTCGACGGTGTTGCTGCTCGACGAGCCCGAGCAGCGCCTCGACACCCACAAGCGCGAGCTGCTCACCCGGATCCTCGTCGAGCGCAAGGCCGCGGGCGCGACGCTCGTGATCGCCTGCCACGACCCCGTGATGACCGAGGCGATCGCCGACCGCGTCGTCGACGTCGCGGGCGCATGAGCGAGCGGGACGACGCGGTCGCCGGGGCGAGCGGCCCCACGACGGACGAAGGTCGCCTCACCCAGGCGCGCAAGGTCATCCGTGGCGGCCTGCCCGAGCAGGGCAACGGCAACGCCGTGTATGCCGCCTACGTCGCCGTCATCGCCTCCCTCGTCTACGGCGTGCCCGCGTCGCGCGCGTTCTTCAAGTTCGTCGACCCGCAGTGGCTGTCCCGCCACCTGACCGGTGTCCAGGGCGTCCTGGTCGTCGGGGGGATCGTCGTGGGGGTGCTGCTCCTGGGGTACCGGCTCGGGTCGGTCCGCGGCCCCGTCGTGCCCGACCTGCCCTACCTCGACCACGTCGCCTCCAGCGCCCTCGACCGCGCGGTCGTGCTCCGGCGCTGGTGGCGGATCAGCCTCGCCGGCTGCCTGGTCCTGGGCCTGCTCACCGGTGCCGTCGTCGGCACCGGGATGGTGTCTGCCGGTATCGCACCGGTCGTCGTGCTGCTGCCGACGACCCTGGGCGGCCTCGTCGTCGGCCTCGCGCTGGGTGGTGCCTGGCTCTGGGGGCAGGTGCGCTCGTGGCCCACCGGCGACCGCGGTCCGGCCACCGTGCTGCGTGGCCGTCGTTCGCTGCGGGCCCTGCACCACGTCGGCCTGCGCACCCAGTCGGCACGCGCCGTGACCATGGGCGGGGCGGTCCTCGCCGGCGACCTGCGGGCAGCCCGCCTCGACGTCGCCGCACCGAGCACCCGCCTGCGCCGGACCCGGCTGCGGGCCCGCGGACGGGTCACGGTGGTCGCCGAGCGCGACCTGCTCGGCCTGCGCCGCTCACCCGGCACGTTCGTCGTCGGCCTCGTCCTGTCGACTGCCGGCTGCTGGGCGCTGGCGCACTCGACGACCCCCGGGGTGCCCAACATCGTCGCCTTCGCCGGCGTGCTGGCCGCCTACCTCGGGTACGGCGCCTGGTCCGAGGGCATGCGCCTGCAGGGCGACAACGCCGGGACACCGGCGCTGATCGGGCTGCCGTTCGGCGAGGAGGCCCTGGCGCACCTCATCACCCCGTCGGCGATGTTCGCCGCGGTGGCCGTGGTCTGCGGCGTGGTCGTCGAGACCACCTCGTCGGCCGGCCCCGCCGCGATCTTCTGGCCGGTGGCGATGACCGCGCTCGTCGCCGGGACACACCTCATGGCGGCGTTCCGCGGGTTGCCGCCGGTGACCCTGTTCTCCCCCGGCTCGGCCGTGATCTCCGTCGGGTTCTGGTACTCCCGGCCGCTGCTGCTCGCGCTGATCGGCGGCGTGGCCGCGACGGCGCTGCTCACCCGCTCGAGCCTGACGAACGCCTTCATGGTCCTGGTGCTCGCGTCATACGCCGCCGTCATGTTCGGCCGGCGCCGCGTCCGCCTCCTCGACGAGGCCCATCGCGCCTGACCCCCGGCCCCACCACCGCACGGGGCGAACGCCGCTGCGCCGCGCCGGCAAAGCGGGAGTTGCTCGGCAGGACGGCAGTTATTTGTGGGGGCTTTCCCGAACGACACCCGCTTTGCGGTTCGCCGACGGGGCCGGAACGACAAAGGGACACCCCGCGTACCTGGAAGAGCTCTCCTACCCTTGCTGCATTCCTGCCCTGGGGGAGTTCGGAGAGGTACCACCACGCGGGGTGCCTGCGACAAGTGTAGACGGGGCCGTGCCGTGGCAGCCAATCCCCTCTTGCGACACTGGTGCCCATGACTCCGCTCGTGCTGTTCCGCCGTCTCGCCGTCGCCGAAGCCGTCACGTGGGCGCTGCTGCTCACGGGCATGGTCCTCAAGTACGGCACGAGGACGACCGAGCTCGGTGTGCAGGTGTTCGGCATGGTGCACGGCGTCGTGTTCATCGCCTACTGCCTCACCACGGTGTTCGTCGCGGTCAACCAGCGCTGGTCGGCCCGCCTCACCCTGCTCGGCCTGGTGAGCGCGGTGCCGCCGTTCATGACGGTGTGGTTCGACCGCCGGGCCGAGCGGCGCGGCCGGCTCGAGGGCGGCTGGCGCCTGGCGCGGGGCGGCGAGTCCCCGCGTTCGGTGCCGGAGAAGGTGCAGGCATGGATGCTCGCCCGACCGGTCGCGGCGGTCGCGGTCGCCCTCCTCGCCGTGGCTGCCCTGACCACCGTCGCGCTGCTCGTCGGGCCCCCTGCGAGCTCCTCCAGCTGACGATTTCAGGACAGGGCCCCCGCCCGTGTAGCCTCGCCCGCGGAGGATTCGCATAGTGGCCTAGTGCGCACGCTTGGAAAGCGTGTTGAGTGAAAGCTCTCAGGGGTTCGAATCCCCTATCCTCCGCCACAGAGATGACCCCCAAGCTTGCGTGGGGGTCTTTCTCTTTGGCGGTGGGTAGGTGATGACGGGAGCCTGAGCGGGCGGCGAGGAACGAGCCGGCCGCGAAGGCGGCTCCCCTATCCTCCGCCACACGAGTAGGGCCCCGAGCATGCGAGGGGCCCTTTCTCATGCCCCGGCCCCGGTTCGATGTGAACACGCCGGTGGTTCCCGGCGCGTCCACGTCGACCCGGTCAGTCGACGAGCAGGTATGCCGCGTGCGCGGGCAGGCTGCCCGCCTCCAGCAGGTGGGTGCCGAGCAACCGGGCCCCGTCGAGCGCCCCACCCAGCGCCGGTGCGAGGACCCGTCCGTCGCGGGCGAGCCGCCGCTCGAGGGCCGTCCGCACAGGCACGGCCGCGAGGACTCCCCCGGTGGCGACCAGGACGGGGTCGGGCAGCCCGGAGGCCGCAGCCCCCAAGGCATCGGCGAGTCCCTCCCCCGCGTGGGCGCAGAGCGCGGTCGCCACCGGGTCACCGTCGGTCGCCGCCTCAGCCACCGCCGGGGCGAAGCCAGCCAGCCGCTCGGGGGCGTCAGGAGCGTTCATCACCTGCCGGGGCCAGGTGGTCGGCTCGCCGAAGGAGGGACGAGCCGCATCCAGCAGGGCGGACGACCCGGACGGCAGCCCGTCGGAGGACCGCAACGCCGCCCGCAGGCCCTCCAGCCCCAGCCAGGCCCCCGAACCCACGTCGCCGAGCACGTGCCCCCAGCCGTCGACCCGGCACCACGTCTCGTCGAAGTCGGTGCCGAAGGCGACCGCCCCGGTCCCGGCGGCGACGACCGCGCCGGGACGCAGCCCGTCGAGCGCCCCCACGAGGTTGGCCACGGCATCGCTGACCACCACCGTGCGACGAGCACCGAACGACGAGCGCACGATCCGCATCACCTCCGTGCGGTCGGCGAGGAACAGCAGACCCCGCATCGACCAGACGACGACGTCCGGATCCTGCATGGGCAGCTCGTCGGCCACCAGCGCCCGGGCCGCCACGGCCAGAGCAGACACGTCGATCCCGCCCGGCTGGATCCGCACGCCGGGGGCGGTGCGGACCGGACCGGGCTCGGTGCCGTGCGAGAGCTGGACGCGCAGGCCGGAACCGCCGATGTCCACGGCCGCGACCGTCGCGCGGCCCAGGGTGCTCACGCCCGCGATGGGATCACTTCGACATGCCGGCGGTCAATCCGGCGACGATCTGCTTGGTCGCGAGGAGGAACAACAGGATCAGGGGGATCGTCGTGATGACCAGCCCCGCGAACACGGCCGAGTAGTTGGTGGCGTTCTCCCCGAAGAAGGTGGTGAGCCCGACGGGCAGCGTGTACTTCTCCTCGCGGCGCAGCAGCACGAGCGGGAAGAGGAAGTCGTTCCAGATCGGCACGAAGCGGAAGACGGCGACGGTCGCCAGCGCCGGACGCACGAGCGGGACCATGACGCGCCAGAACGTCTGCCACGGCGAGGCACCGTCCAGGGCGGCGGCCTCCTCGAGCTCCTCGGGCAGCTGCCGGAAGAACGTCGTCAGCACGAAGATCGAGAACGGCACCCCGGACGCGCCGTACATCAGCGCGAGCCCCATCCGGGAGTCGATCAGCCCGAGGCCGTCGAACAGGTAGAAGATCGGCAGGATCGCGAGGTGGATCGGGAGCATGAGCCCGGACAGGAACAGGGACTCGAGCCAGCGGAAGGCTCTCGACCGAACGCGGGCGAGCGCGTAGGCCGCCATCGTCGAGACCGTGGTCGACAGCACCACCGCGCCGACCGTGACGAGCAACGAGTTGCCGAAGTAGGTGGCGAAGTTGCCGGTGGTCCACGCCTCCTCGTAGCTCTGCGTCGAGATCGGCGACGGCAGGCCCAACGGGTCGGTGATGAGGTCGGCGTTGGTCCGGAACGAGCTGAGGACCATGAGCAGCAGGGGGACCAGGGCGATCGCGGCATAGAGCCACAGCACCACGGTCGCCGTCGTGCCCCCGACCGGCTTGCCGCCGGAGCCAGCCCGGGCACCACGGCCGCCGCGCGGGCCGCGTGGCTGGGCCAGCACCGGGCCCTCACGGTCGGTGGAGGCCACGGGCGGGACGACGACGCTCATACGGTGATCCTCCGCTCGTGGCGACGCAGGACCGAGGTGGCGCCCAGGGCGCCACCGAAGATGACGAGGAACAACAGGGTCGCCAGCGCCGACGAGCTGCCGATGGCGTCGATCGAGCCGGAGTCGAAGGCAGTCCGGTAGAACAGCAGCGACACGAAGTCCGTCGAGCCCGCCGGGTTTCCGGTCGACCCGCCGAACGCGTACGGGAGCGCGAACGCCTCCATGGCGAAGATGAACGTCAGCACCGACACCGTGCCGATCGCCGGGACCAGCAACGGCAGGGTCACCTTGAAGAACGCCTGGCGGTGGCTCGCCCCGTCGACACGAGCAGCCTCGGTGAGCTCCTCGGGCACCCCACCCAGCGCGGCGCCATACAGGAGGACGGGGAAGCCGATCCACTGCCACACGCTCACGAGCACCACCACCCACAGGGCGGTCTTGGGGTCGCCCAGCCAGGGAAGGGCCCACGACTCGAGGCCGATCTTCGTCAGCAGCTGGTTGACCGGGCCGAAGGTCGGCGAGAGCAGGAGCGTCCAGAGGTAGCCGATGACGATCGGGCTGACGAGGTAGGGCATGGCGTAGAGCGTCTGGAGCAGCCGGCGGGTCCGGGCCCGACGGTGCAGCAGGAACGCGACGCCGAGGCCGATGGTGTTCTGGAACACCATCGTCCCGCCGAAGAACAGCACGTTGTGCAGCAGCGCTCGCGGCAGGTCCGTCGTGAACGGCGCCCTGGTGAACAGCGTGCGGAAGTTCGTCAGGCCCGCGAACGCTCCGCGCGCCGTGCCCCGCCACTCGAAGAAGGCGTAGGAGAACGCCGTCGCCATCGGGTAGAGCACGAACACCCCGAACAGCAGCAGGGCGGGGAGGACGAACAGCAGCCCCGTACGACGTCTCACGCGGCCGGCTTGAACCAGGTCTTTACGCCGGTGTCGAGCTCCTTGCTCACCGCGGACGCGTCCTTGCCACCGAGCAGGAGCTGCTGGATGCCCTTGCCGAGCAGGTCCGTGCCGGACGGCGAGCCGTAGCGGAAGTCCGTGAGCAGCAGGTACGGCGAGCCGGACTTCACGTAGTTCTCACTCATCTGCTTGAGCAGCGGGTCCTTGTACTCGACGCCGGGGACGGCCGAGATCTGCTTCACGTCGTCGGCGACCATCTGGCCGAACTCCTTGGTCGACATCCACGTGACGAGGTCGGTGGCGGCCTTCTGGTTCTTCGACTTCTTGGAGACCGCGAAGTTGCCGTCGGCCCAGCCGGCCGTCGTGGCCGTGGCCCCGCTGGGCGACCCCGGGGGCGGGGGCACCTGGAAGACCCCGATCTTCATCGCGGGGTTCGCCTTCTGCAGCACCGCGAGGTCGTAGGACCCACCCGGCAGCATGGCGGCCTTGCCCGCCGTGAAGAGCGTCTGCGCGTCCGTGATGGCGACGCCCGTGACGTTCTTCGGCATGAACTTCTCGAGGTCCTTGACGACCTTGACCGACGCGACCCAGTCGGGGTCGGTGAAGTCCTTGGACCCCGTGGTGACCTCGTCCTGGAACGCCTTGCCACCGAAGCGCGGCGCCGCGAGGACCTCGTGGACGATCGGCAGGGTCCAGTCGTCCTTGGCCCCCACCGCGATCGGCGTGAGGCCGTCGGCAGCGAACTTCGTGTTGGCGGCCATGAACTCGTCCCAGGTCGTCGGCGCCTCGAGCCCGGCCTTGTCGAACACGTCCTGGTTGTAGAACATCACCGTGGTCTGGCGGGCGAGCGGCACGGAGTAGATCTTGCCGTCCTCCTTGCCCTTGGCGCTGGCGACGACGTTCTCGTCCCAGCCGGAGAGGTCGACCTTTCCGTCGAGCGGGACGAGCGAGTCGGAGGCGACCGTCGTCTGCAGCTGGCCGTAGGACCGGACCTGCGGGACGTCCGGGCCGTCGGAGCCGGCGAGGCCGGTGGCGAGGATCTTGTTGTACTCGGTGGCCTTGAACGCCTTGAAGTCGACCTTCACCCCGGGGTGGGCCTTCTCGTAGGCCGCGAAGATCGTGTCGTAGGCCGCCTTGTCCTCGACCCGCCACGACCACACGCTCAGGGTGGTGTCGCCGCTGCCGCCGCCGGAGTCGTCCCCGCCGCTGGAGGGCGCGCACGCCGTGAGGGCGAGGGCTGCGCCGAGGGCGACCACGGAGGCGATGGACCTGTGGGTGCGACGAGTCATGAACGTTCTCCTGTCAGGGGATTCGGCGCCACGGATACCGAGGAGCCATCTCGCGGGGAAGGGGTGGGTTCCGGGGAGGAGGTCTGGAGGAGGGCGGCGCTGCCGGGCACCAGGTCGGCCAGCGCCCTCGCGACCGAGCCCTGGTGGTCGGCGATGGCCAGCCGGGCCGTGGCCGCGTCGGTGCCGGCAAGCATCGACAGCAGGGCCGTCTTGAGCTCGCCGTCGGCGGCCTCGAGCGCGAGGCGGGCATCGGTCTCGTCGGCGCCGCTGGCCTCCTGCAGGATGCGCAGCACGCGACCACGCAGCTTGGCGTTGGTGGCGACGACGTCGACCATGAGGTTGGACCAGGTCCGGCCGAGCCGGATCATCACGGCCGTCGAGAACGAGTTGAGGACGAGCTTCTGCGCCGTCCCCGCCTTGAGCCGGGTCGAGCCCGTGAGGACCTCGGGCCCGGTGCGGGCCACGAGGAGGTGGTCGGCGTATGGCGCGAGGCCGGCCTCCGGGTTCGAGGTCACCAGGGCGGTGATCGCCCCCAGCTCACGGGCCCGGCGCAGGGCGCCGCCGACGAAGGGCGTGCGACCCGAGGCGGTGAGGCCGATCGCGATGTCGCCCTCGCGGAGGGCCGAGGCCTCCGCCTCACCGGCACCCTCGTCGTCCTCGACGTTCTCGACCGCACGCAGGAGGGCGCCGAGGCCTCCGGCGTGGTGCGCGACGAACAGGCCGTCGGGGGCGTTGAAGGTCGGCAGCAGCTCGGCGGCGTCGAGGACGGCGAGCCGCCCGGAGGTGCCCGCGCCGAAGTAGTGCACCGTGCCGCCGGTCCTGATGGCGGCGACGGCCCGGTCGACGAGGACGGCCAGCTCGGGCAGCACCTCGGCCACCGCCGGGGCGACCCGGGCGTCGTCGTCGTTGAGCAGCCGCAGGATCTCCAGGGTCGGCTGGGTGTCGATGGCGGTGCTGCCGGGGTGGCGCTCCTCGGTGGGCGCGCTGACGCTCACGTCGCTGGTCACACCGTGAGGTTAGTTTCTTACGCTCGATGCGTCAACGACGTAAATGAATGACCAGTCAGGCCGTGCCGAGTCACTGACGCAGGTGGTGGCTGGCCACCGCCTGCCGGGTCTCCTTGACGGCCTTGCGGGCCCGGGGCAGGTTGCGCTGGGCCACCGCGATGTAGAGGCAGTCGACGACGGTCAGCGCCGCGATGCGGCTGGCCGTGGCCCCGGACCGCAGGCTGGTCTCGCGAGCAGCCGTGGTGAGCACGAGGTCCGCGCGAGCCGCGAGCAGGGACACCGGGAAGTTGGTGATCGCCATCGTCGTCGCACCCCGGCTCCGGGCTGCGTCGAGCGCTTCGATGGTCTCCGAGGTCGTGCCCGAGTGGGAGATCCCGATGGCCACGTCCCCCTTGCCCAGCAGGGTCGCGCTCGTCAGGGCGATGTGGGGGTCGTTCCAGGCGAAGGCCACGACCCCGATGCGGTGCAGCTTCTGCTGGAGGTCGGTGCCGACGATGGCGCTGGCACCGATGCCGTAGATGTCGACGCGCTTCGCGGCCGCCACGGCTGCCGCCGCGGCGGCGAGGCTGGGTCGGTCGAGCTGCTGGGCGGTCTCCTCGACCGCGCTGGCGTCGACGAACGCCACCTTGGCGATGATGTCGTCGATCGTGTCCTTGGCGCTGATGTCGGTGTCGGTCGCCCCGCCCGCCCGCGGCTGCGCGCTCTCCTCCGCCAGCCCGAGCCGGAGCTGGGGGTAGCCCGGGAGCCCGAGCCGACGACAGAACCGCAGCACGGTCGTCTCCGAGGTCTGGGCGGAGACGGCGAGCTCGCTGATCGTCAGCGCAGCAGCGGCCCTGGGGTCGGCGAGCACCTGCTCGGCGACGCGGTCCTCCGCCGGTGACAACGAGGGACGGATCCCGCGCAGGCGCACCAGGAGGGGCACGGTCGGCACGGTGGCGTCAGCGGCACGGGGGGGCATGGGCTTACCGTACGGCTTCGCCTCCTGCGTCATCGTGACGCCAGCATCCAGCCCTGCGCGACGAAGTCCCCGGGAGTCTTCTCCCCGTCCAGCACGACCCGGCCGCCCGAGGCCACCCGCACGTCGTCGACGTAGGCACCGCGTCCGAGGTAGGCGGCGTCGGTCGTGTAGCGCCACCGCAGGACCTGGCTCCCGCCGAGGAGGTCGGCCCGCGCCTGCACCCACCTGCGGTCCCCACTTCCCGAGACGACGCCGTCGCTCTGGGTGGTCTCTCCCCGGTCGCGGACCATGAAGGGCAGCGCCGCCCATGTCACCCCGCCGTCGGTCGACCGTTCGAGCGCGAGCAGGTCGCTCTCCTCGGTGTCGAGGAAGAGGTCGAACCCGAGGCGCCCGCCCCTCGCCGGCACCTCGAGGGGTGGAGTCGCGAGCGTGCTGGTCGTCGCGTCCTTCGCGCCGCTGAACCACGCCGTGTCACCGTGCGCGGGGCGCACCCTCATGGCCTGCGCCAGGCCTCCCGCCCACTCCCGCCGCGCCAGGTTGATGCTGCCCCAGCTGCGGGAGGGGTGGACCCGGTTGGTCAGCAGGATCGCGAACGAACGCGAGGCGAAGTCGATGACGATCGAGGTGCCGGTGTACCCGGTGTGCCCGGCCGTCTGCGGGCCCGAGAGCGCATCCATGTACCAGCGCTGGTTGAGCTCGAACCCGAGGCCGTGGTCGTCTCCCGGGAAGTCACCGTTGAAGTTGGTGATGAGGGACGTGACGCTCTGCTTCGACAGGATCCGGTGGCCCCTGTAGGTCCCTCCGTTGAGCAGGGCCTGGCTGAGGACGGCCAGGTCGTCGACCGTCGAGAACACACCTGCGTGGCCGGCGACACCTCCGAGGGACCAGGCGTTCTCGTCGTGCACCTCGCCCCAGACCATGCCGCGCGCCGGGGCCGTCTGGTACTCGGTGGCCGCTGTTCGCGTCCGGTCGCTGGGGTTGTAGCCCGTGTCACGCATGCCCAGGGGTCGTGTGATGCGCTCCGCGACGACCTCGTCGAGCGGCTTGCCGCGCAGCTTCTCGACCACCACGCCGAGGGTGATGAGGTTGAGGTCGCTGTAGAGGTACGTGGAACCCGGCGGGTTCGTCGGCGGCTGGTCCAGGACGGCCTTGATCCGCGAGGCCTTGTCGGGGTACTTGCTCCAGAGCGGCAGCCAGGCCGGGAAACCTGACGTGTGCGTGAGCAGCTGACGGATCGTGACCCCCTCCTTGCCGCCCGCGGCGAACTCGGGCAGGTAGGTGGCCACCGGGGCCTCGAGCGCGACCTTGCCCTCCTCGACGAGCTGGACGACGGCCAGCGAGGTGAACAGCTTGGACACCGACGCCAGGTCGAACACGGTGTCCTCGCGCATGGGGACCCACTGGTCCCGCGGAAGCTCGGTCGTCGCGTCGGCGTACCTGAGCGCGAACCCGCTGGCGTCCCGCTCGACGACCTTGCCGTCGTGGCCCATCAGGCCGACCGCGCCCGCGTACATGGGGTGGCCGCCCAGCGGCGCCGTCTCGTGGGCGCGGATCTGGTCGACCGCCATCGCGACCGGCCCGGGGTCGAGCCCGACCGCGGCCGGTGGCGCGTCGTGCAGCACGGTGTTGGGTGGGGCGAATCCCTTGGAGGGCTTGCTGAAGTCCTCAGCCACGGCGGGTGCGGCCACGAGGGCACCACTCAGGACGAGCGCGCAGGCCACCACGCTCGAGGGCAGGGTCGGACGCAGGTGCATGGTGGTCCACCGTCCGGTTCAGGCGGCCGGGCCGCGGTAGATGAGGTACTGCCGGCGCCGCCGGTCGAAGTCGCGCAGCTCTGCCTGCCAGGCGCCGACCACCTCGTCGGCGCCGGCTCCGGCGGTGACTTGCTCGCGCAGCCTCGTGGAACCGCTCAGCTTGTCGATCCAGTAGGGGCGCGGGTCGTTGTCCACCCGCCACGCGAACTCCTTGTAGAGCGCCTTCGCGGCGACGAGCATCTCGACGCCGGTGCGCACCGGGTCGAACCTCGCCGGGTCGGTCACCGACACCTGCACGCCACCACAGACGGTGTTGAGGTGCTTGCTGAAGGTCGGCGTGAAGTACGCCTCGCGGAAGGCGACGCCCGGGATCGACCGTGCTGCAAGGCGTTCCGCCCACCGGTGGTCGACGTAGGGCGCCCCCACGAGCTCGAAGGGCCGGGTCGTGCCGCGGCCCTCGGACAGGTTGGTCCCCTCGAACATCCCCGTCCCCGGGTACACCAGCGCCGTGTCGGCCGTGGGCATGTTGGGACTGGGCATCACCCACGGGAGCCCGGTCTCGGCATACGGCACGTCCCGTCGCCAGCCGGAGACCTCGACCACGGACAGCTCGCTGACGCGACCGCCGGCGTCGGCGGTGAGGAACTCGCCGTCGAAGTACCGCGCGAGCTCGCCGACGGTCATGCCGTGGGCCTGGACGATCTCCTTGGCGCCCACTCCGGAGGTGTACGCCGTCGTCATCATCGGTCCGTAGGCCTTGCCGCCCAACGGGTTCGGCCGGTCGAGTACCACGAACCTCGCACCGGTGGCGACAGCCGCCCGCATCGCCGTGTACATCGTCCAGATGTAGGTGTAGAACCGCGCGCCGGCGTCCTGGATGTCGAAGACGACCGTCTCCACCCCCGCGGCGCGGAACAGCTGCTCCATCTTCGCGGCGTTGGCACCGTAGGCGTCGTAGACCGTCAGCCCGGTGCGCGGGTCGGTGTGCGTGCCCTCGGAGTCGCCCGCCTGCGCGGTCCCGCGGAACCCGTGCTCCGGCCCGAACACCCCGACGATGTCGACCGTCCCGGCCTCGTGCATCTCGTCGACGATGGTGCGCAGGTTGGTGAGGATGCCGGTGGGGTTGGTGATGATGCCCACCTTCTGACCCGCCAGCGCCCTCCACCCGTCCGCGGCGGCCCGCTGGGCCCCCGTCGCGACCGGGCGGTTCGGGTATGGCGCCCCGGCCGGGGTCGCGGCGGCGGTCACGGGGGTGGCGGCGGGGGTGGCGGCGCCGGCGGTAGCGGCCACCGAGGCCGGCAGGACCAGGGCTCCTGCGCCGGCGGCCGTGAGCAGCTGACGACGGTTGAGGTGGGTCTGGTGCGACATCGGTCGTCCGATCAGTAGGTCAGGCCGTGGCCGAAGGGGTAGAGGACGGTCGAGGGGTCGCCCGCGGCCGGGATGTCGACCGGGAGCTTGCCCGTGGGGGCGACCTCTCCGGCGATGACCCGGGCGACGGCCTGGATTGCGACCGGGCTGTAGGAGTAGGTCGCGAGGTAGGTCGAGGCCTCGGTCAGGTAGGCGATGTCGTACGGGTCGCGGGTGGCGACCACGATGACCGGCTTGCCGGTGGACACGAGCTGCTCGACGAGCTTCCGCTGGCCGCCACGAGGGTCGGTCACGGCCTTGTCCCAGGCCTTCATCGTCGTGACGACGACGGCGTCCTGCGTGGCCGCAGCAGCGACCGCGCCGGCGATCTGGGCGTCGGTCGGTGAGGTGCCGGTCTCCTTGACGCTCGTGGTCGCCCCGTGGGCGGCGAGGCCGTCGGCGAGGGTCTTCGTCGTCGTCGCGCCATACCCGGTGACGAGCACCTTCGTGCCCGCGGTGGCGAGCGGCAGGGTCCCCGCGTCGTTCTTCACCAGGGTGGTGGTGCGGTTGGTGATCGCGTCCGCCGTGGCGAGGTGGGCACGGGTGCCGACGACACGGTCGAGGGCGGTCGGGTCGGCGTAGGGGCGGGTGACCATGCCGCGGTGGACCTTGAGCTCGAGCACCCGGCGCACCTTGGCGTCGAGGTCGGCCCGGCTGATCCGGCCACTCCTGACGGCACCGATCACCGCGGCATACGCATCGTCCATGGCGGGGGTCATGAGGAGCTGGTCGACCCCGGCGGAGAGGGCGCGGACAGCGACCTCCGGGTCGCCGTAGAGGTCACGGACGCCCTGCATGGCGAGGGAGTCGGTGACGATGACGCCCTTGTAGCCCAGCTCCTTGCGCAGCAGGCCGGTCATGATCGGCTTGCTCAGGGTCGCGGGGTCCCCGGAGTCGTCCAGCGCCGGGAAGTTGAGGTGGGCCGTCATGATCATGTCGATGCCGTCGGCGATGGCCTGCTTGAACGGCGGGGCGTCGAGCTGCTCCCACTGCTGGCGGCTGTGCGTGATGACCGGGAAGGCGACGTGGCTGTCGGTCGCGGTGTCCCCGTGGCCCGGGAAGTGCTTCGCCGACGAGGAGATGCCGGCGTCGTCCTGGTAGCCGCGCACCTGCGCGCCGACCATGCTCGCCGCGAGCTGGGGGTTCGAGGAGAACGAGCGGGTGCCGATGACGGGGTTGAGCGGGTTGACGTTGACGTCGGAGTCAGGGGCGAAGTCGGTGTTGACGCCCATCGCCTTGAGCTCTTCCCCGGTGATCCTCGCGGCGGTGCGGGCGTCGTCGGTGCTGCGGCTCGCGCCCAGCGCCATCGAGCCCGGGAACTGCGTCGCCGGGGGCCCGATCCGGGTGACGACGCCCTGCTCCTGGTCCGTGGCGACCTGCAGCGGGATGCGGACCTTGGTGTGCGGCTGCGTGAGCGCGGCCTTTTGGAGACCGTTCGAGAGGGCCGTGATCTGGGGCGGGTTCTGGACGCTGTCGGTCCAGGCGAAGTAGATGACTCCACCGAGGTGGTACTTCTGCACCACCTCCGCCGGCGACGCGACGCCGTACAGGGGGATGTTGCGTGCGTCCGGGGTGGTCGCGTCCTTGCCGTAGACGTTCTGGATGAACAGCTGGCCGACCTTCTCCTCCAGCGTCATCCGCTTGAGCGTCGAGGTGACCCAGCCGTGCTGCCACCCTGGCCCGTGGTCGTTGCCACTGGAGGTGGCAGCTCCCGCGGCCGGGACGACCAGCGAACCGAGGAGCGCCGCACCGGCGGTGCCGGCCACGAGGGCCCGGCGGGTCAAGGGAGAGCTGGACATGGTGCCTCCTGGGCAAGATGTAAACTATTGACGCAATAGGTCGATGATTTGCAACTTACCCACATCCGGACAACCCGGGCAAGAGTTCTTTGCCGAGTCTTGGCCCGTGGGGGATGATGCAGCCATGGCGCGACAGATCCAGTGGCGGGGCGCGCTCAGCGCAGACGGCGCGGGCGACGGGCGACGCCCGGAGCGGCCGGTCTGGCGCCCGGGGAGTCCGGTGGTCCCCCCACGCTCGATCGTCGAGGCCTCGCGCGTCATGCAGTTCGCCGGGGTGCTGAGCCTGCTGGAGATCGGCCGGGCGTTCCTCACGCGGAACGACCTGCGCGCCGCGTTCGCCGGGGAGTCCCGCGCCCAGGGGGCAGCCGTCGGCGCGGACGACCTCGACCGGGTCGTCATGATCAGCCTGACCGTCACCGTCGTGTGGGCGGTCATCGCGGCGGTCACGTGGTTCGTCATGGCCCGCACCACCCTCAGGGGCTCCAGGTGGGGCAGATGGATCGCCTGCGGCCTGCTGCCCGTGGCCATCGGGGCGTTCTTCGGCGGGCTCCTGCCGACGGCGGGCCTGTTCGCCCGGGTCTTCGCCCTGGCCATGCTGCTGCTCGGGGCCTGGGCCCTCGTCCTGCTCTGGCAGAGGGACTCCTCCGCCTGGATCCGCTTCACCACCCAGCCGCAGGACTGACCTGCGACTCAGCGCCGGCGGGAGGCCCCGACCAGCTCGAGCCGTGCGCCCGACGCGCTGTGCCGCGGGCGCGTGGTCCGAGGTCGCGTGGTCCGAGGTCGCGGCGTCGGGACGGGTGCGAGCACCCGCTCGGGGAGGCTCGTGATGAGGTACACCGGGCGCACCGGCCCGACGGGCGGGGGCACCCGGACGGTCGCGGGCGGTGCGGCGGGAACGGCCCCGGACCGCGGTGCGGTGCGCGGCGTCGTCGTCGCGCGCAGTCGGCGGCCGTCGTGCAGCGCGGCACCGACCCCGACGAGGAGCAGGCCGGCGAGCATCACCAGCGCCGGCACCGAGCCGGGCGCCCACCCCTCGTGGGCGACCACGCCGTACGCGCCGCTCCCCCGCGCCTGCGCGCCGAGGCTGGCCGCCAGCGCCGTCACTGCGCTGACCGCGGCGAGCACGGCGCCTGCGACGGCGAGGACGAGAGGACCTCGGGTGCTCTTCACGGCGGCCTCCAGGCTGTTCGGGTCCCGGGACGACGGGTCGTAGCACCTCGGGAGGGCGATCGTCCCTCGGCCGAACGGCTGACTCAACATGCAAATGCCGTAAGCCACGCGTCCAGACGATCCCCCACCGCAGGCCGAGCCGGCCTCACCCCGACCGCTCGGCGCGACGCGGCGCACTCCCACCGCACCGGCGCGGACCGACTGTGGCGCGAACGCCCGGTGGGACGCACGATGGGGCCATGAGCAACGGGGCCTACCGCGCGGCATACGACGAGAGCCTGGCCGACCCGGACGCGTTCTGGGGTCGCGCCGCGACGGCCATCGACTGGATCACCCCACCACCGCGCGTGCTCGACGACGACCGGCCGCCGTTCTACCGGTGGTTCACCGGCGGCACGCTCAACACCTGCTTCAACGCCCTCGACCGGCACGTCGCCGCGGGCCGTGGGGACCAGCCGGCCCTGCACTACGACAGCCCCGTGACCGGCACCGCCCAGACCTTCACGTATGCCGCGCTGCTCGACCGGGTCGCGACGTTCGCCGGCGCGCTCGCCTCGCTCGGGGTGGAGAAGGGCGACCGCGTCATCGTGTACATGCCGATGGTCCCCGAGGCGGTCGTCGCGATGCTCGCGTGCGCCCGGCTCGGCGCGGTGCACTCGGTCGTCTTCGGGGGGTTCGCCCCGGCCGAGCTCGCCGCGCGCATCGAGGACGCGAAGCCGACCGTCATCGTCTCCGCCAGCTGCGGCATCGAGCCGACCCGCATCGTGGAGTACAAGCCGATGCTCGACGCAGCCCTGGACCGCAGCAGCCACAAGCCGGAGTCGGTCATCGTGCTGCAGCGCGAGCAAGCCCGCGCATCTGTCGGTGAGCGCGACACGGACTGGGAGGAGCTCGACTGGGACGAGCTCGTGGCCGATGCCGAACCCGCCGACTGCGTCGAGGTGGCCGCCACCGACCCGCTCTACATCCTCTACACGTCGGGGACCACCGGGCGCCCGAAGGGCATCGTCCGCGACAACGGCGGCCACGCGGTCGCGCTGCGCTGGTCGATGGAGAACGTCTACGGCATCGGTCCCGGCGACTCGTGGTTCACCGCCAGCGACGTCGGCTGGGTCGTCGGCCACTCGTACATCGTCTACGCGCCCCTGCTCACCGGCGCGACCACCGTTCTGTACGAAGGGAAACCGGTCGGGACGCCGGACGCGAGCGCGTTCTGGCGGGTGATCGAGAAGTACGGCGTGAAGGCGATGTTCACCGCCCCCACGGCCTACCGGGCCATCCGCCGCGAGGACCCCGAGGGAGCCCTGATCGCGCAGCACGACCTCTCCTCCCTGGAGACGGTGTTCCTGGCCGGCGAGCGCCTCGACCCCGACACGTGGGAGTGGGCCACCGAGCGCCTCGGCGTCCCAGTCGTCGACAACTGGTGGCAGACCGAGACCGGCTGGCCCATCGCCTCGAACCTGCGCGGTCTCGAACCCATGCCGCTCAAGGCGGGTTCGCCCACCGTCCCCGCCCCCGGGTATGCCGTGCACGTGCTCGACGAGCAGGGTCGCCGGGTGCCGGCGGGCACCGAGGGCGCGATCTGCCTGAAGCTGCCGATGCCGCCGGGCACCCTGCCGACCCTCTGGGGCGACGACGAGCGCTACGTCGCCGGGTACCTCTCGGCGTTCGACGGCTACTACCTCACCGGCGACGGCGGCCTGCTCGACGAGGACGGCTACCTCTACGTCATGGGACGCACCGACGACGTCCTCAACGTCGCCGGGCACCGGCTCTCCACGGGTTCCATCGAGGCGGCGCTCGCGGGCCACGACGCCGTGGCCGAGTGCGCGGTCATCGGGGTGGCCGACGACTTCAAGGGCCAGGTCCCCCGTGGCCTCGTCGTCCTGCGGTCCGGGGTGGACGTCGACGCCGACGGTGAGCGGATCCGCGCCGAGCTCGTGCAGCGGGTGCGCGACGAGGTGGGCGCCGTCGCCTCCCTGCGGCAGGTCGACATCGTGGGTGCCCTGCCGAAGACCCGGTCGGGCAAGATCCTGCGCAAGACGATGCGCGAGATCGCCGACGGGAAGACCCCGAACGTCCCGGGGACCATCGAGGACGCCAGCGTCCTTGAGACGCTGACACCCGTGCTCCGCCCGGCGACCTAACCTCCTGCGTGTGCAGGGAGTCTTCACCGGGTTCGTCACCATTGCCGTCGTCATCGGCGTCGGCGCGCTGCTCGCCCACCTGCGGGTCGTCGACCTCGGCGCCCAGCAGGTGCTGTCGCGGATCGCGTTCTTCGTGGCCAGCCCGGCCCTCATGGTCATCACCCTCGGGCGCGCCGACGTCCACGCGGTGCTCTCGGCCAACCTCGTGGCCTCCGGCGCCGCCGTGGTCGTCTGCGTCGCCCTGTACGCCGCCCTGGCCCGGTGGGTCTGGCACCGCGGCCTGGGTGAGGGCACCATCGGCGCGCTGTGCGCGTCATACGTCAATGCGGGGAACCTGGGCATCCCGGTGGCCAGCTATGTCCTGGGCGACGCGGCCCTGGTCGCCCCGACCCTGCTGCTGCAGCTGCTCGTGCTCCAGCCGCTGGCCCTGTCGCTGCTCGACGCCGACGTGCGCGGGCGTCCGACCTCGGTGTGGCAGGTGGTCGCCCGGCCGTTCCGGAACCCCCTCACCGTCGGGTCGCTCGCCGGTCTCGGGCTGTCGCTGACCGGGTGGACGCTGCCGCCGATCGTGCGCGACCCGCTCACCCTCATCGGCAACATGGCGGTGCCCTGCATGCTCATCGCGTACGGCATCGCGCTGCGCCTCGGACCCGGGCTCGGGCGGGCCGGCTCGGTGGCCGAGCTCGCGACGACCTCGACCATCAAGCTGCTGGTGCAGCCCGCGGTGGCGTGGTTCGTCGGCGCGGTCGTCCTCGGGGTGCACGGGCCGGCACTGCTCGCCATCGTCGTCACCTCGGCGCTGCCGACGGCGCAGAACATCTTCGTGCACGCCAGCCGCTACGACCGGGCCACCGTCCTGGCCCGCGACACCATCCTCATCACCACCGTGGGCGCGGTCCCCGTGATCCTGGTGGCTGCAGCCGTCCTCGGCTGACCCCGCCGGCACCACGCTGCCGGCCGCCGACCGGCCAACGATCACCTCGCCACCGCGCTGGCCACGGTCGCGCTCACCACCTCCAGTCCCGCTGCGAGCGTGTCGTCGGGTGGTGGGGCTGTGGAGAACTCCAGGATCGATCTCACCGATCGCCGAGACTGACCAGATGAACGTGGCAGCAGCCGTGGCTGAGCTGGGTGGCATCGCCCCGCGCAAGCAGCTGTTGCGCGCGGTGACCCGCGGGGAGCTCGAGCGCGCCGTCGCCAGCGGCGAGGTGACCCGGGCGTCCCGGGGCCGGTACGCGCTGCCGACCGACGACCGGACACGACGTCTGGCGCACGAGCTGACGGGGACGGCGGTGCTCATCAGCGCGGCCTCCCACTGGGGCTGGGCGAGGATGTGGGAGCCCCGCCGGCCGCAGATCTGCGTCCCACGCGGACGCAACATCTCCCGCGACGACCGCGCCCAGGTCGACCTGCGATGGCGCACCCTGGCGCCGGGAGACATCGTCGACAGCTGGGTCACCTCCAGGGAACGCACCCTCCTCGACTGCGCCGCCCTGCTGCCCTTCGCCGAGGCGCTCGCCATCACCGACTCCGCCCTCCGGGACCGCTCCGTGCATCCCTCCCAGCTCTCGAACCGGCTGACCGACGTGCCTCGCCTGCACCGATCACGCACCCGACGCGTCTTCGCGCAGGCCTCGCCCCTGGCGGCCAACCCGTTCGAGTCGGCTCTGCGCGCAGTCGCCCTGGGAGTACCGGGCCTCGACGTGCGCTGCCAGGTCCGGATCGACGACGATCGCGGATGGGTGGGCCGGGTGGATCTCGCGGACGAGTCCCTCCGGATCGCCCTCGAGGCGGACAGCATGGAGTACCACGGTGAGCGCGATGCCATGGATCGCGACGTCGCGCGCTACACGAGGCTCACGTGCGCAGGCTGGCTGGTCCTGCGCTTCACGTGGTCGCAGGTCATGACACGTCCGGCGTGGGTTGCCGAGATGCTCGCCAAGGCGGTCGCCCAGCGGGCGCACCTCCGGTCGGCGGCCTGAGCGGGACCGGCCAACGATCACCTCGCCTCCGGCCCGATCCCACATGTGCGCACCACCGCAACGACCGACGCGAGGTGATCGTCGGGCGGTCGCCATACGAGGGGTAAGGCGCGCGGTCAGCGGGTCGTCGCCACAGGAGGGGTAAGGCGCGCGGGTCAGCGGGTCGTCGCCACAGGAGGGGTAAGGCGCGCGGTCAGCGGGAGCGGCGGGCGGTGCCGAAGATCGACCGGGTGATCTCGCGGCCGAGCACGGTGCCGGCAGAGCGCAGGGCCGACTTGAACGCGCTCGACTGCACGACCTGCTCGACGATCCCGGGCTGCTCCTTGGCCGGTCGGGCCGGCTTGGGGGCCGCGGGTGCGGGGGCCGGGGCAGCGGGCGAGGGCGCCGGCGCCGCGGGGGCGGCCGGGGTTGCCTGCAGACGCGCCTGCAACTTCTCGTACGCCGACTCGCGGTCCACGACCGCGGCGTACTTGCTCGACAGCGACGACGCGGCGATGAGGCTCGTGACCAGGGCCGGGTCGGACGGAGCCATCAAGGACTGGGGCGCGATCATCCGGGTCCAGGCCACGGGGGTGGGCGCACCCCGCTCGGACAGCACCGTGACGACGGCCTCGCCCGTGCCGAGGTTGGTGAGGAGCTCCTCGAGGTCGTAGCCGCTGTGGGGGTAGGTCGACACCGCAGCCTTGAGCGCCTTCGCGTCCTCGGGCGTGTAGGCGCGCAGGGCGTGCTGCACCCGGTTGCCGAGCTGGGCGAGCACACCGCTCGGCACGTCCTTGGGGCTCTGGGTGACGAAGAAGACGCCGACCCCCTTGGACCGGATCAACCGCACCGTCTGCTCGATCGCCGACAGGAACGCCTTGCTCGCGTCGGCGAACAGCAGGTGCGCCTCGTCGAAGAAGAAGACGAGCTTCGGCTTGTCGGCGTCGCCGACCTCGGGCAGGTCGTGGAACAGGTCGGCCAGCATCCACATGAGGAACGTCGAGAACAGCGCCGGCCGGTCCTGCACCGCGGGAAGCTCGAGGCAGGTCACCAGCCCCTTGCCGTCGGCCGCGGTGCGGAGCAGGTCGGCGGTGTCGAACTCCGGCTCACCGAAGAACGCGTCGGCGCCCTGGTCGGAGAACGCGATCAGCTCGCGCAGGATGACCCCGGCAGTCGCCGACGACAGGCCACCGAGGCCCTTCAGGTCGGCCTTGCCCTCGTCGGAGGTCAGGAAGGAGACGACCTCGCGCAGGTCCTTGATGTCCAGCAGCGCGAGACCGTTCGAGTCGGCGTAGTGGAAGACCAGTCCCAGGCTCGACTCCTGGGTGTCGTTGAGGCCCAACACCTTCGAGAGCAGCGTCGGGCCGAACGACGTGATCGTCGCGCGGATCGGGATGCCCTGCCCCAGTCCGCCGAGGGACAGGAACTCGGTCGGGTATGCCGTGCCGACCCACTGCTGCCCGACCTCCGTCGAGCGGCTGGTGATCCGGTCGTTGGCCACGCCGGCGGTGGCCATGCCCGAGAGGTCACCCTTGATGTCGGCGAGGAAGACGGGGACGCCCTGGCCGGAGAGCTGTTCGGCCATGAGCTGCAACGTCTTCGTCTTGCCGGTACCGGTGGCGCCGGCGACGAGTCCGTGCCGGTTCAGCGTCGCGAGCGGCACCTTGACCGGCGCGTCGGGATGCGCCGTCCCGTCGATGACCGCGGCACCGAACAGCAGCGCCCCACCGGTGAAGGAGTAGCCGGCGCGGATGGCGTCGAGCTGCTCGGAGGACTGCGCGGACGGGTCGGCACTCGCGTTCTCGGTCACGTTCGGCACTCTAGTGCGGCTCTCGTCCGCTCGGCAGGCCGTCGCGGAGGCGGTCGCACGGCTGGGGCCGCCCGCGGCATACCCCTATGGTTGCTGGGTGATCTTCAAGAAGGTGGGCGAGGGAAAGCCGTATCCGGACCACGGCAAGGACTCGCCACGCGACTGGGCCGAGGTGCCTCCGCGCATGGTGCGCCTCGAGGAGCTGATCACCACCAAGCGGACGCTGGACCTGGGGCAGCTGCTCGCCGAGGACTCGACGTTCTACGGCGACCTCTTCGCCCACGTGGTCGAGTGGGAGGGCAACCTCTACCTCGAGGACGGCCTGCACCGCGCACTGCGTGCCGCCCTTCAGCAGCGACCTACCCTGCACGCGCGCGTCCTCGTGCTTGACTAGCCCCGCAGCAGGTCCCGGTCGGCGACAGGCTGCGCGTCGGGGCGTGACGTAGGCGGAGGTGGGTGTGAGCTACATCGTGGAGTCGGGGGCGTCGAGCTCTCGTCGCGCGAGACGTCGCCGCGCCCTCATCACGCTGGGGATCGTGGCGCTGATGCTGTTCTTCGCCTTCTGGTACGCCTACTCGTACTACCAGGCCTCCGACGAACGCCGCGCGACGCCGCGGCCGAGCTGCACCGCCACGGCCGGACCCGTCCTGCCCGCCGACGTGACCGTCAACGTCTACAACGCCACCGACCGCGCCGGCCTCGCCGCGAAGACCGCCACCGACGTGCGCAAGCGCGGGTTCCGGGTCTCCACCGTGGCCAACGACCCGTTGCAGCGCAAGGTCACCATCGCCGCCGAGGTGAGGTTCGGACCGACCGGGGCGAAGGGCAGCAAGCTCGTCCTCGGCCTCGTCAAGGGTTCGAAGGCGGTCAAGGACAGCCGCACCGACTCCTCCGTGGACCTCGTCCTCGGCGACAAGTACACGAAGCTCACCGCCGCCCCCAAGGTGACACCGACACCGACTGCCACGGCGACCACGACGAAGACCTGCTGACCCCGACGTCGTCAGCGCAGCTCCCAGTCCTCGCGGCGCAGCTCGTACTCGACCTCCCCCTGCTCGCTGCCGGGCACGGGGTCGTCGTGGTGCTCGTGGAACGCGCGGGCGAACTGCATCCCGATGCTCGTCATCGTCGCCCGGGAGCCGGCGTTCACGGCCATCGTCTGCGCGAAGATCCGCGACAGGCCGACCACCTCGAACCCGTGGCGCAGCAGCTCCCTCGACCCCTCGCTGGCGAAGCCCTGCCGCCAGTGCCGGCGCAGGATGCGGTACCCCAGGTCGGCCTCCCCCGTCACGCGATCCTGGCTCGGGCCATGGGGAGGCGTCAGCATCCACAGCCCGACGAAACGGTCCTCCGGCGCGCCCTCGACGGTGCGCAGGAAGCCGACCCACATCCCCAGGCCGTCGACCACCTCCGCCCGCCGGCGCCGCTGCACGTGGTTGCGCTCGACCTCGTCGCGCGTCCTGGCCCGACCCCAGAGGTAGCGCAGCACCTCGGGGTCGGAGTCGAGCTCCACCTCGAGCTCGAGGTGCTCGTCGGCGAGCGGCACGAGGTCGAGGCGGGCGGTCTGCAGCGGGGGCTGGGGCACCACCCCACCGTGCCGCACCCGGAGCCGGCGGGCCACCGGGTTCCGCGCCCCGGCAGCAGGCGCGACCGGGACGTAGGCTCGGACCATGATCACGGTCGAGCTGGCCCGCAGCCTCGGTGAGGGTGGGGTGCTCTGGGAGCCGGTGCCCGGGGACCGCTTCACCATCGACCAGCCGAACGTCCTCGGGGAGGTCTTCTGGATCAGCCACCTCACCATCGACGTGCACACCTTCAAGGGCCAGCCCCTGCTGGGGTTCAACGGCACGACCGAGTGGGCCCTCGACTCCGTCACCCTCGACAGCGCCCTGTGGCTGCCGCGCGAGGACCAGCTGCGCGAGCTGCTCGGCGACCGGTTCGCGGGACTGCACCGCGACGGGGACTCCTGGGCCGTCGAGGTGTCCGGCCCCGAGGGCCCGGCCACCTTCACCGACGCCGACCCCGAGTGCGCCTACGCCCAGGCGCTGCTCAGCATCGTCTGAGGCCCACCGAGAACCTCGCCCCGGCGGTCACCGCGGGACGGTGTGCCGCGTGCCTCAGCCGACGGGCTGGGTCACCGGGACCCCCATGGACGTCGTGGACTCCGTGACCGGGGCCGGGGCGTCCGCCATCCGCTGCGCCTGGTCCTCCGCGGACGGACCGCGGTCCTCGGCCGGCAGGCTCGAGATCACGACGGCCGTCCCGATCATCGCGAACGCCAGCGCACAGCCGAAGCGCACCAGCGCCTCGTTGACCGACAGGTTGCCGCGCAGGACGAGGAAGGCCGCCGGCGCGAACAGCATCGCGCCGAGCAGGACGCTGGACTTGAACCGGCTGGAGCCGTTCGTCGCCGGGGCGCCGGTGGCTGCGGGACGGGACTTCTTGGCCATGTCAGGACACCACGCTCTCCACGACGTCGACGACCCCTGCCGTGGTCAGGCGCAGGTGGCCGCCGAGCTCTGAGTAGGCGAGCACCGCGAGCTGCGGTGCGCCGGGCTCGACGAGGCGGCGGACCGCTCGTCGCAGCGGCTGCGCGCAGACCAGCACGGGCTGGACACCCGACTGCTCGGCGCGCTGGGACACCCGAACGGCCTCGGTGGCGAGGCGTTCGGCGAAGTACGGGTCGACGAGGAGCTGCACCCCGTTCTCGCCGCCGCGCAGGGACTCCAGGAGCCGCTGCTCGAGCCGCGGCTCGAAGGTGAGGACGTGAAGCTCGCCGCCCACCGCGTGCGACGAGGCGATGGCCGGGCCCAGGGCGAGCCGGGCGGCCTCGACGAGGGAGTCGGGGTCGGTGCTGACCCGGGCGCGCAGCGACAGCGCCTCGAAGATGCGGACCAGGTCGCGGATGCCGACGCCCTCGGAGAGCAGCCCGGCGAGGACGCGCTGGACCTCGCCGAGGGTCAGCGGGGAGGGCGTCATCTCCTCGACGACGGCCGGGTGGGTGGCCCGCACCGCCTCGACGAGCAGCTTGACGTCCTCACGACCGAGCAGCTCGTGGGCGTGCTGGCGGACGACCTCGGCGAGGTGCGTCGTGACGACGGACGAACGGTCGACGACGGTGGCCTCGACCGCCTCGGCGCGACCCCGCTGGTGCACCGGGACCCACTTGGCCTCGAGCCCGAAGACGGGCTCCCTCGTCGGGGTGCCCTCGAGCGCGGCCAGGTGGTCACCGATGGCGAGGACCATGCCGGCCGGCGCCTCTCCGCGCGCGACCTCGACGCCGTGCAACCGGATGGCGTACGTGTGCTGCGGGAGGTCGATGTTGTCCCGGGTCCGAACCAGCGGGATGACGATGCCGAGCTCGTGGGCGAGCTTGCGCCGCAACGCCTTGACGCGGTCGAGCAGGTCGCCGCCTGCACTGGCGTCGACGAGGCCGATGAGGTCGTACGCGAGCTCGAGCTCGAGCGGCTCGACGCGGATGTCGTGGGCGAGCACCTCGGGGCTGTCGGCCGACGGGCCGGGCGGCAGGGCGGCGGCCGCCGCGCGCTCGTCCGCGGCCTCCTTCTCCCCTGCCTTGGGCAGCGTGCGGGCGATGAGCAGGGCCGCGGCACCGACGATGAGGAAGGGGAGCTTGGGCAGGCCGGGGATGACCGCGAGGGCCGCGACGGCGACACCGGCGACCTGGATCGGCTGGCGCTGGGCACCGAACTGGGCGACGAGGTCGCTGCCCATGTCCTGCGCGGTGGTGGCACGGGTGACGATGAGACCGGTCGACATCGACATGAGCAGCGCAGGGATCTGCGAGACCAGGCCGTCGCCGACGGACAGCAGGCTGTAGGTCGCGACGGCGTCGCTCAGGCTCTCGCCGCGCTGGGCCACACCGATGATGAGGCCGCCGATGAGGTTGACCAGGGTGATGACGATGGCGGCGATGGCGTCGCCCTTGACGAACTTGGAGGCACCGTCCATCGCGCCGTAGAAGTCCGCCTCGGCCGAGACGTCGGCACGGCGGCGGCGCGCCTCGTCCTCGTCGATCAGGCCCGAGTTGAGGTCGGCGTCGATCGCCATCTGCTTGCCGGGCATGGCGTCGAGGGTGAACCGCGCCCCGACCTCGGCCACGCGCCCGGCACCGTTGGTGATGACGACGAACTGGATGACGACGAGGATGATGAAGATGACGAGGCCGACGATGATCGACCCGCCGACGACGAAGTGGCCGAACGCGTCGATGACCTTGCCCGCGAAGCCGTCGAGCAGCACCAGGCGCGTGGCGCTGACGTTGAGGGCCAGGCGGAAGAGCGTGCCGATGAGCAGCAACGACGGGAAGACCGCGAAGTCCAGGGGCCGCTTGACGTTCAGGGCCACGAGCAGGATCAGCACCGAGAAGGTGAGGTTCACCGCGAGGAGCATGTCGAGGACCACGCTCGGGAGCGGCACCACCATCATCACGACGATCGCGACGATGCCCGCGGGGATGCCGATCTGGCCGATCCGGCTCTTCATCGGACCTCGGCCTGCGCGGGGTGGGTGGTGACGGCAGCTGTCATGGCACGCCTCCTATCGACCCGCACGGCGGGCACCTGAGGATTCGAGCAGGGCCGGCGGTGCCGTGCGGGCGGCGTTGGGGTTGCGGTGGAAGCCTCGCGCGGCGTCGCGCTGGCGCAGGCCCATGACGAAGACGAACACTCCCGCCACCGCGTCATACAGCTCGGCGGGGATCTCCTGGCCGATCTGGCAGCTGCGGTAGAGCATGCGGGCGAGCGGCACGTCCTCGACGAGGGGCAGCTTGAGCTCGGCCGCGTCCTCACGGATCTTGGCCGCGACGAGGCCGGCCCCCTTGGCGACGACGCGGGGCGCGCCCCGGCCGGGTTCGTAGGCGAGCGCCACGGCGACGTGTGTCGGGTTGACCAGGACCAGGTCGGCCGACGAGAGGTCGGACATCATGCGGTTGCGGCTCATCTCGCGCTGCTTGCCGCGGATCATGCCCTTGAGCAGCGGGTCGCCCTCGGAGGACTTGTTCTCGCGCTTGATGTCCTCGAGGCTCATCTTCAGCGACGACCCGATGCGGCGACGCTCCATGACGTAGTCGGCCGCGGCGAGGACCAGCCCGACCGCGGCGATGACGCGCAGGATGCTCAGGGCCGAGCCGGCCGCGGCCCCGACCGACGCACCGAGGGACCACTGGCCGCTCGTGGAGATCTGCTCGGTGATGTCGCGGACGGCGCGGTACCCGATCCAGCCGAACACGACGAACTTGAGCAGGGTCTTCACCAGCTGCCAGGCAGCGTGCATGCCCACGAGGTTCTTCAGGCCCTTGGCCGGGTTGAGCGTCTCGAACTTCGGCTTGAACTTCTTGGCATAGATACGGATGCCGCCCTGGGCGGCGTTGCTCACGAGTGCCGCGACCACCATGGCGCCCATCAGCGGCGCGAGCAGCAGCAGGCTGTGGATGCCGGCCGTCTTGAGCACCTGCATCGCGATCGCGGGATCCGGTTCGACGATGACGCGCTGGAGCTCCCCGAGCAGGTCGCGGAACAGGTCGGCGAGACCGTGGACCAGCTTCGGGACCAGCACCGACGCGACGATGACCGCGACCCACGCGCTCAGCTCCGCGGTCCGCGGGATCTGGCCGTCCTTCTTGGCCTCCTGCTGGCGTTGCGGGGTCGGCTTCTCTGTCTTGGACGCCTTGTCGCTCACGAGCGCGTCCCCATCATCGTGGCCACGGAGACCATGTCGTGGGTCGCCTGGTCCAGCAGCTTGCTCACGGCACCTGGGAGCAGCGAGAACGCCACCCCGGCCAGCGAGATGGCGAGCAGGATCTTCACGGGGAAGCTCATCGCGAAGATGTTCAGGGTGGGCACGGCCCGGCTCACGAGGCCCAGCGCGAGCTCGGCGAGGAACAGCACCACGAGCACGGGTGCGGCGATCTGCAGCGCGCCGGCGAGGAACCGGCCCAGGTCGTCGGTGGCGAGGCGGGCCAGGTCACCGATCGACAGCGGGCGCAGCGGCACCGTCTCGAACGTCATCATCAACCCGCGCACCAGGATCAGGTGGCCGTTGGCGGCGAACAGCAGCGTGATGGCGAGGAGCTGCTGGACCCGGCCGAACATGCTGCTGGAGACGTTGGAGAGCGGGTCGTAGAGGCTGGCGAGGGTGAACCCGCTGGCGAGGT
The DNA here is from genome assembly GCF_001426245.1 of Phycicoccus sp. Root101. Lineage (GTDB taxonomy): Bacteria > Actinomycetota > Actinomycetes > Actinomycetales > Dermatophilaceae > Pedococcus. The sequence goes on along the minus strand of NZ_LMCM01000010.1, from coordinate 222,010 downwards.
CGATCAGCTCACCGGCGGCCTGGATGGCGGCCATGGCGAGGTGCACGACGAACCCCATCGTCATGCCGACCGCGACCTGCCACAGGGTGGCGCCGACCAGCGACGGCAGGCTGATGGTGGGCGACTGGTCCTTGAGGTTCGGCAGGAGGCACAGCGCCAGGGCGAAGGCCAGCGCGGCCTTGATGCGGGCCGGCACCGACCGGCTGCTGAAGGGCGGGGCGATGGCGAAGAACGCCGACATCCGCACCGTCGCGAGGAGCAGCACCACGAGGGTGTCCGCCGACAGGTTGGCCCGCATCAGCTCAGCAGCTGCGGGAGCATCGTGAACATCGCCTTGGTGAACGCGATGGTCTCCTGGAGCATCCAGTGACCCGCGACGAGGATGACCATGGCGACCCCGATGAGCTTGGGGACGAAGGAGAGGGTGACCTCCTGCACCTGGGTCACGGCCTGCAGCAGCGAGACGCCGAAGCCGATGCCGAGGGCCACGAGGAGCACGGGCATGGAGAGCTTGGCCGCCAGGATCATCGCCTGGAGGCCGATGTGCACCACGTCGGCATCGGTCACTGTCGTCCCCCGTCCCTCAGTGGTAGCTCTGCACGAGGGCGGTCGCGATCAGGCTCCAGCCGTCGACCATGACGAAGAGCAACAGCTTGAAGGGCAACGAGATCAGGGCAGGGGGCAGCATCATCATGCCCATCGACATCAGCACCGAGCTGACGACGACGTCGATGACGAGGAAGGGGATGAAGACGACGAACCCGATGATGAACGCCGACTTCAGCTCCGAGAGCACGAAGGCGGGGATCAGCGTCGTGAGCTGGACGTCGTCGGGGGTGGCCGGTGCGGCCTGGTCGCTCAGCTTGACCATCGTCGCGAGCTCGGCGGGACGCGTCTGCTTCATCATGAACTCGCGCAGCGGCTTCACCCCGGCGTCGAACGCCTGGCTCTGCGTGATCTCGCCCTTGAGGTAAGGCTGCACCCCGGAGTCGTTCATCGCCGACAGCACCGGCGACATGATGAAGAGGCTGAGGAAGAGGGCCAGGCCGGCGAGCACCTGGTTCGGCGGGATGGTCGTGGTGCCGAGCGCGTTCCGCGTCAGGGACAGCACGACGATGATCTTGGTGAACGACGTGCAGAGCACGAGGATCGCCGGTGCCACCGAGAGCACCGTGAGCAGCAGGATGATGCTGACCGTCTGGCTGGGCTTGCCCAGGCTGGGGTCGACCTCGACGGAGACGCCACCGGTCGACGTGGGCGACGGGGTGGGGGTGGGCGCGGCGACCAGCGAGGGTATGGCGCCGGGCACCGAGAACGGCGTCGTGGCGGCGAGCGCGGGGGTGGCGGTCCGAGCCGTGGCGGCCCGGACGCCGGTGACCGAGCCGGGGGCCACGGACGCGACGCCGACCTGCGTCGAGGAGGCGGCCGCGGACGGTGCGGCCTGGGCGACGGCGCCCGACAGGCCCACCGCCGAGAGGGTGAGCAGTCCCACCGCGACACCGCGGCGCAGCCAGACGGCTCCGGCAGGACGCCGGAGCGCGCGGGAGAGCTCAGCCACGTCGGCTGATCCCGGTCGCGCCGAGGACGACGGCGGCAGCGTTCCACGGCCACCCGGTCGGTGCCTGGGCCGCCCGACGCGTCGCGCGGGAGTCGACCGGGGTGACGATGGTGCGCGACCGACGTGACCGTCGGCTCTGCGCGGGCTGGGCCAGCTGGAGGGCGGGGGCCGCCGGGACTGAGTGGAGACCCTGCGCCGACTGGAGACCCTGCGCCGACTCGAGGGCCTGGGCCGACTGGAGGGCCTGGATCGCGTGCAGGGTCGGCACCGCCTGGGCGGACCGGTGCTGGCGGCGGGGGCGGGCGGCGGGCGCGAGCGCGCCGAGGGACAGGCGGCGGGGCCGGTTGGCCCTGCTCGCCTCGCGGGCGGCGCGGGCGCTGCTGCGGGTCTGCAGGCCGGCGGCGACCAGGGCGCGGTTCTCGGCCTCGGCCCAGGTGGCCGAGCGCGCAGGGGTGACGGCCGGCGCCGCGACCGGGGCGGTGAGGGGCGCCGACCAGGCCTGGGCGGACGCGGAGGGATCGAACGGCCCCGCAGCGGACGCACCGGGGTCCGACGCGACGAGCGGGTGGGCGGCGGGCGTGACCGGGGCACCCGGGGAGACGGCAGGAGCGATCGACGAGACGCCCGCGGGCAGCACCGAGCGCACGACGGACAGCGGCGGCGTGGCAGGGATGACGTCCTCGTCGCCGAGCTCGCCGAGGACGGTGACCCCACGGTCGGTCACCCCGAGGACCATGACCTGCGAGCCGACCTTGACCACCTGCAGGGTGGAGGCCTTGCCCAGCGAACGACGGGACAGCACCTCGACCTCGACCGTCGAGCGACCCGGACGGCCGGAGCCGAGGCCGCGCTTGGAGGCCCAGCGGGCCAGCATGACGAGGAGCACCAGCACGACGGCGAGCGAGACGAGCAGGCGCAGGACCGCCAGCACGACCGAGCCGTCGGTCATGCCCGGCCCCGCGCGTCAGCCTCTGCGCTGACGACCTCGGTGATCCGGACGGCGAACTCCTCGTCGACGACGACGACCTCGCCCCGGGCCATGAGCGTGCCGTTGACCAGGACGTCGACCGGGCTCCCGGCCGCGCGGTCGAGCTCGAGGACGACACCGGGGGCGAGCGACAGCACCTCCTGGACCTTCATGCGCGTCCGGCCGAGCTCGACGCTGATGCCCATCTCCACGTCGCGCAGCAGGTGCAGGCGGCGCGGGTCGACGTCGGCGAACGGCGAGCCACCCACCAGCGGCTGGAAGGCAGCCGCGGGCGCGGGGACACCCTCGAGCGGCACGTCGACCGGCGCGTCGACCGGGGAGTCGGCGACCTGGGTCTCGTCAAACTTCATGGTGTGTCCTTCGGGTGGGGCGGGGATCAGGGGGTGACGATCTGGGCGGCGAGCCGCTTGCCGTGGCTGCCGGGGGTGGCCGAGGCGACAGGGACGCCGTCCGCGGCGACGAGGAGCGGTTCGGCCACGGGGTGGCGCAGCGGGACGATGTCGCCGACCGCGAGCGAGAAGACCTCCGCAGAGGTGAGCGTCACCTCGCGGAAGGCCACGGTGACGTCGATCTCGACCTGCTGGAGGCGGGCCTCGACCACGCGGGCCGCAGCCAGGACGCGGCTGTCGGCGGCGGCCACGGCCGACAGCGCGTCGACGGACGCGAGGATCGGCTTGAGCGTGGCGAGGGTCATGCAGAGGGTGGCGGTCGCGGCCTGGTCGCCGATGCGCACCTCGACCTCGCTGGCCACCACGGGGTCCGCGGGCACGGCGACCTGGAGGAACTGGGTGTTGGACTCGAGCGTCTCGAGGCCGGCCCGGACGGGCGCCAGGCTCTCGAACGCATACGTCAGCTCGGCGGCGACCCGCTGCACGAGGTCACGCACGAGGGTGGTCTCGATGTCGCTCAGGGCACGGATCGGCTGGACCCTGCCGCCGGCGCCGCCCAGCAGCCGGTCGATGACACTCATGACCACGCCCATCGGCAGCTGGAAGAGCGCGGTGCCGGGCTGCTCCTCGAAGGAGAGGACCGCCAGGAGGCTGGGGTTGGGCACGGTGCGGATGTACTCGTCGTAGGTCACCTGGCGCACGGAGAGCACGCGGGCGTGGACCACGGTCCGCAGGGTCGTCGAGAGCACCGTCGACAGCTGACGGGCGAAGGTCTCGTTCGCGACCTGCAGGGCCCGCACCCGCTCACGACTGAGCCGGCCCGGACTGCGGAAGTCGTAGGACAACGGCTCGGCACTCACGAAGCCCCAGATCGGCAGGTGGGGTGCCCACCTGAGGCTTTGTCCAGAACCCGGCCGAAAGGACGACCCCACGAGGGAGGCGGCTCTGGCCGGGTGACCACCGCCGCGGTGGGCGGCGGTGCGGTGGAGCTGTTCGGGTTGGGGGCGCGTGGACGGGGGACCTCACGCGTCCCCACCCGGGTCAGGGGGTCATTGCATGACGAACTCGGTGAGGTACACCTTGAGGACCTCGCCCTCGTACCGGTGCTTCACCTCGGTGTCGAGCGCCTTGCGGGCGGCCTCGCGCCCCTTGGGTGCCAGGAGCTGGGCGTACGTGCGCTGGCCGAAGATCTGGATCGCCGCGTCGCGCGCCTTGGCGCCGTTGAACTCGTCGGCGCCGTGACCGGCGCTCGCGTCCGCGGACAGCTGCAGGGACAGCCCGACCTTGAGGAAGCGGCCGTCGGCGAGGTTGAGGGTGAGCGGCTCGAGGTCGGCGACCTTGCCGGGCACGGGGACCTTCGCGGCGGCGGTGTCCCCGGAGGGGCGCAGGAAGAACCAGTACCCGGCGCCGCCGAGGACGAGGACGCCCACGACGATCATGATCAGGAGCTTCTTGCTCTTGCCCTTGGGCTCGGGGGCGGCGGCCACAGGGGCCGGCGCGGTGGCGGTGGCGCTCATGGTCAGTCTCCTGGGATGGACGGGATGGACGAGGCGGACTTGGAGGTGGTCTGCACCGTGGACTCGGGCAGGGCGTGCACGACGATCGCGACCCGGCGGTTGCGGGCCCGGCCGGCGGCCGTGGCGTTGGAGGACAGCGGGCGCTGGTCGGCGTACCCGGAGGCCGAGATCTTCGAGCCGGCGACCCCGCGGCTGAGGACGTACCGCAGCACCGTGGTCGCCCGCTCCGTCGACAGCTCCCAGTTGGAGGGGAACTGGCCCGTGATCGGCACGTTGTCGGTGTGCCCCTCGACGGTGAGCTCGTTGGGCAGGGTCTTGAGGATCGGGGCGATGGCGTCGAGCACCTTGCGCCCCTCGGGCCGCAGGGTCGCCTCGCCGGCGTCGAACAGCACGCGGTCGGTGACGACGTTGACGACGAGCCCGTGGTCGCGCACCTGGAACTGCACCGACCCGGACAGGCCCTTGGCCGCCAGCGACTTCGCGATGCGGTCCCGGATGGCGGTGAGGTCGTCCTTCTGGGACTTGCCGGTACCGGTGCCGGCGCCCTTGCCCGCACCCTTGCCCGCGTCGGAGGCCTCGCCCGACGTGCTGGGCTTCACGAGGACCGGGACGATGCTCTCCGGGGGCGTCGGACCGATTGCCTTGCTGTCGGGCTGGCCCTGGACACCACCGTTGAGGATGCCTGTCGACGCGGACACCGCCGCCGGCTCACCGAAGTACTGCTCGAGCCCGTTCGACAGGGCGATGAGCTTGGCCTGGTCGACCTGGCTGATGGCGAACAGCACGATGAACAGCGCCATGAGCAGGGTGATCATGTCGGCGTAGCTGAGGAGCCACCGCTCGGCGTTCTCGTGCTCGGGCTCCTCGTGCTCCTCGGCCCGGCGGCGACCGCCACCGGCCCGGGCGCTCATGCGGCCTCGGCAGCGACGTCGCCACCGCCTCCGTCGGCCAGGGCTGCGCGGAGCCGCTTCTCGACGACCCGCGGGCTGGTGCCCGACTGGATCGCGAGGACGCCCTCGAGCAGCAGCTCCATGTGGGCGATCTCCGCCTCGCTGACGCGCTTGAGCTTGCTCGAGATCGGCAGCCACATGACGTTGGCGCTCATGACGCCCCAGAGGGTGGCGACGAAGGCGCTGGCGATGAGCTCGCCGAGCTTCTCCGGTGCGCCCAGGTTGCCCAGGACGTGGATCAGGCCGATGACGGTGCCAATGATGCCGATGGTCGGCGCGTAGCCGCCCATGTCGGCGAAGAACTTGATGCCGAGCTTGTCGCGCTTGCGGCGGGTGGCGATCTGGGTGTGAAGGACGTCGTAGATCTCGTCACCGTCGGTGCCGTCCACCGTCATCTCGATCCCGTCCTTGAGGAAGGGGTCCTCGATGCTGCGGGCCCGCTCCTCCAGGGCCAGCAGGCCCTCGCGGCGGGCGGTGTCCGCCATGGAGACGAGCTCGGCGACGACCTCGTCGCTCTTGGGCTCCTTGGCGGTGAACGCCAGGGTGAGCTGCTTGAAGATCAGCCCCATGTCGGTGATGAACCCACCGGCCATGGCGGCACCGATGCTGCCCACGAAGACGAGGATGATCGGCGGGAGCAGGAGGATGGAGGTCGGCGAGGCGCCCTCCATGATGAGGGAGGCGACGACCGCCCCGAAGACGACGACGATGCCGAGAAGGGTTGCGATCTCCATCTCAGATGTCCGAGTCCCGGACGGCGTGCAGGCCTGCGCGCTGCGACGGTGAGTGCTGGACGAAGTCGGCGGCGGAGATGACCGCGGCCCGGAAGTCGCGCACCTCGGCCACGACCTGCTCGACCGACTCGGTCACCACGTAGCGCGTCCCACCCACGAGGGTGATGACGGTGTCGGGGGTGGCCTCGACCCGCTCGATGAGGTCAGGGTTGAGTGCGAAACATGTGCCGTTTCGGCGCGTGACAGCGATCATGGTGCGTCCGTCCTTGGGTCCAAACAAGCGCGACCATCCGTGGCGCGCACCCCCCTTATCGGCAGCCCCGCGCCATACCTGAGGGGCTTTGGGTGCCCACGTCCGGAAAGGGACGCAGGCGGCGGAACGGACCGGCGGGGTATGGCGCCGGGCCGGCCACTGGCCCGGCGGTGGGCACGACGACCCTCCCGACCCCGGGCACGACGACGGGCGGTGGGGCGCGGCTCTCCCGCACCCCACCGCCCGCGGTGGGTGGTCCAGCGCCAGGCTCAGCGCTTGAGGTTGACCAGGTCCTGGAGGATCTCGTCGGAGGCGGAGATGACGCGGGAGTTCGCCTGGAAGCCGCGCTGCGCGACCACGAGGTTGGTGAACTCCTGGGCCAGGTCGACGTTGCTCATCTCGAGGACGCCGCTGTTGAGCTGGCCGCGACCGCCGGTGCCGGCGACGCCGACCTGGGCCTGGCCGGAGTTGGCGCTGCCGCGGTACATCGAGTCCCCGGCCTTCTCGAGGCCACCGGGGTTGGCGAAGTTCGCGATCGCGACCTGGCCGAGCTTCTCGGTGAGGCCGTTGGAGAAGACGCCCACGAGGATGCCGCTGGTGTCCATCGTGAAGCTCTGCAGCTGGCCCATGGTCGAGCCGTCCTGGGTGCGGGCGGTGGCCGAGCTGGAGCCGGCGAACTGCGTCAGCGGCGTCGCGTCGCCACCGATGCTCATCGTGACGTCGCCGGGGAAGGTGTAGCCCGCGGTCGCCATGGCGGCGCGGCCGAGGGTCATGGTGTCGGTGTTGAACTTCTGGGTGGTCTGGTTCCACGTGAGGTTCGTCGTGCCGACGGTGACCGGGCCGCCGTTGGCGCCGGGGACGGTCGTCGTCGCGGTCCAGGCGTTCGTGCCGGTCTTGGTGTACGTCGTCGAGGCGGGGATGGTCCGGCCCTGGGCGTCGAAGATGTCGATGCTGTGGGTGACGCTGGCGCCGTTGGCCGCGTCGGACGGCAGGTTGCCACCGATGTCGATGGTGCCCGTGGCCGTCGGCGCGAGGACCTGGCCGAACGGCAGCTTGAGACCGCTCGTCGAGGCGTTGGTGTTGATGACGCCGTTGGCGGCGGGCCAGCCCTGGACGGTGGCGCCCTCCGGCGTGGTCAGGTTGCCCAGCGAGTCGAACGAGAACGACCCGGCGCGGGTGTACATCGCCTGGCCGTCCTTCTGGACGACGAAGAAGCCGTCGCCCTGGATGGCCATGTCGCCCTGGCGGCCGGTCACCTGGGTGCTGCCCTGGCTGAAGTTCGTGGCGATGCCGGCGACCCGCACACCGAGGCCGACCTGGGCCGCGTTCGTGCCGCCGCCACCCTGGGAGGCGCCACCGGCGTTGCGCACGGCCTGGCTCAGGGTGTCCTCGAAGACCGTCTGGCCGGACTTGTAGCCCGTGGTGTTGACGTTGGCGATGTTGTTGCCGATGACGTCCATCATCGTCTGGTGGCTGCGCAGACCGGAGACGGCGGAGAAGAGGGAGCGAAGCATGGGTCAGTCCTTTGCGGTGGTGGGGGCGGAAGACGTGGACGAGGTGGCGGTGCCGACCTCGGTGACGGTGCTGAGCGGCACCTCGGTGTGGTTGACGATGAGCTTCGGCCCGGCAGCGGTGAGCTTGACCGAGTCGACGGTGCCGGTGGCAGTGGCACTGCCCACGGAGTAGGTGACGCGCTGGCCCACGAGGGTCAGGGCGTTGAGGCTGTTCTGGCCGGCGATGACGGCGGCGTTCTGGGCCACGAGCTCGTGGAGGGTCTCGACCATCTGCATCTGCGCGGTCTGCGCCATGAAGGCGGCGCTGTCCACGGGCTTGCTCGGGTCCTGGTACTTCAGCTGGGCGACGAGCAGCTTGAGGAACGCGTCGCCGGTCATCTCGTTGCCGGTCGACGTCTTCGAGGTTCCCTGGGTCGCCGCGGCCGCGTTGGCGGCAGCCTGGGCGTTGAACGCCGCGGCCGTGGCCGCGGGGTTCGAACCGATCGGGGTCGTCATGGACGGGCTCACATTCTGACGTCGAGGGCGACGTCGTGGGACAGGGAGCGGGTGGGGCTCGGGCTCGGCAGGGGGGTGTCGGCGGTGGTCGTGCGGTGGCGCGGTATGGCGCCGTGCCCGGTCCGCGGCGCGTGGCCACCGCTGGTGCCGGCACCCGCCCCGGCCTGGCCGAACAGGTCGGAGGGTCCGGACTGGACGTCCATCTCCGCCGTCCGCAGGCCGGACTGCTCGAGCTGCGCCCGCAGCTCCGGCAGCCCCTGTCGCAGCGTCTCCCGGGTGGCGGCGTCGGCGGCGATGAGGTGCAGGGCCACCTCTCCCCCACTGAGCGAGAGCTGGACCCGGACCTTGCCGAGGTTCTCGGGCTCGAGGTGCACGGTGACGCGGTGCGTCCCGTCCGGACCGGTCAGCAGGGGCGACACCGCGCTGAGCACCTGCGCCTGCGGGGGCAGCGGCACCACGGGGTTGGCTGCCGGGGCCGTCGCTGCGGGGGACGCAGCGGTGGTGCCCGTGGCGGGTGCGGCCGGTGCGGTCGCCGACGCCGACGCCGCCGCAGCGGCAGCGGCTGCGGCCGTGGAGGTGAGTCCCGAGGTGACCGTCGCCGCGGCGAGGGCCGGGGCGACGCCCGCCGTGACCGGCACGGTGGCAGCGTCGACGGGCGTGACCTGGCCTTTCGGCGCCCCCCCCGTCACCGAGGTGTCCGTGCCGGCGTCGGCGCGTGACGAGGCGACGCCACCGAGGGATGCCGGGCGGCCGTGCACGAGGGTCGGGACGGGGCCCTCGGACTGGCCGGAACCCTGCTGACCGGCGCCGCCCTGCCCGGTCCCGGACTGGGTGCCACCGGACTGGGCTCCACCGGGCTGTGCTCCACCGGGCTGGCCGCCCTCGGGTCGAGCCGCGACCTGGTCGGCGTCGGTCGTGCCCGCAGCCGGGGTCCCTGCCGCCACGTCACCGGCACCGGTGGGGAGGGCGTCGGTGGCAGCGGTCGCCTCGGCCTGGGTCGCCGCGGCGACGGCGGACGTGCCGTCGGGGGCACCCGGCGTCGAGGCGCTCGGGGTGGACGTGGCGGACGAGGTCGCACCCGCCGCGACGACCGTCGCCTCGCCCCCGGTCGTCGGGGTACCGACGGCCGTCGTCGTGCCGGGCTCGGGGGCGTGGTCTGCGTCGGAGGACGGCTGCGACGCGCAGGCGACGAAGTCCCCTGCGCCCTTCGACGAGCTCGCGGAGGGGTCCTTGCCGTGGACGGGCCCGGCCGGGGACTCGTCCCGGGTCGGCCGCTCGAACCGCGCGGGGTGGCCGGGACGGATCGGGTGGTGCGGGTGGTCGGTGCGGTCCGTGCGGTCCGACTGGATCGGACGGTCCGGGCGCTCGAACACCGAGTCAGGAGTGGGGCGCTGGCTGCGCTCGCTCACGGTGGAACGGCCACGGGGGTCCGCTGGGTCGACCCGGTCGCGGGCGTGGACACCGCGACCGGAGTCGAGCTGGGAGCGGATGGCCACCTCGAAGCCCGCACCGTCGTCGGCGTTGCGGCCGCCGACCGGTGCGGTGGCGGGGGTCGCCGGGGCGACGGGGAACATCTCGACGCGGGTCACGCGGCACCTCCCATGTAGCCGATCACGCGTTGCACGTACTGCTGGGTCTCCCGGTAGGGCGGCACACCGCCGTACCGCTGCACGGCACCGGGGCCGGCGTTGTAGGCGGCGACCGCCAGCGAGGTGGACCCGAAGGTGTCGAGGTGCCTGGCGAGCAGGCGCGCCGCACCGTCGATGGCCTGCGCCGGGTTGCGCGGGTCGACCCCGAGGCCCCGGGCGGTGGCGGGCATCAGCTGCATGAGGCCCACCGCACCGGCGGGGCTGACGGCGTTCGGGTTGAAGCCGCTCTCGGCCTTGGCGACCGACGTGAGCAGGGCGACCGGGACGTCATACCGCTGGGCGGCGCTGGCGAACAGGCTCTTGAGCTGGGCCGGCACACCGGCCGGGCCACCCGTGCCACCCACGGCGGCGGAGGACGGGTCGGCCGGCGCCGCGATGCGCCGGATGGCCGTGGGGGTGCGGTAGACGTCCTGGATCTTGACGTCCTGGCCGGCCCGCGGGGCCACGACCATCTTGCCGTCGCCGACGTAGATGCCGATGTGGTCGACGGGGCTGCCGAAGGCGACGAGGTCCCCGGGCCGCGCGTCGGCGAGGTCCGGCACGGCCGTCCCCATCCGCGCCTGGTCGGCGGCGACACGGGGCAGGGTCACGCCCACGTCGGCGTACGCCCGCTGCACCAGGCCGGAGCAGTCGAGGCCCTTCGCCGGGTCGGTGCCGCCCCACACGTAGGGGACGCCGAGGTACTTCTTCGCGGCGTCCACCGCCCGGGCACCGAGGTCGCCACCGGTGCTCGAGGGATTCGAGATCGACTGCGCCTGAAGGGCCTTGACCTGGTCGAGGGCGCTACCTAGCACGTCGTCGAAGGACGTCGCGGTCGACCCGGAGGTGGCGGTCGTGGCGGTGGCGGACGTCGCCGAGGTGCTCGTGGTCGCGGTCGGGGCCGCGACGGTGAACCGGCTCTGGATGGCAGCGATCCGCGCGAGCGCGCCCGCGGGGCCGACGGTGTCGATGCTCATGAGAGGCCTCGCTTCAGCGCGCCGGCGCTCTCCTCGGCAGCCCGCTGGTCTGCGGCCAGCAGCCCGCGGAGGGCGATGAAGTCCTCACGCTCGACGAGGCGCTCGAGACCCGAGGTGCGGGTCATCGCCTCGGTGAGCAGCGCCCGCGCACGGTCGCTCTCGCCGACGGCCAGCTCGTGCCGGCTCGTGGTGACGGCGACCTGCTCGGCGCGGCCACTGGCCAGGGCGCGGGCAGCGACGAACGCCGCGGCACCGAGCACCTGGGGGGCCTGCGTGACGTCGGTGTAGCGCTCGAGGGCAGCGTCCGCGTGGCCTTGGGCCACGGCAGCGTCGGCGAGAGCCCGGGAGAGATCGGCCTGACGGCGCTCCTCCTGGATCTTGCGCACCTTCAGCACGACGGCGAGGCGGTCACGACGGGCGGTCACATCGCACCTGCCAGCTGGTGCAGGGCCGACCAGCTCTCACCGAGGTCGGCGACGTCGTCGAGGTCCTGGCGCAGGAACAGGTCGATGGGGGCGGAGAACTGCAGGGCACGGTCGACCAGCGGGTTGCTCCCGGCGACGTAGGCGCCGATCTCGACCAGGTCCTTGGCGTCGCGACGGGCCGCCAACAGCTGGCGCAGGGACGACGCAGCCGCCCGCTGCGGCCCGTCGGTGAGGGCACGGGTGGTCCGCGAGACCGACTCGAGGACGTCGATGCAGGGGAAGTGGCCCGAGGTCGCCAGCCGGCGGTCGAGGACGATGTGGCCGTCCAGGATCGAGCGGACGGAGTCGGCGATGGGGTCGTTCATGTCGTCGCCCTCGACGAGCACCGTGTAGAGGCCGGTGATGCTGCCGGAGTGGGAGGTGCCGGCACGCTCGAGCAGGCGCGGCAGCAGGCCGAACACCGACGGCGGGTAGCCGCGCGTGGCCGGTGGCTCACCCGCGGCGAGGCCCACCTCGCGCTGCGCCATGGCCACGCGGGTGACGCTGTCCATGCAGAGCAGGACGTCCTGGCCCTGGTCGCGGAACCACTCGGCGATGCGGGTGGCGGTGAAGGCGGCGTGCAGGCGCACCAGCGCAGGCTCGTCGGACGTCGCCACGACGACGACCGCCCGCGCGAGGCCCTCGGGGCCGAGGTCGTGCTCGACGAACTCGCGCACCTCGCGACCGCGCTCACCGACCAGGGCGAGCACGCAGACCGGGGCCTCGGTGCCGCGGACCATCATCGAGAGCAGGCTGGACTTGCCGACGCCCGACCCGGCGAAGATGCCCATGCGCTGGCCACGACCGCACGGCACGAGGGTGTCGATGGCACGGATGCCGAGGCCGAGCTGGGTGTCGATCCGGTCGCGGGTCATCGCCGGCGGGGGCGTGCCGTCCGAGGTCTCCCACGTCACGTCGGACAGGGCCGGGCCGCCGTCGATGGGCCGGCCGAGGGCGTCGACCACGCGGCCGATGAGGCCGGCCCCGACCGGGACCCGGAGGGGGCCACCGGTGGAGGCGACGGCGGCGCCGCGGCGGACACCGCGCAGGTCGGAGACGGGCAGGCAGCGCGCGGCGTCGCCGTCGAGCGCGACGACCTCGGCGAGGATCGGGCCCTGGTCGCCCAGGACCTCGACCGCCTCACCCACGGCGACGTCGAGACCGGAGACCTCGATGCCCACACCGAGGGCACGGGTGACCCGCCCGGTCACGCGGGGCCGGGCGGCACGCAGCAGGTCGTCGAGCACGGGGCTCACGAGGACAGCACCTCCCGGACCCGGGCGAGTGCCGTGCCCAGCTGGGCGTCGATGGTGCGGTCGCCGATGTCGACGAGGCAGCCACCGCGCTCGACGGAGGCGTCCGGGACGACGTGCACGGCGCAGCCGGGCACGAGGTCCGCGAGGGAGTCGGGGGTCAGCTCGGTGTCGTCGGGGTGGACGTGCACCGTCACGTCGGAGCCCCGCGGGATGCCGACGAGGGCGCGCTCGACCGCGTCGCGGGCGGCGCAGTCGTCGACGCGCAGGTGGTGGCCCACCAGGGCCTCGGCGATCTCGACCGCCATCGGCACGGCGACCGCATACACGTCAGCCACGGTCGCGGACGCGGTCGCATCGGCGACGGCGGCCCGCAGGGCGTCGAGCTCGGCGGCGAACCGGCGGTCGCGCTCGGCCCGGGCGGCCTGCTCGCGGGCCGCGGCCTGCTCGACCCAGAGCTCCTGCTCGCGGGCTGCCGCGAGCAGGCCCTCCTGGTACCCGGCGTCGTGCCCCTCCTCGAACTGCTGGGACGACACGGAGCCGGCTCCCACGACACCCGAGGCGTGGCTGAGCTGGCGGGTCGAGAACAGGGCGGGACGCACCCCGGCCGTGGCGGAGCTGCGCAGCAGCACCGTCGCGGGACGCAGGTCAGAGGACGAGGTCATCGCCGCCACCCCCGCGCGAGACGATGATGTCGCCGGACTCCTCGAGGGAGCGGATCAGGCGGATGATGACGGCCTGCGCCTCCTCGACCTGCTTGAGCCGGACCGGGCCCATGACCTCGATCTCCTCGACGAGGCCGGCGCCCGCACGCTCGGACATGTTGCGCGTGATCTTGTCCCGCACCTCGGTCGAGACACCCTTCAGGGCCAGGGCCAGCTGCTTGGTGTCGACCTGGCGCAGCACGGCCTGGACCGCCCGGTCGTCGAGGTTGACGATGTCCTCGAACATGAACATCTGTGCCCGGACCTCTTCGGCGAGCTCGGGGTCGCGCTGCTCGAGGCCCTCGAGGATGAGCCGCTCGGTCGAGCGCTCGGAGCTGTTGATGATGCCGACGAGCGGGCCGAGGCCCCCGACCGACGTGTAGTCCGAGCTCTGCACGAGGTTGGCCAGGCGGTGCTCGAGGTGGCTCTCGACCTGCCGCACGATCTCGGGTGCGGTGCGGTCCATGACGGCGAGGCGGTGCGCGACGTCGGCCTGCATCTCCTCCGGGAGACCGCTGAGCAGGATGGCGGCCTGGTCGGTGGCCATGTGGGCGAGCACGAGCGAGATGGTCTGCGGGTGCTCGTCCTGCAGGTACGTCAGCAGCAGGCGGGCGTCGACGCGGCGCAGGAACGCGAACGGCGTCTGCGAGAGGGAGGTGTTGAGGCGGGACAGGACGTCCTTGGCGCGCTCGGGGCCGAGGGTCTTGACGAGCATCTCCTCGGCCAGCTCGATGCCACCCTGGACGTAGTACTCCTGGGCGCGGACCATCGAGGTGAACTCGCCGAGCACGACGTCCTGCGTGTGCAGGTCGGCGCCGTCGAGCCGGGCGATCTCGGCCGTGAGGGCCTCGACCTCGCTGGGGCGCAGCGAACGCAGGACGTGCGCGGAGTCCTCGCTGCCGAGCTGCACCAGGAGCACGGCCGCCTTGCGGAGCCCGGTGAGCTCCGTCGTCATCACGGTCATCAGCTGCCGTCCGCGATCCAGCCGCGCAGGAGGCGGGCCACGTCGTCGGGGCGCTCGCGCGCCAGGGTGCCGATGGTCTCGCGGGACTGCGCACGCAGCTCGCCGGCGCTCTCGCGGTGCGGTGCTGCCGAGCGCGACTCCGCCTGCTCCAGCAGGGCGTCGACGGGCGCCGGTCCGGTCGGGACCCGGTACACCTCGATCTCCTGCGGGGCGGCCGGCCCGCCACGGCGACGCGAGCGCAGGAGGCCGATGACGAGGGCGAGCAGGATGAGGACGCCGAGCCCGACGGTCTTGCCCAGGCTGATCATGTCGGCGCGCTTCTTGTCGGCGGCCGCCGCGTCGAGCTCCTTCTTGGCCGTGGCCGCGGCCGTGGTGTCGAAGGCCATCTGGCTGACCTGGACGACGTCGCCGCGCTTGGGGTCGAGGCCGGCCGCGGCCGAGACCAGCGAGCTCAGCTGCGTCTGGTCGACCGAGCCCGCCGACTTGGCGTCGAGCAGGACCGCGACGCTCAGCCGCTGGATCTTGCCGGGCGCCGTGGTCGTCTGCTCCTTGAGGGTGCCGACCGCGTTCGTCTGGGTCGAGTCCTCCTTGACGTAGTTGTTCTTGCCGGAGCCCGTGGTCCCGGTGCCGACGTTGTCGGGGCCGAGGACCCCACCGACCGGGGCGCCACCGGCGCCGTTGTAGGTCTCCTTGCTCTTGGTCTGCGTGAGCGTGGTGTTCGGCTTGGTCGGGACGTACTCCTGGCGGTCGATCGTCTGCTGGTCGAAGTTGAGCTGGGCGTCGACCCGGACGACGGCCTTGCCGGGGCCGACGACCTTGTCGAGCATCGACTGCACCGCGGCGGCAGTGGCGTCGGACACGGCGATCTGCTGGGACTGGCGGGCGTCGGCGCCGGCCGACCCGCCACCGTTCTCACCGGCGGCGTTGAGCACCTTGCCGCTGGCGTCGGCGACGGTCACCTGGGCGGGGTCGAGCTTGGCCACGGATCCTGCGACCAGGTGGACGATCGAGTCGACCATCGTCGACGAGAGGTTGGTGCCGGGCGCGGTCTTGACCAGCACCGAACCGGTGGGCTTGGCGGCGTCGGTGGTGAACACGTCGTCCTGCGGGACGGCGAGGTGCACGACCGCGGCCTGCACGCCCTCGATCGACTCGATGGTCTTGGAGAGCTCGCCCTCGAGGGCGCGCTGGTAGGTGACCTTCTGCTGGAAGTCGCTGCTCGTCATGCTCTGCTTGTCCAGCAGCGAGTAGCCCTGCGAGTTCGAGTCGCCGGCCGGCAGCCCCTCGCCCGACAGGGTGATGCGGGTCTGGTAGACGTCGGCCTGCGGGACCATGACGGTCTGGCCGCCGTCGGCGAGCTGGTACGGCTCGCCCGAGTCCGTGAGCTTGGCGGTGATCGCGGCGGCGTCGGCCGAGCTGAGGCCGGTGAACACCGGTGCGTAGCTGGGCTTGGACACCCACGAGACGAACATGACGCCACCGACGACGACGGCGAGCGCCGCCACGGCCGTGACGACGCGCTGCCCCGGCGTGAAGCCGCCGAACAACCTGTTGAACCGGCCCAGGAGGGCCTTCGGGTCGAAGCCGTTCACATCGGCATCCTCATGATCTCGGTGAACGCCTCGACGGCCTTGTTGCGCACGGCGACGGTCAGCTGGGTGGCGACGGCGGCCTCATTGGCGGCGATCGTGTACTGGTGCACGTCCTGGAGCTGACCGGTGACCGCCTGGACGGCCATCTTGTCGCTCGTCTGGTGCAGGGACTGGAGCTTCTCGAGGCCCTGTTCGAGGGCGTTGCTGAAGCCGGCCGGGTTCGCCGCCGCGGTGGGAGCGGTGGCGGTGACCGGCGGCAGGGCGCCGATCGAGGAGATGGGAGGGATGACCATGGTCAGCGGCCCAGCCCGATGGCCTGCTGGTAGGCGGCCTGCGCACGCTCGACCACGGCGAGGTTCGCCTGGTAGCCGCGCTGGGCCATGATCAGCTGGGTCATCTGGTCGGACATGTCGATGTCGGGGAGCTTGACGTAGCCGTCGGCGTCGGCGAGCGGGTGGCCGGGCTGGTAGACCATGCGGCCCTCCGCGCTGCCGAACTCGACACCGGCGACCTGGACGCCCTCGGGCTTGCCGTACCCGTCGGCCTGGGCCACGACGTAGCGCGCCTGGAAGGCGTTGCCGCTGGTCGGGCGGACGGTGTTGATGTTGGCGATGTTGTCCGACACCGCGTCCATCCACTTGCGGTGCAGGACGAGGCCCGACCCGGCGATGTTCATCGCACCGAACAGGCCCATCAGGCGCTCCCCATCGCGATGCGCATGCGCTGGAAGTGGTCGGTCATGGCCTGGACGCCCAGCTGGTAGGTCAGCCCGGTCTCGGCACCGGCGAGGGTCTCCTCGTCGAGGTTGACGTTGTTGCCGTTCTCACGGGTGGGCTCGAGCGAACGCGCCGAGGTCGGAGCGGCAGATGCGGGGTCGGAGCCGTTGCTGAGCGCGGAGATCAGGCTGCTCTCGAAGTCGACCTTGCCGGCCAGGAAGCGGGGGGTGTCGACGTTCGCGATGTTGTCGGCGATGGTGCGCTGACGCAGGGACAGGCCGTTCAGCGCCTGCCCGAGGGCGCGCATCGTGGTGTCGCCAATCGGGTCGATCATGGCTCTCCTGGAGGGCGTTCGCCGCGCGTGGGGGCGCGTGACAAGGACACGTCGTGGTGTTGCCACACGTCCTTGGCGGCGATGGCCATCCATGGCCAGTCCCCACATCGGCACCGCCCCCGTCGACCTGAGCGCGAAACGCCGTCAGGGACGAAGATCAACCGTTCGGCCCATCTCGGGCACGACGGCCGGAGGAGAAGGGGGCAAACAGCCGCAGTGCCGCGGCGTTCCCGCTAGTGCGTCCTCGGCAGGTCGGCGTCCAGCGGGTCGGAGAACGCACCGGCCGGCACCCGGCCGCAGCGGTATGGCGCCGGGCCCGGTCAGGGGCGCGCGGGCACCATACGGGTCAGCGCAGGAAGTCCATCAGGGAGGGCTGAACGACCTTGGCCGCCGCACCGAGGGCCGCCTGGTAGGCGGTCTGCTGGAGGGTGAGGTCGGTGATCGTCTTGGCCAGGTCGATGCCCTCGACGCTGGCGAGCTTCGCGGCGACCGCGTCGGAGCGGACCTCGCCGTTGGCCTGGACGGTGAGCAGGCGGTTGGTCCGGGCACCCACGGTGGTCTGCGTCGAGCGCAGCGCCTCCGAGGCGGTGTCGAGGTCGTCGAGCGCGGCGTCCATCGCGGTGGGGTCGCCGCTGCGCAGGGCGTTGCTGATGCGCTCGAGGACACCGGCGCCACCGGCCGCCGAGGGGTCGTGGAGCAAGGTCGTGAAGGCCTGGTCGCCGGTGACGCTGACGGCCAGGGTGCCCGACCCGGAGTCGGGGGACACGGTGCGCTTCACCGTGGCGGTGTTGCCCGAGTAGGCCCCGGTCGCGGGGTCGAAGGCGGTGGCGGTGTCCTGGGTGCCGGCGAAGACGGGACGCCCGAGGTACTGCGTGTTGGCCATCCCGAGGACGGCCTCCCGCAGCTGGTCGACCTCTGTTGCCATGGCGCGCCTCTCGTCGGGGCCGTTCGTGCTGTTGCTGCCCGCGAGCACGAGCGAGCGGATCCGGGTGAGGACCGTGTTGGTCTGGCTGAGCGCCTGGTCGGAGGTGTTGAGCCAGGCCATGCCGTCGTCGATGTTGCGGGCCAGCTGGTCGGACTGCTTGCGCTCCGCCCGCAGCTGCATGGCCGCCACGGTGTCGACCGGCGAGTCCGACGGGCGGCTCAGCCGACGACCCGAGGAGAGCTGCTCCTGGGTCTGCTGCAACCGGCTCAGGCTGCTCTGCAGCCCGGCCATCACGCCACTGTTCAAGGTGGCAGGCGTGACGCGGGTCATGTCGGGTCTCCGGTGCTCTCGTGGCTCGTGGTCGGGTGGGTGGTCGGGTGGGCCGTGCTGTCGATAGACCTATCGGTCAGCGAGCCATGTTCATGAGGGAATCCATGGCCTGGTCGATCACGCTGACGAAGCGGGCAGCCGCCTCGTAGGCGTGCTGGTACGACATGAGGTTGGTCATCTCCTCGTCGAGGCTGACGCTGGAGACGCCCAGGCGCGCCGCGTCGACCTGGCGCAGCATGACGCCCTGGACGTCGGCCTGCCGGGACGCGCTCGCCGACTGCACGCCGAGCTCGACGATGAGGCCGCGGTAGGTGGCGTCCGGACCGGTGGGGTCGTTGAGGTGGCCGGCCATGGCGGACGCGTTGTCGCCGTCGTAGGCCGGTGGGGCCGCCTTCGAGGCCGCGATGCCGTTGGTCGCCGTCATGGAGACGGTGAGCGTGGCCGCGGTGGTGCCGCTGAAGATCGGCGCCCCGGGGGCCCCGTTGCGGTCGTACCCCGCCGCCTGCTGGGCGTTGACGGTGGTCGCCAGCTTGGCGGCGATCGAGTCGAGCGCCGAGACGTAGCCGGGGATGGTCGTGGTGAGCGCCGTCGTCAGGGCCTGGACGTCGCCGCCGGTGACCGTCGCCGGTGTGCCGCTGGCGGCCCACGAGACCTGGACCTGACCGGACTGGCCCGGCAGGGTGGGACCGTCGACCCGCAGCTCGGTCGCGCGTGAGCCGCTGACGAGCTGGCTCCCTCCCACGGTCACGCTGACGGTGCCGTCGTCGTTGAGCCGGCCGACCGCGCCGATGCTCTCCCCCAGCTGGAGGACGAGCTGGTCGCGCTGGTCGGAGAGCTCGCTCGTGGAGGCGCCGGACACCTTCGCGCTGCGGATGGCGTCGTTGAGGCGGGCCACGTCGCTCGCCGTGCGGTTGACCTCGGAGATGGTGACGGTCAGGGCCTCGCGCGTGCCGGACCACTGCTGGCCCAGCTGCTGGCTGGTGCGCCCGAGGGTCGCCGCGAGCTGCTTGGCCTCCTCGAGCACCTGGGTGCGCGGGGCCGTGCTCGTCGGGTCGTTGGCCAGGTCGTGCCACGAGCTCCAGAAGCTGGCCATCTGGGCCTGCAGGCCGGTGTCGCTCGGCTCGCCGAAGATCCCCTCGACGGACTTCAGGGTCGCCGCGCTGGAGGTGAGCGACGACGCACTGCCGCGCACCTGCTGCGCCCGGGCCTCGAGGAACTCGTCACGGATGCGCTCCGTGCCCCGGACCATCACGCCGTCGCCGAAGGCGGTGGAGCGCGAGTACATCGCGGGAACGGGCGAACCTCCCGCCGCGACCTGGTCCAGTCGCTGGCGGGAGTAGCCGGCCGTGTTGACGTTGCTGATGTTCTGGCCGGAGACCTCGAGGCCGCGCTGGGCCGCTTGGAGCGCCCGGGCGCCGATGCCGAGACTGCTGAAGCCGGACATCAGGCCCTCGCGTCCACGTAGGCCGGCTGCCACTGGCGCCGGACCGGACGGTCGGCCCGCTCGGGGCGGTCGGCCCGCTCGGTGGCCGCGAGCTCCAGCTCACGACGGGTGGCGGCCATCGCGTCCACGACCCGGTCGGTCAGGGCGGACATGCGGTCCTGCAGGGTGCGGGCACGGTCGACGAGCTCGGCGGGCAGGCCGGCGGCCACGACGGGCACCGGGAGGGCCCGGAACTCCTCGAGGCGGCCTTCCTCCACGAGGCGCTCGCCCTCGTCCACCGCAGCCTCGAGCTGGGCCAGGGCGACGACCCAGCGCACGGCCCAGGAGTCGGCGCTCATGCCGGGTCCGGGGCGAGCGCGGCCTCGGCGAACGCGTCGCGCAGCGGCTCGACGACCTCGAGGCACTCGGTGACGAAGGTCGCGTCCTTGGTGACGTTGGCACGCACCAGCCGGTCGGTCAGGTAGTCGTAGAGCGCCTTGAGCTGCGTGCCCTCGGGCCACAGGTCCAGGTCGAGGGAGCCGGACAGCTCGGCGACGATGTCCTGCGCGTGCAGCAGGTTCCGGTGGGCCACCTCGATGTCGCCGGCGGCGACGGCCGTGAAGGCGGTGTTGAGGTCCTTGAGCAGCCGGTCGTAGAGCATGACGACGAGGCGGTTCGGAGAGGCGGTGGTGACTGCGTCGCCGTGGTAGCGGCGCCGCAGCATCGCGGAGGTGGTCACGGTAGGGCTCCTAGTTCTTTCCACTGTTCGGGGTGGGCAGCGATGCCAGCTGCCCGGTGAGCCACTCGCTCTGCGCCTTGAGGCTGCCGAGCATGGTCTCGAGGGCGGCGTACTGGCGCTGCAACGTCTGCTGCCGCAGGGTCATGCGGCTCTCGAAGCTGGCGATCTGGTCCGTGTAGTCCTTGACCTTGTCCTGCTCGAGGTTGATCTGGCCGGTGACGTACCCGCTGATCGGGTCCGCCGCGGCCTTGGCCGTGTCGGAAAGCCGGGTGGCCAGGGCGGTCATCGTCTTCTCCACCGCGGCGGGGTCCTTGGTGTATGCCGCGAGGAAGGCGTCCTTGTCGAAGGCGATCTTGCCGTCGCGCCCCACCTCGACGCCCGCCATGGACGGCAGGTCCGAGGACGTGCCGATCGCGGAGTTCGCGATCCGCTGCGCCAGGTCCCGCACGAGCGAGCTGCCGAGGAGGGGGCCGCCGGTCTTGGTGTCCGCGTCGTAGGACGACTTGTCGGCGATGTACCCCAGGGCGGAGTTGGCCGCGGAGACCAGCGCGTCCATCTTGTTGGCGATGCCCGCGGTGTCCGAGGTCACCGTGAGCGTCACCGACGTGGTGGGGTCGGCCTTCGCCGCCGTGATCGTCACGCCGGGCAGCAGGCCCGACACCGTCGTGGTCGACGAGGTCACGTCGAACGCGCCCGGACCGGTACCCACGCGCAGCAGGGTGTCGGAGCCGGCCGTCAGCTCCACCGAGCCGCCGAGGCCGGAGAGCCCCGGGGGGAAGGCTCCCTCCCCCAGCGAGACGTCGGAGCTGGAACCCGTCGTGAGCGAGGTCAGCTGCAGCCGGTAGGCGTTGGCGGAGACCTGGACGGCGGTGGCGCGGACGCCCGCGCCGGCGCCGTTGATCGAGGAGACCACCTGGGTGAGGGACGCCCCGTTGCCGACCTCCACGACGGTGGCGCTGGCGGTGCCGGCACGGAGCCCACCCGAGAGGGTGAAGACCATGCTGTCGCCGTTCGCGCCGCCCAGGGTGACCTGGCTGCCACGGGTGAGGCTGGCGACCGTGGTCGCCACCCCGTCGAGGGAGACGACGGCGTCGGTGCCCGTCGCCACCGTGCTCGTGTCGGCGAGGCCGAGGGCCGCGTTGGCCGAGGCGAGCCGCAGGGAGGCGGCCGACCCCTCGTGCCCGGTGGCCAGGCGCAGGGCACCGTCGGGGCCAGCACTGGCGGTCAGGGTCCCGCCAGAGGCACGGCCGATCTCGGCCGCGAGCTGGTCACGCGTGTAGGTGCCCTGCGCCAGGGTGATGGACGTGGGGGTTCCGTCCACCTCGACCGAGAGGGTGCTGGACCCGGCGTCGATCGTGACGGTGTCCGCGAGCGGCGAGCCCGTGAGGGCGGCGCCGGCGGAGGACTGGGTGACGGCCAGGGTGTGAGCGCCCTTGGCGAGCTGCGCCCCGGAGGCGATCGACGCCATACCGAGTGCCGCGGTGCCCTTGCCGAGCAGCACCGGGCCGTTGGTCACGGCGCTGGACAGCGAACCGACCGAACCCGAGGAGATCGAGGCACCGGCGGTGGCGACGCTGCGGACCGTGAACGTGGCGGTCCCGGTCTGGGCGTTCGGCCCGACCGCCGCGGTGGCCAGGGCAGGGGACGAGGAGGCCGCGGTGGCCAGGGTCCAGGCCGACGCCTTGGTGATGGAGTCGGGGATCATCGCCTTGGCTGCGGTCTGCAGGCCGGTGAGGGTGGCGTTGAGCGCCTGGAGGACCGTCGCCATGGTCTGGCTCTCGGTCTTGCCCTTGGTCAGGTAGCTGCCCGAGGCGCGCTCCACGCTCATCAGCTGGCTGATGATCTGGGTGGTGTTCAGTCCGGAGACGAGTCCGTCGATCGAGGCCACGGTGTCGCCTCCTTCCTATCGCCAGGGATGCTGTGCGGGCCCGGAACCGAGGTCTCCCCCGGTCCCGGGCCACGTCACGGACTCAGCCGAGCAGCTTGAGGACCGACTGCGGAGCGGAGTTCGCCTGGGCGAGCATCGAGACGCCGGCCTGCTGCAGGATCTGCGACCGGGTGAAGGACGTCATCTCCTTGGCCATGTCGGTGTCGCGGATGCGGGACTCGGCGGCGGACGCGTTCTCGGCGGCGACGCTGAGGCTGTTGATCGTGTGCTGCAGGCGGTTCTGCACGGCACCGAGGTCGGCACGCTGGCCGGACACGAGGCCCAGGGCGCTGTCGATCGCGGACAGGGCCGAGTCGGCACCCGACTGCGTCGACACGTCGACACCCTTGCTGATGGAGAACGAGCCCGAGGTGCCACCGGAGAGGACCGTCTTGTCGAACGTGACCACGGCGCCGCCGTTGTCCGCGTTGAACGTGACTGCCTTGGTCGTGTCGTCGTAGGCACCGATGACCGTGCCGGCGGAGTCCTTGACCTTGCCGGTGTCGACCGTGAACGAGCCCTGCACCGGGGTGCCGCTGGTCAGGGTGCCGACGGCGCCCGTGGCGGACGAGGCCTTGGTGGTGTTGCCGAGGCCGAGGGTGGTGGTGTCCGTCTTGGTGATCGACACGGTCAGGTTCTGGCCCGAGTTGGCGCCGACCTGGAACTTGCCGTTGAAGGTGCCGTCCAGCAGGTTCTTGCCGTTGAACTGGGTCGACCCGGAGATGCGGTCGAGCTCACCGGTGAGCTGGGTGACCTCCTTCTGGATGGCCGCGCGGTCCTCGGTGCTGTTCGTGTCGTTGGCACTCTGGACAGCGAGCTGACGCATGCGCTGCAGGATGGAGTGCGTCTCGTTGAGGGCACCTTCAGCGGTCTGGATGAGGCTGATGCCGTCCTGGGCGTTCGCGGTGGCCTGGTTGAGGCCGTTGGTCTGGGCGCGCAGCTTCTCGCTGATCGCCAGGCCGGCAGCGTCGTCCGCGGCCTTGTTGATGCGCAGGCCCGAGGACAGGCGCTCGAGGCTGGTGGACATCGCGTTCTGGGTGGAGCTGAGGTTCCGGTACGCGTTCATCGCCGAAACGTTGGTGTTGATCTGAAGACCCATGATGGTTTCCTCTTCCTTGAATGGGGTCGCGGGCCGTCATCCGTGACGAGCCCGTTTGTCGCTTCCTCAGTGGACCGACACCAGCCTCATCGGCCGGCGACTGACGCACTTGAGGAATTTGCCGAGAAGTTTTCCCGGCAGGTCCTGTGGGGGTTACTGACCGGCGGCGAACTGGTCCACTGCTCCGAGGCGTCCGCCCTGGCGTCCACCCTGGTGGGCGGCCGCCTGCATGGTCTGGCGCTGGCGGTGGCTGGCCCGGCCCGCGATCTCGGCGTAGTACGCGGCGCGACGGCGAGCCACGAGGCCCTCGTCCATCGCCGGGAGCTGGTCGGGGTCGAGGTGGGCGTTCATGCCGTCCTTGAGCATCTTGAGCGCCTCGGTCCGGATCTGCGAGATCCGCGACTCGGTCACCCCGAGCTCGTCGGCGACCTCCTTGAGCGGACGGTCCTCGAAGAACGTGGCGCGGATGACGACGCGCAGGCGCTCGGGGAGGGACTCGACGGCGGCGTCGAGGTAGCTCTCGCGCTCACGCTCGACGACGACGGCCTCGGGTGTCTGGCTGTGGCGCGGAAGCATCGAGTCGGCTCCGGCGTCGACGAGGGCGTCGAGGCGCAGGACCACGGACTGGTGCAGGTCACGGCCGAGCTCGCGGACCTCGTCGACGCTGACCCCCATGTGGGTGGCCAGCTCGCGGTCGTCGGGCTCGCGGCGCAGGGAGCTGGAGAGGGCGTCGCGGGCGGCCTCCCGCTCACGGGCCTTGGCGCGCAGGCTGCGGGACGCCCAGTCGAGCGAGCGGAGCTCGTCCAGGAGGGCGCCCTTGATGCGGCGGGCTGCGTACCGGCCGAACGGCACCCCGCGCTCGGGGTCGAAGGACTGCGCCGCAGCAGCAAGGGCTGCCATGCCGGCGGACGTGAGGTCGTCGAGCGTGACGTGCGACGGCAGTCGCACGCTCAACGAACGCACCTCGTAGTGAACGACGGCCAGGTGCTCTCGGCACAGCCTCTCGGCGTCAACGCTCGCCGAACCCCGCTCTCGACATCCAGTAACAGTCACGTTGTAGAGGATGGTGGTGCGACACGAGTGCTTCCAGACACCAGTGGGGCCCACAGCCTCTTCGGCTGAGCAAGGTCAGCCGAAGGGACGACGCGGAAGGTATGCCGTTGGTCAAGTAGTTCCGTGTGGCGGAATACCGACCATGTCGAGGAGCGTCCCGACACCTTCGCGGGCCTCCGGCGCGAGCGTCCGCAGGACCGAAAGTTCGACGAAACACTCACATCGACGTCGACCCGGCCGATGGGGAGGCCGTGATGAAGGTCGACAACGACAAGGCCGCGATGGCCTGCGCCGAGCTCTCGGAGTCCCTGTGGCGGGTCCGGGACCTCCTCGAGCTGCTCGCCTACCGCGTCGAGGTGCAGCGTGCCCTCGTCGAGACCGGCCGGGCCACCTGGATCGCCCGCTCCACCCGTGAGGTGGACCAGCTGCTCCAGCAGATCCGCACCGCCGAGCTCATGCGCGCCATCGAGACCGCGCCCGCCGCCCAGGCCCTCATGCTCTCGGACGACGCCTCCTTGGGAGAGATCGCCGCAGCAGCGCCGGCCCCCTGGGACCACGTGATCGCCGAGCACCGCCACGCCCTGCTCGAGGCCACCAGCGACCTCACCCAGGCTGCGCTGGCCAACCGCGACCTGCTCGCCAACGGCGCCCGGGCCGTCGAGGACGTCCTCGCCCAGTTCTCCGGACCGCACACCTCGTCGACGTACAGCGCGGCGGGCACCCCCGAGCACGACCCCACCCGCCGCCTGTTCGACCAGAGCTCCTGAGGGCATGATGACCACGATGACCACCGCACCCCGCCCCCACGCCACGGAGCTCGCCACCATCCGGCTCCACGAGGGCCTGGTCGGGTTCCCGGACACCGAGTCCTACAGCGTCATCGGTGGCGACGGCGGGGTCTTCGAGCTCGCGCCGGTCGACAGAGCGGGTCCGACGTTCGTGGCGGCCGTGGCCGGCTTCTTCTTCCCGGACTACCACCCGGTCCTGGACGACGTGACCGCCCAGCGGTTGGACCTCAGCGATGCAGATGATGCCCTGGTCCTCGTGATCGTTACTGTGGGCTCTGACATCAGTGCGGCGTACGGCAACCTGTTCGCTCCGGTCGTGGTCAACACACGCACCGGCGCGGCCGAGCAGGTCGTCCTCAGCGGGCAGGACTTCCCGCTGCGGGCTCCTCTCGTGGCGGCCGCCGCGGGTCACTGACCCGCCGCACACAGCCGTCGACCATGGCCTGAGAAGGCCGAGGAAGGAGCCGGGACGTGCTCGTGCTCAGTCGCCGCCCGCAGGAAAGCTTCCGCATCGGTCACGACATCGTCATCACGGTGCTCGAGGTCAGCGGCGACAAGGTCCGCATCGGCATCGACGCCCCGTCGCACGTCCAGGTGCACCGCCAGGAGGTCTACCTCGAGGTGCAGAAGGCCAACCTCGAGGCCGCGTCCGCGTCGCCGTCAGCCGCTGCCGACCTCGCGGCCGCGATCCGTGGGCAGTCCGCGCCGGCCGCGGAGGCGGCGGCTCCCGAGCCCGACGAGCCTGACGGCACGGACCGCCCGACGGCCTGACCGCCTGACCGCCTGACCCCGGCGCACCACCCGCGTATGGCGCGGGCGCGCCAAACGTCCGCGCTCCGCTTGCACCGGCCACCACCACGGACAGGTATGCCGCCTGCTCGCCCCCGCGCGCAACCTCCCTGCCCGCGGCACCTACCAGCCGACGATCAGCTCGACCTGCGCATGCGGCGGCCGAGCGGGTCACCTGGCGCGCTGCCAGCCAGCTGGTCGTCGGCCGGTCGTGGCCGGCCACCACGACGGACAGGTGAGCCGCCTGCTCGCCCCCGCGCCATACCTCCCCGCTCGCCCGACCTCTTAGGCGCTGGGGGCCAGTAGGGCGCCGGGCTCGCCGGACACTACGTCACTGCTCACAGATCGTGATCAGTGACGTAGTGTCCGCGCTCCCCCTCCCCTGCTCGCCCCCCGCGCGCTGGGACGAGCAGGCGGGTACCGACCTCAGCGCACGCCGTAGAGGTGCTCCAGGGCCAGCTGGTCGAGGTGCTCGAACGCCATGCCCCTGCGCCCGGCCTCCTCGGGGTCGAAGCTGTCGTCCCGCAGGGACGCGACGCGTTCCCCCGCGGCGAGGGTGGGGGTGGACAGCTCGTCCACCCGGGCTGCCTGCAGGGCCGCCTGCACCTCGGGGTCGGCACGGAACGTCGAAGGCCTCCTTGAAGCGGTCCAGCGCGGCGCGCACGTCCTTGGCGGCCCCTGACTCGGCGCCCTCGCGACCGCCCCACGCCACGAAGGTCTGCGCACCCAGCTCGACCGCGAGGTCGATGTTGTCGGCGACCTTGCGGATCGCGAACCGCCGCACGTCCCGGTCATTGTTGGTGAACTGGCCCGGCGATCGTGAAAGCCCTGCGCGCACAAGGGATCGAGGCCACGGACAGCCGCGGCCTCATCGCCCTGGTGAAGGGCGGCGACATGGCCGCTGCTACCGCGATCCGCCAGGCAGGACGCGAGATCGGTGAGGTGCTGGCGACCTGCGTCAGCATGCTCAACCGTCGGTCATCGTCGTCGGCGGGATCCTCGCCCAGTCGGCCGAGAGCCTCCTCGCCGGGGTCCGGGAGGTGGTCTACGGCCGCTCGTTGCCGCTGGCCACCGGCAACCTCCAGATCGTGGCCGCCCACACCGGTGACCACGCCGGTGTGATCGGCGCGGCCACCATGGTGATCCAGCACGTGCTGTCGGCCGAGCAGGTCGAGCAGTACCTCCAGACCACCGCTTCCTGAGACGGCGCCCGCGGGGGTCGGTCAGGAGGCACCGAGCCGCTTGAGGGTGGCGAGCCGGCGCTCGTACTCCTGCTCGTCGATCTCGCCGGCGGCGTAGCGCTCGGCGAGCCGGGACTCACCTGCGCGCTGGCCGGCCAGGGCGTGCATGCGGCCGAACCTGCGTCGGCCGAAGAAGCCGAAGGTCGTGAAGACGGCGATGACGAACAGCAGCCACAGGATCGGGAAGATCGGCCACCACGGACCGGGGCCGTTCCAGTGGTCGTGAGCGGCGATCGCGGTGGTCGCTGGGGCGAGGAGGGAGTGCATGACGTGCTCCTTGGGTCGGGTCGGGCTGACGACTCGATCCTTCGCCGGTGGGCGGGCCCGCGAATCCTCCCGAGGTCGACACCTCGGCTGCGCCCCGGGAGGTATGCCGTGGGCGCCAGTCCCAGGGCGTCGGTCCCAGGGCGTCAATCCCCCAGGCGTCGGTCCCCCGGGCGTCAGTCCGGCGGCGTCGCAGGACCGAACCAGGCCCGCAGTCGCCGGTGCAGCTCCTGCTGGTCGTCGCCGACCCACGCGACGTGGCCGTCGGGACGCAGCAGCACGCCGCGCACGTCCAGCTCGGCACTGGTGTCGACGACGTGGTCGACCCGGTCGGCCCACCCGTCGGCCTCGAGCCGTCCCTCCTGGTCGAGCAGGAGTCCCCTGCCCCGGTGCAGCCGCGCGTAGAGGCGGCCATCGGAGAGCGCGACGTCCCGCAGCCGCCTCCCGACGAGGTCGGGGCCGTCGCCGAGGTCGTACCTGACGCCGGTCCCCGAGACCTTCTCGAGCAGGAACCGTCCCACGTCCTCGAAGTCCATCAGCTGGTTCAGCAGGGCGCGCACCGCCTGCGGGCCGGGTTCGGGCGAGATGAGCTCCGACAGGGCGCGCGTGGTGGTGAGGACGTCGGCGGCCGCCGGACGTCGCTCGGACTCGTAGGTGTCCAGCAGCCCCGGGGGCGCCCAGCCCCGCACGTCTGCAGCGAGCTTCCAGCCGAGGTTGAAGGCGTCCTGGACCCCGAGGTTGAGGCCCTGTCCCCCCAGTGGCGGGTGGACGTGCGCGGCGTCCCCGGCGAGCAGGACCCGGCTCGAGCGGAAGCGGTCGGCGAGGCGGGTCGCGTCCGTGAAGCGGGACATCCACCGGGGCGAGTGGACCCCGAAGTCGGTGCCCGCGTAGGCCAGCAGCTGCGTCCGGAACTCCGCCAGGGTGGGCGGCGTGGTGCGGTCCTCGGCCACGGTGGCGGCAGGGACGACGCCTCGGAACAGGCCGCCACCGGCCGGCCCGATCCCGAACCCCCGATGGGTCCGGCGGACCTCGGCGACGATCGCGGCCAGCTCCTCGGGCGGTGTCGTCACCTCCAGCTCGGCGAGGAGCCACTCGGTCCTCGCGGCCTCACCGGGGAACCCGATGCCGAGCAGCCTCCGCACGAGGCTGCGCCCACCGTCGCACCCGACCAGCCAACGCGAACGGAGGCCGGTACCGTCGGCGAGCTCGACCCGCACCCCTTCCTCGTCCTGCTCGACTCCCGTCACCTCGTGGCCGCGGCGGACGTCGGCCCCGAGCTCGACCGCCCGCTCGGCGAGGAGGCGGTCGGTCACCGGCTGCGGGATGCCCAGGACGTAGGCGTGGGCGCTGTCGAGGGGAACGGGCGATGGCGTGTCGGCCCCGGGGAACCGCCGCGCTCCCTCGGGGTACTTCGTCCCCACCTCGAGGAACCGGTCGAGCAGGCCGCGCTGGTCCAGGATCTCGATGCTGCGCGGCTGCAGCCCCAGGGACCGGACCAGGGGACTGGGCTCCGCCTCCTTCTCCAGCACCACCACGTCGACGTCGTGGAGCCGCAGCTCGGCCGCCAGCACCATGCCGGTCGGCCCGCCTCCACAGATGATCACGTCAGTCACCCGAAACCCCTCTCCCGACGAGAACTGTTGCCCTGGAAGGCCTTCGCCACCGTCACTCCTGCGACCAACCCGGTCGGACCAGGCCGCTCTCGTACGCAAGCACCACGAGCTGGGCGCGGTCGCGGACGTGGAGCTTGACCATGGCGCGACTGACGTGGGTCTTGGCGGTCGCCGGGCTCAGGAACAGCCGCGTGGCGATCTCGTCGTTGCTCAGCCCTTCCCCGACCAGGGCGACCACCTCACGCTCGCGGTCGGTGAGGGCGGCCAGGCGGTCGGCGGCGGGAGCGGCCGTCCCCCGGCTGCGCGTGGCGAACTCGCCGATCAGCCGTCGGGTCACTCCCGGGCTGAGGAGGGCGTCGCCCGCCGCGACGGCCCTCACCCCGCGCAGGAGCTCGGCCGGCTCGGTGTCCTTGACGAGGAACCCGCTCGCACCGATCCGCACGGCTTCGAAGACGTACTCGTCGAGGTCGAACGTCGTGAGGATCACGACCCTGGTGCCCGACAGGGTGGGGTCGTCGACGATCTGCCTGGTGGCCGCGAGGCCGTCGGTGCCGGGCATGCGGATGTCCATGAGCACGACGTCGGGGCCGGTCGACCGGACCAGCGCGACTGCCTCGGCGCCGTCGGCGGCCTCGCCCACGACCTCGAGGTCGTCCTCGGCGTCGAGCAGGGCCCGCAGGCCGGCGCGCAACAGGGCCTGGTCGTCGGCCAGCACCACCCGGATCACCCGCCACCCCCGACGGGGAGGCCGGCCTCGAGCCGCAGCCCGCCCAGCGGCGACGCCGCCACCGAGAACGTGCCGTCGAGGGCGGCCGCCCGTTCGTGCATGCCCCGCAGGCCGTTGCCCGGCACGAGGTCGGCGTGGCGACGACCACCGTCACCGTCGTCGTCGATGCGGACCGTGAGCACCTCGGCACCGTAGCCGAGGGTCACCGCGGCGTGGTGTGCACCGGCGTGCCGGACCACGTTCGTGATCGCCTCCTGGACGATGCGGTATGCCGCCAGCTCCACCGCAGCGGGCAGGGCACGGGCCTGTCCCTCAACAGATTTCGACACGACAAGGCCGGCGTGACCGCTGCGTTCGACGATGTCGTCGAGCGCCGCGAGCGTGGGCGCCGGCGCCAGGGGCGCCGGGCCGTCGTCGCGGAGGACGTCGATGAGGGACCGCAGCTCGGCCAGGGCCTCCTTGCTGGCGGCCTTGATGGCACGCAGGGCCGGCTCGACGTTCTCGGGCCTGCGGTCGGCGAGGTGGAGCGCGACACTGGCCTGCACGTTGATGAGGGACATGTGGTGGGCCACGACGTCGTGCAGCTCCTGGGCGATGCGCAGTCGTTCCTCGCCGGCCTGGCGCCGGCGTCGCTCCTGCACCGCGGCCCGGAACGAGGCAGCCCGTTCGGCCCGCACCCGGACCACCTCGGCCACCGCCAGGATGACGAGGACCCAGCCGACGACCCCGAGCTGCGTCCCCCACGACCAGTGGTCGCGGTCGAGCCGGATCCGGCCGACGGCGTCCGCCAGCACCAGCGCCCCGGCTCCGGACCAGGCCGTCACGCGGTGCCCACGTGCGACCGCGAACACCAGCGCGAGCGCGAGGCTCGCGTACACGGGTCCGTACGGGTAGCCGGCCAACAGGAACAGCCCCGTGGTCGCCACCACCACCGCGCACACCAGTCGCGGCGCCCGGCGGCCGAACCACACAGCGGCCGGACCCAGCACGAGCAGGCCCACCGCGAGGGCGTCGACGGGTCGCCGCGCCGGCTGGTTGTGGGCCGCACCCAGCGTGCCGCCGACCTGGACGAGCGCGAGGAGCACCAGACCCAGCATTCGCAGCGGTCGTGGTGGAGCTCCCGTCCACGGACCGGGCCGACGAACGGCCCGGTCCTCACGCTCGTGCATGCACCCCACAGTAGGAGCGCCGATCGGCTCGTGGCGTCCTGCACCGGGAGCAGCACGTCCTACGCCCGGTGGAGCAGCCGGCGTGCGGCGGGGCTGGACCTCTGGGGGTGCGCTGGCGTCTACGTCACTGATCACGATCGGCGATCAGTGACGTAGTCCCGGCGATGACCCCCACGAAGGCGGCGGGCGGGGGTGGTGCTCCTGGCGGGCGGGGCTGTTCGTCGCGGGGCGGTGGCGGTGGGAGCCGTCGCTCGTGCCTCGCTCCTCCCAAATCCCGCAGCTCCAACACAAGACGAAGGACCCGACGGAAAGCGTGTCGGGTCCTTCGTCTTCTGGCGGTGGCGGTGGGATTTGAACCCACGGTGGGCTTTCACCCACACACGCTTTCGAGGCGTGCTCCTTAGGCCGCTCGGACACGCCACCGCGGAGCAGGTTACTAGAGCAGGTGACGCCCGGCGAAATCGCCCCGAACCGACGGGTCCGAGCGACCGGAGGACGCCTCAGCCGGCGTAGGGGACGCGGGTCCAGCTGAGGGTCTGCGCGGCGCCGGGACGGTTGACGGTGACCTTGAGCCAGTCCTTGTTGTTGTCCGAGCCGTCGACGGTGATCCGCTCCAGCCCCGCGGCCGGGCGTTCGACGCCATACCGCTCCAACCACACCGAGCCCGGCGCGAGCGGGCGGTCGGAGTTGTAGATGTGGGAGTCGCCGTTGACGAGGTAGACGTCGCCGCGGAACCGGTTGGTCTCCTCGGCGAGTGCTTGGACGAGCGGCCGGAACGCCGAGATGTCGCTGGGCGTGGGCGTGTACGTCGGGTCGAACATGTCGGCCTGCTGCAGGACCATGACCGCGCGGTCGTGCCGCTTCGACGCGTCGGCGAAGGTCCGGCGCAGCGACGCGATCGACGCCTTCATGCGGGCTTCCTGCTCGGCCACCTGCTCCGGTGTCGCCACGGTCTGGCCGATCCCGGTCCAGGGCTGGAGGTCGTTGTTGCTGCCCACGACGTGGAGCGTCGCGAACGAGACCCCGGCGCGGCGCAGCTGCACGTTCTCCGGGTATGCCGCGTTCGGCACCGAGACACGCGCCGGGGCTCCCAGCGTGGTCCCGGGGCGGTCGAAGAAGACCGACCGGTCGAAGGCCAGCCGCTCGAGCGGGTTGTAGGCACCGTTGTTGGCGCGGTGGCAGTCCGTCCACTCGTTGTCGCCCGGGGTGTAGACCAGCGGGTCGGTGAAGCGGTCGAACTGGGTGCGGATCATCCGGTAGTAGGCGTCGTCGCACCGGGTGGACCCGTTCTTGATGTCGCCGACGTGGAAGACGAGCCCGACCTGCGGGTCGGCGTTGATCTGGTCGATCCACGCGGGGAACCGGGCCACCTGGTCGGCGCCGTAGGGCACGTCGCCGATGACGGCAAAGGTCTCGTGGCCGGGCTTGTCGCGGCCGTGGCCGCCGCCGCCGCCGGGACCAGCGTCGTGCGCGAGGGCGGGTGCGGCACCGGCGATGCCGGCGGCGAGGAGGGTCAGGACGGCGACCCCGAGGAGGGGGCGGCGGGCGGTCGAGGGCATGGACGAGCTCCTGTCAGAGGGGACAGGAGAGTTCTTGCCGAGCCGGGTGAACACCGGCCCCCCGCTGGGGTGGCCAGCGGGTGAACGATCAGGCAGCCTCGGGCCGGCCCTCGGAACGGTGCCGACGAACGGCCCAGACGACGACCGCCACGAGCACGATCACGCCCACGATGATCGCAGCGCCCTTGCCCAGCCAGGCCTCCACCTTGTGGTACGACTCGCCGGCGAGGTAGCCCGCGGTGACCGCGGTCGCGCCCCAGGCGATCCCGCCGACGGCGTTCCACGGCAGGAACACGCGGTACTTCATGCCGCTGAGACCGGCCAGCGCCGGCATGACGGCCCGGAAGAACGCCGTCCACCGACCGAGGAAGACGGCCGAGCCACCCCGACGCTGGAGGAACTCCTGCGCCTTCTCGAGCTTGGCGCGTCGGCGGTCGAAGATCTTCGACCCCATCACCTTGGGCCCGAACAGCTTGCCGATCTCGTACCCGACGGAGTCCCCGACGATCGCGGCCACGACCACGATCGTCAACACCACCCACAACGAGGTGTGGCCGAGGCTGGCCGTGACCCCTCCGATGATGGCCAGCGTCTCGCCCGGGAGCACGAACCCGACGAAGAGCGCGTCCTCGGCGAACACCACGACGGCGACGAGCAGGTAGACCAGCCACGGCGGCGCTCCGAGCACCGTGTTCACCAAGCTGTTGACCAACCCGCTCATGATCCTGCTCCCTGCACTGGTTGGTCGCCGCCGAGGTGGCGGTCGTGCGCCGGTTGGCGTCGGTGTCCCTCGAAGAATGCCAACAGGACCTGAGAGCACTCTGATTCCCGGATCCCGCTGACGACCTCCACGCGGTGGGTGGCACGTCGGTCCCGGACGAGGTCCCAGACCGAGCCCGTTGCGCCGAGCTTGGGGTCCCAGGCGCCCAGCACCAGGCGCGTGATCCGCGCCAGCACGAGCGCTCCCGCACACATCGGGCACGGCTCGAGGGTGACGACGAGGGTGCAGCCGTCGAGGCGCCAGGACCCGAGTCGTCGGGCGGCGTCGCGCAGCGCGACGACCTCGGCGTGGGCCGTGGGGTCCTGCTCGACCTCGCGCAGGTTCCGGCCGACGCCGACGACCTCCCCGTCCGCAGAGACGACCACCGCTCCGACGGGGACGTCCCCGTCGCCCGCCGCCTCGGCGGCGAGCTCGAGCGCCCGGTCCATCCATGCGGCATACCCCGGGTCGGCGGCTGGTCCGCGGGTGGAGGTCACGCGCTAAGTTTCGCCTATGCGCGTCCACGTTGCCGATCACCCGCTCATCACCCACAAGCTGACCTACCTGCGCGACAAGCGCACGGACAGCCCCACGTTCCGGCGGCTGACCGAGGAGCTGGTGACGCTGCTGGCCTACGAGGCGACCCGCGACGTCCGCGTGGAGCCCTTCGACATCGAGACGCCCGTCGCACCGACGACCGGCATCAAGCTGTCCAACCCCAAGCCCCTCATCGTGCCGATCCTGCGTGCCGGGCTGGGCATGCTCGAGGGGATGGTCCGCCTCCTCCCGAGCGCGGAGGTGGGCTTCCTGGGCATGCAGCGCAACGAGGAGACGCTCGAGGCGATCACCTACGCGAACCGCCTCCCGGACGACCTTCGCGGACGCCAGTGCTACGTCGTCGACCCGATGCTGGCGACCGGCGGCACGCTGGCCGACGCCATCCGCTACCTCGCCGACCGCGGCGCCGACGACATCACGGCGGTCACGCTCCTCGCCGCCCCCGAAGGCATCAAGGCCGTCGAGGAGGCCCTCGCCGACCTCGACATCCCGATCAACCTCGTCACCGGCGCGCTCGACGAGCGGCTCAACGACAAGGGGTACATCGTCCCCGGGCTCGGCGACGCGGGCGACCGGCTCTACGGCGTCGTCTGACGCCCCGCGCCTCCGGCGGATCCGTCGCCTCCGGCGCGCCTGTTCCGCTCCGACAGGGTGATCGGACACGATGGTCGCTGAGGTGTGCCCCGGTCGGGCCCGCCCCACCCCCCAGCTCAAGGAGACGACGATGAACCGCGTGAAGAAGATCCTGTTGTGGGTCCTCGTCGCGTTTGCCATCTACGCGATCATCACCTCGCCGGACCAGGCCGCGCAGATCGTCAAGACCTCGTGGTCGATCCTGGCTGACGGCGTCCGCAACATCGGCAACTTCTTCGACGCCCTGCTCGGTCGGCGGTAGCCCGCCCCATGGCCGCCCGCGAGCGCCGCCACGCCGAGCTCGACCGGTACCTGCTGGACGGTGAGCGGCTCGTCACCGCGGTCCACCAGCACTGGGGCAAGGTGGCCGAACCCGTCGGCAGCGCTGCGGCCGGCCTCGTGGTGGCCCTCTGGGCCGACATCAAGATCGACCCCTCCATCGCGGTCGTCAGCACGATCCTGTGGTGGGTGTGGTTCGCCCTCGTCCTGCGGATGGCCTACCTCGTCGCCGAGTGGCGGCACGACTGGTTCGTGGCCACGGACAAGCGGCTGCTGCTGTTCTACGGGTTCATCACCCGCAAGGTCTCGATGATGCCGCTCGCGAAGGTCACCGACATGTCGTACGAGCGCTCGATCCCCGGCCGCATCCTCGGCTACGGCCGCTTCGTCATGGAGTCGGCCGGCCAGGACCAGGCCCTGCGCGAGGTCAACTGGGTGCCCCAGCCCGACCACCACTACCGGGCGATCTGCGCCGAGATCTTCGGCGTCACCGACCACGACAGCCAGGTCATCGACATGCGCTGGGAGAACGGCGTGGCCCCGGCGGCTCCGGTGCCGGATCCCTATGCGGGGTGGGACGATCCGAGTCACGGGACAGGACGCCCCGACTCGCTGTACCGCAGTCCGGACCTGCGTGAGCGTGACCGCAGCGCCGACACCGGGCCCATCCCTATCTACCCGCCGAAGGCCCCGCGGCGCGACCCCTGGCTCGACGACGACTGACCCGCGCGGGGCCTGTCCGAACTGACCCGTTTCGGCACGGGTGGGCGTCATTGCGCACCCAGCGCTAGCGTGATCTGTCGTCCGGGCCGCTGCGGCGGCCGTGCAGTCGGCCGGAAGGTGACCCGCATGTCCGTGATGAGGACCAAGTCGATCGAGCAGTCGATCAAGGAGACAGACGATCCCGAGTTCCAGCTCAAGACGAAGCTGACCGCCCTCGACCTCACCGTCTTCGGCATCGGCGTCATCATCGGCGCCGGCATCTTCACGCTCACCGGCAGGGCCGCCGCGCAGTACGCCGGGCCGTCCATCGCCCTGTCGTTCGTGCTCGCCGCGATCTGCTGCGGCCTCGCCGCGCTCTGCTACGCCGAGTTCGCCTCGACCGTCCCCGTGTCGGGGTCGGCCTACACGTTCTCGTACGCCTCGCTCGGCGAGCTGGTCGCCTGGATCATCGGCTGGGACCTGCTGCTGGAGCTGATGCTCGGCGCCAGCGTGGTCGCCCAGGGCTGGTCGCAGTACGCCACGCTCTTCCTCGAGAAGATCGGCTTCACCGTCCCTGCATCGGTGGCGCCGGGGTCGCACTTCGACCTCCCGGCGTTCCTGCTCATCGTCGCGCTGACCGCCCTGATCGCCATCGGCATCAAGGAGTCGCTGCGCGTCAACCTCGTGCTCGTCGGCGTGAAGCTGTTCATCGTGCTGTTCGTCATCGTCGCCGGGATCGGGTTCATCAAGACGTCGAACTACACACCGTTCATCCCGCCGGCCACACCGGGCAAGGCCACCGAAGGCCTGGCCGCTCCCCTGATCCAGGTGCTGTTCGGGCTGCAGCCGACCACGTTCGGCATCCTCGGCATCGTCTCGGGTGCCTCGATCGTGTTCTTCGCCTACATCGGCTTCGACGTCGTCGCCACCACCGCCGAGGAGGCCAAGAACCCGCAGCGCGACCTGCCGATCGGCATCATCGCCTCGCTGGTCATCTGCACGATCCTCTACGTCGCCACGACGCTGGTCATCACCGGCATGGTCAAGTACGACAAGATCGACCCGAAGGCCGCCCTGGCCTCGGCCTTCGAGTCCGTCGGAAAACCCGGCTACGCCACGATGATCGCCGCCGGCGCCGTCGCCGGCCTGATGACCGTGGTCATGACGCTGATCATCGGCGCCACCCGCGTCACGTTCGCGATGTCCCGCGACTGGCTGCTGCCGAAGGGGCTCGGCCGCACCAACCCCAGGACCGGCACGCCCGTGCGGCTCACCCTGATCATCGGCACGCTCGTCGCGCTGATCGCCTCGCTGACACCGATCGGCAAGCTCGAGGAGATGGTCAACATCGGCACGTTGTCGGCCTTTGCCCTCGTGTCCCTCGCGGTGCCGGTCCTGCGCAACCGTCGCCCCGACCTCAAGCGCGCGTTCACGGTGCCGTTCTCGCCGGTGCTGCCGGTGGTGGCCGCCCTGATCAGCATCTACCTCATGGTCAACCTGTCGGTGGAGACGTGGCTGAGGTTCCTCATCTGGATGGCGATCGGGTTCGTCATCTACTTCACCTACGGCATCCGCAACAGCCGCCTCGCCCGCCGCGGCGCGCAGGAGGAGGAGCCGGCCCGCACCTAGCGTCGCCCGCACCCGGACAAGGGGTGTGCCGTGTGGTCACCACGCGGCACACCCCTCCTGCGTGCCCGCCACGTGCCCTGGGTGGGCCCGCGACGTCATACTCGCCACATGAGGCTCGCCGTCGTGCTCGACTGCGCGGACGCACCCGCGCTGGTGCCGTTCTGGTCCGCTGCGCTCGGCTACACCCACGTCGCCTCGGTGCCCGGGTTCGAGGTGCTGGCAGCCGGTGACGAGCCCGGCTCCCCGACGTTCCTGCTCCAGCAGGTGGCCGAACCCAGGGTGGGCAAGAACCGCATGCACCTCGACGTGCACCCGCCGCTGGATCTCGGCGTCCCGGCCCTGGTGGCCAGGCTCGAGGCGCTCGGCGGACGGCGCCTGGGCGAGCCGGTCACCGGCCTCCTCGAGGACCTCGGCATCTGGTGGCAGACGATGGCCGACCCCGAGGGCAACGAGCTCGACGTCGTCGCCGACCCGGGCCACCCCCCAGTGGGGGCGTACTAGAGGGCCTTGATGATGTCCTCGACGCGTTCCTTGGCGTCGCCGAAGAGCATCTGGCTGTTCTCCTTGAAGAACAACGGGTTCTGCACTCCGGCGTAGCCGGTCGCCATGGAGCGCTTGAACACGACGACGTTGCGCGCCTTCCACACCTCGAGGACCGGCATCCCGGCGATGGGGCTGCCGGGGTCCTCGGCGGCCGACGGGTTGACGGTGTCGTTGGCGCCGATGACGAGCACGACGTCGGTGTCGGAGAGGTCGCCGTTGATCTCGTCCATCTCCAGGACGATGTCGTAGGGGACCTTCGCCTCGGCGAGCAGCACGTTCATGTGCCCGGGCAGCCGTCCGGCGACCGGGTGGATGCCGAAGCGGACGTTGACGCCCTTCTTGCGCAGCTGCGAGGTGAGCTCGGCGACGGGGTACTGCGCCTGGGCGACCGCCATGCCGTAGCCCGGGGTGATGACGACGGTCGAGGCGTCACGCAGCAGCTCGGCGACATCCGCCGCGATGGTCTCGCGGTGCTCGCCGTAGTCCTTGTCGTCGCCGACCGACACCTCCTGGCCGAAGCCACCGGCGATGACCGAGAAGAACGAGCGGTTCATGGCCGTGCACATGATGTAGGACAGGATCGCGCCGGAGGAGCCGACGAGCGCGCCGGTGACGATGAGCAGGTCGTTGCCGAGCATGAACCCGGCGGCCGCGGCTGCCCAGCCCGAGTAGCTGTTGAGCATCGAGACGACGACCGGCATGTCGCCGCCACCGATCGATGCCACGAGGTGCCAGCCGAACGCCAGCGCGATGACGGTCATGACCAGCAGCGGGATGATCGAGTGCGACTGCACGAACCACACCAGCAGGCCGGCGGAGACGACCAGCGCGGCGAGGTTGAGCCAGTGGCGGGCGGGCAGCATCAGCGGCGAGGACTTGATCCGCGCGCTGAGCTTGAGGAACGCGACGATGGACCCCGTGAACGTCACGGCGCCGATGAACACCCCGAGGAACACCTCGACGCTGTGCACCGCGTCGGCGCCGTCGCCCTCGGTGAGGAACGAGTTGATGCCGACGAGCACCGCCGCCAGGCCGACGAACGAGTGCAGCATCGCCACGAGCTCGGGCATCTGAGTCATCTCGACGACCCGGGCCCGCCACAGGCCGATGGCTCCACCGACCGCCATCGCGACGGCGATGAGCAGGAAGGTCGTCAGCGGGTGCGCCGAGCGGTCGAGCACCCCCCACACGGTGGCGGCGAGGGCCAGCGCCATACCGGTCACGCCGAAGGCGTTGCCCTCCTTGGCGGACTCGTGCTTCGACAGGCCCGCGAGGGAGAGGACGAACAGGACCGCAGCGACGATGTAGGCCGCCTGGACGAGGTTGAGGGTCATCGTGGCCTCAGTCCTTCCGGAACATCTGGAGCATGCGACCGGTGACCGCGAACCCGCCGAAGATGTTGATGCTGGCGACCGTGATGGCCAGCAGCGCCAGCACCTTGACGACCGCGTCGTCGCTGTCGACCTGGAGCAGGCCGCCGACGAGGATGATGCCGCTGATCGCGTTGGTCTCGGCCATGAGCGGGGTGTGCAGGGCGTGCGCGACGTTGGAGATCACGTAGAACCCGACGATGACCGCGAGCGCGAAGACCGTGAAGTGGCCGAGGAAGTCCGACGGCGAGCCACCTGCGACGAGAGCGAACAGCACAGCGGCCAGGGCCATGAGCACGTACTTGCGGCGGGGGTCACGCGGCTTCGGCTCTGGCTTGGGCGCCACCGGGGCGGCAGCGGCCGCGGGCGGCGCCGCACTCACCTGGACCGGCGGTGGGGGCCACAGGGTCTGGCCGTCGCGGCAGACCGTCATCCCCCGCTGCACGACGTCCTCGAGGTCGAGGACGACCCGGCCGTCCTTGCCCGGGGTGAGCAGCTTGAGCAGGTTGACGAGGTTGGTGCCGAAGAGCTGGCTGGCCTGCGTCGGCAACCGACCGGGCAGGTCGGTGTAGCCGATGATGCGCACACCGTTGGCCGTGGTGACGAGCTGGTCGGCGACCGAGCCGGCGACGTTGCCACCACTGGCCGCTGCCATGTCGACCACGACCGAGCCGGGCTTCATCGAGGCGACCATCTCCTCGGTGAGCAGCCGCGGAGCGGGGCGGCCGGGGATCAGGGCGGTGGTGATGACGATGTCGACGTCCTTGGCCTGCTCGGCGTACAGCGCGGCGGCCTTGGCGTTGAAGTCCTCGCCCATCTCCTTGGCGTACCCGGTGGCCGACGGCCCCTCGTCCTCGACGTCGATGCGCAGGAACTGCGCGCCCATCGACTCGACCTGCTCCCCCACCTCGGCCCGGGCGTCGAACGCGCGGACGATCGCGCCGAGGCTGCTGGCCGTGCCGATCGCGGCGAGCCCGGCGACGCCGGCACCGACGACCAGGACCTTGGCGGGCGGGACCTTGCCTGCCGCGGTGACCTGGCCGGTGAACAGGCTGCCGAACTCGTGCGCCGCCTCGATCACCGCGCGGTAGCCGCCGATGTTCGCCATCGAGGAGAGCACGTCGAGGGACTGGGCGCGGGAGATGCGGGGCACGGCGTCCATGGCGAGCGCGGTCACCCCGGCCGCCGTGAGGCTGGAGACGAGCGAGGGGTTGAGCGCCGGCGAGACGAGCGAGGCGAGGAGCGAGCCCGGGCGAAGGAGCGCGATCTCGGCGTCGTCCGGGGCGTTCACCTTGAGGACGAGGTCGCTCGCCCAGGCCTGCGCGCCGTCCACGACGGTGGCGCCGGCCGCGGCATACGCCTCGTCGGAGAAGGACGCGAGGGACCCCGCGCCGCGCTCGATGACGACGTCGTAACCGAGGCCGAGGAGCTGCCCCACGGTCTTGGGCGTCGCGGCGACCCGGGTCTCCCCCGGCTTGGACTCTGCTGGCACACCGATCAGCACTGCTGCTCCCGTCATTGGGCTCGCGTGGTCGCCAACCTAGAGGGAAACCCGCAGCCGTGGGGTGAAGCTGTGAGCACGGTCGCGCCCGCCGTCCACAGCGTGGACGACGGGCGCGCAGGAGCCGGGGACCGACCGGCTCAGAAGAGCAGGCCGGTCACGATGAGGGCCATCAGGGCGATGAGGGTGATGGCGCCGAGGAACAGGCCGCCACCGATGTCGCGCTGCGACTCCTCGTAGGGGCGGTCGCTGTGCAGGTAGTCGTTCGGGTAGGTGCTGGGGTGCCGGCGGCGGTCGTGGGAGACACGCTCACGCGGGCTGCGCTCGGCGCGGTGGGCGCCGTGGACGCGGGTGGTGTTGGTGGTCAAGGGACTCACCTCCTTCGTGGTTACGCTACGTATCGTATCGTAACTCTGCGTGCTCTCGCCAGTCGGCCCCAGGGCCTCGAAGGACCCGACGCACCGGAGCGCGACGGATCCCTCGAGGACCTCGGGGCGGGACGGGTATGGCGCGTGCGTCAGGCGGTGCCCGACACGTCGCCGTGCGGGACCGGCTGGCCGAGGCGGCCGGCCTGGTAGTCCTCGAACGCCTGGACGAGCTCGGCGCGGTTGTTCATGACGAACGGTCCGGCCCAGGCGACGGGCTCACGGATCGGCCGGCCGCCGAGGACGAGCAGGTCCAGGCCCGCGGCATACCGCTCCTGCTGGGTGCGGGCCGAGGAGACGCGCAGCGCGTCGCCCTTGCCGAGCACCGCCAGCTGGCCGGGGCCGATCGGCGTCTGGTCCGGGCCGACGAACCCGTCGCCGCTCATGACGTAGACGAGGGCGTTGAAGTCCTTGGGCCACGGCAGGACGAGCTCCCCACCCGGGGCCACCGTCGCGTGGACCATCGCCATCGGGGTGTGCGTCGAGCCCGGTCCGGTGACGCCGCCGACCTCACCGGCGATGACGCGCAGCAGGCTGCCGCCGTCGGCGGAGGTGAGCAGACCGACCTCGGAGGAGCGCAGGTCCTGGTAGTGCGGGGCCTTGAGCTTGTCGACCTTGGGGAGGTTGACCCAGAGCTGGAAGCCGTGGAACAGGCCGCCACTGACGACGAGCTGCTCCGGGGGCGCCTCGATGTGCAGGATGCCCGAGCCCGCGGTCATCCACTGGGTGTCACCGTTGGTGATCGTCCCGCCGCCACCGAACGAGTCCTGGTGGTCGAAGATCCCGTCCATGATGTAGGTGACGGTCTCGAAGCCGCGGTGGGGGTGCCACGACGTGCCCTTGGGCTCACCGGGGGCGTACTCGACGGCGCCCATCTCGTCCATGTGGATGAACGGGTCGAGGTCACGCAGGTCGACGCCCGCGAAGGCGCGCTTCACCGGGAAGCCCTCGCCCTCCGTGCCGGAGGGGGCGTCGGAGATGGCGCGGACCGGGCGCTGGACGGCAGCCGGCGCCACCGCGGGGACGCGGGGCAGGACGGTCAGGTCGGCGACCGTGACAGCTGGCATGGGACTCTCCTCGGATCGTTCAATATTCAACTATTACGGTCAACGACCGGCGTCGTCAAGCCATTCCCGGACTCTCGTCGTCCCCGGCGTTCGTGGCTCGCTCGGCGGCGTCGACGGCATCCGTGAGGAACCGCAGCACCGTCTCCCGCTCGGCCAGGGAGTAGGAGGCGATCGTCTCGCGCATGGTCGTGGCGATCGGGGCGAAGATGCCCGCCGCGACGCCCATCGCCTCGTCGGTCATCTCCACCGCCACCCGCCGCCGGTCGACCTCACTGTGGGTCCGACGCACGTGGCCGACCGACTCGAGGCGGCGCAGGAGCGCGGAGGTCGCGGGCGGGCTGAGCGACAGCCGGTGAGCGAGCTCACCGGGCGAGAGGTCGCCGCCCGTGCGGCGCGCATCGAGCACGTGGGCCAGCGCGTTGAGGTCGGTGCGGTGCAGGCCCACCGCTCCGCCCCGGGTGTCGATGTAGCGGTCCATCTCGGTCGAGAACGCACGCAGGGCATCGATGATCTCCAGCGCGAGGGCGGGTCCGGCGGGACGCGGCGCGACGGGTCGCCCCGGGGCGCCGATCCGGGCGGAGGACGGGCCGGCGGTCGCGGGCGCGCCCTCGGGGGTGGGGTGCGTCATCGGCCCTCCTCTCAGGTTGATCGGCACGGGATCGGCAGGGCGTGCCGTCCTCGGTTAGCGCGTCATTCTGCCGCACGCTACTGTTTCCATCGTAGAACTATTTCTTGGTAGAAGCGCACTGAACGTGATGGAGGAATGACGTGGCCGGCGGACATGGGTTCTCGGGGGCGGGTCGCGCCCTCGGCAGGTTGGTCGGGCCACGGGTCAAGTGGCTCGTCGTCGTGGTGGCCGTGCTGGTGTCGGCCGCGGCGTTCGCGTTCGCCGGCGAGCCGAAGGCGGTCTCGACCACCGCGGCCTCGCTGCCCGCCAGCGCCGAGGCCGCGCAGGTCACCGCCCTGCGCGAGAAGCTCCCCTCGAGCGGGGTGACTCCCGCCATCGTCGTCTACCGGGCCGCCTCGGGCGCGGTCGACACCCAGGCGGTCGAGGCCTCCGGTGACCGGGGCATCGCCGCCGTGAAGCAGTGGGCCCCCAGTGCCGCCGCCGCGGGCGGGGCCCCGACCACGGCGATCCCACCCCAGGTCTCGCAGGACAAGAGCACCGCGCTGGTCATCGTCCCCCTCAAGGCCGACCTGCCCGACGGGGCGAACTCCGAGGCGGTCACCGCCCTGCGGGCTGCCGTCCGCGACGGCCTGCCGCAGGGGCTGACCGCGACCGTCACGGGAGGACCCGCGTTCGGGGCGGACATCGGCGCGGTCTTCGACGGTGCCGACATCAAGCTGCTCGGAGCCACCGCCGGGGTCGTGGCGATCCTGCTGCTCATCACCTACCGCAGCCCGTGGCTGTGGCTCGTCCCGCTGAGCGTCGTCGGCACCGGCGACCAGGTCGCCAGCAAGGCCCTGGCCGCGCTGTCCCGGTTCACCGAGGTCAGCGCCGACGGAGCCGTCACCGGCATCACCTCGGTGCTCGTCTTCGGCGCCGGCACCAACTACGCCCTGCTCATCATCGCCCGCTACCGGGAGGAGCTGCGTCGCACCGAGGACCGGCACGAGGCGATGCGCGCCGCCCTCGGGTCCGCTGCTCCCGCGATCCTCGCCAGCGGCGGCACGGTGGTCCTCGCCCTGCTCAGCCTCGGCTTCGCCGACGACCCGTTCGCCCAGTCCCTCGGGTATGCCGGCGCGATGGGCATCGCGATCGCCCTCGCCTACGCCCTGCTCGTCCTCCCCGCCGCCATGGTGCTGTTCGGTCGGCGCCTGTTCTGGCCGTTCGTCCCGCGCGTGGGCACGTCCGACCCCAGTCACGCCGGGGTGTGGCGCCGGGTCGGCGACGTGGTCACCGGGCGGCCCGTGGTGGTCGGCCTCGCCGCCGTCGCGGTGCTGGTGACTCTGGCGCTCGGCGGGCTCGGCCTGTCGGTCGGCCAGTCCCCCAACGAGCAGTTCCTCGAGAAGCCCGAGGCGGTCGTCGGGCAGGAGCAGCTCGCGGCAGCGTTCCCGGCCGGGACGAGCGAGCCGGCGACCATCATCGCCAAGGCCTCGGCCGCCGAGGCCGTCACCACCGCCGCCCAGGGCGTCGAGGGCGTCCAGGAGGTCCGCAAGGCCGGGGGCGGAGGCGGAGGTGACCTCGTCGAGCTCAGTGCCGTCCTCGCGGCGGCGCCGGGCACCACCCAGGCCTTCGACCAGGTGCGGGCCCTGCGTACCGCCGTGCACGACGTCCCGGGCGCGAACGCCCTCGTCGGCGGTTCGGACGCCGAGGCCCTCGACGCCCGCACGACGACCGAACGCGACCGCCTGGTGCTCTTCCCCCTGATCCTCGGGATCGTCGTGCTGGTGCTGCTGCTCCTGCTGCGCTCGGTCGTGGCCGCCGTCGTCCTGGTCACCACCGTCGTCGCCACCTACGTCGCGAGCATGGGGGCGAGCTGGTTCGCGTTCCAGCACCTGCTGGACTACCCGCCGTTGGACGTCAGCACGCCGCTGCTCGCGTTCCTGTTCCTCGTGGCCCTCGGCGTCGACTACAACATCTTCCTCACCACCCGGGCCCGGGAGGAGGCTGCCGGGGGCGCGCACGCCCGCGAGGCGATCGTCAGTGCCCTCGCCGTCACCGGCGGCGTCATCACCAGCGCGGGCATCCTGCTGGCGGCGGTGTTCGCCGTCCTCGGGGTCCTGCCCCTGGTGCAGCTGGCCCAGATCGGCGTCATCGTCGGGTTCGGCGTGCTGCTCG
This sequence comes from Phycicoccus sp. Root101, assembly GCF_001426245.1. Lineage (GTDB taxonomy): Bacteria > Actinomycetota > Actinomycetes > Actinomycetales > Dermatophilaceae > Pedococcus. Next base: position 177,085 of record NZ_LMCM01000010.1, on the reverse strand, counting down.
ACACGCTGCTCGTGCGGTCGGTCCTCGTGCCGGCCGTGGTCAGCCTGCTGGGCGAGCGGTTCTGGTGGCCCAGCCACCCCGCTGACCGCTGACCCACCCCGCTCCATACGAGTCGAGGTGCACGCCCCGGGATCCCCGGCGCGTGCACCTCGAACCGGCGCAGAGGTGGGGGCAGTGGCGTGGGTGAAGGGCGTCAGGTGCCGAGGCCGAGGTCGGCCACGGACTTCTCGCGCATCTCGACCTTGCGCACCTTCCCCGTCACGGTCATCGGGAACTCGTCGACGACGGTGACGTAGCGCGGGATCTTGTAGTGCGCGAGCTTGCCGGTCGAGAACTCCCGGACCGCTGCGGCATCCAGCGGCGTCGCCCCGTCCTTCATCCGGATCCAGGCGCAGAGCTCCTCGCCGTACTTCTCGTCCGGGACCCCGATGACCTGGGCGTCGAGGATGTCGGGGTGCGTGTAGAGGAACTCCTCGATCTCGCGCGGGTAGATGTTCTCGCCACCGCGGATCACCATGTCCTTGATGCGCCCGGTGATCTGGACGTAGCCGGTCTCGTCCATGACCGCGATGTCGCCGGTGTGCATCCACCCGTCGACGAGCACCTCGTCGGTCTTGTCCTGCTGCTCCCAGTAGCCGAGCATCACCGAGTAGCCCTTGGTGCAGAACTCGCCCGCCTCGCCACGGGGCAGCGTCTCCCCCGTCACCGGGTCGACGACCTTGATCTCCAGGTGCGGACCGACCCGGCCGACGGTGCCCACCTTCTGCTCGAAGGTGTCGTCGGTGCGGTTCTGCGTCGACACCGGCGACGTCTCGGTCATGCCGTAGGCGATGGTCACCTCGGTGATCCCCGACTCAATGAGCTTGGTCATCATCGTTGCAGGACAGGGAGATCCGGCCATGATCCCCGTGCGCACCGAGGACAGGTCGTATGACGCGAGGTCGGGCAGCGACCACTCCGCGATGAACATCGTGGGCACGCCGTACAGGGAGGTGCACTTCTCGTCGGCCGTCGCCCGCAGCGTCGCGGCAGGGTCGAAACCCGGTGCGGGGATGACCATCGCGGCGCCGTGCGTGGTGCACGCGAGGTTGCCCATCACCATCCCGAAGCAGTGGTAGAAGGGCACGGGGATGCAGACACGGTCGGCCTCCGTGTAGCGGCACAGCTCGCCGACGAAGTAGCCGTTGTTGAGGATGTTGCGGTGGGACAGGGTCGCCCCCTTGGGGAACCCGGTCGTGCCCGACGTGTACTGGATGTTGATCGGGTCGTGGCGGTCGAGCCCCGACTGGACCTCGGCCACCTCCTCGGCGGTGACCTCGTCGGCACGGGCCAGCAGGGCGTCCCAGCTGTCGCCCCCGAGGACGTACGACCCGACCACGTCGGCGCAGCTGTCGCGCACCTCGTCGAACATCGCCACGTAGTCGCTGGACCTGAACGACTGCGCGAGGAACAAGTGGGAGATCCCGGCCTGCTTGAGGACGAACTCGAGCTCGTGGGTGCGGTAGCTCGGGTTGATGTTGACCAGGATCGAGCCGATCTTGGCGGTGGCGTACTGCACGACCGTCCACTGTGCACAGTTCGGCGCCCAGATCCCCACCCGGTCGCCCTTGGCGACCCCGACGGCCAGCAGCGCGCGGGCGAGGCGCTCCACCGCGGCGCCGAACTCGGCATACGTCCACCGGATCCCCTGCGCCACGTCGACGAGGGCCTCCCGCTCCCCGAAGCGCGCGACGGTCGCGTCGAGGTTGTCGGGGATGGTCTGCTCGAGGAGCGGCGGTTCGGTCTCTCCCACGGCGTGCGACAGCGATGTCATGGTTGCCATCCCATCCCCTCCCGGTCCCGATCACAAGCCCGAGGGACGGTCTGTCGTCCGGCGGAAACCCGGTGTCGACGAGCGGTCACGAGCGGGTAGCGTCGCGGGCGACATGAGCACCACTCTCAAGGCCTCCGGCCTCGCCGCCGGACACGGCGCCCGCGCCCTCTTCTCCGACCTCGACCTCGTCATCGGCCCCGGCGACGTCGTCGGGCTCGTCGGTGCGAACGGGGCCGGCAAGTCGACCCTCCTGCGCCTGCTCGCGGGCGAGGCCGAACCCGAGGACGGCACGGTCACCCTGACGCCTGCGGGCGCCAGCGTCGGCCACCTGCCCCAGGAGCCCGAGCGGCGGGACGGGGAGACCGTCGCGGGGTTCATCGGACGCCGCACCGGGGTGGCAGCCGCCGAGGCCGCGATGAACGCCGCGGCCGAGGCCCTCGCCGATGCGGCGCCGGGCGCCGACGACCGCTACTCCGCCGCGCTCGAGTCGTGGCTCGCCCTCGGCGGCGCCGACCTGGACGAACGCAGTGCCGTCACCGCTGCCTCTCTCGGGCTGGGCGTCGACCTCACCACTGCGATGACCGCGCTCTCCGGCGGCCAGGCGGCCCGCGCGGGCCTCGCCGCCCTGCTGCTGTCGCGCTACGACGTGCTGCTGCTCGACGAACCCACGAACGACCTCGACCTCGACGGGCTGGAGCGGCTCGAACAGTTCGTCAGCGGCCTGCGCAGCCCCGCCGTCATCATCAGCCACGACCGGGAGTTCCTCGCCCGCACCGTGACCCGGGTCGTCGAGCTGGACCTGGCCCAGCAGCAGGTCGCGGTGTACGAGGGCGGGTACGACAGCTACCTCGCCGAGCGCGAGGTGGCCCGGCGGCACGCGCGCGAGGCCTACGAGGAGTACGCCGACACCCGGAGCGGGCTGGAGCAGCGGGCTCGGATGCAGCGCGACTGGGCCACCGTCGGCGTCAAGAACGCCCGGCGCAAGAAGGCGGACAACGACAAGTTCGTCACGGCGTTCAAGGTGGACTCCGCCGAGAAGCAGGCGGCCAAGGCGAAGCAGACCGACCGGATGCTCGAGCGGCTCGAGGTCGTCGAGGAGCCCCGCAAGGAGTGGGAGCTGCGGATGACCATCGCCGCCGCTCCGCGGTCGGGGTCGGTCGTCGCCAGCGCCTCGCGGGCCGTGGTGCGCCGCGGCGCCTTCACCCTCGGGCCGGTCGACGTCCAGGTCGACTGGGCCGACCGGGTCGTCATCACGGGCGCCAACGGTTCGGGCAAGACCACCCTCCTCGGCGTGCTGCTCGGCACCATCGCCGTCGACGAGGGCTCGGCCGGGCTCGGTTCCTCGGTGCGGCTCGGCGAGGTGGACCAGGCGCGGGCGCTCTTCCACGGACCGCAGACCCTGGCCCGTGCCTTCGGCGAGGCGCGGGCGGACTGGCCGGATGCAGAGGTCCGCACGCTCCTCGCGAAGTTCGGCCTCGGCGCGGAGCACGTGCACCGCGCGGCGGAGTCGTTGTCACCGGGCGAACGCACCCGCGCGGCTCTCGCCCTGCTCCAGGCACGCGAGGTCAACCTGCTCGTCCTCGACGAGCCGACCAACCACCTCGACCTGCCCGCGATCGAGCAGCTCGAGCAGGCCCTGGACTCCTTCGGCGGCACCGTGCTGCTCGTGACCCACGACCGGCGGATGCTCGCCGACGTGAACGCCACCCGCCGCTGGCACGTCGAGGACGGCCGCCTCACCGAGATCTGAGACGCCGAGCAGAGGGAGTGGGCGAGACCGGACCGACGGACCGACGGACCGACGGACCGGCTGCCGACGGACCCGGGGCGACCTAGCCGATGAAGAGGTCGGGCGCGAGCCCCTCGTCCTTGCCCGTCATCGAGTAGGGCGCGAAGTCGGCCACGCCGCGCGAGCGCAACAGGTCCTCGTCGATGATCGTCTGCCCGTTCAGTCCCTGGCCGGGGGTGCGCAGGATCTCGTAGGCCGCGTCGGCCACGATCTCGGGACGGCGGGCCATCTTGACCATCTGGTCCCCGCCGGGCAGGTTGCCGATCGCGTCGGTGGCGACCAGGGTCGCCGGCCACAGGCAGGTCGACGAGACACCCTTGCGGCCGAGCTCGTGGGCGAACCCCAGTGCTGCCAGCGTCATCCCGTACTTCGCCATCGTGTACCCGGGGTGACCGGCGAGCCAGCGCGGCTCGAGGTTGATGGGCGGGCTGAGGGTCAGCACCTTGGGGTCGGGCGAGGCGAGCAGGTGCGGGATCGCCGCCTTGGTCAGCATGAACGTCCCGCGCACGTTGACGTCCTGCATGAGGTCGTACCGCTTGGGGTCGAGGTCGGCGGTCGGGCTGAGGTTGAGGACGCTGGCGTTGTTGACGACCACGTCGATCCCGCCGAACTGTGCCGCGGTCTTCTCGACCGCGGCAGCGATGGTCTCGTCGTCGCGGATGTCGCCCACGATCGGCAGCGCCTGCCCACCCGCCTTCTCGATCGCGGCGGCGGCGGTGTGGATCGTGCCCGCGAGGCGCGGGTCGGGCTGGTCGGTCTTGGCGATGATGGCGATGTTGGCGCCCGCCTGGGCGGCCCGGATCGCGATCGCGAGGCCGATGCCCCGACTGCCGCCGGACATGATGATCGTGGTCCCGCTCAACACCTTCGTCATGGCCCGAACACTAGTTACCCGCTGGTAGCGAAGGAACCCGCGGGACGAGTGGGTCTCGTCACGCGGGGACCACCTGAGTGAGCGCGAACTGTCGGCATCCGGGCGGGATACCGACAGTTCGTGCTCACCGAGCCGCCGAGCTGGGGCGGCGCCGCCGGCTAGGAGCGGTCGGCGCGCGCCGCGAGACCGTTCGCGAGCTCGCTGGTGCGCCCCGCCTCGAGCCGTGCCCGGGCGACGATGGCCTCGGCCTCGGCGTGCGCCGCTGCGACGACCCGGTCGGCGGCCGCCTGCGTGCTGCGCAGGAGGGTGAACTCCAGGTCGTGCAGGACGTCCGCGGCCCGCTGCTGCGAGTGGCGTCCGGCTGCCGGGGCCTCGAGCTGCCGGATCACGGACTCCAGCCCGGTGTGGAACTGGCCCAGGGCCGCGTCCACGTCCCGGCCGAGACCGAGGAGCAGGTCACGGGCGGCGGTGATGGCCTCGTCACCGGCGTCGACCCGGCCGCGGACCTCGTCCTGGGCGCTGGTGAGGACGTCGAGCGCCGCCAGCGCGGTGAGCTCGTGCGAGTCGGACGGCAGCTCGGAGGCGAGCGCACGCTCGGCCCGGACCTCGGTGCGGCGGTCGGCCGAGACGGGGTCACCGTGCCGGTCGACCCGCGTCGTCCCCGACCGCGGGGCCCCCTCGACCCCGCGGTCGGCCACGTCCCCACGGTCCGACTCGGCGTCGACCACGCGGCCCGCCTCGGTGTCCGCGTCGGTGTCGACGAGGGCATCGGCGTCGGTCCCGGTGTCGGCCTCGAGCGCCTCGGTGAGGGCCGGGGCCCCGGTACCGGTCGTGGCAGCGACAGCCGCCTCGTCACCCATGGACACGGTGGTGCGCAGCGGCACCTCCTTGATGAACAGCACCGCGACCAGGGCCACGACCGAGACCACGGCGGCGATGAGGAAGATGTGACCGGTCGCGTCGCCGTACGCCGCACGGACGATCTGGGCGACGGGCGCGGGCATCTCCTTGAGGTTCAGGGTCCCGCTGCTGGAGCCGCCGGCCGCGGCGGCCTGGGGACCGAGCTTGGCGAGCCCGTCGCGGATGTCGCCGGTCACCTGCGTGGCCAGCACCGCGCCGAGGGCCGAGACGCCGACCGCGCCACCGAGGGTGCGGAAGAAGGCGATCGTGGCGGAGGCGGCACCGACGTCGCGGACGTCGACGGTGTTCTGGACGGCCAGGACGAGGTTCTGCATCATCGCGCCGAGCCCGAAGCCCATGAGGGCCATCGCCAGGCCGATGTGCCACATCGGGGTGAGGTGGTCGATCGTCCCGAGCCAGGCGAGGCCGGCCACGAGGAAGAACGAGCCGCCGACGATGAACTTCTTCCAGCGACCGGTCCGGCTGATGATCTGTCCGGCGCCCGTCGAGGACACGAGCAGCGCCGCCATCAGCGGGATGGTGAGCAGACCGGCCTTGGTCGGGGTGTAGCCGCGCGAGATCTGGAAGTACTGCGTGAGGAAGGTCGTGCCACCGAACATCGCGATGCCGACGGCGGCGCTGGCCAGGACGACGAGCCCCGCGGTGCGGTTCTTGAGGACCTTGAGCGGGACCATCGGCTCCTTGGCCCGGCTCTCCACCACGAGGGTGAGCGCGAGGGCCACGGCGGTGCCGACGAGGAAGTACGCGGTCTGGAGCGACCACCACGGGAAGTCGTTGCCCGCGAAGGTGATCCACAGCAGCGGCAGCGACGCCGTGATGGCGATGAGGACCGCGCCGAGGTAGTCGATCTTCGGGTTCCGCTTGATGGTGGGCACGTGCAGCGTCGCCTGGAGGATGAACAGGGCGATGACGGCGAGCGGGATGCAGACGAAGAACGTCCAGCGCCAGCCGAGCGAGCTGTCGACGATGACACCGCCGAGCAGCGGGCCGCTGACGGTGGAGACGGCCATGACGGCGCCCATGTAGCCGGAGTACCGACCGCGCTGTCGCGGGGCGATGATCGCGCCCATGATCGACTGGGTCAGGGCGGTGAGCCCTCCCATGCCGAGGCCCTGCACGACGCGGCAGGCGATGAGGAACCCGACGCTCTGCGACAGGCCGGCCCCGATCGAGCCGATGACGAAGATGACGAGGGACAGCTGGACCAGCAGCTTCTTGCTGAACAGGTCGGAGAACTTGCCCCAGATGGGGGTGCTCACCGTCGTCGCGAGCAGCGAGGCGGTGATGACCCACGTGTACTGGTGCTGGGTGCCGTTGAGGTCACCGATGATCGTCGGGAGGGCCGTGGAGACGATGGTGCTGCTGAGCAGCGCGGTGAACAGACCGGCGAGGAGGCCGGTCATGGCCTCGAGGATCTGCTTGTGGCTCATCTCGTCGGCGGCGGGGTGCACGGTCGCGGCGGGCGCGGGCGGTGCGGAGACGGTGGTTGCTGACATCAGTGGCTTTCCTGGCGGTTCTCGGGGGTGGGCTGGAGGGGAGTGGTGGCGTGCGTGGGCCGCAGGCTGGGAGCGAGCCCGGTATGGCGCGGCCCGCCTTGGTCGGCAGCGCGCAGGAGCGCCCGCTCGAGGTGGCCGAGGGTCTGCGGCATCCGGCGGACCTCCTCCGGGGGGACGTCGACCAGGGCGCCACCGAGGAGCTCGGCGTACTCCCGCTGGATCGCGGCCAGCTGCTCGCGACCCTCGGGGGTGAGGATGATGTGGCACGAGCGGGCGTCGGCCTCGTCGCGACGTCGCGTGACGAGGCCGTCCTCCTCGAGCCTGGGCAGCACGCGGCTGACGACCGAGGGGGCCACACCGGCGGCGACCGCGAGGTCGCCGGGGCGGGCCTGCTCGTCCTCGGCGTGAGCGAGGGCCTTGAGGACGGCCAACGGTGTGCCCGACGCGCCGAGCTGGTCGTGTCGCTGGCGGGCGACGGCGCGGCTGGCGCGGATCAGGCTGGCGAGGGCGGCGATGACCTCATCGGGGTGGTCGGGCCCGGATGTCCCGACAGGCTTGGTCGCGAGGGTGGAGACCACGACAACTCCTTTGGTTGCAGAACACAACTGTATATCTACATGGTTGCGCTATGCAACTTGATTCCGACGAGGTCCTCGCCGGGAGCGCGCGCCGAAGCCGCCCGTGCTGCCGGGACGGCGGGGACGGGTGGCCGGCCGAAGGCAGCCGAGACGGGTGGCCGGCTCAGACGGCGGTGTCGTTGAGCAGGCGCAGGAGGCGCGCGAGCTCGGCGATGTCCTGCGTCTCCCAGGTGGTGAGCTGCTGGCGCAGCCGTTCCCTGCGCCCCTCGAACGACTCCTCGAGGGCCCGCGAGCCCTCCGCCGTGAGGCGGACCTGACGGGCCCGGGCGTCCAGCGGGTCGGGGATGCGCTCGATCAGGCCGAGCTCCTCGAGCACCGCGAGGTTGCGGCTCATCGTCGACTTGTGCAGCCCGAGGACGTCGGAGATGTCGCCGCCCCGCGCACCCCCGCCGGCCTCGGCCAGGTCGCGGACGGTGACGAGCACGGCATACCCGGAGGCGTCCAGGTCCGGGTGGACCTGGGAGGCGGTCCGCTGCTGGGAGCTGCGGGCCCGGCGCAGCAGCCTCGTGAGCTCGACCTCGAGCTCGCCGAGGGGGGTCCGGGGTGACATGGCCGAAGCCTAGGGGTGAGAGCCTCCCTCGGGGAGCCCTTCCAGGCCGTACCCGCGGCGCAGGGGCCTCGAGCCCGTGTCAGGGTGGGACCGTGCACGGACGGCAGCGGTTCCACGGTCGGATCGCGGGGGTGGGCAGCACCTCCGGGGTCCGGGTCGTCGTGGGCCGCTGGGACCGGTCCCCGATGGGGGCGTTCGCGGACGTCATGCTCGAGCAGCCGGACGGCCACCGCGTGCTCCTCGCCCCGGACACCGCCGTGGCGGCGTTCGTGTCCGACACCTACGTGTTCGACGAGGTGGTGGTCACCGGGGTCGACGTCTCCCCCGTTGCGGGAGGCATGGGCCAGGGCTGGGCGGTGACGGCCGGCGAGCTGCGGCTCTCCTTCACGCTCGGGAGACGGGCGCCCCTCGGGTGGGCGCTGCGCGCCCTACCGACGCCCGTGGCCTCGAGCACCGCCTTCGCCACTGCCGCCGACCCCGTGGCCCGCACCCTCCTGCGCGGCGTGAGCACCCGCGGACAGGCCCGGTCCGGACGACGTGAGTGGTACGGGGCGCTCGACCTGCACCGCGTCACCTCGCTGACCGGGTCGTGGCGCGGCACCGACCTGGGCGAGCTGGCCCCGGTGGACCCACCCTGCCGGTTCGGCTTCTCGTCCACGCCGCGCGCGCCCGGGGTCACCTCGGTCGTGACCACCGTCGAGGTCCTGGCCGGGTAGGGCCCTCAGAGGACGACGGCGGCGCCCATCGCCACGGTGCGGTCCTCGGGGAGGTGGAAGTACTCGGTCGGGGACGCCGCGTTGTGCGCGAGGCCGACGAACAGCCGCTTGCGCCAGGTCCGCATCTCATTGCCCTGGCCGCGCTGGATGCTGATCCGGGACAGGAAGTAGTAGGCCTCGGCGGGGTCGATGTCGATCAGGCCCAGGTCCCGGGCGCGGGCCATGGCCTGCGGCACGTCCTGGTCCTCCTGGAAGCCGAAGCTCACCGTGAGGTGGTCGATCGCGTCGTACGGGTCGCCGAGCGGGTCGACCTCGAACCGGTCGGCCTCGGCGACGACCGGGACGTTGGCCGAGCGGGTGGTCAGGATGAGGACGTGCTCGTGCAGCACGTGGTTCACCGTCGCGTTCTCCCGCAGGGCGAGCGGGGTCGTGTCCTTGTCGACGTGCAGGAAGACCGCGCTGCCGGGCACCTGGGTCACCGGGTCCGTGCCCAGCCACTCCACGAAGGGCGCCAACGGCCCCTCCATCTCCACCCTGCGCTGGGTGACGAGCGTGCGCCCGCGCTGCCAGGTGAGCATGACCGTCGCGACGACCACGGCGACGAGGATCGGCAACCAGCCGCCATGGACGACCTTGGTGAGGTTGGCGGCGAAGTAGGTCAGCTCGAGCACCGCCAGGGGGATGCCCAGCAGGAGCAGCCGGCCGCGGCTCCAGCCCCACGCCGACTCGGCGAGGAGCAGGAAGAGGGTCGTCGTGATGAGGAACGTCCCGGTCACCGCCAGCCCGTATGCCGTGGCGAGCCTCGCCGAGGACTGGAAGGTCACGAGCAGGATGAGGACGCCGACGAAGAGGGTCCAGTTCACAGCCGGGACGTAGATCTGGCCCCGCTCGACCTTCGAGGTGTGACGGACCGTCAGACGCGGGAGGAAGCCGAGGCGTTCGGCCTGGCGGGACACCGAGTACGCACCGGAGATGACGGCCTGCGAGGCGATCACGGTCGCCAGCGTGGCCAGGACCACGAGCGGGATCTGCGCCCAGTCCGGGGCCATGAGGAAGAACGGACTGCGTGCCGACGTCGGCTCCTCGAGCAGGAGGGCTCCCTGGCCGAGGTAGTTGAGGGTGAGGCAGGGGAAGACGACGAAGAACCACGCCCGGCGGATCGGTGAGCGGCCGAAGTGGCCCATGTCGGCATACAGGGCCTCGGCACCGGTGATGGAGAGCACGACCGCACCCATCGCCACGAAGGCGACGAACGGCCGGTCCACCACGAAGAGCAGGGCGTAGGAGGGCGACAGGCCGCGCAGGATCGCAGGGTCACGCGCCACCTGACCGATGCCGAGCACCCCGAGGACGGCGAACCAGAGCACCATCACCGGCCCGAAGAACCGTCCGACGAGCTGGGTCCCGAACCGCTGGACCACGAACAGCCCGGTGATGATGACCGCGCCCAGCGGGACCACGAGGTGGCCGAGGCCGGGCGCCGGCACCGCGAGGCCCTCGATCGCCGACATCACCGAGATGGCCGGGGTGATGACGCTGTCGCCGTAGAAGAGGGACGCGCCGAGCACGCCGAGCACCATGACCAGGCCGAACCTGCGTCCCCCGGGCCGCACCGACTGACGCGCCAGGGCGGCGAGCGCCATGACGCCGCCCTCGCCGTCGTTGTCGGCGCGCAGGATGAACACGACGTACTTGACGCTGACGACGAGCGTGATCGACCAGAAGACGAGGGAGATCACCCCGTAGACGTCGCCGGGGGTGGTCTCCACGGCGTTGTGGTCGATCGAGAACACGGTCTGCACCGCGTAGAGAGGGCTGGTGCCGATGTCGCCGAAGACCACGCCCAGGGCGCCGAGGGCCAACGGCACCCAGCCCTTGCGCCTGCCGAACTCGTCGTTGCTCACGAGCGATGATCCTCGCACGCCGCGTGGTGGGAACTGGAAGACTGGTCGCGTGCGCCGAATCACCCAGTCCCGCAAGCTCCACCAGGTCCGCTACGACGTCCGCGGGCCGATCCTCGTCGAGGCCCAGCGCCTCGAGGCCGAGGGGCACAAGATCCTCAAGCTGAACATCGGCAACCCGGCCCCGTTCGGGTTCGAGGCGCCGGAGGCCGTGCTGCAGGACATGGTCCACCACCTGCCGAACTCCCAGGGCTACAGCGACTCCCGCGGCATCTACTCGGCCCGGACGGCGGTGGCGCACTACTACCAGTCACGCGGCCTCACCGACACGCACGTCGACGACGTCTTCATCGGCAACGGTGTGTCCGAGCTGATCTCCATGGTGCTCACCGCGTTCGTCGACGACGGCAACGAGATCCTCGTCCCCGCGCCCGACTACCCCCTGTGGACCGGCGCGGTCACGCTGGCCGGCGGGACACCCGTCCACTACCGCTGCGACGAGTCGAACGGCTGGAACCCCGACCTCGAGGACATCGAGTCGAAGATCACGCCGAACACCCACGCCCTGGTCGTCATCAACCCGAACAACCCGACCGGCGCCGTCTACGGCGAGGACGTCGTGCGCGGGCTGGTCGACATCGCCCGCCGCCACGACCTCGTCCTGCTGTCCGACGAGATCTACGAGAAGATCCTGTTCGCCGACGCCAACCACCAGCCGGTGCACCACCACACCGCGACACATGCCGGCGACGACGTCCTCTGCCTGACCTTCAGCGGGCTGTCCAAGGCCTACCGGGTGTGCGGCTTCCGCGCCGGCTGGGTCATGGTCTCCGGGCCGAAGGCGATGGCCGCCGACTTCCTCGAGGGCCTGACCCTGCTGGCCAACATGCGCATGTGCGCCAACGTCCCCGGCCAGCACGCGATCCAGACCGCCCTGGGTGGCTACCAGTCGATCGAGGAGTACATCCACCCCGGCGGCCGGTTCTACGAGCAGAGCAAGACGGCCTGGCGCCTGCTCAACGAGATCCCCGGTGTCTCCTGCGTCGAGCCGCACGGCGCCCTCTACTGCTTCCCCCGGCTCGACCCCGAGGTCTACGCCATCGAGGACGACCAGCAGTTCGTCATCGAGCTGCTGCGGGAGAAGAAGATCCTCGTCACCCACGGCACCGGCTTCAACTGGTTCGAGCCGGACCACTTCCGCCTCGTCACCCTCCCCGACGTGGAGGTGCTCACCGAGGCGATCGGCCGGATCGCGGAGTTCCTCGAGACCCGGCGCGCCTGAGGGGTCTCAGAGGTTGCCGGCGAGCTCCCGGATCCTGCGGATCGCGTCGTTGACGTTGTTCGGCGCCGAGGACGCCAGCGCCTCCTTGACCAGGCCCTCCCAGGCGTCCTGACCGGTGCCGAGCAGGTGCTTGTACTCGTCCTGCATGTTGATGAGCCGGATCCGCTCACCCAGCGTCAGGCCCTCACCGCCGGGCATCGCCTTGATCCGCTCGGCCCACTTGAGGTTCCGTGAGGGGATGTCGCCCCACTTGAGCTCGGGGTGGTTCGGCACGGAGTAGCGGTCGCCGAGGAAGCGCGGGATGTCGTTGAGGATGTCCTTGAGTCCGCTGGTCAGCTCGTCGAGCGAGTGGACCGAGCTCTTCAGGCCCTTGAGCTTGGGCCCGATCTCCGCGACGAGGGCGGAGACGCGGCTGGTCGCCTGGTGGATGACGAGCGGGGTGGCCGCACCGAGGGTGATGACGAGCTCGGCGACGTAGCTGCACAGCGCCCCGACGATCTGGGCGAGGGCGTCACGCACCAGCCCGTGGACCAGCTGGACGAGGCCGGCCGCGCCGACGAACCCGTACGAGATGGCGTGCGCCCCGTTGCTCACCAGGCCGTACTTGTCGGTCATGTCCTTCACGTGCTTGCGGTAGGACTCCAGGGCCTCGCCCTGCATGTGCCCCATCTGGGCCTCGGCGTGCCGGGCGTAGTCGGCCTTGATGCGGTCGAGCTCGTTGCGGACGTTGCTCCAGGTCTCGGAGAAGGCGGCGACCTCCTCGGGGTTGCCCGTCAGCTCGTCGAACCAGTCCTTGATGGGGTTCAGGTGGTCGATGACCCATCCGATGCCGGCAGCGAACAGGCTGCCGAGCGGGTCGGAGACGGTGGCGTAGATGTCGACGCCGACGGCGCCGGCCGACAGGGCCTGGTCCACCCACGAGTCGCCGTTGATCGACTCGCACAGGGTCATGCCCGAGTCGAGCAGCCCGGCGCCGGAGTGCCAGGACCGTTCGCCGGGAGTGGCGACGAGGCCGCTCACCGGTAGCCCCGCATGCGGGCGTCGACGTTGCCGTCGGTCGTCTCGGCGTTGGTGGCGAGCTGGCGCAGGTTGGTGCCGGTCTCGCCGAGGTCGGACGCCAGGCCCTCGATGGCCATCCGCCCGGCTGTGGCGACGACGGCGGCGATCCCCGCCAGCGCGACGTTCATCAGGCCGAACGCCTCGGCCGACATCGTGGTCGAGACCGCCGAGCTCGCCTGGCTGGTGCGGGAGCGCAAGGACTCCACGGATGAGGCGTGGGCGCGGACGCCGTCGGCCTCGAGATCGATACGCATGGACAAGCGCCCCCTTTGACCTGATTCCCCCTGTGGACGGCACGATGCTAGGGCGTCTCCCGCCCGGTTCGCCATGGGGAGCGCTCCCCGGGCCCGTCATGGCTAGGGTGAGCGACATGACCGCTTTGGCCCCCTTCGCCACCGACGACTCGGGTGTCACGCTCTTCGTCTGGCTCGCCCGGCTCTTCCTGCTCGTCGTGGCGGTCCTGCTCGTCGCCGTCCTGGCGTGGCTGTTCTGGCTCTTCCCGGTGCGCGTCGCCAAGGAGGCGGTGCGCGCCCGACGGCTCGGTGACTGGTGGGCGCCGTTCACCCCGCGTGAGGACGGCCGCTACGGCCCGCTCGCCGAGAACCGCTGGTGGTCGGTCTTCCGTGCCCCAGAGCGACGCGAGCCCAGCGACCTGGCGTGGCGCTGGGCCGCCTGGGCGTTCGTCGCCGTGGCCCTGACGCTGGGTGTCCTGCGCGGCCTGCAGCAGGCGGTCCTGCTGGTCGCCGGCGGGTGGTCCTGAGGCCGGTCAGCGGCCCCAGGTGACGTGCGTGCCCTCATCCGGGGGCAGCACCCTCGCCGTGCCGGGGAACCGCGTCTCCAGCGAGGCCGACACGGTGGCGGCGTCGTCGGAGTCCTCACCGAAGGCCTCGCGAGCCGAGGCCCGGATCTGCTCGGCGAGGTCTCGCTGCGCCGCGCCGATCGCCTCCAGCACGCGACGGGAGACCTCCTCGCCACCGTCCCTGGCCGAGCGGTCCGGGACCTTGAGGTCCGTCAGCGCACCGCTGGAGGCAACCACGGCAGCCACGCCCTCGTGCTCGCCCTCGCCCGAGAGAGCGGTCAACGACTCGCGCCAGGCGAGCGCCGTGCGGGTCCGCGCGGCCAGGGCGTCGAGCTGCATCGGGGTGGGGGGCGGGTCGCCGGGAACCCAGCGCGAGATCTCGGGTCCGGTGCTCACCAGGTGCCCCCTCGGGTGTCGCGGGGACCTGCCGGGGGTGCGTCCGGGTGTGCGGTGACGTTGTCGGCCGCGACCTCCTCGGCGAAGTGCCGGGTGGCTGCGGAGTCGGCGCCCCATGTGGCAGCACTGCTCTCGGCCGCCTTGCGACGCACCTCGTCCTGGGCCTGCGCGGTGGCCGACAGCACGGCATACGCCACCGTCTGTCCGCCGCGGGCGGCCACGGCGTCGGTGACCGACAGGCCGGTGACCATGCCCTGCAGGTCCACCTCGACCCTCACTCCGCCGCGCTCGGCGGTGCCGGTCCCGGTGATGCGTTCGACCTCGTGCACCCACGCGTCGGCCTTGGCCGCCCGGTCGTGGGCGCCCGCGATGTCCTCGTCGATCTGCCTCAGCGAGGTCTCGAGGTCGCGAGAGCTGCGACGGTCCTGTGCGCTGTTCCCCTCAGTCACGTGCACCACCCTAGCCACGCTTTGCCAGACTGTGCGGCGTGAACCCGGCCCGCACCGCACCGACGCCGACGCTGCTCGCCGTCGTCGCCGCGGGTGGGGCGCTGGGTTCCCTCGGCCGGTATGCCGCCGGGCTGGCCCTGCCGCACGTCACCGGTGACTTCCCGTGGGCGACGTTCCTCGTCAACGTCACCGGCTCGTTCGCGATGGGCCTGCTGGTCGCGTGGGTGCTGTCGATGACCGACCCGCACCCGGCCCTGCGGCCCTTCCTCGGCGTGGGGGTCCTCGGGGGCTGGACCACGTTCTCCTCCTTCGCGCTCGACGTGCACGCGATGGGAGGTGCCGGGCGCCCCGGCCTCGCCCTGGCCTACGTCCTCGCGTCGTTCCTCCTCGGCCTGGTGGCCGTCGGCCTCGGGCTGGGGGTGGGGCAGCGCGTCCTCGGTGACCTCCGGTGACGGGTGTCGCCGGTGCCCTGCTGGTGGCGGCGGGGGCGGTCGTCGGGGCACCGCTGCGCTTCCTGGTCGACCGTTGGGCCCGGGCCCGCTCCGACGCCGGCACCATCCTCGGGACGCTGGTCGTCAACGTCGTCGGTTCCCTGGTCCTGGGCCTGGTCGCCGGGTGGGCCACGGCGCCCCCCTGGGTGATGCCGTTGGTGGGCATCGGGTTCTGCGGCGCCCTGACGACGTTCTCGACGCTGGCCTTCGAGACCTGGGTGTTCCTCGAGCGACGCGAGTGGCGACCGTTCGCCGCGAACCTCACCCTGTCGCTGGGACTCGGCCTCGCGGCAGTCTGGCTCGGCTGGGTCCTCGGCACGCAGCTCTGACCCGGCCGAGCCGTCCGCCTCAGCCCTGCTGGTGGTGGTCGTCGTCGGTCGGCTCCGGGGCGGTCGCGAGCCCGGCGGTGGCCGGGAAGGCGCGGGCCGCCAGTCCGGCGAGCACCATCAGGCCCGCGACGATGCACAGGGCCACCTGGAACGCCGGGCCGAACAGCTCCGACGGGACCCGTGAGGACCCTGCGTCGACGACCGAGAAGAACACCGTGCCGATCACGGCCACCCCCACGGCGTTCGCGAGCTGGCCGGTGGTGCTGAACAGCCCCGACGCCGAACCCGCGTGCTCGACCGGGACGTCGGCCAGTGTGAAGGCGCCCACCGGCGCGACCATCAGGCCGAACCCTGCTCCCGACACCATCAACCCCGGCAGGAACGCCCAGGTCGACGTCGACGCGTCGGCACCGTGCACCGTGGCTGCCATGACCAGCGCGCCGACGGCCCAGGTGGCGCCACCGAGCATGAGCACCCTGCGCCCGATGCGTGGTCCGAGGACGGCAACACCGAGTCCTGCGGTGACCGTGGTCGTCAGGGCGAACGGGAGCCCGGCGAGACCAGCCTTGAGCACCGACCACCCCAGGCCGGCCTGGAAGTAGATCGTCTGGGCGATGAACAGGGCCCCCATCGCGGCGAACATGAAGGTGTAGACACCCGAACCGGCGGCGAACGCGCGACCGCGGTACAGGCTGAGCGCCACGAGCGGCTCACGACCGCTGGACTCGGACCGGCGCTGGACGGACACGAAGGCGACGAGCCCCACGACGCCGACCGCCATCACGGCATACACCCAGGCGGGCCAACCCAGCTCGCGTCCCATGGTGAGCGGGTAGAGGACGGCGAGCAGCGACCCGGCGAGCAGGGCGACGCCGCGGGCATCGAGTCGGGGACGGGTGACCGCCACCGACTCCGGCACCCAGCGCAGGGCGGCAACGACGGCGAACACCCCGACGGGGACGTTGACGAGGAAGATCGAGCGCCACCCGATGCCCAGGATGTCCGCCTCCGTCAGGAGCGCCCCCACGACCGGTCCGGCGACGGCCGCGGTACCGGCGAGGCCGGTGAACAGGCCCATGGCCTTCGCGCGCTCGTGCGGGGCGTACATCACCTGGATGCTCGAGAGCACCTGCGGGATCATCGCCGCGGAGGCGAGGCCCTGCAGCGCCCGGAACACGACGAGTGCCTCCGGCGTCGGGGCCAGCCCGCACGCCGCGGAGAGCACGGTGAACCCCACCAGGCCCGCGACGAACATCCGCTTGCGCCCGAGGAGGTCCCCGAGCCTGCTCCCGGTGATCAGGCCCACCGCGAACGCGAGCGGGTAGGCCGCGACCATCCACTGGAGCTGGGAGGCGGTGGCCCCCAGCCCGCTCTCGATCGTCGGGAGGGCGACGTTGACGATGGTGTTGTCGAGCAGCTCCATCGTCGATGCCAGGAACAGGCTGAGCAGGGCGATGGTGCGGGCCCGGCCCACGGGAAGCGCGCTGCGGGCGATGACGCCCTCGAGGGCCGGCGGGTCGAGCTCGGTCGGCTCCGGCCGGGTGGTGGCTGTCGCGGTCATGGTCGTCTCCTTGACGGTCGTGGTCGAGGTCTTCGTCCACCACGCTAGGGAGACTTCCGGCCACTTCCTGACCGCTTTGTGGGTCATGCTGGATCCATGGCCAACACCAGCTCCCGCACCCTGCGACTGCTGTCGCTGCTGCAGACGCACCGCTTCTGGGCCGGACCGGACCTCGCAGGCCGGCTCGAGGTCTCCGAGCGCACGCTGCGCCGCGACGTCGAACGACTCCGCGAGCTGGGGTATCCCGTCGACTCCGTCCGCGGCATCGAGGGTGGGTACCAGCTCGGCGCCGGGGCGACGATGCCGCCGCTCACCGTCGAGGAGGACGAGGCCATCGCCATGGTCGTGGCCCTCAACGGGGCCGCACAGCTCACCGCCGGCCCGCTGGCCGAGGCCTCCGTCAGCGCCCTGTCGAAGGTCGTCCAGGTGCTGCCGCCGAAGCTGCGTCGCCGCGCCGAGGCGTTGCGGGCCGTCACCGACGACTCGCCCTTCGCCGAGGCTCCGACCGTCCACGCCGACGTGCTCGCGACGGTGGCGCAGGCCACCCGCGACACCGAGCGGGTCCGGTTCACCTACCAGGCGCGTGGTGGCGTGGGTGCGGGCGAACCCGTCCGGCGGCACGTCGAACCGCACCGCCTCGTCACGGTGGGTCGGCGGTGGTACCTGCTGGCCTACGACCTCGACCGGCAGGACTGGCGGTCGTTCCGGCTCGACCGCCTCAGCGAACCATCCGGGACCCGCGCCCGGTTCCGCGCCCGTGAGGTCCCCGGGGGTGACGCAGCGGCATACGTGCGGAAGGGGCTGTCCCGCAACGAGATCGGCAACTCGCTCCGCGTCCTGGTCCACGCGCCGAAGGGGGCCGTCGAGGAGCAGATCTCCCGATGGGCCACGGTGACCGCCGTGGACGCGCACTCCTGCCGGGTCGAGATGGACGGGCGGCAGGCGAGGTGGGCGGCATTCGGTCTCGGGGTGCTCGAGGCACCGTTCACGATCGAGGAGGCCTCCCCGGAGGTGCACGAGCTCCTCGCGCGGTGGGGGGAACGGTTCACCGCGGCGACCGCTGGCAGCCGTCGCTGACACCCCTCGCTGACACACTCGGACCATGACGAAGACGTGGCAGCTGACGGTGGACTGTGCGGACACCGGGCGAGTGGTCGAGTTCTGGTGCGCCGCACTGGGTTACGTGCCCGAGCCCGCACCACAGGGGTGGTCGAGCTGGTTGGAGTACTGGCTCGCGGCGGGGATCCCGGAGGAGGACCTCGTCGGCGCCGAGAACGGCAGCGGCGCGATCCTCGATCCCGAGGGCGTCCTCCCGCGCATCTGGTTCCAGGAGGTGCCCGAGGGCAAGACCGTGAAGAACCGGCTCCACATCGACGTGCGTCACACGCCGGGTCGCGACGCGATGCCGTATGCCGAGCGGCGCGCGAGCCTCGAGGCGGAGGTCGAGCGGCTGGTCGCCCTCGGGGCGAGCATCGCCCGCGTCAACGCCCCCGAGGGTGCCGACTACTTCGCGGTGACGCTGCACGACCCCGAGGGCAACGAGTTCTGCATCAGCTGACTCGCCTCACCCGGCTCAGTGCCGGGGTGCGGACCGGCGCTCGCGGATCTTCTTCCTGGCCAGCGGCAGGCCGACGACGGCGAGCAGCTTCCAGACGATCCAGCCGAGGACGGTGAACAGGTTGCGCTTGGGGCGGCTCATGGAGGTCCTTTCGAGGTACGTGGGTGGCATGACAGTTCGTTGCATGACAGGTGGCATGACAGTCGTGGCATGACAGGTGGCATGACAACGGCCTGCCGCCGTCCGTGACGTCGGCAGGCCGTTGATCGAGCAGTCAGCCCTTGAAGACGTCCTTGACGTCCTCGCCGGTCTTCTTGACCTTGGCCTCGGCCTGGTCGGCCTGGCCCTCGGCCTCGAGGCGCTCGTTGTTGGTGGCGTCGCCGATGGCCTCCTTGGCCTTGCCGGTGAGGTCCTGGGCGGCGTTCTTGGCCTTGTCTGCGATTCCCATGAGGGGTCCCTCTCTCTTCGTTGGTCCTGGCCGCGGGATTCGGGTCAGGAGTCTGGGTGGTGCGGGTTGCCTGGTCCGCGTCAACGGAGTCGGCGTGCGGTCCGTTCCGGTCGGGCGACCCTGACGCGGTAGCGGGCCGGGACGGTCCCGTCGGTGGCTCGGGCCAGCTCGGCCCCGACCTCGGCGATGGCCGTGCGGACGTGCCCGAGGTCGGCACGGGAGTCGACAGTGGCCGTCACCTCGACGGCGCCCGACGCCCTGCCGCCCAGGGCGGCGCCCTTGGCGGAGCGGACCGAGGGAGCCTCGGCGAGCCGGTCCGCCGTGGCGGACGCGAGCGCATCGAGGTCGATGCGCAGCCGTCCCTCGGGACCGGACCCGGCGAGGGGGTGCGTGGCGAGCTTGCGCGACGGGGCGTGGGCACCGATCCAGCGCAGGGCGACCAGGGCCAGCAGCACTGCCGCCGCGCCGAGCGCCCAGGGCCACCACCCCTGCTCCGGGAGATCGGTCGCCCACGCGGCATCGAGCTTCGTGGGCAGCTGGGCGACGAGGTCGAGCTGCCACGCGATGCCCGCGACGCCGACCACCACGAGCACGAGCCCGACGACCAGGACCACGACGCGGTCGACCGCGGCGGCGAGGCGGGTCATGAGGCACCTCCGGTGGTCGACGTCTTGATGGACAGGGACGGAGTCGGTGAGAGCTCGGAGAGGGCACGCTCGACCTGCGAGCGGACGTCGGCGACGACCGGGGACGTGTCCTGTGCCGTCGTGGTCACGCGGACCCGCACGCCTCTGCGGCTGGTGGAGGCCCGGGCGTCGAGGACGCCGTCGGCGGTCAGGGCGGCCGTCTGCGCGAGGCGGGCCGTGTCCGACCGGTCGACCCAGATGGCCCCGCTGGTGCCGAGCTCGACGTCGCGCCTCGGCCTCGGCCTCAGGGCCGCGACGACCAGCCACAGTCCGACCAGCGCGACGACGACCCCGACCGGGACCATCCACGCCTGCGGCTGCAACCCGTCGACGGCACCGAGCGCCGCCGTGGTCCAGGGGCGACCGGTGACGGCCCCGGCGATGACGAGCGTGTCGCGGCCCAGCACCGCGGCGAGCGCGAGCAGCAGCACGGCGAGGAGCACGGCGATGCCAGCCGCTGGAGGCGCGCCTGCAGGTTGCAGCGGTGCGCGCGGCTCCACCTGCTGTGGCCCGGTGGTCGCCGAGGACTCGGCGCTGGTCCAGCCCTGACTGATCGGACTGCTCATTCGACCCTCCTCGGAGGTCTCCCCGCCGAGGCGGGGAGGATCTGGCTGATGGTCACGTCGACCGCGTCGACGGTCAGGCCGAGCAGGTCCACGAGGGCGGAACCGACCGCCTCGCGCACCGCGTCGGCGGTGGCCGCCAACGGTGTCGGCCAGGTCACCGCCAGCTCGAGGCTGGCGCGTACCCGGTCACCGGCGCGGTCCGCGTCGACCCGTGGGTAGTCGCGGTGCGTCACGACGTCGAGACCGCTGGAGTGGCGCAGGACGCCCGGTACGCCGAGCGCCGCACGCTCGCAGACGTGCTGGACCACGGCATCGCGCAGGACCAGCGCGCCGCGCGTCGCAGGGTCGTCCACCGCTGCCACGGAGGTGTCCGGCGTCCTCTCGCGAACCGCAGCGGTGCTCGGGTCAGCCACGGCCGCGACCGCGGAACAGGCCGCTGAGGTCGAGCTCGCCGTCACGCTGGCCGCCCAGGAGGTACCCGACGATCCCGAGGACCAGGGCGATGAGGAAGCCGGTGAAGCCGCCCGCGGCAGCGGCGATGCCGAGCAGCAGGCCGGCGAGGAGGCCGACGGTGGAGGTGGTCATGGTGCACTCCTAGGTGGTGGTGCGTCGGCGGGGCCGACACGGCATACGGGGTGTGCGGGGGTGGGCGGTCGTGCCCGGTGGAGGGGCGGTCGTGCCCGGTGGAGGGGCGGTCGGGTTCAGCGGACCCGGCGGTGGCTGCGGCGCCGTCGGAGCAGGAGGTGACGGCGCCCCCGGCGCCGCCAGAGCTCGAGACGACCCCGGCGGGTGCGGCGCACCTGCACCGCGCCCACCGGGGTGCCGAGGCGGCCGGTCTCCCCCTGCAGCAGGCCGAACGCCTCGTCGACAGCACTCAGCGCATCAACGAACGCCTCGGTGCTGCCGCCCAGGTCCGGGTGGTGCAGCCGGGCGGCGCGTCGTCGTGCTGCCCGCCACTGCTCCCGGTCCCCGGTCCCGGGTCGGTCGGGGGTCATCAGGGGACGACGTCCTCGACCGTGACGTGCACCGGGGTACCGACCTGCTCGGCCACGGCGCGGCGGACCGCGTCAGCGGTCTCCCGCACCGGTGAGCCGAACGCGATGGTCAGGTGCACCTCGGTGAGGTCGGGCTGGAGGCGGATGCCGGAGACGCGGCGACCGGGGAGGTAGGTCGCGACCTCGCCGAACATGCCGGCGTGCAGGTCGCTGACCCCCGGGACGGCGAGCACCGCGGCGGCGATGTCGTCGATCGGGTCGCGCTCGTCGGGCTGACCGCCCTCGACGCCGGTCACTGCACGCGCGGCGAGGAGTCGGCCTCGTCCGCGGACGTCGCGTCGTCCTCGAGGTAGACGTCGTGGACGGTGATGTTGACCTCGGTCACCTCGAGCCCGGTCATGCGCTCCACGGCGGCGATGACGTTGCGGCGGATCGCGCCGGCGAGGTCGGCGATGCCGACGCCGTACTGCGCGACGAGGTCGATGTCGATCGCGGCCTGCTTCTCGCCGACCTCGACCCCGACACCCTGCGACTGGTTGGTGCGGCTGCCGGGGATGCGCTCACGGAGGGCACCGACCGCGCGGGCCGCGCCGCCGCCGAGGTCGTGGACACCGGCGACCTCACGGGTCGCGATGCCGGCGATCTTCGAGACGACGACATCGGCGATGACCGTCTTGCCCTGGGAGGTGGTGAGGGCGGACTCCGTGGGCTTGGTCACAGCGGAGGAGGTCTGGGCGGTCTGGCTGTCTGCCATGGGACGTTCCTTTCGGTCGTTCGTGTCTGTCGTAGGTGTAGTCGCGGCGAGGGCCGCAAACCGCACGCCTCCTCCCCTGTGACCTGCCTCACAGCTGCCGGCCGGCTGGTCAGGGGTGGGCGTGGCTCGGACCGGGGCCGCCCGCGCCCACGATGCCGAGTGCGGTGAGCCGTGTGAGGATCGTCGACGTGGGAGACAGGGGGCGGGCCATGGCTGCGCCCTCGGACCGCACCGGCGATGCCGCTCTCGCCCGCGCCGCCGCCCTCGGCGACCGTGAGTCGTTCGAGGTGATCGTCCACCGCTACGGACCCTCGCTCTACCGGTATGCCGCCCGCACCACGGGCGACCCGGGCGACGCCCAGGACGTCGTGCAGGAGGCGTTCGTCGCCGCCTGGAAGGCGCTGGACCGTTTCGACGCCCGCTCCTCGCTCAAGACCTGGCTGTTCTCGATCGTCGCCCACAAGGTCGCCGACCGGAACCGCCGGGCCCGCGCCGTCCCCATCGACGACGCGCTGATGGACGCCATCCCGACCGGGGGTGGCGACCCGTTCGCCGAGGCGACCCACCAGGAGCTCGTCGACGCACTCGACCGCGCGCTGCGCGAGCTGCCCTATCGTCAACGCGCGTGCTGGATCCTCGTCGAGATCGAGGGGATGAGCCAAGCCGAGGTCGCCGCAGCCCAGGGGATGACCCCCGACGCCGTGCGTGGTCACCTGTTCCGAGCCCGTCGCAACCTGAGCGAGAGGATGGCAAGGTGGAGGAGATGACGCCCGAGCCCGAAGACCTCTCCCCAGGTTCCGCGATGCTCGACCGGTCCATCCGTGCGCTGCGCGAGGCGCACGACCCCGGATGGGACCAGGCCAGCCAGCGGGTGCTGGCAGCCGTGCGTGCCGCGACCCGCCGGTCCTGGCCCGTGGACGCGACCTTCCCCGTGCCGGACGGTGCCGACCGGCTCTCGATCAGCGACCAGGTCGTCATCTCGACCCTGCGCCGCGCCCTGGACTCGGTCGAGTCGTGCGCCCCCAGCCGGATCTCCCTGCTGCTCGACGGCCACGAGTGCACCGGCGCCACCGTCTCCCTCGTCGCCGCCTACGGCACCGACCTGCGCCAGGCCGCCGACGAGGCCCGCCGTGCCGTGCTGGCGGCCCTCGAGGAGGTCCTCGGACCACCGGCGTTCGAGCAACGCACGGCGTCGGTGGACATCGCCGTCGACGACGTCACGCCCGGCGACCCCCGGCTCTGACGCCGACCTGACAGGGTTGGGTCCGTGCTGACCACCAACGACGTCGCCAAGTGCGAGCGCTGGTTCGACGAGCACGGCCTGCCGTACTTCGTCGAGTCCGGCCACGAGGCCATCCAGCGGGCGCTGCGTCCGCGGGCGGTGGGGTTCTGGGCGCTGGCGCTCACCGTCCCGGCCGTCGTGATCGCGGCGGTGACGGCCGCGGTCGGCTGGTCGGCCGGCGACGTCGCCACCGCCGCCGTCTCGGTGCTGGTCGTCGGCGTGCTCGCCCGCGGGGTGCGGGTCTTCCGCGTCGGGCGGATCGGGCGCTGGGCGCTCGCACACGCCTGGGAGAACCGGTCGCTGATCGGGCCGCTCGCCACGCGGGCGCTGCCGTTCCTGCTGCTGTTCATCACCTTCCTGTTCATCAACACCGAGGTCTGGCAGGTGTCCTCGGCCCTGCCGCGTCCGCTGCTGTGGGCCAGCGTCGGGATCTTCGCCCTCCTCGCCGTGGCCTTCCTCGCGCCGTCGTTCGCCAGCGAGATCGAGCGCGTCGGGGTCGAGGTCGACGGCGAGCGCCTCGCCGACACGTGCAGGGGCACACCGGTCGCCTCGGCCGCCCGGGAGATCCTCGCCGAGCCCCACCTCGCGACCGAGGTCGCCGGTATCCGGCTCCCGCCGCTGCAGCGCCGCAACCTCATGCTCATGCTGTTCGTCGCCCAGGCGATCCAGATGCTGTCGCTGGTGCTCATCGTGTTCGCGTTCTTCGTGGTGTTCGGCTCGATCGCCATCCGTCCCAGCGTGATCCAGACCTGGGTCGGCGCGCCGCCGCACTTCACCGGCCCGTTCCACCTGATCAGCGACGAGCTGTTCTCGGTGGCGGTGTTCCTGTCCGGCTTCTCCGGCCTGTACTTCACCGTCCAGGCCGTCATCGACGAGAACTACCGTCGCGAGTTCTTCACCCGCATCGAGGACGACCTCCAGCGCGCGATCGGCGTCCGCAAGGTCTACGTCGCCCTGCGGGCCCACCTCGCCGACCGACCAGGGGCCGCATGACCTCCGCACCCCTGCCGCCACCCGGACGCGTGAGCACCACGGAGCAGCTCATGGAGCTGCTCGACGGCCTGTATGGCGCGGACGCCGACCGGACGAGCGCCGGCGCCTCCGAGTTCTGGGGACGCCTCCTGCAGCAGCCGGGCCACCTCCTGGGCACGGACCTGCCGGACGCCAACCTCGTGGCCTGGCAGGCAGCCCACCTGTTGCCGCCGTCGGCCGACCCGGGCCGCCCACCGACCGCGCTCGACGTCGGCTGCGGACTCGGCCGCAACTCCGCCTGGCTTGCGCGCCAGGGGTTCTCGGTCACCGGCATCGACGTCGCCGCGCCGGCCATGGCCGAGGCCGCGCGTCGCAGTCCGGACCCCACCTACCTGCTCCGGGACTTCATCCGGGAGGAGGTGCCGGGCGCTCCCTTCGACCTCGTCTACGACTCCGGGTGCTTCCACCACCTCGCCCCGCACCGGCGGATCTCCTACCGCGCTGCGCTGCACGCGACCCTCGCTCCGCACGGGGTGTTCGGCATCGTCACGTTCGCCGCCGGGCGGATGGGGACGACCGCGGACGACGCGATGCTCCTGCGACAGGGCGCCCTGGAGGGCGGTGTGGGCTACGACCTCGACGAGCTGGTCGACGTGTTCGAGGACCTCGACCTCGTCGCTGCCGGGCGCCAGCCGACCGCCGACGAGGTGGGCGCCCCCGTCTTCACCCAGGACTTCCTCCACGCCGCCCTGTTCCGCAGGCATCGGTGACGTCAGGGTGCGGGCGGTGACGGGGCACCACCCGCACCCTCGTCCGGGTCGCTCGAGCCATCGGCGCAGCGGGCGCGCGGAGCTGTTGGCACCGCATGCTCGAGGGGCTCCTCCTGGCGTGGGCCGCGCCATACCCTGACGGCATGGACGACCCGCGGACGCCCGCCACCGCCGAGCAACGCGTCGATGCGCTCAAGGAGCGGGTCTACGTCACCTTCACGGGACTGGCCGTCCTGCTCGCGCTCCGAGGTCGTTCCGAGGGGCTGCACGTCGGCGAGGCTGCCGCGACCCTGGCCATCACGGTCGTCGGGACCCTGCTCGCGGTGTTCGTGGCCGACCTCGTGTCCCACCTGGCCGTGCACGCCGCGTTCCCGACGCGGGCCGAGCTGGCACACATGGCCGCCGTCAGCTTCGGAGCATTCAGCGTGGTGGTGCTGCCGATGGTGTTCCTCGGCCTGGCCGCGCTCGGACGCTGGCGGCTCGAGGCGGCGCTGCGCGCATCCACGATCGCCCTGGTCGCGTCCCTCGTCGTCATCGGCTACCTCGCGGTGCGCCGGGTGCCGATGGCCTGGTGGAAGCGGCTGATCGCGCTGGGAGCCGAGTTCGCGCTCGGGCTGGCCGTCATCGGCCTGGAGCTCCTCGCGCACGGCTGACGACCGCCCCCGGACACACGAAACCCCGGCCCAACAGGACCGGGGTTTCGTCGTTCTGTCTCAACACAGAGTGCGCCCGAAGGGATTCGAACCCCTAACCTTCTGATCCGTAGTCAGATGCTCTATCCGTTGAGCTACGGGCGCGAATGTCGCCTCAGGGATCGCCCGAGGCAACGACGGGAAAGACTACCGGCTGACCCCCTCGCACACGAAATCGGTGGGCCAGGCCAGCGCCGACACCCCCGCCGACGACCGGCGCGAGAGGCCCGGCGGGGCGCGCCATACCCCGCTCGTCACCGGCTGGGGAACCCACTGACGACCCGTCCGATGCGCCCCGAGGCCCGGCGCAGCGGTCCACCCGCAGGGGACACCGAGGCGGCCGCCGGGCAAGAAATGCCACCGATTCCGGAAGGATCTTGCAAGCCTTGCAAGAAGCAAACATGCAGGTCAGGGCTACCCGCCGGTTGTGAGGCTTTTCACGAGCGATCTCCTGCGCCGGTGGTACCTGGCACCGTGACGGCGGGGCTACCTTGGCCAGATCAGAAGCGTTCACCATGTGGACTCCGGTCGACGTGGACGCATTCAACCGCGGTGATCCCGGGGGCGCTCGCGCCCGGGCGAAAGGGACGGCCGATCACGATGACGACCGAGGCGACGCAGCACACCGACCAGCGGGCGGGGGGCACCACGCACGCAGGCCTCCAGGCCTGGGTCGACGAGGTGGCCGCACTGACCACCCCCGACCACATCGAGTGGGTCACCGGCTCCGACGCCGAGTGGACCCGCCTCACCGACAAGCTCGTGGCCGCCGGGACCTTCGTCCGGCTCAACGACGAGCTCAAGCCCAACAGCTTCTACGCCGCCTCCGACCCGACCGACGTCGCCCGGGTCGAGGACCGCACCTACATCTGCTCCGTCGACGAGAAGGACGCCGGGCCCACCAACAACTGGATGGACCCGAACGAGATGAAGGACCTCATGCGCGGGCTCTACGCCGGCTGCATGAAGGGCCGGACGATGTACGTCATCCCGTTCGTCATGGGCCACCTCAACTCCGAGAACCCGATGTTCGGTGTCGAGCTCACCGACTCCGAGTACGTCGTCGCCTCGATGCGCGTCATGGCCCGCTGCGGCGTCAACGTGCTCCGTCGCATCGAGGAGCTCGGTGACGCGGCCAAGTACGTCCCCGCCCTGCACTCGGTCGGCGCCCCGCTCGAGCCGGGCCAGCAGGACGTCAAGTGGCCCTGCAACCCCGAGAAGTACATCGTGCAGTTCCCCGAGGAGCGGATGATCTGGAGCTACGGCTCCGGCTACGGCGGCAACGCCCTGCTCGGCAAGAAGTGCTACTCGCTGCGCATCGCGTCGGTCATGGCCCGCGACGAGGGCTGGCTCGCCGAGCACATGCTCATCCTCAAGCTCATCTCGCCGGAGCAGCAGGTCTACTACATCGCAGCCGCCTTCCCGAGCGCCTGCGGGAAGACCAACCTCGCGATGCTCGCGCCGACCATCCCCGGCTGGAAGGTCGAGACCCTGGGCGACGACATCGCCTGGATGCGCTTCGGTGAGGACGGCCGGCTGTATGCCGTGAACCCCGAGTTCGGGTTCTTCGGCGTCGCCCCGGGCACCAACGAGCACACCAACCCGAACGCGATGAAGACCATCAACAAGGGCAACTCGGTCTTCACCAACGTCGCGCTCAAGGACGACGGCGACATCTGGTGGGAGGGCCTGGAGAACACCCCCGACCACGCCACCAGCTGGAAGGGCGAGGACTGGACGCCCGACTCCGAGGAGCTCTCGAGCCACGCGAACAGCCGCTACTGCACCCCGATCGAGCAGTGCGACATCCTCGCCAAGGAGTACTACGACCCCAAGGGTGTCCCGATCTCGGCGATCTTCTTCGGTGGCCGCCGCAAGACCACCGTCCCGCTGGTCACCGAGGCCCGCGACTGGATCCACGGCACCTTCATGGGGGCGACGCTCTCCTCCGAGACCACTGCCGCCGCCACCGGCGCGGTGGGCGTCGTCCGCCGCGACCCGATGGCGATGCTGCCCTTCATCGGCTACAACGCCGGCGACTACTTCCAGCACTGGGTCAACCTCGGCAAGGACGCCGACTCGACCAAGCTGCCGAAGATCTTCTACGTCAACTGGTTCCGTCGCGGCGACGACGGTGACTTCCTGTGGCCCGGGTTCGGCGAGAACAGCCGCGTCCTCAAGTGGGCCATCGAGCGCATCGAGGGCAAGGCCGCGGCCGTCGAGACCCCGATCGGCCACGTGCCGACGCCGGAGTCGCTCGACACCACGGGGCTCGACATGAGCGACGCCGAGCTCGAGCAGGCGCTCGCGGTCGACGCCGACGAGTGGAAGGCCGAGATCCCGCAGATCGAGGAGTGGTTCGCCAAGTTCGGCGAGAACCTCCCGACCCAGCTGCAGGTGGAGCTCGACGGCCTCAAGGCGCGCCTCGGCGTGGAGTGACCTGAGGGCGTCCTCGCCCCGCGCTCTTCCGCTTCGGGTGCCCGGACGGTCGGAACTCCGACCGTCCGGGCACCCGAAGTCGGTTGTGGGTGAAGCACGGCATACTCGCCCGCATGGCGCACACCGGAGTGGTCTTCCCCGAGGTCGACGGCAAGCGGTCCACGTCCGCGCTGGGGCGGGCAGTCGTGGCCGACGCCCTGCGTGAGGTCGACCCTGTGGGGGCACACGCAGCCGAGCGCGAGACGAACTGGCGCCAGGGCTACCTGGTCCACTTCCGACGGATGGTCGAGGCCGGGCTGCTGCGGGACGGCGAGGCGGCAGTCGACGTCGCGCGGTCCGGGCTCGACTCGCTGCACTCCCGGATGCGCTGCGCGACGGCCCGGAGCGAGGTACCGCTGGGCGAGGCCTTCTCTGCCGCCACCGGGTCCCGGGTCCCGCTGGAGACCGCCACCGTCCGCGGGTCCGGCGAGCGCGCCACCTCGCTCACGCTGCCCATGCACGGCGAGCGCCTCGCCGGTGACGGCCTGCGGCGCCAGCTCGACCGGTGGGTCGCGGCCGGGTCGCTGGAACCCTCCGCCGCGGACAAGGTCCGCGAGGTGCTGGAGCACCCCGAGTGGCTCGACCTGTCCGGGCGGAAGGTCGTGGTGCTCGGCGCCGGTGCCGAGATGGGTCCGCTGCGCGCCCTGCTGTCCTGGGGCGCCGAGGTGGTCGGGGTCGACCTCCCCCGCCCCGACATCTGGATGCGGGTCGTCGACGTCGCCGCGGGTTCGGCCGGCACGCTGCACCTGCCCGTCGCCGGCGGGTCGTCGCCCGGCGTGGCACCGGAGACGGCCGACCTCGCCTCCGGCGCCGGGGCGGACCTCGTCCACGGACTCCCCGCGGTCGCCGACTGGCTCACCGAGCTCGAGGGCCCGCTCGTGCTGGGCAACTACGTGTATGCCGACGGCGCCACCAACGTGCGCGTGTCCTCGGCCGTCGACGCCCTCAGCGTCGAGCTGCTGCGCCGCCGGTCGGACGTCGCCCTGGCCTTCCTGGCGACCCCGACCGACGTGTTCGCCGTGCCGCGTGAGGCGGTGGAGTTCTCGACCCGGGCGTACCGGTCGCCGTCCGCGGTGACCCGAGTGCTCCGCCCGGCCCTGCGGACCGTGAGCGGGGGACGGCTGCTCCAGCGCAACTACGCCCCCGGCTCCGACCCCGGTCTCAACGACAGCCTGGTGCCGCAGCAGGGTCCGAACTACGCCCTCGCCAAGCGGCTGCAGCGGTGGCGCGCCACCGTCGCCGCCCGGGACGGCGTGACGGTCTCGCTCAACGTCGCCCCTCCGACGCGGACCCGCTCGGTCGTCAAGAACCGCGCCCTGGCCTCGGCCTACGCCGGTGCCCACCGGTTCGGCATCGAGGTGTTCGAGCCCGCCACGAGCAACACCCTCATGGCGGCCCTGCTCGTCCACGACCTGCAGACCTCCGACACGGAGGCCGGCCCGGCCCGTGCCCCCTGGCTCGCCGAGGCGGACGGCGCCGTGCACGGCGGGCTCTGGCGCACGGCATACGACCCGCGCAGCGCGCTGGGACTGGCCGTCGTCCTCGGCCTCGGCTCCGCGCGGGGCTGAACGCGAGACAGCGGTGCGCAGTGGCCGCGAGGGCCGCACCGCACCGCTGTCCGCGGATGTGGAGGGTCGGCACCGGGAGCGGGGCACCGACCCTCTCGGTCACTGCGCCTTGCGGGCCTTGACCGCCAGCACGGCGCACGGGGCGTCGAGCAGGACCTGCTGGGACGTGCTCCCGAGGAAGAGCTTGCCCACGGGCGACCGCTGTCGCATGCCGATGACGATGAGGCTGGCGTCCTCGGCCTCGGCCACGCGGAGGATCTCCTCCGCCGCGGCCAGCCCACCGGTCGCCTGGATCACCTCGTGGTCGAGCCCGGTCTGCTCCAGCTCCGACCTGATGGCGTCGATGTCCTGGGACGTCGCGAAGCTCGGCGTCGCGAAGTCACCGTTCTGCCCGGTGTTGACCACCACGAGGCGAGACCCGTGCAGGACGGCCTCGTCCTTGGCGCGCTCGAAGGCGGCGATCCCCTCCGGGCTCGGGATGTAGCCGACCACCACGGCGCCGGTCACGACGGACCCTCGAGCCGCTTGGCGCCGGTCATGATCGCCACACCCTCACCCATGTCGTGGGTCTGCGGCGTGACGACGCCGGCCCGGCCACCGAGCCGCTGGATGTGGATGCGGTCGGCGACCTCCCACACGTGCGGCATGTTGTGGCTGATGAGGATGACCGACAGACCCTTGTCACGCAGCTGCTTGACCATGTCGAGGACCATGCCCGACTCCTTGACGCCCAGGGCTGCGGTCGGCTCGTCGAGGACGACGACCTTGCTCCCGAACGCCGCCGCACGGGCGACCGCCACGGCCTGGCGCTGTCCACCCGAGAGGGTCTCGACCGCCTGGCTCATGTTCTGGATCGTCTGGATCCCGAGGTCCTGCACCGACTGACCCGCGCGGCGCTCCATGCCCTTCTTGTCGAGCATGCGCAGCACCGAGCCGAGCGGACCCTTGCGACGCTCCTCGCGGGCGAGGTAGAGGTTGCTCGCGATGTCGAGGGCCGGGATGACGGCCAGCTGCTGGTAGACCGTCTCGATGCCTGCCTCGCGGGCGTCCTGCGGCTTCTTGAAGTGCACCGGCTGGCCGTTGAGGGTGATGTCACCGGAGTCCGCGACGTACGCGCCGGTGAGGCACTTGATCAGGGTCGACTTGCCGGCACCGTTGTCGCCGATGACCGCGAGCACCTCACCGGGGTAGAGGTCCAGGTCGACCCCGTCGAGCCCGACGACGCGGCCGAAGGTGATGACCAGCTTGCGGGCCGAGAGCACCGGCTGCTTGGCGTAGATCTCCTCCTTGCCTGCCGGGACACCACCGTGGGCGACCTCGAGGGATGTAGTCGTCATGACTTGACCTTCCTGATCCACTGGTCGACGGCGACCGCGACGATGACGAGGATGCCGGTCGCGAGGACGCGCCACTGCTGGTCGACGCCCATCTGGGAGAGACCGAACTGGAGCGTCTGCACGATGAGCGCACCGATGAGCGTGCCCACCAGGCGACCCCGGCCCCCGAAGAGGCTCGTGCCGCCGATGACGACAGCCGTGATGCTGGCCAGGTTGGCGTCCGGGAACGCGTTGGGGGTCGCCGCACCGGAACGGCCGATGAGGATCCACGCCGCGAGGCCGTAGATCAGGCCGGCCACGGTGTAGACGGCCAGCAGGATCCGCTTGCTCGGCACACCGGAGAGGCGAGCCGACTCGGGGTCGTCACCCACGGCGTAGACGTAGCGACCCCAGGCGGTCTGCGACAGGACGAAGCCCATCACGGCGTAGATGAGGATCACCAGGACGATGCCCCACGTCAGCCGGAACTGTCCGATGCCGAAGCCGTCACCGAGGAAGTTGAGCAGTCCGGGCAGGTGGTCGGCCTGGATGCTCTCACCACCGGAGTAGAGCAGGGCGATCGCCGTGAAGATGCTCAGCGTGCCCAGGGTGACGATGAACGGCGGCAGGTTGATCCGCGTCACGAGGAATCCGTTGAGGGCCCCCGCAGCCGTGGCGAGCAGGACACCGATGGCCAGGGCGAGGATGCCCGGCATGCCGTCGTCCTTGGCCAGGGTCGCCATCACCATCATCGACAGCACCATGACCGCGCCGACCGACAGGTCGATGCCCGCGGTCAGGATGACGATCGTCTGACCCACCGCTAGTGCGGCGACGACGGCGGTCTGCTGGAGCAGGATGCCCATCGAGCTGGCCGTCAGGAAGGTCGGAGACCCGATGAAGAAGGCCACGAACGCCACGAACAGCAGGAAGAGCGGACTCAGCCACGGCCTGCCGTGCAGCTGGTGCTGCACGCGCTGGAGGGGGGACTGCTGCCGCCGAGCGAACTCGGCGGCAGCAGAGGTGACCTGGGTGCTCATGGTCAGTTGCCCCAGCAGATCTTGGAACCCTCGTCGGACGTGATGCTCTGGACGCCGTCAGCAGGCTTGTCCGTGACCAGCGCGACACCGGTGTCGAAGAAGTCGAGGCCGTCGGTGACCTTGGGCTTCTCGCCGCCACGGGCGATCTTGGCGATGGCCTCCATGCCGAGCGTGGCCATCTTCAGCGGGTACTGCTGGGCCGTCGCACCGATGACGCCGCTCTTGACGCTGCCGACGCCGGCGCAGCCACCGTCGACCGAGACGATGAGGGCCGTCTTGTTCGCGGCCTTGAGGGCAGCGTTGGCACCGACGGCCGTCGGCTCGTTGATCGTGTAGACGAGGTTGATGTTCGGGTTCTTCGCGAGGCACTTCTCCATCGCGGTACGGCCGCCGTCCTCGGCGCCCTGACCGGCCTCGTTGCAGACGATCGTGTAGTCGCCGCCCTTGCCACCGGTGTACTTGCCGGTCTTGGCCTCGTCGCCGTTCTTCTTGCCGTCGGCGACGTCGATGCCCATGCCCTCGAGGAAGCCCTGGTCGCGGTTGTAGTCGACCGAGACGATCTTGTCGCTGAACAGGTCGAGCAGCGCGATCACGGCGGGCTTGCCGTCGAGCTGGCTGGCGGCCCACTGGCCGTCGAGCTTGCCGGCGTTGCGGTTGTTGGTCGCGAAGGTGATGTCGACCGTGTCGGCCGGGTCGGGCGGGGTGTCGAGGGCGATCACGAAGAGCTTGGCGTCGCGCGCCTTCTTGATGGCCGAGTTGACCCCGTCGCTCATCGGGGTGATGAGGATGCCCTTGTCGCCGCGGGCGATCGCGTCCTCGATGGCCGTGATCTGGCCCTGGTCGTCACCCTCCTGCTTGCCGGAGGCGACGGTGAGCTTGACGTTGTTCTTGCCCGCGTCGGCCTTGGCGCCCTTCTGCATGGCGACGAAGAACGGGTTGGTCGAGTCCTTGGTGATGAGCGTGACGCCGACGGTGGCGTTGCCCCCACCGCTTCCACCGGCGTCGCTCGAGCTGGCCCGGTTGCAGGCCGTGAGGCCAAAGGCGGCGGAGACGGCGACGGTCACCGCGAGGCTGCGGCGCAGGGACGGGTTCTGCAGGGTGATACGAGGCATCAGGGTGCTCCCCTTCTCAGGCGGCTCCATCGCCGCGTGACAACGTTGTCAGGAGAATTTCTAGCCCCCGGTTGTGCGTTTGTCAACGGGTAATGTACAACTAGCCCCGTGATCGTGACATCGTTGTCAAAGGACGACCCCCGGCGGCCGAGGGCCACCATGCGCGAGGTTGCCGCCCTCGCCGGGGTCAGCCTGAAGACCGTGTCACGCGTGGTGAACCGCGAACCAGGGGTGTCCCCCGACGTCACGGCCCGGGTCGAACGCGCCGTGACCCAGCTCGGCTATCGACACAACCTCGCGGCGAGCAACCTGCGCCGCGGCCACGGCCGTAGCGCCATGGTCGGAGCCCTCCTCCAGGACGTCAGCAACTCGTTCTCGGCCAGCCTGCTGCGCAGCCTCGAGGACGCCGCCCGCGACCGCGACGTCGCGATCGTCGCCTCCAGCCTCGACGAGGAACCGGCACGCGAACGCTCCCTCGTCGAGGGGCTCGTCCGCCGGCGCGTCGACGGACTGCTGCTCATGCCCGCCACCGAGCGCCACGACTACCTCGCCGACGACCTGCGCAGCGGTCTGCCGATCGTCTTCGTCGACCGCCGACCCAACGGGGTCGACACGGACTCGGTCACGGTGGACAACGCGGGCGGTTCACGGATGGCCGTGGATCACCTACTCGCACATGGCCATCGGCGGATCGCCTTCCTCGGCGACCTCCCCACGATCCAGACCGCCCGGACCCGGCACGAGGGGTTCCTCGCCGCCCTCCGTGACGCCGGCGTCGAGTCCGACCCGGCCGTCGAGGCGACGTCCCTGCGCTCGCCTGACGACGCCATCGCGGCGCTGACTCTCCTTCTCGACTCGGCCAACCCCCCGACCGCAGTCTTCGCAGCGCGGAACTCGTTGGCCATCGGCGCGATTCGCGCACTGCACCACCGCGGCGTCGCCGGACAGGTCGCCCTGGTCGGGTTCGACGACTTCCCCCTCGCCGACATCGTCGACCCACCCCTCACCGTGGTGAAGCAGAATGTCGCCATGATCGGGTTCGAGGTCGCCAAGCGGCTCTTCGCCCGGATCGACGGCGACACCTCGGCCCCCCAGCACGTGGTGCTCACGCCCGAGCTGGTCGTCCGTGGCTCGGGCGAGATCCGCCCCGAGCAGTAGGACCTAGGGCCGCTCCGCGCGCAGCGCCGCCTGCTCGCGCTGGGACGCGAGCGGACGGACCGAACCGCAGATCGGCAGCGCCCCGAAGTCCTTGCGCTGCAACGCAGCCGGACGGCGTGGCCTCCGGCGAGCCGGGTATGGCGCGTGCGCGTGCGAGGCGATCGACCCCAGGACCGACCGGGTCGCCGCCACGGGGCTCATGTCGTCCTCGCGCTCGGGTCGGCCGGGGCCACACCCTGACCCGGGACCGAACCCTGACCGGGGACACCGGGCTGGCCGAGCTGGCCGAGCTGGCCGAGCTGGCTGGGGTCCTGCTGGGTCGTCCCCCCGGGGAACTGCTGCCCGGTGCCGTTCGGGTTCTGGGTGGTTCCCTGCTGCGTTCCCTGTTGGGTGCCCTGCTGCGTGCCCTGGGGTCCGAAGCCGCCGGGGCCACCCGGACCACCCGGTCCGCGGCCGCCGAACCCGCCGGGCTGGAACTGTCCCGAACCGCCCTGGGTCGAGCCGACCGGCAGGGCCGCTGCGGCACCGGCCGCGCCCATCGCCGAGATGCCGATGGCGAGAGCCGCGGCGATCGCGGTCTTGCGGCCGGACCACACCGGCGGGTTGAGGGCGGGCGCGGTGCTCGGGGCCATCGCCACCGGCGCGGACTGAGTGGGAGCGACGGCCGAGGACGCCTCGGTCGACGCAGCGGTGGGAGCAGCGGCAGCGTCGGCCGGCGGCGCTGCATACGGCATCGTCCGGGTGGTGGCCCACTCGACCGGTGCCGTGTCGGCGCTCGGGTCGTGGATGTCGGTGGGGATCGTGGGGTTCGTCATCGGACGCCTCCGGCGAGGTGGTGGTGGCTTGGTCCCACCGAGAGTCGGCGTCCGGCCTGTGGGCAGGCTGTGGGAAGCGTGTCGGGCGACTGAGCATCCGCTCCTAGCCGTGCTGCGCCTTGTGGGCCGCTCGCCACGACGTGTACTCCTGCACCCGCTCGACCTCGTCCCAGGCCTGCTTGAAGATGCGGGCCGACTCGGCCTTGACCGGGTCCTGCGGACCGCGGGGCAGCTCGGCCCGACCGTGGGCCCCGCTCTGGCCGCGGCGGTCTGCGGGGACCGGTCCGTCGTACTTGCGGCCGCCGGGGTGGTTGGCGTACCGGCGCGCCCGGGTGAACCCCATCTGCAGGAACTTGCGAGCCATGTCGGCACCCACGAGGTCACCGGCACCGAGGTAGGCGTCGAAGGCCGACCTCAGGGCGGCAGCACTCTGTGTCGCGACGTCCGGCGTGCGGAACCGCCACAACGGCAGCAGCTCGTCCTTGTACGGCTGCACGGTCAGGACCCCCTGCTCGCCGCGCCCCACCCGGTAACGCTCGGGGTGCGCCCGGATGTCGTCCCCTCTGGTCGCCACCCGCTGCAGTATCCCCGGCATCTCCTGCGAGCGCGCGCCCACCACGGTCGCAGCGAGGACCGGCACAGAGGCTTCACAGGATTCGCACAGTCTGTGCGTGGCCCGTGCCCAGCATCCGGGTGTTGTCTAGGACCATGAACACGCAGCAGTCCACCTCCGCCAAGCTCCAGCGCGTCGACGGCTCCCCCGTGCGGGTGCTCGTCGTGGACGACGAGAGCAACCTCACCGAGCTGCTGTCGATGGCCCTCCGGTACGAGGGCTGGGAGGTGCGGACCGCTTCGAACGGCGCGAACGCGGTCCGCGCCGCTCGCGAGTTCCAGCCCGACGCGGTGGCGCTCGACATGATGCTGCCCAACTTCGACGGGCTCGAGGTGCTGCGTCGGATGCGCTCGGACTCCCCCAACGTGCCCGTGCTGTTCCTCACCGCGAAGGACGCCGTCGAGGACCGTGTGGCCGGTCTGACGGCCGGCGGCGACGACTACGTCACCAAGCCGTTCAGCCTCGAGGAGGTCGTCGCCAGGTTGCGCGCGCTCATGCGCCGCACCGCCGTCGTGACCGACGAGTCGTCCTCGGTGATCGTCGTCGGCGACCTCACCATGGACGAGGACAGCCACGAGGTGACCCGTGGGGGCGAGCAGGTCGCGCTGACCGCCACCGAGTTCGAGCTGCTGCGCTACCTCATGCGCAACCCCAAGCGCGTCCTGTCCAAGGCCCAGATCCTCGACCGCGTGTGGAACTACGACTTCGGCGGCCAGGCCAACGTCGTCGAGCTCTACATCTCCTACCTGCGCAAGAAGATCGACGCCGGTCGCGAGCCCATGATCCACACCATGCGCGGCGTCGGGTACGTCCTCAAGCCCGCGTCATGAGCCCCGCAGCCGCCGTCGGCGCGGCCCGCACCCGGTTCCGACCGGCCGTGTGGTCGCTCAGCACCAAGCTCGTCGCCACGGTCGTCGGGCTGTTCCTCGCCGTCACCCTGGCGACCTCGTCGCTGACCGTGTTCCTGCTGCACAACTACCTGCAGGGTCAGCTCGACAGCGACGTGATCGCCAACGTCATGCGTGACGGCGGCCGACCCGACGGCGACCACGACAACCGCGGCCCCGGCGGTGGCGGTCCTCCCGGCGGCGGCGGTGCATTCCTCAGCCTCACCCTCCTCGACGGCGTGGCCACCGTGAACCGGGTCGCCGAGGCCGGCTCCTACGGCCAGCTCACGAGCGCCCAGATCACCCAGCTGCAGGACGCGAGCATCGGCAGCACACCCAAGACGGTCGACATCGTCGGCCTCGGCGACTACCGCGTCGTCTCGATCCGCACACCGGGTGGCGCCACGGCCGTCAGCGGCCTGCCCATGGCCGGCGTGACCGAGACCATCAACACGGTGGTCACGCTCATCATCGGCGGGACCGCGGTCGGCTTCATCGTCGTGGGGGCCGGTGGCCTCTGGCTGGTGCGTCGCAACCTCGCCCCGCTCCAGCGGGTCGCCCACACGGCCACCCAGGTCTCCCGCCTCAAGCTCGACTCCGGTGACGTGGCCCTGGCCGAGCGGGTACCCGCCGCGGACACGGACCCGCGCACCGAGGTGGGCCAGGTCGGCCTCGCGCTCAACAGCATGCTCGACAACGTCGAGGGCGCCCTCCAGTCCCGGCACGAGAGCGAGCAGCGGGTGCGTCAGTTCGTCGCCGACGCCTCGCACGAGCTGCGGACGCCGCTCGCCTCCATCCGGGGGTATGCCGAGCTGTCCCGACGCGAGCACGAGCCGGTGCCCGCGTCGGTCACCCACGCGCTGTCGCGCGTCGAGTCCGAGGCGCTGCGCATGCAGGGCCTGGTCGAGGACCTGCTCCTGCTGGCCCGGCTGGACGCCGGCCGCCCGCTCGAGCGCGAACCGGTCGACCTGTCGCTGCTGGCGATGGACGCCGTCAGCGACGCCCACGCCGCTGCTCCCGACCACCGCTGGGAGCTGGACCTGCCCGACGAACCCGTGGAGGTCTCCGGCGACCAGGCCCGGCTGCACCAGGTCGTGGCCAACCTCCTCGCCAATGCGCGCACCCACACCCCCGAGGGCACCAAGGTCGTCACCTCCGTCCGCCCCGAGGGCGAGTGGATCCGCGTGAGCGTGGCCGACGACGGTCCTGGGGTCCCGGAGCCCCTGCAGCGCAACGTGTTCCAGCGGTTCACGCGTGGTGACGACTCGCGCAACCGGGCCGCAGGCTCCACCGGCCTGGGCCTGTCCATCGTGGACGCGGTCGCCAAGTCCCACGGCGGACGCGTCGAGCTCGCCAGCGCCCCCGGCGACACGACGTTCACGGTCCTGCTCCCCGCCCACTGACGCGGCCCCCGCGGGCGAGCGGGCGCCATACGGGCTCCTCCACCACCCAGGGGTGGGAACTTGCCGCCTCCGGACGACCGGAAGCGGCGGGTTCCCACCCTTCGCCGTGCTGCCGCTGGCCGCGCGACACCTCATCACGCAGCCTCAGGGGTGGCACAGCAGCCGCACAGCGACCGGCCCGACTGTTGGAGCCATGGACACCATGACCCTCCACCGCAGCGCGGCCGACGGCGACACCGCCCTCCCCCGCGCGACCGCCCGTCAGGCGGGCCCGACCGCACCCAGCCGGATCCAGCGCCTGTGGCGCGGGAACGAGGAGGACCCGTCCTGGGCCCGCCCGGCGCTGCTGGGTCTGCTGTTCGCGACCGCCCTCTTCTACTTCTACGACCTCACCGCCAACGGCTACGCGAACTCGTTCTACTCCGCCGCCGTCCAGGCCGGCAGCAAGAGCTGGGAGGCCTTGTTCTACGGCTCCTCCGACGCCGGCAACTCGATCACCGTCGACAAGCCCCCGGCATCGCTGTGGATCATGGCGCTGTCGGTCCGCGTCTTCGGCCTCAACTCGTTCGCCATCCTCATGCCCGAGGTCCTCATGGGCGTGGGCACCGTCGGCGTCGTCCACGCCACCGTCCGCCGTCACTTCGGCGCCGCTGCCGGCCTCATCGGCGGGCTCGTCATGGCCCTGACGCCGGTGGCCGTGCTGATGTTCCGGTTCAACAACCCGGACGCCCTCCTCGTGCTGCTCATGGCGCTGGGCGCCTGGGCGACCCTCAAGTCCATCGACAAGGGCTCCCCCAAGTGGTTCGCGATCGTCGGGGTGCTCATCGGGCTCGGGTTCCTCACCAAGGCCCTGCAGGTGCTCCTCGTGGTCCCCGCCTTCGGCCTCGCCTACCTGCTCTTCGCCAACACCACGCTCCGTCGCCGCATCGTCGGCGCCCTGCTCGGCACGGCCGCGATGGTCCTGTCGGCCGGCTGGTGGGTCGCGATCGTCGAGCTGGTCCCGGCGAGCATGCGCCCGTACATCGGTGGCAGCCAGGACAACTCGTTCCTGTCGGTCACGTTCGGCTACAACGGCCTCGGTCGGATCAGCGGCAACGAGACCGGTTCCGTCGGCGGTGGCAACGGCTGGGGCACGCCGGGCCTGGCCCGCATGTTCAGCTCGAGCATCGGCGGCCAGATCTCCTGGCTCATCCCGTCGGCCTTCATCCTGCTCGCCGTCGGCCTGTTCCTTCGCGGCCGGGCCCCGCGCACCGACTCGCGCCGCGCGGCCTACGTCGTCTGGGGCGGGTGGCTCCTGGCCACGATGCTCACGTTCTCGCTGATGGCCGGCATCTTCCACGAGTACTACACCGTCGCCCTCGCCCCGGCCATCGCCGCCGTCGTCGGCATGGGTGCCGGGGAGGCCTGGGAGAACCGGGCCCGACCGATCGGCTCGATCACCCTCGCCACCGCGACCGCCGCCGCAGCAGCCTGGTCCTTCGTCCTCCTGACGCGCACGGACTGGCAGAACTGGCTGCGCATCACCGTCCTCGTCCTCGGCCTCGCGAGCGCCCTGCTCCTGCTCGTGGTCACCCAGCTGCAGCGCCGGTTCGTCCCCGTGGTCATCGCGGGTGCCCTCGTGGCAGCCCTCGCGGGCCCCGCGGCATACAGCATCCAGACGGTGGGCACCGGCCACACCGGTTCCATCGTCACCGCCGGCCCGTCCACCGGCCGCGGAGGCTTCGGTGGGGGTGTGCCGGGTGGTGGCCCGGGCGGGGGCGGCACGCCTCCGGGGATGACCCAGGGCGGGACCGGGGCAGCCGCGAACGGAGGCGCCGGCACCACCCAGGGTGGCCTGGGCACCACGCCCGGCACGGGTACCGGGACCACCGGCGCACCCCAGGGTGGGATGGGCGGCCTCCTCGACGCCAGCACGCCCACGACCGAGGTCGTCTCGGCCCTGAGCGCCGACGCCAGCTCCTACCGCTGGGTCGCGGCGGCGATCGGCTCGCAGAACGCGGCCGGGCTCCAGCTCGGCACCGGCCTCCCGGTCATGGCCATCGGCGGCTTCAACGGCAGTGACCCGTCGCCCACGCTGGCGCAGTTCCAGGCCTACGTCGCAGCCGGTGAGATCCACTACTTCGCCGCAAGCGGCGGACAGGGTGGGGGTCGAGGTGGTGCCATGGGTGGCTCCGGGAACGCGTCGGAGATCTCGACCTGGGTCGCGGCGAACTTCACCTCCGTGACCATCGGCAGCTCGACGTTCTACGACCTGACCCAGCCGCTGTCCGCGACGACGGCCACCGGTACCACCACCCAGACCACGTGAGAGGAACGACGATGAGCGACTCCACCACCCCGGCGCCCGTGCTCGACGTCGTCATCCCGGTGCACAACGAGCAGCACACGGTGGGGGCCTGCGTCCGGCGCCTGCACCAGCACCTGGTGCACACGTTCCCGTACCCCTTCCGGATCACCGTGGCGGACAACGCCAGCACCGACGCGACCGCCCTGGTCGCGTCGGGGCTGGCGGCCGAGCTGCCCGGTGTGGCCGTGGTGCGGCTCGCGGAGAAGGGTCGGGGGCGGGCCCTCAAGGCCGTCTGGCTCGCCTCGGACGCGCCGATCCT
Organism: Phycicoccus sp. Root101; assembly: GCF_001426245.1. Classification (GTDB taxonomy): domain Bacteria; phylum Actinomycetota; class Actinomycetes; order Actinomycetales; family Dermatophilaceae; genus Pedococcus. Next base: position 136,302 of record NZ_LMCM01000010.1, on the reverse strand, counting down.
CGCCTACATGGACGTCGACCTCTCCACCGACCTCGACGCCCTGTGGCCGCTGGTCGCCCCGCTCATGTCGGGTCACTCCGACCTCGCGATCGGATCCCGCCTGGCCCGCGGCGCACGCGTCGTCCGGGGAGCCAAGCGGGAGGTGATCTCCCGCGGGTACAACCTCATCCTGCGCGGAGCGCTGGGGGCGCGGTTCACCGACGCGCAGTGCGGGTTCAAGGCGATCCGCGCCGACGTCGCGGCCGAGCTGCTGCCCCTCGTCGAGGACACCACCTGGTTCTTCGACACCGAGCTGCTCGTCCTGGCCCAGCGCAGCGGCCTGCGGATCCACGAGGTGCCGGTCGACTGGTTCGACGACCCCGACTCGCGGGTCGACGTCGTGGGCACGGCCCTGGACGACCTGCGCGGCGTGCTCCGGGTCCGGCGGTCGCTGGCCTCGGGCGCCCTGCCGGTCGGGGACATCGCGGCCCGGCTCGGCCGGGGAACACCCGGCGGGAGCACCTGGCAACAGCTCCAGCGTTTCGCCGCGGTCGGGGTCGTCAGCACGGTCATCCACCTGGGGCTGTTCGCGGCGCTGAGTGCCGGCGTCGAGTCGGCGCAGGTCGCCAACCTGGTCGCCCTCCTCATCGCCACGGTGGCCAACACCGCCCTCAACCGGCGCTGGACGTTCGGCATCCAGGGTGGTCGCGGGGCCGCCCGGCACCAGGTGCAGGGGCTGGTCATCTTCGGGATCACCTGGCTGATGACAGCCGCGGCGCTCGCGCTGCTGCACCTCGCCGTGGCCTCGCCTGCGACGACCGTGCAGACCGCGGTGGTCGCCCTGGCCACGGCCGCCTCGACGGCGGTGCGGTTCGTCGCGATGCGGTCCTGGATGTTCCGGACCCCCACGACGCTCGGCGAGGGTCGGCCCAGCGCCCCTGTGCCCCATACCGAAGCGGCAGCTTCCCACCTCTCACCCGAGGTCACGAGCCGGGTCGCCTGAGCCACGACGCCGAAGGGCCCCCTCGCGCTCAGCGCGAGGGGGCCCTTTCGTTCTGCGGAGACGGAGGGAACCGTCGCTCGTTCCTCGCTCCTCCCAAATCCCGGGTGCAGTCCAGAGAACGCACGAAGGACCCGACCAAAAGCGTGTCGGGTCCTTCGTGCGTTCTGCGGAGACGGAGGGATTTGAACCCTCGATGGGCGATAAACCCAAACCGCATTAGCAGTGCGGCGCCATAGACCGGACTAGGCGACGTCTCCACGCCCGGACGACAGGTCGACCGAGCCCGCACAGGGTATCCGGACGCCGCGCGCAGGAGCAAAGCGACCCCCCGAGCACGTCGAGGATCGAGCGGCCCGGCCGCCCCGGAGGTCAGCTGCAGATGTCCTGGTTCGCCGTGCGGGCGGCGATGGTCTGGGTGTCGGTCGGGTTGCTCTTGGCGGTCACCGAGGGCTTCGGCAGCGGCTCGGTCCCCTCGCGGTTGGGGATCTCGACGGCGTCCGGGGAGTCCAGTCCCATGCTGACCTCGAGGGTCGCTCCGAGGGTGGGGTCGGACTTGACCTTGGCGCCGGGGAAGACTGCGGCGACGGTGAGCGCCGCCGCCTTCTTCCCGGGGCCGTAGCGGACCAGCACGCCGGACGTCTTGTCACCGGTGCCGGTCAGGTAGGTCTGGACCTTGAAGCCCTGGATGGACAGGTCAGCAGCCGCCTGCTTGGCGAGGCCGGCGACGCCCGAGTCGTTGGTGACGCGCACGGAGATGTCTCCGGGGGCCACGGTCAGCGCCGCCGCGGTGGTCGTCGGCGATGACGTCGACGTCGGGCTGGACGGGACCTTCGTGCCCGGCAGGGCCTTGTCCTCGCGGATCGACTTCCAGATGGACTCGGCCGACGGGAGCCACTGAACGCGGTTGGGGTCGGGCTGGTAGACCGTCGTAGGCAGCTTGACGAACCGGATCTGGTCGGTGCCCATGGCCTGCACGCTCTGCGCGATGTCCTTCATCTCGCCGATGTCGAGCTTGGTGTCGGTCGTCATCGCCCCGGTCGCGGCGTCGAGGAAGCGGAACAGCCTGTCGGGACGCAGCAGCAGGGAGGACTTCGTGGCCTCCTGCACGACCGAGGACAGGAACGCCTGCTGGCGGTCGATCCGGCCGAGGTCGGAGCCGTCGCCGACGGTCTTGCGGACCCGGACGTACCCCAGGGCCTGCTTGCCGTTGACCTTGCTCTTGCCCGCAGGAAGGACGAGGTGGCTGTCCTTGTCGTTGATCGCGACGGGGGTGCAGACGGTGACGCCACCGAGGGCGTCGACCATCTTCTGGAACCCCCGGAAGTCGATGACGACGAAGTGGTCGATGAAGATGCCGGTGAGGCCCTCGAACGTGCGGATCGTGCACGCCGGCCCGCCGAGGGTGAAGTTCTGGTTCCACTGGCGCATGACGCCGTTCTCGACGGTGTCCTTCTTGTTCTGGCAGTCCCGCGGCGCCATCGTCATCGAGTCACGCGGGATCGACACCACGATCGCGGACTTGCGGTCGGCGGCCAGGTGGACGACGAGGTTCGTGTCCGACCGGGCGCCGGTCATGCCGTACTCCGTCTGCCCCTTCCCCAGGTTCGTGCCCTCCCGGCTGTCCGAACCCATCACCATGATGTTGACCGGCGGCAGGTTGGTGACGGCGTCCGTGGTCGCCGCCGGCTGGGGGCGGTCGCCCAGCGCGTTGGTGATGTCGACCCGGCTGATGTTGCCGTTGAGCTTCACGTAGGCGGCGATGCCGAGGACGAGGACGACGACGAGCAGGGCCGCGACACCGAACAGGGAGCGGCGCAGCCACGGGTGCCGGTGCGTCTTGCCCTGGTGCCGACGCGAACGGTCGCCGACCGGGCTGTCGTCCTGCGTGCCGCCCCCCGGGGCACTTGCATCCTGGCTGGGCGTGCCGCCCTGCGCAGAGCCGTTGGTGGGCTCGCTCACGTGGACCTCTCTGGTTCGACTGCACCGCCGTGCTGTGGCGGGGCGACGCATCGTCCCGCCGAGTGTAAAGGCGGAACCTGAGCAGACCGATGGGTATGCGTCTACTTCAGTGACGCCCCAGCCGCCCCTTCGGTTGCCCCCACCGTGGAAGACGCGTCGGGCACGGACATATGGGACGGAAGCTCTCAGCCTCGTGGGGTTGGATGGGGCCATGAACAAGCGAGCACTGGTGGGGGCCCTGACCGCGGCGGCCGTGGTGGCGGCCCTGGTCGGCGGTGGGTTGTGGTGGCGCCACACGGCGGCCGAGCAGAAGGCCGACGACGAGTCGAAGGCCGCGGTGGCCGCCTTCGCGAAGGGCTGGTCGCAGCGGTCGTTCACGCAGGCCGGGGTCACCTTCGCGGGGGCGCAGGTGCAGGCGGTGCAGGACGGGTTCACCGCCACCACCGCGGGTCTCGGCAAGGGCCCGGTCAGCGTCACCCCCGGCCCGGTGACCCGAGACGGCGACCGGGCGACCTCGACCCTCAAGGTCGCCTGGACCCTCGGCGGCGACGTCCCCTGGGCGTATGACGTGCCCGTCACCGTGCGCCGCGACGGCGAGAAGTGGGCCGTCGTGCCGCCCCCCAACGGTTCGCTGTGGCATCCCGCGATCAAGGCGACCGACAAGCTCAGCGCCACCCGCACGTGGGCCAAGCGCGGCGACCTGCTCGACCGCGACGGCCAACCGCTCATGCCGATCGGCAAGGTCTACCCGGTCCAGATCGACCCGGCCCGAGCGACGGCCGCGACCGTCCGCGAGCTGGAGAAGGTGGTGGACGAACCGGCCGGGTCGCTCGTCGCCAAGCTCGAGGCGGCGACCAAGGCCGGGAGCAAGGCGCCCATCGCCGTGATCACCTACCGGGAGTCCGACTTCCAGGACCGCAAGGCCGCCCTCGACGGCCTCAAGGGCGTCATCTACCCGGCCCGCGAGCAGCCGCTGGCCCGGACCCGGACGTTCGGACAGCCCCTGCTCGGTTCGTATGGTGCGGTGAGCGCCGAGCTCGTCGCCAAGAGCGAAGGGCGTTACGTCGCAGGCGACTACGCCGGGCTGAGCGGTCTGCAGGGGCGCTACGACACCCAGCTCGGGGGGACACCCGGTGTCGAGGTCACGTCGAGCGCCAACCCGGACATCCCGCTGTTCAGCAAGGCGGCCGTCGACGGCACCGACGTGAAGACCACGCTCTCGCCCGACGTGCAGACCGCCGCCGAGTCCGCGGTCGCCGGAACCGGGGACGTCCCCTCGGCGCTGGTGGCGGTCGACGTGAAGACCGGTGATGTGCTCGCCTCGGCGAACTCGCCCGCGCTCGGCTTCGACCGGGCCCTGACCGGGCAGTACCCGCCGGGTTCGGCGTTCAAGATCGCCAGCACCTACGCCCTCCTCACCGGTGGCAAGGTGACCCCGACGACGTCGGTCGACTGCCCGAAGACGTTCGCCGTGGACGGCCGCTCCTACAAGAACTACGAGGGCGAGGAGCTGGGCACGCCGGACTTCGCGAGCGACTTCGCGCACTCGTGCAACACGGCGTTCGTCAAGCTGTCGACCGACCTCGGCGACGGGGACCTGGCCAAGGCTGCCGATGCCCTCGGGCTCACCGGCTGGGCCAAGTCGCTGGGGGTCGGGAACGCCTTCGACGCGAGCATCCCCACCAACAACGGCAAGACCGACAAGGCCTCGGCCATGATCGGGCAGGGACGCAACCTCACCTCCCCGCTCGCCCTCGCGACGATGGTCGCCTCCGTGGCGCGAGGCAGCGCCATACCGCCGGCACTCGTGACCGAGCCGGCCGCGTCGGGGGCCGACCGCACCGCCAAACCGCTCGATGCCGACGCCGTCGGCCAGCTGCGCCAGCTCATGCGACAGGTCGTCACGGACGGGACCGGCACGGTGCTGCGCGACGCCCCCGGCGGGGCCGTGCGGGGGAAGTCGGGCACAGCTGAGTTCGGGTCGAAGAACCCCCCGGAGACGCACGCGTGGTTCGTCGGGTACCAGGACGGGATCGCGTTCGCGGCGCTGGTCGAGAAGGGCAAGAGCGGCGGCACGGTGGCGGCGCCCGTCGTCAAGGACTTCCTCACCGCGCTGGCGAAGTAGCCCCGCCGCGACGAGCACCGTTGCGACAGAACGAGGCCCCCACCGGGATCCGGTGGGGGCCTCGCTGAAGACTGTGGTTGAGCAGTCCTCGGATCAGATCGGGCGAACGGCGTCAGCCTGGGGACCCTTGGGTCCCTGGGTGACCTCGAACTCCACGCGCTGCGCCTCGTCCAGCGAGCGGTAGCCCGAGGAGTCGATCGCCGAGTAGTGGACGAACACGTCCGGGCCGCCGCCGTCCTGGGCGATGAAGCCGAAGCCCTTCTCAGCGTTGAACCACTTAACGGTTCCCTGTGCCATGGGGTAACTCTTTCCTTCGTAGCCATTGGTGCCACGCACTTTGCGAAACACCAGGCTGCCGTACACAACCCCACCGACGAGACATGCCCGCCTCAGATGAGAAAAGCCCGCTCTGATGGTGCTAGGGCGGGCACTTCGTCGACCTTTGCGAGGAACTGCTTGATGCAACCGCGACAGACGCTAGCACGCACGATGCAGATCGTGGAGACCAACCACAGTCAATTTCTCACCAGTCGGGGAGGCTCCCGGAGTGCTCCCCGCCGGCCTCAGACGCCGCGCACGGCGCGCACCGGCGGCCGGTCGCCGCGGATGGTCGCGACCATGTCCACGACCCGGCGGGTCGCCCGGACGTCGTGCGCGCGGAACACCGTGGCCCCCAGCCAGGCTGCGACCGCCGTGGCCGCGAGCGTCCCCTCGAGCCGGTCGTCGACCTCGAGCCCGAGCGACTCGCCCACGAAGTCCTTGCGGGACAGCGCCTGCAGGATGGGGAAGCCCAACCCGGCCAGGTCCGCGGTGTGCCGCAGGACCACCAGCGAGTGGGCCGTCGTCTTGCCGAAGTCGAGCGTCGGGTCGACGAGGACGCGCTCGGTCGGGATGCCCGCCTCCACCGCGGTGCGGGCGCCGGTGCCCAGGGTGTGGAGGACGTCGCGGACGACGTCGAGCTCGTCCGGGCCGTAGGTCATCTGCACCGGGTCGGTGCGCGGGGGCAGGCCTCCGGTGTGCGAGCACACCACTCCCGCACCGATCTCCGACGCCACGCGGACCAGCTCGGGGTCGTGGCCGGCCCAGGTGTCGTTGACCAGGTCGAGACCGTGGCGGCCCGCCTCACGGGCGACCTCGCTGCGCCAGGTGTCGAGGCTGAGGACGAGGTCGGGGTAGGTCGCACGTGCGTGCTCGAGGAACGGGCCGACGCGGTCGATCTCCTCCGCGGCCGAGACCACCTCCCCCTCCTGACCCGCGCGGACGCCCCCGACGTCGACGATGTCGGCGCCCGCGTCCACGGCGTTCTCGAGGGCGCGCTTCGCGGAGTCGAGGTCGGCGTGCCGGTTGCCGGCGAAGAAGGAGTCGCGGGTGCGGTTGATGATGCCCATCACGGCCGGGGTGGACGCGTCGAACGTCCGGCCGCGCAGGACGAGCGGCGGCGTGCGGGGAAGGTCGAACGGCTGGGGGTCCGCAGTGGTCACCGCGTCATCCTCGCACCGCCACGGTCGGGCCCTCGCCTGGCCGGGGCTCCGGCCGGCCGGGTCACCTGGACGACCCGTCCGGGGGCCGGGGGCGAGCGCGCTGGGTAGTGTCGAGGAGTGGCCTTTGACTTCAGCATGAGCCCAGCCGTCGAGCAGCAACGCCGTCGGGTCGAGGAGTTCGTCGCCAGCGAGGTGATCCCGCTCGAGCAGACGGTGTTCGCCGAGGGGATGACCGACGCGCTGCGACTCGAGCTGCAGGCGAGGGCGCGGGCCGCCGGGGTCTTCGCACCCCAGGCGCCGAAGGAGTTCGGTGGTGGCGGGTTCCGGTTCGACGAGTCCGCGGTCCTGCTCGAGGAGGCTGGCTACTCACTGCTCGGGCCCCTCGCGCTCAACTGCGCCGCCCCCGACGAGGGCAACATCCACCTCCTGCACATGACGGGGTCGGCGCTGCAGAAGGAGAAGTACCTCGAGCCGCTCGTCGCCGGCGCGGTGCGGTCCTGCTTCTCGATGACCGAGCCCCCGCCCGGCGCCGGGTCCGACCCGTCAGCCCTGAGGACCCGCGCCCGCCGCACCGACGGTGGCTGGCTGGTCAACGGCGACAAGTGGCTCATCACCGGCGCCGACGGCGCGGCCTTCTCGATCGTCATGGCCCTGAACGAGGGCGACGACGCTCCGGAGGGCGCGACGATGTTCCTCGTCGACGCGGACAACCCGGGTTTCATCGTGGGTGAGCACCTCAACACCATCGACGCCACCGGGGTCGGTAGTCACTGCCGGGTGGCCCTGCGCGACTGCTTCGTCCCGGACGACCACGTCCTCGGCGAGGTCGGCAAGGGGTTCCAGAGCGCCCAGGTACGCCTCGCCCCCGCCCGCCTCACGCACTGCATGCGCTGGCTCGGTGCCGCCCGGCGTGCCCACGACATCGCCGTCGAGCGGGCTGTCGGCCGCGAGCTGTTCGGCACCCCGCTGTCGGACCTGGGCATGGCCCAGGCCCTCATCGCCGAGAACGAGATCGACCTCGACGCGGCTCGTTCGATGATCTGGCACGCCTCGTGGGCGATCGCCGAGGGACAACGCAGCAGCGAGCAGTCCTCGCGCACCAAGGTGTTCGCCAGCGAGGCGGCCTGCCGCGTCGTCGACCGCTCGGTCCAGCTCGCCGGCGGCATGGGCACCTCCGAGGAGCTGGTGCTGGGCCGGATCTACCGCGACATCAGGTCGTTCCGCATCTACGACGGCGCCACCGAGGTCCACAAGATGTCGATCGCCAAGCGCGCCGCGCGACGGGCCACCTCACGGCTGTCGGCCCGCGACACCCCCGGTGGCGAGGTCCGCGCGTGAGCCCGCAGGACGGCGCACCGCGGTCCGCACCGGCCGGCCCGAGCGGACCGGAGGACGTCCCCGGGCTCCCGCGGGCCTCGTTCACGGCCTGGGCGGCCGACGCCGTGCCGCAGCTCGGCCCCGACTGGACCCCCGCGGTGATCTCGGGCGGGCTGTCGAACATCACCTACCGCGTGACCAGCCCCACGGCCAGCGTCATCGTGCGCCGACCGCCGCTGGGCAAGCTGCTCCCCAGCGCGCACGACATGGGGCGCGAGGCCCGGGTCCTCTCGGCCCTGTGGCGGACGGGCGTCCCGGTGCCCGAGGTGCTCGCCGCCACGTCCGACGCCGAGGTCGTCGGCGCGCCCTTCTACGTCATGGCCCTCGTCGAGGGCACGGTCTACCGCGAGGCCGCCCAGACCGCGGAGCTCACCGTCACCCAGCGCGACCAGCTCTCCGACTCCCTCGTCGACGTGCTCGCCGCCATCCACGCGGTCGACCTCGACGAGACCGGCCTGCGTGACTTCGGCAAGCCCGACGGGTACCTCGAGCGCCAGGTCCGTCGCTGGAGCGGTCAGTGGGACGCGAGCCGTACCCGGGACCTCCCCGCCATGGACGAGCTGGTCCGGCAGCTCGACACCCGGCGCCCCGAGGGTGGTGAGGTGACCTTGGTCCACGGCGACTACCGCCTCGACAACACCCTCGTCACCCAGCAGGACGGCCGCCCCACCGTGGCCGCCGTCGTCGACTGGGAGCTCAGCACCCTCGGCGACCCGCTCGCCGATCTCGCCACGTGGCTGACCTACTACTCCGGCCCCGGCGAGGACGGCAGCGCCGTGCCCGTCGCCGCCGGCCTCACCGCGCACGAGGGCTTCCCGACGACGGACGACATCGCGCAGCGGTATGCCGCCGTGACCGGGCGTGACGTGTCCGGCCTGGACTACTACCGCGCGTTCACAGACTTCCGACTGGCCGTGATCCTCGAGGGCGTCCACGCGCGCTACCTCGCGGGGAAGTCGATGGGCGAGGGCTACGACCGGGTCGGTGCCTCGGTGCCGCTCCTCGTCGACCGGGCCCTGTCCCGCCTCTAGGAGTCGAAGCCGAGGCCGAGGCGGTCGAGCGTGCGCAGCCAGGCGTTGCGCCGGCCGTCGTTCTCGTCGGCACGTGCCAGCGCCCACCGGGTCAGCTGGATCCCCGCGTACGCGAACGGCTCGGGCGGGAACGGCAACGGCTTCTCCCGCACCATCTGCAGGCTGGTGCGTTCGGTGTCGGCACCGTCGAGCAGGTCGAGGGTGACGGCTGCACCGAACCGGGACGCCCCGACCCCGAGTCCCGTGTAGCCCAGGGCGTAGGCGACGCGGCCGTCGTGGGCCGAGCCGTAGAACGCGCAGAAACGGGTGCACGTGTCGATGGCCCCGCCCCAGCGGTGGCTGAACCGCAGCCCCGCGAGCTGGGGGAACGTCTCGAAGAAGTGGGTCGCCAGCCGGTGGAACGTCTCCGGCCGCTGGTCCTTGGTCGGGCGCACCCGACGGCCGAGGTGGTAGATCGCGTCGTACCCGCCCCACAGGATGCGGTTGTCGTCGGTGAGCCGGTAGTAGTGGAACTGGTTGGCCATGTCACCGACCCCGGCGCGGCTGCCCCAGCCGATCGACTCGAGCTGCTCGGCGCTCAGGGGCTCGGTCATGAGGACGTAGTCGTAGACGGGAACCGTGTGGAGTCGGGTCCGCCGCAGCAGTGAGGGAAAGGCGTTGGTGCCCAGGGCGACCCGGGCGGCCCGCAGGTCGTGCCCACGGTCGGTGGTGAGCCGCATACCGGCGCCGTCGCGGTCCAGGCCGGTCGCCTTGGCGCGCTCCACGATCCGCACGCCGAGCGACTCCGCCGCGGCTGCCAGGCCCCAGGCCAGGCGGGCCGGGTCAACCATCGCGGTCTCGTCGGGGGTGTGGACCCCGGCGAGGTAGGTCGGGGAGTCCAGCTCGGCGCGCATCGCGTCGCGGTCGAGGAACGTGCCGCCGCCGAGGTCCTCCTTCAGCCACTGCACCTGGTGCGGCGCGGTGGCGACGGTGAGCTCGCCGGTGCGCTGGAAGTCGCACTCGATACCGTGTCGCTGCACGGTGTCCTCGATCGCATCGAGGTTCGCGAGGCCGAGCCGGTGCAGCTGCTCGTACTCCGCCGGCCAGCGCTCGCGGCCGTTCGCCTCGCCGTGGGTCAGGCTGGCCGAGCAGAACCCGCCGTTGCGTCCCGATGCCGCCCAGCCGATGCGGCCGGCCTCGACGACGACGACGTCCCGACCAGGGTCGGCCTCCTTGGCCAGCAGCGCGGTCCACAGACCGGTGTACCCACCACCGACCACGACGAGGTCGGCACTGGTGGGTGCCTCGAGGCGGGGCCGGGGTGCCGGGCGGTCGGGCCGGTCCAGCCAGAAGACCGACGGTGCGGCGTCGGCGAGGGCCGCATCGGCAAGGGTCGCGGCCGGGCCGCGCGGCGTCCCCGTCGACCCCGCTGCCTGCGGGGAGGGTGGCATGACCGTCAGCTGCCGGTGGAGTACTGGTCGGCGACCTCTAGCGCCTCGTCGAGGATGGCCAGCCCTTCGCGCACCTCGTCAACGGTCGTCGTGCACGGGGGCACGACGTGGGTGCGGTTGAAGTGGGTGAAGGGCCACAGGCCACGCGCCTTGCAGGCTGCGGCGAACTCGTTCATCGCCTTGGCGTCGGCGCCGCCGGCGTTGAACGGCACCAGGGGTTCGCGGGTCTCGCGGTCACGGACGAGCTCCAGCGCCCAGAACGTCCCGAGGCCACGGACCTCTCCGATGCTGGGGTGGCGCTCGGCGAGCGCCCGCAGGCCGGGGCCGATGACGTCCTCACCCAGGGCCCGGGCGTGCTCGACGACCCCCTCCTCCTTGAAGATGTTGATGGAGGCGACGGCCGAGGCGCAGGCGAGCGGGTGGCCGGAGTAGGTGAGGCCACCGGGGAACGGCTTGCTGTCGAAGGACTGCGCGACGCGCTCGGAGATGATGACGCCGCCGAGCGGGACGTACCCGCTGTTGACGCCCTTGGCGAAGGTGATCAGGTCGGGGGCCACGCCCCAGTGGTCCACGGCGAACCACTCGCCACAGCGGGCGAACCCGGACATCACCTCGTCCGCGATCATGACGATGCCGAACTCGTCGCACAGGTCGCGCACGCCCTGGAGGTAGCCCGGTGGCGGGACGAGGATGCCGTTGGTGCCGACGACCGACTCGAGGATGATCGCGGCGACGGTGTGGGCCCCCTCCACCATGAGCAGGTCGCGCAGGTGCTGCAGCGCGCGCTCGCTCTCCTCCTGCTCGGTGGTCGCGTGGAACGCCGAGCGGTAGAGGTAGGGACCCCAGTACCGCACGACGCCCGGCATACCGGGCTCGGAGGCCCATCGGCGCGGGTCCCCGGTCAGGGCGATGGAGCCCGCGGTCGCGCCGTGGTAGCTCCGGTAGGCAGCGAGGACCTTGTGGCGGCCGGTGTGCAGGCGCGCCATGCGCAGGGCGTTCTCGTTCGCCTCGGCACCACCGTTGGTGAAGAAGACGCGGTTGAGGTCCCCCGGGGCGAGCTCGGTGATGAGGCGCGCGGCCTCGGAGCGGGCGTCGTTGGCGAACGCCGGGCTGATCGTCGTGAGGCGACCGGCCTGCTCCTGGATCGCGGCCACGAGCTTGGGGTGCTGGTACCCGATGTTCACGTTGACCAGCTGGCTCGAGAAGTCGAGGTACCGCTTGCCGCTGTAGTCGGTGAAGTACGAGCCGAGGGCCGACGCGATCGGCAGGGGGTCGATGAGCCCCTGGGCGGACCACGAGTGGAACACGTGGCCCCGGTCGTCGCGGCGGACCTGCTCCTCGGTCGCTCCGGTGACGGCGTCGAGCACGCCCTGCTGGACGGTGGTGTCGGTCATGGGGCCCTCTCGGCAGGCTCGGGGGATCAGCGGGTGCGCGGGAAGCCGAGGTCGACGCTCGACGTGGCCGGGTCGGGCCAGCGCTGCGTCACGACCTTGCCGCGGGTGTAGAAGTTGATGCCCTCGGGACCGTACATGTGGGTGTCGCCGAAGAGGGAGTCCTTCCAACCGCCGAAGGAGTAGTAGGCGACCGGGACGGGGATCGGCACGTTGATCCCGACCATGCCGACCTCGACGTCGAACTGGAACCGGCGGGCCGCGCCACCGTCCCGCGTGAAGATCGCGGTGCCGTTGGCGTACTGGTTGGAGTTGATGAGCTCCAGGCCCTCCTCGTAGGTGTCCACGCGGACGACCGACAGCACCGGTCCGAAGATCTCGTCGGTGTAGACGGTCATCTCCGGGGTGACGTGGTCGAGCAGCGTGGTGCCCAGGAAGAACCCCTCGGTCGGCAGGTCGCCCTCGCGGCCGTCGACGACGACCGTGGCCCCGGCCTCCTGGCCGGCCCCGACGTACCCGGAGACCTTGTCGCGGTGCTCGGCGGTGATGAGCGGACCCATGTCGGTGTCGGGATCGGTGCCGTTGCCGACGGTGAGCTTGGGCAGGCGGGCCGCGATCGCGTCCACGAGCGGCTGGGCCACGTCGCCGACCGCGACGGCGACGGAGAGCGCCATGCAGCGCTCGCCCGCGGAGCCGTAGGCCGCGGACACCACCGAGTCGGCGGCCATGTCGACGTCCGCGTCGGGCAGGACGAGGGCGTGGTTCTTGGCGCCGCCGAGGGCCTGGACGCGCTTGCCGTTGGCCGTGCCGCGCTCGTAGATGTACCTGGCGATCGGCGTCGAGCCCACGAAGCTCACCGCCGCGATGCCCGGGTGGTCGAGGATCGCGTCGACGGCGACCTTGTCACCGTGCAGGACCGTGAAGAGGCCGTCGGGCAGGCCGGCCTCCTTCCACAGCTGGGCGAGGAAGAGCGCGGCCGACGGGTCCTTCTCGGAGGGCTTGAGGATGAACGCGTTGCCGCAGGCGATCGCGTTGGCGCACATCCACAGCGGCACCATCGCGGGGAAGTTGAACGGCGTGACGCCGGCGACGACACCGAGCGGCTGGCGGATGTTGTAGACGTCGACCCCGGTGGCGGCCTGCTCGGTGAAGCCACCCTTGAGCAGGTTCGGGACACCGGTGGCGAACTCGACGTTCTCCAGCCCTCGGGCGATCTCGCCGGCAGCGTCGGACAGCACCTTGCCGTGCTCTGAGGTGATGATCGCGGCGAGCTCCGGGGTGCGCGCGTGCAGCAGCTCGCGGAACGCGAACAGGACGGCGCTGCGATGCGACAAGGAGGCGTGGCGCCACTCCTTGGCCGCTGCGGCGGCACTGGCGACCGCCGCGTCGAGCTCCTCGACCGAGGCGAGGTCGACCTCGCCGGTGACCGCACCCGTCGCCGGGTTGTAGACCGGTGAGGTGCGTCCGGAGGTGCCCTCGGTGGGCCGGCCGTCGATCCAGTGGGAAATGCGCGTCGTCATGCTCACACCATACGATCCATCCACTGGTAACACAATAGAAGTATTGCTATGGTGCAAAGATGCCGCACGTCACCCTCACGGCCCTCGAGGCCCGCCTCGACACCCCCTCCGCGAAGGGACTGGCGCATGCCGTGTCCGCGACGATCCGCGACGGGCTCCTCGTCGCCGGCGACCGCCTGCCCCCGATCCGGACCGTGGCGGCGGAGCTGGCCCTGTCGCCGACCACGGTGAGTGCGGCTTGGGCGCTGCTCGCCCGGTCGGGCACCGTGGCCACCGACGGTCGCCGCGGCACCACCGTCCTGGACCAGCGGTCCGGCGGCACGGTCCGCTACCGCGCCGCCCTCGAACGGCCCTCGACCTTCGCCCACGACCTGTCCACGGGCGTCCCGGACCCTGAGCTGCTCCCCGACCTGGGGCAGGCCCTCGCCGGCCTTCGCACCGCTCCGACGACGGGCAGCTACCTCGACGACCCGGTGCTTCCGGCGCTCGCGGAGGTCCTCGTGGCGGACTGGCCGTTCGCCGTGGAGGAGGTCTCCGTCGTCGACGGGGCGATGGATGCGATGGACCTGTTCGTGCGGACCCAGCTGCGGTTCGGGGACCGGGTGGTCGTGGAGGACCCGGGGTTCCCGCCGTTGGTCGACCTGCTCGAGTCCGTCGGCGTGCAGCTCGTCGGCGTCGCCGTCGACGAGGAGGGCCTGGACCTCGAAGCCCTGGAGGCCACCCTGCGCGAACCGGTGGCGGCGGTCGTCCTGCAACCGCGGGCGCAGAACCCCACGGGAGTGACGATGACGTCCCGCCGTGCTGAGCGCATCGCCGCCCTGCTGTCGGGTTCGCCGACCGTGGTCGTCGAGGACGACTCCGCCGCCGGGCTGTCCCCCTCACCGCTCGTCAGCCTCGGGCAGTGGCGCCCCGAGCAGACCGTGCACATCCGCTCGTTCTCGAAGTCGCACGGACCCGACCTGCGCCTCGCCGCCCTCAGCGCACCGGCGCGGATCCTGAACGACCTCAACGGTCGTCGCCAGCTCGGACAGGGCTGGTCGAGCAGGCTGCTCCAGCAGGTGCTGCTCGGACTGCTCACCGACGACGTCGCCACCGCGCAGGTCCAGACCGCCGCGCAGACGTATGCCGCGCGGCGAGCCCGCGTCGTCGACCGCCTCCGCGAGCGCGGGGTCGAGGTGGGCGGGACCGAGGGCATCAACATCTGGGTGCCCGTCCAGGACGAGACGGCCGCGGTCGTTCGGCTGGCCAGCCAGGGAATCGGCGTCGCGCCGGGGACGCCGTTCCGGATCGGGCCGAGCGGACCCGGCGGCCACGTGCGCGCCACGGTCGGGCTCGTCCGCGACGAGGCGGCCCTGGACTCGCTGGCCGACGCGCTCGCCGACGCCGCGACGACCGGCGGATGGAACGGCCGCGCCCGCTGACCCAGCCTGCTGCCCGCTGACCGGCTTGCCGCCACCTGATCCGGGCGGCACGAAGGCCGGGCTGCAGGGTTGCCCGGCCTCCGGCCCGCCGCCCGAAAGCGGACGTCCAATCCCCTGTGACAGGTTCTGACCCCACGCTAGGCGTGGGCGGTCAGGGACAGGATCGTGCAATTCGCGTACTGCTGTACATGGTTTCCTGCGCTGGCGTGGGCAAACCACCTCATCCACGACACTCGCGACGACAGCGGGGCGGGGGACGAGCCGCCCGGCTCGTCCCCCGCCCCCGCCACGAATGCGTCGACGTCGATGGTCGGGCGCCCGGTGGTCCCGACCACCTGAACCTGGACCGTGTGCGTCCCGGATGTGGTCCAGTTGCGGGTCAGCACGCCCCGGGCGAGGTAGGTCGAGGGCGAGTAGGTGTCGACGGTGCCGGCGTAGACGCCGTCGACCCAGACGTACGCGACGCCACGGTTGGTCGCGGTGGCCGCGTACCAGGCGAACCCGCGTCCGGTGAAGGTGACCTTCGCCGTCGCCCCGGTGGTGCCTGAGGAGTACTGCCGGCCGCCGAAGTAGCTGCCCGTGTAGGCGAGCCAGCCAGAGCTGTAGCTGATGGACGTCGAGTTCTCCTGCAAGGCATCCACCGTGAGCAACGGGCCCATCGCGAACCCGCTCCAGTTGCCCTTGGCATCCTTGGCCCTCACCGCGAACTGGTACGTCGAGCCGGGGGTGAGCGACCACGTGCCCGACCGCACGGCGGCAGAGGCGAGGCTCAGTTGGAGCCAGGTGCCGTTGACCTTGATCCAGGCGTCCTCCTGGGTCACCCCGCTGACGTCGCTCGCCGTCCAGGCGTAGGTCACCGGGACGAGTCCGTTGCTGACCTGTCCGAGGTACTGGACGGTCTGGGTGGGGGCCGAGACGGCGGGCGGTGTCACGTCACCACCGGTCGTCACGGAGCAGGCCCGGTTGACGACGAAGACGTCGTAGCAGGCCGCGATGTTGAAGTGGCTCGCGAGCCAGCTCGTCGAGGTGGCGCCCTGGCCCGCGCCGATCACGGCGTCGAAGTAGTCGTCGTGGCCGCAGTCGAAGTGGTCGAAGTCAGCGCACACCCAGCTGATGTAGCCGGGGTCCGTGGACCCCTTGTCGTTGTAGCACATGACGTCCTGGCCCTCCCAGCAGTGACCCCAGTTCCCGGCACTGGCGGTCGTGGTGGTGCCGGTCGCGTAGGGGGCCCCCGGCTGGACGGCGCCGAGGTTGTGGCCGATCTCGTGCATCATCGTCTCGGCTTGGGGGATGCCGTAGTCGATGGCGAAGCGACCGCCGGTGTTGTTGGCGTTGCTGGCGCTGTTGCTGCTGTCGCTCATCAGGGAGCCTTGGCCGCCGGCGCTGGCCGTGTGGGTGTAGTAGACCGCGTAGTTGCGGGCGGTCGACGTGTAGCCGAGGGCCTTGAGGTCCCCGACGATGGTGGCGAAGGTCGATGTGGCGTTCGTGTGGGCGAGCCGCTGGACGTCGACCCGGATCGCCCCGGTGCTGTCGCACTCGAAGACCAGGTCCGCCCCGCCGACGCTCCCGGACTCGACGCCCGATTTGTAGATGGCACCGTTGATCGTCTTCAGCATGGTCCGGAACTGGTCGACCGTGATGGTCTGCGACCCGTCGGACGGCATGGCGATGACGGCGCGGATCCCGTAGTTGCCGTGCGGGTTCGCCGACGAGCAGACCGGGTTCCGGGCGACGCTGGCGAGGTTGCCCGTCTGGCCGCTCGTGGAGGGTGTCGTCGTTCCGTGGTCGTGGTGGTCGTGGTCGACCTCGACCGGGTCCGGGCCGTGGGTGTAGGTGAAGGACCCGTCGGCGAGCTCGACCTTGAACAAGCCGTTCGCGACCTTGCAGGACCGGCCCTGGTGCTCGACGACGTGCATCTTCTCGGTACAGGCGTGCTCGGGTCTGGCCGGGCTGTGGGTACCGGCCTTCGCCGGGCGTCCGGACTCGGGTCGGCCGTGGGAGGCGGACCCGCCGGAGGCGGTGGACCGTGCTTGGGCCGAGGGCGGCTGGCTCGGTGAGGACTGGGCCGAGGCCGTCCCGGCCACTGCCAACGGCGTGGCCAGGGCCAGGGCGAGGACGAGCGGCCGGAACGGGAACCGGTGGGTGGTCAGTGTGTTCATCGCAACTCCCTGGACGCGTGCTGATCGGATGATCAGAGACTCGTCCCAGAACTGCTGCGGCTCTGTCCGCTCGCTGACGCAACGAGGGTCGTGGTGGCGACGGTGGGCGACTCCGTGCCCACGGAGGGTCGGCGGAGGGCGTGGGATTCGAACCCACGATGACGTTGCCGCCATAGCGGTTTTCAAGACCGCCGCACTAGGCCACTATGCGAGCCCTCCAGGCCTTGCGACACACGACCGCCGGACCGGGGCCAACGGTATCGTCACGTCGTGGACGGCTACCAACGCGAGGGCGAAACCAAGGCCCAACGGCTCGACCGCAACTGGGACGAGCTGTTGCAGGAGCTCCGCGTCACACAGACCGGCGTCCAGATCCTCACCGGCTTCCTGCTCACCCTGCCGATCCAGCCTGCGTTCCGCGACATCACCCACTTCGAGCGTTCGGCGTACGTCGTGGCGATCAGCGCGAGCATCCTCGCCACCTGTCTGCTCATCACGCCGGTGGCTGTGCACCGCTGGCTGTTCCGGCAGCAGCGCAAGGAGACCCTGGTCAGCATCGCCCACCACGTCTCCGTCATCGGGCTGGCGACCCTGGCGGCTGCCGTCGTCAGCGTCATGGCGCTCACCTTCGCCCTGGTCCTCGGCCAGCGGGCCGGGGTGGTCGCGGCCCTCGTCGGCGCGGTGCTGTTCGTCGCTGCCTGGGTGGTCTTCCCGCTCGGGCTGCGGCACCGCCTCACCCGCCCGAAAGGCCCCTGAGCAGGGCTTTTGTTACTGTCGGAGGACACCGACCAAAGGATCCACCATGGGCAAGCTGTCCTTCATCGCCGGCGTCGCCGCCGGCTACGTCCTCGGCGCGAAGGCGGGCCAGAAGCGTTACGAGCAGATCCGCGGCCGCGCCAGCCAGGTCTGGTCCAGCGAACCGGTCCAGCACCGGGTCGAGACCGTCAAGGAAGCCGTCAAGGAACAGGCGCCCGTCCTCGGCGCCAAGCTCGGCGAGGCCGCCAAGACGGCCGGGGCGAGCGCCAAGGAGCGCCTCACCGGCGAGGACCTGCCCGAGACCCTCCACCGCGGCACCGACGGTCGGCTCCACGCCGACACCTCGGGCTTCGGGCCCGGGGGCGACAAGCTCCCCTGAGCCGACCGCCTCGCCGGGCGACGGACACGACGAGGCCCGCGACGCGGCATACCTGATCGGTATGCCGCGTCGCGGGCTTTCGCGCACCCCCGTGCGGCTCAGCCAAGACCTTCAGGGACGCCACCGGGTGGCCCTGGTCGAACGAGTGCCGGAAACCCCTGACCAGCACCTGCTCTGACCCGGCCGACCCGGTGACGTGCCCCTGAGGGCAAACCCGCAGCGCGACCCCCCGCACCACCGGCTTCCACGCTGGCACCCCCGAGCCAGCGCCCCAGCCACACCAGAACGGCGCCGTCGGCGTGCGTCTTTCCGGCATGACATGAGGTCTTCCTTTCCTTGCCGCCGGGCTCGTTCCCCCGAATCGGGCCCGACACCGGAGAAGAGCGCGGGACCGCCGCGCTGATACATCCGGCGCGAAACTTTCGTGACCAGTCCTTGCCCCGTTCTTGGGCGACTCTTGACCGGCTTCGCCGAACTCGCCCCGCGCGGGAGGTATCAGGAAGAACCGTCCGAACTCCTGTCTGTGACGCACCCGCCTCACTACGCTGACCGTGGACGCACCCGCGCCCCCCAGGGTCGGCACCGCCCTCAGGAGAGCTCATGGCACACGTGACCCCCACGCCCAGCAGGGGACCCGGCCGCCGCATCCCGCACCTCTCGGTGCCCGGCAGCGCGGTCCGCCGCCTCGGAGCCCGCGCGCTGGACCCGGCCACCTGCAAGCGACTCGGCGACCAGCCGGTGCCCAGCCCCACCGTGTACGTCGGTGACACCCTGCTCGTCAGGGGGCAGCTGGAGGGCCGCGCGGAGGGCCCGATCAGCGCCCTGCGCAAGCAGCTCGAGGGTCGCTACACCGTCGAGGAACGTCGCGAGACCGGGCTCGGTGACCTGTTCCGGCGCCTCGAGCTGTCCGACGAGCTCGACCGGGTCGGCTCGACCAGCGTCCTCATCGCGCCATTGCCTGGTGAGTCGGTCGAACCCCCCGACGCCTGGAAGATCCTGCAGGACTTCCGTGCCGAGCACCCGCGCTTCGCGTCGGCGGTCGAGCTGTGCCACGTCATGGTGGGCAGTGGCTACGGCGACGGCGTCGGGTACGGCGACGGTGTGGGTTACGGGGACGGCGTCGGGTACGGCGACGGCGTCGGATACGGCGACGGCGTCGGGTACGGCGACGGCGTGGGGCTGGCCGGCCTGCCCGGTGGCGGTCCGTCCGGACGGTCCCCGGTCACCTGGGCCGCACCGGACCCGTGCCCGGCCGAGCTGCCCGACGGCCCGGTCGTGGCCCTGCTCGACACCGGCATCGGTGCCCACCCCTGGTTCGAGCGAGGCGTCATCAAGGACGTCGAGGTCGAGGGCGTCCCCGTCGGGCTGGTCTTCACCCCGGCCGACGACCCGGAGAACACCGGTGTCACCGTCGACCGTGTCAACGGTGTGCTGGACCGGCTGGCCGGCCACGGGACGTTCATCGCCGGGGTGGTCAGGCAGCACTGCCCCGAGGCCACCATCATGGCCATCCCGATCATGTACGGCGACGGGGTCGCGGACGAGGCCGACGTCATCGACGCGCTGCAGCTGCTCTACGCCCGACAGCTCCTCGCCCTGCGAGACCCCGGCCGTCGCGGCCCCGCCGTGGACGTGCTGTCGATGTCACTGGGCTACTACCACGAGACCCCGGGTACCTTCGAGGACGAGGGCGCGCTGGTGACCGCGTTGCGTGGCCTCAGCTCGACCGGTGTCGTGGTCGTGGCAGCCGCCGGCAACGGGTCGAGCGACGTCGAGTTCTTCCCGGCCGCGTTCGCGACGGGTTCGGGGTTCGACGTGCCCCTCGTCAGCGTCGGCGCACACAACCCGGGTGGGCTCAACCCCACCGGACCGACCGTCTCGGTCTACTCGAACACCGGCTCGTGGGTCACCGCCTACCGCTGCGGCACCGCCGTGGTCAGCACCATGCCGACGACGTTCGACGGCAGCATCCGCAGCGTGCTCAACCTCCCCGGTTCGACGAACCCGGCCCGCGGCTCGATCGACCTCGACGACTACTCTGGCGGGTTCGGGCAGTGGAGCGGGACGTCGTTCGCCGCTCCCGCGCTCGCCGGTGACGTGGCCGCCCAGCTCGTCGGCTGCCAGGGGGCGGACGAGGGGCTCGACCGCCCGGACCGTGCGGCCCGCGTCAAGGCAGCCGCCGGCGCGGTCGCCACGACGCTGGGGGGTTCGTGATGCAGACCGACGGGACCACGGGAGGTCTGGCCGAGCGCGCAGCGCTGGCGTTCGCCGCATACCGCGGTGGTGACCCGGAGGCGATGTCCGACCTGGTCGATGCGACCACGGCCCTGCTGTGGCACACCGCCCGCGCCCAGGGCCTGGGCAGCGCGGCGGCCGAGGACGTCGTCCAGACGACCTGGCTGTCCCTGGTCAAGCACCAGGACTCCATCCAGGACCCGCTCGCCGTCCTCAAGTGGCTCACCACCACCGCCCGCCGCGAGGCCTGGGCCGTGTCCCGCCGCTCCCGTCGCGAGGACTCGCGCGAAGAGATCGGCGACCTGCTCGACGGCACGCCCGCCCCGCTCGACGGACCCGAGCAGGTCGTGGTCCGCGGACAGGACCAGGTGGTGCTGTGGCGGCACTTCGCCACCCTCTCCGAACGCTGCCAGCAGCTGCTGCGCGTCGTGGCGCTCGCGGAGCGACCCGACTACCAGCACGTCGCCGAGGCCCTCGGCATGCCCGTCGGCAGCATCGGCCCCACCCGCGGCCGCTGCCTCGCCAAGCTGCGGGCAGGACTCACCAACGACCCCGCCTGGGAGGTGGCGTCATGACCGGATCCGCCGACCGCAGCCACGACCGGGAGCTTGACCAGGAGCGCGATCAGGAGCGCGATCGGGAGCTCGACCGTCTTGCGGCCGAACCCCTGGACGCACAGGACCTCCGGGCGCTGGCCACCGTCCGCAGCATCTTCGCCGCGAGCGACCCCGTGCCGCCGGGGCTGGCCGAGCGGGCCAAGTTCGCGATGACCGTGGCGGCGCTCGAGGCCGAGGTCGCGCAGATCATGCAGACCAGCGCCGAGGCGGTGGGGGTCCGGGCCAAGGTCTACGACCGGGCGGCCACGGTGACGTTCTCGACCGACACCCTGAGCGCGATGATCACCATCGAGTCCATCGACGGGGTCCACGCCCGGCTCAGCGGCTGGGTGAGCAACGGGCCCACGGCCGTCGAGCTGCGCGAACGCTCGCGCACCCAGAGCACCGAGACCGACGCCGAGGGACGGTTCAGCTTCGCCAAGGTCGAGCGTGGGCTCGTGCACCTGCTCCTGCGACGACTGGACCTGCCCGACAGCAGGCCGGTCATCACCCCGGCCATCGAGATCTAGGGGACGCCATCGAGGTCGTCGACCCGGCGGTCGAGGAGCTGTTCACCCGGGCACGCCACCTCAACGGGATCGGGCGCTTCCGGGAGGCGGAGGCAGCACTGCACAGGGCACTGCGCCTCGACGCCTCGTCGCCCACGCGTGGGTCCGTGACGGCGCGGTCGCGCATCCTCATCACGTTGGCCTGGACCACGGTGGCGCTGCACGGCCGGGACGAGGCGCTGGCCCTGCTCGAGGAGGTGCGCGCTCTCACCGACTCGCCCCGGCTGCACGCGCTGACCTGGGTGCAGGAGGCCGTGGTCCACGTGTCCCTGGCCGACTGGCGGTCCGCGCTCGCGGCCCTGGCGCACGTCGACGACGCCTCGATGCAGCTGCTCGCCCCACGCGAACGCACCTCGGCGCTCCTCAACGGCGGCCTGTCCCACCTCTCGCTGCTCGAGCTCGGCGAGGCCCGGGCCGAGCTGCACGAGGCGCTCGCCCTCGCGGTCGAGGGCGGGGTGGTCGAGCAGGAGTTCAAGGCCCGCCACAACCTCGGGTGCCTGGAGTTCTACGCCGGCAACCTCCCCGAGGCGATCTCCCTCATGCGGGCCGCGGACGACGTCGAGGTACCGGTCGCCCGGGCCCGGGCCAAGCAGGACCTGGCCCAGGTGCTGCTCGAGTCCGGGCTGCTCACCCAGGCCCGCGACACGCTCCACGGCGCCCTCGCGGAGGCCCGCACCGAGCACCTCGCCCTCGAGGAGGCCGACATCCGGCTCGACCTGGCCGCCTGCGCGCTCGTCGAGGGCGACGCCACGAGCGCGCGCAACGAGCTGGGGGCTGCGATCCGCATCTACCGCGCTCGGGGAGCCGAGGGTCGCCAACGCAGCACCCTGCTGCTCCGGGCGGCCGTCGACCTCGGCAGCGGCCGGGTGCCGCGCGGCGTCGACGACCTCCTCGTGCCGTGGTTGCAGACCGGTCGCCCCGTCACCGCCGAGGAGCGGCTCGCGGCCCGCGTCCACGTCGAGACCCTGCTGCTGCGCGGCGACGTCGACGGAGCCGCAGATGCCGCCCAGCGGCTCCGTGGCGCGGCCCACCAGGGCCTCGCCGGGGACATGCACGACCGGTTGCTGTTCGCCAAGGTTGCTGCGGCACAGGGCGACTCGCGCAGCGCTCGACGCGAGGTGCACGCCTCCGCACGTCGGCTCGGACGGCGGGCGGCGCCCACCCAGAGCCTGGAGGTGCGAGCCGCCCTCGCCCTGCACGGTAGGCGGCTCAGCGAGTTCGACCTCGGTGACGCCCTCTCCAGCGGGTCCGCCCGCCGCATCTTCGACAGCGTCGAGCGGTGGCGTGCCGTGTCCCACCGGCTGCCGCCGGTGTCCGCCCCGCCCGACGCGGAGACGGCCGAGCTCATGGCGCACCTGCGGCAGGCCAGGCTGCGCCTCGGGAGCACCGCGCCGGGCGAGGAGGAGGCCTCCCTGCGTTCGCAGGTGGCCTCGTTGGAGGGGCGCATCGCCGAGCGCGACTGGTCGACGTCCGGTCGTAGCGAGCGGAACGCAACCCAGGACGAGCCGGCGCCGGTGGCGGGCACCGCGTCAGGACGGACCCCGGGTGAGGCGGCGGGGTTCACCGGCACGCGGGCCGCCCTCGGCGAGCGTGACGAGGTCGCCCTCGTGCTGTTCGCACACGCGGGTCAGCAGTACGTCCTCGAGGTCGGGGCGCACCGTCGGAGCCGGGTGCGCCACCTCGGGACGGTCGCCACGGTGACCACCCTGGCCGACCGGCTGGTCCGCGACCTGCGCGCACAGGCGTTCGCCGCGACGAACCCCGCGCTGGCCGCAGCGGTCGGACGGGCCGTCGACGCCTCGCTCGCCGAGCTCGACCGGGTCGTGTTCGGCGACCTCCGGCTCCCCGACGGGTGCGGGGTGGTCGTGGCACCGAGCCGCGCCCTGGCCAGCGTGCCGTGGACCGCCCTGCCAGGTGCCGCGGGCCGCCCCGTCACCGTGGCCGCGTCGCTGACCCGCTGGGCCACCCCCGAACCCCCGGCCGAGGGCCCGACCACCGTGACCTCGCTCGCCGGCCCGAGCCTGCGCAGGGCGGTCGCCGAGGCAGCAGACGTGGCCGCGGTCTGGGGTTCGGGCAGCGGCGCCGACCACGGGGGCACCCAGGACAGCAAGCGACTCGTCACCGCCCTGGCCACCGACACCGTGGTGCACGTGGCCGCGCACGGGACGCACGAGCGCCAGAACCCGTTCTTCTCCTCGTTGCACCTCGCCGACGGCCCGGTCTTCGCGCACGAGCTGCCCAGGCCGTTGCGGTCACGGCACGTCGTGCTGTCGGCGTGCGACGTCGGGCAGTCGGACCTGCGCCCCGGCGACGAACCGTTCGGCCTCACCGCAGCGCTGCTCTCGCTCGGTGCGCGCTCCGTCGTGGCGGCGGTGGCACCGGTGGGTGACGAGGTGGCCGCGGTCGCGATGGTCGACTACCACCGCCGGCTCAGCAGCGGGGTCCCCGCCGCCCGGGCCCTCGCGGTCACCGTGGCCGAGCACCCGGGAGCCCGCGCGTTCTGCCTGTACGGCGCGGACTGGGCTGCACCGCATACGCCGGCCTGAATCCCGTTCTGGCACAAGGAGAACTGACCCTGCCCCAGGCCACGGAAGGGCGTCAGATCCAGATGGCCGGGTCCTTGAACATGAGCTCGTAGGGGTCCTCGCGACCCTCCGGGAAGCGGATCACGGCGGGGATCCCCGTCGCGATCGCGCCGGTGGGGACGTCCTTGACGACGACCGAGTTGGCGCCGATCTGGACGTCGTCACCGATGTCGACCGGGCCCAGGACGCGGGCACCGGCGCCGATGGTCACGCGGCTGCCGACGGTCGGGTGGCGCTTGACCTTCTGCATCGACCGGCCGCCGAGCGTGACCCCGTGGTAGAGCATGACGTCATCGCCGACCTCTGCGGTCTCGCCGATGACGACCCCCATGCCGTGGTCGATGAAGAAGCGACGGCCGATGGTGGCACCGGGGTGGATCTCCACGCCGGTCAGTGACCGCACCACTGTCGACAGCAGCCGGGCGAACGGCTTGGCCGCACCCCCGCGCAACCACAGCCGGTGCGCCGCGCGGTACGCCCAGATCGCGTGCAACCCCGGGGAGTTGAGCGCCAGGTCGAGCCGGGAGGCCGCCGCGGGGTCGCGCGCGATGGCCGCGTCGAGGTCGTCGACGATGCGGCTCCGCGCGCGCCGCGCGTACAGGGCAAGGGTCACGAGGGGTGCGCCGCCGGTCAGTCGAGGAGGTCGGAGAAGAGGATGGTCGACAGGTAGCGCTCGCCGAACGACGGGATGATCACGACGATCGTCTTCCCGGCGTTCTCGGGGCGACGGGCGACCTGGTCGGCGGCAGCGAGCGCCGCGCCGGAGGACAGGCCGACGAGCAGGCCCTCCTCGCGAGCGGCTCGCCGAGCCCACTCGACGGAGGTCTCGGCGTTGATGTCGATGACCTCGTCGTAGATGTCGCGGTCGAGGATCTCGGGCACGAAGTTGGCGCCGATTCCCTGGATCTTGTGCGGGCCGGGCTGGCCGCCGTTGAGGATCGGCGACTCCTCCGGCTCCACGGCGATCATCTGCAGACCGGGCTTGCGGGGCTTGAGCACCTGGCCGATGCCGGTGATCGTGCCACCGGTGCCGATGCCGGCCACGACGATGTCGACCTCGCCGTCGGTGTCCTTCCAGATCTCCTCCGCCGTGGTCTTGCGGTGGATCTCCGGGTTGGCCTCGTTGGCGAACTGGCGCGCGAGGACGCCGCCACGCTCGGCGGCGATCTCCTCGGACTTCGTGACCGCACCCTTCATACCGAGGGCTCCCTCGGTGAGGACGAGCTCGGCACCGTAGGCGCGCAGCAGGGCCCGGCGCTCCTTGGACATGGTCTCGGGCATGGTCAGCACGACCTTGTACCCGCGTGCGGCGCCCACCATCGCGAGCGCGATGCCGGTGTTGCCGGACGTCGCCTCGACGATCGTGCCACCGGGCTCGAGCTGGCCGGACGCCTCGGCGGCGTTGATGATCGAGACGCCGATGCGGTCCTTGACCGAGGAGGCCGGGTTGTAGAACTCCAGCTTCGCGGCGACGGTCGCGTCGCTGTCGATGAGGCGGTTGATGCGCACCAGCGGGGTGTTGCCGATGAGCTGGGTCACGTCGTCGTGGATCGGCATGCGCCTCTACTTTCGGTATGCCGCGGGCTCACCTCGAGCGCGGCGTTGGGCAGGCTGTCGTGTCCTTCTCTCAGGCAAGCGAAGAACGCGTTATGGATATTCCAACAGATCGTTATGACGGGTGCAACGGCCGTCCGCGCCCCGGCCGCTACGGGTCCGGTACCGGCACGGGGACCGGTCCGACGCCACGCGGTTGAGCCGGGTCACAAACCGGTAAGCGGACGCTTACCCGCGGGTAGCATGACCGCCATGTCTGCCCTCCAGATCGTCGCGCTCGTCGTCTGCGGCGTGGTCACGCTCGTGGCCATCGCCCTCTTCGCCCGCGTGATCCGCCACTTCCTGTCCGTGTTCCGCCTCGGCTCGCCGGACGCGACCCGCACCGGGGACAAGGGCACGCGCACCGTGACGCTGCTGCGCGAGTTCCTCGGGCACACCCGCATGTCGCGGCTCCCGGTCGTCGCGGTGGCGCACTGGTTCACGATGATCAGCTTCGGCGTGCTGTTCCTGACGCTGGTGAACGCCTTCGGGCAGCTGGCCAAGCCGGACTTCGCGCTCCCCCTCATCGGGCACTTCTTCCCCTACGAGTGGGTCACCGAGTTCTTCGCGTGGACCGGCCTGGTCGGCATCCTCACCCTCATGGCGATCCGGCAGAAGAACCACCCGCGCAGCGCCGCCGGCGAGGGCGGGCGGCGCTCGCGGTTCTTCGGCTCGAACTTCTGGCAGGCCTACTACGTCGAGCTCACCATCCTCGGCGTCACGATCTGCATCATCAGCCTGCGGGCCCTGGAGTACGCCCTGGGCCAGGCCACCGGCGACGAGCACGCGACGGCCCTGCACTACCCGCTGACCGCCTGGCTGGGTGCCGGGTTCGGCGGGTCGGCGTCGACGCTCGAGACCGTGATCGTCGTGGTCGCCGCGGTGAAGATCCTCATCTCGTTCGCGTGGATGATCACCATCTCGCTCACGCCGACCATGGGGGTCGCGTGGCACCGGTTCCTCGCGTTCTTCAACATCTTCTTCAAGCGTCACGCCGACGGACGCACGTCGCTGGGCGAGCTCCAGCCGCTCATGGTCGGCGGGGCGCCGGTCGACTTCGAGAACATCGAGGAGCTCGACGAGGACGCGGCGCTCGGCGTCGGCAAGGTCGAGGACTTCACCTGGAAGGGCCTGCTCGACTTCTCCACCTGCACCGAGTGCGGCCGCTGCCAGTCGCAGTGCCCGGCGTGGAACACCGAGAAGCCGCTGTCCCCCAAGATGCTCATCATGACGTTGCGCGACCACGCCAACGCCAAGGCGCCGTGGCTGCTGGCGTCGGAGTCGGAGCGCGAGGGTCTGGGTGAGGGCGCGGCCGCCCTCGCCGAGGTGCCGCTCATCGGCGACACCGGCTACTCGATCACCGACCCGCTCGCGGCCTACAACCCGCACGGCCCCGACGCCGTCATCGACCAGGACGTCCTGTGGTCGTGCACCACCTGCGGTGCCTGCGTCGAGCAGTGCCCCGTCGACATCGAGCACGTGGACGCGATCGTCGACATGCGGCGGTACCAGAACCTCATCGAGAGCGCGTTCCCCAACGAGCTCGGAGGCCTGTTCAAGAACCTCGAGAACAAGGGCAACCCGTGGGGCATGGCCGCCCGCGCCCGCCTCGACTGGGCCAAGGACCTGCCCTTCCCGGTGAAGATCCTCGGCCAGGACGTGGACTCTGCCGACGACGTGGACTACCTGTTCTGGGTCGGCTGCGCCGGCGCCTACGAGGACCGCGCCAAGAAGACGACCCGCGCCGTGGCCGAGCTGCTCGACCAAGCCGGCGTCTCGTTCGCGATCCTCGGTGACGGCGAGTCGTGCACCGGTGACTCCGCACGCCGCGCCGGCAACGAGTTCCTCTTCCAGATGCTCGCCCAGCAGAACGTCGAGACGCTCAACGAGGTGGGAGCGACCAAGATCGTCGTCACCTGCGCGCACTGCTTCAACACGATCAAGAACGAGTACCCGCAGCTCGGCGGCAAGTACGAGGTCGTCCACCACACCCAGCTGCTCAACCGCCTCGTGCGCGAGAAGAAGCTCGTCCCGGTGGCCCGGCCTGCTGACGCCCCCGGCAAGTCGACCCTGAAGAACGTGGCCTCGACCGCGGAGACCGTGACCTACCACGACCCCTGCTACCTCGGTCGCCACAACGGCGTCTACGCCCCGCCCCGCGAGCTCATCGGCGCCCTGCCGGGTGTCGAGCTCAAGGAGATGGAGCGCACGAAGGAGAAGTCGTTCTGCTGCGGCGCCGGCGGCGCCCGCATGTGGATGGAGGAGAAGCTCGGCACGCGGATCAACACCAACCGCACCGAGGAGGCGATCGCCACCGGGGCGGAGCGGATCGCCATCGGCTGCCCGTTCTGCCGGGTGATGCTGTCCGACGGCCTCACCGCGGCCCAGTCCGAGGGCAAGGCCGAAGAGGTCGAGGTCGTCGACGTCGCGCAGATGCTGCTCGCCGCGGTGAAGCGCCCCGGCGACGACGTGCCCACCGAGGCCGCGACGAGCGAGCCCGCCCCCGTCTGACCCCTCGCCCCCCACCCCGGCTTTGGGTGTCCAGACGGTCGGATTTCCGACCACTTGGGCACCCAAAGCGAGGGTCGGGGTCGTCCGGACCCGTCAGCCGCGGCGGCCGGCGTCGGCCTTGAGGCGCGCTTCCTCGTCGAGGTGGCGCGCCTCGTCTGCTGCGGGGGCCGCGCCACCGCGCGTGGCCGGCCACCACCACGCGGTATGCGGCTGCGCCGGCTTCTGGGGGTAGGCGTCCACGAGCCGCTCGACCATCCCCACGAGCACGTCGTGCACCCGCGTCGTCAGCGCCTCGGCGTCCTCGCCCGGCATCGGCGTGATCGGGTCGCCGACGAGCACCTGGACGGCGGTGCCCCGGCGCAGGCTCCAGCGTCCCCCGACGGTGAAGATGCGGTGCACCCCCCAGTGCGCGACCGGCACGATCGGCGCCCCGGTCCGCAGGGCCAGGTAGGCGGCGCCGCGCTTGACGTCCACCCGGTCCTTGACGACGAACGCCCGACCGATCGTCGCCTCCGGGTAGATGCCGACGACCTCGCCGGCGAGCAGGGCGCGGTACGCCGCACGGGCCGCCGTCTCGCCGTGGGCGCGGTCGACCGGGATGTGGTGCATCCCGCGCAGCAGCTGACCGGAGACCGGTGCGTCGAACACCGACTTCTTGGCCATGAACCGCACCAGCCGCCCCCTGGCCGTCGCCACCAGCCCGACGAACATGAAGTCGATGAAGCTGCTGTGGTTGGCCGCGACGATGACCGGTCCGGTCTGCGGCAGGCGGTACGCACCCCGGACGTCGATCCGCAGCCCCAGCGCCCGGAACAGGACGTGGCAGGCGCGGATCACGAGTCGGTAGGTCAGGTCGGGCACGCCGGTCATTCGGAGCCGACGCCGCTCACGGTTGGACCCTCACGCCACCTCGGCCATCAGCGCGGCCAGCTTGGCCCTGGTGCTGATCTCGAGCTTGCGGAAGATGTGCGACAGGTGCGCGTCCACAGTGCGCGGCGACACGAACAGCTGCTCGCCGATCTGCCGGCTGGTCAGGCCCTCGGCCACGAGCTCGGCCACCGCCCGCTCCGCCCGGGTCAGCACCCCCAGCGCCGAGACGACCTCGGGCTCGTCGCCGGTCGCGAGGTCGGTCACGGCCGCCAGCCCGGCGGGGGTGAGGTGACCACCGGACACCCAGCTCGACGGGCAGTCGCGCGGTGAGCCCGCGGCATACGGGACACCGGGGCGGGTGCGGCCGGCCGCCCCGCGCGGCGCCCGCAGCGCTGCCGCAGCTCCCGCCAGCTGCCGGTATGCCGCCGTGCCCGGCTCCGCGGCCGCGGCGAGGCCGTCGAGCGCATCGGCCGCGCGCAGGGGCATGGGGATGTCAGTGGCCCGACGCAGGGCGGACAGGTAGGACGGGCGGGCCTGGGTGGGGTCGCCGGTGGCCATGAGGGCGTCGGCGACGAGCAGCCGGCCCTCCACGCCGTCGCGGCCGAGCCGGCTGCTGTCGGCGAGGACCACCGTGTCCGCCGCCCGGCCGGCGGCGCGGCCGAGGTCACCGGCGGCGAGCAGGTCGCGGGCGTCCTGGAGCTGGACGACGACGCGCACGGCCCACGGGAGGTTCTCGATGTCGACGTCGAGCTCGGCACCCGGCCGGCCGGTCACCAGCCGCACGACGGTGTCGGCGAGCAAGGCGATGCGGTCCTCGTGGAGCTCCTGGGCCTGGGCGAGGGCGTACAGCGCCAACGACTCCGCCTCGACCAGTCGACCCTGCTCCCAGGCGACCTTGGCCTGCAGGGTGCGCGCCGACAGGGCGATCCACCGCTCGTCGGCAGGTGGGGCGTCGACGATCAGGGCACCGAGCCGCTCGGCCTCCGCCAGGTCACCGCTGGCGACGCACACGTCCATGAGGGTCCGACGCACCTGGCGGACGACGTACGGGTCGTGCTGGCCGAGCAGGAGGGTCCGCTCGGCGTCGGCGCGTGCCTGCGCGAGGTTGCCGGCGTCGAGGTGCATCTCGGCGCGGATCGCGGCGTTGCGGGCGAACTCCAGGCTGCGCGCTCCGTCCTCGAGACCCGAGGCGTGCTGCTCCGCCCGGTCGAGCAGGCGCAGGCCCTCGTACGTGCCGCGAACCTCGGAGGCACAGATCCCGGCCCGCCGGGCGAGCTGCGAGCCGATGGTCGCCGGGCCGTCACCGCTGTCGAGGACCGACTCGAGCAGGTCCACCGCGTCGCGGGCGCGCATCGCGGTGTAGAGCGAGGAGAAGGCACGGTTGGCGAGGTCGTACGCCTCCGGGCGTCGAGCGTCGTCGGCCGCGGCATGCCGGACGGCGGCGGCGACCAGCGGCACCTCGGCGAGCCACGGCGCATCAGCGGCTCCGGTGTTGTAGCCCTCCGGGATGGCCCGGTCGGCCCAGCGCAGGAGGCCGTCCATCGCCTCCTGCTCGTCCGCGGTCGCCCGAGCGAGCTCCCGTCCCACCTCGCGCAGCGGCGGGAGCATGTCGAACCGTCCGTCGGACTGCACCTCCACGAGGCTGCGGCGGGCCAGGGCCGAGGCGAGCTGGACCGCCGCGGGCCGGGACACCTCGCACAGGTCGGCCAGCGCATCGAGGCCGACCGGTCGACCGACGACCGCGAGGCGACGGAAGCACCTGCGTTGGTCCTCGTCAAGGAGGTCGTAGGAACCGCGGACGGCCTCACCCATCGTCCCGACGGGGGCCACGTCGCTCACGCCGATCAGGGCGATCTGCACCGCGAGCTGTTCGATCAGGGACGGCAGGCCACCACTGGCCCGCAGCAGCCGACGCAGGGTGCGGTCGTGCTGGACGACGTCCACCGTGTGCCCGCCTGCTGCGGCGACGCGGGCTAGGAGGAGCTCGACCGCGGCTCCCTCGAGGGGCTGCGACGCGGTGGGGACCGGCAGGGGCTGGATCCGCAGGACGTTCTCGTGGGTGCGTCCCGCCACCGTCGTCGCCGTGCACAGGAGGCGGAACGCCGCAGCGTCCTCGACGAGGTCGTTGACGATCTCGCCCAGCCCGTCAATCGAGTCGACCCCGTCGAGGACGAGCAGGAGGTCGCGCCCGTCGAGGGCTCGTTTGAGGGCCATCGCCGCCGAGTCCCCGGGGGCGACCTCCGCGCCGAGCGCGTCCAGGCAGGCGGTGACGAGGGTGTCGGCGGTGGGGTTCGTGTGCCCACTCACCCAGGCGCTGGCCGCGGCCGATGCCGCCACGTGCCGGGCGACCAGGGTCTTGCCGCAGCCCGGGGCGCCGGTCAGGGTCACCCACCGGTGGCTCCCGAGGAGTAGGCGGAGGCGATCGAGAACGTCATCGCGCCCCACGCACGGTGTCAGCACCCAATCAGGCTACCCAGACACCCGGCCAATATCGGTGGTTTTACCGATGCCCTCCCGGGCGGCCGCCGACAGGCTGGACCCGACACGAGCAGGACCTGTGGCCACGGGAGACGTGGAGGGGCGTGTCCGGCGGCCACGGACCCGGCTCATGTGGGTCGGGGGACCCGATGACAACGGCCGAGTGAGGTTCCGGGGGGATCCTCTCTCGGCCGTTGTCACGTCCGGGCCCGTCAGACGCGGTCAGGCGTCCGTCCGCGCGCGTCCGGCGCCGTCAGGCGGCCGCCGATGGACGGGGCGGTCAGCCGAGGCCGTTCTTGGAGAGGAACTCCTTGGCCACCGCGTCGGGGTCCTTCTTGTCGCTCACGACCTCCTTGAGGAGGGCCGCCAGGGTCGTGGTGTCGAGCTTGGCGGACACCGCGTTGAGCGCACCCTCGACGGTGGGGTTGCTCTTGCTCTTGGTGATGAGCGGCACGACGTTCTGCGCGGCATACATGTTCTTGGGGTCCTCGAGGGCCACGAGGTCGTTCTCGGCGATGCTCGGGTCGGTGGTGAACAGGTCACCGGCGTCGATCTGGCCGTTCTTGAGCGCCTGAAGGGTCAGCGGGCCGCCGGCGTCGAGCGGACGGAACTGCTTGAACTCCAGGCCGTAGATCTTCTTGAACCCGGGGATGCCCGTGTCGCGGGTCTTCCACTCCGGGGGACCACCGACGGTGAGGTCCTGGCTCTTGCCCTTGAGGTCGGCGATCGACTTCACGCCGAGCTCGTCCGCGCGGGACTTCTTCATCACCAGCGCGTCCTTGTCCTCGGCGGCCGACTTGTCCAGGACGGTGAGGGCAGCCGGTACCGAGGACTTGAGCTCGGTGTAGACCGCGTCGGCGTCGGTGCCGGTCTGGCCCTTCTTGAAGTAGTCACGGAGCACGCCGGTGTACTCCGGGATCAGGTCGATCGACCCGTCCTGGAGCGCCGGGATGTAGGCCTCACGGGCACCGATGTTGAGCTTCTTGGTGACCTTGACGCCCTTGGCCTCGAGGGCTCCGGCATAGATCTCGGCCAGCAGGGCGCTCTCGGGGAAGTCGGCCGAGCCGACGGTGATGCCCCCGGCTGCCGCGCTGCCCGACGACGAGCTGCTCGTGGAGGCGAGCGGGTCGCCCCCGGAGTTGCCGCACGCCGCGGTGGCCATCAGGGCCGCAGCGGTGGCGATGGTCAGGGTGATGCGACTCAGCTTCACGGTCCTGCTCCTCAGTGTGGTGACTTCGACGAATCGATGAACTCGGTGGTCAACGGGCCGGAGCGTCAACGGTACGCCCGGAGGAGTCAATCTCTACATCGACAGGGGTATTCCCGGAAGGGGCTGTCCGCGATCGGCGCCCCGCCCTCCCGGAGGTGGCCGGGCCGGCGCCGAGGCCGGGTGAGACGACCGATCGCTGCACCAGGGACATGAGCAGGTCGATGACCAGGGCCAGCACGGCGACGAGGATCGCGCCGGAGGCCATCTGCGCGAACTCGTGGACCTTCTGGCCGTCGATGATGAACCGGCCGAGCCCCCCGGTGCCGGCGACGGCCGCCAGGGTCGCGGTCGCGATGACCTGGAGGATGGCGGAGCGGACCCCGGAGAAGATCAGGGGCAGGGCGCAGGGCACCTCCACCTGCCGAAGCACCTGCATCCCCGTCATCCCCATGCCCTTGGCCGCGTCGCGGGCTCCCGGGTCGACACCCTCCACCCCGGAGTAGGCGCCGGCCATGATCGGTGGGATCGCGAGCACCACGAGCACGATGATCGCCGGCACGAGGAACGCGGAGTCCCCCGCGAGCTTCGGGAACAGCCAGAGCACCATGAGGTAGAGCAGGCCGAGGCTGGGTATGGCGCGGGCCGCACCCGCGAGGTTCACGGCCAGGAACCGGCCGCGGCCGGTGTGCCCGATGGCCAGGCCCGCCGGGATGGCGATGAGGCAGGCGAGCACCATCGCCAGGGCGGAGTACCAGAGGTGCTCGACGATGCGCGACGCGATGCCGTCCGAGCCCGACCAGTGGGCCGGGTCGAACAGCCAGCCGAGGATGTTGGGAATCATGCGCGGCTCCCCGTCGCCCGGACCCAGGGCGTGAAGGCCCGGGTGAGAAGCAGGATCACGCCGTCGAAGACGAGGGCGAGCACCACGCAACCGACGATCCCGACGATGAGCGGGTCGTAGAAGTCACGGCTGAAACCGTCGGAGAAGAACAACCCGAGCTGGGGGATGCCGATGATGGTCGCGACGCTGGCGATGCTCACGTTGCTGACCGCAGCGACCCGCAGCCCGGCCGAGATCACGGGGACGGCCAGCGGCAGGTCGACCGCGAAGAACCGCTTGACCGGCGTGTAGCCCATCGCCGTGGCCGACTGCTTGACCGACTCCGGCACCGCACCCAGGCCGTCGGCGACGGTGCGCACGAGCAGGGCCAGGGTGTAGAGCGTCAGGCCGACGATGACGTTCGTCGGGGAGATGATCTGGGTGCCGATGATGGCCGGCATGAGCACGAAGAGCGCGAGGCTGGGGATCGTGTAGAGGAGCCCGAACCCGGCGATGAGTGGCACGAAGAGCGGGCGGTAACGACGCGCCAGCCACCCGAGCGGGAGCGCGAGCAGCAGGCCGATCACCAGCGGCAGGCCGGCGAGGTAGGCGTGCTGGAGGGTGCGTGTCCACACCAGGTCGAGGTGGTCGATGAACCAGGTCATGGCAACGCCTCAGGCGCCCGACGTCCGCGGGGCCGCCTGGGCGGCACCCGGGCGCTGGGGGTCCTCGAGCTCCGGGCGGTCGGTCTCCTCGATGGCGGTGAGCACCTCGTGCGCGCGGACCGTGCCGACCAGCGCGCCCGCGTCGTCGACGATCACGCCGCGGCGGCTCGGGCTCGACAGGGCCGCGTCGAGGGAGGCGCGCAGCGGACCGCTGGCCCGCGCGACGGTGCCACCGCGGTGCAGCACCTCGGTGGTGACGTCACCGGCGACCCGCTTGGGCTCGACCCAGCCCAGCGGGCGGTTGCCGTCGTCGACGACCAGCACCCAGTCGGCGTCGATGTCCTTGACCGACTCGCCCATGGCCACGGTGCGCTCGGACGCGAGCGGCAGTCGCGGAGTCTGCTGGAACGACAGCGCGCGGTAGCCGCGGTCACGGCCCACGAAGTCGGCGATGAAGTCGTCGACCGGGTGGGACAGCAGGTAGGCGGGCTCGGCGATCTGGGCGAGCTTGCCCCCGACGCGCAGCACCGCGACCTGGTCACCGAGCTTGATCGCCTCGTCGATGTCGTGCGTGACGAACACGATCGTCTTGCCGAGATCCCCCTGCAGGCGCAGGAACTCGTCCTGCAGCTGCTCCCGCACGACGGGGTCGACAGCGCTGAACGGCTCGTCCATGAGCATCACCGGCGGGTCCGCCGCGAGCGCACGGGCGACGCCGACGCGCTGCTGCTGCCCACCGGACAGCTGGGCGGGGTACCGCTTCGCGAACGCCGGGTCGAGGCCGACGCGCTCGAGCAGCTCCATCGAGCGCTTCTCGGTCTCGCGACGGTCCATCCCGAGCAGGCGGGGCACGGTGCCGACGTTGTCGAGGACGGTGCGGTGCGGGAAGAGGCCCGCGTGCTGGATGACGTAGCCGATGCCGCGTCGCAGCTCGGCCTCCTTCATCCGCTTCGTGTCCTTGCCGTCCAACGTGATCGTGCCGGAGGTGGGCTCGATCATCCGGTTGATCATGCGCAGGGAGGTGGTCTTGCCGCAGCCCGAGGGGCCGACGAGCACCGTGATCTGGCCCGTGGGTGCCTCGAGGCTCAGCTCGTCGACGGCCACGGTGCCATCCGGATACCTCTTGGTCACCCCGTCGAAGACGATCATGCGTGCCAACCTAATGCAGGGCACTGACCAGCGCAGTCCTCCTGAGACCGGACCGAGACCTGCCGGCCCCTCGCGCGATACTGGCGCGGTGGACCACACCCTGGCGCTCGACGGCAGCAGCCTCGACCTCGACGGCCTCCTCCTCGCGGCTGCGGGCACCTTCACCACGGCCGAACCGGTGGCCCTGGCGCGGGCCGCCGCCTCGCACGAGCTGGCCGCGACCATCAGCGCCGAGCGCCCGGTGTACGGCCGCACCACCGGTGTCGGCGCAGCCCGCGAGGAGAGCACGGACTCCGCCGTGGACCACGGCTTGAGGCTGCTGCGCTCGCACGCCGCCGGCTGGGGCGCGGTCGTCCCGGACCACGTCGTCCGGGCAGCCCTCGCGGTGCGCGCCAACCAGCTCCTGGCGGGTGGGAGCGGCGCCAGCCCGGAGCTCGCGAGCGCGCTGGCCGCCCTCGTCGGTGCACCGTCCGCCGACCTCCCCGTCGTCCACCGGTACGGGTCGCTGGGCACCGGCGACCTCACGTCGCTGGCCGAGGTCGGCCTGGCGCTCATCGGCGAACGCGACCGGGTCGGGGGGCACCGTCGTGCCGACCTCGCCCTCAGCTCGGCCGACGCCCTGCCGTTGATGTCCTCGAACGCGTTCGCGATCGCAGAGACCGGCCTCCATGCCGCGTCGCTGCACGCGCTGGCCCGGGCCGCCGACACCGTCTGCGCCCTCAGCTTCGTCGCCCTGCGCGGCAACCCCGAGGCCGTCAGCACCACCGCCGCCGACGCGACCCCGTTCCACGGCGCCCGCGAGGTCGCCCGCGTCCTGCGCGAGCTCCTCGACGGCCAGCCGGGCGAACCCGCGCACCTGCAGGACTTCTTCGGCCTGCGCACGTGGCCGCAGGTCCACGGCCCGGTCCTCGACACGGTCACCGACCTCAAGGCGGTGGTCGAGACCGCGGCCAACACGGCCTCGGAGAACCCGCTCTTCACGGTGAGCGAGGACGGCGGGCGGGTCACCCACCACGGTGGCTTCCACGCGGCATACCTCGTCCTGGCTGTGGACTCCGCCCTGCTGGCGCTCACGCGCTCGGCGCAGGCGGTCCAGTCACGGGTGAGCCACGTGCTCACCGACTCGGCGAGCGGCCTGCCGCTGTTCCTGTCGGACGCCACGGCCGGCTCGTCGGGTGTGCTGATCGCGGAATACGTTGCCGCGTCGGCACTCTCGACGATCCGTGGGCACGCCTCCACTCCCTCCAGCGTCCAGACCGCCGGGGTGTCGGCGGGCATCGAGGACGACGCGTCCTTCGCCGGCATGGCAGCGGTGCGACTCGGCGAGGCGACCGCCGCCTACCGCCGGATGCTCGCGGTCGAGCTCGTGTGTGCCGTGCGGGCGCTCCGGATGCGCGGCGTCGCCCCGGTCGGTGAGCTCGCCGCCGCGCTCGCGAAGTGTGCGCAGCTCCCCTCGGGCTTCGAGGACCGGGACCTGTCCCCCGAGCTCGTCGTCGCCGAACGCATCGTCGAGGGGTATGCCGTCAACACCCCACAGGAGCGCTAGCGGGACCGGTGCTCGTCCTGTCCGACCCGGGTGTCGGCCCGGTAGGGCTCCACGAGCAGGTGCTGCACGAGGTAGTCGGCCGACCGCTCGTGCCAGTGCCCCGCTCGGCGGAGCATCGCGTGGGTGTCGTTGTCGACGCGCTCGTAGGTGACGTCGGCACCGAGCCGTTCCATCGCCGTCGCCATCGCGCGGGAGGCCTTCGCGGAGGTCATCCGGTCCAGCGACCCGTGCATGACGAGCAGGTGCAGGTCGGGGTGCCAGCGCGGCTGGTCCGGTCCCTCCACCCAGGGCGCCAGGGCCACGATGGCGTGGATGCGCTCGTCGTCGGCGAGGTGCAGCGCCACCCGGCCGCCCATCGAGTGGCCGAGCAGGCCGATCGGGACACCGGGGTACTTCGCGGCGATCTGCTCGAGCGCCAGTCGGGTGTCCGCGAGGGGACTGGCCTCGGCACCGTTCCAGCCACGCACGGCATACCGGAGCTCGGCCACGGCGACCTCCCCCTCACCGGCACGCGCCACGGCGGCCGCGAAGGGTCGCATGCGCAGCACCGCTCCCTGCCACGGGCGCACGGGGCCGCGACCCTTGGAACGGCCGCCGTGCAGGACCAGGACGATCGCGCGGGGGTTCTCGACCTCGGTGGGCCAGAGCAGGCGTGCGGCGGGCATGGGCGTGGTTCTCCTCGAACAGGGACGACGTCTGGTGTTCGACGCCGGGGCGCCCCCGGATGGCTCGAGGGCATCGTGCGGTTCAACGCCCGGACCCGCGCGACTATGCCGTGCGCTCGGACACAGCCCGCCCGCGTCCGGGCGCCGCCCGCCTGCGCTCAGACGTCGGTGGTGCGGAAGCTCTGGAACGAACGGCTCGCCGTCGGCCCGCGCTGGCCCTGGTAGTGCGACCCGTACTTGGCGCTGCCGTACATGTTCTCGACCGGCGAGGAGAGGCGGAAGAAGCAGAGCTGGCCGATCTTCATCCCCGGCCACAGCTTGATCGGCAGGGTGGCGACGTTGCTCAGCTCCAGCGTGACGTGGCCGGTGAACCCGGGGTCGACGAACCCGGCCGTCGCGTGGGTCAGCAGGCCGAGGCGACCCAGGCTGGACTTGCCCTCGACGCGGGCGGCGACGTCGTCGGGGAGGGTGACGGCCTCGTAGATCGAGCCGAGGACGAACTCCCCCGGGTGCAGCACGAACGGCTCACCCTTCTCCACCTCGACGAGGCGGGTCAGGTCGGGCTGGTCCTCCGCCGGGTCGATGTAGGGGTACTTGTGGTTGTCGAACAACCGGAAGAACCGGTCGAGCCGCACGTCCACGCTCGACGGCTGGACCATCTCGGGGTCCCACGGGTCGAGGACCACCCGTCCGGAGTCGATCTCGGCCTTGATGTCACGGTCGCTGAGCAGCACGGGGAGAGACTAACGCCCGAGGTATGGCGCGTGGCCGGGTTCGCCAGCCCGCGGCGGCCCCAGCGCTGCCGGTTGGCAGGCCGCGGCAAGGCGGGGTGGTCAGGCCGCGGCGAGGCGGCGCTGGGCGACGACGACGTGCTGGGCGACTGCACCGGCCATGGCCAGGCCGATGAGGAGGACGGCCAGCGGCATGTCGGGCCCGACGACGGCGACCCCGAGGACGACGACCGACAGCGCGACGGCCGGCACCGCGGTGCGCGGGTCGTGGTCGGCTCCGGCGTGGAGGGCCGCGAGGACCATGGCGTAGACGGCGATGGGCACGGCGAGGGCGAAGGCGATCGCCCGCGACGACGCGACGGCATCGTGCTCCACGACGTCGACCGCCGCTGCCAGACCCGCACCCACGGCCGCGACTGCCGCGAAGACGAACACGTGGGCGTAGGAGAAGACCCACGTCATCG
Organism: Phycicoccus sp. Root101; assembly: GCF_001426245.1. Classification (GTDB taxonomy): domain Bacteria; phylum Actinomycetota; class Actinomycetes; order Actinomycetales; family Dermatophilaceae; genus Pedococcus. The sequence goes on along the minus strand of NZ_LMCM01000010.1, from coordinate 97,604 downwards.
TGCGGCCCTGGCCGATGAGGTCGACGTGCTCGCGCTTGAAGTACAGCCACCACAGGGAGAACACGATGAGCAGTCCTCCGACCGCGAGCATCACCAGCCCCGGGGTCAGCCCCTGACCACCTCCACCCTCCGCGGCCGGCCCGACCGCGTGGCCGGCGTTGCTGCCCTCGACGACGGGCTTGGCGAGGACGCCCTGGATCGCCTGGACGCTGGCGAGGATGACCTCGCCGAGGACGATGATCGTGAACAGGCCGTACCGCTCGGCGATGTGGTGCGGGTGGAACGGCGTTGCCCCACCTCGCTGTTCGGCGACCACCGGGACGGTGATCTCGGCGAGGACGAGCAGACCGAACGTCAGGTAGAGCACGCCGTCGCCGTGCAGGGCGAGCCGCGCGATCCACAGGACCTGGACGACGGTGATACCGACGGCGTACGTCATGGCGGTGGTTCGGTGGGGGGTGTCGCCCCTGGCCACGCGCAGCCAGAGCGCGACCATCGCGAGGCGCATCACGGCATACCCCGTCACGACGGCGACCGACTGCCCGTCGTCGAACAGGTCCGGCACCCCCGCCGCCAGCAGCAGCGAGCCGGCCATGATCGCGAAGGTGAGCAGGCGGTAGACCACGTCGTCGCAGTCGTAGGCCGAGGCGAACCAGGCGTAGTTCATCCACGCCCACCAGATCGCGAAGAAGACGAGGACGAAGCCCGGGATCGCCTCGTAGTGCGCCGCCGACAGCCCGTGGTGCAGCTCGGCGGCTGCGCTCGCGATGGCGACGACGAACACGAGGTCGAAGAACAGCTCGAGCGGCGAGGCGACGCGGTGCGCCTCGTGCGGGTCCCGCGGTCCCATGCGGCGGACCAGCGGGATGAGGTTGAGGGCGCTCACGAGTGGAGCGTACGACCCCCGGCGACGGGGTGTCCGGTATGCCGCGTGGCGTCGGTTAGACTGCCTGCCGCGTCGCCCTTTCGGGGCGGCGTGCGCCGGTGTAGCTCAATGGTAGAGCGCCAGCTTCCCAAGCTGGACACGCGAGTTCGATTCTCGTCACCGGCTCCACGCGTCAGGGCATCACGACGACCCGGTCGCCCGGGACGACCGTCCCGGGCTCGACGACCCGCGCACCGAGGCCGAACAGCGGCGGCCCGTCGGGGCGGGCCAGCGCTGCCAGTAGACCGCCAGCGCGTAGGCCGGTCCGCGGATCTGCGTCCACGACGGCGCACCGGTCGATCGCGCCGACGATCTCGATCACCGCCGCACCGACCTGCAGGCGACTCCCCGGCATTGGATCCGAGGCCGCCTCGAGCGTCATGGTCGCCCTGAACCGTTCGGCCAGGTCCGTCGGGACGTCCTGGCCAGCTGCTCGAAGGGCGTGCTCGAGCTGGTGGAGGGCGCCGGTCGTGACGACGGAGACGGGTGCGCCCCACACGACCTGACCGGGATCGGAGGCACACAGCGTGGCTGGGCGCCCCAGGGCTGAGGAGAGGCACGCGGCCAGCGCCCCGTCGAGGGGGTGGAGCAGCACAGGGCGACCCCAGTAGTCACCAGTAACGGGCGCCCCGGTCCGATCCGTCGAGCCCGAGAACGCTGTGCCGTCAGGGAACTGCAGGGTGAGCAGATCTGCGTCCACCCGAGCCTCGACCCGGGCGAGCGACGGGTGGGCCACGGTCCGCAGCACGTGGTGGGTGGCCGGGTCGACGATCGCGAACCTGCGGTCGCCCTCGGCACCGTCGGCCGTCAGGTGGACCGACGACCGGGTCAGGTGACGGGTCCCCTTGATGGCGGCGAAACCGACCCGTTGGACACGCATCTGTGCACCCTCGCACGGCCGGGGTCAGTCGACGAACACGTTCCAGCAGATCTCGTTGCGCCGAGCCTGGTCCTCGAGGACGAGCCCCCGGATCGCCGACGGCAGCCGCTCGCGCTGCCACGCGCACTCGCGCCAACCTGCCTCGTCGGCCGACCCGGCAGGCACCGACGCCCGAACGGCCTTGATCGCGTAGGCCGCTGCCCCGAGGTCGTGCTCGGCGACGTGGGCGACGACGGCCGCCTGCCCGGCGGCATACGCGGCGAAGCGTGGTGCCCCGACGAGGGGCCGGGCGGCTCCCATCGCGTGGCCGCCCACAGCGCGGGTCCTCATCATCGGCAGCTCCCCGCGCGCCCAGGCGCGGGCGGCCTCGATGGCCGCCCGCGGTCTGGGGTCGTCCGGTAACTGCGACTCGAACAGCGGGAGCACATGCTCCGCGCAGTCAGCCGCCCACAGCGCCAGCAGGTGGTGGTGCTCGTCGGTCAGGGTCCCGCCTCGCCGGATGGTGACGAAGCGGGGATCCCTGACCGACGGGAGGATCACGTCAGTCGGCGACGTAGAACATCCGCTTGTTGACGAACTCCTCCATGCCGAGCGGGCCGAGCTCGCGACCGAAGCCGCTGCGCTTGACCCCGCCGAACGGCACCTCGGCGCCCTCACCGGCCGGGGTGTTGACGTTGGACATGCCGACCTCGAGACGCTGCGCGATCTTCATGGCACGCTCCGGGTCCTTGCTGAACACCGCGCCGCCGAGGCCGTACTGCGTGTCGTTGGCGAGCTCGAGGGCCTCCTCGTCGCCGGTCACCTTGTAGACGACCGCGACCGGGCCGAAGAGCTCCTCGCGGTAGGCGCGCATCTCCTTGGTGATGCCGGTGAGGACGGCGGGCGAGTAGTACGCCGCGGGACCGTCGCTCAGGACGCCGCCGGCGTGCAGGGTGGCGCCCTTGTCGACCGCGTCCTTGACCTGCTCGGCGAGGGTCTCGGCGGCCTTGCGCGACGAGAGCGGCGCGAACGTCCCCTCCTCCTCGGCCGCCGGGTCGCCGGGGCGGAGGTCGATCGCGTGCTCCGTGAGCCGGGCCACGAAGTCGTCGAACACGTCGTCCATGACGATCATCCGCTTGTTGGAGTTGCAGGCCTGGCCGGTGTTGCTGATCCGGGTCTCCCACGCGGTGTCGGCCGCAGCAGCCGCGTCGTCGGTGTCGAGGATGACGTACGGGTCCGAGCCACCGAGCTCGAGCACGCACTTCTTGAGGTTCTTGCCCGCGATCGAGGCGACGACCGCGCCCGCACGCTCCGATCCCGTCAGCGAGACGCCCGCGATCCGCGGGTCGGCGATGATCGTCTCGATCTGCCCGTGGTCCGCGAACACGTTGACGTAGGCACCCTCGGGCAGTCCTGCGTCCTTCATGATCTGCTCGACGGCGAGCGCGGAACCGGGCACCGACTCGGCGTGCTTGAGGATGATCGTGTTGCCCAGCATCAGGTTCGGGGCCGCGAACCGGGCGATCTGGTAGAAGGGGTAGTTCCACGGCATGATCCCGAGCAGCGCTCCGATCGGGAGCTTCTGCACGACCGCCTTGCCGCCGGAGAACGTCTTGATCGGCTGGTCCGCGGCCAGGGTCGGGCCCTCGTTCGCGAAGTAGTCGAAGATCTCCCCGCAGAACTCCGCCTCGCCGATGGCCTCGCTCAGCGGCTTGCCCATCTCGCGGGTGGCGATCGCGCCCAGCTCGTCCTTGCGCTCGACGAACAGCTCCGCGATCCGGTGCACGACCTTGGCCCGCTCCTCGATCGGCACGTCCTTCCACGACGTGTATGCCGCGTGGGCGGCGGCGAGCGCAGCCTCGACCTGCTCGTCGGTCGCCGTGTCAAACGTCTTCTCCACCTCACCGGTGGCCGGGTTGGTGATCGCGTAGGTGGGGGAGGTCTGGGTGTCGCTCATCGCACTTCTCCTGTTGCTCGGGACTCTCCTCCCGAAACTATCTCCTCGGGCCGTGCCCTGCCGAGGTGCCCGGATCGTGCCGAGGCGCCCCGGCCACTGATCAGGGCGAGACCCATCCACGCATGAGGGCGCCGAGGAAGAGGAAGACGCCCACGACGACCACGTGGAACAGCCCTGCCAGGATCGCCACCACCTTCCAACCGGGGCGACGCTCGTGACGAATCGCCATCACCGCCGCTCCGAGACCGACGACGCAGACCCAAGGCTCGAGGATGGTCCCGCGCTGGGTGGCCTCGAGGACCACGATGGGGGCGTAGAAGCCGAACACGCAGATCAGGGCGATCGGAGCCCACCACGTTGGCTCGATCCTGGGCGACGTCGAGGGCGTCGGGCGTGGCAGGGGCATGTCGTTCCTTCGGGTCTGTCGCGGTCGGACCCCCTCGGGCCGATCCGGCGCAGATCCTTCCAGCGCCTGGCCCTGCACGACCTCCCCCGAACGGGCCGATGCGCGGACGACCACGCTCCACCGGGTCAATCGGTAACCTCCAGACATGCGCACATGGGGGTGGGTCGCGGGGGCGACTGCAGTTCTGGTCCTGAGCGGGTGCTCGGCGTTCGGAGCGGAGGTCATCGACCTCGATGCATCCGCGAACGCCGGGAGCCACCCGGTAGCCAGCCCCACCGCCTCCACCACGAGCACTCCACCCGCACCGGCGGAACCCTGCGTCACCGTGTCGAAGGCTGCTCTGAAGGCTGTCGACCGCGTCGTCCGAGACAAGGGCGAGAACAACACCGTGACCCGGGCCGGCGCGCAGCGGGACGTGGACTCCGGGATGTGGCTCGTGGTGGGCGCCTTCGGCGGGCCTGCGGGAACAGGCGAAGGAGCCCTCGGCATCTGGGCGACAGCGCAGGATCCTCGCGCCGCGGACTTCGCCTCCCCCGTCCTGGCGGTCGACGGCGCCGCCTCCCAGTGGTCCACCGCCGAACCCGCCCACGACATCGCGTACGACCCCGCCTACGCGCCGGTCGTCGTCTGCCTGCCCGACCCGAGCTAAATGACCGGGCTGTCGCGGTGGGCAGCGGCTGCCGTCGCCCACGTGGAGCGTTCGGCGGTGGGCGAGCCGCTCGACACCGAGCTCCGGGTCACCCTCAACTTCCACCCGGACCGCGACTTCCGCGGCACGCCGATCCTGCGGGCGATGGCCGCTGCCGGCACCTACCGCTCCCAGTTCGAGACGGGCACGGGCAACGGCGGCCTCACCGCCCACCCGGGAGGCGCCCGCTGGCGCTGGGAGCAGCGCATCTTCGGCGGCGCGTACGCCGAGGCACCGGACCGCGAGCGGCCCAGGTATGGCGCGCTCAACCATCGTCGGCGGGCGGTCGGCGGAGCTCCCCGGTTCGGATCGGCCCACCTGCGCCTGACCCGGGAATCGTTGGCCCGGACCACGTTCTGCTACCCGGACTCCGTCTTCGAGCCCGACCTCTTCGCGACCGCCGACCACTTCGACCTGGCGACTCGTGCGGACGCCGACCTTGCGAGCGGGATGACCGACGACCTCGACAGCTATGTCGAGGCGCACGTGCACGGCGTCGTGGACCTCGCCCGGGACGTCGACGCACTGGTGCTCGACCCGTCGTTCCGGGGGACCGCGGTCGAGTCGGCGGCGAGGGACCTTCCGCTCACGGTCGAGTGGCACGACGGTTTCCGGCTGGGCCTCGACGTCGTCCGCGCCCGTCCGGAGTACCGCGGCGAGCACGTCGTCGCGCTCGCCGAGCGGGTCGCCGTCGAAGGGTGGCTCACCCCCGACGTCATCGGTCACGCGGCGGCGACCGAACGGCACGACCGGCAGGCGCTCAAGCAGGTGTGGCACCACCTCGCTCGATTCGGCGCCCCTGACTCCGCCGACGCAGGGCCCTCAGTCGCGGGCTGACTCGACGAGCACCGGGTGCTCGAGGTCGCTGTTGTCGACCACGAGGTCAGCGCGTTCCCACGGAGAACGCTGCGCGAAGTAGGTGCGCTGGGCCTCGACGTAGCGGCGCAGCTCCGGGTGCGCCGGGTCGGGGGGCGACCCGTCGCGCACCGCCATCCGCGCCGCCGACACCTCGAACGGCACCTCGACAAAGATCGTGAAGTCGAAGGCGCCCTCGAGCTCGTCCCGGTGCAGGAACAGCCCGTCGACCACGGCGACGGCACCAGCCGGCGCCACGTGGAGCGGACCCTGCAGGACCTCGTCGGTCACGACGTCGTGCCCGGCTGGTCGATACTGACGAGAACCGTTGCGGCCCAACGGGACCAGCGCCTCGGCGAGCAGCCGGTGATAGTCGAACGAGTCGAGCCAGAACCCCTCGGGTGACGTCCTGCCACGGCGGTAACGCTCCGCCCGCACCCGGTGCCAGCCGTCGACGGAGAGCTCAACCACAGGCCGACCGAGGTCGCGCAGGGCACCGGCCAGCTCGGCGGCGAAGACCGTCTTCCCCGCTCCATCGACCCCGTCCACGCCCACCCTGACGCAGTCGTCGCCCACGGGCTGGGGCACGAGGGAGGCCACCTTCGCGACGAGGGCGGCGCGGGCGCCATACTCCTGCTCGCCGAGCGAACCGAGCGAACCGGGCGGGCCGGGGCGGACCGGCTCAGACACCGGGGACGAGCCAGCTCAGCAGCGTCACGAACCCGATCACCGCGCAGATGACGAACAGGATGCCCACGGCGACGGCGATGATCACGGCGGTGTCGACGCCGCCCTCGCTGTCCCCCTCGGCGGCATCGAGACCGGCGGCAGGCTGGTCCTTCTCGACGCGGCGGCGCAGCGCGTCGACCCGCTTGTTGCCCTCGTGGTCGCGGACGGACCGCGGCAGGCTGTGCCACATCTGCACGAAGTTGTCGGCGTGCCGGTCGCGCCAGGCGTCCACGGCGGCGTCGACATCGGCACCACGACGGTTGGTGCCGAACCAGGCGGCGCCGGCCGACGGCAGGTCCCGCATCGCTGCGTGGACGTCACCGAGCAGGGCGAGGGCCTCAGGGTCGTAGGTGCCAGCCACGTGACCGACGAGCACGTCCCGGGCCTTCCACTCCCGTCCGGCCTCGAGGTCGGCCCGCGCGCTGGTCACGACAGCATCGGCGGCGCTGCTGCGGCTTTCGGTCGGGCTCTGGTCAGTCACACCGCGAGTATGCCGCGTCCGGCGGATCGTCCGTTCTGGTGGGGTTCGCCACAGGGGGTTGCAATCATTACCCGCCAGTAGCACCATGGAAGTTACCGACCAGTACGGTCGGGACAACGCTGTTCGACACCGTGCGGAGGTGCCCGCGATGGGCCACTACAAGAGCAACCTGCGAGACCTGGAGTTTAACCTCTTCGAGGTCTTCGGCCGCCAGGACGTCCTGGGCCACGGCCCCTACGCCGAGGTGGACGAGGACACCGCCCGCGAGATGCTCAAGGAGGTCTCGCGGCTGTCCGAGAACGAGCTCGCCGCGTCCTTCACCGACGCCGACCGCAACCCCCCGGTCTACGACCCGAAGACCTTCTCGGTGACGATGCCCGAGAGCTTCAAGAAGTCGTACGCCGCCTACACGGACTCCGGCTTCTGGGCCGTCGACGTCCCGGGCGAGCTCGACGGCACGGTCGTCCCGCCGTCGCTCAAGTGGGCCATGAACGAGATGGTGCTCGGCGCGAACCCCGCGATCGCAATGTTCGCCGCGTCCTACTCCTTCGCCAAGCTCCTGCACATCCTCGGCAACGACGAGCAGAAGAAGCTCGCCCGGTGGATCGTCGAGAAGGGGTGGCACTGCACCATGGTGCTCACCGAGCCCGATGCCGGTTCCGACGTGGGCGCCGGTCGCACCAAGGCCACCGACAACGGTGACGGCACGTGGAACGTCACCGGCGTCAAGCGGTTCATCACCTCGGCCGAGTCCGACATGGTCGAGAACGTCATCCACTTCGTGCTCGCCCGTCCCGAGGGCGCCGGACCCGGCACCAAGGGCCTGAGCCTGTTCATCGTCCCGAAGTTCCACGTGGACCTCGAGACCGGGGAGCTGGGCGAGCGCAACGGCGCCTACGTCACCAACCTCGAGCACAAGATGGGCCTCAAGGTCTCCACCACCTGCGAGGTCACCTTCGGCGAGAAGGAGCCGGCGGTCGGCACCCTCACCGGTGACATCCACGACGGCATCGCCCAGATGTTCCGTGTCATCGAGCACGCCCGCATGATGGTCGGCACCAAGGCGATCTCGACCCTGTCGACGGCCTACCTCAACGCCCTCGACTACGCGAAGCAGCGCGTCCAGGGTGCCGACCTCACGCAGCAGGCCGACAAGTCCGCGCCTCGCGTCACGATCACGCACCACCCCGACGTGCGCCGTTCCCTCATGACGCAGAAGGCGTACGCCGAGGGCCTGCGCGCGCTCGTCGTGTACACGGCGACCCAGCAGGACATCGTCGACCAGGCGTTCCTCGAGAGCGGCTCGGAGGAGATCGCCCCCGACTCGCCGGCCGACACGGCCCGCCGCGTCAACGACCTGCTGCTGCCGATCGTCAAGGGCGTCGGGTCCGAGCGCGCCTGGGTCCTCCTCGGCACCGAGTCGCTCCAGACGCTCGGCGGTTCGGGGTTCCTGCAGGACTACCCGATCGAGCAGTACATCCGCGACGCCAAGATCGACACGCTCTACGAAGGCACGACGGCGATCCAGGGCCTCGACTTCTTCTTCCGCAAGATCATCAAGGACAAGGCTCAGGCCCTGTCCTACCTCGCGATGCAGATCCAGGAGTTCGCCAAGGACCTCGGGAGCATCGGCGGCACCCTGGACCGCGAACGCGAGCTGCTCGGCAAGGGGCTCGAGGACGTCCAGGGGATCCTCGGGTTCATGGTCGGCGAGCTGATGAAGTCCGACCCGCGCCAGGACGGTGGAGACGTCACCAACCTCTACAAGGTCGGCCAGAACACCTCCCGGCTGCTGCTCGCCGCCGGCGACCTCGTCATCGGCTGGCTGCTCCTGCGCCAGGCCGAGGTCGCGCACCAGGCCCTCGAGTCCGGCACCGCGTCCGCGAAGGACCGCGACTTCTACCAGGGCAAGGTCGCCGCCGCGTCATTCTTCGCCCGCACGATCCTGCCGAAGATCGCCGCCGAGCGCGCGATCGCCGAGGCCACCGACAACGCCCTCATGGACGTGCCCGAGTCGGCCTTCTGAGCCACGCGGCCCCGCGACCGACGCTGGGGCCACCAGCGGGTGGCCACCGGGAGCGGACGGGTATGCCGTCCGCTCCCGGCGCGTGCGAAGGGCTGGCATCCCCCTGCGGATCCAGCCCTTCGACGCCCCTGCGGTCGCACCCCCTCGGCACCCCCGTGCGCGACGGAACCACGACCTCTGCATGCTCTTCGGACCCACCCCCGTGAACGGATTGGTCACCCCCGGGCCTGACACGGATCCGCACATGACTGAGGGCGGGCCGCTCACGAGCGGCCCGCCCTCAGTGGTGCATCGTCGTGCTCAGATGCCGCGGTCGCGGTCGACGTCGACCTCGTCGACGCGGGTGCCCGTGGCCGGGTCGGTGTGGCTGACCCGACGGGCCGAGTAGCCGCCTCCGGTCGTGGCCCGACGCGTCACGACGAGGGACAGCAGGATGGCGAGCACTCCGGCAGCCATGCAGATCCACCCCACCGTGGCGAGGTCGATCCCGGACACCGAAGCGTTGAGGGCGAACGTCAGGACGGCGCCGACGACGATGAGGAAGATGCCCAGTCCGATGTACATGTTCACTCCTGGAAGGTCGCGGGCGCAGGCTGCACCCAGTGGGTGCGAGCGTAGACCCGGCGCGCCTGACCTGCAGGAATGGCGCGCAGGGACAGCCGAAAGCATGACGCCCGGCGAAGGTGGGGCGCTCAGGCCCCCGGGCCCATGCCGCCGGTCGGGCCGTTGCCGGTGATGCGGTGCTCCTCGGCCGAGCGGCCCTGGTAGGGGTTGTCGCCCTTCTTCTCGAAAGTCGCACCGCGCCGGTTGAGCAGGAACGCCAGGACCGCGATGACGATGAGCAGGAGCAGGATCAGCTTGAGCATGGTTCCCCACCTCTCCGTGGCCCCGACAGGGCCGAGGACTCGAGACTAGGCCGCGGCCACGGTGAACGGTGCGAAACGTGCTGAACCAACCCCCTTGAGTTCGAACAGGTGTTCGAATACACTGGTCGCATGGCCGCGATCGCCACCGTCCGCACCGCCCCGCTGGGGACGGTCGAGACGCTGCGCCGCATCGACGGACTGCTGGACCGCCTCGACACCGGTGACGTCCGAGGTGGGGCCGCAGCCGCGCTCAGCCTCGGAGAGGTCGATCGGCTCATCGCGCGGCTGCAGTCCGTGCGCCTGTCCCTGGTCGCCGAGGCAGACCGCTCGGAGATCGCCTCGGGGTCCGGGCTGACGGGTACCTCTGCCTGGTTGGCCCTCAGCACCCGCAGGGATGGGGGACAGGCTGCGCGTGACGTGCGGTTGGCAGCTGCCCTGGACAGTGACCTGCCGGCCACCCGTGCGGCGCTGGCGGCCGGGGACGTGTCGACCGAGCACGCCCACGTCATCGCGAGGGCGACGGCACAGCTGCCCGACGGTCTGAGCCTGCACGAGCGCGCCGCCATCGAGGGCGACCTGGTGCGCCGCGCCCGTCTCGTCGACCCGGCCACCCTGCGCAAGGAGGGGCGGCGGATCCTGTCGGCGACAGAGCGTTCCCGGGCCGAGGTCGACGCGCACGAGGACCACGTGCTCCGTGCCGAGGAGGAGGCCGCCCTCGCGAAGTCGCGACTGACCTGGCACCACAACGGCGACGGGACGACGACCGGGCACTTCACCCTGCCGTCGTTGGCTGCGGCGATCCTGGCCAAGACCGTCCAGCAGATCGCCTCACCGCGCCGGTTCGCCCAGAGGGCAGCCACGGTGGCGAAGGCGGCTGGCGCCGGCACGCGAGCCGAGGTCGAGGTGGCCACGTGGGACGCCTTCCGGACGGCGGACGGCGACTGGGCCCACCGCTACGGCAAGGCCTTCGTCGAGCTGCTCGAGCACCTGCCCACCGACTCGTTGTCCGGCAAGGTGGCGGCGACCGTCGTGGTGACCATCGACCACGACCGCCTCGAGGCCGCCGTGGGAGCTGCCCACCTCGACACCGGTCAGGACCTCTCGGCCGGAGAGGTGCGACGCCTGGCATGCAACGCCGGGATCCTGCCAGCCGTCCTGGGCGGACGATCGGTGCCGCTCGACCTGGGGCGGCAGGAGCGGTTCTTCACCGAGGCGCAGCGCACGGCCCTCGCCACGAGGTACGACTCGTGTGCGGCGCACGGATGTGATCGGCCCTATGCGTGGTCCGAGCTGCACCACGAGGACCCGTGGTCACGTGGCGGCCGGACCGATCTCGCCAAGGCAGTGCCCTTGTGCGGGCACCACCACCGCCGAGCCCACGACGGCCGCTACTCGCACCACGTCGTCACCGACGTCCAGGGGAGGAAGACCGTCACCTTCGCCCTCCGGAGGTGACGGGTGCCCTCAGACGCCGTGGGAGGGCGTGAGGTGGCCGGCGCTGTCCAGGGAAGGTGGCATGCGCGTCGGCAGGTCTAGGCAGGGCGGGAGCAGACGTGTGCCGTCCGACGTGACGTGAGACGTCTCGTCAGACGCCGCGCAGGTCGAGGGTGAGCTCGGCGGGGGCGTCGGCGACGAGCACGACGGGGATGCCCCAGTCCTGCTGGTAGAGGTGGCAGGCGGCGTGCTCGGGCACCTCGCCGGTGACCGGGTCGCCGTCGCACGAGGCTGCCTGCACGGAGATGTGCAGGACGCCGTCGCCGACCGAGGGGTCGAGGTCGAGCACCCTGGTGAGGCCCTGGGCGCTCCCGCCCCCGGAGCGCAGCAGGTGCTCCGGGGTGGCCGACACGACCAGTCGCGTCGGGTCGCCCCAACGATGGTCGAGCTTCTGGCCGGTGGGCGGGGTGAAGGTGACCTCGAGGCGCACCTCGCCCGCCGCGATGCTGGTCCGGGGCCGCTGCGTCTGGCGGGCGAGGCCGTCCACGCGGGTCGCCTTGTCCGGCAACGGGATCCGCACGAGCTGGTGCGCTGCCGACTCCACCACGAGCAGGCTCGTCCCCGAGTCGCTGCTCTCGACGAGGGCGTCGGAGGGCTCGCGCAGGCCGCTGGCGAGCGTGCTCACCTCTCCCGCGACCGGGTCGAACCGTCGGATGGCCCCGTTGTACGTGTCGGAGACGGCGACCGACCCGTCCGGCAGCACGGTGACCCCCAGGGGGTGCTGGAAGAGCGCCTGGTCTGCTGCGCCGTCGCGGTGACCGAAGTCGAAGAGCCCCTTCCCGACGTGGGTCGTCACGACGAACCCCTCGTCGGTCACGTCGAGCGAACGCAGGGCCGAGGTCTCGGAGTCGGCGACCCAGAGGCGGGTGCCGTCAGCCGAGACCGCGAGGCCCGAGGGCTGGGCGAACCACGCCTCGTCCGCAGCGCCGTCACGCACCCCCTCGGCCGAGGTCCCGCCGAGGACGGCGACCGTGTTGTCGGCCGGGTCGGTGGCCAGGTGCAGGGCCCAGAGCTGGTGGACGCCGGCCATGGCGATGACGACCCGGTCGATGAACCAGGCGAGGTCCCACGGGGTCGAGAGCGGCTGCCGGAGGGCCGGGCCGCTGCCGGAACGTTCGCGCAGCTGCTCCCCCGTGCCGGCCAGCACGGTCCAGGTGCCGTCGGACAGGCGCAAGCCGAGGACCCGGTGGTTCACCGAGTCGGCGACCACGACGTCATAGCCGACTCGCTGCGCAGTGGCCGCCGGAAGGACGAGGACGCCCTGCGGCTCGGCGAGGTCGCCGACCTCCGCCCCGCGGAACCTGCCACGCTCGGTGACCAGGTCGGGCTCGAGCCAGACGATCTCGTGGTGCGTGGTGTCGGAGACGACGAAGGAGCCGTCGGGCAACCCGGCGACCTTGCCGGGGAACCGCAGCGCGGTCTCCGCGGGCTCGGGCGCGGCATACGGCGAATCGCCCTGGCGGAGCGTGCCCTTGGCGCTGTGCTCGGCGATGAGCTCCTCGACGAGGACGGCCAGGCCGTGGGCGTGGCCCTCGCCGGACATCGAGGCGACGATGTACCCCTCGGGGTCGATGACGACCAGGGTCGGCCAGGCTCGTGCGGTGTAGGCCTGCCACGTCACGAGGTCGGGGTCGTCGAGGACCGGGTGGTGCACGGCATACCGCTCCACGGCGGCGACCAGCGCGTCGGGGTCGGCCTCGTGCTCGAACTTCGGTGAGTGGACGCCGATGAGGACGAGGGAGTCGGCGTACTTCTCCTCGAGCGGGCGCAGCTCGTCCAGGACGTGCAGGCAGTTCACGCAGCAGAACGTCCAGAAGTCGAGGACGACGATCCGGCCGCGGAGCTCGGCGAGCGAGAGGTCCGCCCCGCCGGTGTTGAGCCAGCCGCGACCTGAGAGCTCGGGCGCACGGAGGCGGGTGGCCGCACGGGGCGACGCGAGCTGGGGCGTCACAGCCGCCGGTCCTGCAGCACGGGGAACTGCTCACGCCAGGTCGTCACGGCATCCATGTCGACCTCAACACTGAGCACCTCCTCGCTAGTCCCGGCCATGGCGAGCGCCTCGCCCGTGGCCGAGATGACCTGCGAGTGGCCACCCATCTCGGTGCCGGCGTGGGTGCCGGCCGTGTTGCAGGCGATGACGACGCACTGGTCCTCGATCGCTCTGGCATGCGCCAGCAGGGTCCAGTGCCGCACGCGGGCGGCCGGCCAGGCGGCAGGGACCACGAAGGCGGTCGCCCCGGCGTCGAGCTGGCGTCGGTAGAGCTCGGGGAAGCGCAGGTCGTAGCAGGTGGACAGGCCCGCTCGCCCTGCCCCGCCCGGCAGGTCGACGAGGACGACGTCCTCACCGGCGTCCATGAGCCTGGGCTCACCGGCACCGAACCCGAACCGGTGGATCTTGCGGTACGTCGCGACGAGGCTGCCGTCCGCGGCGTAGACCAAGGAGGTGTTCCAGAGCCCACGTCCCTCCGGACCGGTCTCGCCGTCGCCGGGCCGTTCGACGATGGACCCGGCGTGCAGCATGACCCCGGCGTCGCGGGCCGCCGCGGCCATCGCGGTGCCGATCGGGCCGTCGACGGGCTGGGCCCGTCCGGCCCACTCGCGGTAGGAGAAGCCACCGGGGGCCCAGAGCTCGGGCAGGACCACGAGGTCGTGGCCCTGCTGCTCGCGGACCAGGGCCGCGACCCGCTCGACGCGGTCGTCCATGGGTTCGTCGTCGCCGTAGGCGACCTGCAGCACCGCGACTCTCATCGGCCCATCATCTCCCGTCGCCCTGGTCGCCCTGCTCCCGGCGACGTTGCCGCTCCTCGCGGCGTCGCAGCTCCGCCAGGTGGGCGTTGTATGCCGCGAGCTCGGCATCCCCGTCACGGTCCGCCTGGCGGTCCTTCCGACGGGTCTCGTCGCGGTCGGAACGGACCCAGGCGACGGCGACCATGAGGGTCAGGGCGAGGGTCGGCGCCTCGCCGATCCCCCACGCCACGGCCCCGGCCTCCTTCTGGTCCTGCAGGGGGTCGGTCATCCACGGCAGCTTGACGACCTCGAAGAAGTCGGGCGCGAGGATGGTCGTGCTCCCCGTCATGACGACCCCGAAGAACGCGTGGAAGCTCATCGTGGCGAAGAGGATGACGAGCAGCATGAGGGGCGACCACTTCTTCGGGCCCGGGTCGATGCCGACCAGCACCCAGACGAACAGGTACCCGCTGAGCAGGAAGTGGAACATCATCAGCATGTGCCCGGTGTGGGTGCGCAGCGCCAGCTCGAACAACGGCGAGTAGTAGAAGATCGCCAGGCTGAAGAAGAACAGCGCCGCGGCCACGACGGGGTTGGCGATCGCCCGGAAGACGCGGGAGTGCACGACCTGGAGCACCACCTCCCGCGGGCCCCACGTCTTGTCGGGGCGCGACGGCAGGGTGCGCAGCGCCAGCAGGATCGGCGCGGCCGGGACGAGGAACAGCGGCACGAGCATCGCGACGACCATGTGCATGACCATGTGCATCGAGAAGAGCACCCGGCCGTACACGCCGGGGGCGCCGCACACGGCATACAGCAGGACCGCCCAGCCGAGCACCCACACGATGGTGCGGTGGACCGGCCAGGCGTCGCCGCGGCGGCGCAGGCGGACGACCCCGGCGACGTAGAGGCCGACGGCGACCAGGGCCACGGCGAGCCAGAACCAGTCGGTGGTCCACGTCGTGAACCAGCTCGAACCGGTGAGCGGAACCGGCTCGGGGTACCCGGTGAGGTTGTAGGCAGGGGTCGCGTCGGCGACCGGCGCCTCGGAGACGGGCGGTGCGCTGCGGGCCATGGCGACCGCGGTGCCCATGGCGATCCCCATGACCACGAGCTCGGCGACGACGAGGCGGGCGAACGCCGTGCCGGGCGAGGCACCCCGCAGGCGGGACAGGAGGCTGCGGCGGTGCAGGTACCCGGCGACGCCGAGCAGGACCAGGGCCAGGGTCTTGACGATGACGAGCGCGCCGTAGCGGGTGCCGAGGTCGGACCACGTGCCGACCCGCAGGAACGCGCTCTGCACGCCCGAGGCGGCCACCGCCGCGAAGCACCAGCCGGCGAGGACGGAGAAGCGCTGCGCGGTGGCGGCGAGGTCGGAGCCGGCCAGCAGCGGCCGCAGCACGGCGAGCGCGAGCAGGCCGCCGACCCAGACGGTGACGGCGACGAGGTGGACGGCGAGGGCGTTGACGGCCGTGCCGTGGTCGGTGGCGCCGGCCGCGTGCCCGGCGAGAGCCAGGGGCAGCAGGGCGACCACGGCGATCGTCGCCAGCCACGCCATGCCCGCCCTGGTGGTGGCCACGAGGGCGCCGATGCACACCAGGGCCGCGAGGCCGCTCGTGAGGAGCACCTCCCGGATCGGCAGGAGCTGCCACGCGAACGTCGTGAACTGCTGGGCGAAGCCCGGGTCGCGCACCGGGATCCCGATGAGGGTGGCCATGCCGAACACGGCGCCGACCGCCCCGGCCACGGCCCAGACGCCGGCGGCGACGCCGGCCAGGCGGGTCGCGGTGATCCGGCGTCGCGTCCGGGTGGTCTCCGGGACCAGGAAGGCGGCGAGCACGAGCAGGCCGACGGTGACCGCGGCGGCGACGTCGTGCAGCACGCGGGCGTAGAGGACGCCCCAGCGGACGACCCCGCCCGGGTCGCCCACGACGGGGGCGACGGCGGCCTGGCCGACTGCCGCGGCGAGGGGCAGCGCGAGCAGCACGGCGACGACCAGGGCGACGCCCGGCAGCCGCGCGGGGGTGGCCGCCTGCGGTCTCACGGACACCGCGGCAGGTGAGGTCATGCCCCCAGCCTAAGTAGGGTGGGGGCATGCCCCTGCATCCGGCAGCACCCGAAGACCTGGCCGGACTCGTCTCGGCCTACCAGGCGACCACCCAGGCCATCGTCGACCTGGGTCGGTCCTGCACCGAGGCCGACTTCGCCAAGGAGACCGCCTGCCCGGGCTGGACCGTCAAGGACCAGATCTCGCACGTCGTGGGCCTGGAGTCCTGGCTGCACACCGGTGAGGTGCCCCGGGTGGACGTGCCCGCCTACGGCCACATCAGGAACGACGCAGGGCAGTTCATCGAGAAGTCGGTCGAGCTGCGCCGCCCGATGGTCGGCCAGAAGATCGTCGACGAGCTCGAGACCGTCGCGGCCCGACGGGTGGCAGAGTTCTCCGCACCCGAGGTCACCCTCGAGACCGTCGTCCGCGGTCCATGGGGCCCCGCGCCCGTCGGCGAGACGCTCCGGCGCCGGATCCTCGACATCTGGACCCACGAGCAGGACCTGCGCCATGCCCTCGGCCGCCCCGGCAACCTCGACTCCGGCGGGGCCGCGGTGTTCATGGACCTGCTGTTCGCCGCCCTGCCGCGGCTGGTCGCCAAGGAGGCCGGGATCGAACCCGGCAACGTCGTCATCATCGACTCCACCGGGCCCGTGATGGGGCGCGCCGGCGTCTGGGTGGAGCCCGGCGACGAGGGCAAGGCGCGCGGCATACCGCTCTTCTCGGGGATCGCCCACGACGGCGACCCGGAGGACGTGTTCACGACCATCACGCTCTCGACCGACTGCCTGACCCGCCGGGCCGCAGGCCGGGGCGGGCTCGACGACATCCACTTCAGCGTGGTCGGGGACGAAGCCGTCGCCCACCGCGTCCTGGAGCACCTCGTCCTGGTCCCCTGAGGCGCGCGCGACCCCTCCTGCTCGTCCGAACGGCTGGTTCCCGTAGCACCGTCGTGCTCAGAAGCGGACAACTGATTGTGCCGCACAACTATCTCGTGATACTTGTATGCCGCAAGCAACCTTCCGTCCCCTAGGTCACCCCATGCCTGAGCACGACCCCTCGCACCACCTCGACCGGGAGACCGCGGACCGGGTGAGCCTGGGCCTCGTCCGCCTCATGAAGCTCCTCCAGTCCATGAAGCTGCACGCCCCACGGCTCCACCCGGCAGTCGACGCCACGGCGTACCCGCTCCTGTTCAACCTCCTCGCCGAACCCCGCCGGGTGTCGGCCCTCGCCGAGGCCATCCACTCGGACGTCTCCACCGTGAGCCGCCAGGTGAGCACCCTCGTCGGCCACGGTCTGCTCGACAAGGTCAGCGACCCGGAGGACGGCCGGGTGCAGGTGGTCCGCCTCAGCGACGAGGGGGTCGCCCTGCTCAAGGACATCCAGCGGCAGCGCAACGAGTGGTTCCGCGAGCTGATGGACGACTGGACCCCCGACCAGGCGAGTGACTTCGCCGCCCACCTCGAACGTTTCGGCTCCGCCCTGGAGACCAACCGGGAGAGCCTCCTGCGCCGCCGCGCACCCCATCCCACACCTGTCGCCGACACCGGCGACACCAGCACCACGGAGAACTGACATGGCAGCCACCGCCCCCGCGCGGCCCGATGGCCCCCTGACCCACCGACAGATCGTCACGATCCTGATCGGCCTGATGATGGGGATGTTCCTCGCCGCCCTCGACCAGACGATCGTCGCCACCGCGATCCGGACGATCGCCGACGACCTCAAGGGTCTGGACCAGCAGGCCTGGGCGACCACCGCCTACCTCATCACCTCGACGATCGTCACCCCGCTCTACGGCAAGCTCTCGGACATCTACGGTCGCAAGAAGTTCTTCTCGACCGCGATCACGATCTTCATCGTCGGCTCGGTGCTGTGCACCCTGTCGCAGTCGATGCTCCAGCTCGCGTTCTACCGCGCGGTCCAGGGCCTCGGCGCCGGTGGTCTCTTCTCGCTCGCCCTCGCGATCATCGGCGACATCGTCCCGCCGCGGGAGCGCGCCAAGTACCAGGGCTACTTCCTTGCGGTGTTCGGCACCTCTAGCGTCCTCGGCCCGGTCATCGGCGGCTTCTTCGCCGGCCAGAGCTCGCTGCTCGGCATCGACGGCTGGCGCTGGGTCTTCCTCGTGAACGTCCCGATCGGCATCGCCGCCCTCCTCGTCGTCTCACGCACCCTGCACCTGCACCACACGCGCCTGGACCACCGGATCGACTGGTGGGGCGCCGCCACCCTGACCCTGGGCCTGGTGCCGCTGCTGCTCGTCGCCGAGCAGGGCCGCGACTGGGGCTGGGGCTCGGGTCGCTCGATCGCCTGCTACGTCATCGGCGGGGTGGGCGTGATCGCCTTCCTGCTCGTCGAGCGCGCCATGAAGGACGAGGCGCTGCTGCCGCTCACGTTGTTCCAGAACCGCACCGTCGGCGTGGCCTCCGCGGCTTCCGTCCTCATCGGCATGGCGATGTTCGGTGGCCTCGCGTCGCTCCCGCTCTACCTGCAGATCGTCAAGGGCGCGTCGCCGACCAAGGCCGGGCTGCTGCTCCTGCCACTCACCCTGGGCATCATGTTCGGCTCGATCCTCTCGGGCCAGATCATCAGCCGCACGGGCAAGTACCGCCTGTTCCCGATCGTCGGCTCCGCCCTGCTCGCCGTGGCCCTGTTCGTCTTCCACTTCGTCAAGGCGGACACCCCGCTGTGGCAGACGATGATCGTCATGGTCTTCTTCGGGCTCGGGCTCGGGTTCAACTTCCAGCCGCTGACCCTCGCCGTGCAGAACGCCGTGTCGCCACGCCTCATCGGTGTCGCGACGTCCTCGGCCACCTTCACCCGCCAGATCGGTGGAACGCTCGGCACCGCGGTGTTCCTGTCCATCCTGTTCTCGACGGTCCCCGACAAGATCGCCACGGCACTGCAGAAGGCGCAGGGCACGTCGGAGTTCAAGGCCGCGCTCGCCGACCCGGCGAACGCCGAGTTCGCCAAGTCGATGGCCGCCTCTCAGCAGGCCGGTGGCGGCGGGGCCGCCGGTGGCGTGCTGAAGGACTCGTCGTTCCTCAACCAGCTCGACCCACGACTGGCCAAGCCGTTCCTCGAGGGCTTCTCCCAGGCGATGGACACCGTGTTCCTCGTCGGTGGCTCGGTCATGGTCATCGGGTTCCTCGTGATGCTGTTCCTGCCGCACGTCGAGCTGCGGGGCGGTTCGGCGTACTCCGAGCGCGGCGCGGAGGACAGGGCCGACGAAGCGGCTGCTGCAGCTGCTCCGCCTGCCGTCGGTCACTGACCGGGTGGGGTGTGGCGCGGGGCGAGGCCGCGCCACACCCCGCGCCATACCCCGACCGTGGGGGTCCACCCTGACCTGACCCCGAAACGTCCCCTGAACCCCGGGTGAGCCCATCGGCCCCCCCGGGGTTCGTGGTTACTGTGACCCGTGTGGACACCGTCGTGCAGACCCGGGGACTGACCAAGGACTACGGTCCGGTCCTCGCGCTGGACTCGCTCGACCTCGAGATCGGCGCCGGCACCACGGGCCTGGTCGGGGCCAACGGGGCCGGCAAGTCCACGCTGCTCAAGATCCTGCTCGGCCTCGTCCCCCCGACCGGGGGCGGCGCCCGGGTCCTGGGGCACGACATCGCCACCGAGGGGCCGGCGATCCGCGGACTGGTCGGGTACCTGCCGGAGCACGACTGCCTGCCACCCGACGTGAGCGCGAGCGACTTCGTGGTCCACCTGGCGATGATGTCGGGCCTGCCCCGGGTGGCCGCCCGCGAGCGGGCCGCCGAGGTGCTGCGCCACGTGGGGCTCGCCGAGGAGCGGTACCGGCCGATGGGTGGCTACTCGACCGGCATGAAGCAGAAGGCCAAGCTCGCCCAGGCCCTGGCCCACGACCCGCGGCTGGTGCTGCTGGACGAGCCGACCAACGGGCTCGACCCGGCCGCACGCGAGGAGATGCTGGGGCTGGTCCAGCGGATCGGGCGCGACTTCGGGATCGCGGTGATCGTGACCTCGCACCTGCTCGGCGAGCTCGAGCGCGTGAGCGACCACGTCGTCGTGCTCGACGGTGGCCGGCTCCTGCGCGCCTCCCGGACCGACGAGTTCCTCGACGCCACCGGAGTCCTGCTCGTCGAGGTCCTCGGCGAGGACGCACAGGCCCGGATGGCCGACGCCCTGAACCGTGCGGGCGTGGCCACCGTCCCGCGGGGCCGGATGCTCACGGTCGACGCGGCCGCGCGGACGTCCGGGGAGACCGACGTGCACGACCTCATCCGCGACACGGCCGGCGACCTCGGCCTGGGACTGGTCCGGCTGCAGGTCGACCACCGCCGGATCGAGGACGTCTTCGCCGACGGCGAGGTGCTCCGTGGCTGAGCAGCCCTCGACCGACCCGACGGCCGCGACCCCGGCGGGCGCCAGCGTCATCCACGACCTCGGGTACCGGCCCTACACCGGGCCCCGCCTCGGGCCCGCCGCCATCGCCCGGGCCCTGGTCGTCACCGGCTTCCGCAACGCCTTCGGCCTGGGCCGCTCCGGCAAGTCGAAGGTGCTGCCCTTCATCCTGCTGGGCATCAACCTCATGCCCGCCCTCGTGATCGGCGGGGTGATGGTGTTCGTCGGGCTCAAGGAGCTGCCGATCGGCTACGCGCAGTACGCCTCCACGACCCAGGTCCTGCTCGGGATCTTCGTCGCGTCGCAGGCCCCCGTGCTCTTCTCCCGCGACCTGCGCCACGGCACCATCTCGTTGTACCTCGCCCGTCCGCTCCCCTCCCGGACCTACGCCCTGGCCCGCTGGGCCTCGCTGCTCGGGGCAACCCTGGTGTTCCTGCTGCTCCCGATCCTGCTCCTGTATGCCGTGGCGCTGCTCGGTGAGCTCGACTTCGGCACGCAGACCGGTGACGCCGCGGTCGCGGTGGCCCTCGCCGTCCTGCTCGCCCTGTCGCTCACCGGGGTCGCCGGCCTGGTCGCCTCCTGGTCGACCCGGCGCGGGTTCGCCGTCGTCGCCACCATCGCCCTGCTGCTCATCGGCAACGGCATCGTGACCGCGATCCAGGGGATCTCCGGTGAGGAAGGCCATCCACGCGTGGGCGAGGTCGCCGGACTCTTCTCGCCGTACTCGCTGTACCGCGGGCTGATGTCGACCTGGACCGACACCGACGGGCCCACACCCCCTACCGGGACCGCGATGCAGGCCGCCTACCTGGTGGTCCTGGTCGCCCTGTCGGCGGCGTGCGTCGGCGGCCTGGTCTGGCGCTACCGGAAGGTTGCGACGGCATGAGCGGGGGCGTCCGATGAGCATCGTCACCATCGACAAGGCCTCGCGCTGGTACGGCAACGTCGTCGCCGTCAACGGCATCTCGATGACGGTGCGGCCCGGGGTCACCGGTCTGCTCGGGCCCAACGGAGCCGGCAAGACCACCCTCATCGCCCTCATGTCGGGCTTCCTCGCACCGTCGGCAGGCAGCGTCACCCTCGACGGCGAGCAGATCTGGCGGCACACGGACGCCTACCGCACCATCGGGCTCGTCCCCGAGCGGGAGCTCAGCTTCGGCTACCTCACCGGCCGACAGTTCGTCGTCGCGAACGCGGAGCTACACGGGCTGGCCGACCCCGGTGCGGCCGCCGAGCGGGCCCTGGCCGTGGTCGAGATGACCGAGCCCGCCACCCGTCGGATCGGTACCTACTCCAAGGGGATGCGCCAGCGCGTGAAGCTCGCCTCCGCGCTCGTCCACGACCCGTCGGTGGTCCTGCTCGACGAACCCTTCAACGGCGTCGACCCCCGCCAGCGCCTGCACCTGATGACGCTGCTGCGCCAGATGGGTTCGGAGGGCCGCACCGTCCTGTTCAGCTCCCACATCCTCGAGGAGGTCGAGCAGGTCGCCCGCCAGATCGAGGTGGTCGTCTCCGGTCGGCACGCGGCCTCGGGCGACTTCGGCCAGATCAGGCGGCTGATGACCGACCGGCCCGTGCAGTACGTCGTCGTGGGCGACGACGACCGCGGCCTCGCCAGCGCCCTGATCGCGGAACCCTCGGTGGTCTCGGTCGCACTGCGTCCGTCCGGTGGGGTGGACGTCGCGGTCAGCGACTTCGGCGCCTTCACGGTCCGCCTGCCCCGGGTGGCGCGGCAGCACGGCATACGGGTCCTCGAGCTCACCCCCACGGACGAGTCGCTCGAGAGTGTCTTCTCCTACCTGGTCGGGGGCGACCGGTGAACCCCACGATCCTGCGCCTGTCGGCCCAGGCGCTGCTGGGTCGCCGCCGCGGACTGGTGCTCGGCCTGATCCCCCTCGTGCTGCTGGTGCTGGCCGTGGTGGTCCGGGCCCTGACGAGCGACGCCTCGGTCGGCTACCAGGCGGTGACCGACCTCGGGTTCAGCCTCGCCCTGCCCCTGGTCGCCCTGCTCGCGGCCACGGCCGTCCTTGGCCCCGAGGTCGACGACGGGTCGATCGTGTACCTCCTGTCCAAGCCGGTCAGCCGCCACGTCATCGCCACCAGCAAGTACGTCGTCGCCTGGGCGGCCACCATGGCCCTCGGCGCCCTGCCGGTGCTCGTGACCGGTCTCGTCCTCGACGTGTCCGACCCGAGGCGCGCCGTCGCCTGGGGCGCCGGCGCGGCGGTGGCCGGGACGGCCTACACCGCACTGTTCCTCGCGATGGCTGCCCTGACCCGGCACGCGGTGGTCATCGGGCTGCTGTTCTCGCTGCTGTGGGAGGGCGTGCTCGGCAACGTCCTCGACGGCATCCGCTGGGTGGCCGTCGGCGCCTGGGGGCGCGAGGTCGCCTCGTCGATCAGCTCGTTGGTCCCCGCACCGGGGCTGGGCCTCGGGTACGCCGTGGTCGCGTCCGTCGTCCTGAGCGCCTTCGGGCTGTGGTTCACCGGCGACCGGCTGCGCTCGTTCACCCTGCGCGGCGACGAGTAGGCGACTGCCGGCTCCTGCCGCATGACGAGGGCCCGCACCGGTGACGGTGCGGGCCCTCGTCATGTCCGGGCGGTGGCTCAGCCCCAGACGAGGCCGCGCGCGGGATCGGCGAGGATCGCGCCCACGTCGGCGATGAACTTGCTGCCGAGCTCGCCGTCGACCAGGCGGTGGTCGAACGACAGGGCCAGCTGGGTGACCCAGCGCGGCTCGATCGTCTCCGTGCCGTCGGCCGCGGTGACCACCCACGGCTGGCGACGGATGGCACCGAACGCCATGATCGCCGACTCACCGGGGTTGATGATCGGGGTGCCCGTGTCGACGCCGAAGACGCCGACGTTGGTGATGGTGATCGTCCCACCGGACATGTCGGCCGGCTGGGTGCGTCCCTCGCGTGCCGTGGCGGTCAGCGCGCCGATGGCCTCGGCGAGCTGGAGCATCGACATCTGGTCGGCGTCCTTGATGTTCGGGACGATCAGGCCGCGCGGGGTGGCGGCGGCGATGCCGAGGTTCACGTAGTGCTTGACCACGATCTCCTGGGCGGCCTCGTCCCACGTCGCGTTGATCTCGGGGTGGCGGCGGATGGCCACGGCCATCGCCTTGGCCAGCACGAGCAGCGGTGTGACCTTGACGTCCTTGAACTCGCGATCCTTCTTGAGCCGCTCGACGAGCTCCATGGTGGCGGTCGCGTCGATGGTGACCCACTCGGTGACGTGCGGCGCCGTGAACGCGCTGCCGACCATCGCCTGGGCGGTCATCTTGCGGACCCCCTTGATGGGGACGCGGGTCTCGCGCTCCCCGCCACGGGTGAACACCGGAGCCTGGTATGCCGCCGGTGCGGCCCGGGTGCCGGACGTCGCCGAGGAGGGCGCCTCGGTGGCTGCGGCCGCCCCGTTGGCGTGGGCGTCGACGTCGGCCCGGCTGATGATGCCGCCCTCACCGGACCCGGCGACCGCGGCGAGGTCGACGCCGAGGTCCTTCGCGTACTTGCGCACCGGCGGCTTGGCCAGCGCACGGGCGCCCCCCTCGCGGACGACCGGAGCCACCCGCTCCTGGGCGGGCGGGGTGAACTTCGGCTGGGCGGCCGGAGCCACCGCTGCCGGGGCCGCCGCAGGAGCCGTCGCTGCGGGGGCCGCCGCTGCCGGCGCTCCCTTGCGGGGACGACGGACGGCCTCGGTCTGCTTCACGCCGTACCCGACGAGGACGGCGGTGCGACCGGTCGACGTGGTGCCACCGATCTTGCCCTCCTCGATCTCCTCCTCCTCGGCGGCCGCAGCGGCGGCAGCCATCTTCGGAGCCGGGGAACCCTCGATGCCGGGCTCGACCGCACCAGCGGCCGGGGCGTCCTGCACCGGGGCGGCGCCGCCCGCGGTCTCGACGGAGATGATCGGCGTGCCGACCTCGACCGTGTCGCCCTCGGAGACGTGCAGCGCGGTGACCGTGCCGGCGAACGGCACGGGCAGCTCGACGAGCGACTTCGCCGTCTCGATCTCGACGACGATGTCGTTGACCTTGACCGTGTCGCCGACCTTGACGTTCCAGGTGACGATCTCGGCCTCGGTCAGACCCTCACCGGGGTCGGGAAGCTTGAACTCTTTAACGGACACAGGCTGTCATCCCTCGGGGTTCTCAGAAGGCCAGCGAGCGGTCGACGGCGTCGAGGACGCGGTCGAGGTCGGGAAGGAACTCTTCCTCGAGCTTGCTCGGCGGGTAGGGCAGGTTGTAGCCGCCGACACGGAGCACCGGGGCCTCGAGGTGGTAGAAGCAGCGCTGCTGCAGTGCCGCGGCGACCTCGGCGCCGAGGCCGAGGAACGTCGAGGCCTCGTGGACGACGATCGTGCGACCGGTCTTCTCGACCGAGGCCGCGACGGTGTCGAGGTCCAGCGGGCTCAGCGTGCGCAGGTCGATGACCTCGAGGTTCTTGCCCTCGGCGGCGGCGGCCTCGGCGGCCTGCAGGCAGGTCTTCACCATCGGCCCGTAGGCGACGAGCGTGGCGTCGGTGCCCTCGCGGACGACCTGGGCCTTGAGCAGCGGGCGCGGCGCGGCCGACTCGTCCACCTCACCCTTGTCCCAGTAGCGACGCTTGGGTTCGTAGAACAGCACCGGGTCGTCGGACTCGATGGCCTGCTGGATCATCCAGTAGGCGTCCTCGGCGTTGGAGCAGCAGACGACCTTCAGGCCCGCGGTGTGGGCGAAGTAGGCCTCGTTGGACTCCGAGTGGTGCTCGACGGCACCGATGCCGCCGCCGACGGGGATGCGGATGACCATCGGCAGCTTGATCTTGCCGAGGGAGCGCGCGCGCATCTTGGCGACCTGGCTGACGATGTGGTCGAACGCGGGGTAGATGAAGCCGTCGAACTGGATCTCCACCACCGGGCGGTAGCCGCGCAGCGCCATACCGATCGCGGTGCCGACGATGCCGGCCTCGGCGAGCGGGGTGTCGATGACCCGGTCCTCGCCGAAGTCCTTCTGGAGGCCGTCGGTGACGCGGAAGACGCCACCGAGCTTGCCGATGTCCTCACCCATGAGCACGACCTTCGGGTCGCGCTCCATGGCGGCGCGCAGGCCGTTGTTGATGCCCTTGGCGATCGTCATGGTGCCCATCAGTGGCTCCCCTCACCCTCGAAGCCGGCGTGGTAGGCGGCGAACTCCTTGCGCTCGGCCTCGACGACCGGGTGCTCCTCGACGTAGATGTGGTCGAACATCGAGTCGGGCGTCGGGTCGGCCATGTTCAGGCAGCCCTCACGGACGGTGACGGCCAGCTCGTCGCCCTCGGCCTCGACGGCGTCGAAGAAGTCCTGGTCGGCCTTCTGCGTGTGCACGAGGTAGGACTTGAGGCGCTCGATCGGGTCGCGGTGCTTCCACACCTCGACCTCGGCGGAGACGCGGTACTTGGTGGGGTCGTCCGAGGTCGTGTGCGCACCCATGCGGTAGGTGTAGGCCTCGATGAAGGTCGGGCCGTTGCCGCTGCGGGCCGCGTTGAGCGCCTGCTGCGTCACGGCGTAGACCGCGAGGACGTCGTTGCCGTCGACCCGCACACCGGGGAAGCCGAACCCGCGCGCCCGCTGGTAGAGCGGGATACGGGTCTGGCGCTCGTTGGGCTCGGAGATGGCCCACTGGTTGTTCTGGCAGAAGAACACCACGGGGGCGTTGTTGACCGCGGCGTACACGAACGACTCGTTCACGTCGCCCTGCGCGGTCGCGCCGTCGCCGAAGTAGGCGATGACGGCCGCGTCACGGTCCTGGTCGCCGGTGCCCACGTCGCCGTCACGCTGGATGCCCATGGCGTACCCGGTCGCGTGCAGCGTCTGCGCGCCGATGACGATCGTGTAGAGGTGGAAGTTCTTCTCGTTCGGGTCCCAGCCACCGTGGTTGACGCCACGGAACAGGCCGAGGAGGTTGAGCGGGTCGACCCCGCGGCACCAGGCGACGCCGTGCTCGCGGTAGGTCGGGAAGGCGTAGTCCTGCGGGCGCATCGCGCGACCGGAGCCGACCTGGGCCGCCTCCTGGCCGAGCAGGCTGGCCCAGATGCCCAGCTCGCCCTGGCGCTGGAGTGCCGTGGCCTCGGCGTCGACCCGGCGGATGAGCACGAGGTCGCGGTAGAAGCCGCGCAGGTCCTCGTCGCTCAGGTCCTTGACGTACTCGTCGTACTCGACGTTCTCGACGCGCTGGCCCTCGGGGGTGAGCAGCTGGACCATCTCGGGTCCACCGTCACCCACCTCCGGGACGGGGGCGGTCAGCTCGGCGAGCACCTCCTCCTCGTGGGGGGTGGTGCCGGCCTTCTCACCGGTACTGGCGACAGCGTTGTCGCTCACAGGCACTCCTTCTTCCTCCGGCCCCACTCATGGCGGGACCTTCGGCTCGGGCCACGGCAACCCCCGCGGGGTCACCGCTGCTGGCGTTGCGCGGCAGGCTGGTTGCACCGGTTGTGGCGGCGCTCACATAGGGCCTTGCTGAGGCCAAAGATAACCGGACCCCGGGAAATCTCAGAATCCGGACTCCCCAACCCCGGCAAAACGCTGGTTGCGCGGCAAAGGTCGCGTTGCTTTCCCGCGGTATGCCGCGCAACCAGCGTCTTGCGTGGGGCGCAGGTCAGCTGATCTCGGACTTGCCGCGCCAGAGGTCGATCCCGGCCTCCACGGCGTCGGCGTCGATCTCGGCGAGCTCGCGGTCGCTGAACCGCAGGTTCGCCACGGCAGCGGCCGAGTCCTCGAGCTGCTCGACCGAGGACGCCCCGATGAGGACCGAGGTGACCCGCTCGTCGCGCAGCGCCCAGGCCAGCGCCATCTGCGCGAGCGACTGCCCGCGCTCCGAGGCGAGGTCGTTGAGCTTGCGGACGTGCGTCAGCGACTCGTCGGTGAGCAGGTCGGGCGACAGGGACTTGCCCTGCGAGGCCCGGGAGCCCTCCGGGACGCCGCCGAGGTACTTGTTCGTCAGCATCCCCTGCGCCAGCGGGCTGAACGCGATGCAGCCGATGCCCTTCTCACCCAGGGTGTCGAGCAGGCCGCCCTCGACCCAGCGGTTGAGCATCGAGTAGCTCGGCTGGTGGATGAGCAGCGGCACGCCCAGGTCGGCGAGGACCTCGGCCGCGCGCTCGGTGCGCTCCGGGGAGTAGCTGGAGATGCCGGCATACAGCGCCTTGCCCTGCTTGACCGCGGTCGCGAGCGCGCCCATGGTCTCCTCGAGCGGGGTGTCCTCGTCGGGGCAGTGGCTGTAGAAGATGTCGACGTAGTCCAGGCCCATCCGCTGCAGGCTCTGGTCGAGGCTGGCGAGCAGGTACTTGCGCGAGCCGCCGATGCCGTACGGCCCGGGCCACATGTCGTACCCCGCCTTGGAGGAGATGACGAGCTCGTCGCGGTAGGGCCTGAAGTCGGCGGCGAAGTGGCGGCCGAAGTTCTTCTCGGCCGAGCCGTAGGGCGGGCCGTAGTTGTTCGCGAGGTCGAAGTGGGTGATGCCGATGTCGAAGGCTCGGCGCAGGATCGCGCGCTGCACGTCGAACGGCTTGTCGTCACCGAAGTTGTGCCACATCCCGAGGGAGACGGCGGGTAGGTGCAGGCCGCTCTGGCCCACCTTGCGGTAGGGCATGGGGCCGTAGCGGTCAGGGCTGGGGAGGTAGGCGGGGAGCCAGGTGTCGACCATGCCCCCAGTCTGTCGTGGGCGACCTCCCGCGACCAGCGGGGTATGGCGCGCCGCGTCACCGCCGGGTGAGGATGGGTGGATGAGACCCGTTCGCCCGATCCTGGCCCTGTCCGCCGTCACCCTGCTCGGCGCGTGCGGGACGGGCGCAGGGACGACCGGCGGGACCGGCGCGACGACCGGCGGTGGCACGACCGGGTCGAGCACCTCGGGCGGAGCGACCCCGCCCACCTCCGACACCACGACATCACCCGATCCCGAGAACCCGAGCGTGCCTGCCCGCCCCGGCAGCAAGGTGCGGCTCGTCACCGTCACC
The DNA here is from genome assembly GCF_001426245.1 of Phycicoccus sp. Root101. GTDB lineage: Bacteria > Actinomycetota > Actinomycetes > Actinomycetales > Dermatophilaceae > Pedococcus. Next base: position 69,188 of record NZ_LMCM01000010.1, on the reverse strand, counting down.
GGGTCGGTGTCCGACGGTGTCGAGGCGGGCTGCCTGCTGCTCACCCCGATCCCGACCGACCCCAACGGACCGTGGCTGCTCATCGGCAAGGTCGCGGGGATCGCTGCTGGCCAGCAGGTGACCGTGCGCGGGTACCGCGTCGAGGACATGGCCAGCACGTGCCAGCAGGGGCGGCCGTTCCGCGTCGAGGCCGTCGTCACGGGCTGACGCCGGAGGCACCGGACCCGGGGAGCGAGGACACCTGGCCCCGGGGCCGGACGCACCGGACCCCGCGGGCGTGGTGCTCGCGGGGTCCGGTGTCCTGTGCGTGCCGACTACTGCGTGACGGCGCCGATCACCACGGACCCGGTGCCGAGCACCGCGCCCTCGGAGGACACGACGTTCATCTCGCCGAACAGGCGGCGACCCGAGGCCGGAGCCTGCTGGGCCGTGACCTGACCGGTCACCGTGGTCGAGCCGCCCGCAGGCAGGTCGATCGCGGTGCCGGGCACGTCGAGTGTGCCCAGGGCCGGCGAGAAGAACACATCGAGGTAGTCGTACTGCGTGGTGCCTGCCGGCACCGAGTAGCCGTCGACCACGACCGTGTAGGTGCCGGCCGCCGGGGCGGCGAGGCTCACCGACTCCTCCGAGTCACCGTCGGCCGAGGAGCCGACGACGGCCCCGGCAGCGTTCTTGACCGTGAGGTCGAGGTCGGCCCCGAGGTCGGAGGTGTTCCCGATGGCCACGTCGAGGCGCTCGGCACCCGCGGGCACGACCACCTCGAACGTCTGCTGGTCACCGTCGGCGATGGTCTTGCGGCTGGACGAGGAGCTGCCCAGCGACCCACCCTTCGGCGTCACCGTGACCGGCCCGAAGGAGTTGCTGACCCTCCAGCTCACCGGGCTCGGCTCACCCGCCGTCACCGACGGCAGGGTCTGCGTCTCGGGGTTCACCACGACGCCCTGCGCCGCAGCCGTCAGGCGGAACGGGTTGTCCAGGAACGGCGACGTGCGCCGGGCCTCGACCTCGAACTCCCAGATGCCGGGCAGCGGGTTGGCGTAGTTGCGCGACGTCGGCTTGCACGTGCTCGGGTCGCTGAAGTTCGTGTAGCACTCCAGCGAGGAGGTCGACTCGACCGGCACGCCATACGGGTTGATCCCGATGAAGCGCACCTGGCTCTTGGTCGCCGTGCCGGCGAGGTTGACCTGGAGGGCCTTGGTGCCCGCCGGGACGTTGACGAAGAGCTTCTTGGTGAGGTTGCGGCCCACCTTGTCGCTGGTCGACGTGGCGTAGGACGGCTTGGCCAGCTCCTTGGCGAGGACCACGGTCAGGAGCACGCGGTGGTCGACCACCGGGGTGGCGGGGTCGTCGATCTCGAGGATCGCCGAGTGCGCGCCCTGGGTGGACGTCTTCGCCGTGACCGGGATGCTGACCTTGGTGCCCTTGGCCATCTGGGCCTTGGTGGCCCCGAGGGTGAACGTGCCGTCGTTGCCGACCAGCCGCAGCTGGTGCAGCGCCGCGCCCGCACGACCACTCGTGCGGGTCGCCGAGACCGTGTAGGTCTTCGCGACACCCGCGACCTGGCCACCCTCGTTGCTGCCACACCGGTTGTAGACACCGGTGCCGACGTCGGGCGTCGCGAGGAAGTCCGAGATCGGGGTGCAGACCGGGGCCGAGACGGTGTAGCCCTGGGTCATCGGACGCTTCTTGATCAGCGTCCACGCTGCAGGGACGTTCATCTGCCCGGCACCCTGACCGATGGCCTCGAGCCCCTTGACGAACTTCGCCGAGGAGTAGATCGAGTTCCGCAGCTGTGCCGGCGAGGTGTCGGTGCCCGTCGCGAAAGCGGCGGACAGGAGCAGTGCGGCGCCACCGGCGGCCTGCGGGGAGGCCATGGACGTGCCGTTGAACATGGCGTAGCCCACCGGGAGCGTGTACCCGGTCTCGGCCACGTCCGGCTGCTTGAGCCACCGCGGGACGGTCGAGATCGCGGAGCCGGCGGCCATGATGTTCGGCTTGAAGCCGCCGTCCTCACGCGGTCCGCGCGAGGAGTAGTTGTGCAGCGTGAGCGGAGTCGACACGGTCGACCCGTAGTTGGCCAGCCAGGTCTCCTTGGTGATGGAGGACGCCACGCTGACGACGTCGGTCGCCACGGACGGGTCACCGATGGTGTTGACGCCAGGGCCGCTGTTGCCGGCCGAGATGAACAGCTGGACGCCGTACTCGTCGATCAGGCGGTTGTAGAGCGCCGAACGGGCGTTGTTGCCGTCGTTGAGCGCGGGCAGGCCACCGATCGACATGTTGACCACGTCGACGTGACGGTTGGCGACGAGGTCGACCATGCCGTCGGTGAGGGCCGCGGCGGTGCAGCCACCACCCCAGGTGCAGCCACGGGACGAGACGATCTTGGCGCCGGGCGCCTCGCCGTCCATCTTGCCGCCGAAGAGGCTGTGCCCGGCGGCGATGCCCGTGACGTGCGAGGCGTGCGCGTCCTCGACGATGCCGATGTTGACGAAGTCGGCGGTCGGCGGCAGCGACGGGTCCTGGTACGGGGAGAGGTCGACACCCTTGCGGAACTCGACCGTGAAGGGCATCTGCTCGACGACGGCGGTCTTGGGGTCGTCGGTGCCGAAGTGGTGGACGTCGAAGCGCTCCTTGTAGGGGCGCATGAACTCGTCGGCCGTGAACACCTTGTCCTGGTTGGCGTCGACCCAGATGTTGTTCGTGGCGTAGTCGTAGAGCACGCCGAACTGGTCGGTGGTGTCTCCGTCACGGTTGACGTCGCCCTCGGGCTCGCTGCCCTCGGTGATGGCCTCGGAGAAGCGGCTGACCGCGTAGTCGCCGGACGCCGGGGCCGTCCAGGTCGAGCCCGCGTAGGTGAACGTCGGGGCAGCCGTGACCATGGTGGTCATCCGGCGCCAGGTGAAGTCGTTGTCGAAGATCGGGTCGGTGGCCGTCACCCAGTCGACGATCTTGCGCTCGCCGGTCGAGGTGGTCTTCAGCGCCGGGTGGTCGAGGTCGACACCGGAGTCGAGGATGCCGATGGTCACGCCGCGGCCGTCCCAGGCGGGGTTCTTCGTCTTGAAGTCGGTCGCCCCCTGGTCGCGGGTCGGCATGTAGGGGTTGGAGTCGGGGGTGCCCTTGCCCGGCGCGGCGACGGCGGCTGCCGCGGCCGTCTTGCTGCTGCGCTCGACGGCAGGGTTGGGCAGCGGGATCGACTCGTCGAGGTCGACGGCGATCACCTTGAGGATGCCGGCCACCTTGTCCACCTTGGTGGTCGGGACGCTGGCCCGGACGTACCCGATGCGGTCGTTGACCATGCCGGTCCAGCCACCCTGCGCCTTGACCGCCTTGACGACGTCCTTCGTGGCGCCCTTCTCGGTGGCCAGCATCAGGGTGACCCGCTTGGTCCCCTTCTGCTGGGCCGCGCTGAGCAGCTGGCGGTCGTGCTGGCCCAGCTTGTCCTTCTTCTGGACCTTCTTGACCTGGTCCTTCTCGGCCCTCGCCGCGGGTGCCGAGCCCACGCCGCTGCCCTGGTCGGCCGACGCGACGGACGCAACGGTTGCTGCGACCACCCCCGCCACGGCCATCCCGGCAACGATCGTGAGTCCGCGGCGCCTCGTGTGTCGTGCGGTCACGTGGGATTCCCCTTCCCTCCGACGCCCACGGGTGGCGGGCGATCCGGGTCAGTCTCGCCCGGTGGACACGGTGTTGCTCCCGCCCGAAAGGTAAAGGTTGTCCCAAGACTCCCGGTCAGGGCGGTCGAAGGGCCGTTTGCCGGTGTTTGGGTGTCAGTCGGCGGGCTGGTCGGCGAGGAAGTCCCCGGCCACGCGGATGAGGACGTCGTTCGCCTCGGTCTCGCCGATGGTGGCGCGGACCCCGTCGTCGCCGTACTGGCGCAGGGTCAGCCCTGCGGCCTGGGCGGCGGCGGCGAAGTCGCCGGACCGCGTGCCGAGGCCGAACCACACGAAGTTCGCCTCGGTGTCGGCGATGAACCAGCCCTGGCCGCGCAGGGCGCCGACCACCCGCTCCCGCTCGGAGACGAGCTGGTCGACCCGCTCCTGGAGCTCGTCGAACGCCCGCAGCGACGCGATCGCCGCCGCCTGGGCGATCGAGTTCACGCCGAACGGCGTCGCGGTCTTGCGCAGGGCACCGGCCACGGACGGGTGCGCCACGGCATACCCGACGCGGAGCCCGGCGAGGCCGTAGGCCTTGGAGAAGGTGCGCAGCACCATGACGTTCGGCCGGTCGCGGTAGAGCTCCAGGGAGCGCGGCGCGTCGGCGCCGGTGACGAACTCGACGTACGCCTCGTCGATGACGACGAGCACCCTCGACGGGACCTGCTCGAGGAACTGCTCGAGCTCGGTGTGGGTCACCATCGGACCGGTCGGGTTGTTGGGCGTGCAGACGATGACGACCTTCGTGCGGTCGGTGATCGCGGCGAGCATCGCGTCGAGGCGGTGCCGCTCGTGGTCGTCGAGCCCGACCTTGACGGACGTGGCACCGGCGAGCGCCGTGACGATCGGGTACGCCTCGAAGGAGCGCCAGGCGTGGACCACCTCGTCGCCCGGGTCGCAGGTGGCAGCGATCACCTGGCCGAGGACGCCGACCGAGCCCGTGCCGGTGGCGATGTGCTCGATCGGGACGCCCAGGCTCTGGGCGAGGGCGTCGGTGAGGTCGGTGACGGCCATGTCGGGGTACCGGTTGACGTTGCCGGCCGCCTCGGTGATCACCTCGAGCACGGAGGGCAGCGGGGGGAACGGGTTCTCGTTCGACGACACCTTGTATGCCGCGACCCCGTCGGGGGCCGACGCGGGCTTCCCGGGGACGTAGGCAGGGACCTGGTCGAGGGCGCTGCGCAGCTGGACGTCGGTGTCACGGGCGGTGTCGCTCATGGCCTCCACTGTAGGTGGCGTCCCGGACCGGGTGACGGCGAGTCGCGTCCGGCGCCGAAGGGTGGTTCGCTGCGCGCGGACGGGCCCGACCTGTGTGATCATTCGGTCGCGGCGGGGGCCGCGACGAGGACACGATCGGGGGTCGAGGACGGTGGCAACGGGCGACACGGAGGACGACCTCCGGCTCGACCTGGCTCGGCGGGCGGCCCGCCTCACGACGATGGTGAACGAGCTGGCGATCGAGGTCGCCATCGGCCAGCCCACCCCGGGCTTCCGCTTGATGGGCACCGGGCTTCAGCAGGTCGACGCCGGTTTCGCCGCGCTCGAGGCCTCCTGCACGACGCAGATGGGCAGCCTCATGCCCGTGATCCCCTTCGAACCGTGGGACACGGGACCAGAGCTGGACCGGCGGTCGCGTGACCGTGGGATCGAGCTGATCTCGATCTTCAGCGAGCGGGCCTTCCGCGTGAACCCGCTCCTGACCTCGCTGGACCCCACCGCCCGGGTGGGCCACGCCGTCACCACGATGTGGGTCATCGACCGCTCCTGCGTCGTGCTGCCCGGCCCGCTCGAGCTCGACGGCTCCCCGACCCTCTACAGAGCGACGACACCGGACGTGGTCGACCCGGCCCTCGAGCTGTGGGACCTCGTGCTGGCGGATTCGCGCCCCGCCCTGGCCGAGGGTGAGGCCCCACCGTTCACCCCGCGCCAGGTGCAGACCGCGATCCTGCTGGCCCGCGGGGCCAAGGACGCCAGCATCGCCCGCGAGCTCGGTGTCTCCGTGCGCACCGTCGTGTCGGAGATCGCCCAGCTGGTCGCGCGGCTCGGTGCCAACAGCCGCGTCGACGCCGTCCTCATCCTGCGCAGGGGACGCGCCCGCGCCTGAACGGGGCGATCGGTCCCGCAGTTGCGTGTTCACGCAAAAGGAGCGCGGTCGGCTGGCACGGGCGAGATCGTCCTGTCAGAGTTTGCCTCGGCGACTTCCTCCGGGGGGACGGATGTCGTCGGGGACCCGCAGACCACTTCCGTGCAGGGGCAGGTGGCGGGTCCGCACACGTCACGAGGCCGCACCCCTCCAAGGGGTGCGGCCTCGTCGTCGTGGTGGCGCCGGCGTCAGTCGTCGTCGCCGTCGGGCAGGACCCAGTTGAGGACCATCGAGACGACCGTGACCACGAGGGCACCCAGGACCGCGTCCCAGAAGAACTCGTTGATCGTGAAGCTCAGGCCGAGCGGGTCGGCGATCCACTCGGTGAGCTGGAGCATGAAGGCGTTGACGATGAACGTGAACAGCCCCAGCGTCAGGATGATGAACGGGAAGCTCAGGAACTTCGCGACGGGCTTGACGATGGCGTTGACGATGCCGAACACGACCGCCACGAGCAGCACGGTCGCGAACTTGGACCCGAACTTGCCGTCGCCGAAGGAGATGCCGGGGAGCAGCCACGCCGCCACCCAGAGGGCGACCGCGTTGACCGCGACCTTGATGATGAAGTTCATGGCTCGATCCTTCCAGATCAGGCCACGTGCCGTCGGCTGGTGACGACGCGGAAGCGGCTCGCCACGAACGCGGCGTCCGTGTAGGCCGCGTTCGCCGCCGGGTTGGCGCCGGTGCCGTGGAAGTCGGAGAAGGCCGCCGTCTGGTTGACGAAGACCTGGCCGGTGAGGTTCTCCGAGAGGGCGACCCCGGCGTCGGCTGCAGCGTCCCGGGCCGCCTCGAGGACGGCCTCGTCGGTCGAGTAGACCGCAGCCGTCATGGCACCGTGCTCGCGCACGGTGTCGCGGAACTGCGCCAGCGACTGGTCGGTGCCCGAGGTCGCGATGAGGAACGTGACCGGTCCGAAGCACTCCTGGGTGTAGACGTCCTCGCGGCTCGCGTCGAGGCTGACCAGCCCCGGGGCGCGGACCACGGCGTCGGGCCAGGTCGGGTGGGTGACGGCTCGGGAGTCCAGCACCACCGTGCCGCCGGCCTCCGCGGCGAGGTCGGCCAGACCGCCCGCGTTCTCGCGGACGCCGTCGTTGACGGTGGCACCGAGCAGCTCGACCGCCTTGGCGTCGTCGCCGGTCAGCCTCCCGACCGCGGCCGCGAGCTTCTCACCGAACTCCGCGAACGACACCGGTCCCTCGTCGGTGCTGATGCCGTCGCGCGGCACGTACAGGTTCTGCGGGGTCGTGCACATCTGGCCGGAGTAGAGCGTGAGCGAGAACGCCAGGTTGCCGAGGACACCGCGCAGGTCGTCGGTCGAGTCGACGACGATCGAGTTCACCCCGGCCTTCTCGGTGTAGACGAGCTTGCCGCTCGCCGCGCCGGCCTCCTCGAGCCAGGTCCCGAACGACGGGCCGCCGGTGTAGTCGATGATCCGCACCTCGTCGCGCTCGGCGAGCACCTTCGCGAGGCCCTCACCCTCGGCCTCCGGGGCGAGCTGGACGAGGTCGGGGCTGAACCCGGCGGCAGCCAGCACCTCGCGGGCCACGGCGACCGAGATCGCCAGCGGCAGGATCGCGTGGGGGTGCGGCTTGATGATCACGGGGTTGCCGGTGACGAGCGAGGCGAAGATCCCCGGGTAGGCGTTCCACGTCGGGAAGGTGTTGCACCCGATGACGAGCGCCAGGCCTCGCGGCACGATCCGGTAGTCCTTCTGCATCCGCAGCGGCGCGGGGTTCCCCTGGCGGTCCTTCCCGGGCTTCTCCCAGACGACGGACGCGGGCACGCGCTCCTGCTCGACGAGTCCCGCGACGACGGCCTCGAGGGCACGGTCCTGCGCGTGCGGACCGGCCGCCTGGAACGCCATGACGAACGGCTGTCCCGTCGTGTGCATCACCGAGTGGGCGATCTCGAACGACCGGCGGTTGATGCCCTCGATCACCTCGACGCAGACGGCCGCACGCGTGCGGGCGCCGGCGTCGCGCCATACCGGGAGGGCCTCCTGCGCCGCGGCGATGGCGGCGTCGAGGCCGAGGTGGGGGTAGGTGATCCCCAGCGCCGGGCCGTACGGCGAGGTCTCCTCGCCGACCCACGACCCGTCCGTGGCCACGGCACCGAGGGCGCCGAACGCCTTGTCCAGCAACGACTCGTATGCCGCCTGGCCGTCGGCCGCGGCCGACTCACCGTAGACGCGCGGCGAGGGGGACTCGGGGTAGCGGGAGAAGTACGAGCGGGCGGCGAGCGCGGCGGTGGCCTGCTCGAGGACGTCCGCGTGCTTCGCGACGAGGGGGTGGGGGGTGCCGCCGGGGCCTTCGTGGGGCTCGGTGGGCTGCGTGGGCGCCGTTGCCTGGGTCATGGCGTCATCGTAGGCGCGGGCGCTGCTCGTGCCGACCGGTCATGATGGGCGGGTGAGCGACGAGGCGGCCGAGACGGACCTGGGGCACGTGCAGCGGATGTGGGCGGACGACGAGGCCTCGCGGGGACTCGGCATGGAGGCGCTGGTCATCGAGCTCGACCACGCCGTGGTCCGCATGGAGGTGACCCCGGCCATGGTCAACGGCCACGCGATCGCGCACGGCGGGTTCGTCTTCACCCTGGCCGACTCGGCCTTCGCGCTGGCCTGCAACAGCGGTGGCACGCTGACCGTGGCCGCCGTGGCCGACATCACGTTCGTGTCCGCCGGGCGGCTCGGCGACGTCCTGGTCGCGGAGGCCCACCAGCGCCGGACGTTCGCCCGCAGCGGTCTCACCGACGTCACCGTCACGCGGGAGGCCGACGGGGCGGTCGTCGCAGAGTTCCGTGGCCGGTCGCGCAGCCTCCCGCCCCGGTAGCTCGCGGGCGCTGGATCTCGCCGAGCGTGGCGTCCGTTTTGTCCCTAGGGTCCGAGGAGGTCGGCACCGACCGTGTCGACCCCCGACCACCGGAGGAACCATGCGCCCACTGAGAAGCCTCGCCGCCGTCGCGGCAGTCACCGCAGCCGTCGCCCTCGCGCCGACCACGTCGGCGACCGCCGGCACCGACCACCACGGCAGACCCCCGGCCGTACCGACGCAGCCCACCAAGGGTCCGTGTGCGTACACGCCGATGGAGGACACCACCTACTCCACGTTCGTGGGGCTGCCCAAGGACCCGCGGCACACGCCGGACCGGGGCAGCCTGGGCGTCACGCTGAAGACGAACCATGGCGACATCCCGCTGGTGCTCGACCGCGCGGCGGCACCCTGCACCGTGCAGAGCTTCGCGTTCCTCACACGCGCCAAGTACTTCGACGACACCATCTGCCACCGCCTCACCTCGTACACGACCCCGCCGGCGGCCCTGTCGGTCCTGCAGTGCGGCGACCCGCTCGGCACGGGGTACGGAGACCCCGGCTACTCCTTCAAGGACGAGCTCGACTCCGCCAAGGCCCTGCAGAACTGGCCCGGATTCCCCGACGGCAGCCGCAAGGTCTACCCGCGCGGCACCCTGGCCATGGCGAACGCCGGGCCGGACACCAACGGCAGCCAGTTCTTCCTCGTCTACCGGGACTCGCGGCTGCGCCCCGACTACACGGTCTTCGGCCACGTCACCGAGAAGGGCATGAAGGTCCTCGACGCGATCGCGGCCGGTGGCATCGACCCCGGCACCGACGGCACCCCGGAGGACGGCATGCCGGCCCTGCGCACCGAGATCGAGCGCGCCAGGCTCAGCGGGCACCACGGCCGCTGAGCCGGTCCGTGCCGCCGGCTCCCGGCCCACCACTCGGGTACCCGTGGCTGGGAGCCGGCGGCACGCAATACGGTGAGGGCATGCGCGTCTTGGTCACCGGCGGTGCCGGCTACATCGGATCCCACACCGTCGTCCAGCTCGTGGCGGCCGGGCACGAGGTCGTCGTCATCGACAGCTTCGCCAACTCCAAGCCGACGGTGGTGCCGCGGCTCGAGGCCCTGATCGGTGGGCCGCTCGAGGTGCACGCGTTCGACCTGACCGACCGCGACAAGACCGAGAACCTGTTCGCCGAGCGGAAGTTCGACGCGGTCATCCACTTCGCCGGGCTCAAGGCCGTCGGCGAGAGCGTCGAGGTGCCCCTGGAGTACTACCAGAACAACCTCGACTCAACCTTCGCCCTGGTGCGGGCGATGCAGCGCCACGGCTGCTTCCGGCTCGTCTTCTCCTCCTCCGCGACCGTGTACGGCGAGAACGCCCCGGTCCCGATGAAGGAGGAGTTCCCGACCTCGGCCACCAACCCGTACGGCTGGACCAAGGTGATGATCGAGCAGGTGCTGCGTGACGTCGCACGCACCGACGAGCGCTGGCGGATCGCGCTGCTGCGCTACTTCAACCCGGTCGGGGCCCACGCCTCGGGCACCATCGGCGAGGACCCGCAGGGGATCCCCAACAACCTCATGCCGTTCATCGCGCAGGTCGCGGTCGGCACGCGCGAGAAGCTGAGCGTCTTCGGCGACGACTACCCGACGCCCGACGGCACCGCCCTGCGGGACTACATCCACGTCGAGGACCTCGCCGCCGGCCACCTCGCCGCCCTGACCAGGCTCGGCACCACCGACGAGGTCGTCTCCACGTGGAACCTCGGCACCGGGCACGGGACCAGCGTCCTCGAGGTGCTGCACGCGTTCGAGAAGGCCTGCGGCCACGAGCTGCCGCACGAGGTCGTGGGGCGCCGCGCCGGCGACATCGCCGCGTCCTACGCCGACCCCAGCCGGGCCGAGGCCGAGCTGGGCTGGAAGGCCACCCGCACGATCGAGGACATGTGCGCCGACCAGTGGCGCTGGCAGCGCGAGAACCCGGTCGGCTACCCGGACTGAGCGGCCTCGACGACCCAGTCGAACAGCGCCTGCTGGTGCGGCACGGTGGCAGCGTCCACCTCGGGGTGCCACTGCACGGCGATGACGCGACCGTCGGACGACTCCATCGCCTCGACGCAGCCGTCGGGGGTGGTGGCTGACAGCAGGTAGCCGTCGGCCAGCCGGTCGCAGGCCTGGTGGTGGTTGGACCAGCCGTCACGCCGGAGCCCACCACCGTCGCGGACCAGGACGCGTTCGAGCAGGGTCCCCGGAACGACGTCCACGGCGTGGGAGTTGTCGGCGTGGGCGACCGAAGTCTCCTCGAGGTGCTGGTGGATCGTCCCGCCGAGGACGATGTTGAGCACCTGCATCCCGCGGCAGATGGCCAGCACGGGCAGCCCTGCCTCGACCGCGGCACGCGTCACGGCCACGTCCGCGGCGTCCTGCTCGGCCGGTGGGTGCGTCTCGCGCGGGTGCACGTCCGGGACACCGAACGGTCGGAGGTCGAGGTCCTCGCCTCCCTGGAGCACCACGGCGCCGGCGTGGGCCACGAGGTCCCTCGCCCGCTCGACGGACTCGGGCCAGGCGAGCACCGGCTCCCCGCCGGCGCGGACGATGGCGTCCACCAGGGACCGCGGGGCGAAGACGCCCGGGCGCGGGCGTCCCTCGATCTGCCCCGCCCAGCGAGCGGGCACGAGGACGAGCGGACGCGGCATACGCAGGACCCTAACCAGCCGGAGCGGGCGGTGAGACGCGAGTCACGGGTGGTCGGGACCTTCGCCCCTGTCACCAGGTCTACGACGCGGCGTAGTATGTACTACGAACCGTAGTAGTGCCCCGCAGTCGTGCAGAGAACCCCGGAGCAACGATGGACAACCTCGACCTGGCCAGGTGGCAGTTCGCCATCACCACCGTCTACCACTTCCTGTTCGTGCCGGTGACAATCGGCCTGTCCGCCCTCGTGGCCTGGTACCACTCCTCGTGGGTGCGGCGCCGCCGGCCGGACGACCTGCGGCTCGCCAAGTTCTTCGGCAAGCTCTTCACGATCAACTTCGCGCTCGGGCTCGTCACGGGCATCGTGCAGGAGTTCCAGTTCGGCATGAACTGGTCGGACTACAGCCGGTTCGTCGGAGACATCTTCGGCGCACCGCTGGCGATCGAGGCGCTCCTCGCGTTCTTCCTCGAGTCGACCTTCCTCGGGCTGTGGATCTTCGGCTGGGGCCGCATCCCCGAGAAGCTGCACGCAGCCTGCATGTGGATCGTGCACGTGGGCACGCTGCTGTCGGCGTACTTCATCCTCAGCGCCAACTCGTTCATGCAGAACCCCGTCGGCTACCGCCTCAACCCGGTGACCAAGCGGGCCGAGCTGACCGACTTCGGCGCGGTCCTCACCAACAAGGTGCAGCTCGTGACGTTCCCCCACGTCGTCGCGGCGGCCTACCTCGTCGGGGGCGCGGTCGTCATGGCCGTCGCGCTGTGGCACCTGCGCCGGGTCGACGTGGGCACGGACGAGGGGATGTACCGGCGCGCGACCCGCCTGGGAGCCGTCGTCACCCTCGTCGCGGGTCTCGCCCTCGCCGTGACCGGCGACATCCAGGGCAAGATCATGACCGACGTCCAGCCGATGAAGATGGCTGCGGCAGAGGCGCTGTACGACAGCTCCGACGGCAACGCCCCCTTCTCGCTGCTGACGATCGGCTCGCTCGACGGCAGCGAGGAGAAGTTCGCGGTCACCGTCCCCGGGCTGCTGAGCTTCCTGGCGACCGGGCACTTCGACGGCAGCGTCCAGGGCATCAACGAGCTCAAGGCGGAGTACGCGCAGAAGTACGGCACCGGCAACCCGCTCACCGCGGACGCGACCTACACGCCCAACATCCCGCTGTCCTACTGGAGCTTCCGGCTGATGATCGGCGTCGGCATGGCCGCCTGCCTCATCGCCCTCGCGGTCCTCTGGACGACTCGCGGCGGTCGCGTTCCCCGCGCGCGCTGGTGGCACTGGGTCGTCATCGCGACACCGCTGCTGCCCATCTTCGGCAACAGCTTCGGCTGGATCTTCACCGAGGCCGGTCGCCAGCCGTGGCTGGTGTTCGGCGTGATGTCGACCAGCACCGGGGTCTCACCGTCGGTCTCGGCCGGCGAGGTGGTCACGTCGATGGTCGTCTACACGCTGCTCTACGGCGTGCTCGCGGTCATCGAGGTGAAGCTCTTCCTCACCTACCTGCGCGCCGGGGCGCCGCCGTTCGAGGACCCCGTGGTCGCCGCCGACCAGGACGAGGACGCCCCCCTCGCCTTCGCCTACTGACCGCCGTCGCTGACTGACTGACTGACTGACTGACTGACTGACTGAAAAGGATTGCACCGCAATGGAACTCAGCACCGTGTGGTTCATCATCATCGCCGTCCTGTGGACCGGCTACTTCGTCCTCGAGGGCTTCGACTTCGGGGTGGGCATGCTGCTCCCCGTCCTCGGACGGGGCGAGGACGACGAGACCACGGAGAAGCGCCGCCGGGTCATGATCAACACGATCGGCCCGGTGTGGGACGGCAACGAGGTCTGGGTGCTGACGGCGGGTGGGGCCACCTTCGCCGCCTTCCCGCACTGGTACGCCACCATGTTCAGCGCGTTCTACCTCCCCCTGCTGCTCATCCTCGTCGCCCTCATCGTGCGCAACCTCGGGTTCGACTACCGCGGCAAGCGCGATGACGCCACGTGGCGGGCCCGCTGGGACGCCGCGATCATCGTCGGCTCGGCGGTGCCGGCCCTGCTCTGGGGCGTCGCCCTGACCAACGTCGTGCGGGGCCTGCCGATCGACGCGAGCAAGGAGTTCACCGGCAACCTGTTCACCCTGCTCAACCCGGTCTCGCTGCTCGGTGGCCTCGTCACCGTCGGCCTCTTCCTCACCCACGGCGCGTTGTTCGTGGCCCTGAAGACCACCGGCCCGATCCGTGAGGACGCCCGGGGCGTCGCCACCCGCACCGGCGTCGTCACCGCCGTCCTCGCCGTCGCCCTCCTCGCCATCCTCGGCGCCGCTGACGGCAACATCGGTTCGTGGGTGTCGACCGTGGTCGCCGCCGGCGCCCTCGTCGCCTCCCTGGCGGCCAACCTGCGGGGCCGCGAGGGCTGGGCCTTCGTCGGCACCTTCGTGACCATCGCGATGGCCGTGACGACGTACTTCCTCCTGCTCTTCCCGAACGTCATGCCCAGCACCCTCGACGCCGCGTGGTCGCTGACGACCGCCAACGCCTCGAGCACGCCCTACACGCTCAAGATCATGACGTGGGTGGCGGTGGTGTTCACGCCGATCGTGCTGCTCTACCAGTCGTGGACGTACTGGATCTTCCGCAAGCGCATCGGCACGCAGCACATCCCGGGCGCCACCAGGCACGACCACGCCGAGCCCAGCCCGGCCACCCGCTGATGCGTCCGTTCGACCCGCAGGTCCTGCGCACGCTGCCCGAGGCCCGACGCCCGCTCGCCACCCTCGGCGCCGTGGGCGTGGCCCAGGGCATCGCGACCGTCGCCACGGCGTTCGCCCTGTCCGCCGTGGTGGTCGCGGCGGTGAGGGGTGTGCCGCTCGGCGCCCCCGCGGCATACCTGCTCGGACTGTTCGTGGTCCGCGGGCTGCTCGCCCTGACCGGCGAACGCGTGGCGGCGTCGGCGGGTGCCGCGGTCAGCGCCGGGGCCCGCAGCCGCCTCCTGCGCCACTGGGCCGCCGCCCCGGCCGAGCGGCGCCCCGACCCGGCGACCGCCCTGGTCCTCGCCGACCAGGGAGCGACGAGCATCGAGCCGTACGTCGCACGGTTCCTGCCCGCCCTCGTCACCGCCTGCGTCGTCCCGCCGCTGGCCGTCGTGGTCCTCGCGGTCGTCGACTGGCGCAGCGCCCTCGTGGTCGTGCTCACCCTGCCGCTGCTCCCGGTGTTCGCCGCCCTGATCGGGGCCACGACCCGCGACGCGACCCAGCAGCGCTGGAAGGCACTGGCCTCCTTGTCCGGGCACTTCCTCGACGTGGTGCGCGGGCTGCCGACGCTGGCGGCCTACGGTCGGGCCGAGCGACAGACCGCCGTCATCGGCGAGGTCAGCCAGCGGCACCGCCGGACCACCATGGCCACCCTGCGGCTGGCCTTCCTGAGCTCGGCAGCGCTCGAGCTGCTCGCGACGATCTGTGTCGCGATCGTCGCCGTCATCGTGGGGCTGCGGCTGTCGCACGGCGGCCTGGAGCTCGGGACGGCCCTGGTCGCGATCCTGCTGGCGCCCGAGGCCTACTGGCCGGTGCGACGGGTGGGCGCGGAGTTCCACAGCGCCGCCGACGGTGCCGCCGCCCTGGCCGAGGTCACCGCCCGGCTCGGCGACGGGGCGCAGGAACGACAGGACCACGGCGTCCTCGTCCACACGGTGCCCAAGGCCGCCCGGGTCGAGGTGCACGGGCTCGGGTACACCCACCCCGGAGCCACGCACCCGGTCCTGGACGACCTCGACCTCGCCGCCGGCGTCGGCCTCACCGTCGTCACGGGTCCGTCGGGCGTCGGCAAGTCGACCCTGCTCGCGCTGGTGGCCGGCCTGCGGACACCCTCCCGGGGGACGGTCACGGCGCCGGCGACGCACCTCGTGACGCAACGCCCGTTCCTCACGACCGAGAGCATCCGCAGCAACCTCACCCTCGGAGGCGACTCCAGCACACCGGGCGAGTCGTTGTGGGCGGCGCTGCGGGAGGTGGGCCTCGAGGGCCCCGTCGCCGCCCTGCCCGCAGGTCTCGACACCCCGCTCGGCGACGACGGCCGCGGGCTGTCGGCCGGGCAGCGGGCCCGCCTCGTCCTCGCGCGGGCCACCCTCAGCCGGGCCACCGTCGTGCTCCTCGACGAACCCACCGCCCACCTCGACGAGGCCACCGCCGCCCTGACCCACGAGGTCATCGCCACCCTCGCCGAACGCCGCTGCGTCATCGTCGTCACCCACCGCCCCGAGCTCGTCGCCCTCGCCGACCAGCACGTGCACCTGCAGCCGGTCGGGGTGACCGCATGAGCAGCCCCCGGGTCGGCCGGCGCGTGGCCTCGCCCCGCGTCGTCCTCGCCGGGGTCATCGGCGCCGGCGCACTCGGGTCGGGGGTGGCGCTCACCGCGACCTCCGGCTGGCTCATCGTCCGCGCCAGCGAGCGCCCCGTCATCCTCACCCTGCTCACCGCGATCGTGGCCGTCCGGACGTTCGGGATGGCGAGGCCGGTGCTGCGGTACCGCGAGCGGCTGCGTTCGCACGACGCCGCCCTCGACGACCTGGCCCGGGCGCGCACCGACGTGTATGCCGCGCTGGTGCCGCTGACTCCCGCCCGCCTGCCCCGCCGGGGTCGGGCAGCGTCGCTGCGCGGCGTCGTCGACGACGTCACCGACCGGGTCGAGGCGCAGGTCCGGGTGACGGTGCCCGTGCTCGCGGTGACCCTGACCGGCGCCGGTGCCCTGGTGCTGTGCACCCTCGTCGAACCCGCGGCCGGCATCGTCGTCGCTGGCCTCCTCGCCACCGTCGCGGCGGTCACCATGGTCGCCTGGCGGGTGGAGGCACGAAGCCAGGTCGAGCTCGGCACGGCCCGGGAGGAGCTGACCCGGGTGACCGAGCTGGTGGCCTCGCAGGTCGACGAGCTGCAGGCCATCGGGGCCACGGCCGCTGCGCTGGCCCGGGTCGACGAGGCCCACGCAGCCGTCGCGGCGAGCACGCGACGCCAGGCCGTCGGCCGCGCCCTCGCCGCGGCCGCCCTCCCGCTCGCGACCGCGCTGGCCACGGTCGCGTGCGCCGTCGTCGCCCGTCGCGGTGGGCACTCCGACCCCGTGACGGCCCTCCTGGTGCTGGCGCCGTTCGCCCTGGCCGAGGTGTTCGGCTCCCTGCCGGACGTCGCCCGCTCATGGGCCCGCGCGCAGGCGAGCGCGACGCGTCTGGACTTCCTGCTCGACGCGGAACCCGCCGTCGTCGACCACCCGCAGCCCCTGTCCGGTCGGCTGCGCCCGCGCCGGCCGGGCGGCACGCCCCACCTCGAGCTGCGCGGGGTCAGCGCGACCTGGGACGGCACCCGCACCCACCTGCCCACGACCGACCTCGACCTGCCGGCCGGGACCGTGCAGGCCGTCGTCGGGCCGAGCGGTTGCGGCAAGTCGACCCTCCTCGCCGTCCTCGCGCGACAGCTCGACCCGTCGGACGGGCGGTTCCTCGTGGACGGGGTCGACGTCCGTGACCTGCCTGCCGCCACGGTCCGCGACCTCGTCGCCGTGGTCGACGACGAGCCGCACGTGTTCGCGACGACCCTGCGCGAGAACCTGCGACTCGCCAGACCGGGTGCCGACGACCGGGCCGTCGGGCAGGCGCTCGACGACGCCGGGCTGGGCGAGTGGTTCGCGTCGCTCCCGAACGGTCTCGACACGGTCCTGGGCAGCGGCGGACAGGGCGTCAGCGGCGGCGAACGTGCCCGGCTGTCCATCGCCCGCGCGCTGCTGTCCGGCCGACCCGTGGTGCTGCTCGACGAGCCCGTCGCCCACCTCGACCACCCCACCGCCGTCGCGGTCCTGCGGGACCTCGTCCGGTCCCGCGGCGGGCGCACCGTGGTCGTCGTCAGCCACCGGCCCGAGGGGCTCACGGACGCGGACGGCATCATGGACCTGACGAGCCCGGAGGTCGGGCTCGTGGGACAGGTGGGATGACGATGCCGCACAAGGCGATCAACAAGCTCGGCGAGCTCGAGCGTGCGGTGATGGACGCCGTCTGGGCGGCCGGGGCCGACGGTCGCGCCCCCCTCTCGGTCCGCGAGGTGCACGACGAGCTGAGCCGCAGCCGCGACCTCGCCTACACGACGGTCATGACCGTCATGGGGCGCCTTGCCGAGAGCGGGCTCCTCACGCAGGAGCGCAGCGGACGGGCCTACCTGTATGCCGCGGCCGACTCCCGCGAGGAGCTCACCGCCACCTCGATGCGGGCCCAGCTGAGCGGCATGGCGGCCCCCGACCGACGGACCGCGATGCTGCACTTCCTCGGGGATGCCACGGCAGAGGAGATCGCCGACCTCAAGGCGGCCCTCGCCGAGGTGGAGCAGCGGCACTCCGAGGGCCCGCGACCCTGACCGGGGAGCTCGCCTCCGCTGCTCCGGCCGCCACCGTCGCGCTGGCCGTGGCCGCCGGGTCGTTGGCCGGGCCGGGTCCGCGGGTCATGGCCGGGCTGACGCGGTTCAGGCGGGCACCGTTCGAGGCGCTGGTCGTGTGGCAGTGCGTGTCGCTGGCCGGGGTCGTGGCCGCCCTCGCCGTGGCGCCGGCGGCTGTCGCGAGCACCACGCTGCCGGGGTGGGCCACGGTCGTCGCCCTCCTGTTCAGCGGCGGCATGCTCGCCCGCGTGCTGTGGTCCGGTCACCGGGTCGGCACCCGGCTGCGCAGCGAGCGCCGTCGCCACGGCGAGCTGGTCGACGCGCTCGGGACCCATGACAGCCGCACCGCGGGCCTGGCCGGGGGCGAGGTGCGCGTCCTCGCGCACCCCACGCCGACGGCATACTGCCTGCCCGGGCGGCGACGACGGGTGGTCCTCACCGAGGGCACCCTGCTGGCCCTGCCCGCCGACGAGCTCGCCGCGGTCCTCGCGCACGAACGGGCGCACCTGCGGGCGAGGCACGACCTGGTGCTGGAGTTCTTCGCGGTGCTGCACGAGGCGGTGCCGTCGCGGCTGCGGGCGGTCGAGGCGCTGCGCGAGGTCCGGTTGCTCGTCGAGGTGCTGGCCGACCGGGCCGCCCGCAAGGTCGCCGGACCGGTTCCGCTCGCCCGCGCCCTCGTGTCGCTGGCCAGGGGCGCGCACCCGGACACGGCCCTGGGAGCCACCGACGGCACGACCGACGGAGACGCTGCCGACGGCGGTGCCGTGGGCGGGAGCGCCGGCGACGGGGGCGCCGCCGACAGGTCTGCCGGGGCGTCGTCGGCCACCCGCGACCGCATGCTGCTGCTCACCGAACCCGACGCCAGCCCCGCCCTTCGAATGGCGATGCTCGCGTTCGCAGCGCTGGTGCTCACCACGCCCGTGGCGCTGCTGGCCGTCGCACTGGGCTGAACCGCGGCAGGGTTGAATGGCCGCATGAGCACCAACCGGCCCTACCGCGTCACCGTCGTCTGCACCGGCAACATCTGCCGGTCCCCCATGGGCGAGTTCCTGCTGCGCGAGCGGTTCGCCGACGCCGGGCTCGAGGACGAGGTGGTCGTCGACTCCGCCGGGACGCACTCGTGGGAGGTCGGCAACCCGGCCGACCCACGCACGCTGGCGGTCCTCGCCCGCAACGGCCACGACGACCTCGGCGGCAGCGACCACGTGGCCCGCAGGTTCGAGCGGTCGTGGTTCGACGAGGTCGACCTGGTCCTGGCCGCCGATGCCGGCCACCACCGCGAGCTGACCAAGCTCGCCCGCACCGACGAGCAGCGGGCCAAGGTGCGGATGTTCCGGTCCTTCGACCCCGTCTCCGCCGAGACCGACGACCTCGACATGGACGACCCCTGGTACGGCGACGACAGCGCCTTCGACCAGACCTACGCCGAGGTCACGGCCGCGGCGGACGGCGTCGTGGAGCACGTCCGGCGAGAGCTCACCTCCCGCCGCAACTGACCGCCGGTCCACCGACCCTCGTTCGCGAGTTTGAAGCAGCAGCGACGCCTGGGCTGTGCTGCCGCTTCAAACTCGGCGGCCAACCTCCCGGAATAGTTGAAATTGAAACGATGTTGTGGTGGCATGACCACGATGACGACGCCGTTCAGCCTCCGTCTGGCCCTCGCCGAAGGGCTCGCCGACCGCGGTGACCACGCGGCGGCGGCCACGGCCTACGCCGAGCTCGTCGAGGAGACCACCCGCGAGGACATGGGCCACGGCACCACGGCCCTGCGCACCGAGTTGGCCCGCGCCTACTTCGGCTCCGCCCAGCTCGGCCGGGCCGAGGCCGTCCTGCGCGAGCTGGTCGACCAGGCGCCGGACGACGGCTACCTGCACCTCCTGCTCGGCCGCACCCTGCAGCGTCAGCGCCGCCACGACGACGCCCGCCGCCACCTGGCCCTGGCCAGCATCCTCGGCGACCACGAACGCCCCACCGCCTACGGTGAGGCGAGCACCCGCCGATCGGCCTGATCCACCCGCGTGAGAGGACGACGATGACCGACTACGGACACGAGCTGGAGTTCGGCATCTTCCCGAGCCCGGACGCCGACCGCCTCCACGAGACCCTCGCGATGGCGGAGGCCGCCGACGTCGGGGGCCTCGACCTCGTGACGATCCAGGACCACCCGTACCAGGCCAAGCACCTGGACGCCTGGACCCTGCTGTCGGTGATCGCGGCCCGCACGACCTCGGTCCGGGTCGCCCCCAACGTCGCGAACCTGCCGCTGCGCCCACCTGTCGTCCTCGCGCGCAGCGTCGCGACGCTCGACCAGCTCAGCGGCGGGCGGGCCGAGCTGGGTCTGGGGACCGGGGCGTTCTGGGACGCGATCGTCGCCGCCGGCGGCCCCCGCCGGACCCCCGGCGAGGCGGTCGAGGCCCTCGAGGAGGCGATCGCGGTGATCCGTGCCCTCTGGTCGGGGCGGGGCTCGGTCACCCTCGACGGCGACCACTACCCGGTCAGGGGCCTGCACGCGGGCCCGGTCCCGGCGCACGACGTGGGGATCTGGGTCGGCGCGTACAAGCCGCGGATGCTCCGCGTCACCGGTCGCCTCGCCGACGGCTGGCTCCCGAGCCTGGGGTATGCCGCGCCGGAGGCCCTCTCGGCGATGAACGCCACGATCGACGAGGCAGCGGAGAAGGCCGGCCGGTCGCCCGTGGACATCCGTCGCCTCTACAACATCCACGGCCGGTTCGGGTCCGGCGGCGGCCTGCTCGAGGGCCAGCCGCGGGACTGGGCCGAGCAGCTCGCCGAGATCACCCTCGACCAAGGAATGAGCACCTACATCCTCGCCGTGAGCAGCCTCGACGACGTCGAGCGGTTCGCCGCCGAGGTGGCTCCGTTGACCCGCGAGCTCGTCGACACCGAGCGCGCCCGCGCCGCTGTCCAGCCGGAGGCACCCGAGGCGGCGGCACCGACCCGAGGGGAGACGCTCGAGGTCCGGGCCACGCAGGCCCCGCGCACCAACGTGCCGGCCGACGTGTGGGACGAGTCGACCCGACCCAGCGCGCCGGTCGACCCGGACGAGCGCTTCACCGCCACCCAGCAGGCGACCGGGCAGCACCTCGTGGACGTCCACGACCACCTGCGCGGCGAGCTCGAACGCCTCCGCGACGTCGTCGAGCAGGTCGCCGCCGGCGAGACCGACGCCGGGCGGGCGCGCAACATCATCAACGAGCTGACGATGCGCCAGAACAACTGGACGCTGGGTGCCTACTGCGCGTCGTACTGCCGCGTCGTCACCGGTCACCACACGCTCGAGGACCGCTCGGTCTTCCCGCACCTGCGGCACAGCGACCCCCAGCTGGCCCCGGTGATCGACCGGCTCGAGGCGGAGCACCACGTCATCCACGACGTCCTCGAGCAGGTCGACCACGCACTCGTCCAGATGGTCTCGGGCGAGAAGGGCACATCGGTCGTACGCGACGCCGTGGACCTCCTCGGCGCCACCCTGCTGTCACACCTGTCCTACGAGGAGCGGGAGCTCATCCCCGCCCTCTCCCGCCACGGCTTCAGCTGATCGAGCGGTGGCGCTGGCCGATGCCGGCGGTGCCGTAGGGGTAGTCGTCCATCTGCGGGGCACTGACCTCGGAGAGCCGGTCGAGCTGCTCCGCCGTCAGGTCCAGGTCGGCAGCCGCGAGGTTGTCGGCGAGCTGGGTGACGTTGCGCGCGCCGAGGATGACCGAGGTGACGGCCGGCTGGGCGGCAACCCAGGCGAGGGCGACCTGCGCCGACGTCGCGCCGGCCTCCTCAGCAACCTCGCCGACGGCGTCGATGACCGCCCAGGTCCGCTCCTGCTTGTTGCGCGGGCCCCACGCCTCCATGCCGCGCTCCGGGTCCTCGCCGAGGCGGGACTCGCCCGTCGGCGTGGTGTCGCGCTGGTACTTGCCGGTCAGCCAGCCACCGGCCAGCGGCGACCACGGCAGCATCCCGAGGCCACCGTCGAGGCAGGCCGGGACGACCTCGTGCTCGATGTCGCGGACCAGCAGGTTGTACTGCGGCTGCAGCGTCACCGGCGGCGTCCACCCGTGCTCGCGGGCGGTGTGCACCGCCTTGGTCACCTGGTAGCCGAGGTAGTTGGAGAAGCCGTAGTAGGAGATCTTGCCGGCACTGATCGCGTCGTCGAGGAAGCGCAGCGTCTCCTCGAGCGGGGTCACCGCGTCCCAGGCGTGCATCTGGTAGAGGTCGATGTGGTCGACGTCGAGGCGCGTCAGCGAGGCGTCGAGGGCCTCGCGCAGGTGCCGACGGGAGAGGCCGAGGTCGTTGCGCCCCTCGCCCATCGGGAACCTTCCCTTGGTGGTGATGACCAGGTTCTTGGCGTCGTCGGGGTGGGCCTTGAGCCAGCGGCCGATGATCTCCTCCGAGACGCCTGCCGAGTAGACGTCGGCCGTGTCGAGGAACGTGCCGCCCGCCTCGACGTAGGCCGTGATGATGTCGCCGGAGGTGGCTTCGTCGGCCTCCGCCCCGAAGGTCATCGTGCCGAGGCACTGGGTGGAGACGACGGTGCCGGTGGATCCGAGTGTGGTGTAGCGCATGCCTTCCACCGTATGCCGCGCGGCCGGGCGCCGCTCGACTGGACGGGTGTGCGGGAGGGGTCGGTTCCTCTGGGAGACTGGGGCCATGGCTTCGCTTGCTGACGCGACCCCCTCCATCGCCCTCGGTTCCCTCGACGGCCGCTACCGCGGTGTCGTGGCCCCGCTGGTCGACCACCTGTCCGAGCCGGCCCTCAACCGGGCCCGTGTCCGGGTCGAGGTCGAGTGGCTGATCTGGCTGACGACCCACCAGGTCGTCCCGGGGGTCCGCTCGCTCACGGAGAAGGAGCAGGACGAGCTGCGCCAGGTCGTCGCGGACTTCGGGGCCGACGAGATCGAGGAGCTCGCGACGATCGAGCGCGAGACGCTGCACGACGTCAAGGCCGTCGAGTACTTCCTCAAGCGCCGCCTCACCACGATCGCCCCCGCCGAGGAGGACGCCGGCCTCGCCGAGCTCATCCACTTCTGCTGCACCAGCGAGGACATCAACAACCTGTCCTACGCGCTCATGGTGCAGGGCGCCGTCCAGCAGGTCTGGCTCCCCCGCGCGACCCGCCTGGTCGAGGCCGTCGCGACGATGGCCTCGGACCTGCGCGACGTGCCCCTCCTCGCCCACACGCACGGGCAGCCGGCGACGCCGACGACGATGGGCAAGGAGCTCGCGGTGCTCGCCCACCGCCTCGGCCGCCAGCTGCGCCGCATCGAGGGCGCCGACTTCCTCGGCAAGCTCAACGGCGCCACCGGCACGTATGGCGCGCACCTCGCCGCCGTCCCTGAGGCGGACTGGCCCGCGCTGAGCCGTGGGTTCGTCGAGTCCCTCGGCCTGGAGTGGAACCCTCTCACCACCCAGATCGAGAGCCACGACTGGCAGGCCGAGCTGTACGCCGACGTCGCGCGGTTCAACCGCATCCTGCACAACCTCTGCACAGACGTGTGGACCTACATCTCCATGGGCTACTTCGCCCAGGTCCGCGGCCAGGGCACCGTCGGCTCGTCGACGATGCCGCACAAGGTCAACCCGATCCGGTTCGAGAACGCCGAGGCCAACCTCGAGGTGAGCAACGCGCTCCTCGACGTCCTCGGCTCGACCCTGGTCAACAGCCGCCTCCAGCGTGACCTCACCGACTCCTCGATGCAGCGCAACATCGGGTCGGCGTTCGGCCACTCGCTGCTCGCCATCGACAACGCCGAGCGGGGCCTGGCCGGCCTGGACGCCGTGCCCGCCGCGATGGCCGCCGACCTCGACCGGAACTGGGAGGTCCTCGGCGAGGCGGTCCAGTCCGCGATGCGGGCGCTGGGCGCCCAGGGCGTGGCCGGGATGGAGAACCCCTACGAGCGCCTCAAGGAGCTCACCCGCGGCCGCCGGATCACCGGCGACGACCTGCGCGAGTTCGTCGGCGGCCTCGGCCTGCCCGACGACGTCGCCGCCCGGCTCGCCGCGATGACGCCGGCGACCTACATCGGCGCTGCGCCTGAGCTCGTCGACTACCTCGACTGACCCCTCACCCCCGCAAACCTGTCGCCGAAGGGTGGGTGGTTGCCGCGTTCCGGCCACCTGAGGCGGAAACCTCCCACCCTTCGCGTGGTCGGGCGGGCGGGGGCGGTCGAGCGGCGGGCGCGCGGGGCGGTCGAGCGGCGGTCGGGCGTGGGCGCGATACCGTCGCGCTCGTCGGTGGGCACGGCTAGCGTGGCGAGGTATGACGGCACGCAAGGCCCGACTGGCCGACCTCGCCGAGATCGCCCTGGCACTGCCCGAGGTGGAGGAGGGCACGTCCTGGGGGCGCCCGGCCTACGTCGTGCGGAAGAAGTCGTTCCTGCATTTCCGTGAACCGCGACCGGATGCCATCGACCCGGACACCGGCGAACGCATGCAGGACGTCATCCTGCTCAGCGTCGCGGACCAGAACGACAAGGACGCCCTCGTCGCCTCGGACGGACCGTGGTTCACCACACCGCACTTCGACGGCTACAACGCGATCCTCGTGCGCGAGCGCGATCTCGGGAAGCTGACCCGGCGCGAGCTCGAGGAGGTCATCACCGACGCGTGGGCCGCCAAGGCGCCCAAACGCCTCGTCGAGAAGTTCTTCGACGAGGCGTGAGCGGAGCGGCTCCCCGGGTGGGTCGAGCCGCTGGAAGGGGCCGTCAGACGGTGACCTTGCCCGTGGGGGTGTCGAACGTGACCGACAGCAGCCCGGGGGTGCCGTGCGGGGCGACGAAGGTGAAGTCGATGACCGAGGACGTGTCGTCGGCCTTCATGTTGAGCCATTCGCGGACCCGGGCCGGGTCCCCGGCGATCTGCAGGCCGTCGATGGTGACCTGGGTGTGGGCCGCGGTCGAGGGGTGCAGGGCGGGGTCGTCCCACTTGATGAAGAACGGCAGCTGCGGGTCGGACATGAGGCCCTTGACGCCGAGCTGGCGCCAGCGCAGCTCCACACCGTCGGGGCGGTGCCGGTTGCCGACGACCGCCTCGCGGCCGATGCGCTGCTCGTACGGCGCGAGGTCGTCGACCGCGACGACCCAGCCGAGCCAGCCACCGCCGGCCTCGGAGCGCGCACGGACGGCCTGGCCGAACGGGGCCTTGTCGGAGGCCGGGTGGTCGAGCACCTCGACGACCTCGACGTACCGCTCGTGGGCCAACGGGAGGATCACGTTGCGAGTGCCGAAGCGGGGGTGGATGCCCCCGTCGACTGCGTCCACCCCGATGACCTTCGCCAAGCGAGCAGCGGTGGCCTTCAAACCGTCGTGCTCAGCTGCATACGAAACATGGTCAACTCGCATACCCGACATCGTGGCACACCCCGGGGAGTGCTCTTGACACGGGTGTGGTCAGTGGGGCAGCGGTGCTCCCAGTGCCGCGCGCTGGCGGACGGCCTCGTAGATGACGATTGCTGCTGATGTCGCCACGTTGAGGGAGTTTGCCTTGCCCACCATGGGGATTCGGACCTTGTGAGCAGCGTGGGCGAGCACCTCGTCGGTGAGCCCGTACTTCTCCGCACCCACCGCCACGGCCACCGGGCCGGTGTAGTCGACGTCCGTGTAGTCGACGTCGGTGTCCGGGGTCGTCGCGACCAGGGCGATGCCGTGGGCGTCGAGCCAGGCCAGCGTCGCCGCTGTCGAGTCGCTGGCCACCGGCACCGAGAAGACCGTGCCCTTGGAGGCGCGGACGAGGTTGGGGTTGCCCCAGTCGGTGACCGGGTCGGCGGCGATGACGGCCTCGACGCCCGCGGCGTCGGCGGTCCGGAGCATGGCGCCGAGGTTGCCCGGCTTCTCGACGCCCTGGCACAGGACGGTGAGGGCGTGGGGGCCGACGACGAGGTCGGCACAGGTGCGGGCCACGGCGGGGACGACGGCGATGAAGCCGTCGGGGCCCTCGCGGTAGGCGGCCTTCTCGAAGGCCGCCCGCGAGACGAGCACGGTGTCGACCCCCGAGCGGCGCACCTGGTCCACCACCCCGGTCTGCGCCGCGGGGTCGAGCATGAGGTCGGGGCAGTAGTACAGGGCCTCGGGGAGCACCCCGGCGTCGAGGGCCAGCGTCAGCTCCTCGTACCCCTCGATGAGCGTCTGCCCCGTCTCCTCGCGCGTGCGGCGACGGCGCAGCGCGGCAAGTGACTTGAGCCTCGGGTTGGACGGCGAGGTGATGTGGAGGTCAGCCATGGCCGGATCAGTGTGTCAGGTCATCGCCCGGTCAGGTCAGCGCACGGTAGGACTGCCCGTGCGGCCCGGACCAGCCGATAGGCGTGCCGTCGAGCGCCGTGAGGAACGGCTGCGGCCCCACGACGTCCGGCGGCTCGGGTGCGGCGACCAGCAGGTCGATCAGGCTCGGGTGCTCGTTGGCGAGCCAGTGCGCCCCGAGGGACCGGACCACCTCGACGAACCGCGCCCGCGTCTGCGCGTCGACGTAGGCGAGGACCGCGCTGTGCATCACGACGAGCGTCGCCCCCGCGGGAGCCAGGGAAGCGAGCCGGGGCAGGTCGTCGACGAGGTCGCCGGTGACGAGCAGGGGCGGCTCTGCGGCGACGAGCCCGGCAGCCGCCTGCAACCGACGACGGCGCTCGTCGTGCTCCGGCCAGACGAGGCACTCGAGCCAGCCCAGGTCCTCGGGATCGGTGAGGTCGAGCGGGTGCAGGTCGAGACCGGCCCGCCAGACCACCTCGGGCACCGCCGTGGGGGTCGGAGCATCACCGGACCAGGTGCAGGCCAGCACCGGCCCGGGACCGTCGCCGACCACGCCGTCACCCCAGTCGTAGCGGTAGCGGTCCGGGTAGAGGCACAGCCCTGCGCTGGCGCCGACCTCGAGGAGGGCCAGCGGCCCGGGCAGCAGGTTCAGCGCCGGGACGAGGGTGGCGCAGCGGCCTGCCTCGTTCGTCTGGGTGGACCGGGTCAGCAGCTCGGCACGGACCCGGGTCCAGTTCCCGGCGAGCCAGGTGAGGAACGCCGTCGGGTCGTCGACCGGGGCGCCGAGCAGCCGGGCGGTGCCGAACAGGAGGTTGGGCTGCCGCTTGGCCACGGGCACCGACGCGAGCGCCTGCTGTGCCTGCGGATCGGAGGCCACGGCATACGCCAGGCGCTCGTAGGTGGGGGACGAACCGGCCGCCTGGCCGCGCGCGAAGGCGAGGTACTCGGGGTCGGGCACTTCCAGCACCCCGGCATGATGGCACGGGCCCGTCGTGCACACTGTCCGCCATGAGCCATCCTGCCGTGACCGAGCGCTACGCCCTCCGACAGAAGATCACCATGATGGTGAACCGCTACGAGATCCGGACCGTCGACGCGGCCGGCAACGAGGGCGCCGTCATCGCCGTCGCCCAGCAGAAGCGGATGGCGTTCAAGGAGCAGGTCACCTTCTACGCCGACGAGGCGCGCAAGCAGCCGGTCTTCTCGTTCAAGGCCCGCCAGCGGATGGACCTCGGTGCGACGTATGACGTGTTCGACGCAGGCGGCGCGCCGATCGGCTGGTTCCGCAAGGACTTCGGCAAGTCGCTGCTGCGCTCCTCGTGGCACCTCGGCACCCCGGACGGACTCGCTGCGTTCGGCACCGAGCGCAACAAGAACGTCGCCATCGCGCGTCGCGTCTGGGAGTTCGTGCCCTACGTCGGAGAGATCCCGCTGCCGTTCCTGTTCCACTTCGACTTCACCGCCTCCGACGGCAGCGTCGTCCTGACCTCGGAGCGCAAGCGCTCCCTGCGCGACCGCTACGACATCCACCTGCCGCAGGCCAGCAACGGCTGGCAGCTCGACTGGCGGGTCGGCCTCGCGATGGCCGTCGCCCTGGACGCCCTGCAGTCCCGCTGACCGACGACCGGGCTCAGTCCTCGAGGCGCCAGGCCTCCTTGAGGCTGAGCTTGCCGCCGGTCTGCATCAGCGCGCGGCGGTAGACCCGCTCGGCCGCCAGCACCAGCAGCAGGGCGAACCCGACCAGCAGCACCATCGCCAGCACCGGCTCCCACCAGGCCACCCCGCCGTCGAGCATGCGGATCGGCATGAGCAGCGCGGAGACCGGCGGCACGAACGACGCGATGGTGCGGAACGTCCCGTCGAGGAACATGCCACCGAAGAACATCAGCATGACGAGCATGGTCACCGGCATCTGGGTCGACTGCAGGTCCTCGGTCCGCGAGGCGAGCGCACCGGCGACCGCCCAGAGGCACGACAGCGCCACGAACCCGGCCAGGAAGAACGCCAGGAACCAGCCGACCGTCCCCGACACCCCCGCGATGAGGCCGCTGTAGTCGGTGAACGCGAGCCCCACCATGGCCACCCCGACGTAGATCGCCATCTGCCCGACGGCCAGCACCGTGTTGCCGGCGATCTTGCCGGCGAGCAGCTGCCGCAACGGGATCGCGCCGGCGATGATCTCGACGATCCGCGACTGCTTCTCCTCGACGACGCTGCTGGCCAGCGTGATCCCGAAGGTCAGAGCGGCGATGTAGAAGAGGAAGGCGAAGGCGAACCCCATCAGCTGGCTCAGCTGCGACTCCTTGGCGTCGCCGACCAGCTGGGTGGTGGCGACCGTGCTGCCCTGCTCGAGCGCGGCCAGGGTCGTGCCCGCCGCGTCGGCGTTGCGGTCGATCGTGTCGGCGCGCACGACCTGCTGCACGACGGTGAGGAGCGAGGTGTCGGCACTCTCCTTCGTGGTGAGCTCCCAGCCGCTCGACGTCTGCCGCAGCCACGCGTCGGCGTCCTCGTCCTGGACGGCGGCCCTGGCCGCGGCGTCCGAGGGTGACCGGACGAGCTCGACCTTGACCGACTTGTCCAGGGTGCTGGCCTGGCCGGCGAGCTTGTCGACCATCGTCACCGCGGCGGGCGACGAGGCGACGATCTTCGAGGTGCTCGTGTGCCCGCTCAGCACGACCTGCAGGGCGAGCCCCCCGACGATGAGGGCGAGGGTGACGGCCGTGCCGACGAGGAAGGACCTGTCGGTCAGCTTGACCATCACCTCACGGCGGGCCACCAACGTCCAGGCGCTCCCCCCTGAGGCTCGGGCCGGCAGCCGGGCCGGACCCTGCCCGGTCGTCGTGTCCTGCACCGGCTGCTGCGCCAGTGCGTCCGTCCGGGTGCTCATGCCGTCACCTCCTGGTAGATCTCGCTGAGTCTGGGCACCACGCGCCGGAACTCGTGCACCGGGCCGCGCGCGGCCGCCTCGCCGAGGACGTGCTGCTCGGCGCCGGGCTCGAGGACCTCGATGAGGGCGGTGCCCCCGTCGACGTCGGCCACGTGGACACCGCGCTGGTCGCGGGTCCAGCCGGCGTCGCCGCCGACGACGAGGCGGTAGCGCACGGGACCACCGGACCGGAGCTCGTCGGCCGAGCCCTGCGCGACGACCTTGCCGCGCGCCATGACGACGAGCCGGTCGCACAGCCGGTCGACGAGGTCGAGCTGGTGCGAGGAGAACAGCACCGGCGTCCCGCGCCGGGTGTGCTCGCGCAGCAGGTCGGCCATCGAGTCGACCGCCGTCGGGTCGAGGCCGGAGAAGGGCTCGTCCAGGACGAGCGCCACCGGCGTCGGCACCAGGGCGGCGATGATCTGCACGCGCTGCTGGTTGCCGAGCGACAGCTTCTCCACCGGGTCGCGCTGCCGGTCACCGAGCCCGAACCTCTCCAGGTGCTCCACCACCGAGGTCCGGGCGGCTGCCGCGTCCATCCCCCTCAGCTGCGCGAGGTAGACGAGCTGGTCGACGATCGGCTGCTTGGGGTACAGCCCGCGCTCCTCCGGCATGTAGCCGAACCGCCGACGGTCTGCCGCGGTGATCGGCCGCCCGTCCCAGCGGACCTCCCCCGCGTGGATGCCGAGCACCCCCATGACCATCCGCATCGTCGTGGTCTTCCCGGCGCCGTTGCCCCCGACGAACCCGGTCATCGCACCCCCCGGCACGGGGAAGCCCACCCCGTCGACGGCGGTGTTCTCCCCGAACCGCCTGGTCAGTCCCCGCGTCTCGAGCATCGTGTCCCCTGTGTCCATGCCTCCACGCTAGGCAGGGGGGCCGGGCGGGACATCCCTCTGGAGGAGGAGATGTGCACAGGTGTGCGGAGCGCCCCGGGTTCGGGGCGGACGTGGACGGTGGTACTCACTCCCCCTGGGGGATGAGGCCGGCCCGGTGGGCCCAGACGACGGCCTGGACCCGGTCGCGCAGGTGGAGCTTGGCCAAGCAGTTCGAGACGTGGGTCTTCACGGTGGCCTCCCCCACGAAGAGCCTGGTGGCGATCTCGGCGTTGCTCAGCCCCTCCCCGACCAGGACCACCACCTCGCGCTCGCGCTCGGTGAGCAGGGCGTAGCCGGGGTCACCGGCCACGCCCTCACGAGCGGCCGCGGAGGTGGGGCCGCCGCGGTCCGGAGCGGGCGGCATACCGGGGGCGGAGGGGCGGGGGGCAGCGGTCATCCGCTCGATGACACGGCGGGTGACCTCGGGGGCGAGCAGGGCGTGGCCCCCGGCCGCGGCGCGGACGGCGTCGACGAGGGTGTCGGCGTCGGAGTTCTTGAGCAGGAAGCCGCTCGCACCCGCCTCGAGCGCGTCGAAGAGGTAGTCGTCACGGTCGAACGTCGTGAGGATGATGACCCGGCCCAGGTCCTCGGCGACGACCTGACGGGTCGCCTCGATCCCGTCGGTGCCGGGCATCTGCACGTCCATGAGCACGACGTCCGGGCGCAGGGCACGGGCCTGGGCGACCGCGGCCGCGCCGTCGGCCGCCTCACCCACGACCTCGAGGTCGTCCTCCACGGACAGGATCATCGCGAACCCCGACCGCACGAGCTGGTGGTCGTCGACGATGAGCACCCGCAACGGGTCGCTCACCGCGGACCTCCCACGGCGGCCCCGCTCGCGGGTTCGTCCTGCGCCACGACGTCACCGGTCGGGACGTCCTGCAGCGGGAAGCGCACCCGCACCCGGAACCCACCACCGACGCGCGGGCCGATGTCGACCTGACCCCGACGGGAGGCGGCTCGTTCGCGCACCCCCAGCAGGCCCAGCCCGGAGCCCGACGAACCCGGCACGGGGCGGCCGTCGTCGGTCACCTCGACCTCGACGAAGGGCGTCCGCGCGGAGCGTTCGACCCGCAGCACCACCGAGGCGTTGGCGGCGGTGGAGTGACGACGGACGTTGGTCAGCGCCTCCTGGGCGATGCGGTAGAGCGACAGACCGAGGGCGGCGGGCAGGGCGGCCGCCGCCCCCTCGGGCGACTCGACGAGCTGGTAGGTCACGCGCAGCCCCGGCGCCGACACCTCGCCGACCAGGGCAGGCAGGTCCCCGAGCCCCGGCTCGGGGGCGCGGTGGGTCGGGTCGCCCGCGCCGGCGCCCCGGGCGTCGGTGGGTTCGCGCAGGGCACCCACCAGCGAGCGCATCTGGTGCACGGCCTCCCGGGACGACCCCTCGACCGAGGCGAGCGCGCGGGCCGCCGCCTCGGGGTCCCTGGTGAGCAGTCGCCGTGCCCCGGCCGCCTGGATCCCGATCACGGACACGTGGTGGGCCACGACGTCGTGCAGCTCGCGCGCGATGCGCAGCCGCTCGCCCAGCACGGCCCGTTGCTGGAGGTCGGCGCTCTGCTCCCCGATGGTCCGCGCCTGGTCGGCGAGCCGGGCCCGCTGGCGGGCACCGCGCCAGGCGACCTGGCCCCCGATGATCGCGCCACCGAAGTAGAGGGCGTTGACGACCGCGGTGACGACGACGCTCGCGGCCACCGGGCTGACCAGTCCCGGTCGGCGCGACGCGTCCTCGCCGAGGCTCTCGCGGATACTGTCGATGCCGCTCCCGATGGCGAACGTCCACGCGAGCCAGACGAACATGAACAGCACCACGCCACCCATGACGACCAGCATGTCGCGGCGGCTGCGGCTCCAGGCGACCCCGCTGAAGATGGCGACGAAGTACACGATCTGCAGGGCCAGCTGGCCCATCACCGCCGGCATGGTGACCCCGACGACGAACATGTGCAGCGCCGCGAGCACAGCGACGGTGAGCGGCCAGCGACGGCGGCCGACGAGCAGGAGGGCGCCGAGCGCGACGGCGAGGTACTGCAGCCAGACGGGTTCGCCGATGCTCTCGAGGGCGCCCATGCTGCGGGACATCTCGAACGTCACCGCCGACAGCCCGAACGTCCCCACGCCCACGACCACGTCCCAGCGGGACACCTCGGCACCCCGGAACCACGGGTCGTCGACGGCGAAGAACGCGGCGAGCCGTGATCGCACCGTGGTGGCAGGTTCGGCGGTCACCGCTCCACCCTAGGTCGGACGCCACCCGGCGGTCCTCCCCCTCGAGTCGGAGATCCGGCGCCGTCGCGCCGATCGCCATGGCGCGGTCACGCCGATTCGGTATGGCGCGTGCGGCGTCAGAGCAGTGAGCGCAGGACCGGCACCAGGCCGTCGTCGTCGACGTCGCCGGTGACCTCGTTGGCGGCGGACTTCACCTCGTCGGGGGCGTTCCCCATCGCGACTCCCCGAGCGGCCCACTGCAGCATCTCGAGGTCGTTGCGCTGGTCGCCCACGGCGACCGTGAACTGCGGGTCGACCTCGAGGTGGCGGCGCAGGATCTCCAGCGCCGAACCCTTCGAGACACCCTCGGGGTTGAGGTCGAGCCAGGCGCTGAAGCCGACGGCGTAGTTGACGCCGTGCAGGCCGATCCGTTCGGTCAGGGCGAGGAAGTCCTCCGCGGTGCCGGTCGGCGAGCGGAAGGTCACGCGGGTGACCGGCTCGGCGACGAGCTCCTCCCACGAGACCACCGTGAGCTCGCCCTGCAGCTCGCCGTCGGGGAACGGCGCGCTCAGCTTGAACCCGACGCCGAGGTCCTCCACGGCGATCACGGCGTCCGGCCACTCGCCCCGGAGCAGGGTCAGCGCCGGCGCGGGGTCGAACGTCACCGCCTCGATGATCCGGAACCCCTTGTCCTCAGCGGGATCCAGCTCGAGGGTGACCGCGCCGTTGGAGCACACGGCATACCCGGTCGTGATCCCCAGCTCCTCCAGGATGGAGGTGGTGGCAGGGATGGAGCGCCCCGTCGCGATGATCACGTGGTGACCGGCGGCGACCACGGCGTGGACGGCATCACGCACGGCAGGCGACAGCTCTCCGGCGTGGTTGATCGTCGTGCCGTCGACGTCGAGGGCGACGAGGTGGGGGTGGGCCATGGGCCCGAGCCTACGGAAGGCGCACGTGCTGCGGCCCCAGGTCCGAGATCTGGCGCGTGCCGAGCAGGGCCATGGTGCGCCGCGCCTCGGCGGTGAGGATGTCGGCGGCCCGCTGCACCCCGGCCTCGCCACCGGCCATGAGCCCGTAGAGGTAGGCGCGGCCGACCATCACGCTGCTGGCACCGAGAGCGACCGCCGCCACGACGTCGGCGCCGGACATCACCCCGGTGTCGATCATGATCTCGGCATCGTCACCCAGCGCCTCGCGGACGTCGGGCAGCAGCCGCAACGGAACCGGCGCGCGGTCGAGCTGGCGCCCGCCGTGGTTCGACAGCACGATCGCGTCGACCCCTGCGTCGACGACCATCTTCGCGTCGTGCACGGTCTGGACGCCCTTGATGATGAGCGGGCCCTTCCAGAACGAGCGCACCCACTCCAGGTCGGCCAGGGTCATCGTCGGGTCGAACAACGTGTTGAGCAGCTCGGCCACGGTGCCGTCCCACGACGCCAGCGAGGCGAAGGTCAGGGGCTCGGTCGTGAGCAGGTTGCCCCACCAGGTGGGGTGCAGGGCCGCGTCGGCGACCGTCTTCACCGTCAGGGCCGGCGGGATCGAGAACCCGTTGCGCACGTCGCGCAACCGGGCCCCCGCGACCGGGACGTCGACCGTGAGGATGAGCGCTTCGTACCCGGCCTCCTCGGCCCGGCGCATGAGGTCCTCCCCGGCGCTGCGGTCCTTCCAGACGTAGAGCTGGAACCACTTCCGGGCGTTCGGGGCCGCGGCGGCCACGTCCTCGATCGAGGTCGTGCCCATGGTCGAGAGGGCGTAGGGGATGCCGATCCGGTCGGCGACGCGCACCACCGCCCGCTCGCCCTCGTGCTGCATCATCCGGGTGAACCCCGTGGGGGCGAACGAGAAGGGCAGCTGCGACGGCCGGCCGAGGAAGCTCGTGGACAGGTCGATCTCGGAGACGTCCTGGAGGATCGCCGGGTGGAACTCCAGGCCCGCGAAGGTCTGCCGGGCCCGCCGCAGGCTGATCTCGCCCTCGGCCGCGCCGTCGGTGTAGTCGAACACCGAGGTCGGCGTGCGGCGCTTGGCGACCCGTCGCAGGTCGGCGATCGTCAGGGCCGCGTCGAGGCGGCGCTTGCGGGCGTCGAGCTCGAGCGGCTTGGGTCGAAGGAGTGGCTTGAGCTCGGACCACCTGGGCAGCTGTCGATCACTCATCGGTCCAACCTAACCGGGTGGGCTACCGGTTGAGCTGGTCCTGGGCCGGTTGCCGGCCCCCTACGGGCTCGTCCGCGCCGGTCCCAGCGGCCGGCGACACACCCAGGACGTCGTCGACCTCGGAGTCGCTGAGCTCGTCCGCCGCCGCTGCGACCGCAGCCATGACCTCACCGAGAAGAGCGATCTCGGCAGCGAGGTCTCGGTCGTCGAGCGGTGTGCCCATCCCCTCAGGTTCGACCCGTCGGGCCGCGGAATCCATGGCCCACCCGGGCCCCTTTCCACGCCGATGGTCGTAAGACCATCGGCCCTTCGGGAGTGCAGCCGCCCTCACGCGACGGGACGCAGCACCTCGAGGCCGAGGAACGGCTGGAGCGCCTTGGGCACGACCACCGAGCCGTCGGCCTGCTGGTGGTTCTCGAGGATGGCGACCATCCAGCGGGTGGTGGCGAGCGTGCCGTTGAGCGTGGCGACGGCGCGGGTGCCCTGGCCGTTGGGGTCACGCTCACGCGTGTTGAGCCGTCGGGCCTGGTAGGTCGTGCAGTTCGAGGTGGAGGTGAGCTCGCGGTAGCGGCCCTGGGTGGGCACCCACGCCTCGCAGTCGAACTTGCGCGCCGCCGGGCCACCGAGGTCGCCGGCCGCCGTGTCGATGATGCGGTAGGGCACCTCGATCTTGGCGAGCATCTCCTTCTCCCAGCCGAGCAGCCGCTGGTGCTCGGCTGCGGCGTCCTCGACGCGGCAGTAGGTGAACATCTCGACCTTGTGGAACTGGTGCACGCGGATGATCCCCCGCGTGTCCTTGCCGTGCGACCCGGCCTCGCGGCGGTAGCAGGCCGACCAGCCGGCATACCGCTTCGGGCCCGCGGACAGGTCGAGGATCTCGTCCGCGTGGTAGCCGGCGAGCGCCACCTCGGAGGTGCCGGTGAGGTAGAGGTCGTCCGCCTCGAGGCGGTAGACCTCGTCGCCGTGCTTGTCGATGAACCCGGCCCCGGCCATCACGTCGGCCTTGACCAGGGTCGGCGTGATCATCGGGGTGAACCCGTGCTCGACGGCCTGCGCGATGCCCATGTTGAGCAGCGCCAGCTCGAGCCGAGCACCGACACCGGTGAGGAAGTAGAACCGCGAGCCGCCGACCTTGGCGCCGCGCTCCATGTCGATGGCCGCGAGCGACTCACCGAGGGCGAGGTGGTCCCTGGGCTCGAAGTCGAACTCCGGGATCTCGCCGACGGTCTCGAGCAGCGTGTAGTCGTCCTCGCCGCCGACGGGCACGCCGTCCTCGACGATGTTGCCGATCTGGCGGATGAGGTCGCCGAGGGTGGCCTGAGCAGTGTCGGCGTCGGCCTGCAGCTGCTTGACCCGCGCCGAGATCTCCTTGGTCCGCGCGAGCAGCGCCTGCTTCTCGTCACCCTGCGCCTGCGCCACCTGCTTGCCGAGGGACTTCTGCTGGGCGCGCAGCTGCTCGAACTCCGTCAGGGAGGAGCGGTGCGTCTGCTCGGCAGCGAGGATCGCGTCGACGATCCCCTCGTCCTCACCACGGGCGCGCTGCGAGGTGCGGACGCGGTCCGGGTCCTCGCGCAGGAGCTTGATGTCGATCACGGCGTCAGCCTACCGAGCGTCCGCCATCCGATTTTCCGTTGCCTCCCGACGCCCTCCCCGCCCATCCTTCCCGTATGCCGTCCGCCGCCACCCTGGGTGCCTTCGCCGTCGCCGCCACCGCGCTGATCCTCCTGCCGGGGCCGGCGATGCTGTTCCTCATCTCGCGCGGCATCGGCCACGGCAGCCGTCGGCTGGCCGTCGCGTCGATGGCCGGCATCGAGACGGCGACCGCGGTGATGGTGGTCGCGACGGCGTTCGGGCTGTCCGCGGTCATCAGCTCGTCGGTGCTCGCCTTCTCCGTCGTGAAGTACGCCGGCGCGGCATACCTCGTCTGGCTGGCGGTCCGGGAGTTCCGCAGCAAGGGGCACTTCGCCCTCGACCGGGCACCGGTCACGAACACCGGCCGCGCGTTCGGCGACGCGTTCCTCGTCGGCATCTCCAACCCGAAGACTGCGGTCTTCTTCGTCGCGTTCTTCCCGCAGTTCCTGCACCGCGAGGCCGGCCCGATCTGGTCGCAGGTCCTCGTGCTGGGGGCGGTCTTCGTCGTCATCGGCGCCGTGTTCGACAGCGTCTACGCCCTGAGTGCCGGCTC
This sequence comes from Phycicoccus sp. Root101, assembly GCF_001426245.1. GTDB lineage: Bacteria > Actinomycetota > Actinomycetes > Actinomycetales > Dermatophilaceae > Pedococcus. Next base: position 32,902 of record NZ_LMCM01000010.1, on the reverse strand, counting down.
CATCGGCCGGTGGCTCGGCCGGCACCCGCGGGCCGTCGAGCGGCAGAAGTACGTCTCCGGGTCGATCTTCCTCGTCATGGGTGGGGCGGCCGCCCTCACCGGTCACCCGACCAGGGCCTGACCGCCCCCACGTCCACGAGGTGGTGGGCGAGGTCGTGCAGGAAGTAGCGACCCAGCGACTCCACCGTGAACGCGGACCCGTTGCTGCGCAGTCCGCGTCGTGCCCACTGGTCGCCCTCGACGCCGGCGAACGAGGCCGCCACCGCGTCCGCGGCCTCGGCCAGCTGGCGCCCGACGAGCAGCGGGTCCTGCGCGCCGTACCCCTCCTCCAGGGCGGTCTCGTCCTGGTCCCAGTTGGGGAACGTCGGCTCGTCCTCGTCGAGCATGAGCCGGACCCGTCCTCCGAACACCCGGCACACGTCACGGACGTGGCAGGCGTACTCCAGCGGCGACCAGACCCCGGGGCCCGGACGGTTCGCGACGTCATCGCGGGCGAGCACCTGCTGCCACGGCACCGTGAGCTCGACCGTCAGCCCGGCGACGGACTCGGCCGCGACGGCGGCCGCCTCGAACCCGCACTCGGGGCAGGCGCGCTCCAGCGTCCAGGTCCAGTCCTTGGTGTCCGGCTCGACCGCGTCGTCCGCTGCTCCCATGACGACACCGTAGACGCGAACGCCCACGGGAGCCGGTAGCGTCGCCCCGTGCTCCACGAACACTCCGGCTGGATCGCCTTCGCGGCGATCGTCCTCGTCATCCTCCTCGCCCTCGGCATCGCCGGCTGGGCAGGGATGCGGGTCAACAGCTCCGGAGGTGCCCACCGAGGACGCCGGTGGGGGCGCCGCCCGCACCGCAACGAGTTCCGCCCGGAGGGCACCGTGTCCGAGACACCCACGCGTCGCGCAGCGATCATCATCAACCCCACCAAGTTCGACGACCTGCCGGCGGTGAAGAAGCAGATCACCGAGGAGTCGCAGGCCCTCGGCTGGACCGAGCCGTTGTTCATCGAGACCACGGCCGAGGACACCGGTCAGGGCCAGACCCGCGAGGCGCTCGAGCGCCAGGTCGACCTCATCTGCCCGCTCGGTGGCGACGGCACGGTCCGCGCGGTCGCAGAGGTGCTCGTGGGCACCGACACCCCGATGGGGCTGCTGCCCGGGGGCACCGGCAACCTGTTGGCCCGCAACCTCGACCTGCCCGTCGACGACCTCGGGGACGCGCTGCGGGTCGCCCTCACCGGACAGAACAAGCGCGTCGACGTCGGCCGCCTCACCATCGACCAGTCCGGCGAGCACGAGCGGCCCGCCCAGCACGTCTTCCTCGTCATGGCCGGGCTCGGCTTCGACGCGGCGATCATGGCCGACGCCCCCGAGGGGCTCAAGGCCAAGGTCGGTCCGGCTGCCTACGTCGTCTCGGGTGCCCGCAACCTGCGCGGCCCGCAGTTCAAGGTCCGCATGAAGATCGACGACCAGGAGGAGTTCACCCGTCGCGCGCGCACGGTCATCATCGGCAACTGCGGCAAGCTCCTCGGCGGGCTGGTGCTGATGCCGGAGGCCGAGCTCGACGACGGCAAGCTCGACACCGTGGTGCTGTCCCCGCAGGGCGTCGTCGGCTGGGCCGCCGTCGCCGCGCGCCTCGCCTCCAAGAAGCGCAAGGGCCACAGTCGCGTCGACCACTACACCCACGACACGATCCGCATCCGCGCCGACCGCCCGCAGGAGGTCCAGATCGACGGTGATGTCCTCGGCAAGGCCCGCGCCGTCAACGCAGAGATCGTCCCCGGCGCCCTCGTCGTCCGCGTGGGCTCCCCCGACTGATGGCGGGCCACGCACAGGCGCCGTCGCGCTCCGGCGGCCGGACCCGACTGGCCCGGCTCGGTCGCGGGGTCATCGCGATGGTGCTGTTCGCGGTGCCGTTCGTGCTCATCGGGTTCGCCGTGCGCCAGCAGTTCGGCCCGCTCATCCGCTTCGACGAGGCCATGGCCGACCGGGCCACCGACATCACGCGGTCGATCGGCGCGGCGGACGCGCTCATCGCGCTCCAGGCGATCAGCCAGCCGTGGGTGCTCTACATCGCGGCGACGCTCGTCTGCCTGTGGGCGTGGTTGGTCAAGAAGCTGCGCAACCGCGCACTGTGGGCCTTCGTCACCATGATGATCGGCTGGAACCTCGCCCTGGACGCCAAGCTCCTGGTGCAGCGGGCCCGACCGGTCGTCGACGACCCGATCTCGCACGCCCCGGGGTACTCGTTCCCGTCGGGTCACGCATCCAACGCCGCGATCATCGCCACGGCGATGGTGTTCCTGCTGTGGCCGCTGCTGTCGCACGCCGGGCGCCGCGTGGCCACCACGGTGGCCGTCGTCGTGGTGGTGCTCGTCGGCCTGGACCGGATCTTCCTCGGTGTGCACTTCGCGTCGGACGTGCTCGCGGGGTGGATCCTCGGCGTGGGCACTACGTTCTCCTCATGGCTCGGATTCATTGGCAAGAAGGCCGCGACCTCCTCACCCGGACCGTCGTCCCCGGCGTAGGCGTCTTCGCGGTGGTGGTCGCCCTCGGGCTGCTCATCACCGGGCCGCTGGCGGTGATCGACCACAAGGAGGACCGCATCTCCGCGGACTTCAACCGGTTCCGCAACGATGCGCTCGACCCGGTGAGCGCGGTGTTCTCGCACGTGGGGAACACCGAGTACGTCATCGCGATCTGCCTGGTCGCCGTGGGGATCCTGTACTGGCGCACGCGTGACCTGCGCTGGTCGGTCGTCCCGCTGGTGGCGATCTCCCTGCAGGCCCTGATCTTCCTGTTCGCGACCATGGCCGTCGGGCGCCAGCGGCCCCCGGCCATCCCGATGGACGCCTCACCGCCGACCTCCAGCTTCCCGAGCGGGCACACCGGGGCCTCGACGGCGCTCTACGTCTCGTTGCTGCTCATGGCGGCCACCCGGATCGAGCGCGCCGGCCTGCGCCGGCTGGTGATCGGCGTCTGCGCCGTCCTGCCGGTCCTGGTCGGCCTGGCCCGGCTCTACCGCGGTGCCCACCACATCTCCGACGTCGTCGTCGCGATGCTCAACGGCATCGCGTGCGCCCTGCTGGCGTTCCACTGGTGGAAGGCCACCCGCACGCAGACCGCCACCGGGCGGGCCAAGGCCGCGCTCGCCACCTGAACGGACCCTGAGAACGACCCGCGCAGATCTGCACCGGGGCCACTACCTTCGCCTCATGGCCAGCGTTCACAAGGAAAACCTCACCGACCTCCTCGTCCGGGCCATCGCGCCCGGCGTCGTCGTGTGGGGGGCGATCGTGGGCTTCGGCCTGCTCATCACCGGCCCACTCACCGGGCTGTCCAAGGACGAGGAGTCGGTCAACAAGACGCTGGCCTCGGACCGCACGCCCACGTGGAACCAGATCACGATGCTCTGGTCGCACGTCGGCAACACCGAGTACGTCATCGCGGTGTGCATCCTCATCAGCCTGATCCTGCTGTGGCGCACGCGCGACTGGTTGTTCAGCATCGTCCCCGTCATCGCGATCTCGCTGCAGGCGACCATCTTCGTCCTGGCCACCCTCGTGGTCGGACGCCCGCGGCCCACCGTCCCCCACCTCGACCCGGCGCCTCCGACGTCGAGCTACCCCAGCGGCCACGTCGGCGCCTCGACCGCCCTGTACCTCTCGCTCGCCCTCCTCGCCGCGCGCATCGAGCGCACGTGGCTGCGGGTCCTCACGACCGTGGTCTGCCTGGCCCTCCCGCTGCTCGTGACCTTCGCCCGCCTCTACCGCGGCATGCACCACGTCACGGACGTCTCCGTCGGGATGCTCAACGGGATCGCCTGCGCGCTGCTGGCGTGGGGCTGGTGGCGGTTCACCAGCCGCCGCAAGGTCACCGACCGCGCAAGGGCCGCCGTCAGCTGAACAGCCGCTGGCCCCAGTGCTCGTCGGCGGTCAGCCCGGGCGGGCACGCGAAGACCGCCGACCCGGTGTGCTCGATGTACTCGTTGAGCCTGTCCTTGGCGGCCAACGCCTTCTGCATCGGCACGAACTGCCTGTGCGCGTCCCTCATGAAGGCGACGAAGAACAGCCCTGCGTCCAGGTGCCCGAGCCCGTCCGACCCGTCCGTGAAGTTGTACCCCCGGCGCAGGATCCGTATGCCGCCGAGCCGGCTCTCGTGCGCGAGCGCGACGTGCGCGTCGGCCGGGATGGCCGGCTGGCCGTCGGCACCCGGCGTGGTCAGGTCGAGGGTGTCGAACTCGGCCTTCTGGCCGAGCGGCGCACCCTCGCCCTTGGTGCGGCCGACGACCTGCTCCTGCTCCTGCAAGGTCGTCCGATCCCAGACCTCGACGTGCATCCGGATCCGGCGGGCGACGAGGTAGGAGCCCCCGGCCAGCCAGGAGGTGGCGCCCGGCACGTCCTCGGGCTGCACCCAGACGTGGTCGTCGAGGGCGGCGCCGTCCTCGGACTTCACGTTGTTCGTCCCGTCCTTGAACCCGAACAGGTTCCGCGGGGTCGTCTGGCTGCGTGAGGTCGACGAGGTCCGGCCGAACCCGAGCTGGCTCCAGCGCACCGACCCCACCCCGAACCCGAGGCGCACGAGGTTGCGCACCGCGTGCACGGCCACCTGCGGGTCGTTCGCACAGGCCTGGATGCACAGGTCGCCACCACTGCGTGCGGGGTCCAGGTCGTCGCCGACGAAGGCCGGCAGCTCGCGCAGGCCCTCCGGTCGCCGGTCCGCCAGACCGAAGCGTCCGTCGAACAGGGAAGGCCCGTACCCGATGGTGATGGTGAGGTCCGCCGCGTCGAGGTCGTAGGCCTCGCCGGTGTCCTCGGGCACGCCGTACGGCCCCCCGCCGACCACCCCGCCCGGAGCCGCCTCGGCGCCGGCGGTCATGCGTTCGGCGGCCCGCGTCCACGTCTTCAGCAGGTCGCGCAGCTCGTCGCGGTCGGTCGTCGTCACGTCGAGGGCGACGAAGTGCATGCGGTCCTGCGCCGGGGTGGTGATACCGGCCTGGTGCTCCCCGCGGAAGGCGACCACCTGGTCGTCCACCGAAGGAGTCGCGGGACCCGACCCGTCCGTTCGCTGCGCGGCATACGCGCCACCGACGCCGGCGACGGCCCCCAGCGCTGCTGCCCCGGCACCCACGCCGAGCAAGCTGCGTCGGGTCAGGTCGGTCACTTCGCGACCACGGCGGCGACCTTGGAGATCGGCTCGCTCACGGCGTCCAGCGCCACGGCGAGCGCCTTGACCTCGGCCGGGCTCAGGGCGGTGTACGACTCGAACCCGGTGTCGGTGCGGTGGGCGTCCAGAGCCGTGTCGAGGGCGGCGAAGCGGCTGTCGATCGTCGCGAGGAGCGCGGCGTCACGAGCCTTGAGGACCGGACGCAACGCGTCGATCGCAGCCTTGGATCCCTTGACGTTCTCGTCGAAGTCGTAGAGGTCGGTGTGGCTGTAACGGTCCTCCTCGCCAGTGATCTTGCCGGTCGCGACCTCGTCGAGCAGGGCCTTGGAGCCGTTGGCCAGCTGGAGGGGGTTGAGGGTCACGGCCTTGGCCTTCGCGACGATCTCCTTCACGTCGACGAGCAGCTGGTCGGCCACCACCGAGGTGTCAGGCTGCAGGCCGCTCGCCCACAGGTCCTTCTCGAGACGGTGGAACCCGGTGAACTGCATGCCCTCCTCGACGACGTCCTCACGCCCGTCGATCTTCGGGTCGAGGTCGCCGAACGACTCGGCCACGGGCTCGATCCGCTCCCACGGACCGCGGGCCAGCGGGTAGGCCTTCTTCGCGTCGGCCACCTTCCCCGCCTTCACCAGGTCGACGAACTCGGTGGTGCGAGCCAGCAGCGCGTCGGCCTGGGCCGACACGAACTCCTGGTAGTCGGCGACGGCAGTGGCCATGGCGGCGTCGGGCGCCTGGCTCGAGGTCGCGCCGGTGACCGTGAAGTCGCCGCGGATCCCGTCGCCCTTCATCCCGGGCTTGCAGGCGGTCTGGTAGGTGCCGGGGGTGGCGACCTCGACGTGGAAGCTGCGGGTCAGGCCCGGCGTGAGGTTCTCGACCTCGCCGAGGATCTGGTCGCCCTCGCCGTAGACGTAGAACTCGTTGACCTTGGAGCCGGTGTTGCGCACGGTGAACTCGATGGTGCCGGCGGCCGCCCTCGTGCGCGCCACCGTGCAGGACGTGTCGGTCGCCTCGACGGTGATCGGGCCACCGACGACGGCGGCGTTCCCCTCCGTCGGTTCCGAGCTGCAGGCAGCCGTCGCGGCCAGGACGAGCGCCGTGAGGGCGACGGTGAGGGTGGGGGTGCGCATGGTGCGGGTGCTCCTGGGGTCAGTGTGCGGTCGCGGCAGGGGTGACTGCCTGCGAGGAGGATGCGGCGGCAGCGCTGCGTTGCGGGCGCAGGAAGAGGGTGAGGACCGTGGCGGTGTAGAGGGTCCACGCGACCGCCTGCAGCCACGTCGTGTTCGGCGTGAAGTTGACCGTGCCCTTGAGGAGCACCCCGTACCAGGAGTCGGGTGGCACGGCCCCGCTCACGTCGAACGCGAGGCTGTTCAGGCCGGGCAGGAGGGCTGCCTCCTGCAGGTCGTGCAGACCGTAGGACAGGATGCCGGCGGCGACCACGACGAGCGCGATCCCGGTCCACCGGAAGAACCTCGACAGGTTGATCCGCACGGCTCCGCGGTAGATGAGGACGCCAAGGGCGACCGCCACGGCGAGGCCGATGACGAACCCGACGAGCGGCTGCGTCGTCCCGGCCCCGGCGGTCTGCACGCTGGCGTAGAAGAACAGGGCGGTCTCGAGGCCCTCGCGTCCGACACCGAGGAAGCCGACGAGCGCGACAGCCCAGCCACCGACCGACAGGGCCTGGTCGAGGCGCCCCTTGAGCTCGCCCGAGATGGTGCGGGCAGCTGTGCGCATCCAGAAGACCATCGCGGTGACGAAGGCGACGGCGACGACCGACGCGGTCCCCCCGATCAGCTCCTGCGCCTCGAACGAGAGCTGGCGCGTGCCATACGTGAGCAGCGCTCCGATGCCGACCGAGAGGGCGACCGCCACCGCGACGCCGGTCCACACCTGCCGCAGGGCCCACCGCCGGTCGGTCTTCACGAGGAACGCGACGAGGATGACGACGACGAGGGCGGCCTCGAGGCCCTCCCTGAGTCCGATGAGCGCGTTGCTGACGAGCACGGTGACCTGATTTCCGGCATGGGGACGTTGCGTATTAAGACTAAGGTAAGCCTTCCCTAAGGCATGACGTCAAGTCGGTCCCCGCCCCTTGGCCCGCGCTCCGAACCCGGGTGCACGGCGCCGGTGGCGGTGGGAGTATCGGCACGTGTCCGACCCCACGCCGTCCAGTGCGCAGACGATCTCCTACCCGGCCTCCGACGCGCGGGCCTCGCGAGGAGCGCTGGAGCGGGCCGACCCGCACGTGGTCGTCCTGTTCGGGGCGACGGGAGACCTGGCCCGCCGCAAGCTGCTCCCCGGCCTGGCCCACCTCGCCGCCTCCGAGCTCGCCCCGGCGATCCGGGTGGTCGGGACGTCGCTGGAGGAGATGAGCGACGAGGAGTTCCGCGAGTTCGCGCGGACGGCGGTCGAGGAGTTCGGCAGCCACCGGCTCACGCCCGAGCAGTGGGATGCCTTCGACGACCACCTCGTCTACGTCCCGCAGTCCGCCGGCCCCGGACCGCTGGCCGCGGCCGTGGCCAGCGCCGAGGAGCACCTCGGCCCGAACGCCCTGCGACTGCACTACCTGTCGGTCCCGCCCAAGGCGGCGATCGCCGTCATCAAGATGCTGCGCGAGGCCGACCTGGTGGACCGCTCACGAGTGGTCATGGAGAAGCCGTTCGGCACCGACCTCGCCAGCGCGATCGCGCTCAACGACCAGGTGCACGAGACGTTCGACGAGCGGCAGGTCTTCCGGATCGACCACTTCCTCGGCAAGGAGGCGGCCCAGAACATCCTCGCCTTCCGCTTCGCCAACGGGTTGTTCGAGCCGATCTGGAACCGCAACTTCATCGACCACATCCAGATCGACATCCCCGAGACGCTCGGGCTGGACCAGCGGGCCAACTTCTACGAGGCGACCGGCGCCTACAAGGACATGGTCGTCACGCACCTGTTCCAGGTCATGGCGTTCGTGGCGATGGAGCCGCCCACCGCGCTGGAGCCCCGGGCCATCTCCGAGGAGAAGAACAAGGTCTTCCGGTCGTTGCTGCCGATCGAGCCGCAGCACGTCGTGCGCGGCCAGTTCGCCGGGTACACCGCCCTCGACGGGGTGCCGCGCGACTCCGACACCGAGACCTTCATCGCGCTCAAGTGCGGCCTCGACAACTGGCGCTGGGCAGGCGTCCCGTTCTACCTGCGCACCGGCAAGAAGATGGCCGAGGGCGCGCGCATCATCTCGATCGCGTTCAAGGAGGCGCCGCGGTCGATGTTCCCCGCGCACTCCGGGGTGGGGAACGCCGGACCAGACCACCTGACCTTCGACCTGGCCGACGAGTCCAAGGTGTCGCTGTCGTTCTACGGCAAGCGCCCCGGGCCGGGCATGCGGCTGGAGAAGCTGTCGATGCAGTTCTCCACCCAGGAGACCGAGCGCGCCGGCGACGTCCTCGAGGCGTACGAGCGGCTCATCCTCGACGCCATGCGCGGCGACCACACCCTGTTCACGACGGCCGAGGGCATCGAGTCGCTGTGGGAGCGGTCCGCGCCGCTGCTGGAGAACCCGCCCGAGGTGAAGTCCTACCCGCCCGGCACCTGGGGCCCGAACGCCATCCACCAGCTCATCGCCCCGCACGCCTGGCGCCTGCCCTTCGAACGCGTCTGGCGAGAGAAGTAACCGCACCCCCGGCTCGCGCTTACTCGCGCAAAGCGGGTGTCGTTGTGCAACACGGGACTTATTTGTGCCGGGTTTCCCGAAGGACACCCGCTTTGCGGATGGGGTGGGGGCGGGGTGGCGCGCTCAGGCGCGCAGGGAGTGGAGCCAGGTGCGGGCCTCGCCGAACGCCTCGTCGGTCGTGTGCGGCGTGACGCGCACCGCCGTGCCGTGGGCCGCCGGGTAGCTGCCGAGGAACCGCACCTCCGCGCAGACCCGCTTCAGCCCCAGCAGCGCCTCGCCGACGCGTTCGTCGAGGACGTGGCCCTCGATGTCGATGGAGAAGCAGTAGCTGCCCATCGACGCCTTCGTGGGGCGTGACTCCAGGCGCGACATGTTGATCCCACGCACGGCGAACTGCTCCAGCAGCTCGAGCAGGCCACCGGCGTGGTCGTCGCGCTGGAACAGCACCAGCGTCGTCTTGTCGGCTCCGGTGCGTTCGGGGAGGTCGCCCGGCCGCGCGACGAGGACGAACCGCGTCACCGCCGCCGCGTTGTCACCGATGTCCTCGGCCAGGACCTCCAACCCGTGGTTGCTCGCCGCCACCGGCGCGCAGACCGCCGCCTGGTATGCCGCCTGCTCGCCGGCGGTCCCGACCAGCCCCGCCGCCGCGGCGGCGGTCGACAGCGTGGGGACGTAGGTCGCGTCGGGGAGGTTCGCGTCCATCCAGCCGCGGACCTGCGCCCAGGCGTGCGAGTGGGTGCCGACCGCACGGACGTCGGCGAGCGCCATACCGGGGCGGGCGGCGAGCACGAAGGTGATGGGGACGAGCACCTCGGCGACCACCACGAGCGGGTCGCCGCTGGCGAGGGCGTCGAGCGTGGCACTGACACCGCCCTCGACGGAGTTCTCGATCGGCACCATCGCGCCGTCGACCTCCCCGGCCCGCAGCAGGGCGAGGGCTGCGTCGACCGAGCCGCACGGGCGGTGCTGCGCGCCTGCGGACGGGGCCCAGGCGGCGAGGGCCATCTGGGTGAAAGTGCCCTCGGGCCCGAGGTAGGCGTAGGTGCGGGAGCCGGCGTCGGTCGTCTCGGTCATCGTCAGGCCTTCTGGGATCCGGTGCGGGCAGCGGCGAGCGCCTGCTGCTCCTCGGGCGTCAGGGTCGCGTCCGAGCCTCCACCGACGACACCCTTGGCGTAGGTGCGGGACTCGCCGCGTGCGTGGATGGCGGAGAAGACGAGGCCGTCGCCGCGGTCGTCGACCACGGCCGCACTGAAGGACAGCCGTCCGCCCATGTCGCCGAAGGCGTCGTAGCGCACCACCGCCACGTGGCGCAGCGCCTGGGCGATGTCGGCCCGCAGGGCCGCGAGGTCGCCGGCACCGACGGGTCGCTGGGTCTCGAGGACCCGGACCTGGGCACGGGCCCGACCGGCCTGCGCGACGGCGAGCGCGGCGACGGCCAGGGCGAGCACCGCGACGACCAGCGCGACGAGGGTCAGGGCGGAGTCGGACACCCCGGAAGCGTATTGGCGCGACGTCGATACAGTCGACGCGATATGGAATTGAGCCTCGTCACCGCCGCCATCGTCTTCGGCGCGATCTTCCTCGTGGAGCTCCCCGACAAGACCTTCATCGCCACCCTCGTGCTGGCCACCCGGTTCCGGCCGTTGTTCGTGTGGATCGGGGTGTCGCTGGCGTTCCTCGTCCAGACCCTCGTGGCCGTCTCGGTGGGTGGGCTGCTCGCCCGGTTGCCACGCACCCCGGTCGAGGTCTTCGCTGCTGCGATGTTCCTCATCGGCGGGGTGCTGCTGCTGCGCGGTGCGTCCAAGGCCGACGAGGAGGAGGCCGAGGCGGAGGAGGAGTTCTCGCACAAGGGCGCGGCCACCGCGGTCGGGCTCAAGGCCATCGGGGTGTCGTTCGGGGTGCTGTTCCTCGCCGAGTGGGGCGACCTGTCCCAGATCCTCACGGCGACCCTGGTGCTGCGCTACCACGACCCGATCTCGGTGTTCGTGGGTGCGTTCCTCGCGCTGGTCACCATCTCCGGCCTGGCGACGATCATCGGTCGCGTCCTGCTGTCGCGGGTGAAGCTCGCGACGATCCGCCGCGTCGGTGGCGGGGTCTGCCTCCTGCTCGCAGCCGTCACCGCCCTCGAGATCGCCGGCGTCTTCGGCGGCTGACGCCCGGCCGGGTCAGGGGGTGACGAGGTTGATCGGTTCGCCGGCGGCGAACGCGAGGACCTGGTCGACGGCAGCGGTGTAGAGGCTGTCGAGGACGTCCCACTCGACGTAGCCGAGGTGGGGTGTCGCCGTCACGGCGGGCAGGGCGAGCAGCGGGTCGGACGCGTCGAGGACGGGTTCGTCCTCGAAGACGTCCACCGCGGCGCGGCCGGGGCGTCCCGCGGACACGGCGGCAGCAAGGACGCCCGGCTCCATCAGGCCGGCGCGCGAGGTGTTGACCAGCAGGGCGCCCGGCTTCATCAGGGCGAGGTCCGCAGCGGTGACGATGCCGCGGGTGTCGTCGTTGAGGGGCAGGTGCAGCGACAGGACGTCGGCCGACGAGAAGAACTCCTCGCGGCTCCCTGCCACCTCGAACCCGGCCTCCCGCGCGCGCTCCTGCGAACCCGTTCGACCCCAGCAGAGCACCCGCATCCCGAAGGCGCTGCCGACGACGGCGACCTGGCTGCCGATCCGTCCGAGACCGTAGATGCCGAGGGTCTTCCCGGCGACCGAGGTGCCCACCGAACCCTGCCACTGGCCGGCGCGGAGGCGGGCGACCTCGGCGGGCAGGTGGCGCAGCGAGGCGAGGATCAGGCCCCAGGTCAGCTCGGCGGTCGTCGACGCCGACCCGGCACCGCCGGCGCTCACGGTGATGCCCCGCTCGGCCAGTGCGGCGAGGTCGAGGTGACCGGTGTTGCGGCCGGTCTGGCTGACGAGGCGGACGGTGTCGAGGTGGTCGACGACCTCACGCGGCAGGGCCGTGCGCTGCTGGAGCAGCACGACCGCGTCGAACCCGCTGAGCCGTCCCGCCAACGCCGGGCCCGACACCGAGTCGGCGAACGTCACGACCTCGTGGCCGGCCTCGGCGAGACGGCGCGCTGCCTCCAGCTGGCCGAAGGCGGCCTGGTAGTCGTCGAGCACGGCGACCCTCATCGTGCGTCCACCGCCGAGCGGTCGCTGGCCGGTGAGCCGGCGCCGGCCGCGCCCAGGTCGGCGCCGTAGAGACCCGGGTCCGCACCGTCAGCGCCGTCAGCGCCGTCGGTGCCCACCTCAGAGGCCCCGCCGGCACCCACGTCAGCGTCGGAGCGACGGGCTGCTGCCGGAAGGTGCAGGGCCCACCAGAGCAGGCCGAGGGCGAGCAGCGACCCGAACGTGTCGGCGTTCTGCAGGATCCGGCCGGGCCACTGCGGCCAGCTGCGCTGGTTGAGCCAGGAGATCCCCCACCACGGCATCCGGCAGAGGAAGAACCCGGTGATCGCGGCCGCCGCCCAGACCCGTCGGCGGTCGCGCAGCGGGTCGGCACCGAGGACGGCGAACACGACGACGACCATCCAGTGCAGGTGGTGGATCCAGGCCACGGGCGAGAGCAGCACGGCCATCAGCCCGACGGCGGCCACCTCGCTGATCGAGTCGCCCGCGCGGTACGCCCGGCGGGCCAGCGAGTAGCCGATGACCCCGACGACCGCGACGAGGACGAGCCACAGGACGTTGCCGGCGAGGCCGTCGGGCCCGACCCGCAGGAGGAACCCACGGATGCTCTGGTTGGACGTGCCGGCGTTGGGGCCGAGCCGGGCCGGGTCCTGCAGTGCGCCTCCCCAGAACGCGAAGGACGCCTCGGGCAGCAGCAGCCACGACCCGACGGTCACCGCGACGGCGGTGCCGACCGCGGTCGCGGCCTCCTTCCAGCGCCGGTTGACCAGGTAGTGCACGACGAACACGCCCGGGGTGAGCTTGATCGACATGGCGAGCCCGACGAGGACCCCCGGCGGTATGCGGCGCAGCACCCCCGGGCGCGGCCGGCGCAGGTCCATCAGGCACGCCAGGACCATGAACGCGTTGACCTGCCCGAAGCGCAGGCCGTCGGACACCGGGTGCAGCCACAGCATCGGCGCCGTGAGCAGCGCCAGGGTGAGGGGGGCGAGGGAGCCGGTGCGGTGGATCAGGCGCCACCCGGCGTACCAGACGATGGCGGTCGTCGCCGCGACCTGGGCGATGGTCCACAGCCACCCGATCACCCCGAAGGGCAGCAGTGCCAACGGGATCGCGATGATCGCCGCGAACGGCGGGTAGGTGAACGGCAGGAGCTGGGGCGCCTCGGTCATCGCCGAGTAGACCGGCCGACCGGTGAGGATCGACACCCCGGCCTCGCGGTACACCTCGACGTCGACCTGCCACTGGTCCATCGGCCAGAAGACGAGGTACCGCAGCACCGGGATCGAGGCGGCCAGGGCGATCACCAGGGTGGCGACTGACCAGCGGACGGCAGGCGACCACGCGGCATACCGGGCGGCGGCGCGCGACGCGGGGCCCGCGACGGCGGAGCCGAGGCGTCCGGCGGCACGGGCCAACGACGACCACCACCGCACGTCGCGGCTGCCGGGAGGTGCCGCAGGGCGGGTCGTCGTGGTCACGCCCCCATTCTTGCGCGTGTGTCGACCCGTAGCCTGTACCGGTGACCCGCCGCGCCCTGCTCTGCCTCGTCGGCCTGCTCGCCACCGTGTCGGCCGTGCTCGTCCCCGTCGCCACCAGCAGCGCCGCCGGCACCACAGCCCCGTCATTCTCGGCGGCGGCACCGCTCCCCGCGGCGAAGCCCGTCATCCTCGTCGGCACCGGCGGCCTCACGTGGAGCGACGTCAGCGAGAAGTCCACCCCCGCCCTGTGGTCGCTGCTGCGGGACGGCTCGACGGCAGCGATCTCGGTGCGCTCGGTGTTCACCAACACCTGCCCGATCGACGGCTGGCTGAGCCTTTCGGCGGGCAACCGTGCCGCAGCCGACGGGCCGGGCAAGAACGGCGCCCGCAGCACCACCGACCCGTGCCCGCCCGTGCCGACCGTCGACAGCGGGGTCGTGCCCGGCTGGAACGGCTACGTGAAGTCGGCGACCGACAAGAAGTTCGACTCGACGCTGGGCACCCTCGGCGAGACCCTCGCCTCCAACAAGCAGTGCGTCCAGGCGGTCGGGCCCGGTGCCGGGGTGGGCGCGGCCTACTCCTCCGGCGCGGTGCCGCGCTACGCCGACTACGACGCGGGGAAGCTCACCGGGCTGCTGTCCGCGTGCCGGGTGACGCTCGTCGACGTGGGCGCGCTGCGCGACCCCTCGGACCTGCCGAAGGGTGAGGCCGCGCCGCAGGGGGCCGGCGACCGCGCCCGGCAGGCCGGCGCCATCGACACCCGCATCGGCGAGGTCCTGCAGGCGGCACCGAGCGGGTCGGACGTCATCGTCGCCAGCCTCTCCGACGCCGGGTCGAGCGAGCGCCTGCGCCTCATCGCCGCCAAGGGCCCCAGCTACGGACCCGGCACCCTCACCTCGAAGTCGACCCGCCAGCCGGGCCTCGTGCAGTCGGCCGACCTCACCGTGACGCTGCTCAGCGCCGCCGCGGTCCCGGTGCCCGGCTCGCTCGGCGGGGCCACCCTGACCCGCGGCTCGGCCGGCGCGAACTCCGCCGAGGCAGCGCGGGACCGGCTGCGGGCGCTGGTCGACTTCGACGAGGCGAGCCACGAGGTGCACCCGCTGGTGCCGACCTTCTTCAACGGGGTCGTCTACACGCAGCTCGCGATCTACCTGCTCACTGCCATCGTGTGGCGCCGCGACTTCGGCTCGACCGCGCTGCGCCTGCGCCTGCTGCGGATCACCCGGCGGGTCGCCATCGTCGCGTCGACCGTGCCGGCCTCGACCTTCCTCGCCAACCTCATCCCGTGGTGGCGCTTCCCCGTGCCGCTGCTGGCGATCGTCGCCTCGGTCGGGCTCTTCGTCGCGATCATCTCGGCGATCGCGTTCCTCGGGCCGTGGGGGCGGCGCCTGACCGGCCCCCTGGCCGTCGTGTCCCTGGCGACGATGCTCGTCCTGGGCGGCGACGTCATGCTCGGTGGCCGCCTGCAGATCTCCTCGCTCATGGGCCTGCAGCCCGTGGTGGGCGGCCGGTTCTACGGCATGGGGAACGTGACGTTCGCGCTCTTCGCGACCTCCGCGCTCCTGCTGTGCATCGCGGTCTCCAGCTACTACGTCAAGCGCGGGGAGCAGCGACGCGCCGCCCTGGCCACCCTCGTCATCGGCCTGGCCGCGGTCGTCGTCGACGGCTACCCCGGGTGGGGTGCGGACGGCGGCGGACCACCCGCCCTCCTGCCCGGCCTCGCCTACCTCGTCCTCGCGATCCTCGGCATCCGGATGACCTGGCGGCGCGGCGCCCTCATCGGTGGGGTCACCGTCGGCCTGTTCCTGCTCGTCGGGTTCATCGACTCGCTGCGGGCGGTGGAGAACCAGTCCCACCTCGGCCGCTTCTTCGACACCCTGTTCACCGGTGGCGCGTGGGACATCGTCAGCCGCAAGCTCGAGCAGAACATCTCGATCCTGTTCGGCAACTACCGCCTGGCGCTGCTGGTCCCCATCGCGCTCGTCTTCGTCATCTACATCCTCGCCCGGCCCACCTCGTGGGGCTCGCGGGCCCTGGAGCGGTCGTACGAGGCGTGCCCCACCCTGCGTCCGGGGCTGATCGCACTGCTCGTCATGCTCACGATCGGGTTCGCGATCAACGACTCGGGCGTGGCCATCCCGGCCAACGGCGCGATCATCGCCGTCCCCCTGATCATCGCGGTCAGCGTCAGGGTGCTGGAGGACGAGGCGCGCTCGCTCGCGAAGACGCGCGCGTCGCGGCGAGGGTGAGCCACCCCCACACGGCCAGCACGGCGTACGGCACCACTCGTCGACGGACCCCGAGGGTGAGGTCCTGGACGGTCCGCGTCATCCCGACCACGCGTCCGGGGACGTAGGCGACGGCCATCGCCGTGAGCCGGCCGAGCAGCAGCAGGTCGACGACACCCGGTGCCAGCACGGGGAGGGCGACCCAGGCCAACAGGTCGTACCAGGGGAGCGAGTAGGGCGCGGCCAGCGTGTAGGCGGCGCTGAGGACGACGACCCAGCGCGCGGCCGTCCCGGTGGCGGTGTCGGGCGCGAGGCCGCGGGTCAGCCGCGCGAGCAGGACGACGAAGACCACGGCGAGCACCACCGAGGCCACCGACACCAGGTCTCGGGCGGTGCTCGCGGCCATCGGCCCTCCGGCGAGCCACTCGAACACCAGCCGCCACGGCGTCGCGAGCGAGATGGACCGCCGGGCCCGGTCGAGCTGGTCGAACACGTGCGGCCCGGCCCACAGGTGCAGCGGCACGACGACGACCACCGCACCCACCACGAGGGCGACGGCCCTGCGGGCGAACCCGCTCCGCTCGTGGCCCCACCACGCGACCAGCAGCGCCACCCCCGCGATGCCGAACGTCACCTTCGTCGAGACCGCGAGGCCGCCGACCAGCCCACCCAGCCACGGGTTCCGCGCTGCGAGCACGATCGCAGCCAGCGCCAGCGCTGCCGCCAGCAGGTCGACGTGGGCGCCGAGGACGCCGATGCCGAAGACGAGGGGGTTGAACGTCCACAGCGTGTCGACGCGCTGCTGCGCCGCACCGGCCCGCAGCAGCAGCCAGCGCACGAGCAGCCACGCGACGACGACCAGCAGCTGCCACACCCACACCGTCTGGCGCAGGTTGGCCCCGCCGACCAGGGAGGCGAGCGCCTGCAGCGCGGTCGCGAACGGGCCGTAGATGCTCACCGTCCCCCTCCACGGCGGTTCGACCGCGCTGGTCACGGGGTCGGAGCCGGGCCAGGCGTCCGGGGCGGTGAGGTAGGGGTCGCCGCCCTGGGCCGCGATCCGCCCGTACGCGGCGTAGTTCGTGTGGTCGGCCGACCCGAAGGGGCCGGTCAGCAGGGCACCGACAGCCAGCAGCAGGGGCCAGCGCCAGCCCGGCCACCGGGCGGCTGCCTGTGCGGCGAGGGCCCCGCCGAGGGTCCCCGCGCGGTCCCCGGCGTGGTCCCCGGCGTGGGTGGCCGCCCGCGCTGCGGCGGTCCGGCCGGCGGTCACCAGCCGGAGCGCGACCCCGCCACCACCGAGCAGGTATGCCGTCCACAGCAGGGCGGTGACCAGCGCCGGTGACGGGGCCCACGCCAGGTCACCCGGCGCCCACCCCCGGGGTCCGAGGCCGGGCTTGGCCGCATTGGGGCCGGCGACCCCCACGAGGAGCAGCAGGGCGAAGGACAGGGCGACAGCGGCAGCACCCGCCCGCGCGCGCACCGAGTTCCCCATGAGGTGCAGTGTGGTTCAGCGCAGGCCGCGTCGCGCCCGACGACGCGCCAGGGCCAGGGCCACGTCGCGGTACTGCCGGGCCCGGTGCAGCTGGCCGCGCCAGTCCCTGCCGCTGACCCGGTGGTGCAGCTCGCAGGGGACCTCCTCGACCCGGAGCCCTGCGAGCAGGACGTCGACGGTCAGGCCGACCTCGACCCCCCAGCCCCGGGCGAGCGGGGTGGCCGCGTCGAAGGCGGCCCGGGAGATGCACCGCATACCCGACAGGGGTTGGACCGCGGAGAATCCGGTGAGGTCCTCGATCCCCTTGCGCGCCAGCCGGACCACGAACCCGTGGCCGCCCCCCGCGGTCCTCTGCGGCGGCAGGGTGGCGATCGTCATGTCGGCGCGGCCCTCGAGGACGGGCGGGACGAGCACGCCGAGGTTCGCGGCCGAGCCCTCGAGGTCTCCGTCGACGAACAGCAGCGGCCGCGGGTGTTCGCCGCCCTCGATGCCCTCGTGGCGGGCGACGTACGCAGCGCCGGTGGTCATCGCGGCGGCCTTGCCGCGGTTGCGCGCGTGCCTGGCCACCTCGGCACCGGCTGCCGCGGCCAGCTCCGCCGTGGCGTCGCTGCTCCCGTCGTCGACGACGACGACGAGGTCCACCCCCGGTATGGCGCGGACGGCCGCGACCGTGGCCCCGATCCGCTCCGCCTCGTCCTTGGCGGGCAGGATCGCCGCGACGTGCGTCGCGACGCCGGACGCGTTCCCCGGGGACGTCATCTCAGCGAGCCGTCAGCGGAGGGTGACCTGGCGGCTGAGCAGCCCGGACTTCGCCCGGCGCTCCTCCGCGGTGAGGGAGTCGGTCGAGGCGACGGCCTTGGCGTAGCGCGTCATGAAGTCACCCAGGGGACCCTCGTAGTCGGCCGAGGTCTTGTCGGGCTCGAGGTCCCAGACCGGCACCAGCAGGCCGCAGGCACGGAAGGCGCCGAGGAGGCGGGTCGGGTCACCCAGGCCGCTCTCGCCCGCGGCGTGCAGCCGGGCCAGGGCGTCGGTCGCGGTGTCCTCGTCCTCGGGAAGCACGAGGCGGATGTGGGTCCGCTCGCCGATCCGGCACCAGTAGGCCGAGGCGGCGGCGTCCATCTTGACCGTGGGGATGACCGACTCGTTGGCCCGCTCCAGCGACGACCTGGCGTCGTCGTCGAGCTCGCTGTCGCCGACCCAGAAGTCGAAGCCCTCGTGGACCGTGACCTCGAACGGCGTCGCGGGGTCGAGCAGGTCCTGGAGGCGCGGGCTCTCCTCGGTGGCGGCGGGCGTGCTGGTGATCGGGGTGCCCTGCTCGGCGGCGGCCGCGGCGAGCAGGCACAGGGCCAGGTCGCGGGAGGCGTCGCCGGAGACCGACCCGGACTGGGTGCCGAAGAACACGGTGCCGTCGGCGCGGTGCAGGCCCGGCCAGGCCATCGGCAGCACGGTCGCCACGGTCACGTCGGTGGGGGAACCCTCGGGGGCCTTGCCCTTCGCGAACGACACCGATGCCGTGGCGGCCGGGAGGATCTCGCGCATCGCCACCCAGTCGGTCTCGTTCGGCAGGCCCTCGAAGGGGCGGGCGACGAACGGTGCGGGGGCGACCTTCGTGCGTGCCGCGTCGGTGGAACCCTGGTCTGCGCCGTGCTTGCGGCGGCGTGATGCCTTACCCATGGCGCAAACCCTAGTGGGCGCTCCGAGCCGCGGGGCCGGGGCGGCGGGGTGTGGGCGCCGGGGTCGGGGGTGGAGCGGCCGGACGACGTGGCGTCAGCGGCTGCGGCGGCGGGACGGGCCGCCGACCGATGCCCACACGGTGCAGCCGGCGCGGTCCTCGGTGACACCCCACTCGTGGGCGAGGGAGCGGACGATCCGCAGGCCGCGGCCCGAGGGGGCCCAGATGGTGCGCGGAGCGGGACGGGGCGTGCTGTCGCCACCGCCGTCGGTGACCTCGACCTCGACGACCCCGGACTTGACCTTCCAGTGCACCCGGAGGTTGCCGTCGGAGAGGGGTCGGGCGTGACGCACGGCGTTGGACACGAGCTCGGAGATGACGATCTCGGCCTCGTCGACGACGTCGGACTCGACATCGCGGGACTCGAGGTCCTCCACGAGGGTCCGGCGCACCTGGGCGACGCTCGTCGCACGCCACGGGACGCGGACGGTTCGCGAGGAGTCCGTGCCGCTGCTCTTGCGGGCAGCAGCCGGGACGGACCGCACGGGGCGGTCGGGGTGGGGTCCTGCGCTCATGCCGTGCCCAGATCCCATCGTTTGCGGGCGATTAGGGACGGAGACTATCGAGTTGCACGCACAGCGTCGAGTACCGCGGCGGGGTGGTTGCTGATGATGGCGTCGACGCCGAGGTCGAGGCAGAGCTGCACGTCGGCCGGTTCGTCGACGGTCCAGACGTAGACCTCGTGCCCGTGGCGGTGCTGGCGGGCGACGGTCTGCGGCCACTTGCGGACGATCTGGATGTCGAGGCCGACCGCGTGGACCCCTCGGGGCAACGACCCGTCGCGGAAGCGCAGGGGCACGGAGTCCTCGACGAGCAGCACCGCCGGCACGTCCGGACACAGCTGGCGCATCCGCTGGACCGCGAGCTGGGAGAACGACATCACGCGCACCCAGTGCTCGCCCGGCTTCCTCGGCCCGTCGAGCCCGAACTCCTTGAGCACCTTGGCGAGCTGCCGTTCGACCAGCCCGGCGTACCGCGTCGGGTGCTTGGTCTCGATGACCATCCCCATGGGGTGGTCGCTGGCAGTGACCATGGTCAGCAGGGCGCGCAGCGTGAGGAGCATGTTGCGGTCGCGGTCGGGCATCTCGAGGTCGCCGCGGTGCTCCTCCTTCCACGAACCCCAGTCGAGCCCCTCGAGCTCTGCCAGCTCCAGCGTCGAGACGCTGCCCCGACCGTTGGAGGTGCGGTTGACCCGGCGGTCGTGGACGCAGACCAGGTGGGAGTCGGCCGTGAGCCGCACGTCGCACTCCAGCGCGTCGGCCCCCTCGACGATCGCGCGCCGGTAGGCGGAGAGCGTGTGCTCGGGTTCGGCGAGGCTCGAACCTCGGTGGGCGATCACCAGCGGGGTACGCCGGGGGACAGCAGCGGGCCGCGCGGAGACGGCGTCGTCGAGCACGTCACCATGGTTCCATACCCGGACACGGTCGCGCCGGTGACCCACGAGACCCGTCAGCGGCTCGCACGTCGGGCGCACCGGCAGGCTCAAGGCAGGGCTCACACCGAGGAGGGGTGGCGCGTTCCATGGCTGTGAACCTCCCCGCCTTCCAGCACCTCGTCGACGCGCACTGGCGTGACGTCGCCCGCCTCGCCCACGCCCTGGCCGGGCCGGTGGACGGCGACGACGTGGCCCAGCAGGCGTGGACCCAGGCGTTGGCGGCCTACCCGTCGCTGCGCTCGGCGACCAACCTGCGCGGGTGGCTGCTCACCATCACCCACCGCTGCGCCATGGACGCCCACCGCGGTCGCGGCCGCCGGGCCGTCCCCCACGACGACCCCGCGTCGCTGGTCACCCGCACACCCGCAGCACCGGCCGCCGACGCCCACCTGCCCGACGGACCGCTGTGGTCCGCGGTCGACGCCCTGCCACCGCGGCAGCGGGAGGCCGTGGTGCTCAAGTACGTCGCCGACCTCGACCACCCCACCATCGCGGCCGCGCTGGGCTGTTCGCCCGCGATGAGCCGCCGCCTCGTCAGCGACGCCCTCGCGACACTGCGAAAGGACCTGCCATGAACACCCTGTCCACCGATCCCGCCGCCGCCCTGACCGGGTGGACACCGGACCTGCGACCCCCGACGCTCGAGCCCAGCGACGTGTCGTACGTCGTCGAGGACACCGCTGTCGGCCGGATGCTGTTGGCCCGCAACGCTTCTGGCGCTCTGGTCGCCTCGACGTTCGTCCCCTCCACCGAGGACGAGGACGTCGTCCTGGCCCGGCTCGCGTCGAAGGTCTCCCCGCGGGTGCTGCGCCACCCCCGCGAGCTCGACGAGGCGCGTCGCCAGCTCGACGACTTCCTGGCCGGGCGCACGCGCGGGTTCACGCTGCACACCGACCTGGCACTGGCGTCGGACTTCCAGCGGATCGTCCTGCCCACCCTCGCCTCCTCGGTCGGGTACGGCACGAAGGCGACGTACGGCGAGCTGGCCGCGCGCGTGGATCGCCCCAAGGCCGCCCGCGCCGTCGGGGCCGCCCTCGGCGCCAACCCCTTGTGCGTCGTCCTCCCGTGCCACCGGGTGGTCGCGTCGTCCGGCTCCCTGACCGGGTATGCCGGTGGGCTGGCCGCCAAGCGCTTCCTCCTCGACCTCGAGGCCGGGCAGCCGACAGCGCAGCAGACGGGGCAGCCGACCGGGTAGCCGGTCGGCTGCCCCCTCACTCAGCCGCCGGCCGGCACCTGGGGTGACGGTGCGGCGGCCTGGGCCGCTCGCACGTTCGGCAGCCCGACGATCGCCTCGTCGACCGAGAGCGCCCCGGTCGCCGTGTCGTAGGTGCCGCTCACGCGCACCGGGCTCCCGTACGGCGCCTGCGACCGGTCCACCGAGAACCGCACCGAGGTGCCCTCGACCGTGGCCCGGCCCTCGTGGACGACCGTCCCGTCCGGGCGCACCACCCAGACGTGGACGTCGGCACCACCCGTGCCGTCCCGGTCGTCGGTGAGGACGTACCCGTCGAGCGTGTAGCGCTCGGAGCAGGCCCGCTCCCGCAGCAGGGCCCCGACCAGGCGAGGACTGGCGAACAGGTCGCGGCCCTCCTGCGCCTGCCCCCGCAGGCCCGCGTCCACGGCCAGCGCGCCCGGGGTGTCCCCGCACGTGAAGGTCTGGACGCTGCGGGTGGTCAACGCGATCCCCGGCAGCTCCCGCTCGGCCGAGGCGACCACGGCCGCCTTGCCCAGCCGGGACCGGGTCTTCCACGCGATCGGGACCCCCCGCGTGCGGGTGAAGGTGCTCATCTCGACGGGTTGGACGAGGCTGTCCGCGACGCCCAGCCGGTGGCTGAGCAGCACGCGCGCCATACGGACGTCCCTCCCGACGGGGGTGTCCTCCGGTGGCTGGAGGCGCGCGAGGGTCTCGAGCGCCTGGCTGTCGCCGACCCGGCCGAGGGCCTGGGCGACGCGTCGCTGGACGGTCGGCTCGGGGTCCCCCAGCGCGGTGAGGAGCGCCTCCTGGGACGCGGCACCGGGGATCCGGCCGAGGATGACGGCCGACAGCGCCCTGACGCGGTCGTCGCCGTGACCGAGCACGAGCTCCTGGGACAGGCCCGGCAGGGACGCGGACTCGCGCAGGGCGAGGACCGCGAGGCTCTGCCTGGCGACATCGGGCCGGATGGCCCGGGCCAACCGGCCGAGCTCGGCGTCCGGCCGCTGGTCGACGGGTGTGTAGGTGGGCATGGTCGCTCCTAGCTCCCGGCCCTGACCTGGCACCGGCCACGCATCGTCGATCCCTGGCTGCTCGTGAGGAGCACCGAGGAGCGCGTCGTGACGCAGCACCGGGTCTGGGCCATCAGGTTCTCCCGGGCGGTGGTCGCCGTCGGGCAGGTGTCGCCGTGGTTGTGCGGCAGGTCGAGGTAGTGGCCCATCTCGTGCGCCAGCGTGCGCGACCAGCCGTCGGGGTCGCCCCGACCGGTCTCGCCGCCGATCATGCCGTCGCTCTTGCCGCCCTTGCTGCAGTCGCCGGGCTTCGGTGAGACGCCCAGGACGTTGTCGTAGGTGATGGTCCGGACGCAGAAGACGTCGAGGCCGTCGTTCGGCACGCTCCACTCGTCGGACAGGGTGTCGGACTCCGAGTCGCTGCCGAGGTCGTCGCGCCCGTTGGAGGCAGCCGCGGTGATCCAGTAGTAGCCGACCCGGCCGACACCGAGACCGATCCCGCCGTAGATCTGGCGGGTCCGGTGGATGCCGTAGTCGACCGCGGCCTCCTCGGTGTCGAGAGCGCCGGCGGACAGCACGTCGTACCCGACCTTGATGATGTTGACGTTGATGTGGGGGCCGCTCAGGCCGGTGAAGGCCTGCCCGAGGCTGACGACCACCGGGGTGCTCGTCGTCGGGTCGTTGGGCGCCTTGCCCTGCCAGAACCCCATCACCTCGCGCATCACCGAGAGGTTCCCCACGCCTCCCAGCCCCATGGCGTTCATGGCCTCCCGGACCGAGAGGACGGTCATGGCCCGACCGGCGTCTCGAGCGCGGTGACGCGGGCCGTCAGGTCGGTGACCTGGGTGGTGAGCGTCGTGACCTGACCGGTCAGCGCGGTGACCTGCGCCTGCAGCGAGGCCAGCACGGTGGCGACGTCCTGCCCGGCGACCGAGAGCGAGCCCGGCACCGTGACCGAGCCGTCGATGAGGACGCCGCCGACGTAGTCGCGGTTGAAGTTGACGACGAGCTGGTCCTCCCAGGCGTGCACCAGGGCGCGGCGGTACGGGCTGGACTTGGTGCCCCGCGGCCGGAAGATCGTCGTGGTCCTGCGTCGCTCGGCGCCACCGTCGAGCATGATGTCGGTGCCGAGGTGCTGGGTGACCCGCGACTGCACGACGATCCAGTCGCCGTTGGTCGCCCCCTTGAGGGTCTTGGTGTCGTTGATGGTGACGCCCCCCGGGTAGTCCCGGTCCCAGTTGACGGTCAACCCGTCGGTGAAGTCGTGGACGAGCGCCCGCCGGTAGGGCGTGTTCGTCGAGCGACGCCCCGCCGTGTCGAGCATGAAGTCGCTTGTCGCGGACTTCGTGACGGCCCCCTCCAGGAGGATCCAGTCCCCGTCGAACCTGATGTCAGTCATGCCTGTTCCTTCCCCCGTGCCCGGTCGGGTGACCGGACGGGGAGAGGAGCGGAGGCCGTGCCCCCCTGATACATGAACGGACGCATCCGGGGTCCAGCCACGGCATACGACCGGTATGGGGTCAAACGCGCAGAAGGCGCGCCATCACGGGCGTTCCGGCCGGCCCTGCTGGAGCTGGGCGGTGAGGGCGTCGACGGCCCGGCGCAGGTCGGCGATGGTCGCGGTGTGGGCGTCCGGACGCAGCTCGACGGTCACCGAACCTCCGGGCTCGAGCGCTGCGTGGCGCACCTCGGACAGGGTGGTGGCGCCCTGCTGCTGGATCGAGTTGGTGAGCTCCGCCTCGGTCATGCCCAGGCGGCGCAGCTGGTGGTGGTCGACCACTCCGTCCGTGACCACCTGCGTCGCCTTGCCGCTCAACAGCCAGGCGAGCCGGGGGCTGCGCATCGACCAGTGGTCGAGGACGGCGTTGAACGCGACGAGCACCACGGCTCCGATCAGCCCTCCGACCAGCGAGTTGTCCTCACCGATGATGGCGTTCTGCACGACGTTGCTCAGGAGCAGGACGACGACGAGGTCGAGCGAGTTCATCTGCGCCATCAGGCGCTTGCCGGCGACACGGATGATCAGCGCGATGCCGAGGTAGATGACGACGGTGCGGATCACCTTCTCCAGCACCGGCATCTGGAGGTCGAACAGGTCGCTCCCCACCCCGGTCGGCACGGCGGCGAGGGTGTGGCTCAGGACTGCGGGGACGTGCTCGATCATCGGGGCTCCTCGGGTCGGTCCCGCTCAACGTAATCGCGTCGAGCGGCCCGCGCGCCGGAGTCGGGCCCCGAGCTCAGCCGGCGTTCAGCTGGCCGTCACGGCGTGACGGTGACGCCCTTCCAGAAGGCGACCCGGTCGGTGATCTCCTTCGCCGCGTCCTTGGGCTCGGGGTAGAACCACAGGGCGTCCTTGTTGACCTGCCCGTCGACCTCGATCGACTGGTAGGACGCCGTGCCCTTCCACGGGCACACGCTCGTCGTGTCGGAGTCCTGCAGCAGGTCCTCGCGCACCGAGGAGCGCGGGAAGTAGTGGTTGTTCTCGACGACGACGGTGTCGTCACTTTCGGCGATGACGGTGTCGTTCCAGATCGCGCGCATGCCCTGCTCCTTCGCTGGTGGCACGGCCCTCGCGGCAGTGCCGGACTGTCGACAGGTCGAACCTCGCACAGCCCCACCGTGTTCCCCGGCCGTGAACAAACCGGTTGAGCCGGGTCGCCGCGCCCACCAAGGTGGACTGCGTGCCCGACCGCCTGGACCAGTCCGCCCCGCCGATGTCGTCCGGTGACACGGGTCCCGACGGCCGGGCAGGCATCGACGCCTCCGTGGTCCGCCGGCTGGTCGACGAGCAGTTCCCGCAGTGGGCCGGGTTGCCCGTCCGGCCGGTCCCGGTCGACGGCTGGGACAACCGCACCTACCGGCTCGGCGAGGACCTCTCCGTCCGCCTCCCCACCCACGAGCGGTATGTCGCGGGCGTCGCGAAGGAGGCCCGCTGGCTTCCCGTGCTGGCGCCATACCTGCCCCTGCCGGTCCCGGAGGTCGTCGCGAACGGTCGACCGGGACCGGGGTACCCGCACCCGTGGTCGGTGCGCCGGTGGGTCGAGGGGGCGACCGCCTCGGCGTCGACGGTCCCGGAGGGGTCTGCGTCGACGCGGTTCGCGCAGGATCTGGCCGACTTCCTGGGGGCGCTGCGGGCTGCTCCCGCCGCAGGCGGTCCCCTGGCCGGCGAGCACTCGTTCCACCGCGGCGGTGACCTCGGGGTCTACGCCGAGGAGGCCGAGGAGGCGTTCGGCCGCCTCGAACGGGGCCTCGCGGCAGGCGCGCGCGACGTGTTTCAGACGGCACTGACGACCCGGTGGACCGGTGACCCGGTGTGGTTCCACGGCGACGTCGCCGCCGGCAACCTGCTCGTGCGCGACGAACGGCTCGCAGCCGTCATCGACTTCGGCACGAGCGGTGTCGGCGACCCGGCCTGCGACCTCGTCATCGCCTGGACCTTCCTGGCGGGTCGGGCCCGCGAGGTCTTCCGCGACGCGATCGGGCTGGACGCCGACACGTGGGCACGGGCGCGCGGCTGGGCCGTGTGGAAGTCGGCGGTGGACCTGGACCGGGACGTCGACGCCAACCTGCGCATCCTGGGGGACGTCGTCGCCGAGCACCGCGCCCTCACGCGAACGGGTCGGTGATCTTCCTCAGCTCCACGAGGGTCGCGTAGAGCTCCCAGGCCCGTTGCACCCATGGGCTCAGAGGTCGAGCACGGTCCACAGGGTCGTGCCGTGCTCGGGGTCGACCTCGGTCCGCCCGGACTCGGTGAACCCGAGCTTGGCCAGCACTCGCCGCGACGCGGTGTTCCAGTCCCAGACCGTGGCCCAGAGCCGCTGGTGTCCGTCGGCCCGGGCGTGCTCGATGACGGCAAGTGCGGCCTCGGTCGCATAGCCCTGACCGTGGACGCGGCGCAGCAGCTCGAACGCCAGCTCCGGCTCGTCCCTACCCTTGTCCCCACCCTCGTCCCCACCCTCGGAACCGCGCCCGGAGTGGACCAGGCCGCAGTAGCCGATGACGTCGCCCTCGACCCGGCGCTCGACGGCGAGCAGCCCGGTCGTCCAGACACCGTCGGTGCGGATCGACTCCTCGAGCTCGGCGAGCGTCGGGTGGCCTTCCTTGTTGAGGCGCCGGTGCGGCGGGACTCGCGGGTCGCGCTCGGTCCACAGCTCCCGCTGGACGAACGCCTCCGCGACCCGCCAGGGCCGCAGCAGCAGCCGCTCCGTCGACAGCAGGACGGACATGATCGCTCAGCCGGTGGCGCGCAGGTAGCGGCCGAAGTGGGGGACGGTGAACGCGATCCGGCCACGCTCGCCCGAGTAGATGAGCCCCTTCTTGAGCAGGGCGTCCCGCGCCGGCGACAGCGACTGCGGCTTGCGGTCGAGCAGGGTCGCTACCGCTGAGGTCGGCACCGACTCGGTCTCGTCGACCTCCTCGCCAGACTCGACCATCGCCACCGCGGCATCGGCCATGGCGCGCAGGTACTCCCGCTCGGCCGGCGTGGCCCGCTCGAACCGCGACCCGAAGAACCCGACCGCCAGCTCTGCCTCCGCCTCGGGCGCCGCGACCTTGATGTCCTCGACGGTGATCGGCGTGCGCGGGGCGACGTCCCAGGCGACCTTGCCGTACGCCTGGACGAAGTAGGGGTACCCGGCCGTCGCGGCATACATCGCCTCGAGGGCCTCGGGGGTGAAGTCGGCGCCCTCGTCCTCGGCGGGCGCGACGAGCGCGAGGTCAGCCGCGCTGCGGTCGAGCCGGTCGATGCGCTGGTACCGGAAGAGGCGCTCGGAGTAGGACTTCGACGCGGACAGGACCGCAGGCAGGTGCGGGAGGCCGGCGCCGACGACGATCACCGGCAGGCCCGACTGCGAGATCTCGTGGCAGGCGGCGCAGACCGCGGAGACGTCCTCGGGAGTGAGGTCCTGCATCTCGTCGACGAAGATCGCGACGCCCTTGCCAACGTCAGCGGCGAGCCCGCCCACGTCGGTGAGCAGCTCGACGAGGTCGATCTCGATGTCACCGGAGTCGGCGCGGCCCGTGACGGCGGGGGCGTCGATGCCAGGGTTCCACTTCTCGCGGAGCTTTGCGCCGGGAGCGGAGTCGCGCTGGGCGAACGCCTTGATCACGCCGAGCACGTGGTCGACGTCGTCGCCCTGCGGGTGGCCGAGCTCGCGGACTGCGACGTGCAGCGCGGCCGACAGCGGGCGGCGCAGGCCCTGGTCGGGGCGTGCCTCGAGCTTGCCGGTGCCCCAGTGCGCGCGGACCGCGGCCGAGCGCAGCGCGTTGAGCAGTACCGTCTTGCCGACGCCCCGCAGGCCGGTGAGGACGATGGAGCGTTCGGGCCGGCCTCGCGCGATCCGCTCCAGCACGATGTCGAACGCCTGGAGCTGCTCGTCGCGCCCCGCCAGCTCGGGTGGGCGCTGGCCGGCGCCGGGGGCATAGGGGTTACGGATCGGGTCCACGATCGCAGGGTATGCGTGTGTCTAGGGATATCCCGAGAGGCGCGGATACGTGCCGATCGTGTCGCGCTCGATGCCCGCGTATGCCGCTGTCTAGCCTCATCGCGATACTCACCGATACCCCGTGATCGAGGCCCTGTCGGTCAGATCAGCGGCGGGTGCGGCGGCGGATGATGTGGCCGACGACCGCGGGGATCCAGCCGGTCTCGCCGCGCATCCACCGTCCTGCCACGAGGTTGTGCGGCACGACGACGAACGACCCCTTGAACCCCTCGGTCAGCGACAGGTCGGTGCCGAACACATCGGTGACCACCTGCCAGTCGAGGTCGGTCTTGCGGTCGAGGTGGGAGCCGATGCCGATGGCGTACCGCTCGACGATGGCGGCATGGTCGGGACGGCTGTCCTCGTCGCCGGACGCCCACGCGGCATACGCCTTGTCGAGGCCCTCGCTCAGGGAGGAGAGGTCGTCGACGTCCACGCCCTCCGCCTCGAGGTCCGCGAGTGCGGAGTCGATGCGGGCCTTCTCGTCGGGGCCGAGGCCCTTGACGATCGGCCGCAGCGACTCGCCGTCGTCGACGAGCTGGTCACCGGCCGAGGCGAGCTCGAGCTCCCCCACGGGCTCCGGCTCGGACTCCGAGTCCTTGCGGCGACCGAACCAGGCCATCGTCGGCTACTTGACCGACGCGGTGCCGGAGTCGGCGGTCAGGGGCTTGCCGGCGGCCTCCCAGGCCTTCATGCCGCCGTCCACGTTCGCCACGTCGAAGCCCTGCTGCGACAGCCAGGCCACGGCGCGGGCCGAGCGCCCACCGCCGCGACAGGTGACGGCGAGGGTCCCGGCGTCGGTGTCGGGCAGCTCGTCGAGGCGGGCGGGGAGGTCACCCAGCGGGATGTGCACGGCGCCCGGGGCGTGGCCGGCGTCCCACTCGTCCTGCTCACGGACGTCGAGCATGACGGCGTCGTCGGCGACTTCGGACACGGACACCTGGGGGATGTTCATGGCCGCCATCCTGCCACCGCCGCCCCACGCTCGCCGAGGCATGTCAGGGCGGCCGCGGCTAGGGTCGGACGCATGACTGAACAGGTGCCTGTCGGCCACACCCCGGACCGTGGTCTCACGATCACCCTGAGCACGCCGTTCGTCGAGTCGCTCAGCCCCGAACAGCTCGACCACTACGTCCGCACCGTCGTCACCCTGGGTGAGGCGGCGAACGACGGCTCCTCCCCGTCCGACCTGGCCATGCGCCTCAAGGATGCCCTCGAGGCCGGCGGCGTGCAGCTCCCGCCCACCTCCTACGACCGGCTCGGCGAGCAGCTCACCGAGGCCAGCGGCGCCCCGCTGTCGATCATCACCGACAAGGACCAGCTCCTGTATGGCGAGGAGGACGCGACCGCTGCGGCTCACCGCCCGTCCGCCCCTGCGACCGCCGACCCCGAGCACCCGGACCGCCCCACCTACTCCTGACCGCGGACGCCGTGGACCACCCCCGATCCGTTGCAGGTCCGTTGGATCCACGGGTCCGAGTCGGCCAAGCACAACACCGACCCCGACCTGCAGGTCCACTGGCACGACGACGCCACGGTGGTCCTGCGGCAGAACAAGGCGATCAACTACGAGGCGCCGTTCCTGTTCCTGCTGTTCGGGGCCGAGCGCGCCCTGCTGCTGGACACCGGGGCCACTGCCGACGCCTCCCTGCTCCCGCTGCGCGAAATCGTCGATGCGCTCGTCGGCCAGTGGCTGCAACGCCATCCGCGTCCCGGGTACGAGCTGCTGGTAATGCACACGCACTCGCACGGTGACCACGTCGCGGGGGACGGTCAGTTCGCCGACCGTCCCGACACCACGGTGGTCGACCCCGACCGCGAGTCGATCTACGGCTTCCTCGGGCTGACCTCGGACCCGGACCACTCGGCCCGGCTCGACCTCGGTGGTCGGGTGGTCGACTGCCTCGCGAGCCCAGGCCACGACGCGGCAGCGGTGACGTACTTCGACGCCCGGACCGGGTTCCTCCTGACCGGCGACACGGTCTACCCGGGGAGGCTCTACGTCGAGGACCGGGTCGCCTTCGCGCAGACCATCGACCGGCTCGTCGCGTTCGCCGACACCCACCCGGTGAGCCACGTGGTCGGCTGCCACATCGAGATGAGCACCACTCCGGGCGTCGACTACCCGATCCGCACGACTTTCCAGCCGGACGAGCCGCCGCTGGAGATGACCGTCGACCAGCTCCGTGACGTCCAGCGGGCGGTGGCGCAGGTCGGTGACCGACTCGGCCGCCATGTCTTCGACGACTTCGTCCTGCAGGTCGACGGTTAGAGACAGCCCCGTATGGCGTCGATGAGCGCCTTCCAGCGCGGGTCGCCGTCCGGGCCGATGTTGCGCATCAGGCTGGTGACGTAGCCGAACCCGACCTCGTGCTCCGGGTCGGCGATGCCGAGACGAGCGCCGGCGCCGGTGTGCCCGAAGGACGTCGGGCCGAAGCCGGGCATGCTGGCCGAGGCCAGCTGGTAGCCGAGGCCGAACCGGATGTCGGGGCCGGCCGTGCCGCTCTCGACCAGGGTCTCGACACCGTCGGTCTGAGGTCGGGTCACCGTTGCCCGGGTCTCTTTGCTGATGAGCCGGACGCCGCCCACGGGGCCGAGCAGCGCGGCATACATCGTGGCCAGGGCGCGGGCGTCGGTGATGGCACCGATGGCGGGACGTTCGGCGGCGTAGTGCTCGCGGACCTCGTCGGGGTCGTCGAAGTCGGGGTCCATGGGCGGGTTCTCGCGCAGGAACGCCTGCCGCTGCGCAGCATACGAATTTGGGTCTGGCGCCGAGTCGTCGTCGGGGGTCATCGGGCTCTGCTGCTCCCAGAGGCCGGGCACCACGCGGGGGACGAGCTCGGGCGGCAGCCCCATCCAGAGATCGACGCCGAGGGGTTCGGCGATGAGGGTGCGCACGTGCTGGGCGATGGACTGCCCACTGGCGCGCTTGACGATCTCGTCGAGCAGCGTCCCGTAGGTCACCGGGTGGTAGGCCATCGCGGTCCCCGGCTGCCAGAGGGGAGTCGCACCGGCCAGGGCCGCGGTCACGGCTGGCCCACGGTGCAGGTCGAGGCCTTGCAGGCCGGTGCCCAGCGGCGGGTAGGGCAGGCCAGCGGTGTGGGAGGCGACCATGCCGAGGGTGACGTGGTCCTTGCCTGCGGCGGCGAACTCGGGCCACCAGGTCGCAACGCGTTCCTCGGGGTCGAGGACATCGCGCTCGAGGAGCATCGCCAGCACGGTCGCGGTGACGCCCTTGCTGCACGAGGCGACCATCATCAGCCCGTCCGCGGGCATCGGCCGCTGGTTGACGACGTCGGTGCCGCCCCACAGGTCCACGACCGTGCGGCCGCGGTGCACGACGGTCACAGCCGCGGCGCCGTCGCCGGGGTCGGTGAAGTTGCGGCGGAACGCGTCGGCGACGGGGCCGAAGCCCTCGGCGACGTACGGCTCGGCGGGGCTGGTCATGGTTGCGACCCTAGGCCTCTCTCGGGCGTTGGCGTCCGGCGTCGTCGAGCCCGCGGTCGGGTGTGTGAGTGGGCTCAGCTGGGGGTGTCGCCGAGCTCGCGGTCGGCCCGCGCGAGCCAGGCCAGGGCCCGGATGCTCTCCTAGGTGCCGGGCTTGGCCCCGTCGGCCGCCGTATGCGCCGAGGCCAGCAGACGTGGGCCGTCGGGCAGGTCCTTGGCCTCGATCGCCAGCACCGCCAACGTCTCGACGCTCTCCCACGTGCCGGGCTTCATGGCCGCGGTGGCGTCGAGCGCGCGCTGCAGTGGGGGCCGTCCGTCCACGGGCGTGGCCATCGGATCTCCCTGGTGTCTGTGGTCTTTCGGCGGGTGACCTAAGCCTGTCAGGTGCGGTTGGTGGGGACCCAGGCGTCGAGGGACTCCAGCACCGTGTCGACGACGCTGTGCTTCGGCTCGAAGCCGAGGAGGTCCTTGGCCTTGGCCATCGAGAACATGGGCGCGCGGCCGATGTGCTCCATCGTGGCCTGGGCTGCCTCGGCGTGGACGCGCTGTCCGAACTCGGCCCACGGCGCGAACTCGAGCTTGGGCTCGTGGCCGAAGTGGCGGGCGACGAGCTCGGCGTACCCGCGTAGGGTGAGCGCCTCGGTGCAGACGCTGTTGAAGCTCTCGCCTGTTGCCTTGTCCGGGTGGTCGAGGCAGGCCTGGTGCAGGCCGGCGACGTCCTCGGCGTGGACGTGGTGGATCGTCTCGCCGCCACGGTCGGGCAGCAGACAGGAGCCGTTCTCGCGGAGACGGTCGATGACGCCGGGGTCGAGGTTGCCCTGCGGGTTGATCGCCATCCAGCCCGGACCCGAGATGTGGCCGGGGTGCACGACGCTGGCGCGGACGCGGTCCTGGCTCGTGAGGTACTGCTCGACGGCTAACTTGTTGACGCCGTACTCGCCGTATGGGTGCTTGGGCGCGTCTTCCTTCGTCGGGACCAAGGCGCTCGCGCCGTAGGACCAGACGGTGCCGGTGTGGATGAGGTGCTGGCCGTCCAGGGCTTCGACGAGCTGACGTGCCTGGTCGGGGGTGAAGCAGGTCAGGTCCATGACGGCGTCGGGATTGAGGTCGACAACCGTGGCCCCGAAGGTGCCGTCACGCTCGGCGGCTTCGCGGTCGCAGACGACCATCTCAATGTCTTGCCAGCGGTCATCGTCGCGGTACGCCTTCTGCGTTCCCCGGCTGATCACCACGGGTCGCGTGGCCCGCCTCGACCAGGCTGGGAGCCAAGTAGGTTCCGATGTGTCCAGTACCGCCAATGACGACTACGCGCATGCCTCGACGCTATCCGCCAGCGCGAAAGCCCGCCGATCAGCAGGTTCCCCACTCCGGCACCCTTCTGTTGTCAAGCGGTCGCTTTGAGGCCCTCCCGAGGACTCTTCCGGGGCGCGGCTGTCGGGCGTAGCGTCGGGTCCGCGGGTCCGGGGG
>NZ_LMCM01000009.1 GCF_001426245.1 Phycicoccus sp. Root101 | reverse complement strand
CAGCGCCGATGGTACTGCACTGGTTACGGTGTGGGAGAGTAGGACGCAGCCGGACATACTTTCAAAAGGGCCTTCCCACACGGGAAGGCCCTTTTGGCATGCCCGCGTCTGCCAAGGCATTCCCAAGCATTTCCAGCGCACCCCAGGCCCGAGGTTGACCAACTCCTGACGTCCGGTCCCTTTTGTCCTGTACGGCATTGTTCTACGGTGGAGGACCCGGTGGCCTCAACGGCGCGGCCGCTGGGTTCCCTGTCTGCCGGCACCGCCGGCCCACCGCCCCGGAGGCCCACCATGTCGTCACCGCGTCCTGTCGCCAGCGATCAGCCCGAGCGCGGACCGTCGTCCGCCCGCGAAGGTGAGGCCGCCCGCTCGCGCCGCCAGGTCCTCGGGATGGCGGTCCTGGGAGGAGCCGGGGCGACGGCCGCGCTGTTCGCTGCGCCGGCCAGCGCCCAGGGGGCGCAGGAGAAGGGCCGGCCGGGAAAGCCGGGGCGACCTGACAGGACCTTCCGGCTGACCGTGCTGGGCACGACCGACACCCACGGCAACATCCTCAACTGGGACTACTTCAAGGACACGGCGTACGACGACTCGGCGCACAACGACATCGGGCTGGCCAAGGTCGCCACCCTGGTCAAGCTCATGCGCGAGGAGCGTGGGGCGAAGAACACCCTCGTGCTCGACGCGGGTGACACCCTCCAGGGCACGCCCCTGGCCTACTACTTCGCGAAGATCGATCCCGTCACCGGCGGAGCGGTCCACCCCATGGCCAAGGCGATGAACGCGATCGGCTACGACGCTGCGGCCCTGGGCAACCACGAGTTCAACTACGGCCTGGAGACGCTGCGCGCGTTCGAGGACCAGTGCGACTTCCCACTCCTGTCGGCCAACACCGTCGACTGGACCACGGGCGCCCCGGCGTTCGCGCCCTACGTCATCAAGTCGTACAAGGTGAAGGGTGTCCCGAAGCCGGTGAAGGTCGGGGTGCTCGGTCTGGTCACCCCCGGCGTCGCCATCTGGGACAAGGCGAACGTCGAGGGCCTGCTGAGGTTCCCGGGGATCGTCGAGCAGGCCAAGGTGTGGGTCCCCAAGCTCAAGAAGGCCGGCTGCGACGTCGTCATCGTGTCGTGCCACTCCGGCGCGAAGCCCGGGTCGTCCTACGGTGATGCCCTGCCCTACCCCGAGAACGCCTCACGTCAGCTGGCCGAGCAGGTTGCCGGGGTGGATGCGGTGCTCGTCGGGCACGCCCACGTCGAGATCCCCGAGGAGCTCGTCGCGAGCACCGTCACCCCGGGCAAGCAGGTGCTCATCACCGAGCCGCTCAAGTGGGGGATGCGGCTGTCGGTGATGGACCTCGACCTGGTGCACGACGGCAGGCGCTGGTCCCTCACCGCGGCGCACGCCCACCTCCTCAACGCCAACACGGCACCAGAGGACCCGAACGTCGCCGCGCTGGTGCGCGAGGACCACGCGGTGGTCCGGACCTACGTGAACTCCGTCATCGGGACCTGCAAGGCGGCCATGTCCGCGGGGACCGCTCGGTTCGAGGACACGTCCGCGATCGACTTCATCAACCACGTCCAGGCCGACGCGGTGAAGAAGGCCCTGGCGGGGACGGCGGACGAGAACCTGCCGGTCCTGTCGATCGCGGCTCCCTTCAACCGTGAGGCAGCCATCCCCGCCGGTGACGTCACGGTGCGCGACGTGGCCGGGCTCTACATCTACGACAACACGCTGCTCGGGATCCGGTTCACCGGGGCGCAGGTCAAGGACTACCTCGAGTACTCGGCGGCCTACTTCGAGACGAGGACGACCGCAGGTCCGTTCGCTCCCGACGACGTGACGAACGCCGTCAACCCGGCCAACGGGCTCGAGACGCCTGACTACAACTACGACATCATGGGCGGGCTCGACGCCTCGCTCGCCTACGACATCGACATCGCCCGTCCCGTGGGCCAGCGGATCGTCAACCTCACGTACGGCGCCGCGCCCGTGGACCCGGCGAAGCAGTTCGTCATCGCCATCAACAACTACCGGCAGTCCGGTGGCGGTGGCTTCCCCGGGGTCACGACGGCACCTGTCCTCTACAACGCCCAGGTCGAGATCCGTCAGCTGCTCATCGACTGGACCACGACCCAGGGCGTCATCGACCCGGCGACCTTCACCACCTACGACTGGAAGCTCGTGGCCAACGGGCAGCCGGTCGTCGTCGAGGGCGCCGCCGAGGGCGGACGGCACTGACCGAGTCGTCCGGTGGTCAGGCGCGGTCGGTACCGAGTCGGTAGCCCCGCTTGACGACGGTCTGGATCAGGGTCTTGGCCCCGCAGGCCTCGCGCAGCCGGGCGACGGCGACCTCCGCGGTGTGCGGGTCGGTCGAGTCACCCGGGAGCACGGCGAGGACCTGGGCCCGGGTGACGACCTCCCCACCGGCGTCGGCCAACAGGCGGAGGACCTCCAGGCCGCTGGGGGAGACGGGCAGGACGTGGTCGTCTAGCAGGGCCACCGTGCGGCGGACCTGCAGTCGGCCTGCCACGGTCGTGACCGCGGACGTCTGCGCCACCTCGTAGTGGCTGACGAGACTGCGGACCAGGGCACCGAGCCGACCTCGGTCGGGCACGATCGGCTCGATACCCCTCTCCAGCAGCGGCCGGGCCGTCACGGGTCCGACGGCCGCGGCGACCATGGCGCCTGACCGCAACCGTCCCTCGATCTGGTCGGTGAGGCCATGGGCGTCGACGGCGGCCAACCAGGCCGCTGCCCCCGGCGCGGACGTGAACACGGCGGCGTCGATCTCGCCCGCGGCTGCGGCGATCACGGAGGCAGCCAGCGCCTCGGGGTCGGGGGGAGGCCCCCAGCGGTACACGACGAGGCTGTGCACCTCGGCGCCCGCGGCGGCCAGCTCCGTGTCGAGCCCGTCGGCCCCGGCCCCGTGGTGCTGGACGGCGATGCGGTGCCCGGCCACGCCCTCGGCGAGCAGCAGGTCGAGGATCTCGGCCGAGGTCTCGGACTCGGCGACCCAGTCGGCCTGCAGGTTGGCAGCCTGGATGGCCCCCCGTGCCTTCGGTCCGCGGGCGATGAGGCGTGCGTGCCCGAGGACGTCGACGAGCTCGTCCGCGACGCCGGCTGCATCGGCGGCCTCGACCCAGCCCCGGAAACCGATCCCGGTGGTCACGACGACGGTGTCGGGTGGGTCGACGAGCAGGGCCTTGGTGTCGAGCAGCAGCTGGTCGTCGTGCTCGTGCGGGACGATGCTCAAGGACGGGGCGTGCCGCACCGTCGCCCCTCTCCTCGCCAACGCCGACCCGAGCTCGCCGCTGCGACGGTCGGCGGTGACGAGCACGACGCACCCCGCCATCACCTGGCTCAGCGACGGGACACCGGAACGGGTCATCGGATCGGCTCGAGGAGGTCGGCCGCGGCGACCGAGCCGATCACGACCACTGCCGGGGCGCGGACCCCGCGACTCTCGGCCGTCCCGACCAGCTCGGAGAGGCTGGCCCGCGTGACGCGCTGGGTGGGGAGGGTGGCGTCCTCGACGACGGCGGCGGCGAGGGCGGGTGAGGCGCCGGCATCGAGCAGCTGCCGGACGTGCTGTCCCAGCATCGAG
This sequence comes from Phycicoccus sp. Root101, assembly GCF_001426245.1. Lineage (GTDB taxonomy): Bacteria > Actinomycetota > Actinomycetes > Actinomycetales > Dermatophilaceae > Pedococcus. Next base: position 458,922 of record NZ_LMCM01000009.1, on the reverse strand, counting down.
ACCCCCATCAGGACCACGAGGGTGGCACTGCCGTCGACCACGGCCCTGACGGCGGCCTCCTCGAGCGTGCCGTGGCCGTGCGTCACGTGGACCGCGGCCACGGTGCCCCGGTGCGTGACCGGGATGCCCGCAGCGGCCGGGGCGGCCAGTGCCGAGCTCACGCCGGGCACGACCTCGACCGGTATGCCGTGGGCAGCCAGGGCGGTCTGCTCCTCGCCCCCGCGGCCGAAGAGGAACGGGTCCCCACCCTTGAGCCGGACGACCACGCGCCCGCGCTGCGCCTGCTCGACGAGCACCGCGTTGATCTGGTCCTGGCTGACGGCGTGCGCACCGGGCACCTTGCCGACGTCGATGACCTCGACGTCCGGGGGAAGGGACGCCAGGAGGCTGGTGGGCCCGAGGCGGTCGGTGACCACCACGTCGGCCTCGGCCAGGGCACGGCGCCCGCGGACCGTCATGAGGTCAGGGGCGCCGGGGCCACCGCCGACGAGCACGACCCTTCCGGTCCAACCGGTCCGGGGCCGACGCCGACGGCGCAGGTCGAGGTCACCGGTCTGGAGGGCCAGAGCGAGCTGGTCGCGCACCGAACCCGCGCGGGCCGGGTCGGCACCGCCGTCGGAGGCGACGCCGACGACGAGCCCGGCGTGCCGGGTCGTGGCCGGAGTCCGCGCCGTGCCGTCCTTCACGACGCTGGCGCACACGCTCCAGACCTGGCGGGCGGTCGCCCACGCCGAGACCCGGCGGTTGGTCCGGACGTCGTCGGTGGCAGCGTGCACCAGCCAGGCACCTTCCAGGTCGGACTCAGCGACCTCGCGGTCGACCCAGGTGAGTACACCGTCGACCACCGCGTCGACGAGGTCCTCGCACAGCTGCGGCGCCACGACCGTGACGAGCGCACCGTCGGCGACCAGCGACAGCGCACGACGGGCAGCGACCGGCCCGCCCCCCGCGACCAGGACGCGCCTGCCGGCGAGGTCCAGCCCCATCAGCGTCGTCATCCCGCACCCTGCCCCCCGGGGAGGCCCACGCTGACGACGTCGTCGACCACGTGGACCGGGAAGGTCTGCAGCGAGTGCGGTTCCTTGCCCACCGGGTCGAGGCAGGACCCCGTGCGCAGGTCGAAGACCTGCTTGTACATCGGGGACGCGACGGTCGGGACGTCGCCGCGGGTGCCGACGATGCCGCGGGACATGACGTTGGCCCCGCTGAAGGGGTCCAGCTGCTGCACGGCATACACGCGGTCGTCGAACGTCCTGAACAGGGCGACCTGACGTCCCGCCACGAGGGCCGCGGCACCCCGCTCGCGGGACAGCGACTTGAGGCTGCAGATCTCGTGCCACCTCACGCCGAGGTCTGTGGCTGCTGTGGTCTCGATGCTCATCTGCGGACCTCCAACGTGGTGCCGGCGATGAGGACCCCGCCGCCGGACCGTTCGGATTCCGTTGCGGGACGGGCCTGTCCGCGTTCGCTGACGTAGGCCAGCGTGTCGTCCGGCTGGTCGGGGGCGTTGACGAACGACCCGAACCGGAGCAGCTTCTCGGGGTCGTCGAGGGCTGCTGCCCACTCGTCCTCGTAGCCCTCGACGTGCCCTGCCATGGCCTCGTCCAGGTCGGCGCCGATGCCCAGGGAGTCCTCCAGCACCACGGCGCGGATCGCCTCCAGGCCACCCTCGTGGTCCTCCACCCACACAGCGGTCCGCTGGAGCCGGTCAGCGGTGCGGACGTAGTACATGAGGAACCGGTCGATCGTGCGGACGAGGGTCTCGGTGTCGAGGTCCTCGGCCAGCAGCTGGGCGTGTCGTGGGGTGAAGCCGCCGTTGCCTCCGACGTAGACGTTCCAACCGTTGTCGGTGGCGATGACACCGACGTCCTTGCCGCGTGCCTCGGCGCACTCGCGCGCGCACCCTGACACGCCCAGCTTGATCTTGTGCGGCGACCGCAACCCCCGGTACCGCAGCTCCAGCGCGATGGCCAGGCCGACCGAGTCCTGCACGCCGTAGCGGCACCAGGTCGAGCCGACGCAGGACTTCACCGTGCGCAGCGACTTGCCGTACGCGTGCCCGGACTCGAAGCCGGCGTCGACGAGCCGCTTCCAGATCCTGGGGAGCTGCTCGATCCGCGCGCCGAACAGGTCGATGCGCTGGCCGCCCGTGATCTTCGTGTAGAGCCCGAAGTCCTTGGCTACCTCGCCGATGACGATGAGCCCCTCGGGGGTGATCTCACCGCCCGGGATGCGGGGGACGACGGAGTAGGAGCCGTCCTTCTGGAGGTTCGCCATGACGTGGTCGTTGGTGTCCTGCAACGTCGCCCGCTCACCCTCGAGGATGTGGCCGGTGCCGAGCGAGGCGAGGACGGACCCGATGACGGGCTTGCAGATGTCGCAGCCGCGGCCGAGTCCGTGGCGGGCGATGATCTCGCTGAACGTCGTGAGTCCCTGCACCCGCACCACGTCGAACAACTGGGCCCGCGAGAGCTCGAAGTGCTCGCACAAGGCGTTGCTCACCGTGACGCCGGACTTCTCCAGCTCGGTGGTGACCAGGCGCTTGACGAGGGGCAGGCAGGAGCCGCAGCTGGTGCCTGCCCTGGTGCAGGCCTTGACCCCGGTGAGGTCCGTGCACCCACGGTCGGTGACCGAGCAGCGGATCGCGCCGGCCGTGACGTTGTTGCACGAGCACACGGTGGCGTCCTCGGGCAGGTCAGCAGTGGGGGCGGGCGCAGCCCCCTCGGGCAGGAGGTATGCCGCCGGGTCGCCACCCAGCTCGCGGCCCACCATCGGTCGCAACGCGGCATACGCACTCGCGTCCCCGACGAGGATGCCACCGCGCAGAGTCCGGGCGTCATCGGACATGACGAGCTTCTTGTAGACCCCGGCGACCGGGTCGGAGATGACCACCTCGAGGCTGCCCGGCTCGGTGGCGAACGCGTCGCCGAAGGACGCGACGTCGACACCGAGGAGCTTGAGCTTGGTCGACAGGTCGGCGCCGGGGAACGTGCCCTCGCCACCCAGGAGCCGGTCGGCGACGATCTCGGCCATGGTGTAGCCGGGCGCAACCAGCCCAAGCGTCCGACCGCCGATGCAGGCGACCTCGCCGACGGCCCACACGGCCGGGTCGGCGGTCGCGCACGTGTCGTCGACCACGACCCCGCCACGTTCCCCGACAGCCAGGCCCGACTCGCGGGCGAGCTCGTCTCGGGGCCGGACGCCGACCGCGAAGACGACCACGTCGACGTCCAGCCGGTCGCCGTCGGCGAACTCCATCGACGACACCCGGCCGAGTCGGCCGGCGATCTTCGAGGTCGCCGTACCGGTGCGCACGGTGACCCCGAGGGCCTCGATGAGGCGTCGGAGCGCCTCGCCGCCGCCGTCGTCGACCTGCAGCGGCATGAGCCGGGAGGCGAACTCGACGACGGTCGTCCCGACCTCGAGCGCGGTCAGGGCGCCGGCCGCCTCGAGGCCGAGCAGGCCGCCGCCGACGACAGCACCCCGCAGGGGGCGGCCGAGCTCGGTGCGCAGCTGCTCGACGTAGGTGCGCAGGTCCGCGACGTCGTCGATGGTGCGGTAGACGAAGGCGCCGCGGAGCTCCTTGCCCGGGACGGGAAGCACCGCGGCATACGACCCGGTGGCCAGGACCAGGGAGTCGTAGGGGAGCGTCCGTCCGTCGGAGGTGGTGACGGTCTGCTCCGTGCGGTCGACGGCGGTGGCGGCGACCCCGCGACGCAGGGTGACCAGCGGGTCGTCCCACAGCTCCTGGCCGCCCAGGGCCAGGTCCTCCGGGTCGCGACCGGTGAAGTAGGAGGTGAGGGCCACGCGGTCGTACGGAGCCCGCGGCTCCTCGCACAGCAGCGTCACCGCCCACCGGCCGTCGGTGTCGCGGGACCGCAGCGCATCGACGAGGCGTCGCGCGACCATGCCGCCGCCCACGACGACGAGCTGTCGCGGGGTCGGGTCCGTGGCCATGGCGCCCACGTTAGGAGCCTGCCGTTTCAGCGCTGTGGATCATGTGTTTCCCCTTCGTTACGTCGTCCTCACGCGGACGGCTGGTGGTGGGAGAGTCGGTGGGTTCGCCGGGGGCGGGCGTCGAGACAGCGGCCAGGAGGGCGCAAACGTCGTCGACGCAGCCCCCGCACCCCGTCGTGGCACGGGTGCCGGCGGCCACCTGGTCGACCGTCGCGGCCCCGTCGTGGACGCAGGACACGATGGCGGCCTTGCTCACGCCGTTGCAGCGGCAGACGGTGGCGTCATCGGGGAGGTCGGCGACGGAACCTGTGGCTCCGCGTGGCTGCGGGGTGAGGGCCGAGATGAGCAGGTGTGCCGGGTCGGACGGGACCGGGGTGCGCCGGGTGTACGTCGTGACCAGCTCGGCAGCCACCGGCCCCGCCCCCACACAGGTGGCGCCGACGAGCAGGCCGCCGGAGACGACCACCTCGACGTGCCGACCGAGGTCCGGGTCGCTGAGGTGCAGCGTGCGCTGGGCCGGGTCGTCGGTGCGCTGCGACCCGCAGACACCCATGGTGACGACGTCGAGCCCGTGCGCCTTGAGCCGCACGACGTCGCTGACGTTCGACGTCGGGTCGCGGTCGGGCACGGCCTTCGCGGACCCGGACGCGAACGTCGCGGACAGCGCCGGGGAGCAGAGCCGCGCAGCGAGCCGGCGGGACTGTTCCCAGCCCTGGGCCACGAGACCGCTGCCACCCTCCGGCGGCTGCGCGCAGTCGCCGAGGGCTGCCACCCGGTGGTCGGTGGGGGAGGAGAGGTCGTCCCCGACGACGACCCCGCGGTCGACCGCGAGCCCGGCGTCCGCGGCCAGCGCGGTGCTGGGCACCGTGCCGGTCGCGAGCACGAGCAGCTCGGCAGGGACGACCTCCCCGTCGTCGAGGAGCAGGCCGGTCAGTCGTCCGTGAGCGACGAGGGCCTCGACGGCTCCGCGACCGACACGCTGGTCGATGCCGAGACCGGTCATGGCCGACTCGACGACCCGGCTGGCGTCCTCGTCGAGCTGGCGCTCCATGAGGGCCGCGGCCGGGTGGACGACCGTGACCGCGACCCCGCGCCGCGCGAGACCGCAGGCCGCCTCCATGCCGAGCACCCCGGCGCCGAGCACCACGGCGCGTCGGGCGTTCAGGGTTGCCGCCACGATCTCGCGGGCGTCGTCGATGGTCCGCAGGGCGTGCACCCCCGAGGTCAGTCCCTCACGGTTGCGCAGGCCCGTCAGTCCGGGGACCCGGGCATCGGAGCCGGTCGCGAGCACCAGCCGGTCGTAGCGCACCCGGGCGCCGTCGGCGGTCTCGACGTGGCGGTCCTCCCGATCGAGGCGCACTGCGTGCGTGCCACGCAGCACGGTGAGTCGTGGGCTGTCGGGGGTGGGCAGGGTGAGCGCCGAGAAGTCGTGCTTCCCCGCCACCACCTCGCTGAGCAGCACCCGGTTGTACGGCTCGCAACCCTCTGACCCGATGACGGTGACGTCGTAGCGGCCAGCCGTGTCCGCGGAGAGGACGTCCTCGACGAAGCGCGCACCGACCATGCCGTTGCCGATGACCACGAGCCGCGTCATGCCTTGACCTCCAACGGGTTTCGAGGCGCGGACGAGCCGTCGGGTCGGCTCCCGACCAGGTGGGGCGCGGGGGAGTGGCGGCTGGCTGCGGTCACGTCGACCGCACAGACCTTGAACTCGGGCATGCCCGACAACGGGTCGGTGGCGTCGGTGGTGAGGCGGTTGATGCTGTCCGTGCCACCCCAGTGGAACGGGACGAACACCGTGTCGGGTCGGATGGTGTCGGTGACCCGGGCGGGCACCGACACCGCCCCGCGGGAGGTGGCAAGTCGCACGCGCTGTCCTTCGACGACCCCCAGGCGGGCGGCGAGGAGGGGGTGCAGCTCCGCGTACGGGCCGCGGAAGGCCGAGGCGAGGGGGTCGACGCGGCGGGTCTGCGCCCCGGACTGGTAGTGCTGCAGCACCCGGCCGGTGACGAGGTAGAGCGGCGCCTCGGGACGCAGGTCGTCGGCGGGGCCGAGGTGGTCGGTCGCCACCATGCGCGCGCGACCGCTGGGCGTGGGGAACCGGTCGAGGAACAGCCGTGGCGTGCCCGGGTGCTCGGACTCGCCGGGCGCAGGTGCCGGACAGGGCCACCAGACGGCTGCGCTGTCGTCCTCGCGGTCGAGACGGGCGTGGCTGACCCCGCTGTAGTCCGCCCGACCACCCCGGCTGGCGCGGGCGAGCTCGTCGAAGACGAGGCCGGGGTCGGTGTCCCACACCCCCTGGGCGCCGAGGCGGGCCGCGAGCTGCGCCCACACCCACAGCTCGCTGCGCACGCCTGCAGGTGGGTCGATCGCCTTGCGGCGGCGCAGGATCCGTCCTTCCAGCGAGGTCATCGTGCCCTCCTCCTCGGCCCACTGCGTGACCGGCAGGACGACGTCCGCGAGCAGGGCCGTCTCCGACGGCACGAAGTCGCAGACGACGAGGAGGTCCAACGCGTCCAGCCGAGCGGCGACGTGGTGGCCGTTTGGGGCGCTGACCCGCAGGTTGGAGCCGTGCACGAACAGGGCCCGGGGACCGCCCTCGGTGCCGAGCGAGTCCAGCAGCTCGACGGCGGGCCGACCCCTGCCCGGCAGCGACGCCGGGTCGACGCCCCACACCCCAGCAACGTGCTCGCGGGCGGCCGGGTCGTCGATCATGCGGTACCCCGGCAATTGGTCGGACTTCTGGCCGTGCTCTCGCCCGCCCTGGCCGTTGCCCTGCCCGGTGATGGCGCCGTAGCCGCTGCCGACCCGACCCGGCAGCCCGAGGACCAGCGCCAGGTTGATGGCGGCCGACACGGTGGCCGTGCCCTGTCGCGACTGCTCGACTCCCCGGCCGGTGAGGACGAACGCACCACGTCCGCCGCGGGACGGGCTCGCCGCGGCGAGGAGCCGGGCGGCAGCCCGCAGGTCGTCGGCGGGGACGCCGCACACCTGCTCGGCCCGCTCGGGCCACCACAGGGCGCACCGGCGGCGCACCTCCTCCAGTCCCTCGGTCCGCTCGTCGAGGTATGCCGCGTCGACGAGGTGCTCGGTGAGCAGGACGTGGACGAGGGCCAGGAGGACGACCAGGTCGGTGCCGGGCACGGGCTGGAGGTGCAGCCCTCGTCCGTCCTCCGTCAGGTCTGCGGTCGCGCTGCGACGGGGATCCACGACGACGAGCCCACCGCGCTCCCGGACCCCGGACAGGTGGGCGACGGATGGCGGCATGGTCTCGGCGAGGTTGCTGCCGAGGAGGAGGACGGCGTCGGCCGCCGCCAGATCGGTGAGGGGGAAGGGCAGGCCCCGATCGACGCCGAGGGACCGGTTGGCGGCAGCGGCGGCGCTGCTCATGCAGAACCGTCCGTTGTAGTCGATGTTGGCCGTGCCGAGCGCCACGCGGGCGAACTTGCCCAGCTGGTAGGCCTTTTCGTTCGTCAGTCCACCGCCGCCGAAGACTGCCACGGCGTCGGGGCCGTCCTCGGCGCGGATGCGCAGGAGCTGTCCCGCGACGAGGTCGAGTGCCGCGTCCCAGCTCGTCTCGACCAGCCGCCCCCCGGGATCCCGGACCAACGGCGTCGTGAGCCGTTCGGGGGACTCGAGCACCGCGGCGCTCGTCCACCCCTTCTGGCAGAGGCCTCCCCGGTTGGTGGGGAAGTCACGGCCGTGGACCTCGACCGTGGTCGGACCGGTGCCGTTGTCGGCGGCCACACCGGCGGGGCGCAGGGACTGGGCGCACTGCAGGGCGCAGTACGGACAGTGGGTCGGGACGCTGGTCGCGCCGACGGGACGGGTCACGGGTGCTCCGACCTCAGATCGTCTCGGCGGCGAGGGACGAACCACGCCGCGCGTACACGGCATACGTGGTCGCGGCCATGAGGACGTAGGCGGCGACGAACACCCAGAGGGCGGGCACGAGCGTCCCGTAGTGCGCCTTGGCCATGGCGAAGCCGCGGGGGATGAAGAAGCCGCCGTAGGCACCGACCGCGCCCGCGATCCCGATGCAGCCGGCCGCGGTCTTCCTGGCGACGGGCAGCCGGTCGGCGCTGACGCCGGCGCGGAAGACAGCGGGGATCATGCGGTACGTGGCGCCGTTGCCGATGCCCGCGCCGAGGAAGAGCACGAGGAAGGAGCAGAAGAAGACGGCGAAGCTGTGCGACTTCAGGCCCTCGATGGCGCCGACGGCGCCCAGGGTCAGGGTGGCGAAGGCGCCGATGGTGACCCTGGCCCCGCCGAAGCGGTCGGCGACCATGCCACCGAGCGGTCGCGAGAGCGCGCCGATCAGGGCGCCGAGGAAGGCGATCGTCGTCGGCGTCTCGGGGAACTGCGTCTTGAGCAGCGTCGGGAACGCCCCCGAGTACCCGATGAAGGACCCGAAGGTGCCGATGTAGAGGAAGGAGATGATCCAGGTGTGGCGGTTGCGGGTGGCCCGGGCGAAGCTGCCGTAGTCGGACCGCACACCGGACAGGTTGTCCATCCCGCGCCACGCGAACACGGCGGCTAGCAGGGCCAGCGGGATGAACATCAGGCCGGCTCGCTCGAGGTGTGTCCCAGCGCCCACGACGATGACGGCCGGGACGACCAGCTGGACGATCCCGGTGCCGAGGTTGCCACCAGCGGCATTGAGCCCCAACGCCTTTCCCTTCTCGGCCTCGGGGAAGAAGAACGAGATGTTCGTCATCGACGAGGCGAAGTTGCCGCCGCCGAACCCGGCCAGGGCGGCGCAGGCGAGGAGCAGGCCGAACGACGACGAGGGCTGCGTGACCACCCAGGCCAGGGCCGACGCCGGGACGAGCAGGAGCAGCGCCGAGATGATCGTCCAGTTGCGCCCACCGAAGAGCGGCACGGCGAAGGTGTAGGGGATGCGCACCGTGGCGCCGACGAGGCTCGGCAGCGCGATCAGCCAGAACTGCTGGTCGAGGGTCAGGCTGAACCCGGCGGCGGGCAGCAGCGGGACGACGACGCTCCACAGCGCCCAGACGCAGAACCCCAGGAACTCGGCGTAGACGGAGAAGGTGAGGTTGCGCCGGGCGATGGCTCGGCCACCGCCGCGCCAGAACGTGCTGTCCTCGGGGTCCCAGTGGTCGATCCAGCGGCCGGAGCGACGAACCGGGGTGGCCGGGACGGGGGAGGTGCGGGTCGAGTCCTGGGAGGTGGTGAGGGGTGCTGCGGGGGCCGGAGCCGGCTCGCGGGCGGGAGCGGACATGGGCGGTGCTCCTTCTCGGGGTCGGAGCAGGTCCGGGTGGACTGCCCTCTCCCGAGGAGGGTGGCAAGAGTGTGTTTCACGACCGACCGATGCCCGTTAAGCATCCGTAACACTTGCCGCACACGGCGGCGGAGGTGGCTGTGAGAAGTCCGGTCAGCCGACCACGGGGGTGCCGCGCAGGTCCACCTCGGCGGCGCGCAGCTCCGCGACGGCCCGGTCGGTGGTCTCGCGCGAGACCCCGGCCGTGAGGTCGAGCAGCACGGTCGTCTCGAACCCCTCCTCCGCAGCATCGAGGGCCGTCGCCCGGACGCAGTGGTCCGTGGCGATGCCGACCACGTCGACCTGCTCGATGGCGCGGTCCCGGAGCCAGTCGGCGAGCGTCGCCCGGTGGTCGGCCTCGACGGTGAACCCCTCGAACCCGCTGTAGGCAGCGCTGTGGTGGCCCTTGCGGAAGATCGCCTCGACGTGCTCGAAGGCCTGCTCCGCGGCCGGGTGGAACAGGGCGCCGTCGCTGCCGATCCGGCAGTGCGCCGGCCAGGTGTCGACGAAGTCGGGTGCGTCGCTGAAGTGTGCGCCCGGGTCGTCGTGCCAGTCGGCGGTGGCGACGATCGCCGCGTAGTCGTCGTGGTGCGCCGCGACGTACGCGCTGATCCGTCCGGCGACGTCCGCACCGCCGGCGACCGCCAGCGAACCGCCCTCGCAGAAGTCGTTCTGGACGTCGACGAGGATCAGCGCGCGGCTCATCCCTCCACGCTATCCCTCGGCGTCGAGCGCCACGATCGCGTCGCGCAGGGCGAGCATGCCGACGACCACCTCGTCGAAGCTCGTGGAGAGCGGCGCGACGCCGATCCGGATCCCGTCGGGGTCGCGGTAGTCGGGGATGACCCCCTGGGTCCACAGGGTCGCCGTCACCTCACGGAAACCGTTGCGCCGCAACGTGACGTGTCCACCGCGGACGGCCGGGTCACGGGGGCTGGCGACCTCGACGCCGAGCGGGACGAGCAGGTCGTCGGCGATCCGGATGACGAACTCGGTCAGGGCCACCGACTTCGCCCGGATGGCGTCGATGCCGGCTTCCTCGATGACGTCGAGGGACGCCTGCAGCGGGACCATCGCGAGGATCGGCGGCGTGCCCGAGATGAACGAGCGCAGCCCGTCGGCGGGGTCGTACCCCGGTCCCATCTCGAACGCGTCCCGGCGTCCGATCCAGCCCCAGATCGGCTGGCGGAGGGAGCCGTGGTGGCGCTCGGCGACATACGCCCACGCGGGCGCGCCCGGGCCGCCGTTGAGGTACTTGTAGGTGCAGCCGACCGCGAGGTCGACGCCCCACTCGTCGAACTGGACCGGCACCGAGCCGCCCGTGTGGCTGAGGTCCCACAGGACCAGGCCGCCGGCGTCGTGCACGGCCGCGGTGATCCCGGGACCGTCGGCGATGAACCCCGAGCGGTAGGCGACGTGGCTGAACACCGCGAGCGCGGTCTTCGGCCCGACGGCCGCCTCGACCTGCTCGACGGTGACGCCGGACCGCTCGTCGGCCTCGATCCACCGCAGGGTGAGGCCGCGCTCGGCGGCGATGCCCTCCAGGACGTAGCGGTCGGTGGGGAAGTTGTCGGTGTCGAGCACGATCTCGTCGCGCCCCTTGGCGACCTGGGCGTCGACGGCGGCGCGCGACAGCTTGTAGAGGAGCACGGTCGTGGAGTCGCCGACGAAGGTCTGGCCGGGACCGGCGCCGAGGACGAGCTCGCCGATGCGGTCGCCGATGCGCGTGGGCCAGTCGAGCCACTGCTCGTCCCAGGAGCGGATCAGGCGGTCGCCCCAGGGGCCGTGCACGAACGACGTGAGCAGGTTCGCCGCGGCTGCCACGGGACGGCCGAGGGAGTTGCCGTCGAAGTAGGCGACCAGGTCGGTGCCCTCCGGGGTGAGGTAGCGGTCGCGGAGGGCGCGGAGCGGGTCGGCGGCATCGAGGTCAGCCGCCTCGGCGCGGTAGTCGTGGTCAGCCATGACCGCATCCTGCCGCACGACGCAGGGGCTTCGTCAGGCCTGTCCGGGATCGGGTTCCTCGACGTAGACCGTCGCGATGGCGGGCTCGCCCCGCTGGAGCCGACGGGCCGCAGCGGGCAGCTCGGCACGGGACGCGGTGTGACGGGCCCGTGCCGCCTCCAGGGTGTGGGTGTCACGGTCGACGCGCTCGCCGCCTCGGACCAGTGGCACGAGGAGCCTGCGGTCGTCGCCGTCGTCCACCGGCGGCTCACCGATCCCGACGACCTCCGCCTCGGCGACGCCGCGGGTGTTGCGTCGGCGCAGCGCGAACTTGCGACCCGCCACCGACTGCTTGTCCTTGCTCTTCTTGGCGACGCCGACCATCGTGCCCGTGGAGTCCTCGCGGGACACGAGCTTGTAGACCATGCCTGCCGTCGGGGCACCGGATCCCGTGACGAGGGAGGTCCCCACGCCGTAGAGGTCCACCGGCCCGGCGGCCAGGCCCGCGATGGCGAACTCGTCGAGGTCGGACGTCACGACGATGCGGGTGCCGGTGTTGCCGAGCCGGTCGAGCTGGTCGCGCACCTCACGGGCCTGCACGAGCAGGTCGCCGGAGTCCAGGCGCACCGCGCCGAGCTCGGGGCCGGCCAGCTCGACGGCCGTCGCGACGGCCGTGGGGACGTCGTAGGTGTCGACGAGCAGGGTCGTGCCCTTGCCCAGCGAGGCGATCTGCGCGGTGAACGCCTCCCGCTCGTCGTCGTGCAGCAGCGTGAAGGCGTGGGCGGCGGTTCCCGCGGTGGGGACGCCGTACCTGCGCCCGGCCTCCAGGTTGGAGGTGGTGGCGAACCCGGCGACGTAGGCGGCGCGAGCCGCAGCGACCGCAGCCTCCTCGTGCGTACGGCGCGACCCCATCTCGATGCAGGGCCGGGAGCCGGCGGCGGAGGTCATCCGCGAGGCTGCGGAGGCGACGGCGCTGTCGTGGTTGAGGATGCTCAGCACGAGCGTCTCGAGCAGCACCCCGTGGGCGAAGTCCGACTCGACCACGAGCACGGGTGAGCCGGGGAAGTAGCACTCGCCCTCGGCATACCCCCAGACGTCGCCGGTGAAGCGGAAGTCGGCGAGGAAGTCGATCGTCGCGGCATCCACGACCGCGCTGGAGCGAAGCCGCGCGAGCTCCTCGTCGCCGAACCGGAACGCCTCCAGGGCGTCGAGCAGGCGACCGGTGCCGGCGACGACGCCGTACCGGCGACCCTCGGGGAGGCGACGGGCGAACACCTCGAACACGCACCTGCGGGAGGCTGCGCCGCTGCGCAGGGCAGCCTCCACCATGGTGAGCTCGTAGTGGTCGGTGAGCAGTGCGGTGGACTCCACCGGGGCAGCCTAAGGTGGTCCCGTGCAAGTTGCCGTGTCCATCGCCCCCGTGGAGCAGAAGAGCGTCTCCGCCGACGAGGCCACCGAGGTCGAGCACCCTTGGATCACGCTCGTCTGGAACGACCCCGTCAACCTCATGTCCTACGTGACCTTCGTCTTCCAGACGTACTTCGGGTACCCGAAGGCCAAGGCGGAGCGGCTCATGATGGACGTCCACGTCAAGGGCCGGGCCGTCGTGTCGACGGGTTCACGCGAGCGCATGGAGACCGACACCGAGGCGCTGCAGGGCTACGGCCTGTGGGCCACCTTCCAGAAGGACGACTGAGTGGCGCGCGGGTTCAAGAAGCGGCACGGCGCGTATGTCGCGAAGCTCGACGCCGTCGAACGTGGCCTCGTCGTCGGGTTGATGGAGCAGGTCCGCGAGCTGGTCGAGCCCGCGCCCGTGGCCGAGTCGCCCGAGGGCGGCGGTGACGAGTTCGACCGCATCGTCGCCGGGCTCGGTGGCATCGGCATGGGCATCTCGCTCGCCGCCGACGACCAGGTGCAGCTGGCTGGGGGAGTCCCGGCACCGCGCGACCCGGCGCTCGACCGCATCTTCCCGACGGCCAACCGCCAGGACGACCAGATCGCGGCCGAGTTCCGCCAGCTCACCGAGCAGGGGCTGCGGGCCCGCAAGACGGAGAACCTCGACACCGCCATCGCCGCGCTCGCCCACCTCGACGACCAGAAGGTGAGCCTCGACCAGGCCCAGGCGGTGGCCCTCGTCGTCGCGCTGACGGACGTCCGGCTGGTGCTGGGGGAGCGACTCGGCCTCAAGCAGGACGACGACCTCGAGCTCATCGAGGAGCAGGTCTCCAGCCTCCAGGAGGACGACCCGGCGGTGTACGCGCTCGCGGTCTACGACTTCCTGACCTGGCTGCAGGAGACGCTCGCGCACGCGCTGGCTCCCTGACGCCTCCTCGCGCCCGGCCGTGGTGGACGAGGACGCGCAGGGACGGTGTGACCGAGCCGACGGCCCGGCGGTGGCCTCGGCCCGGTCCGGCCCGTCTAGCCTTGACCCCGTGGCTGACGCACCCATCGGGATCTTCGACTCGGGATACGGCGGGCTGACCGTCGCCCGGGCGGTGCTCGACCAGCTGCCGCACGAGTCGATCGCCTACTTCGGTGACACGGCCCGCGCCCCGTACGGCCCGCGACCGATCGCCCAGACCCGCGAGTTCGCCCTCGAGTGCCTGGACCGCCTCGTCGACCACGGCGTGAAGGTCCTCGTCATCGCCTGCAACACGGCCAGTGCCGCCGTGCTGCACGACGCGCGGGAGAGGTATGACGTGCCGGTCGTCGAGGTGATCCGCCCCGCGGTGCGCCGGGCCGCCGCAGCCACGCGCAACCACCGCGTCGGTGTCATCTCCACGCGGGGGACCCACCAGTCGGGCGCCTACGTCGACGCCTTCGCCGCCGCCCCGCACCTGTCGGTGTCGAGCGTGCCGTGCCCGCGGTTCGTCGAGTTCGTCGAGTCCGGGGTGACCAGCGGCTCCGAGGTGATCGCCACGGCGCGTGAGTACCTCGCCCCCCTGGTCGAAGGCGAGGTCGACACCCTCGTCCTCGGCTGCACCCACTACCCGCTGCTCACGGGGGCGATCTCCTACGTGATGGGGGAGTCGGTGACCCTGGTGTCGTCCGCCGACGAGACCGCGAAGGACGTCTACCGCGTGCTCGCCGACACCGACGCGCTGCGACCGCCCGACCTGCCACCCCCGAGCCACGGGTTCACGACGACGGGTGACGCGGCCGAGTTCACCCGCCTGGCGCGCCGGTTCCTCGGGCCCGAGGTGGGCGCGGACGGCGACGGGGTGTTCGGCGATGCCGTCGTGCGCACCGTGGTTGCCGCTGCTGGTGCCGGACCTCGGGGCGGTGCCCGGTGAGGCTGACCGTCGTCGGGTGCTCGGGGTCGTTCGCGGGCCCGGACTCGCCGGCGTCGTCCTACCTGGTGCAGGCCGAGCACGGGGGTCGCACCTGGAGCATGGTGCTCGACCTCGGCAACGGAGCCCTCGGGCCGTTGCAGCGCCACGTCGACCTGGCCGACCTCGACGCCGTCTTCATCAGCCACCTGCACCCCGACCACTGCGTCGACATCTGCGGTCTGTACGTCACCCGCAAGTACCGGCCCGGTGGTGCGGTGCCCGGACAGCTCGACGTGCACGCCCCCACGGGGGCAGCCGACCGGTTCGCGCTGATGTACCACGGCCTCGAGCACGCCGGCATGTCGGCGGAGTTCGCCGTGCACGAGCTGGGCGACGCACGCGTGAGGACCGTGGGGCCGTTCACCGTGACCTCCTACCGCGTCAACCACCCGGTCGAGGCCTACGGCTTCCGCGTGGAGGCCGACGGTGCGGTCCTGGCCTACACCGGCGACACCGACGCGACCGCGGCTCTCGGCCCGCTGCTCGCCGGTGCCGACCTCGCACTCATGGACAGCGCCTTCGTCGACGGGCGTGACGACGTCGAGGGGATCCACCTCTCGGGGCGTCGCGCGGCCGAGGCTGCGGTCGCCGCCGGCGGGGTGGAGCGGCTCGTGCTGACCCACATCCCACCGTGGAACGACCCGCAGGTGTGCCGGGCGCAGGCCGCCGAGGTGTGGGACGGACCGCTGGAGCTCGCCGCGCCGGGCTCGACGTGGACCGTGGGCGGGACGACCGACCGGACGACCGACCGGACGGCCGACCGGACCGCCGACGGGACCGGCGGCCACGGTCAGCGGCCGGTCCAGATCGACCGCGCTGCCGGGCTGGCCATGTGGGACGACTACCGGGCGTCCCGCCCGGGCCTGCCCGACGAGGGCGAACCCCCGGTCGAGTGCTTCGGCGACACCTCCGCGCTCGCCGACGAGCTCATCGCCTTCGTGACCGAGGGCCCCAAGCGTGCGACTGCCGGCCTCGTCGCCGCGTATGCCGCCGACGGCGACCCGCTCCCGCGCATCGGCGCGCACTGGGTCGCCTGCGGCGGCGATGGACGCCCCCGCGTCGTGCTGCGGACCCGCGAGCTCCGGGTGGGGCCGCTGCACACCGTCGATGCCCAGTTCGCGTGGGACGAGGGCGAGTACGACCGCAGCCTCGAGTCCTGGCTCGACGGCCACAACCGGTTCTTCCGCCGGGAGTGCGACCGCATCGGGATCGAGTTCTCCGACGAGCTCGAGGTCGTGTTCGAGCGGTTCGACATCGCCTGGCCCCCGGACCTCGCGGACTGACCGGCGTACGCTCCGGGCATGGCCAAGAACCCGGCAGTCGTCCTGGCGCCCAACGTGTGGCGCATCCCGCTGGTCGGTGACTTCGTCAACGGGTTCATGCTGCGTGACGACGACGGCCAGGTGACGCTCATCGACATGGGCGTCAAGCAGTCCGGTGCCAAGGTGATGGCGGCGCTCGCCGCGATCGGGTCGGGCCCCAGCGACGTCACCCGGCTGATGCTCACGCACGCCCACCCCGACCATGCCGGTGGTGCGGCCCACGTCGCCGAGCAGACCGGGCGCGACTTCGGGATCCACGAGGCCGACGCAGGGTTCGCGTCGGCCGGGGCGTCGCCTCCTCGGGACCACACCCTGCGGCTCGGACGCCTGATGGATCGGATGGGAGGCGGTGGGTTCGCACCGCTGACGGTGGGGGAGACCTTCACCGACGGGCAGGTCGTGCCGTTCGCCGGCGGCATCGAGGTCGTGCACACGCCGGGGCACTCACCCGGCCACGCGGCATACCTGCACCGCGCGTCGGGGGTGCTCATCACCGGCGACTCGATCTTCAACGTCCGCGGGCTGCGCTGGCCGATCAAGGCGTTCTGCACGAACTTCGCGATGACGACGCGGACGGCGCACCGGCTCAGCGAGCTGGAGTACACCACCGCCGCATTCACGCACGGGCCGCACCTGAGCGAGCAGCCACGCGAGCAGATCCGCCGGTTCCTCGCGAGCCACCCGACGGTCGACTGACCCTGCCGGCTAGAGGCGGGCGCGCAGCCAGTCGAGGTCGGCCCGCTGGCCGTCGAGGCCGCCACGCGTCTCGATGACGACGGGTGCCGCGGCGGCCTTCACGGCCGCGGCCAGCTCGCCGGGGTCGATGAGACCTTCGCCGAGGTTGGTGTGGCGGTCGGCACCGGAGTCGAACTCGTCACGGCTGTCGTTGCAGTGGACGAGGTCGATCCGACCGGTGATCGACCGGACCTGGTCGACCGCGGTGGCGAGCGGGATGCCTCCGGCGTGGGCGTGGCAGGTGTCGAGGCAGAACCCGACGTTGTCGGACCCCTCGGCCTGCCCGATGGCGTCCCACGTCCGGGCGATGCGCTCCAGGGTGCGGGCCATCGCGTTGTCACCACCGGCAGTGTTCTCCAGCAGGAGCGGGATCTTGAGGTCGGTCGCCTCGATGGCCTTGCGCCAGTTGTCGAACCCCTTCTCGACCTCCTCCGCCTTGTCGACGTGGCCGCCGTGGACGATGAGTCCCTTGGCGCCGATCGAGGCGCCGGCGTCGATGAACTGCTGGAGCAGCTTGCGGCTCGGGATGCGGATCCGGTTGTTCGTCGTGGCGACGTTGATCAGGTATGGCGCGTGGACGTAGAGGTCGACCCCTGCCGCCTCGGCGGCGGCCCTGAGGGCCTCGGCGCCACCGGCGTACTCGAACTCCGGCCCCTTGTAGCTCTGCGGGTTGCCGAGGAAGAACTGCGAGAGCCCGGCTCCGCGCTCCTGGGCGGCGGACACCGGGTCCGCCGAGTCGACGTGGGCACCGAGCGGGAACGTTGCAGCCATGGGTCCACCCTAGGACGGCCCACCGACGACGGTTAGCCTTGCGGGCGTGACTGACTCCACCGCCTCGACCCCGCGGGCCCGCCACGACGGCCGCACCCCCGACCAGACCCGCGAGGTGCGCATCACCCGCAACTGGCTGGACCACGCCGAGGGCAGCGTGCTCGTCGAGTTCGGCCGCACCCGCGTCCTGTGCGCCGCGTCGTTCACCGAGGGCGTCCCGCGCTGGCTCAAGGGCAAGGGCAGCGGCTGGGTCACCGCGGAGTACGAGATGCTGCCGCGCTCGACCAACACCCGCTCGGACCGCGAGTCCCGCAAGGGCAAGGTGGGTGGCCGCACCCACGAGATCAGCCGCCTCATCGGCCGCAGCCTGCGCGCCGTCATCGACACCAAGGCCCTCGGCGAGAACACCATCGTCCTGGACTGCGACGTGCTGCAGGCCGACGGTGGGACCCGCACGGCTGCGATCACCGGTGCGTACGTCGCGCTCGTCGACGCCATCGAGGACGCGCGGGCCAAGGGCCTCATCGCCAAGAACGCGCAGCCGCTCACCGGTTCGCTCGCCGCCGTCTCGGTCGGCATCGTCAAGGGCCAGGCCGTCATCGACCTCGACTACCCCGAGGACTCGACCGCCGAGACCGACATGAACGTCGTCATGACCGGCGACGGACGGTTCATCGAGGTGCAGGGCACCGCGGAGGCCGAGCCGTTCGACCGCGACATGCTCAACGCGTTGCTGGACAAGGCCACCCAGGGCTGTGCCGACCTGACCGTCAAGCAGCAGGAGGCGCTCGCCGCCACCCCGCGGGAGCGTCAGCAGTGACCCGCGTCGTCCTCGCCACCCGCAACGACCACAAGGTCGTCGAGCTCCGCGCCATCCTCGCCGACGTCGTCGACGAGCTCGGCCTCGAAATCGTCGGTGCCGGCGACTTCCCCGGGGCCCCCGACGTCGTCGAGGACGAGGTGACGTTCGAGGGGAACGCACGACTCAAGGCGCAGGCGCTCGCCGACTTCACCGGGCTGCCGTCGCTCGCCGACGACTCCGGCCTGGCCGTGGAGGTCCTCGGCGGGGCCCCCGGCATCTTCTCCGCGCGCTGGGCCGGCCGGCACGGCGACGACGTCGCCAACCTCGAGCTGCTGCTGGCCCAGGTGTCCGACGTCAAGGACGAGCACCGCGCGGCGGCGTTCGTGTGCGCTGCGGTGCTGGCCCTGCCGGACGGGACGCTGCGCTCGACCGAGGGCCGGATGGCCGGCTCGTTGGCGCGGGAGCCCAAGGGGGACAACGGTTTCGGGTACGACCCCGTGCTGGTCGTCGAGGGCGACACCCGGCACGCGGCAGAGCTCTCGCCCGAGGAGAAGAACGCGATCTCCCACCGTGGCAAGGCCTTCCGTGCCATGGTCCCGCACCTGCGTGACCTGCTCGGCTGACGACGTAGACTTCCGGCGCGCGCAAGTGGCGGAATCGGCAGACGCGCCAGCCTTAGGAGCTGGTGCCTTCGGGCGTGCGGGTTCAAGTCCCGCCTTGCGCACCACGAGGTAGCCCGCGGAGGATCCGACCGGCGCGTGCCCCCCCCACCCGCGCATTGGGTGCCCAGACGGTCGGAGTTCCGACCGTCTGGGCACCCAATGCCAAGCCGGGCGGCGGTCCCTAGGCTGGGTGGGTGGACGACATCGAGGACGCGCAGGACCTGCCCAGCAAGAACGCGCTCGACACGGCGTCCTGGCGGCGAGAGGTGCACGCCCTCTACCTCGCGATCCGTGCAGAACCCGACCCGGCGACGGCCCACGCGCTCTGGGTCGGGACGAGGTCGCGGCTGTTCCTCGAGCACCCCGCGTCACCCCGGCGTGAGGGGCAGAGCCTGCGCCACGCGCCCTACGACCCGGCGTTCCGGTTCGTCGTGCCGGTGGAGCCGGCGGAGCAGGAGCCGTGGTGGTTCCGGTCCGCGACCGACGGGGTGGTGCCGTTCCGCGGCGCCGGCCGGGTGGCGCTGGACGGGTTGGGCACCCTCGACCTGTGGTGGCTGGACTCCTACGGCGGTGGGCTGTTCCTCCCGGTGCGCGACGGCTCGGCGGGGCAGGAGACGTATGGCGCCGGCCGGTACCTCCTCGACACCGTCAAGGGCACCGACCTGGGCCGCGACGGCGAGGACCGCTGGGTGGTCGACCTCAACTTCGCCTACAACCCGTCCTGCGTCTACGACTACCGCTGGGTCTGTCCCCTCGCCCCCGCCGCCAACCGGTTCGAGGCCCGTGCGGCCGTGGGGGAGCTGCTCCCCGAGGGGTACGACGCATGACCTGGTGGCTGACCGGTCCCGACGGCCAGCCGCACGAGAGCGACGTCCCGGGGACGATGGGTGGCAACCGCCGCGCCCGGATCTACGGCGGGCTCGACTGCCCGTCCGCGCTGCGGGCGATCAGTCAGGGGGGATACGTCGCCCACCGGGTCTTCTTCGCCGACGCCGCCGCTGCCGTGGCGGCCGGTTACCGCCCCTGCGGCACCTGCCTCCGCGCCGAGTACAAGGCCTGGAAGCTGACCAAGGCGGCCGTGCCCCGACGCGGAGTGGCACGCCCGTGAGACCCGAAGGACCCCGGGACCTGGTGGTCCCGGGGTCTCGGTGCGGGGGTCTGTCAGAACGTCCCGCCGTCTGGGGCCGGCTGCGGCCTGAGCCGCTGTCCGGTGGTCAGGGTGTCGCGGTGAGCGCGGCCACGTAGCCCGCGGCCTTGGGGCTGCCCCACCCGGTGGTGAGGTCGTAGCCCGCCGTCGTCGGCAGGCCGGCCACGGGTCCGGGGGAGACGAAGCCGTCGGGACCGGTCTCCCACATCCGGTTGTCCTTGAGCACGCCACTGGGGGCGGTGCCGTAGGTGTGCACGACGATGTCGCTGAACGCGCTCGCCCTCGGGAACCCCGCCGCGTAGATGGCTTCGTTGAGGTTGCCGATGCCACCCTTGCCCGCCGCCTTGCGTGAGGCGTTGGCGATGGCGGTGAGAGCTGCGACCTGCGGCGACGACGACGAGGTGCCGCCGAAGACACCCCATGCCGGCGGACCCTCGATGCTCGGGAAGTAGGTGTGGTAGACGAGCACGCCTCCGTTGACGGCTGCGTTCCAGGCCACGTCCGGGACACCGCGGCGGTTGCCGACGACTCCTGCCACGGTCGACTGGTAGCTCGGCCGCGGGTAGGCGCTGGAGAGGCCACCACCAGTGCCGATGGAGGCCCAGCTCTCGTTCCAGACTGCTTCGCTGCTGCCGCCCACGGTCCAGGCCCAGTAGAGCGGGTTGCGGCTGCCGTCGTCATTGAACGGCTTGTCCTGCGTCGGGTTCCACGTCCAGCCGGACTGGACCTGGGTGCCGCCGACCGAGGTGACGTACGGCGAGGAGTTCGGGTAGCTGACCGAGGGGTGGTCGACCGTCGCGGTCGCCTTGTGTGCCCGGCTGACCCCCAGCGAGCCGTCATCCCCGGAGGAGGCGAAGAACGTGTCGTGCTTGGCGAGCCCGCGCTTGAACGTCGCGTCGAACTTGGCGAACTGCGCACTTGCCGAGGCGCCGCCGAAGGCTTCCTCGCTGGTGCCGAAGGACATCGAGAACACGGTGCCTGACGGATACCTCGCGATGGCCCAGTCGATCGCCTTCATGAAGTTCGGCATGCCCTGTACGCCCTGGGTCTCGGCAACGGGGGTGCCGATGAGCACGATGTGCGCCTTGGGGGCGATGGCGTAGGCCCACTGGACGTCGAGGTTCGCCTCGCCCGCCCAGCCGTCGGCGGAGGTCGGTCCAGCCGTGCCGGAGCCGTTCCCGGTGGCGCTCTTGTAGTCGACCTTGCCGATGGGGAAGACGGCCTCGAAGTCGGGGGTGGGCCCGTGGAAGGTGCTGGCGAAGAAGTTGACGTCGTTGGCGGCGGTCGGACTCCCGTACGAGTCCACCAGCACGATGGTCTGTCCGGCGCCGTCCGTGGTCGATGCCGTGAGGGGCGCGAGTCCGTAGAAGGCGCGGATCTGGTCGGGCGTGTAGCAGTGGATCGTCGTCGAGACCCGGCCGTCCGGTGCAGGGCGGGTGCAGGATGCGGGATCAGCGGCCGCCGAGGCTGCGGAGGCCGCGTGGAAGGCGCTCTCCGGGGCTCGGGCGGACAGCCCGGTGCCGGGAGAGGTCGGGGTGGTGGTGCTCGCCAGTGCGGGTACGCCGGCTGCCAAGCCCAGGCATCCGGCCACAGCCGCCGCCAGACCTAGTCGAAGGGTCATCGTGTGCTCCCATGCTTGATCAACAGGACGGGTGGTCCCGCGGGTCACGATGGGGCCCACGGGTCGGTAGCGGGACCGCTCAAAGGACGGTCTGCACCCATGACATCTGTCATGGGTGGTGCCCGGCCCTACGCTCGAGGATGTGAATCCGTTGCTGCGGCAGGTCCTTCCCGTCCTCGGACTCGATGAGGGGTATGCCGCCGAGCACCTCGACCTCCGAGCCGGCAACGCGTTGCCCTCGGCACTCCCGGTCAACACCCTGGCCTGTGGCTCGGTCGCTGCGGCCGGGATCGCGGGGCTGGCCCTGCGTGGTGAGGGGCCAGGTGACCGGGTGTCCGTCGACCCCCTCCAGGTGTCGGTGGCGTTCCGGGGAGACCAGCTGGGCGCGGCAGACGGGTCCGTGGTGAGCGGTTTCGCGCCCCTGTCCGGGTTCTTCCGGGCCCGTGACGCGTGGGTGCGGACCCACGCCAACTACCCGCACCACCGGGCGCGCCTGCTCCGGGCGCTCGCCCTCCCCGAGTCGGCCGGTCGGGACGAGGCAGCTGCGGCGATCGCGGAACGGTCCGCGCAGGAGGTCGAGGACACCGTCACGGCCGACCACGGGATCGCGGTGCGGGTGCGTCCCCTCACCGAGTGGATGGCGTCCGAGCAGGCCGTCGCGGTGGCGAGGCACGACGTCCTCGCCGTCGTCCGCACGGGCGAGGCCGGCGCCATACCGGTGCCGGACCGTCCCCGCGTCCTCGACCTGACGCGTGTCATCGCGGGTCCGGTCGCCACGCGCACCCTGGGGTTCCTGGGGTGCGACGTGCTGCGCGTCGACAGCCCGCACCTGCCGGAGCTCGAGGCCCAGCACCTCGAGACGGGGGCAGGGAAGCGGTCGACGCTCGTGGACCTGCACGACACCCGTGCCCGTCAACGGTTCCACGAGCTGCTCGACGGCGCGGACGTGCTCGTCACGGGCTACCGGCCGGGTGCCCTGGAGGTGTTCGGGCTGCACCCCGACGAGCTGGCGCGCTCCCACCCGGCGCTCGTCATCGCCTCCCTGTCGGCGTGGACGCCGGACGGACCGTGGGGCGGGCGCCGAGGGTTCGACAGCATCGTGCAGGCGGCCACCGGTGTGGGGCTCATCGAGTCGGTGGACGGCGAGACCCCCGGTGCCCTTCCGGCCCAGGCGCTGGACCACGCGACGGGGTACCTGCTCGCGGCGGGAGTCCTCGCCGCCCTGAGGAGCCGCGCCGAGGTGGGCGGCACGTGGCGCGTGTCGGCGCACCTGGCGCGAACGGCGCACTGGCTCCTGCAGACCGACGCGCTCGACGGCCCCGCGGCCGGGATCGGGGACCTGTCGCCGTGGACCGTGGCGACCTCGACCCCCGACGGGACCGTGCTGCAGCCGAGGCCGGCGTTCCGGCTCGGTGATGGACCGACCGAGTTCACGTACCCCGCGCACCGGTGGGGGACCGACGACGCCACCTGGTTGGACGGCAGCGCCTAGGGGGCAGGGATCGTCCGGGGGTCGAACCCGAACGGCAGCTCGAGCCGGTGCGCTGCCATGAGCGCGTCGTCGGTGAGCACCTCGCGGGTCGCGTCGTCGGCGACGATGACTCCGTCCGACAGGACGACGGACCGCGGGCAGAGCTCGTAGGCGTACGGGAGGTCGTGCGTGACCATCAGCACCGTCACGTCGAGGGTCCGGATGATGTCGGCGAGCTCGCGGCGGGAGGCCGGGTCGAGGTTCGACGACGGCTCGTCCAGGACGAGCACCTCGGGCTCCATCGCGAGGACCGTGGCGACGGCGACGCGTCTGCGCTGGCCGAACGACAGGTGGTGCGGTGGCCGGTCGATGAAGTCGACCATGCCGACGCGGTCGAGGGCGTCGAGCACCCGGCGCTCCAACGCCTGCCCGCGCAGGCCGAGGTTCGCCGGGCCGAACTCCACGTCAGCCCGCACCGTCGGCATGAAGAGCTGGTCGTCGGGGTCCTGGAACACCACCCCGACGCGCCTGCGGATCTCCATGAGGTTGTCACGCGTGACCGGGAGCCCTGACACGGCGACCGATCCCGCTCCGGCGGTGAGGATCCCGTTCAGGTGCAGGACCAGCGTCGTCTTGCCCGCGCCGTTGGGGCCGAGGAGCGCGACCCGCTCCCCGCGGTGGACGTGCAGGTCCACACCGAACAACGCCTGGTGCCCGTCGGGGTAGGCGAACGCCAGCCCCTTGACGTCGAGAACGGGTGTGCTCACAGCGCCACCGCCGCGAGGAGGGTGAGGACCGCGATGCCCGGTATGGCGCCTGCGACCCGCCACTGCGCGGGCGTCGCCGTCAGGGGGTGCGTGACGGGGAGCTGCCCCTGGTAGCCGCGGGCCAGCATGGCCAGGTGCACGCGTTCGCCTCTCTCGTAGGACCGGATGAACAACGCGCCGGCAGTCGAGGCCAGGGAGGGCCAGGCACGGAAGGACCGGGCCCGGAATCCCCGGGACTCGCGCGCGATCCGCATGCGGGCGAGCTCGCCGGTGACGACCTCGAGGTAGCGGACCATGAAACCCATGATCTGCACGAGCAGGTTGGGCAGCCGCAGCTTCTCCAGCCCTGCGACGACGTGGCGGGGCTCGGTGGTCGTCGCGACCACGAGGGACGCCATCACCCCGAGGGTGCCCTTCGCGAGCAGGGCCCACGCTGACTCCAGCCCGGGCCGCGACAGGTCGAGCGGCCCGACCGAGACCGTCGGGCCGGTGGCCACGAACGGCACGAGCAGGGCGAACACCACGAACGGCGTCTCGACCACCATCCGCTTGGCGAAGTAGCCGAAGGGCACCCTGCTCGCGCGCTGGGCGACGAGCACGAGCAGGAGGTGGACGCCATACGCCCAGTAGGCGGTGCGCGGGGTGAGGACCACCGCCACGACGAAGGTGAGCAGCGTGACGAGCTTAACGTGCGCGGGGAGGTGGTGGACGCGGGAGTGCCCGTGGAAGTGCAGGTGGTGACCGTGGCCGGCGCCCACCTCAGTCGCCGTGCTGGTCGTGCCCGCGGCGGCGGAGCACCGTGAACAGTCCGAAGGCGAGGGCGCCCACGACGGCGACCCCGACGACACCGGCGATGCCGCCCGAGAGGCGGGCGTTACCGATCCCGTGGGTGGCGTACCCCGCGAACGGCGAGCCGCTGGTCGCGTGGCCCTTCTCGCTGGCCAGGAACCCCTTCTCGCCCGCGACGAACATGAGTCCGTCGGGGTGGCTGGAGGCGTAGTAGGAGACCACGCCGGCCAGGAACAGCGAGACCAGGACGCCGACCACGACGAGCGTGCGGGTGGAGAGGCGGCGGTGGGACGAGCGGGGCGACGTCATGCCGACACCGCCGTCCGGATGGTCAGCTCGCGTTGTGCGAGAAGGGGTTTCGCGCCGTGGACCAGGTCGGGGCGCGTGAGGACGATGCTCGCGACGGCCAGGGCCGTGATGAGGGCCTCCCCGATGCCGATGACGACGTGCACGCCGACCATCGCGGTGGCGACCGTGGAGAAGGGCACGTCGGCGTTGCCGCCGAGGGCGAACAGGACGGAGAAGCCCAGGGCAGCGGTGGGGACGGAGACGAGCGCACCGAGGGCCGCGGCCGGCACCACCATCGCGGTGCGCTTGGGAAGCACGGCCCGGACGAGCGTGAAGACGCCCCAGCCGACCCAGACGCCGACGACGCCCATGAGCGTGATGTTGGTGCCGAGGGCCGTGATGCCGCCGTCGGCCATGAGGATCGCCTGGACGATGAGGACCACGGTGATCGCGAGGGTGGCGGTGAAGGGACCCACCAGCACCGCTGCCAGGGCCCCTCCCAGCAGGTGCCCGGAGGTGCCTGCGGCGATGGGGAAGTTGATCATCTGGGTGGCGAAGACGAACAGGGCCACGAGGCCGGCGAGGGGGGCGGTGCGGTCGTCGAGCTCCCGCCGCGCGCCGCGCAGGGCGACGCCCACGGCGGCCACCGCCACGACCGCGGTCCCGACCGAGGTCGGTGCGTCGAGGAAACCATCGGGGACGTGCACGGGTGCTCCTGCCTGCCGGGGGTGCTGCGGCCGCTGCTGGGATAGGTTTGCCGCAGACCGATCATCACTCTATTGCAAACAGTTCGCAATTACCGGATCGGTCCGGGTCGCTTCCACCCGAAGCCGACCTCGCACCACCGACCCCGTGAGGAGCACCGCGACCGTGAGCGCACGACTGAGCCCCGGCGACGCCGCCCCCGACTTCACCCTGCCCGACGACCAGGGCGGCGAGGTCTCGCTGTCCGGCCTGCGCGGACGCAAGGTCATCGTCTACTTCTACCCGGCCGCGATGACGCCCGGCTGCACGACGCAGGCCTGCGACTTCAGCGACAACATCAACACCCTCCGCGGCGAGGGCTACGAGGTGCTCGGCATCTCACCCGACAGCCCGGCCAAGCTCGCGAAGTTCCGCGAGAAGGACGGCCTGTCCATCACCCTCCTGTCCGACGCGGACCGCGCCGTCATGGACGCGTACGCCGCGTTCGGCGAGAAGAAGCTCTACGGCAAGACCGTCGAGGGCGTCATCCGGAGCACGGTCGTCGTCGACGAGGAGGGCGTCGTCTCGCACGCCTTCTACAACGTCAAGGCCACCGGCCACGTGGCCAAGCTGCGGCGCGACCTCGGGCTCGACTGAGCGCCATACCGCTGCGCATCCCCCGGGCGCCCGCCTGACCCGATCACCGTGCCTGACCCGATCACCACCCGAGGAGCCATCGCCATGAGCGACCACCACGCCAGCAAGTCCGTGGAGCAGATCGAGGCCGAGATCGCCGCGGCCCGCGACCGCCTCGCCGGCACCGTCGACGAGCTCCACACCCGTACCGCCCCGCAGGAGATCGCCCGCCGCCAGGTGGCGTCCGCCAGGGAGAAGTTCACCGAGGCCACGCGGACGTCCACCGGCGAGCTGCGCACCGAGCGGGTGGCTGCGCTCGCGGCGGCGGCCGTCGCGCTCATCGGCCTCGGGGCCGCCCGCCGTCGTCGTGGCTGAACCCAGCCCATCCGGCGGCCTGTCCGCCTCCTCCCGTGCGGCGGCCGACAGGTTGCCCATCCGCATGCTGCACGACCGCGTGCTGGTCTCCCTGGAGGGGGAGGGCGGCGAACGGCGGTCCGGCGGCGGCATCGTCATCCCCGCCACGGCGTCCGTGGGCAGGCGGCTGGCCTGGGCGACCGTCGTCGCCACCGGCCAGAACGTCCGCCAGGTCGAGGTGGGCGATCGGGTGCTGTTCGACCCCGAGGACCGGGCCGAGGTCGAGCTGCACTCCAAGGACTACGTGCTGCTCCGTGAGAAGGACCTGCACGCCGTGGCCGCGGCCCGCGTCAGCGAGGACGGCCAGACCGGCCTCTACCTCTGAGGCTCGACGGGCAGGCCGGCTTCGCGCCAGGCCCTGAACCCGCCGACCACGTCGGTGGAGCGGTGCACCCCGAGCCGCAGCAGCGCGTCCGCCGCCAGCGACGAGGTGAACCCCTCCTGGCACAGCACGAGCACCCGGGTCTCCCAGCCGGCCTGCGGCAGCCGCGCCTCGTGACGGGGGTCGAAGCGCCACTCGAGGACGTTGCGTTCGACGACCAGCGGCCCGAGGTGTGCGGCGACCTCGCCCTCGGCGGCCCGCTGCGCGGCAGGCCGGATGTCGACGAGGAGGGCCCTGCCGTGCAGGACCTCCTGGAAGGCCGCTCGGACGCTGATGCGGCGCAGCCGGCTGCGCGCGTCGGTGAGCTGGTCGTCGATCCCTGCATAGGCCGGCGCCTCCCAGCCGCGGGCGCGGGACGTGGCCGCGGGGTCGCTGAACAGGCGGGTCTCCCAGTGGACGTCGGACGTGCGGGGAGCCTCGGTCGTGATCGTCACCACTGCTCACCGGCCTTCTCGACGCCGGTGGCGTGCAGGGTGCCGTCGAGCAGCGCGTAGCGGGTCATCCCCCGCAGAGCGGGGGAGTACACGTGCACCGACAGGGCTGGCGTGTCGCCGAGGTTGTGGACGTCGTGGACGTGGTGGCTCCCGAACGAGCGGCCCTCGCCCTCGGTCAGCAGCCGTTCGTGGGCGGTGCGCTGCGACCAGGAGTGCTCGGCCAGGGTCCCCTTGACGGTCAGGAACGCGCCCTCCGAGTCGAGGTGGTCGTGCCACCCGGTGGACGTCCCGACGGGCCAGCCGATCAGCCAGATCTCGAGGTGGTCGGTGGCGTCGAGGCGCTTCCAGGTGCGCTCGGGCGCGTCGAGGTCGACCAGCCGCTCGAGGTCCGGGTCGGTGGCGAACAGGGCGGCGGTGCGGAGCAGCTGGCTACGGGTGAAGCGGTTGATGCCGGGGGTCCCGGCGGTGGTGATGGCGGTCATGGTCCTTCTCCTGCGGGTGGGTCTTCATGGTCTGGGAGGTCGCGGGGATCGCGGCGAGATGCGTGCGGTGGCAACACATTCGGGCCGTGTTCGTGCGACGACAGACCGATCCCTGGATCAGGAGCAGGTCGAGGTGGATGCGGCGGTATGCCGTGTGGCTGGCGGCCATGGAACGTCTCCGGTGGGTTCGGGCGACGCCGCGAAGAGGGCGTCGGGGCTGGTGCGGGCCGGGGTCAGGCGCAGCAGCAACACCGCATGACGCTGCAGCACATGGAGCCCATGTGCGTGCGCATCACTGCGGTGGTCGAAGACATGCCACCAGTGGAGCACGGGTCGGTGGAACCCGTCCACGGTGTTCGGGGTGTGTCTCGCGTGACGGGACGAACCACCCGTGCTGGTCGTCCCCTCACCCGACCGGCGCCAGCTGGTCACCGCCAGCCGGTCGGCGGCAGGGTCAGTGCGAGCGGCCCCGCGACGGCGGGCGCCGGAGGTTCGCACAGGCGAAGCAGGTGGTGGCGTTGGGGAGTGCCTCCAGCCGTTCCGCGCCGATGGGTTCGTTGCAGCTCTCGCAGAGCGTGGTCTGGGGCAGGTCCGGCACGTGTTCGTCTCCTTGGTGGACTCCTACCATCCCACGCGTTGGCACCGTCCCGCTGCACGGGGCCCGTGCGCTCCTCATGGCGTCGGCTTCGCGGACCGGCAGCCACGCCTCGATTTCTGATTGAAACAGAGATCCCTTATAGTTAGTGCACGAACTAATCGAGGGGAACGAGCTGACGGACTGATGCGAACGCGAGCCCTTGCTGGGCGCGCATCAGGTAGGTGGGCACGCACAGGGACGACCTCCACCCGCGATCCGTCGGCGACAGCTCCAGCAGACCGCGGACCCGATGGCGTCCTTCCGTGCTCCTGCTCGCACGACCGGCCCTGCAGGGGGCGCCAGGTCACTGGTGTTGGTCGTCACGTCACGCGACGAGCGCGTGCCGTCTGAAGAGGGGAGCGCACGAGGTGTCCAGTGCAGCACGCGATAACCACCTGGCTTGGGCGCAGGGTGAAGAGAACGCCACACCCGAGCCCGTGGGGGTGACGGTTCTGAGGGCGGTCTCGTCCGATGAGGCGGAGGACGTCGTGAGCAGGATCTTCCTGCCCAACCAGGTGCGCGCCCTCGAGCCGGGCCCGGTGAACATGAGCCTGGTCGCGATGCGTGTGGGTGCGACGACGGTTGGCCAGCTTGCCTACGGGCGCCACCTTCGTCTGCTCACGGACGAGGCCACGCACCTCCACGTCAACACACCTGTGAGCGGTTCCGTCGTCTCCCGCGCTGGTGGCTCCGAGCCCCTGACCACGACGAACAGGTCGGCGGCGGTCTTCGCCCCCGGTGCGCCAGCCGAGATCGAGTGGAGCGCGGATGCCGCGCAGCTGTGCGTCATGGTGCCCCATTCGACCCTCCAGGACGAACTCGAGGCGCTCGTGGACCGGGAGGTCAAGGAGCCGTTCAGGCTGCCGTTCCACATGAGCCTCGACACGTCCCAGGGCCGCGTGTGGCGCAGCATGGTGAACCTGCTCTCAGAAGAGCTTTCAACACGGGGACGGATGTTGTCCCACCCTGCCGCCGAACGCCAGGTGGAGAGGACGTTGATCGACGCCTTGCTGCTGGGACACGTGCAGAGCCACACCGAAGCGCTCGACCGCTCTGCCAGCCCCGTTCTCCCGTCCACCATCGCTCGTGCGGTCGAACTCCTCAACGATCACCCGGAAGAGGCATGGTCGACGACGACCCTGGCTCGGGCAGTCCACGTGAGCCTGCGTTCCCTGCAGAACGGCTTCATCCGCCACCTCGGCAAGCCACCGATGACGTACCTGCGCGAGCTGAGGCTCACCCGGATCCGGCAGGACCTGGAGGAGGCGAGCGTCATGACCACGACCGTGGAGAGCGTGGCCTACGCATGGGGGATGGTGCACATGGGCCGGTTTGCCGCCGCGTACCGACAGGCGTTCGGTGAGCTGCCATCGCAGACCTTGAAGCGACTGCCGGCCTAGGAACGCTCCGGCGAGGACGCCGGCGACAACTCGGCGTGATCTGGCCACCGTCCTGCGCACTGCGGCTAGTCGAGCAGAGGTGGAGGCGATTACATGGTGACGGGTGTTCGGACGGAGCCCTGGTTCCAGCGGTTCGCGCGAGATGCGGACGGAGCGTGCTGCAAGGCAGTGGTCCGGACATCCGAGGTCGTGGCCGAGGGAGAACGGACTCGAACGAAGCCACCACAGGGTTGTCTGGCCCCCTGAACCACCACCCAGACAGCTCGGTGAGCGGTCCCGGGACACCACCAGCCCCCGGGACCGCTCCCCCTCCAGATCGTGCCGCCCCGACGAACGAGGATACGGATGTTCGTGAACCGTCCGGACCAAGGCGTCTCGCCCTCGTGGGCTGGTGGCGAGGCTCTCGAGGGCGGCCATCGTCGTCCCCGGACGCATGACGGCTTTCGCCATGAGGCGTTCTTCTGCAAGGACGACGACCAGTTCCTTGCCGGGACACTCCCGTTCATCACGAACGGGACTGCCGCTGGGCAACCCGTACTGGTCGCGGTCGGCCCAGCCCGCGCAGAGCTGCTGCGCCGTGGTCTGGGGTCGACCGCGACCAAGGTTGAGTTCGTCGATCCGGCTGAGCTGACTGCCAACCCGGCCAGGATGATCCCGCGATGGCGCGCCTTCACCGATCTGCACCCCGGACAGGCCGTGCGTGGGATCGGTGAACCGATCTGGGCCGGCCGCCGACGCGATGAAGTCGCCGAATGCCAGATGCACGAAGCCTTGCTCAACATGGCGATCCACTCAGACACCCGTCTGTGGTTGATGTGCCCGTACGACACGGGGACGTTGTCCTCGGAGGTGCTGGCCGAGGCACAGCGATCGCATCCGGTCGTCATCGATGTCGAGCAGCACCGTGAGAGCACGGCCTTCGGCGGTGCCCACCACGTCGAGGCGCTCTTCGGCCGCGACCTGCCACTCGCGGCGGTGGTGGTCTCGCGACGAGCCTTCGGAGCTCAGGACTACGTCGCGATCCGTGCGGACACGAGGGCACACGCCTTGTCTGCAGGCGTGGACGACGAGCGGGCTGCCGACCTCGCTCTCGCCGTGCACGAGGTTGCCGTGAACAGTGTCACGTACGGTCGTGGAACGGGCGAGCTGCGGATCTGGACCACCCGCGATGCCCTGGTCTGCGAGCTACGCAGCACCGGCCGGATCGTCGACCCCATGGTGGGGCGCCTCCCCCCTCCGGCGGACGACGAGAACGGCCGTGGACTGTGGATGGCCCACCAGCTCTGCGACCTCGTGCAGGTCCGCTCCGGCCCGGATGGCACCGCCGTCCGCATCCACACGTGGCTCTAGCAGCAGCGCCGGGTTGCGGGTCGAATCGCACCACATCGGTCCCTCCGCGCGGGGCGAGGCCGGTGCGATGACCGTTCTGCGACTCCTTCTGTCCGATTTGCGCACACATGTTCAACGGACCCTGGTCGCCGCATGGTCGGCTGTGATGATTTTCCGTGACGGAGCGGAGCGCGACCCGAGTCTCGGTGCGCGCCGACGTGAACGCATGAGTCTGACTTCAAGGAGGAGCGCTGCGGATGGGCAGTGTGAAAGGTGCGCCCGCGGCCGGCGGGCAGCTCGGCCGGCGGGTGTGCAAGCACCAAGCAGTCTGGCGAGGGCAAGCCCCGCGCGAGTCCGAAAGGGCGGTGCGTCGTGCGGGATTCACCGGATAGGGCGCTCCGGACACCTGTCCGTCGGGAGATCACGTCGGCCCAGCTTGCGTCGCGCCTGGACAGCAGGCTCTACGACGAGCACCTCTCTGACCGCGACGTCGCAACCGGTTGTGACCGGGCCCGTCACTGGGGGCTCGCCAGCGTCATCGTCCGACCCGAAGACGTCCCGCTGGCGGCCGCCGAGCTGACCGGGTCCATGGTCGGGTGTACGACCGTGGTGGGCTGGAACGCCGACGACTCCGAGCCCATGCATCTCGAGGCGTCCCGCGACGAAGCCTGCCTGCTGGTGGCTGCGGGGGCCACTGAGGTGGGCCTGCTCGCCACCGCCCCCCGGCTCCGTGTGAACGCCGGCGCCCTGTTCAAGGAGACGCTCACAGGACTCGTCGACACCTTGACGCCCATGGGCGTTCGCGTGCGCCTCATTCTTGACACGGAATCCCTGACGTCCTCCGAAGTGCGCGATGCCTGCGACCTGGCGGCAGCCGCGGGATCGGTGTGGATGGCGCAAGGCGGGTCCTGGCGCGGCAGGCGAGCCGACCTGACCGAGGTACAGCTCATGAGGGAGGGGTTGCCGCGCAGCGTGCTGCTCAAGTGGACTGAACCGGTTCGACGATTGGAGACCCTGCTCTTGTGCATCGCCTTGGGCATCGACCGCTTCAACGGCGACGTCGAGGACCTCATGCAGACGGCGGTGCGGGCCGAATGGCTCGGACCGTTGACCATCCCGCAAGCCGGGGTGGACTTCTGAGCCCCCAGGGCAACGGTGGTCAGGCTGACCTCCGTTGTCGGAACGAAAGCGAATACGACAGGGGACGACGCGCCCGGATGGCGCAGCAGCCCAGCTCTGTGCCGCGTGGGGGAGAGCAATGAAGCCCGTTCCCGGAGCGGCTCTCGGACTCGGTCCGCCAGCCGCACCTCCGCCGCCGCACTACACACGTCACGCGACGGATGACCGCGACGAGGCCGAGCGGATCGTCGGCGATCTCTACCTGCCCAACCGGCTCGACCTCTCCGTAGGGTCCGCGCACCTGAGCATGAACGTGGTCGGCATGCGTGTTGGGGCACTGACCGTCGGCAGGCTGACCTACGGACGCCGCGTGCGCCTTCGTACGGCTGACGCCGAGAACTTCCACGTGAACGTCCCCCTTCGGGGACGGGTGGTCTCGAAGAGCGGGGCGGGTGAGTCGGTGACGACCGGCCCGGGGGATGGCCTGGTCTTCTCACCGGGCGCTCCGGCCGACATGGCTTGGTCGCCCGGCGCAGAGCAGCTCTGTCTCATGGTTCCTCGCGCCTGTTTGGAGGCCGAGCTCGAGCAGCTGCTCGGCCGGTCCCTCAGGGGTCGGCTGACCTTCGACTTCGTCGCCGACTTGCAGAGTCCGTTGGGGCGACGCCTACGGACGGTGCTGGACCTGCTCGTGGACGAGCTCGAGCACCCGACGGACCTGGGGCGCAGCACCGTCCTGGGCCGTCACGTCGAGGGTCTGGTGCTCGACGGCCTCCTGCTCGGCCAGCCGGGCAACCAGATTGACGCCGTGGACCACGGTGGGCAGGTGCGGCTGACACCTGTGATCAAGCAAGCCGTGGAGCTCCTGGAAGAGCGACCGTCGGAGCCGTGGACGACGGTGCGTCTGGCCACCGAGGTGCACCTGGGCGTCCGGGCCCTCCAGGACGGCTTCCGGCGAGACCTTGCCACCACCCCGATGGCCTACCTGCGCCGGGTCCGGCTGCACCGGGCACGAGCGGCACTCCTGGCTGCCGACCGCCAGGTGGCCACGGTGTGCGGGATCGCCACCAGCTTGGGCCTGCTGCACATGGGTCGGTTTGCTGCGGCCTACCGCGACGCCTTCGGGGAGGCCCCCTCGGACACGCTCAGCCGTCTGAGCTGACACGTGCGGTCCGACGATGGCCGTTGAGCGCAGTCCACCATCCCCGATGCGCGCCCCACTCCTGGTTCTGCCCCTTCGACGCGTGGCCGCCCGCAACCTAGCCGTAGGTCCCGGACAACGAACGTCCTCCTCATTCCGGGCCGAGGTTCTCCGCCTGGAGACCGCACACAGGAAAGGAACGCAATGCCCAGCAACAAGACCGTCCTCAAGGGGGCGCTCACGGTGGCCATCGGTACGGCACTGCTCATCGGCGGGTTCGGGTCGTTCGCCCTCTGGTCCGAACAGGATCCCCTCCCGAGCGCCCCCATCGCCGCGGGCGAGCTCTCCCTGCAGGCCCAGACGGAGTCGTGGGCGGACGAGTCCCCCGATTCGGCGACGACGGCCTGGAACCCCGCGACCGACCAGCTCGTACCGGGTGACACGGTCAAGCTCACTGTGCCACTGACCGTGACCGCGGCCGGGAAGAACCTCGCCGGCACGATCCAGCTCAACGGCGACGCACTCGACACCGCAGGCTTCGGACCACACTTCACCGTGACCTACGACGTGGCGCCGGTCCCGGAGGCCGGGGTTGTCCACGAGGGAGACGGAAGTGTGTCCTTCCTGCGCGACGCCATGGGCGACGACACCATCCAGGCAGTGGGAACGGTCACGTTCGTCCTCTCCTCGGACGCATCCCTGAATGAGGCCGAGAACGCGAACGCGGTGTTGTCCGACGTGAAGTTCGTGACCACCCAGGTTCGACCTCCGGTGCAGCCGTGACCTCAGGACCTCGGCCGCATGGACAGAACTGAGGGCAGGGGCGGCCGGCGGATCTCGGCCGCCCCTGCTCGTCGCTCGTCGCCGGCGGCGGCGCGACGTGGCAGGGTGAGCCGCCTCACGAGTACAGGGACGTTGCTGGGTGGTGCCATCTCGGTGGCTCTCCTGGGAACCGCTCTGCTGCTGTCAACCGTCTGTCTGGTGCTCCCCAAGATGCTCGGCGCCGTCCCCCTCACCATCCTGTCGGGCTCGATGGCCCCGATGATGCCACCGGGGGCCCTTGCCGTCGTCCGTCCCCTCGACGCGACCCGAGCCCGGGTCGGGGACGTCCTCAGCTACCAACCCGAGCCCGACGACCCGACACTCGTGACCCACCGTGTCGTCGCGGTCTCCAAGGACGCCCACGGCGTGGTCAGCCTCGCTCTTCAGGGTGACGCCAACAGCGCTCCGGACCCGCGCCCCGTCAGTCCCGAACAGGTCAAGGGGTCAGTGGTCTACGCCGTGCCGTACGTCGGATGGGTTGCCACGCGGCTCAATGTCGGCGCGGGCGCGAAATTCACCCGGTGGGCGGCATACGCGCTCATCGGGGTCGGGTCGCTCAGAATCCTGCTCGGACTCAGTGGACTCACGCCGAGTGGGGGAGGCCTCAAGGTTGGGGCTGGTCGGCGCAGCTCCCGGCACCCGCCGCTCATGCTCACATGGGCTCCCTCCCCGGTCCCTGCGGCACCGGGTCCAGCCCCACCGCTGAGCAGGACGTCCCGGGTCGTCGCTCCTGAGCGACCACCCACCCTCGTGCGCGACCGAGGGCCGGTCATGGGGGGCTTGGGGAAGGACGATCCGCGCCAGGACTCTCGTCGATGGGGCAACACGTGCGCTGCTCGTGACTCGACGACGCACGGTGGCGGGACGCCCCTGAGGAAACAGCGGCAGGCCATGACCGTCGGTGGGGTCGCGGCCAGGCTCGAGCAGCATCTCGCCCTCTCGGAGCCGACCCGGAAGGTGGTCCACGACGAATGCGAACTGGCCATCCGCCACGGGCTGTCCAGCGTGATTGTCCCGCCTGAGATGGTGCCCCAGGTCGGGCCTCGCCTGACCGGCACCTCAGTCGGTCTGGTGACACTCCTGGGCTGGCGCAACGGCGAGGTTGAACCGCTCGCCGCTTCAGCCCTGCGCGCGGAGGCGTGCCGGCTCGTCGCCGAAGGCGCGACCGACGTGGGAGTGCTGGCCAACGTCGAACGGCTGGCGGCGGACCGCGGACGACAGTTCGCCGTGGAGGTCACCGCACTGGTGGAGGTGATGCAGGCACGCGGAGCGCGCGTGCGAGTGGTCCTGGACACCGACGGGCAGTCGCCGGCCGCCACCACGGAGGCATGCGAGCTGTTGGGTGCCACGGGCGCGTGGCTCGTGCAAGGAGGTTCCTGGCTGGGCAGCCGCACCGGCCTGTCCCGACTTCAGCTCATGAGAGCGGCTCTCCCCGACGAGGTCAGGCTGAAATGGACATGCCCCATCAGAACGCTCGACTCGATGATGATCGGCATCGCCGAGGGCGTGGACCTGTACAACGGCGACCCGAAGTCACTGCTGGAAGACGCGGCACGCCGCGTCTCGGTGCGTCCACTGCTGGTGCCCGTGCGCGGAGTCGACTACTGACTCGGTCTGCGCAGCCTGCGTTGGACGACGGGGCCGACAGATCTCGGTACGGGCTCCGACGGTGCCAGGCGCTGTCCGCGCCCGGTGTGGGGCCAAGCCCACCCAGCGCCTGAAGTTGGGCGGAGGGGCAGTTCGGGACGGCACGTGCGCAGGGGCCTGCTCTCCCCACGCGGCGTTGCCGTGGGCGTAGCATCGGGGCCTGGTCTCGCGCAGTCGGAGGTCCTGTGAACCAGCTGAGGTTGGGAATCGCCGGGGTGGGGGAGATCCTGCCGGGAGCTCACATCTGCGCGCTCTGCTCGGGACCGGACGAGAGAGACCGGCTCGTGGCCGCCTTCATGCAGGAGGGGCTGCGCCACGGCGACCGGTGCGTCTCCCTGATCGACGACCTGGAGCCTGTGGAAGAGGGCCAGCGCACCTGTCGGGCGGCCACCCCCGCCGACCCGCGTCGGTGGCACCTCGGCGCGTACCCCTCGCCCGACGCGTACCTCGGGGTCGGCGAGTCCTCCGTCGAGCAGATGATCTCGCTCCGCGTCACGTGCCCGACCCCAGCAGAGAGCGGAGGCGCCCTGCTGCGTGCGGCCGGAGAGATGTCCTCGGACTCGCATGAGCCAGCTGTCAGGAGGATGTCCCTTTACGAGATCGCCGTCATCCGGGTCCTTGCCGCGTTGCCCGCCCTGTTCCTGTGCATGTACGACCTGCAGTCCGTCGAGACGGGGATGCTCGTCGAGGTCCTGCAGATCCACTCCACCGTGCTGCTCGGCGGGACCGTGCTCCACAACCAGCTCTGGAGGGCACCGACCACCTGTCCGGAGTCCACGCCCGATCTTGTTCGGCAGTATCCCCTGGCGAGGGTTCGGACCGGCCACCATGACACAGAGGACCAATGGTTGTCCCTCACGGGCGCCGAGGTCCGGGTCGCCGAGCTCGTGGCGTGCGGGTTGTCGAACCGCGCGACGGCCCAGGAGCTGGTCGTGTCACCCCACACCGTGGACGCACACCTCAAGCACATGTACGTCAAGCTCGGTATCCACTCGCGGGTCGAGCTCACCGTCCTCGCGCTCCAGCACAGCCGTCCATGACCTGACCCGGGACTCAGGTGTACCTGTTCAAGGGATGCCGCTCGTCTGCCACCTCGACAGCATGGCGTGATCCGGCATCGAGCGAACGGAGCACGTCATGGGTAGGTCTGTGGGTATCGATCTGGGAACGACGAACTCGGTGATTGCGGCGATGGAGGGTAGCCAGCCCCAGGTCATCCCCAATGCCGAGGGAAACCGCACCACTCCCTCCGTCGTCGCGTTCCTCGAGAGCACTGAACGACTCGTGGGCCAGATGGCCCGACGGCAGGCGATCCTGAACCCGAAGGGGACGATCTACTCGGCGAAGCGCTTCGTTGGCCGCAAGTATGACGAGGTGCAGAGCGAGATCCACACGGTCTCCTACGACGTCGTGTCCGGACCGGACGGCGCCGCGCGCTTCTCGGTGCACGGCAAGCTCTACGCGCCGGAAGAGATCTCTGCGCAGATCCTGCGAAAGCTGGTGGATGACGCCGGGAAGGCCCTCGGGGAGCGAGTCACCGAAGCGGTCATCACCGTGCCAGCCCACTTCAACGACGCACAGCGGCAGGCCACCAAGGACGCGGGAAAGATCGCGGGGCTGGAGGTGCTCCGGATCATCAACGAGCCCACTGCGGCGGCCCTCGCGTATGGGATGGACAAGCTCGAGAACGAGACCATCCTGGTGTTCGACCTCGGCGGCGGAACGTTCGATGTCAGCGTCCTGACCGTCGGTGACGGGGTGGTCGAGGTGCGGTCCACAGCAGGCGACACGCACCTCGGGGGAGACGACTTCGACCGGCTCGTCGTCGACTACCTCGCGGAGGAGTTCAAGAAGGAGAACGGAGTCGACCTGCGGCAGGACCCGCAAGCGCTGCAGCGCCTGTTCGAGGCGGCGGAGAAGGCCAAGGTGGAGCTGTCGTCCGTCACCCAGACGGCGGTGAACCTCCCGTTCGTGACCGCGGACGCTTCCGGCCCCAAGCACCTGAACGTCAACCTGATGCGTTCAAGGTTCGAGCAGCTCACGGCGGACCTGGTCGAACGATGCATGGGCCCGGTCAAGCAGGCCATGGGGGACGCCAAGGTCACCGCGGACGACATCGACGAAGTCATCCTCGTCGGCGGTTCCACGCGAATTCCGGCCGTGCAGAACCTGGTTCGCCGGATGACCGGTGGCAAGGAACCGAACATGACCGTCAACCCCGACGAGGTCGTCGCACTCGGCGCGGCGGTGCAGGCGGCGATCATCAAGGGTGACGTGAAGGATGTACTGCTCCTGGACGTCACGCCTCTCTCGCTGGGGTTGGAGACGCAGGGCGGGGTGATGACCAAGGTGATCGAGCGCAACACCACGATCCCGGCCCGTCGCACCGAGGTCTTCAGTACCGCCGAGGACAACCAGCAGGCGGTGGACGTGGTGGTCCTCCAGGGCGAGCGCGAACGTGCCAGCGACAATCGGGCGCTGGCGCGGTTCCGGCTGGAGAACATCCGGCCGGCGCCTCGAGGGCTACCCCAGGTCGAGGTCACCTTCGACATCGACGCCAACGGCATCCTGCATGTCTCCGCGAAGGACAAGGACACGGGCGCCGAGCAGGACGTCACCATCAGCGAGACATCGACCCTGAGCGCGGAGGAGGTCGACCGCATGGTCTCGGACGCCGAGGCACACCGCAGCGAGGACGCCCAGCTGCGTCAGCTCGTCGACGCCCGTAACGAGCTGGACTCCGTGACCTACCAGGTGCAGCGCAAGCTCGAGGAGCTGGGGGATGCGGTCCCCGAGCACGACCGCGCCCGGGCCGAGATGTTGGTCAGCGACGCGCGAGTGGCCCTGGACGAGCAAGCATCGATCGACCGCCTGCGGTCGCTCACCGGTGAGCTGCACCAGATGGCCCAGGCCCTGAGCGCATCTGCCCAGGTTCGGTCCGGCGCAGGCGCCGACGGTCAGTCGGCCGGCTCGGGCCGGACTGGACCGGCCGAGGACGCGGACGACGTCATCGACGCCGAGTTCACGACGCGCTGAACGCCTTCACCATGACCGAACACGAAGCTCCCGAACCGGGCCCAGCCGACGAGCGCGTGGTCGACAGCACCCCTGCGACCGACAAGCAGATCGCCGACCTCGAGGACTCCTGGCGGCGGACCGCTGCGGAGCTGGACAACCTGCGCAAGCGGTACGCCAAGGACGTGGTCCGCGCCCGCGACCAGGAGCGGGCCTCCGTGGCCACTCGATGGCTGCCCGTCCTCGACAACCTCGAGCGCGCCCTCGAGCACGCCTCGCCGCCAACGGACCCGATCGTCGAGGGCGTTCGCGCCGTGCACCAGCAGGCACTCTCGATCCTCGCCGACCTGGGCTACCCCCGGCGCGACGACGAGACCGGCAAGCCGTTCGACCCGGCCCATCACGAAGCCGTCAGCACCGCGGCCGACGAGAACTTCGTTCCCGGCACCGTCGTCCACGTCGTCAGACCCGGTTACGGACCCGACGACGCAGTTCTTCGGCCGGCATCGGTCGTCGTGGCGACCCGGAGCGCGTGATGGTCGGGAGCGCGTGATGGCCCGGGACTTCTACGAGGTCCTCGGGCTCTCGCGCGATGCCGACGGGTCGCAGATCCAGCGCGCCTACCGCAAGCTTGCCCGCGCGCTCCACCCCGACGTCAACAAGGATCCCGGCGCGGAGGAACGATTCAAGGAGCTCTCAGAGGCCTATGACGTGCTCTCCGATCCCGACCAGCGCAAACGCTATGACGCGTTCGGTGAGGACTTTCGGCGGGTCGGACCCGACCTCGACCCGGACGTCTACCGCCGGTCGCGCGGCTATGCCGGCGCGGGCGCGCGGACGGGTGGCTGGGGTGGCGGTGATCCTTCGGGAGGAGGATTCCGGTACTCGGGCTCAGGCGGCGACGTGGACCTCGAGGACCTGCTCGGCGGCATCTTCGGTGGCCGCGCCAACGGCCGGGGCGGACGGGGACCGGTGGCCGGATCCGACCACGAGATCGAGGTGGAGGTGACCGTCGAGGACGCCTACAACGGGTCTGAGCGCACCCTGTCGATCAGTGGTCCCGACGGTCCTCGCACCATCGACGTGAACATCCCCGCAGGCGTCGTGGACGGCCAGCGGATCCGGCTGCGCGGCCAGGGTGGCCAGGGGTCCAGCGGGGGTGCTGCTGGCGACCTCTACCTCATCGTCCGCATCGCCGCCCATCCTCGCTACCGGCTCGAGGGGCGAGACCTGCACGTGTTGCTGCCCCTGGCTTCCTGGGAGGCGGCGCTCGGTTCGTCAGTCGGGATCGACACGCCAGGCGGCCCCGCCACGGTCAAGGTCCCTGCTGGCACCTCCAGCCACCGCCGGTTGCGGCTGAAGGGGCGCGGACTGCCGAACAAACGGGGCAAGCCGGGGGACCTGTATGCCGAGGCGCAGATCAAGGTGGCCACGTCGCCGTCGGCCGAGGAACGCGAGCTGTTCGAGCAGCTCGGCAAGGTCTCGGCCTTCGACCCGAGGAGCTCACGATGAACGAGCCGGTCGCCGGGATCCCCACCGGGACGAGATGGCCACTGGCCCGTCCCTACCGCCTCAGTCTGGACAGCTATGCCCGGGTCACCGGCGTCCACCCCGAGCTGATCCGCCGGCTCGTGACGCTCGGGCTGCTCGACATCACCAGGGATGTCGAGGGCAACCTCTGGTTCGACCCGTCCCAGGTCCGGGAGATGGCCACCGTCCAGCGGCTGCACCTGCGGCTGAACCTCACCTACTCGTCGCTCGGCCTGGTGATGGACCTGCTCGACCGGATCTCTGCCCTCGAAGAGTCACATCGGCGTTCGCTTTCAGACAGGGGAGCCCCATGGACCTGAACCGACTCACGCAGAAGTCGCAGGAAGCACTGCACGACGCCCAGACCAAGGCGCTCCGGTTCGGCCACCAGGAAGTGGACGGTGAGCACCTGTTGCTGGCGCTGCTGGAGCAGGGTGAAGGGTTGACTTCACCGCTGCTGGCCCGGGCAGGAGCTGACGTCGACCGGCTGCGCGAGGACGTGGAGGCCGAGCTCGAGAGGCGTCCGCGGGTCACCGGGTCCGGGGCCGAGCTCGGGAAGGTCTACGTCACCCCACGGCTGAACCGCGTCCTCGAGGCCGCCGAGAAGGAGGCGCGCAGGCTCAAGGACGAGTACGTCTCCGTCGAGCACCTGCTGGTCGCGCTCCTGGACGAGGGACCGGGCTCGGCAGCGGGTCGGATCCTTGCGCACCATGGCATCACCCGCGACTCGTTCCTGCAGACCCTGACCGCGGTGCGGGGTTCCCAGCGGGTCACCTCCGCCACCCCCGAGGGGACCTACGAGGCCTTGGGCAAGTACGGGCGTGACCTCGTCGCGGACGCGGCCGCCGGACGTCTCGAGCCGGTGATCGGCCGGGACGCGGAGATCCGCCGGACCGTCCAGATCCTGTCCCGCAAGAGCAAGAACAACCCGGTGCTGATCGGTGAGCCCGGAGTCGGCAAGACCGCCATCGTGGAGGGCCTGGCGCAGCGGATCCACCACGGGGACGTGCCCGAGGGCTTGCGCGACAAGACCGTCTTCGCCCTGGACATGGGATCCCTCGTCGCCGGCGCGAAGTACCGCGGCGAGTTCGAGGAACGACTCAAGGCGGTCCTCAACGAGGTGCTGGCTGCCGACGGGAAGATCCTGCTGTTCGTCGACGAGCTCCACACCGTCGTGGGAGCCGGCGCCTCCGAAGGTGCCATGGACGCGGGTCAGATGCTGAAGCCCATGCTGGCCCGCGGCGAGCTGCACATGATCGGCGCCACGACGCTCGACGAGTACCGGACCCACATCGAGAAGGATGCGGCCCTCGAGCGCCGGTT
Source organism: Phycicoccus sp. Root101 (assembly GCF_001426245.1). Lineage (GTDB taxonomy): Bacteria > Actinomycetota > Actinomycetes > Actinomycetales > Dermatophilaceae > Pedococcus. The sequence continues at coordinate 417,044 of NZ_LMCM01000009.1, read as the reverse complement.
CCAGCCGGTGGTGGTCGACGAGCCGAACGTCGAGGATGCCCTGTCGATCCTGCGGGGACTTCGCGAGCGCTTCGAGGTCTTCCACGGCGTCAAGATCCACGACGGCGCCCTGGTCGCCGCGGTCACCCTGAGCCACCGCTACATCTCCGAGCGCTTCCTGCCCGACAAGGCCATCGACCTGGTCGATGAGGCCTGCGCGATGCTGCGCACCGAGATCGACTCGATGCCCATGGAGCTCGACGAGCTCACCCGCCGAGTCACCCGCCTGGAGATCGAGGACGCCGCACTGGCACAAGAGACTGATCCGGCCAGCGGGCGCCGCCTCCAGGAGCTGCGCAAGGAGCTGGCCGACCTCAAGGCCGAGGCCGACGCCATGCGCGCCCAGTGGGAAGCGGAGCGACAGGCGCTCCACGAGGTCCAGGCGTTGCGCCAGGAGATCGAACGGGTGCGGCTGGACAGCGAACAGGCCGAGCGGGAGTACGACCTGAACCGGGCCGCAAGCCTGCGCCACGGGAAGCTGCCCGACCTCGAGCGACGGCTCACGGCGGCGGAGGAGCGGCTGGCGGCCAAGCAGGCCGGCCGGCGGCTTCTCCGCGAGGTCGTCACGGCCGACGAGATCGCCGCCATCGTGGCCCGGTGGACAGGCATTCCGTTGGACCGCCTCCAGGAGGGTGAACGGCAGAAGATCCTGCGCCTCGACGAGGTGCTCCACGAGCGGGTGATCGGCCAGGACGAGGCGGTGCAGCTGGTGACCGATGCCGTGGTGAGGGCACGCTCCGGTATCAAGAACCCGACCCGCCCGATCGGCTCCTTCGTCTTCCTCGGCCCGACCGGCGTGGGCAAGACCGAACTCGCCAAGGCCCTGGCGCAAGCGCTCTTCGACAGCGAGGAGAACATCATCCGCATCGACATGAGCGAGTACCAGGAGCGTCACACCGTGAGCCGGTTGGTGGGTGCCCCACCCGGCTACGTCGGATTCGAGGAAGGCGGCCAGCTGACCGAAGCAGTCCGGCGCAAGCACTACTCGGTGATCCTGCTCGACGAGATCGAGAAGGCCCACGTGGACGTCTTCAACACCCTGCTCCAGGTGCTCGACGACGGGCGGCTCACCGACTCGCACGGTCGCACGGTCGACTTCCGCAACACCGTGATCATCATGACCTCCAACATCGGGTCGGAGCACCTCCTCGAGGGCGTGACGCCGGACGGCGAGATCAGGTCGGAGGCGCGCACCATGGTGATGAGCTCCCTGCGGTCACACTTCCGGCCGGAGTTCCTCAACAGGGTCGACGAGATCGTGCTCTTCAAGCCGCTGACGTTCGCGCAGATCGAGCGGATCGCCGACCTGCAGCTGGGCGAGCTCCGGGAGCGCCTGGCGGAACACCGGATCACCCTCGAGACCACCGCGCGAGCCCGGCGGTTCATGGCGGAGCAGGGCTTCGACCCGGCATACGGCGCCCGCCCGCTGCGGCGTTTCATCTCCCGTGAGGTGGAGACCCGCGTGGCGCGCGCGCTCCTGCGCGGCGACCTGCCCGAGGACTCGACCATCGTGGTCGACGTCGCCAATGGGGAGCTGACCGCAGTCCCGAAACACCCCGACAACGACGAGGAGGCGGTGGCATGAGCGCGACGGTGAAGACCCCGTCCAGGGTCGTGATGTGCCCGAGCTGCAGCACGAAGAACCGAGTGCCAGCCGTCGCGGCGGGTGTCCCCCGGTGTGGAAACTGCCAGAACCCACTTCCATGGGTGGTCGACACCTCGGACGCGGACTTCGCCGCAGTGGCGGACAAGTCGACCATCCCGGTGCTCGTCGACGTGTGGGCGCCCTGGTGCGGCCCCTGCCGCATGGTGAGCCCGGCGCTGGAGCAGCTGGCGACCGAGCTGGCAGGGAAGCTGAAGCTGGTCAAGGTCAACGCGGACGAGGCGCCGGCGGTGAGTCGCCGTTTCGAGGTTCAGGCGATCCCGACACTGGTTCTCCTGAACCACGGCCAGACGATCGTCAAGCAGGTCGGGGCCGCGCCCATCCCGGCTCTTCGTTCCTGGCTCACGGACCACCTGCCACCGCATGAGGCGGAATCCGCCCAGGAGGACGACTCGTCCACTCGGAGCGTGGGGCCATGAGCACGCCCTTCGAGCGGCTGTCGCCCGAGCCGCACCTGGCGCTGGTCCGGCCGGTGGGGCCGCCCAGAACGCCGGGCTGCGAGGAGTGCCTGCGCCTCGGGACGCCCTGGGTGCACCTGCGGCAATGCCTCACCTGCGGCGAGGTCGGCTGCTGCGACTCCTCCCCGATGCGCCACGCACGCGCCCACGCCGCCACGACGAGCCACGTGATCGTCCGGTCGATCGAGCCGGGGGAGAACTGGAGGTGGTGCTATGCCGACGAGCAGTTCGTCTGAGCTCGAGCTCCCTGACCTGCCCGAGACCCCGGACACCTCTGGCGTCTACCCACGGCTCACCGCAGAGCAGATCATGCTGCTGTCGCGATATGGGGAGCGGAAGCAGCTGACCAAGGCGTCCAAGCTGTTCTGCGAGGGGGACCGCGACTGCGGGGTGTTCGTCGTGCTGGACGGCCGGGCAGCGGTGGTCCAGGAGAGCAGCCCCGTGGGAGAGCCGCGGGTGATCGCGGTCCACGGGCCGGGTCGCTTCGTGGGTGACCTGTCGATGCTGACAGGCCAAGCGGTCTACGTCACGGCCGTCGCCGTGACCGACGTGGAGGTCCTCGAAGTCCCCTTCGAACGGCTCAAGGAGGCCGTGACCCAGGACCAGGTGCTCGGGGACCTGATCTTGCGGGCCTTCATCGTGCGACGCAGCATCCATGCCAACGTCGGCGCCGGCCTACGGATCATCGGGTCCCGCTACTCAGGCGACACGCGCCGGCTGAGGGACTTCGTGAGCCGTAACCGCATCCCGTACCGCTGGGAGGACCTGGAGGAGGATCCCGAAGCAGAGGTAGCCCTACGGGCGTTCGCCGTTCCACCCGACCAGATCCCCGTCGTGATCTGGAAGGGGCAGACGGTGCTGCGAAACCCCAGCAACACCGAGCTGGCCGAGCTACTCGGCCTGCGAGAGGATGCGCCGCGTCGAGATGCGTACGACGTGCTGGTGGTCGGAGCCGGCCCGGCTGGGCTCGCCGCTGCGGTGGCTGCAGCCTCCGAAGGGCTCTCCACCGTCGTGCTGGACTCGATCGCGACGGGAGGTCAGGCGGCGACCTCGTCCCAGATCGAGAACTACCTCGGCTTCCCGGCAGGTATCTCGGGCGCCGAGCTTGCCGACCGCGCAGTGGTCCAGGCTCGGAAGTTCGGTGCCGCCTTCGTGGTGCCGGGCGAGGCCCGGTCGCTCGACACGATCGAGGACCACATCGTGGTGCGACTGGGCGACGGAGCCCAGGTGGAGGCCCACACGGTGGTGCTCGCGACTGGCGTCCGCTATCGCCGACTCGACGTCCCCGGCATGGACCGCCTCGAGGGTCCCAGCGTCTACTACGCCGCCACCGAGTTCGAGGCGCGGCTGTGCCGCGGCGACCCGGTGACCGTGGTCGGCGGCGGCAACTCCGCCGGGCAGGCGGCGCTGTTCTTGGCCCGGAACACCACTGAGGTCAACCTGGTGATCCGCCACGACGACCTGAACCGCGACATGTCCCGCTACCTCGCGGAACGGGTGGTCTCGGCTCCCCGTGTGCACGTCTGGCGCAACAGCGAGGTCTGCGAGCTGGAAGGCGACCTCAGCCTCGAGAAGGTCGTCGTGCACGACCTGAGGACCGACGAGCGCCGGACTCTCAGTGCAACGGCTCTGTTCGTGCTGATCGGGGCGGAGCCACACACCCGCTGGCTCGATGGCGCGATCCCGCTCGACGACAGGGGCTTCGTGCTGACCGGCGCCGACGTCGGAGGTGCTGACATGTTCGCGACCGCGAGAGCGGGCGTCTTCGCCGTCGGGGACGTGCGCAGCGGGTCGGTGAAACGCGTGGCGTCCGCAGTCGGCGAGGGCGCGGTCGCCGTGCGCTTGGTCTACGAGCACCTCGTCAGGGCCGGTCGGCGGTGACGGCGCCGCTGTCAGATCGAGCAGTTGGCAATCCCCCACCAGACGATGCTGGACAAGTCAGCGACGTCGAAGAACGGAAAGGACACGTCATGGGCTCCTACCAGGTCGGCTATTTCGTCGGAAGCCTCTCATCCACCTCCATCAACCGGACCCTCAGCAAGGCACTCATCAACCTGGCGCCCTCGGACCTGCAGTTCACCGAGATCCCGATCGGCAACCTCCCCCTGTACAGCCCCGACTACGACAGCAACTACCCACCTGAAGCCGTCGCGCTCAAGGAAGCCATTGCAGCCTCCGACGCGGTCCTGTTCGTGACCCCCGAGTACAACCGCTCCATCCCCGGCGCCCTCAAGAACGCCATCGACTGGGCCTCTCGCCCCTGGGGCCAGAACTCCTTCGACCACATGCCGGCCGCGGTCTGCGGCGCCTCCATCGGGCAGATCGGGACCGCGGTCGCGCAACAGAGCCTGCGAGGAGTGCTGAGCTTCTGCAACGCCCGCCAGATGACCGCACCCGAGTGCTACGTGCAGTTCACGCCGGAGGTCTTCCCGGAGTCCGGGGAGGTGACCGACGAGTCGACTCGCGCCTTCCTCACCGAGTTCATCAACGAGTTCCGCATCCACACCGAACGGGTGCTCACCGTGATCCCGCGGACCTGACGTCCCGGTGGCCCGTGGCTCCCGCGGCGCCGTCTCCGTCGCGCCTGACCGGCAGTGGATCCGGGGGTTCCCCGAAGGGATGCGGCGGCCTACCCAAGGCCCCGGGTCCAAACGTTGCGACCGCACGGCCGCAGCCATTCGAACCACCAGTGAAAGGAATCGGACTCATGCTGACCAAAGCTCTCCTCGTACGTCTCGAGGCCCTGCCGGGCAAGGAGACGGAACTCTCGGACTTCCTGACCAAGGCGCGGTCGATCGTGATGGAGGAGCCGGGAACCATCGCCTGGTTCGCCATCCAGTTCGGCCCGTCGACGTTCGGCGTGTACGACGTCTTCCCCGACGACGAAGCCCGAGATGCCCACCTCGCGGGCGGTGTGGGCCAGGCACTCGGACCGAACACCGGCGTCCTCTTTCACGAACCGCAGATCGAGAAGATCGACATCATCGCCGACAAAGTCCCCGAGTAGTCAGCAGATCGGCCTGCCACCCGGGCACAGGTGGAACCCGAGGTCCGTTGACGGCGGCGCTGGGCACTGGGACCGAGCGACCGCCCGGGCCCGCGCCTGCCGCAGCGCTGCCTTGTGGGTCATCGTGGGGCCCGTTGAGGCCGGTCTGCGACTACGTTGTGGAGATGCAACGAGTTCGCGTCGGTCTTGTGGCTGACCCGGCCAAACCCAGCGAGATCGCGCGTCGGATTCGGGATCTCAGACCACAGGACGGCGATCCTGGGCACGCGTGGGACATCGAGGTCGTCAGCGAGCCGTTCACGGTCGCCACCGAGGACGTGGGAACTGCGCTCGCCCGTCTGACGGACCAGGCCCAGGATCACCACTGGGACCTCGTCATCGGCATCACCGAGCTGCCCCTTCGCGGCGGCGACGGCCGCTACCTGCTCGTCGAGACCGACCCAGGGCAACGCACGGCGGTGCTGTCCCTGCCGGCTCTCGGCGGGACTCACGTGCACCAACGCAGTCGGCACGCCGTGCGGCAGCTCCTCAGCACCATGGCGGACTCCCCCGGAGAGGGAAGCTGTCGGGTGCTGCTGCCGCGCCGGGGCGGCCGCTGGCGGCTGCTCCGGGGCATGGTGGTCGCCAACCGGCCCTGGATGCTCGTGCCCGGGCTCAAGTCGGCACTCGTCGCGGCACTCACGACCGGCGTCATCGCCACCATCAACTCCACGGTGTGGCTGTTGGCCGGGTCGATGTCCTGGTGGCGCCTGGTGGTTGCCATGGTCGTCTCCATCGCACTCGTCGTCGGTTGGCTCGTGATCGACGGTGAGCTCTGGGACCGTGCGGACAGCGACTCCCCCCGGGCTCGGGAGAGGTCGAAGCTGTACAACACCTCGACGCTGATGACGCTGACCGCAGGCGTGCTGATCTGCTACGCCGCCCTCTACATCCTGAACCTGGCGTGGGCGCTGTTCGTCCTCGATCTCGGTGTGATGGGCGGAGACACGCGCAGGTCCTTCACCTACGGCGACCTGTTCGTGCTGACCTGGTTCGTCGCGTCGGCTGCGACCGTCGGCGGTGCGCTCGGGAGCAGCCTGGAGTCAGACGAAGCGATCACCGCGGCTGCGTACTCCAAGCGCGAGGAGGAACGCCGTAACCGGCTCGCTGGGGAGCGGACCTAGCGCAGGACGCCTGCCGGCTGGAGTCGCCAGGCCGAGCGCCCGCGCGGCGAGCGATCTCAGTCGACCAGCAGTGTCGTAGTCCGAGCCAGCGCGGACGCGTGGCCACATCGGACCCCTGACTCGCTGTGCTCCGCCGACCAACGCGCGTACGCTCGCGGTGACCAGAGGGGCAACATGACTGTCGTTGACAGCGGGATCCCGGGCGTGGACCAGATCCCGCCAGGAACACACCTCTGCGCTCTCTACTCCGGCTCGGGTGAGCGAGACGACCTCCTGTTCCCTTTCCTCAGCAAGGGTCTCCGTGACGGCGACACCTGCGTGTGCTACATCGACGGCCTCGACCACGGCGCCGTGCGTGCGCGGACGGTCGGCGAGGCGGGCGTCGCGGACCCACAGACGGATCGGTTCGACGTGCGCCCGGCGTCGGAGGTCTACCTGCAGTCCGGAAGGTTCTCGGTCGAGCACATGACGTCGGTGCTGTCGGACAACCTCGACCAGGTGGTCTCTGAGGGCTCAGGCCTGCTGAGGGCGACCGGAGAGATGCCGTGGCCGGGTGTGCTGCTGCAGCCTCATGGTGCCGATGACTTCTTCGAGTACGAGGCGGCCCTCAACGACGTCGTGGACCGAAAACCAGCGATCTTCATGTGCATGTACGACCTTCAGCGCTTCGGGCTCGAGATGCTCGTCGCCGTGCTCAAGACCCACCCGGTCGTACTCCTGGACCGAGCCGTCCTCGACAACCCCCACTTCCTGACCCGGGCTGAGTACGACGCTGAGGTGGCTGACCCGACGCACAGGCGTTCCCTCGGCGCTGCACCAGCAGCCGGTCGCGTCCAGGACCCGTGGCCCTCCCTGACCCCGAGCGAGCTGCGGATCGCGGGATTCGTCGCCAGGGGTCTGAAGAACAAGGACATCGCCCACCAGCTCTTCGTGTCATCGCACACAGTCGATGCTCACCTGAAGCACATGTTCAGCAAGCTCGGCATCCACTCCCGGGTCGAGCTGACGGTGCTCACCATGCAGCACCGGACACCACCCGACTGACCGACGCTCTCGTGACAAGTGGTTGTTGGCGGTCTCGCCAGGTTCGATGAAGCGCTCTGGAGAAAGGAGTTCGGTCCCGCTCTGAGGGCGGCCCTCAGACCGTCGGCGTCCAGGCAAGGAGGTCGGCCAGTCTGCCGCAGGGGGTGCGGGACGACGACGATCCTCGACGACGGCGGCACGTCCACCCAGCAGGTCGCCGGGCGGCTCGGCCGCGCCGGAGCGTGGATGACCGAGGACGTCCCCGTGGCCCGGCGCGCCGAGAACACCGACGCCGTGGCCGCATCCGGGGTGACCATCGGGACCCCATCGAGAAGAACTCCGACGGACGAGGTGGACCCTTCCCGGACAAGAGTCGAGGCCAGGCAGATCCGTGATCCGCCTGGCCTCGTAGATGGTGCGCCATCAGGGACTCGAACCCCGAACCCGCTGATTAAGAGTCAGCTGCTCTGCCAATTGAGCTAATGGCGCGCGAGGAGAGACATTAGCAGGACGATGCCGGGGACGTGAAATCGGCTCCGCGGCGCATCAGGCCGACCCGCGTCGACGCGCTGCGGCGACCAACGCGGTACCTGCCGCGACGGCCAGCGCGCCGACGCCGACCGCGAGTCCGATGCGCACCGTCCGGCCGTCACCCTCTGCGGAAGGCGTTGCGGTGGTGGGGCTTTCGTCGGTGCTGGTGGAGCTGGTCGTGGACGTCGGGGTGTCGCCGCCGGGGGTCATGGTCGGTTCGGGCGAGGTGCTGGTCGACGAGGTGGCGGACGCGCCCTTGACGGTGAACCTGGTGGTGTCCGAGACGGGGTGACCGTCCTCGCTGACGACGCGGAACGCCACCGTGTACTTCCCGGCCGGGAGTCCGTCCGTGAGCGCCTGGGTGACGGTCGTGCCGTCCACCCTGGGGCGGCCGCTGCTCGCGGCGCCCGACGGGCCGGTGACCGTCACGGTGGCGAAGCTGGTGCTGATCGGCTCGTTGAACTCCAGGACGACCTGGCTCGGGGCCGTGGCCACCTGGGCGCCGTCGGCCGGGGCGACCGACTTCAGCGCCGCGTGGGCGTCCGCGGCGACGGCGGTGATGATCGAGGAGAGCACCCCGAGGAGCAGCCCCAGCACGGCCACCCACACGGTGATCTTGACGGTCCTGCGCTTGCGGTCTGATTCGAGGAACACGTCACCCATCCTGCCCGAGGCGCATGGAAGGGGTGACCGCGCGTCGGGCCTGCGAGCCGTGCGGAGGTGCAGCGCCCGCCCGCGGGGAGCCTGTGACTGCTCCCCGCGGGCGGGCCGCGCGATCGGTCAGCTGGTGACGGAGACCGGTATCGCGAGTCGGGTGAAGCCCAGCGTCGACTCCACCGAGACCGTGGGAGTGGGTGCCGTGTTCTGCGCGGGGACGTCCCGCTTGAACGACCACGTCCCGTCGGCGGTGCTGACGACCGCCGTCCCGAGGACCGGGCTGGCGAGGGTCGGCCCGGCGTGGATGGTGATGGTCTGCCCTGCCGCGAACGGCGAGGCGGTGCCGGTGATGATCCACTGGCCGCGGGTGCGGAAGCGGGTCGTCACCGAGGTGGTGTCGAGCACCGGCGTGACCTGGACGCTGGACGTCGCCGTACCGGTCGGTCCCGTGACCGTCAGGGTGAACGCCAGCGGCGTGTTGGTGCTGCCGCGGGCTGCGCTGAACGTCGGGTAGGTGAAGCTCGGGGACACGACGTCGGCGAGCGGGCCGACCGGGTCACCGGCCGTCTGGGTCCAGCGGTAGGTGCTGGCGCCGGTGGCTGAGCCCGAGAGGGTCACCTTCGTGCCGCGGGCCACGGACTGGTTGGGTCCGGCGCTGGCCGTCGGCGGGTCGAGCGGCACGGGCAGCACCGTCACCGTCGACGTCGAGGTGTCGACCTGGCCCGACACACCGGTCGTCGTGACCGTGAAGTGCAGCACCGTCTCCGTCGTGGGGGCGGTGAACGAGGCACGGGCGGTGGCGGCGCCGGTCAGCTGCACGACGGGCTCGCCATCGGCCGGTGTCTGGCTCCAGGCGTAGCTCGCGATCTCCCCGCTCGTCGCACCGGCGTCGAGCGTCACCGCGGCGCCCTGCTGGACCCGCTGGTCGGCTCCTGCCGAGGCGATGACCGGCGTGGGCTCGAGCACCCCGCCGTCGGGCACCGTCGACTCGGTCGACGAGCCGCCACGGTCGGACGTGACGGTGATCGTCGGGGGCACGGCGGTGACGTCCGGGAACGTGGTCGTGCCCCCCGAGAGCACCCCGAAGCCGGGGACGGTGAGGACGGCGTCCGGGTCGGACGACCTCGCAGACACGGACAGCTTGGTGCCGTCGAAGCTGGCGTCGGTGACCGTGACGACGTCCTTGAGCGCCGCCGTCTTGGACGACACCGGGACGTCACCGGCGTTGAGCACCTTCACCGTCGCGGGCTTGTGGGCGTAGTGGATGCGGCCGAAGTAGCGGCCGTCGTCCGCGGTGAGGGTGGTGTTGACGATTCCCGCCGCCGGGTCGGTGGCGACCTGGAGGGACTGGCCCGGCTCGGAGCTGGCGAAGACCGACAGGATCCCGGCGTCGGAGCCGGGGGAGTCGGGTTCGTAGGTCGCCGAGTCGATGGTCACGCCGGAGTTCGTCGCCAGCTTGCCCGAGACGGTGAACAGGGACGTGCGGGCGACCTCGACCCCGCGGCTGTCGACCACGGACAGGTAGTTCTGCGGCTGGCCCGCCGCGTCGCGGTACGGACTCCCGGTGATCGCGTGCTCGATGGCGGGGTCGCCGAGGTACCCGGCCGGGGCGCCGGCGGTCCACCGCAGGAAGGGCGAGTGGCGACCCTTGAGGGCGCCGGTGAAGTCGCCCGGCGTGAGCCCCACGTCGTCGGTGACGAAGACGAGGTTCTTGTCGCTCGCGGTGACGCGCTCGACGCCATACGGGTGGATGACGGTGTATGTCGTGCCGGCCGGCACGTTCGTGATCTTGATGCGGACCCGGCTGAAGACCATCTGGTCGCCGTCGAGGACGGGGCCGCCGCCGAACGCGCCCTCCAGGGCGAGGTCGGCGATCACCTTGCCACCGTTGGGCATGGTGGTCGTGGCGTTGGCCCGCTGGTAGAAGAACTCCTCCGGGAAGTTGTCCGGGAAGCTGATCGGCTGGGTGTCGTCGGGGAGGTCCCCGGGAAGGAACCCGCACAGCGGGTCCTGGGCGTCCAGGCACGCGTCGAGCCGGACGCTCGGCGTGCTGCTGTCCCGGTACCAGACCGGGAAGCCGTTCTCGCTGCTGACCGGTCCCACCTGGGTGAGGTGGTCCAGGGGCACCCGGGTCGAGATGGTGTCGGCCGAAGCCAGGGTCGCGGCGAGTGGGACCGCCAGGGCCACGGCCACCAGGCCGCGCAGAAGTCTCCGCTGAGTCATGGTTGTCTCCCTCATGAGGCTATGTCCGCAGATCGGCGGACAAATGGTGACGCTAGGAACGAGCCCTTCGGAAAACCTTGGGGTCCGGTGGCCAGAGCCGCGCGACCACGACGCCTTCGAGGGCGGACAACGGCAACGGTCCGAGTCGGCGGGAGTCCACCGAGTCGGCCCGGTTGTCGCCGAGGACGAAGAGCTGTCCAGGGGGGACCGTTACCGGTCCGAACCAGGTGCCGTCCACGGAGGGCTGGTCGAGCCAGGGTTCGTCGACGAGCGCGCCGTCGACGACCAGCCGGCCGTCGGCGATGCCCACCTCGTCGCCTGCGGTCGCCGCGACCCGCTTGACGAGGTCCTCACCGTCGGGCGCACGGACGACGACGACGGTCCCGCGTCGGGGCAGCTCGGCGCCGGAGCGCCACGTCCGCAGCAGGAGGTGGTCGCCGGGGCGGTAGGTCGGTTCCATGCTGTGGGCCTGCACCCGGACCGGACGGGCCACGCACGTCAGGACGACGACCAGGGCGAGGAGGACGACCAGCGTGGTCGTGGCCCATCGACCAGGGCGCCCGGACGGTGTCCGGGAGGCGTCCGGGTCCGCGCCCAGGACCGCGGCAGGCGGGACCTGCGTCATCAGGCGCGAAGGAGCAGGGCGGCCGCCCACAGGCTCACCCCGACCCCGAGGACGAGGTTGGTCGCGACAGCGCGCTGGCGTGCGGGGAGCACGGCGAGCAGGGCCACGACGAGTGCCAGCTCGGCGCCGAGGGCCAGCAGGTCCAGGGCTCCCACGGCCTCGACCCCCACCCGGCCCTCGAGCCCCGGCATCACCGGCATGCCGGGCCCGATGGTCCCAGGGATGGGTTGGTGCACCAGGGCGGCACTGCCGTGGCCGGCGTGCCCGGAGGCGCTGCCCGCGAACGCCGGGAGCCCGATCGTGCGACTGGCGACGTAGAGCAGGACGACCCCCACGGTGCCGACCAGGCCGAGGTGCGCGAGCCGCACGGTCGGGGCGTGCAGGAGGCCCCATGCCAACCCCGCCTGGCCGAGCGCCAGCAGCACGAAGAACCCGCCGTGCAGCACGGAGTCGCGGAGGTGCTCGGGGGCGACGCCGAGGTGGACGGCAGCCGCCACCGCCGCGGCGGCCGCTGCAGCCCACGCGGCGGTGGTCCCCGTGGCGAGCCGGGTGTCGGCGCTGTCGGTGCGGACGTCGCCGACGTAGGTCTCGGCCGACATCAGCCGGCCACCGGGTCGTCGTCGGGCGGCTCCGGCAGCGACTGGCACGGGTCGCCGAGCGGATCGTCACCGGCCTCGGGGCCGAGCACCTCGAACTGGCTCATCATGTCGTGGTCCTCGTGCACGAGGTTGTGGCAGTGGATCATGTACTTGCCCCGCCCCTCGAACCGGGCGAGCACCCGGACCGTCTCGTTCTCGCCCACGTAGACCACGTCCTTGGGGCCGAGCTCGTGCGGCATCGGCGGCTTGCCGTTGCGGTCGACGACCTTGAAGTCGATGAGGTGGATGTGCGTGGGGTGGAACCAGCCGCCCGACAGGTTGCGGATCTCCCACAGCTCGACGTCGCCGTCGTGCGGGCTGGCCTCGACGAGGGAGTGGCCGCTGGCGACCACGTCGTCCCACGTGTGGCCGTTGATGGTGAACTTGCTGTTCGACCGGACGAGGTCGATGCGGCGGGTGGCCACGGCGTCCGAGACCTGCAGGGCCATGACCGGGTTGGTGGGGTTGAGCTGGTCGGGCACGGAGTTGTCGGTCGGGTCGAAGTCGTCCCCGACGACGGTGAAGGCCATCACCTTGTCGGTGTTGGTGTAGTTGATGTTGTTCTTCGGGCTCGTGTTCTTGAGCACCACCCGTCGTCCGACGGGGTACTTGCTGAAGTCGATGACGACCTCGTACCGCTCGGCCATCCCGTGCCGGAACGACTTGACCACCTGCGGTGACGGCATGAAGCCGCCATCCGTGGCGATGACGGTGAACGGCTCGCCCGAGTCCAGGGACCAGGCGTAGGACCGGGAGATCGAGGCGTTCAGCAGCCGGAAACGGTACTTGCGGCGCTTGACCTTCATGACCGGCCACGGGCGCCCGTTGACGAGGATGACGTCGCCGTACATCCCTGACTCGTCGTTGTTGTTCCACAGCAGGGAGCCGTCGTTCCGGAACATCGCGTCGCTGACGATGAGTGGCACGTCGAACTCCCCGTGCGGGATGGGCAGCGAGCGCTCGAGGGGATCGTGCAGGTGGTACTGCGCGGCGAGCCCCATGAGCACGTTCTCGGCGGTGTGGTGGACGCCGTGGTCGTGGTACCAGAGCGTCCGTGCGGCCTGGAAGTTCGGGTACTGGTAGTCCTTGTACTGACCGGGGTTGGTGACGTCGCTGGCGTAGCCGTCGTACTGCGGCTTGGAGGCCGACCCGTGCAGGTGGACGGACGTCCACGGCGCGTACTTGAGCACCGGGTGCCGCGCCGGGAGGTTGTTGACGTGGCGGACCACGGCCTGTCGCCCCTGCTCGACCGAGATGGTCGGGCCCGGGACCAGCCCGTTGTAGCCCCACAAGGGCGTCTTGAACCCGGGGAGCACGTCCGCCATCAAGGGCTTCATCTCGACGCGGTAGTGGTCGGTCGTCCCGTAGCTGCGGTAGGGCGCGAGCACGGGTGGCGTGGCGAACGGGACGGTGAACGGCACGGGCAGCTTGCTCGCGGGCATCCTCGCGTCGAGGACCGAGCCGGCGTTCACCGAGCGCTCCAACGGGAACGCGAGCGCTGCGCTACCGAGCACGCCGGCCTTGAGCAGGTCCCGACGGGACAGTGGTGCGGACTGTGGTGCGGACATGGATGTGTTCCCCCTCCTGCGATGTGCGGCGAGGCTAGGAGGGGCGCCTTGGGGAAATCTTTGGCCGCTGACGAGGTTTCGCACCGCACCGGGACGCCGACAGGGCGCCTCGTGCGAGACGCCCTGTCGGGTGGTGCGGGTGGTGCGGTGCTGCGGAGTCCTTGCGGAGTGCTCCGGTCAGAGGCGGGGGAGAGCCCCCTGGACCGGTGCCACCACCGGCGGCAGGATGCGACTCGTACCGCTCTGGCGCAGCTGCTCCTGCGGCTGCTCGATCGGGTCGGTGAACGGCTGCTGGTCACCGACGCACCGGGTGCCCACCGGCGGCACCGCGGCAGTCAGCAGGTACGTGTCCACGGCCTTGGTGACGCACTCGGACGTGCCGTATGCCGTGTGGCCCCAGCTGTTGCTGGACACCAGCCGGCTGTTCGGCAGCAGCGTGGACGCCTTGACCGCGCCGGCGTAGTTGGTGGCGGGGTCCCAGTAGTTGCCCACGACGAGCACGGGGTTGGCGGTCCGCTTGGTGAACGGCCCACGGTAGGCGTCCTCGTCGGTCGCCGTCCACGTCGAGGACGCGCACGGGGCCGACGCCCAGGACCAGAGCGGTCCGAAACCGGGGGCGTTGCGCTGCGCGGTCGCCGTGAAGTAGGGCCACAGGCGTGCTGAGCTGGGGTTGGTCCCGTCGCTGCACAGCACCGACTGGAACGCCTCGGGGGAGTTGTCGTACGGGAAGCCCCATCCGGCCCTCGCACCGGCCTTGGCGAGCTTGACCTTGGCGGCTCGGTCAGCGGCAGCCTTCGTCTCGGCACGGGCCTGGAGGGCAGCAGCGGCCCGTCGGGTGGCCGCCTTGCGAGCCATCGGGTCCTGCGTGATCGAGACGATGCTGCTGAGGTCCCAGTCGACGAACATGGAACCGTCGGGGCTGTAGAGGTCACCCAGCAGCATCGCGGTGGCGGTGGCGTAGTCGAGGGTGAAGAAGACCTCACCGGTCTCGGGGTCGGAGATGACGATCGGATTGGCCCTCAGGTCGGCCATCGCCTGGTTGAACAGCGTCCGCGGGTCACCCATGGCGGCCAGGTTGCAGAAGTCGGGCCCGGACGTCTTGCAGAGGTCGAGGATCTTCACCAGGGCGCGGTAGGCACCCTCGCCCGACTTGAGGCGCTGGGTCTGCGGCTCGGGGGTCGCACCCTGGCTGCCCGACCACGCGACGGGGTCGAGCACACCGTCGATGGCCACCGCACGGACGCGGTCCGGGAACATGTTCGCGTAGACCTGGCCGAGGTAGGTGCCGTAGGAGAACCCGAGGTAGGAGAGCTTGGTGTCGCCGAAGGTGCGCCGCAGCACGTCCATGTCGCGGGCGACCTCTGCGGTCGACATCGACGACACGAGGGGCTGCCCCGCGGTCGAGCAGGTCTTGCCGAAGGCCATGGCCGACTTGATGTAGGCCTCGCGCTGCGTCGCCGTCGTGGGGAACGGCGTGTTGAGCCCCGACAGGGCCTTCGCCTGCGCCCCGAGGTCCTTGAAGCACCGGACGTTGTCGCTGAAGTTGGTGCCGCGGGGGTCGACCCCGACGATGTCGAACTTCGCCAGGACGTCCGGCGCGAGGAAGAACGGGGCCGCGGCGGCGAACTGCACGCCCGAGCCGCCGGGTCCGCCGGGGTTGAGGAAGAGCGTCCCGATCTTCTTCTTCGGGTCGGCGACCTTGACCCGGAACAGGGCCACCTCGGTGGTGGCGCCCTTGGGCTGGTCGTAGTCGACGGGCAGGCGCACGGTGCCGCAGGCGCCGCGCGGCGTGATCACGCTGCAGTCGAACCAGGTGATCTTGGGGACCGGCAGGGAGTCGACCCGGCGGGCCTCGACCGCACTCGTGCGGTCGGGTGCCGGTGTGGCTCCGGAGGCCGCGGTGGTCGTGGCCGGCACCACCACCGCCCCGGCGACGAGGAACGCGAGCGCGCCCCCCAGCAGACGTCGAACCGACATGATCTTCCCCCTTCGTCGTGCCGTACGACCACCCGTGTGCGGTCCCCCCGGCCGCTGCACATCCTGACGCCGCGAGCGCAGCCACGGCAAGCAAATGCTCGAACTTGCGCAAAGTCGCACGGAAAACGCCGAACGGCCCCGGGTCTGCATCTCTGCAGACCCGGGGCCGTTCGGTATGGGGTGAGCGACGGGGCTTGAACCCGCGACCCCCGCGACCACAACGCGGTGCTCTACCAGCTGAGCTACGCCCACCATGCGACACGACCGGACAAAGGAGCCGGCCGCGTAAGCGTGGACCATCGTACCTGCTCCGGGGCAGTGCTCGTGACCACCCCGGGTGGGTCCCTGCGGCGCGGACCGTGGTCCGCGCCATACGTGCTCGCGATCAGCCGGGGGAGCCGCCGGCGTCCGCGACGGGCTCGGTGCCGTGGTCGACGACGTGACGGGCCGCGATGGACTTGGCGGTGACGCTGTCCGGACCGGGCTGGGCCACGAACACGGCCTCGCGGTAGTAGCGCAGCTCGGCGATGGACTCGCGGATGTCCGCGAGCGCGCGGTGGCCACCGGACTTCTTGGGGGAGCTGAAGTAGGCGCGGGGGTACCAGCGCCGCGACAGCTCCTTGATCGAGGACACGTCGATGATGCGGTAGTGCAGGTGGGCCTCGAGCTCGGCCATGTCGCGCAGGAGGAAGTTGCGGTCGGTGCCGACGGTGTTGCCGCCCAGGGGGGCCTTGCGCGGCTCTGGCACCCACTCGCGGACGTAGTCGAGCACCAGCTTCTCCGCGGCCTCCATCGTGGTGCCGCCGGCCAGCTCGTCCAGCAGGCCGGATGACGTGTGCATGTTGCGCACGAAGTCGTCCATCTGCTCGAGCGCCTCGGCGGGCGGTGCGATCACGACGTCGACACCGTCGCCGAGCTGGTTGAGCTCGAAGTCGGTCACGAGCGCCGCGACCTCGATGAGGGCGTCGTTCTCGAGGGACAGCCCGGTCATCTCGCAGTCGATCCAGACGATGCGGTCGTTGACGGAGCGGTCGGTGGGGTTCTGCGTCACCCGCACACCCTATGGCCACCCCCGGACACGTGCCCCGCGTCGCGGGGCCCGCTGCACTAGCCTGCCCGTCATGACGTGGGGACAAGAGGCGGGGCATGCCGCCGGCGCGCCCGGGGCGGCCCCCTCCGGTCCGGTGCGGCGCAGCGGTCGTGGGACGTTGCGGCGGTGGCTGCTCGCGGGCGTCATCGTCATCGGTTTCGCCCTGGCCGCGGTCGTCCTCGCCGTCTACTACGGGGCCACGCTCGGCGTCGTGACGAGCTTGCTCGCCATCCTGCTCGCAGCGATCCCGCTCGGCGTCGTCATCCCGACCTTCCTGTGGCTCGACCGGTTCGAGGCCGAGCCGACCCGGTACCTGCTCGTGGCGTTCGGGTGGGGCGCCCTCGTCGCGGCACTGCTGGCCGGGATCTTCAACACCGGCGCCAACATCGCGTTCCAGGCCGCCACCGGCGGGACCGAGACTGCAGGCCTGGCCACGGCGATCTTCTCCGCGCCGCTGGTGGAGGAGGCGGTCAAGGGGCTGCTGGTGCTCCTGGTCTGGCGCCTGCGTCGACGCGAGTTCGACGGGATCATCGACGGGATGGTCTATGCCGGGATCGTCGCCGCCGGCTTCGCCTTCACCGAGAACATCCAGTACCTCGGCCTGGCCTACGCCGACGGCGGGGACGCGGCCCTCACCGGGACGTTCATCGCCCGGTGCCTGTTCACGCCGTTCGCCCACCCGATCTTCACGGTGATGACGGGCATCGGGATCGGGATCGCGGCCACCACCCGCAGCCGGGTCCTCAAGGTCGCCGCACCGGTGGCGGGGTACGTCCTCGCCGCCCTGCTGCACGCGATCTGGAACCTGGCTGCCGTCACCGGAGGCGCCGGGCTGGTCACCGTCTACCTGTTCGTCGAGGTGCCGATCTTCGTGGCGTTCGGCGCGCTCGTGGTGTGGGCCCGTCGACGCGAGGGGCGGCTCATCGGCCGCTACCTCAGCGCGTACGCCGACGCCGGCTGGCTCTCGCCCAGCGAGGTGCAGATGCTGTCGACCATGGCGGGTCGGCGCAGCGCACGGGTGTGGGCGCGGTCGGCCGGGCGTGCGTCGCTGGCGTCGATGCGCAGCTTCCAGGACTCCGCCAGCGAGCTCGCCCTCCTCCGTGCGCGCATGCACCACAGCGCAGCCGACGACCAGGCCCTGCAGACCGAGCGCGAGCTGCTCGACGCGCTGACGGCGCGACGCCGGGAGTTCCTCGGCGCGTACTAGCGTGCAGGTCGTGCGCACCCTCGACATCGCCTCGACCATCGGCCCCGACCTCATCCGACTCCGGCGCGAGCTGCACCAGGTGCCGGAGGTCGGCATGGACCTGCCGCTCACGCAGCGGGCCGTCCTCGACGCGCTGGACGGCCTCGACCTCGAGGTCACGCTGGGTCGCGAGCTGTCGTCGGTCGTCGCGGTCCTGCGCGGCCGTGGCGGCTCGCGCACCGGGACGGACCGCCCGGTCGTCCTGCTGCGCGGCGACATGGACGCCCTGCCGGTCACCGAGGACCTCGACCTCGACCACGTCTCACGCCACGTCGGCCGGATGCACGCCTGCGGCCACGACCTCCACGTCGCGGGCCTGGTCGGTGCGGCGCGGATCCTGCACGAGCTGCGCGACGAGCTCGAGGGTGACGTCGTGCTCATGTTCCAGCCCGGGGAGGAGGGACCCGGGGGAGCGGAGCCGATGATTCGCGAGGGCCTGCTCGAGGCTGCCGGCCGTCGTGTCGACGCCGCCTACGCCCTGCACGTCTACTCGTCCGAGTACGCGAAGGGGGTCTGGTTCGGCCGTCCCGGTCCGCTCATGGCTGCGGCGGACGAGGTCAGGGTGACCATCGTCGGCGAGGGTGGACACGGGTCGCAGCCGTTCCGGGCCAAGGACCCGATCCCCGTGGCCTGCGAGATCGTCGTGGCCCTGCAGACCCTCGTCACCCGTCAGTTCGACGTGTTCGACCCGGTCGTCATCACCGTGGGGAAGTTCGTCGGCGGCACCAAGGACAACATCATCCCCGACGAGGCGGTGTTCGAGGCGACCGTGCGCAGCCTCTCGGAGGAGGCCCGAGCCGAGGTCAGCGCGAAGATCGAACGGCTCTGCACCCAGCTCGCCGCCGCCCACGGCCTCACCGCCGTCGTCGAGCACCTCCCCGGCTACCCCGTGACGGTCAACGACGAGGCCGAGTACGCCTTCGCCAAGGACACCATCGTCGACCTGTTCGGCGCCGACCGCTACAGCCACCAGCGCGATCCGGAGATGGGGTCCGAGGACTTCTCGTTCGTCGGTCAGCTCGTGCCCAGCGCGTACGTCAACCTCAGCGCCTGTCCCGCGGCCGACCACGACTCTGCACCCGACAACCACTCGCCGCGGGCTGACTTCGACGACTCGGTCGTGCCGGACGGGGCGGCCCTGCTCGCCGAGCTCGCCCTGCGCCGCACGGCCCAGCTGTCGGCCCGCGCGCCGCAGGCGGCAGCGAGCTCTGACTGAGACCTCAGATCGCGGGAAGGATGCGGAAGGCGTCCGCCAGGAGGATGTTTCGCGATCGGTTAGTCTCTGGCCCACTGGCCCCCGTAGCTCAGCGGATAGAGCGAGTCACTTCTAATGACTGGGTCGCAGGTTCGAGTCCTGCCGGGGGCGCCATCCCATGCCGATGAGCCTGGGGCGCGGACGTGCCGGCTCGCCGCTCCGGCGTGGTCAGAGGTGCTTCGCGTATGCCGCGTGGTGCCACAGGTGGATGGCCGCATAGGCCCGCCACGGGGCCCAGCCCGCTGACCGGGTGAGCACCTCGTGCTGGGTCGGGAGGTCGAGGGCCTTGCGCAGGACGAGGTCGCCGTGGGGGAACGCGTCAGCGTCCCTGAGTGCCCGCATGGCGACGTAGTCGACGGTCCACGGCCCGATGCCGGGCAGCGCGAGGAGGCGGCGCCGGACCTCGCTGTGGTCCGAGTCGGGTGCGATGACCAGCCCTTGCGCACAGGCCTGCGCCAGGGCCACGACGGTGCGAGCCCGTGCCCCGGTCACGCCGACAACCGACTGAAGCTGCGTGGCGTCGGCGACGGAAAGTGTTGCAGGGGATGGGAACTCGCGCAGCGTGGAGTCTGCATCGAGGACTCCCCAGCGCTGGACGAGTCGTGCGGCGAAGGTCTGGGCGGCCTGGAGCGAGACGTGCTGGCCGAGCACCGTCATGACGGTGGCCTCGAAACCGTCGAAGGCGCCCAGGATCCGCAGCGTCGGGTTCGCGGCGACGAGCGGCCCCAGGACGGGGTCGCCGCCCAGGTGCCTGGCAGCTGCCGCGAGGTCGGTGTCGAGGTCGAGCCACTGTCGTACCCGGTGGCCGACGGCGCCGAGCTGGTCGACGGACCCTGGCCTGATCCGGGCGCTGACGGTGACCTGGTCCCCGGCGAAGTGCGCCTGCACGAGGCGCGGTCCCGCCGGCGTCGGCACCAGCCGCTCGTACGTCCCGGTCGATGCCTCGACCCGCTCGAGCCCGGGCACCGCGTGGGCGAGGAGCGCGGCGAAGGCCTCGCGGGCGGCATACGGGTGGACGTCGACGACCGGGGCGAGGGCAGCGGCGGCTGGGCTCACTCCTCGCCACCGAGTGGCATCGTCGCGACAGGGCGGTACTGGCGCGGGCGGCCACCCGACGGCGCGTGCGAGGCGAACAGCGTCACCTCGTCGGCGTTCCACCGCGGACCGGAGTACGCGTCGAGCACCCGCAGCCAGCGGGTCGCCTCGAAGGAGTGCCGCGCCCGGGCCACGGTGAGGTGCGGCTGGAAGCCACCGCCCTCGGGTGTGGCGCCGACGTGGGCACAGGACGACCGAACGTTGCGCGCCAGCGCGGCCAGGGAGCCCCTGGCCTCGTCGTCGCCGTCGACCCCGATCCACAGGACCCTGGCGTCCGCCGCGTGCGGGAAGGCCCCACCCGAGTGCAGCCGGGAGGCGAACGGTTCGCGGTGGGCGGCGGCCTCGGCCACGGCGAGCGCGACCTCGTCGAGGCGACCCTCGGGGACGTCGGCCATGAAGGCGAGGGTGATGTGCCACAGCGAGGGATCGGTCCAGCGGAGCTCGCGGTCGGTGTCCCGTCGGGGGTCGAGGAAGTCCGCCAGGTCCTCGAGGGCGTCCTCCGGGGGCACGACCGCGGCAAAGATGCGCATCGCACCATTGTGGACGCCTCCGACCGGGATAGATTTGTCGGACCGACGAAGGGGTGGGGATGCTGCAGAAGGCGAGGGAGCTGTCTGGGGCGCAGGTGTGGTTCCTCACCGTGCGCGTGGCCGAGGTCGGGGTGGCGGCCCTTCTCGTGGGTGCGTTGATCGAGGCGCGATCCGCATGGGCCCTCGGCGCGCAGTACACCGGCCAGTCCGGCCTCGGGTCGGGGGTGCCCACGGTCTCGCTGATGCAGCGGATCATCGGCATGGCCCTCTTCGGCGGGTACCGCGCGCCCGTCAGCGTGCTGGTCGTCGCCGTGTCCCTCGCCGGCCTGCTGGTGGTCCTGCACCGGTGCCAGCCCGTCAGCCACACGCGGTACCTGCGGTGGGAGTGGCTCGTCCTGTGGGCGGTCGCGGCCCTGCTCTCCCTCGTGGCGAGCGCCATCTGCATCATCGCCCTGTTCGGCGACAACCCGTACGCCTCCACCGACCCCGGGGTCATCTCGGGCAGCATCGGCCCGGGGTACCACGAGCAGGTGATCGGCAACCTGTCCTGGCCCCTGGGTGCGCTCCTGCTGCTGGCCCCCCTCGGACTGTGGTGGGCCCGGCTGCCCGACATGGACGACCTCGAGGACTCCCTGGCCGGGCTCGTGGCCGGGGTGCCGGAGGGGAGTGCGTCGGACGTCGGCACACCCAGGACCGTGGCGGTGACCGAGCACGGTGAGGTCGGGCGACCTGCCGGTCCGGTCATCCCGACGGTCCGAACCGGTCGGTTCCCGAACCTGAAGGTTCCGCGCGCGTCTCGGTCCGCCCGCCCTGTGCGGGGCGGTGACGGGGACTCGATCTTCGTCGACGAGGTGGAGCAGATCGAGCCGGTCGAGCGCCTCCAGCCGCGCGAGAGCGACTCGGGGGACGGGTCCACGGCGAGCGGGTACGACGGGTACTTCCGGCGGTAGCCGGCCTCCCGTCACTGCCTCGGCGGCACCGGACCACCCTCGTGAACCCGCCGCGGAGGGGCCTCTGGGTCCTCCGGAGGGGGCGCACGACCCGATCGTTACCGATGAGGGGTCCGCAACGGTCTGTCGTGGCAGGTTGCATGCGGTCCGGTTCGTTAGGCTTGCGGTGTGATTTCCCGGGACGACGCCATGTCCATGTTGGGCGCCGTGACGACCCTCCGAGACCAGGTGGCAGACGCAGAGCTGCCGCTCGACATCCCCGGCGTGGCCACGGGTCGTGCGACCCGTGACTCGCTGCTCAAACAGCTCGACGACTACGTCATCCCGCGGCTGCGGTCGCTGGACGCCCCGCTGCTCGCGGTCGTAGGTGGTTCGACGGGCGCGGGCAAGTCGACGCTGGTCAACTCCATCGTCGACGCCCAGGTGAGCCGGTCGGGAGTGCTGCGGCCGACGACCACCACCCCGGTCCTCGTGCACCACCCCAAGGACGAGCGCTGGTTCCTCGACGACCGGATCCTGCCCGGTCTGAGCCGGGTCACCGGCGCCGCGACCGAGGACGACGGCGAGGCCTCGCTGCGGATGGTGGCGTCCAGCTCCCTGCCGCCGGGCATGGCCCTGCTCGACGCCCCCGACATCGACTCGGTGGTCAGTGCCAACCGTGCCCTGGCCGGGCAGCTCCTCGCGGCGGCCGACCTGTGGCTGTTCGTCACCACGGCCGCGCGCTACGCCGACGCCGTCCCGTGGGACCTGCTGCGCCAGGCCTCCGAGCGCGGCACCGCCGTGGCGATCGTCCTCGACCGGGTGCCCCCCGAGGCGATGGCCGACATCCGCAGCCACCTCGCGTCGATGCTGCGCGACCAGGGACTGTCGACCGCGCCCATCTTCGGCATCCCGGAGGCCACCCTCACCTCCGAGGGTCGCCTCCCCGAGGCCGACGTCGCCCGACTGCGGTCGTGGCTGTCGGCGCTCGCGAGCGACGCCCGGGCCCGCGCGGTGATCGTCAAGCAGACCCTCGACGGGGCGCTGGGCTCCCTCGAGGAGCGCACCGTCTCCCTCGTCGGCTCGACCCGCGACCAGGTGACGGCCGTGACCGCGCTCCACGAGGCGGCCGAGCTGTCCTACCGCGACGCCGTCCTCCACGTCGAGCAGGGCATGACCGACGGGACCCTCCTGCGTGGCGAGGTGCTCGCCCGCTGGCAGGAGTACGTCGGGACCGGCGAGTTCTTCAAGCAGGTCGAGTCGACCATCTCCAAGGTCCGCGACCGCATCACCGCCGCGATCAAGGGCACCCCACCCCCGTCCGGCGACCTCGGCGAGGCACTGCAGACCGGTGTCGCCGCCCTCATCCAGTCGCAGGGCCAGGGAGCGGCCGCCACCGTGGTCCGCCAGTGGCGTCAGCTGCCGGGCGGCGACTCCGTGCTCCAGGCGCACCCGGGCATGGCCAAGGCCTCGCCCGAGTTCACCGCCTCCGTCGAGCGCCTCGTGCGCGACTGGCAGGGCGAGCTGCTCGACATGGTGCGCAGCGAGGGCAAGGACCGGCGCACGACGGCCCGCATCGCGGCATACGGACTCAACGGGATCGGTGTGATCCTCATGCTGGTGGTGTTCGCGCACACCGGCGGGCTCCTCGCCGGCGCCGAGGTCGGCATCGCCGGCGGGACCGCGGTGCTCGCGCAGAAGGTGCTCGAGGCCATCTTCGGCGACCAGGCCGTGCGCGACATGGCCATCCGCGCCCGCAACCGCCTCCTCGAGCGGGTGCGTGAGCTGTATGCCGCGGAGCAGCTCCGCTACGACCACGCCCTCGAGGGCGTGGCCACCAGGGAAGACCGGGCCGAGCGCCTGGCAGATGCCGCAGCAGCGGTGAAGGCGGTTCGATGAGCCCGTTGATCATGGGCCGGAGCAAGGTCAAGGGGATGAGCGCCGAGGAGCTGGGCGAGCGTTCCGCCGCCCTCGGTGACGCCCTCGAGGCCGGGGGGAGCCAGCTCGACCCCGGCCGCGTCGTCGACGCCCGAGCCGTCATCGAGAAGGTCACGGCCCGCACGTCCAGGTCCGGCAACCACACCGTGGTCGCGCTCGCGGGCGCCACGGGCTCGGGGAAGTCCAGCCTGTTCAACGCGATCGTCGGTGATGGCGTGGCAACCGTGGGCGCTCGGCGCCCGACGACCTCGCGCCCCATCGCCGCGGTCTGGGGCGACGACGACGCGAGCGACCTGCTCGACTGGCTCGAGGTGGCGCAGCGGCACCACGTGCAGGCAGCTCCCACAGGTGCTCCCGCGACCGGCGGGGGGAAGCCGTCGAAGGGTGCCCCTGCGGTGACCTGGAACCTCGACGGCCTCGTGCTCCTCGACCTGCCCGACTTCGACTCCCGCGTCGAGGCCCACCGGCTCGAGTCCGAGCGCGTGCTCGAGCTCGTCGACGTGTTCGTGTGGGTGACCGACCCCCAGAAGTACGCCGACGCCCGGCTGCACGACGACTTCCTCAAGGTGCTGTCGACGCACGACGCCGTCACCGTGGTGGTCCTCAACCAGGCAGACCGCCTGTCGGCGGACGCCGTCACGCAGATCCGAGGGGATCTCGCGCGCCTCACCGCCGAGGACGGCATCGCCGGGGTGCAGGTCCTCGCGACGTCCGCGACGACCCGCACGGGTCTCGACGAGCTGGCGATGCGGCTGGGCACCGCCGTGGCCGCCCGGAACGCCGCGCAGGCCCGGCTGGCGGCCGACATCCGTGCGACGTCCGGCCGCCTCCGGGTCGACGTCGCCGACACCGAGCCCACCCTGCCCGACACCGTGGACGCCGCCCTCGTCGAGGCGTTGTCCCGTGCCGCGGGGATCCCGACGGTCGTCGCGGCCGTGGAGCGCGACTACCGCAACCAGGCCTGGAGCAGGACCGGTTGGCCGTTCACGCGCTGGGTCCGTGCGCTGCGCCCCGACCCGATGAAGCGGTTGCGGCTCAACACCCGTGACTCCGTGGAGGAGAAGCTCGCCGTCACCGCGGGGGACGTCCGCTCGGTCCTGGGCCGCTCCTCCCTTCCCCCGCCCACCCCGGCGGCCAGGGCCGCCGTCGACCTCGCGACCCGGGGTGTGGGCGACGGTGCCGCCGAGGGTTTGCCGCACCGGTGGGCGGAAGCCGTGTCCGACGCGGCGACGCCGCCCGGTCCCGAGCTCTCCGACGCCCTCGACCAGGCCGTCGTCGGCACCTCCTTGAGGATGCGGGCACCCTTGTGGTGGCGGGTGTTCGGGATCGCCCAGCTGCTGCTCTCCCTCGTGGCCGTGCTCGGCCTGGTGTGGCTGGTGGTCCTCGTCGTCCTGGGGTGGCTGGCCATCCATGACGTCAGCACGCCGAGCCTCGGGCCGGTGCCGTACCCGCTGCTGATGTTCGCCGGCGGGTTGCTGCTGGGCCTGGCGCTCGCCGCGCTGGCGCGGTGGTTGGCCCGCCTCGGTGCGCGCCGGCGAGGGCAGGTCATCCGTGGCCGCCTCACCGACGCGGTCGCAGCGGTGGCCGCGGAGCGGATCGTGGGGCCGGTGCGTGCCGTGCTGGCCAGGCACCGGGCGGCCCGCGAAGGCCTCGACCGCGCCTCTGCCTGAGGGCCCGACCCGTAGCCCGTCCACACCTCGTCGTCCTGTCACCGGCTGTCCACAGGTGCCGGCGTCCACCCTCCCGCGGCCCCTCGTCGCTCGCCACCCTTGCGTCCAACCCCGCTGATGGGGACGGACGAAGAGGATGAGGTGGACGACATGAACGAGATCTACACGACGGTCCAGGGACGACTGGTGGCCAACCCGGAGTCGCGGACGACACGCGGGGGAGTGCCCTTCACGGCGTTCCGGCTGGCGTCGACGGTGCGCCGGCCCAACCCGCAGACCCGCGAGTACGAGGACGGCCCGACCAACTTCTTCAACGTGACGGCGTTCCGGACCCTCGGGGCCAACGTCGCCAACTCGCTGAAGAAGGGCGACCCCGTGGTCGTCTACGGCCGGATGCGGGTGAACCAGTGGATGCGCAGCGACAACATCCCGGCCACCTCGGTCGAGATCGACGCCTACACGGTGGGGCACGACCTCACGTGGGGCACCACCGAGCTGGTCAGGGTGAGCCGGGCCCAGATGGACCAGACGGACCGGCTCTCCGACGAGGCGATCCAGTCCGTGCACGCCGAGCTCGAGGCCGGGAGCGGGCTCGACGCGGCGAACGACGAGTACGACGTCGTGCCCCAGCCCACGGGACTGGTGCCGCGCGAAGCCGACCGGGAGGACCCGGAGCGCGAGGACTCCGGTCGCGAGCTCACCGCCGTCTGAGACGGCGGCACGCGGATTCGGGCGTGGGGGCGGTGGCCGTTAGCCTTGCCCCCATGCCCGAGTTCATCTACGTCATGTCGAAGGCCCGCAAGGCCCATGGCGACAAGGTCATCCTCGATGACGTCACCATCTCCTTCTATCCCGGGGCCAAGATCGGCGTCGTCGGACCCAACGGCGCCGGCAAGTCCTCGGTCCTCAAGATCATGGCCGGGCTCGACCAGCCGTCCAACGGCGAGGCCCGCCTGACGCCGGGGTACTCGGTCGGCATCCTCATGCAGGAGCCCGAGCTCAACGAGTCCAAGACCGTCCTCGGAAACGTCGAGGAGGGCGCCGGCGAGATCAAGGCCAAGCTCGACCGCTACAACGCCATCTCCGCGGAGATGGCCGAGCCCGACGCCGACTTCGACGCGCTGATGGAGGAGATGGGCAAGCTCCAGGAGGCCATCGACGCCGCCGACGCCTGGGACCTCGACTCCCAGCTCGAGCAGGCCATGGACGCCCTGCGCTGCCCGCCGCCGGACGCCGACGTCACGGTCCTCTCCGGTGGTGAGCGCCGCCGCGTGGCTCTGTGCAAGCTGCTCCTGCAGAAGCCCGACCTCCTGCTGCTCGACGAGCCCACCAACCACCTCGACGCCGAGTCGGTCCTGTGGCTCGAGCAGCACCTCGCCGCCTACCACGGTGCCGTCGTCGCGGTCACCCACGACCGGTACTTCATGGACAACGTCGCGCAGTGGATCCTCGAGCTCGACCGCGGCCGCGCCTACCCCTACGAGGGCAACTACTCGACCTACCTGGAGAAGAAGCAGGCGCGTCTGGAGGTCCAGGGCAAGAAGGACGCCAAGCTGGCCAAGCGCCTCGCGACCGAGCTCGAGTGGGTCCGCTCCAACGCCAAGGCCCGCCAGGTGAAGTCCAAGGCCCGACTGGCCAGGTACGAGGAGATGGCGGCCGAGGCCGACCGCACCCGCAAGCTCGACTTCGACGAGATCGCGATCCCGCCGGGTCCGCGCCTGGGCTCGACCGTCATCGAGGTCAACAAGCTGAAGAAGGGCTTCGGCGACCGCGTCCTCATCGAGGACCTGTCGTTCACGCTCCCGCGCAACGGCATCGTCGGCGTCATCGGCCCGAACGGCGTCGGCAAGACCACGCTGTTCAAGACCATCGTCGGCCTCGAGGAGGCGGACGGCGGTTCGGTCAAGATCGGCGAGACGGTCAAGATGTCGTACGTCGACCAGAGCCGTTCGGGCCTCGACCCGAAGAAGAACCTCTGGGAGACCGTGTCGGACGGCCTCGACCACATCCAGGTGGGCCAGGTCGAGATCCCCTCGCGGGCCTACGTGTCGCAGTTCGGGTTCAAGGGCCCGGACCAGCAGAAGATGACGGGGGTGCTCTCCGGTGGCGAGCGCAACCGCCTCAACCTCGCGCTGACCCTCAAGCAGGGCGGCAACCTGCTCCTGCTCGACGAGCCGACCAACGACCTCGACGTCGAGACGCTGGGCTCCCTCGAGAACGCCCTGCTCGACTTCCCGGGCTGCGCCGTGGTCATCAGCCACGACCGGTGGTTCCTCGACCGGGTGGCGACGCACATCCTCGCCTACGAGGGCACCGAGGAGAACCCGAGCAAGTGGTACTGGTTCGAGGGCAACTTCGAGTCGTACGAGGCCAACAAGGTCGAGCGCCTCGGTGCCGACGCGGCCCGCCCGCACCGGGTGACCTACCGCAAGCTCACCCGCGACTGACCGACGCGCCAGCGCACCGACGCAGCCGCAGCCGCAACGCACCACCGCAGCCGTAGCGCACCACCGCAGCCCGCTCCACCCACCCGGTGGCGCGGGCTGCGGCACACCCGCCGTTGTGGTCGGTGCGGGGCTGTGCGCAGGATGGAGCATGCGACTCGGACACCAGGTCTCCTACTTCTCCTGGCCGGGGGCGCCGGCCACGATCGGGCCCACCTTCGGCCGGATCGCCCGCAACAGCGAGGGGGCGGGTCTGTCGAGCCTGTGGGTGATGGACCACTTCTTCCAGATCTCGATGATCGGGCCGCCGGAGCTCGACATGGTCGAGGGGTACACCGCGCTCGCATTCGCTGCTGGACAGACCAGCCGGATCGGGCTGGGCACGCTCGTCACCGGTGTCACCTACCGGCACCCCGGACTCCTGGCCAAGACCGTCACCAGTCTCGACGTCCTCTCCGGTGGGCGGGCCTGGCTGGGGATCGGTGCCGCCTGGAACGAGGAGGAGCACCGTGGCTTGGGGGTGCCCTACCCCTCCACCAAGGAGCGCTTCGAGCGGCTCGAGGAGACGCTGCAGATCTGCCGGCAGATGTGGGCCGGGGACCAGTCC
This sequence comes from Phycicoccus sp. Root101, assembly GCF_001426245.1. GTDB lineage: Bacteria > Actinomycetota > Actinomycetes > Actinomycetales > Dermatophilaceae > Pedococcus. The sequence continues at coordinate 388,668 of NZ_LMCM01000009.1, read as the reverse complement.
CCGTATGCCGGGCGGCACTACCGGCTCGACCGGCCCCTCAACGTCCCCCAGAGCCTGAGCCGGCCCCACCCGCCGATCCTCATCGGGGGAGGCGGCGAGAAGAAGACGCTGCGACTGGTGGCCCAGTACGCCGACGCGTGCAACCTGTTCGACAACGGTCTGGGCCCGGAGGGGATCCCGCGCAAGCTCGACATCCTGCGCGCTCACTGTGACGACGTCGGGCGCGACTACGACGAGATCGACAAGACGGTCCTGGCGCGGGTGGCCGTCAGCAGCGACGGTTCGGGCAGCGGCCCCGGCGGGATGCCGTATGCCACCGTCGACGAGACGGTGGAGCGGTTCGGGAAGCTCTCCGAGGCCGGGATCGACACGGTGATCATGGGACTGGCCGACAACACCGAGGACGCGACCTACGGGCTGGTCGCCGAGCTCGTGCGGCAGGTCGAGCCGCTGAGCGCCCGCTGACCGACCTGCCGCGCGCTGGTCTGCAGGAAACTCGGTTGGCGGCGCGCACCGCCATCGGCATGCTTGCGCCATGACCGACTACGCCGAGACCGATCGCCTGCTGCTGCGCCAGTTCACCGCGCACGACGCGGACCTGCTGATCGAGCTCGACAGCGACCCGGCGGTGATGCGGTACCTCACCGGCGGCGAGCCGGACCTGACGCCGGACGCCGTGCGGGACGAGGTCATCCCGAGCCTGCTCAACGCGTACGAGCGGTGGGACAGCCGGTTCGGGCTGTTCGCCGCCCACGAGAAGGAGACCGGGGACTTCATCGGCTGGTTCCTCCTGCGCCCGCTGCGGACGGGGCCCCTGGACGAGGTCGAGGTCGGGTACCGGCTGCGACAGGACGCGTGGGGCAAGGGGTACGCCACGGAGGGTTCGCGGGCGCTGGTGGACAAGGGTTTCGCGGAGCTCGGAGTCACCATGGTCTGGGGCGAGACCATGGCGTCCAACGTCTCCTCCCAGAAGGTGATGTCGAAGCTCGGCATGTCCGTCGTCGCACAGATCCCGACGCCCGAGGACATGCAGGGCGTCGAGGGCGCGGAGCGTGGCGGCTACCGGTTCGAGATCACCAAGGAGCAGTGGGACCGACGCTGATGGCAACGGCCGGACCGAACGCCGGCCGGGTCGCCGGGGAGCGGGGCCTCAGGTGAGCCCGGCGTCGTGGACGATCAGCGCGATCTGCACGCGGTTGTCGGCGTCCAGCTTGGTGAGCAGCCGGGAGACATGGGTCTTGACGGTGGGGACACCGAGGTAGAGCTCGGCCGCGATCTCGGCGTTGGACCGTCCGCGGCCGATGGCCACGGCGACCTCGCGCTCGCGCTCGGTGAGGGTGTCCAGCAGCGACCTCGCAGACGTCGAGCGGTCGGTGTCGCCCGCCGTCACCGAGGCGATCAGCTGCGCCGTGACGGTCGGCGAGAGGGTCGGCTCACCCGCCGCCACCGACCGGATCGCGTCGACGATGCGCTGGGGAGGGGTGTCCTTGAGGAGGAAGCCGCTGGCCCCCACGCGCAGTGCCGACACCACCATGTCATCGGTGTCGAAGGTGGTGAGGACGATGACCCGGGTCGGCGTCAGGCGCGCGGACCCGGCCTGTCCCGCGACGACGAGCCGGGTGGCCTCGAGCCCGTCGCGGCGGGGCATCCGCAGGTCCATCAGCACGACGTCGGGCTGCGTGGTGCCGACCGTGGCGACCGCCTCGACCCCGTCACCGGCCTCCCCGACGACCTCGATGTCAGGCGCGCCGCCGAGGATCATGCCGAGGCCCGCGCGGACGAGCGGGTCGTCGTCCACGAGGACGACGCGGATGGTCTCGCTCATGCGCGCCACGGTAGCCGGGCGCGCACGACGAACTGGCCGCGCCGGTCGGTGCCGAAGGTCAGCTCACCACCCGAGAGCACCGCCCTCTCGGTCACTCCGGCCAGGCCCATCCCTGACTGGGGGAGGGGGTGCGCCAGCGCAGGCACCGCGACGGCGTTGCTCACCCTGATGTCCAGCCCGACCCCCGGTGCGCCGGTCACGGCGAGCGAGACCGGCGCCCCCGGCGCGTGCTTCCGTGCGTTGGTCAGGCACTCCTGGATGATGCGGAAGGCGTTGCGGGACAGAGCATTCGGGGCATCCTCGAGGTGGGAGACCTCGATCGAGGAAGCCACTTCACGACCCGCCGCGCGCTCCTCGTCGACGAGCGCCTGCACGGACTCCAGGCTCGGTTGGGGTGGTTCGACGCCGGAGGCGTCGAGGTCTCCCTTGGTCGGGTCGCGAAGCACGCCGAGGACCTCCCTCAGCTCGGTGAGGGCGAGGTGGGCGTTGTCGCGGATGACCGCTGCGGTCCTCGTCGTCTCGTCCGGTGTGAGGTCGCTGCGGTAGGCCAGGGCGCCGGAGTGCATGGCCACCAACGAGATCCGGTGCGCGAGGACGTCGTGCATCTCACGGGCGATCTGCGCGCGCTCGTTCGCCCTCGCCTCGGCGACCCGGCTGGCCTGCTCGCGCTCGGCCGTGTCGGCCCGGTCGCGCAGCGACGCCATCAGGTCGCGGCGGGCGCCGATGTAGTAGCCGATCGAGATCGTCAGCGACACGAGCAGGGCGCCGATGACGACGTTGAGGAGGCTGAACCACAGGCCGTCCCGGGTCGGACGCAGCGCCTCGTACGTGAGGCCGCCGGCGACGGACACCAGGGCGGCGAGGGCGACCGGGCGCCAGCGACGGTGGCTGGCCAGGGACACCATGGCGATGAGTCCTGCACCGACGGCCAGCGACGAGACCCCGCTGAGGGCGGCCGTGGCCAGGGCCACGGGAAGGGGGAACCGGCGGCGGAACGGCAGCAGCGCCAGCCCGACGACCCCGAACACCACCTCGAGGAACGGCAGCACCTCGGGGACCTGGGGCGCGCCGGGCTGCTCGGCGTCCGTGAGGACGATGCCGAACAGCACGAGCCCCACGGCGAGTGCGAGCAGCAGGCGCCACGTCTCGCCCCAGACGGTGCGGGGGAGCGGGGACGCGTTTCGCAGCAGCACGCGACGAGCGTATGCCGCCGAGCCGGGACCGGTCGTCATCCTCCGGGCCGCGACCCGAGACCAAAGGATGACCCCACAGGTGCCCCGGACCGATGTGGCGACCACCGCTGCGCCCGCAGGCTGGCTCCATGATCTCAGTGAACAGCCTGACCAGACGCTACGGACCCGTGGTGGCCGTCGACGACGTCACCTTCGACGCCAAGCCGGGGCTCGTCACCGGTTTCCTCGGCCCGAACGGTGCCGGGAAGTCCACCACGATGCGCATCCTGTGCGGCCTGACGCCCGCCACCTCCGGCACCGCGACCGTCCTCGGTCGCCCGTATGCCGCCCTGCCGAACCCCGGGCGCCACGTGGGCGTCCTCCTCGACGCCAGCGACCAGCACGCGGGGCGGACCGGGCGCGAGGTCCTCGCCCTCTCGGCCCTGGTCATGGGGGTCGATCGCCGCCGGGTCGACGAGGTGATCGACGTCGTCGGGCTCACCGAGCGCGAGAGCCACCGACGGGTGCGCAACTACTCCCTCGGCATGCGGCAGCGGCTCGGCCTCGCGCACGCCCTCCTGGGCGACCCGGAGGTCCTCGTGCTCGACGAGCCCGCGAACGGGCTCGACCCGGCCGGCATCCGGTGGATGCGTTCGCTGCTGCGCGGTTTCGCCGACGACGGGGGCACGGTGCTCCTCTCGTCGCACCTGTTGAACGAGATCGAGCTCGTCGCGGACGAGATCGTCGTCATCGGGAACGGCCGGATCGTCGCCTCCGGCACGAAGGCGGAGCTGCTGCGAGGGGCCGGCACGACGGTCCGGTCCACCGACGACGCAGCCCTGGAGGGGGCGCTGCGAGCGGAGGGGATCGCCAGCACCCGGGCCCCCGGTGGCGGGCTCGTCGCCGAGGCAGAACCTGCCGGTGTCGGCGCCGCGGCTGCCCGGCACGGGATCGTCCTGGTCGAGCTGCGGCAGGCGGACGGTCGCGGACTCGAGGACATGTTCCTCGAGCTCACCGCCAGCACCGCCCGTGAGGAGGTGGCGGCATGAGCGCCCCGGTCGGCACCCAGCCCACGTCGGCGACCGCGCCGGGTGCGACGGGCAACCCCGCGCACCCGGTCACGCGCCCCGGCTCCCAGGTCTCGCTGCCGCGGATCGACGGAGCGCGTCCCACGGCGGGGATCCCGTTCGGGCGGCTCGCCCTCGTGGAGCTGCGCAAGCAGCTCGACACACGCGCCGGCCGCTGGCTGCTCGTCACCATCGGCCTGGTCGTCGCGGGCATCGTCACCATCATGCTGTTCGTCGGGGGAGGTGCGCACGGCTACGAGGGGTACTTCGGGGCCACCGCGCTGCCCCTGATGCTCCTCGTGCCGATCGTCGGCATCCTCGCCGCGACCGCCGAGTGGTCCCAGCGCACGGGACTGACGACGTTCGCGCTCGAGCCGCGGCGCCACCGGGTGGTGCTGGCCAAGGTGGTCGCGTCGACGGTCGCGGCGGTGGGCTGCTTGGTCGCCGCCCTGGCCCTCGCGGCGGTGGCCAACCTCGTCGCCGTCCAGGGGCGCGGCGCGGACAGCCCGTGGACCCTCTCCGCCGGGATGCTGTGGGGCGTGGCGCTCGTGCTCGTCCTGAGCCTGGCCCAGGGTGTCGGGTTCGGACTGTCCCTGCTCAACACCCCGGCGGCCATCGTCGGCTACCTCGTCCTCCCGACGGTCTGGTCGATCGTCACCGGTCTGGTGGAGCAGATGAGGAGCGTCGGCCAATGGCTCGACATCGGCGCCGCCACCGAACCCCTGCTCGAGGGGGCAGCCATGTCGGCACGGGACTGGGCGCAGGTCGGCACGTCGAGCCTGGTGTGGGTGGTTCTCCCGCTCGCCATCGGCTTCTGGCGCGTGCGCCGGTCCGAGGTGAAGTAGTCCGACCAACGACGTATGGCGCGGGCCCCCTTCGGGGGAGCCTGCGCCATACGGGCGCGGTGGGGTCGGTCAGCGGGCGGTGACGAGGCGGATGCCGAGGTCGGCGTAGGCCTCGCCGATCGCGGCGGGGGTGCGCTTGATCTCCGGGTCGTACCAGCGCGCGACGTCGACGGCCATCGACATCAGGGCCAGTGTCGTGTCGGGGACGTCCTCGACGCTGAACTCGCCCGAGGCGACCCCCGCGGTGACGACGTCGCGGACCACGGCGTCGATCTGCTTGCGCAGTCCCAGGACGGCGTCCCGGTGGGCGGGGGTGAGGTTGCCGAACTCGTACTGGACGATGCGCGCGACGCGGAAGTGCTCGGCGTGCCAGCGCGAGAAGGTGCCCATGATGGCGCGCAACGCCTCGGTGGGGGACCCCGCCGCCTCGGACGCCTCGACGAGCATGTCGCGCGCGGCCTCGTGCCCCTCGCGGCTGAGCTGGTAGAGCAGCTCCTCCTTGGAGGCGAAGTGCACGTAGACCCCGGCGGGTGACAGGCCGGCGCGTGAGGCGATGTCGCGTGTCGTCGTCGCATGGAAGCCGCGGTCGGCGAAGGCCTCCGCGGCAGCCTCGAGGAGGCGGTGCGCGGTGTCGGTGCCGGGCTCGCTCGCGGCAGCGGCACGCACGGGGGTCGACATGGTTGACAGCATGCCGCAGCCATCGCAGACTAAGCAAGCGCTTAGTCACTTGGAGGATCGCAATGCCCCGGAACATCTACGGCCCCGACCACGAGGCCTTCCGCAGCTCCGTCCGCGAGTTCATCGACCGCAACCTCAAGCCACGGGCCGAGCAGATGCTCGAGGTGAAGTCGGTCGACCGCGACATCTGGAAGGAAGCCGGGAAGCAGGGCCTGTTCGGCCTCGACATCCCCGAGGAGTTCGGCGGCATGGGCGCCGACGACTACCGCTTCAACGCGGTGGCGGCCGAGGAGATCGCCGGCTTCAACTTCGCGGTGTCCTCGTGCTTCGGCATCCACTCCGACGTCTGCCCGCCCTACATCGTGGACCTGGGCACCGAGGAGCAGAAGCAGCGCTGGCTGCCGGGCATGGCGAGTGGCGACCTCATCGCCGCGATCGCGATGACCGAGCCCTCCGGAGGTTCGGACCTCGCAGCCCTCAAGACGACCGCGGTGCGTGACGGTGACGACTGGATCCTCAACGGTTCCAAGACCTTCATCACCAACGGCTACCAGGCCGACCTCGTGATCGTCGCGGCGCGCACCGACCCCTCCAAGGGCGCCAAGGGCATCAGCCTGCTCATGGTCGAGGCCGGCATGGAGGGCTTCAACCGCGGGCGCAAGCTCGACAAGGTGGGCCAGGAGGAGGCCGACACCTCCGAGCTGTTCTTCGAGAACGTCCGCGTCCCCGACGCGAACCGGCTCGGCGAGGAGGGCCTGGGCTTCATCTCGATGATGCAGCGCCTTCCGCAGGAGCGGATCGGCGCCGCCGTGGCCAACACCGCGCACGCGTTCCAGATCTTCCGCGAGACCGTGGAGTACACCAAGGAGCGCAAGGCGTTCGGGCAGGCCATCGGGTCCTTCCAGCACAACAAGTTCAAGATGGCCGAGCTGCAGACCAAGCTCGAGGTCACCCAGGCATACATCGACGACTGCATCGCCGCGCACGCCGACGGCACCCTCACCGCCGTCGACGCCGCCAAGGCGAAGTGGTGGTCCGCACAGGTGCAGAACGACGTCCTGGACGAGTGCGTCCAGCTCTACGGCGGCTACGGGTTCATGAACGAGTACCGCGTGGCCCGCGCCTGGCGCGACGCCCGCGTCTCGAAGATCTGGGCCGGCTCGAACGAGATCATGAAGGAGCTCATCGGCCGCGACCTCGGCCTCTGACACCCATGGCTACCCACCCGACGCACGACAACGCCGTCGCGATCGTCACGGGCGCCTCTCGCGGGATCGGCCTCGGCATCGCCGAGAAGCTGGTCGCCGAGGGTGCCCGAGTGGTCATCACGGCCCGCAAGCCCGAGGCCCTCGCCGAGGCGGTCGCCCACCTCGGCGGACCGTCCAAGGCCCTCGGCATCGCCGGGAACGCCGCCGACGAGGCGCACCAGGACGAGGTCCTCGCGGCTGCCCGCGAGACCTTCGGTGGCCTCGACTACCTCGTGAACAACACGGGCATCAACCCCGTGTACGGGCCGATGCTCGACGCCCCGCTCGACGTGGCGCGCAAGATCATGGAGGTCAACGTCCTGTCGGCGTTCTCCTGGACCCAGAAGGCCGTCGCTGCCGGACTCGGCAGCGAGGGCAACCCCGGTGCGATCGTCAACGTCGCCTCCATCGCCGGCCTCGGAGCGACCGGTTCGATCGGCTGGTACGCCGTGAGCAAGGCCGCGCTGATCCACCTCACCGTGGAGCTGGCCTACCAGCTCGGACCGGCCCTCCGCGTGAACGCCGTGGCCCCGGCCGTCGTGAAGACCAGGTTCGCCGAGGCGCTCTACGAGGGTCGTGAGGAGAAGGTCGCCTCGGCCTACCCGCTCAAGCGGCTCGGGCTGCCGGAGGACATCGCGGGAGCCGTGTCGTTCCTGCTGTCCAGGGATGCAGGCTGGGTGACGGGGCAGACGCTCGTCGTCGACGGCGGCGTCACCCTCGGCGGCAACCTGTGACGCTCGACCTGGCGGGCCGGGGCGTCGTCGTCACGGGCGCCGGTCGGGGGATCGGGGCCGCGTACGCGAAGGCGTTCGTCGCTGCCGGTGCGCGGGTCGTCGTCAATGACCTCGACGCCGGGGCCGCCACCGCCGTGGCGGAGTCGTTGGGGGACAACACCTTCGCGGTCGCCGGCGACGCCTCCAGCGAGGACGGCGTGGCGGCGCTCGTCCAGTCGGCCCGTCAGCACCTCGGCGAGATCGACGTCTACTGCGCGAACGCGGGCGTCGCCCGTGGAGGGACCGAGGCCGTGGCCCAGAAGGCGTGGGACGTCTCGTGGAACGTCAACGTGATGGCGCACGTGCGCGCCGCCAAACTGCTCGTGCCCGGGTGGCTCGAGCGGGGGAGTGGCACGTTCGTCGCGACCGTCTCGGCCGCCGGCCTGCTCTCCATCCCCGGAGCCGCGCCCTATGCCGTCACCAAGCACGCGGCATACGCGTTTGCCGAGTGGCTTTCGATGACCTACGGCGACAAGGGAATCCGCGTCCATGCAGTGTGTCCCCAGGGCGTCCGCACGGACATGCTGTGGAGCTCCGGCACCGCTGGGCGGGCCCTCATGGAGCCGGACGCCGTCGACCCGGACGACGTGGCGCGCGACCTCTTCACTGCGATGGAGGAGGAGCGCTTCCTCGTCCTGCCGCACCCCGAGGTGGCCACGATGTACGCCCGCCGCGCGAGCGATCCCGATCGCTGGCTCGCCGGTATGCGGCGGATGGCCGGTGCGCTGCCGGCCGTCACCATGGGCACCGACTGACCTTCGCTCCACCCCGTCCGACCTCAGGAGAACCGCGTGCACGCATGGCAGGTCACCGCGCTGGGCGAGCCCGCTGACGTCCTCGCCCTCGCAGAGGTGCCCAGCCCGCAGGTGCCGGCCGGGCACGTCCGGGTCAGGGTGCTGGCGACGGCGCTGAACTTCCCCGACGTGCTGATGGCGCGCGGCCACTACCAGGTCCGGCCGGAGCTGCCGTTCGTGCCAGGGGTCGAGGTCTGCGGTGAGGTGCTGGAGGTCGGGCCGGGTGACGGTGGTGTCACGACCGACCCGCACGTGTCGGTGGGCGACCGGGTCGTCGGCACGACCGCGATGCCGCACGGCGGCCTCGCGCAGGAGGCCCTCCTGCCACTCGGTGGCACCTTCGCCGCACCGTCCTCCCTCGACGACGCGGCGGCGAGCTGCCTCACCATCGGCTACCAGACGGCATACGTGGGGCTCGTCCGGCGGGCCGGCCTGCGCCGGGGCGAGACGCTGCTCGTCCATGCCGCAGCCGGAGGAGTGGGCAGCGCCGCCGTCCAGGTCGGGAAGGCCCTCGGGGCGCGCGTCGTCGCGGTCGTCGGCGGCGAGGCGAAGGCTGCGGTGGCCCGCGAGGCTGGTGCGGACGTCGTCGTCGACCGGACCGCCGGCGACCTGGTCGCGGGGCTGAAGGACGCGCTCGGTCGCTCCGGAGCGGACGTGGTGTTCGACCCCGTCGGTGGGGCGTCCTACGACGCCTCGACCAAGGTGGTCGCGTTCGAGGGACGCATCGTGGTGGTGGGTTTCACCAGTGGCACCATCCCGGCACCCGCGCTCGGCCACGCGCTGGTCAAGAACTACTCGATCCTGGGCCTGCACTGGGGGCTGTACCTCCAGCGGGACCCCGCCGTGGCGCGGGAGGCACACGCGGCGCTGACCGCGATGGCCGATGCCGGCCAGATCAGGCCGGTCGTCTCCGAGCGGGTCGCGTTCGGGGACGCACCGACCGCCCTGACCAGCCTCGGCGCCGGTCGGACCACCGGACGCCTCGTCGTCATGGCCCGCTGACGCCCCGCCGGGGGCGTCAGCCAGAGCGGTTCAGGGCAGGTCGGGCAGATCGCGGATCTCTCGCTCGATTGAGGTGCCGACGACCGAGGTGCCGCCGGCGATGGTCACCCCCGACGGGCGCAGCCGTTGCAGCTCACGCCGGGTCGGGTCCGGCAGCCGGGTGGGTCCGGTGAGGAGCAGGGGCTCGTAGCCTCGGGTCGACGGGCCGAGCGAGAGGGCGTCGGGGAAGTTCGCACCGGAGGCGAGGGCCGCACTCGCCCCGTCGGGCCACCGGCTGCGGCTCACCGTCACGGCGGTCGCGTAGCGGTCGGAGCCCGACAGCCGCTCCACCGACCCGGACGGCCCGACCAGTGCCATCCGGGGCAGGCGGGTGTCCCGGGATTCGAGGCAGCCGGCGCAGGGCTGGGCGACCAACGGACCAGCCGACCGGCCGAACCTGCGTTGCGCTTCAGGCGCCGATCGCGCGCTGCAACCGGGCCAGCTCCGCCGGGGGGAACAGGTCGCGCGGCAGGAAGATCGAGGGCTGACCCTGCTGCCGGTCGATGCGGACGACCCGCCGACCGACCACGCCCCGACGGGCAGACCTCAGCACGAAGGTGTCCTCCAGGTCGTCGCCGGTGCGCAACCGCAGGCCGCCGTCGGTGATCGCTGCCTGGATGACCAGTCCGGGCGGGTAGGTCCGCTGGACCCCTCTCAGGGTCACCACCGTGCTCAGACCGAGCATGCCGAGGATGAAGGCCGGCGCGGCGGCATAGGCAGGGTCCAGCAGGACCGCGGCAGCGAGCAGGAGGGCGGAGAGGGCGAGGAGGACCACGACGCTGGGTCGGCGCCACAGGAAGACGAGGACCGCTCGTCGGATGGCCTGCCGCACGGGGGCGGTCACGACGACCACGATGGGAAGCTCGGCTCCGTTCATGGCGGGAAGGGGGTGGTGGCCGGGGGGCGCCGGGGTGAGGAGGAACCCGAGGTCGGCGTCGGTCAGCATGGCGCCGAGCACGAAGCCCCGGCGCCGGTTGCGGCGCAGCCGCAGCTGCAGGACGGAGCCGCGTCGGCGCGCCGAGGCCAGGGATCCGGCCCGGAACTCCGTGCGCCCGTTGCCGGTCTCCATGACGAGCACCTCCGGAGCGGCATACCAGGACCGCACGGTCGTCCCGAGGGGGAGCATCTGGCGGAACGCGCGCGTGAGCCGCGCCGAGGTGGCCACGACCTGGAGGGCGTAGTACCCCGCCGTGACGACACCGAAGACCCACCACGGGATCGCGTCGAACTGGGCCAGGACGCAGGCGCTCGCGACGACGGCGACCACGACGGCCCACAGGCTGCGCGGCCCCACCACGGTGAGCACGACCGCGGAGCGCGTCGCCCGACGTACCAGGGCCTCGTCGCAGGACACCTCGACCGGGGGCCTCGGCAGAGCAGCCGTCGTGGGCAGCACGCCCGCCCAGTCGGCTGCCACGGGCTCGGTCTGTCGTTCGTCCCCCACGGCCACGGAGTGTAGGTGCGAGGACAGGAGGCCGACGGGTGGTTGGCGCGGCTCGTGGACGTTCGGACGAGTCGTGCCGCTTCGTGCACGGATCGCCCTCGATCCGGGTGGGTGGGGGCGATTCGTGCAGGAACGGGCTCAGGTCGCCCTTGAGGGGACGGGGCAGTGCGGCGTCAGCGCGCGACGAGCCCGAGCAGGCGGGCGGTGCCGTCGGCGTCCAGGGTGCCGAGCGGCAGGAGGTGGACGCGTTGGCGACGCGTGCGGATCACGACCCCGTCGTCGTCGGCGCGCACGGTGCGCAGCTCGTCGGTGCCGAGGTGGGACGGATAACCCGGGACGTGCAGCACCAGGCCGTCGTCGAGGAGCGCGGCGCCGACGACCGTTCCCTCGGAGAACAGCGCTTTCGTCCCGGTGCGGACGAGCCCGAACTCGAGGATGACCACCACGGCGAGCCCGAGGGTGGCCACGACCGCGGCGGCCAGCAGGCGGTGGTCGGAGATGGCGACGGTGAGCACGGAGGCGGCCACGGCCACCTGGAGGAACGGGTGACGGACCAGCGCGCGACGCATGAGGCGCACGGTGGCCTGCTGCACAGCCGGGGTGACCAGCAGCGGCGACGTGACCTCGGGGTGAGCGGCCCGGAAGCCTTCGACCAGGTCACCGTTCGCGGACGTCGAGGTGAGGAAGTCCGCGTCGTCGGCCGTCAGCAGCTCCGAGGCGGTGACGAACGCCGGCTGGCGGGACCGGGATCGGACCACCGTGACCTCTCCGACGCGCGTGACGGCCCTGGCCGCCCCTGCGGCGAAGTCCAGCGAACCGGTCGCCCGGTCGACGACGAACCGCCCCTGCGCGTCGTAGCCGGAGGTGAGCACCCGGCCCGCCCCCACGACCGCCCGGATCGACTGGTGCAGGCGCAGGCGGGACACGAGCAGAACCACCGTCGGCGCGAGGACGGCGATCGCGGCCGTGAGGAACGCCGAGTGCGTCGACAACCAGACCACCACGCCGAGCACGGCCGTCACGGCATACCGGAGGGCGATGTTGGCGGGCGGGAAGGTGGCCTTCCACGCCTCGGCAGCCATCGGCCGCACCAGGCTGCCGTCGCAGGTGATCGTCCGAGCGGGGCGGGGGGTGTCGACGAACTCGGTCGGCGGCATCAGTCCTGTGGTCCGCCGGCGACGTAGATGACCTGGCCGGAGACGAAGCCGGCCTCCTCGGAGGTGAGGAACGCGATGGTCGCGGCGATGTCCTCCGGCTGGCCGACGCGTGCCACGGGGATCTCCTTGGCCGAGTGGGCGATGAAGTCCTCGAAGGAGACCCCGATCCGCTCGGCGGTCATCTTGGTCATCTCGGTCTGGATGAAACCGGGCGCCACGGCGTTCGCCGTGACACCGAACTTCCCGAGCTCGATGGCCAGGGTCTTGGTGAAGCCCTGCAGGCCCGCCTTCGCCGCCGAGTAGTTGACCTGGCCACGGTTGCCCTGGGCGGACGTCGAGGAGAGGTTGACGATGCGGCCGTACTTCGCCTCGGTCATGTGCTTCTGGACGGCGCGGGTCATGAGGAACGAGCCCCGCAGGTGCACGTCCATGACCGAGTCCCAGTCCTGCTCGGTCATCTTGAACAGCAGGTTGTCGCGCGTGATCCCGGCGTTGTTGACCAGGATCGTCGGCGCGCCCAGCTCGTCGGCCACCCGCTGCACCGCTGCCTCGACCTGGTCGGCCTTCGCGACGTCGACGCCCACGGCGACGGCGCGGCCGCCGGCACCCGTGATCGCGGCGACGGTCTCGGCGCAGGACCCCTCGTCGAGGTCGAGCACCCCGACGGCGTGCCCCTCGGCCGCCAGTCGCTTGGCGGTGGCGGCACCGATGCCGCGGGCTGCTCCGGTGACGATCGCGACGCGCTGGGTGGTCATGGAGGTCCTCCAAGGGGTGGGACGGGTCGGGTGGGGTCGTGCTATGCCCTGCACTCTACTGAGCGAGCGCTTACCGTGGTCCGCGGCCGGTCGCGACGGTCCGTCCGAGGTCGGTCCGCGGCCGGTCACGGCGGCACGGCGTCGCTGCTCGTCAGCGCGTGACCCCCACCTCCGGCACAATGGGCTCCACGCGAGGCCAATGCCGCCCTCACCAGCAGATCCTGTCCCCGACCACCTCGTGGCCCGGGACACGACAAGAACACGAAGGCGATTCATGGAGATCTGGCCCGGCAAGGCCTACCCGCTCGGCGCGACCTACGACGGAACCGGTGTGAACTTCGCCCTGTTCTCCGAGGTCGCCGAGAACATCGAGCTCTGCCTCGTGGACGACCAGGGCGTCGAGACGAAGTACCCGCTGCCCGAGGTCGATGGCTTCGTGTGGCACGGCTACATCCCCGGCGTGCAGCCCGGCCAGCGCTACGGCTACCGCGTCCACGGCCCGTACGACCCGGCCCAGGGCCACCGCTGCAACCCCGCCAAGCTGCTCCTCGACCCGTACGCCAAGGCCATCGACGGCCAGCCCGACGGCGACGAGTCCCTCTTCTCGTACCGCTTCGACGACCCCAGCGACGAGCCGGACAAGATCAACACCGACGACAGCCTCGGCCACACGATGCTCTCGGTCGTCATCAACCCGTTCTTCGACTGGGGCCAGGACCGCCTGCCGCGCCACGAGTACCACAACAGCGTCATCTACGAAGCGCACGTCAAGGGCCTGACGGAGACCCACCCCGACGTCCCGGAGGAGATCCGCGGCACGTATGCCGGCATCGCCCACCCTGTGATCATCGACCACCTCAAGCAGCTGGGGATCACGGCGATCGAGCTCATGCCGGTCCACCAGTTCGTGAACGACTTCACCCTGCGTGACAAGGGCCTGTCGAACTACTGGGGCTACAACACGATCGGGTTCCTCGCCCCGCACAACGGCTACGCGGCCTACGGCACGCGTGGCGAGCAGGTGGCCGAGTTCAAGGGGATGGTCAAGGCCCTCCACGAGGCCGACATCGAGGTCATCCTCGACGTGGTCTACAACCACACCGCCGAGGGCAACCAGCTCGGCCCGACGATCTGCTTCCGAGGCATCGACAACGCGGCCTACTACCGCCTCGTCGACGAGGACAAGGCTCACTACTACGACACCACGGGCACCGGCAACAGCCTGCTGATGCGCCACCCGCACGTGCTCCAGCTCATCATGGACTCGCTGCGCTACTGGGTGACCGAGATGCACGTCGACGGGTTCCGGTTCGACCTCGCGGCCACGCTGGCGCGCCAGTTCCACGAGGTCGACAAGCTGTCGGCCTTCTTCGACCTCGTGCAGCAGGACCCGGTGGTCAGCCAGGTCAAGCTTATCGCCGAGCCCTGGGACGTCGGCGACGGCGGCTACCAGGTCGGCAACTTCCCGCCCCTGTGGACCGAGTGGAACGGCAAGTACCGCGACACCGTGCGCGACTTCTGGCGTGGCGAGAGCGCGACGCTCGGCGAGTTCGCGTCCCGGCTCACCGGCTCGAGCGACCTCTACGAGCACAGCGGCCGCAAGCCGATCGCGTCGATCAACTTCGTCACCGCGCACGACGGCTTCACGCTGCGGGACCTGGTGTCCTACAACGACAAGCACAACGACGCCAACGGCGAGGACGGCAACGACGGCGAGAGCCACAACCGCTCCTGGAACTGTGGCGTCGAGGGCCCGACCAAGGACAAGAAGGTCAACGCCCTGCGCCTGCGCCAGCAGCGCAACATGCTGGCCACCCTCCTGCTCTCCCAGGGCGTCCCGATGCTGCTGCACGGCGACGAGCTCGGCCGCAGCCAGGGTGGCAACAACAACGGCTACTGCCAGGACAACGAGATCTCGTGGATCGACTGGAGCCTCGACCAGGACCAGCTCGACCTCATCGCCTTCACCCAGAAGCTCGTCGAGCTGCGTCACGACCACCCGGTGTTCCGTCGTCGCCGCTTCTTCGCGGGTTCGGCCGACCACGGTGGCGAGAGCGCGGTGGGCGACATCGCGTGGTTCGAGCCCGGTGGCAACCACATGGACGAGGAGTCCTGGGCCAACGGCTACGCCCGCTCGATGATGGTCTTCCTCAACGGGCAGACGATCCCCGAGCCGGACACGCGCGGACAGCAGACGCTGGACGACCACTTCCTGGTGATCTTCAACGGCCACCACGACGTGCTCCCGTTCGTCCTGCCCGGCAAGGAGTACGGCGACCGCTGGGTCACCGAGCTCGACACGTCGGCCCAGGAGGTCCAGGCAAAGGAGTACAAGCCGGACGCCAAGGTCAAGGCCGAAGGGCGTAGCGTCGTGGTCCTGCGGTGTCCTCGTGCGCTTCCCTCCGGATCTCCCGCAGGAGCGGCCGTCGCCCGGCGATGATCTCCCTGTCAGGGGTGTCGAGGACCGACCGACGACGACCACAGTGACCGTTCGATGACGATGCAGGAGACGGGTATGCAGCGCGGGACGCCACCGCACCGGCCGGCGGAGGGGCGAGTGGTGCCCACCGCGACGTACCGCCTGCAGGTCCACGGCGGGTTCACCTTCGACAACGCGGCGGAGCAGGCGAGCTACCTCGACGCCCTCGGGGTGTCGCACGCCTACCTGTCGCCGGTCCTGCAGCCGGCGCCCGGTTCGACGCACGGCTACGACGTCGTCAACCACGACCTCATCAACGAGGAGGCGGGGGGCGGCACCGAGCTGGCCAGGCTGTCGCGCACCCTGTCGCTCTACGGCCTCGGCGTGATCGTCGACGTGGTCCCGAACCACATGACGACGCCCACCCCTGCGCACCTGAACCGCCAGTGGTGGTCGCTGCTGCGCGAGGGGCGCAACTCGGAGTACGCGCACTGGTTCGACGTGGACTGGGCGGCCGAGGACGACCGGGTCCTGGTGCCGGTCCTCGGTGGGCCCCTCTCCTCGGCCCTGTCGGCCGGCGAGCTGGCGGTCCACCGGGACGGCGGTCCGCGCGGCGACGAGGCGGTGCTGCGGTACTTCGACCACGAGTTCCCGGTCCGCCCGGGAACCGAGCACCTCCCGGTGGCCGAGCTCGTCGAGGCGCAGTGGTACCTGCTGTGCGACTGGCGCGAAGGCGCGCAGCGGCTCAACTACCGACGCTTCTTCGACGTGACGACCCTGGCCGCCGTGCGGGTCGAGGACCCCGAGGTCTTCGACGCCACCCACCGGCTGCTCCTGTACTTCTACCGGTCCGGGTTCGTCGACGGGTTCCGGATCGACCACCCGGACGGCCTCGCCGACCCCGGTGGCTACCTCGACCGGCTGGCCGAGGCCACGGACGACGCGTGGGTGGTGGCGGAGAAGATCCTCGAGGGGCACGAGGAGCTCCCCGACACCTGGCGCTGTGCCGGGACGACGGGGTACGACACCCTCCTCCGGGTCGGCGGCGTCTTCGTCGACCCCGCGGGCAAGGGACCGCTCACCGACCTGCTGAACCAGGTCGTCGGGCACCAGGAGGACCTCGACGCCATGGTCGTCGACGCCAAGCGGCAGGTCGTGCGTGAGGTGCAGGCCGCGGAGGTCAACCGGTTGATGCGGCTGGTCGAGCAGGTGCTGCCGTGGCACGACCAGGCCTCGCTGAAGCGCGCACTGGGTGAGCTCCTCGTCGCCATGGACCGCTACCGCGCGTACGTCGGCGGCAGCGAGGCCGACCCGAGCCAGGCCGCCGTCCTCAACGCCGCCGAGTCGCGCGCCATGGCAGTGATCGCCGGGCCCGACCAGCTCAGCCTGAGCACGATCGCCCAGCTCGCCCGCGGTGGCCGCCTCCCCGAGGCGCACGCCGACACCGAGTCGGCGCAGCGCGAGTTCGTGGTGCGCTTCCAGCAGACCTGCGGGCCGGTGATGGCCAAGGGGATCGAGGACACCACGTTCTACCGCTACTCCCGGCTCACCTCCCTCAACGAGGTCGGCGGTGACCCGGGCCTCCTCGGCATCGCCCCCGAGGAGCTGCACGAGTTCGCCTCGCGCCAGCTGGCCTCCTGGCCGACGACGATGACGACCCTGTCGACCCACGACACGAAGCGGTCCGAGGACGTCCGGGCCCGGCTGGCCGTGGTGTCCGAGCTCTCGGCCGAGTGGAAGGCGTGGGTCGGGACCGCGCGCCGACTGGCCAAGGACCACCGCGGCAAGAAGCTCGACCCGGCGACGGAGTACTTCCTCCTGCAGACCGCGGTGGGTGCCTGGCCGATCAGCGTCGAGCGCCTCCAGGCCTATGCCACCAAGGCGATTCGCGAGGCCAAGCAGCACACCACGTGGACCGACCAGGACGACGCGTACGAGGCCGACGTGCAGCGGTACGTCGCGGCCCTGCTGGGGCAACCCGCGCTCGTGTCGCACTGCCAGGCCTGGGTCGACCGCGCGGCAGCCGCGTCCCGGTCCAACATCCTCGGCCAGAAGCTCCTGCAGCTCGTCGTCCCCGGCGTCCCCGACGTCTACCAGGGGACCGAGCTGGTCGACCTGTCGCTCGTCGACCCGGACAACCGCAGACCCGTCGACTACGGGCAGCGCCGCACCCGGCTGGCCCGCCTCGACAAGGGCGGGGAACCGGCGGACCTCGACGACGAGAAGCTGCTCGTCACCTCCCGCACCCTGCGGCTGCGGCACCACCACGCGCAGTGGTTCACCGGTCACCACGCGACGTACGAGCGCGTGGCGACGACCAGCGACCACGCGCTCGCCGTCGGTCGCGGCGACGAGAGCGGCCTGCAGGTCGTCGCCGTCGTGACCCGGTTCAGCGACAAGCTCGCCGCGTCGGGTGGCTGGGGCGAGGCCCACCTCGCCCTGCCGGAGGGGGAGTGGCACGACCTGTTCACCGGCCGGGCCGTCGTCTCGCTCGAGGGCCGTCCCGGCGTCCGGCTGGCACGTCTGCTGACCGACCTCCCCGTCGCCCTGCTCGTCCGTCATGGCACGCTGGGACGCGATGAGATCGCCTGAGCCCCAACCCTTGGACCACGCATGAGCTCCGCACACACCGTCACCGTCTGGGCGCCGGTCGCCGAACGCGTCGACGTCGAGTTCACCCTCGGCGACCGCCCTGCCGCGACCGCACCACTGGTGCGGCAGGACGGGGGCTGGTGGGCCTGGGAGCTCCCCGCAGACGTGGTTCCTGCCGACGGCCCGACCACGGGTGTGGTGACCGCCGGCGGTGACCCCGGTATGGCGCCGTACCCGGCCCTGGACTATGGCTTCCGTGTGGACGGCGGTGACCTGACGCCTGACCCCCGGTCGGCGCACCAGCCGCACGGAGTCCACGGGACGAGTCGGTGGTTCGACGCCTCCCAGCACCTGTGGCACGACGCCACCTGGGCCGGTCCGCAACAAGGGCTCGGTGTCCTGGGTGCGGTCGTGTACGAGCTGCACGTGGGGACCTTCACCAAGGAGGGCACGCTCGACGCCGCCCAGGCGCGGCTGCCCCACCTGGTGGAGCTCGGCGTCGACGTCGTCGAGCTCATGCCGCTCTCGGCGTGGCCCGGCCGCTGGAACTGGGGCTACGACGGGGTGGGCCCGTGGGCCGTCGAGGACGTCTACGGCGGCCCCGCGGCGCTGCAGCGTTTCGTCGACGAGTGCCACCGGCTGGGGCTCGGCGTCTGCCTCGACGTCGTGTACAACCACCTCGGGCCGGTCGGCAACTACCTGTCCCGGTTCGGGCCCTACTTCTCCGACGCGCACCCGACGCCGTGGGGGGCCGGGTTCAACCTCGACGGTCCGGACAGCGAGGCCGTGCGCCGGTGGATGGTGGACAACGCCTTGCGGTGGTTCGCCGACTTCCACGTCGACGCGCTGCGCCTCGACGCCGTCCACGAGCTGCGCGACGACTCCCCGACCCACCTCCTGGCGCAGCTGGCCGACGAGGTGGCCGAGCTCGGTCGCACCCTCGGACGGCCCCTGCACCTGGTCGCCGAGAGCGACCTCAACAACGCGATGATGGTGACGCCGACCGGTGCCGGTGGCCGCGGCATGGACGCCCAGTGGGACGACGACGTCCACCACGCCCTCCACGTGACGCTCACGGGGGAGACCCAGGGCTACTACGCCGACTTCGCCGGGCACAGCCGCGCACTCCCGGACGGTGGGCCGCTCGCCGTCCTGGCGAAGACGCTGACTCGTGGGTTCCTCCACGACGGCACCTGGTCCAGCTTCCGCGGGCACGACTGGGGTGCCGAGGTGGATCGCGAGAAGGTCGACGGGCGGCGCTTCGTCGCCTACCTCCAGACCCATGACCAGGTGGGCAACCGCGCTGTCGGAGAACGCATCTCGGCGTTGGTCAGTCCCTCGCAGCAGGCGATCGGCGCCGCGCTCTACCTCACGTCAGCCTTCACGCCGATGGTGTTCATGGGCGAGGAGTGGGCAGCCACGACACCGTTCCAGTTCTTCACCGACTTCGAGGAGCCGGAGATGGCGCAGGCCGTCACGGAGGGGCGTCGCCGGGAGTTCGAGTCGCACGGCTGGGCGGCGCACGACGTCCCGGACCCGCAGGACGAGGCCACCTACCGCCGGTCCCAGCTGCGGTGGGACGAGGTCCGCCTCGCACCGCACGCGCGCATGCTCTCGTGGTACCGGGACCTGATCGCGTTGCGGCGCAAGGAGTTCGCGCTCAGCGACGGGCGGCTCGACCTCGTCGAGGTGGACTTCGACGAGCGCGGCCAGTGGCTCGTGATGCGCCGTGGCTCCTTGCGCACCGTGGTCAACCTGGCCGGCTCGCGCTGGACGGTGCCGCTCGACGCGGCACCCACCGGGGTCGTGCTGGCGTGGGAGCCCGGCCAGACCAAGCTCAAGGAGCAGTCGGTCCACCTGCCGCCGCGCACTGCGGCGATCGTCCGCGTCGGCTGACCTCCTGCGAGTCGTGCGCGGTCAGACGGGCAGCTCGTAGGTCACGAGGTCGGTCTGCCTGGCCAGCCGGTCGTAGGTCGACCGCGCCCGGGCGTTGCTCTCCCTGGTGATCCAGCGAACCTGGGTCCAGCCCCGGTCTCTGGAGACCTGCTGAAGGGCGGCGAGCAGCGCGTCCACGGCGCCCGAGCCGCGGGCGGCCGGGGCGACGAACAGGTCGTCGAGGAAGCAGGCCGTCGCGGCGGCGAGTGGTCGCACGAAGGGGCGGAAGTGCGCCATACCGACCGGCTGCGCGCCCGGGGCGGGGCGGACGACGACACACTCGAGCTCGTGGTCGGGGTCGGTCAACCAGGCCCAGATCGCGGGGGAGACCCGTTCGGGGTCGGTGACCTCGTAGAAGTCGAGGTACCCGCGGTGCAGCGCCGTCCACGTCTCGTGGTCCTCGGCGCGCAGCGCGTCGACCACCCACCGGGATGCCTCGCGCTCGACCATCAGGACTTCTTCACCCGGACCATGCCCTCCTGGGCGACGGTCGCGACGAGGGTGCCATCGGCACCGAACATGCGGCCGATGCCGAGGCCGCGGCCGCCGGACGCCGAGGGCGACTCCTGGGTGTAGAGGATCCAGTCGTCGACGTTCACCGGCCGGTGGAACCACATGGCGTGGTCGAGGCTGGCAGGTCGCAGCCTGCGGTCGCTCCACGCGAGACCGTGGCGGCGGATGACCGACTCGAGCAGTGTGTAGTCGGAGGCGTAGGCGAGGACGGCGGCGTGCACGAGCGGGTCGTCGGGGAGCTCGCCGATCGCCTTGAGCCACACGCTCTGGTGGGCGACGTGCTCCGGGCCGGGCGCCGCGAACACGTCACCCTCGACGTGCCGGTGCTCGACGGGACGGTTGAGCAGGTGCCGGGCCTGCGGGTGGTCGACGGCGCCGAACAGGTCCTGCAGCGACGGCAGGGTCTCGGGCCCCGGGACGTCAGGCATGGCGTCCTGGTGGTCCAGGCCGTCGGCCTGCTCCTGGAACGACGTGATCATCGACAGGATCGGCAGGCCGTCCTGGATGGCGTGGACGCGGCGGGTCGAGAACGACCGGCCGTCACGCATCCGTTCGACGGCGAACCGGATCGGCTTGGTGTCGTCGCCCGGCCGCATGAAGTAGCCGTGCAGCGAGTGGATGTGGCGCGGGCCGTCGCCGTCGTCGATGTCGGCCACGGTGCGACCGGCAGCCATGACGCACTGGGCCAGGACCTGACCGCCGAAGACCCGGCCGTGCGGGGTCTTCTGGCTGCGGCCCAGGAACACCGAGGCACCGGACTCGCCGAGGTCGATGGACTCCGCGCCGTCGACGCCCTCGACGGTGATGCGGGCGGTCCCCAGCTCCTCGAGGTCGAGGGTGGCGAGCAGGTCGGCGAGGGGCTCGGTGGGTGCGGTGCTGTCGTCGGTCACAGCGGAAGCCTAGGGGGCGTGCCGATGCCGGCTCGAGGCGAGTTCGACGGTGCGGTCGGCGCTCACGCCACCAGCGGTGGACGTCGCCGGCCGGCCGGTCGGCTCGCGACGGCGTCCTCCCAGGCCAGGGCGATCCGCTCCACGGCGTCGGTGACCACCTCTGGGGTGTGGCCGGTGAACGGGATGCGCAGGAACCGCTCCATGCCCCCGTCCACCGCGAACTGCGACCCCGGTGCAAGGACGACCCCACGCTGGTCCGCCGCGACGGTCAAAGGCGTCGAGAGTGCCTCGGGCAGCTCCGCCCAGAGGCACAACCCGCCCTGCGGCACGGTGAAGCGCCAGTCCGGCAGCCGACTGTGCAGGGCCCCGACGAGCGCGTCACGCGTCGCCACGATCGCTTCCCGCCGTACCGGCAGGATGGTGTCCCGGTGTTCGAGCAGGTCCAGCAGGACGAGCTGCTCCATCACGGGGCTGCCGAGGTCGAGCGTGAGCCGAGCCGTGACCAGCGCGGGCATGAGGTCACGCGGCGCCCGCAGCCAGCCCACCCGCAGACCACCCCAGAACGTCTTGCTCGCCCCGCCCACGGTGACGGTCCGCGCGTGGTGCGCCCCCAGCGGAGACGGCATCACCAGACCCGGGTCGTGCGCGAGCTCGACGAGCGTCTCGTCGACGATCGCCACCGTCCGGGTCTGCCCCAGGGCCCGGCCCAGCCGGGCGCGGTGCTCCTCGGGCATGAGGGCGCCCGTGGGGTTGTGGAAGTCGGGCACGAGGTAGGCCGCCCGCGGCGCCGTCTGGCGCAGCGTCGCCTCGGCGGTGTCGAGGTCCCAGCCCTCGGCCCCGATCGGCAGGGCGACCGCGCGGGCGCCGGAGCGGCTGAGGGTCTCGATGGCGTTGGGGTACGTCGGGCTCTCGAGCAGCACGCGGTCGCCCGGCGAGAGCAGGGCCCGGGCCGCGATGGCCACGCCGGCGAGCGCGCCGCCGGTCACCATGACCTGCTCGGCGTCGGTGGGCAGCCCGCGCTCCGTGAGGTCGGCGGCCAGCTGCTCGCGCAGCGCCGGCAGGCCCAGCGGGTGGTAGCCCGTGCCGGTGAGGTAGCGGGGGAGCTGTTCGAGCGCGCGTTCGTAGGCGGCGACGGTCCCGACCGGCGCACTCATGGAGGCGCAGGTCAGGTCGATGACCGGGCCGTCGAGCTGGTCGGACGTGGGCTGGAGCGGCCCGCTCTGCCGGCGGCCGGTCGCCGCACCGGGGAGCACGGCCACGCTGCCCGACCCCTGCCGCGACTCGAGGTACCCGCGGTCCCGCAGCTCGGCGTACGCGCGGCCCACGGTGGTCCGGCTGACGCCGAGGGCGGCGGTCAGGTCGCGTTCGCTGGGCAGCCGGGTGCCGGCCGGGATCCGGCCGTCGGCGACCAGCAGGCGCAGGGCGTCGGCGAGGCCCCGGTAGGCCGGGCTCGTGTCGAGGGCCGCACCGAGCAGCGGGCGGAGCCGGGCGGCGGTGAGCGCACGAGGAGACATGCAGACCACTTTGACACAATTGGCTATCGGAAAACAGACCAGCAAGGACCACCATGGGGACCATGACGCGCACCACCCTCACCCCGATGACGCCGCTGCAGCAGCTCCGCGCGGGACACACGACCCGCCGCCTGGCCCAGCTGTTCGTCGGGCTCACCCTCTACGGGGTCTCGATGGGCATGCTCATCCGGGCCGGACTCGGGCTCGACCCGTGGGACGTCTTCCACTACGGCATCGCCCGTCACCTGCCCGTGAGCTTCGGCACCGTGACCATCATCGTGGGGGTGGCGGTGCTGCTCCTGTGGATCCCGCTGCGGCAGGTGCCGGGGCTCGGGACCATCGCGAACGTCGTCGTCATCGGCCTGGTCACCGATGCGACCCTCGCGCTGCTCGACCGGCCGTCGGCGATGGTGCTCCGCGTGCTGCTGCTCGGTGGCGGCATCGTGCTCAACGGGCTGGCCGGCGCGCTCTACATCGGCAGCCAGTTCGGTCCCGGACCGCGCGACGGGCTGATGACCGGACTGGTCCGCCGGACCGGGCGCAGCATCCGCCTGGTGCGCACCACGATCGAGGTGACCGTCCTGGTCGTCGGGTTCGCCCTCGGTGGCGTCGTGGGCATCGGCACGGTCCTGTATGCCGTGCTCATCGGCCCCACCGTGCAGCTGTTCCTGCCGCTGTTCACCGTTCCGCTCGAGGCCCCGGCCGACGCCCGCACGGCACCGCACCGGTCCGCCGAGCCGGTACCCGAGGCCCCTGCCGAGGTGCCGGACGAGGCCGGCTCAGGCTTCTAGCGCGAGGACGAAGGGCAGCACGCCGGGCGCCCCGGCCCGCCGCAGCTCCTGGGCGGCGACGGTCAGCGTCCAGCGCGACGAGGCCACGTCGTCGACCAGCAGCACCGGCCCCGAGAGACGGGCGAGCGCCTCGCGCTGGGTCGCCGACGGGGCCAGGCGTCCCCAGACCCCCGCGAGGCGGAACGCGCTGTTCCCGCCGGACTCGCCGGTCGGGCCGCCCTCGACCAGGTCCATCGGTCCGAGCCACTCCAACCGACCCATCTCGGCCAGGCCCTGTGCGACCGACTCGACGAGCTGGGGGCGGCGGCGCGAGGGGACCGAGGCGATCGCCACCGGGCGCTCGGCCCAGTCCCAGTCGCGCAGGATCGGGACGCAGGCCCGCAGCAGCTCGGCGGGCGCCGGCCCGTCGTCGGCCCGCAGCAGGGTGCGCAGCTGCTGGCCCCACCCGAGGTCGGTGAGCCGGGCGACGGCCCGGCCCGGCGCCATACCCTCGTCGGGGGCGATCTTGCCCTTGAGGGGGACGCCCAGGCGGTCCATGCCGGACGGCCACTGCGCGCGGGCCTCGAGCTCGACGCCGGCCCGCTCGAGCCGGCCGCGTGCCGTGGTGACGGCGGTGTCGGGGATCTCGGTCGGGAACCACACCCCGGCGCACGAGTCGCACCGGCCGCACGGCAGGGCGGTGTCGTCGTCGAGCGACTCCTGGAGGAACGCCATGCGGCACTCGCCGGTCTGCTCGTAGGTGACCATGAGGTCCTGCTCGCGGACCCGGGCGGCGCTGACCCGCTCGTAGCGCTCGGCGTCGTAGGTCCACGGCACCCCCGTGGAGGTCCAACCCCCGGGGACCCGGCGGACCGCACCGTCCACGTCGAGCACCTTGAGCAGCAGCTCGAGGCGGGTGCGACGGATGTCGACGACCGCCTCGAGGGCTGCGGTGGAGAGGGCCTTCTGCGACTGGGCCAGGGTCGTCAGCACGGCGTCGGCCTGTTCCTGGCGCGGCATCGACGCCGACGCGAAGTAGGCCCAGATGTCCTTGTCCTCGGGGCCCGGCAGGAGCAGCACGTCGGCGCGCTCGGTGGCGCGGCCGGCACGACCGACCTGCTGGTAGTAGGCGACCGGCGACGACGGTGCCCCGAGGTGCAGCACGAACCCGAGGTCGGGCTTGTCGAACCCCATGCCCAGCGCACTCGTCGCCACCAGGGCCTTGACCTGGTTGTCGCGCAGCATCGCCTCGAGGCGTTCGCGGTCGGCCGGGTCGGTGCGCCCGGTGTAGGCACGGACCTCGTGGCCGGCCTCGCGCAGGGCCACGGCGACGTCCTCGGCGGCCGAGACGGTCAGGGCGTAGACGATGCCGCTGCCGGGCAGCGTGTCGAGGTGGGCCAGCAGCCAGGCGAGGCGCTGCTCGGGCGAGGTCAGCCTCATGACCCCGAGCCGCAACGACTCGCGAGCCAGGCCGCCACGCAGCGTCAGGACGTCGTGCCCACCGGCACCGAGCTGCTCCACGACGTCGGTGACGACCCGCGCGTTCGCGGTCGCCGTCGTCGCCAGCACGGGGGTGTCGGAGGGCAGCGTCGTGAGCAGGTCGCGGATGCGGCGGTAGTCGGGACGGAAGTCGTGGCCCCAGTCGGACACGCAGTGCGCCTCGTCGACGACCAGGAGCCCGCAGCGCCGGGCGAGGTCCGGCAGCTGCTCGTCGCGGAACCGCGGGTTGTTGAGCCGCTCGGGGCTGACCAGCAGGACGTCGACCTCGTCGGCTGCCAGCGCCGCGGAGACCCGGCCCCACTCGTCGGCGTTGGCGGAGTTCATCGTGACGGCCCTGATGCCGGCGCGCTGGGCGGCGGCGATCTGGTCGCGCATCAGCGCCAGCAGGGGGGAGACGATCACGGTGGGTCCGGCGCCCTGCTCGCGGCGCAGCGCGGTCGACACGAAGTAGACCGCGGACTTGCCCCATCCCGTGCGCTGGACGACCAGGACGCGACGCCGGTCGCCCACGAGCGCCTGCACGGCCTCGAACTGCCCGTCCCGGAAGTCGACGTCGTCGCGGCCGACGAGCCTGCGCAGCACCCCCGTGGCGAGGGTGTGCAGGTCGGTGGCCGCAGCGGTCGTCTCCATGGTGACCACCGTATGCCGCCGGCCCGACACCCCTGACAGGATGGGTCCATGGCAGACGAGCAGGCACCGGTGCAGGCGGACGCGGCCCCGCAGCTCCCCGAGCGCTACTGCGTCAACGTCCCCCTGCGGTGGAGCGATATGGACGCCTACGGCCACGTCAACAACGTGCAGTTCCTGCGGCTGCTCGAGGACGCCCGGGTGATCGGGTTCGAGGAGTGGTTCGGGCAGGACCGCTCCGTGCTCGCCGAGGGCATCCTCGTGGCCCGCCACGAGATCGAGTACCTCGCGCCGCTGCTGTTCCGGGTGCCCCCGATCGTCGTGCAGATGTGGGCGACGAAGATCGGCGGTGCCGGGTTCGACCTCGCCTACGAGGTGCGCGACGGGCTCGCCTCCGACGACACCGTCTACGCCCGGGCCGAGACCACGCTCGTGCTCTACGACTTCGCCACCTCGACGCCGCGCCGGATGGCGCCCGACCTCAAGGCCCTGCTCGAGGTGCACTCCGGTGAGCCCGTGCCGTTCCGCTGGCGGCGGCGCTGATGGACCTGCACTTCCCCGATGCGCAGGGGCTGGACGACCTGCGCACCTACGTCGCCCGCGCCAAGGCCGCCGACGACGACGGCGCGATCCGGCTCCAGGCGTCCGGCACCACCCTGGCCGCCTACGTCGGTGTCCTGCCCGGCAGCGGGCTGATGGGGGAGGGGGCGGTCATCGGTCTGCGGGCCATGCCCCTCGCCGAGGCCGTGGAGGTCGACACCACCGTGTCGCTCGCGTCCGTGGCCGACCGGCTCGCTCGCGGCGACGGCAGGACGTTGTCGCTGCCGCCGACCACGGTCAGCGTCGGATGGGCCGCCATGGCGCCTCCGCGGAGCGGCTGGGAGCGGGTGGGTTCGGTCACGGCCGACGAGGTGTATGCCGTTGCGCGAGAAGGGATTTCGCAGGTCGCCTCCGGTGCGCCTTCGGACGCCGGTGGTCAGGCGGTCGCAGCACTGCGCCGGCACGTCTGGGGCCGACTCACCACCACGTCGCCGCCAGTCCCTGCGGGCGGTGCGTTCGCGGCCTACGCCCTCGGCTTCGCCGCACCGGGGTCGGACGTGACCGTCTGGACCCACGGCCGCTGGACGCGGCTGTCGACGACGGCCGGGCACGTCCTCATCCGCGGCGGCATCCCCGCCTGACCTGCTCGGTCAGCCGGGGCCGGGCTAGCCGGCCCAGGGCGGCGGTGGCCACGCGGCCGACGGCTGACGCGCCTCACCGCTGCCGAACCTGACCCAGGACGTGCGTCGCGCGCGCAACCGCGCCACGAGCTGGCGCTGCCTCCTCAGCAGGGGCGCGACCTCGGGGTTCACCGCCGTCGTGCCGCCGAGCGTCACGAGCAACGGCGCCTGGCGCAGCTGCTCCTCCACCACGGCGAGCGCCGCCATCAGCTCGCGGACGGACATCTCGGCGCTGTCGCCCGGTCTCGTCGTCCTGTCGCCCATCGCGACCACCCCTCGGCCACCGCCCCACGGCCGGACCGCGGGGCCCACCACCCATGCTAGGACGGCATCCGCGCAGGTCAAGGGGGTCGAGGGCGACCGGCTCGAGGGCGGCGGTGGTCAGGGCTGTCGCGGCGCGATGCGCCGACCGGCGACGACGACCAGGGCGGCGACGACCGTCAGGCCCAGCCACATCGTCACGTACACCGGCACGTCCCGGCCCGCGACCGTGTGCAGGGCGGCGAACACGGCGCCGGCCGCCGCGATCCCGAGGACCGAGCCCAGGACGTCCGCGAGCTGCAGGGAGGACGAGGTGGAGCCATGGTCGGCCGGCGACGTGAGAGTGAGCGACAGCACCGACAGGCTGGCCGTGCCGAGCCCCATGCCGGTGCCGCAGGCGACCAGCGCCAGGGCGATGAGGTAGGGGTTCCACGCGAAGTGGGTGATCGCGACGACCGCCACGAGCCCCGTGGACAGGAGCGCGCCACCGACGGAGACGAGTCGCTCGCGACGGCCGGCCCAGCGGTCGCGGCCCTGGACCCACGAACCCGCCGACCAGCCGAGGGACCCGACGGCCAGGATCGTGCCGGCCGCACCGAGCGACAGGCCGCGCTCGTTGACGAGCATGAGCGGGATGTAGGTGATGGTGCCGAAGAAGGAGCAGGTCAGGAGGAACCGCGCCACCATCACCGACGGCAGCCCGCGGCGCATGACCCAGGTGCCCGGCGGCAGCAGGAGCGGCGCGCT
Organism: Phycicoccus sp. Root101; assembly: GCF_001426245.1. GTDB lineage: Bacteria > Actinomycetota > Actinomycetes > Actinomycetales > Dermatophilaceae > Pedococcus. The sequence continues at coordinate 360,882 of NZ_LMCM01000009.1, read as the reverse complement.
CAGCCCCAGCCCGACCACGCCCACCAGCGCCACGAGGGTCTGCGCGGACCACCGGAGCTCCAGCGAGTGCGTGCCCCACTGCACGGCGCCCGCGGAGGCGGCGATGGCGACCCCGAGCCAGGCGGCCCGGGCGTGCTGGCGGTGGTCGCGGCCCGAGGCAGCGACCCCCTCGTCGGCGGCGGCGATCTGCCCACGCCGGGCCACCACCGCCAGCAGCGCCACCACGACGGGTGCCACGACGAGCCAGAACACCCAGCGCCACGACCACGTCGTCGTCACCCACGCGGCGACCGGTGGGCCGAGCAGGGAGGGAAGGACCCAGGCGGCCGAGATGACGCTGAACACCTTGGGGCGCAACGACTCCGGGTAGGCGCGGCCGATCACGACGTACCCGGCGACGATGATGAGCCCGGCGCCCAGACCGGCCACGCCACGGCCCGCCAGGAACAGGCCGAACGAGCCTGACGAGCCGCACACGGCGCAGCCGACCCCGAACAGCAGCTGGCCGGCATACAACGAGGGAAGGGGACCCGCCCGGTCGGCCCAGACCCCCGCAAGCACGATGCCGAGCAGCTGCGTGGTGAGCATGACCGAGAAGGCCAACCCGTAGGACCGCACGGCGTCGAGCTCACGGGCCGCCTCGGGCATCGCGGTGGACACGGCCATGCCCTCGAAGGCGATCACCGTGATGAGGGCGACGAGGGCGACGGACAGCAGGGCGTAGGCGGGCGCGAAGACGCCGGGCCGTGGCGGCGCGACCCGCGTGGGTGCGTCACCGACGTCAACCTGCTCCGGTGCAGGCCTGGGCGAGCTCACCGGCCCAACGGTACGCCGCGCTCGGCGAGCACCTCGGCGAGCGTGTCGGTGCGGTCCGTGACGATGCCGTCGACGCCGAGGTCGAACAGTCGGTGCATCTCGGTGGCGTCGTCGATGGTCCAGACGTGCAGGTGCTTGCCCATGGCGTGCACCCGCTCGACGAGGGCCGGGGTGACGAGGTCGAGACGACGGCCGCCGACGACGTGCCCGGTGGGGACCTGCAGGACGGGCGCGGGGGAGCGCAGCCAGTCGGCGACGACGGACGGCGCGAACCGCAGCACCGCCACCTCCGACGGGCCGGCGGCCGTGGCCACGGCCGCACCGAGCAGCGCCCGCACGGCCCGCAGCCGGCGGCGGGAGAACGACCCGATGCAGACCCGGTCGAACGCGTCGTGCCGCCGCACCACGTCGGCGAGCCGCTCGACGGCACCGTCGGCCTTCACATCGATGTTGACCCGGGCCTGCGGGAACTCCTCGAGCAGCTCGGACAGCAGCGGGATCGGCTCGGTGCCGTTGACGCGGGCGGTGCGCACCGCGGCATATGGGAGGTGGGCGATGGTGCCGCGCGCATCGGTGACCCGGTCCAGCACATGGTCGTGGAACGCGAGCAGCTGCCCGTCGCTCGTCGCGTGGACGTCGGTCTCGAGGTAGCGGTAGCCGAGGTCCACGGCGTGCCGGAACGCGGCGAGCGTGTTCTCGAGGTGGAGGTTGGCCGCCACCTTGGCACCGCCGCGGTGCGCCAGCCCGATGGGGGTCGGCGCATCGAGGTAGGCGAAGTCAGCGGCACGCACGGCACCAGTCTGCCGTGCGTGCCGCTGGCCGGCTCAGACGGCGGCCCAGACCGTCGTGTCGGTGGGAACCGCGCCGTCGTCGGCGAGGGGGCCCGAGGCGACGAGGACGGTCGCGCCGGCAGGCAGCCGCACGGCGTCGGCACCGAAGTTGGTGAGGACTAGGGTGTCGCCGGCGTGCTGACCAGTGTTGAGCACGGCCACGACGTCGTCGCCGAAGCCGTCCACCGACTGCAGGCCTCCGGTGCCGAGCGCGCGCTCGCGGCGGATGCGCAGCAGCGAGCGGTACAGCTCGAGGGTGGAGCCCTCGACGCCGTCCTGCTGGTCCACGGCGTACTCGCCGTAGACCTCGGGCTGGGGCAGCCACGTCTGGTCCGAGGGGCCGAACCCGAACGCCGGGGCGTCCTTCTCCCACGGGATGGGCACCCGGCAGCCGTCACGGCCGATCTCGGCGCCCTCGGTGCGGATGAACGTCGGGTCCTGGCGGAACTCGCCGGGCATGTCGGTCGAGTCCGGCAGGCCGAGCTCCTCGGCCTGGTAGAGGTACGCCCCACCCGGCAGCGAGAGCATCAGCGCCGTGGCCGCCCGCGCCCGCTTGAGGCCCAGCGCGCGGTCGGGCTGCGGGTCCGTGGCGCTGATGCCGTTCGGCTGGCGCTCGCCGACCGGCAGGCCGAGGCGCGAGGCGTGCCGGACGACGTCGTGGTTGGACAGCACCCAGGTGCTCGGGGCGCCGACCGAGTCCGCGGCCTCGAGGGACGAGGCGATGACCGAGCGGAGCTCCTCGGCCGTCCACTGCGCCTTGAGGAAGTCGAAGTTGAACGCCTGGTGCATCTCGTCGGGGCGGACGTAGCGGACCGCGCGCTCCTGTGGACGGACCCAGGCCTCGGCGCACAGGATGCGGTCGGGCGTGCCGTAGCCGTCGAGGACCTTGCGCCAGCGGCGGTAGACGTCGTGGACGGCGTCCTGGTCCCACATCGGGGGCACGGGGGAGCCGGGCTTGAGCTCGCCGTCGAGCAGGTGCTGCTCCACGTCGTAGTCGGGCAGCCCCTTCTCCTTGACCAGGCCGTGGGCGACGTCGACACGGAAGCCGTCGATGCCGCGGTCGAGCCAGAAGCGCAGGATCGACTCGAACTCGTCGCCGACCTCGGGGTTGTCCCAGTCGAAGTCGGGCTGCTTGGTGTCAAACAGGTGCAGGTACCACTGGCCGGGCGTGCCGTCGGGCTCGGTCACCCGGGTCCAGCCGTCGCCGCCGAAGACCGAGCGCCAGTCGTTCGGCGGGAGCTCACCGTGCTCGCCCTTGCCGTCACGGAAGATGTAGCGGGCACGCTCGGGGCTGCCGGGGCCGGCGGCCAGCGCCGCCTGGAACCACACGTGCTCGTCGCTGCTGTGGTTGGGCACGAGGTCGACGATGATCTTCAGGCCGAGGTCGTGCGCCCTGGCCACCAGCTCGTCGGCGTCGGCCAGGGTGCCGAACAGCGGGTCGATGTCGCGGTAGTCGGCGACGTCGTAGCCGGCGTCGGCCTGGGGCGAGGTGTAGAACGGGCTGAACCAGATCGCGTCGACACCCAAGGCCTTGAGGTAGGGCAGTCGCGCGGTCACGCCCGGCAGGTCGCCGATGCCGTCACCGTCGGCGTCCGCCCAGGAGCGAGGGTAGATCTGGTAGATCACCGCGTGGCGCCACCAGGCGGCGTCGGCCGAGTCTGCGGGGTGGAGGAGGTGGGTGGGGTGCGTCCCGCCGAGGGTGGCGTCGGACGTCGTGGAGAGGGTGTCAGTCACGGGAAACCATGGTGAGGCATCACGACCCGTGGACGAAACCGGGTTCCCGCCGTCTTGCCTTGTGGGCGGTCGGACGACCACCGCCCGGTATGGCGCGGGGTGCCGGATCGGGCGTCGGCTCAGTCCTCGTCGAGGCTGTTGACCAGGCTGAACGCGGCGCGCTCGAGGTAGTCGCGCAGCAGCAGGTCGTTCGCCGGGGGCAGGTCGAGGGTGTCGACGGCCGCCATCATGTGCAGGAGCCACCGGTCCCGCTGGGTCGGCGTGACCTTGAAGGGGTGGTGGCGCATCCGCAGCCGGGGGTGACCGCGCTGCTCGGAGTAGGTCGTCGGGCCGCCCCAGTACTGCTCGAGGAACAGGCGCAGCCGCTCCTCGGCCGGACCGAGGTCCTGCTCGGGGTAGAGGGCGCGCAGCGCGTCGTCGGTCGCGACGCCGCGGTAGAACTCGTGGACGAGCTTGCGGAAGGTCTCGTGCCCGCCGACCTCGTCGAAGAAGCTGCCGAACTGGCCGGAGGTGCTCACGGGGTGCCCCCGGCCGGGCCGAAGGGCGTCATGACGGGAGCCTTGATGCCGTGCTCGTCGAACGCCGTCTTGACGCGCTCGCGGATCTCGCGGGAGACGCCGTACTGCTGCTCCGGCGCGGTCTTGGCGATGACGCGGATCGTGACGACGTTGCCGGTGATGGACTCGACGCCGACGACGTTGGGCTCCTCGAGGAGGAGGTCGGCGAACGCCGGGTCCTCGTCCAGCTCCTTCATGACCGTGCGGATGACCGCGACGGCGCGCTCGATGTTCTCCGCGTAGGACACGGGCAGGTCGACGATGGCGGTCGACCAGCCCTGGCTCTTGTTGCCGATCCGGATGATCTCGCCGTTGCGGATGTACCAGACCACGCCGCTGCCGTCCCGGAGGCGGGTGACCCGCAGCGAGACCTCCTCGACGGTGCCGATGGCCTCACCGGTGTCGACGACGTCACCGACGCCGTACTGGTCCTCGAGGATCATGAAGATCCCGGAGAGGAAGTCCTTGACCAGGCTCTGCGCCCCGAAACCGAGCGCCACCCCGCCGACGCCGGCAGTCGCGAGCAGCGGGGCGAGGTCGAGCCCTACGGCCGACATGACGGTCAGGATCGTGACCAGCGCGATGACGAAGGTCGCGCTGCTGCGCAGCAACGAGCTCATCGTCAGGGTGCGCTGGCGGTGCCGCTCACGGTCGATGCCCGCCGCCGCGGCCAGGGCGTTGCCGGCCCTACCGACGCGCCCCGGCTCGTGCGAGCGCCGTGCGTCGGACTTGGCCAGGGTGATCCGGACGACCCGCTTGATCGAGCGCAGCGCCAGCCAACGCAGGACCACGCCCGCCAGGATCGTCACGACCACCTGGAGGGGGGCGCCACGGAACCAGTGCCACACCCCCTCGGGGGTGAGCGTGACGAGGCTGTGCAGGAACGACTCAGGCATCGGCGTCCCGGGACTGGGCCTGCAGGGCACGGGCGACACCGTCGCGGTTCTCGGCCACGAGGCGCACCAGCCCGGCGGGAGCGTCCGGGTGGCTGTCCAGCCACGCCTGCGAGGCGTCCAGCAGGCCCTGGTCGGCGAGGACCGTCGGGTAGTAGGTCACGAGGATCGACTCGGCGATCGCGTGGGTGCGCGACTCCCAGATGTCGAGCAGCGCGTCGTGGTACCGCTCGACGTACGGGCGCAGCAGCTCGGTGTCGAGTGCCTGCGTGAAGCCCAGCCCCGTGGCCTCGACCACGGAGTTGGGCAGTGACGGGTCCTCGACGCCGTCGTGCCACGCCTGCGCCTTGACCTCGGCCGTCGGGCGGGCTGCCAGGGCGCGGGCTGCGCGCTCGCGACCGGTGGAGGTGTTGTCGCGCGCCTGCTCGGCGGCGATCTCCTCCTCGGTGGCCGACCCCACCGCGGCGAGCGCGGTGAGCAGCATCCAGCGCATCTCGGTGTCGACGGCCAGGCCCTCGAGCGACCCGGTCCCGTCGAGCAGACCGCGCAGGAAGTCGGCGTCCGCGCCGCCGCGCTGCACGGCGGCGTACGCGGTCAGGAGCTGGAGCTGGGCGTCGCTGGCGGGTTCGGCGGCCTCGGTGAGGGCGCGCAGTCCGGCGGTGACGGTGGTCAGGGCCGCGTCGCGGTGGTCGGGGGCGACGTAGAGGCGCGCCGCGCTCTGGAGCTGGGCGAGCACGGTGCGCAGCATCGTCGAGTTGGTCTCGCCGGGCAGGGAGGCCAGGACGAGGTCGATGAAGGCACGCGCCGACATCTCCGCGTCGCGGGTCATGTCCCAGGCGGCACCCAGGACCAGGGCCCGGGGGAGGCTGTCCTGGAAACCGCGCGGGTGGGCCAGCGCCGTCGCGAGGGACCGCTCGTCGAGGCGGATCTTGGCGTAGGCCAGGTCCTCGTCGTTGACGAGCAGCAGGTCCGGCACGGGCTGGCCGACGAGCTCGGGGACGGCCGTGGACGCCCCGTCGACGTCGAGCTCGAGCCGGTCGGTGCGCACCAGGACGGGGCCGTCGGCCTGCTCCTGCACGGAGTACAGACCCACCGCGAGGCGGTGCGGACGCAGGGTGGCGTAGCCCTCGGCGCCGGTCTGCTCGATGGTCGCCGAGGAGATCAGGCCACGGTCGTCGACCTCGACGACGGGGCGCAGGGTGTTGACGCCCGCGGTCTCCAGCCAGAGCTTCGACCACGTGCCGAGGTCGCGGCCCGAGGTGGTCTCGAGCTCGCCGAGCAGGTCCTGCAGGGTGGTGTTGCCCCACGCGTGCTTGGCGAAGTAGGCGCGCAGGCCGGCGACGAACGGCTCGCGGCCGACGTAGGCCACGAGCTGCTTGAGGACCGAGGCGCCCTTGGCGTAGGTGATGCCGTCGAAGTTGACCTCGACGTCCTCGAGGTCACGGATCGGGGCCACGATCGGGTGGGTGGAGGACAGCTGGTCCTGGCGGTAGGCCCAGGCCTTCTCGCTGATGCCGAAGGTCGTCCACGCGGACTCCCACTCGGTGGCCTCGGCCTGGCAGGTGGTCGACGCCCACTCAGCGAAGGACTCGTTGAGCCACAGGTCGTTCCACCACTTCATGGTCACGAGGTCGCCGAACCACATGTGGGCCAGCTCGTGCAGGAGGGTGAGGGCCCGGCGCTCGACGATGGCCTCGGTGACCTTGGCGCGGAAGACGTACGTCTCGTTGACGGTCACCGCGCCGGCGTTCTCCATCGCACCCATGTTGTACTCGGGCGTGAAGAGCGTGTCGTACTTCTCGAACGGGTACTCGCAGTCGAACTCGTTCTCGAAGAACGTGAACCCGCGCTTGGTGCAGTCGAAGATGTTGTCGGCGTCGAGGTGCTCGAGCATCGACTTGCGGCAGAAGATGCCGAGGGGCACCGCACCCTTGCGGGTCTGCACCTCGTCGCGGACCACGGCGTACGGGCCGGCGACGAGCGCGGTGATGTAGCAGGACATCCGCTGCGTCGCGGCGAACTCCCAGCGGGCGACGCCGTCACGCACGGGGCTCGGCTCTGGGGTGGGGGAGTTGGACACGACCTCCCAGTGCGAGGGAGCCGTGATGGTGAAGGCGTAGGTCGCCTTGAGGTCGGGCTGCTCGAACACGGTGAACATGCGACGGCAGTCGGCCACCTCGAACTGCGAGTAGAGGTAGACCTCGTCGTCGACCGGGTCGACGAAGCGGTGCAGCCCCTCGCCGGTGTTCATGTAGGCGGCGGTCGCGTCCACCGTCAGGGTGTTGTGCTCCGCGAGCGACGGGAGCGTGATGCGGACGCCGTCGAAGTGGGTCGCCGGGTCCAGCGACTCACCGTTGAGGGTGATCGCCTCCACCGAGGGGGCGATGAGGTCCACGAACGTGGACTCCCCGACCTGGGCGCTCGTGAACGTCACCGTGGTGGTGGTCCGGAACGTCTCCTCCGACGTCGTCAGGTCGAGCGCGACGTCGTAGTGGTCGACGGCGACGACGGCCGCGCGGGCGACCGCCTCGTCGCGGGTCAGGTTTGTGCCGGGCACTGAATCTCCTGCAGGGGTTGGTCCACGTTTCGGCGCCAATCCTCGCACGCGCGGAGGGGTGTTCCCGCAACGGTGGGTATGGCGCCGCGTCGCCTCCCGGGTCCGCGTCGCGGCCCCGGTCAGGTTGCCGTGACGTCAACCAGCCCGGCCCCGGAGCGTTCCTCCGGGCCTCGGGTGCGGTCGGCGCGGGGGCAGTGGCAGGATTGGTCAGGTGACTGCTTCCGACGCTGCCCAGACCCGTACCTCCGCCGAGTTCTGGTTCGACCCGCTCTGTCCGTGGGCCTGGATGACCTCGCGCTGGATGATGGAGGTCGAGAAGGTCCGCCCGGTGGACGTGACCTGGTCGGTCATGAGCCTGGCCGTCCTCAACGAGGGACGCGACCTGCCCGAGCAGTACCGCGAGATGATGGACCGCGCCTGGGGCCCCGTCCGCGTCATCCTCGCCGCGGCGGCCGAGCACGGCGACAAGGTCATCAAGCCCCTCTACGACGCCATGGGCACCCGCATCCACCTCGGTGGGGAGAAGGACTACGCCAAGGTGATCGTGCCGGCGCTCGAGGAGGTCGGCCTGCCGGTCGAGCTCGCCGAGTTCGCCGACACGGACGCGCACGACGACCGCCTCAAGGCCAGCCACCAGCGCGGCATCGACCTCGTGGGTGACGACGTGGGCACCCCGGTCATCGCGGTCGACGGGGTCGCCTTCTTCGGCCCGGTCGTGAGCCCGGCGCCCAAGGGTGAGGCCGCTGCGAAGCTGTGGGACGGCTGCGTGCTCGTCGCCGGCACGCCCGGCTTCTTCGAGCTCAAGCGCAGCCGCACCGTCGGCCCCATCTTCGACTGAGAGGCCTGCGATGCGCGTCCACATCGGCGGCGACCACGCCGCATACGAGCTGCTGGGTGAGCTCGTCGCGTTCCTCGAGGCCGAGGGCCACGAGGTCACCAACCACGGTCCGCACACCTATGACGCGGAGGACGACTACCCGGTGTTCGTGCTGCGCGCCGCCCGGGCCGTCGCCGCCGATGCGGACTCGCTCGGTGTGGTGCTCGGTGGCTCGGGCAACGGCGAGCAGATGGCCGCCAACAAGGTCACCGGCATCCGCGCCGCGCTCTGCTACAACGAGGAGCTGGCCCAGCTCGCGCGTGAGCACAACAACGCGCAGGTCATCTCCATCGGTGGTCGGATGAACACGGTGGACGAGGCCAAGGCGATGGTGCGGACGTTCCTCGCGACGCCGTTCTCGGGCGCGGAGCGACACGCGCGTCGCATCGACATGGTCAGTGCCTACGAGCAGGACGGGACGCTGCCCGACCAGCCGTGATCTGTGGATTTCTCGGCCCCGACGAGGTCAGCCCACTAGGCTGCTGAGGCAGGGCTGGAGACGGGGCCAGTCCGCCCCCAATGACCCTTCGGGGTGCCCTGCACCCCCGACCGGCCCGAAGGAACTCGCACTGGTGGACGTTGGCAGGTCGGTCCTCGCGCGTCGTTCCCTCATGACGCGCTTCCAGCGGACCCGGAGCCGTTTCGGCCGGTGGGGGACCGGCAGCACGTTCGCGCTGCTCGTCGTCGCCGACCTCCTGCTGTTCTGGGCGATGGCCAGGATCGGGACCTCGATCCCGTTCTCTGGCTACGTCCTCGTCGCCGTTCTCGCCGGTCTCTTCCTGGCTCCCCGCGTCCTCGCGGCGGGTGATGCGCTCGTGCTCCTCACCGCTGCGCTGACGCTCGTCAGTCGGGGTGGTGGTCCGCCCTACTACGGCGCCTACACCGTCCTCGTCATCGTCATGGTGATCATGTTCTGGGTCGCTGCGTCCCGGGCCCGGCTCGGGGTCCAGGGCAACCTGGGCGAGACCATGCTGGTCGACCTGCGTGACCGGCTGAGGACCCAGGGAGAGCTGCCGCCCATGCCGCCGGGCTGGGGCGCCGAGCTGTCGGTCCTGTCGGCCTACGGCGACTCGTTCTCCGGTGACTTCCTCGTGACCAACAAGTCCGACGACATCCTCGAGCTGGCGCTCGTCGACGTCTCCGGCAAGGGCATCGCAGCCGGCACCCGGTCGCTGCTGCTGTCCGGCGCGTTCGGCGGCCTGCTCGGGTCGCTGCCCTACGACCAGTTCCTGACGGCCGCGAACTCCTACCTCCTGCGCCAGCAGTGGGACGAGGGGTTCGCGAGCGCAGCGCACGCCTGGATCAACCTCGAGACGGGGGAGTACAGCCTCGCCTCGGCGGGCCACCCCCCGGCCGTGAGGTTCTCCGCGGGTTCGGGGCGCTGGAAGGTCCTCGAGGGGGACGAGGGCCCGGTGCTCGGGGTCACGGACGCCGTCGGCTTCCCGCGCGTGCGGGGCACGCTGCGCCGCGGTGACGCCCTGCTGCTCTACACCGACGGGGTCATCGAGGTGCGCAACCGCGACCTGCGCGACGGCATCGACCGCATGCTCGGGACGGCCGAGCAGATGATCGGGCGCGGGTTCGAGGGGATGGCGGCGAAGATGTGCGCCGCGGCCCGGGCCGGCGAGACCGACGACCGGGCTGCGGTCCTGGTCTGGCGCCGCTGACCGCTCAGACCGCCCGGACCGCTCCGTCCGTTCAGGCCGGGGAGGCTGCCCGGCGCTGGGCGGCGCGCTTGCTGATGTCGGCGCACTCGACGCAGATCGACTCCGGGATGATCCCCAGCCGCATCAGCCAGCCGAAGACGATGCACCCGACGCAGACGCCGGCCAGCGACTCCAGCGCCGGGAAGACCACCATGACCACGCCGATGACGACCACAGGGACGATGGCTCCGGTGAGCCACAGGACGGTGGCTGCCACGGTGAACACGGCCCCGATCGCCGCCGCGAACCGCTTGGGCGGTCCTGCGGTCCAGCGCGGCGGCGTCGCCACCCGGGGCCGGATGACGCGGCGGACGAGCTGCGCGATCGGGCTGGCCGACGGCCCCCACCCGGTACGGAGCACGAAGTCCACGGCGAGGACGCCGTAGAGCCACCACTGCTGCGTGGCCAGGGCGACCACGGCGAGCACGAGGACGACTCCGGCGATGAGGCGCACGGCGATCTCGTCGACGATGTTGGGGAAGCGGGAGATGCGCATGGACACATTATGGATCACATAAGCAACAGTTATCGCCAGCGTCCCGTCCCTCGGTCCGTGCCCCGATCCCGGCCGCGCCGCCGGTCCTCCTAGGCTGGACCCATGGAGCCCATGCGCGACACCGGCCGGGTCCGGTCGTACGGCGCTCGCCGCGGCCGGCTGTCCGCCCTCACCCTGGACCGGCTCGAGCGGCTCGTGCCCCTCCACGGGATCCCCGAGGGCGTCCTCGACCCGGCCACCGCGTTCGGGCGCACGGCCCCCGTCGTCCTCGAGATCGGCTGCGGCCACGGCGCGGCCGCGCTGGCGTATGCCGCCGCCCACCCCGAGCACGACCTCTTGGCCGTCGACGTGTTCACCCCCGCGCTCGCCCGCATGCTGGCCGAGGCCGAACGCAGGGGCGTGGGCAACCTCTGGATGCACCGCGGCGACGCGGTCCAGCTGCTCGAGGAACGACTGCTCCCCGACACGCTCACGGCCGTGCACCTGTTCTTCCCCGACCCCTGGCCCAAGGGCAAGCACGTGAAGCGGCGCTTCCTCGCGCCATACAACCTCGACCTGGTTGCCTCCCGCCTCGTGCCCGGCGGGCACCTCCTCGTGGCCACCGACCACCCCGTGCACGCCGCCCACGCCCGCGCGGAGCTCGGCGCGGACGCGCGGTTCGAGGTGACGGAGGGCGAGCGGCCGGACTGGCGGCCCACCGACGGGTTCGAGGAGAAGGGGCACCGCGCCGGAAGGTCGACCACGGAGTTCCGGGCCGTCCTGCTCGACTGACGGCCAGCACCCTGATGACTCCGGTCGCGGGGTCAGGTGTCGAGTGGTCCTGCTGTCTCGGGTCTCGGGGTAGCCGGACGCCGCCGTCGGGTCCGGACGCCGCCGTCGCGTCCGGGCTCCTTCGTCGCCCGTGCGCTCCGGCTCCCGTCATCCGGCACCCCCGCCGACGGCCTGCGCAAGCTTGGCCGTTCGTCGGGGTAGCCGGATTCGAACCGGCGGCCTTCCGCTCCCAAAGCGGACGCGCTACCAAGCTGCGCCATACCCCGTGGACGGCGAGCCGATTTCGGCTCACACGATCGCGGGCATTAGGCTAACGCCTCGGATCTGCAGCGCCTCCGAGGGGCTGTCCCGGTCCACGCGGGCGTAGCTCAATGGTAGAGCCCTAGTCTTCCAAACTAGCTACGCGAGTTCGATTCTCGTCGCCCGCTCAGCAGAAGGGCCCCACCGGTGGTGGGGCCCTTCGTCGTGCCGGAGGGGAGAGGTCAGCTCTTGCCGCCGCCTGCGCGGAACTGCTGCCACGCATCGCTCATCCGGTCCGACTGGCCCCGGGTGAACATGTTCATGCAGGAGTCCTGCGTGTAGTCCATGAAGTTGTGGATCGGGTCGAGGCCCGGCGCGGTGCAGGTGTCCGCCCCGGTCGGGCAGTCGAACTGCGGCATCGCCTCGCGGGGGGTGTCGGCCACGTAGTCACCGCTGGCCGCGCAGCCGTGGGCGAAGGTGTGCTCGAGCATCAGCCAGTGACCGACCTCGTGGGTGAGGGTGTCGCCGAGCGCGTACTTGCCCGCGGTCCCGCCGGGCATGGACTCGTCGAGCATGACGACGCCGTCGATGAAGTCCCGGCCGTTGTTGTAGCCCTTGGGGAAGTAGGCCCACCCGAGCAGGCCGCCACCGATGTCAGCGGCGTACACGTTGAGGGTGCGTGCGTCTCCGGTGTAGAGCGACTTCTTCATGTCGCGCTCGTTCTTGCCGGGGACCACGGTGTACCACGCAGGGTTGACCGTCCAGGTGGTCTGGGTGAGGTCGAAGCGGAACGGGGTGTTCGCCGCGTCCGCGGCGGTGGCGCCGGAGTAGGAGTCGTTGAGGACCTTCATCTGAGCGGCGATGAGGGTGTTCCAGCGCTGCTTCTCGGCGGCGGTGAACGCGTCCTCGCCGATCATGTGGAAGACCGTCGGGATCCGGACGCTGCCGTTCGCGAGGCTCGGCAGGTCCTTGAGGACGCCGTAGGCGTTGGCCTCGTTCTTGGGGTAGAGCTCAGGCTCCTTGGCCGTCGCGCCCTTGATGACGCGCGCGGCGCTGGAGGCGTCGGAGGAGCAGGAGGCGGCACCGGGTGAGGTGCCGCCCGGTGAGGCGCTGACGGAGCTGGCAGATCCGGTGCCGAGCAGCAGCACGGCAGCTGCTGCCAGAACGCCGAGGCGGAGCGGGGTGCGGACTCGCATGGGGTTCCCTTCGCAGACCTTCCCCCCGTGGGGGCTCCGGCGGACGCTACCCGCGCAGGGACGTCAGTGGCTGGTACCGAAGACGCATCTTTCGGACACTTCCCCCGTCGATCCGTGCTGGGCGGACCGTGGAGCGGCGTGGGCACGCCACCGCGCGGATCCGCTCAGAGGCCGTACTCCTCGAGCAGCCGCAACCAGATCTCACTCATCGTGGGGTAGGAGGGGACCGCGTGCCAGAGCGTGGTGAGCGGCACCTTGCCGACGATGGCGACGGTCGCGGGGTGGATGAGCTCGGCGACGTCCTGGCCGACGAAGGTCGCCCCGACGAGCACCCCCGCGTCCTCGTCGACGACGATCCGCGCCTGCCCCTGGTATCCCTCGGCCTGCAGGCCCGACCCGGACGCCTTGTCCATCGGCAGGTCGACGACGCGGATGTTCAGCCCGCGCTCGCGGGCCTGCGCCTCGGTGAGGCCGGCCGCCGCGACCTCGGGGTCGGTGAAGACGACCTGGGGGGAGCCGAGGTCGTCCGCCCACGGCGTCGTCTTCCCCGCGTCGGGCTCGTGACCCGCGGCGCGGGCGCCGATGAGGTCACCACAGGCGCGGGCCTGGTACTTGCCCATGTGGGTGAGGAGGGCGATGCCGTTGACGTCACCCACGGCATACAGCCAAGGCGTCTCGTCCGAGAGCCCCTCGACCTCCATGCGCTCGGTGACCGAGACGTAGCCGGCCTCGGTGAGCTCGGCGCCGACGGAGTCCAGTCCCAGCCCGTGCGTGGCCGGGGTGCGCCCCACGGCGACGAGCAGCTCGTCGGCCACGACGGTTCCGCCTCCCTCGAGGTGGACGGTCACCTCGCCGGTGGGACCGAGCCGGGAGACCTCCTCCGCCTTGGTGCCGGTGCGCACGTCGACGCCGTCACGCCGCAGGGCCTCCTCGACCGCCGTGCCCGCGAACTCCTCGTTGCGACCCAGGAGCCCGGGCGCCTGCTCGACCACGGTCACTGCGGAGCCCAGCGCCTGGAAGACCTGGGCGAGCTCGCAGGCCACGACCCCGCCGCCGAGGACGGCGAGACGTTCGGGGATGCGCCGCGTCGTGGTCGCCTCCCGGTTGGTCCACGGCTTCGCCTCGCGCAACCCCGGGATCGGGGGCATGGCGGGCGTCGTGCCGGTCGCGAGGACGACCGCATGGCGGGCACGCACCTCCCGGCCGTCCACCTCCAGGGCCTTGCTGCCGGTGAGACGGCCCTCGCCCCGCAGGAGGGTGATGCCGACGTGGTCGAGCCAGCCGACCTGGCCGCTGTCGTCGAGGTGGTTGATCCAGGAGTCGCGGCGGTCGAGGACGCCCTGGGGGTCGAGGTGCGCGCCGTCCGACCCCTGCACGCGCTGGGAGGCCCGCGTCGCGTGGATCGGCCGAAGGAGCGCCTTGCTGGGGGAGCAGGCGTAGAAGCTGCACTCGCCACCGACCAGGTGCTTCTCGACGATCGCCACGGTCAGGCCGGCCTTGTGTGTGCGGTCGGCGACGTTCTCGCCGACCGGCCCTGCACCGATGACGACGACGTCGAACTCCAGGGGCTGCTGCTCGCTGCTCATGGTTCAAACCTAGGTGGGCCCGCGCGGTCCTGCCCGACGGACGGACGACGGTCCCCGAGGCACGTGCCTCGGGGACCGTCGGTGGTGCAGGTGGATCAGAACGCGGACGTGCCGTTCGGGGTGCCCAGGCCCGTGGGGCCGTCCCAGCCCGACTTGGCGGTGCACCACGAGGCGCAGGTGCCGTTGGAGCCCGACGTGACGTCGAACAGGCCCGCCTGGTTGGCGTACGGGAGCGTGTTGGCGTAGCCGGCCGTGTTGCCGCTGAGCGCGTAGACCGAGGCGACGATCGGCGAGGAGAGGCTGGTGCCGCCGTACTGCGCCCACGACGAGGAGCTCTGCGTGGTCGGGGCGTAGGTGGCCAGGCCCGTGTTGGGGTCGGCGACCGCGGAGACGTCGGCGATGGCGCGACCGCTGCAGGCGGTCATGGCCGAGGTCTGGCCGGCCGGGGCCGCGTTGAGGGTGGTGCAGCCCGAACCGGCGCCGCTCCACGCCGACTCGTTCCAGCCGCGGGCACTGGTGTCCTTGTACAGGGACGTGCCACCGACGGCGGTCACGTAGTGCGACGAGGCCGGGAAGCTGCCGCCCTGGTAGCCGTTGTCACCGGTCGAGGCGGTGACGGCGATGCCGGGGTGGTTGTAGGCCGCACCGTAGGAGCTGTCGGCGAGGTCGCCGCCGCCGTAGCTGTTGGAGATCGCCGCGACTCCGGCCTGCTTGGCGGCGGTGTTCACTGCGGCGCCGAGGTCGGCAAGGCTGGCGCTGTTGGCCTGGACGAGGACGATCTTGCAGGAGGGGCAGGTGGCCGAGACGGCGTCGAGGTCGAGCGCCTGCTCGCCGGCCCAGCCGGCGTTGAAGCGCGGGAGCGAGGTGCCGCCGGTCTGGTTGATGATGCGAAGGCAGCCGTTCGCGGTGGTGCAGGCGGACTGGCCCCACTGGCTGCGGTAGACGCCGAGGTCGCGCTCGGCGTTGGGGTAGCCGTAGGCGTCGACGATGGCGACGGTGCGGCCACCGGCGGACAGCCCGGTCACCTTGTAGGCGCTCTGGATGTCGGCGGGGGTCTTCCCGGAGATCGCCTGCGGCGTCACCGGCTTGCCCGAGGGGCTCACGGCAGCGCCGGAGCCGTCGACCAGCTTCTCGGCCGAGCACGCGGCGACGGTGGGGGAGGACGGGGTGGCACAGACACGGGTGGCGTGTCCGCGTGCCGACGGCGCCGCTCCGGCGGCGGTGACCGTCGTCGCGGCGAGCCCGAGCGAGGCCGAGGCCGCGAGGGCGACGGCGAGGATCTGCTTGCGCATGCGTGGGTTCTCCTGTGTGGGGGGAGAGGTCGGCGGCTGCCGTCCCTGGTCGGACTCTCGCCGGCCACCGGGGGACGAACCGTGACATTCGTCATCGTCGGAGCCACCTGACGAAGAAATGACGGCAGTGAGCCGAAGACTTTGCCGGGATTCGTGACAGATGTCGTGGGTGCCCACCCGGCCCAAACCGATAGCCGCACCGTCCGCGCGGGGTCCGGCCGGGCGCTCCGCGCGTATGGCGCGTGGCGCCTCCCGGCGGTGCCGGCGGCCTCGGTTCGGTGGCACGTCCGGCAGCGGCTACGATGGGTTTTTGGCCCGCGCGCGCCCACCGCCGGTGTGCAGGGCCCTTCCTTTGCCCCGCCCGTTCCCCACCTGAACCTGGAGTACCCCGCAGTGAAGAGTGCCGTCGAGACCCTCAACCCGACCCGGGTCAAGCTGACCGTCGAGGTGCCGTTCGAGGAGCTCAAGCCCAGCCTCGACGCGGCATACGCGACCATCGGCTCCCAGATCCAGGTCCCCGGCTTCCGCAAGGGCAAGGTCCCCAGCCGCATCATCGACCAGCGCGTCGGCCGCGGTGCCGTGCTGCAGGAGGCCGTCAACGAGGCTCTCCCGCAGTTCTACGGCCAGGCCGTCGAGGAGAACAAGGTGCGGCCGATCGGCCAGCCCGAGGTCGACGTGACCGAGGTCCCCGCCGAGGACGGCCAGGACCTCAAGTTCACCGTCGAGGTCGACGTCCGTCCCGAGGTCGAGCTCCCCGAGGACTTCAGCGCCATCACGGTCGAGGTCGACGAGGCCAAGGCGTCCGACGAGGACGTCGAGGAGCGCCTCATCGCGCTCCAGGAGCGCTTCGGCAGCCTCACCGGTGTCGACCGTGCCGTCGAGACCGGCGACTTCGTGTCCATCGACCTCGACGCCTCCATCGGCGACGAGGAGATCGACTCGGTCAAGGGCATCTCCTACGAGGTCGGTTCCGGCAACATGCTCGACGGCCTCGACGACGCCCTCGCCGGCATGACCGCGGGCGAGACCAAGAACTTCACCGCCCCGCTCGCCGGTGGCGACCACGAGGGCGAGGACGCGGCCGTCACGGTCACCGTCCAGTCCGTCAAGGTGCGCGAGCTGCCCTCGCTGGACGACGACTTCGCCCAGCTGGCCTCGGAGTTCGACACGCTGCGTGAGCTGCGCGCCGACGTGACCAAGCAGGCCGAGCAGGCCAAGAAGTTCGAGCAGGGCGTCCAGGCCCGCGACAAGGTGCTCGAGCACCTCCTCGAGACCATCGAGATCCCGGTGCCCGACGCGCTCGTCGAGGCCGAGGTCAACGCCCACCTCGAGGGCGAGAACCGCCTCGAGGACGACGAGCACCGCGCCGAGGTCGACGAGAGCACCCGCAAGGCGCTCCGGGCCCAGTTCCTGCTCGACGCCATCGCCGAGAAGACCGACGTCAAGGTCGAGCAGCCCGAGCTCATCGAGTACCTCGTCATGTCGGCCCAGCAGTACGGCATGGACCCCAACCAGTTCGCCCAGGCGATCGACCAGCAGGGCCAGGTGCCCTCCATGGTCGCCGAGGTCGCCCGTCGCAAGGCGCTGGCCAGCGTGCTCGAGCAGGCCAAGGTCGTCGACACCACCGGCGCGACGATCGACCTCAGCGAGGTCACCGCGACCGACGTCGCGTCCGAGCTCGCCGACCACGACCACGAGGGTCACGACCACGACCCCGAAGGTCACGACCACGACCACGAGGGTCACGACCACTGACGTCAACGGCGGTCAACGACCGCCAAGCGCAGGCAAACGTATGCCGTGTCCCGGAATTCGGGACACGGCATACGTCATTTGCCGGATTGCTGACAGGGGCCCGCCCCTGAGTCTTGTCCCATGGACAGGGCCTCGTTCCACAAGCTGCGGCTGGCGGTCCAGGAGAACGCCAACCCCGCGGACGACCACCACGTCGCGGCGCTGCAGGCCACCCTCCAGAAGGGCCTGGTCGGCAGCCGCCTGTTCGCCGAGGTCGAGCTCGGCCGCACGCAGGACGTGGACCGGATGATCATCGGCATCTGCCGCTGTGCCGACGACGTCGCGCCCTGGGAGGCCGGGGTCGGCGTGGAGCGACTGTGGGGTGTGGCGGCTCTGGACACCCGCTGGGAGATCCACCTCGTCTCCGCGAACGACGGCTACATGGAGTTCGAGGGCGCCGTGACCACGGACGCCCAGGGGCGGTACGTCACCGTCAACCTGGTCGCCGAGCCGGCTCGCGTCCCCGACCCGGCGCAGGCCCAGTCGGTCACCGAGGGCACCGACGGTCCGCCGCCGCGGAGCGCCACGATCGACGCCTGACCGACTGGCACGAGGGCGCCTCCCCGGCGCAGGTCGACCCCGGCCGTGCAGCGGTGCGTTCCTGCGAGCCGCCCGGCGCGGTCCTCGTGGCCGCCCCAGATCGCCGACCGGTCCATCCCCCCTGGACCGGTTCGTGCCCCCGCCCCCGTCCGCCTCAGGCGGGCGGGGGCGTCGTGGTGGTGCCCACGCGCAGCGTCACCGGGGCCACCTGGTCGTCGGGGCGTTCGCCGTCGAGCAGGCGGCGCAGCAGCTCGCCGAGGCTGCGTCCCTTGCGCTCGCCGTGCTGGTCCATCGTGGTGAGCGTGCCGGCGAACCAGGGGAGCTCCACCCCGTCGAAGCCGGTGACGCTCAGGTCCTCGGGGACGCGCAGGCCCAGCTCGTCGGCGGCGCGCACGGCGCCCATCGCCAGGAGGTCGGACTGGGCGACGACGGCCGTGGGACGCTGACCGACCGGCCGGTCGAGGAGCAGCCGGGCGGCGGCGGCCCCCTGCTCGACATCGGGCAGCGACGTGGCGGCGAGGAGGCCGGGTCGGCCGGCGAGGTCGTACACGTCGAGGAAGCCCAGGGCCCGGTCCCGGCTGTCGGTGAAGGTCGCCTCGCGCAGGGCGGACACGTCCACGAGGCCGGTCGTGGAGTCGGGGCGCAGGGGCATCATCAGGTGGGCCACCCGCTGGTGGCCGAGGTCGCGCACGTGTCGGGTGATGGTGGCGCTGGCCCCCCGGTTGTCGAGCGCGAGCTGGACCACGCGCGGGTCCGCCGGCGAGCCGTCCCCGAGCATGGGGATGCCGCGGGCCGCCAGGTGGTCGACCGCCGGGTTGTCGTCGGGGCCGCAGAGCGAGAAGACGACGGCGTCGAGCGCGGTCGCCCCGAGCTGGGGGACGGCCTTCTCCGGGTGCCCCGCGTGCTGGGCGATGAGGAGCATCCCGGCCGGGATCTCGTCCAGCACCTGGGACAGGCCGTCCAGCACGCTCACCGCGAACGGGTCGCGGAAGGCGTGCAGGAGCCGGCCCTCGACGATGACACCGACGACCCCGGAGCGACCGTTGCGCAGCGAGGAGGCGAGGGGGTCGGGTCCGGTGTAGCCCAGCTCGACCGCCGCGGCCCGCACCCGCTCCGCCGTCTCGGGCGCCACGGGTCCCTTGCCGCTGAAGGCGAGCGACGCCGTGGAGGTGGACACTCCGGCGGCCTGGGCCACGGCGCGGAGCGTCGCCCGAGGTTGACGGGGAGTGGTCATGCGGGACAGACTATCGAAACGATTCGATCGAATCGATTCGACCTCCGTACCAGACCCGCGCGTCGCGCAGGAAGCCACCGTGAACCACACCTCCCTCGACCGTGCCCGGGTCGTCTCCGCCCGCAACGCCGTCTTCATCGTCTTCGCCCTCGCCGGCGTCACCTTCGCGTCCTTCGCGTCCCGCATCGCCGACAGCAAGGCCGAGCTCGGCCTCAGCGCCGGCCAGCTCGGTCTCACCCTGTTCGCGGCGTCCGCGGGGTCGCTCACGGCGCTGCCGTCCGCAGGGCGGGTCGCCGGTCGGATCGGGGCCGCGCGCACGATCGTCGTCGGCATGGTGCTCGGGTTCGCCGGGCTGCTCGTCGTGGCCCTCGCGGTCGACGTCGCCCAGTCGCGCTGGCTGATGGCCGCCGGCCTGTACTTCGTCGGGATGGGTGTCGGTCTCTGGGACGTCGCCATGAACCTCGAGGGCGCCGCGGTGGAGCGGCTGCTCGGCAAGACGGTCATGCCGCACTTCCACGCGGCCTTCTCCGGGGGCACGGTGCTCAGCGCCCTCATCGGCGCCGGTATGTCGTGGGGGAGCGTGCCGCTGCTGGTGCACTTCGTCGCAGCCATCGTCGTCTCGGCCGCCCTGGGCCTGTGGGCCTTGAAGTCCTTCCTCCCCCGTGAGGTCGAGGTGAGCGACGAGTCGTCGACCGCCGAGGGCGGCGCCGTCGCGACCAAGCCGCGCTCGGCGTGGCTGGAGCCGCGCACCCTGATGATCGGGCTGGTCGTGCTGGCCGCGGCCTTCACCGAGGGCACCGCCAACGACTGGATCGCGGTCGGCTTCGTGGAGGGCCACGACCTCCCCGCCTGGGCCGGCGTGCTGGCCTTCGCCTCCTTCCTGTCCTTCATGACCGTCGGGCGCCTCGTCGGCACCCGCTTGCTCGACCAGTACGGCCGCGTCCCGGTGCTCCAGGTCACCTTCGCCATGGCTGCCGTCGGCTCGATCATGGTGATCTTCGGCAACGTCTGGGTGGCCTACCTCGGCACCGCCGTCTGGGGTGTGGGCGCCTCGCTGGGCTTCCCCGTCGGCATGAGCGCCTCGGCCGACGACCCGGCCCGCGCAGCCGCCCGCATGTCGGTCGTCGCCACCATCGGCTACACCGCCTTCATCGCCGGGCCCCCGCTGCTCGGATTCCTCGGCGACCACTTCACGGTGCTCAAGGCCCTCATGGCCGTCACGGTCATGGTCGCCGCCGCGATGCTCGTCATCCCGGCGACGCGCGAGCCCGAGGCCGCGGTCGTCGAGCGGGAGCCCGCAACCCGCTCCTGACGCAGGCGTGCGGCGCCCGGCGGCCGGGCGCCACACGCACGGCTGTGCGCTCAGGGCGAACATGCGGTGGATCGGGGACTTCCGCCCGCCACCTCCGCGTTAGGGTCACTGACAAGCACAACCCCGAGCGATGGAGACATGGTGAGCACACCACACGAGATCGTCGCCGCTGCCGAGCGGCCGCAGGGTGGTCTGGACGACCACATCTACAACCGTCTGCTCAAGGAGCGGATCATCTTCCTCGGCTCGGACGTCCGCGACGACAACGCGAACGCGATCTGCGCGCAGCTCCTGCTGCTCGCCGCCGAGGACCCCAGCAAGGACATCTGGCTGTACATCAACAGCCCCGGCGGATCGATCTCCGCGGGCATGGCGATCTACGACACGATGAAGTGGATCCCCAACGACGTGGCGACCGTGGCCATGGGCATGGCGGCCTCGATGGGCCAGTTCCTGCTCTCCGCCGGCACCCACGGCAAGCGCTACGCCACCCCGCACGCCCGCGTGATGATGCACCAGCCCTCGGGTGGCATCGGCGGCACCGCGTCGGACATCAAGATCCAGGCCGAGCAGATGCTCTACGTCAAGAAGCAGATGGCCGAGCTGATCGCCGAGCACACCGGCCAGTCGAAGGAACAGATCGAGAAGGACTCCGACCGCGACCGCTGGTTCAGTGCCGACGAGGCCAAGGAGTACGGCTTCGTCGACCACGTGTTCAGCAGTGCCGCCCAGGCCGGTGGTCGGGGCGCCAGCGACGACAACCCGGTCACCGGGGACAAGTGAGGGACGGACAGATGAACTACAACACCAACCCCGCCATGCACGGTGGGCTCCACGTCCCGGCTCCGTCGAGCCGCTACATCCTGCCGCAGTTCGAGGAGCGCACCTCCTACGGCATGAAGCGCCTCGACCCCTACACGAAGCTGTTCGAGGACCGCATCATCTTCCTCGGCGTGCAGGTCGACGACGCGTCCGCGGACGACGTCATCGCCCAGCTCATCGTGCTGGAGTCCCAGGACCCCGACCGCGACATCCTCATGTACATCAACAGCCCCGGTGGCTCGTTCACCGCGATGGCCGCGATCTACGACACGATGCAGTACATCCGCCCCGACGTGCAGACGTTCGTCATCGGGCAGGCGGCCTCGGCCGCCGCGGTGCTGCTGTCGGCCGGTGCCAAGGGCAAGCGGTTCGCCCTGCCGAACGCCCGGATCCTCATCCACCAGCCCGCCCTCGAGGGTGGCATGGGTGGCCAGGCGTCCGACATCGAGATCCAGGCCAACGAGGTGCTGCGCATGCGCACCTGGCTCGAGGAGACGTGGGCCCAGCACTCCGGTCGCACGCCGGAGCAGGTCCGCAACGACATCGAGCGCGACAAGATCCTGTCCGCGCAGGAGGCCAAGGAGTACGGCCTGATCGACGAGGTCCTCGCCTCGCGCAAGGGCACCTTGGACGACTGAGTCGCCCCGCACGTCCGGTATGCCGTCCGCTCACCGCCCACGCACCGCGTGGGACCCGGAGCGGGCGGCATACCTGTGCGTGGTGGCGGGAACGCCGATGGTGGCCGTCCCGTCCCAGCGTCATGAAACGCGCAGCGCTGCTCGTCCTGGTCCTCGCGGCTGCCCTGGTCGTCGTCCCCGGGACGGCCGCGTTCGCCTGCTCCTGTGCCGCTCCACCGGTGGCCGACCAGGTCACCAGAGCCGACCTCGTCGTCCGCGGGACGGTGGGAGAGCCGGCAGGCGACGGCACGGTCGTGACCTACCCTGTCGAGGTCACCGTGGCGTTCAAGGGGACGCCGCCGCGCACCGTCGAGGTGCGCAGCCCTCGTGACGGCGCGTCGTGCGGCCTCGAGGTGGTGCCGGGGCGCGAGTACCTGCTCTTCGCGACCGATCGGGGCGGCGCCCTCGAGGCCGGGCTCTGCGGCGGAACCGCGCCCGCGAGCGCCGAGCTCCAGGCCGGGGTGGTCGCCGTGACGGGGGCGGGGCACCCACCGGTGCGCACCCCGGGACCGCCGGCGTCGGGCACCGCGCCCTCGGCGAGGTCGAGCGGCCGGTCGGTGGGGGCCGCTCGTGCCCCGGGGCCTCTCAGGCAGCGCCTGGGCGCGGGGGTCCTTTCCCTCGCGGGGATCGGCACCCTGGCGGCTGCCGCCGCCGCGGTCCTGCTGGTGCGGCGGCGGCGGCTCTGACGGGTGGGGCTCAGCGCAGGGCGGCGCGCTCCGGCTCGGGGTCGGCCTGACCCCTCGAGCCGTCGTCCCCGTGGTCGGCCTGGTCGCCCCGCGTGGCGGCCAGGCTGGTGGCCGTCACCACGGCGAGGATGCCGACGATCACGCCCAACGAGGCCAGGGTGGGGATCTCCGGCGTCGAGGGCCACACGCCGTGCGCCCAGTGCAGGACGAGCTTGACGCCGATGAAGCCGAGGATGGCGGCGAGGCCGTAGCCCAGGTGCACCAGCCGCGACAACGCCCCCTCGAGGACGAAGTACAGGGCGCGCAGGCCCAGCAGCGCGAAGGCGTTGGTCGCGAACACGAGGTACGGGTCTCCGGTGATGCCGTAGACCGCGGGCACGGAGTCGACCGCGAACACGATGTCGGTGGCGAGGATGGCGACGGTCACGAGAGCCAGCGGGGTGAGGGCGCGACGGCCGTTCTCGCGGATCGTCATGGCGGTGGAGTGGTACTCGTCCTTGACGGGCATGACCTTCCGGAGCAGGCGGACCGTGCGCATCCGGTCGATGTCGATCTCGTGGTCGTTGCCCTGGACGGCGTCCTTGAGCAGCTTGAGCCCGGTGACCAGCAGCACCGCCCCGAAGAGCAGGAACGTCCAGTCGAACGTCTTGAGCATCTGGGCGCCCAGGGCGATGAACACCCCGCGCAGGGCCAGGGCCCCGACGACGCCGATGAGCAGCACCCGCTGCTGCAGCTCCTTGGGCACGGCGAAAGCCGCGAGCAGGAGCATGAAGACGAACAGGTTGTCGACCGACAGCGACTTCTCGACGAGGTAGCCGGTGTAGTACTCGACACCGATCGTGCTGCCGTGCTGCGACCAGATGTAGCCACCGAAGGCGACCGGGAGGCCGATGTAGAACGCCGACCAGCCGAGCGCCTCCTTCATGGAGACCTCGTGCGGGCGTCGGGTGAGCAGGAAGTCCATCACCACGAGGGCGACGACGGCGCCGATGCTGACCGCCCACAGGAGCGGGGTGCCGATGGAGTCACCGGTGGCGGGATCGGCCGCGGCGGTGAGGAGGGACGGGGAGGAGAACGAAGACATGGATGACCTCATGGCTAGTCGTCCGAGGTCTCCTTCACCGCCTGGGAAATGCGGCGCCGCCCGGAAGCACCATGGGGTGCTCGTACTGACCGGACGGACTGTGGGAAGTACTCCCCTCGTGCTCAAAGGATACCGGGGGTGCGGGAAGGTCACCAACTCGGAGGCTTGTCCGCCCTCAGCGGACAAGGGCGACGGGAGCCCGACTCGGCGGTTTCAATGGAGCCACGGAGGTATGCGGCGTTGTAGCGTCGGACCGTTGCTGCCCGCACTGGGCAGTGTTCGCACGGACAGACCGGAGGACCGCGAGTGGCACGCATGGGAGAGAGCGGCGACCTGCTGAAGTGCTCGTTCTGCGGCAAGAGCCAGAAGCAGGTCAAGAAGCTCATCGCCGGCCCCGGTGTCTACATCTGCGACGAGTGCATCGACCTCTGCAACGAGATCATCGAGGAGGAGCTCGCCGAGTCCTCCGAGCTGGGTCTGGACGAGCTGCCCAAGCCGAGGGAGATCTTCGACTTCCTGGAGAACTACGTCGTGGGACAGGACGTCGCCAAGAAGGCGCTGGCCGTCGCGGTCTACAACCACTACAAGCGCATCCAGGCCAGTGAGGCGACCGCGAAGAAGGACGTCGAGTCGGTCGACATCGCGAAGTCGAACATCCTGCTCATCGGCCCCACCGGGTCCGGCAAGACCTACCTCGCCCAGACCCTGGCCCGCATGCTCAACGTGCCCTTCGCCATCGCCGACGCGACGGCCCTGACCGAGGCCGGCTACGTCGGCGAGGACGTCGAGAACATCCTCCTCAAGCTCATCCAGGCCGCCGACTACGACGTCAAGAAGGCCGAGACGGGCATCATCTACATCGACGAGGTCGACAAGATCGCCCGCAAGAGCGAGAACCCCAGCATCACCCGCGACGTCTCCGGCGAGGGGGTCCAGCAGGCGCTGCTCAAGATCATCGAGGGCACGACCGCCTCGGTCCCGCCACAGGGCGGTCGCAAGCACCCGCACCAGGAGTTCATCCAGATCGACACGACGAACGTGCTGTTCATCGTCGGTGGCGCCTTTGCGGGCCTGGACAAGATCATCGAGGCGCGCTCGGGCACCAAGGGGCTCGGCTTCGGTGCGGCCCTGCACCTCCCGAAGGACGACGCGCAGAGCTTCGCCGACGTCATGCCCGAGGACCTGCTGAAGTACGGGCTCATCCCGGAGTTCATCGGCCGTGTCCCGGTCATCACCGCGCTCGAGGGACTCGACAAGCACGCGCTCGTCAAGATCCTCACCGAGCCCCGGAACGCGCTGGTGAAGCAGTACAAGAAGATGTTTGAGATCGACGGGGTCGAGCTCGAGTTCACCGAGGACGCCCTGACGGCCATCGCCGAGAAGGCCAACGAGCGCCGTACCGGTGCCCGCGGCCTGCGCGCGATCATGGAGGAGGTGCTCATGCCGGTCATGTTCGACGTGCCCAGCGATGACGGCATCGCCCGCGTGGTCGTCACCCGGGAGGTCGTCCAGGACAACGTCCTGCCGACGATCGTCCGCCGCGACGAGGAGCCCAAGCGCGCGCGCAAGCGTTCCGCCTGATCACGAACCACCCGTGAGGGGCCGCCCGGACTGTCCGGGCGGCCCCTCACGTCGTTGGCGAGTCCCCGGTCAGGGGCGCGGGTCGCGCGACAGCAGCCACACGGCCAGGGCGAGGATCGCCACGGCGGCGATCGCGGCATACGTCAGGGAGACCTGGCCGGCGACCACCTCGCGACCGGCCGTGGAGGACAGCGCCCACAGGGGCACGGTGCCCGCGGCGACGACCGCGGTCCGACGGGACCAGCGACGCAGGGATCGTGCCGGGACCGGGGCGCCCGGGGGCAGGCTCGCCGCGAGCGCGGCGGCGAGGTGGACCAGCAGGAGGAGCCACGCGGCGACGAGCAGCAGCAGCCACCCCTGCGTCGTGGCGGGGACGGGGACGGTGCCCACCCAGAACAGGGCCAGGGCGGCGACGAGCGCGGACGCCGCGGCGGACTCCGGGCGCCAGGCGGCCCACGACGCGAGGGCGACGAGCAGGATCGCGGCGGGGAGCAGTCCGTCCGGCGCGGCGACGAGCGTCGTCGCCACCAGTGCCACGGACGCGCCGAGCAGCACGCCGCGGACGGCGGCCTGCGACGCGGAGAGGCCAAGGATGCTGGTGCGGGAACCGGCCCGGGGCTGGTGCGGGGTGCCGGCTGACGCACTCATCGGCTGACCACCCGTGGCGACCGCGAACGTCGCCCGAGGTCGCGCAGCACGAGGTCGAGGGTGCCGGGACCGGCCCAGGGGACGATCGGCACACCCGCCTCACGGGCGCGGGCCATCTCTCGGTTGCGTTCGAGCAGCCGCAACCGCCATGCGAGACGGCTCTCCGCCGGGTGGTCGGCGCTCGTCGCGACGACCTCGGCCAGGCGTTCGAGCGGGATGTCGCCGGTGGCGAGGTGCGCCGGCAGCGTGTCGACCGTGACGACCGAGATGCCGCGTCGCGACAGCCCGACGGCGTGGGCGAGGACGTCGGGGGAGACGGCGGGCGTGAGGATGACGGCGAGGGTCCCGGCCGGGACGTGGTGCCGCAGCTGGGAGCGCAGGCGCTTCTCGTCGCTGACCGTGCCGTCGGCCACGGTGGTGCGCGCGAGGGCGTCGAGCAGGCGGCGCAGGTGGTGCGGTCCGGCCGCCGCCGTGACGGGTGGAAGGTCGCGGGCGCCCAGGACGATGAGGCCCACCCGGTCGCCGGCTCGCAGGTAGTGCTCGGCGATCGCGCCCGCGGCACGGACGGCGTTGTCGAGGCTGCTGCTGGACCCACCGAGACCCTCGCTCTGCCCGAGGTCGTTCATGGCGTCGACGAGCAGGAGGATCTCGCTGTCCTGGTCGGCGTGGGTGGCGGTGACGTGCAGCTCGCCGGTGCGGACCGAGACGGGCCAGTGGACCCGGCGCAGCCGGTCACCGAACCGGAAGGGCCTGACCTGGTCGAGCTCCCCGCCGTCACCGGGGTGGTGGGACCGGTTCTGGCCGACCAGCCCGTCGGGGCGGGGAACAGCGACCCGCGCGGTGAAGCTGTCCGGCAGCGGCACCGTCGGGATGGGCGCCAGCGAGACGGGCTCGGGCTCCCAGCGGAACGCCCCCAGGGGGCTGGTCAGCGCCACCGTGGCCGGACCGAGGGGCCTGCGTCCCCAACGGGTGCTGCGGCAGACCAGGGAGACCGTGGTCGGCTCCGTCCCGTCGGTGGTGGCCGACAGGGAGCGGGACGAAGGGGAGTAGGCGGTGTATGGCGTGGGGAGCAGGGTCAGGCCCACCTCCTCGACGTCCGGGTGCGGCTCCACCGTGGCCCGCCAGGTGGTGGCCTGCCCCTCGCGCAGGAGCGGGTGGCCGACCCGGGCGTGCACGGCGGGGTCGGTCGTCGGCCGCCGCGTGGTGGCC
Organism: Phycicoccus sp. Root101; assembly: GCF_001426245.1. Taxonomy (GTDB): domain Bacteria; phylum Actinomycetota; class Actinomycetes; order Actinomycetales; family Dermatophilaceae; genus Pedococcus. The sequence continues at coordinate 333,744 of NZ_LMCM01000009.1, read as the reverse complement.
CACAGCGCCACGAGCAGCAGCGGCCCCCCGAGCACCACCGCGTCGGGACGGCGCAGGACGACCCCCGCGGCCACCAGCACCAGGCCGAGAGCCAGGGAGCGGACGTGCGCCGGGGTCGCCCGCCACCGGCCGGCCAGCACCCGGCCGCCGACCCCGGCCCGCAGGTCGCTCACGGGCGCTCGAAGCCCGTCCGGGCCGATCCGGCCACCGTGGCCGACGGTGTCGGCACCGAGGAGAGGACGGCCTCGACGACGCTCGCCGCCGACACGTCGTTCATCCACAGCTCTGGGCGCACGGTGACGCGGTGGTCGAGGCAGGCGTGGGCGACGGCCTTGACGTCCTCGGGGGTGACGTAGTCGCGGCCGCGCAGCACGGCATACGCCCGTGACGTCAGCAGCAGCGCGAGCGAGCCTCGCGGTGAGGCGCCCATGAGCAGGTTCTGGTGGGTGCGGGTCGCGGCGGCGAGGCGCACGCAGTACTGGCCCACGCCCTCGTCGACGGCGACGGTCTCGACGGCCGCCTGCATCTGCAGCAGGCCGGCCGCGTCGGTGACGCGGGTGACCTCCTGGGCCTCCTGCCGGCGGGCCATCCGGCGCTGCAGGACGTCCCACTCCTCGGCGGCCGTGGGGTAGCCGAAGCTGACCCGGAGCAGGAACCGGTCGAGCTGGGCCTCGGGCAACGGATAGGTGCCCTCGTACTCCACCGGGTTGGCCGTGGCCAGGACGTGGAAGGGGCGCGGGAGGGCGAACGTCTCGCCCTCGACGGTCACCTGCCCCTCCTGCATCGCCTCGAGCAGCGCCGACTGCGTCTTGGGGGGAGTGCGGTTGATCTCGTCGGCAAGCAGCAGCCCGGTGAACAGCGGCCCCTTGCGGAAGGCGAACTCGTGGGTGCGCTGGTCGTAGAGGAACGACCCGGTGAGGTCGCTCGGCAGCAGGTCCGGCGTGAACTGGGCCCGGGCGAAGTCGAGCCCCAGCGACTGCGCGAACGACCGCGCCGCCAGGGTCTTGCCCAGCCCGGGGAAGTCCTCCATGAGGACGTGGCCACCGGCCAGCACGCCCGCGAGGACGATCTCCAGGCTGCGGCGTTTGCCGACGACGGCACGCTCCACCTCGCTGAGGATGGCTTCGGCACGGGCCGAGACCTGGTCGAGGGTCAGGGTCACCGTTGGGGTCACGGGCTGGGTCACTTAGAGCTCCTCCAGGGTGGTGGTGAACGCCTCGAGGCGCGCGCCGGTCAGGCGCGACGGAGGCGGTTGGGTCAGGTATGCCGTGAGGTCGGGTCCGAGCGCCGCGTGGGCCTCGTCCGGGGCGTCGGCGAGCGAGATCCCCCGGCGCAGGCGCAGCTGGTCGGACGCGAGGGAGGTCAAGGTGTCGTGGAGGTGCTGCGCGGCGACGGGGTCGCTCCCCGAGGTCGTGGCCCGGATGTCGCCGGCGATGCGGGCGATGCGCAGGTCGGTGCCCCGGGCCGGCGTCGTGGAGGTGAACGTGTGCGTCCAGTCGGTCGACCCGCGGGACTGCCAGAGCCACTGCGCCAGCACGGCGATGGCCGCGACGAGGGAGGCGCAGGCGAGCAGCAGCCCGGGGCTGGCCAGGACCGGGACGGCGACCGTGACGGTCCCCACGGCCAGCGCCACCACGAGCGCGAGGACGAGCTGGCGGACAGGGCCCAGGGCCACGAGGCGCGCCCTCATCGTCTCCCGCCCGGACCGGCCGACGTCGAGGCGCCCGGGCGCTGGCCCTTGGGGACGGCGTTGCGCAGCTCCACCTGGACCTGCTGCAGCGCCTCGCGGGCGCTGGTACGCATCTCCTCGCCCACGGGGTGGGTCGAGAAGCGGGCTTCGCGGTACAGGGCCGCCAGCACGTCGAGCGGGGCACGGTCGACCGACCAGGAGCGCAGGACGGCGGTGACCAGCTCCTCCGAGGTGCGGGTCGTGTCGTCGCGCACGCCGATCGAGCGCGCTGCCGCCTCCAGCGCCACCCAGGCGGCGATCACGGCGTTCGCGGGCGTGCCGGTGGTCAGCAGCTCCTCGCCCTCGCGGGCACCGCGCAGGAGCACCTCGGGGACGACGACGTCGTCGGGGACCTGGGGCTCGGCACCGGTCCGGGTGTCCCACCACTGCCGCAGCTCGCGGACCGCCGCGACCAGGAGGGCCAGGACGATGACGGCGAGGACGATCTTGGCCGCCCAGGTCACGAGCCCCACCAGGAAGGGCTGGTCGGGGCCGGGCAGGACGTTCGAGCTCCGGCGCCCCTCGGACCCTGCGCTGCCGTCCACGCCGTAGTCGATGCCGGGGACCGGGACGGGCGCACGGGTGAGGTCCCGGCGCGCGAAGATGGCCACCGGGCCGGTGGCCGACACCCAGGCAGCGAGCAGGAGCGTCAGCCCGCCCCCGCCCAGCAGCACCCGCCCGCGTCCGGTCACGGTCCACGACCCTAGACAGCGGGGTGGCCCGTCGACGGGTACGGCGACAAATCGAGGGCGATTTGTTACCCGGGCGATGAGTTCTGGTCGGCGTGCGGGTCTGTCCCGGTACGACCCCCCTGTGCCTAGGGTGGGGCGAGCACCGCAGTGGCCGACCAGGAGGATCCCGATGACCCAGCTGAGCGACACCCAGGCCGGCACCGAGGTGCCGCAGACCGAGGCGTTCCCGGCGCTCGCCGACGGCTACCGGCGCGAGCTCACCGCCCACTGCTACCGGATGACCGGGTCGATCCACGACGCCGAGGACCTGGTCCAGGAGACCTACCTCCGTGCGTGGCGCGCCTACGGTGGCTTCGAGGGGAGGTCGTCGGTGCGGACGTGGCTCTACCGCATCGCGACGAACGTCTGCCTCACCGCGCTCGAGGGCAAGGACCGCAGGCCGCTGCCGACGGGGCTGGGGGCCCCGGCCAGCGAGCCCGGCGACGCCCTCGCGTCCTCGAACGAGATCTCCTGGCTGGAGCCGGCGCCGGACCCCTTGGTCGCCGGGGAGTCGAGCGACCCGGCGAGCATCGTCGGCCAGCGTGAGAGCATCCGCCTCGCCTTCATCGCCGCCCTCCAGCACCTCCCGGCCCGGCAGCGCGCGGTCCTCATCCTGCGCGACGTCCTGCGCTGGAAGGCCTCCGAGGTGGCAGCAGCCCTCGACACCACCGAGGCCGCCGTGAACAGCGCCCTCCAGCGCGCGCACGCCCAGCTGTCCAAGGCCGACCTCAGCCAGGACACCCTCGACACGACCCTCGACGCCGAGAAGCAGGCGATGCTCGACCGCTACGTGAAGGCGTTCTGGGACAAGGACATCACCGCGATCGTCGGCATGCTCACCGCCGACGCGGTGTGGGAGATGCCTCCGTTCACCGGGTGGTACTCGGGGGCCGAGGCGATCGGCCGGCTCATCGACACCCAGTGCCCCGGCGGGACCAACGACATGCCGATGGTGGCGACGATGGCGAACGGTCAGCCGGCGTTCGGCCTCTACATGCGCCAGCCCGACGGCACGTTCGCCCCGTTCCACCTGCAGGTGCTGACCCTGCGCGGCACGCAGGTGGAGCACGTCGCGGCCTTCTTCGACCTCGAGCTGTTCGCGAAGTTCGGCCTGCCGGCGACGCTGCCGGCCGACCACCTCGTCACCCGCTGACCACCATGTCCTTGCCAGGCTCCTCCCCACCGACCCCGAGCGCCGTCGAGCTGCTGGACCGGGCCGTCGGCTACACCCGCGGCTGCCTGGCCCACGTGACGCCCGAGTCCCTGCACCGGCCAACGCCCTGCGCGCGGTGGTCGTTGCTGGACCTGCTCCTGCACATGGACGACTCGCTGGCAGCGATGGCGGAGGCGGCCCGGTCCTCCTCGTTGGCCCTCGCCCCCGAGCCCGGCCCTGTGGATGCCGGGGCCCTGCTCGCCAGCATCCGGCAGCGGGCCTGCGGGCTCGTCGCCGCCTGGATCCCTCCCGCGGAGCCGATGGTGGTGCTCGGTCCGCTCGAGCTCGCCCGCGAGACGCTCGGTGCGGTCGGGGCGTTGGAGATCACGCTGCACGGCTGGGACGTGGCCACGGCCCTCGGGCTCGACCGGCCCATCCCCTCGACCCTGGCGATGGACCTGTGGCCCTGGGCGAGGGACCACATCACCGACGAAGACCGTCCCAGCCGGTTCGCGCCACCGCCCCAGGTCCCCGACTTCGCACCCCCGGCGACCCTGCTCCTGGCTCAGGCGGGTCGGCGCGCCACCGTGCGCTGAGGTCCGGTCCCCCGGGCGTGGTGGACGGGACCGGGCCGAGCGGACAGGATGGGCCCATGGCCATGGGGTACCGGTTGGGCAGCGGCGACGTGGGACCGGTGCAGCAGAGTCCGGTCACCTGCGGGTCGGCCTGTCTCACCGTGGCCCGGATGCTCGTCAACCCCGCCTTCGCGCGGTGGATCACCACGGGCCAGGAGCCGCGGGGTGACGCCCCTGCGGGCGCGACCGAGAAGGAGCGCTTCGCGGCATACGAGCGGGTGGTCATGGCACGCACCAACCGGTTGTTCGCCGGGGGACGCCGACTGAACCTCCCGTGGCCCCGGGCCCTCGGCACGCCCCCGTGGGGCGCCCGCAAGGAGCTGGAGTTCGGGGCCGCCCGCAAGGGCGCGAGCTACGAGCTGCGGGTGGTGCGCCCGCTCACCACCGCCGGGCTCCGCACCGCCCACGCCAGGTTGCTCGAGGTGGTGGCCGAGGGGGAGCCGGCACTGCTCTACATCGGCAGCACCACCCTGCCCCGGCACGTGACCCTCGTGCTGCCGGGTGATGGCGACCGGGTGCTCGACGTCTACGACCCGGCGACCGGGCAGGTCACCCTGCTCGACGAGGACCGGTTCGCGGGCCGGGCCCTGCGCCTGTCGGGCTGGGACGTCCCGTGGGTCGCCGTCCAGCCCGACGGGCTGCGCAGGGTTCAGGCCTTCGGCTTCTCCACCGGGATGAGCTCGGCGTCCCGGACCTCCGGGGTCTCTGCCTCGGCATAGGTCGGCGTCGCCGTGATGCGGCCGGCGGCGCGCAGGTCGGTCTCGGCGAGCTGGACCCGGGCCACCCACTCCGCGGGGCCGGCGAGGACGAGCGAGGCGACCTCGGCACGCATGCCGACCTTGGCCTCGGACTTGGCCTTCCGGACGCCGGCGAGGGCCTCGCCCACCGCGGTGAGGACGGCCGGGTCGCCACCGGCACCGACGGCCACGTCGTAGGTGGTCGGCCACGCGGCACGGTGGACCGAGCCCTCGTGCCACCAGGACCAGACCTCCTCGGTGACGTAGGGGAGGAACGGCGCGAGCAGCCGCAGCAGCACGTCGAGGGCGATGCGCAGGGCAGCGCGGGCCGACGCAGCGGCCTCGTCGCCCTGGCCGCCGTAGGCGCGGTCCTTGACCAGCTCGAGGTAGTCGTCGCAGAACGTCCAGAAGAACGTCTCGGTCGTCTCGAGCGCGCGGGTGTGGTCCCACGACTCGAACCCGGCCGTCGCCTTGCCCACGACGTCACGCAGCTCCGCGAGCATGGCGACGTCGAGCGGGTTCGTCACTGCCGCAGCAAGATCGCCCTCGACCTCCCCGAAGCTCAGGGCGAACTTGGTGGCGTTGAGGACCTTGATCGCCAGGCGCCTGCCGACCTTCATCTGCCCGGTGTCGTAGGCCGCGTCGGCCCCTAGTCGGCCGCTGGCCGCCCAGTAGCGGACCGCGTCGGCCGAGTGCTCCTTGACGACGTCCTCCGGCGTGACGACGTTGCCCTTGGACTTGCTCATCTTCTTGCGGTCGGGGTCGAGGATCCAGCCCGAGAGCGCGGCGTTGTGCCACGGCACCGAGTCGAACTCGAGGTGCGAGCGGACCATCGTCGAGAACAGCCAGGTCCGGATGATGTCGTGGCCCTGGGGGCGGACGTCCATGGGGAAGACGTCCGCGAACAGCTCCGGGTCGTCGCGCCAGCGACCGGCGATCTGCGGCGTGAGCGACGACGTCGCCCAGGTGTCCATGATGTCGGGGTCGCCGACGAACCCACCGGGCACGCCACGCTGCGACTCGTCGTACCCCGAGGGCGCCTGCGCCGCCGGGTCGACCGGCAGCTCGTCCTCAGAGGGCACCAGGGGCTTGTCGTATACCGGGTCGCCGGCGTCGTCGAGCGGGAACCAGACGGGGATCGGGACGCCGAAGAACCGTTGACGCGAGACGAGCCAGTCGCCGTTGAGACCGCTGACCCAGTTCTCGTACCGGGCGCGCATGAACGCCGGGTGGAACTCGACCTGGCGCCCACGCTCGATGAACTCGGCGTTGAGCTCGCGGTCGCGTCCACCGTTGCGGATGTACCACTGGCGGGAGGTGACGATCTCGAGCGGCTTCTCGCCGCGCTCGTAGAAGTTGGCCTTGCGCTGGGTGGCCTTGGGCTCGCCGTCGAGGTCACCGGACTCGCGCAGCGCGGCCACGATCGCCTCGCGGGCGCTGAAGGTCGTCTTGCCCGCGACGTCGTCGGCGAACAGTGCCTCGCCGGGACCGCCCGCGACCCAGTCGGGGACCTCGGCCTGGATCCGGCCGGAGCGGGTGATGATCGAGCGGGTCGGCAGCTGGAGCTCACGCCACCACAGCACGTCGGTGAGGTCGCCGAAGGTGCAGCACATGGCGATGCCGGCGCCCTTGTCGGGCTCGGCCGCCGGGTGGGCGACGACGGGGATCTCGACCCCGAACAACGGTGACGTGACCGTGGTGCCGAACAGCGCGGCATACCGCTCGTCGTCGGGGTGGGCGATCAGCGCCACCACGGCCGGGATCAGCTCGGGGCGGGTGGTCTCGATGTGGATCGGGCCGTCGGCGCCGTGGAAGGCGACGCGGTGGTAGGCGCCGGGGTAGTCACGGGCCTCGAGCTCGGCCTGGGCCACGGCGGTCTGGAAGGTGACGTCCCACAGGCCGGGAGCCTCGGACTGGTAGGCCTCGCCGCGGGCGAGGTTGCGCAGGAACGCCTGCTGGGCCGTGGCTCGGGAGTGGTCGTCGATGGTGCGGTAGGAGATGTCCCAGTCGAGCGAGAAGCCCATCCGGCGGAACAGGCTCTCGAACGCCTCCTCGTCCTTGACGGTCAGCTCGTCGCACAGCTCGATGAAGTTCTGCCGCGAGATCGGCATCGTGTCGGCGGCCTTGAGGCTCTTGGCGTCACCGCGGTGCGGCGGCTCGAAGTCCGGCGCGTAGGGGAGCGTCGCGTCGCCGCGGACGCCGTAGTAGTTCTGCACGCGCTTCTCGGTGGGCAGGCCGTTGTCGTCCCAGCCGATCGGGTAGAAGACCTCGAACCCGGCCATCCGCTTGTAGCGCGCCATGCAGTCGGTGTGCGTGTAGGAGAACACGTGCCCCATGTGCAGCGAACCCGACGCGGTCGGCGGCGGGGTGTCGATGGAGAAGACCGAGGACCGGCCGCGCTCGTGGGCGGACGCCCGGTCGAACGCGTAGGTGCCCTGCTCGCGCCATACCTGCGACCACGTGTCCTCGAGCCCGTCGATGGAGGGCCGGTCGGGGATGGTGGCAGCGCGGGGCGTGGAGGGTGCGTCGGTCATGGCGTGATCTTCCCATCCCGGCTCGTGCGCTGACCAACCGGTTGCCGCGGGGCAGTGCCCGCCGCGGACCCTCAGGTGGCGGCGCGGCGCCGGCCCGGGCGCAGGGCGCCACCCAGCGCGAGGGCGACCAGTGCACTGACCCCGAGCAGGGACCACCACGTGGCGGCGGTGCGTTCCGGTGCGCGGGGGTCCGACGCCGGGGTGAGGTCGAGCCGGGTGGCCGGCGCGGCGACCACGGGCGGCCTGGTGGCACCCGGTGCGACGGGACCGCTGACGCTCCCGTCGGTCAGCGCGGTGAGGGCCTCGTAGGGCTGGATCAGTCCCCAGCCCGCGGAGTCGTCGCGGGTGTCGCGCTGGTCGCGGGAGGCGGTGGCCTCGAGGCGGTGCTTCCACCCGGCCGGCCCCTCGCCCGGGAACCGTTCGGCGAGCATCGCCGCCGCGGCGCTCACGTATGCCGTCGCGAAGCTGGTCGACTCCGCCTCCTCCTCGAGGAGGCAGTCCCCGGCGGCGTAGAACGTGGTGAGGATGCGGGTGCCCGGTGCCGCGACGTCGACGTGGGGTCCGTGGATCGACCCCTCGCCGACCTGGTCCGCGGTGTCGACCGCGGCGACGGCGACGGCCTGGGGGTAGGCCGCGGGGTAGCGGGGCCCGTCGGACTTGTTCTCCGAGACGTTCCGGTTGCCGGCGGAGGCGACGACGAGCGAGCCCTTCTTCGTGGCGTACGCGACGCTGTCCCGCAACCGGCTGTCGTCCGAGGGGGTGCTCATCGAGACGTTGATGACCTTGGCGCCCTGGTCGGCGGCGTACCGGATGCCGGCCGCGATCCGGTCGGGTCGCGGCCCGACCCCGGCGCTGCGGGACTGTTCGTCGTCGGCGTAGAAGACGCGGACCGGCAGGATGCGTGCGTCGGGGGCGAGCCCGATGACCCCGGACCCCTTGACCGGCCGGGCCGCGATCTGCCCGGCGATGGCCGTGCCGTGGCCGACGGCGTCACCGCGGGCCCCGAGGTCAGGCACGAACGACCTGCCACCGACCAGGACCGGTCCGAGGTGGGCGTTCTTCGCCTCCACGCCGGAGTCGACCACGGCCACCGTGACTCCACGGCCGGTGGCCAGGGTCCAGGCGAAGCGCGCGTTGAGGCGTTGCAGTGCCTGCGGCTCCTCGTTGACATAGGTCGTCTTGTCCTTGTCGCAGCTCGCTGCGGCGGCCGGTGCCGCCGAGGTGGCCACCAGCCCCGCACCGCCGAGCAGGCCGGCGACCACACCGGCGGCCAGCCGGGCGCGGGTCATTTCTTCCCGGTGGTGACGGCCTGCTGGGCCGCCGCCACGCTGAGGGTGGGGCCGGAGCGGAACAGGTCCACCCACGCCTGGGGGACGGGGACGACGTCGGCTGCGGCGTACCCGAGTCGGCCCAGGGTGTCGTCACCGCCGTCGACGCTGTAGGCGGTGGCCGTCGGGTCGACGACGAAGACGGGGCCGCGGTTGACGATGTTGTCGCCGATGGCGCGGACCAGTGCCCCGGACCCGGCAGCCACCTCGGTCACGGTGCCGTCGGTCGCGCGCACGTCCTTCGACGTGCTGAGGGCCGTGGTGGGCAGCGTGCTCGGACCGGACGTGAGCGTCGCGCAGGCCTGCCCGTCGACCGGGGCGGGCAGCTCCTCGGGCCACTGGGACGGCACGATCGACCGGTCGGTGGTCTTGAGGGCGGCGATCTCGGCCGGGGTGACCTGCAGGTCCGCGCCCAGCGCCCGACCGGACCCGATCTGGTAGAGCGCGTAGGCGAACGGTGACAGCAGGGCCAGCTCGCCCGTGGGCGTCACGACGTAGCGACGGGGCGTCTCGCCCGAGTCCTTGACCGCGAGGACCGAGCCGACGACCGCACCCGGAGGGAGGTCGGGCAGGGCCTTGCCCGCCCCGTCCACCCGGAGGGGGCCGAGGGTCGGGCCCTGAGGGAAGAGGCCGGTCCAGGCTGCGGGCGCGGGCACGGGGGTGGCCGCGTCCAGGCGCAGCTGGCGCAGCACTGCCGCCGCGTCCTTGCCGGAGATCGGGAGCCGGTACCGGCCGGTGACGACGAACAGGCCGTCGGCGGTGCGCACCACCGTGGCGCGGCCCGTGGCCGGCGCGCTGGTGGAGCCCGGTCCGACGACCGTCCTGGTGGCACCGTCCTGGGCCAGGCAGGACACCCACCCGGTCCGCGCCAGCCGAGACGGCGGGGTCAGCGAGTCGGGGGCACCGAGGATCCCGATGGTCTGTCCGCGCGGGGTGGTCGCGATCTTGTCGTCGTCGACGGTGACCACGGAGAACGAGCCGGACGGGATGAGCAGTCGCGCGCTGGTCGTGTTGATGACCGGGTAGAGCGTCTTCTTGACGGCGACGTACCGGGCACCGCTCTTCTTGGCGATGACGAGGTGGTTGTCGTCCCAGCCGGTCGGCGGCGGCGGCTTCAGGGCGCCGGCGACCAGGCCCCCCACCCCGAGCAGGACGGTGACCGCGATCCCGCCGACGATGGCGCGCAGCGGGCGCTGAGGCTCGACCTCGCGTCCACCGGGGGCGCCGGCGACGAAGGCGGTGGTCAGCCGACGACGGCTGAAGGCCTGGGCCTCGACCAGATCCTTCTTGGTGGCCACGCCCGTTCCCTGCCTTTCGCGGTGGTTGGTCCGGCTGCGACCACCCTAGGTGCGTGGCCGTGCTGCGTGGGGTCGGGGCCACGAACCCGGCCGGTGTCGGCCCGGACCTGGTGGCCGGGGGCCGGTGGCCGGGCGGGGACGGACCCCACCCGGGTCAGTGGCGGCGGGCGTACCCCGGGGTGAGGCGCCTGCGGGCGGTGAGCAGCAGGGCGCCGCCGAGCAGCAGTCCGCCTGCCAGCGTGGTCATCGAGGGCAGCTCGGCGCCGGTCCTGGCCAGCGCACCCTGGCCGGCGGTGGCGGCCGGCACGGCGGCGTTCTGCTGGGTGCGCGAGCCGAGGGCGTCCAGGTAGGACTGGTCGGCGCACTGCAACCCGGTGCAGTCGCCGGCCCCCACGCTGCCCTCGACGTCGACCGGGGCGGTGCCGAGCGTGCCGGTGGGGGCGCTGGTGCCGCCACCGGTCCCGCCGCCGGTGCCGGTCCCACCACCGGGAGTGCCCGGCGCGGTGCTCGTCGAGCTGGAGGTCGTGGTCGCAGGCCCGCTGGTGGGGGGCTGCGAGGTCGTCGACGGCTCCGACGTCGTGGACGTGCTGCTCGTCGTGCTCGTGGTGGGCAGCGTCGGCAGGGTCGCCGTGGTGCTCGTCGTCGACGTCACGGTGTCGGTCGGCGGGTCGGTCGGGCCGGGGTCGGTCGTGGTCGTCGTGGTGCTGCTCGTCGTCTCGTCGGGGACGGTCGTCGTGGTGGTCTCGCAGAGCTGCGGGAGGATCTCGCAGACCGGCTCCGGCGGGTCGAGCGGCGCGCTGTCGTCGCGGGCGTCGATGCCGCAGGCGGCGGGGCCGGTCCCCGTCAGGTCGACCGAGACGGTCGCGCTGGTGGTCGTCACGCACGGCGTGGCCGTGTCGGCCGAGGCGGACTGCTGGCCCAGGAACATCAGGCCCGATCCGGCGATGACGGCGGTGGTGAGCGCGAGCGAGCGCCAAGTCGATGTCACGGTGTGTCCCCCTGGACGAGTCGAACGTCGTGTGGTCGCCCCGGTGCCGCTGCCCCCCTCATCCCTGGGTGCCGCGCCGGGCCGGTGCGATTCTAGGGGAAATGCCGCGCCACGCGTCAAAATCCCACGAATCCCACCGGATCGCTGCGGGTCTGCTCCGCCCGCGGTGTGGTGCCGCCCGGGAGCGGAGCTGCGGTGCCGTCTAGAACACGTGGGCCGCGGCAGCTGCGAGCGGCAGCAGCGCCACGAGGCAGACGCCGTCGACGGCGTCCGCGACGCGGCCGAGACGGACCCTCGAGCGCGGCGCCACCAGCGCCAGGCCCACGACGACCGCGGCGGCTCCGGCCAGGGCGACACCCAGCAGCGGTCGCCAGGACGGGTGCGCCAGGGCGGCGCTGACCCCGACCACCGACAGGCCGAGGATGCCCACGACCATGGCCACCAGGACGGTGGCGTGGGTGCGGCTGTGGCGGGTGCGCAGCAGGACCGCGGCGAAACCGACGGCACCCAGGACTGGTCCCAGCCAGCCGGTGCGCGCGACGAACGGCGCGGTGAGCAGCGCCACGAGCCCCGCGGCGATCCCGAGGCCGAGCATGAGGTCGTGGCCAGCGACCACCTGGCGGCGGACCGAGCGGCTGTCGACGGCTGGCGCGTCGGCGAAGATCTCCGCGTCCGTGCGAGGCGGGTGGGTCGTCAGCCGGCTCGACGACACGGCGAACCACGGGAACAGGTTCCCGGCGATGATCGCGACCGCGAAGACCACCGCGGCCACGCCGTCCACCGGGAAGCCGCCGTAGGCGACCAGGGCGCCGGCCACGGCCAGGACCAGCCCGACCACGGGGCCGACCAGCACCACCTGACGGTGCTCTCGGACGACCAGCACCCCGAGGGCCCCGACCACGGCGGCGCCGAGTCCGGCGACCATCAGCGGGCGTCCCCACACGGTCCCGTCCAGCGGCACGGCGAAGCCGGCCACGGCGGCATACGCGCTCGCGGCCAGGGCGAGGGCAGCACCGGACACGGACTGGCGGCGGGCCTGGGAAAGGACGGCGGCGGCGATGACGAGCAGGACGGCGACGGCACCGGCCATGCCCACTACGAGCACGCCGTTCGTGCGGGCGGTCACGAGCGCGACGGCGCCCGCGCCGAACAGGGCGACCGCGGCACCGAGGGCCGTCCGCGCAGAGTTCTCGGGCGTCCACGGTGCGAAGGAGGACTCCACGAGGTCGGCGACCGCCTCGACCACGTCGTCGTAGACCTTGAGCTCGACGGGGTCACCGGCCGGCTCCAGGGACAGGACGAACCCGTCCTCGACCCCCTGGGCGGCGAGGCTGCGGTCCGGCTCCACGGTGATCCCGTCGTGCCGCACGAGCCGGAACCCCCTGCTTGCCGTGGCGGGATCGAGCTGCCCCAGCTCGCGGGCCAGCTCGGGCACCAGCTCGGCGACGGGTATGCCGCCCGGCAGACCGAGGTCCGCGCGGCGCGTCCCCGCCGTGACCGACAGCCGGATGAGCGACGTGGTGGTGCCAGAACTGCCAGTGCTCACGGTCACGGGCCCCTCCCGGTGACGACGAAATGTCCTTCGGCCCCGGTGGGGCCAGACGCAGCATAAGGGGGAGTTCTCCCCATGTTGCGCTGTTGCAAACGTTGCTAGTCTCTCAAATCGGACCTCGGGGGATGGTGTTTCGGGGTCCGTCCCATGCGCACGCAGCTGGGATCAGCGCGCCCCCAGGGGGGCCAGAAATGGAAGTTGGGAGGCACCATGCTTGCTGCTGGAGATGGCGTACTCAATAAAGGCGCCGGCATCGTCAGCGACTACCGGGGACAGCTCGACAACGAGCTGAAGTCCCTCGAGGGCCGCTTGCAGGGTCTGCAGAGCCAGTGGAAGGGACAGGGAGCGGCCAGCTTCCAGGCCACCTTCACCCGCTGGAAGGAGGACTCCGCCAAGATCATCGCCGCGTTGTCCACGTTCGAGGAGAACCTGCGCACGACGCAGAACACCTTCACCGAGCGCGACGAGAACGCCGCGACCGCCATGAAGAACAAGTACGGGGGTATGTGAGACATGCTTGTCGACCACGGAGGACTGAGCGCTGCTGCCGGCGACATCGCCCAGGGCGCGTCGAAGATCGAGAACAAGCTCAACGACATGGACCAGGCGCTCTCTCCGCTGAAGAGCGAGTGGGACGGTTCTGCCAAGGAGGCCTACACCCAGGCCAAGCAGAAGTGGACCCAGGCCATCACGGACATGAAGCTCGTCCTGGCCGAGATCGGCAGCGCCGTCGAGACCAGCAACGAGGACTACCGGGACGGCGACAAGAAGTCCGCCGGGCTGTTCCAGTAGGAGCCAGTCGCCACGGTCGTGCCGGAGCCCGCAAGGGGTCCGGCACGTGCCGCGACCACTGGCACCAGGTCCACGACTAGACCCAGGGGGGAATCAGATGGCACTGCCCGACGAAGACCGACAGCAGGCGCAGGGGTACCGCTTCACCAACGGCAAGCTCAAGGCCGACTTCGAGATCATCCGCACGCTCGCGAACAACCGGGGTGCGGCGTGGACCGAGCGCGCCACCGGCAGCCGGTCCAAGGTCGTGGGGACGACCCTGGACGCCGACTCCTTCTCCGGCATCGACTCCTGCAAGGAGTTCGGTTCGGTCTACGCCACGGCCAAGCAGATCTACGAGGACACGCTCAAGGGTGTCGAGCAGGACGTCAAGGACTACCAGGAGAAGCTGCTCCAGGTGGCCACGCACCTCGAGGACAAGGACAACCGCGCCGGCGAGGTGTTCGCCACGCTCGCCGCACCCAAGGCGGCCGAGAACCTGCACAGCACCCAGCGCAACACCCGGGCCAACGAGACGCAGGAGGCCAGGGACGCCGAGAAGGTGCAGGAGCAGGCCCGCAAGGACGCCGTCGACGGCGGCACCGGCCAGGCCGGTGACCAGGGCACCGGACAGGGCACGGACCCGGCAGCCGGCCCCCAGCCCGCCACCGGCACGGACAACGTCATGGGTGCCCCGCCGGCGCCCGACGACGGCGACACGGCCGTCCAGGCCTCCCGCTGAGGCCGCGCACCGACCGACCGACCCACCGCTGTCGCACGAGTCCCGAGGAGGGCACCGTCCCGTGAACCGTCCCACCCGATCCGTCGTGCGGACGTCGTTGGTGGCCGTCGTGGCCGCTGCCCTCGTCGCCCTGCCCGGGCTCGCGGGGGCCGGTTCGCCCCTGGCGTCGTCGGCCGAGGCGGCCAACCCGACGCCGTGGTGGCCAGCGGCGATGGGCTTCGACGACCTCGCGGCGGCCGGCGCGAAGGGCAAGGGCGTGACCGTGGCGGTGATCGACGGGACCATCGACCCGGACGCCGCGGACGTCAAGGGCCGCATCGCCTCGGTGTTCACCCCGTGCACGGCACCGGCGACAGCCGCCGACGCCGACGCCGACCACGCGACGGAGATCGCCCAGGTGATCGTCGGCACGGGTGCGCGCTCCGGTGGCACGCCGGGCGTGCGCGGTATCGCCCCCGAGGTCACCCTGCGCCACTACAGCATCGGCACGGGGGAGAAGAACCTCTGCGGCGTGAAGGACGACGGCGACAAGCGCTCACCCCTGCTCATCGCGATGGAGAAGGCGCTCGCCGACGGGGCGAGGATCGTCAACCTCAGCTTCGGCTCGAGCAGCACCAGCGGCGACGAGAAGCGGGCCATCCTGCTCGCCCAGCACGCGGGCGCGATCGTCGTCGCGGCCACCGGTGACGGGGCCGTGAGCTTCCCCGCGGCATACAACGGCGTCGTCGCGGTGAACGCCTGCGACAGCAAGGCGCAGCTGGATCCCCGGGGCGCCAACGACATCGGGTACGGCATCGCGTTCTGCGCCCCCGGGGTCGGCCTCGTCCTGGGCGAGCACCGGGGCGGGACGTGGGTGGCCCAGGGCAAGCTGGTCGACGGGACGTCGTTCGCCGCGCCCCTGGTCGCCGGCGGCCTGGCGGCCTACTGGTCGAAGTACCCCGGGGCGACCGCGGACCAGGTCCTGCAGGCCGCCCTGAAGAACCCGGGCATGAAGCAGGGCACCAGCAACAGCGGCGCGAAGGGGTGGATCGCGGCCTACCGCAGGGTCGGGTCCGGCTTCCCCAAGATCCAGGACTCGACGAGGACGGGCTTCGGCTGGGGGATCTTCGCCCCCGCTGACGCCGTGCGGGTCGACCCGACGTCCTACCCGGACACCAACCCGTTGCTGCGCACCGCGAACGGCCTCGGCCCGACCGCCGAGGAGGTCGCCTCGGGGGTGCTGGCCGACGATGCCACGTCGTCGCCGTCGTCCACCGCCTCGCCGTCCTCGTCGGCGTCCTCGTCCACGTCTTCGTCCACGAGCTCGGCACCGGCAGGTACCTCCGGCAAGGACGGCTCCGCGACCGCGCAGCCGTCGGGTGACGGCGGCGGGGTCCCGGCCTGGGTGTGGGTCGTCGTGCTGGTGGTCGTGCTCGCCGCAGGAACCGCATTCGTCGTCAGTCGCAAGGGGGCCGCCCGTCCGGCGGCCGCACAACCAGGGGAGGGGAGCTGAGATGGGCGCCAAGGAGGCAGAGCTCAGGAAGATCCAGGCGGCCGCGGGCAACATCGCCGGCCAGGCGCAGCACTGGGAGGACGCTGCGGTCGAGATCGACCAGCTCGTGACGAGCATCAAGAACACCAAGAACGACCTGGCGGTGGACTGGGAGGGCGAGGGAGCCAAGGCGGCCTACACCGCCATGGACACGCTGACCGCCCAGCTGACCGCGCACGCCGCTGCGCTGCGCGAGGTCAAGTCCGCGCTGGTTCAGGCCGACACCGCCGTGTCCGCGGCCCAGACCGCGCTGGCGACGGACGTCGAGACGGTGGACCCCTCTCCGGACCGCCAGGCGTACATGCGCCAGGAGGGGATCGACAGCCCCGGACCGGTGGGGAAGAAGTTCGACCAGGGCGCGTACGACGCGGCCGTCGCCGACCGTGAGGCCCAGCGCGAGGCAGCCGCGGACAAGGCTCTCCGGGCCCTCAAGGTCGACATGGCCAGTGCCACGACCACGTTGCCCGTCGACGCCAAGGACGACTACAGCCGCGGCGGGGGCTCGCTGCCCAGTGGTGGCGGCGGGGGCGGCACGCCCAGCGGTGGCGGCAGTGGCGGCGGGTACTCCGGCGGCAACACCGGTGCGACCCCCACGATCTCGAACGCCGGCTGGGTCGGCTCACCGACGGTGACGGGCTACCAGGGGCTCCCCGGCGACCCGATGGTCCCCCAGATCATCCCCGAGGACGGGACGGGCGGTGGCGGCACCGACGGCACCGGCGGAACCGGCGTGGTCGGCACCGGTTACGACGGGCTCACCAGCGTCGACGGCACGGTGACCGGCTCGGTGCCGGTCGCCGGTGGCCTGCACGGCGCCACCGGCACCAGCGGCCTCGGCGGGTCCGGTTCCGGCTCGGGCGGCCTGGCCGGGACGGCGGGCACGATCGGCATGGTCGCCGGGGGTGCGGGTGGCCTCGGCGGGGCGATCCGCGGCGCCGCGGGGCGCGCCGGCAGCACGCTGTCGGGTGCGGCGAACGCCGCCGGCGGCGCGGCCCGCGGTGCGGGCGCCGGGCGGCTCGGCGGCAGCACCTCGGCCGTGCCCGGTTCCCGGGCCGGGGGCGGCACCAACATCGTCGCGTCAGGCGCCGGCGGTCGTGGCACCGGCATGGTGCCGGGCGGTGGCTCGGGCAGTGCCTCGGGCGCGCGCGGCTCGACCGTGAGCGGCGCCTCCGGGTCGGGCAAGTACGGCGTGCCCCGCCTCGACGGCGCCGGCGCAGGTGGGCGCGCAGGCACCTCCCTGGTGCCCGGCGGTGGTGGCCAGTCCGGCGCGGGCGCCGGTGGTCGCGGCACCTCCGGCGGTCGCTCAGGTGGCTCCGCGGGCTCCGGGACCTCGGGCTCGGGCGGCCGGGCGGGTGTGGCCGCGGGCGCTTCCGGGCGCGGTGGCCAGGGTGGACAGGGCGTCGTGGGGGCCCACGGCGGCGCGGCCCGCGGCGGCAGCTCCGAGCAGGAGCGCAAGGACCGCGAGCTGCTCACCCACGAGGACGAGGAGAACTGGTACGACGACGCGGAGGCGAGCGACTCCGTCTGGGAGTAGTCCGGCACGTCGGCGAAGGGGGAGAGCATGGCACCGAAGATCAAGGTCGAGATCGCCCAGATGGACCTCATCGGGCAGGTCCTGGACCGCCAGCAGGGGCACATGCAGGGGGTGGGGTCGTTCGTCCGCACCAACTGCAGCGCGAACGGCGCCTTCACCGGCGTCCTCGGGCTGCTCGAGGGCCACTACCGGGGCGCGTACGACGCGGGCTCGCAGGGGATGACCAACGGCGCCACCATCGCCCGCGTCGCCTCGGACAAGACCGCCGCCACCCGCGCCGACTTCATCGCCCGCGACCGGGCCGCCCACGAGCGGATCGCCGCGAAGCAGGGGGTCGACGCGCCGTACGAGGCGCCGCGGGGCGGCACCGTCCGGCCGGGGGCACCGATCGGACCGGGCAGCCGCGGTGGGTCGGGTCCGTTCGGGTTCCTCGACCAGCTCTCGTTCCTCAAGGGCAGCAAGGACGTCGTCAGCACGACGGACACCCTGACCAAGCCGCTGCGCCAGAACCCCAAGGACCTGTGGCGGGTTCACGAGCGCGCCGACGACCTCGCGGACCGCACCGACCCGAAGTACTGGGTGCAGCGTGGCCTGACCAAGCAGGTCAACGCCCTGCGCCAGAAGCTCGACGGGATGTCGCCGACCGAGCGGGGCACCTACCTGCGCAACCGCCAGCGCGACGCGTATGCAGGCGGGCAGGACTGGGCGCGGGACCACGTCCCGGGGCGGCAGGACGAGGACGGGTCACGCAGCCCGGCGGCAGGAGCCCTGAGCAACCCCGACTCCGAGCTGGTGGGCAAGGGCGCCAAGGCGCTGCAGGCGCCCGGGGCCGTGCTCAGCGAGACCCAGGGCGTCCTCGACGCCGGCCACCGCCTCGCCGACACCCTCGGCCAGACCGGCCGCACCGACGACGCCGTCGACGGCCCGGCCAACACCGAGGCGATCCGCTGGGCGAACAAGGACAAGGGGGGCACGTGGTGAGCGTCTACGAGAAGGTCGACCCGTCCGGCTACGACCAGTGCCTGGCCGTCGCACCCGACGACGACTTCATCGAGGAGTTCGAGTCGAGCTGCGGCTTCCTCATCGGCCACCTGCTGGGGTTCTGCCGACAGGCGTTCGGCACCGACCCGTTGGTGGAGCTCGTCAAGCCGCTGTGCGGCGACTGGGGCCTGATGGGTGTCGCCAAGCAGGGCTGGGCGGACGCCGGCCAGATGTGCAAGGGCGTCGGCGAGAACTTCACCGAGCTCGACGTCAACACCGTCGACGTCTGGGACGGCGAGGCCGCGGAGGCCTTCCGTTCGCGGATGGTGCAGCTCGGGCAGAACTACGCCACGTATGCCGAGGGGTGCGACCTCATCGGCGAGCTCACCGGGAGCCTGATCGAGGTGGCCAAGTCCGCGGCCCTCGGCATCGCGACGCTGGTGTCGTTCATCAGCGACATCCTCGAACGGCTCATCATCGAGGCGTCCGTCCCCGTGGTGGGCTGGCTCGTCGGGGCGGCTGACATCGCGATCCACATCAAGAGCTTCTGGGACCGGTTCGACAAGGCCGTCAAGCTGATCCGCCGCGTCCTGGACACCATCGACCGCTTCATCGACGCGATCTACGCGGTCGTCAACATCATGCACGTCATCAAGCTCACCCTGAACGGCATCTCCGGCGGCCTCGCGGCCTACAACGGGTCCCGGATGGACGAGGCCGCGCAGAACCAGTTCGGGGTGTGAGCGCATGAGCGACGCGGACCGGTCCATCGCCCAGGTGCGGGCCCTGCTCGGGGAGATGCGCGGCATCCGGGCCGACATCGACCGCCAGACCCGGGAGGCGATCGCGGAGCACGAGAAGTACCTCAGCACGGTCGAGGACAAGGACGAGGACCGCGCGAAGAAGGCGCGCTCGGGTGAGCTCGGACCCGACTGGCAGCGGTTGCAGCGCCGGATCGACCTGGGGGAGACGAGCCTGACGGCCATCGTGCACGGCCTCGACGACTCGGTCCCGGCCGAGAACGTCCGGCGCACGGCTGCCGAGAACGTGCGCGAGGTGGCCCGGGTCCAGGCTGAGGAGCTCGGCAGCCGCGAGGAGTCCGCCCAGGAGCTGCAGGTCTCGTTCACCGCGGCCCAGCAGCACCTGCGCGAGATGCACGCCCAGATGGAGCAGATCGCGGCCAAGCCGCTGCCCCGCGTGGACTGAGGGCGGCTAGGCGGCGGCCCGTCGCCTCCGACGTCGCCGGCCGGGGCGCCTGCGGTCGTCGACCGCCTGGACCTGGCTGCGGTGCCGCGTCAGGGCCGACGCGCTGACCAGCTCGAGCACGACGAGGGTGGCGGCGGTCACCGGTCCCCAGACGGCGGTGTCCGGACGAGCGGCGGAGTCGCGGTACCCGATCGGCTGGATCAGCGGCACGACGAGCCCGGTCGGGTCGGTGACCAGCTCGTAGTGTTCGCCGGTGCTGATGCGGGCGAAGGAGTACTCGTTGGTCCGGCGCTGCCCGATCGTGGACCAGGCGACCGTCTTCGGTCCCTGACCGCCGGCCGGACGGACCTCGACGCGGCTCGCGCCGTTCAGCAACCGGTCCACGCGGGTCACCTCGACCTGTCCGGTCGGGCGCATGACGTCGGTGGTCCACCAGCGTGCCCCGGCGTGCTGGAGGAAGAAGGTGCAGAACGGCACCAGCACGAACAGTCCGCACAGGACGGGGAACGGGATCCGCGACGAGACCTGGAGCAGCACGGCCCAGAAGAGGACGGCGGCGATGCCGGTCAGGAGCGGGTTGATCGCGCCGGGCGTCGCGTTGCCATCGCCAACCCTGGGGTGCCACGACCACCAGATCGCGAGCAGGAGGGCGAGGTGCGCCACGACGACGAGCAGGATCCTGGCCCAGAGCCGCATGCCGGCGTCCGTGGTGTCCCTGGCGTGCGGGGCGTCAGAGGTGGCTGCTGCGCGGCCGGCGTCTGCTGCGGTCACGGTCGTTCGGTCAGCTCGCGGCGATCCGGGCCATGGTCTCGAACCCTCCCGCGGCCAGCGCCGCCGCGGGCAGGCTCAGGACGACGGCCAGTCCCTCCAGCATGTCGGCGAGGCGCGAGAGCCGGGTCGAGTGCCACCCGCGCCCGAGGGCGACGGCAGCCGCGACGGCGACCAGGCCGAGCGCGACGGCGGTGCACGCCAGGGCCACCCCGATGCCCACCCCGACGAGCCGGCCCGCGGCATACGTGCCGAGGAGGGCGGCGAGGGCGGAGGTGGTGAGCAGCGCGTAGCGGGGGAGGCGGTCCCGCACCGTGCGGGACTGGAACCCGAGGGCGACCGTGATGCTGGCGCAGAGGCCGACCGTGCCCCACGTGGACCAGCCCGAGCGCCCCGGGGTCGCCACGACCACGACCAGGGCCACGGGGGCGAGCAGGCACCCCCACGCCGTGCCGGCGGCGACGGTCTCGCGGGCGGCGTGGAACCCCGTGTCGACCTCGGCGACGCGCAGCCGACGGAACCGGCGTCGACGTTGCTCGCGCGCGGTCCAGATGGTCGTCGACAGCCGGTCGACGTCGACCAGCTGCTCGTCGGGCACCTCGAAGCCCAAGGACGGCAGCAGCCGGACGGCACCGGGGACCAGCCCGGCGACCACGGCGGCGACGGCGAACGCCGGCCAGTCCAGCAGGACCCCCACGACGGCGAGGCCCCCCACCACGGCGAGGGCCGTCATCGCCGCGCGGGAGGCGCGGTCGAGGGGCCCGCCGGTGATCCGGGCGACCCCGGCGAGCGCGGTCGCCACCGTGCAGGCCGCGATCAGGGAGATGCGGCCGGCGCTGGGGGTCGCGGCCACGGGCAGGGACAGCCCTGCCGCGAATCCCAGCAGCGGCGCGGCGAGGCGCGAGAGGCGGGCCGCCGACGACGCGGCGTGGTCGGTCGCCAGGGCGAGCCCTGACAGGAGCAGGAGGGCGGCGGCAGCGCCGGCCACGAGGGGGTCGGGCGTCGCGTGGGCCCGGAACACCCCGGGGGCCAGCACGGTGACGGCCGCCACGGCGAGCCCGGCGCCGACCCAGCGCAGCAGCGTCGCCGTCGCCACGGGGACCGGCGACGTGGTGCGCACGACCGGTGCTGCCAGCCCCGCGTCGTCCACCGGTGCCGGCACGGCGAGGTCGTCGCGGCGGCGGGTCGCCTCGGCCAGCGCGCGTCGCGACACGGTGGCCTCCGACGCCTCGACCTGGCGGCCACCCTGGCCCTCGGGCGAGCGGGCACCACCGGCGACGGGGGACCGGTCGAAGTTGAGGACGTCGCGGGTCACCTCGTGGGTGGTCGCCCGGATGACGGTGAGCAGGGTGCCCTCCGGCACCGCGTCACCGAGCACCTCACCGAGGGCGATGACGCGCCCCGCAGGGGTGGCCACGGCATACGGGCTGTTGCGCGGGGCGATGCCGAGCGCGGCCAGGAGGTCGCCCACCTGGGCGTTGGCCGGGGCGACGAGGTCGTAGCGGCGGTCGTCGGCGAGCAGCGAGATGCGGTGCGAGTCCTCGCTCAACGCGGCACCTCCCCCTCTGCGAACCTGCTCCGGCGTCCGGACCACCGTGCCGTCGAGCTCCCGCCGGGAACCCTACAGCCTGTTTGTCCGGGAAGGACGAGACTGCACCGTTCGTCCACCACCACGCGATAGGTTGGCACCGCTGTGGGCGGACGCCTGCCGACCCGGGGGAGGCAGCGACGTCCGGCGGGACGGGCACGAACGCCGAGGAGGGCGCACACCACCATGTCAGTGACCTTGCGACGGGGACCTCGAGAAGAGGCGCCCGAGGTGCCGTCGGGCCGGATCGTCCTGCAGCCGCCGCCGGAGATCACGCCGAGCGAGGGCGTGAGCGGCCTGCTGCTCAACGCGGTGCCGATGCTCGGCAGCGTCGGCTCCATCGCGTTCGTGGCGCTGTCCTCGCCGGGGGTCAAGGGCTACATCGCCGGTGGCATGTTCCTCGTCGCCTCGCTCGGGTTCGTCGGGGTCAACGGGTACCGCCAGCGCCAGCAGCACACCGCAGGGGTGATCGAGGCCCGCCGCGAGTACCTCGCCTACCTCGGCGAGGTGCGCCAGACCGTCCGCGAGGCCGCCAACCGCCAACGGGCCGCAGCCCTCTGGAACAACCCGGCCCCCGAGGCGCTCGCCGCCCTCTGCGAGGAGCGCACCCGCGTCTGGGAACGCTCCGCCAGCGACGACGACTTCCTGCGGGTCCGGTTCGGTCGCACCAACCAGCCGCTGTGCATCACCCTGGAGGCGCCGGAGACCGCGCCGATGGCCCAGCTCGACCCCGTGGCCGCCTCGGCGCTGCACCGCCTGCTCGCCACCCACCGGGTGCAGCCGGACCTGCCCGCCTCGGTGTCGTTGTCCTACTTCTCGCGCATCGAGGTCACCGGCGACGCCGAACCCACGCGTGCCCTCGCCCGTGCCCTGGTCGCCGCCGCAGCGGCCCAGCACGCCCCCGACCAGCTCCAGATCGCCATCGTCTCCGGGGCCGACGCGCTGCCCGAGTGGGAGTGGGTCAAGTGGCTCCCGCACGCCCACAGCCAGCGTGAGCGGGACGGCGTCGGTCCGGCCCGGATGCTCGCGACGTCGTTGTCCGACCTCGAGCCGATGCTGCCCGCCGACCTCGCCGACCGGCCGCGGTTCGGCCCGGCCGAGCAGCCGACCATGCCGCACGTGCTCATCGTCGTCGACGGCGGCGAGGTGCCCCCGGGCAACGCGATCGTCACCGACGACGGGGTCATGGGCGTGACCGTGCTGCACCTGCCGGAGCGGTGGGACGAGCTGACCCAGGAGGGGCGGATGCGGCTCGCCCTCGGCAACGCGCAGCGCTCGGGTCCCTACGCCGGCCGGGTGCCGATGCAGATCATCACCCTCACCTCCGACCCCGCCCAGGGGTACGCCGACCAGCTCTCGCTGGTGCAGGCCGAGGCGGCCGCCCGCCGCCTCGCCCCCCTGTATGCCGGTGCCGAGCCCGAGCGGCGCGACGCCATGACCAGCTCCACCGAGCTCGTCGACCTGCTCGGCCTCGGCGACGTCCGCGACTACGACCCGGAGGCTGCCTGGCGGCCCCGCCTGCAGCGTGACCGGCTCCGCGTGCCGATCGGCCTGGGCTCCAACGGACAGGTCGTCTCGCTCGACATCAAGGAGTCCGCCCAGCAGGGCATGGGCCCGCACGGCCTGGTGATCGGTGCCACGGGTTCGGGCAAGTCCGAGGTGCTGCGCACCCTGGTGCTGGCGCTCGCCATGACGCACTCGTCGGAGTCCCTGAACTTCGTCCTGGTCGACTTCAAGGGTGGTGCGACGTTCGCGGGCATGGCGGACATGCCGCACGTCTCGGCCGTGATCACCAACCTCGGGCAGGAGCTGAGCCTGGTCGACCGCATGCAGGACGCCCTGCACGGTGAGATGGTCCGCCGCCAGGAGCTGCTGCGGTCGGCGGGCAACTTCGCCAACGTCACCGACTACGAGAAGGCCCGGGCCGCCGGCGCCGACCTCGAACCGCTGCCGGCGCTGGTCATCGTGGCCGACGAGTTCAGCGAGCTGCTCAACGCCCGGCCCGAGTTCGTCGAGCTCTTCGTGGCGATCGGACGGTTGGGGCGCTCGTTGTCGATGCACCTGCTGCTCGCGTCGCAGCGGCTGGAGGAGGGGCGCCTGCGCGGGCTCGAGTCGCACCTGTCCTACCGCCTCGGCCTGCGCACCTTCTCGGCGCAGGAGTCCCGCACCGTCATCGGCGTCCCCGATGCGTACGAGCTGCCCGCCGTCCCGGGCCTGGGGTATCTCAAGCCCGACCAGACGACGCTGGTCAAGTTCAAGGCCGCCTACGTCTCGGGCCCTCCGCCGGCCCGCCGCCGCGTGGCCAGCGACCGCACGGGCGCGACCAACGACATCGTGCCGTTCTCGGCCGCCCCGGTGCTGCGCCTCAACGACGCCCCGGAGCCCGTGGTCGTCGACTCCGGTCCGAAGGAGGACCGCGCGACGTTCGACATCGCGGTCGCCAAGATGCGCGGCAAGGGTCGTCCGGCGCACCAGGTCTGGCTGCCGCCGCTGGACGTGCCCGACTCCCTCGACACCCTGCTCGGCGACCTCGACGTCGACCCGCAGCTCGGCCTGGTGTCGCGTCGCTGGCGTGACGCCGGTTCGCTGGTCGTCCCGCTCGGCATCGTCGACCGGCCGCTCGAGCAGCGCCGCGACGTGATGAGCGTGGCGCTCGGTGGTGCCGCGGGCCACGTGGCGATCGTCGGTGGACCCCGCAGCGGCAAGAGCACCCTCGCGCGCACCCTCGTCGCGTCCCTGGCGCTGACGACGACGCCGCAGGAGACCCAGTTCTACGTCCTCGACTTCGGCGGCGGCACCTTCTCGCCGCTGGCCCGGCTCGCCCACGTCGCCGGCGTCGCCAGCCGCAACGAGCCCGACGTGGTCCGCCGGACGCTGGCCGAGGTCCGCGGCATCGTCGACCGCCGCGAGGCCTACTTCCGCGCTCAGGGCATCGACTCCATCGAGACCTACCGGCGCCGCCGCGCCGAGGGGCGCGCCGACGACGGGTTCGGCGACGTGTTCCTCGTCGTCGACGGCTGGCCCACGATCCGGGCCGAGTTCGACGAGCTGGAGATGCAGATCCAGGAGCTCGCCGGCCGTGGCCTCACGTTCGGCCTGCACCTGGCGGCGACCACCAACCGCTGGATGGACTTCCGCAGCGCGGTCAAGGACGTCTTCGGCACCCGGCTCGAGCTGCGCCTCGGTGACCCGAGCGACTCCGAGATCGACCGGAAGGTCGCGGCCAACGTGCCCAAGGGTCGTCCGGGCCGCGGGGTCGAGGCCACCCGTCACCACTTCCTCGCAGGGGTCCCGCGCATCGACGGCAGCGGCGACGCGGGCAGCCTCGGCGCCGGGGTCGACGACCTCGTCGAGCGCGTCAACGCCGCGTGGCAGGGGCCGACCGGTCCCAAGCTGCGGCTGCTGCCCGACGAGATCAGCCTCGACCGCGTCCGCGAGATGGCCGGTCCCGACGACCGCCGGATCCTGCTCGGCATCGACGAGAGCAACCTCGCGCCGATCGGGCTCGACGTGGCCGAGGAGCCGCACCTCTACCTGTTCGGTGACAGCGACTCCGGCAAGACCGGCATGCTGCGCACCGTCGCGCACGAGGTGATGCGCCTCTACACCCCCGAGCAGGCCCAGATCTTCGCGGTGGACTACCGGCGTTCGCTGCTCGGCGAGATCCCTGACGAGTACCTGCGGGACTACTTCACCACCGAGGAGCAGGCGCTCGAGAACATCCCCGAGCTGGCGGCATACCTGCGCTCCCGCCTGCCCGGACCGGACGTGACCCCGGAGCAGCTGCGCAACCGCACCTGGTGGTCCGGCGCCGAGGTCTTCGTCCTGGTGGACGACTACGACCTCGTCGTGACCTCGGCCGGCAGCCCGCTCGCGGCGCTGGCGCCGTTGCTGGCCCAGGCCGGTGACGTGGGCCTGCACCTGGTCGTCACCCGACGGTCCGGTGGCGCCGGGCGCGCGTCGTACGAGCAGGTCATGCAGACCCTGCGCGACCTCGCCTCGCCGGGGCTGCTGCTGTCCGGCAACCCGGATGAGGGACCCCTCATCGGCAACATCAAGGCCGTGCCGGCGGTGCCCGGTCGCGGTCGCCTGGTGTCCCGCGAGTCGGGCAACAACGTCATCCAGCTGGCCTGGACCCCGTCCCGGCACGGGTAGGTCGGTGGGTGGCGCGCGAGACCCCTAGTGTTGGCGCATGGAACCTGTCTACAGCAGCGTGATCGGGGTGGCCCGCACCCTCTTCGCGGCCCAGGGCCTGAAGATCCACATGCGCGGCCTGGAGAACGTGCCGCGCTCGGGTGGGGCCGTGATGGCCATCAACCACACCGGCTACTTCGACTTCACGTACGCCGGGCTGGTGGGCGTCAAGGTCGGTCGCCTCGTGCGGTTCATGGCGAAGAAGTCGATCTGGTCCAACCCGGTGGCAGGTCCGCTCATGACCGGGATGCACCACATCCCCGTGGACCGCGAGGCCGGGACCGAGTCGTTCGCTGCGGCCCTCAAGGCGCTGCGGGCCGGTGAGGTCGTGGGGGTGTTCCCCGAGGCGACCATCTCCCGGTCGTACGAGCTCAAGGACTTCAAGTCGGGGGCCGCCCGGCTCGCGCAGGACGCCGGGGTTCCCCTGCTGCCCGTGACGATCTGGGGCTCGCAGCGGGTCTGGACCAAGGGGCAGCCGAAGCGGATGGGGCGGCACGGGTTCCCCCTGCTCATCTCCGTGGGCGCCCCGATCACCGTCGCCCCGGGCGAGGACGTCACGGAGGTGACGGCCCGGATGAAGGCGGCCATGCAGGCCCTGCTCGACACCGACCAGGCCGTCTACCCGGCGTGGCCCGATGCCGAGAAGCACCTGCTGCCGCCGCGGCTCGGCGGCACCGCCCCGACGCTGGCCGAGGCCGACGAGCTGGACCGCGTGGAGCGGGCCGAGCGGGTCCGCGCGATGCGGCGCAAGAAGGCCTGACGAGCCTCAGACGGCGTGGCCGAGATGGCCGAGCGCCTGGCGCAGCAGCACCCCGTGGCCGTTGTCCATGTCGGCCAGCAGCGCCGGGTCCATCGCCTCCTGGGGCGTGAGCCAGGCCAGGTCCAGCGCGTCCTGCTGCGGCTGGCAGTCGCCCGCCACCGGGACGACGAACGCCAGCGACACGGCGTGCTGGCGCGGGTCGTGGAACGGCGTCACGCCGGGCGTGGGGAAGTACTCCGCCACGGTGAACGGCTGTGGGCTGGCCGGGATCTGCGGCAGCGCCATCGGGCCGAGGTCCTTCTCCAGGTGCCGGACGAGCGCGTCGCGCACCCGCTCGTGGTAGAGCACGCGGCCCGACACGAGCTCGCGGTTGATCTCGCCGTCCGAGGCCCGCAGCAGCAGGCCCACCGCCGTGAGGACCCCGCGGTCGTCGACCCGCACCGGCACGGCGTCCACGTAGAGGATCGGCAGCCGCTCGCGGGCGGCGTCGAGCTCCTCGCGGGACAGCCAGGACTCATTGCGGTCGAGTTCGAGGGGGCTCATGCCTCGTTTCTACCAGCCGGGTCGCAGCGGGGACGGGACCGCCCCGGGCGTGGACGGCTCAGGACCAGTAGACGCGGCCGGGGTTGAGGATGCCGCGCGGGTCGAAGAGCGCCTTGACCGCGCGCTGGCGCTGGATCGACGCGGCGCCGACCTCGTCGGGGAGCCACCGCGCCTTGAGCGACCCCACGCCGTGCTCGCCGGTGATGGTCCCGCCCATGCCGAGCGCCACCTTCACGAGGTCGCCGAACGCCTCCTCCGCCCGGTGCCGGCTGTCCTCGTCGTCGGCGTCGTAGAAGAACGACGGGTGCAGGTTCCCGTCGCCACCGTGCCCCGACATCGTGATCTCCACCCCGGTGCGCGCGGAGATCTCGTGCCCTGCGGTGATGAGCGCGGTCAGCCGGCGCACCGGGACGCAGACGTCCTCGATGAAGTGGGTGCCCTTGGCGACGAGGGCGTGGTGCAGTGCGCGTCGGCCCGCGAGCAGCGCGTCGCTCTCCTGCACGTCGTCGGCGACCGCGACCTCGGTCGCCCCCGCCTCCTCCAGGAGCGCGGCATACCGCTGCACGTCCTCGCCCGCGTGACCCGGGCGGTCGGCCTGGACGATGAGGACGGCGGCGCAGCCGGTGGGGAAGCCGTAGTCGGCGAGGGCCTGCACCGCGGCGAGGGTGGGTTCGTCGAGCAGCTCGAGCAGGCTCGGCCGGTGGCGCTCGCGCCGCAGCGCCACGATGGCGTCGCTCGCGGCGGACAGGCTGTCGAACGTCGCCAGCGCGGTCAGCGCGGGGTCCGGCGCCGGGACGAGCTTGGTGACGACCTCGGTGACGACGCCGAGCGTGCCCTCGGACCCGACGAACAACCCGGTCAGGTCGAGCCCCGCGACGCCCTTGGCCGTGCGGTGGCCGGTACGGATGACCTCACCGCCGGCGAGGACCACCTCGAGACCGCGCACGTAGTCGGCCGTGACGCCGTACTTCACGCAGCACAGCCCGCCGGCGTTCGTGGCGACGTTGCCACCGATCGAGCAGAACGCCGACGATGCCGGGTCCGGCGGGTAGAAGAGGCCCTCGGCCGCGGCCGCCGCCTTGAGGTCGGCGTTGATGACGCCGGGCTGCACCACGGCGATGCCCTCCACCGCATCGAGCTCGGTGATCGCCGTCAGCCCCTCCAGGCTCAGGACGATCCCCCCGTCGAGCGCCACCGAGCCACCGGCCAACCCGCTGCGCGCGCCCTGCGGCACCACGGGCGTGCCCGTCGCCTGCGCGTGCGCGAGGACGTCGACGACATCCCCGAGGTCACGGGCGCGGACCACCTCGAAGCGGTCGGGGGCGAGCGCACCGATGGACTCGTCGATGCCGTAGGTCGCCTTGACGTCGGGGTCAGTGACGGCGCGGGAGAGGAGCGATGCGGGCAGGGTCACCCGGACAGGGTATGCCGCGTGCCCGGCTCGGGCCCGGGCGCGACCGGGGCGTCGAAGGTGTCCTCGGCGTCGAACGCGGCGCGGCGCGAGGCCCGGCGCAGGGTGCCCAGGACGGCCCGACCGGTGACGAGGATCAGGACGACGTTGGTGATCGCCCGTCCCAGGTCCCACCACGCCGACGTCGCGAGGGAGAAGACGGCGAACCGGTGCAGGTTGTCCCAGGCAGGGGCACCCGCGACGAAGGAGAGGTCGCCGCCCAGCCCGGTGGCGAAGGGCCAGAAGGAGAAGTTGAGGGCCAGCCCGTAGAGCAGGCCGGCCACGGCGCCATACGCCGCGAGCAGGGCGAGCTCCCACCGCGGGGGCACTCGGGGGAGCAGGCCGGCACCGAGGCCGACCCAGGCCGCCCCGACCATCTGGTACGGCAGCCAGGGGCCCACGCCGCCGGTCACGAGGGCCGAGGCGAACAGGGTCGTCGAGCCCAGCACGAAGCCGAACCCCGGCCCGAAGACCCGCCCCCCGAGGACGAGCAGGAAGAAGACGGTCTCGAGGCCCGCGGTGCCCGCGCCGAGGGGCCGCAGCGCGGCGCCGACGGCGGACAGGACGCCCAGCATCGCCACGGCCTTGACGTCGAGTCCGCCCTCGCTGATCTCGAAGAGCACGACGGCCAGCAGGAGCGGCAGGAGCAGGGCGAAGACGAGGGGGGCGTCGGCGTTCTGGCCGAGGCGTGAGTCGGCCGAGGCGAACAGTGGCCACAGGAACGCCAGCAGCCCGGCCACGGAGACGAGCGCGAGCGCGGCCGTGGAGCGTGGCCGTAGCGCCACGGCACTGCGTCGTCCCGGGTGCGCGGGCCCGGACGGGACGGGGTGCTCGTGGGACGGTCGAGCGCTGCCGGGGGCCTGGATGGTCATCGCGCTCCTCCCACGGTGACCGGGACCCCCGGGAGGGCGCGGCGCACGTCGTCGACGGTGAGCAGCCGGGTCGGCGCGAGCACCTTGGCGACCTGCGGCGCGAACGCCGGGGAGTCGCACAGCACGTCGACGGCGGGTCCGTCGGCGACGACCCGACCCCGGGCGAGGACGACGACCCGGTCAGCGACGCCGGCTGCGAACTCGACGTCGTGGGTCGCCACGAGCACGGCGCCGCCGGCAGCGGCCAGGTCGCGCAGCAGGCTGCTCAGTGCGGCCTTGGCGGGGTAGTCCAGGCCCCGGGTGGGCTCGTCCAGCAGCAGGGTCGCGGGCGCAGCCGTCAGCTGGATGGCCACGACCAGCGCGAGCCGCTGACCCTCGGACAGGTCACGAGGGTGCGCGGCTCCGTCGATGCCGGGGGCAAGGCGGTCGAGGTGCTCACGGGCCGTGCCCGGTGCGGCCCCGGCCTCGGTGTCGGCCTGGTGGCACTCGTCGTCGACGCTGGGCAGGTAGAGCAGGTCGGCGGCGCTCTGCGGCACGAGCCCCACGTGCCGACGGCGTACCCCCGGCGACACCCGGGCCGGGTCGACGGTGGACGCACCACCGGCGCCCGGGGCGGAGGCCGCCGCACCCGTGGTGGCGGCGGGCCCGGCGGCCACGGTGACGTCCCCGCCGTGGCGGTGCCCCGAGCCGTGCAGCGCCCACAGGAGGGAGGACTTCCCGGACCCGTTGCGCCCCATCAGGGCGACGACCTCGCCCGGGGCCAGGGACAGGTCGACGCCGTCCACCGCGACGAGGTCGCCGTGGTGCACCTCGACAGCCGTCCCCGCGAGCAGGGGAGCCGGGACGGACGCGGGGGAGGTGTCCTGCGGGGCGGCGTGGTGGGCCGCGACGACCTGCTCGGTCGAGGGACCGAGGGCCGCCCGCAGGTCGCGGGCCGCGCGTCGGGCGTCGCGCACGGTGAGAGGCAACGGCTGCCACCCGGCCCAGCGGCCGAGGTGGACGACGGGCGGTGCCAGCGGCGACTGCGCCATCAGGTCGGACGGTGCGCCGTGGCTCACCGTGCCGTCCTCGGCCACCAGCACCAGGCGGTCGGCGAGTCCCACGATCCGCTCGAGCCGGTGCTCGGAGACCAGCACCGTGAGGCCGAGGTCATGGACCAGCCGGGACAGCGTCGCCAGCACCTCCTCGGCACCGGTGGGGTCGAGCGCCGACGTGGGCTCGTCGAGGACGAGGACCCTGGGGTTGGCGGTGAGGACCGAGCCGATCGCGACGCGCTGCTGCTGCCCGCCGGACAGGTCGTGCAGGGGCGCGTCGCGCAGGTCGGCGATGCCGAGGACGTCCAGCACCTCCTCGACCCGCCGGCGCATGGCGGAGGGTTCCACGCCGAGCTGCTCGAGGGTGTAGGCGAGCTCCTCCTCGACGGTGTCGGTGACGAACCCGGCCAGCGGGTCCTGGCTGACGACCCCCACGACGCCGGCGAGGTCGCGCGGACGGTGCGTGCGGGTGTCGAGGCCGGCGACGGTGACCCGTCCGGAAAGGTGCCCACCGGTGAAGTGGGGGACGGTGCCGTTGACGGCGCCCAACAGGGTCGACTTCCCGGCGCCGGTCCGACCGACGACGACGGCGAGCTCGCCCTCCTCGACCACGACGGACGCGTCGCGCAGCGTGGGCCGGGGCGACCCGGCATACCTGACGCTGACCCGGTCGAGGACGACGACGGGGGCGCTCACGTGCGACTCCCGCGTCGGGGCGGCTCGGGGGCGGCGAAGGCGGGCACGGCGGCGAGGAGCAGGCCGACGACCGCGAGCAGGGGCAGGGCCGGTGGAGCCAGCGGTTCCAGGGGCAGGACGAACGCGGTGGGGTCCGCCCGGGCAGCCACGACGACGAGGACCGCGGCGGCGACGCCCGATCCGGCGACGAGCCACTCGGGGGTGGCCCACGGGTCGGGGCGGTAGGCGGTCCGCTGCACGGCCCGGCCACCCACGCGGAGGCCCGCGACGCACAGCAGCAGCCCGGCGACGAGCATCGGGAGCCCGACCGCGGCGGGGGCGGTGGCGTCCAGCACGCCGTAGGTGCCGACCGCAGCGCCGAGCAGCCCGGTGAGGGTCAGGGCGCCGGTGAGGTGGCGCACCCGGGGCGACTGCTCCGGCCGCCGGCCGTACCCGCGCGAGTCCATCGCCGAGGCGAGCAGGAGCGACCGGTCGAGGGTGTCCTGCAGGACCGGCAGCGCCACCCGCCCGACGGACCGCAGCCCCGACCCGCCCTCGCCCCGCAGGACACGCGCCCGCCGGACCCGCTGCACGCTCTCGGCGAGCTGGGGGGCGACGGTGACCGAGATGACGACGGCCGTGCCGATCTCGTGCAGGGCGCTGGGCATGGCCCGCAGCAGCCGCTTGGGGTTGGCCAGGGCGTTCGCCGCGCCGATGCAGGCGATGAGGGACGCGAGGCGCAGACCCTCGACCGCGGCCGCGAGGACCCCCTCGAGGTAGACCGGTCCGAGGATCGTGATGCCGGGCAGGTCGATGCTCGGCAGGGTGTACAGCCGGGTCTGCCCGAACTTGAACCCCACCAGCAGGTGCAGCAGCACGCGCAGGACCACGATCGAGGCGCCCAGGACGAGGTACAGCCGGAACGCCCGCGCCCACGGCGAGCTGCCCCGCCGCGCCGCCACGACCAGCGCCGCGACGCTCACCGCGAGCAGGAGCAGGAGCGGGTTGGTCGTGCGCGAGCACGCCACGGCCAGCCCGATCGCCCACACCCACCACGCCACCGGGTGCAGGTGGCGGGGGAGCGGGCGACGGACCGGTCGTGGAGCGGGCATCGATCAGCCGTGCGAGCGGCGGCGGTGCGTGAGGTATGCCGCGGCGGCACCGACCACGCCGACGAGCCCGATCCCCGCGAAGAGCGTGGTCGACGACCCCTGGTCGGGGGTCGTGCCCGAGGCGAGGGCGCTGGGCCCCGGGTCCGTGCCGGTGCCCGATGCCGCCGGTGTCCCGGACGTGGTCGCCGAGGTGGGCGCAGCAGGGGCCGATGCGGTGCCCGAGGTGGTGGCGCTGCGGCGGGGGGTCGTGGCGGACGGCGTGGTGCGGCCGGCCGACGGCGTCGTGCCGGCCGTCGCCTTGCCAGTGCTCGTGCCCTTCGCCGACGTGCCCCTCGACGTCGTGCCGCCGGGGGTCGAGCTGCTGTGCGCCGGGGTGGAGGAGCTCGTCCGCGGGGTGCTGGACGGCTTCGGCGTGGGCGTGGGCGTCGAGGACGAGCTGGGCTTCGGGGTGCTCGTCCTGGCTGGTGGCGCCGAGCTGGGCTGTCCGCCGGAGCCGAACGCGAACCCGATGACCGTCCCCGGGGCCGGGTCGTAGCTGGCCACGCCGGACTGGCTGTAGGTCCACGCGCCGCCGCGCGGAGCGTGGAAGAACGCCCAGTAGGCGCTGGCCGGCGGCATCTGGATGCACGGGTCCTTGGCGGGCGTCCCGTTGATCCGGCAGACGACCGTCCCCGGGTAGCGCTGCGGCGACACCACGGTGGCCACCGCCTTGAGCGCGCTCATGGCCGAGGTGGGGTCACCGGAGACGCACGAGGTGGTGGTGCTGGCGCCGTAGTCGATGACGACGGTGACCCCGGTGGTGCCGGAGCAGGCCGCCGCCTGGGCGGCCCCACCCGGGAGGGTGAGGCCGCCGACGGCGACGAGGGCGGCGGCTGCGACGAGGCGGCCGACACGACGGGTGATCGGGCCGGTGATCGGGCGGGGAACGAGGCGCATCAGGCGTGGACGCCCTTGCGACGAGCCAGGACCAGGGCGCCTGCACCCAGGAGGAGCAGCAGGAGGCCGGCGATCACGAAGGCGCTGACGTCCGCACCGGTGAACGCCAGCGAACCGGGCGTGGCCGAGGCGGGGTCCCCCGAGCCGTTGCCCGAACCGCCGCCCGACCCGGCCGTCGCCGAACCGCTGCCGGCGTCGGTGGAGCTGGAGGTGGCCGAGGACGTGCCGGACGAGGTCGTCGAGGTGGTGCTCGTCGGGCTCGTCGTCGTGGACGTGGTGGGTGCCGCGCAGGTGAGGTCGGGCGCGGTGGCGTCCGCGCCGGTGCCGGACACGGCATACAGCGGGGTGCCGGCGAGGGCGAGGAGGGCCTGGCTGGTCGCCCGGCGGTCCTGGTCCTGCACGGTCGCGCCCTTGGTCGCGGCGGCCGTCATGGCAGCCCGGTCGTAGGCGATGCCGCCACGGAACGCGGCGGGGAGGTCGCAGCCGTACTGCAGCGCGCGCAGGTAGCCCTGGGCGGCGCGCGCCTGGGCGGTGCGCCCGCCCGCGAGGAAGGCCTGACCGGCGAGGCCGGTCGAGTTCGCGTTGTGTGCTGCCGTCGGGCCGGCGCCACCGACACCGCCGTCGGTGCCCTGGATGCCCGCGAGGTAGTCCAGACCCTTACCGGCGTCGGCGTCACCGGCACCGCCCACCGCGAGGAGGGCCTGCACGGCGAAGGCGGTGACGTCGGGGTCGCTCACGCACGGCGTCGCGCCGAAGCTGAGGCTGAAGCCGCCGTCGCTGCACTGGTTGTCGCGGATGATCGTGACGGACGCGGGCGAGGTCGTCTCCCCGGCCCGGCGCAGCGACATGACCGCCAGCGACTGGCCGATCAGGTTGGAGTAGTCGGCGCCACCGGCCGAGTGGTCGGAGAACCGGCCGCTGGGGGTCTCCAGGCCCTCCAGCGTGGCGACGAGGTCGACGCCGCCGAACGCGGTGGGGTCGACGCCCTGGGCCACGGCGACGAGCAGGGACTTGGCCGTGGCGCCGGCGTACAGCTCGGTCGGGCCGAAGTCGGTCCCGATGTACTGGCCGACGTTGTCGGCGACGAACTTCGTCGCCGCGGCGGCCTCGGTCTGACCCGCGCCCGCGGCGTCGAGGGCGAGCACCGCGTCGAGGGTGACGCCGTAGTCGGCGTAGTCGACCCCGTCGAAGCTCACGGACAGGTGGTGACCACCGGCGGCGAGCTCGCGCTCGAGGAAGCCGGCACCGACCAGCGTCGGGTCGGTCGAGGTGGCGGGCAGGGCCGAGGGGGCCGCGAGGCCGTAGCGCGCCGCGTCGCCGCCGCGCACGAGGCCGCCGGTGGCCGGCCCGGACGTCGTGGACGAGGTGGACGGGGCCGTGGTGGGCGCCGTCGCCGTCGTGGAGGGGGCGGGCTGCGTCGTGGTGGGGGCCGTCGTCGTGGACGGAGCCGAGGTGGTCGAACCGGTCCCGGTCGACGAGGTCGAGGAGCCGGTCGACGTGGTCGGCGCGGTCGTCGTGGCGGGAGCGGTGGTGCTCGTGACGGAACCGGTCGTGGGCGTGGTGGTGCTCGCCGACGCAAGACCCGGCGTCACGAGCGTGGCGGCGACCGCCAGGGCGAGTGCGGCAGCCGGACGGGCGCTGCGGATGGAGTGGTGCATGGTGCCTCTCAGTGCGAGCGGTGTCGCGACGGTGGCACCGGTGCACCCGGGTGGAAAGACAAAACCCCCGTTCGTCGTTCTCACGACAAAACAGGGGGTGGCCTCGGACCTGGTGGGTGTCCGGGCTCCACCCCGCGTACCTCGACGGATTTGGAGCCGCTTCGCGTTCCAGGCATTCCGGCTCGCCACCCTCGCGGGCGGCCTACGGTTGCGGGTCAGCGCCGGACTTGGACCGGCTTCCCCTGTGGCGCGTCGTGGTGTCACCCGAGGGCGACGGCCCGACTCTACACCCGGGAGCGGGGGCGGTCGGAAACCCGGACGAGCCGTGGGCCACGGCCCGCTAGACTGGGTGGACAGGCGTCGACCCGGCCATCACCGGTGAGCCTCCGGAAGAACAGGGCCACCCCGGTGGGCGGCCCCCACTAGACCCGGACGGATGGGCCCGTCAGCGCCTGGAGCAAGAGCGGTCGTATGCCGTGTGGTCACCACCCGGCGTACGGCAAGCGAGGTGGTACCGCGGTGCCGCCGGGACAGCCCGGCGTCGTCGTCCTCGTGCGACACGCACGAACGATGACGAAGGACCGCCGACACCATGGCCTATCCCAAGGTCTCCAGCGCAGCCCCCGACGACGCCGTGACCACCACCGGTTCGACCCAGGGGGTGCCCGCCTCTCCCCGGTTCCCGGAGATCGAGGAGCGCATCCTCAGGTACTGGGACGAGGACGGCACCTTCATCGCCTCGGTCGAGAACCGCTCCGCCGGCCAGGACGGCGACAACGAGTTCGTCTTCTACGACGGCCCGCCCTTCGCGAACGGCCTGCCGCACTACGGCCACCTGCTGACCGGCTACGTCAAGGACCTCATCCCGCGCTACCAGACGATGCGGGGGCGCCGGGTCGAGCGGCGGTTCGGCTGGGACACGCACGGCCTGCCCGCCGAGCTCGAGGCGATGAGCCAGCTCGGGATCAAGACCAAGGACGAGATCCTCGAGCTGGGCATCGAGAAGTTCAACGCCAAGTGCCGCGAGTCGGTCCTGAAGTACACCGACGACTGGCGGGAGTACGTCACGCGCCAGGCCCGGTGGGTCGACTTCGACAACGACTACAAGACGCTCGAGCCCGACTACATGGAGTCGGTCATCTGGGCGTTCAAGCAGCTGCACGACAAGGGCTTGGTCTACGAGGGCTTCCGCGTGCTGCCCTACTGCTGGAACGACCAGACGCCGCTGTCCAACCACGAGCTGCGCATGGACGACGACGTCTACCAGAACCGCCAGGACCCGGCCGTCACCGTCGGCCTGCGCCTCGAGACCGGTGAGCTGGCGCTGGTCTGGACGACGACGCCGTGGACCCTCCCGGCCAACCTCGGGATCATGGTCGGGCCCGACATCGACTACGTCGTGGTCGAGTCCGACGTGACCGGCACGACCCAGCGCTACGTCATCGGCGAGGCGCGGCTCGCGGCCTACGCCAAGGACCTGTTCGGCGCCGACGAGCAGGACCCGGCGTCGCGCATCGTGGAGCGGCTCAAGGGCAGCGACCTCGTCGGGCGCTCCTTCACGCCGCCGTTCGACTACTACCTGGGCCACGACAAGGCGCATCGCGTCTTCCCGGCGGACTTCGTCACCACCGAGGACGGCACCGGGCTCGTCCACACCGCCGGCGCCTTCGGTGAGGAGGACAAGATCGTCACCGACGCGGCCGGGATCGAGCCGGTCATCCCCGTCGGTCCCGACGGCTGCTTCACCTACCCGGTCACCGACTACGAGGGCGTCCAGGTCTTCGACGCCAACCCGATGGTCATCGAGCACCTCAAGAACCGCACCCGCGGTGAGGGCGAGACCGGCGCGGTCACCGAGGGCACGGTGCTGCTGCGCCGCGAGACGTACGACCACTCCTACCCGCACTGCTGGCGCTGCCGCCAGCCGCTGATCTACATGGCTGTGTCGAGCTGGTTCGTCGAGGTCACCAAGATCAAGGCGCGCATGCTCGAGCTCAACGAGCAGATCGACTGGACGCCGGAGCACATCAAGCACGGCCAGTTCGGCAAGTGGCTGGAGAACGCCCGCGACTGGTCGATCTCGCGGAACCGCTTCTGGGGCAGCCCGATCCCCGTCTGGAAGTCCGACAACCCGGAGTACCCGCGCCTCGACGTCTACGGGTCGTTCGCCGAGCTCGAGGCCGACTTCGGTGTCGAGGTCAAGGACCTGCACCGGCCCTTCATCGACGACCTGACCCGGCCCAACCCCGACGACCCGACGGGGCGGTCGACCATGCGTCGTGTCGAGGACGTCCTCGACGTGTGGTTCGACTCCGGCTCGATGTCGTTCGCGCAGGTGCACTACCCGTTCGAGAACGAGCAGTGGTTCGACCACCACTTCCCGGGTGACTTCATCGTCGAGTACATCGGGCAGACGCGTGGCTGGTTCTACACCCTCCACGTCCTGGCGACGGCCCTGTTCGACCGGCCGGCGTTCTCGTCCTGCGTCAGCCACGGGATCGTCCTGGGCTCGGACGGGCAGAAGATGTCCAAGTCGCTGCGCAACTACCCCGATGTGCGCGAGGTCTTCGACCGTGACGGTGCCGACGCCATGCGCTGGTTCCTCATGAGCAGCCCGATCCTGCGCGGCGGCAACCTCGTCGTCACCGAGCAGGGGATCCGCGACGGCGTCCGCCAGGTGCTCATCCCGCTGTGGAACACCTGGTACTTCTTCTCGTTGTACGCCAACGCCTTCCGCTCGGGTCCCGACAGCGACCACGGGTATGAGGCGAAGTGGTCGACCGCATCGACGGACCCGCTCGACCGCTACCTGCTGGCCAAGCTCGGGCAGTACGTGCAGACGATGCAGGACCAGCTCGACCGGTACGAGGTCGCCAACGCGTGCGAGACGACGCGGGGCTTCCTCGACGTGCTGACCAACTGGTACGTCCGTCGCTCGCGCGAGCGGTTCTGGGACACCGGCGCCGGTCAGGACGGCAGCCAGACCGAGCAGGCCTTCGACACGCTCTACACGGCGCTCGAGGTCGTCTGCCGGGTGGCGGCGCCGCTGCTGCCCCTGACGACGGAGGAGATCTGGCGCGGCCTGACCGGGGGGCGCTCGGTGCACCTCACCGACTGGCCGGACGCGACCGACCTGCCGCACGACGCGGCGCTCGTCGCGGGCATGGACCGTGCGCGCGAGGTCTGCTCCGTGGCGTCGTCGCTGCGCAAGGCCAGCGGCCTGCGGGTGCGGCTGCCGCTGCAGGACCTCACGGTCGTCGTGCCGGACGCGTCGGCGCTCGAGGACTTCGGAGCCATCGTGGCCGACGAGGTCAACGTCCGCACGGTCACCCTGCGTGACATCGGCGAGGCGAGCCAGTCCGACTTCGGGATCACCCAGCGCCTCACCGTCAACGCCCGCGCGGCAGGTCCGCGGCTGGGTCGCGACGTGCAGCTGGCGATCAAGGGCAGCAAGTCCGGCGACTGGTCGGTGGCCGAGGACGGCACCGTGACGTCCGGTGGTCTGGCCCTGGTCGAGGGGGAGTACACCCTCGAGACCGTGGTCGACGCCGGGGCCCAGGGCCACTCGCAGGCGACCGCGATGCTTCCCGGCGGCGGGTTCGTCGTCCTCGACACCGAGGTCACCCCGGAGCTCGCCGCCGAGGGCCTGGCCCGCGACGTCGTCCGCGCGGTCCAGCAGGCCCGCCGTGACGCCGGCCTCGAGGTCGGTGACCGGATCTCGCTGACGGTCACCGGCAGCCAGGCGGTGTGGGAGGCCACGGTCACCCACCAGGCGCTCATCGTCGAGGAGACCCTGGCCACGCAGTTCGGGAGCGCACCGCAGCTCGAGGCCCTGCCCGAGCGGGCCGACGTCGCCCAGGCGACCGTCGGCGACGGGGAGCCCATCCGCATCAAGGTCATGAAGCTGTCCTGACGCACGCGCCATACCGGGGTCCTCGAGCGATCCGGCGGACCAGGACCCGTCGGATCGCTCGAGGACCGGGGCGTGCGGGGCGTGATCATCGAGCACGTGCGGGTGCGCGATGATGGGGGCATGCCTGCACCCGACTCAGCCCAGCGCGAGGCCGCGCGCAACCTCGAGCTCGTGCGGCGGATGCGCGAGGTTGAGGACGCGATCCTCGCCCGCGCCCCCGAGCACGACCTCCAGCCCAGCCTCGACCGCATCGCCGCGGTCATGGAGCTGCTCGGCGACCCGCAGCGCAGCTACCCCGTCATCCACCTCACCGGCACGAACGGCAAGACCTCGACGACCCGCGTCATCGACACGCTGCTGACCGAGATGGGGCTGCGGACGGGTCGGTTCACCTCGCCGCACCTGCACAGCGTCCGCGAGCGGATCGCCCTGGCGGGCGAACCGATCAGCCGCGAGAAGTTCCTCGCCGCCTACGACGACGTCATCCCCTTCATCGAGATGGTGGACGTGAAGTCGGTCGGCGAGGGTGGCCCGCGGATGACCTACTTCGAGGTGCTCGTCGCGATCGCGTATGCCGCGTTCGCCGACGCGCCCGTGGACGTCGCCATCGTCGAGGTCGGCCTCGGCGGGAGCTGGGACGCGACGAACGTCGCCGACGGCGCGGTGGCCGTGGTCACGCCGATCTCGCTCGACCACCAGCACTTCCTGGGCAACGACGTCGTCGACATCGCCACCGAGAAGTCGGGGATCATCAAGGCCGACGCGGTCGCCGTCATCGGGACGCAGGAGCCCGACGTCGCGCAGGTCCTCGTCGAGCGCGGTGAGGAGGTCGGGGCGCGGATGACGTTCGAGGGCAACGACTTCGGGCTCCTGACGCGCGAGGTCGCCGTCGGCGGCCAGCAGATCTCGATCCGTGGTCTGGGGGGCGACTACGAGGACCTCTTCCTCCCGCTGCACGGTGCCCACCAGGCGCACAACGCCACCCTCGCGCTCGTCGCGGTCGAGGCGTTCCTCGGTGGCGGCGAGCAGCGGCTCGAACCCGACGTCGTGCGCGCCGGGTTGGCCCGGGCCGCCTCGCCGGGTCGCCTGGAGATCGTCCGCAGGTCTCCCACGGTCATCGTCGACTCGGCGCACAACCCGGCGGGCGCGCTGGCCCTGCGGCAGGCGCTCGAGGACTCGTTCACCTTCGCCAAGGTCGTCGGCGTCATCGCGATCCTCAAGGACAAGGACGCCACGGAGATGCTCGAGGCGCTCGAACCCGTCCTCGACCACGTCGTCGTCTCGCGGACCACGTCGCCGCGGGCGATGCGGCCGGACGACCTCGGTGAGCTGGCGGTCGACATCTTCGGCGAGGACCGCGTCACCGTCGTCCAGGACCTGCCGGACGCGCTCGACGTGGCCGCGGGACTCGCGGACGAGGGCGGCATGAGCGGAGGCGTCGTGGCCACCGGTTCGGTGACGACGGCGGCCGAGGTCCGGATGCTCGTCGGCACGACCGACGTCTGAGCCGGATCCTCGGGTCGAGAGGCTCGGGGTGGGAGCTGCCGCGCGCCCACCCCGAGGCGGTCGGCTACTTCTTGCCGATCGAACCCACGTCGCTGTGGGTCTTGGCGTCCGCCTTGGCGTGCTTCTCGGCGCGCTTCTCCTTGATGGACTTGCTCGCCTTCTTGGCCAGGTTCTGTCTCGGTGACTTGTCGGCCATGGCTGTGCTCCCAGCGCTAGGAAGCCTGAGTGGCTCCGTGCACTGACAGTACGCCCGTGCGGGACGCCTTAGGCTCGTCCCATGCACCCCCTCGCCAAGCTGGTCCTCCTGGTGGCCGTGGTCGCCGTGGCGTTCTGGCTGCTGACCAAGTTCCGCGACAACGGGAGGAACCGCCGGTGAAGGGGATCGTCCTCTACGGCGCGCTGGGCAAGTTCACCTGGCGGATGCTGGCGACGGTGCTGGCCGGCCAGGGCATCGTCGTGTTCCTCGGGGCCCTCGTCGCCCGCGGCATCGCGGTGGCCGACGGTGACGACGCCGGGTCCACCTGGCTCTGGGTGGGCACCGGTCTGGCCGTCCTCTGCTTCGTGGCCGCCGGCATGATGCGCCGCCCCTACGGCGTCACCGTCGGCTGGCTCATCCAGGTGGCGACCTTCGCCGCGGCGTTCGTCGTGCCCGCGATGCTCATCGTGGGCTTCATCTTCCTGCTGCTGTGGGTCGGCTCGCTGGTGGTCTGCCACCGCGTCGAGCAGGACCAGGCGCGTCGCCAGCAGGAGGCTGCCTCGACCTAGCGGCTGCGGCCGCCGACGCGACCCAGGGTGAGGGCGGCGAGCGGGAGCCAGAGCTTGGCCGGCCAGATGGCCAGCCGTTCCGCCGCGCCGGACCCCGCATCCGCCCCCAGCAGTGCACCGAAGGACACGGCACCCGCCAGGGCGGCCACCCCCAGCGCCGTGCCGGCCACACGGACCCTACCGGTCGTGAGCCAGCGGGCGTGCAGGAGCAGGGCCAGCGGCTGTGCCACGAAGACCGGCAGGGCCACGAGGGCGTGCAGTGTCGGGTGCACGTCGACCGGGGCGAGCCCGACGCCGACCGAGAACACCCCTGCGAGGACCCAGAGGCCGCCGACGACCCGTTCGCGCGCGCTCGCCCCGCGCACCAGCGGGATGGCGCCGACCGCCTGGAGGAGGCCGAATCCGATGAACACGAGGTTCATGGCCCACGCGGCCGACGAGCAGCCGGTCGCGTCGAGGGAGTCGCAGGTCGTGCCGAGGGCGCTGATCGTGTCGTCGGCGAGGGAGTAGCCGACGCCGGCGCACAGGGCGAGCAGCACCTCGGCGGCGAGGTAGGCAGGCTGGGCCAGCCACGCGGCATACGGGATCGTCCTGGTGGC
This sequence comes from Phycicoccus sp. Root101, assembly GCF_001426245.1. GTDB lineage: Bacteria > Actinomycetota > Actinomycetes > Actinomycetales > Dermatophilaceae > Pedococcus. The sequence continues at coordinate 291,921 of NZ_LMCM01000009.1, read as the reverse complement.
CCCGCCGGTCGCTCGCACACCGCGACGGTAGTGCCACCGCAGGCTGGGTAGGCTGGCGGGCGTGACGACGCAGATCGAACGTTCCCTGGTCCTGGTCAAGCCCGACGGTTTCGCCCGCGGCCTCTCCGGCGAGGTCCTGCGCCGCATCGAGGCGAAGGGCTACACCCTCGCCGCGCTCGCGGTGACGACCCCCACCCGCGAGCAGCTCGCCGAGCACTACGCCGAGCACGAGGGCAAGCCCTTCTACGAGCCGCTCGTGGAGTTCATGTCGAGCGGCCAGGTGACGGCGATCGTCATCGAGGGCCACCGCTGCATCGAGGGCTTCCGCGCCCTTGCCGGTGCCACCGACCCGACCGCTGCGCTGCCCGGCACCATCCGCGGCGACCTCGGCCGCGACTGGGGCAAGAAGGTCCAGGAGAACATCGTGCACGGCTCGGACTCCCCGGAGTCGGCCGCCCGCGAGATCGCGATCTGGTTCCCGCACCTCTGACCTGACCACCCGTGTGCCGGTCCGGCCGGCGACACGACCGACCTAGGCGGTCTCGATCTCGTCGAGCCCGCTGATCACCACCTCGAGGAGCGCGGCCAGCCGGTCGCGCTCCTCGCGCTTGAGGCCCGCCAGCACGTCCGACTCGACGACGTTGGCCTCGCGCACCGCGGCCTCGAACAGCTCCCAGCCCTGGGTGGTCAGCTCGACGAGCACCCGCGTGCGGTTCTCGGGGTCGGGGGAGCGGCGGACCAGCCCGCGCTCCGTCATCTTGTCGAGCCGGTGCGTCATCGACGAGGCCGCAACGTTGCTCGCGTCGGCCAGCTGCGACGGCGTGACCGGCCGTCCCTCGGACGTCGCGAGGACAGCGACGACCGACCACTCGCCGTGCGACAGGTCGAGGTCGGCGAGCTGCCGGGTGTACCACTGGTCGAGCTTGCGGCTGAGCGAGTTCACCGCCGTGATGACGCGCTGCACCGACTCGTCGCCACCCGCGGCGACGTAGCTGGCGACCGCTTCCCGGTACTGCTCCTGGACGGTGCGTCCGGCCTTCTTCCTCGCTGCCATGGGGTCATCCTCGCACGGCGTTCTTCGGATGCTAAGATTTCGATATCGAAATATTCTACGTCGAAGAACTGTTGAAGACACCATGCGCGCAAAGCTCCTGATCCTCGCCTCCGCCATCGCCATGCTCGGCTGGGGCACCGTCCTGCCCTACCAGTACGCCTACGCCGCCACCACGCGTGGCTGGGGTGCGCTGCTGGCTGCCGCGGCGTCGAGCCTGTTCTCGGTCGGCGCGCTGCTGGCCGCCCCCGTCGGCGGTCGCCTCGCCGACCGCGTCTCCCCGGTGCTGGTCGCCGTCGGTGCCAAGGTCATCGCCGCCGCGGGTGCCGCGTCCCTGATCTGGGCCGACGGCCCGGTCACCTTCCTCGTCGGCATGTTCGTCTTCGGCCTCGGCATCACTGCCGCCAACCCCGCCCAGTCCGTCCTCGTGCTGCGCTGGGTCGGTGGCCACGACCGCCGCCGCGTCTTCGCCTGGCAGTTCACCGGACAGGCCCTGGGCATGGCCGTCGGCGCGTTCGCCGCCGGGTACGTCGTCGACCTGGACCGCACCGACGGCATGTGGCCGGCCTTCGCCACCGCCGCCGTCGGGTTCCTGGCCTCCGCCGCCCTGCTCCTCGTCGCCGGTATGCCGCGCTGGGGCACCGCACCGGGGGCGACCGCGGACGCGACCGACGGCTCCGGGGCCCCCGAGCCCGTCCGGTCGGCCGGCCCGCGCGAGGCACTGCGAGCCATCTGGGCCATCCCCGCGCTGCGGTGGACCGCCCTCATCACGGTCACGCTGGCGCTGGGCTTCTACGCGCAGTTCGAGTCCGGACTGCCCGCCTACGCGCTCACCGTCCTGCACGTCGACGAGACCACCATCGGCCTCGCGGCGGCGGTCAACTGCGTCGTCATCATCGCCCTGCAGATGCTCGTCGTCCGCCTCACGGCGAAGCGCAGCGGCGCCACCCTGCTCATGGGGGTCGGCCTGATCTGGACCATCTCCTGGCTGGTGCTCGCTGCCGCGTCACTGGCCCCGGAGCTCGCGGCGGTCCTGTTCGTGACCACGTTCGGCATCTTCGCCGTCGGCGAGACGATGTACGCCCCCGTGCTCAACCCGCTCACCGCCAGCCTCGCCCCGTCGGGCCTGGTCGGCACCACGCTGGGGATGTTCACGGCCCTGCAGACCGGGTTCTCGGCGGTCGGCCCGCTGGTGGCCGGGGTCATCCTGGGCGCCGGGATGGGCAGCCTGTTCATCGGCCTGCACATCGCGATCAGCCTGCTGGCCGTGTTCGGCGCCTGGCGCCTGCGCGCCACCCTCAGGGCCCCGGTCCCCGCGCCCCGCGCGGTGGAGGCCGAGCTGGTCGCCTGACCCGGGCGCCATACCCGACCTGACCCGCCCGGCGCGGCTGCCGGGTGGGTCGGAACGCCACGCGTAGCATCGCGCTCGTGAGTGGCACGGGTGGTGGGTCGAGGGGCTGGACGGGCTGGGGCAGGGACCTCGCCATCGACCTCGGAACCGCCAACACCCTCGTCTACGAACGCGGTCGCGGGGTCGTCCTGGACGAGCCCTCGGTGGTCGCGATCGAGGCGGGCACCTCCACGTTGCTGGCCGCCGGGACGCGGGCCAAGGAGATGCTCGGCCGCACGCCCGGCCACGTGCGCGCCGTGCGGCCGCTCGCCGACGGCGTGATCTCGGACGCCGACATCACCGAGCGCATGCTGCGCTACTTCGTCGACCAGGTCCGTCCGTCGCGGCTGTTCCGTCCGCGGATGGTCGTCTGCGTCCCGAGCGAGGTGACCGGGGTCGAGCGACGCGCCCTCGAGGACGCCGCCGTCCGGGCCGGGGCCCGCCGGGTCTACGTCATCGAGGAGCCGATGGCTGCCGCGATCGGCGCCGACCTTCCGGTCAACGACACCGCGGCCTCGATGGTCGTCGACATCGGCGGCGGGACGACCGATGTCGCCGTGATCAGCCTCGGCGGCATCGTCACGTCCCGGTCGCTGCGCGTCGGGGGAGACGAGCTCGACGAGGCGATCATCGCCCACGTGAAGAGCGAGTACTCGCTGCTGCTGGGAGAGCGCAGCGCCGAGGACATCAAGATCGCGGCGGGTTCGGCGTTCCCGCTGCGCGAGGAGACCAGCACCCGGGTCCGGGGGCGGGACCTCGTCACCGGCCTGCCCAAGACCGTGACGATCTCCAGCCCCGAGGTCCGCCGCGCCATCGAGGCGCCCCTGCTGCAGATCGTCGAGCTGGTGCGGGCGACGCTCGACGTCTGCCCGCCCGAGCTCGCCGGCGACGTCCTCGACCGCGGGGTCACCCTCACCGGCGGAGGCGCGTTGCTGCCCGGGCTCGACGAGCGGCTGCGCCACGAGCTGGGCGTGCCGGTGCGGGTCGCCGACGACCCGCTGCGTGCGGTCGTGCGCGGTTCGGGACGGTGCATCGAGGAGTTCGGGACGCTCGAACGCGTCCTGGTCGACACACGTCGCTTCTGACCCATGCCCCGACCCCGCCGTTCGCCCCGCACCGCCGCTCGCCCCCTGCGCAGCGACCGGTCGCGCCGACTGCTCACCACCCTCCTGCTCGCCACGATCGTGGTGCTCGTCGCCGACCTCGCCGGGGCGCCGGGGACGGGCGCGGTCCGCACCGCTGCGGGTGTGGTGCTCAGGCCGGTCGAGGGGCTGCTGCGGCCGGAGGTCGGCCGGGACGACCCCGGCGTTCGCGGGACCCGGGCGGCCACCGCCGCCGACACCGTGGCCGCGCAGGCGACCGAGGCCGCGGCGTTCCAGCGGTTGCTGCGGGCCCCCGAGACCAGGGGCCGGGCGTTCGTCCCCGCCAGGGTCGTCGCCGTCGGCCGCGCCGGGTCGGCCGGCCCCGAACGTGTCACCATCGACGCAGGCTCCCGGGACGGGGTGCGGATCGACCGTGCCGTGGTCAACGCGGACGGGCTCGTCGGACGCGTCGTCGCCGTGTCGCCGTGGACCGCGGACGTGCAGCTCGTCGGGGCCGCCGACCTCACCATCTCCGTGCGGGCGGGCGCCGGGGTGCTCGGCTCGGTCGGCAGCGGCGCGACCGGCCCGCGTCGGCAGGCGCCGGGGGAGCTCACCCTCACCCCCGTGCAGCGGGGGACGCTCTCGCACGGCGACGTGGTGACCACGTTGGGGAGCCTCGACGGCACGCCGTACCTCCCCGGGCTCCGGGTGGGCACGGTCACCGAGGTGGACGGCGACCCGGCCGCCCTCGTGCCGACCGCCGGTGTCAGGCCAGCCGTGGACGTCACCACCCTCGACGTGGTCGGGGTGCTCGTCCCTGAGGGCCGGACCGTCCCACGCGCGCCGTCCACGGGGGGTGGCTAGGTGACGACCACCGCTCACCTCGCTGCCGGTGCTGGCCGGGTCCGCCTCGTCCGGGGTGCCGCGCTGGTGGTGCTCGCCGTGCTCGCGGTCGCGGTCGGTGCCCGCACGCCCCTGTTGCTCCCTGACCTCGTCCTGCCCCTGGTCGTCGCCGGCGCCCTCGTCGGTGGCCCCACCCGGGGGGCCCTCCTCGGCCTCGGCGCCGGGTGGGTGGTCGACCTGGTCCCGCCCGGGTCCGCCCTACTCGGCACCGCCGCCCTGACGTATGCCGTGTGCGGCCTGCTCGCGGGGGCCGGGCGCCGTGAGGGGCTGGCGTCCTGGCGCTGGGTGGCCGTCGTGGGAGTGCTGTGCTCCACGGTCCTGCTCGGCGGCGGGGCGATCGTGGCGCTCCTGGCCGGTTCCGCGCTGTCGCCGGCCGACACGGTCGTGCGGCTCGTCCTCACCGCGCTGCTGTGTGCGCTCACCGTCCCCGCGCTCGTCCGGGCCGAGCAGCAGCTGCGAGCCCGGTCGTGAACCGCCCCCGGCCGCGCCTCGCCCGGATCTGGGTCTTCGGACTGGTGGCGCTCAGCCTGGTCGGCACGCTGGTGGCCCGGCTCGGGCAGGTCCAGATCGGTGATCACGCCCAGTACGAGCGCGCCGCCGCCACGCTCAACACCCGGACGGTGACCGAACCCGCCGTCCGCGGGCGCATCCTCGACCGCAACGGCCTCCCGCTCGCCGACAACTCCACCCGCACCGTGGTGTCGGTCTCCCGCGGGGTGCTGGCCGACGCCGGCGACGGCGGGCGCGCGCTGGTGCAACGGATCGCCACGGCGTTGCAGGTCCCGTTCGACGAGCTCTGGGGGCGCACCCAGCTCTGTGGCGCGAAGGGCGCCCCGCCGCAGCCGGTGTGCTGGGCCGGGTCGCCGTACGTCCCGGTCCCGCTGGTGTCCGGTGCCGACCCGGCCAGGGCCTTGGGGCTGCTGGAGCACCCCGACACGTTCCCGGGGGTGACGGTCGGCGCCCAGCCCGTGCGCGACTACCCGCAGTCGACGGTCAACGCGGCGCACGTGCTCGGGTACCTCGGGCAGGCCTCGGGGAGCGACGTCGCCTCCTCCCGGGGCGCGGTCACCGGGTTGGACCTGGTCGGCCGGGCGGGGCTGGAACAGCAGTACGACGCACAGCTGCGCGGGGTCCCCGGGTCGGACACGGTGTCGCTGGACCCCCGCGGCGTCGTCGACGGCCAGGTGTCGAGCACGGCGCCGGTGCCGGGCGAGGACCTCGTCACCAACCTCGACGCGCGGGTCCAGTCGGCGGCCGAGTCGGCCCTCCGCTCGGCGGCGACCTCGGCCCGCACCCGTGGGTTCCGGGCCGACTCGGGGGCAGCCGTGGTCCTCGACGTGACGAACGGTGCCGTCGTCGCTGCCGCCAGCTACCCGACGTACGACCCGGCCGTCTGGACCGGCGGCATCTCGACCAAGGCGCTCGCCGCGCTCACCGACGTGAGCGCTGGGACGCCGCTCGTCTCGCGGGTCACCGCCGGCGCCTACCCGCCCGCCTCCACGTTCAAGGTCGTGAGCATCCCCGCCGCCGTCGAGGCCGGGAACGACCTGCGCGGCACCTACCAGTGCGGTTCGAGCTACACGATCGGCAACCGCAGGTTCGCCAACTACGAGTCCCGGGCCTACGGACCCATCGACCTGCGCCGGGCGATCGTCGTCTCCTGCGACACGATCTTCTACGACTTCGCCTACCGGTCCTGGCTGGCCCAGGGCGGCCTGGACGCAAAGAGCGACGCGGCGGACCCGTTCGTGGCGATGGCCAAGGAGCTCGGGCTCGGGGCCGCGACCGGTGTCGACCTGCCGGGGGAGCAGGCGGGACGGATCCCCGACCGGGCGTGGAAGCAGGCCACCTGGGCAGCGACCAAGACCGATACCTGCGCCCGCGCGCGCACCGGCTACCCGGAGGTCGCGGCCACGGACCCCGGCCGCGCGGCATACCTGAGGTCCTTGGCGGTCGAGAACTGCCGCACCGGTTTCCAGTTCCGGGCCGGTGACGCCGCGAACTTCGCCATCGGACAGGGGGACACGACCGCCACCCCGCTCCAGATGGCGCGGGTGTATGCCGCGATCGCCAACGGCGGGACGCTCTGGACACCTCAGGTGGCCAAGGGGTTCGAGGCGCCCGGAGGTGGCCTCGAGCCGGTCCCCCCGAAGGCCGCGGGCAAGGTCACCTTCCCTGCCGGGACGCTGGCCTTCCTGCAGGACGCGCTCGTGGGCGTGGTGCGCCAGGGGACCGGCGTGGGGGCCTTCCGAGGGTTCCCGCTCGACCAGTGGCCGGTGGCCGGGAAGACCGGGACGGCGGAGGCGTTCGGGAAGCAGGACACGGCCTGGTTCGTGTCGTACGCCCCGGCCGACAAGCCGCGGTACGCGGTGGCGGTGGTCGTGTCGCAGGGAGGCACCGGTGGGGCGACGGCGGCGCCCGCCGCCCGACGGATCTACGACGTGCTCCGCACGCTGCCCTGACAGCTTTGCCCGCCGTCGCGGGACCACCGGTGGGGGACCGCGCCCGCACTCAGTAGGCTTGCCGTCATGGCTGACTTCGATGTGGTGGTGCTCGGTGCTGGTCCCGGTGGGTACGTCGCGGCGATCCGCGCGTCCCAGCTCGGTCTGAAGGCCGCGGTGGTCGAGTCGAAGTACTGGGGTGGTGTCTGCCTCAACGTCGGGTGCATCCCGTCGAAGGCTCTCCTGCGCAACGCGGAGCTGTCGCACATCCTCCAGCACGAGAAGGACAAGTTCGGCATCGAGGGCGACGCCACGATGTCCTACGGACCCACGCACGCACGCTCGCGCTCGGTCTCCGCGGGCATCGTCAAGGGCGTCCACTTCCTCATGAAGAAGAACAAGATCACCGAGATCGACGGCTGGGGCACGCTGACCAGCCCGACGTCGATGGATGTGGCCCTCAACTCCGGTGAGAAGCAGTCGATCACCTTCGACAAGCTGATCATCGCCACCGGTGCGACGACCCGGCTCATCCCCGGCACCTCACTGTCCGACCGCGTCGTGACGTACGAGGAGCAGATCCTCACCGACCAGCTGCCCGGCTCGATCGTCATCGCCGGCTCCGGTGCCATCGGTGTCGAGTTCGCCTACGTCCTGAAGAACTTCGGCGTCGACGTGACGATCGTGGAGTTCCTCGACCGGATGGTGCCGACCGAGGACGCCGAGGTGTCCAAGGAGCTGCTCAAGCACTACAAGAAGCTCGGCATCACGATCATGCTCTCGACCAAGGTCGAGTCGATCGACGACAGCGGCGAGAAGGTCAAGGTCACGGTCTCACCGGCCGCCGGTGGCGAGTCGACGGTCATCGAGACCGACAAGGTGATGCAGGCGATCGGCTTCGCCCCGCGCGTCGAGGGCTACGGCCTGGAGAACCTCGGTGTCGCCACGGAGCGCGGCGCCATCGTCATCGACGACCACTGCCGCACCAACGTCGAGAACGTCTACGCGATCGGTGACGTCACGGGCAAGCTCATGCTCGCGCACACCGCGGAGGCGCAGGGTGTCGTGGCGGCCGAGACGATGGCCGGCGCCGAGACGATGCCGGTCGAGTACGACTTCATCCCGCGCGCGACCTACTGCCAGCCGCAGATCGCCTCCTTCGGCTACACGGAGGCGCAGGCCAAGGAGAAGGGCTACGACGTCAAGGTCGCCAAGTTCCCGTTCTCCGCCAACGGCAAGGCCATGGGGCTCGGCGACGCCGTCGGTTTCGTCAAGGTCATCGCCGACGCGACGCACAACGAGATCATCGGCGCCCACCTCATCGGGCCCGACGTCACCGAGCTGCTGCCCGCGCTGACCCTCGCGCAGAAGTGGGACCTCACCGCCGACGAGGTCGCTCGCAACGTGTTCGCTCACCCGACGCTGTCCGAGGCCGTCAAGGAGGCCGTCGAGGGCATCGCCGGCCACATGATCAACCTCTGACGGAGGCACTCGTATGGCGCGCGTGAGCCTGCCGATCACCACCGAGCGGCTGACGCTGCGCAGCTTCCGACCCGGTGACGAGGACGACGTCTTCGCCTACCGGTCGGTGCCCTCGGTGATCCGTTACATCCCGGGCGAGCCCAAGACGCGGGACCAGGTCGCCGACCTGGTCTCCGAACGGGCCACAGCCGGCCGGATCGACCCGACGTCGCCGAACCTCACCCTCGCGGTGGAGCTCGACGGCCGGGTCATCGGTGACGTGCTCATCCTCCTCGAGGGCCCCGACGGCGCGGACGGCAGGCAGGCGGAGATCGGCTGGGTGTTCGCGCCCGACGTCGCCGGGCAGGGGTACGCGACCGAGGCCGCGAGGGCGATCATCGAGGCGGCCTTCCGGGAGGTCGGGGTGCACCGTGTCTGGGCGCAGCTCGAGCCCGAGAACACGGCGTCGTCGCGCGTCTGCGAACGGCTCGGCATGCGCCTCGAAGCCGTCTTCGTCAAGGGCTCGTGGTTCAAGGAGCGCTGGACGGACCTGGCCGTCTACGCCCTCCTCGCCGACGAGTGGCCCCCGGCCGCACCGCCCTCGACCGCCTGACCCGCCCTCACCTGCCCTCAGCCGACTCGCCGCCTCCCGACCAGACCACCCGCGATGCTGCCAGGAGCAGGGGGTGTGGCAACGCGACCACGTCACTGATCACGATCCGCCGTCAGTGACGTAGTCACTCCACCACCCCGGGTCCCCACTGGCGGGATCGGAGCGGGGCTCCATCGAACGCCGCCGTTGTCACACCCGTCCGCGACCCTGTTCCTCAGGCGTCGGTCGTCCAGGGGGAACGGCCGGCCGGGGGAGGACGCATGGACGAGTTCGATGGTGTGGGGTACCTGCTGAGGGCACGACGCCGGGCGCAGCTGAGCCAGCGCGAGATGGCCGGCAGCATCGGCGTGGCGCAGGCGACGCTCTCCGCATACGAGGGAGGCCGGCGCAAGCTGCCGGAACCCGTCCTGGTCGCGGCCCTTCGCGTGGCAGGGCTGCGGCTGGTGGTGGTCGACGAGAAGGGTCAGGAGGTGACGCCCTTCCCGGCTGACGCGGTGCGGGACAATGCCGGCCGACTTTTCCCCGCCCACCTCGAGGTGCAGCCGCCGGACCAGCTGCCGAGGGAGGCGCTCCGGGCGCCACGGTACGACCGCCGGCCACCTCGGGCGTGGTACCACCTGAGGGGATCGGACGAGGTGACCACGGGGTGCGGTGCCGGCGACCACCCGACGGACCTGGAGCTCGCGGTGCGGCGGCGCGGCCTGTGGACCGCCGGCGCCAGGAGGCTCAGCGCCCTTCGCGAGGCGGACGGCGCGCGCGTGGATCGTGCTCGGGAGGAGCGATCCGACGGCGATTAGGGTGCACCTCGGCCCGCTGGTAACCTTGCAACCGCCGTAGACCGGCCGCGGATCCAGAGCGCCCAGGTGAACCAGCCCTGAGGCACCGCGCAACGATTCCACGAAGGAGCAGTGTCGACCCATGCCGTTGAGCACCGAAGTCAAGCAGAAGATCATGTCCGAGCACGCCACGCACGAGGGCGACACCGGTTCCCCCGAGGTCCAGATCGCCCTGCTCACGCAGCGCATCCTCGACCTGACCGAGCACTCGCGCCAGCACAAGCACGACCACCACAGCCGCCGCGGCCTGCTGCTGCTGGTCGGCCAGCGTCGCCGCCTGCTGCGCTACCTCGAGAGCGTCGACGTGGAGCGTTACCGCGCGCTGATCAAGCGCCTCGGCCTGCGCCGCTGAACATCCGACAGGGACGGTCCTCCACGAGGGCCGTCCCTGTCGCATGGGGCCCGGCACTCCTGCCGGACACCCGCACCACCGCAGTACCAGCACGACCAGCACGACCAGAAGAAGCCCGTGCACAACGACGATGCACGTGGATGTAGACACCCAGAAGGAGGGCCCAATGGAGGGTCCAGAGATCCAGTTCGCCGAAGCCACCATCGACAACGGCTCGTTCGGCACCCGCACGGTCCGGTTCGAGACCGGACGCCTGGCCAAGCAGGCCGGTGGCGCTGTCGCCGCCTACCTGGACGAGGACACGATGCTCCTCTCCACCACCACCGCCGGGAAGCACCCGCGCGAGGGATTCGACTTCTTCCCCCTGACGGTCGACGTCGAGGAGCGGATGTATGCCGCGGGCAAGATCCCCGGCTCGTTCTTCCGTCGTGAGGGCCGTCCCTCGACCGACGCGATCCTCACCTGCCGCCTGATCGACCGCCCGCTGCGCCCGACCTTCACCAAGGGTCTGCGCAACGAGGTCCAGGTCGTCATCACGGTGCTCGCGCTCAACCCCGACCACCAGTACGACGTGCTCGCCATCAACGCGGCCAGCGCCTCCACGCAGATCTCGGGTCTGCCCTTCTCCGGTCCGATCGGTGGCGTCCGCGTCTCCCTGATCGACGGCCAGTGGGTCGCCTTCCCGAACTTCTCCGACATCGAGCGCTCGACCTTCGACATGGTCGTCGCCGGTCGTGTCGCCGGTGACGACGTCGCGATCATGATGGTCGAGGCCGAGTCCACCGAGCAGACGTGGGACCTGGTCAAGAACGAGGGCAAGCAGGCCCCGACCGAAGAGGTCGTCGCCGAGGGCCTCGAGGCTGCCAAGAAGTTCATCAAGGTCCTGTGCGAGGCCCAGGCCGAGCTGGCGAGCAAGTCCGCCAAGCCCGTCCAGGAGTTCCCGATCTTCCTCGACTACGAGGACGACGCCTATGCCGCCGTCGAGGCTGCGACCTCGGACGACCTGACGCAGGCGCTGACCATCGCCGGGAAGCAGGAGCGCGAGGAGCGCATCGACGAGATCAAGGACGCCGTCAAGGCCTCCCTCGCCGGTGAGGGCCAGCAGTTCGCCGGCCGCGAGAAGGAGATCTCCGCGGCCTACAAGTCGGTGCAGAAGAAGCTGATCCGTCAGCGCATCCTGCGCGACAAGGTCCGCATCGACGGCCGTGGCCTCGCCGACATCCGCGCCCTCGGCGCCGAGGTCGAGGTCCTGCCGCGCGTGCACGGCTCGGCCCTGTTCGAGCGCGGCGAGACCCAGATCATGGGCGTCACCACGCTGAACATGCTCCGCATGGAGCAGCAGCTCGACACGTTGTCGCCGGTGACGCGCAAGCGCTACATGCACAACTACAACTTCCCCCCCTACTCCACCGGTGAGACCGGTCGGGTGGGTTCGCCGAAGCGCCGCGAGATCGGCCACGGCGCGCTGGCGGAGCGGGCGCTCATGCCCGTCCTGCCGACGCGTGAGGAGTTCCCCTACGCGATCCGCCAGGTGTCCGAGGCCCTCGGTTCCAACGGCTCGACGTCCATGGGCTCGGTCTGCGCCTCGACCCTGTCGATGCTCAACGCCGGTGTGCCGCTGCGCGCGCCGGTCGCCGGCATCGCCATGGGCCTGGTGTCCGACGAGGTCGACGGCCAGACGCAGTACGCCGCGCTGACCGACATCCTCGGCGCCGAGGACGCGTTCGGTGACATGGACTTCAAGGTCGCCGGCACGCGTGAGTTCGTCACGGCCATCCAGCTCGACACCAAGCTCGACGGCATCCCCGCGTCGGTCCTGGCTGGCGCGCTGACCCAGGCCCGCGACGCGCGCCTGCACATCCTCGACGTCATGAACGAGGCCATCGACGTGCCGGACGAGATGAGCCCCTTCGCTCCTCGCGTCATCTCGGTGCAGGTCCCCGTCGACAAGATCGGCGAGGTCATCGGGCCGAAGGGCAAGATGATCAACCAGATCCAGGACGAGACCGGCGCCCAGATCTCCATCGAGGACGACGGCACCGTCTACATCGGCGCGACCGACGGTCCGTCGGCCGAGGCGGCCCGCGCGATGGTCAACGCCATCGCGAACCCGCAGATGCCGGAGGTCGGCGAGCGCTTCCTGGGCACCGTGGTCAAGACCACGACGTTCGGTGCGTTCATCTCCCTGCTGCCCGGCAAGGACGGCCTGCTGCACATCTCCGAGGTGCGCAAGCTCGTCGGTGGCAAGCGGATCGACAACGTCGACGACGTCCTCGCCGTCGGCCAGAAGGTCCAGGTCGAGCTCAAGGAGGTCGACCCGCGCGGCAAGCTGTCGCTGGCCGCCGTCCTGCCCGAGGGTGAGGGCGACTCCGCCCCCGCCGCGGACGCCGACGTCGCCGGTTCCGACGAGGCGCCCGAGTCCAACGACTCGAGCGACTCGAACGAGTCGAACGACTCGAACGACTCCGGTGAGGAGCGCGGCGACCGTCGCGATGGTGGGCGCAGCCGCAACCGCCGTCGTCGCGGTGGCGAGCGTTCCGAGCGTGGCGAGTCCTCCGAGGACGCCGGCTGACGTTCGACCCCAGCACGTCCCGAACGGGTCGGCCCACCTCACGGTGGGTCGGCCCGTTCGTCGTCCACGGACCGAGGGTTGCGCTGGGGGGCGAAGCGACCAAAGGTGGGGACATGGCTGATGAGCGGACGTTCGTGGTGGTCGGTGGCGGGCTCGCGGGAGCGAAGTCGGTGGAGGCGTTGCGCGACAAGGGTTTCGAGGGTCGCCTCGTCCTCCTCGCGGGCGAGGACCACCTGCCGTACGAACGCCCACCGCTGTCCAAGGACTACCTCAAGACCGGCGAGGGGCTCGACGACGCCTTCGTCCACGACCAGGACTGGTATGCCGCCCACGACGTCGAGGTGCGCACCGGCACCGTGGTGACGGCGGTCGATCGTGACGCCCACGAGGTGGTGACCGCGGCGGGGGAGCGGATCGGCTGGAACCGGCTGCTGCTCGCCACCGGCAGCTCACCGCGACACCTCGACCTCCCGGGGGCCGACCTCGACGGGGTGCTCTCGTTGCGCACCATCGAGGACAGCGACCGCCTGAGGGGGGCGTTGCAGCCCGGGCGCAGGGTCGTCCTCGTCGGTGGCGGGTGGATCGGGCTCGAGGTCGCGGCGGCCGCACGGGAGGCCGGTGCCACCGTCACCGTGCTGGAGTCGCTCGACCTGCCGCTCGTGCGCGTGCTCGGGCCCACCGTCGCCCAGGTGTTCGCCGACCTGCACCGCGAGCACGGGGTGGACCTGCGCACCGGCGTGCAGGTGGAGGAGCTCGTGGGTGAGGGCGGTTCGGTCACCGGGGTGCGTCTGGCGGACGGCTCCACCGTCCCTGCCGACCTCGTCGTCGTGGGCATCGGGGCCGCCCCCAACACGGGTCTGGCCGCGGACGCCGGCCTCGAGGTCGACAACGGGATCGTCGCCGACGCAGTGGGGCGCACGAGCGACCCCGAGGTCTTCGTCGTCGGTGACGTCGCCAACGTGGAGCACCCGTTCCTGGGGCGGCGGGTGCGCGTGGAGCACTGGGCCAACGCCCTCAACCAGCCGACCATCGTGGCGGCGGGGATGCTCGAGCAGTCCGCCCCCGAGGCCGAGCTGCCGTACTTCTTCACCGACCAGTACGACCTGGGCATGGAGTACCACGGGCTCGGCGCTCCCGACGACGAGGTGGTCGTCCGCGGCGACCTGACCGGCCGTGAGTTCGTCGCGTTCTGGCTGCGCGACGGGGCCGTCACGGCAGGGATGAACGTCAACGTGTGGGACGTCGGCGACGCCGTCAAGGGCTTGATCCGCTCGCGCGCGAGCGTCGACCGGGCGAAACTTGCCGACCCGGGCGTGCCCCTGGAGAACCTGACCTGACCTTTACCTTCTGGACGCCTTCCATACCTCGTATGGGGCATCTGTCCATGTTTGACTGCACCCTTGGCGCCGGGCCCGCATCCCTGGGCGGCGCGACTTTCTTCGAGAACAACTCGGGTGTGGAGGACTGCTGTGCGCGAACGTCGCAAGCAACTGATGGGGGCGGCCGGCGCGATAGCGCTGACCGCCGGTGTGGTCTCCGTGGCGACGAGTGCGCAGGCCGCACCGCCGCCCACGGCTGGTGTGGTCATCAACGAGGTCTACGGCGGTGGGGGCAACTCCGGCGCACCGTACAAGTACGACTTCATCGAGCTGGCGAACACGGGCAGCGCCTCGGTGAGCCTGGCCGGGTGGTCGGTGCAGTACGCGTCGGCGACCGGCGCCGGCTGGGCGACGACTCCCTTGACGGGCACGCTGCCCGTGGGTACGACGTACGTGGTCAAGGAGGCTGCAGGGACCGGCGGCGGCTCCGACGTGCCGGCTGACGCCACCGGGACGATCGCCATGTCCGGCACGGCGGGCAAGGTCGCGCTCGTCAACAGCACCACGGCCTTGACCGGGTGCGCTGCCACCTGCTCGGCCTCGGCGCAGGTCATCGACTTCGTCGGGTACGGCACGACCGCGAACGACTACGCGGGCACCGGCCCGACGGTCGCACCGAGCAACACGACCTCGGTCAGCCGCAACGCGACCCACGCCAACACGGCGAACAACAGCGCCGACTTCAAGGCAGGGGCCCCGACCCCGACCGGCCTGGAGACCCCGCCCCCGCCGCCGGCGCCGGTCGAGAAGACCATCGCCGAGGTGCAGGGTCCCGGCGCGACCTCCCCGCTCGCGGGTGAGACCGTCGTGGTCAAGGGCGTCGTGACGGCCGCCTACCCGACCGGCGGCTTCAACGGCTTCTTCCTCCAGACGCAGGGCACCGGCCCCGAGCCGCGCGCCGACGGCGCCTCCGACGGCGTCTACGTCTTCCAGCCCGGGACGCTCTCGCCCGAGGCGGTCGTGGGCAACTTCGTCCAGGTGACCGGCAAGGTCAGCGAGTTCGGTGGCCTCACCGAGATCACGACCACGGCTGCCGACGTCGTCGACGCCGGGGTCGCGTTCACCCCCGTCCAGCCGCTCGTCACCGGCTGGCCGACCACGGACGCGAAGCGTGAGTCCATCGAGGGGATGCTGTTCCAGCCCACCGGCGCCTACACGGTGACCAACACCTTCGGGACCAACCAGTACGGCGAGGTCGGCCTCGCGGTCGGCACCACCCCGCTGCTGCAGAACACCGAGGTCGCCAAGCCCGGGACGCCCGAGGCCGACGCCGTCGTGGCGGACAACGCGAAGCGCCTGGTCACCCTCGACGACGGCTCGTCGACGAACTTCACGGCCAGCAGCTACTCGACCGCGACCTGCGGCGCCCGTCCCGTCCCGTGCCTGCTCAACGCCGACAAGACCCCCGCCTACGTCTCGACGACGAAGCCGGTCCGGGTCGGGGCCCCGGCGACCTTCACCGCGCCGGTCGTCGTGGACTACCGCTTCAACCTCTGGCGGTTCCAGCCCACCTCCCAGGTCGTGGGCCCGGACAACGCGACGTCGCCGGTGACCTTCACCAACACCCGCACGCCGGCTCCCGACGAGCGGGACCTGAGCCAGCGCGGGACGCCGGACCTCAAGGTCGCCTCCTTCAACGTGCTCAACTACTTCACCGACCTCGGTGACGCGGACCCGAGCTGCACCGCCTACTACGACCGCGACAGCAGCGGCGACACGGTGCGCGACGGCTGCGACAACCGTGGGGCGTGGGACGCCGCCGACCTGGCCCGCCAGACGGAGAAGGAGGTGTCGGCGATCAACGCGCTCGACGCCGACGTCGTCGGCCTCATGGAGGTCGAGAACTCCGCTCAGTTCGGACACAGCCGCGACGAGACCCTCAGCCGCCTCGTGGCCGCGCTCAACGCCAGGGCCGGCGCCGGGACGTGGGCCTTCGTGCCTTCGTCGACGGACCTGCCGCCCGTGTCGCAGCAGGACTTCATCACCACGGCGATGATCTACAGGCCGGCGACGGTCATGCGCGTCGACCGCTCCCGTGCCCTGGGCGACCAGAGCGGTGAGGGCCAGGCCTTCGTCAACGCCCGTGAGCCGATCGCCCAGACCTTCAAGAAGAAGAAGGGCAAGGGCGACAAGTTCCTCTTCGTCGTCAACCACTTCAAGTCCAAGGGCTCGGCCGGTCCGTTCCCCGGTGACGCCGACTCCGGAGACGGGCAGGGTGCCTCGGTGACCAGCCGTGTCCTGCAGGCCCAGGCGCTGCGCGACTGGGTCCCCGGGGTGGCCGCCGAGTACGGCGCCAAGGCCATCGTCATGGCCGGTGACTACAACTCCTACACGATGGAGGACCCGCTCGACGTCCTCTACCGGGCGGGGTACACCGACGTGGGCTCGACGTTCGACCCGGGCCAGTACTCCTACTCGTTCTCGGGGACCTCGGGTTCGCTCGACCACATCCTCGTGAACGCGGCGGGTCTGAAGATGTCCACCGGCGCGGACCACTGGAACATCAACTCGGGTGAGTCCGTGGCGCTGGAGTACAGCCGCTACAACTACCACTCGACCGACTTCCACGACCCCGGCCCCTACCGGTCCTCGGACCACGACCCCGTGGTTCTGGGCCTCAAGGCCTTCGTCAAGTAGGGCCGGGACCAGCCGCACCACCCACGCAGGACCGCGTATGGCGGGTCCGCCCCCTCGGGGGTGGGCCCGCCATCGCTACGCTGGCGGGCATGAGCGAGTCGACCCGCGTGGCCGTGATCGGTGCAGCCGGACGGATGGGCGCCGAGGTGTGCCGCGCCGTCGAGTCGGCGGACGGCCTCGAGCTGGTCGGGCGGTTCGACCAGGGGGACGAGCTCGGCGACCTCGCCGGTGCCGGGGTCGTCGTCGAGTTCTCCGTCCCCGACGCCTCGCCCGCGAACGTGCGCCACTGCGTCGAGCAGGGTGTCCACGTCGTCGTCGGCACGACCGGTTGGGACGAGCCCCGTCTGGCGGCCCTGCGTGAGACGCTGGCCGAGCACCCCGAGGTGGGTGTGCTCATCGCCCCCAACTTCGCGATCGGCGCCATCCTCATGATGCGCTTCGCGCAGGAGGCGGCCCGGTTCTACGAGTCCGTCGAGGTCATCGAGCTGCACCACCCCGCCAAGGTGGACGCCCCCTCGGGGACCGCGGCCCGGACGGCCTCCCTCATCGCCGCGGCTCGGGCCGAGGCCGGGATCGGCGACGTCCCTGACGCGACCACGCAGGACCCGGACGGCGCCCGCGGCGCGCGGGTCGACGGCATACCCGTGCACTCGGTGCGCCTGCGCGGCCTCGTGGCGCACCAGGAGGTGCTGCTCGGTGGCGTGGGGGAGATGCTCACGCTGCGCCACGACTCCTTCGACCGCACGTCGTTCATGCCCGGTGTCCTGGCCGGGGTGCGCGCCGTCGGCGACCACCCCGGGCTCACGGTGGGTCTCGAGCACGTCCTCGGTCTGGACGACTGAGTGCGCGAGAAGGTCACCGCACTCATCACGATCCTCGTGCTGGTGTTCTACTCGGCGACGATCGGCTGGCGCGGGGTCGCCCTCATCGCCGACGGCCGGCCGGCCTCGATCCTGCTCGGCCTCGGCGTCGTGCTCATCCCGGTCGTCGCGCTCGTGGCGATCGCGCCGCTGGTCCTCCTGGCGCGCGACGGTTCGCGGATGATGGCGCAGGCCAACGAGTCCGGGGCGCAGGGGACGTGGGCGACCGAGCTCGAGCAGGCGGAGGCGTGCCGGGTCGCCCGGGACCGCAAGGGGGAGCAGGCGCACTACCGCGCCGCGGTGCGGGCCTGGCGGGCCACCCAGGACTGAGCAGTCCGACCCTCCCGCCCCCTTCCGGTCGGTCCTACGGTGGAGGCATGCACCGTTCACGCATCGGCATCGTCCTCATCGACCATGGCGCGGAGCACTTCGACCAGAGCGTGGCGTTCTGGTCGGGCGTGCAGGGCATCCGACCGACCCAGGAGGGGCCGTACGCCTCGGTCGGGGAGGTCGGCGGCCTCAACCTCGAGGTCCAGCGCCTCGGGCAAGGGGGCCCGAGGGTCCACCTCGACATCGAGTCGGACGACATCCCCGCCGAGGTGGCCCGGCTGACCGCCCTTGGTGCCACGGTGGTCGAGCAGCGCGACGGGTACGTGGTCATGGCCGACCCCGGCGGTGTCGTGTTCTGCGTGGTCGGGATCCAGACGGGGGACCGGTTCGTCGAGGACGCCCTCGAGTGGCCGTGACGCGGGTCGGACCCGGTCGCTAGGGGAGGCCCAGCGCGCGCAGCCCCGCCGCGACGGCAGCGGCGAGCACGACGACCACGATGAACGGCGCGCGCAGCAGCAGGGCCACGATGGCCACCCCCACCGCCGCGGCACGGGAGTCGACCACGACCCCGCCCGACCTGGTCGTCAGGGTCTGCACCCCCACGAGGGCCGCGAGGAGCGCGATCGGCAGGGCCGAGGTGATGCGGGTAGTGCGTTCCCCGTCGAGCCAGCTCGCCGGGACGAGGTGACCGAGGTACTTCAGGGCGAAGGCCAGCGCGGACGCCAGCAGGACGGCGGTCCAGGTGGTCACGTCGGTTCCCCCTCGCCGTCCCAGTGGTGCGGTGGCGGCGGGTCCCGGTGCGCCCGGCGCCACAGGCCGGCGGCGAGGGCGGTCGTCGCAGCGACCAGCACCGGCACCCCGGCGGGGGCGTGCGGGGCCAGCAGGACCGCGACCACCGCGCTGGCCGCGGCGATCGCGAACGCGTCGGCCGACCTGAGCCGGGGCCACAGCAGCGCGCAGAACGCGGCAGCCGCGGCAGCGTCGAGACCGTAGGTGCGCGGATCACCCATCGCGTCGCCCGCCAGTGCGCCGACGAGGGTGGCGAGGTTCCAGAGGACGAAGACACCGATGCCGGTGGCCCAGAAGCCGATCCGGCCCGCCGGGGCCTCGGGTTGGGCGACGCCGACCGCGGTCGACTCGTCAATCGTGAGGTGGGCGGCGGCGACGCGGCGGGCTCCGCGGACCCCGAGCAGGCGGGAGACCTGCAGGCCGTACAACCCGTTGCGCACCCCCAGCAGGGTCGAGGTCGCGATCGCCGCCGGCGCACCGGCCGGACCCGCTGCCAGGACGCCGACGAACGCGAACTGCGACCCACCGGAGAACAGCAGCAGCGACAGGGCCTGCGTCTGGAGGATGGTCAGCCCCGCCGCCACCGACAGGGCGCCGAAGCTGATGCCGTACGCCCCGGTGGCCACCGCCACGGACAGCGACTGGCGCAGCACGGCCCGGCGTCGCCCGGGCGCGAGGGCCGCCGTCACGGGCCGTCGGGCTCCCCGTCGGGCCGGATGTCGGCGACGAGGCGCACCTCACGGGCGGTGTCACCCTCGGGCGAGACCACCCGGTCGCGGAAGGCGCCGTCGGGGTGCAGGCCCGAGGCGGACAGGAACGCCCGGGTCGCCTCGTCGGTGGCCAGCACCCAGGTGTGCAGGGTGTCGGCACCAGCACCCCGGAGGGTGTCCACCGCGGCGTTGAGCAGGCGTGAGCCGTGCCCGGCGCGACGAGCCTGTGGGTGGACGGCGAGGGCCGAGACCTCGCCCGTCGCACCTCCGGCGTCGGGGTCCTGGCTCGGACCGATGGAGGCGAACCCGACGACCTGGTCACCGGCGCAGGCCGCGAGCAGGCGGTAGACGCCCTGCGGTGGCGAGGCGAGCGACTGGCGCCACGCGCTGGCGAAGGCGTTGGGCTCGAAGGCCTCGAGCACCTCGGCCGGGACCACGTCGGCATACGCCTCGCGCCACACCACGGCCTGGACGAAACCCACGGCAGGCGCGTCGGTCTCCCGAGCGGTGCGCACGCTCGCGTCGGCCAGCGGCCCCGGGGTCTGGTCGTGCTGGTGGGAGTGGTCGTGCGGGTGGCTCATGCCGGCCATCCTCGCACCCCGTCGACGCGCTCCCTCAGCCGCGCTCATAGGTGACCCAGCTGAAGCCGTCACGGTCCTCGCGCGCGGTCTCCTGCCAGTGCGTCGGGTCGATCTCGGGGAACCGGACGTCGCCCTCGGGGGACTGGTCCACCTCGGTGATGAGCAGCCGGTGCGCCCACGGCATCGCCTCGGCGTAGACCTGCCCGCCACCGCAGACGAACACCTCGTTCACCGGCCCTGCCAGCGACAGCGCCTCGCTGAGCGAGTGGGCCGTCTCGACGTCGGCGTGCGACCAGTCCGCCTGGCGGGTGACGACGATGGTGCGGCGACCTGGCAGCACCCGCCCGATCGAGTCGAACGTCTTGCGCCCCATGACCATCGGGTGCCCCATCGTGGAGCGTTTGAAGAAGGCGAAGTCCTCGGGCAGGTGCCAGGGCATGTCGTTGTCGGCACCGATGACGCCGTTGCGCCCGACCGCCGCGATGAGGGTCACGTTCGTCATGCCGACAGGGTATGCCGTGGGGTGACCGCTCAGACGGCGATGGGCGCCTTGATCGAGGGGTGCGCCTCGTACCCGACCAGCTCGAAGTCACCGAGGTCGAACTCGTCGATCTGCTTGCCCTTCGCGATGACCATGCGGGGCAGGGGGAGCGGCTCACGGGTGAGCTGCAGCTTCGCCTGCTCCACGTGGTTGGAGTACAGGTGCGCGTCGCCGAGGGTGTGCACGAAGTCGCCGGGCTCGAGGTCGCAGATCTGGGCGACCATCATCGTGAGCAGGGCGTACGACGCGATGTTGAAGGGCACGCCGAGGAAGATGTCTGCGGAGCGCTGGTAGAGCTGGCAGGAGAGCCGGCCGTCGGCGACGTAGAACTGGAACATCGTGTGACAGGGCGGCAGGGCCATCGAGTCGACGTCGGCGACGTTCCACGCCGAGACGATGTGGCGGCGCGAGTCGGGGTTGGTCCGGATGGCGTCGATGACCTTGGCGATCTGGTCGACGTGGCCGCCGTCGGGCGTCGGCCAGGAGCGCCACTGGTAGCCGTAGACGGGCCCGAGGTCGCCGTTCTCGTCGGCCCACTCGTCCCAGATCGAGATGCCGCGCTCCTGCAGCCAGCGGACGTTCGAGTCGCCGCGCAGGAACCACAGCAGCTCACCGATGATCGACTTGAGGTGCAGCTTCTTGGTCGTCAGGACCGGGAAGCCCTCGGAGAGGTCGAACCGCATCTGGTAGCCGAAGACCGAGCGCGTGCCCGTCCCCGTCCGGTCGGACTTGTCCGTCCCGGTCGTCATCACGTGGTCGAGGAGGTCCAGGTACTGCTGCACGACGGCAACCTAACACCGCGCGGCGACGGGACCCGGCGCCATACCGACAGGCGGTCCCGGCGATGATCCGGTCGCGCAGCACAGGGATCCCGCCAATGTCGGTGTCGCGGCACGAGCAGGGCGCTGGGCCGCCGCCGCGGAGCGATAGCCTGCGGGTATGAGCACAGCGTCTCCGTTCGGTCGCCTCCTGACAGCCATGATCACGCCGATGCGGCCCGACGGGAGCGTCGACGCCGAAGGTGCCAAGCGGGTCGCCCAGCACCTCGTGGACACCGGGCACGACGGCATCGTCGTCAACGGCACCACCGGTGAGTCCGCCACCCTCACCGACGACGAGAGCCTCGAGATGGTCAGCCTCGTCGCCGAGGCCGTCGGTGGCCGGGCCGCCGTCGTCGCGGGCGTCGGTTCGAACGCCACCGCGCACAGCGTCGAGATGGCCGGGCGCGCGCAGCATGCCGGCGCGACCGGGCTGCTGCTCGTCACGCCCTACTACAACAAGCCCACCCAGGCCGGGGTCGTCGCGCACTGCCGCGCGGTCGCCGGGGTGACCGACCTGCCCGTCATGCTCTACGACATCCCCGGACGCACGGCCATCCCGTTCACCCCGGAGACCCTTGCCGAGCTGGCCACCGTGCCGAGCATCGTGGCCGTCAAGGACGCCAAGGGCGAGGCGTGGTCGACGACCAAGGTCATGGCCTCGACCGACCTGCTGTACTACTCGGGCGAGGACGCGACCACGCTGCCGTGGCTGGCCATGGGCGCCATCGGCACGGTGAGCGTCGTCGGCCACGTCGCCGGACGCGAGTATGCCGCGATGATCGAGGCCGTCGACCGCGGCGACCTCGCGGCGGCCCGAGTCATCCACCAGCGCCTCATCCCGGCGGTCGACGCGATCATGAGCACGTCGCAGGGCGCGATCATGGCCAAGGCGGCGCTCGTCGAGCTGGGCGTGATCGAGCACGCGACGGTGCGCCTGCCGCTGGTCGAGTCCCCTCCGGAGCACCTCGAGCTGCTGAGGGCGGGCCTGAAGGAGTCGGGTCTGCTGTGAGCCACCCGCACCCCGAGCTGACCTCACCGCCCCAGCTCGACCCGAACGGCGTCCGCGTCGTCGCCCTCGGTGGCCTCGGCGAGGTGGGTCGCAACATGGCCGTCATCGAGCACGCCGGCCAGCTGCTGATCATCGACTGCGGCGTCCTGTTCCCCGAGGACCACCACCCGGGCGTCGACCTGATCCTGCCCGACTTCGAGTACATCGAGGACCGCCTCGACCAGGTCCAGGCCATCGTCCTCACGCACGGCCACGAGGACCACATCGGTGCCGTGCCCTACCTGCTCAAGCTCAAGAAGGACATCCCGGTCGTCGGCTCGATGCTGACCCTGGCGCTGGTCGAGGCCAAGCTCAAGGAGCACCGGATCACCCCGTACGCGCTCGGGGTGAAGGAGGGGATGCGCGAGAAGCTCGGGGTGTTCGACTGCGAGTTCGTCGCCGTCAACCACTCCATCCCCGATGCGCTCGCGGTGTTCGTCCGGACCCCGGCCGGGACGATCCTGCACACGGGCGACTTCAAGATGGACCAGCTGCCGCTCGACGGCAGGCTCACCGACCTGCGCGCGTTCGCCCGTCTCGGTGAAGAGGGCGTCGACCTCTTCATGACCGACTCGACCAACGCCGAGGTGCCGGGGTTCACCACCCCGGAGAAGGACATCGCGCCGGCCATCGACAAGGTCTTCCGCGACGCCGAGCGCCGGATCATCGTCGCCTGCTTCTCCTCGCACGTGCACCGCGTCCAGCAGGTGCTCGACGCCGCGGAGAAGGCCGGGCGCAAGGTCGCCATGGTCGGTCGCTCCATGGTGCGCAACATGGGGATCGCGGCCGAGCTCGGTTACCTGCACGTCCCCGACGGGGTGCTCGTCGACGTCAAGAAGCTCGACAACTTCCCCGACCACCAGGTCGTCCTCATCTGCACGGGTTCGCAGGGAGAGCCGATGGCGGCCCTCTCCCGCATGGCCAACCGCGACCACCGCATCGACGTGGGGCCCGGCGACACCGTCCTCATGGCGTCCTCGCTCATCCCCGGCAACGAGAACGCCGTCTACCGCGTCATCAACGGCCTGATGCGCCTGGGCGCCGCCGTCGTCCACAAGGGCAACGCGAAGGTCCACGTCTCGGGTCACGCCAGCGCCGGCGAGCTCCTCTACTGCTACAACATCGTCAAGCCGCGCAACGTCATGCCGGTGCACGGCGAGTGGCGCCACCTCGTGGCGAACGCCGAGCTCGCGGTGCAGACCGGGGTGCCGCGTGAGCGCGTGGTCCTGGCCGAGGACGGGGTGGTTGTCGACCTCGTCGACGGCGTCGCGAAGGTGGTCGGCGCCGTGGACTGCGGGTACGTCTACGTCGACGGTTCGTCGGTGGGCGAGTTCGACGAGGCCCTGCTCAAGGACCGCCGCATCCTGCGCGACGAGGGGTTCATCTCGGTGATCGTCGTCATGGACTCCGCCACGGGCAAGGTCGCCGCGGGCCCGGAGATCCAGGCCCGGGGCTTCGCCGAGGACGACGAGATCTTCAACCAGGTGCGCCCCAAGATCGAGCAGGCGCTCGCCGAGGCGACCGGCAAGGGCATCACCGACCCCCACCAGCTCGAGCAGGTCATGCGTCGTGCGATCGGCAGCTGGGTCGGCGGCAAGATCCGTCGCCGCCCGATGATCATCCCGGTGGTCATCCAGGCCTGAGCCGCGTCCCCGCCAGGGGCGCGTCCCCGCAGGGACGCGTGTCCCACCAGGGGCGAGCTGCTACCAGGGGCGGGCGGGGGACAGGTCGCGGGTGTCCTCCACCGGGAGCCACCCCTGCGGCGTGACCTCGTAGGCCGCCCGTGGTCCGTTCGCAGCCAGGTCGGCCACCGCGGCGAGCAGGCGCTCGACGTGCTCGGCCGTGGTGCCCAGACCGACGCTGGCCCGGATCGCGGTGCCGGACCCTGCGCCATACGGGTCGTCGAGGAGGGTGTCGACGCACAGGTGCGCGCAGAACTTCCCGTCGCGGACCCCGATCCCGTGCTCGGCGGACAGCGCCGCCGACACCAGCGAGCTGTCGAGCCCGTCGATCGTGAAGGTGGCGACCGCGACGCGCTCGTGGTCGTCGCCGAAGAGCGAGTAGGTCTCGACGCCGTCGATGGCGCGCAGGCCCTCGAGGAGGGCGGTGCCGAGGGCGTCTTCGTGCGCCTCGACCGCAGCGGCGCCGGTGCGGAGGGCGTGGCAGGCCGCGGCGAGGGCGACCGCGCCGATGACGTTGGGGCTCCCGGCCTCGTGGCGGGCCGAGCCGGTGTGCCAGGCGACGCCGTCCTCGGTGACGGCCCTGGTCGCTCCGCCCCCGGCGAGGTAGGGCGTCGCCGCGTCGAGCCAGTCGGAGCGGCCCGCGAGGACACCGGCGCCGAACGGCGCGTAGAGCTTGTGACCGGACAGGACGACGTAGTCGACGCCGAGCTCGGCGAGGTCCACGCGGCGGTGCGGGGCGTACTGCGCCGCGTCGAGGACGACCCGGGCACCGGCCTTGCGGGCGATCGCGGCGAGCTCGCGGACCGGCCAGACCTCGCCGGTGACGTTGGAGGCGCCGGTCAGGACGACGAGGCGGTGGCGGCCGTGGCGGTTCTTCAGCGCCGTGCGCAGCAGGACCGCGGCGTCGGCGGCGCTTCCGGGGACGGGCAGGCGGGTGGTCTGGCGCGCCTTCCACGGGAGCAGGGCGGCGTGGTGCTCGGTCTCGAAGACGAAGACCTGGGTGTCGCGCGGCAGGGCGCGGGCCAGCAGGTTGAACGAGTCGGTGCTGTTGCGGGTGAAGACCACCTCGTCGCCGGGCCGGGCCCCGACGAAGGTCGCGACCTCCTCACGGGCCTGCTCGTACCAGGCGCTGGTCACCTTGGAGGCGTACCCGTTGCCGCGGTGCACGGAGGAGTAGGTGCGCAGGGCGCTGTCGACGGCGGCCTTGACGCTGACGAGCGACGGCGTCGAGGCGGCGTGGTCGAAGTTCGCGTAGTCGACCGGGCCGTTCAGCGTGGGCACCACCAGCCCGGCCGAGACCACGGCGGGCAGGTCGGCGGACCGGTGGACGGGCAGCTCGGCCGGCAGGGGCTCGACCGCACCGCCCAGCGGCAGCGAGGCCGGCGCGACCAGAGGCGGAACGGCCCGGAGGTGCTCACGGGCGTTCTCCCGGGCGTGGGCGAGGGGAGCGGTGCGGCGGAACGCGTGGTCCGGCGTGCTCTCGGGAGTGGTCGGTGGGGTGCTCGCGATCGACATGGAGGTCAGCTCCTGGGTCCGGTGGGACCCGGGCTGTGCTCGGGTCCGCGCTTGCCGGCTGCGGGTGCAGTCGACCCGGTCGTCACCCGGAGCACCCCACCGCGGTGGAGGGTTGCTGGTCAGCAAGCCGGGGCTGTGCGCTGACACTCATGACCTTGACGACGAAGGTAGCGGCGGTCCGGCCGTCCCTCCACCAGCCGGACGGACCTTCTCGCCATCTGAGACCTCGGGGGAGGTCGGGCCGGAAACGGTGGTGCAGGTGATCTGGCGGGACCGGCGCACCCCCTGCCCCCGATGTCCTGGTACGCCTGCACCGGCGACCTCCCCGAGGGGTGGTCGCCGGTGCGGGCCCCGCCAGACGCAGGCTCAGCGTGGCAGGGCTGCACCCGTCGCGTCGGGTGGACCGGCCCCTGCTGCCCGAACCGGGGGGACCCCTCCACCTGTTCGGGTGAGCGGATCCGCCCCGAACGGCGCGGGTGACGGCTCCGGGTCGGCTCCAGGTCGGCTCAGGGTCGGCGTCAGATCCGCCCACGTGGAACGCGTGTGACGCGTGTGTCCGGTGTGACCTTCGCGTAGCCTGCGGACCATGGCCACACGTCCGTCCACCCCGACGCGCATCTCCTCGGCTGGGCAGGCGCGCAAGGGCACCGCCACCCGCCCCGCCAACCGTCGCACCACCACGCCCCGCAAGAGCCCCGCCCGGGGGTCCCGCGGCAAGGCCAGCGGTGGCGGCCTGCCCCTGCCGTTGCGTGCGGTCCGCGGCACGTGGATGGGTATGGCGCACGTAGCCGGTGGCGCGGTCCGCCGCGTCGGCAACGGGGCCCGCGACCTCGAGCCCGAACACCGTCGCGACGGCGTCGGCTTCCTCCTCCTCGGCCTGGCCATCGTCGTGGCCGCCCGCGAGTGGTGGGCCCTCGAGGGCCCGGTCGGCGACGTCATCCACGCCGTCGTGGCCGGCACCTTCGGCCGGGTCGCGTACGCCGTGCCGCTCGCGCTGCTCTACCTCGGCGTCCGGCTGCTGCGCGCCCCCCAGGACGACGGCGCCAACTCGCGCATCGGGGTCGGCCTCGGCGCGCTCGCGTTCGCGGCGTCGGGCCTGGCCCACGTGGCGGCCGGCATCCCCACCCCGCCGGCGGGTGCCGAGGGCATGCGCGACGGCGGCGGCATCATCGGCTTCCTCGCCTCCAGCCCGCTCAAGGCGGCGGTCTCCGTCTACGGCACCGTGCCGATCCTGCTCATGCTCGGCTTCTTCGGTCTCCTCGTGATGACCGCGACCCCGGTCCACATGATCCCCGAGCGCCTCGCCGAGCTGCGCGACCACCTCCTGCACCGCGGGGTCGACGTCGACGAGCCGGCCGCCGAGGAGGCCGAGAAGCCCCGGCGCCGCCGCCGGGTGATCGAGCCCGAGGGGCCGTTCGACGGTGACGAGGCGTTCGAGAAGGCTGCGGTCGTCGTGCCCGAGGGCAAGGACGGCCTGCGTCCCGGGCAGAAGCGCCCGACCGCCCCGGGCGTCCTCGCCCCCGGTGCCACCGGGGCCACCAGTTCCACCAGCGCCGGCGCCTCGGGCGCCCCACCGGTGGTTCCCGCCCGCCAGGTCGCCGAGAAGGTCGCCCTCGAGGCGCCGCCGACGACCCCCCTGCCGCAGCGGGTGGAGCAGCTCGCCCTCGCCGGCGACATCACCTACACGCTGCCCGACAACGCCCTGCTCGAGCCCGGCTCGCCGCACAAGGCCCGTAGTGCCGCGAACGACCGCGTCGTCGAGTCCCTCACCCAGGTGCTCGACCAGTTCGACATCGACGCACAGGTGACCGGCTTCAGCCGCGGCCCGACGGTCACGCGGTACGAGGTCGAGCTCGGTCCCGGCATCAAGGTCGAGCGGGTCACCGCCCTCTCGAAGAACATCGCGTACGCCGTCGCCTCGGCCGACGTCCGGATCCTCTCCCCGATCCCCGGCAAGTCCGCCATCGGCATCGAGATCCCCAACACCGACCGCGAGAAGGTCAGCCTCGGCGACGTCCTGCGCAGCCAGGCCGCCCGCGGCAACGACCACCCGATGGTCATGGGGGTCGGCAAGGACGTCGAGGGCGGCTACGTCATCGCCAACCTCGCCAAGATGCCCCACCTGCTCGTCGCGGGGGCCACCGGCGCCGGCAAGTCGAGCTTCGTCAACTCCATGATCACCTCGATCCTCATGCGTTCGACGCCCGACGAGGTCCGCATGGTGCTGGTGGACCCCAAGCGGGTGGAGCTCACGGCATACGAGGGGATCCCGCACCTCATCACCCCGATCATCACGAACCCCAAGAAGGCCGCCGAGGCCCTCCAGTGGGTCGTGCGGGAGATGGACACGCGCTACGACGACCTCGCCCAGTTCGGCTTCAAGCACGTCGACGACTTCAACAAGGCGGTCAAGGCCGGCAAGGTCAAGCCGCTGCCGGGCAGCCAGCGGGTCATCCACCCGTACCCGTACCTGCTCGTCATCGTCGACGAGCTCGCCGACCTGATGATGGTCGCCCCGCGTGACGTGGAGGAGTCGATCGTCCGCATCACCCAGCTCGCCCGGGCCGCCGGCATCCACCTCGTGCTGGCGACGCAGCGTCCGTCGGTCGACGTCGTGACCGGCCTGATCAAGGCCAACGTCCCGTCGCGGATGGCGTTCGCGACGTCGTCGCTCGCCGACAGCCGGGTCGTCCTCGACCAGCCCGGCGCCGAGAAGCTCATCGGCCAGGGCGACGCGCTGTTCCTGCCGATGGGCTCGAGCAAGACGATGCGCGTCCAGGGCGCCTGGGTCACCGAGTCCGAGATCCAGAACGTCGTCAAGGCTGTCACCGACCAGCTCAAGCCGAACTACCGCGACGACGTCACCGTCGTCGCCGCCAAGAAGCACGTCGACGACGACATCGGTGACGACCTCGACCTGCTGCTGCAGGCGACCGAGCTCGTCGTCACGACGCAGTTCGGGTCGACGTCGATGCTCCAGCGCAAGCTGCGCGTCGGGTTCGCCAAGGCCGGTCGCCTCATGGACCTGCTCGAGTCACGCGGCGTCGTCGGACCGTCCGAGGGTTCCAAGGCCCGCGACGTGCTGGTCAAGCCGGACGACCTGCCCACGACGCTCGCCCTCATGCGCGGCGACGAGGTCCCGGACGCCGAGCCGGTCTTCGACGGCCAGGCCCTGGCCGACGAGGCCGGGGGAGTGGAGCACACCGACGAGGTGCCGGTCGGCGCACCGGCGCCGTCGTACCGGCCCGGCTACGCCCCCGACGACCGCTACGACAACGACCCGGTGGCCGCGCAGTTCGCGGGCCGCGAGGAGGTCGAGGAGTCCGGCGACGCCTGGGAGCTCACCGGGCGCGACTGAGGTCCGTCGGAATGGATCCGGGGTGGGCCGGTGTTGCCCTCCTCGTGACCGCCGCGCCCCAGACCGTGACCGACGACCGTACCCAGACGCTTCCCCAGACCTCCGTCGACTCCTCCCGCTCCTCCGACGAGGCCATGCCCCCCGCCCCGACGGGTCGCGCCTACGTGCGGTTCGTCCTCGTCCTCGGCGCCCTCATCGCCATCGGGCCGCTGACCATCGACACCTACCTGCCGGCCCTGCCCTCGATCACGCGTGACCTCGCCGCGTCCGAGTCGGCCGTCCAGTTCACCCTCACCGGCATCCTGCTCGGTATGGGGCTCGGCCAGCTCCTCGTCGGCCCCCTCGCCGACGCGGTGGGCCGCCGCCGCCCCCTCATCGCCGGGCTCGCGCTGCACATCGCCGCGTCGATCTTCTGTGCGTTCGCGCCGAGCATCGAGCTACTGACCGTGGGTCGTGTCCTCCAGGGCCTCGGCAACGCCGCGGTGGCCGTGGTCTCCATGGCCATGGTGCGCGACCAGTTCGCCGGCTCCGCCGCCGCGACGATGCTCTCGCGCCTGATGCTGGTCATGGGCCTCGCGCCGGTGCTCGCACCGACCCTCGGTGGCTTCATCCTCCAGCTCACCTCGTGGCGCGGGGTGTTCGTCCTGCTCGCGATCGCCGGGACGATGATGGTGACGCTGGCGTCGTTCGCCCTGCGCGAGACGCTGCCACCGGCGCGTCGCCGCAAGCTCGCGTTCAAGCCCGTCGTGGCGACCTACGGTTCGCTGCTCAAGGACCGCACCTTCGTCGGGCTCGTCCTGATCAGCGGCCTGATGTTCGCCACGCTGTTCTCCTACATCGGTGGCTCGTCGTTCGTGCTGCAGGACATCTACGGCCTGAGCGTCGCGCAGTTCGGCCTGGTCTTCGGGATGAACTCGCTGGGCTTCCTGACCGGTTCGCAGCTCAACCCGTTCCTGCTCAAGCGGTTCGAGCCCCGCGTGCTGGTGCGTGCCGGGGTCACCATCGGTGCAGTGGCCGCCCTGCTGACGCTCGCGTCGGCCGCCACCGGCTTCGGGGGCCTGACCCTGATCCTCGTGCCGCTCTGGTTCATCCTGTTCGCCTGCGGCCTGACCCTGCCGAACACCCCGGCGCTGGCGCTCACCCGCCACGGCGAGGCGGCGGGCACGGCGGCTGCGCTGCTCGGTGCCTCGCAGTTCGTCATCGGTGGAGCCGCGGCTCCCCTGATCGGCGCCATGGGTTCGGGCTCGGCCGTGCCGATGACCCTGGTGATGGCCCTGACGGCCTCCCTGGCGCTGGTCGTCGCGACCCTGACCCTGCGCGGGCGGCTGGCTCCGGTGGACGCCACCGCCTGACCGGCGGCACCGCGCACAGCGCGCCCCACCTCGAGCGCTCGACCCCGTCCTCATCGGGTCGAGCGCTCAGGGTTCGGTGGAGAAGGGCCGGACCGCTGGGCCCGGCTCGTCGTCCGCGGCAGCCGCCGCGATGTGGGCCACCAGCGCAGCGAGCGGAGGCGGGACCTGTTCCGCTGTCGTCGCCGCGGCCAGGGCCTGCGCGACGAGCGCCTTGCGCCCCGACGTCGTCCCGGAGAACCGGCGCAGCTGGTCGGTGACCGGCCGACCCTCCCACGTGGGCTGGCGCCGGAACGTCACGAAGCGGTCCAAGAGCCGGAGCCGGTCGAGCACTTCGATGACCCGCTCGACCCCCAGCGCCCGGATCAGCTCGTCCTCGAGGTCCTGGTCGCAGACGTGGAAGCCGAGGGCGGCCATGTCGTCGGCCGAGCCCACCGGGTGACCGATCGACGCCAGTGCACGGGCGAAGTAGCCGGCCTCCCCGACGTCGCAGAGCCCGAGGACGCGCAGCCGGGCAGGGGCGTCACCGTTGGCGTGCGCACTCTGCGCAACGAGGTCGGCGAGGTGGCGTCGGATGTTGGTGACGCCACCCATGTCGACGAGGTCGAGCCGGTCCGGCTGCACGGTGACCGGCCGCACGCCCAGCAACGCGCGCACGGCAGCGACGTCGCTCTGGCCCTCGAGCAGGACCACCACCCGGTGCCCGGACATGGCCGCCAGCATGCCAGCGCCGGGTCGAGGCCGCCGCCCGGTTCGGGCCCGGGTCCCCGGCGGTCCGGCACCCGCGGGCCCGGACATGGCCGCGCGCGGCGACCCCGCGTCATACCTCGAGGCGGTAGCCCTGACCGGGGTCGGTGACGAGGTAGCGCGGGTGGGTGGGGTCGGGTTCGAGCTTGCGCCGCAGCTGGTTGGCGTAGACGCGCAGGTAGTTGGACTCGCGGCCGTACCCGGGACCCCACACCTCGTGCAGCAGGTCCTTCTGCGAGACGAGGTGTCCCGGACGGCGGGCGAGGACCGCGAGCAGCCGCCACTCGGTCGGCGTGAGGCGCACGACGTCGCCGCCGATCGTGGCCGTGCGCTCGGCGAAGTCGAGGGCGAAGTGCTCGGTGCGCAGGGCGGGCGGGTGGTTCTCGCTCTCGCCGGCCCTCCGCAGGGCGGCGCGGACCCGCGCCTGGAACTCCTCCATGCCGAACGGCTTGGTGACGTAGTCGTCGGCGCCGACGTCGAGCGCCTCGACCTTGTCGGCGGAGTCGGTGCGGGCGGAGAGCACGATGACGGGAACGCTCGAGGTGGCCCGCAGCCGGCGCAGGACGTCGATGCCGTCGAGGTCGGGCAGGCCGAGGTCGAGGACGACGACGTCGGGGGAGCGTTCGGCGATCGACTGGAGGGCGGAACGGCCGTCGCCGACGGTCTCGACCTCGTACCCACGCGCCCGCAGGCTGATCGCCAGGGTGCGGCGCAGGTGGGGTTCGTCGTCGACGACCAGGACCACGCTCATGCGGGCATCCTGCCATCGGCGCGGGGGAGCTCGAGGACGATCGTCAGGCCGCCACCGGGGGTGTCCTCCGCGGCGATGGTGCCGTCCATGGTCTCCATGAGGCCACGGGCGACCGCCAGCCCGAGTCCGACGCCGGACCCGCGCGGTGCGTCATCGAGGCGCTGGAACGGGGCGAAGATCGCCGCCTTCGAGGAGTCCGGGACGCCGGAACCCCGGTCGACGACCCTCACCTGGAGGTGGTGACCGGTGGCGTACGCCTTGACGACGACCTCCTGGCGGCCGCCCGAGTGGTGCAGGGCGTTCTCCACGACGTTGGCCACGACGCGGTCGAGGAGGACCTCGTCGTAGAGGGCCAGCGGGAGGTCGTCGGCGGCCAGGACCCGGACGCGGTCCGGTGCCGACACCGTCGACACGGTGCGCCGGATGGTCTCCACCACGGCGCCCTCGCTGACCTGCGCGGCGACCACGCCGCTCTGCAGCCGGGAGATGTCGAGGAGGTTGGCGACCAGGGTGGTGAGCCGGTCGGAGGACTCCTCGATCGTCTCGAGCAGGTCGGCCTCGTCCTGGGCGTCGAACGCCGCACCGGGCTGGCGCAACGTCGAGACCGCTGCCTTGATGCCGGCCAACGGGGTCCGCAGGTCGTGCGACACGGCGCTGAGCAGGGCGGTGCGGGCCCGGTTGTC
The DNA here is from genome assembly GCF_001426245.1 of Phycicoccus sp. Root101. Lineage (GTDB taxonomy): Bacteria > Actinomycetota > Actinomycetes > Actinomycetales > Dermatophilaceae > Pedococcus. Next base: position 259,439 of record NZ_LMCM01000009.1, on the reverse strand, counting down.
GCGGGCCAGGGCTCCGGCCCGGCGGGCCTGCTCGGCGAGGTCGGCCCGACGCAGGACGGCCTCGGCGTGCGCGGCGAACGCGGAGACGAGGCGGCGTTCGTCGGCGGCCAGGACCGGCCCGAACAGGGCCAGGGTCGTCGTGTCGTCGACCGGTGCCAGCACCGCGGCCCGGTCCAGCTGGTCCACGTCGAACCCCGGCAGCGCCGCGACCACCTGCCACGGCGCCCGCACCGAGGGTCGTCGCACGAGTCCGGCCGTCGTCAGGTGGAACAGGTCGGCGACCTGCTCGAGCAGCGCGGTGAGCGGGTCCTGCTCGCCCAGCAGCGTCTGCGCCGAACGCTCGAGCGCGAGCGACTCGCGCTGGGCGAGGCGCGCGGCGGCGGCCCGGCGGTCGCTGAGGTGGACCGCGGAGGCCACCGAGACGGCGACGACGAGGAAGACGACGACGGCAGCAGCGTTCTGGGGGTTGGTGATGGTCAACGTCCCCACCGGGTCGGTGAAGAACCAGTTGAGGCTGAGCGACCCCAGCAGGGCGGACACGACGGCCGGCCCGAGCCCTCCCGCCAGGGCGCAGCCGACGGTCAGGGCGAGGAACAGCAGCACCTCCAGCGGCAGGTCGTGCGACTCCCGGGTCGCGATGAGCAGGGCCGTCAGCACCACCGTGCCGAGGGTCGCGAGCAGCCAGCCCGCCAGCCGCCTGCGCCCCGCGAGCGCCCCACGGCCGCGCCGGGACTGGCCGCGGTGGGCCTGCTCGTGGGTGACGATGACCGTGTCGATGTCGCCCCCCGCGCCCTCGACCACGTGGCTGCCGACCCCGCGGCCGCGCAGCGCCTGCCACCAGGTCCGTCGGGAGGCGCCGAGGACCACCTGGCGTGCGTTGACCCCTCGCGCGAAGTCGAGGATCGCGGCCGCCGCGTCGTCGCCGGCCACGGTGTGGAAGGTGCCGCCCAGCTCGGCGACCAGCGTCCGGATCTCGCCGATGCTCTCCAGCCGGGCGTCGATGAGGCCGTCGGCAGGGGTGACGTGGGCGACCACGAGCTCCCCGCCGGCGCCCCGCGCGGCGATCTGGGCGCCGCGCCGGACCAGCGCCGCCGACTCGGGCCCCCCGGTCACGGCGACGACGACGCGCTCGCGGGCCGGCCACGACGACGTGATCCCCTGGTCGCGCCGGTAGCGCTCGAGGCCCTCGTCGACGCGGTCGGCCAGCCAGAGCAGCGAGAGCTCGCGCAGGGCGGTGAGGTTCCCCTCGCGGAAGTAGTTGGCCAGCGCGGCGTCCACCCGGTCGGGGCCGTAGATGTTGCCGTGGGCCATCCGTCGGCGCAAGGCGTGCGGCGACATGTCGACGAGCTCGATCTGGTCGGCCGTCCGCACCACCTCGTCCGGGACGGTCTCCTGCTGACGGATCCCCGTGATCGCCTCGACGACGTCGTTGAGCGACTCGAGGTGCTGGACGTTGACGGTGGAGACGACGTCGATGCCTGCGGCGAGCAGGTCGCGGACGTCCTCCCAGCGCTTGGCGTGCCGGCTGCCGGGGGCGTTGGTGTGCGCGAGCTCGTCGACGAGGACCACCTCGGGCCGGCGCTCGAGGACGGCATCGACGTCCATCTCGCGCAGCGTGCTGCCGCGGTGCACCACCTCGCGGGTCGGCACCACCTCGAGCCCGCCCAGGGCCTGGGCCGTGTGGGCGCGACCGTGCGTCTCGACCAGCCCCACCACGACGTCGGTGCCGCGTTCGGCCCGCCGGTGCCCCTCGGACAGCATCGCGACGGTCTTGCCCACCCCGGGGGCCGCGCCGAGGTAGATGCGCAGCCGGCCGGGGGTCATGACGACATTCTCGCGTCAACGGGGGGTCGAAGGGCCATCGCCGTGCCGTTCCTAGCCGGCGGCGCGGGCCAGCGCGAGGTTGAGCTCGAGGACGTTGACCCGTGGCTCGCCTAGGTACCCGAGGGTGCGCCCCTGGGTGTGCTTCGCCACCAGTGACGCCACCAGGTCCGTGCCCAGCCCGGTCGCCCTGGCGACGCGCGGCACCTGGAGCGCGGCGTACTCGGGCGAGATGTGGGGGTCGAGCCCGCTCGCCGAGGCGGTCAGGGCGTCGGCCGGTATGCCGCCTGCGCCCCGCGAGGTGCCCGCGCCACCGTCCGCCTGCGCCACCGTCGCTCGGCGTTCGGCGACCGCCTTGGCCTGGGCGTCGCTCGAGGCGGCGAGGTTGGAGCCGCCGCTGGTGTCGCCGGAGTAGTCGCTGGTGGACGGACGACCGTGGAACCACCGGTCGCCGGTGAAGGACTGTCCCAGCAGGGACGAGCCGACGACCTTCCCGTCGTGCTCGACGAGGGAGCCGTCCGCCCGGGCGCTCAGGCCGAGTCGGCCGACGCCGAACACGACGGCGGGGTAGACCACCCCGAGCAGGACGGTGAGGGCGAGCAGGAGCCGCAGCGCGGCGGCGTACTGGCGCGTGAGTGAGGTCATGCTGGTCAGCTCAATCCGGGGAGTTGGGACACGAGGAGGTCGATCACCTTGATGCCGACGAACGGTGCGACGACGCCGCCCAGGCCGTAGACGAGCAGGTTGCGGCGCAGCAGGTCGGCCGCGCCGCCGGGGCGGTAGTGCACGCCGCGCAGGGCGAGCGGCACGAGCGCGACGATGACCAGCGCGTTGAAGATGACGGCCGAGAGCATGGCCGACTGCGGCGACCCGAGACGCATGATGTTGAGGGCGTCGAGCCCGGGGAACAGCACGACGAACATGGCCGGGATGATCGCGAAGTACTTGGCGATGTCGTTGGCGATCGAGAACGTCGTCAGCGCTCCGCGCGTGATCAGCAGCTGCTTCCCGATGGCGACGACCTCGATGAGCTTGGTCGGGTCCGAGTCGAGGTCGACCATGTTGCCGGCCTCCTTGGCCGCCGACGTGCCCGTGTTCATGGCCAGTCCGACGTCGGCCTGGGCGAGGGCAGGCGCGTCGTTGGTGCCGTCGCCCGTCATCGCGACGAGCCGACCGCCCTCCTGCTCCTTGACGATGAGGGCCATCTTGTCCTCGGGTGTGGCCTCGGCGAGGAAGTCGTCGACCCCCGCCTCCGTGGCGATCGCCGCCGCAGTGAGCTTGTTGTCGCCGGTGATCATGACGGTGCGGATCCCCATGCGCCGCAACACCTCGAAGCGTTCGGACATGCCTGGCTTCACGACGTCCTTGAGCCGGACGAGGCCGAGGACCCGTGGCGCCCGGCCGGCGGCAGCCAGGGCCACCACCAGCGGCGTGGCACCGTCCCCGGCGATGGCGTCGGCGAGCCGTCCGGTCTCGTCCGGAACTTCGCCACCCTCCTGGGTGACCCACGCGGTGACTGCCGACGCCGCGCCCTTGCGGATGCGCGTCCCGTCGGGGAGGTCCACGCCGGACATGCGCGTCTGCGCCGTGAACTCCACGAACTCCGCTCCCTGCGAGGCGAGCACGTCCGCCGACGTCACACCCCCGAAGTGCTCCAGGGAGGTGGCCAGCTCGACGATGGAGCGACCCTCGGGCGTCCCGTCCGCGAGCGACGACAGGTATGCCGCCTGTGCCAGTTCGCCGTCCGCCGCACCGCTGACCGGGGTGAGCTCGCTGGCGCGCCGGTTGCCCAGCGTGATCGTGCCGGTCTTGTCGAGCAGCAGCGTCGACACGTCGCCCGCCGCCTCGACGGCCCGGCCGGACATGGCCAGGACGTTGCGCTGGACGAGCCGGTCCATGCCGGCGATGCCGATGGCGGAGAGCAGGGCGCCGATCGTCGTCGGGATGAGGCAGACGAGCAGGGCGACCAGGACGATGACCTGTTGCAACCCGCCCGAGTACGACGCCAGCGGCTGGATCGCCATGACGGTGACGAGGAAGAGGATCGTCAAGGTGGTCAGCAGGACCGTGAGCGCGATCTCGTTGGGGGTCTTCTGCCGCGAGGCGCCCTCGACGAGCGCGATCATCCGGTCGATGAAGGTCTCCCCGGGACGGGACGTGATCCGCACGATGATGGCGTCGGAGAGCACCGTCGTGCCACCGGTGACGGCGCACCGGTCGCCACCGGACTCACGGACCACCGGGGCGGACTCGCCCGTGATCGCCGACTCGTCGACCGTGGCGACGCCCTCGACGACGTCCCCGTCGCCCGGGATCACCTCACCGGCGACGACGCGCACCCGGTCGCCGATCCGCAGCGCCGTGCCGGGAACGGTCTCCGTGCCGCCATCGTCCCTGAGCCGGACCGCCAGGGTCTCCGTCCGCGTGGCCCGCAGGGTCGCGGCCTGAGCCCGGCCACGGCCCTCGGCGATGGCCTCCGCGGCGTTCGCGAACAGCACGGTGGCCCAGAGCCAGAAGGCGACGCCCCAGCCGAAGACCGAGGGGTCCAGGACCGCCAGGACCGTCGTGAGGACCGAGCCGATCCACACCACGAAGATCACCGGGGTCCGGACCAGGTGGCGGGGGTCGAGCTTGGTCACGGCCTGGGGGAGGGCCGCGAGGATGGTGGTGCGGTTCATGACAGGGCCTCCGCGAGGGGTCCGAGGGCGAGGGCGGGGAAGAAGGTCAGGCCGGCGAGGACCAGGGCGATGCCGACGAGCAGGCCGGTGAAGAGAGGTGTGTGGGTCGGCATGGTGCCGGCGGTCTCGGGCCGACGCCGTTGCGCTGCAAGGGAACCCGCCAGGCCGAGCACCAGCATCATCGGGACGAACCGACCGACGGCCATGCAGAAGGCGAGCGTCACGTTGAACCAGGGGTTGTCGGCGCTGAGGCCGGCGAAGGCGCTGCCGTTGTTGTTCGCGGCCGACGCATACGCGTAGAGCACCTCGGTCAACCCGTGCGGCCCGCTCGCGAGCATGGTGCTCCGGGGGCCGTCCATGGACAGGGCCGCGCCGGTGAACCCGAGGACGAGGACGGGCATCACGAGCGAGTACAGCGCTGCCATCGTGATCTCGCGCCGGCCGATGGTCTTGCCCAGGTACTCGGGGGTACGACCCACCATGAGCCCTGCGACGAACACGGACAGGATCGCGATGACGACGATGCCGTAGAGGCCCGAGCCGACTCCGCCGGGCGAGACCTCGCCGAGCAGCATGTTGGTGAGGACCACCCCTCCGCCGAGCGGGCTGTAGGACTCGTGCAGCGAGTTGACCGCACCGGTGGAGGTGCTCGTCGTCGCCGCGCCGAACAGGGCCGAGGCCCAGACGCCGAACCGCTGCTCCTTGCCCTCCATCGAACCCGTCGACGCGGAGGCGGCAGCGACCTCGGCCCAGGTGGTCAGGCCGACGCCCGCGCCGAACAGCACTGAGGCGAAGCCGAGCAGGGCGCGTCCCTGTCGGCGGTCGCCCACCATGATCCCGAACGCGCGGGGGAGGGCGAACGGCACGACGAGCAGGAGGAAGACCTCGAAGAGGTTGGTGAAGGGGTTGGGGTTCTCGAACGGGTGGGCGGAGTTGGCGTTGAAGTACCCGCCACCGTTGGTCCCGAGCTCCTTGATGGCTTCCTGCGAGGCGACCAGGCCTCCGCGGATGACCTGCTCCGCGCCGGAGAGGCCGGTCACGGTGGACGGCGCTGCCAGGTTCTGGACGACCCCGCCGACGAGGAGGACGACGGCGGCGAGCACGGCGCCGGGCAGGAGGACGCGGACCGTGCCGCGCACCAGGTCGACCCAGAAGTTGCCGATGCGCCCCGTCCCGTCGCGCAGCAGCGCCCGGGTCAGGGCGATGCAGACCGCGAGGCCCACGGCGGCGGACACGAAGTTCTGGATGGTGAGCCCGAGCGTCTGCACGAGGGGCGTCACACCCGCCTCACCGGCGTAGCTCTGCCAGTTCGTGTTGGTCACGAAGGACACCGCGGTGTTGACGGCGGTCGTCACCCCCATGCCGTCCGATCCCTGGCGCAGGGGCAGTGAGGTCTGCAGGAGGATCAGGCCGAGCAGGAGGACGAAGCCCACCACGCTCACGGCACCCACGCTCACGGCATACGCGCGCCATCCCTGCTCGCGTTCGGGGTCCACTCCGGCGACGCGGTAGAGCACCCGCTCCACCCGCCAGTGCCGCGTGTCGGTGAACACCTTCGCGATCCACGTCCCGAGCGGGACGCAGACCACGACGAGGGCGACCACCAGGGTCAGGAGGGACAGCAGCCCGGCTGCTGCCTCGGACATCAGAACCGCTCCGGGCGGACGAGCGCGTAGACCAGGTAGGCCAGCAGCGCGAGGCCGAGCAGGGCGGCGACGAGGTTCTCGATCACGGTGTCAGTCAAGGTCGCCCGACCGGGGCACCTCCTCGCGTTGACGGCGCCTTGACTGGCGTTGACGCGATCTTGACGGGCGGACCCTAGGGTGGTCGCCATGCGCGACTGGTTGAACGCCGTCAAGAGCCACCCGAGCGGGGTCCTGCTCGCGGCGCAGCTCCTCGAGGTGCTCGCCTACCCGTTCGCCGGCGACACCCCGCTCGGCCGGACCGTCATCGGCCTCTTCGGCGTCCTCGTCCTGGCCGTGGCCGTGTATGCCGTGCGCGCCACGCCGGCGCTCACCTGGGTGGCCGTGGTGCTCGGCGTGCCCGTCGTCGCACTGACGATCGCCGAGGGGTTCGTCCCGGGGAACCAGCAGGTGGTCCTGTGGTCCTCCCTGCTGCACGCGGCGTTCTACGGCTACACGGGGTACGGGCTGATCCGCTACCTGTTCGACGACTCGTGGGTCACCCGCGACGAGATCTTCGCCGTCGGAGCCAACTTCACCGTCGTGTCGTGGATGTTCGCCTACCTGTTCATGGCCGTGCAGGTCGTCTGGCCGGGGTCCTTCATCGCCTTCCAGGGCGAGGGCCACCGGACCTTCCTGGAGCTGCTCTACCTGTCGTTCGCCAACCTCACGAGCGTCGGGCTGTCCGACGTCACCGCGGTCCTGCCCCACGCCCGCTCGGTCGTCATCATCGAGCAGGTCGCGGGCGTCATGTACGTCGCGCTGATCATCGCCCGGGTCGTCGGGCTGACCATCACCCGCTGGCGCAACTAGGCGCGGACCCCGTCGAGCTCGGCGATGGTGGCCAGGCTCGGGCCGCGCTCCGCCTGCAACCGCCGAGCGCCTTCCTCCGCCTCGCCCAGCACCCGGACGATGTTGCCGCTCGTGAGCTTTCCGAGGTCGTCGTCGGACCACCCGCGGTCCGCGAGGGCCTCGAGGAGGGCGGGGTAGCAGCTGACGTCCTCGAGGCCGTCAGGCAACTGACCGACGCCGTCGTAGTCGCCACCGACCCCGACGTGGTCGACGCCTGCCACCTCGCGGATGTGCTCGCAGTGGCGCACGACGTCCTGGAGGGTGGCCCCCGGCGCGGGTGACGTCCGTCGGACGTAGTCCTTGCCCCAGGCCTCGAAGGCCGGACCATCGGCCTGGGTGACGCCTGCCTCCGCCGCCGCGGCGACGGCTTCGGCCTGCCAGGCCGCGGCGTCGGGGTTCACGAACTTGGGCACGAAGGTGACCATGCAGACCCCGCGGTTGTCGCGCAGCGACTCCAGCACGTCGTCGGGGGCGTTGCGCGGGCTGTCGGCCACCGCCCTGGCGGAGGAGTGGCTGAAGATCGCCGGCACCTCGGCGACCCGGAGGGCGTCGCGCATCGTGCCGGGGGACACGTGGGAGAGGTCGACGAGCATGCCGATGCGGTTCATCTCGCGCACCACCTCGACCCCGAACGCCGACAGGCCCCCGAGGACGGGTGCGTCCGTGGCCGAGTCGGCCCAGGGCACGTTGCTGTTGTGCGTCAGCGTCATGTAGCGCACCCCCAGGACGTGCAGCATCCGCAGCGTCGCCAGCGAGCTGTTGATCGAGTGACCGCCCTCGGCGCCGAGCAGCGAGGCGATCCGCCCGGACCCCCAGGCGGCCGTGATGTCGTCCGCGGTCCGGGCGAAGGCGAGGTCGGCGCCATACCGGGCCACCATCTGGTGACCCGCGTCGATCTGCTCCAGCGTGGCGCTCACGGCGTCGTCTCCCGAGAGCTCGGCGGGCACGAACACCGACCAGAACTGGCCGCCCACCCCACCGGCCCGTAGGCGGGGCAGGTCGGTGTGGGTCGGCGTGCCGCCGGCAGCGAGGTCGAGGCGGTCGAAGTCGTAGCCCACCTGCTCGCGGGCCTCCCACAGGAGGTCGTTGTGCCCGTCGATGACGGGGTGCTGTCGCAGCACGGCGGCGACGCGGTCGGCGGTGGTCGTCACGGCGGTCATGGCGCCCACGCTACTCACCGTAGAGTGGGCGCCATGAGTTCGACCGAGCAGCGCAGCGTGGCCCTGGTGACCCTGGGGTGCACCCGCAACGAGGTCGACTCGGAGGAGCTGGCCGGCCGGCTCGCCGCCGAGGGGTGGCTCCTCGTCGACGACGCGGACGACGCCGACGTCGCAGTGGTGAACACCTGCGGGTTCGTCGAGCAGGCCAAGAAGGACTCCATCGACGTGCTCCTCGAGGCCTCTGCGCGCAAGGGCCACTCGAAGACCCAGAAGGTCGTCGCGGTCGGGTGCCTGGCCGAGCGGTACGGCAAGCAGCTGGCGGCCGAGCTGCCCGAGGCCGACGCGGTGCTCGGCTTCGACTCCTACGCCGACATGTCCAGCCACCTGCGCGCGATCCTCGACGGCAACGCCCCCGAGTCGCACACCCCCGGTGACCGCCGACGCCTGCTGCCCCTGTCGCCCGTGCAGCGCCAGGCCGGTTCGGTCGGAGTCGCGCTGCCCGGTCACGGTGGGCCCTCCGGCCCTGCCGTGCCCACCGCTGCTGCCGTGCCGTCCCAGGACGGCACGTCGCCCGAGCAGGTCGCCCCCAGCGAACCGGTCGACGTCACCATCGAGGGTCCGGTGCCGGCCTCCGGCCCGCGCGTCATCCGCGCCCGCCTCGACGGCCGCCCGTGGGCGCCGCTGAAGATCGCGAGCGGTTGCGACCGGCGCTGCGCGTTCTGCGCCATCCCGTCGTTCCGTGGGGCCTTCGTCTCGCGCCGACCGATGGACATCGTGGCGGAGGCCCGCTGGCTGGGGGAGCGCGGCGTCAAGGAGCTCTTCCTCGTCAGCGAGAACTCCACGTCCTACGGCAAGGACCTCGGCGACATCGGCCTGCTCGAGAAGCTGCTCCCCGAGCTCACCGCCGTGCCCGGCATCGAGCGGGTCCGTGTGTCCTACCTCCAGCCCGCCGAGATCCGTCCCGACCTGCTCGACGCGATGGCGTCGATCCCCGGCGTGGTCCCGTACTTCGACATCAGCTTCCAGCACGCCTCGGCCACCCTCCTGCGCTCGATGCGCCGGTTCGGTGGGCGGGAGGCGTTCCTCGGCCTGATCGACGAGGTCCGCGCGCGGGCGCCGAAGGCCGGCATCCGCAGCAACGTCATCGTCGGGTTCCCGGGTGAGACCGAGGCCGACCTCGACGAGCTCGAGGCGTTCCTGGTGGCCGCGCGGCTCGACGTCGTCGGTGTGTTCGGCTACTCCGACGAGGATGGCACCGAGGCGGAGACCTACGGCGACAAGCTGCCCGAGCACGTCGTCGCCGAGCGCGTGTCACGGTTCACCGCCCTGATCGAGGAGCTCAACCTCCAGCGCGCCGAGGAGCGGATCGGTGAGACGGTCGACGTGCTCGTCGAGTCGGTCCCGAGCGGAGACCTCGGCGACGGTGACGACGACGAGCCGATGGTGGTCGGTCGCGCGGTGCACCAGGGTCCGGACGTGGACGGCGTCACCCTGCTCGCGCCGGAGGACTGGCCCGGCCTGGCCGTCGGCGACATCGTGCACGCGGTGGTGGTGGCAACCGAGGGCATCGACCTCGTGGCAGAGCCGGCATGAGCGAGTCGGCCCCGCTGCCGGACCCGATGACCGAGCCGGTCTCGACGCCGACACCGAGCGCCTGGAACATCGCGAACGCCCTGACGGTCTCGCGGATCCTGCTCGTGCCCGTCTACGGCTGGCTGCTGCTCGCCGGCAGCGGCCACAACCCGACGATGAGGTGGTGGGCGGCTGCCGTGTTCGTCATCGCCACGGCGACCGATCGGGTGGACGGCGACATCGCCCGCAGCCGGGGGCTCATCACCAACTTCGGCAAGATCGCCGACCCCATCGCCGACAAGGCGCTGATGAGCATGGCGTTCATCGGCCTCGCCTCCCTCGGTGACCTCCCGTGGTGGATGACCCTGGTCGTGCTGGTCCGCGAGTGGGGCGTCACCGCGATGCGCTTCGTCGTGATCCGCCACGGGGTCATGCCCGCCGGGCGCGGCGGCAAGGTCAAGACGGCCCTGCAGAGCCTGGGCCTGACCCTGTTCACGCTGCCGCTGTCCACGTTCCCCGGCTCCGACGTCTGGCACCTCGTGGCCTGGCTGGTGCTGGGCCTGGCCGTGCTCGTCACCGTCGTCACCGGGCTCGACATCGCCTACAAGGCCCACCGCCTGCGCCAGACCAGCGAACGTGCCGCCATGAAGCGCGCCGCCCGGGCCGCCCGACGCCGATGACCGGGGCCGTGTCGGCCGCGGACGTCGTCGCTGCGCTGCGCGCGGCCGGGACGACGGTCGCCACCGCCGAGTCGCTCACCGGCGGCCTGGTCGCCGCGGCCCTCACCGACGTGCCCGGAGCCTCCGCCGTGGTCCGCGGCGGGGTGGTGAGCTACGCGACCGACGTCAAGGCGTCCGTGCTGGGTGTCGACCCGGCCGTCCTCGCCGAGGGTGGCGCCGTCCAGGACAGGGTGGCCCGCGAGATGGCGCTGGGTGCCGCCCGCGTGTGTGGCGCCGACCTCGGCGTCGCGACGACCGGCGTGGCCGGACCCGATCCGCAGGACGGCCGCCCGGTGGGGACGGTCTTCGTCGCGGTCGCCCGGGCCGGTCAGGAGCTCGACCGCGTCGAGGTCCGCGAGCTCGCCCTGACGGGCGACCGTGCGGCGATCAGGGCTGCGACCGTCGCCGCCGCCCTCGCCCTCGTGAGCGAGATCATGGGCAGGTCGGCGGACGTGGACGGCGCGTCGGGGTGGACGCGTGGGGTCGGTGGGGCGGAAGATTCCGGCCGTGCCCGTCGTTGACCCGTGCGAACCTCGTGATTCCCGAATCCTGCGCGCGCAGCGTCAGGGCTGCGGGGTACCGTGGTCCCGTACCCGTCCCGGTGACGACCAGCTGAAGGAGGCGTCATGATCCTGCTCCGTCGCGAACTCGGTGACGTCCTCCGTGAGCAGCGCCAGTCCCAGGGCCGCACGCTCCGCGAGGTGTCTGCCGCGGCCTCGGTGTCGCTGGGGTACCTCAGCGAGGTCGAGCGCGGTGAGAAGGAAGCCTCGTCCGAGCTGTTGTCGTCGATCTGTGGCGCCCTGCACCTCCCCCTGTCCGAGGTCCTCGGCCAGGTCTCCGAGCGGGTCGCCGAGACCGAGGCGCTGACCGCTCCGGTGTCGCTGCCGCTGCCGGCCACCGCGCTGGTCTCGGCCTCCGCCGCCTGACGCACCTGTCCGCGGGGACGACGAGCGGCCGCCTCCCGAGGTCGTGGTGGGTGCTCTCTGCCTGTCCGTCGAGCACGTCGGCTCCACGTCGGTTCCGGGGCTGTCCGCCAAGCCCGTCATCGACATCCTGCTGCTCGGACCCGATTCGGACGAGTGAGCCCCCGTGCCGGTCCTCGAGGCGTTGGGTTGCATGCTGCGCATCCGCGAGCCCGACTGGCAGGAGCACCGGGTCCTCTACCGTCGTCGTGAGAGCGGGGCCCCGTTCGACGTGAACCTGTACATCTTCTCGCCCGGGGCAGCCGACGCGGAGGTCGCCCGGATGCGCCGCTTCCGGGACTGGCTGCGCACCCACCCCGACGACCGTAAGCGGTATGCCGCGACCAAGCGCGATCCGGCGACCCGCCGGTGGCGGTAGGTCCAGGACTACGCCGACGTGAAGACGGAGGTCGTCGAGTCGATCCTGCGCCGCGCGGGCGCGCCCGAGGCTCCCCTGAGGGCCTCTGCCCGCCAGGAGGATCAGGCGCGGCGGTACGGCGTGGCCCGACCACCCGACGACCCCATGGGGCGTTGCGGTCGCCCGTCGTCCGTCGGTCCGAGGCCGCCCTGACAGCTCGGGCAGTAGAACATCGTGCGCTCCTGCGGCGCCTGTCCGATCATCGCGACCCGGATGCCGGTGCCGCAGCGTCGGCAGGGCCGTCCGGACCGGGCGTGGACGAAGCTCTCCTCGCCCCGCCGCCGGACCCCGGTGCTCGACTGCACGGCGTGGTGGCGGGCGGTGTCAAGGAGCCGGTGGGCCCGGTCCACGAGACGTTCGACGACGTCGGCCTCCAGGTCGGCGGCCGCGGTCCACGGATGCACCTTCTCCATGAACAGGCTCTCCGAGGCCCACAGCGTGCCGACCCCGGCGAGGTTGCGCTGGTCGAGCAGGGCGGCCCCGATGGTGGTGGGGGAGGAGCGCAGGTTCGAGACCGCCACGACGGCGTCCCAGTCCGGCCCCAGGACATCGGGCCCCAGGTGGCCCACGACGTCCGACTCACGACTGGTGGGCAGCAGCTCGAGCACACCGAGACGCAGCCCCAGTGCCGTCCACTCGTGCGTGCCGACGGCAGCCCGCAGGTCGGCCCTGCGCAGCCAGCGTCCGTTGTCCCCGGGCGCCTCGACGCGCCACTGTCCCTCCATGCGCAGGTGCGAGTGCATCGTGACGCCGTTGTCGAGCCGGTGCAAGACGTGCTTGCCACGGCTGACCACCTCGGTGGTCGTCGCGCCACGGAAGTCGGTCGTGGCGATCTCCGGGAACCGCACGTCCCAGAGCGTGATCTCCTGACCCGCCACGGCCCGGTGCAATCGCGTCGCCGTGCGCCAGACCGTGTCGCCCTCAGGCACGCACGGACCCGTTCACGAGAGCGGTGGCCAAGGAGGTGACGACGCCGATGCGCCCACCAGCGGAACGGCTCATCGCCGCAACCGCAGCCCGCGAGGGGTGGCGTGGAAGCCGGCGTTGGCCAGGGCCGCCACGAGCGGGTGCTCGGACCCCAGCAGGGCCCCGCCGTCGGCCTTCTCGACCGTCAGCCGGCCGAGGGCTCCTTCCCGTACCGCGAGGGCCAGCGCGTCGGCTGCTCCCTGGAGGCGCATCGGGTCGTCGGTCCAGGACAGGAGCGTCTTGCCACCGCGCTCGACGTAGAGCACCAGCTCGCCGTCGACGAGCACCACCAGGGCTCCGGCCTTGCGACCGGGCTGGTGGCCCTTGCGGCCTCCGGCTGACCCGCGGGCGGCCTTGCCCGCCTCGCTGTCGGCCGGGTCGTCCTCGTCCCGGGTGACGCGGTCGGGCCATGGGAGGGCAGCGCCGTAGGCGTTGGCAGGGTCGGTCGCAGCGAGCACCAGGGCGGGACCCTGCTGCTCGTCGGGGTCGCCGCCCGGCTGCCGTGCACCCGCACGGATCCGGTCGATGGCCCCGGTCGTCGAGAACTGGGCCGCACCGAGGAACTCGACGAAGTACCCGCGCCGCACCCGCCCGGACTCCTCTGCAGCAGCCAGCACCCGGTAGACCCCGGCGAACCCGCCGGGGACGTCCTCGGCGACGACCGAACCCCGGGTGACCACGCCGTACCGGTCGAGGAGCACCTCGGCGGTGGCGTAGGCCCGCACCGTCGCATCGCCCTCGGTCTCGGGGAGCAGCGACCAGCGCCCGGCGCCGGCCGGTGGGCCGGAACGGGCCGGCAGGGACGGACGACCCAGGCCGCGTCGTCCCGACAGGGTGCCCAGCGAACCCTGCCGCCCGGCATACCGCGAGGAACGGGGACCGGACGTGCTGCGGCGGTGGGCCGTGCGGCCGCCGGAGAGCAGCGCCCGGAGCGGGGCGATGGTGTCACCGCTCAGGCGCCCCGCCCAGACCAGCGCCCAGAGGTCGGTGAGCACCTGCTCGTCGTCGGTGCTGCCGACGGCGTCGGAGAGGGTGCGGAAGAAGTAGGCGCCGCCCCCAGACAGCGCCTCGACCATGGCCTGCTGCGACTCGCTCAGGGTCTCGTCCGCCGGCGGGGGCATCGTGAGGTGCGCCGTGTCGGCGAGGTGGAGGGAGACCCAGCCGTCGTCGCCGGGGAGCGACCCGTGGCCGCGCCACAGCACCTCGCCGCTGCTGGTCAGCTCGTCGAGCAGGGCCGCGGTGTACCCGGCCACGCGGGTCGGCAGGACGAGGGTCTCCAGTGCGCTCGCCGGGAGCACCGCACCGGCGAGCTGCTCCACGGCGCGGATGAGTCCGTCGCGACCGCGCAACCCACCACCGACGCCCTGCCACTGCGGCAGGAACCGCGCGAGCTCGACCGTCGCGACCGGCTCGACCTCGGCGCGCAGCGCTGCCAGCGACCGCCGGCGCAGCATCCGCAGCACCTCGGCGTCGCAGTAGTCCAGGCCGTGCCGGCCGCCGCCGTTCTCCAGCGGGAGCAGCTCACCCTCGACGACGCGGCCGGAGGCCACGAGCCGGCGCAGGGTGTCGAGCGCGACGGCTGGTCCCACGCCCCACCACGCGGCGACCGTGGACACCGGGAACGGGCCGTGGGTGCGGGCGAACCGGGCGACGAGGTCACCGAGCGGGTCGGGGACGGGCTCGAGGAAGGCCTGGGGGACGCCCACGGGCAGCGAGGCGCCGAGGGCGTCGCGAAGTCGACCGGCGTCCTCGATGGCGGCCCAGCGCTCCTCGCCGGCAACACGGACCCGGATCAGGCGGCGCGCACCCTCGAGGTCGACGAGCCAGCCGCCGATGTCCTTGTGGGACAGGGCCTCCTGCGACCGACGCTGGATCTCGGACAACGACAGGGGACCGAGCACGCGGAGCAGGTCGGCGATGTCCTCGGCGTCCCGGCAGGCGCGCTCGGGCACGAGGCGCTGGAGCTCGTTCTCGGTGCGGGTGACCTGCTCGGGGTCGAGCAGGTCGCGCAGCGACAGGCCCTCACCCCGCCCGAGCAGCTCGGCGAGCAGGGTGGGGTCGAGGGACAGGGCGGCTGCGCGCTTCTCCGCCAGGGGCGAGTCACCCTCGTAGAGGAACTGCGCGACGTACCCGAACATCAGGGACCGTGCGAACGGCGAGGGCTGGCGCGACTCGACGTCGACGAGGGTGACCTCGCGCGACTCGACGGCCTTCATCAGGGTCTCGAGCCCGGGCACGTCGAACACGTCCTGGACGCACTCGCGCACGGTCTCGAGGATGATCGGGAACGAGGCGTACTGGCTGGCGACCTCGAGCAGCTGGGCGGCTCGTTGACGCTGCTGCCACAACGGTTGGCGGCGGTCGGGGCGACGTCGGGGGAGCAGCAGGGCACGCGACGCGCACTCGCGGAACCGGGCGGCGAACAGGGCCGACCCGCCGATCTCCGAGGTGACGCGGTCGTGCACCTCGTCAGGGTCGAGGCGCACCAGCTCCATCAGCTCGGCGCCGACCCCGCGCCCGTCCTCGAACTCCAGGTCGGGCAGCCGGAACACGATCCCGTCGTCACCGTGCATCGCCTGCACGTCGACGCCGAACCGCTCACGCATCCGCGCCGAGACGCACAGCGCCCACGGAGCGTGCACCTGGCCGCCGAACGGCGAGTGGACCGCGACCCGCCAGTCGCCGATCTCGTCGCGGAAGCGCTCGACGACGATCGTGCGGTCGTCGGGGACGTGGCCGGTGGCCTCCTTCTGCTCACGCAGGTAGGCGAGCAGGTTGTCGGTGGCCCATTCGTCGAGGCCGGCCGCGGTGACGCGCTCCCTGGCCTTGGCGTCGCTCAGGCCCACCACCTCGCGGACGAACGCCCCCACGGCCCGACCGAGCTCGGCCGGACGACCGAGCTGGTCGCCCTTCCAGAACGGGAGCTTGCCCGGCATCCCGGGGGCCGGGGTGACGAGCACCCGGTCGTGGGTGATGTCCTCGATCCGCCAGGTGGACGTGCCGAGGGTGAAGACGTCGCCGACGCGCGACTCGTACACCATCTCCTCGTCGAGCTCGCCCACGCGCCGACCGGCACCCTCGGACGAGGCGAGGAACACGGCATACAGGCCGCGGTCGGGGATGGTGCCGCCGGAGGTGACGGCGAGGCGCTGGGCGCCGGGGCGCCCGCTGAGGACACCGGTGACGCGGTCCCAGACGATGCGCGGTCGCAGCTCGGCGAACTCGTCGCTGGGGTAGCGGCCGGACAGCATGTCGAGGACCGACTCGAGGATCGAGCGCGGCAGCGACGAGAACGGTGTGGCTCCGCGCACGACCTTCTCGAGGTCGTCGACGGTCCAGTCGTCGAGGGCGCACATGGCCACGATCTGCTGGGCCAGGACGTCGACGGGGTTCGCCGGGACGCGCAGGGACTCGATGGCGCCCGCCCGCATGCGTTCCACGACGACCGCCGTCTGGACCAGGTCGCCGCGGAACTTCGGGAACAACACGCCCCGGGAGACCGCTCCGACCTGGTGACCGGCCCGGCCCACGCGTTGCAGCCCGCTGGCCACCGACGGTGGGGACTCGACCTGCACGACGAGGTCGACCGCACCCATGTCGATGCCGAGCTCGAGGCTCGAGGTCGCCACGACGGCCGGGAGGCGACCCGCCTTGAGGTCCTCCTCGATGAGCGCCCGGTGCTCCTTGCTCACCGACCCGTGGTGGGCGCGGGCGAGCACGGCCGGCGCCCCGTTCGTCGAACCGGCCTGGGCCATCATCTGGGCCGGGGTGCGGGACCCGGCAGCCCCTCGACGCTGCTCCGCCGCCGACGGGGCGGTGGTCGCAGCGCCCGTGAGCTCGCTCCCCGACTCCTCGGCCTCCGCGCGCTCCGCGGCGACCTTCTCGAGGCGTTCCTCCCAGATCTCGTTGAGGCGGCTGGTGAGCCGCTCGGCGAGGCGGCGCGAGTTGGAGAACACCAGGGTCGAGCGGTGCGAGGCGATGAGGTCGACGATCCGCTCCTCGACGTGCGGCCAGATCGAGGCGCGGCGCTCGCCACCCGCCGCGGGCCCGGAGAGGTCGTCCTCGATCACCTCGCCCAGGCTGGACATGTCGGCGATGGGCACGACGACGTCGAGGTCCCACTCCTTGGTTGACGGCGGTCGCACGATCTCCACCGGCCGGCCACCGGCGAGGTAACGGGCGACCTCCTCGACGGGCTCGACCGTGGCGGACAGCCCGATCCGCTGGGCGGGTGCGTCCAGGAGGGCGTCGAGCCGCTCGAGGGTCAGGGCGAGGTGGGCGCCGCGCTTGGTGCCCGCGACGGCGTGCACCTCGTCGAGGATCACCGTCTCCACACCGGCGAGGGCCTCGCGCGCCTGCGAGGTGAGGATGAGGAACAACGACTCGGGCGTCGTGATGAGCACGTCGCTCGGGGTGCGGGCGAACGCGCGCCGCTCGTTGGCCGGGGTGTCGCCGGAGCGCACCGCCACCGTGATCTCGGGCTGCGGGAGGCCGAGCCGGGTGGCCGCGTGACCGATGCCGACCAGGGGTGAGCGCAGGTTGCGCTCGACGTCGACGGCGAGGGCCTTCATGGGGGAGATGTAGAGGACGCGGCAGCGCTTGAGCTTCTCCGGCGGCGGCGGGGTGCTCGCCAGCCGGTCCAGCGCCCACAGGAACGCCGACAACGTCTTGCCCGAACCGGTGGGGGCCACGACGAGGGCGTGCTGCCCCGAGCTGATCGCCTCCCAGGCCCCGGCCTGCGCCGCGGTGGGCTCGCTGAAGGAACCGCGGAACCACTCCGCGGTGGCGGGGGAGAAGCGCTCGAGGACGTCGGAAGCCATGTGCTGGACAGCCTGCCACGGGCCACCGACACCTGCTGCCGGCCGGCCCGCGGGACAACCCTCGCCGCCCCCGCGGCGTCCTACTGTGTATGGCGAGCGGTCGCCATACGTGACCGAGGACGAGGGGGACGGCATGCGGGTGCGGCGCACGGCGACGGTGCTGGTTGCGGGTGTGGTGAGCGGCGTGGTGGCGCTGGCGGGAAGCGGTCCGGCCACGGCTGCGACGGTGCCGACGCGCTCGGCACCGGCCCAGGAGGTCTTCGCCCGGATGACCACGGCCCAACGGGTGGGTCAGCTGTTCATGGTCGGGACGCCCGCCACGGGGGTCAGCTCGGCAGTCTCCTCGGCCATCGCGAACCAGCACGTGGGCTCGGTCATCCTCACCGGGCGCAGCACGGCCGGCGTCACGGCCACGAGGTCCGTCACCAACGCCCTGCAGTCGCGGGCCACCGCTGCAGCCACGGCCGGGGTTCCGCTCGCCGTCGCCACCGACCAGGAGGGCGGTCTCGTGCAGGTGCTCAAGGGCACCGGGTTCTCCGCGATGCCCAGCGCCCTGGACCAGGGCCGCTCGACCGCGACGGCTCTCAAGGCCTCGGCGACGACCTGGGGGCGGCAGCTCGCCTCGGCAGGCGTCAACGTGAACCTGGGGCCGGTCGCCGACACGGTCCCGAGCGCGGCGTTCGCCCCGCACAACGCCCCCATCGGCGCGTTCGACCGCGAGTACGGCTACACCCCGGCGACGGTGGGCTCCCACGCGGCCGCGTTCGCAGCGGGGATGCGTGCTGCCGGGGTGATGCCGACGGCGAAGCACTTCCCCGGTCTCGGCCGGGTCACCGCCAACACGGACACGACCGCGAACGTGAAGGACACGACGACGACACGCACCGATCCGTACGTCGCGCCGTTCCGCACCACCGCCGCGGGTGGGGCCGAGTTCCTCATGACCTCCTCGGCGATCTACACCAGGATCGACGCCAGCCGGCCCGCGGTGTTCTCGCCCACGGTCGTCACGGGCATGGTGCGCCACGACCTGGGATTCGAGGGCGTCGTGATCTCCGACGACCTCGGGCACGCCCAGGCGGTGGGTGCCTGGACCCTGGGGCAGCGGGCGGTCGACTTCATCCTGGCCGGCGGCGACATGGTGCTCACCATCGATGCCGCCCAGGCCCCCGCGATGGTGTCGGCGGTGCTGGCCAGGACGTCGTCGGACGCCTCCTTCCGGGCACTGGTGGACACGGCGGCACTGAGGGTCCTCACGGTCAAGCAGCGGATGGGCCTGCTGCGCCCCACCGGGGCGGTCCGGGCGACCGACGTCGACGAGGACGCCGGCTCGGACGTCGTCGGGCGGGCCACGGACGGCTCGCTGCGCCTGCTCCGCGGCGACGACCGTGGGGGCTGGAAGGCCGTGACGGCACCGGCCGCGCCGTCGTTCGCCGCCGCCGACCTCGTGCTGAGCGCGGGTGACCTCGACGGCGACGGCCACACCGACCTGCTGGCACGGCGTTCGTCCGACGGTGCACTCCTGTTCCACCGGGGCACGGGACGGGGCGGCTTCGGCTCCGGCACGGTCATCGGCACGGGGTGGAGCAGCCTCACGGCGATCGTCGCGCCCGGTGACGTCAGTGGCGACGGCCGTCCCGACCTGCTGGCCCGCGACGTCTCCGGCGCCCTGCGCCTCTATCGCTTCGGTACGGGCGCCAGGTTCCTGCCCGGGACCACCGTCATCGGCACGGGGTGGGGCGGCCTGGACCGCATCCTCGCCGTGGGTGACTTCGACCGTGACGGCCACGCCGACCTCGTGGCACGGCTCGCCTCCGACGGCGGCCTCCGGCTCTACCGGGGGACAGGGGCGAGCGGGTTCCACTCCGCGGTGACCATCGGCAGCGGCTGGGGTGGCTTCGACACCGTCGTCGGTCCCGGGGACCTCGACGGGGACGGCCTCTCCGACATGCTCGCACGCCGGCCCTCGGGCGCCCTCAGCCTCTA
Organism: Phycicoccus sp. Root101; assembly: GCF_001426245.1. Taxonomy (GTDB): domain Bacteria; phylum Actinomycetota; class Actinomycetes; order Actinomycetales; family Dermatophilaceae; genus Pedococcus. The sequence goes on along the minus strand of NZ_LMCM01000009.1, from coordinate 239,803 downwards.
CCGCGGCACGAGGTCGGGACTGCGGCCGGGCACGCCGGCAGGGACCGCCGCGGGGCTGGCCCTCTTCGGCTGACGGCGGGGGTGCCTAGACTCGCGACGTGCGACTGAGCAAGTTCTGGGACCTGATGAACGACGAGTTCGGCGAGGGCTACGCCAGCTCCCTCGCCCGGCACCACGTGCTGGGCGTGCTCGGTGACCGCACGGCGCTCGAGGCGATCGAGGCGGGCGAGAGCCCGCGCAACGTCTGGGCGGCGATCTGCGACGCCATGGACGTGCCCGAGGCGCGTCGCCTCGGGGTGGAGCGGAAGCCCGCGCGGTGACGTCCGGGCGCACCGCGGTCGGGCCGCTCGTCCTCGCCCCCATGGCGGGCGGGCCGAGCACGGTGGCCCTCGCCGCGGCCGCCGCAGAGGGCGGCGTGTTCCCGTTCCTCGCCGGGGCCTACCTCGCTCCCGACCGCCTCGCCACCGACCTCGACGAGCTGCGCGACGCGTCGCCGCACCCGTTCGGGGTCAACGTCTTCGCGCCGTCCCCCGACCATCCCTCGATGCTCGAGGACGCCCACCGGTATGCCGCGCTGCTCGCTCCGTGGGCCGCCTCCGCCGGGGTGCGGCTGGGGGTGCCGCGGTACGACGACGACGCCTTCGCGGCGAAGGTCGACCTCCTCGTCGAGGCGGCCCCGGCGGTCGTGAGCTTCGCGTTCGGGTGGCCACCGGCCGAGGTGGTCGAGCGGCTGCAGGCGGTCGGCACGTTGGTGTGGGTGACCGTGAACGACCCCGCCGAGGCGGACTGGGCCCGCGAGCTCGGGGTCGACGGCCTCGTCGCGCAGGGCTGGGAGGCCGGGGGCCACCGAGGTGGGCCGGTCGACACCGGCGAGCCGCAGCCCCCGGTCCGCGACCTCGTGACAGCCCTGGTGGCCCGGACCGACCTGCCCGTCGTCGCGACGGGAGGGGTGGTCGACGGCCGCGGCGCGGCCGACCTGCTGGCCCTGGGCGCATCCGCGGTGGCCCTGGGCACTGCGTTCCTCGCCTGCCCGGAAGCGGGTACGGCGCCGGTTCATGTGCACGCCCTGACCCACCGCGACGGCACCGTGGTCACGCGGGCGTTCACCGGTCGCAGCGCACGGGCCCTCGCCACCACGTGGACGGACCTGTTCACCGAGGCCGCCCCCGCGGCATACCCGCACGTGCACCACGTGACCGCACCGTTGCGGGCGCACGGGAAGGCGACGGGGGAGGCGGAGCTCGTCCACCTGTGGGCGGGCACCGGGCACCGGCAGGTCCGGCCGCTGCCGGCGGCCGAGCTGGCTCGCACCCTCGTCGCCGAGCTCGAAGGGGCGCGCGACCCGAAAACCCGGTGAGCGGTGTCGGGGGACCTCGCTAGGTTGGGGCGAGTGAGTGGTGACGACGAGATCCTGCTGCGGGCGCGAGGGCTGACCAAGACGTTCGGGGACTTCACGGCGGTCGACGGGATCGACTTCGCGGTGCGCAAGGGGGAGTGCTTCGGGTTCCTCGGCCCGAACGGTGCCGGCAAGAGCTCGACGATGCGCATGGTCGGCTGCGTCTCGCCGGTGACCAGCGGTGAGCTGAGGCTGTTCGACCTCGACCCGGCCACGGACGGTCCGGCGATCCGCGCTCGCCTCGGCAGCTGCCCGCAGCGCGACACCCTCGACGAGGAGCTCACCGTCCAGGAGAACCTCTGGATCTACGGGCGGTACTTCGGCCTGTCCCGCAAGGAGGTCCGGTCTCGCGCGACCGAGCTGCTCGACTTCGCCCAGCTCACCGAGCGGGCCGGTGACAAGGTCGAACCGCTCTCCGGCGGCATGAAGCGCCGACTCACCATCGCGCGCTCCCTCATCAACTCACCCGAGATCCTGCTGCTCGACGAGCCGACCACCGGGCTCGATCCCCAGGCCCGACACGTGTTGTGGGACAGGCTGTTCCGGCTCAAGCGGTCGGGGGTGACGCTCGTCCTCACGACCCACTACATGGACGAAGCGGAGCAGCTGTGCGACCGCCTCGTCGTCATGGACCACGGTCGGATCGTCGCCGAGGGGTCGCCGCGCCAGCTCATCGACCAGCACTCGACCCGCGAGGTGCTCGAGCTGCGGTTCGACGCCGACGACCACCACGGCCACGCCGACGCGGTCGCGGGGATCGGCGACCGGGTCGAGGTGCTGCCCGACCGGTTGCTCGTCTACGCCGACGACGGTGATGCCGCTGCCGCCCAGGTGCACGCCCGCGGCGTCCAGCCGCTCTCGTCCCTGGTCCGGCGCTCGACCCTCGAGGACGTGTTCCTCACCCTGACCGGGCGGACGCTGGTGGACTGATGGCACTCGACGACCCGGTGACCCGTGACGACGCGCTCAGCCGCTCCACCCGCGGCCTGCGCGAACCCCTGTCGGCGACCGAGCGCGTCCTCGCCGTCGTCGGCTACCACGCGACCGTCTACTCGCGGACGTGGCGCGGCAGCATCATCTCCCGGCTCCTGTCGCCCGTGCTCTTCATGCTGTCCATGGGCATCGGTCTGGGCGCGCTGGTCGACGACCGGGCCGGGGGCATCGACGGCCACCCCTACCTGCACTTCGTCGTCCCGGGCATCGTCGCCACGCAGACGATGTGGGTGGCGTGGAGCGAGTCGAGCTACCAGGTCCTCGGCTACATCAAGTGGAACATGGGGTACCACGCGCAGCTGGCGACGCCGCTGCGCGTGCGTGACGTCCTGGCCGGCCACTTCCTCGCGATCACCGGTCACCTGGTGGTGGCGACGACGCTGTTCATGGCGGTGGCCGCGCTGTTCGGCGGGTTCGACTCCTGGTGGGCGGTGGGGTGCCTGCCGATCGGGGTGCTCACCGGGTTGGCCTTCACGACACCGATCTTCGCGTTCACGGCGACCCAGGAGGGTGACAACGGCTTCAACATCCTCTACCGCTGGATCATCACCCCCCTCATGCTCTTCTCCGGCACGTTCTTCCCCGTCGACCAGCTCCCGGGGTGGATGCAGCCGGTCGCCTGGGTGACGCCGCTGTGGCACGGCGTCGAGGCCTGCCGGGCGGTGGCCGGGGGCTCGGTCGCGGTCCTGCCGTTCGTGGGCCACCTGCTCGTGCTGCTCGCGTATGCCGCCGCGGGCTGGCTCCTCGCCGAACGCACCTTCACGCGGAGGTTGGCCTCATGACGACGACGCGCACGACCCGACCCGCGCGACCCGGCGGCCGTCCCGGAGGTGTCGGGCGGCTGGCCCGCGCGCTGCCCATGCCCGCGGGTGCGGGACTCGCGCGGATGCTCGTCGAGCGCAACATCACCTCGTTCCGACACGGTTGGATCGCGCTCGTCACCGGCTTCGCCGAGCCCGTGTTCTACCTGTTCTCCCTCGGCATCGGCATCGGCGCCCTGGTCCGCACCGTGACGACCGACTCGGGGATGACCGTCACCTACCCGCAGTTCGTCGCCCCGGCCCTGCTGGCCGCCTCGGCGATGAACGGAGCGGTCATGGACTCGACGTTCAACGTCTTCTTCAAGCTCAAGTACGCCAAGCTCTACGACGCAGTCCTCGCCACGCCCATGGGGCCGCGGGACGTCGCCGTGGGCGAGATCAGCTGGTCGCTCATCCGCGGCGGGATGTACTCCGCCGCGTTCCTCGTCGTGGCCCTCCTCGCCGGTGCGGTGCGGTCGTGGTGGGCCCTGCTCGCCCTGCCGGCCGCGATCTTCATCGGCTTCGCGTTCGCGGCCGTGGGGATGTTCGCGACGACGTTCATGCGCTCGTGGGTCGACTTCGACTACATCACCCTGGCGATCCAGCCGATGTTCCTGTTCTCGGCGACCTTCTTCCCCCTGTCGACCTATCCCGACGCCCTGCAGTGGTTCGTGCGCCTCACCCCGCTCTACCACGGGGTCGCGCTGGAGCGCGCCCTCATGCTGGGCGACGTCGGCTGGGGCGTGCTGGCCCACGTCGGCTACCTCGTGGTCCTCGGGGTCCTCGGTGTCGTGGGGGCCTCCCGGCGGCTCGAGCGCCTGCTGCTGTCCTGAGCTCGTCACGGGAGGGCGGCCTCGCGGGGCCGACCTCGACGCCTAGCATCGGCGCATGGACGAACCCGTGGACCAGGCCTCGGACGTGGTGCGTTCGGCGCCCTTCGCCGACCTCGACCCGCTGACGGCCTACGGGCTGTGGGCCCTGCGCTCGGAGGTCTTCGTCGTCGAGCAGGACTGTCCCTACCTCGACCTCGACGGCCGCGACCTCGCGCCCCGCACGCGTCACCTCTGGATCGACCGGGCCGGTGCACCGGTGGCGACCCTGCGGGTGCTCGACGACGAGGCCGACGGTGGCGCCCTGCGCATCGGCAGGGTGGCGACGGCCCGCGCCTGGCGCGGCCGCGGCCTCGCCGCCCGTCTCGTCACTGCAGTCCTGGACGGGGCGGGGGAGCGGGACGTGGTGCTCGACGCCCAGTCCCACCTCGTCGACTGGTATGCCGCCTTCGGGTTCGTGCCGAGCGGGCGAGGGTTCGTCGAGGACGGCATCCCGCACACGCCGATGCGGCGGGTCGGCGGCTAGTCCGGAGGTCGGTCCTGCTCGTGGTTCTCGACCGGACGGTCTTCGCCTCCCGGGCGGACGGCCACCGCGATGACCACGAAGGCGGCGAGGGCGAGCAGGGCGTACGGCACCCCATACAGCGGGAAGCCCCCGCGCCTGAGCAGGCGCCAGTAGGCGACGACCGTGCCGGCGGCCGCGAACGACCAGCCGACCAGCAGGAGGCGGCCCAGCACGCTGGGCCGCACCACGGTGGTCAGCAGTGGGGCGAGCACGACGAGGACGGTCATCTCGATGTCGTGGGCGGCGTTCCCCGGCTGGGAGCTGCCCACGTTCGCCGCGGCCACCCGCACGAAGGGGACGGCTGCGAGGAGCCCGACCACCCCCGTCAGGGCGGCGCTGCTCCACGCGGGCGGCGCCACCACCAGGGAGTGCTCGCGGCGGAGGATGACGAGGGCCCCGGCCCCGACGACCACGAGGCCGATGAGGCCGCCGAACTCGAGGAAGAACCCTGCACCGAGGTTGGCGGTGCCCTCGGCGTGCCAGATGCGAGGCAGGTCCCACACGCCCCAGAGGGCAGCCGTCGCCGCCCCGGTGACCAGGGCAGGTCCGACGTGTGTCCACCGGTGCAGCCGCAGGGTGAGGATGCCGCCGGCCAGGCCGACGAAGCCGGGGAACAACCAGGCCCACACGAGGTCGGGCTCCACCAGGGCCTGCGTACCACCAGTGAACCGCACCGCGAAGGTCGCGACGATGGCGCTCCCCGAGCTCACGACCGCTGCGCGTCCGACGGCCCGAGCCCGCGGCGACGCGGCAGCCGGGGACGGCCCCGTTCCTGCGCTGTCAGGGGCGCGGAGTCGACCCAGGAGCGCCGTCACCCCCGCGGCCAGGGTCGTCAGGCAGCCCGCGAGGGCGACCCAGATCCCGACGTCGACCTCGCTCGACCCCAGGTCGGAGGACGCGTCGAGGATCATCACCAGGGTGACCCCCGCAGCAACCGCTGCGGCTGACACCACCCAGCGCCAGGGCGCGAAGAGTGCGCGGAGGTACAGGGTGCCGAGCGCCACGACGACGCAGACAGCGCCCACGACCAGGAGGACCGTGGACAGCCGCGGGTCGAACGCGTGCGCGTCGTCGCCACGGACGAAGTACGGCAGGAGGGCGGAGAGCAGCGTCAGGGCGCCACCGGTGAGGGTCGTCCGACCGGCCGAGACCCGCTGGCGGGCCGCGCGTGGGTCGTGCGCCGCCGACCCCGACGACTCCGCGACCGACCCGGTGACCACTGGCGTGACCGACCCGGTGACCACTGGCGTGGCGGACGGGGTGGCCAAGGGGGCGGGCGACGGGGTGGCCCGGGCGGTGGCGGTGCGCCCCTCCGTCCGTGGAGCGGCGGGGGCCCGTGCCGGGGTGGCCGGGGGCGCGGTGTCCTCGGGTCGGGAGTCGTCCCGCGGCGGGGGCTCAGCCACGGTCTCGGTCACAGGCGTCGGCACCGTCGGGTGACCCGGGTCGAGCGCGGCGCGGGCCGCGTCGGCCACGTAGGACGTGTCGGAGCGCGCGATGTCCTCCAGCGCCTCGCGCGCACCCAGGGAGACCCCCGGGTCGACGTTCGCGAGGCGCGCCCGCAGCTCACCGACCGCTCCCAGCCGGGTGTACATGTTGTCGTCCTCCACGGCCGCCCGGAGGTCTGGTGGCAGCGGGACCGCCCGGACCCGCTTGCGCCGGCTCCTCGCGACGTAGAGCTCGCCCTGGAGCTCGATGTCCCGGCTGGGCGTCTGGTTCGGGTTCTGCGCTCGGACCTGGTCGAACACGTAGTCGTAGAGCTCGTTCAGCGAGACCAGACCGTCCTCGTCCCGGTCGGCGGCACCGGTGCTGAGGCCCTGGACCAGCGCGGCGGTGAACACCGACGGCTGGACCTGGTCGTCGGTGGCCAGCGCGCTGCCCTCGAAGGCGTACTCCATCGCGCTGGACGCGGTGATGACCGCGCGGCCGCGGCCGCCGCCCAGCTTCCCGGCGGGGAAGCTGTCGAGCACGTTCGCCGGGCCGGCGGCCCGGACCGCGACCCCTTCCCCGAAGGCGCCGCCGTAGCAGCAGTCGAGGAACAGCACGATGCTGCGAGCCCTGGATCCCCGCATGCACCGCTGGACGAAGTCGGCGGAGACGGCGGTGGACGCCAGCCGGTCCGGGCGGGTGTTGGTGGCGGCGAGGAACAGCTCCCCGGAGTCGCTCTTGAGTCCGTGGCCGGAGAAGTGCAGGAGGAGCAGGTCCTCGGGCCGTCCTTCCGCGAACAGGTCCTCCACCCGGGCCTGCACGGTGTGGGAGGGCGCGTTGTGCACGACGCGGACCTCGAACCCCCCGACCTGGGGATCGCCCAGCACGGCGGCCAGCGCCTCCGCGTCCGCCGCGGGGGCCTGCAACCGGCTCAGCCCGGTGTGCTCGAACTCGTCGCTCGCGACGATCAGGGCGGTGCGTCGGCCGTCCACGACGGCGCCTTCCCTGCGTGGCGGGCCAGGAAGAGGGAGACCAGCCGGTCGTTCTCGGCCGGGGTCGCACCGGACAGCTCGAGGACGTCACCCTCGAGCTCGAGGTGGATGCTGCGCGGCGCCTCGTGACCGCGGTCGAGCCAGGCCCGGACCGCCGCGACCAGGGCGGTGAGGCCGCCGGACCCCATGAGGGCCACGACGAGGGTGCTCACGGTGGGGGCGTCGACACCGCGGGCGCCGGGAGGAGCGTGCTGCGACGGGCCGGGGCGCACGTCCGCGCCGTCGAGCTGCCCGAGCTCGTCACGCAGCAGCCGGGCGAGCTGGTCGAGACGGGTCCGGTCGGACCCGGCTTCGGCCAGCGTCAGGTGCACCGTGGGCTCCATCGGCCCGCCTCCTGGCTCGTGTTCCCTGCACCACCGATGCTACTGCTGCCGACCCGCGGCGTGTCGCGCGTGTCGTGTCGGACTTCGAACAGATGTTCGGTATGTTCGTCCACAGGTGGAACCCCCGCAGGACCACCGTCCACAGGCCGCAGACCGGCCCGGGACGGCTGTCGGTGGAGACACCTAGCGTCTGACCCGACAGCAGCTGACAGCGACCGGGTCGAAGGCAGGCGCGCCCGACTCGACATGGAAAGAAGGAACGGTGGCCAAGATGTCCGGTGGCAACACTGCAACAGTGGACCAGAAGGCGAAGTCGCTCGACTCCGTCATGGGGCAGATCGAGAAGAACTTCGGCAAGGGCGCCGTGATGCGCCTCGGTGACGACGTCCGTCCGCCCATCGACGTGATCCCCACGGGGTCGATCGCGCTCGACGTGGCCCTCGGTATCGGCGGGCTCCCGCGCGGTCGGGTCGTGGAGATCTACGGGCCGGAGTCCTCCGGCAAGACGACCGTCGCCCTGCACGCCGTGGCCAGTGCCCAGCGAGCCGGTGGCATCGCGGCGTTCATCGACGCCGAGCACGCCCTCGACCCCGACTACGCCAAGAAGCTCGGTGTCGACACCGACGCCCTCCTCGTCAGCCAGCCCGACACGGGCGAGCAGGCGCTCGAGATCGCCGACATGCTGATCCGCTCCGGCGCCATCGACATCATCGTCATCGACTCGGTCGCAGCCCTCGTGCCGCGCGCCGAGATCGAGGGCGAGATGGGCGACAGCCACGTGGGCCTGCAGGCGCGCCTGATGTCCCAGGCCCTGCGCAAGCTCACCGGTGCCCTGAACACCACCGGCACCACGGCGATCTTCATCAACCAGCTCCGCGAGAAGATCGGCGTCATGTTCGGCTCGCCCGAGACGACCACGGGTGGCAAGGCGCTGAAGTTCTACGCCTCGGTCCGCCTGGACGTCCGTCGCATCGAGACGCTCAAGGACGGCAGCGAGCCCGTCGGCAACCGCACCCGCGTCAAGGTCGTCAAGAACAAGGTGGCCCCGCCGTTCAAGCAGGCCGAGTTCGACATCCTCTACGGGCAGGGCATCTCCCGCGAGGGTGGCCTCATCGACATGGGTGTCGAGCACGGCTTCGTCCGCAAGGCCGGCGCCTGGTACACCTACGAGGGCGACCAGCTCGGCCAGGGCAAGGAGAACGCGCGCCAGTTCCTCAAGGACAACCCCGACCTCGGCAACGAGATCGAGAAGAAGGTCAAGGAGAAGCTCGGCATCGGACCGCAGGTCGACAAGCCTGCCGACGCGATCCCCGAGGTCCCGGTCGAGTTCTGAGCCGCGGCTCACCCGACCGACGACTGAACCCGCATGACTGATCGACACGCTGCGGCAAGGGCTGCCCTCGAGGCCGCCCTTGCCGCAGCGTCGTCCGGCCCGGCAGCACCCGAGCCCGCCCGCCGCCCGCGCCGCTCGAAGGCCTGGCAACCCATCCCCGGTGACCCCGAGAGCGACCTGCAGACACGCGACTCCGAGCCGGATGCCCACGACGTCGCCCGCCAGATCGTGCTGCGGCAGCTGGCCATGGCGCCACGGAGCCGCAAGCAGCTGCGCGACAAGCTCAAGCAGCGGGAGTGCCCCGACGACGTCGCCGAGGCCGTGCTCGACCGGATGACCGAGGTCGGCCTGATCGACGACGAGGCGTTCGCAGGCATGCTGGTGCGGTCGCAGCAGGCCGGTCGTGGACTGGCCAAGCGCGCCCTGGCCCGCGAGCTGCGGACCAAGGGAGTCGACGACGAGACCGCCCGAGCCACGCTCGACGCGATCGACCCGAATGCCGAACGCGACCAGGCCGAGCGCCTCGTCGCCAAGAAGCTGCGCTCCATGCACGGGCTCGACGTGCTCGTGCAGAAGCGCCGGCTGGCCGGGATGCTGGCCCGCAAGGGGTACCCGGCCGACCTGTCGATGGCCGTCATCCGCGACGCCCTGGCGCAGGCGCAGGAGCACCAACGCGACTGAGTGACCAGGTCCTGCGAGTGGGCGGACAGGTCCGCGCACGCACCTAGGCTGCAGTCGTGGAGCCCCTGCCGCACGTCCGGCCGAGCCAAGCTCGGTCGAGCCTGGCTCGGCGTGCCCGGGCCCACCTGGTCGGGGCCGCCGACGCCGCGCGTTCCGAGCAGGCCAACCGCCACCTGGCCAACCTGCTCGCCCTCATCGCGGGCACGCTGAACTCCGTCGGCTTCGTCGCGGTCTCGGTCTACACCTCGCACATGACCGGGCTCACCGCATCGGTGGCGGACCACCTCGTGCTCGGGGCCTACTCGGTGGTCGGGGTGGGGCTGTTGGCGATCGGGTCGTTCGTCCTCGGGGCGATGGCCTGCGCCGTCCTGTTCAACTGGGGCCGTCGTCGCGGGTTGCGGGGGAGGTACGCGAACGTCCTGGTCGTCGAGGCTCTGCTCGTGCTCGTCTTCGGTGGCGCGGCCGACCTGCTGGTGTGGCGCCACCGCACCATGGTGTTCGTGGCCGTGCTCTGCTTCACCATGGGCCTGCAGAACGCCATCATCACCAAGATCTCGCAGGCCCAGATCCGGACCACGCACGTGACCGGCATGGTCACCGACATCGGGATCGAGCTCGGCAAGCTCGTCTACCGCAGCCGGCGCGCCGGGCTGGAGCCGGTGCGGGCCGACCTGTCGAAGCTGTCGATGCTCTCGGTGCTCGTCGGACTGTTCTTCGTCGGCGGGCTCGTCGGTGCAGCGGGCTACCTCGCGATCGGCTTTCCCGTGCTGCTCGTCCCGGCCGTGGTGCTGCTCGCGGTGGCCCTGCCACCCGTCCTGGCCGACCTGCGCCGCATCCGCAGCTGACCGCCCGTCGTCAACCGGCCACCCGGGGAGCCCACGCCGTGGACATGGGGGAGCGCGACGCCCGGGAACGCCGGCACCACGTACCCTTGCCGGTGCGATGACCACACAGACGACGCAGAAGACCTACGACGTGCGCACCCACGGGTGCCAGATGAACGTGCACGACTCCGAGCGCCTCGCCGGCCTGCTCGAGACGGCCGGGTACGTCGACGTCAACAGCGTGCCCGCGGGCGACCGCCCCTCCGCCGCGGACGTGGTCGTGTTCAACACCTGCGCCGTGCGCGAGAACGCCGACAACAAGCTGTACGGCAACCTCGGCCAGCTGCGACCCGAGAAGACCGCGAACCCCGACATGCAGATCGCGGTCGGTGGGTGCATGGCCCAGAAGGACCGCGCCACCATCGTCGAGCGGGCGCCCTGGGTGGACGTCGTGTTCGGCACCCACAACATCGGCAGCCTCCCGGCGCTGCTCGAGCGGGCCCGCCACAACCGCGAGGCGCAGGTCGAGATCCTCGAGAGCCTCGAGGTCTTCCCGTCGACGCTGCCGACGCGGCGTGACTCCGCCTACGCCGGCTGGGTCTCGATCTCGGTGGGCTGCAACAACACCTGCACGTTCTGCATCGTCCCGAGCCTGCGCGGCAAGGAGGCCGACCGCCGTCCGGGCGACGTCCTCGCCGAGGTGAAGGCGCTCGTCGAGCAGGGCGTCGTCGAGGTGACCCTGCTCGGCCAGAACGTCAACACCTACGGCGTGGAGTTCGGCGACCGGCTGGCGTTCGGCAAGCTCCTGCGGGCCTGTGGCGAGATCGAGGGCCTGGAGCGGGTGCGCTTCACCAGCCCTCACCCGGCTGCGTTCACCGACGACGTCATCGCCGCGATGGCCGAGACCCCCAACGTCATGCCCAGCCTGCACATGCCCCTGCAGTCGGGGTCCGACCGCGTCCTCAAGGAGATGCGCCGCTCCTACCGCAGCGCCAAGTTCCTCGGCATCCTGGACAAGGTCCGCGCGCAGATCCCGGACGCCGCGATCACCACCGACATCATCGTCGGCTTCCCGGGCGAGACCGAGGCCGACTTCGAGGAGACCCTGCGCGTCGTGCGCGAGTCACGGTTCTCGAGCGCGTTCACGTTCCAGTACTCCATCCGCCCCGGCACACCGGCCGCGACCATGCCCGACCAGCTGCCGAAGGCCGTGGTGCAGGAGCGCTACATGCGCCTGCTCGCCGTGCAGGAGGAGGTCTCCTGGGCGGAGAACCGTCGCCTCGAGGGCCGTGAGGTCGAGGTGCTCGTGGCGACCGGCGAAGGTCGCAAGGACACCGCGACCCACCGCCTCTCCGGCCGTGCACGCGACAACCGCTTGGTCCACTTCGCCGTGCCCGAGGGTGCCGAGCGCCCCCGCCCGGGCGACCTGGTCACCGTCGGGGTCACGTATGGCGCCCCGCACCACCTCGTCGCCGACGCCGCCCTGGAGGGGGGCGCCTGGTCGGTGCGCCGCACCGCCGGTGGCGACGCGTGGGCCGCGCTGCAGGACTCCCCGGTGCCCGGGAAGCCGGCGGTCTCGCTCGGCATGCCCGGCGTCGGCCGACCCGCCGCGGCACCCGCACCCGCACCCGCCTGCGGCTGACGATCTGGAAGACTCCTCCGCATGACGATCCGGCCCATCGTGATCCTCGGGGAGCCCGTGCTCCACCGACGTGCCGAACCCGTGACGGCGTTCGACGCAGACCTCGCCGAGCTCATCTCCGACATGTTCGAGACCATGGACGCCGCGAACGGTGTCGGCCTCGCGGCTCCGCAGATCGGAGTCGGGCTGCGGGTGTTCACCTGGCAGATGGACAACGACGACGACGTCCCGACGCGGGGCGTGATCGTCAACCCGTTCGTCAGCCCGAGCAAGCCGGCCCAGGAGGACCCCGACCCGCACGAGGAGGTGGAGGGCTGCCTCTCGGTACCGGGGGAGAGCTTCCCGCTCAAGCGGGGTGAGCTCGCCACGGTGACCGGGTTCGACGGCGAGGGCAACGAGATCGCGTTCGAGGCCTCGGGATGGTTCGCGCGGTGCATGCAGCACGAGTACGACCACCTCAACGGTTTCCTCTACGTCGACCGGCTCAACGACAAGTGGGGCAAGAAGGCGCGCAAGGCCACGAAGAAGGCCGGCTGGGGCAAGCCCGGCAGCAGCTGGATGCCCGGGGTCGATCCGGACCCCTTCGGCCACGACGCACCCGACGACCACGACCTGTGACGTCGTACCGGTGACGCGACCCCTGGTCGTCGCTGTCGTCGGCGCCACGGCGACCGGCAAGTCCGACCTCGGCCTCGACCTGGCCGAAGCCCTCGGCGGCGAGGTCGTCAACGCGGACGCCAGCCAGCTCTACCGGGGGATGGACATCGGCACGGCCAAGCTGGCTCCGACCGAGCGGCGCGGCATACCCCACCACCAGCTGGACGTCCTCGAGGTGACCGACGAGGCCTCGGTGGCGGCGTACCAGGCGTCGGCGCGCGAGGACCTCGCCGCGATCCAGTCGCGTAGCCACCACCCGGTCGTCGTCGGCGGGTCGGGGCTGTACGTCCGGGCGGCGCTCGACGTCCTCGAGATCCCTCCGACCGATCCGGCAGTGCGCGCGCGGCTCGAGGCGCAAGCGGCAGAGCTCGGTGCCGCCGCGATGGCCGAGCGGCTGCGTGCCGTGGATCCCGTGGCGATGCGACAGATCGAGCCCAACAACGTCCGCCGTATGGTGCGCGCGCTCGAGGTCGTGGAGCTCACCGGACGGCCGTTCTCGGCGACGATGCCGCGGCGTGAGTTCGTGCAGCCCACCGTGGTCGTGGGGCTGAGGGTGGCCCGTCCCGAGCTCGACGCCCGCATCGCCACGCGCGTGGACGCCATGTGGGAGCACGGTCTGCTCGACGAGGTGCGGGACCTCGCCCGGGTCGGGCTCCGGGAGGGTCGGACCGCGTCACGGGCCCTGGGGTACGCCCAGGCCCTCGCCGAGCTCGACGGCCGGCTCGACGGCGCCCAGGCGAGGGAGGAGACCGTCACGCTCACCCGCCGGTTCGCGCGCCGCCAGGAGTCGTGGTTCGGTCCGGACCACCGGATCCACTGGCTCGACGCCGGGATCGCGGACCGCGAGGACCTCACGGCGCGGGCGCTGGCCGCGGTACGGGCGGCGATCAGGGACAATGGTGGGCATGGCTGACCAGACCCCCTTCACCAAGGGACACGGGACCGAGAACGACTTCGTCCTGGTGCCCGACCTCGAGGGGGCCCGCCCGATCACCGCCGAGCAGGCCGCCCGGCTCGCCGACCGCCGCGCCGGCATCGGTGGCGACGGGGTCATCCGGGTGGTCCCGACGTCGTTCGCCTCCGAACCCGAGGTGCTCGAGCAGGCGAGTGCCGCCCGGTGGTTCATGGACTACCGCAACGCCGACGGCAGCATCGCCGAGATGTGCGGCAACGGCACCCGCGTGTTCGCCGCCTACCTGCGTCGCGAAGGCCTGGAGACGGCTGACGAGTTCGCCATCGCGACCCGTGCCGGGGTGAAGGTCGTCCGGTTCGAGCGACCCGACCTCATCGCCGTCGACCTCGGCACGTGGCGCCTCGCCCAGCCGCAGATCGCGGACGCCGAGGGGTTCGACGCCCTGGTGCACCTCGACGGACACGAACCGCTGTCGGCCCTGACGCTCGACCTCGGCAACCCGCACACCGTCGTGGCCCTGCCCGAGGCGGTCGACCTCGACGCGCTCGACCTGTTCCACGGGCCCGTGGTCAACCCGGAGCCGGAGCACGGCACGAACATCGAGTTCGTCCGGCCCATGGGAGCCGGGCACATCCGGATGCGGGTGCATGAGCGCGGGGTCGGGGAGACCCGCTCGTGCGGCACCGGCGCGGCGGCAGCAGCCCTCGCGACCCGTTTCTGGGCCGGCGACCGGGGCGACTCGTGGACGGTCGACGTCCCCGGCGGCCGCCTCCAGGTGCGGATGCTGCCGGACCATCACGTCGAGCTCGCCGGACCGGCGCTGCTCGTGGCCGACGGCACCACCTCACTCGTCTAGCCTCGCCGCTCGGGCAGCCGCGGCCCTGATCGCGTCCGGCGACGGGTGTTCTCAGGCGGTGCGGCGGACCTCGAGGACCCGGAAGCCCTTGTCGAGGGCGAAGCGCCCCACCACATACGCGTCGGCAGGGAGCTGCTCACCGAGCCACTTCTGGAGCGAGTCCGAGCCGAGGTTCTTCTGCACGACGAGGTAGGCGGCGCCGCCCACCGCCAGGCGGGGGAGCCACGTGAGCAGCATGTCGTGCAGGACGGCCTTGCCCACCCGGATCGGTGGGTTGGACCAGATCGCGGCGAACTCCAGGTCGGCGGGCACGTCCCCGGGCCGGCAGGCGTGCACCGAACCGAGGTCCAGCGACGCCGCGGTGGTGCGGAGCAGGTCCAGGGCCCGCTCGTTGACGTCGACGCCGTACACGGTCGCCCCGGGCGACCGCAGGGCCAGGGTCAGGGTGATCGGGCCCCAGCCGCAGCCGAGGTCGAGCAGCGCCCCGGTCGGGGGCGGGGCCGGTGCCTCCCGCAGGAGGACAGCGGTACCCTTGTCGATCCCGTCGGGGCTGAAGATGCCTGCCGCGGTGCGCACGGTGACCTCGCGCCCGGCGAGCTCGACGGTCGTGGAGCGCTGCTGCGCCGCGCTGACCGGCTCGGCGGTGAAGTAGTGGTCGTGGTCGTTCATCGGGGCCAACGCTAGGGCCACCGAGGGGGTGGGGACATAAACGGGTCGCCGCTGCCGTTGAATCGGTGAGACCCTGAGGGAGACATGACACCACGTTCTGACATCTTCGACTTCCGCGCCACCGCGCTCTCCGACGAGGACGACACGCTCGTCACCGGTGAGGAGCACGGCTTCGACGGCGACCAGTACGACCGAGAGGACCGCGCGGCCCTGCGCCGCGTCGCCGGGCTGTCCACCGAGCTCGAGGACGTCACCGAGGTCGAGTACCGCCAGCTGCGCCTCGAGCGCGTCGTGCTCGCCGCCGTGTGGACCGAGGGCTCCGCCGAGGACGCCGACAACTCGTTGCGCGAGCTCGCCGCCCTGGCCGAGACCGCCGGGTCGACGGTGCTCGCCGGCCTCGTCCAGCGCCGCTCCAAGCCCGACACCGGCACCTACCTCGGTTCGGGCAAGGCGATCGAGCTGCGCGACATCGTCATCGCCGAGGGCGCCGACACGGTCATCTGCGACACCGAGCTGACGCCGTCGCAGCGGCGTGCGCTGGAGGACGTGGTCAAGGTCAAGGTCATCGACCGGACGGCCCTGATCCTCGACATCTTCGCCCAGCACGCCAAGTCCAAGGAGGGCAAGGCGCAGGTCGAGCTGGCCCAGCTGCAGTACCTCCTGCCGCGCCTGCGTGGCTGGGGTGAGTCGATGTCCCGCCAGGCCGGTGGCCAGGCGGCAGGCGGCCAGGGCATGGGTTCGCGCGGTCCGGGTGAGACGAAGATCGAGCTCGACCGTCGCCGGATCAACACGCGGATGGCCAAGCTGCGCCGCGAGATCAAGGAGATGAAGACCAGTCGCGACACGCGCCGCCTGAGCCGCAAGGCCCACGAGGTGTCCAGCGTCGCCATCGCCGGGTACACCAACGCCGGCAAGTCCTCGCTGCTCAACCGCCTCACGGGGGCCGGCGTCCTCGTCGAGAACCAGCTGTTCGCCACCCTCGACCCGACGGTCCGTCGTGCCGAGACCGAGGACGGTCGCCTCTACACCCTCGCCGACACGGTGGGCTTCGTCCGGCAGCTGCCGACGCAGCTGGTCGAGGCGTTCCGGTCGACGCTCGAGGAGGTGGCCGATGCCGACCTGCTGCTGCACGTCGTCGACGGCTCGCACCCCGACCCCGAGGGCCAGATCAGCGCCGTGCGGGCGGTCCTCGCCGACGTCGACGCCGCGGACGTCAAGGAGGTCATCGTCGTCAACAAGGCCGATGCCGCCGACCCGGAGGTGCTCGACCGGCTCCGTCGCCACGAGAAGCACTGCATCGTCGTCTCGGCCCGCACGGGTGCCGGGCTCGCCGAGCTGCGTGCCCTCATCGCCGACGAGCTGCCCCGGCCCGACATCGACGTCGAGGTGCTGCTGCCGTACGACCGCGGTGACCTGGTGAGCCGCCTCCACGAGGAGGCCGAGGTGCTCTCCAGCGAGCACACCGAACGCGGCACGCACGTCAAGGCGCGCGTCCACCCCGAGCTCGCGTCCGAGCTCGCGGACTTCGCCGCCTGACGGGGAGCGCGTCGTGCAGGTGCGTGCGGGTGGTCTGGACACCCCGCAGGTGGCGGCGCTGCTCGCTGCCCACGTCGAGGACATGCGGCGATACTCCCCGCCCGAGAGCGTGCACACCCTCGACCTCGACCGCCTGCGCACCCCGGACCTCAGCTTCTGGAGCGTCTGGGAGGGCGACGAGGTGCTCGCGTGCGGGGCGCTGCGCGAGCTCGACCCCCGTCACGGGGAGCTCAAGTCGATGCGGACCGCCCCGGCGCACCGGGGTCGGGGCATCGGTGCCCACGTCCTCGACCACCTCGTTGGTGAGGCCACGGCCCGCGGCTACACCCGGCTCAGTCTCGAGACCGGCTCACCGGAGGAGTTCGCCCCCGCCCGGCGCCTCTACGCCCGCCGCGGTTTCGTCGAGTGCGGCCCGTTCGGCCCGTATGCCGCGGACGACTTCAGCGTGTTCATGACCCTCGACCTGGCTGCCGAGCAGCACCGCTCACCGGACCGCCCCTGATCTGGCGGTCTACGCTCGGGCCATGGCCGACGAGCGATCGCAGCACCCGGAACCGACAGCCGCCGGACGCCTCGGGATCACCGGGGTGACCGGAGCGCTGGGTGGGGCGGTGCTCCAGCGGCTGGCCGGGCAGGGAGAGCGCCTCGTCCTGCTGGCCAGGCGCCCTGACGCAGCCCCCTCCGTGCCGGGCGCCGAGGTCCGTCAGGTGGACTACGCCGACACCCCCGCGGTCCGGGAAGCGCTGTCCGGCATCGACACCCTGCTCATGGTCTCGGCCTCGGAGGACGTCGACCGGCTCGGCCAGCACCGCGCATTCGTCGACGCGGCCGCTGCCGCCGGGGTCCGGCACGTCGTCTACACGTCGTTCCAGGGTGCCGCCGCCGACTGCACCTTCACGCTCGGGCGCGACCACTTCGCGACCGAGGAGGCGATCCGGGCCTCGGGCATGGAGTTCACGTTCCTGCGGGACAGCTTCTACGCCGACTTCCTGCCGCTGATGGCCACCGACGGCGTCATCCGTGGCCCGGCCGGTGACGGACGCGTGGCTGCGGTGGCGCGGGAGGACGTCGCGGACGCAGCCGCCGCGGTGCTGGCAGACCCGACGGCCCACGCGGGCGAGACCTACGACCTCACCGGCCCGGAGGCACTCAGCCTGGCCGAGGCCGCCGAGATCGTCACCGAGGTGACCGGCAACCCCACGCGCTACGTGGACGAGACCATCCCCGAGGCCTACGCGTCGCGCGCGTCCTACGGTGCGCCGGACTGGCAGGTCGACGCCTGGGTGTCGACGTACACCGCGATCGCCCGCGGCGAGGTCGAACAGGTCAGCGACGCGGTCGAACGACTCACCGGGCGGCCGGCGACGAGCCTGCGCGAGCTCCTCACGCGCAGCGGCTGATCCATGCGCCGGTGACCCCGGGTCTGTGAGCGATCCCACGGGTCAGGGCGCGTCGGATCGGTCGAAGGCCGGGGTCGGCGTGGCTGCCGTGTTTCGTCAGAGGCGGCGGAGGGCGGTGGTCAGGACGACCGGTTCGCCGGCCTCGTCCGAGGCGTCGAGGTCGACGGTCGCCTCGATCACCCAGTCGTGGTCGCCCTCGGGGTCCTCGAGCGTCTGGCGGGCCAGCCACAGGCGGTGGTCGCCCTCGGGCTCGTTCTCGCCGGGCGCCGGACCCGTGGCCGGGGAGAGGTGCAGCAGTGCCGGGCCGCGGGCCGCGCCGTCGGTGCCGATGGTGTCGTGCTCGGCGTAGTAGGCGCCCAGCGCCTCGTCCCACGCAGCCTCGTCCATGATCGCGTGACGCGGCGGCTCGGGGATCGACGCCGCAGCCTCTTCCAGGGCGGCGAGGTCGCGGAACCGGTCGCGGGATGCGAGCTCGACGCGGCGGAACATGGCGTTGCGCACCATGACCCGGAAAGCCTTCTCGTTGAACGTGATCGGGCGACTGGCCCGTGTTCCACCATGCGCCGCGAGGCGTTCGAGCTCGTCGAGCCGAGCGTTCGCGTCGGGGTCGGTGAGCGCCTCCCACTCGTCGAGCAGAGAGGAGTCGGTCTGTCGGACGGTCTCACCCAGCCACTCGTGCAGATCCTCGAAGGCCTCGCTGCGGTGTGCCTCGGGGACCGTCTGGCGCAGGGTCCGGTAGGCGTCGGTGAGGTAGCGCAGGACCAGGCCCTCGGACCGGGCGAGCTGGTAGAACGCCACGAACTCCGTGAACGTCATCGCACGCTCGTACATGTCGCG
Source organism: Phycicoccus sp. Root101 (assembly GCF_001426245.1). Taxonomy (GTDB): domain Bacteria; phylum Actinomycetota; class Actinomycetes; order Actinomycetales; family Dermatophilaceae; genus Pedococcus. The sequence goes on along the minus strand of NZ_LMCM01000009.1, from coordinate 221,071 downwards.
CACGATCGACTTCGGTGACAGCGCCGACTCGGAGACCCACGGGTGGCTCTGCCGGAAGATCTCGAACGTGGCGTCGAGCAGCTCGGCCAGCGGCTTGGGCCACGACACGTCCTCGAGCAGCTGCATCCGCTCCTCGTACTCGACGCCGTCGGCCTTCATCTCACCGACGGCCTCGCCCCGGGCCTTGTACTGCTGCTGCATCAGGATCTGCCGCGGGTCGTCGAGGATCGCCTCGATGACCGACACGATGTCGAGCGCGTGGGTCGGCGACTCGGGGTCGAGGACGTCGAGCGCGGCCAGGGCGAGCGGCGCCAACGGCTGGTTGAGGGCGAAGTCGTCGGCAAGCTCCTCCCGGACGGCGATGGTGCGCCCGTCGGGACCGGGCGGGTCGACGCGGTGGAGCACACCGGTGTCGAGCAGGCTGCGGCCCAACGTGATGGCTCGCCGCGCGAGACGCGCCTGGTTCCGCGGGGACTCGTGGTTGTCGCGGAGCAGCCGGGCGAGGGCCGTGATCGGGTCGCCCGGCCGCTGCACGAGGTTGAGGATCATCGAGTGGTCGACCCGCATGCGGGACACGAGCGGCTCGGGCTCCGCGGCGACGAGCTTGTCGTACGTCTGCTCGGTCCACGACACCTCGCCGTCGGCAGGCTTGCGACGCTGCACCTTGCGTCGCTTCTTGGGGTCGTCGCCGGCCTTGGCGAGGTTCTTCTCGTTCTCGATCACGTGCTCGGGCGCCTGGATGACCACCGATCCACTCGTGTCGAAGCCGGCCCGTCCTGCTCGGCCGGCGATCTGGTGGAACTCGCGCGCCTTGAGGATCCGCTGGCGGGACCCGTCGAACTTCACCAGCCCGGTGAACAGCACGGTCCGGATCGGCACGTTGATGCCGACACCGAGGGTGTCCGTGCCGCAGATGACCTTGAGCAGGCCGTCCTGGGCCAGCTGCTCGACGAGCCGCCGGTACCGCGGCAGCATCCCTGCGTGGTGGACGCCGATCCCCGCGCGGACGAGGCGGGACAGGGTCTTCCCGAACCCCGCCGTGAACCGGAACCCGGCGATCCTCTCGGCGATCGCCTCCTTGTCGGCCTTGAGCGAGGACTTCATCCCGACGAGGGCCTGGGCCTGCTCCAGGGCCGACACCTGGGTGAAGTGGACGATGTAGACCGGCGCCTGGTGGGTGGTCAGGAGCTCCTCGATCGTCTCCGGCAGGGAGGTCATCGCCCAGGAGAAGCTCAGCGGGATGGGCCGCTCGGTCCCGGTGACCAGGGCGGTGGGACGACCGTTGCGCCGCGTCAGGTCCTCGGCGAGCTCGGTCATGTCGCCGAGGGTCGCCGACATGAGCAGGAACTGCGCCTGCGGGAGCTCGAGCAGCGGCACCTGCCAGGCCCAGCCCCGGTCCGGCTCGGCGTAGTAGTGGAACTCGTCCATGACGACCAGGCCGACATCGGCGTCCTTGCCCTCGCGCAGCGCGATGTTGGCGAGGATCTCGGCGGTGCAGCAGATGATGGGGGCGTCGGGGTTCACCGAGGCGTCGCCGGTGAGCATGCCCACCTCGGACGCGCCGAACACCTCGCACAGGGCGAAGAACTTCTCGCTCACCAGGGCCTTGATCGGAGCCGTGTAGAAGCTCACCCGGTCGCCGGCGAGCGCGGCGAAGTGCGCGCCCGTCGCGACGAGCGACTTGCCCGAGCCGGTGGGCGTCGACAGCACGACGTTCTCCCCGGCGAGCAGGGCGATCAGCGCCTCGTCCTGGTGGGGGTAGAGCGGGAGGCCCCGCTGCGTCGCCCACGCCGAGAACGCGTCATACGCCTCGTCGGGGCCGGCTGCGGCGCCATCGAGCAGGTCAGGCAGGGACGGGGTGGTGGCGGCTGCCTGGTCGGTGCTCATCGCCACCATCCTCTCAGGGGGCGCCGCCGGTCGTCCCCACCGTGTCGGGGGCGCGTGCTTGGCTGGACCCATGGCCTTCGAGACGACGACGGCGCGCCTGCACCTGCGGCGCCCGACCGAGGCGGACCGCGACTTCCACTCCACCGTGCACAGCGACCCGCGCCTCTACGCGCACGCCCCGCACGTGCTCGGGACGCCCGCGACCAACGCCGCCTTCTTCGAGGCGATCCTCGCGCACTGGGCGGAGCACGGGTTCGGCTACTGGGTCGCCCAGGACCGCGACTCCGGTATGCCGTTGGGCTGGGTCGGCGTGAAGCAGCAGGACGGGTACCTCAACCTCTACTACCGGTTCGTGCCCGAGGCACAGGGACGTGGCCTGGCCCGGGAGGCAGCCCGGGCCGCCGTCGCGATGGCGACCGAGTGGCACCCGCAAGACCCGGTCCGTGCGGTCGTCAAGGACCACAACCCCGCCTCGGTCCGGACGGCCGAGTCCGCGGGACTCGTCCGCACCGGTGCCCGGATGGTGCTGGCCGACGACCTCCCGGACGAGCCCGACTCGGCGGTGTTCGAGGCGCCGCGGGTGTCCCGGCTCGAGGCGCTCGACGACGGTGTGCGGGCGGAGGTGCTGGCCCTGTGGACGGCGGTGAACGACGCCGGGGGAGCGGTCGGCTTCCTGCCCGGCGCCCCGTCCGAGCGGGTGGCGAGCGCACTGGCTGCCCACGAGGAGCAGATGGCGGCCGGCGCCGCCGTGGCCGGGGCGCTGCGTGAACCAGACGGCACGTTGGTCGGCTGGGCCTGGTGGGTGCGGACCGCCAACCCCCTCCTGCACCACGGGCGCTGGCTCTACCGCGTCATGGTGGACCCGACCCGGCAGCGCCGTGGGCTGGGCCTCTCGCTCATGGCGGGGATGCACCGGATCGCGCGCGAGGACGGCGTCGAGCTGCTCCAGCTCGGGGTGCGCAGCGGGTCGGGGGCGAGCGGGTTCTACGCTCGGTGCGGCTACACCGAGGTCGGCCGCATCCCGGGTGCGATCCGGGTGGCACCGGGCGACGACCGCGACGACGTGACCATGGCCAGGCGGGTCGACGGCCGCCCCCTCGTGCCGCACGGTGGAGCCTGACCAGGACGCTGGGAACGCCTGGCACGAGTCGTCGGTGACACGGCATACCCTGTCCGGGTGGCTTCCCTCGACGACCTCCTGCATGCTGCCGTCCAGGGAGTCGGGGGAGTCGAACGCCCCGGCCAGGTCGAGATGGCCCATGCGGTCGCGGACGCGATCGAGAAGGACGAGCACCTGCTCGTGCAGGCGGGCACCGGCACCGGGAAGTCCCTCGCCTACCTGATCCCGGCGGTGATGCACGCCCAGAAGACCGGCAAGCCCGCGGTCATCGCGACGGCCACCCTGGCGCTGCAGGCCCAGATCGTCGACCGCGACATGCCCCGCCTTGCCGAGGCCATCGCCCCGATCCTCGGTCGCCAGCCCACCTACGGCCTGGTCAAGGGCCGCCGCAACTACCTGTGCGCCCACAAGCTCGAGGGCGGCTTCCCCGACGAGGACGAGGGGCTGTTCGGGGTCGGCGAGGTGGACAAGGCCGCTTCCCGCCTCGGGCAGGAGGTCGTCCGGCTGCGCGAGTGGGCCGACACGACCGAGTCCGGCGACCGCGACGAGCTCGTCCCCGGCGTGAGTGAACGGGCCTGGCGACAGGTGTCGGTCAGCGCGCACGAGTGCATGGGCAGCAAGTGCCCCGCCCTGGCCGACTGCTTCGTCGAGCGCTCGCGGGAGGCGGCCAAGGAGTGCGACGTCATCGTCACGAACCACTCGTTCATGGCGATCGACTCCTTCGAGGGGCGGCAGATGCTGCCCGAGCACGACGTCCTCGTCGTCGACGAGGGCCACGAGCTCGTCGACCGCGTCACCTCGACGATCACCGACGAGATCACCGGCCCGATGGTGGCAGCGGCCGCCAAGCGCGCCGGTCGGATGGCCGACTCGGCCGAGACCGTCGACGACGCGGCCGACTACCTCGCCGGGGTCCTCGACGAGCTGCCCGAGGGCAAGCTCGGCGGCATACCGGACTCGCTGGCCATGGCCCTCGCCCGGGTGCGCGACACCTCACGGCAGGTGATGACCGAGCTGAAGCCCGAGAAGGGGGTGGAGGCCGACGGGGCCCGCAAGGTCGCGCAGGCCGCGATCGAGGAGGTGTTCGAGAACTCCTCCCGCATCCTCGAGGAGCGGGACCTCGACGTCGTCTGGCTCAACCGCGACCCGCGCCGCGGATCGATCCTTCGGGTGGCGCCCATGAGCGTGGCGATGTTGTTGCGCGACAAGGTCTTCGGTGACCGCACCGTCGTCATGACGTCGGCGACGCTCGAGCTCGGCGGCACGTTCGACGCGGTGGCCGGGACGATGGGCCTGCGGGGCGAGGGGGCGCCCGAGTGGCGTGGTCTCGACGTCGGCAGCCCGTTCGACTACCCCCAGCAGGCCATTGCCTACGTCGCCCAGCACCTCCCCGCGCCGGGGCGCGACGGCATCAGCGAGCAGACCCTCGACGAGATCGAGGCGCTCATCCGCGCCTCCGGCGGCAGGGCGCTCGGCCTGTTCTCGTCGATGCGCGCGGCCCGTGACGCGACCGAGGCGATGCGCGAGCGCTTCGACGGGGAGATCGGGTTCCTCTGCCAGGGCGAGGACCAGATCACCACGCTGGTGCGGCAGTTCGCCCGCGACCCGAAAACCTGCCTCTTCGGCACCCTGACGTTGTGGCAGGGCGTCGACGTCCCCGGGTCGTCGTGCCAGCTCGTCATCATCGACCGCATCCCGTTCCCGCGACCCGACGACCCGTTGTCCTCGGCGCGATCCCAGGCGATCGCGCGCATGGGTGGCAACGGGTTCATGGCCGTCTCGGCGACGCATGCCGCCCTGCGCCTCGCCCAGGGGGCCGGTCGCCTCATCCGCCGCGCCGACGACCGTGGGGTCGTCGCCTTCCTCGACTCCCGCATGATCACGGCGCGGTATGCCGGGTTCCTCCAGAAGTCGCTGCCCCCGTTCTGGCCGACGACCGACCGCGACCGGGTGCTGGCCGCCCTCAAGCGCCTCGACGAGACGGCGGCCGCACCGCTGACCGTGCACGAGCCGGCCTTGCGCGGCGTCACCGGCGCGGTCGCCGGGACGACGATGGGCCGCACGGGTGAGGACGCGGCAGAGCACCCGCGTCCGGCCGAGCCGGCACCCGATCCGCGCCCGGTCGCGCAGGACCCGCCACCCGCCGACACGTCCCGGACCGCGGTGACCCAGGGCTTCGCCTGGACGCCGGAGTCCGACGAGGAGCTGCGCGACGGGGTCGAGCTGGGCCTGGACCTCGCCGAGCTCGCCGAGAGCCTCGAGCTGCCCGAGGACGTCATCGCCGCCCGGCTCAAGGGGCTCGGCCTCGAGACCGGCGCTGCCGCGATGAAGTTCGACTGACCCGAGCACGGGCTCGGACCCGGCTCAGCGGGAGGTGCGGTCGAGGAGCTGCAGGAGGTCGTGGGCCGCGAGCTCGACGTCCTTGTGCCGCCACTCCGAGGCGCGGTACACGCAGGCGATCAGCGCGCTGCGGTGCACCCGTCGGAAGTCGCCTGCCACGAACGCGTAGCGCGCCTTCGTCTCGTCGTTCGCGCCCTCGGTGAGCCCGAGGTGCCAGGCGCCGTAGGCCTCCCAGTCGTGCTTCTCGAGGTAGGCGTTCTGGGCCTCGGCGTCGGGCTGGACGTCCCCCCAGTTGCTGTCGAGGACGTACTGCCGGGCCTCGATCAGGCGGGTCACGTGGTCGACGGCCGCGGAGTTCACCGTGTACTTCGCCATACGGGTGATACTGGCCCCATGGACGACACCCCGCACCTGCTGCTCGTCGGAGACGGACCGGTCGTCGAGGCCCTGACCGCCCTGTGCGTGCCGATGGGTTGGACCACCACGGTGTCGGCCGAGCAGGTGGCCGTAGGACCCGAGCACGATGCCGTCGTGGTCACCAGTCACCACGAAGGAGTGGACGGACCGGTCCTGCGGGACGCGCTCGCAGCCGGCACGGCATACGTGGGGGCGATGGGGTCGCGGAAGACCCAGGCGCGGCGCAGGGAGTGGTTGCTCGCCCACGACGTGTCCGAGGACTCGTTGGCGACCCTGCACGCCCCCATCGGCCTCGACATCGGCGCGCAGGCGCCGGGGGAGATCGCCGTGGCGATCCTCGCGGAGGTCGTGGCGGTACGCCGCGGCGCGGGCACGGCGGTCACGTCGGTGGCCGACCGGGACGGGGCCATCCACCCCGAGCTCGCACCCGGCGAGGCGTACTGCCCGGGCGGCTGAGGCTGTCCCCGGGCCGTGGCAGGCTGACCCCGTGACCACCACCGCGACGTCCGTGCCGCCGTTCGTGCTCATCACCGGCCCGGAGCAGGTGATCGCCGACCGCGCGCTCGCCTCGACCCTCGACGAGCTCCGCCAGGGCGACCCGGACCTCGAGGTCGTGCGTCTCTACGCCGCCACCTACGAGGCAGGCTCGCTGGGCATGCATGCGAGCCCATCGCTGTTCGGCGGGTCGAAGGCGATCGTCGTGCACGACCTCGACGAGGCCCCGGACGAGCTGCAGGAGGACCTCCTCGCCTTCCTCGCCGCCCCGGAGGCGGACGTGACGCTGGTGGTCACCCACAAGACGGGTCAGCGCGGCAAGAAGGTGCTCGACACGATCAAGAAGTCGCAGTCCCGGGTGGTCGAGGCTCCGGCCATCAAGTCCGACCGCGACAAGACCGACTTCGCGATGCACGAGTTCCGCCGGGCAGGCCGCAAGGCCACGCCCGATGCCGTGCGGGCGCTCATCGAGGCCGTGGGCAAGGACGTCCGCGAGCTCGCTGCCGCCTGCTCGCAGCTCGTCGCCGACACCACGGGAACCATCGACGACCAGCTCGTCGCCAAGTACCACGGTGGCAAGGTCGAGGCGAGCGGCTTCCGCGTCGCCGACGCCGCGGTGGCCGGCAACGCGGGGGAGGCCCTGCGCCTGCTGCGCCACGCCATCGCCACCGGCGTCGACCCCGTCCCGATCGTGGCGGTCCTCGCCCAGCAGCTGCGCCAGCTGGTCAAGGTCGGCGCCGCCGGCCGCGGGCGCTCCGCCGACGTCGCGCGCGACCTCGGTATGGCGCCGTGGCAGGTCGACAAGGCCCGCCGGGGACTGTCCGGCTGGGGTCCGGAGGGCCTGGCCGACTCGATCCAGGCCGTCGCGCTGGCGGACTTCGAGGTCAAGGGCGGCGGTCGTGACCCCGTCTACGCCGTCGAGCGCGCCATCCTCACCATCACCTCCGCGCGGAACGGCCGCTGACCTGCGGGTCCGTCGGGCCGAGGGACGTTTTGGGGGTGGAGGCTCCTCGCTGGTAGATTTACCCGTCGCGTGCGCGCATGGTCGTGTGCGCATGCAAGCACCACCCAGAGCGTCTCAACCACGGGTGCCCCACGCCCGGTCCCGAGATGCTTCTGCCGCCCTCTAACGGCAACCACCGACCAACCAAGAGAGACACACGTGGCAAACATCAAGTCCCAGCTCAAGCGGATCAAGACGAACCGCACGGCGACCGAGCGCAACAAGGCCGTCAAGAGCGAGCTCAAGACCTTCATCCGCAAGTTCCAGACGGCCGCTGCTGCGGGCGACAAGGACGCGGCAGCGGAGGCGCTCAAGGCTGCCTCGACCAAGCTCGACAAGGCCGTGAGCAAGGGCGTCATCCACGCCAACCAGGCCGCCAACAAGAAGTCGGCCATGGCGAAGAAGGCCAACTCGATCTGATCGAGTCCCTGACATCACGAAGGGGCCCGGTCACCACATGGTGACCGGGCCCCTTCGTCGTCCCTGCCGGAGTGCCCAGCCGACGGGACGACCGGCTGGGCACCCAACCGGAGCGGAGTTCCGGCTCAGCCGAGTGCCAGCCTCTGCAGGCCGGCGAGGTCGCCGTTGAAGTAGTCCTGGTCGACCGGGGTGTCGCTGTACTGCCAGAACGTGTAGTAGGACCAGCCGGCCGGGAGCGTCCCGACGGTGGTGTTGTACCGCGCGATCCACAGCGGGTTCGTCGACGCGAACTGGCTCGTGTTGCCCGTGCAGGTGCTCCACCAGCTCGTGGTCGAGTAGATGACCGCGTCCCGTCCGGTCCGTGCCTTGTAGCGCGAGGTGAAGGCGGCGATCCAGCTGTTCATCGAGGCCTGGCTCAGCCCGTAGCAGGTGGCGCCGTAGGGGTTGTACTCGATGTCGAGCACGCCCGGGAGCGTCTTCCCGTCGCCGGACCAGGCTCCGCCGTGGTCGACGAACCAGTCCGCCTGGGCCGTGCCTGAGGAGTTGTCCGGCAGGGCGAAGTGGTAGGACCCGCGGACCATCCCGACGCCGTAGGACCCGTTGTACTGCTGGGCGAAGTACGGGTTCTGGTACGTCGTGCCCTCGGTGGCCTTGATGTAGGCGAACTTCTTCCCCTGGCCCCAGTAGCTCGCCCAGTCGACGTTGCCCTGCCACTTGGACACGTCGATGCCGGGCGTCTGGGTGGCGGCCGCCAGGCTCGAGGCCCGGGCAGCCTGCTGCGCGGTGGGCTCGGTCCTGCCCGTGGAGTCCTGCGACCACCCCATGTACGCGTCACCGCCGCGCGCGATGCCGGCTCCCTTGGCGTGGTCGGTGGGCCGCGGCGTGCTGGTCGGGCTGGCCGACGACGGTGAGGCCGTGGCGGCGGTGGCCGCGACCAGCGCAGCAGCCGCGGCAGCCAGGGCGATGGCTCGGTGCCGGCGAAGACGCTTCATGGGGTTCCCCTCGGTGGCAGGTGGACGAACACCGCAAAAGGTACAAACGTCAGTGCTCCGACGGGGTCAAGGAAGCGTGAGGGGTTCCCCCGGTGCAGGTCAGGACTCGCCCAAGGTGGGCCGCGCCGGCCCCCGGGCGGCCGGGCGCGGGGTGACCGAGCCCGGGGTGACCGAGCCCGGGTGGGCGGCGAAAGGGGTTCGGCGGTGCTCCGGGCTCAGCCGAGGGCGCGCACGGCGGCGGCCACGGCGTCGAACCTGGCGCGGTCCAGGGTGGCGCCTTCGCGACGCACGGCGGCGGGGTCGACCCGGATGACGCGGTCGAGCCGCACCTCGCTGGGGCGACCGGCCCGGTCCCACGCTCCGCTGCCGATGTCCTGCCAGTGCCGACCCCGGCGTGACTCCTGGGCGGCGTCACGATCGTGGTCCTTGCTCGTGAGCATCAGGGCGAGCAGCCACCCGCCGTCACGGCCGACGAGCAGCACCGGACGGTCCTTGCCCTGGCTGTGGTCCTCCTCGTAGGGCACCCACGTCCACACGATCTCACCCGGGTCCGGTCGGCCATCGGGGTTGGCGGCATACCTCAGGTCGGGGACGCCACCGAAGTCCCCGGGGTAGGACCCGCCCGCGGCGGGGACGGTGCCTCCGCGGGCCGTGCCGCCCCCGGGCGTGCGGCGGGCGGGGGTACGACCAGTGGTGCCGCGGCCGGGGGTGCTGCTCCTGGATCCCGTGCGGCTCCGCAGCCAGCTGCGGGCGCCGTCGCCGACCGCCCGCCCGAGGATCTGTGCCAGCTGTTCGCCGAGCCCGCGTCGTGCCATGGCCGTCACGCTACCGGGACGGGCGCTCGGTCAGCCCGCCCAGCCGCGCCGCTGCGCGAGCAAGTCGAGGCACAGCCGCCCCAGCAACCGCTGGTGGTCGCGGATCGCGTTGAGGGTGGCGGGTGGGGCAGGGTTCCCGGCGTGGCTCAGGAGGTATCCGGCCAGCACGGCCAGGAACGCGTCGATGGCCTCGGGTTCGGTGTCCTGGGTGAGCGGTGATTCCCGGCAGAGCCGGTCCACGTCGATGCCGTCCCTGGCCATCAGCGGCCAGAGGCTCACGAAGTCGGTCCACGCGGGACCGCGCGTGACCCAGTTCCAGTCGACGATGCGCACCTGCCCTGCGGTGTCCAGCAGCAGGTTGTCGGGACGCAGGTCGCAGTGGACGAGCCGGTCGCCCTCGAGCAGCCGGCGGGCGAGGTGCCCGAGCCGGGCCACCTCGCGCATCAGCTCGGGCCGAACCGGCGGCACGGACTCGGGCCAGTCCCGCCTGCCGGCGGCGAGCTCGTCGAGCGTGGTGAGGGCCACCTCGTCACCTCCGACGTCGGCGGCCAGGGACGACGGGGTGAGGGCGGCGACGTCCTCGGGCGGGACGGCGGCCAGGCGCAGGCAGGCGTCGTGGACGACGTCGACCTCGGCGTCGGTCCAGGGCACGCCCGGCATCCGCCCGTCGATGGCCTCGACGACCACGACCTGCCAGTCCTCCAGACCGGCAGCACCGACGAGGGCCGGTGCGGTCAGACGTCCCTCGAAGCGTTCGAGCCGGCCCAGCACCAGGGCCTCCTGCGGGATGGCCACACGCGCGTGCGGTGCCGCCGGCCCGGCCGCCTTGGCGAACACCCGTCGGCCGTCGGCGAGGTCGAGCAGGGCGGCGAACGCCCCGGTGAAGCCCGAGGTCACACTGGGCCGCGCCGACGCGACCGGTGACCCGGCCACCTCGGCGAGCAGGGCCCGGACGTCTGCGGGGAGGTCGGCGAACTGGGGGCGACGGGAGGTGTGCAGGTAGTCGACCTCCACCGTCACGCGTTGCTCCTCGGGCGCCACAGCAGCCGACCCGGGCGACGGCGGTCCCGCAACGCGTGCGAGCGCCAGACGAGGACGGGGTGGCTGGCCAGGGCGTTGACCAGCCAGACGAAGAAGCCCTTCTCCGTGGTCGCGCGGTCGGCGAAGGCGTTCACGTCGACGGTGCGGTTGAGGTACTTGCCGGCGGCGAGGGTCGACATCGCACCGGCGCTGCCCTGCGGCACGAGGGAGTAGCCGAAGTTGTCCGCGGTGTACTCCTGGCTGCGGCTCAGCGTCGACCCGAGGAACGGCACCCACTGCGCGCCGCTGATCGCGACGACCCGCCAGTAGCTGGTGTGACCTGCGGCGATGTGGCCGACCTCGTGGCCGATGATGAAGCGCAAGGCGTCGGGCTGCCGGGCCTCGCCACCGATCTCGAACAGGTCGCTGTACAGGAAGATGAACCGCTTGAACCCGTGTCCCGAGGCCGCGGCGTTGATCATGCCGTTGCCCAGCACGACGTAGGCGTCCGGGACCTTTGGCAGGCCGTAGTGGGCGCAGGCGTCGAGGAGCATTCGGTGCGCCTCGGGGTACTGGGTCTCACTGATCTTCACGCCGGTCAGCCGCTGCTGGGCGTAGAGCTGGCCACGGAGGAAGTAGACGAGGACCGGCGCGGCGAGGAGGAGCACGGCATACGGGTCGGGGCTCCGGCGGTCGATGATCGCCGAGGAGATCTCGTAGGCGCAGAACGACCAGACGACGACCGAACCGATGATGACCAGCACCAGGCAGAGGTTCTCCAGCGGGTGGCGCAGGTGGGAGCGCACCCGACGGCGGAACCCCGGGGGAGCGAACGGTCCCGCTGGGCCGGTGGGACCGGCGGGTGACCCGAACTGGTCCAGCGGGTGCGGCTGGCTCGGCTGCGGCTGTGGTGCGTGGGTCTGCTCGGCCATGGTCCCCTCGATGTGTGGTCGGCGTCGGGGTCGATGCTATGTCTCGACCGCTGACGGCTCGCGTCGAGGCGGGTACAGGTCGTGGGACAGTCGGGGAATGCACCACGACGCACGATCCGTTGCACCGCTGTGACCGAGTCCGCTCCGCCCGCGCCCGCTGCAATGCCCACCGAGCCGAGCGACCCGGTGGGTCCCGCCGTCCGCTCGAGCCACACCAACCTGGCGCTGCTCGCGCTCGCCATCGGCGGGTTCGCCATCGGGACGACCGAGTTCGTCACGATGGGTCTTCTCCCCGAGGTCGCCGACGGGGTGGGCATCTCCATCCCGACGGCCGGTCACGTCGTCTCCGCGTATGCCGCCGGCGTGGTCGTCGGCGCCCCGGTCCTGGCGACCCTGGGCTCGAAGATGCCGCGCAAGCGCCTGCTGCTCTGGCTGATGGGCGGCTTCGCCGTCGCGAACGGCCTGTCCGCGCTTGCCAGCAGCTACGGCCTCCTCATGGGGGCGCGGTTCCTCTCCGGCCTGCCGCACGGCGCCTACTTCGGCGTGGGTTCGCTCGTGGCCGCCTCGCTGGTGCCTGCGCACCGCCGCACGTGGGCGGTCTCGATGATGATCACCGGACTCACCGTGGCCAACATCGTGGGGGTCCCGCTCACCACCCGCCTCGGCCAGTCCTACGGCTGGCAGTGGCCGTATGCCGCGGTGTCCGTCCTCGCGGCCGTCACCGTGCTCGCGGTCTGGCGCTGGGTGCCCTTCTGCCCACCCGACGGGGGAGCGACGATGCGCTCGGAGTTCTCCGCCCTGCGTCGGCCCCAGGTGTGGTTCGCGCTCGCCATCGGCACGGTCGGCTTCGGGGGCATGTTCGCCACGTTCTCCTACATCGCGCCGACGATGACCGAGCTGGGTGGCTTCAGCAAGGGGGCGATCCCCCTCATCCTCGCCGTCTACGGCGTGGGGATGACCGCCGGGGCGGTGGCCTCGGGGCCGGTCTCGAAGCTGGGGCTGCTGCGCGGGATCTGCGTCCTCATGTGGACGATCGCCGTGATGCTGGCGCTCTTCGGTCCTGCCGTCCACCAGGCCAAGTGGCTGGCCATCGTCGCCGTCTTCATGCTCGGCCTGCTGCCGAGCGCGCTGGTGCCGATGCTGCAGACCCGGCTCATGGACGTCGCGCACGAGGGACAGTCCCTCGCGGCGGCGCTCAACCACTCCACGCTCAACCTGGCCAACGCGCTCGGCGCCTGGCTCGGCTCGATCGTGCTGTCCGCGGGCCTGGGGTACGAATGGCCCTCGAGGGTCGGCGCCATACTCGCCGTGCTGGGGGTGGGGATCGCGCTGGCCTCAGGGCTGGCGCAACGGCGCACGACCCGACGCTCGCGCGGCGACGTCTCGTCGGCGGTGGCGACCGCCTGACCTCGGGGACCGCGCACGTCGCGTCACGGACAGTGGCGCGGTCGTGGGAGGATGAACCGTTCCCCGCCGTCCCACCCGTGAGGTCGAGTACACCCGTGTCCCCGATGGCCCGCACCGCGCTGCAGCCGCACGCAACGCCGCCGGACCTGATCCGGAACTTCAGCATCATCGCCCACATCGACCACGGCAAGTCGACCCTGGCCGACCGGATGCTGCAGGTCACCGGGGTCGTGGACGGCCGGGCGATGCGCGCACAGTACCTCGACAAGATGGACATCGAGCGCGAGCGCGGCATCACCATCAAGAGCCAGGCCGTGCGCATGCCGTGGGAGCTCGACGGGATCACGTACGCGCTGAACATGATCGACACCCCCGGGCACGTCGACTTCACCTACGAGGTCTCGCGCTCGCTGGCGGCCTGTGAAGGCGCCGTCCTGCTCGTCGACGCCGCCCAGGGCATCGAGGCGCAGACGTTGGCGAACCTCTACCTCGCCATGGAGAACGACCTCACGATCATCCCGGTCCTCAACAAGATCGACCTGCCTGCGGCCCAGCCTGAGAAGTTCGCCGAGGAGCTGGCCGGCCTGATCGGCTGCGAGCCCGAGGACTGCCTGCGGGTGTCCGGCAAGACCGGTGAGGGCGTCGAGCCGCTGCTCAACCAGATCGTGCGGCAGCTGCCGCCCCCGGTCGGTGACCCGGACGCCCCGGCCCGCGCGATGATCTTCGACTCCGTCTACGACACCTACCGCGGCGTGGTGACCTACGTCCGCGTGATCGACGGCAACCTCAACCCGCGCGAGAAGATCGCGATGATGTCGACCCGTGCGACGCACGAGCTGCTCGAGATCGGCGTGAGCTCGCCCGAGCCCACACCGGCCAAGGGCCTGGGCGTCGGCGAGGTGGGTTACCTCATCACCGGCGTGAAGGACGTGCGCCAGTCCAAGGTCGGCGACACCGTCACCAACGCGGCCAAGCCGGCCAAGGAGGCCCTCGGCGGCTACCGCGACCCCAAGCCGATGGTGTTCTCGGGGCTGTACCCGATCGACGGCTCGGACTACCCCGACCTGCGCGACGCGCTCGACAAGCTCAAGCTCAACGACGCGGCCCTGGTCTACGAACCGGAGACGTCCGCAGCCCTCGGGTTCGGTTTCCGCATCGGGTTCCTCGGGATGCTCCACCTCGAGATCGTCCGCGAGCGCCTCGAGCGCGAGTTCGACCTCGACCTCATCTCGACCCTGCCCAACGTCGTCTACGACGTGACGATGGACGACGGCAAGGTCCTGACGGTCACCAACCCGAGCGAGTACCCCTACGGCAAGGTCTCCTCGGTCACCGAGCCGGTCGTCCGCGCGACGATCCTCGTGCCCAGCGAGTTCATCGGTGCGGTCATGGAGCTGTGCCAGCAGAAGCGCGGCAGCCTCCGCGGCATGGACTACCTGTCCGAGGAGCGCGTGGAGATGCGCTACACGCTGCCCCTGGCGGAGATCGTGTTCGACTTCTTCGACCAGCTGAAGTCCCGGACCCGCGGCTACGCCTCGCTCGACTACGAACCCGACGGCGACCAGGTGGCCGACCTGGTCAAGGTCGACATCCTGCTGCAGGGCGAGACGGTGGACGCGTTCTCCTCGATCGTCCACAAGGACAAGGCCTACGCGTATGGCGTGATGATGGCCAGCAAGCTCAAGGACCTCATCCCGCGCCAGCAGTTCGAGGTGCCGATCCAGGCCGCCATCGGGGCGCGCATCATCGCCCGCGAGAACATCCGCGCCATCCGCAAGGACGTGCTCGCCAAGTGCTACGGCGGCGACATCAGCCGCAAGCGCAAGCTGCTCGAGAAGCAGAAGGCCGGCAAGAAGCGCATGAAGAACATCGGTTCCGTCGAGGTCCCGCCCGAGGCCTTCATCGCAGCCCTGTCCAACGACGAGCCGGGCGCGACCAAGAAGTAGCCCCCCTCCTCTCCCGCTTTGGGCGCCCAGACGGTCGGCTCAAGTTTTGGGTGCCCAGACGGTCGGATTTCCGACCGTCTGGGCACCCAAAGCGGAGGTGCGGCAGCCTCCCGGTGGTTACCGGTGGGTAATATCGCGCCATGGTCGACACCTACGCGCTCTACCGACGCCTGTCGCGACTGCCTCACGGTCGCACCGTGTTCTCGCTCGTCTTCGAGCAGGCGGCGCCGTACTTCCGCACCGCGCGCCCGCGTTTCGTCGAGCTCGGGCCGAACCGCGCCGAGCTGACGATCCGCAAGCGGCGACGGGTGCAGAACCACCTCGGGACCGTTCACGTCATCGCGATCTGCAACGGGCTCGAGGCAGCGATGGGTGCGCTGGCCGAGGCGACGATCCCGGCGCACCGGCGCTGGATCCCTCGCGGGATGGAGGTCGACTACGCAGCCAAGGCGACGACCGACATCACGTGCGTGGCCACCACCGACCCGGCCGACTGGGCGCGGACCGGTGACGTCGACGTGCCCGTGCACGTGGTTGCCACCCGTGCCGACGGCACCGCCGTGGTCGAGGGCACCATCCGACTCTGGGTGACCGACAAGCCCGCCCGCTGAGCGCAGGAGACGGGCTTGCGGTCGCCGACCTCCCCGGTGGCGCCGGCCGAGGTCCTCGGCCGGCGGCTCGACGCCCCCGTGACCGTGCGTCCCGGGGGACGCCGCGGGACGCCGCGTAGTCGCTGAACTCGGCACGGCGGGATCCGGGGAGGTCCAGGGCGACTGGCTCACCGTGCTGGGTGATGACCCCGACGACGTCATCCCACGTCCACCGACCCGCCTCGGCCACGGCGGCGATGTCTTCCCACGGCAACACGCGCCACCTCAGCCACCGCCTGGTCCGGATTCCCTCGGGGGAGACGACGGTTCGGTTCCACCACCGCAGGACCATCGGTAGGCCGAAGAGCACTCCGGTGAGCAGCGCCCCCCAGTCGAGGTCGGTCACGGCCACCAGCACGACACCAACGCCGATCATGGACAGCGGTGCGACCACGGCCGTCCACACGAGGGCCGGCGGTCGGTGCATGCCCTCGATCTCGGTACCCGCGCGGTCGTTCGCCATCCGTTTCTCCCCGTCGATCCGGACCCTGATCGTGGCCCCGCCAGCGAACGTGGCCAGAGTACGGCTCGTCGCGGGCAAAGGGGCCCTGACCTTGTCCGGGTGACGTGGGTATGGAGCGCAGATGCGGCCTGACTCGCCCGTGCTTCGCGGAGGTGCGCAACCGGCGCCGGACCGTGGCCGGTCAGACGGGGACTGTCGACTCCTCGACGGTGCCGAGGTCGCGCGGTGGAGTCGTGGCACCGGAGGCGAAGTCGTCCGCCAGCGACCAGAGCTCGAGCACGGTGCGCGGCCAGACCTCTTCGTCGGTGGCCTCGAGCTCGGCCCGGCTCCACCACCGGTGGTCGGTCATCGTCAGCAGCTCCTGCTCGGTGTGCCCGGCGGTGCTCACCTCGAAGGCGGGCACCCGGACGTACCAGAACGCCTCGTCCTGGGTCGTCACCACGTCGCTGTAGCCGTGGACGACGACCCGGGTGGCCAACGGACCGACCAGGTCCTGCGCCGGGACCTGCACGCCGGTCTCCTCGAACACCTCGCGCAGCGCAGCCTCGACATCCGACTCGTCGGGCTCGACGCCGCCGCCGGGGGTGATCCACCAGCGGGGCACGGGCGCCATACCGGGGTCGCTGTCGCGGAAGAGCAGCAGGCGGTCACGGTCGTCGACGAGGAGCACGCGCATGGCGCGCCGTCGCCCGCGCGGGCGACGGTCTGCGTCGTCGGCGGAGGTCATGCGCGCAGGTGGCCGCGGAGCGCCTCGACCTGGTCGACGCTCCAGCCCTGCTCCTGCAGCCAACCACCCGCGCCACCGTGGCGCTCGCGGAGCACCGTGAGGATGCGGGTCATCGTCTCGGGCTTGGGGCGGTGGTGGTCCATCGGCTGGTCCTTGAGCACCTCGCCGTACGCGGGTCTCGCCATGAGCCGGCCCACGATCTGCTCGATGCGTTCACCGGTCGCGACGTAGTCGGCGACGACGTCCTCGTCGGAGACGCCGGCGACCGACAGGGCCAGGCCCACGACGGTGCCGGTGCGGTCCTTGCCGGCCGCGCAGTGCACGACCGTGGCTCCCTGCGCTAGGGAGATGACCTCCAGGGCTCCGAGGATCGAGTCCGGCCGGTCGACGAGGTAGCCGAGGTAGTGGCTGGCCCAGTAGTCGTCATCGAGCCGGGGACGGGCGTCGGCCTCCTTCTGGTTCTTCTTCGACCACGGCACGACCAGGGCGTCCCCGGCGGTGATCTCGCGCTCGTCGTCGCGGAAGAGGGAGTACCGGTGGTGCGTCGCCAGTCCGCGCACCTGCAGTGGTGCCGGGCCCTCGATGTGGACCTCGACGTTGCTGCGCAGGTCGACGATGTCGCTGACCCCGACGACCTCGACGAGGTGGTCGATGTCGGCGTCGCTGAGGTCCTGCAGGTTGTCCGAACGCAACAGCCGTCCAGTGGCGACGGTGCCTCGGTCGGTGGTGGGCAGCCCGCCCACGTCACGCATGTTGACGACACCGTCGAGGTCGATCCAGCGGGAGGTGCTCACCCTTGGACCCTACGCGGACCCGGTGTCCACCAGGTGTCCGGCACCCTGCGCCTCGGCGGCGTCGGCCACCGCTGCGGCGACGACCAGGTCACTGAGGCCGTTGCCGAGGTTCTGGCAGACGATGCGTCCGTCGGGTCGCGCCTGGTCGAGCAGCGAGCCGGTCCACGTCGTCGTCGCCGGGTACTCACCGAGCGTGCCGGCGACCCGCACCGCCTCGAACTGCGGGACGTGGTCGGCCGCAAGCACCGAGGCTCGCGCCAGCGCCGGACCCACCGAGGTGGCGTAGTCCAGCGGCAGGACCAGCGCGTCCGGTGCGATCCACGACGGGTCGAGCTCGGCGCCGGTCAGCCCGATCGACAGTCCGGTGACCACGACCGGGCGTCCCAGGACGGCTTCCCGCGCGTCGTCGGTGACGCGAAGCCGTACCCGGGGGACGTGCTCCTCCGCCCACGCCATCAGCTCAGCCCGGGCGTCGGCGCGCCGCGCGTACACGGTGACGTCGAGGTGACCCAGCGCCTCCAGCACGCGCAGGTGCGAACGTGCCTGCAGGCCGGCACCGGTGAAGCCCGCGGGCGCACCGGTCGCGGCGAGCGCAGCGATGCAGGCACCCGAGACCGCGGCCGTCCGGGCTGCCGTCAGGGCGCCGGCGGACATGACGGCCCGGGGAGCTCCGGTCCTACCGTCGTTGACGACCATGAGCCCGCTGACGGTCGGGAGCCCGTGCGACGGGTTGTCCGGGAAGATGCTTATCCACTTGCACCCCAACAGGTTTCGGGCCGGGTATGCCGCGGGCATGGCATTCGCGAACGCTCCGCCGGGTGCGTGGACGGTCGGCTTCGGCGGCACCTCGGCCTCACCGCGGGACAGGGCGACGAGCGCGTCGTGCACGAGGCGCACTGCCTCGGCCGGCGGGGGGAGCAGGGCCTCGACGTCCGCGTCGGAGAGGTGGCGCATCCGACGACGGTAGCTGCGCGGCAGGCTGAGAGGATGGCCACATGCCCAGCGCCCTGCCCGACGGCGACCCCGCGCCCGCGGACGGTCTCCTGCCCGAGTCGGCCCTGGCGACCCTGCCGTCCCGGCCGTTCGGGATCTACCTGCACGTGCCGTTCTGCTCGGTGCGCTGCGGCTACTGCGACTTCAACACCTACACGCTGACCGAGCTCGGCAACGACGGTGCGAGCGTGGCGACGTTCGCGGGTGCGGCGGTCCGGGAGCTCGACCTCGCCGCCTCGGTCCTTGGTGACCGGGCACCCGAGGTGCAGACCGTGTTCGTCGGCGGCGGGACGCCGACGATGCTGGCCGCCGCCGACCTCGCGAGCATGCTGCACGGCATACGGGACCGGTTCGGGCTGGCCGGTGATGCCGAGGTGACGACTGAGGCGAACCCCGACTCCGTGACTCCCGAGGGCCTTCGCGTGCTGGCCGATGCCGGGTTCACCCGGGTGTCGCTCGGCATGCAGTCCGCGGTGCCGCACGTGCTGCGCACCCTCGAACGCACCCATGACCCGGCCAACGTCGCCCGCGCCGTCGACGCGGCCCGGTCCGCGGGCCTGCAGGTGAGCCTCGACCTCATCTACGGAACGCCGGGGGAGAGCCTCGACGACTGGCGCACCAGCCTGCGCACCGCGACCGACCTCGCACCCGACCACGTCTCGGCCTACGCCCTCGTCGTCGAGGACGGCACCAAGCTGGCCGCCCAGGTCCGTCGTGGGCAGGTGCCGGCGCCGGAGGACGACGACGAGGCGGCGAAGTACGAGATCGCCGACGAGCACCTCACCGCCGCAGGCTTCGGCTGGTACGAGGTGAGCAACTGGGCCACCCGCGAGGACGCCCGCTGCCGCCACAACGACGGCTACTGGGCCGACGGCAACTGGTGGGGGATCGGCCCCGGCGCGCACAGCCATGTCGGCGGCGTGCGGTGGTGGAACGTCAAGCACCCCAACGCGTATGCCGCCCGCGTCGCCTCACCCGGCACGAGCCCGGCCCACGGCCGCGAGACGCTCACCGACGAGCAGCGCTACGACGAGCGCGTGCTGCTCGGGGTACGCCTGGTCGAGGGACTGCCGATCGACGACCTCCAGCCGGAAGGGCGGACGGCTGTCGCAGGTCTCATCGCCGACGAGCTCGTGGACGCGGCAGCGGCCCTGCGCCGTCAGCGGGTCGTGCTGACGAGGCAGGGCCGCCTGCTGGCCGACACCGTGGTGCGGCGGCTGCTCGGGCTGCGTTAGCCCGAGGTCACTTCACCAGCTCGGGCGTGAACGGGTAGCGGTACCACTCACCGTTGTTGGCCTTGATCGCCGCGATGATCGGCAGGACGATCCAGGCGATCCCCGTGGCGATCACGAACGGGATCCCGATGAGCACGAACGACAGCAGTCCGAAGACCCACAGCGCGATGGTGGTGATGATCTGGAAGTTCAACGCCTGGGCAGCGTGGGCCCGCACGAACGGCCCACGGTCCTTGAGGAGCAGGAAGACGATCAGTGGTCCCAGGAACGGCAGCCCGACGAGGGCGGCGGCGAAGGGTGCCAGGTGGGCCAGGGTCGCCCAGGTCTTCTCGTCCTGCTGCGACATCGGCTTCGGGCCGGAGCCGTAGACCGGGGGCGGTCCGGACGGACCGGGGGGCGGCGGCACCGGCTGGGAGCCGGGGGCCTGGGGCTGCGGTTGTTCGGTCATGGTGTTCCTCCGTGGTGGTGTCTTCCACCAGTGAAACGCATGACGACCCGTGCAGACAGGACTTTCGGGGTCTGGCGAGGGGCGGGTCAGGGGTGCGTCAGGGTCGACCCCGACCGTGCCCCGGTTCAGTGCCCCGGTTCAGTGCCCCGGCTCGGTCACGAAGTCGATGAGCTCCTCGACACTGGCCAGCAGGGTGGGCTCGAGGTCGGCGTACGACCGCACCGTGCCGAGGATCTGCTTCCACGCCCGGGCGATGTCGGCCTGGCTGTCGGCCTGCCAGCCGAGGTGACGGCAGATCCCGTGCTTCCACGACTGGCCCCGTGGGATGACGGGCCACTGCTGCAGGCCCAGTCGCTCCGGGCGCACCGACTGCCAGACGTCGACGTACGGGTGGCCCAGGATCTTGACGTGCGCGGCATGCGGGCCCCTGCGGCACGCCTGGACGACCTTGTCCTCCTTGGTGCCGGGCAGGAGGTGGTCGACGAGGACCCCCATCCGCTGGCCGGGGCCGGGACGGAAGTCACGGATGGCCCCGGCGAGGTCGTCCACGCCGTCGAGCATCTCGACGACGACTCCCTCGATGCGCAGGTCGTCCCCCCAGACCTTCTCGACGAGCTCGGCGTCGTGGCGGCCCTCGACGAAGATCCGTGAGCCGCTCGCGACCCGCGCCTTGGCGCCCTCGACCGCCCTCGACCCGGACGCCGTCCGCGCAGTCGCCGCCTTCGCCTCGGCGAGCTTCGCGCGGGCGGCAGCGGTCGGCGGCGTGAGGATCACCGGGGCCCCGTCGAGCAGGAAACCGGGCCCCATCGGGAACCCCTTGGTGCGGCCGCGGCGGTCCTCGAGGTGCACCACGCGCATGCCGCCGGCCTTCTCGACGCGCACGACGGCGCCGCACCACCCGGTGTCGACGTCCTCGACGACCAGGCCGGTCTCGGCCTCCACCTCGCGGGAGCGTCCCCTCGGGGGAACCTTCCAGTCGCCGGAGAGGACATCGGAGCCATAGCGGTCGGACACCGACGCAGGGTATGCCGCGTGGCCGACGCCACCGGAGAGGACGCGCCGCCGGTGCGGCCCCGGACCCGGGAACACCGTAGACTTGGCACTCGCTGAGCATGAGTGCCAGCAGCCCCGTCGTCGCCGCCCGACCCGGACCCGCCTGCTGCCACCCGTCGCCAGCGCCGACTCAAGTCCCGTCTCCAGTCCGACCGCAAAGGAGGTGTCCGATGAGTGAGGAACGCCGTCTCGCCGTGCTGCGCGCGATCGTGCAGGACTACGTCGAGACCTCCGAACCCGTGGGGTCCAAGGCCCTCCTCGAGCGCCATCACCTCGGGGTCTCCGCCGCCACCGTCCGCAACGACATGGCCGCCCTCGAGGAGGAGGGGCTGATCGCAGCCCCCCACACGAGCGCCGGGCGCGTGCCCACGGATGCCGGCTACCGCTTGTTCGTCGACCGCCTGAGCTCGGTGAAGCCGATGTCGCCGGCCGAGCGCTCCGCCATCGCCCAGTTCCTCGAGGGGGCGGTCGACCTCGACGACGTCGTGGCCCGCACCGTGCGGCTGCTGTCCTCGCTGACGCGGCAGGTCGCGGTCATGCAGTACCCCTCGTTGACCCGTTCGTCGGTGCGGCACATCGAGTTCGTGCCGATGGGCGCGACCAGGCTGATGGTGGTGCTCATCGTCAACACCGGCCGCGTCGAGCAGAGGGTCATCGAGACGACCCACGACCTGTCCACGACCGAGGGCGAGGCCACCCTGGGGCTGGTGCGAGCGAAGATCAACGCCAGCGCCGTGGGCCAGCGCCTGGTCGACGCAGCCGCTTCCCTCGAGTCGCTGCCGGAGGAGTTCGAGCCGGCCGACCGCGACCTCGTCCGGGCCGTCGTCCGCTCCCTGGAGGACGCCCTGGTCGAGGAGCGCGAGGAGCGCGTCGTGCTGGCAGGCACGTCGAACCTCGCGCGCGTCGGCACCGACTTCCCCCTCAGCATCGGCCCGGTGCTCGAGGCGCTCGAGCAGCACGTCGTGCTGCTCAAGCTGCTCGGCACCGCCAGGGAGACCAGCGACGCCGTCTCGGTCCGCATCGGGCACGAGAACCCGTTCGCCGGACTGCAGTCGACCTCGGTCGTCGCCACCGAGTACGGCAGCGGCTCCGACCTGGTCGCGGGCCTCGGCGTCCTCGGCCCCACCCGCATGGACTACCCCACGACGATGGCGTCGGTGCGGGCAGTCGCCACGTACGTCTCCCGGATCCTGGCGCAGTGACGCCTGTGCCCGACCGGGCTCACCGATCCACCCCTCGCACCACTGACAAGGACTCTCGTTGAACGACTACTACCAGGACCTGGGCGTCTCCAAGGACGCGTCGCCGGAGGAGATCAAGCGGGCCTACCGCAAGATGGCCCGGCGGTTGCACCCGGACGTCAACCCCAGCCCCGAGGCGGAAGAGCAGTTCAAGAAGGTCTCCCAGGCCTACGACGTGCTCTCCGACGCGGAGAAGAAGCGCTCCTACGACCAGGGCGCCGACCCGTATGCCGCCGGTGCCGCGGGGTTCGGCCAGGGCTTCTCCTTCAGCGACATCATGGACGCCTTCTTCGGCGCCGGTGCCGGTCAGGCCCAGCGCGGCCCCCGGTCGCGCCAGCGCCGCGGCCAGGACGCCCTGATCCGGCTCGACCTCGACCTCGCCGACGCCGTCTTCGGTGGCGAGCAGGAGCTCACCGTCGAGACCGCGGTCGTCTGCTCCACCTGCCACGGTGACGGGGCCCAGCCGGGCACGTCCCGCCGGACCTGTGACGTCTGCGGCGGTCGCGGCGAGATCCAGCAGGTGCAGCGCTCGTTCCTCGGGCAGGTCATGACGACCCGTCCCTGCATGACCTGCCAGGGGTACGGCGAGGTCCTCGTCAGCCCCTGCTTCGAGTGCTCGGGCGACGGACGCGTCCGCACCCGTCGCACCCTGAAGATCAAGGTTCCCGCAGGCGTCGACACCGGCACCCGCATCCAGCTCACGGGGGAGGGCGAGGTCGGCCAGGGTGGCGGTCCCGCCGGGGACCTCTACGTCGAGGTCGCCGTCCGTCCGCACCAGACCTTCCAGCGCCGTGGCGACGACCTGCACTGCACGGTCGAGCTGCCGATGACGGCAGGTGCGCTCGGGACGACCCTCAAGCTCGACACCTTCGACGGTGTCAACGAGCTCGAGATCAAGCCCGGCACGCAGTCCGGTGACGCCATGACCCTCCGTGGCCTCGGTGTCACCCACCTGCGCGGTGGTGGTCGTGGGGACCTCATCGTCCACGCGACGATCCTGACCCCGACGAAGCTGGACGAGCAGCAGGAGGAGCTCCTGCGCCAGCTCGCCGCCCTGCGCGGCGAGGAGCGCCCCGAGGGTCGTATGACGCCCGCCCACCCGGGCCTGTTCGGCAAGCTCCGCGACGCGTTCAAGGCCAAGTAGCGGGGCCCGCCCGCACCGCCCCAGGCTGCTCCCATGACCCTCCCGCTCTTCCTCGTCGACCCGGCGCTGCTCGCAGGAGCGGTCCCCGGGGCGAAGGTGGTCCTCGACGGGCCGGAGGGGCGGCACGCCGCGACGGTGCGCCGCATCGCCGCGGGGGAGCGGGTGCTCCTGGCTGACGGGCTGGGGCTGCGCGCGACGTGCGACGTCGTGGCAGCCGGGAAGGCCGAGCTCGACCTGGTCGTCGCCGAGCTGGCCATCGAGCCCGAGGGCGAGCCAAGGTTCGTCCTCGTCCAGGCCCTCGCGAAGGGCGACCGCGACGACCAGGCCGTCGAGGCGGCGACCGAGTTCGGGGTCGACGAGGTCGTCCCGTGGCAGGCGTCGCGCTGCATCGTCCAGTGGCGTGGGGAGCGGGGCGACAAGGCCCGTCGCAAGTGGGAGTCGGCCGTGGTCGCCGCTGCCAAGCAGTCGCGCCGGTCTCGCGTCCCGGTCGTCGCGGAGCTGGCCACGACGAAGACCCTGGCGGCGCGTGTGGGCGCCGCGGCGGCGGCATACGTGCTGCACGAGGACGCCACCCAGAGCCTTGCGGCGCAACGGGTTCCGGACTCCGGCGAGGTGCTCGTGGTCGTGGGGCCCGAGGGAGGCATCACCCCTGAGGAGGTGGCCGCGCTCGAGGCTGCTGGCGCGGTGACGGTGCGACTCGGGCCGACGGTGCTGCGTTCGTCGAGCGCCGGACCGGCTGCCCTCGCGGTGCTCAGCGCCGCGGCGCGCTGGCGCTGAGCCCGTCCGCGAGGGCTACTTCACCGTGAAGGTGACCGAGTCCTCGGCTGCGATCGACCCGTCCTTGGCGCTGGCCTCATAGACCTTCACCGTGTAGGTGCCGGGCGCGAGGGTGCCGAGCGAGAAGGAGTAGGTGCCCCGGCTGGGCGCACCGATGGTCGCCATGGCGTTGCCGGTCTTCACGGAGGTCGTGCCTCGGGTGAGCTCCCAGCCCACGGTGGCCTCGAACACGCTCGCCTCACCCTTGACCGTGACGGGTGACGCCGACGGCAGCACCTGGTCGCGCGACGGTGCGGTGACCCAGATCGGCGCGAGGTCCTTCCAGGACTCGTCCGCCGAGGGCCGGGTGAAGGACTGGTCCGTCGAGATCGACCCGAACAGCTTCGTCGCGCCTCCCTCGATCTCGAACCTGACCGGGAGCGGGCCCCGACCGACTGCTGCCTCCGCGGTCCACACGAGCTGCTGCACCGCGAGTCGCTGGACCTCGGGGGTGAAACCCTCGGCGCCGGGACCGCTCAGCCGCACCTCGATGACGTCGTTCGCCACCGTCGCCGCGGTCACGGTGGTGCCCGACCACGGCTGGAGGTAGCCGTCGGTGTTCGAGTAGGGCTGGGCGTTCATGGCCAGGGTCAGCGCGACCGTCACCTTGTCCGCCGGAGTGGGGTCGGCTGCCACCTCTTGGCGGATGAACTCCCTGAACAGCTTGTACGTGGGTGTGGAGCCTCCGACAGGCCCGACGAAGTAGGCCGGGAACGTCATGACGACACCGGGCCCGCTGTTCGGGGACGTGGTCGGGCTCGAGGTCTGGGTGGGGGCGGTGGTGGGCTGGTCGGTGGCCGAGGGGCCGGTGGCGGTGGGTGCCGGGACGGTCGCCGACGGGCTGCCCGCGGGGGGCCCGGGGGTCGCCGTGGGGTCCTGGTTGGACAGCCACACGCCGCCGGCGATGGCGGCCACCACGGCGGCCGCGGCGGCGGGCGCGAGCCAACGACGCATCCCCGTCCCGCCGGTCGCCGTGACCGGACCGGCGCGGTGGGCCTCGTGCAGGATCGTGTCGAGCCGGTCCGTGGGGCGCATCCGGCCCGACTCCTGGGTCAGCGAACGCCGCAGCTCGCGCTCGATGCGGTCGAACTCGCCCGGCTCGAAGTCGGGGTGCAGGAACTCGGTGCGGTCGCTCATGACGAGGTCTCCATCCGGTCGCGCAGGGCGGCGAGGCCGCGGTGGGCGTGGGCCTTGACCGATCCGGCGGAGATGCCGAGGGCGTCGGCGATCTCGGCCTCGCTCAGGTCGAGGTAGTAGCGCATCGTCAGGACCTCTCTCTGGCGCTGGGGCAACCGCCCGAGCGCCGTGACCATGGAGCTGGTGGCTTCGGCGTCGAGGGCGCGGTCCTCCGCGCTCACCTCGGTGCGTCGTGCGTATGCCGTGGGCTCACCCTGCTCGCGCGTCAGGTACCGCTCCTCGACGCCCCGGTGGCGCAGGCCGGACCGGGCGCCGTTCACCACGGCGCGGCGCAGGTAGGCGGCCGCGCTCTCGTGGCTGCGCAACGAGTCCCATCGCCGGTGGACGGCGATGAAGGCGTCCTGGACGACCTCCTCGGCGGCGAGGTCGTCCCGCAGGAGGAGCCAGGCGAGGCGGACCAGACCGGTCCAGTGCGCGGCATACAGCTCGGTGATGGCGACGTCGGCGCTCGGCACGTCGGCGCCCGGGGTCCTGGCGCCGGCCCCACCGGTGCCCGCACCGCCCCGCCGTCCCCGGGTGTCCCCACCGGGGTCGCGCTCTGCCACGCTCAACAGTCTCACGCTCCCTTGACGCGCAACCAGCGTCCGAGGTTGACGCGCCGATACCCTCGCCTGCATGACCGATCCGACCCGCTCGACGGAGCGCAGCACCGACCCCGACTGCCTCTTCTGCAAGATCGTGGCGGGGCAGATCCCGGCCACGGTGGTGCACGAGGACGAGGCGACGGTGGCGTTCCGCGACCTCGAACCCCAGGCCCCGACCCACGTCCTGGTCATCCCGCGCCACCACGTGCGGACGGCGGCCGCTCTCGCCGCCGAGCGGCCCGAGGACGCGGCCGCCCTGCTGGCCGCGGTGGCCCGGGTCGCCGAGCAGGAGGGCATCGCCGAGAGCGGCTACCGCACGGTGTTCAACACGGGTGCCGACGCCCAGCAGAGCGTCTTCCACGCCCACCTGCACGTGCTGGGTGGGCGGGCAATGACGTGGCCGCCCGGCTGAGCGGCACCGTAGACTGGGCGGACCATGCCTGAAGCAGATCAACCGACCACGCCGGGGGGCACGCCCGAGGGCGCGCACTCCCTGCCCACCCACACCGTCGAGATCCCTCCGCAGGTCCAGATGGTCACCCTTCTCGGACCCCGCGACGAGCTGCTCCGCACGATGGAGCGAGCGTTCCCGCAGCTGGAGATCCACGTCCGCGGCAACGAGTTCCACCTGTCCGGCCCGAGTGCCGAGGTGGCCCTCGCAGAGCGGACCATCGACGAGCTGCTGCTCGTGATCGAGGGCGGCCAGCCGCTGAACCGCGATGCCGTCGAGCGCTCGATCAGCATGCTGCGCGCCCAGACGACCGAACGGCCCGCCGACGTCCTGACGATGAACATCGTCTCCTCGCGCGGCCGCACGATCCGTCCCAAGACACTGAACCAGAAGCACTACGTCGACGCGATCGACAAGCACACCGTCGTGTTCGGCATCGGTCCCGCCGGCACGGGCAAGACCTACCTCGCGATGGCGAAGGCGGTCCAGGCCCTGCAGGCCAAGCAGGTCAACCGGATCATCCTGACCCGTCCTGCGGTCGAGGCCGGCGAGCGGCTCGGCTTCCTGCCCGGCACGCTCAACGACAAGATCGACCCCTACCTGCGTCCCCTGTACGACGCGCTGCACGACATGGTCGACCCCGAGTCGATCCCGCGCCTGATGGCTGCCGGGACGATCGAGGTGGCCCCGCTGGCCTACATGCGTGGCCGCACGCTCAACGACGCGTTCATCATCCTCGACGAGGCGCAGAACACCTCGCCCGAGCAGATGAAGATGTTCCTCACCCGTCTCGGGTTCGGCTCCAAGATGGTCGTGACCGGTGACGTGACCCAGGTTGACCTCCCGGACGGGTCGCGCTCCGGCCTGCGGGTGGTCCGCGACATCCTCACCGGTGTCGACGACATCCACTTCTCGGTCCTCAGCCCCCAGGACGTCGTCCGTCACCGCCTCGTGGGTGCGATCGTCGACGCCTACGGCCGCTGGGACGACCTGCAGGGCGAGACGCACGGACAGCAGCAGGGAGGGCGGGCACAGCGTGAGCGTCGACGTTCTCAATGAGACCGACCACCAGCTCGACGAGCTCGAGCTGGTGGCCCTGAGCAGGTACGTCCTGGGCGAGATGCGGGTGCACCCCGGTGCGGACCTCTGCCTGCGCCTCGTCGACGAGGCGGCCATGGAGGTGCTCCACGTGCAGTGGATGGACCTGCCGGGTCCGACCGACGTGATGTCGTTCCCGATGGACGAGCTGCGCCCGGGACGGGTGGGCGAGGAGCCCGAGGAGGGTGTCCTCGGCGACATCGTGCTCTGCCCGTCCGTGGCGGCGAAGCAGGCGGCCGAGGCCGGCCATGCCACGGAGGAGGAGCTGCTGCTCCTCACGACCCACGGCATCCTGCACCTGCTGGGCTACGACCACGCCGAGCCCGAGGAGGAGCGCGAGATGTTCGAGCTCCAGCGCCAGCTGCTGCTGACGTTCCTCGCGGGCCGTGGTCGACCCGCCGGCTGATGGTGCTCCGATGACCCGTCTCGTCCTGGCCGCGTTGTTCAGCATCGCGGTCGCCTTCCTCCTCTCGGCCGCGGAAGCAGCCCTGTGGCGGATGTCCCGGGTGCGCGCCCACGAGCTGCTCGAGGAGAAGCGACCCGGGTCGGCGTCGCTCATGCGCATCGTCGGCGACAGCGCGGCATACCTGTCCGTCACGGCGTTCCTGCGCGTCATCGCCGAGGCGACGACAGCCGTGCTCATCACACTGGGCGCCGTCGACCTCGTCGACGGGTTCTGGAAACCGCTGCTCATCGCCATCGGGGTGATGGCGCTGGTGTCGTTCGTCGTCGTCGGGGTCTCGCCGCGCACGCTCGGACGGCAGAACTCCGACGCCGTCGCCCTCATCGCCTCACCGGTCATCGTGTGGCTCCGTGCGCTGCTGGGCCCGGTCGCCCGTGTCCTCATCGCGCTCGGCAACGCCGTGACCCCCGGTCGTGGCTACCGTGACGGCCCGTTCCAGAGCGAGTCCGAGCTGCGCGACCTCGTCGACCTCGCCGGAGAGAGCGCCGTCATCGAGGCCGGGGAGCGGGAGATGATCCACTCCGTCTTCGAGCTCGGTGACACGGTGGCCCGCGAGGTCATGGTCCCGCGCACCGACATGGTCACCGTCGACAGCGAGAAGACCCTGCGCTCGGCGATGTCGCTGTTCCTGCGGTCGGGGTTCTCGCGCATCCCCGTCGTCGGCGACGGCTCGGACGACATCCTCGGCCTGCTCTACTTCAAGGACGTAGCGCGGCGGGTCAACGCCGACCACGAGGCCGGGTCGCTGCCCGTGACGACGCAGATGCGACCGATGCACTACGTCCCGGAGAGCAAGCCGGTCGACGACCTGCTGCGCGAGATGCAGCGCGACCAGAGCCACTTCGCCGTCGTGGTGGACGAGTACGGCGGCACCGCCGGACTGGTCACCATCGAGGACATCATCGAGGAGATCGTGGGCGAGATCGCCGACGAGTACGACCGGGAGGCACCGGGGGTCGAGGACCTCGGCGACGGCACGTTCCGGGTGCCGGCGACGATGGACATCGACGACCTCGCCGACGAGTTCGACGTCGAGATCGAGGAGGACGAGGTCGACACCGTCGGTGGGCTCATCGGCAAGAGCATCGGCCGGGTGCCCATCGTCGGGTCGCGCGCAGAGGTCGCCGGGCTGGCCCTCACGGCCGAGCGGATGGCTGGTCGCCGGCACCGGATCGCCTCCGTCATCGTGTCGCGCCTGCCGGAGCGGCACGAGGGTGGCGACGAGGGGGTGCCCGAGCGCACTACGGTGGAGCCCGAGCGCGAGGGAGTGTCATGACTGAGAGCGGAACCGGACCGACCGAGGGGTATGCCGCGGGGTCACCGTCGGAGGAGAAGCCGTACCTCGCCGGGTTCGCCTGCCTCGTCGGGCGCCCGAACGCCGGCAAGTCGACGCTGACGAACGCCATGGTCGGCCACAAGGTCGCCATCACGTCCTCGAAGCCGCAGACGACCCGCCACACCATCCGCGGGATCGTCACCAACGAGCGGGCGCAGCTCGTCCTGGTCGACACACCGGGCCTGCACAAGCCCCGGACGCTGCTGGGGGAGCGGCTCAACGACGTCGTCCGCGAGACGCTGCTCGAGGTCGACGTCATCGGGTTCTGTCTCCCGGCGGACCAGAAGATCGGCCCCGGCGACGGGTTCATCGCCCGCGAGCTCAAGGAGATCCAGCAGGGCAAGCGTCGTCCGGTCGTGGCCATCGCCACCAAGACCGACCGCGTCGACCGCCAGCGCCTGGCCGAGCACCTCATCTCCATCGACCAGCTCGGCTCGTGGGACGCGATCGTCCCCTGCTCCGCCGTGGACGGGTCACAGGTGGGTGAGGTGACCGAGGTGCTGTCGAGCTACCTGCCCACGTCGCCCGGCCCGCTGTACCCGGAGGGCGTCCTCACCGACGAGCCGCAGATGGTCATGATCGCCGAGCTCGTCCGGGAGGCCGCCCTCGAGGGCGTCCGCGACGAGCTGCCGCACTCCCTGGCGGTCGTCGTCGACGAGATGGTCCAGCGTGAGGGCCGTCCCGCGGACAAGCCCCTGCTGGACGTGCGGGTCAACGTGTTCGTCGAGCGGTCGTCGCAGAAGGCCATCATCATCGGTCGTGGCGGGTCGCGGCTGCGCGAGGTCGGCACGAACGCCCGTCAGGGCATCGAGGAGCTCCTCGGCCAGAAGGTCTACCTGGACCTGCACGTGAAGATCGCCAAGGACTGGCAGCGCGACCCCAAGCAGCTCCAGCGCCTGGGTTTCTGACCCGCTCGCGACGATCCCGGCCCACCGTGGCGAGGCTCACGACATACGTGGGATCGATTGTGCTGCAACGGTTTTGGGCAGGTGCGCGGGAAGTTCCCGGCATCCGCGATTTGAGATGTGCCGTGCTTCTCGGCACAGTGGGCGGTCGACCAACGACGGTTTTGATACGCAACCAATCCAGAACAGCGAAGGAGCGGCGCCCTCCCCAACGAGGGCGCCTACACCACGTGGACTCGACACTGACCAAGACAGGCCCGGCCGCACCGGCCCAGGCCACGGGCGAGAACGAAGCCCTCGACACGCCCCACCCCGCCCTCGACCCCGTCATCGAGGAGCACCCTGCCGAGGAGCCGCAGAAGGTCGACACCATCGTGTTCGGCGTCACCGCGGCGATCGCGATCGCGTTCGTGCTGTGGGGATTCCTCAGCACCGACACGCTGAGCTCGGCGTCCGGCGCGGGGCTCGGGTGGGTCGTGCACAACATGGGCTGGCTGTTCTCGCTGGTCGCCTCCGGGTTCGTGCTGTTCGTCATCTGGCTCGCCGCCAGCAAGTACGGGCGCATCCCGCTCGGGCGCGACGACGAGGAGCCGGAGTTCAAGACGGTCTCGTGGATCGCGATGATGTTCTCCGCCGGCATGGGGATCGGCCTGATGTTCTACGGGGTCTCCGAGCCGCTGTCGCACTTCGTCAAGCCGCCGCCCGGGACCGGTGCCGCCGGCAACCCGCAGGCCGTGCAGAACGCCATGGCCACGACGCTCTTCCACTGGACGCTCCACCCGTGGGCCATCTACGCGGTCGTCGGGCTCGCCGTCGCGTACGGCGTCTTCCGCAAGGGGCGTTCGCTGCTCATCAGCTCGGCGTTCGCGCCGCTGCTCGGCGAGAAGCGCGCCGCCGGCCCCGCCGGTCGGGTCATCGACATGCTCGCGATCTTCGCGACGCTGTTCGGTTCGGCCGCCTCGCTGGGCTTGGGCGCGCTCCAGATCGGTTCGGGCCTGCAGATCGTCGGCGGGCTCGGGAAGACCGGCAACATGGTGCTCGTCGGCATCATCGCCGTCCTGACCGTCTGCTTCATCCTGTCGGCCGTCTCCGGGCTGGCCAAGGGCATCCAGTGGCTGTCCAACATCAACATGGTGCTGGCGCTGGCCCTCGCGGTCTTCGTCTTCGTCGTCGGCCCGACCGTCTTCATCCTCAACCTCGTCCCCACCGAGATCGGTTCGTACTTCCAGAACCTGGCCATGATGTCCGCGCGCACCGACGCGGCCGGGGGCGACGCCATGAAGACCTGGCTCTCCGGTTGGACGATCTTCTACTGGGCCTGGTGGGTCAGCTGGACGCCCTTCGTCGGCATGTTCATCGCGCGCATCTCGCGCGGTCGCACCATCCGCCAGTTCGTCACCGGGGTGCTGCTGGTGCCGAGCGTCGTCTCGCTCGTGTGGTTCGCGATCTTCGGTGGCGCGGGCATCGACCTGCAGCGCAGCGGCACCGACCTCGCCGGAGCCGGATCCACCGAGGGCACCCTCTTCGAGATGCTCTCGCACATGCCGTTGTCGACCGTCACGTCGGTGCTCGTCATGGTCCTCGTCGCGATCTTCTTCGTGTCGGGCGCCGACGCCGCCTCGATCGTCATGGGCACGCTCTCCGAGCGCGGCACCCTGGCCCCGAGCCGCAAGACGGTGATCTTCTGGGGCGCCGCAACCGGTGCCGTCGCCGCCGTCATGCTCCTCGTGGGTGGCGAGGACGCCCTGTCCGGCCTGCAGAACATCACCATCGTGGCGGCCCTGCCGTTCCTCATCGTGATGATCGGCCTGGCCGTCGCCCTGGTGAAGGACCTCAGCAATGACCCGCTCATCGTGCGTCGCGCGTATGCCGTGGCTGCCGTCGAGCAGGCCGTCGTCGCGGGCGTCACCGAGCACGGTGACGACTTCACCCTGACGTTCGAGGAGTCCGCTCCCGGTGAGGGCGTCGGCGACCTGGTGCCGACCGCGCCCGTGACCGGCAGCGGTCCGGAGGACGAGCTCGAGACTGCCGATGTGCGCGCAGGTTCTGCCACATCGTGAGCCGCTGAACCGTTGCACGACCGAGCCGACCTATCCTTGGTCCCATGAGAATTGGTGTCTTCGGGGCCACCGGGCAGGTCGGCTCGGTCATGCGTGCACTCCTCGCCGAACGGGCGTTCCCGGTCGACGAGATCCGCTTCTTCGCGTCGGCGCGCTCTGCCGGCACGACGCTGCCGTGGGCCGGTGGCGAGGTCACCGTCGAGGACTCGGCGACCGCTGACTTCTCCGGCATCGACATCGCGTTGTTCTCCAACGGGGGAGCGGCCTCCAAGGAGCTCGCACCCAAGGTCGCCGCTGCCGGCGCGATCGTCGTCGACAACTCCTCCGCCTGGCGCAAGGACCCCGAGGTCCCGCTGGTCGTGAGCGAGGTCAACGCCGACGACCTGGACACCATCCCCAAGGGGATCGTCGCGAACCCCAACTGCACCACGATGGCGGCCATGCCGGTCCTCAAGCCGCTGCACGACGAGGCGGGTCTGGTGCGGCTCACCGTCGCGTCATACCAAGCCGTCTCCGGCTCGGGAGGCAAGGGCGTGCAGGAGCTCGACGGCCAGCTGCGTGGCGGGTATGCCGCGGGCGAGCCCGCCGACCTCGCGCTCGACGGGCGTTCGGTCCAGATCCCCGCGCCGAACGTGTACGCCGTGCCCGTCGGGTTCAACGTGATCCCGCTGGCCGGGTCGATCGTCGACGACGGTTCGCTGGAGACCGACGAGGAGCAGAAGCTCCGCAACGAGTCGCGCAAGATCCTGCACATCGACGACCTGCTCGTCTCGGGCACCTGCGTCCGGGTGCCCGTCTTCACCGGCCACTCGCTGGCGATCCACGCCGAGTTCGACCGCGAGATCAGCCCCGAACGAGCGTTGGAGCTGCTGGCCAAGGCGCCCGGCGTCGTGGTGTCCGAGGTGCCCAACCCGCTCGAGGCGGCTGGGCGCGACGACGTCTACGTCGGGCGGGTCCGTGCCGACCAGGCCGCGCCGGCCGGCAAGGGCCTGGTGCTGTTCGTCGTCGGCGACAACCTGCGCAAGGGTGCCGCCCTCAACGCCGTGCAGATCGCCGAGGAGCTGCTCAAGCGCCGCTGACGCCGGTGACCACCGCGAAGGGTGGCGATCTGCCGTTTCAGGCCCGTCCGAGGCGGCAGATCGCCACCCTTCGTCGTGCCCTCGCGCCGGAGGGCTGACCGTCAGACGTCGGTCATCCAGTGCTGGTAGCTCTGGCTGACCTGCATCCCGACGTGCTCGTACAGCGGGAGGGCGCCGGTCCGTGAGTCGGTCGACAGCTCGCTGCGGGCGGCGCCGTGCTCGCGTGCGCGAGCGAAGGCGTCGACGAGCAGCGCCCGGGCCAGGCCCTTCCCGCGCTGGTCACTGCGGACGGCCAGCTGGTCGACGTACCCGCACCCCTCGGTCACGATCAGGAACGCGACCCCGACGGCGGTGCCGCGGTCGTCCACGGCGAACCGGATCTGCCACGGCTCGAACCCCGGCCGGCGCACCGTGCTCGCGGCCCAGTCGTCGAACGTGCTGGGCTGTCGGTCGGGCCATTCGTTGAACGCGTCCTCGACGAGCCGGTAGGCCGTCTCCTCGTCCTCGCCGACGACGAGGTCGCGCAGCACGTACCCGCGGGGGAGCGGCTGGGGCTCGATCGCCGCGCCCTCGGGGACGACCAGCACCCAGGCCCGCCAACCCTCGCGGTAGCCGAGCGACTGGTAGAGCCTCTCCGCGGAGCCGCCCACCGGCACGCTCTGGCCGACGAGACTGCCCCCACGCCGCCGCGAGCAGTCCTCGACCCAGCGGGCGAGCCAGGTACCGATGCCGCGGCCGCGATGGTCAGGGTGGACGGTGGCCTCGGCGCGACGGGTCTTGTAGACCTCGCCGGCCGCGACGAGGGTCCCGTTCTCGAACACCCCGATGCTCTCCTGCTCGAGGTCGAAGCTGGGTCGCTGCCAGCCACCCTCGATGTCCTCGAGCTCGACGGCGACCTCACCGGTGTCGGCGAGCTCGGCTGCG
Organism: Phycicoccus sp. Root101; assembly: GCF_001426245.1. Lineage (GTDB taxonomy): Bacteria > Actinomycetota > Actinomycetes > Actinomycetales > Dermatophilaceae > Pedococcus. The sequence continues at coordinate 186,616 of NZ_LMCM01000009.1, read as the reverse complement.
GCGAAGAGCGCGTGGACCGCCGAGGCGTCGGACATCACGAGGGGGCGGGCCACGAGACCCGGTGGCAGGTTCATGCCGCCATCGTGGCGGGCGGGGTGAGGTGTGCGCACGTGGATTTCCGCTCTGGCCTGCTCGTGCAATTCGTGAGAGAGTCCTCTCGAAACAGTTCTCTCACATCAGTGGCACAGCCTCCGGGAGGTCCGGTGTCCAACCCGTACGACGACGTCGAGCTCACGCCCAGGGGCATGCGCGCCCTGGCCCACCCGACCCGGCTGGCCATCCTCAGCCGGCTCCAGAAGGACGGTCCCAGCACCGCGACGGCACTCGCCCCCGAGGTGGGCGCGACGCCCTCGGTCACCAGCTGGCACCTGCGGCACCTCGCCGAGCACGGCCTGGTCCGCGACGCCGAGGTGGAGTCCGACGGGCGGCAGCGCTGGTGGGAGGCGGTGGGTCGGGGGTTCCGGTTCACGCCGCCGGCTGACGAGGCCGGCCGCGACGCGGCCACGCTGCTGTCCCGCGTCCTGTTCGAGCAGGCCCAGGACCTGCCCGCGCGCTGGGTCCGCGAGACCGAGCCCCTGCTCGAGGACGGGTGGCGCCGGTCGGCCGGCCTGTCCAACACGACGGTCGTCGTGACCGCGGACGAGCTCGACACGATCGAGGCCGCCATCGAACAGGTCCTCGCGCCATACGTGTTGCGCTCGAAGGGGTCCGCGCCGGAACCGGGCGCACGCCCGGTCCGGATGCTGCGCTACGTCCTCCCCGAAGCGCCGGCGTCGTGACACGGCCGCTGTGGCGGGACCACCGGTTCGGGCGCTACTGGGTGGGTCAGGGGATCTCGCAGTTCGGCGACCGGATCACCGACCTCGCGCTCCCACTGATCGCCGTGACGACCCTGCACGCGAGTGCCCCGACGGTGGGGCTGCTCACCGCCGCCGTGTGGACCCCGAACCTCCTGTCCCTCCTCGTCGGCACCTGGGTCGACCACCACGAGCGGAAGCGGCGGCTGCTGGTCCTCGCCGACCTGCTCCGGTGCGCGGTCCTGCTCAGCCTGCCCGTGGCCCACTGGTTCGGGCTGGTGACGATGGCCCAGCTCTTCGTCGTGGCCCTGGTCGCCGGGCTCGGACAGGTGCTCTACCAGACCGCCTACCCCAGCTTCTTCGTCGCCCTGGTGCGTCGTGACCAGTACGTCGAGGCCAACAGCCTGCTGAGCACGACGCGCTCCTTCTCGTTCGTCGCGGGCCCGGCTGCGGCCGGTGGCCTGATCCAGCTGCTGACGGCCCCGGTCGCGATGTTCGTCGACGCCGTCACCTTCGCGGCATCCGCGGTGCTCATCGGGGGAGTGGACGTGCAGGACCCGCCGGTGGACCGCGAGGGCGCCGCCCCGCTCCTGCGCAGGGCCCGAGAGGGTATGGCGCTCGTGCTGCGCCACCCGTACCTGCGGGTCTCCTTGGCCTTCGCCACCACCGTGAACTTCTTCAACTTCGTGGTGGCGGCCCTGCTGGTGCTGTTCGCCAGCCGCCAGCTGGGACTCTCGGCCGGAGGCATCGGTCTCGCCCTCGGGGTCGGGGCCAGCGGTGGGTTGCTCGGCGCCGTGCTGTCCCGCAGGGCGACCGCAGTCCTCGGGATGGGGCGGACCATCATGGTGGGGGGCGTCCTGTTCTCTGCGCCGGTCGCCCTGCTGCCGCTGGCCGGTGGGCCCCTGTGGCTGCGGGCCGGCGTGCTCGCCCTGGTCGAGTTCGTCACCGGTCTCGGCGTCATGTGGCTCGACGTGCCCCTCAACGCGATGCAGACCGCGGTCGTCCCGGACGAGATCCGCAGCCGGGTGGCGGGAGCCTTCTCGACCGTGAACTACGGCGTCCGCCCGCTGGGTGCGGTGCTCGGCGGGTTCCTGGGGGAGTGGATCGGCATCGCCCCGACGCTGTACCTGGCTGCGGCCGGTGGGACCCTCGCGGTGCTGTGGCTCGTGGGGTCGCCCATCGGCCGGACCCGGACCATCGAGGATCTCGACGGCGTCGCGGAGTCCGCACGCGGGACTTGACCGCAGGAGCCGAGTGATATGCAATATATCGCGTGCCTGTCCCCGAGTCCTCGATCGCGCCGCGGGCGCTGCTGCGTGACGACGTCTACCTCCGCCTGAGGGACTCCATCGTCGACGGCACGCTCCAGCCGGGCGAGCAGCTGCGCGACCAGGAGCTCGCGGCGTGGCTCGGGGTGAGCCGGACCCCGGTGCGGGAGGCCCTGCTCCGGCTCCAGCAGGCCGGCCTGGTGAGCGCGCTCCCCGGCCGCTCGACGACGGTCGCGTCCCTCGACGCCCGAGCCGTCCGCGATGCCCAGGCGGTGGTGGCTGCCATGCACGAGCTCGCCGTGCGCGAGGCCGTGCCCCAGCTGACGAGCTCGGACGTCGAGCGCATGCGTCGGGCCAACCTCCGCTTCGCGACCGCACTCGAGGCCGGGGACGCGGACGCGGCGCTCGAGGCGGACGACGAGCTGCACGGCATACCGGTCGCGGCTGCGGGCAACGCGGCGGTGTCCGCCGTCCTCGAGCAGTACACACCCGTGCTGCGGCGCGTCGAGCGTCTCCGGTTCGCCTCCCTGGCGGGTCGGGGCTCGGTCGTGCTGCACGCGCGCCTCGTCGACCTCTGTGAACAGGGCGATGTCGACGCAGCCGCGCGGGTGTCCTTCGAGACCTGGCAGACCCTCGAGCCGCTCCTGGACTCCCTGGCCCACGATGCTGCAACCGTTGCAGAACAAGGAGATTGACCGTGTCCATCCATGACTTCCCTCGCCACCCTCTGACCTTCGGCCCGAGCCCGGTCCACCGGCTGGCCCGCCTGACCGAGCACCTCGGTGGGGCGCAGGTGTGGGCCAAGCGGGAGGACGTCAACAGCGGTCTCGCCTTCGGTGGCAACAAGACCCGCAAGCTGGAGTACATCGTCCCCGACGTCCTCGCGTCGGGCGCCGACACGCTCGTCTCGATCGGCGGCTACCAGTCGAACCACACCCGGCAGGTCGCGGCCGTCGCCGCGCACCTCGGGCTCAAGTGCCGGCTGGTGCAGGAGAAGTGGGTGGACTGGGACGACCCGGTCAACGACAAGGTGGGCAACCTCCTGCTGTCGCGCATCATGGGTGCCGACTCCCGGCTCGACCCGCACGGTTTCGACATCGGCATCCGCTCCTCGTGGGAGGACGCACTGCGCGAGGTCGAGGAATCCGGCGGGACGCCCTACGGCATCCCGGCCGGGGCCAGTGAGCACCGCCTCGGCGGACTGGGTTTCGCGAACTGGGCCTACGAGGTCGCCGAGCAGGAGGAGGCGCTCGGCGTCTTCTTCGACACGATCGTCGTCTGCACCGTCACCGGTTCGACGCACGCCGGCATGATCGCCGGGTTCGCCGCGCTCGAGGACGCGGGAGGTCGGCCGCGACGCGTCCTCGGCATCGACGCCTCGGCGACGATCGACAAGACGCGTGGTCAGGTGCGTCGCATCGCCCAGCACACCGCGGACCTCATCGGCCTCGGGCGTGAGCTGCGCGAGGACGAGGTCAGCGTCCTCGAGGGGTGGGCCGGGGACCTCTACGGCATCCCCGTCCAGTCGACGATCGACGCCATCCGGCTCAGCGGGAGCCTCGAGGGCATGATCATCGACCCGGTCTACGAGGGGAAGTCCATGGCAGGGCTGGTCGACCTCGTCACCTCGGGTGAGATCCCTCGGGACTCCACGGTCCTCTACGCCCACCTCGGCGGGCAGCCCGCCCTCAACGCGTACTCCGGCATCTTCGAGGAGGGGTGGGCCGGCGCGTGAGGCGTCCGGATCGTGGGCCGTGCCCACGTGACGATGGACGTATGCCGCGCGGGCGGCATACCCTCAACAGGTGCGTCTCTCGCGCCTCCTTCTTCGCCGCCGCGGCGGGGCCTGATCGATCAGCCGCCCCTCGTCGCGGAGTAGCGTTGCCCAGGCTGAGGTTCTGTCGGAACCACCCAGCAACGAATCGATAGGCGAGAGAACATGATTCATCCCCAGCAGCCGTCAGGCATGCCGGTAGCGAAGTACCTGCCCTTCCAGGAGCAGATCGCGGTCGATCTGCCCGACCGCACCTGGCCGACCAAGGTGCTCGAGTCCGCACCCCGCTGGTGCGCGGTCGACCTCCGCGACGGCAACCAGGCCCTCATCGACCCGATGAGCCCGGACCGCAAGAAGCGGATGTTCGAGCTGCTGGTGCGGATGGGCTACAAGGAGATCGAGGTCGGGTTCCCCTCGGCGAGCCAGACCGACTTCGACTTCGTGCGCATGCTCATCGAGGACGACATGATCCCCGACGACGTGACGATCCAGGTGCTGACGCAGTGCCGCGACCACCTCATCGAGCGGACGTTCGACTCGATCCGTGGTGCCAAGCAGGCCATCGTCCACTTCTACAACTCGACCTCGGTGCTCCAGCGTCGCGTCGTGTTCGGGCTGGACCAGGACGGCATCGTCGACATCGCGCTGCAGGCCGCCCGCCTGTGCCGCAAGCTCGAGGAGACCATCCCGGACACGGTCGTCTACTACGAGTACAGCCCAGAGTCCTACACCGGCACCGAGCTGGAGTTCGCGGTCCGCATCTGCAACGAGGTCGCCGACGTCATCGACCCGACGCCGGACCACAAGATGATCATCAACCTGCCCGCGACCGTGGAGATGGCGACGCCCAACGTCTACGCCGACTCGATCGAGTGGATGATCCGCCACCTCGAGCGGCGCGACTCCATCGTCGTCAGCCTCCACCCGCACAACGACCGTGGCACGGGTGTCGCGGCCGCCGAGCTGGGCTACCTCGCGGGAGCCGACCGTATCGAGGGGTGCTTGTTCGGCAACGGTGAGCGCACGGGCAACGTCGACCTGGTCACCCTCGGCATGAACCTGTTCAGCCAGGGCATCGACCCGCAGATCGACTTCTCCGACCTCGACGAGATCCGGCGCACGGTCGAGCACTGCAACCAGCTGCCCGTCGCCGAGCGCCACCCGTGGGGCGGTGACCTCGTCTTCACGGCGTTCTCCGGCTCGCACCAGGACGCGATCAAGAAGGGCTTCGAGGACATGGAGCGCCAGGTGGCCTCCTCCGGCAAGTCGATCAACGAGCTGGTGTGGGGTGTGCCCTACCTGCCCATCGACCCGCACGACGTCGGCCGGTCCTACGAGGCAGTGGTCCGCGTCAACAGCCAGTCCGGCAAGGGCGGGGTCGCCTACATCCTCAAGGCCGAGCACCAGCTCGACCTCCCGCGTCGCCTGCAGATCGAGTTCAGCGGCGTCGTCCAGGCCAAGACCGACAGCGAGGGCGGCGAGGTCAGCCCGGCCGAGCTGTGGAGCGTCTTCCAGGACGAGTACCTGCCCGCGGTCGACGGCGAGGCCAACGCCTGGGGGCGGTTCACGCCGATCAGCCACGCGCTCGAGAGCCAGGCCGGGGGTGCCGACCGCATCGTCGCGACGATGCTGGACAACGGTGTCGAGGTCTCCATCGAGGGCACCGGCAACGGCCCGATCGCCGCGTTCATCGACGCCCTGTCGACCGTCGGCGTGGACGTCCGCGTCCTCGACTACGCCGAGCACGCGCTGTCCTCGGGTGGGGACGCCCGGGCGGCCGCCTACGTCGAGTGCGCCGTCGGGGACCGGGTCCTGTGGGGCGTCGGGCTGCACAGCTCGATCGTCAAGGCGTCACTCACCGCCGTGCTGTCCGCGGTCAACCGCGCCCTGCGCGACCAGGACTGACCACGACGACGTGCAGTGGCGGCCCGCCGCCGGGAGCTCCTACCGGACGCCCGCGTTGAACGGCGCCACTGCACGTCGTTGCGTCAGCGGACGCCGTGGGGCCGCCGTCGGGTCGGACCTCAGCGCGCTGCGGGGAGCAGCCGTTTGCTCCACAGGCGGATGCCGTCCTCCCCACGGATGGTCACGTAGGTGGTGTCCTCGACCGTCTCGGCGTCGAGGATGGTGCCTGCCGGCAACGGCGCCGAGCTCCAGGTCCCACTGTCGGGCCTGATCCAGACCTGTGGTCCGTCGGCGGTCTGCACGGCCAGGACGAGGCCGTCGTCGAGGAACGAGGTCCGGGCGAGCAGGACCGTGGGCCGCTCTGGATCCAGCTCGGCGACCGGTAGCGGGACCGAGACGAGGCCTCGGCTCGTCGACCTGGTGGTGATGACCACCGGTCGACCGTGGGTGCTCCCGGCCAGCCAGTGGTCGAGGGTCTGGCCCTGCGCGTCGCTGACGCGCTCCATCGCCCTCGGGAGGGGAACGTCCTGCCACTCCCAGCTCCCCTCGGGCGCCGAGTCGTCCGAGGACCCCCACCACGCGTGGACGGTGAAGGGCTCGGTGCTGGAGGCGCCGCGCACCTCCGCGGCGACGAGGATGTCCGGGTCGGTGCCGGCGGCCACCACGGCGCTGCCCGGTCGCACCTCGCAGCACAGCGCTCCACCGGGAGCAGCGATGCCCTGCACCGTGTCGGTCACCGACCAGACCTGCAGCCGCTGCGTGGCGCCGGCCGGGACGGTTCCAGCCACGACGGGGAAGTAGGAGTCGTCGTCGATGGCCGCCGCCGTGATCCGTGCGTCCGCCGGGAGCGAACCATTCACCGGCACGTGCTGCCCTTCGGCAGCATCGGCGTCGGGAGCCCGGACGTATGCGGTGTCCGCGGTCCAGGTGCGTGGTGCGTTCCCCGAGGCGCCTGTCGCCGCGAGCATCCACTCACCGTGGCCGGCAAGAGCCGTGACCGGTCCGTTCGTGTCGAGCATCGTCCTGCACTGGAGGCTCGTGCCCGGCGTCATCTCCAGAAGGCACGGGTGGCCGCCCCGCAGCCCGGCCGCGAGCAGGTACCCCAGGCCCTCACGGCTGAGCGGACCCGAGAGCTCGTAGGCGCTCTGCACCTGTGACCAGCCCTCGGAGGTCGCTCCGGCCCCTGACGCCTGACGCACCCCACCGACCGCATCCCTCAGGTCGGTGTCGATGCGAGCCAGGACGCCGGGAGCGAGGAACGCCAGCGCCGCGACCACGACCAGCGCCAGGAGGACGTCGCGTGCTCTGCTCATCACTCCTGCTCGGACGGGGGTCGGATCCGAGTCAGTGTGGACCAGGTCGCAGGTCGGTGTGCGGCTTTTCGCCGAGGTCAGCGGACGCCGCGGGGGCGGAACTGGATCGAGATGCGCGGACCGACGGCGTGGCTCGTCTTGGGGATGCAGTGGTCCCAGGTCCGTTGGCAGGATCCGCCCATGACCACGAGGTCGCCGTGGCCGAGGGAGAACCCGATGGACTCGCCGCCGCCGCGGGGTCGCAGCATGAGGGACCTGGCCGACCCGATCGACAGGATGGCCACCATCGTGTCGTGCTCCTTGGACCGGCCGATCCGGTCGCCGTGCCACGCGACCGAGTCGCGTCCGTCCCGGTAGAGGCACATGCCGGCGCTGACGAATCGCTCACCCAGCTCCGCGGCATACCAGTCGCTGAGCTGCTCACGGGCGTCGGTGAGCACGGGGTGGGGGAGGCCCTCGCCCTCGGAGTAGAACTTGAGCAGGCGCGGGACATCGACGACGCGCTCGTACATCTCGCGCTTCTCGGCGTACCAGGGGACGTCGTGGTGCAGCGCGTCGAAGAGCTGTTCGGCGCCCCCGAGCCAGCCGGGTCGGTAGTCCACCCAGGCGCCGCGGGTGAGCTGCGTGCGCGTCAGGCGTGAGTCGAGTCCGTGCAGCTCGATCTCGTCGGCGGTGTCGAGGAGGGACCCTTGGAGTGCCATGGCCATGACCCGAGCATAACCCGGATTCGAACACCTGTTCTAGTGTTCGGCGCTGCCGAGTCTGTCCAGCTCGGCGACGAGCTCGGCCCTGAGGGCGTCGTGCCGCGGACCGAGGACCGTCTCCGGCTCCGGTGCCCGCCACCGCTCGATCGGGTGCAGGGCGACCGGTCGCCAGGTGTGGTCCGGCCCCTCCCACTCGTACCGCGGCCACACGTGGGCGTGCAGGAACGCGTCGTGGTTGCCTTGGATCTCGAGGTTGATCCTGCGGAACGCCGGGTCGCGGTCGGCGCACACGCCCTGGACCGCCTCGCCGAGCAGCTCCATGTCGGCCAGGAACTCGAGGCGGCGCGCACGCGGGAGGTCGGTGAGCCGGTCGACCCCGGGGGTGTCGGTGATGAGCACGCAGTAACCGGGCAGGAACTGCACGTCCCCCATCACCGCGAAGCCGGCTGCCAACCGCCTCAGTACCGTGGGGTTCTCGTCGCGCAGGGCGGCGCCCACGCGGTCCCGTCGCCAGTCCGTCATGGGCCCGGAGAGTAGTGGACGCGGTGAGCACGGCACCGCCTCCCTGCGTCCTGCCGCCCGTGGGAGACAATGGGGCCATGCCCCTGTACCGCGACGAAGGCATCGTCCTGCGCACCCAGAAGCTGGGCGAGGCCGATCGCATCGTCACCCTCCTGACCCGCGGGCTGGGCAAGGTGCGCGTGGTGGGCAAGGGGGTGCGTCGCACCAAGAGCCGCTTCGGGGCGCGGCTCGAGCCGGCGATGATGGTGGACGTCCAGTGCTACGAGGGCCGCAACCTCGACACCGTGACCCAGGCCGAGTCCCTCGCCTCCTGGGGGGACGTGCTCGCCCGCGACTACACGACCTACACCGCGGCGGCGGCGATGCTCGAGACCGCCGACAGGCTCACCGAGGAGCGTGAGCCCAACCTCCAGCAGTACCTCCTCCTCCAGGGCGCGCTCCGCTCGATGGCCGAAGGCGTCCACGACCCGGGCCTCGTCCTGGACGCCTACCTCTTGCGCGCGCTCGCCGTCGCCGGCTGGGCGCCGAGCTTCCACGACTGCGCACGGTGCGGCGCGGAGGGTCCGCACCGCGCGTTCAACCTGGCCTCTGGAGGCACCGTGTGCTCGGTGTGCCGCCCGCCCGGCTCCGCCGCGCCGGCTCCGGAGACCCTGTCCCTCCTCGCGGCGCTGCTCGCCGGCGACTGGTCGATCGCCGACGCGTCGAGCGGACGGCACCGCCGGGAGGGCAGCACGCTGGCGAGCGCGTTCCTCCAGTGGCACCTCGAGCGGGGTGTGCGATCGTTGCGCCTCGTGGACCGACGAGACCCCGACGCCCTGAACCCGTCCAGCTCCCGCGTCACGTGGTCAGCAGTCCCGCTGACGGCGACCGAACCGGTCGACGAGCGCTTCGCTGACGCATTCGCGGCCGTGACGAAGGTCGAGCAGGCGCACGCCGCAGCCCGGGCGGCCCAGGCGTGAGCGCGTCATACGCGAAGCCGTTTGCCCACCCCAGCGGAGCCCAACCGCCATCTCTGCCAAGGGAGCTCGTGCCCAACCACGTGGCCGTGGTCATGGACGGCAACGGCCGCTGGGCCAACCAGCGCGGGCTGGCCCGCACCAAGGGCCACGAAGCCGGTGAGGCGGCGCTGCTCGACGTCGTCGCAGGGGCCATCGACATCGGTGTGACCCACCTGTCGGCCTACGCGTTCTCGACGGAGAACTGGAAGCGCAGCCCGGACGAGGTGCGCTTCCTCATGGGGTTCAACCGCGACGTCATCCGTCGTCGCCGTGACCAGCTGCACGAGTGGGGCGTTCGGATGCGCTGGGTCGGCCGACGTCCGCGGCTGTGGGGCTCGGTCATCAAGGAGCTCGAGACCGCGCAGGAGCTGACCAAGGACAACACGGGGCTGACCCTGTACTTCTGCGTCAACTACGGCGGTCGCGCGGAGATCGCCGACGCCGTGCAGAAGATCGCCGAGCAGGTCCAGCGGGGCAAGCTCAGGCCGGGGTCGATCGACGAGAAGACCATCGCGCGCCACCTGCCCGAGCCGGACATGCCGGACGTCGACCTGTTCGTGCGGAGCTCGGGGGAGCAGCGGACGAGCAACTTCCTGCTGTGGCAGAGCGCGTACGCCGAGATGGTCTTCCAGGACACGCTGTGGCCGGACTACGACCGGCGCCACCTCTGGGCCGCGATCCAGACGTACGCCGAGCGTGACCGCCGGTACGGGGGCGCCGTCGACGTCCCCAGCAGCTAGCCGTCAGCCGGCACCGAACCCGCCGTCGCAGTGGACGGTTGTCGGATCAGCGCGAGCAGTCGGCGCAGGTGCCGAAGATCTCCAGCGTGTGGTGGACGTCGGTGAAGCCGTGCTGGGAGCTGACCTTCGTCGCCCATGCCTCCACCGTCGGGCCCTCGACCTCGACCGTGCGTCCGCACACCCGGCACACGAGGTGGTGGTGGTGCCCGGTCGAGCAGGCGCGGTAGACGGCCTCGCCCTCGTCGGTGCGCAGCATGTCGATCTCGCCGTCGGCGGCCATGGCCTGGAGGTTCCGGTAGACCGTGGCGAGCCCGACCTTGTCGCCGGCCTCGCGCAGCAGCGCGTGCAGCTCCTGGGCCGACCGGAACTCGCCGGTGTCGGCGAGCACCGCGGCCACGGCCGCGCGCTGGCGGGTGGGGCGACGGGCGCCTTCGCCGGGTTCGGTGAGTGCGGTCGGGCGTTCCTGGACTCCGGTCATCGCGGTGCCGTCTCCTTCGGTGCGAGGTCGCCGTGGCCCCGGCCGTCGTGGCCGTCGTGGTGGCCGTGTGCGTCGGGGGCGTGCTCGTCGTAGTGGCCCTCGTGCGGCGCGTGACGGTGCCCGTCATGGACGTAGTCGACGTGGTCGTCGTGAGCCACCGCCGCGTGTCCGCAGCCCGGACCGTGCTCGTGGTCGTGGCGTTCGGCCAACCGGTGCCGCGCGGCACGGGCCCTGGCGCCGAGCGCGCTGACCGTGGCCACCACGACGAACGCGCCGATCGCGAGCAGCACGATCGTCCCGCCTGACGGGGTCTCCGCGTAGTACGAGGCGATGACACCCCCGACGCTGGAGAGCACGCCGACCAGGACCGCCCAGCGGACCGAGGCGCGGAAGCTGCGTCCGAGCAGCTGGGCCGTGGCGTTGGGGATGATCATCAGGGCGCTGATGAGCAGCAGCCCGACGACCCGCATCGACACCACGACGGTGACCGCGGTGAGGATGGCGAGGGCGATGTTGAGGGCCGTGACGGGCAGGCCGCTGGCCCGGGCGTACTCCTCGTCGTTGGCGACCGCGAACAGCCAGGGCCGCAGCAGCCACGTGGTGAACAGGACGACCGCGGCGAGCCCGGCGAACACCCAGAGGTCGTTCTGGTCCGCCGTGGTGATCGCCCCGAAGAGGTATGCCGTGAGGTTGGCGGGGCTGCTGCTGGGCGACTTCGCGATGATCACGACGCCGGCGGCGATGCCTCCGTAGAACATCACGGCCAGCGCGATGTCGCCGCTCGTGCGTCCTCGGCCCCGGATCACCTCGATCGCGATGGCCGCGGCGACGGCGAAGAGCAGGGCGGTGAGGACGGGGGCCTGGCCGGTGAGCAGGCCGACGGCGACACCGGCAAGGGCGACGTGCCCCATGCCGTCACCGATGAGGGACAGCCGCCGCTGCACGAGGAAGACCCCGACGAGGGGGGCGGCGATGCCGACCAAGAGGGCGGCCAGCAGGGCCTGCCGCATGAAGTCCAGGGCGAGGATCTCGCTCATCGACGCGCTCCTTGCCGGGGGTCGAGGGGTCCGGCGGACGGTGCCCCGGGGAGGTGCGGCGCCGACGGGTCGACCTCGTCGTCGTGGTGATGGTGGTCGTGGTCGTGCGCGAAACCGCTTCCGTGGGCGGCGAACTGCTCCGGCGTCCCGTCGAAGGCGATGCGACCGCCCTGCACCAGGACGATGCGGGTCACGATGCCGGCCAGGGCGGCGAGCTCGTGGGTGACGATGACCATCGTCGTGCCGCGGTCCGCAAGCCGGGCCAGCACCGTCGACAGGACGTGCTGGTTCGCGGCGTCGACGCCGGCGGTCGGCTCGTCCATGAGGAGCACGTCGGGGTCGGACGCCAGGGCGCGCGCGATGAGCACCCGCCGCTGCTGCCCGCCGGAGAGAGTCGAGACGTCGGCGGTCGCGCGGTCGGACAGCCCGACGACGTCGAGCGCCTTGTCGAGGATGGCGATGTCCTGCGCGCTCCGCACGACCGGTCGCCACCACCGGTGGTGCGACAGGCGGCCGACCGCGACGATCTCCTCGACGGTGGCGCGCACGGACGCCGACAGCGTGTGGCGTTGCGGGACGTACCCGAGGCGTGCGTGGTCGTGGAACGAGTCCCGCGGCTGGCCGAAGAGGCGCACCTCGCCGCCGAGCTGGTCGTTGAGCCCGAGCAGGCCGCGGACGAGCGTGGACTTGCCCGAACCGTTCGGGCCGAGCACGGCCACCACCTCACCGGCGTGCACCGTGAGGTCGGCGGCCTGGACGATGGTCTGGTCGGCGTAGCCGAACGAGGCGCGCCGGAGCTCGATGATCGGGTCGTCGGTCACGAACACTCCTGTCCTGCCTTGAGGGTGGCCAGGTTGGCGCGCATGACGCCGGGGTAGTCCTGGGCCGCCGACTTCGTGGTGATGCCCTCGATGGGATCGAGCACGGCCAGTGTGGCACCGGTCTCGCGGGCGAGGGTCTTGGCCACGTCCTCGCTCACGAGCGTCTCGGCATACACGGTCGTCGCACCGCTCTCGCGGATGTGCTGGGTGAGGTCGGCGAGGGCGGCGGGGCTCGGCTCGCTGTCAGGCGTCAGGCCGGTGATGCTCTCCTGGGTGAGCCCGTACGCCTTCGAGAGGTAGCCGAACGCGGCGTGCGAGGTGACCAGGTCCTTGATCCTGCAGGACCGCAGCCCGGTGCGGAACTCCCCGTCGAGCGTGGTCAGCTGCGCGCGGAACGCCGTCGCGTTCGCCGTGTATGCCGCGGCGTTGGCCGGGTCCCGTCGGCCCAGCTCGGCAGCGATCGCGTCGCCGACGTCGGCGTAGCGCATCGGGTCGAGCCAGAAGTGTGGGTCCTTCGCGCCGGTGGCGTGGTCGGAGTGCTGCTGCTCCGTCTCGCCGGCGTGGTCGTGACCCTCCTCGTTAGCAGCGAGGTCGAGCCGAGCGGCGGGGGAGACGTCGAAGCCGGTGCCCTTCGCCTCGCTCTTCACCGCGTCGTCGACGGCGGGCTGGAAGCCCTTCTCGTAGACGACGAGGTCGGCCTGGGCGACCTCACCGACCTGCTTGGGGTTGAGCTCGAGGTCGTGTGGCTCGGCCCCCGGCTTGGTCAGCGCCTGGACGTCGACGTGGTCGCCGCCGATCTGCGAGACGGCGTACTCCAGGGGGTAGAAGGCGGCTGCGACGGTCACCGTGCCGTCCGTGGAGCCCGACCCCCCGGTCGCCCCGCAGGCGGAGACCATGGCGATGGCGATTGCGGCGGCGGGCCAACCGAGGTGTCGGGACTTCATGACAACCATTCTCATCTGAAATGAGAACCATTGTCAAAAGCCTCACCCCGGTGGCAGTGGTCGGTGGGAGGTCAGGTGCGGGGAAACGCCTGCGTCACCGTGATCGCTGCAGCGATGAGCACGATGGTGATGCGCATCAAGCGCTGCGTGGAGTCCATCGCCGGCCAGGCGAGGTACAGGGTCCAGAGCAGGAACAGGACGACCAGCAGCAGCAGGACCCAGCCCCAGCCGGGCACGAAGAGCCCGGCGAGCATCAGGGCGAGGATCGCCACGAACGGCACGAAGCGGGGGAGGGCGTTCAACCGCTCGACGGCGGGAAGGCTGGCTCGCTGGATCGACTCACGCAGGGAAGGCACGCAGGAAACCCTAGATGGTGGCCGGCGAACACCGTTGCGGCGGCCGGGCGGCATACCCCCTCCGGTGGCGGGGAAGGGCACAGTAACCTTGCGCGCATGGCTGCGCCCTCCACCGTCGACACCGTTGTCTCCCTCTGCAAGCGCCGGGGGTTCGTGTTCCCCTGCGGCGAGATCTACGGAGGGACGAGGTCGGCCTGGGACTACGGCCCGCTCGGTGTCGAGCTCAAGGAGAACATCAAGCGGCAGTGGTGGAAGAGCACCGTCACCAGCCGTGACGACGTCGTCGGCCTCGACTCCTCGGTGATCCTGCCGCGCCAGACGTGGGAGGCCTCCGGCCACGTGGCGACGTTCTCCGACCCGCTGGTCGAGTGCCTGTCCTGCCACAAGCGCTTCCGCGCCGACCACCTCCAGGAGGCCGTCGCCGAGAAGAAGAAGCTCGACAACCCGGACGACGTCCCGCTGTCGGAGATCGCCTGCGCCAACTGCGGCACCCGCGGCCAGTGGACCGAGCCGCGCCAGTTCTCCGGCCTGCTCAAGACCTACCTCGGCGTGGTGGAGGACGAGTCCGGCCTGCACTACCTGCGGCCCGAGACGGCGCAGGGCATCTTCCTCAACTTCCTCAACGTCATGCAGTCGGCGCGCAAGAAGCCGCCGTTCGGCATCGCCCAGACCGGCAAGAGCTTCCGCAACGAGATCACGCCGGGCAACTTCATCTTCCGGACCCGCGAGTTCGAGCAGATGGAGATGGAGTTCTTCGTCCAGCCGGGTGAGGACGAGACCTGGCACCAGTACTGGATCGACGAGCGCACCAAGTGGTACACCGACCTCGGCATCAACCCCGACAACCTGCGCCACTTCGAGCACGCCCAGGAGAAGCTGAGCCACTACTCCAAGCGCACCGTCGACATCGAGTACCGCTTCAACTTCGCCGGCAGCGAGTGGGGCGAGCTCGAGGGCATCGCCAACCGCACCGACTTCGACCTCAAGACGCACAGCGAGCACTCGGGCACCGACCTCGTCTACTTCGACCAGGCCAGCGGAGAGAAGTACACGCCCTACGTCATCGAGCCGGCGGCCGGCCTGTCGCGCTCGCTGATGACCTTCCTCGTCGACGCCTACACCGAGGACGAGGCCCCCAACACCAAGGGTGGCGTCGACAAGCGCGTCGTCCTCAAGCTCGACAAGCGCCTCGCGCCGGTCAAGGCCGCCGTGCTCCCGCTGTCGCGCAACGCCGACCTGTCGCCCAAGGCCCGCGACCTCGCGGCCACGCTGCGCCAGCACTGGAACATCGACTTCGACGACGCCGGCGCCATCGGCCGCCGGTACCGCCGCCAGGACGAGATCGGCACGCCGTTCTGCATCACCGTGGACTTCGACACCCTCGACGACCACGCGGTGACGATCCGTGAGCGCGACACCATGGCGCAGGAGCGCGTGGCCCTCGACCAGGTCGAGTCCTACCTCGGGGCGCGCCTGCTCGGCTGCTGACGCTCGGCTGGCGACCTCCGGCTCGTCCGCCCTGCCTGTCCCACTTCACCCTGCCCACGATGCGTCGTGGGCAGAGTGCTGTTTGATGGGCAGAGCGTCGCGTACGGCGCGCCGGGGCCAGCGAGGGAGGTGGCATGCAGCACGAGGTGGATGCGGACTTCGCCCGCTACGTCCGTGCGCGCCAGCACCGGCTGCTGCGGGCGGCCTACCTCGTCTGTGGTGACGCGCGGCAGGCGGTGGAGGTCCTCGAGGAGGGCCTGGCCGACGTCGCTGCACGCTGGGGAGCGGTGCGGGAGTACCCGGACACCGTGGTGCGGCAGCACGTGTACCGCCGGGCCGTCGCCGCCCTGAAGCGTGCTCGGCGCGATCCGCAGACACGGTCGCTGGCCGATGAGGTGGGCGACGTGTTCGAGGGGGACGGCACGAGGACCCCGGACGTCCGCAGTGCCCTTGACGCCCTCTCGCCCCGGCAGCGGGCGCTGCTCGTGCTGCGGTACTTCGACGAGCGCAGCGACAAGGACGTCGCCGAGGTGATGGGCGAGTCGCGAGCCCGCGTCGTGGCCGACACGCAGGCAGCGGCCGAACGCGTGGCGCAGCAGGTGGTCGGTGGTGGCGACCTCGTGGACCTGTTCGACGTGGCCGCTCAACAGGTGGTCGAGGTGGACGTGGCCGACCGCGCCTGGGCCCTTGCCCTGACCCGACGGCGCACACGTCGTCAGCGGGTGCTCGGCGCCGTGGTCAGCTTCGCGGCGGTGGGAGTGGTGGTCGGCGTGGCACAGGGGGCCGAGCGCGGAGGGGGCACGCCTTCTCCGGCACCGTCGACGACGGTCACCGCTCCGGTGAAGCGGCTCTCGGACGGCACGCTGTACGCGTCGATGCCGCTGGAGGGGGACGAGGACCAGCTGCCCGACTACGACGCGGGGCTGCCCTCGCAGATCGACCCGACCGGGCCCGCCGTGAAGCTGTCGTCCTCGAAGGTGCCGCCGACCGACGTCGTCGCGGTCTACCTGCGACGTGCCGGCGCCCACTACCGGGCGGTGCTCGTGCCCAAGGGCCGCACCCAGGTCGTGGTCGACTCGCTCGACCTGCTGCCGACGCGCGACGCCGACGGCAACGAGGGAGTTCCCCTGGGGCCCAAGGCGGTCAGCGCCGACGGGCGATGGGTCGTGTTCGCCCAACCCGGTGCCGTGGTGCGGCTCGACCTGCGGACCGGCAGGACCCAGCGGTATGCCGTGCCGGCCTCCGACCTCGAGGTGGCCGGGTGGGGAGATGGCCTCGAGGTCGTGGCTCGCTCCGCCGGTCGGGCGTGGACCCTCGACCTCGGTCAGCAAGGGGCTGCCAGCGGTGGTGGCGCACCGCCGGCTGTCGCGGCTGACGTGCCCGTCCCGATCAACTCCGGTCTGGGCGTCCCGGTCACGGACCTTGCGGGCGAGACGGTCTCTGCCGGTCAGTGGTCGGCGAGCGGGGCCTACTTCGACCAGGACGTCACGTCGCCGGTGATCGTCCGCGGCAACGGGCCGATCTACCAGGGACTGCTGGCCGTCGACTTCGAGGCGCACTCGGGCCGCGTGCTGCTCGCTCCGGAGTCTCCTGACGGCAGGACCGGGCGGTTCAAGGGGTGCTGCACGGTCCTCGCGTGGGCCGACGCCTCGACCGTGCTGTTCCGGTCCACCGGGTACGACGGTTCCTGGGTCCTCGCGTGGAACGTGCAGACCGGCCGGGTGTACGACGTGACCCGGCTGGACGAGGGCGGGGGAGTCGACTACCCGCAGGCCCTCGCGCTCGCCGTGGGCAGCCGGGGCTAGGGATATCCTCGCGACGTGAGCAGGATCTTCACCGTCAGCGTCGCGTCCGTCTACCCGCACTACGTGGCCAAGGTCGAGCGCAAGGGCCGTACCAAGGCCGAGCTGGACGAGGTCATCACGTGGCTGACGGGGTTCGACGAGTCGGAGCTGGACCAGCACCTGGCCGGGGGCACGACCTTCGAGGACTTCTTCGGCCAGGCCGAGCTCAACCCGAACGCGTCCCTGATCACGGGGACGGTGTGCGGCATCCGGGTCGAGGACGTCGAGGACCCGCTCATGCAGAAGATCCGTTACCTCGACAAGCTGGTCGACGAGCTCGCCAAGGGCAAGGCGATGGCGAAGGTGCTGCGGGCCTGAGCGGCCCGCCCCGCGTTCGGTTCAGCGGACGTGTGGCTCGTGAGGCCCCCCGTGCCGCTCGGACCGTGGGCGGTCGGCGCCTCCCTAGCGGCGCACGGCATACCGCAGGTGGAGCACCCGGTCGCCCTGGATGACGATGTCAGGGTCGTCGAGCAGCAGCTGCGAGTCCACCTGCCCGAAGTACCTCTTGCCCTTGCCGAACACCACCGGGACGACGTCCATGGCCACCTCGTCGACCAGACCCAGCGCCAGCGCCTGGCCACCGACGTCCCCGGCGCAGATCGCGACGACCCCGTCACCGGCCCGACGCTTCGCCTCCTCGACCGCGGCCGCGACGTCGTCGAAGAACGGGACGTCGGCCTCGGGGTGCCAGCCTTCCGGCTTGGGCCGGTGCGAGACGACGACGAGGTGGTCCCCGGCAGGTGGCTGGGCGTCCCACCCGTTCGTCAGGTCGAACAGGTGCCGTCCCTGGATGGTGGCGCCGTTGCCGGCCCAGAGCGAGCTGACGTACCCGTGCGACGCCGCACCGACCCGGAACGGGCCTTGGCGGGCCTCGTCGGTGATGGGCCGGTCGCCGTTGAAGTACCAGTCGAAGAGCGGACCGACGCCGTCGTCCTCGTCGGCGATGAAGCCGTCCACGGACACCACTGCATGCATGATCACGGTTGCCATGTCAGGACAGACCGGTCGGCGCGGCGGAACTCATCGCAGCACGTCACCGGCGTCGGGGACGCGACCACCGATGGGGAGCAGGGGTGCTCTGACCTCGACGGTGTCGGGGTACTTGATCCCGGTGCCGGTGTTGATGACGAGCATGTGCTCGTCCTCGCCGATCCAGCCGGACTCGCGCAGGTCCCTGGCCGCGGCGAGGCAGGCCGCGCCCTCGGGGCAGATGAACGCCCCGTCGGACGAGGCCAGCCGACGCTGTTCTGCCAAGAGGTCTTCGTCGGTGACCTCGACCGCGCACCCGTCGGTCTCCCGGATCGCGTCGAGGACGAGGAAGTCGCCGAGCGCCTTGGGCACGGTGATCCCGAAGGCGACGGTGCGGGCGTCCGGGAACGGCTCGCTCTCACGGGCCCCCGCGGCATACGCACGCACGATGGGGGCGCACCCGGTGGCCTGGACGGCGACCCACCGCGGCAACGGTCCACTGATCCAGCCCAGCTCGCGCATCTCGAGGAGGGCCTTGTGGATGCCGATGAGGCCGACCCCACCGCCGGTCGGGTAGAGGATCACGTCGGGAAGTCGCCACCCGAGCTGCTCGGCGAGCTCGTACCCCATGGTCTTCTTGCCCTCGAGCCGGTAGGGCTCCTTGAGGGTGGACACCTCCTGCCACCCGGGGCGCCGGCCGATGGCCTCGTGCACGATGGCGCCGGCGTCCCCGATCAGTCCGTCGACGAGGTACAGCTCGGCTCCGGCCGCCGCACACTCGACCCGGGTGATCTCCGGTGCGCCCTCGGGCATGATGATCAGCGAGGGGAGTCCGGCGCGGGCGGCGTACGTCGCCCAGGCCGAACCCGCGTTGCCGTTGGTCGGCATCCCGATGCCACGGACACCGAGCTCGGCCGCGCGGGACACCCCGACGGACGCGCCACGGGCCTTGAACGTGCCCGTGGGGATGAGTCCTTCGTCCTTCATCGCCAGCCGCGGCAACCCCACCGACCGCCCGTATGCCGGGAGGTCGACGATCGGTGTCCACCCCTCTCCCAGCGTGGTCACGAAGCGCTCGTCCCGGACCGGGAGCACCTCGTGGTAGCGCCACAGCGTTGCCGCGCGCGTGGCCAGCTCGGCCTTGTCGAGGGTGGCGGCGACGCGCTCGAGGTCGTACCTGGCCAGGAGGGGTGCGCCGGCCGTGCTGACGCCCTGGACGAGGTCGGCGTCGTGTCGCTCGCCGGTCCGGGAGCATTCGAGGTGGCTGAGGTGGGAGTACACGGTTCCTTCCCGACTGGCGGGTCTGGGCTCGGGTGCGGGTGCCTTTGACCGTAACGCGCGATGGTGTGCCGAACCGTGCTGGACCACGTCGAGCTCGCCGGTTCCGGTTTCTGACGAAGTGCGGACGTCTCGTACCGTCACGGTCTGCAGCTGGGCACCCAACGAGTCGGCGGCACCCTGAAGCTGTCGACGCCCGGGGGTTAGACACCGGGCGATCCTGCCCACGGGGTGTGGTCTCGCGAGCTCCGACGTCGGGCGGGGACGGTTGCCCGCCGCCCCGCTGGCACGGTCCACCTGAAGGGAACCTGACAGACGTCACGGCGAGGTCGTGACGAGCGTCGCGGGTCCTGAGGGGACACCACGGGCACGGTGGGGACATGTCATCGACGCAGACCGTACGACGGCCCAGCGGGGGAGCCGCCGTCCACACCGTTACCGCGATCGAGCTCATGGGGCTCACCAAGAGCTTCGGCAACGTCCACGCCGTCCGGGGCATCGACCTCACCGTGGCACCGGGCGAGGTGGTCGCCCTCCTCGGTCCCAACGGCGCCGGGAAGACGACCACCATCGACCTCCTCCTCGGTCTCGCCAGGCCCGATGCCGGTGAGGTCAGGGTCCACGGGCTCGACCCGACCACTGCCGTGCGCCAAGGGCTGATCAGTGCCGTGATGCAGACTGGCGGACTGCTCAAGGACCTCACCGTCAAGGAGACCCTGCAGCTCACGGCGAGCCTGTTCGCCGGCACCCGACCGGTGGACGAGGTCCTCACCCGCGCCGGGATCAGCGACATCGGCGACCGCCGCGTGGGCAAGTGCTCGGGCGGCCAGCAGCAGCGGCTCCGGTTCGCCATGGCCCTGCTGCCCGACCCGGAGCTGCTGATCCTCGACGAACCCACGACAGGCATGGACGTCACCGGCCGTCGCGACTTCTGGAACGCGATCCACGAGGACGCCGCCCGGGGTCGGACGGTGGTGTTCGCCACGCACTACCTCGAGGAGGCCGACGCCTACGCAGACCGCATCGTCCTCGTCAGCCACGGCAAGGTCGTCGCGGACGGAACGGCGTCCGAGGTCAAGTCGCTCGTCTCTGGGCGCACCATCCGGGCCACCCTCAGCGACGCGGATCCCGTTGTCGTGCAACAGCTCAGGGACATGGACACGGCCGAGTCCGTCGAGCTCCGTGGCGACACCCTGCTCGTCACCTCGACCGACAGCGACGCCGTAGCCCGCCACCTGCTCACCACCACCGACGCCCGGGACCTCGAGATCACCACCCGCGGCCTCGAGGACGCATTCATCAGCCTGACCTCCGACGGAGCCGAGTCATGACCACCACGACGCAGACCACCTCGACCACCACCGAAGCCACCGGCCGTCGCGTTCCCCCCATGGGCGGACTGAACGCCACTCTCCTGAAGCTCGAGGTCCGACGGCTGCTGCGCAACCGCCGCACGCTGATCTTCGCCGTGATCATGCCGGTGGCGTTCTTCTTCCTCTTCGGGACCGGGCAGTCCTACTCGAACGAGGACGCTGGTCACGGCAACGTCGCCGCGTTCATCATGATCAGCATGGCCCTCTACGGCGCCATGCTCTCGACCACCAGTGCCGGGGCGATGGTCTCCGTCGAACGCAACCAGGGCTGGAGCCGGCAGCTGCGGCTCACCCCCCTGACGTCCGCGGCATACATCACGGTCAAGGTCATCGTCGCGATGCTCCTCGGCGCGGTCTCCGTCGCCGTCACCTATGGTGCCGGCGCGGTCGGCGGTGCCCACGCGGATGCGCTGGTGTGGGTGGAGACGGGCCTGGCGGTCTGGTTCGGGTCGCTCGTCTTCGCAGCGTTCGGGGTGTTCATGGGCTACCTGCTGCCGAGCGAGAACGTCATGCAGATCCTCGGCCCCGTGCTCGCGCTGTTCGCCTTCCTCGGTGGCCTGTTCGTGCCGCTGGACCAGCTCGGGCACGTGTTCCAGGAGGTGGCGAAGGTGACGCCCATGTACGGCCTGAACCAGCTCGTCCACGCACCCCTGACGGGCGACGCGCCCGGGTGGGGCGCCGTCGTGAACGTCGCCGTCTGGCTTGCGATCTTCGTGGGAGGAGCCGTATGGCGCTTCGGCCGGGACACCGCGCGGGTCTGAGGGCGGTCCTTGCCGCCGCTTCGGCGGTGGACTCTGAGAGGCTGGGTGCCGTGAGTGCACCCGGGCAGAAGGACGGCTTCGCCGAGCCGCGTCCCCGGCTGTTCGCGGCAGAGCAGGACCAGGGCTGGCAGGGACGGGTGCTGGGGCTCGGGCTCGCCGCGATCTGGCTGGTCTTCCTGTCCGACGCCTTCTCCGCAGCCTGGCGGCACCGCCTCGAGCTCCGCGGCGACACGGCGCTCGTCGTCCTCGTCCTGTTCGTGACGGTCTACGTCGCCCACTTCAGCCACCTGCGTTCGTCCGTCTGGGGGGAGTCGACGCCCACCTCGCACCGCTGGTTCGTGACGCGGACCGGCGTCGTCGGCTGGGTCGGCCTCGCGGTCCTGGCCGCCCTGTCCACGATCACGGTCGGCCAGGAGGGGGCCAGCACGTGGGTGTTCCTGGCCGTCTCGGGACTCTGGACGTTCCGGTTGCGGCTGGGGCTCGCAATCGGGCTCGGGCTCGTGGTGCTCTACGAGCTGCTCACGTTCCACGTCGACGGGTGGGCGCACGACGCCAGCATCACCATGTCGATGGTGCTCGCCATGGCCGCCGTGACCGGGGGGATGGTCGCGTCCCAGCGCCAGCGCGCCCTGGCCGACGCGCGGCAGGAGAACGCCCGCCTCGCCATCCAGGAGGAGCGCAACCGGATGGCGCGCGACGTGCACGACATCCTCGGTCACAGCCTGACGGTGATCACCGTCAAGGCGGAGCTCGCGGCACGACTGCTGGAGGTGAGCCCCGAGCGTGCCCGCGCCGAGGTCGCCGACCTCGAACGGCTCGCCCGCGATGCCCTGTCGGACGTGCGCCAGGCCGTGGCGGGGTTCCGCGAGATGTCACTGCCCGCCGAGCTCGCCAGGGCGCGGTCCTCACTCGCGGCCGCGGGGATCGAGGCCGACCTGCCGACCGCTGCCGACGCCGTGCCCACGGACCTGCGTGAGCTCTGCGCCTGGACCCTGCGCGAGGGGGTCACGAACGTCATCCGGCACAGTGGCGCCACCGCGTGCCGGGTCACCCTCGACGACCACGGGATCACCGTGTCGGACAACGGGTCGACGAGCCCGCGCGACCACGGCGACCGTGGTGACGTGACGACCCACGCCGAGGCCGGCACCGGGCTGATCGGCCTGCGTGAACGCGCCGAGGCCGCCGGTGCGCAGCTGCGCACGATCGTGCTCAACCCGCACGGCTTCGAGCTGTCGGTCCGGTCGGCAGGCCGGCCGGTGACCGGCGGGTTCGGCGCAGGAGAGAGGGTGGACGCATGACGATCAAGCTGTTGCTCGCCGACGACCAAGCCCTGGTGCGCGGCGCACTGGCGACGCTGCTCGGGCTCGAGGCCGACATGGAGGTCGTCGCCGAGGTCGGGCGCGGTGACGAAGTGGTTGCCGCTGCACGGCGGACCTCACCGGACGTGGCGCTGGTCGACGTCGAGATGCCGGGGCTCGACGGGATCGCCGCCACCGCGGCCCTGCACGAGGCGCTGCCCGCGGTGCGGGTGCTCATCGTCACGACCTTCGGCCGCCCGGGGTTCCTGCGGCGGGCCCTGCAGGCGGGAGCCAGTGGCTTCGTCGTCAAGGACACCCCTGCGCGCCAGCTCGCGGAGGCGGTGCGCAGGGTGCACGCAGGGCTCCGGGTCGTGGACCCGGCGCTGGCGGCAGACTCCCTGTCCGGCGGCGAGTCGCCCCTCACCGCCCGCGAGACCGAGGTGCTCATCGCGGCCCGGGACGGCGGATCCGTGTCCGACATCGCGCGCCACGTGAGCCTGTCCGAGGGAACCGTCCGGAACCACCTGTCGTCGGCGATCGGCAAGACCATGGCTCGCAACCGCGCCGACGCCGTCCGCATCGCCGACGAGTTCGGCTGGCTCTGACGCCGTCGGCCGTGCGTCGGATCAGCTCGTCGCGACCGGTCGGCTCGGATCGCTGATCCAGTCGCTCCACGACCCGGCGTACAACGTCGCCTCGATGCCGGCCTCGTGCAGGGCAAGGAGCTCGTGGGCCGCGGTCACCCCGGAGCCGCAGTAGACGCCTACAGGAGCGGTGTCGACCCGGATCCCCAGCGAGGAGAACCGTTCCCGCAGCTCGGACGGCGGCAGGAGGCGCCCGTCCGGCCCCGCGTTCCCCGTGGTCGGCGCGTTGACGGCACCGGGGATGTGGCCCGCCACTGGGTCGATCGGCTCGGTCTCCCCGGCGAATCGTTCGGCTGCCCGGGCGTCGACCAGGAGGCCGTCGCGTGCGACCTCGGCGGCCGCGTCGGCGTCGAGGACCGGCAGCGAGCCGGCCTGCGCGACGAAGGAGCCCGGGCTCGGGTCGGGCACGTCAGCCGACGTCGCGCCACCGGCCGCCGTCCAGGCCGTGAGCCCGCCGTCGAGCACCCGCACGTCTGCGAGGCCGGCCCACCGCAGGACCCACCAGGCGCGAGCCGCCGCGAACCCCGGACCCTGGTCGTAGACGACGACCCTGCCGTCCTGGTCGACACCGGCCCTGCGCAGGGCCGACTCGACCACCGCCACCTCGGGCAGGGGGTGACGGCCGCCGACCCCCGCGGGACCGATGGGTCCGGCGAGCTCGGTGTCCAGGTCGACGAACGTCGCGCCGGGAAGGTGCTCGACGGCATACCGCTCGGGACCTGCCGGACCGGCGGCCCCGGTGAGGATCCACTGGACGTCCAGGACCACGGGTGGGGCGGGGGAGGCGAGCTCGGCTCGCAGGTCGGCGGCGCTGACGAGGGCACTCATTCGGCCAGTCAAGCAGCAGATGGGACAATGGTGGCGCCATGACCGCCGCCACCGCCCCCCAGACGCGCCCGACGCAGGCCAGCCCCGGCACGACCCCCGTGCTGCCGCCCCTGCAGATCGGGCGCCACACCATCGAGTCACCGGTCGTCCTCGCGCCGATGGCCGGAATCACCAACCGCGCCTTCCGACGGCTCTGCCGCGAGTACGGCCGCGACGGCCTGGAGGCCGGAGGTGCCAGCGGCGCGACCTCCTTGTACGTGAGCGAGATGATCACCTCGCGGGCGCTGGTCGAGCGCACCCCGGAGAGCATGCGGCTCATCGAGCACGACCCCGACGAGTCGCCGCGGTCCATCCAGCTGTACGGCGTGGACCCCGCCACCGTCGGTGCGGCCGTGCGGATGCTCGTCACCGAGGACCGTGCGGACCACATCGACCTCAACTTCGGCTGTCCCGTCCCCAAGGTCACGCGCAAGGGCGGCGGTGCCGCGCTGCCGTGGAAGCGGGACCTCTTCACCGCCATCGTCACGACCGCGGTCCGTGAGGCGAGCCCGTATGACGTGCCCGTCACCGTGAAGATGCGCAAGGGCGTCGACGACGACCACCTGACGTACCTCGAGGCCGGACTGACGGCAGAGCGCGCCGGGGTGGCTGCAGTGGCGCTGCACGGGCGGACCGCGTCGCAGGCCTACTCCGGGCAGGCCGACTGGAGGGCCATCGCCCGGCTCAAGGAGACGGTGAAGACCATCCCGGTGCTGGGCAACGGCGACATCTGGTCAGCCGAGGACGCGCTGCGCATGGCCACCGAGACCGGCTGCGACGGGGTCGTCGTCGGCCGTGGGTGCCTGGGGAGGCCGTGGCTCTTCACGGACCTCGCCGCGGCGTTCGCCGGGACGACCGCCCGCGCCGAGCCGACCCTCGGAGAGGTGACGGCGACGATGCGTCGGCACACCGAGTACCTCGTCGACTTCTACGGCGACGAGTACAAGGCCTGCCGCGACATCCGCAAGCACATCGCCTGGTACCTCAAGGGATTCCCGGCCGGCTCGACGGTGCGGCACTCGCTCGCGCTGGTGGACTCGCTCGATGCGCTCGACACCCTCATCGCGACGATGGAGGCAGACGCCCCGTGGCCGGGTGAGGCTGCCGAGGGGCAACGAGGACGCGCCGGTTCGCCGCGCCACGTTGCCCTGCCGGACGGCTGGCTGGACTCCCGCGAGCTCAACGACGCCGCGCGCGAGGCGGTCTCCCAGGCCGAGCTCTCCGTCTCCGGAGGCTGACCGCCCTCCTGGGTCGGTCGAGGGGTCGACGCGCCGGGGCCGCGCAGTCCCGACACGTCGCGAACCGCCCGGATTGGGGCAGTTTTCGGACCTGTCGCGCCATGGGGCCGAGGCCTACGGTGAGCGATGGGTCATCACGCCGTGACCCATCCCTATGGAGGAGTTGACTGATGCGACGATCTCGCATGGTCGCCGTCACCGGAGCAGTGGCCCTGGCCACGACCGCTCTGGCGGGGACGACGGCTTCAGCGGCAGTACGAACCACGCACACGACGGCCGTGTCCAGCGCAGGTGCTGACACGAGCTATGTCGTCCTCGCCGACCGAGCGGCCGATGCGGACGGCCTCGCGGCCGACCTGCGCCGAGCCGGCGGCCAGGTCACCACGGTCAACCGGGCCATCGGCCTGGTCACCGTCAGGTCGAGCTCGTCCGGCTTCCTGGCTCGCGCCCGTCACGTCGCCGGTGTCGCCGGTGCGGCCCGGGACAGCGTCGTCGGGCGCGCGCCCGATGCAGGCGCCGTCAAGGACCGCGTCCTCAAGGAGCACCAGTCGTCCTCGGGCGGCTCGGCGAGCCGAGATGCCCACTCGGAGAAGGGAAAGAAGGGCAAGGGCAAGGCAGACCCCCTCGACTCGCTCCTGTGGGGGATGGACATGATCAACGCCCCCGCGGCCCACCGGACAGAGCTGGGTGACAAGCGGGTCAAGGTCGGCATCATGGACACCGGGGTCGACGCGACCCACCCCGACCTGGCAGCCAACTTCGACCGACGGCTGTCGCGCAACTTCACCACGGACCTTCCGGAGATCGACGGGCCGTGCGAGCACGTCGGCTGCGTCGACCCGGCGACCGAGGACGACGACGGACACGGCACGCACGTCGCCGGCACGATCGGGGCGGCCCTGAACGGCATGGGGGTCTCGGGGGTGGCCCCGGACGTGGACATCGTCAACGTGCGCGCGGGGCAGGACAGCGGCTTCTTCTTCCTCGGAGCCACGGCCAACGCCCTGACCTACTCCGGCGACGTCGGCATCGACGTCGTCAACATGTCCTTCTACGTCGACCCGTGGCTGTACAACTGCCGCGGTGGCGCGCCCGAGGACACCCCGGAGCAGGCCGCCGAGCAGGACATGATCATCGCGACGATGAACAGGGCCCTCGAGTACGCCCACCACAAGGGCGTCACGCTCGTGGCCGCACTCGGCAACGAGCACGACAACGTCTCGAACCCACGCACGGACACCACCAGCCCGGACTTCCCCCTGGGCACGGAGCACCCCCGGACCATCGACAACGCCAATTGCGTCAACCTCCCGCTCGAGGGTCCGCACGTCATCGGTGTCTCGGCGCTGGGCCCGTCGCAGCGCAAGGCCGACTACTCCAACTACGCGAACGACCTCGGCTCGGGTGAGCTCGAGGTGTCCGCGCCGGGTGGCTGGTTCCGTGACGGTCTCGGCACCGACACCTTCCGCACCAACGGAAACCTCATCCTCTCGACGGCGCCGCTGAACGTCATGGTCGAGGAGGGGCAGGTCGACGCGAACGGCGACATCACCCCGCTCGGAGCATCGCTCGGCACCATGAAGAGCTGCACGACGCATCCGGCCAGGAGCGCGACCGCCTGCGGCTACTACCAGTACCTCCAGGGCACCTCGATGGCGTCACCGCACGCCGCCGGCGTGGCCGCACTGGCGGTCTCGGCCCACGGGAGGTCCACCGGGCACGGTGGGTTCGGCCTCGCACCCGACCGCGTCCGGCGCCTGCTCATGCGGACTGCCACCGACCACGCGTGCCCGACCCCGGCGCTGCAGACGTACACCGACGTCGGTCGCTCGGCCGAGTTCGACGCCCTGTGCGTCGGCGGGACCGACGTCAACAGCTTCTACGGCGACGGCATCGTCAACGCCGCGGCGGTGGTGCGCAAGCACGACTGAGTGTTCTCGGACCTGACGGTCACCACGGTGCGACGTGGGCACGTCGAGGGATCCCTCGACGTGCCCACCTCGGCCAGGAGCTTCAGAGACTCGCTCAGGCCTCCTGCGCGGCAGCGCCGTGCGCGATGGACTCGAGCAGCTGGCTGTTGAACGCCGGCAGGTCGTCGGGGTTGCGGCTCGTGATGAGGTTGCCGTCGACGACGACCTCCTGGTCGACCCAGGTGGCGCCGGCGTTGCGCAGGTCGGTCTGCAGGCTCGGCCACGACGTCAGGGTGCGGCCCTTGAGCACGTCGGCCTCGATGAGGGTCCACGGGGCGTGGCAGATGGCCGCAACCGGCTTGCCGGAGGCGACGAAGTCACGGACGAAGTCGACAGCGTCCTCGTCGGTGCGCAGCGCGTCAGGATTGGCGACGCCGCCCGGCAGGACGAGGGCGTCGTAGTCGTCCACGGAGGCGGACTTCACGGTCTTGTCGACGGGACGCGTCTCCGCCTTGTCGAGGTGGTCGAACGTCTGCACGTCGCCCTCTTCGGGCGACAGCAGCACCGGGGTGGCCCCGGCGTCGGTGACGGCCTGCCAGGGGTCGGTCAGCTCGACGCGCTCGATGCCCTCGGCGGCGACGAGGAAGGCGATGGTCTTTCCACTCAGATGGCTCATGTCTCCACCCTGCGACGTGCTGCGGGGCCCCGCAATCCGCAGGGGCGGCCTGTGGCTGTGGGGAAGGCCACCGTTTGGAACGGGTCGGACGGGGAACGCCCCCGGCGTCAGACCGTCGTGGCAGGCTGCCCCCATGATCGGGACACCGGGTGGGACCCCGGAGCGGCCGGCGACGTTCTTCGCGAGCCCGGAGGAGTTCGGGCAGTGGCTGGCCGCCCACCACGACAGCGAGACCGAGCTCTGGATGGGTCTGTACAAGAAGCACGTCCCCGAGCGCGGCCTGACCTGGGAGGCGGCCGTGGTCGAGGCGCTCTGCTGGGGCTGGATCGACTCTGTCGCCCAGCGCGTCGACGAGGACGCCGTGCGCCAGCGGTGGACACCCCGCAAGGCGCAGAGCAACTGGAGCAGCGTCAACATCGCCACCGTCGAGCGGCTCAAGGCCGAGGGGCGGATGCAGCCCTCGGGCGTGGCCGCCTACGAACGCCGCACGCCGGAGCGTTCCGGCATCTACGCCTACGAGACGCGTGAGCTCGAGCTCCCGGAGGCGTATGCCGCCCAGCTCGCCGCCGATCCGCGCGTCGCCGCCTTCTGGGCGGTGGCCACGCCGTCGTACCGGAAGATCGCCGTCAACTGGGTGCTCACCGCCAAGCAGGAGGCCACGCGCGAGAAGCGGCTCGCCCAGCTCCTCGACGACTGTGCGCACGGGCGGCTGATCCCGTCCCAGCGGTACGGCAACGCGCCGCGCTGGCTCGAGCGGGCGGCCGAGGCGGCTGCAGCGGCTGGTGGGGACGAGGCGGCCGAGACTGCCGCGACCGAGGGCGCCGGCGACGCCTAGAGTTCCCCGCGTGGGGTACACCGAGGTCGACCGGGAGCGCTGGGTCCGCGAGGACCCGGTCCTCAAGCGTGCGGACCGGGACGACTTCGCCCGTGACCGCGCCCGCCTCGTCCACTCGGCGTCGTTGCGACGGCTGTCGGCCAAGACCCAGGTGGTCCAGCCCGGCGACGACGACTTCGTCCGCAACCGGCTGACCCACTCCCTCGAGGTGGCGCAGATCGGGCGCGAGTTCGGGGCTGCCCTGGGCTGCAGCGCCGACGTCGTCGACACGGCGTGCCTGGCCCATGACCTCGGGCACCCACCGTTCGGCCACAACGGCGAGCAGGCGCTCGATGCCGTCGCCGCCGAGATCGGGGGCTTCGAGGGCAACGCCCAGACGCTGCGCCTCCTGTCGCGGCTGGAGCCCAAGCGCATCCACCCGGACGGCCGGCCGGCCGGCCTCAACCTGACCCGCGCCAGCCTCGACGCAGCCACCAAGTACCCCTGGGCGCGCGGTGTAGCGCCGGTGGAGGTCGGACCGACGGCCAAGTTCGGGGTGTACGAGGACGACCTGCCGGTGTTCGAGTGGTTCCGTGACGGACGCCGTCCCGGCCAGCGCTGCCTCGAGGCCGACGTCATGGACTGGTCCGACGACGTGGCCTACTCGGTGCACGACGTCGAGGACGCGATCGCCTCGGGTCGCCTCGACGTCCGCCGCCTGCGCGATGCCTCCGACGTGGACAGCGTCCTCGCCGTCGCCACCGGCCTGTACGCCGCCGACCTCGGCACCGACGCGCTCGGTGCCGCCCTGGAACGGGTGCTGGCCAGTGGAGCCGTGCCGGCGGCATACGACGGGACGCGGACCGACCGGGCAGCGTTGAAGGACATGACCTCCCGGCTGATCGGCAGGTTCGTCCTGGCGGTGGAGGTGGCGACCCGCGAACGCCACGGGACCGGCACCCTCACCCGGTATGCCGCGGACCTCGTCGTCCCCGACGACACCCGGGCGGAGTGTGCCGTCCTCAAGGCCGTCGCCGCGCACTTCGTCATGCACGCGCAGGAACGGGTGACCGTGATGGCCGGCCAGCGGCAGGTGGTGCGTTCGCTCGTCGAGGCGTACCAGGCAGATCCGCCCGGCCGGCTCGACCCCGACCTGCTCGCCGACTGGAAGGCCGCCGACAGCGACGCCGCAGCCCTGCGGGTCCTCGTCGACCAGGTCGCCTCGCTCACCGACGTGCGCGCCCTCGCGCTGCACCAGCGCTGGTGCTGAGGCTCAGGCGGGGCTGAAGGCGCGGGCCTCGCCGACGACGCTCAGGCCGACGATCGAGCCCGTCGCAGGGACGTCGGTGCCGTGGATGCGCGCGGTGACCACGGTGTGGTCGGCCTGCAGTCGCAGGGCGACGAGCGCGTCGTGGCCGAAGTACGTCGTGGAGAGCACCTCGGCGCAGGGGCGGCCCTCGGCCACGGTGCCGAGCTGGATCTGCTCGGGGCGCAGGAGGACGTCGACGGTGCCGGGAGGGGCGGGCTGGTGCACCGGGATCGTGCCCAGCGACGTGGCGACGGAGGTGCCCTCGGCCCGGCCGCGCAGGAAGACGGCGTCACCGAGGAAGGCTGCCGCGTGGCGGTCCGCCGGCGTCGCGTAGACCTCGGTCGGCGCACCGACCTGGGCGAACCGACCCTCGTGCATGATCGCGACCTCGTCGGCGAAGGACAGGGCCTCGGACTGGTCGTGGGTGACGAGGACGACGGTGACGCCCTCGTGGGCCAGGGCGTCGGCCACGGCCTGGCGGGTCGAGGCGCGCAGACCGGCGTCGAGGGAGGAGAAGGGTTCGTCGAGCAGCACCACCGACGGCCGACGGGCGAGGGCGCGTGCCAGCGCGACGCGCTGCTGCTGGCCGCCGCTGAGCTGGTCGGGGCGCCGGGTCGCCAGGTCAGGTGACAGGCCCACGAGCTCGAGCAGCTCTCCGACGCGGTGACCGGACCGGCGCGATGCCCGGGGGAGCCCGTACGACACGTTGTGCCCCACCGACAGGTGGGGGAAGAGGTTGCCCTCCTGCGGGACGTACCCGATGCCACGGCGCTCGGGGGCGACCCACGTGCCGGGTCCCACGACCGTCTGCTCACCCAGCTGCACCGTCCCGGCATCAGGCGTCTGGAACCCCGCCACGACCCGCAGCAGGGTCGTCTTGCCGCAGCCCGACGGCCCGAGGATCGCCGTCGTCGTGCCCGACGGGACGACGAGGTCGATGCCGTGCAGCACCGGTCGCGGTCCGTGGGAGGCGTCGACACCGCTGACGCGCAGGGTGGTCACAGGGCAGGCTCCTCGTCGGGGGATCGCAGCAGCAGGTAGGTCAGGGGCGCGGACACGAGCACCATGGCGGCGGCATACGGAGCCGCGCCCGCGTAGTCGATGCTCTCACTCGCGCTCCAGAAGGCGGTGGCCAGTGTCTGCGTCCCGGTCGGGGCGAGCAGCAACGTCGCCGTGAGCTCGG
Source organism: Phycicoccus sp. Root101 (assembly GCF_001426245.1). Taxonomy (GTDB): domain Bacteria; phylum Actinomycetota; class Actinomycetes; order Actinomycetales; family Dermatophilaceae; genus Pedococcus. The sequence goes on along the minus strand of NZ_LMCM01000009.1, from coordinate 155,304 downwards.
TCGAGACGGCGATGAACACCATCGCGAAACCCGCCAGGGTGCCCGGCAGGGTCAGGGGCAGCAGGACGCGGACGAACGCGCGAAAGGGACTGTCCCCCAACGCGCGAGCCGCGTCGGTGAGCTCCTCCGGCGCGTGCGCCATGGCCGCCCGGATGCTCACCATGGCCCGCGGGATGAAGAGGATCGCGTAGGCCGCGACGAGGACGATGCTGGTCTGGTAGACGGCGTTGGCGTACCGGACCGAGAGGGTGACCAGCGCCAGGGCGATCACCACGCCGGGAAGCGACGACGCGACGTAGGTGGCCCGCTCGACGAGCACCGAGAGCCAGCTGCGGCGGCGCGCGATCAGCCAGGCGATCGGGAAGGCGGCCACGACGGTGATCACGCCGGCGCCGAGGCCGAGACCGAGCGTGCTGCCGAGCGTCTGGAGCAGCTCGGGCACGTCGGGCTCGGCGTTCCCTGCGGCGAACCAGTAGACGAGGCTGCCGAGCGGGACACCGAGCGAGAGGACCGTGAGCAGGGTGAGCCCGAGCAGGGACGGGACGGTCCACCGACCGAGCCGGGCCGGGAGCGCACGCCGTGCGGCGCCGCGCCCGAAGCGCGAGTGCCGCATCGTCCCGCGCAGCAGCAGCTCGACGGTGAGCAGGCCCAGGCACAGGCCGATGAGGACCAGGGCGAGGACGCTGCCGGCGCTGTTGCTGAACGCCACCTGGAACTGCTCGAGGATGGCGGTCGTGAACGTCGGGAAGCGCAGCATGGCCAGCACGCCGAACTCCGACAGCAGGTGCAGCGACACGAGCAGCATGCCGCCGAGCGCTGCCGGCCTCAGCTGGGGGAGCACCGCCCGGAAGAACGTCGGCCACGGCCCGAGGCCGAGCGAGCGGGAGGAGTCCTCCATGCTCTGGTCGAGCCCACGCAGGACCGCGGCCACGGGCAGGAACACGAACGGGAAGTAGGACAGGGTGGTCACGAGGACCGCGCCGGTCAGCCCCTCGAGGTCGGGGCGGACGGTGGTCCACGCGTAGCTGTTGACGAACGCCGGGACCGCCAGCGGGGCGACGAGCAGCACCCGCCAGAACCGCGCGCCGGGCAGCGACGTCCGCTCGACCAGCCAGGCGGCGGCGATGCCGATGACGGTCGTCAGGGCCACGGTGACGACGACGAGCGAGGCGGTGTTGCGCAGGAGCTCGCCGACCCGCGGCCGCCACAGCAGGTCCCAGGCGGCCCCCGCGCCGGTGTCGAACGCCGTGAAGGCGACGACGAGCAGCGGCAGCACGCACAGCGCCGCCACGGCCAGGCTCGCCGTGACGACTGCTGCCGGTGCGGAGGGGGCGCCTCCCCGGGGTCGGCCCACCTAGAGGATGCCTGCCGCGGTCATCATCTCGATGACCTTGGGACCGTTGAGCGTGTAGGGGTCGACCTTGGGTGCCTGGAGGGTGTCCAGCGGCTCGAGAGCCGCGTCGGACGCGACACCCTTGCCGACGGCGTACTCCTTGGCGTCACTGGTCGCGAGCATCTTCTGGCCCTCGGCACTGGTGACGAAGGCGAGGAACTTCTGGGCGTTGTCGGCGTGCTTGCTCGACTTCAGCACCGCGCCACCGGAGACGCTCACGAACGCACCGGGGTCCTGGTTGCGGAAGTACAGGAGCTTGGTGTTGCCGCTGCCGGCCTTGGTCAGCGCCTGGTCGCGGTACCAGTAGTAGTGGTACATGATCCCGACCGGGACCTGACCGGCGTTGACGGCCTTCATCACGGCGATGTTGTTCTGGTAGATCTTCGCGCCGTCCTTGAGGCCCTTGAGCCAGGTGGCGGTCTTCTCCTCGCCCTGGGTCGCGAGGATCGCGCTGACGATCGCCTGGAAGTCTGCGCCACCCGCGGCGGCGCCCCACTTGCCGGCCCACTTGGGGTCCTGCAGGTCCATGATCGACTTCGGCAGCTCGGCCTCGGTGATCTTGCCGGGGTTGTAGACCAGCACGGTGGAGCGTGCGGCGATACCGACCCACTCCTTGCTCGACGGCGCGTAGGTCTCGCCGACCTGCGCGATGGTGCTCGCGTCGACCGGGGCCAGGAGCTTGGCGTTCTGGACCGTCGTCATGGCGGGGGAGTTCTCGGTGAGGAAGACGTCCGCCGGCGACTTGGCGCCCTCCTGGACGATCTGCGCGCCCATCGAGGAGTCGCTGCCGTACCGGATCTGCACCTTGATGCCGGTGTCGTCCTGGAACTTCTTCGCCCACGCCTCGGTGAGGTTCTCGTGCTGCGCGCTGTAGATCGTCAGCTTGTCGGGGTCGAGGTTCTTCCCCGCCTCGAGGGTGCCGTTGCCACAGCCGGTGAGGGCGAGGGTGGCGCTCGCGGCCAGGGCGACGAGGACGGTCCGTCGGCGGATCACGATCGGGTTCTCCTGTGCGGGGTGGGGGGGTGAAGGCAAGCCTTACCTTACTGCTCACCTCCCGGCCGCTGAAATCGCGGGGTCGGCCACGAGCCGACCGGGAGGTATGGGGCCGGCCGGCGGCGCGGCCACGGGACCCCGCGTGGTCGGTGGTCGTGGGGGAGCCCCCACGGCGTCCGAGCCACCACCTAGACTCGGCCGCGACAAGGAGGGCCAGTTGCCGGGTCGGATCAAGGCCGAGGACGTCGCGCTCGTCAAGGAGCGCTCGTCCATCGAGGACGTCGTGCGCGAGCACGTCACGCTGCGCCCCGCGGGTCCGGGCTCGATGAAGGGGCTCTGCCCGTTCCACGACGAGAAGACCCCGTCGTTCAACATCCGCTCGACCGTCGGTGCCTGGCACTGCTTCGGGTGCGGTGAGGGCGGCGACGTCATCTCGTTCGTCCAGAAGGTCGAGCACCTCACGTTCAGCGAGGCCGTCGAGCGGCTGGCGCAGAAGCTCGGCATGGAGCTGCACTACGAGGAGGGCGGCCGCCCCGGCACGGGTGAGTCGCTCGGGCGGCGCTCGCGGCTGGTCGAGGCCCACCGGGTGGCGCAGGAGTTCTACCACCACGCCCTGCTCAACTCGCCCGAGGCGAGGATCGGCCGCGACTTCCTGCGCGAGCGCGGGTTCGACAGCGAGGCGGCCAAGCGGTTCGGCGTCGGGTTCGCCCCCCGGGGCGGCGAGGAGCTGTCGCGCCACCTGCGCGGCAAGGGGTTCACCGACGAGGAGCTGACGCTGGGGGGCCTGTCCGGCCGCGGGAGCCGCGGTCTCTACGACCGCTTCCGTGGGCGCCTGGTCTGGCCGATCCGCGACATCACGGGCGACACGGTCGGGTTCGGGGCACGACGGCTCTACGAGGACGACCGCATCGCCGCCAAGTACCTCAACACCTCCGAGACGCCGATCTACAAGAAGTCGACGGTCCTCTACGGCCTCGACGCGGCGAAGAAGTCGATCGCGGGGGATCGCAAGGCCGTCATCGTCGAGGGCTACACCGACGTCATGGCCTGCCACCTCGCCGGCATCGAGGGTGCCGTCGCCACGTGTGGCACGTCGTTCGGCGTCGACCACATCAAGATGCTGCGGCGGATCATGCGCGACGAGGCCGACCTCGCGCCGGCCAAGGTCGTCTTCACGTTCGACGGCGACGCCGCCGGGCAGAAGGCGGCGATGCGTGCGTTCGGCGAGGACCAGCGCTGGGCCTCGCAGTCGTTCGTCGCCGTGGCCGAGGGCGGCATGGACCCGTGCGAGCTGCGCATCGCCAAGGGCGACGACGCGGTGCGCCACCTCATCGAGGACGCGGTGCCGATGTTCGAGTTCGCGGTGCGGACCACGATCGACCGGTTCGACCTGTCCACCGCCGAGGGCCGCGTGCAGGGAATGCGTGCCGCGGCACCGATCGTCAACAGCATCCGTGACAGCTCCATGCGGCCCGAGTACATCCGCACCGTCTCCGGCTGGATCGGCGTCGAGGTGGAGCAGGTGCAGGCCGAGGTCTCGCGCGCCCAGCGGATGGCCGCTCGCGACGCCAAGGCCGAGGCAGACGCCCCGGGCTCGCAGAACGGCCGGGGCAGCCAGCGCCCCGATGCCGACGTCGTCCCCGAGCCGTCGCCCGAGGAGGTGCGCTCGTCGCTGCCGGCGCCGGACCTGCGGGACCCCGTGGTCTTCGCCGAGCGACAGCTCCTGCAGACGTTGCTGCAGTACCCCGACAGCTTCGACGAGGCCGACATCGACGGCGTCAGCCCCGACGCGTTCACTGCTCCCGCCCACCGCGCCGTGTTCGACGGGGTGCGCAGTGTCGGTGGTCCGCAGCGCGGGATGTCCACCCAGGCCTGGGGCGACGCGGTCGCCGAAGCCGCGCCGCTCTCGGTCCGCACCCTGGTCTCCGAGCTGTCGGTGGCCCCGCTGCCCACGCGGTTCGACAAGGCGACGGGCCTGCCCGAACGCCGTTACATCGACTCGCTGCTCGTGCGGGTCCAGGAGGTCACCTTGACGAGGAAGATCGGGGACGCCATGTCGGCGATGCGCCGGATGGCGGCCGACCCGCACAGCGACCCGGCAGCGTCCCGGACGCTCAGCGGTCAGCTGCAGGACCTGCAGCGCGAGCTCGCGCAGCTGCGCGACCGGGCCAGCTGATGGCGCTCTCGCTGCGTCGCGCGCCCAGACTCCCTGCCGACGTCCGGGCCGCCGTCGGCCTCGGTCCGGGGGAGCGCGTGCTCACCTGGGCGCCGGTGCTCGTCGGCGCCGGCCCGGGGGTGGCAGGGGAGCCCAGCGGCACCACCCTCGTCGCGACCAACCACGCCCTGTATGCCGTCGGCGCTGCCGGCGAGCCCACCCTCACCCGCCCGTGGCACGAGGTGGACTCCGGGTCGTGGTCGGCCGAGCTCACCCAGCTGACCGTGACGTGGATCGACGGGACCAGACCGAGCCAGTGGGTCCTCGGTGACACGACGCTCCTGCCGGAGACGCTGCGGGAGCGGGTGCAGGCCAGCGTCGTGCTGACCCAGAAGATCGAGCTCGGCCCCCGCCGCACCGCCCGCGCCGTCATCCGCCAGGACCTCGGCCGTGGCGGCCTCGTCGAGCAGGTCGTCCTCGGGCGTGGCGTGCGGGCGGACGACCCCGAGGTGGCCGCCGCGACGGCTGCAGCCCTGGCCTACCTGCGGGAGCAGGTCGGGCTCTCCTGAGCACGGTTCGCGACCCGGCCCAGGAGCCGACCCGCGCGGCGGGTCCCGTTTTCTGGTCGACGCGCATCCTTTGCTATGGTTGCGCAGCGCGAACGGCGGGTCACCGCCGAAGCACTTTCCCCTGTAGCTCAATTGGCAGAGCAGCCGACTGTTAATCGGCAGGTTGTTGGTTCGAGTCCAACCGGGGGAGCCCGCCGCGAAGGCCCCGGACCACCAGGTCCGGGGCCTTCGTCGTGAGCGGGCGACCGATCAGCTGGACCCGTCGATGGCCCTGGCTGCACGGAGGCCGGACTCGATGGCTCCTTCGATCCAGGCATGGTGCACCGAGGCGTGCTCGCCGGCGAAATGGATACGGCCGTGCGCGCTCACGATGTCCTCGTGGAGGGCTGTCTCCTGACCGGGTTCGAACAGGGCGAACGCACCTCCGGCCCACGGGTCGTTCTGCCAGACGTGGGAGGTACCGCCCTCCACCTCGTCCACGATCTGGGGGTGGATCTTCGCCACGTCCTTGATGGCGAGGCTGATCCGCTCGTCGGGTCCCAGGGCGCCCCAGCGTGCCGCGTCCTGACCCCACGTGTAGCTCGCCAGCAGGACGGCTCGCTCGTCCTCGGGGTCGGAGTGGGACGGGTAGACCATCCGTCGGATCGGGAGGTCCGTGGTCGTGGTGCCACCCACGATCCCGTCTGCGGACTCCCAGAACCTGTGGCGCACCTGGAGGAAGATCTTCGTGGAGGCGTTGTAGTTGAGCTGCCGGATGGCGCGGTACTTCGCGCGGGGCAGCGGGGGTTGGAAGTCGAGGTGCCTCAGCAGCCCGAGCGGCACGGTGCAGACCACGTGGTCCGCGGTCTCCGAGAAGACCCCGGCGCGGGTCCGGTAGTGCACCGTGACCGACCCAGGGTCCTGGGTCACGGCCTGCACCTGCGCCCCGAAGCGGACGCGGCTCCGCAGCTGGCGGTAGATCGCTCGGGGCAGCTGGTCCATGCCGCCGACGACTTCTTGCATGTCCTCGAAGGCGTGCCCGACGATCTCCCTGAACTGCTCGATCACGGCCGCGTTCATGTTGGCCTCGCGAAAGCTCATCAGGCCGTAGAGCTCAAGGGCGCCCTCCGAGAAGCCCCGCCGGAGCAGGAAGTCCCGGATGGAGTCGTGGCTGTACTCCTTGCCGATGCCCGCCAGCGCGGTCGGCCCTTCGCGCGCGTAGCGGTCCCTGATCTCCGTGGTCGCCTCGAGCCACAGGTCCTCGTACGTCCGTCCCCGCTCCCGTTCGTGCAGGTCGAAGCCGAGCAGGTCCGGCTCGCGGTTGACCTGTTCGTAGGTCCACCGCTTCCCGGCGATGTAGACCAGCGCGTTGGGGTTCTCCATGACGAAGGGGCGCAGCCCGAGCCCGAACCGCCGGCAGTACTCCAGCGTCAGCTGGTGGACCCGGGCGATCCGCATCGCGCCCGCCTCGGCGTGGAGGCCGGGGGCGAAGTCGCGCAGGGTGAGGATGCGCCCGCCCACCCGGGACTGACCTTCGAGGATGACCGGGTCGTAGCCCAGGTCGACGAGTTCGAGGCAGGCGACCAGGCCCGCCATACCGGCACCGATGACGATCACCCGCGGGCCGCTGCCGCTGGTCGAACGCGCCGGGGACGTCATCGACCCACCGCACCACGGTCCGGACCAAGCACCATGCCGCGCCTCCGCATCCGTCGTCCCCACACGCTAGCAAGGCCCGGACGCGGGGGATCTGGAATACCGGGAATCGTCGCGACCACGGCCCTACAGTGACTCGTAGCCAGAAGGAGTGCGGTCCGTCAGCGGTCTGCATCATCCGGCAGCGGAGAGGCGACGATGCGCAGGTCCCGGCGGCGCAGGCGGATCTCGGTGGGACGGTGACGCGCGGGGCGAGCCGGTCCGCTCCCCGCGACGTGGATGACGAGCAGCTCCACCGACTCCTGGCGCTCTGCGCCGGCGCCTCCGCGGGTCCGTGGGTGCTGAGCCAGGACCCCGAGCACGAGGCCTTCGACGCGATCTACTCCCGGTCCGGCTGCGTGCTCGAGCTCGACCACCACTACTTCGGTGGCCCGGCGGCCGAGCTGATCTGTGCTGCACCGGAGCTCGTCCCGGCCCTGGTGCGGGAGGTGCTGCGTCTGCGCTCGACCGGGACCGAACGCGCCCGGCGCGACCGGGAGGAGCTCGCCCGGCTCCAGGACCTCTGGGCCGCCCTCGGGTCCGACAGGGCTCTGCGCCAAGCGGTGGCATCGCTGGACCTCAGCCCGTGGGTGGGAGGGCCACGGGCAGGGATGTGGCTCGGACGGCGCCAGCTGAAGGCCCTCGAGGCCCTGGCCACCTCGGCGCCGCCCGCGCCGTGGCACTGGCGGTACTCTGCCGACGGAGTCCCCCGCTCCCTCCGGCACGGTGCAGTTGCCGTGGCCGATGTCGCCGGGATCCCCCCGTCGCCCGCGGATGCAGCGCTGATCCTTGCGGCGAGGGAGCATCTCCAGGTCCTGGTCGACCGCGTGCTCGGTGCGCGCAGGCTGTCCCGGCGCACAGCGCGCCCGGCTCTGCGGGTCCTTCGACGGGCGGCGTCGCCCGGGCGGTCGGGTCAGCCCGGGCGAGGTGCCGAGCGGGAGATCAGGAGGGCCCGCCGGCTCATCGACGACTTCTCCCGCTCGCTCAACCAGCTGGGTGACGTCAAGGGACCCAGCGAGTACCGGGGCTCGAGGCCGCTGCTGGACCGGAAGGACAGGCGGCCGCCCGGCATGTGATGCCCTGGCGCCGAGGTGTTGGCGGCGGGGTCACCGCGCTCACCCCGGCACCGACGACACGACCTCAGGGGCCCCCTTGCGTCCCGTCGGTGTTGACCACACCCTGGCCACCCAGCGTGGATGCCTCGGGGACGGCGCCGACCACGGCCCCGACGGCCACGACGTTGGCCCGGCCGCGCCGGGACAGGCGACGCTGGACCCGGGAGGCGAGCACGGTGAGCAGGTAGTTGACGATGATGAAGAGCACCGCCGCCACGAGGTAGGCCTGCAGCACGTTGGCGAAGGCCGATCCGAGGGTCTTGGACCAGTTGAGCAGCTCCAGGTAGGTGATCGCGTACCCCAGGGCGGAGTCCTTGAGGATGACCACGAACTGCCCGATGAGCGCGGGCAGCATGGCGGTGAGCGCCTGGGGCAGCTGGATCGACCGCAGCGTCTGCGCCGGGGTGAGGCCCACGCTGAGCCCGGCCTCGGACTGGCCCTTCGGCAGCGAGTGCACGCCGGAGCGGACGAGCTCGGCGATGACCGACCCGTTGTAGAGGGTCAGCCCCGTCACGACACCCGCCAGGGGAGCGGTCTCGGGTGAGAACACGCCGCTGCGGGAGTAGAGGCCGTAGCTGGCGATCATCATGATGAGGACCGGGACGGCGCGGAAGAACTCGACGACGACACTGCTGGCCCACCGGATCGGCGCGATCCCCGAGAGCCTTCCCACCCCGAGCAGCAGCCCGAAGACACCGGCCAGCGCGATCGAGAGGACCGCCGCCTTGAAGGTGCCCAGCAGCCCCGGGAGCAGGTAGTCGCGCCAGACGGAGCGGTCGACGACGAACGGCTTCCACTGCTCGACCTCGAGCTGGCCGGCGTCGCCCAGCTTGCGGACCACGAGGTAGACCAGCCCGACGACGAGGGCGGCACCGAGGACGGACAGGATCGCGTGACGCCGCCGGGCGCGGGGACCCGGTGCGTCGAACAGGACGTTGGAGCTCATCGCTTCACCGCCAGGCGCCGCGACAGGCTCGTGAAGGCCAGGCCCAGCGGCAGCGTCAGGATGACGAACCCGATGGCGAACACGAGGAACACGACCAGTCCGCCCGTCTCGTTCTCGATGATGACCGCCATGAGGTTGGCGGCCTCGGCGACGCCGACGACCGCGGCCACGGTGGTGTTCTTGATCAGCGCGATGAGCGTCGATCCGAGCGGTGCGATGGCGCCGCGAAAAGCCTGTGGCAGCAAGACTTCTCGCATGCTCTGCCCGAACGTCAACCCGATGGCGCGAGCCGCCTCCGCCTGCCCTGCCGGGATGGTGTTGACGCCGGACCGCAACGCCTCGCACACGAATGACGCGTGGTAGATCGACAGCATGACGATGGCCCAACGGCTCGCGTTGCCGGTGATCGACGAGGGGTCCAGGTTGAGGCCGAGGATGTACGTCAGGCCCAGGACGCTCAGCACCACGAGCAGGGTGAGCGGGGTGTTGCGGAAGATGTTGACGTACCCCGTCCCGAGCAGTCGCAGCACCCGCACCGGCGACAGGCGCATGATGCCGACGACGGTGCCCAGGAGCAGCGAGCCGATGGCCGAGAAGAACGCGAGGTACACGGTCATGCCGAAGGCGCCGAGGACGTCGTACTTGCTCAGGATGTCACCCATGCAGGGAACCTTCCGTTGCGGTGGGGGGACGTGCAGGACCTCCCGGTATGCCGCCCACGACGTGGGCCCCGCGCGCTGCGCAGGTCGGCGGACGGCATACCGGAGCCGTGGTCTGCACGGTCAGGAGCAGGCGTCCTGCTTGGGCGGGTTGGTGGCCGAGTCGACCTTGAACCCGGCCGGGCCGAGGTTGGCGTCGACGGCCTTCTGCCACTCGCCGGAGGAGATCATCTTCGCGATGGCGGTGTTGACCTTCTCGCAGGTGGCGGTGTCCCCCTTCTTGAGGCCGATGCCGTAGCGCTCCTCGGAGAAGGTCTGGCCGACGACCTTGAGCTTGCCCTTGTACTGCGCCTGGGCGGCGTAGCCCGCGAGGATGGTGTTGTCGGTGGTCAGGGCGTCGACACCCTTGGACGCGAGGGCCGTCACGCACTCGGAGTAGGTGCCGAACTCCTGGAGCTGGACCCCGGGGTACTTGTCCTTGACCTTCTGCGCCGAGGTGGACCCGGTCACCGAGCAGAGCTTCTTGCCCGTGAGGGAGTCGGGACCCGTGATGGAGCTGTCGTCGGCGCGGACGAGGAGGTCCTGGCCGGCGACGAAGTACGGGCCTGCGAAGGAGATCTTCTCCTTGCGGGCGTCGGTGATCGAGTAGGTGGCGACGACCATGTCGACCTGACCGGTGGAGATGAGGGTCTCCCGCTGGGCGGAGGGCGCCTGGACCCACTGGATGTCTGCGGCGTCGTGGCCGAGCTCCTTGGCGACGTAGGTCGCGACGTCGACGTCGAACCCGGTGTACTTCGTGCCCTCCTTGAGCCCGAGCCCCGGCTGGTCGAACTTGATGCCGACCTTGAACGCCTTGCCGCCGCCACCACCGCCGGCGCCGCCGTCGGACGCGCTGTCGCTGCACGCGGTCAGGCTGAGCGCGAGCACCGATGCGGCGGCGACGGCTCCGATCTGACGAACCTTCATTGTTTCCTCCTGGTTGTTGATCGCAGCACCGGTGCGCTGCGGTCGAGCAGGTCAGTTGGTCAGTGGGTGAGGATCTTCCCGAGGAAGTCCTTGGCGCGGTCGGACTTCGGTGCGGTGAAGAAGGCCTCCGGCTCCTGCTCCTCGACGATCGCCCCGTCGGCCATGAACACCACGCGGTTGGCAGCCTTGCGGGCGAAGCCCATCTCGTGGGTGACGACGACCATCGTCATGCCGTCCTTGGCGAGGGCCACCATGACGTCGAGGACCTCGTTGATCATCTCGGGGTCGAGCGCGGAGGTGGGTTCGTCGAAGAGCATGACCTTGGGGTCCATGGCGAGCGAGCGGGCGATCGCCACCCGCTGCTGCTGGCCGCCGGACAGCTGCGCGGGGAGCTTCTGCGCCTGGTGGGCGACCCCCACGCGCTCGAGGAGCTCCATCGCGCGCTTCTCGGCCTCGGCCTTGGGCGTCCTGCGCGCCTTGATCGGGCCGAGGGTGACGTTGTCGAGGATCGACTTGTGCGAGAACAGGTTGAACGACTGGAAGACCATGCCGACGTCGGCACGCAGCTGGGCCAGCTCCTTGCCCTCCTCGGGCAGCGCCTGTCCGTCGATCGTGATCGAGCCGCTCTCGATGGTCTCGAGCCGGTTGATCGTGCGGCACAGCGTCGACTTGCCCGACCCGGACGGGCCGATGACCACGACGACCTCGCCCTTGCCGATGGACAGGTTGATGTCACGCAGCACGTGCAGGTCGCCGAAGTGCTTGTTGACGTCCTTGAGGACGACGAGGGGCTCCGTCATGTCCGGCAACCTACCGGTTTGCCCCCATCAGGGGACCACCCCGGCCCGGACTGTCACGCAATGGCAACCTGGCGGGCGGGTGCGCGCTCGGGTGCTGCTTCGAAGATCTCGTGCCGTCCGGCACGGCTCAGTCGCCGCCACCGGGCCCACCCCGAGACGTCGCGCTGCTGGCCGAGGAAGTACCAGGCGTAACGGATCTCGTCCGGCCAGCGCCGCCAGCGGAGGCCGGGTTGGGCCGTGAGGTAGCCCAGGTTGCGGAACGTGCGGTCGCGCCTGACCGGGTCCTGCGGCACCAGCACGGTGAGGCGACCGCCGAGCAGCGGCTTCCAGTCGTGGTGGCCCTGCGGGTGGAGGTAGGTCGCGGGGGAGCAGGTGCCGAACCGCAGCTCGCTGCGGCGCAGCCGGCGGTGGACCTCCACCTCGTCGCCCCGCACGAACAGGCGCGGGTCGGGGACGCCGACGACGTCGAGGGCCCGGGCGGAGAAGAGGGCGCCGTTGAAGAGGTTCGCGACGTTCGGCACGAGGACCTCGGGACCGAGCTCGTCGCGGCGCCGGACCCACCGCAGCCCGCGACGCAGCGGGAAGGCCAGCCGGTCGGGGTCGTCCTGGTCGACCACGAGCGGCGAGACGACGTCGAGCCGGTGGTCGGCCGCGCAGGCCAGGAGCCGGCCCAGCGTCCACGGTGATCCGGGCAGCCCGTCGTCGTCAGCGAGCCACACCCAGTCGGCACCGAGCGCGCGTGCGGTCAACACGCCGTACGCGTATCCGCCGGCGCCGCCGAGGTTGGTCTCGCTGGTGAGCAGGGTGTGCGGGATCCCCGTCGCAGCAAGCGATTCCGCCGCACCGGGTTCCTGGCCGTTGTCGACGACGACGAGGTGGTCCGGACGGTGGTGCTGTGCCGCCACCGACTCGAGGCAGCGACGCAGCAGGCGCGCCCGGTCGCACGTCACGATGACGCACACCACGAGGGGCTCGCGGTGCTGCTGGGGGAGGCTCACGGCCGGAACGCTAGGCGGCCCAGGTGGTGTCCGGGCGGGTTCCCGGTGAACGTCCGGTGCACCGACGGTGTCGACTCGCGCACCGAACCGTGTCCTTGGCCGTCGGTCCACCTCGAGGACGCGGCGTGTTCACCGTCCCGTGGGGCGGCGTGCCTAGCGTCGTCGTTCGTGAGCACCCCCTTCTCCCTGCTCCTGCCCGTGTACCGCGGCGACCGCGCCGACTACCTGGCCAGGGCCTTCCAGAGCACCGTGAGCGAGCAGCTCGTGCGACCCTCCGAGGTGGTGGTCGTCCAGGACGGCCAGATCGGACCAGAGCTGGCGTCCGCCCTCGAGCGCGCCGAGTCCTCGAGCCCGGTGCCGGTGCGCCGCCTCCGGCTCAAGCACAACGTCGGCCTGGCGCAGGCGCTCCAGTGCGGACTGTCGGCCTGCTCCCACGAGGTCGTCGCGCGCATGGACGCCGACGACATCAGCCTGCCGCACCGGTTCGCCGTGCAGCTGCCCATGATCGAGGCAGGGGCCGACCTCGTCGGCGCCGGCATGCGCGAGTTCGGCGAGACGACGCCGACGGGGGGCCTGCTGCGCATCCCGCCGACCGACCCGGCACTCATCGCCGCCGAGGCGCGCCTGCGCAGCCCCTTCAACCACCCGACGGTCGTCTACCGTCGCTCCGCCGTCCTCCAGGCGGGGGGCTACCGCGAGCTGCCGCTGCTCGAGGACTACTGGCTCTTCACGCGGATGATCGAGTCCGGGTCCGTGGTGGCCAACGTGCCGGAGCCGCTCGTCCTCTACCGCGTCGATGCCGGCTCCTACCAGCGACGCGGGGGACTGCGGCTGCTGCGCTCCGAGCTCGGGCTCCAGCGCCGACTGCGGCGTGAGGGGTTCACGACCTCGGGCCAGATGCTGCGCAACGTCGCGGTGCGCGGGGGCTATCGCGTGATCCCCGTCGGTCTGCGGACCTCGTTGTACCGCAACAAGTTCACGACCTCCGTCGGTGACGCGGGGGAGGTCCTCGGCCGGGAGGCAGGCGGTGGCCCCGGGGTCGCGCCGTCGCAGCGGAAGCGCCACGAGAGGAGCGGGGCATGAGGGCCGACCTCGTCGTCGTCGGGGCGGGCCTGTTCGGCCTCACCGTCGCGGAGCAGGCGGCCGAGCGCGGGCTGGACGTCGCTGTCGTGGACCGTCGTGACCACCCCGGTGGGAACGCCTGGAGCGAGACCGACCCCGACACCGGGATCGAGGTGCACCGCTACGGCGCCCACCTGTTCCACACCTCCAACGAGCGGGTCTGGGAGTACGTCAACCGCTTCACCGACTTCACGGCATACCGGCACCGGGTCTGGACCGTCCACGGTGGTGAGGTCTTCCCGCTGCCGATCAACCTGGGCACGCTGAACCAGTTCTTCCGCTCCAACCACGGCCCGGACGCCGCGCGGGCGCTGGTCGCCGAGCAGGCGGCCGAGCTCGCAGGGGAGCCCCGCAACCTCGAGGAGAAGGCGGTGTCGCTCATCGGGCGCCCGCTCTACGAGGCCTTCATCCGCGACTACACGGCCAAGCAGTGGCAGACCGACCCGCGCGACCTGCCTGCGGAGGTCATCAGCCGGCTTCCTGTCCGCTACACCTACGACAACCGCTACTTCAACGACCGCTACGAGGGCCTTCCCGTCGACGGGTATGCCGCGTGGCTGAGCCGGATGGCCGACCACCCGAGGATCTCGGTGCACCTCGAGACCGACTTCCTCGAAGCCGGGCACGCGCTGTCCCGGGACGCCGTGAGGGGGCAGGTGCCGGTCGTCTACACGGGTCCGGTGGACCGCTACTTCGGCGATGAGCACGGACCGCTCGGCTGGCGGACGCTCGACTTCGAGCGTGAGGTGCTGCCGGTCGGCGACTTCCAGGGCGCGCCGGTGATGAACTACGCGGACGGCGACGTGGACTTCACCCGGATCCTGGAGTTCCGCCACTTCCACCCCGAGCGGGACTACCGCACCGACCGGACCGTGATCGTCCGAGAGCGGTCCCGCACGGCGGGGGCCGGCGACGAGCCGTACTACCCGGTGAACACCCCGCAGCACCGCAGTCGCCTGCTGGCCTACCGCGAGCTCGTGGAGCAGGAGCGGGAACTCGGTGTCGCGTTCGGGGGACGGCTGGGCACGTACCAGTACCTCGACATGCACATGGCGATCGCCTCCGCGCTGCGCCTCGTCGACGACCTCGACGAGCTGGTGCACGGCCGCGGCGCAGCCATGCGACCGGGCTCCGGCAACCGGGGTCGTGCCGCCCTCGCACCGGCCCTCGCACCGGCAGGCGCGACGGCTGGAGCGACCACGTGAGCACCGAGCCCCGCGTCCTCGCGCGCGTCGTCTTCCCGACCGACGGCGACCTGGACGTCCTGCCCCTCTACGTCGACGGACAGCAGGTTCCCGGGGCCGTGGAGGACGGCGAGACCGTCCTGCCGGTCGCCTACGACCAGAACCCCGACCAGGTGCTCGGCCGTCGTTCGTACCAGCTCGGCCACGGGCAGCGGGCCTCCTTCGCCACCTACTTCAACGCCTTCCCGGCGGGGTACTGGCGCCGGTGGAGCACCCTGGCGGGCGTCCGGCTCCGGGTGCGGACCAGCGGGGCCGGCACCCTCGTCGTCTACCGCTCGTCCGCCCGCGGGTCGGTGGCCCGCGTGACCTCGCGGTCGCTCGCGGGGTCGTCGGACGAGGGGGTGTCGTTGCCGCTGAACGCGTTCGGCGACGGCGGCTGGTACTGGTTCGACCTGGTGGCCGGCAGCAGCGACCTGGTCCTCGAGTCGGCCGAGTGGCTGTCCGGCGACCTGCGCCCCGAGGCGCAGGAGCCGCCCCGCGGTTCGGTCACCATCGGGATCGCGACGTTCAACCGCCCCGCCTACTGCGCGGCACTGCTGGGGCAGCTGGGGGCGGCCGAGGAGCTGCGCGACGTCGTCGACGAGGTGCTGGTCGTCGACCAGGGCACCCAGGCCGTCCGGCAGGCCCCGGGCTTCGACGACGCGGCCACGGCTCTCGGCCGGAGGCTGCGGGTCCTGGAGCAGGGCAACCTCGGGGGTTCGGGTGGGTTCGCCCGCGCCATGCTCGAGACGCTCGACGTGGGCCGCAGCGACCACGTGCTGCTCCTCGACGACGACGTCGTCTGCGAACCCGAGGGCATCGCCCGTGCGGTGACCTTCGCCGACTTCGCGCGGACGCCCACCGTCGTGGGTGGCCACATGTTCTCGATGTACGAGCGGTCGGTGCTGCACGCCTTCGCCGAGCGCGTGGCGCCGTGGCAGTTCCGGTGGGCCCCCGCCGCCGCCACCGAGCACGACCACGACCTGTCGTCGTCCAACCTGCGGTCCACCCCGTGGCTGCACCGCCGCGCCGCCGCCGACTACAACGGCTGGTGGATGTGCCTCATCCCCACGACGGTCCTGCGTGACGTCGGGCTGTCGCTGCCCGTCTTCATCAAGTGGGACGACGCGGAGTTCGGCCTGCGTGCCGCGGCGGCCGGCTACCCCACGGTCTCCCTGCCCGGTGCGGCCGTCTGGCACGTGCCGTGGACCGACAAGGACGACTCCGTGGACTGGCAGGCCTACTTCCACGCCCGCAACCGGTTCGTCGCGGCGCTGCTGCACTCGCCCTTCGAGCACGGTGGGCGGATGGTCCGGGAGAGCCTGGCCATCCAGCTCAAGCACCTCGTCGCGATGCAGTACTCGGCAGCCCACCTGCGCGAGCGTGCCCTGCTCGACGTCCTCGAGGGGCCTGCGGCCCTGCACGGCAGCCTGGCCACGACGCTCGGCGAGGTCCGGACCGCCCGGGCGGATTTCGACGACGCCCGCGTCGCCGCCGACCCCCACGAGTTCGCCGCCGTCCGGCCGGCCAAGCCGCGCCGGCGCGACCCCAGCACGGGCAAGCCGACCAGCCAGGCCGCGACGGTGGTCACCGCCCTGCTCGGTATGGCGCGCCAGCTCACCCCGGTGCCCGCCGCGTCGCGCGAGCGTCCCGAGCGCGAGGTGCCGGCCGTCGACGCAGGTTGGTGGACGCTCTCGCGCCTGGACTCCGCGCTGGTGTCGACCACGGACGGGACCGGCGTCTCGTGGCACCGCCGCGACCGCGCCGCGGCCCTTGCCGCGACGCGGCGCGCCACCGCCGTCCACCAACGGCTCCTGCGGGAGTGGCCGCGCCTGGCTGCCGAGTACCGCGCGGCGCTGCCCGACCTCGTGGGTGCCGATGCATGGCGCAAGACGCTCGACCTCCCGCTCCCGGACCGGGGGGACGGGCAGTGACGGTGTCGCTGCCGACGACCGGCGAGGCGCCGCTGGTGGTCCAGGGACGCAGCGGGGGCCTGCGGGAGGTGGCCGGACGGCGCTTCCTGCTCAGCCTCCTCGTCCGCAAGGAGCTCCGCGTCCGGTACCGCGCGTCGGTCCTCGGCCTGGGCTGGTCCTACGTCAAGCCGGCGGTGCAGTTCGGCGTCTACTTCGTCGGGCTCGGACTCGTCCTGCGGCAGAACGCGATCGGCGACTACGCCGTGTACCTCTTCGGTGGGTTGGTGGTCATGACGGTCTTCGGCGAGGCCGTCGGCAACGCGACGCGCTCGGTGGTGGCCAACGCCGACCTGGTCCGCAAGATCTACCTCCCGCGTGAGCTCTTCCCGGTCTCCAGCCTCTGCGTCGCCGGGGTGCACCTCGGCCCGCAGCTGCTCGTCCTCGTGATCGGGGCCCTGGTCGCCGGGTGGTCGCCGGACCCTGTCGGCCTGCTGGCCCTGCTGGGAGCTCTGGTGCTCGTCGGGGTGCTGGCCCTCGGCCTCGGGCTGCTGCTGGCGGCCGTGAACGTGCTGTTCCGGGACGTCGAGAACGTCGTCGACCTCGTCCTCATGGTCGTCGTCTGGACGAGCCCGGTCCTGTACCCCTGGCAACGCGTCGCAGACCTGCTCGGCCACGGCTCGACGCTCCTGGCGATCTACCAGTCGAACCCGCTCACGGTCGCCGTCGAGCTCGTGCACCGCGGCACCTGGGCGCACGCCTCACCGGGGAACGCCGCTGCCCTGCCGGGTGACCTGGGGGTGCGCGTGGCCAGCTCCTTCGCCATCGCCCTGGCGCTGCTCGCCCTGGGGCAGTGGGTGTTCCGCTCGCTGTCGGGCCGCTTCGCGCAGGAGCTGTGATGGTCGCCCCCGTGTCCGCCGTGGAGCTCGACGGCATCTCCAAGCACTTCAGCCTGCGGCACACGCACTCGCTCAAGGAGAGCGTCGTGTGGGCCCTGCAGGGTCGCGCCCGCCGTGACGAGTTCACCGCGTTGCACCCGGTCGAGCTCACCATCGGCCGTGGTGAGTCCGTGGCGCTGTTGGGGCGCAACGGATCCGGCAAGTCCACCCTCCTCAAGCTCGTCGCCGGCGTCATGGCCCCGGACACGGGCGAGGTCCGCGTGCGGGGACGGCTGGCCGGGCTGCTCGAGGTCGGCGCGGGCTTCCACCCCGACCTCACCGGGCGCGAGAACGTCTACCTCAACGCCTCGATCCTCGGTGTCGAGAGAGCCCGGATCGAGGAACGCTTCGACGACATCGTGGCGTTCGCCGACATCGGGCCGTTCCTCGACACCCAGGTGCGGTTCTACTCCTCGGGCATGTTCCTTCGCCTCGCCTTCGCGGTCGCGGTCCACACCGAACCGGACGTCTTCCTCGTCGACGAGATCCTCGCCGTGGGTGACGAGGCCTTCCGTGCCAAGTGCCTCGACCGCATCGAGCTCCTCCGCGCCCAGGGCCGCACCCTCGTCGTCGTCAGCCACGACCTGCCGCTGGTCGAACGGCTCTGCGACCGCGGGGTCGTCCTGGACCGGGGCCACCTCGTCGCCGACGCCCCCATCGGCGCGGCCGTCGCGGCCATGCGGGTGGCAGGTTGAGCGCCTGGTGTGCCGCGTGGCCGGCCCTCGTCGCCGCGTGCGGCGTCCTGGTCCTCCCGGGACTGGTCGTCGCCCTGGCAGCCGGGCTGCGCGGCATACCCGCCCTGGGTCTGGCGCCGGCACTGTCGGTGACGACGGTGTCCGTCACCGCCGTGGTCGCGGGGCGGCTCGGCGTGCCGTTCGGGATGGGTGTGGTGGCCCTCGGTGCCGTGGTCCTGTCCGCGGCGATGGTGGGGGTGCTCGCGCTGGCCCGTTCCCTGGGGCTGCGGTGCCCCGAGGCGCGAACGGTCGGGCACCTCCCGGACCTGGCCGGGCTCGGCGGGGCCGCAGTCGGGGGCGTGTGCGCCGCCGTGGCCGTCGCCCGCGGGATCGGCCGGCCCGACGTGTTCCCCCAGACGTTCGACGCGATGTTCCACCTCAACGCCGTGTGGACCGCCCTGCGCAGTGGCGACGCCTCGTCGTTGACCCTCGGCACGGTCGCCGCCCCGGAGCGCGCTGCAGGCTTCTACCCCGCCGCCTGGCACGGCGTGACCGTCCTCGTCGCCCAGCTCAGCGGTGCGGGGGTCATCGTGTCGGCGAGCGCGGTGTCGGTGGCGATCGCCGGGGTCGTCTGGCCCCTGGGCTGCGTGTTCCTCGTGCGGCAGACCGTGGGCGTCCGTCCCGGCGTCCTGCTGGCCGGTGGCGTCCTCGCCGCGGCCTTCGGCGCGACGCCCCACCTGCTCCTGTCGTACGGGACCTTGTGGCCGAACGCCCTCGCCACGGTCCTGCTCCCCGCCGTGCTGGCGTGTGCGGTGACGGTGCTGCGGGTCCCCGAGGGCGGGATCGGTCACGGCGGTCCCATCGAAGCCCCCGCGAGCTGGCGGACCGACGAGCTCCGCGCGGCGGACCTGTCGTTGGGCCGGTTCCGGGCGGGTCTGGTCGCCGTGGCGGTCGTCCCCGGGATGGCACTGGCGCACCCGAACGCGGTGCTGAGCGCCGTCCTGCTCGTCACCGTCGTCGCCCTCGTGTCCGGGTGGCAGTGGGTGGCGAGACCCCGGACCTCCACCGCCCGGCGGGTCGCGGTCGGCGTCGCGGCCCTGCTGCTGGTGTCGACCGAGCTCTGGGTGGTCGCGCAGTCCCCGGTGTTCGCGGCGACCCGACGGACGAGCTGGCCGGCCCGCCAGGGACTCGCGCAGGCCGCGGGGGAGTGGGCGCTGTCGGCACCGGTGCGCACCCCCGTGCCGTGGCTCGCGGCAGCGCTGGTGCTGGTCGGGTGCGTGACCGCGTGGAGGCGACCCTCGTGGCGCTGGTTGGTGCTGGCGCACGCTGCGGCCGGCGCCGCGTTCGTGGTCGTGGCCGGCAGCGACGGACCGGTCTCCCGCACGCTGAGCGGGCCCTGGTACGACGACCCGTTCCGCCTCGCCGCCCTTCTCGGGGTGACGGCTGTCCCCCTGGCGACCGTGGGTCTGGCCCACCTCGCCGACGGGGTGGGTGACCGAGCAGCGGCGTCGCGCTGGCCGGAGCGTCTCGTCGCCGCCGCGGCGATCGGGTTCGTCGTCGTGACCGGCGGCGTCTACACCGGCTCCAACACCCGGGTCGTGGCCACGTGGTACGCCGGCCAGGGCATGGTCGGCTCCGGGGAGGAGTCGCTCCTGCGCCGCCTGCCCGAGCTCGTCCCGGCCGGGAGCACCGTGGCCGGGAACCCGTGGAACGGCTCGGTCCTGAGCGCGCCGCTCGGCGACCGGGCTGCGCTGTTCCCGCACCTTCAGGGCAGCTGGGGGCCGGACCGTGCCCTGGTGGCCGCGGACCTGTCCGCTGCCGCCAGCGACCCCGACGTCTGCCCGGCCGTGCGTCGCCTGCGGCTGGGGTACGTGCTGTCGGGCCCGGTCTCGTTCTGGAAGGGCGACTGGCGTCAGGCGGCCTACCGGGGACTCGACGTCTCCCAGGCGCCCGGGTTCGTCCCCGTGGCCAGCGGCGGGCGGCTCACGCTCTACCGCATCACGGCCTGCTGACGCGGCGGCCGGGTCAGCTGCCGCCGCAGACGTCCCGACGACCTGGAGCCCGAGGCTCCGGGAACGCGAAAGCGCCTCCGCCGTCCCAGAGCGGGAGCTGGCGGAGGCGCTGGACGTGCGGCCTACCCCTGATTGTCGGCCGCAGTCGGGGCCCGCGGCGGATGAAACCGGGACCTTCGACGCTGTCGGTGGGCTTCGCCGCTGGAGTGGGGGTGCGCTTGGCCGTCCCGACACGTCGACGGTACGCCTCGGAAGTGCGCGAGCGGCAGGGGCTTGACCGGACCTTTGCCCTCCGTGGGCCAAGTCCATACCCCGGAGCCCGTCAATCCGCCCCATATCTCGCATGCTGGGCTCTGCCGGAGCGGGCCCAGCTGCTCGGGTGCCCGTAGGCTGGTGAACCGACCACGGACACCACTGACTGCGGCAGAGAGCAGGACCGAGAGCCATGCCTGGGTTTGCCGGAGCGCGACGGTCACGCGGGTGAGCGAGGCACCCGACCGACTGCACCGACTGCAGGCACTCGTCGAGGTCGAGGCCCCGGCCGATGCCGCGAGCGACCTGGCCGGGAGGCTGGACCGGATCTGCCGTGCGTCCGTGCAGATCCTGGCCGTGGCCGGTGTCGGGGTCTCGGTCATGGACAGGGCGGCGCGTCCGCTCGGCACGATCGCTGCGTCCAGCCCGTTCGTCCGTCGCCTGGAGGAGGTGCAGTTCACGCTCGGTGAGGGCCCGAGCGTGGAGGCGTCCTCGGCACGGAGCCCGGTCCTCGAGGACGACCTGACCGGTTCCGGGGCACGTCGGTGGCCCGCGTATGCCGCGTCAGCAGAGGAGCAGGGAGTGGCCGCCGTCTTCGCCTTCCCGATCCAGATCGGCGCGGCCCGCCTGGGAGCACTGGTTCTGTACCGGAAGGAGCGTGGCCCGCTGGCCCACGAGGTCGTCCTCGACGCCCTGGGGCTCGCCCGGATCTGCCTGAACACCATGCTGAGCGTGCCGGCGGCCGCACTGAGCCGGGATGCGGACGGGCTCGGCGACGCGGACGGGCTCGGCGACGGCGACAGGTTGGGCGACGGCGACGGGCTCGGCCTCAACTCGGAGGTGTACCAGGCCCAAGGGGTCCTCACGGTGCAGCTGGGAGTTCCCCTGACCGAGGCCATGCTGCGGCTCCGGGCTCGTGCCTACGCCACCGAACGTCCGCTGGACGAGGTCGCCCGGGACGTCCTCGCCGGTAGGATCGACCTCACCCGGGATGACCTGTGATTACGAGCATGGCCCGTCCACGAGACCGGGTCGACGGGAGCACACCATGAGCACCATCTCCAGCGCACGTCTGGCGGAGACCTTCGTCCAGGTCGCGGACACCCTGGTCGACGACTTCGACCTCATCGACTTCCTCACCCTGGTGACCGAGCGCGCCGTCGAGCTCGCGGGGTCCTCGGCGTCGGGCCTGCTCCTCAGCGACGAGCACGGACGGCTGCAGTTCATGGCCGCCTCGACGGAGTCGGCCAGGCTCATCGAGCTCTTCCAGGTCCAGCGTGAAGAGGGTCCGTGCCAGGACTGCTTCCGGACCGGGGTGGCGATCTCGGAGTCGGCTCTCGAGGAGAGCTCGGGGCGATGGCCGAGCTTCGCACCCCGCGCCGTCGAGGCCGGCTTCCGGTCCGTGCACGCCTTCCCGCTGCGGCACCAGCAAACGCTGATCGGCGCCCTGAACCTCTTCGACTCGGTCCCGCGGGAGTTCTCAGGCACCGACGCGAACCTGCTGCAGTCCCTGGCCGACGTGGCGACGATCGGCATCCTCCAGGAGCGCGCCATCAGGCGCGGCGAGCTGCTCACCGAGCAGCTGCAGCGGGCCCTCAACAGCCGCATCACCATCGAGCAGGCGAAGGGGGCCCTGTCGCAGCTGCACGGGACCACCCCGGACGCGGCCTTCGAGATGCTTCGCTCCTACAGTCGCGGGCGCCACCTTCGGCTCACCGACGTCGCCGACGCGGTGCTGCACGACCCCACGAGCCATCCGGACCTGACCTCGGCGCAGCGCCAAGGGTGATCAGGCGGGAGACGCGAGCGCGCCCCCTCGACCAGAGGCGGTGGGGGGTTGCCTCGGGAGGGGGCACGCTGTGACCTGCCCCGGCGCCGATCCCCCCACGGAAGCATGCTCCAGAGGACCGAGTCCATGGTCTGGGGCAGCACCTCCACCATAGAACTCATCTGCCGCCACCGACAGCCCTGGGCATGGCTACTTTCCCGCTCCGCGAGTCCCTGGCGCAGACGAGCGCCAGCACCGCGCAGTGGGTGTCATGCATCCGTCGAAGTCGTACAGGAGGTGGGGCAGGTCGGGCTTGAACCGACGACCGACGGATTATGAGTCCGCTGCTCTGACCGACTGAGCTACTGCCCCGGCACCAGCTCGGCTGTCACCGGCTGGGCGCGGTGAGCCTACCGGCAGCCCTCACAGGGAGTCACAGGCACCGACAGCCCCGGCACTCCTCCCGCAGTGCACCGGCACAGACGCCGGTCGCACTGTGGAGCTCCACCAACCAAGGAGCACCCCGTGAAGATCACCATCGTCCCCGTCGCCGCCGGTCTCGCGCTCGCCACCGGCATCGCCATCACCGGCGCGTCCCTGGCCAGCGCCGACCAGGTCACGTCGTCCACCGCCACGTCGTCGTACCCGCCGTCGACCGGGTCCGGCGCGGCCGCCGACCCCAGCAAGGCCATGCGCTCGGACGAGAAGCTCCTGACCGGAGACGTGGCCGCGAAGGTCACCGCGGCCGCCAAGGCCAAGGAGCCCACCGCGACGATCGAACGGGTCGAGACCGACTCCGACGGAGTGTTCGAGGCCCACATGGTCCGCGCCGACGGCACCCACATCATCGTCCAGATCGGGAAGGACTACGCCGTGACAGCGGTTCAGGAGGGCGGCCAGGGCGATGGGCAGGGCGGTGGGCCGGGCGGTGGGCCGTCCGCTGGGCAAGGAGCCGGGGGAGCAGCGCCCACCCAGGGCGAGGCGCCGGCAGCCACCTCCAGCTCGACGACCTGACCGCACCATCCTCCCGTCGCACCCACCTCGCACCAGCATGGGCGGGGTGGGCGCGGCAGACCGGTATGGCGCGCGGCCGGGCGCTGCTCACCGCCCGCCATACCCGTCGGTGAACATGTGCTGGACGGGACTCGTGATAACGCTGGTGCCGAAGTGGTGCGTGGTGCACAATGGTCGCCAGCAGGTCCCAACTGAAGATCGCGGCAACACGCCGGTGACCCGAGATGTGCGCAGGTTCGTGGGGAAGACGTCCCTCGCACACCCAAGGAGGCCCGGATGTCTGTCGCGATGCCGCGTGTCACGACTCGCGGGGTGGTGTTCATTCACTCCACCCCCAAAGCGCTGTGCCCGCACATCACCTGGGCGCTCGAGTCAGCCCTCGACCGCCCGCTGGCCATCGACTGGACCCCGCAACCGGCCGGGGCCGGACTGGTGCGCGCCGAGCTCGCGTGGACGGGTGTGCAGGGCACCGGCGCCAAGCTCGCCTCGACGCTGCGCGGGTGGGACAACCTGCGCTACGAGGTGACCGAGGAGCCGAGTCCCGGCGCCGACGGGTCACGCTGGTCGCACACGCCGGCCCTGGGCATCCACCACACCTGGACCTCGGCTGCGGGAGACGCCGTGGTCAACGAGGACCGGCTGCGGGAGGTCCTGCGGTTGTCGCAGGGTTCCCCGGAGGCGATGTCCGACATGCTCGAGGAGCTCCTCGGGTCGGACTGGGACGCGGAGCTCGAGCCGTTCCGCTACGCCGGTGACGGCGCGCCCGTGCGATGGCTCCACAAGGTCGGCTGACCCAGGTCAGCAAGGCAGGGACGAGCCGGCGAGGCCTCCGGGGGGAGGCTCACCGGCTCGTCTGCGTGCCGGGCCGCAGCCGGCCGGAGAGAGATCCCCGCTGACCTGCGGGATTCCCGGGTCCGGGACGGGTTTCGGTAGCGTGTCGCGCTGATCGTCCGACCCTGGAGGTATCTGTGACCCGCCCCAAGGCCAGTCCGCTGGTGTTCGTGGGGGTGCTGGCCACGGCTGGTGCGGGGATCCTGCTGTGGTGCGCCTGGCTCGTCCTGACCGCCCCGCTGCCCGGCGACGCAGCGGCCGCAGCCTGGGCCCTCTGGCTGCTCGCCGTGGCCGCGTTCGCCACGCTCATCGCCTACCTGCGCGAGCTGGTCCGGCACGGCGCACTGGCCCGTCGCGGCAGCTGGAAGCCGCGGCCGGGGCTGCTGCTGCTCTGGGTCGCCGGTCTCACGGCCCTGCTGGCGTTCCCGTTCGTCCTGCCCGAGCGGTCCGGCGCGACCCGGTCCGACCGACCCGCCACCCAGGACCGGTCGGCGCCCGATACGTCGCCGCCAGGGGGAGCGACGCCGGACGGCACCACGGCCTCAGCCGGCTCCGCGGCGACCGGCGCCTCGCGGTCCTCGACCGCCACGCGAGCGCCCTCCCCGGCCGCCGACCACCTCCACGGTCGTCACCGGGTACGCCCATCCGCGGCGTGACCCTGCCCCAGCCCCGCGCTGAACCGGGTCTGGACGGAGTCGGCGAGACGCCCGCCGTCAGCGGACGATGCGGCCGGCCCGCCCGGCCCGCGCCTGGACCACCGCGTGCTGCCCGACCTCGAGCGGCTGCTCGATGGTGCCGGCAGAGGGCAGGAAGGTGCGCCCGGCGCGGGCGCGGATGACGCTCAGCTCGTGGACCTCGAACAGCTCCAGGGGCAGCGTCCAGAACGACGGGCTGTGCTCGATGACGACCACGTCGCCGTACTGGTGCACCCCGGTGATCAGCGAGTAGCCGTACTCCACGGACGAGTCGTGGTCCCGGACCCGCAGGCTCTCCTGCCCCACGGTGACGGCGATGAACCGTCCCGGGACCACCTCACGGGCCAGCCACGCCTCGTTGCGGCCCATGGTCATCAGGACGATGGCGCCATATGCGGCGAGGGCCACCGCGGCGAGCCCACCCATCAGCCACCAGGTCAGCTCGGCGGCCCCCCCGGGGTGCCGCCAGGCACAGAACAGGGCCGTCAGGGCCGCCACGGCGAGGACGGGCGCGAGCTGGCGCAGGACGAGGGGGCTGCGGAGGGTGTGCGACCACAGGGCTGCCCGGAACCGTCGGGGCAGGCGGTCGTCGACGACCTGGATGCGTTCGACGCCCCAGCCCCGCGCTCCCGATGCACCAACCACCCGCGACCTCCCTGATCGGACTCACGGCCGCAAACTGGCCGCGACTCGATGATCACGAAGACATCACGGGACGACCACCCTCCGAACGGCTGACTTGCCGTTAACTCAGGCAACCGCAGGGGTCACACTGAAGTGAAAACCACCGCCACGTTGTGGCCACCGAACCCGAACGAGTTGTTCAGTGCGGCGATGTCGCCGGCGGGAAGCTTGCGTGCCTCGCCGTGCACGACGTCGAGCTTGATCGCCGGGTCGAAGTCGTCGAGGTTGATGGTGGCGGGGGCGAGGCGGTGGTGCAGGGCGAGGATCGTCAGGACGCCCTCGAGCGCACCGGCGGCACCGAGCAAGTGCCCCGTCATCGACTTGGTCGCACTGACGGGCATGCCGTCCGCGTCGTCGCCGAAGGCCCGGCGGATCGCGTTGGACTCGGCCACGTCGCCGACCGGCGTCGACGTCGCGTGGGCGTTGACGTGGACGATGTCCTTGGGCGTCAGGCCGGCGCGCTGGACGGCCTCGACCATGGCTCGGGACGCACCGGCGCCCTCGGGCTCGGGCGCCGCGATGTGGTGGGAGTCCGCAGACATGCCCACGCCGCCGACCTCGGCGTAGATCTTGGCACCGCGGGCCTTCGCCGCCTCGTACTCCTCGAGCACCACCACGGCCGCACCCTCACCGAGGACGAAGCCGTCGCGCCCGGTGTCGTAGGGGCGCGAGGCTCGCTCGGGGTCGTCGTTGCGGGTCGAGAGGGCCTGCATCGCGGCGAACCCCGCGATGGGCAGCGCGTGCACGGCACCCTCGGTGCCACCGGCGACGGCGATGTCCGCACGACCGTTCCGGATCATGTCGTACGCGTAGCCCATCGCCTCGAGGCCGGAGGCGCAGGCGGAGACGGGGGTGTGGGCGCCGGCGCGGGCCCCGATCTCGAGCGAGACCGCGGCCGACGAGGCGTTGGGCATCAGCATGGGGACGGCAAGGGGGAAGACGCGGCGCGGGCCCTTCTCGCGCAGGTTGTCCCACTGCGACAGCAGCGTCCACACCCCACCGATGCCGGTGCCGATGCAGGCCGCCAGGCGCTCGGGGTCGCCCTCGGGCGACCCGGCGTCGGCCCAGGCCTCACGCGCGGCGATGAGGGCGTACTGCGCGCTCGGGTCCATGCGGCGGACCTCGACCTTGCTCAGCACCTCCTCGGCAGGGGTCTTCAGCGTCGCGGCGAACTTCACGGGGAGGTCGTACTGCTCCACCCACTCGTAGGGCATGGTCCGGGCACCGGACCGGCCGGCGAGGATGGCGTCCCACGTGTCGGGGACGTTGCCGCCCACGGGGGTGGTGGCTCCGAGGCCCGTGACGACGACGCGTCGTTCGGCGGTCATGTCTGGGTGCTCCTTCGTGAGGGGTGCTGCGGTGGAGGGTGGTGCGTGGTGCTGCTGCGGGGTGGCGGCCGGCGAGCCGGGTATGGCGCGGGCGCGCCACCCCGCTTGTGGTGCGGGTGCGGCGTCAGCCGCAGGTCAGCTCTGGCTCTTCGAGATGAAGGACACGGCGTCGCCGACGGTCTTGAGGTTCTTGACCTCGTCGTCGGGGATGCGCACGCCGAACTTCTCCTCGGCGTTGACCACGATGGTCATCATCGACAGCGAGTCGATGTCGAGGTCGTCGGTGAAGGACTTGTCGGACTGCACCGAGTCGGTGTCCAGACCGGTCTCCTCGTTGACGATCTCGGCCAGTCCCTCGAGGATCTCCTGCTCGCTCTGTGCCATGTGCTTGCGCTCCTTGGTTGTCCGACGGGTGTCGGTGTGGTTGGTCGTTGGTCGGCCCGGTCGTGCACCCCGCGGGCCCGCGGGAGTCGTGGGTGCCGCTAGGGCAGGACGATGACCTGCGCGGCATACACCAGGCCGGCACCGAAGCCGATCTGGAGGGCGAGGCCGCCCCGGGGTGCCTCACCCTCGCGCAGCATGCGCTCGGTGGCGAGGGGGACGGAGGCGGCGGAGGTGTTGGCGGTGTCGGCGATGTCGCGGGCCACGGCGATGTCGCTGGGCAGCTTGAGCTGCTTGATCATCGCGTCGATGATCCGCATGTTCGCCTGGTGGGGGATGAACGCGTCGAGGTCCTCGGGGCGCACCCCGGCGGCGTCGAGCGCCTTGAGCGCGACGGGGGCCATGCCCCAGACGGCCCAGCGGAACACGGTCTGGCCGGCCATCCCGATCGCCGGCCAGCCGAGGTCCTGGTCGCGGACGTCGACCCAGGAGTCGCGCTGCGAGATGGCCTTCCACTGCGCGCCGTCCGAACCCCACACGGTTGGGCCGATGGCCGGGGTGTCGGACGGCCCGACGATGGCCGCGCCGGCGCCGTCGCCGAAGATGAAGGCGGACCCACGGTCGTTGAGGTCGGTGAAGTCGGAGAGCTTCTCGACGCCGATGACGAGGACGTGGCGGGCGCTGCCGCCACGCACCATGTCGCTCGCGAGGCTGATGGCGTGGCAGTAGCCGGCGCACGCGGCCGAGATGTCGAACGCAGCGGCCTGGATGCCGAGCCGGTCGGCGACGATCGGCGCCGCGGCCGGCGTCTGGAACGGGTGGGTCACGGTCGCGACGATGACGGCGTCGATGGCGGAGGCCTCGAGCCCCGCCATGGCCAGGGCCTCGTGCGAGGCGGCGACGGACATGTCGACGACGGACTCGTCCTTGGCGGCGAAGCGGCGGCTCTTGATGCCCGAGCGCTCCTGGATCCACTCGTCGGAGGAGTCGATCGCCTCGACGAGCTCGGCGTTCCACACGACCCGCTCGGGGCGGTAGCCGCCGACGCCGAGGATCCGCGAGAACGTGGCTCCGGCGGGAGCGGTGATGGTGCCGGTGCCCTTGGGGGCGGGTGTGGTCATGTCAGGCCTCTTGCGCGTCGTCGGAGATGAGCTGCTGGGCCGCCGCGAGGTCGTCGGGCGTCTTCACGGCCAGGGTGGTGACCCCGGGCATCCCGCGCTTGGCGAGCCCCACGAGGGTGCCGGCCGGGCTGAGCTCGATGAGCGTGGTGACGCCCTGCTCGACCATCGTCTGCATGCACAGGTCCCAGCGCACCGGGTTGCTCACCTGCTGGACCAGGCGGGTCAGGACCTCAGCGCCCGAGCCGACCGCGGCGCCGTCGCGGTTGGACAGCAGGGTGACGCCGGGATCGCTGACGTCGAAGCCCTGGGCGAGCTCGCCGAGCGCCTCGACGGCGGGGGCCATGTGGGTGGTGTGGAACGCGCCCGCCACCTGCAGCGGGATGACGCGCGCCTTGGCCGGCGGGTCGGCGAGCAGCGCTGCCAGCTGGTCGAGGGTGCCGGCGGCGACGGTCTGGCCGGCGCCGTTGGCGTTGGCCGCCGTGAGGCCGTGGCGTTCGAGGACGGCGGCCACCTCCGCGGGGTCGCCACCGAGGACGGCGCTCATCCCGGTGGGCGTGGTGGCGCTGGCGGCTGCCATGCCGGCGCCGCGCTCGCGGACGAACACCATCGCGTCGTGGTCGGACAGCACCCCCGCCAGGGCCGCCGCGGTGATCTCGCCGACGGAGTGGCCGGCGGTGACGCCGACGGTGCCCGCCGGGCCGCTCGGCAGCAGCACCGCGGCGGTGGCCAGGCCCGCGCCGACGATGAGGGGCTGGGCGACCGCCGTGTCCTTGATCGTCTCGGCGTCCGAGGTCGTGCCGTGCGCCACGAGGTCGAGACCGGCGACGTCGGAGAGCGACTCGAGCCGCTCGCGGAAGGCAGGCAGCTCGAGCCAGGGCGCGAGGAAGCCGGGGGTCTGGGAGCCCTGTCCGGGGCAGACGATTGCGAGCACGATCCCAGCCTTGCGGTCCCCACCCGACGGAGGCGTGACCGTTCCGCACGAACATCCCGGGCCCGTTTTGGAGGTTTCCTCCAATTGATCTCCGCCGGCGTGACCGGTGCCACGTCGTCAGCCGGCGGGCGTGTAGCGCACCGCGGAGGGGCCGGGGCGGCTCAGCCGACCCAGGGCCAGGGCGATCCGCACCGTGTGGGCGTCGTGGGGATCGGTCAGCTGGTAGCCGGTGAGGTCGGCGATCTTGCCCAGGCGGTAGCGCACGGTGTTGGGGTGCACGAAGAGCAGCCGGGCCGTGCCCTCGAGGCCGCCCCCGGTCTCGAGGTAGGACGCCGCGGTCTCGAGCAGGGCACCCCCGCTCGAGGAGAGCGGGTGCCAGATCCGGTCGAGCATGAGCGCGCGGGCAGGGGCGTCGCCGATGAGGACGCGCTCGGCCAGGAGGTCGTCCGCAGCCACCGGTCGGGGTGCTTCGGGCCAGGCCTGCGCGCACGAGTGGCCGGCGAGCGCCGCCCGCGCGGAGCGGCCGGCGGCGAACAGGTGCGGCACCGTCGGACCGACGACCACGGGGCCCTCGCCGAACTGGTCGCCCACCTCACGCGCCGCCACCATGGCGTCGTCGACGTTGCCGATGATGCAGACCAGGCGGCGTCCCTGGACCGCGGCGAGGGTGTCCACTCCCACGCGCTCAGCCGCCCTGCGCAGGCCGTCGACCACTCCGGCCGAGCTCCCGGGAGGCGTGCTCCCGGCGATGACGGCCACGCGGGTGGTCGAACCCCAGCCCAGCGCGGCGGCCCTCGACTGCATGGAGTCGTCGGCCTCACCACGCAGGACTGCATCGACCACGAGCCCCTCGAGCCGCGCGTCCCACGCCCCGCGGGCCTCGGCCGCGTGCGCGTAGACCTCGGCCGCTGCGAACGCGATCTCGCGCGAGTACCGCAGCACCGACTCGCGCAGGGCCTGCTCCTCACCGGGCTCCGCGAGGGCCGTGGCGTCCTGCTCCACGACGTCGACCACCGAGCGCACGAGGTCGAGGGTCTGCCTCAGCGTGATCGACCGGGTGAGCTCACGGGGTGCGGTGCCGAAGACGTCCGCCGTGACGGGGATGTGGTCGCCGCCCTCGCGCAGCCACGCGATGAAGGCCGCGATGCCGGCCTGGGCGACCAGCCCGACCCATGACCGGTCCTCCGCCGACAGGGCGCGGTACCAGTCGTGCGCGGTCTCCATCCGCCGGGTCGCGCCGCTGGACAGCTCCCCGGCGGCACGCTCCACCCGTTGCAGGGTGGCGGGGGAGGTCGTGACCGTCGCGGGCGCCATACGGGGAGTCTATTTGTATGACGCCCACAACCACCGGGGGAGCGGCCCCAACGGTTCGACGCACCTTCACCTGACCGACACCGCAGGGTCGCCCACGGCCGAGGGCGGGTTCCTAGCGTCGCGGGCATGACCAGAACCCTCCCCGCCCTGGCCGTCACCGGTGCCCTCGTCCTGGGTGCCACCGTTGCCCTCGCCGGGCCGTCCGCGGCTGCACCCTCGGGCCGCACGACCACCTCCTCCGCCACCGACCGGGCGGACCGCACCGCCACCACCGACCGGGTCCGCAAGACCACCGGGCCCCTCGTCATCGCGCACCGCGGTGCCTCCGGCTACCGGCCCGAGCACACCACCGGTGCCTACGAGCTCGCGGTCGCGCTCGGTGCCGACTACATCGAGCCCGACCTCGTCATGACCAAGGACGGGGTCCTCGTCGACCGGCACGAGCCCGAGATCTCCGGGACGACCGATGTCGCCGACCACCCGGAGTTCGCCTCGCGTCGCACGACCAAGAACCTCGACGGTGTCGCGACGACCGGGTGGTTCACCGAGGACTTCACCCTCGCCGAGCTGCGCACGCTGCGGGCCAAGGAGCGGCTGCCCCAGATCCGCCAGGAGAACACGCTCTACGACGGTCGGTACAGGGTGCCGACGTTCGAGGAGGTGCTGGCGCTGCGCGAGAAGCTGTCCAAGGAGTACGGCCGGAAGATCGGCATCATCCCGGAGATCAAGCACTCGACGTACTTCCACGCCAAGGGGCTCAACCCCGAGGCTGCGCTCATCAAGGCCGTCCGCAAGCACCGGCTCGACACGCCGAAGGCGCCACTGTGGGTCCAGTCCTTCGAGCTCACCAACCTCGTGGAGCTGCGGACGACCTACGGCTACCGCGCCAACGAGGTCTTCCTCGCAGGCGCCACCGGGGCGCCGTACGACCTCGTCAGCAAGGGCGACCCGCGCACGTACGCCGACCTGCTGGCGCCGGCCAGCCTGAAGCGGCTGTCCCGGACCATCGACGGCATCGGTCCCGACAAGAACCTCGTGATCGGCCGCCGCGCCGACGGGACGCTCGCCTCTCCGACCGGTCTGGTCGCTGCCGCCCACGCTGCCGGCCTCAAGGTGACGCCGTACACCTTCCGTGCGGAGAACACCTTCCTGCCGACGGACTACCGCGTCGGGTCCGACCCCGCCGACTTCGGACGGGCGGTCGACGAGGTGGTGGAGTTCATGAAGGCCGGTGTGGACGGCGTCTTCTGCGACCAGCCCGACATCTGCGTCACCGCGCGCAAGGACTTCCTCGGGCAGAGCGAGTGAGCGAACCCGTTCCGACGACGAACGCCCGGTCCCTCGGGGGCCGGGCGTTCGTCGTGCGTCAGGTCGACGGAGCTCAGACGTGGTCGCGCCACGAGTGCTGCGGGTCGTAGCCCAGGACCCGACGCGCCTTGTCGATGCCCAGCAGCGTCTCGTGCTCGCCGAGCTCCTTGCGCACCTCGACACCGGGGAACACCTCGGCCACCAGCTCGGCGCTCGACCGGCTCATCACGGTGTCGGCGTTCGCGATGACGAACACCTCGACGCCGGGCTCGGTCCGCTCGAGGCCCAGGCGCACGGCCTGGGCGCCGTCGCGGGCGTCGATGTACCCCCAGAGGTTCCACTTGCGCAGGGTCGCGTCGGCGTCGAACGACGGGAACGCCTGGTAGTCCTCGGGATCCATCACGTTGGAGAAGCGCAGCCCGACCATGGTGAGCTCGGGGTCCCAGCGGCAGAAGTGGGCCGCCATCTCCTCCTCGAGCGCCTTGTTGAGCGAGTAGGTGCTCTCGGGGCGGGGGTGGTACTCCTCGTCGACCGGGACGTACGGCGGTGGAGTGTCGAAGGGCAGGCCGAGGACCGTCTCGCTCGAGGCCCAGACGATGCTGCGGATCCCCAGCGCCCGGGCGGCGGCGAACACGTTGTAGGTGGCCGCCGAGTTGTTCGCGAAGGTCGCCGCGTTCGTCGTCAGCCCGGGGGCCGGGATCGCCGCGAGGTGCACGACGGCGTCCACCGGCCCGGTGTGCTCGTCCACCCCGCCGGAGAACGCCTCGAGGACCTGGCCGTAGTCGGTGAGGTCCACGGCGACGAACGGGGTCTGCGGCGACTCGGGCCGGGTGCGGTCGAGGGCGAGGACGTCGTAGCCGCTCTCGGCGAGGTGGGCGACGACGGTGCGGCCGAGCTTGCCGGAGGAGCCGGTCACGGCGACGCGGCGCCGCGGGTTCTGGGGGGATGGGGAGGTCATGTCCCCATCCTCTCCCAGACTGCGCCGGCCCACAGAACAGGTATGCCGCCTGCTCACGGTGAGCAGGCGGCATACCTGTTGTGCGACAAGCGAATCAGGCGGTCAGCTGTCGCCGCCCGCGTTGCCGGAGGTGCCGGCGGTGACGTCGAGCAGGCGGTAGCGGGCCGCCGCCTCACGCGGGACGTTGCCGTCGATCTCGCCACGGGCGGCCAGCATCTGCAGCGCGCGCACCGCGACCGAGGGGCCGTCGATGTGGAAGTAGCGACGCGCAGCCGGTCGGGTGTCGGAGAACCCGAACCCGTCGGCGCCGAGCGACGCGAAGTCTCCGGGCACCCACTGCTGGATCTGGTCCTGCACCTGGCGCATGTAGTCCGACACCGCGACGACCGGGCCGCGGGTGTCCTGCAGGCGCTGGGTGACGTAGGGGACCCGGCGCTCCTCGTCG
The DNA here is from genome assembly GCF_001426245.1 of Phycicoccus sp. Root101. Taxonomy (GTDB): domain Bacteria; phylum Actinomycetota; class Actinomycetes; order Actinomycetales; family Dermatophilaceae; genus Pedococcus. The sequence continues at coordinate 122,127 of NZ_LMCM01000009.1, read as the reverse complement.
GGGTGCAGGAACGCCTGCTCGTCGCAGGCGAGCCCGTCACGACGCAGCTCGTTCCACGAGGTCACCGACCACACGTCGGCGACGACGCCCCAGTCGTTGCGCAGCAGCTCCTGGGCCTCGAGCACCCACGGCACGCCGACACCCGACGCGAGCAGCTGCACGCGCGGGGCCTCGTCGCCCAGGCCGTCGGTGATGCCGGGGGCGAAGAGGTACATCCCCTTGAGGATGCCCTCGCTGTCCACGTTCTCCGGCTCGGCGGGCTGGCTCATCGGCTCGTTGTAGAGCGTCACGTAGTAGATGACGTTCTCCGGGTTGTCGCCGTACATCCGGCGCAGCCCGTCCTGCATGATGTGGCCGATCTCGAAGGCGAACGCCGGGTCGTAGGACACGACCGCGGGGTTGGTCGCCGCGAGGATGTGGCTGTGGCCGTCGGCGTGCTGCAGTCCCTCACCGGTGAGGGTCGTGCGGCCGGCGGTGGCACCCATGAGGAAGCCGCGCGTCATCTGGTCAGCAGCCGCCCAGATCGAGTCTGCGGTCCGCTGGAACCCGAACATCGAGTAGAAGACGTAGATCGGGACCATGGGCTCGCCGTGCGTGGCGTAGGACGTGCCGGCGGCGGTGAAGGCCGCGATCGAGCCTGCCTCGTTGATGCCGAGGTGGAGGATCTGCCCGTCCTTGGCCTCCTTGTAGGCCAGCATGAGCTCGGCGTCGACGGAGGTGTAGTTCTGCCCGTGCGGGTTGTAGATCTTGATCGTCGGGAAGAACGAGTCCATGCCGAACGTGCGGGCCTCGTCGGGGATGATCGGCACGACGCGCTTGCCGAACTCCTTGTCGCGCATGAGCTCCTTGAGCAGCCGGACGAACGCCATCGTCGTGGCGACCTGCTGCTTGCCGGTGCCCTTCTTGACGATGTCGTAGGCCGACGAGTCGGGCAGCTTCAGCGGCTCGTGCTCCACGCGGCGCAACGGCAGCGAGCCGCCGAGCTTCTCGCGGCGCTCGCGCAGGTACTGGATCGTCGGGTCGTCGGCTCCCGGGTGGAAGTAGGGCGGACGGTACGGGTCCTTCTCGAGCTGCTCGTCGCTGATCGGGATCTTCAGGCTGTCGCGCAGGCCCTTGAGGTCGTCGAGGGTGAACTTCTTCATCTGGTGCGTGGCGTTGCGGCCGGCGAAGTGGCTGCCGAGCCCGTAGCCCTTGATCGTCTTCGCGAGGATGACGGTCGGCTGGCCGGTGTGGTTCATGGCGGCCTGGTAGGCGGCGAAGACCTTGCGGTAGTCGTGGCCACCGCGCTTGAGCTTCCACCAGACGTCCTCGTCGGACCAGTCCTTGACCATCTCGCGCGTGCGCGGGTCCTTGCCGAAGAAGTGCTCGCGGACGTACTTGCCGTCGTTGGCGCGGAACGTCTGGTAGTCGCCGTCGCTCGTGGTGTTCATGATGTGCGCGAGGGCACCGTCACGGTCGGCCGCGAGCAGGGGGTCCCAGCCACGGCCCCAGACGACCTTGATGACGTTCCAGCCCGCACCACGGAAGAACGACTCGAGCTCCTGGATGATCTTGCCGTTGCCGCGGACCGGGCCGTCGAGGCGCTGCAGGTTGCAGTTGATGACGAAGGTGAGGTTGTCGAGCTCCTCGCCGGCCGCCAGCTGCAGCAGGCCGCGCGACTCCGGCTCGTCCATCTCGCCGTCGCCGAGGAATGCCCAGACGTGCTGCTGGCTGGTGTCCTTGACGCCACGGTTGTGCAGGTACTTGTTGAACTGCGCCTGGTAGATCGCGTTCATCGGGCCGATGCCCATCGACACGGTCGGGAACTGCCAGAAGTCCGGCATGAGGCGCGGGTGCGGGTACGACGGCAGCGCGAGCGGCTTGCCGGCCACGACGTGGCTGTGCTCCTGGCGGAACCCGTCGAGCTGGTCCTCGGAGAGGCGGCCCTCGAGGTATGCGCGGGCGTACATGCCGGGGGAGGCGTGGCCCTGGAAGAAGACCTGGTCGCCGCCGCCGGGGTGGTCGGCGCCGCGCCAGAAGTGGTTGAAGCCGACCTCGTAGAGGGTCGCTGCGGAGGCGTACGTGGAGATGTGGCCGCCGACTCCGATGCCCGGGGCCTGGGCGCGGTGCACCATGACGCCGGCGTTCCAGCGCAGGTAGGCGCGGTAGCGGCGCTCGACCTCCTCGTCACCGGGGAACCACGGCTCTGCCTCGGGGCTGATCGTGTTGATGTAGTCGGTCGCCGTCAGCGACGGCACCCCGACCTGCATCTCCCGAGCGCGCTCGAGCAGCTTGAGCATGACGTAGCGGGCTCGCTGGCGACCGCCCTCCTCGATGACTCCGTCGAGGGAGTCGAGCCACTCCTGGGTCTCATCGGGGTCGATGTCCGGGAGCTGGCTGGGGATGCCGTTGAGAATGGGTCCGGCTTCCTCGCGTGCGGCCACGGTGGTGAGTCCTTTCTCGCGCCACGGTCGCGGGGTTGCCTGCGACCAGCCCCTATCTTCCCCCCTCGGGAGGCGTCGGTCACAACCCGGTCGGGGCTACTGGCCAGTATCCGGATCAGGCGCCCACATATATGTGCCGCGGTGGTGGGGCCGGGCGCCGCGACGACGCCGTGGCGACGCGACGGTGAGGCGGTGGCGACGCGGTGGCGACCCGACGACCGGGTCAGTCGAGGTCGAGCCGGTGCTCGCCGGAGTAGACCGTGAGCCGCGGGGCCCGGGCGAAGCCGACCAGGGTCAGCCCCGCCTCGCGGGCCAGCCCGACCGCCAGCGACGACGGCGCGGAGACCGCGACCAGGGCAGGGATCCCGGCCATGACGGCCTTCTGCACCAGCTCGAAGCTGGCCCGGCCGCTCACGACGAGGACGTGTCCGCTCAGGGGGAGCCGTCCTTCGCGGCCGGCCCAGCCGATCACCTTGTCGACCGCGTTGTGGCGGCCGACGTCCTCGCGGACCACCAGGGGCTCGCCCTCGGGGGTGAACAACCCTGCCGCGTGCAGGCCGCCGGTCTTGTCGAACACCTTCTGCTGCGTCCGCAGGACGTCGGGCAACCCCGCCAGGACGGCGGGGGCGAGGCGAACGGCGTCGGAGTCGACGGCATACGGGCGGTGGGTGGTGATGGCCTCGATGCTCGTCTTGCCGCACACGCCGCACGCGCTGGTCGTGTACTGGTTCCGCTCGCTGCGCGAGAGGTCCACGGTCACGTCGGGGGCGAGCGTCACGTCGACGACGTTGTAGGTGGGGGAGCCGTTCTCGTCCTCGTCGAGGCAGTGCATCATCTGCGCGACGTCGCTGCCGTGGCGCAGGACGCCCTCGGTGAGCAGGTAGCCCAGGGTGAGGTCGAAGTCGTCGCCGGGCGTGCGCATGGTCACCGAGATCGAGGTGCCGTCGACGCGCATCTCCAGCGGCTCCTCGACGGCGACCGTGTCGGGGCGCGACCGCGACACCACTCCCTCGGGGGTCACCTCGAGCCGGATCGCCGGAGTCCGCTGCGTCACCCTGCCCATGACGCAACGGTATGCGGCGCGGCCGCGCGCCGCTCGCCCGGCCCGGTCCGCAGCCGTCCTCGTGTCCCGCGCTCGTGCCTCGTCCTCGTGCCCGAGACCAGTTGCCGCGCGGTTGTTCGCGACCCGGGGTAGCGTCAACCGCGGCTCCTGCCCCGCTTCGTCCTGCTGTGGGGGCATTGCCGCGTACAAGGAGGTATGTGCATGTCGATCCTCGACCGCAGCCGCTCGGTCGCCCGTCCGGGCTACAGCAAGTGGCTCATCCCGCCGGCCGCGCTCGCGGTGCACCTGTCGATCGGTCAGGTCTACGCGTTCAGCGTCTTCAAGACCTCCCTCGTCGACCACTTCGGCACCTCGCAGACCCCGGTCGCGGCGATCTTCTCGATCGCGATCGTCATGCTCGGCCTGTCCGCCGCGGTGCTCGGCACCTGGGTGGAGCGGGAAGGGCCGCGCAAGGCCATGGTCGCCGCGGCCCTCTGCTGGGGGATCGGCTTCATGGTGGGCTCGCTCGGCATCGCGACCAGCCAGCTCTGGCTGCTGTACCTGGGGTACGGCGTCATCGGCGGCATCGGGCTGGGCATCGGCTACATCTCCCCGGTCTCGACGCTGATGAAGTGGTTCCCGGACCGCCCCGGCCTCGCGACGGGCATGGCCATCATGGGCTTCGGTGGCGGTGCGCTGATCGCCTCGCCGCTGTCCAACAAGCTGCTCGGCACCTTCGACTCCGGCTTCGACGGCAAGACCGGCTCGGTCGCCGACGGCCACGCCCTGACGATGACGTTCCTCGTCCTGGGCGTCGCGTACCTCGTCTTCATGCTGTTCGGCGCCTCGCTCATCCGGGTGCCCCCGGAGTCGACCGACGCCGCGGGCACGAAGACCCCGGCGGGCCAGATGACCGGCCGCAACGGCGCCATGGTTCGCGCGTCGGAAGCCATTCGCACCAAGCAGTTCTGGCTGCTCTGGGTCGTGCTCTTCTGCAACGTCACCGCGGGCATCGGCATCCTCGAGCAGGCTGCGCCGATGATCCAGGACTTCTTCCGCGACGGGAAGACCTCGACCGTCACGGCGGCCGCCGCCGGCGGCTTCGTCGGGGTGCTGTCGCTGGCCAACATGGCGGGTCGGTTCGTCTGGTCGAGCACGTCCGACCTCATCGGGCGCAAGCCGATCTACATGATCTACCTCGGCGTCGGCATCGTGACCTACCTCCTGCTCGCCACCGTCGGCCACACCTCGACCGGGCTGTTCGTCCTGCTGGCGGCCGTCATCCTGTCCTTCTACGGCGGCGGGTTCGCGACGATCCCGGCCTACCTCAAGGACCTGTTCGGCACGTTGGAGGTCGGCGCCATCCACGGCCGGCTGCTCACCGCCTGGTCGGCCGCCGGAGTGGCCGGACCCCTGATCGTCAACGGGTTCCTCGACGCTGCGGGCAAGCCCGGCAGCCTGACCAACGGCGACTACCGCCCGGCGCTGTTCACGATGGTCGGTGTCCTCGTCGTCGGGTTCGTCGCCAACCTCCTGGTGACCGACGTCAGCCGGGACCACTTCGACGCCGGCGCCACGAGCGAGTCCGCTCCTGACGCCCGCGCCTCAGACACCGTCGACGAAGGAGCCCTTCGATGAGCGACACCCGAGCCACCGCCACTGCGGCCTCGACCACCAACCCCCTCGTCGTCACGGCCGCCTGGCTGGTCGTGGGCACGCCGCTCGCGTACGGCCTGTGGCAGACGATCCTCAAGGCTGCCAAGCTCTTCGGCGGCTAGGTTGGGGGCGTGACCGACGCGCCCCACCTGTACCCACCGGACCCCAGCGCCGCCCCGACCGGGCTGGCGTCGGTGCGGCTCTACGACGACGGCGGTATGCCGTGGCAGCCGGTGTCGCAGCGGCTCGCCACGGCGCGCCACCTGGTCCTCGGGATCGTGCTGGTCCCGGTCCTGGTGGTCCTCGTCGTCCTCGCGGTCTTCGTCTGGTCGTGGACCTGGGTGCCCGTGGCTGTCGTGGCCGTTGCCGGAGGCTGGGCGTGGTGGGTGGTCGGCCGGCAGGTGTCGGCGATCAGCTGGGCGGAGGGCGCGGAGGAGCTGGTCGTCCGTCGCGGCCGGTTGTTCCGGTCGGTCGTGTCGGTGCCGTACGGCCGCCTGCAGTACGTCGACGTGCAGTCCGGGCCGCTGGAGCGGCGTTTCGACATGGCGACGGTCGAGCTGCACACGGCCTCGCCCGAGAGCGGTGGCCAGATCCCCGGTCTCCCGACCGCCGAGGCGGAGCGGCTGCGGGAGCGGCTCGCCGCCCGCGGGGAGTCGCAGCGGGCCGGCCTGTGAGCGAGCCGCACCCCGACGCGGTCGAGCGGCCGTGGCAGCACCTGCACCCGTTGTCGCCGCTGCTCCGCGGTGGTCTGGCGTTCGCCGCCGTCGTGGCCTACGTCGTCTCCCAGCAGCTCGACACGCTCTTCGGCGCGGCCGCCGACGACCCGACGCGGGGACACCTCGGCTGGGCTGCGCTGGCCGTCCTGGGAGTCCTGGTGGCGATCATCGCGGGGTCGTGGCTGTCCTGGCGGTTCTCGCGCTACCGCCTCGGCGCCACCCTCATCGAGCTGCGCACCGGGTTCCTGTTCCGCCAGCACCGTCAGGTGCGCTTCGACCGGATCCAGGCCGTGGACGTGGGCCGACCCCTGTTGGCCCGTCTCACGGGGTTGTCCGAGGTGGTGGTGCAGTCGGCCGGGGGCAAGGACTCCCAGCTCAAGCTGTCCTTCCTCGCCGACACGCGCGCCCAGGAGGTCCGCGAACAGCTCATGTCGCTGGCCGGCACCGCCGACACGCCCACGCCCGGCTCGGCCGTCGCCCCTGGCGACGTACCCACCGACGCCGCCGCACCACTCGGACGCCGCGTCGTCCTCGTGCCCAACTCCAGGGTCGTCCAGTCCGTGCTCTACACCGGCCAGAGCCTCTTCCTGGTCCTCGCCGTCCCCGGGTTGGTGGGGTCGCTCATCGCCGGGATCGGGGGCATGGTCGCGTGGCTCGGCCCGGCCACGTTGGCGGTGGGCAGCGGGCAGCTCAAGCGACTGCTGCAGGAGGGCAACTTCGAGCTGCTCCACGGCGGCGACCGGCTGCGGATCCGGCACGGCCTGACCGACCTGCGCGCGACCACGGTGCCGCTGCACCGGATCCAGGCGGTGCAGGCCAGCCAGCCGCTGCCGTGGCGGCTGACGGGGTGGTGGCGGCTGCAGATGAACGTCGCCGGCGCGGGCCGGGGCGAGGACTCGACCGAGACCGTCCTGCTGCCGGTCGGCACCCTCGCGGAGGTCCTCGAGGTCATCGTGCTGGTGCTGCCCGGAACCACCAGGGAGATGGCCGCGGCGGCCCTGCTCGGTGAGGGCGGCGACCACGGCTTCACCACGGCCACCGCACGGGCTCGTCGGCTCGACCCCGTCGGGTGGCGCCGCCTCGGCTACACGGTCGCCCCCGAGGTCCTGGTGACCCGCCGGGGTCGGCTGTGGCGCGGGGCGCAGTTCGTGCCGCACGCCCGCGTGCAGTCGCTCAGGGTGTCGCAGGGGCCCGTGCAGCGCTCGCAGCGGGTGGCCTCGGTGACCCTGGTGTCGACACCAGGGCCGGTGAGCCCGGTCGTGGCGCACCTCGACCTGCCCGAGGCCGAGCGCCTGCTCGAGGAGCAGGTCGTGCGGTCCGGGCTGGCGCGCCGACGCGGCTGACGCGCCATACGGCGGCCCGAGGTCAGCGGCGGGCGGAGGTCAGCGGCGCTCGAGGCGGATGACGAGGGCCTTGGCGACCGGGGTGTTGGACCGCAGGGCCACGTGGTCGGCCGCCATCAGCACGTTGGTCTCGGGGTAGTACGCCGCCGCGCACGACTGGGCGGTGGGGTACGACACGAGGGTGAAGCCCTCCGCCCGGCGCTCGGTGCCCTCGAACTCGCTCACGACATCGACGACCTCGCCCTGGTGGAAGCCGAGCCGGTGCAGGTCCTCGGGACTCACCAGCACGACGCGTCGGTTGCCGCTGATGCCGCGGTAGCGGTCGGCGTGGCCGTAGATCGTCGTGTTGAACTGGTCGTGGCTGCGGATGGTCTGCAGCAGCAGCCGTCCTTCGGGGACCTCGAGCATCGGGACGTCGCGCGCGAGGAACTCGGCCTTCCCCGACGGGGTGTCGAACTCGCGGCTGTCGCGCGGCCTGTGGGGGAGCAGGAAGCCACCCGGCTCGCGGACCCGGCTGTTGTAGTCCTCGAAGTTCGGGACGACCCGGGAGATGTGGTCGCGGACGAGGTCGTTGTCCTCACCCAGCGCACGCCAGTCGACCGAGCCCACGTCGGGCACGAGGCGCTCGGCCAGCCCCGCGACGATGGCGACCTCCGAGCGGCACTGGTCCGACGGGGGATCGAGGCGCCCCTGCGACAGGTGGACCTGGCCCTGGGAGTCCTCGACGGTGACGCCCTGGTGCCCCCGCGGGGTCGCGTCCCGGTCGGTGCGGCCGAGGCAGGGCAGGATCAGCGCCTCGCGCCCGGTGACGGTGTGCGACCGGTTGAGCTTCGTGGAGACGTGCACGGTGAGGTCGCACGCGCGCAGGCCCTCGTGCACCACGGGGGTGTCCGGCGTGGCCATCGAGAAGTTGCCGCCCATGCCGAAGAAGACCCGGACCGACTTGTCCCTCAGGCGCTGGACGGTGGCGACGGCGTCGACACCGTGGTCGGTCGGCGGGGCGAACCCGAACTCCGCCTCGAGCGCGTCGAGGAAGGTCTGCGGCATCTGCTCCCAGATGCCCATGGTGCGGTCGCCCTGGACGTTGGAGTGGCCGCGGACCGGGCACGGTCCGGCCCCCGGCTTGCCGATGTTGCCCTGGAGGAGCAGGACGTTGACGACCTCCTGGATCGAGTTCACCGCGTGCACGTGCTGGGTCAGCCCCATGGCCCAGCAGACGACCGTGGCCCTCGACTCGACGAAACGCTGGGCCAGCGCCTCGATCTCCGAGCGCTGCAGGCCGGTGGCGAGCTGCGTTGCGTCCCAGTCGATCTCGTGGACCGCAGCGGCGTACTCGTCGTACCCGGCGGTGTGCGACTCGACGAACGCCCGGTCGAGGACGGTCCCGGGCGCGGACTCCTCGGCCCGCACGAGCAGGTGGCCGACGGCGCGGAAGAGCGCGTGGTCGCCCCCGAGCCGGATCTGGAGGAAGTCGTCGGCCAGGGCCGTGCCCGGGCCGATCATGCCGCGCGGCGTCTGGGGGTTCTTGAACCGGATCAGGCCCGCCTCGGGCAGCGGGTTGACCGCGACGATGACGGCACCGTTCTTCTTCGCGTTCTCGAGGTGGGTGAGCATGCGCGGGGCGTTCGTGCCGGGGTTCTGCCCGGCGATCACGATGAGCTCGGCCTGCTCGAGGCTCTCCAGGGTCACCGCGCCCTTGCCGATGCCGATCTGCTCGCTCATCGCCGTGCCCGAGGACTCGTGGCACATGTTGGAGCAGTCGGGGAGGTTGTTGGTGCCGTATGCGCGGACCATGAGCTGGTAGAGGAACGCGGCCTCGTTGCTCGTGCGGCCGGACGTGTAGAACACGGCGTCGTCCGGGGTCGGCAGGGCCTTGAGGTGGCGGGCCACGAGCTCGTTGGCGGCGTCCCAGGAGATGGGCTCGTAGTGGGTCCCGCCCGCGCGCAGGTACATCGGCTCGGTGAGCCGGCCCTGCTGCCCGAGCCACCACTCGCTCTGCTCGTCGAGCGCTGCGACGGGGTGCTTCGCGAAGAACTCGCGGTCGACGCGCCGCTTGGTCGCCTCCCAGGCCACCGCCTTGGCCCCCGACTCGCAGAACTCGGCCACGTGCCGGTCGCCGGTCTCGGGGTCTGGCCAGGCGCAGGACGGGCAGTCGAAGCCCTGGTCCTGGTTGAGCCGCCCGAAGACCCGTGCCGTCCGCGGCAGCCCCATCTGCTCGACGCCGTGTCGGAACGAGTTGACCACCGCCGGCAGCCCAGCCGCCCACTGCTTGGGCTGGTGCGCCTCGGCCGCCCCCGTCGGGTCGGCGGTGGCCAGGGGGTCGGTGCTGGTGAGGTCGCTGGGGGTGGCCATACGGCGACCCTAACCCGGCTCCGGCGCGCCCGCGCCGTGGGCGGGCAGGCGGTCGCGCGGGGCACGACGGCGTCCAGATCGCGGCTGATCTGCGACGATTCTGTGGAGTTGGTTGCGCAAACGGCCCGGACAGAGTGGACTGTGCGCCACAGTCCCCGACCACCGAGGTCGACGACGAGAAACAGGAGAAGGCACGTGAGCACGTCCGCACAGGCGGCGCCGCACGGTGGGGCCGACCGTCTGGGGTTCACCGCAGGTCAGGTGATCCAGGAATTCGGCTACGACACGGACGTCGACGACGACCTCCGCTTCGCCATCGAGGACCTCACCGGCACCGAGCTGGAGGACGAGGACTACGGCGACGTGGCCGACTCCGTCCTCATCTGGTGGCGCGAGGACGACGGCGACCTCGTCGACGCAGTCGTCGACGCCCTGACCAACCTGGCCGACGGTGCCTTCATCGTCATCCTCACCCCCAAGGCGGGCCGTCCCGGCCACGTCCAGGCCAGCGACATCGAGGAGGCGGCCACCACCGGCGGCCTCCACACGTCCGGCACGGTCAACGCCTGCGAGGACTGGACCGCGACCCGGCTCGTCGCCCCCAAGTCGGCCCGGCGCTGAGTTGGCTGGCAGACTGCCAGCCATGACCTCACCGCTCGCTGTCGGCGACATCGCCCCCGACTTCACCCTCAAGGACCAGAACGGCCAGGACGTCACGCTGTCCTCGTTCCGCGGCGACAAGTTCGTCGTCGTGGTCTTCTACCCGTTCGCCTTCTCCGGGATCTGCACCGGCGAGCTCTGCGAGATCCGCGACAACCTCGGCGCCTTCGTCTCCGACGACGTCCAGGTGCTCGGCATCTCGACCGACCACATGTTCACCCAGCGCGCCTGGGCCGACAAGGAGGGGTACTTCTTCCCCCTCCTGTCCGACTTCTGGCCGCACGGGGCCGTCGCGCAGTCCTTCGGCGTCCTGCACGAGGGTGCCGGCGCCGCCGTCCGCGGGACCTTCCTGATCGACCGCGAGGGCGTCGTCCGCTGGTCCCTGGTCAACGAGATCGGCCAGGCGCGCGACTTCACCGGCTACCACGAGGCGCTGCGCGAGCTCGCCTGAGCGCGGGGGCAGGGTCCTCCCGGCGCCCCGACGACGACAGGGCCGGTATGCCGCGTGTGCGGCATACCGGCCCTGGTTCGTTCGGTGCTGGTTACTTCTTCGGCGGGGTCACCATGAGCCGCGCCATCTGGTTGTTCTGCATCGTCATCGCGACGGTGATGGTCGTGCCGTAGCCGACCTTCGAGTCCGCCGGGTTGCCGGTGCCGAGCCCGTCGCCGTACTGCGCCGGGAGGAGCTTGCCGTTCTTGTCCACGATCTTGACGGTGTACGGCGAGTTGCCCTTGGAGGGGACGACCACCGAGGCGTCAGCGTCGCGGTAGAAGTACGGGTTCTTCGCGTCCAGGTCGGGGCGGTACTCGATACCGGGGTACCAGCCCTTGTTGTCCGTGAAGGTCCGCACCGCGGCCTGCTTCGGGTAGGTGTTGCAGGCGGTCTTGGTGACCGCGTCGTTCGTCACGCACTCCTTGAAGGGGTAGGTCCCCACGAGGCCGAACGCGGCGTTGGACGACTGCGGGCGCGACGGCAGGTTCTTCAGCAGCGTCGGGTCGAGCGCTGCCGCGGCGCCGGTGCGGCGCAGCGGGTCGAAGTGGCTGTCGACGATCAGCAGGCCGCCCTTGGTGCCCTCGCTCGGGAGGTCCGAGAGGTTGTTGAGCACGTGGTTGGCGTTGCCGTACGTGGTGTCGCGGTACCAGATGAGGGCACCGGGAGCGTTGTACTTGATCTTCTCGACGTTCCACGCGCCCTTGGCCTGGTAGGTCGTGTCGTAGCCGTACTGCAGGCCCTTGTCGAACCCGTCGAAGTTGCGCCACTCGACCAGGTAGTACTGCGCCTTGGTCTGCGTGCCGGTGTCGAGGATCCAGCCGGCACCGGTGGTGTCGACGTGCGTGCCGACCTTGGCGGTCCAGCCGTTGTTGGCCTCGGCGTTGTCGCTCCAGACCGTGCTCGCACCGTTGGTGAGCGAGAGGTCGTCGACGAACCAGCCACGGTCCTCGAAGGCGGCGTCGGTGGCGTAGTGCAGGCGGACCTGGATGGTCTTGCCGGCATAGGGCGTGACCTTCGCGTAGTGGTGCTCCCAGCCGTCGGTGGCCCCGGTGAGTCCGTACTTCTTGTTGCCGAAGGTCTTGAGGTTGCCGTTCGGGTCGGCGTAGGTGTCGGACGTGCTGACCTCGGCGCCCGTGGTGTCGTAGACCTTCTGCTCGGTCCACGTGGCGCCACCGTCGGTCGAGACCTCGACGAAGCCGAAGTCCCAGTCCTCCTCGATGGAGTAGTTGTTCCACATCCAGAACTTCGCGTCGGTCGAGCCCGCCGGGACGCGGACCGTGCGGGTCAGGGTGTTGTCGGCCCACGACTGGTCGCTGCTGGAGAACCACATCTTCGCGCCGCCGTGCGGGGTCGCGAGGGTGATGGTCTTGTTCGGCAGGTTGACCTTGAGGCCGTCCTGCGTGCCGCGCGGCGTGCGCGACGACTGGCCGACGAGGACGGACTGACGCGGGTCACCGGGGTTGATGACCTTCGGGTCGGCCCAGCCGAGGACGTACTTGTCCCAGATGCCCATGTGCGTCGGCATCGACTGGAAGATCGGGCCCGAGTGCGAGCCGGAGCTCATCAGGTCCCAGAAGTCGACGTCGGAGTCGCCGCCGCTGGCGGTGTCGTAGAGGTCCGGCAGACCGAGGTCGTGACCGTACTCGTGGGCGAACACACCGACGCCGGAGTCCTCCGGCTGCACGATGTAGTTGCTCAGCTTGAGGTTGGTCCCGGGAACGGGAGCGCCACCGGCGACGGCCGACGAGTGCGCCCAGATGGCGTAGGTGCCCTGGGCACCGCCACCACCGGACTTGTCCGAGCCGGCGTGGACGAGCACGACGTGGTCGATGACGCCGTCCGGCTCGTTGAAGTTGCCGTCACCGTCGACGTCGCCCTGGTCCTCGAGGTCGTAGTCGGCCCAGGGGAAGTTCGGCTGGGCCTTGGCGAGGGCCGCCACGGCGTCGATGGGCAGCTGGCCGGCGCCGAGCGGGTTGCTCGGGTGACCCTGCATGTCCTGGATCGCGTCGTAGGTCCAGACGCCGTTCTCGTCCTGGTGGCACCGGGTGGCGCCGTAGTAGGCCTCCGAGTGCGGCACCGTGATCCACGGGGTCGCAGCACCGTCGACGGTGTACGCGCCCTTGGACATCTCCTCGTACATGTTCTTCATCGTGTAGCCGGAGATGTCGAAGCCGGGCTTGCCGTCAGGGCCCTTGAGGTCGGTGCGCACGCGCTGGGTGATGCCGGTCTTGGTGTAGAGCATCGTGTTGTAGTGCGCGGACGAGAAGTCCTTGACCCACATGGAGTTGTTGTCGAGCAGCGGGGCGCTCGCCGGGTTGGGGATGGTGTTGTGCTTCGGGCCGTTCTGCACGGAGCCCAGCTTGCAGGTGTCCGAGCCGAACTCGCTCGGGACCATCGACGTGCGGAAGTCGTCGTTCGCCTTGTCGTTGAACTCGACGAGGATCGTGAGCAGCTTGGCCTCCTGCATGGCAGGGGCCTGCTTGAACTTGCTCTTGATCGCCGCGGGGCTCTGGCCGGTGCGCAGCGACTGCGCCTCGATCTTCGCCAGGCCGCGTGCGGCGACCGGGTTCCCCTTGGCGTGCTTGGCGTCGTACTTCTTGGCCTTCTCCAGGACGGCGGCCTGGCGGGCCAGCACCTTCTTGTCCTTGGTGACCCGGGTGTCGGTGCCGAAGGCTTGCTCGGCCCGGGGGGCCACGGTGTTCAGGTAGGTGCTGCCTCCTGCGGCGGCACTGGGACTGGCCGGCGCGGGTGCGGGGGCGGCCGACGAGGTGCCCGCTGCGCCGACAGCCGCGAGGCTGGTGGCGACGAGCGCGAACGTCGGAACCACCGCGGCGGCCCGGAGAGCACGCCCCGTGATCCTGCGATGAGTCATTTTTCCTCCATGTTCTGACCCGGCCGCGGAGTAGCCGGGTTCAGGGACCTCTCTCTGCGAGAGACCACAATGAGGGGCATCTTGCACCGCGTGGGGGCCTTTGGGAAGGAAAATCACCACATCCCGCCCCGCCTGCCGAAATTTCCCTCGCACCCCTGCCCACCTGACACAATGGCGCCGCGCGGTTCGGCTGGGTCGACCGTGCGGAGGGCCTGTAGCTCAGTTGGTAGAGCACCGCGTTTACACCGCGGGTGTCGTCGGTTCGAGCCCGGCCGGGCCCACGTGCACCCCACCCTCGCCGACGCCGTCCACGCCCTCGAGGGCTTCTACCCGCCGTCCACGGCGCAGTCGTGGGACCAGGTCGGCCTGGTGTCCGGCGACCTCGAGCAGCCGGTGTCGCGGGTCCTGTTCGCCGTCGACCCCACGCTGGCGGTCATCGACGAGGCGCGCGAGCTCGGCGCCGACCTCCTGGTCACCCACCACCCGCTGCTGCTCAGGGGCATCCACAGCGTGGCGACCTCGACGGCCAAGGGGGCGAGCGTCACGGCCCTGGTCGTGCACGACATCGCGCTGTACGTCGCCCACACCAACGCCGACGTCGCCGAGCCCGGCGTCAACGACGCGCTGGTGGACGCCTGCGGGCTCACCGACGTGGAGCCGCTGGCCGTGGTCGAGGGGCAGCCCCTCGGCCGGGTCGGCAGCCTCCCCGCCCCGAACACCTTGGCCGAGTTCACCACCGCCCTGTATGCCGCCCTGCCGCCCTCGGCGGGGGGCGTCCGGGTGGCGGGTCCACCCGGAGCCAGGGTCCAGCGTGTCGCCGTGATGGGCGGCGCGGGGGACGACATGTTCGACCACGTCAGGGCTGCGGGAGCCGACGTCTTCGTCACTGCGGACCTGCGCCACCACCCCGTGCTGGAGGCGCGCGAGGAGGCCCGCGGCGGCACGCCATACCTGGTGGACGCGGGGCACTGGGCGACCGAGTCCCTGTGGCTCACCGAGGCCGCGCGGCGGCTGGAGGCGGCGCTTGCGGACGGGGACCCGTCGGCCTCTAGAGTGGAGACTCACATTTCCACACTGCGCACCGACCCGTGGACCTTCGTCGTCGGTGCCGAGCCGCCCGGAGGTACGTCCTGAAAGCCGACCCGTCCCGTCAGTGGAGGCTCCTGGACCTGCAGGCGATCGACACCCGTCTCGACCAGATCGCCCACGCGACCAAGAACCTGCCGCAGCGAGCCCAGCTCGCCGAGCTCGAGCGGCGCGCAGCGGCCCTCGACTCCGACCTCGTCCGTGCCCAGACGGCCCTGGGCGACGTGCAGCGCGAGGTGGCCAAGGCCGACACCGACGTGCAGCTGGTGCGTGACCGTGCAGCGCGCAACCGGGCGCGGCTCGACGCCGGTACCGGCACCGCCAAGGACCTGCAGGCGCTCCAGCACGAGCTCGACTCCCTGAACCGGCGCCAGGCCGAGCTCGAGGACGTCGAGATCGAGGTCATGGAGCGTGCCGAGGCCGCCGAGGCCGCCGTGGCCCGGCTCGAGGCGGAGCGGGCGGCCCTCGCGACCGAGCTCGAGGCGGCCTCCGCAGCCAAGGACGACGCCCTCAAGGACTTCGAGGCCGAGGCCGCCAAGGTCTCCGCCCCCCGGGCCGACACCGTCGCAGGCGTGGGCGCCGACCTGGTCGCGCTCTACGAGAAGATCCGCACCCAGACCGGCGGCCTGGCCGCAGCGGCCCTGCGCCAGCGACGCTGCGGTGGTTGCCAGCTCGAGCTCAACAACGTCGAGATGAACCGCATCAAGGCCGCCCCGGACGACGAGGTGCTGCGCTGCGAGGAGTGCCGCAGGATCCTGGTCCGCACGTCCGAGTCCGGCCTCTGACCGGTGGGTCGTCAGCTCGTCGTCGAAGCCGACGGCGGCTCCCGGGGCAACCCCGGGGTCGCCGGCTACGGTGCCCTCGTCCGTGACCGCGCCAGCGGCACGGTCCTCTGGGAGGGCGCTGCGCCGCTGGGCAAGGAGTCCAACAACGTCGCGGAGTACTCCGGCCTGATCGCCGGGCTGCGGGCCGCCCAACGCATCGACCCCAGCGCCCACGTCGAGGCGCGCATGGACTCCAAGCTCGTCGTCGAGCAGATGTCGGGCCGCTGGAAGATCAAGCACGAGGACATGCGGCGACTGGCCCTCGAGGCCCGCGAGCTGGCCGCGCTCATCAGCCGCGGTGGTGGCTCGGTGTCCTACACGTGGATCCCCCGTGAGAAGAACAAGGACGCGGACGCCCTGTCCAACGACGGCATGGACGGTCGCACCATCGACCGGATGCTGGGCGACGCGGCCGTGGCAGAGCGGGACACGTCGGCCGACGAGCTCGTCGAGGAGATCATCGACCCCAACCCCGCCTCCACGACACTGCCGCCGGCTGCTGACCGGGGGACCCCCACCCGCCTCGTGCTGGTGCGCCACGGCGTCACCGACTTCACCGTGCACGCCCAGCTCGACGGCCGGGGCGGCGCGGACCCCTCCCTCAACGAGACCGGTCGCGCCCAGGCGCGAGCCGCCGGCGCCGCCGTCGCCCACCTCCTGGGGGGCGCCGACGCACGGGTCGTCACGTCGTCGCTGGCCCGCGCCGTCCAGACGGGTGCCGCGGTCGCCGCGACCCTCGGCGTCGACGCCGAGCAGGACGAGGACTGGGACGAGCAGGACTTCGGCGACTGGGACGGCGTCAGCGTCCACGACCTCGCCCGAGAGCAGGCCGACGAGCTGGACCGCATGCGCAGCGACGCGGCATACGCCCGTCCGGGCGGGGAGACCCACCTGGAGCTGGCCGAGCGCGTCCTCGCCGCGTACGAGCGCGTGGTCGCCGCGGGCGGCACGACCGTCGTGGTCTGCCACCGCAAGCCGATCATGGTCGTCCTCGCGCACGTGCTGGGCATCCCGCACGACCGGATCTGGCGGCTCGCCGCGGCACCGGGCTCGCTCACAGCGCTCGAGGTCTGGCCGGACGGCAACGTCTCGGTCGCGTTCACCAACCGCACCTGAGCGGACGGACGACCCGCCCACGATGTGGCCGGGTCGTCTCGCCATGTGGCGGTCCGTCCTACGCTGGGGACATGAGCTACGCAGGAGACGTCGCCCCCCAGGATGCGTATGCCGCGCTGGCGGCCGACGAGGACGCGGTCCTCGTCGACGTGCGCACCAGCGCCGAGTGGAACTACGTCGGGCTGCCCGACCTCACCGGGCTGGGCAAGAAGGTCATCTGCGTGGAGTGGCAACGCTTTCCGGACGGGGCGGTGAACGGCGACTTCGTCGAGCAGCTGCGCGATGCGGGCCTGCCCGACGGTGCCCCGATCTACTTCCTGTGCCGCTCCGGCGTGCGTTCGGTGGCCGCGGCGGAGGCTGCCACCGGGGCCGGCCTGGAGCCGTCCTACAACGTCACGGAGGGCTTCGAGGGGCCGCACGACGACCAGGGACACCGCTCGGTCTCCGGCTGGAAGAACTCGGGACTGCCGTGGAGGCAGGGATGACCGAGGGGCACTCGTTCCGACCGGACACGGTCGCGGTGCGGGGAGGCCTGTCCCGCAGCAACTTCGACGAGACGTCCGAGGCGCTGTACCTCACGTCGGGCTTCGTCTACGAGAGCGCCGAGCAGGCCGAGGCGGCGTTCAAGGACGAGGTCGACCACTTCATCTACTCGCGCTACGGCAACCCGACCGTGTCGATGTTCGAGGAGCGGCTGCGCCAGCTCGAGGGTGCCGAGGCCTGCTTCGCGACCGCGTCCGGCATGTCGGCCGTGTTCGTCTCCCTGGCTGCTCTGCTCGGACAGGGCGACCGCGTGGTGTCCTCGCGCGGCCTGTTCGGCTCGTGCTTCGTCATCCTCGACGAGATCCTGCCCCGGTGGGGCGTCGAGACGGTCTTCGTCGACGGGCCGGACCTCGACCAGTGGCGCGAGGCCCTGTCCGTGCCGACGCAGGCGGTCTTCTTCGAGACCCCGAGCAACCCGATGCAGGAGCTCGTCGACATGCGGGCCGTGTCGGACCTCGCCCACGCGGCAGGGGCCAAGGTCGTCGTCGACAACGTCTTCGGCACGCCGGTGTTCTCCCGACCGCTCGACCACGGTGCCGACGTCGTCGTGTACTCGGCGACCAAGCACATCGACGGCCAGGGCCGGACCCTCGGCGGGGCCGTGCTCGGCACGTCCGAGTTCGTCGACGGGCCGGTGAAGAACCTCATGCGGCACACCGGACCGGCGATGTCGCCGTTCAACGCGTGGGTCCTGGTCAAGGGCCTGGAGACGCTGAGCCTGAGGGTGCGCCAGCAGGCGGCCAACGCCCTCGCCGTCGCGGAGGCCCTGGAGGCCCACCCGTCGGTGACGAAGGTGCTCTACCCGTGGCTGCCGTCGCACCCCCAGCACGAGCTGGCGCAGCGGCAGATGCTCGGCGGCGGCACCGTGGTGACGTTCGAGCTCGACGGGGGCAAGGCCGAGGCGTTCGCGCTGATGAACGCGCTGCAGGTCGTCGACATCAGCAACAACCTCGGTGACGCGAAGTCGATGGTCACGCACCCGGCGACGACGACCCACCGCAGGCTCACGCCCGAGGCGCGCGCGGCCGTCGGCATCACCGACGGCACGGTCCGCATCTCGGTCGGTCTGGAGGACCCCCAGGACGTCATCGAGGACCTGCTCCGCGGCCTGCCGGGCTGACGGGCGACACGCACGACGTGCCGCGCCTCGGGTCAGCCGGCGACGGCGAGCGCAGCCACGGACAGGCCGCCTGCGACCACGGCGCAGGCCAGGCCCTGGGCCGCCAGCCGCCACGGGTTGACGGTCAGCCCGCGAGCCCGGCAGCGCTGGGCCCACAGCAGCGTCGCCAGGGACGCCCACGGCGTCACCAGGGGCGCCACGTTGACCCCGATGAGCAGGGCCATCAGCCGTTGTGGCGCGTCGGCCGTGACCGACTCCAGGGCGATGTAGGCCGGGAGGTTGTTGGCCACGTTGGCGGTGAGGGCGCCGCTGCCGGCCACCCGCGCCAGGGCAGCCGCGTCGGTGCCCGTGCCCGTCAGGGACTCCAGCACCGGCTGCAACCCGTGGCGCAGCGCCACGTCGATGACCACGAAGAGCACCGCGACGCCCAGGGCCATCTGCCACGGGAGGGCCAGCCGGCGCAGCAACGGACGGTCCCGCAGGGCGACCAGCACCAGCAGGACGGCGGCGGCCACGGAGGAGACCCAGGCGGGGGAGAGGCCGAGGGCGAAGAGCGGGCCCACGGCGAGGCAGACCCCGCCGGCGACGCGGAGCATGACCGCGTCGTGCGGCTCCGGCGGCGCGTCGGGCTCGTAACGACCGCGCAGGTCCCTGCGATGGAAGACCCACAGCACGAGCAGCGTGCCGACGACCGCGGCCAGCGCCGGGGCGGCGGCCAGGCGGACGTACCCGGCGTGACCGACCCCCAGTTCGTCGAAGTGGTGCAGCGACAGCAGGTTCGAGAGGTTGGAGACGGGTAGCAGCATGCTGGCCGTGTTGGCTAGCCAGAGGGTCGTCATCGCGAACGGCAGGGGCGAGATGCCCAGCTGCGCCGCGATGGCGAGCCCGACCGGTGTCAGCAGGACGGCGGTGGTGTCGAGGCTGAGGAAGACCGTGCAGACCACCGCGAGAAGGACGAACAGCAACCACAGCAGGGGTACTCGGTGCCGACCGGCCCGCGACGTCCAGTGCCCAGCGACGTCGAACACGCCTGCGGCGTCGGCGATCTCGGCCACGACGGTGATCGCGACGAAGAAGATCAGGACCGGGGCGACACGGGCGACGAGGTCGGCGAGCTCGGTGCCGTTCACGCGGTGGTCGTCGAGGTCAGGGCGCGGGCCGTCGCGTCGAGCACCCACGGCCGACCGGGCCGCTCGGGCGGGGTCAGCGCGACCTCGAAGGCGTCGTCGAGGACGTCGAGCAGCTGGGGGACCCTGCGCACGTCCCGGCCCACCTGGCACAGGTGCCGGGTGACCAGGCCCCTGGTGTGCTTGGCCATGTGCGTGGCACCCGGGACGCGCACCTGCACCCAGCGGTCGGCGAGGGCGCCCTGCGGAGTCCACGCCGCGGCATACGTGCTGGAGCGACAGTCGACCACGAGCCCACGTCCGGCGAGCTCGGGCAGCACCTGCGCGAGCTCGGGCTTCCACGCGCCGGCGAGGGGGCCGATTCCCGGCAGGTTCACCGCCATCGAGAGCCGGTACGGCGCGATGGCGTCGGTGGGGCGCACCGCACCGTAGAGGGCCGAGACGACGACGACCCACCGGTTCGCCCGGCGCTTGGCCGCCGGGTCGAGGGAGGCGTGGCCGAGGGCGTCGTAGAGGACCCCGGAGTAGACGCGAGACGCGGGCAGGGACGGTGCGCTGTCGAGCACCGTGTTGCGGGCGATCTCGGCGGTGAGGTTGGGGCTGACGCCGAGGACCTCCGCAGCAGAGGGGTGGGCGCTCACCTTGGCCACCGCGTCGAGGACGGCGCGTCGGGTGTCGGTCAGCTCGGGGAAGCTCAGGGTCCCGGGGTCGACCGGGCGGCCGCGGGACCGGCCCGTCTTGGACTCCGAGGGAGGGAGCAGGATCAGCACGGGGCAAGCCTAGGTCCGGCCTCCGACGGGTGCCGCGTCGGTCCGCTGGATAGGTTGGCGGCATGCCCCAACGACGTATCCAGGTCGAGAAGCCGGTGGCCGCGAAGGCCGTGGCCCAGTCCGCCGAGCTCCAGGCCCGGTTCGACGCGGTGCGCGCCGAGAACGCGGTGCCGAAGGAGTTCCCGCCGCAGGTCCAGGCTGAGGCCGAGCAGGTCGCTACCGCCCCGGACCTGCCCGAGCGGGACGAGACCGCGGTCGCCTTCTGCACCATCGACCCGCCCGGGTCGATGGACCTCGACCAGGCCCTGCACATCGAGCGCGACGGCGACGGCTACCGCGTCCGGTACGCCATCGCCGACGTCCCGGCGTTCGTCCGGGCGGGGGGCGCCATCGACGCCGAGACGCGCCGACGTGGGCAGACGATCTACGCGCCGGACCACCGCACCCCGCTGCACCCCCCGGTGGTGAGCGAGGGTGCCGCGAGCCTGCTCCCCGACCAGGTGCGACCGGCGTTCGTGTGGGACCTGCGGCTCGGCGCCGACGGCACGACCAGCTCGACCAGCCTCTACCGCGCGATGGTCCGCAGCACCGACCGCTACGACTACGACCACGTCCAGCAGGCCGTCGACGCCGGCGGCGCCGACGAGCGCCTGGAGCTGCTCAAGGAGGTGGGCACACGCCGCCTCGAGCTCGAGCGCCAGCGGGGCGGTGCGAGCCTGCCCATGCCCGAGCAGGAGGTCACCGAGGACGCGAACGGCCACTACCGCACCCACTTCCGCCCGCCGCTGGCGGCGGAGGACTGGAACGCCCAGATCTCCTTGATGACCGGTATGGCGGCTGCTGACCTGATGCTCGGCGCGAAGGTGGGGATCCTGCGCACCATGCCCGCCCCGGACGACGGCGCGGTCGCCCGTTTCCGGCACGCCAGCCGGGCGCTCGGCGTCGAGTGGCGCAAGGACGTGCCGTACGGCGAGTTCCTGCGCACGCTGGACCGCACCGACCCCCGGCACCTCGCCCTGATCCACGAGGCGACCGCCCTGTTCCGCGGCGCCGGCTACACGCCGTTCGACGGGACGGTCCCCGCGGACCCGCAGCACTCGGCCGTGGCTGCCGCCTACGCCCACGTCACCGCGCCCCTGCGTCGGCTCGTCGACCGGTTCGGCCTGGCCATCTGCGAGGCGATCAGCGCCGGGACCGAGGTGCCCGGTTGGGCGCGCGAGGCGCTCGCGTCACTGCCGGAGGTGATGGCGGCCTCGGACAAGGTGGCCGGTGCCGTCGAACGCGGGTGCGCGGATGCCGTCGAGGCAGCCTCGCTCGAGGACCGTGTGGGTGAGGTGTTCGACGCGATGGTCGTCGACCAGCGGGACAAGGGCCGGCTGGTGGTTCAGGTCGACGAGCCCGCGGTCCTCGCGAACGCGACGGGCGACCACGCCCTCGGCACCCGCGTGAAGATCAGGCTGACCGAGGCGAACATCAGCACCAGCACGGTGAGGTTCGACATCGTCGGCTGAGTCGGCCAGCTCGCCGGGCGAACCACCAGGCCTAGACCGTTGCCGGTCGACGGGGTGTCGGTGGGAGCCGCGCAGGGCCCGGGGGACGAGTCCCCGGACGTGGCGCTCGTCGCGCTCCCTGCGGAGGTCGTCCCGGTGGCCGTCGTCACGGAGGTGGACGACGTGCTCGTGCTGCTCGTCGCCGACGATCCGGTCGTGGTGGACGGCGTGGGCAGCTTCGTCGTCGATGCCGCGGTGGCCGTGGCGGTGGTCCGCGACGGGGTGGTCGTCGACGGGGTCGGGGTCGGGCAGGCCGTGGTGGTCGAGCTCGACGAGGGTGTGGTGGTGGAGGACGAGGTGGTCGAGGTCGTCGTGCCCGTGGCCGACGTGCTGGACGACGTCGACGGCGTGGTGGAGCTGGAGGTCGTCGAGGACGTGGATGTCGAGGAGGTGGATGTCGACGACGTGGACGACGTGGACGACGTGGACGACGTGGTGGTCGTCGTGGAGCTGCTCGTGCCGGTGCTCGTCGTCGACGAGCTGGTGGTGGAGGTCGACGTCGTGGTGCTGGTGGTGGGGTGCGACGTCGTGGACGGGTGGGAGCCCGGGGTGCTCGCCCTCGGTGCGGCCACGACCGGTGGACGCGACGGCGGGCCGACGGGCGGTGTGGGCGACGAGGGCAGGGTCACCACGGAGCGGGGCACCGCACCGCCGGGGGACACCGTCTGCATGAGGCGCAGGACGTCGCGCAGGTACACGTCCGAGTGGTTGTACGACAGGATCGCCGAGCGGAGTCCGACAGCGGTCGACAGGTCCCGGCCCCCGGCGCAGAGGTACGCGGCGGCGGAGAAGGCGCTGTCCTCGACGTTCTGCGGGTCACGGATGCCGTCGCCGTTGCCGTCGCGGCCCCAGCGCTGCCACGTCGAGGGGATGAACTGCATCGGCCCGACGGCCCGGTCCCAGACCCGGTCCGCGTCATAGCGGCCGTTGTCGGTGTCGAAGATCGCGGCGAAGGCACCGCCGTTGAGGACCGGCCCGTAGACGGCAGGGACGGCTCGGTGCCGGCTGTCGAGGCTCCGTCCAGCCAGCGAGCCGGACTCGACCTGGCCGATGGCGGCAAGCAGCTGGACCGGAAGCCGGCACGAGGTGGGGGCGGACGCGACCGCCGAACGGTAGGCGCTCCACAGGACGACGGGGACGCTGGTGCTCCCCGCGGCCCCTTGCGGGACGGGCGGGTCGACCACCGACGGCTGGAGCGCGGCGGCGAGCGTGGCAAGCCGCAACGGCCCGGCGATCACCTGGTCGACGCTGACCAGTCCCGTGCGCTCGCCGACCACGAGGTCGCGCGGGGTGACGTCCCAGTCCGCCGCGGTGCTGGGACTGGGCGACGGGGCCGCCTGGGCGGGCCCGGTCGGTCGGCCGGCGCTGGCCGGTGCGTCGGCAGGGCTCCCGCCCACGAGCAGGGCCGCACCGAACGCCATCACGGACAGGGCAGTGGCGAGCGGGCGCGCGACCGGGATGCGGACCACCCGTGGTCCGCGCTCCGGGTGTGGCTCGGCCATCAGACCTCCCCGCTGGTTCGGCCGTCGTTCATCGCACGCCAGATCGACGCGGTTCCCCCTCGGGCCGATCGTAAGCCGCAACCGGCGGCGAATCGACCCCCAGATGGCGGGGAATCCGGGCCGCCTGTGACGGGTGTGACCCCAAGGGTCCGTGGGACCCATGGGGCACCCGTCACTGCGTTGCTCGGGGTCACGACGGCCTCAGCAGGTGCTTCCGTCGACGAGCAGGATGGGGCAGGTGCCGGTCGACGGGGGGAGGACCCGTTGCAGGCCCCAGATCCCGACGGCGGTGAACGGACGTCGTTGGTCACCGTAGAAGTAGTCGCCGGGCACCTCCGCGGTCCCGCCGGCACCACCGACGACGTTGAGGTCGAAGGTCTCCCACGGCGCCATACCCTGCGCGGTCATCCAGGGTGAACGGCCCACGAGCGGGTCCTCGTCCCAGCGCAGGCCGCCGAGACTGAACACGTGGTTGTTCTCGCTGCCGGGTGCCACCATGACGTGCACCAGCTCGGGATCGCCCGCGAAGGCGGTCAGGTACGGCACCTGTCCGGGGTTCTTGAAGGACGTCGGGCCGTCCCCTGCCGGGGCCGTGAGGTAGTTGATGTTCGACCGCCCCGCGGTTGCGTTGGTCGGGTACGGCATGAAGTCCTGCCCGATCTGGGTGTCGTCGTCGGCGATGGTGACCGAGAAGTCCCGGTAGTCCTGCGGGGTCCCGCCGGGCACGTGGACGATCACCTGGGCGCCGAGGTCCTTGGCGTCACCGGTCACCGGGTCGCTGAACTCGGTGGACAGGCCCGGCACCTTCGAGGCCGGAGCCACGACGACCAGCCCGTACAGCCCGTTCTTGAGCCGGCCGTTGGACGCGAGGTCGCTGACCACGGCTGAACCCACCCTGTGCTCCGGCACGTAGTAGACGTACGAGCGCGTGGCGTTGGGTGCGGTGTTCTGGTCGGTCGAGAAGCCGATGTTCACGCCACCGGAGCCGGCCTCGCGGTCCAGCTTGCCGACCGAGAACCCGACCGGCGTGGTGAGCAGGTTGGTGAGGTTCACCGTGACGCACTCACCCGCGACGACGTGCATCACGAGCGGCTCCGGCACCTTGAGGCGCGCCTTGACCGACGCCACGTCCGCGTTCGGGACGTATGCCGTGCGACCACCGCTGACGTTGCCCGACCGGTCCATCGCACTGAGGCCGAAGGTGCGTTGGGGCGCACCCGAAGGACACGGGTTGCCCGGTGACGTCGTCGGCGGTGGGGCTGCCCCCGTGGGTGTCGGCACCGTGTAGTCAGGGCCGTCGGGGGTGTTGCCCGGCAGCGGCCGCAGGGAGTCCACACGGCCGGGCAGCACCCGGACGAGACCCCAGGCGCCCTGCTGCGTGCGCAGCTCGGTGCCGTTGGCATAGAGGTAGTCACCCGGACGGAGCCGCAGGTCGGAGTTGCTGCCGCCGATGACGAGGCTGTCGCGCTCGCTGACACCCGCGTGCACGGCGTCGATGATCGACTCCTTCGTCTCCCTGAGCTCCTGGTTGGTGCGTGCACCGACGAAGTGCAGCGAGTCGACCGTGGGGGAGACGCTGATCGAACGGACGACGAGGGGGTCACCCGGGTACAACCGTGGCAGCGGCGTCACCGGGTCGCCGTACTTCCACGAGCTGAACTGGTTGGCCTTGTCGGTCCGGCCGGCCAGCGGGTTGGCCTTGAGGTTGAGCGTCGACCAGCCGGCCGCGTCGTTGTCGTTGATCGTCCACAGGGCGAGCTCGCGGAAGCTGCCGTCCACCACCCCGGGGACCAGCGGGTTCGAGGTGTGGATGTCCACGATCGTCCCGGAGTCGACCTCGGCACCGGAGACCGGGTCGTGGTAGGTCGAGCCGCGGGGCTCCACGATGAGCTGGCCCACGAGTCCGTGGCCCCAGCCGTGGATCCCGTCGACGTGGTCGTGCCAGAAGACGTTGTCCAGGGCCACGTCCGGGTACCACCGGTACTGGATGAACTCGATCCCGGCAGACTCGGCCGCGTCGTGGTCCTTCGTGAGCGGGGACGTCAGGGTGACCGTGCCGGCGGCCGTGTCGACCGACGCGACCTGGTGCGGCTCGATCGACTCCAGTCCCTCACCGACGGCGAGCCACGGGTGGGTCGGTCGGCCGTTCGCGTCGGTCCCCACGAACTTGGCCACCGACGTGAGGTGCAGGACGGTGTCGCCCACGTGCGCAGCGTCGACGAGCTTCGGGTCGGTGACCGTGTAGGGGCGCACGCTGTGCTCGTAGGCGAAGCCGGTCGAGACGCCGTCGGACCCCTGGACGTCGAACTGCACGTGGTGGATGTGCATGGTCGTCTTCGAGAACTTGTCGAAGGCCGAGGCGTCGGGGATCTCGTTGGTCAGGGTGATCGCCACGCAGTCGCCCTGGTTGGCGCGGATCGCCAGCGGATCGGACTTCGCCGGGTCGGCGAGCGTCGCCACCTTGTCCTTCGCGAGGACGAACAGCTTGCCGTCCGGGTCGTTGACCGTGGGGGTCCGGGGGATGGTCTTGCCGATCGCGACGACGTTGTAGGTCCGCAGCTTTCGACCCTGCGGGCAGAGCCCGTCGTCACGGGAGGCCCACGGGTCGGTCGAAGACCCCGCTGCCTGGTTCGCGTTGGCGCCGAGCCACGGGGCGCCCGAGTGACCGTTCGCGGTGAACGGTGGTCGCTTGCCGATGTTGGTGCGCAGCAACGGGTAGGCGGGTCTGCCGTTCACCGGGTTGAACAGGATCGCGGGCCGGTTCCCGACGAGGTGGCCGACGTCGACCGCGAGCAGGTTCGGCTGTCCCTGGACGACCTGCACCGAGTCGGGGAAGACGGTGGGGTCAGCCGGGGCACCGAGGTACAGCGGTGCCTCGGACGTGCCGGCGACCTTCCAGTCCCACACGGTGGGGTCCTGCCCGTTCTGCGGTATGCCGGAAGGCGGCAGCTGAGGACGGATCCAGTCGTCGAGGTTGTCCTTGGTCAGGGTCGTGCCGTTGATGGTCCGGCCGATGAGACCGGCCGAGTCCACCGCGGCCGGAGGGGCGGTCCGGTCGCCGATCGGCACGAGGTCGGGCTGCAGCGTGTCGTAGACGCGCCACATGCCCCACATCCCAGACGTGTAGTGCTTGGCGATGTGGCAGTGGAACAGGAAGTCGCCAGCGCTCTGCTGGACGCCGCCGGCGCCGCCCTCGATCTCGAGGTTGTAGGACTCGCCGGGGCCGATCGACTGGGAGTCGAGCCGCTGCGATTGCGACCCCGTCTCCGGGTCCTTGTAGAGCCCGGTCTTCGCGTAGCTGATGGCGTCGTCGGCCACCGGGTTGGCCCGCCACCGGTCGCCACCACCGTGCAGGTGGAAGACGTGGAACTTCTCCGCGCCCACGTGCATCAGGCGGATCTTCGTCGGGTCGGCCAGGTAGCCGCGCATGATCGGGGTCGCCGGCTCGCCGAACGTGTAGGAGCTGTACGAGTGCGACTTCTCCTTCGGGAACGCCAGCAGGCGGTTGCGGAACGGCTCCGAGCGGTAGTTCAGCGCGAACGCGCCGGGGCGGTACGTCCCGGTGATGTTGTCGACGAGTGGGATGTCCAGGTTGTTCTTGTCCTTGAGGAGCTCGTTGTCGTTCCCGATCTCGTGGTGAAGGAGGGCCGCCTCACGGAAGCCGCACGTGGGCATCGTCGAGTAGCGGTCGCAGGCGACGTCGGTCCCGGCGGGCTTGATGATCGCCTCCCACCCGGAGGTGAGCGGCAGGCCTGCCGTGGTCGGGTCCCAGTAGGTCGAACCCTTCGGCTCCACGACCAGGGCACCGAACAGCCCGTGGTTGACGGCCGCACGGAATCCCGGTCCCGGGTGGATGTAGTGGCCGCCCTCCTCACGCGGGTCGTCCGGGACGCTGAACCGGTAGGTGCGTGTGGCGTTCAGCGGGACCGTTGCAGCGGGGTTCTTGCCCAAGGTGTTGCCCGACGAGGCGAGGGTGAACTCGAGACCGTCGATGTGGAAGCCGTACGAGCCGGTCGTCGACCGGTTGGTGTACTTCACCTGGACGCAGTCACCCTCGTTGGCGCGGATCACCAACGGCTGTATTGCGTCGCCGTGCAGTCCCACGGACACCTTCTGGGAGAGGGCCTGGGCCTTCACGGCGGCGACCTGGCTCGTGAGCGTGTAGATCTTGCCCTTGGGGTCGTGGTCACCGAAGCGGTTGAGCGGCGTGTCCACGTCCATCGCCGTGACGTCGAAGACCTTGTCGGCAGGGCCCCCGGCGAAGCAGCTGGTCGATCCGGGCGACGGCGCCGCTGCGGCGGGGACGGACGAGGCCGCAGCCGTGGCGGCTGCGACGGCCGCCACCGACAGCACCGCGACCGTGCGGCGGCTGCGGGCGACCCGGCGCACGAGGGAGGGGAGCGCGCGGGGGAGCCGGGGTGCGATCAGCACGATGGCGGCGAACGGCAGGTAGACGACGAGCAGTGACGCGGTGTCCGCGAGCAGCGCGACGACCGGGAGGGCGGCGCTGCCCGCGTCGAAGAAGGTGTATCGGATGCCGTTCCCGGCGGCTGCCGCGAGGGCTGCGGTCATGGCCAGCTGGAGGGCCGCCACGACCGGGGAGCCCGGGAGGGCCGCGTCGGGGAGGTGGTGGCCGATCGACGGGTTGCCCGCACCGACCTGTCCCCGGCGGTCGTGGGCCAGCACGGTCGGGACGGCGACGACGAGCAGCGGCAGCAGGAACCCGGTCGCAGGCAGGCCGTCGAGTGCGGCCGCTGCCCCGACGTGACCCTGCGCCCCCGCCAGCTCGAGCCACCCCAGCCACAGGGCACCGAGCACGGCGAAGGCGCAGGCGATCAGGACGTCGCGGGTGATGCGGGCGACGAGAGGGACGGGTCGTGGTGACTGAGTCATGGCGAGACCTGCTTCGGGACGGTGGTGCTGGTGACCGGAGGTGCGGTCGAGGGTGGGCCCGACCTGCCGTGGTCGTGGGTGGCGGCTGGGCCGGCGGTGTCGACGCGGAGCAGGGGGACCACCTGGCCGGGGGCGGTCAGGCGCAGCTGGGCTCCGTTGCGGGGCACGACATACGAGAGGGCGCCCTCGAGGTGGCCCCCGCGACGCAGCGAACCGCGCTTCATCGACCCCGCCACGGGGTCGAGGGGGACCGTGCCGGCGAGGGCGCGCAGGACCGAGGTGTCGTAGCCGGCGTCCGCGTCGGACGCCGCGACCTCGAGGGTGACGCGGACGAGCGCCCGGTCGGTGGTGACGAGGCTGTTGACCCCGTGGGACATCCCACCCAGGTCGGCGTCGCTGAGTCCGCTCACCTGCTCGACGTGCAGGACGCGATAGCTGATCCCGTTGACCTGCAACGTCATCGGGTCAGCAGGCCCCTTGAGCACCGACACGACGTGACGGGCGCCGAAGGCGGTCGCCGTCAGGACGAGCAGCGCCACGAGGGCCACACGCCACAGCCGTGGCGCGGCACTCGACGTCGTGAGGGACATGGGTCGATGGTCGACCCGGCACCTTGGGCAAATCTTTGGGTCATCCTCGGGGCGGAGTTGCGCCGGGCGCCCGCCCGCTACGCTCCGGGGCGTGGTCTCCGGCCGTGGGCTGCGTGGTGCGGGCGCCACCGCACTGGCGGTGGTGCTGTCCTGCTGCGCGATCATCTGGTTCACCGCGACCGCCGCGCAGGCGCACGCCCAGCTGGTGCGCAGCTCACCGGCCGCCGGGTCGGTCGTCGCCCGCGCCCCGCAGGTCGTCAGCCTGACCTTCGGTGAGGAGGTGCAGGCGGGGGACGGCGGGATCGACGTCTACGACGACCGGTTCGCCCCTGTCGACGCCGGCCCGGTCCTGGCCACCCCGGGGGATCCGTTCACGCTGCGGGTCTCCCTCCCTCCCGGGCTGGCACCGGGCACGTACACCGTTGCCTGGCGGGTCAGCTCGGGCGACACCCACCCCGTGGCGGGTTCCTTCCGGTTCTCCGTGGGGAGCCCCAGCCAGGTCCGTGGCACCCTGCCCGACCCCGGGCGCAACGAGGGGGTCGGGACGTTCCTGGGGGTGCTGCGGTGGGTCGGCTTCGTGGGTGCCGCGCTCGGACCAGGGGCCGTTGTGGCTGCGCTCCTCGTGTGGCCGGCAGGGTTGGGGCAGCGCAGGATCCGCGTGCTCGTCGGCACGGGTCTGGGCCTGCTCGCGGTGAGCACGGCCGGCGGCATGCTGCTGCAGGGGGTGTACGCGAGCGGCCGACCGCTCGCCGCCCTCTGGCAGGCGCCGCAGACCCTCGACAGCCACTCCGAGCGTTTCGACCGGGTGTATGCCGTGCGCAGCTACCTGCTCGTGGCTGCGGCCGTCGGGGTGGTGGCCCTGCTCGGCCTCCCCGCGCCGGCGCGTGACCGGTGGCGCAGGGTCTGGGTCGGCGTGGCCGTGGTCGCGACCCTGGCACTGCTGGCCACCTGGCCGTTGGTCGGCCACTCCGCGGTGCCGCCCGGCGAGACCCTGGCTGTCGGCGTGAACCTCGTGCACATCGCCGCCATGGTCCTGTGGCTCGGTGGGCTCTGCGTGGTGCTCGTGGGCCTCTCTGTCGACCGCGACACGGTCGCACGCAGTGCGCTGCCCAGGTTCTCGGTCCTGGCGCTCGGGAGCGTCGCGGTGCTGGTCGCCTCCGGGGTGGTCCTGGCGTGGCGCGAGGTCGGCACCGTGGGGGCGCTGGGGGCCACGACGTTCGGACGCGTCCTGCTGGCGAAGAGCGTCGCCGTCGTCCTGCTGCTCGGCGTGGCCAACCTGGCCCGCCGGTGGGTGGCTCGTCGGACGGCGCCCGATCACGCTGGCAACACGGGCGATCCGGCCTGGAGACCGTTCAGGCGGGGACTCGTGGGCGAGGTCGCCCTGGCTGCCGTCATCCTCGGGCTCACGGCGGCGCTGGTGTCCATCGTCCCGGGCCGCCAGGCGGCCCAGAGCACGCCGGATACCTCATCCTCGTCGGGGACGTCCGGCTCCCGCGTCGTGACGGGCGCCCCTGACCCGAACGGGTCCTGCCCGGCGGCACCATGAGCCCGCCGGTAATGGTGACCGGGCGTCACGCCTCGCGGTCTTCACTGCTGGGCCTGGCTGCACCTCCGGGCCGGCTGCACTGCTGGGCCGGGCTGCACGGTGAGCCGCTCGCGCGCACGGCCAACCCGGCCGCATACGGGGCCACTGGCCGAACGGGCGCAGCACAGTGCCCGGCACATCGGGGGTGATGTGCCGGGCACTGTCGGAAAGGGCGGTGCCCCGGACTGAGTGAGGGGGTGGTCCGGGGCCCGCGGATGTGGGGTCCTGCTAGGGAGCTGCCGGTCCGGGCCTCCCCTCGCGCGCCCCGGACCGGCTCACCTCAGCTCATCTGGCCACCACCGTGGTGGACTTGTCCGACGGGACGCTGTCCCCGAGGGCGTTGATCGCCACCACCTCGAACTGGTAGTTGCCGGTGGGGAGGGCGATCGTCCTGGGAGTGACGGTGCCGTTGAAGGTCGTCTGGCTGAAGAACGTCAGCGTGACGCCGTCTGCGGCGACCCGGTAGGCGTTCACCCGGTAGTTCGTGATGGTCGAACCACCGTTGCTGGCAGGAGCACTCCAGACGGCTTGAGCGTTGCTCGCGCCGCCGGCGACACCGGCGATCGGAGTCCCGATGCCCGGCTTGCCCGGCACCGTTGCCGGGGTCACCGTGTTGGAGCTGGCCGACGCCGCGCCGGTGCCGTTGGCGTTGACCGCCTGCACCCTGAAGTTGTACGCGGTGCCGTTGGTGAGGCCCGAGACGAGCGCGCTCGGCGTGCTGCCGGAGACGGTGTCCGTCCTGACGGTCGTACCACCGATCCGGACCTGGACGAGCCAACCCGTGACCGGCGACCCTCCGTCGCTACCCGGGGTCCAGCTCAGGCTGACACTGGTGTTGCCCCGGACCGCCGTGACCGCTGTCGGTGCGCTCGGGACGCCCACGGGGGTGACCGCGTTGGACGGCGCCGAGAGCGGACCCGCTCCGAAGAGGTTGTTGGCGCGCACCTGGAAGGTGTACGGCCTGTTGGTCACCAGACCGGTGACCACGCGGCTGACGGCCGTGCGGGCGATCCCGGTGATGGTCTGGGTGACCACACCGTTGGAGCTGACCACGATGTCGTAGCTCGTGATGGGCGAGGTGCCCGCGGGCAGGACCGGTGCGGTCCAGGTGACGGTGGCCGATCCGGTGGCGGCGGCACTCGGCGTCGTCGTTGCGGCGACGTTGGTGGGTGCCGGCGGCGGGGTGAGCAGCAGCACCTGGTCGGTGAACTGCAGCCGCTCGATGTTCCGCAGCGTGTCGATGCCGTCGGACACCTTCTGGGTGGCCCGGTTGACCGCCCCGGTCTGGGTGACCGTGAAGCTGCCGTTGGCGTTGCGGACCACGGTGAACGACGCCCTGGGGGCGAGGAAGACCGCGGTGTCGACACCGGTGTCACCAGCGGGGGCCGGCACGATCTCGCGCACCATGACCAGCTGGCCGGGGTCGACGGTCCCGTCGAACACTGCCTGCTGCAGCGTCTTCGGGTTGCCCGCCTGGTAGGTGCCCTCCATCAGCGTCGCCGACCCGATCTCCGGGCCGGTGCCGTCCGCGTTGGTGCGGACGCTGATGCGGACCTGGAGCGAACGGTCGCCGTCGATGATGTCGTCGGCGCCACGACCGGTGATCGTGTCGCTGCCTCCACCACCGAGCAGGATGTTGCCGTCACCCCAGATGGGTCCGGAGAGCGGGCAGGTGCCTGCGGCCGAGTTGGCCACGACCGGAGCCAGCGCACCGGTGAGGGGCGGCAGGATCGCCGAGAGCCCACTGATGCGGTTGACGCCTGCCTGGTCGAGGACGTCGCAGCCGGTGAAGCCTGCGCCGCCGATCGCCGAGGGGACGTCGTCGTTGCCACGGATGACGTCGTTGCGTGCGGAGCCCGAGTCGGCCTCGGTCTCCTGCCAGCGGTCGCGGTTGACGACCACCTGAATCGGCAACGGGCCGAGGTTGTTGTTGATGGCCATGTCGTCGTCGGCGGCCACCGTGTCGTACTGGTGGATCGCCCAGTCGAACCCTCCGGCGCCCGCGTTGCGGTCGACGAACGAGTTCTGGCTCATGATGTCGTCGCCACCCTCGGTGTCGTAGTCGTTCTCACCGACCTGGCCGATGAAGATGTCGTGACCGGGGCTGGTCTCGGCGGGGTCGTCGAAGAACGGTGCACCGTGGTCGCCGATGAGCAGGTCCTGACCGGACCCACCTTGGATCCAGTCGTCGCCGCCACCACCGAAGGCGGTGTCGGTCCCGGCACCGGCGATGATGAAGTCGTCGTCAGGTCCGGCGAACTCCTCGTTGTCGTTGGCGCCGCCGTTCATGAAGTCCCGGCCGTCGCCACCCATCATGATGTCGATGCCGTTTCCGGCGTCCATGGCGTCGTTGCCCGGACCACCCTTGAGGACGTCGGCACCACCGGTGTCGGTCATCCGGTCAGCACCGTCGCCTCCGATGACGACGTCGTCGCCGGAGTTGCCGTCGAGCCAGTCGTTGCCGTCGTTGCCGAGGATGGTGTCGTTGTCGATGCCGCCCTTGATCCGGTTGGACGTCAGGTCGCCGTTGTAGACGGACTGCCCGTTGATGCCCGCGGGGTCCACGGAGTTGATCAGCTTGTAGGTGATCTGGCCGTTGGCCGAGCGCGTCAGCAGTGCGTTCTCGTCACAGTCGGTCGTGGGGTCGTCGGTGACGGAGGCACCGAACTGCGTGAACCCTGCGGCGGTGTTGGCGAGGTTGGCCAGCTGGAACTTGCAGTCGGCCGTCGCGAACGCGTCCTGCTTGAGCGTGTGCGTGTTGTCGGTGTTGCGCATGATCAGCTCGGCGAAGCTGTTGCTCTCGAGCTGCGTCCGCAGGTTCATGCCGGGGGTGCGGGCCAGGTAGTACAGCCGGTCCCCGTTCTGGAGGTTCGTCAGCGACGTCTCGAAGACGTAGTTGAACGTCTTGCCGAGCAGCCCGCCGTTGATGTCGGTCGACTCGGCGAGACCACCGACCCAGAGGTCGACCTTGTTGAGGCCGGTCTCCTGGTTCGCCCACGCACCGGCGCCGTTGATGAAGTCCATCTCGTCCTGGGTCGGGCTGAGGCCCACGCCCGGGTCGATGATGGCCTGCGCAGCGGCGCGCTTGGCCTGGTAGGTGGTGGCGTTGACGATGCTCGGGTACGTGCCGTAGGCAGCCACGAAGTTCACGAGGGACTCCGGGTGCTTGAGGTTGTTGCCCAGGTCGGCCCAGCTCGTGTACGGCGCCAGCTGCCCGTCGTTGGTGACGGAGAAGATCTGGCGGCGCAGGTTGTTGAGCGTCGGGATGCCCTCGGACCGGGCGCGGGTCATGTTGAGGGTCGGGAGGTCGAGCGGCAGCCCCAGCAGGTTGTTGCGGAGGGTGTCGGTGACGAACTCGTCGATCTCCTGCCCGACCTGGTCGGACATGCCCATGATGATCCCGCCGGCAGCGGCCTCAGAGCTGAGCGCGCTCCCGTTCAGGCCCCGG
This sequence comes from Phycicoccus sp. Root101, assembly GCF_001426245.1. Taxonomy (GTDB): domain Bacteria; phylum Actinomycetota; class Actinomycetes; order Actinomycetales; family Dermatophilaceae; genus Pedococcus. Next base: position 88,416 of record NZ_LMCM01000009.1, on the reverse strand, counting down.
TTGTACTCCGGGGGGTTGAGGAACCCGTCGAGCAGCTTGATGTCGTAGTGCTGCGGTGGCGAGGTCGAGCCTGCCGGGAGCGGGGCCGTGCGGTCGATCGTCTCGGTCAGCATGGAGTGGCCGAAGCGGTAGACGGCGGCGGCGAACTCAGCGGGGATCGTCGGGTTCACGTCGGAGTGGTAGACGTGGAACGGGTCGATCGCGGGCTGCACCTTGCGGGCGAACTCCTCGAACACCAGGTGCTGGTACTCCATCTCGGTGACGAAGCGAGCGGCCTGGAAGAGGCGCTGTCCGTAGTTCCACCCGGACGGGCCGTCCGTACGGGTCCACTGCTGGAGCACCGACTGGGGGACCTTGGTGGTCAGGGTGTTGTTGATGTCGCCAATCAGCCGGTCGTGCTCCGAGTGGAAGATCTGGTGCACGGTGGTGAGGGCGATGTTCTCGTTGACGCGGCCGTCACCCGCGGTGAAGTGCGAGTCGAGAAGCTCGTCGTCGTAGGTGCCGGCGGCCTGGCCGTCGAGCTGGGTGCCGGCGGTGGTGTCGGGGTCGGGGCTCTTGCAGCCGGACGGGGTGTTCGGCGCTGTGCAGGGACCCACCGAACCGGGGTCGGCGTCGTGGGCGATGTCCGTCAGGAACGGCGTGTGGAAGTGCAGCACGTTCGCCGGCGGCTCGACGGGCGACGCGAGGTCACCCTCGACCAGACCGGTGGCGGTGACGTATTGCGGGAGGCCACGGTCCGGTCCGGGGACGAAGTTGCCGTAGGGGTCGGTGGCGAGCATCGGGATGTCGAGCACGTCCACGTCGCGGAGCTTGAGCCCGAGGACCCGAGCCGCTTGGTCCTTGGTGGTGGCCCAGGTCGACATGCCGTTCTTGCGCAGGTCGTTGGTGGCCAGTCCGTTGGCGATGCTCGGACCGCCGAGGAGGCGGCCGGTGTCCTTCGGGTGGTTGGCCGCATCCAGCTCGTACTCGCGCAGGAACGCCTGGTGCGACCCGTGCGAGGTATAGGTCTGGCTCTGGTCCACGAGGGGGGTGTCGGTGTTGGCCGGGTCGAGGTCGTCAGCGGTGCCGAGGACGCCGTCCGGGCCGGGCTCGTTCTGGCCGCGGGTCAGGACCATGAACCGCAGGTTCGGGTCCAGGTCGTCGGCGTTGCCGAAGATGTGGTCCGGTCCGGCGACCAGCGGGTCGTCGTCGCGCAGCGGCACGAACACGGTGCCACCACCCTTGACCGTCTGGTCGACGCCGTGGTCGAAGAACTGCCCGAAGATCGTGAACAGGCCGTTGAACGGCGGGGAGAGACCCACGTCCGTGGTGATGTTCGGGATGGAGAGAGTCTCACCGGCGGGTGTGCAGCCGGCCGGGAGGTTGTTGGCGTCGCACGGGAAGACCCCGGTGTTGCCCTGGCTGCGCACCGGGTGTCCGGCCGCGGCCACGGCGGCCGGGTTCGTGGCCGTCTGGTCGACGATCAGGTTGCTGATCAGGCGCGGCTGGGTGTCGAACACCATGTTGCCGGGCTGCTTGGTGTTGTAGGTCGTGGGGGTTCCGGCACCAGGGAAGCCCGCCGGGACGTTCTCCGCGTCCTTGAAGTCGGCGGGGGCCATGCGCTCGAAGGGCACGTCGGCCGCGGCGAACTTCTCGCGTCCGGGGACCAGGTTGTTGCACTCGCCGCCGACGGTGCGCAGGCCGTAGGAGGTGAGGACGTCGGGTACCTGCTCGGCATCCGGGATCCCGTCGCCAGGCTGGTTGAGCAGTCCCTTGCAGGGCTCTGCCGGCGTCGCCGTCGCGGCGTGCCGCTCGGCGATGTTGATCTGCTTGAGGATGAACGAGAGGTCACCCGCGGTGATCGTGAATCCTGCCTCGACCGGTGCCGAGGCGGCGTTCGCAGCCAGCGACGGTTGGAGCAGTAGGGCGGCGACGACGGCGCCGACGGATCCGAGAACCGTCAGTCGCGCCGGGCGTCGCAGGGTTGTGCTGCGTCTGCGGCCACTCGGACCGGACCGACCTTCTCCGGGGTCCCGGAGCTCTCGGGCAACACGCTCGAACCGTGCGTGGGAACTGGCCATGACACACCTGCCTCCTGAGGAAATGACAGGCCCACGGTGGAGGCACGACCTTGGGAAAATCTTTCTGCCGGGTCAGCGGGGGAGCCGGGCGCGCACGACGGTCCCGTGCGGACGCCTGCCCTCGACGACGACCGAGCCCCCGGCCTCGGTGATCGTCTCCCGGACGATGTCGAGCCCGACGTGCCCGGCGATCCTGGTCGCCACGGCTGTGCCGCCGCTCGTGACCAGGCCGCGACCGTCGTCCGCCACGCGCAGGCTCACGGCATACGGCGTGATGATGAGCTCCACGTCGACCACGCCGGCCTCGGCGTGCTTCGCCACGTTGACCATCGCCTCGCGTGCCACGCGGTAGATCAGTCCCGCGGTGACGGGGTCGACGCCGGTGTCCTCGTCGAGGTCGAGCTCGACCCGCAGGCCCTGCTCCCCGAGCCCGGCCGCGAGGTCACGGATCGCCGCGTCGAGGCCGGCCTCGTGGGGTGTCACGGGGAAGAGGTTGGCCACGATGTCGCGCAGGAGGCGGATGTCGCGACGCAGGATCGCCGCGGCCCGGTCGGCCGTCGGGTCCGAGCCGTCGCCGGCCCTCCCGAGGGCCTCGAGGCTGACCGCCGCGCCCGAGAGGTCCTGGATGACGTCGTCGTGCAGGTCCTGTGCGAGCCGTTGCCGTTCGAGCTCGACGGCCTTGACGGTCTGGGCGAGCAGGCGCGTACGCGACCTGCGGATGCTGCTGACCCGTCGGGCGAGGCCGATGGCCAGCGGCAGCTGCGACAGCGTGAGGGCGCCGAGGGCGAGCACCCCCACGGGGGCGATCTTGGCGAGCAGCTGGTCACGTTCCCGCTCGACGCGGACGAGGGGGAAGTACATCTCGTAGACGACGTCCTGTCCCGCGTGTGAGGACGACAACGTGTAGACCTCGACGAGGCTGTCGGTGCCTGTCTCGAAGACGTTCTCCTCCTCGTCGAGGGTGGAGATCGCCGAGACCGGCGCACCACCCGGGCGGAGCTTCGACAGGTCGGGGTCGGACGAGAAGTTCCGCCCGATGAGGGCGTGCTCGTCGGAGTAGATGATCACCCCGTCGGGCTTCCAGATCTTGACCCGCGCCAGGGATCCGTCGCTCATGCGCGGCCCGAGGCGGCGGTCCATCGCGGCGATCGCGTCCGGCTGCGAGGCGATGAGGGCCTCGGTGACCCCCGGCGCGAGGAGCCTGCGGGCGATGCTGGCGCCGTCCTCCGCCGCGTTGTCGAGGGCGTGCGCCTCCGCGATCCGTTCGAAGGCGAGGAAGGTCGGGACCGACACGACGACGAGCGCCACCGCGCCGTACAGGAGGTGCCGCACGACGGCGCGCCGCACTTCGGTGCTCTCCGAGGAGGACCCGCCGCGGCCCCACATCAGCGGAAGTCGTCTCGCAGCTGGCGATCGGGCTGCTCGATGGTGACCAGTCCGAGCTGGGCGGCGATGATGACCGCCTCCAGCTGGCTGTGTGCCTTGAGCTTGGTCAGGATCGTCTGCACGTAGCTGCGACACGTGCTCAACGAGATGTTGAGCTCCTTGGCGATGTGCTGCACGTCCTCGCCGCGGGCGAGCAGGGCGAGCACGTCGAGCTGCCGGTCGCTCAGCCGGACCGGGGTCGTCGTCGGTTCCGCGGCCTCCGCGATGAGGTGGACCATCAGCTCGGGGTCCACGGCGACGTGGCCCGGGCCGGCGGTGCGCACGGCCTCGAGCATGTCGGCCAGGGTGCCGTCCTTGGCCAGGAAACCGCAGGCGCCGGCGACGAGCGCGTCGCCGGCGAACTCCGGCTTGGCGTGGGCCGTCAGGACGATCACCCGGGCGAACGGGTCGATGGCCATGATCTGGCGGGTGGCGTCGAACCCGGTCGAGTCCGGCAGCTGCACGTCCATGAGCACCAGCTCCGGCCGCAGCTCGCGGAACATCGCGACCCCCTGGGCCGCTGTCGTCGCGTGGCCGACGCTCTCGAGATCGGCTTCACGGTCGAGGGCGTTCGTCAGCAGCTCGGCGAACGTCTTGTGGTCGTCGACCACCAGGACACGCGTGACCGTCTCCTGCACCTCCATGCGACCAGCCCCCTCCGTCGCGCTGCTGCCAGCCCAGGCCGAGGTCGAACGTGGTCCATCCCGACCTGTACGACCCGCCCCCGATTGTCAGGCCGATCGCGCCGCGGCGGCTCCACCATTCGTCGTGCTCCCTGCTCGTGCCAAGAGCGTGGACAGCACCAGTCGAGCCTCCTCGAAGGACACGGGAGGCGTGCTGCGGGGAGCAGGTCCACGGTGCAGCGACGACGCCGGTCCGCGGCTACCTGTCACGCTGTGCAGGCTGACGACGGCATCGAGCAGGCGGCTGAGCTCACCGTTCGCCTCGTTCGCCCCGCGCAGCAGGCGGACGTACGTCTCCTGCAGCACCCGGCCGGGGGAGCAGCCCAGCTCGCGAGCGAAGACCTGCCGGCAGTCGTTGTAGGCGCGCAGGCCCTCGGCGTGTTGGCCGAGCCGCTCCAGGCTGGACAGGTAGGAGATCCAGGCGGCCTCGTCGAGGGAGTCCTGCTCCAGCGCGAACATCGACCACTGACGCGACAGCGAGGGTGCGAGGTCGAGGACCTTGACCGCTCCCTGCACGAGGAGGGTGCGCATGCGCCCGACGTGCAGGCGTCGCAGGTCGACCAGCCACTCCAGGTCGCCCTCCTCGGGGAGCACGTCGGCCTGCCCCAGGGCGAGGGCCTCGACGAACAGGGGTACGGCGTCAGCCGCCGCGGTCCGTGGGTCGGTCGCCCGCCGGATCAGCTCCTCGTGCCGGTCGAGGTCGAGCTCGACGCGCGACATGTCGAGCGTGTAGCTCCCGGCCACCGAGCCGATGACGTCCTCGATGCCGGGCGCAGCCGCGTGCAGATGCTTGCGCAGCACGCACACGTACGTCTCGAGGTTGGCCCTCGACCCCTTGGACCCGTCGCCCTCCCAGAGCATCGAGACCAGGCGGTCCTTGCTCACCGGGGCGCCGCCGTGGGCGAGCAGCGCCTCCAGGATCAGTCGCGGCTTGGTGCCGCCGAGCTGGCGTGGTCCGAGGACCACGGCGCCGACCCGTAGGTGGAACCCGCCGAAGAACCTGACCTGCATCCGCGCAGGTCGCCCGCCGCCCCTCTGGGCTGGACGTGCTGTCGTGCTGTCGTACGTCGTCATGTGACCCCTCCTCACCGCGTCCGAGGCTGTCGCATCCTGCGTCCGTGCACACGGTGCATTCCGCTCAGAAGGTCACCCCCAATCCGCTGTGGCCCGACGTGACCATGCGCCCTGGTCCGCAGGGACTAGTCACTCCCCAGCCGCCCCCTTCGGACGGCAGGTATGGCGCGTGGCCGGCCACGCGCCATACCTGCCCTATCCTTGGCGACGGATGAGTCGGCCAGGCGGTCGCGTCGGTGGGCAACCACCGCCGAGGAACGTCCGGGCTCCACAGGGCAAGGTGGTGGCCAACAGCCACCCGGGGTGACCCGCGGGACAGTGCCACAGAGAACAGACCGCCACGGTGGACCACGCAGCTCCGGTTGCGCAGGCACCGCGGTAAGGGTGAAACGGTGGTGTAAGAGACCACCAGCGGGCCAGGTGACTGGCTCGGCTAGGTAAACCCCACCTGGAGCAAGCTCAGACAGTGTGCGTCCGAGGGCTGCCCGCCCGAGCACACGGGTAGAGCGCTGGAGGCAGTCGGCAACGGCTGTCGTAGATGGATGACCGTCACCACGGCCCGGGCAACCGGGCCGCGGGACAGAACCCGGCGTATCGGCCGACTCATCCACTTCAGGTCTCTGACCTTCGGCTTGTCTCCTCGAACCATTGCTGGTCCGCAAATGGTCAACCACAATTTCCGGGCACTCCGTCGAGAGCTTCCCTGGTGCGCTCGTGGAACCGGACTGGGGGACCTCCGCTGCCGTGAGTGCGCGGTCCATTCGGGCCAGAACGCAGATCGCCGCATGGGCATGCCGACCTCGTTGGTGAGACCAACGAGGTCGCGGGGTAGCTCTCCAGATGCGCGCTCAGCGCCTCCGACTGCTCCAGGTCGCGACGGTCGATGTTGAGGCTGAAGAGCTGGCCTGTCGCAGCCCGGTGCCGGCCGCCACGCGACCGCCCCTCGGTCAGTCGTCCTTCTTGAGACTCGGGTACTTCTTCTCCACCGCAGCTCGTACTTTCTGCTTCTCCGCTTCTGATCCATGCTGGGCTACCCGAGCCAACGCGTTCCGCGCATGCTCGATGTCGGGGATGGGGTACTTCTCCTGTTCCGGCAAGGCGAACGACGACTTCTTCAGCCGCTTGCGGTTCCGGCTGTCACTCAGATCCTTTGACATCTGATCTCCTTCCATGGGGTCGTCCATCCCCGATCTACCCGCATGACCCATGGCCCAATCATGAGTCGGCCACGAACCGACGAAGACGCAACCTGGTGCAGCACACCCGAAGTTGCCCTGCTCGGCCCTGAAGCGGCCCGATGGACTGGTCCGCCGGGAACGTCGTTGTCGACAGTGTCCGGAACCCAGATGGCCGGTTGGCGGCGCGCCAGCCCACCCCAGATCGCGATCGCGCCACCGCTCGATGTTCGACCTCTCGACGGGCGAACTCGAGCACGGCAGCCCGTGCAAGGGAGCAGATTCCCGAGTCGGGAAGCCCCAACACGGTTGAGAACCCCCTTGTCAGGGCACACCACAGACATGCCAGCAATGACCGACTGTCCAAGCCACAGTCAAAGTCCATTCCGGGCTGCCCTTGATCGTCAGCCCGTCCGCGAGCTCCCTGCGGGGGTGTCATCCGGACCACGCGGCAGCCGCCGCGTCGGCCCGAGCGCACCACCATCCCCCGAGCCAAGGACGCGCAGGACCCGGCGCCGGTCAGGTGACTGCGCGAACCCAGGAACCAGGCAGGGCCCGATGGGCGAAAAGCAACGCGAACAGGCGGAGCGCCGGGACTGTGGCAACGGGGGGCCCGGGCTCGGCCCGTCACGCCCACCCGGGACCCGGACAGGTGAGTCCGCCGTGCTCGGGGGAGCCGTGCGCGTCGGTGGCTGCGCCAAGGCGGACCCACACCGCCTTCGAGATCGGTTGCTGCCGACCCGCAGGTCCCTACCTCCATGCCTGTGGGCGCTGGGCCAATGGAGGTGCGCATGACCGACAGCCTGTCCCGACTTGAGCTACTCGCGGCACTGCTGCAGGAACGCGGTTGGACGATCGCAGTGGCGGAATCCCTTACCTCCGGCGCCATCGCCTCGGAACTGGGCCGTGGTCCTGAGGCTGCTTCCTGGTTCCTCGGGGGCATCGTTGCCTACGCCTCCCGCACGAAGTTCGACATCCTGGGCGTCTCGCCGGGCCCGGTGGTCAGCCCGACCGCCGCCTGCTCCATGGCGGCCTCAGCAGCGGAACTCTTCGGCTCGGATCTCACTCTGGCTGCCACGGGAGTGGGGGGACCCGGGCCCCAAAGTGGGGTAGCAGCCGGAACGACCTGGCTTGCCGTCCGACGCCGGGACCACGTCGAGACACACGTGTTTCACTTCAGCGGGCTCCCTGAGCGGGTGATCGGCCAGACGGTCGACGAAGCTGTACGACTGCTGATCCGGGCCTGCCGCGGACCACGGGACCCCGGCCGTAGCCGCACCGAGCCCGGCTCACTGACAGATCGTCCAACGGAACCTCGGCCAGTGTCGGCTCCCGTCGCGGCCGACCTCGCTACGACCCCGACCTGGTCCACAGACGGCCAGTCGGCCGGCTGAGAAGCTTCGCTCCATGATGAGGGGGCCCAGGTCGACCTGGGCCCCCTCAAGGCCACGTTCACCCCGCCCGGCAACAGTTCCGACTGCGAAGTCGGGATGCCGTGCACGAGACGCTGTGCTGCTCGTACCGCATCCTCCTTTGCGACTGAAACCGTCGACGTCGAGGAACGGGCGCTGCGTTCTACTCCTGGGTTGAGCGCACCGTGTCGGCGGACGACTGGGCCTGGGCCTTGACGTCGTCGGCGGTGGCCTTCCCTTCCTCGGTCACCGTGCCGGCGGCATCCGTGGCCGCGGTCTTCACGCTCGCGGCTGCCTGCTGGGCTGGCTCCTTGAGCTCCTGGGCGGTGTCCTGCGCCACGGACTTCGCCTCCTCGATGAGCGGCTCGGCCTTGTCCTTGAGCGCCACCGCGGCCTGCTTCTCCTTCTCCGAGGCCGGCAGCATCGAGCCGACGAGCCATCCTGCGCCGAGGGCGATCAGCCCTGCGGCGAGGGGGTTGCCCTCGGTCTTGCGCCGCGCCTTGTCGGCTGCCGCGCCAGGGGCTCGACCGACGCTCGAGGCGGCGTCGGAACCGCTGCCCCGGACGTCGTCGGCGGCACCCATCACGCGCTCCTTGACGGAGGTGGCCACGCCAGCGACCTTGTCGGCCTGTCGGCGGGCGACGTTGGAGGGGCTCACGGTCTCGGTGAGTGCGTTCACGTCATTGCTGAGCCGACCGCGGGTGTCCTCGATCTCCCTGCGGATCTGGTCTGGGTTGTTCGTCATGCGTGGTCCTCGTTCCCTTTGAGCGCGTCGGGGATCTCCCGGGCAGTCTTGGTTGTCTGTGGAATTCCCTTGACCTGCTTGATCTCTCCTCGTCCTCGTGCAGCCAGAACTGCAGCGATGACAGCCCACACGCCTGCCACGACGAGGGCTGACCACCCACGTCCGATGTGGTTGCCCAGTCCCCACCATGCGGCGACGGACAGGAAGAGCAGGACGAAGTGACCGGCGACACCGGCTCCGGCGAGCATCCCGGCGCCCTTGCCCGCCTTGGTGGCGGACTCGCGCATCTCGACCTTGGCCAGCTCCATCTCCTGGCGCACCAGGGTTGACAGGTCGCGACTGATGTCCGCGAACAGCTCGCCGACGTTGCTCAGCGAGCGGGCCTGGGGGTCGTCGAGCTGGTCGGGGTGGCTCATCGGGGCGACTCGCCGGTGCTGACGGGCGCGCTGTAGGCGGAGAACCCGGCAGTGCTGTGGTCGACAACCGGTGCGACCGGAGCCGCAGCCGGAGCCGCGGCCGGCGCCGTGGTCGTGGCCGCATCGCTGGTCCCGCTAGCGTCCTGGTCCTGGTGGTCTGCCACGAGTCCACGGCTCAGGCGTCCCCCCACCAGGCCAACCAGGGCCGCGGTCGCGAGGAAGGTGCCCGGACGCTGGCGGGCGAACTGCTTCACCTCGGAGACCAGCGAACCAGGATCGCGCTGGTCCAACCACGCCGCCGCATCGCCCATCCGCTGTGACGCTTGGTGGGCAAGGTCGCTGGCGACGCCCTGCTGCTCGGAGCCACGGGCCATGCCCGACAGCTCCTCGCTCAGGGAACGCAGGCCCTCGGCGACCCGGGTCTGCTGCTGGGCACTCTGGTCCATCAGCTGCGTGCGCGTCTGCTGCCAGAGTTCCTTGGCCTGCTGGCTGGTCTCCTGGGCGACGTTCTTCACCTCGTCCCTGCCAACCTGTGCCACGTGCGCCGCACCGTCCTTGACCTGCTCGCCGGTGGCCTTCGCCTCCTCCTTGGCGACGTCCTTGGTGCTGGCCGCGTCGTTCGTACTCGTGGCGCCGACCTCATCCGAGAAGGCACGGTCCTCGCGCCCGTGGGTCACCTCGACGGTGCCCAGTTCACGCGTGTTGTCGTAGTCGTCCCTACTGGTCGTTCCGTACATCTCACTCATGTCTCGTCCAGTCCTGTTGAAGGGGGTGGCACGCCGTTCGGTGCTGGGCGCCTTCTCCCTATCTACCCCCGGCCTGACGCCCCAAACCATTTGTGAGCCCCTGACCTGCGCAGATGTGCTGAGCGGCTCGCGCACCGCTGCCCACGCAGTGTGGCGATGGCACGTTCTGAGCGGGGTCTTGCGTAGGACGACCGTGGTCAGCCTCGAGGGAACTGCGGCCAGCGCGTAGGCCCGAGCAGCGTCCGCCGTCGATCGGCGAGCCACGGGTCGTGGGACGTTGCGCGTGCCCCCATCAAGGTCGAACGCGAACCGCTCACTTGTCGCGTGCCGCTGAGTCAAGGGACACGCGACCACAGCCGACCCAGGTATGCATGCCCCGGACTGAACGGGGTATGGCTCGCTCATGGACGCACGAGCAGATCTCTCGAACATTGCTGGACAGCAGCAGGACTGGCCAGGCGCCGTTGGTCACCTTGACCCTCGACCGGACCACGGCGAAGAGTCGTATGTGGGCCGCGGCCGGCTGGCGGGCAAACGCGCGGTGATCACGGGCGGAGACTCGGGGATCGGGAGAGCGTGTGCCGTCGCATTCGCCAAGGAGGGAGCCGATCTCGTGCTGGCCCACCTTCCTGAGGAGCAGGCCGACGCTGACGAAACGGTCGACTTCGCGCGGTCCGTCGGTAGGCAGGCGTACTCCGTCCCCGGCGACCTGCGCACCTGGGAGGCGAACAAGAACCTTGCCGACCGCGCCGTCGAGTTGCTGGGCGGGCTGGACGTCCTCGTCTGCAACGCGGCCTACCAGATGACACATGACGAGCTCAGCGACTTCTCGCCAGAGCAGATTCGTCGAACGTTCGAGACCAACGTCTTCTCACCGTTCTGGCTGACCGAGGCTCTGGCCCCACAGCTGAGCGGTGGTGGGTGCGTGGTCGTGACGACGTCGGTTCAGGCATATTCGCCCTCGCAGCATCTCTTGGACTACGCCGCGACCAAGGCCGCTCTGAACAACCTGGTCGTCAATCTCGCACAGGAGTTGGGCCCTACCGGGATTCGCGTGAATGCCGTCGCGCCCGGTCCGATCTGGACGCCGCTCATCCCGGCAACCATGCCGGCCGAGAAGGTCCAGGGCTTCGGCTCAGACACGCCGCTGGGTCGTGCCGGTCATCCGGTTGAGGTCGCCTCGGCCTTCGTCTTCCTTGCCTCGGACGAAGCGAGCTTCGTCTCCGGTTCTGTTCTGGGTGTCACTGGCGGGAAACCCGTGTTCTGAACCCCTCTTCTACCCCCGTCCACCCCCAGAGTCGTCCCGCACACGGGGCGCAGTCGAATGTCGTTGGGCAGCGTCAGATCTCCGCTCACCCAGTTGACGCCTCGCGACGGTCTGGCGCACCGCGCCAGCTCGAGGCGCGCGGCACCTCGATGCGTCAATCGCTGGCTTGACCGCGTGCGCCCACACTTGGCGCGGGATCCCACGGGTGACCGCAGGAGTGGCACCGAGCTACATGATGGGTTCTGGCAGGGCGTGCGTCGTCTCTGGCCCGAGGACCGGTGACGATCGTCCACTTGGGCGATGCGCACCTGGGGCAGGTCCCTGAACGTCGGACCATGACTTGATGGTCACACGCCGGATGTCGCAAGCCAGGAGGGTGCGCGGGTCTGTGGGCCCGGGTCAGGACGGTGCCGCGTTCGCTGAGCGATCCCAGGTCCGTCCTGGGTCCCACCCGCGCCGCGCTCGACAGCAAGCGCCCGACGAGGGAGCATCCTGCCGACCAGTAAGCGGCCACCCGTTGTCTGGCTGAACCGGCGGATCCCTTCCGAGGGCCCGCTTCGGGGCTGTCCGACACCACGTGACCAGCGGACAACGTGACCGGCGGACAGGCTCGCCGACCCCTACGGCATGACGTACGGCCTTTCGCCGGGGCCGTGATCACCGCTATGCATGGCACGTGACAGCGGCACAGTGGTTCCTCGATGGTGCAGGGCGCGGCAACGGTGAGACTTCCCTCGACCGACGGCACTCGGACGGCAAGGCTTGGACCGAGGGCAACACAGTCGTCCCGCTCGTGCATGGCGTCGCCTACTACGCGGAGCTGCACCGGAGCGTGTCGAACATGCGTGACGGCGACCTGCTGCTCTTCGTCGACTGGCGCGGCGACCCCGACGAACAACTGCTGGGCGAGCCTGGCAGCGAGATAGCCCGCGTGTTGAGCCGCGGGGCTGAGCGTGGAGTGGACGTGCGCGGGCTGCTCTGGCGCTCCCATCTGGACCGGCTGCAGTTCTCCGCCACCGAGAACCGGCACATGGGCGAGGACATCAACGCGGCAGGCGGCGAGTGCGAGCTCGACATGCGGGTCCGCCCCGGCGGCTCACACCACCAGAAGTTCGTGGTGCTTCGGCACCCCGGTCGCCCCGAGCTCGACGTGGCGTTCGTGGGCGGGATCGACCTCTGTCACAGCCGCCGGGACGATCGCGACCACCACGGCGACCCCCAGACCCAACCGATGGCGAAGGTCTACGGGAAGCGGCCGCCGTGGCACGACATCCAGCTGATGGTGAAGGGCCCAGCCGTCGGTGACGTGGAGACGGTGTTCCGCGAGCGTTGGGACGACCCGCGACCCCTGACCCGAGATCCGTTGCGGCTGCTTGGCGACCGGCTGCGCAAGGACGAACCGAAGCGGCTCCGACCGCTGCCCCCACAGCTGCCGGATCCCGAGCCGGTCGGTGAGATGCCGTTGCAACTGCTGCGGACCTATCCGAAGCGTCTCCCGGGGTACCGCTTCGCACCGAAGGGCGAGCGGAGCGTCGCGCGCGGCTATACGAAGGCGATCCGACGCGCCCGCCGGCTGATCTATCTCGAGGACCAGTACCTGTGGTCCCGGCACGTCGCGGAGACGTTCGCGCAGGCGCTGCGCGACAACGACGAGCTGAGGCTGATAGCTGTCTTGCCGCACCACCCGGACCAGGACGGGTACTTCAGCCAGCCGCCGAACTTGATTGGTCGAGAACGTGCGGCCGACATCCTGCGGCAGGCGGGTGGTGACCGTGTCGCCTTCTACGGTCTGGAGAACCACGCCGGAGTACCCGTCTACGTGCACGCCAAGGTGTGCATCATCGACGACACCTGGGCCACCGTCGGGTCGGACAACTTCAACCGCCGGTCATGGACCCACGACTCCGAGGTGTCGGTCGCGGTGCTCGACGAAGGCTACGCCCGAGGGCTGCGCACGACCTTGGCAAACGAGCACCTCGACCGAGCGGAGGGTGGCGAGGTCGAGCTGTCAACGATGTTCGAGGCCTTCGCCGAGTCGGCGCGGCGGCTCCAGCAGTGGCACGGTGTCGGGCGGGTGGGTGAGCGCCCGCCGGGCCGACTGCGTCCCCTGGCGGAGCCCCCTCTGTCGCCTTGGACGCGGATCTGGGCCACGCCGATGTACCGCACGCTTTACGACCCGGATGGAAGGTCCGCCATTCAGCGATTGACCCGCCGTTACTGAGCGTCCTGCGCACGAGGAGGAGGAACGCAACAACAGGCCCGTGGTGGCCGCCGCCGGATCCCCTTCTGCGGGCACCTCGGGCAAGGCCGTTCAGCCTCTGCCGGTCCACGTCCAAGGGGAGGCCATGCTGTCCTGTGACCCCAAGTGACACAACGGATACATGGCCGGCGCCTCCGTGTTCCTCGCGAGGGACGTCCGGCGCGTCCGACGGTTTCTGCAAGAGCGCGCGAGGCGCCTTTCTGCTCAGATCAGTTCGACGCGATCGGCCTGTGGTCCTCGATCGCTGTGTCGTACCTGGTAGCGGACCCGATCGCCCTCGTGCAGCGCCTCGGTGCCCCTGACGACCGACACGTGCACGAACAGGTCCGCGCCACCGGCGTCCGGGGCGATGAACCCGAACCCCCGGTCCGCGTCGTAGCGCGCAACCACGCCCTCGCCGCCGCGCACCGGTGCGTCGGATGGCTCCCGGTGTCCCGACCGAGCGCGGGTCGGCGACGTCGAAGGTGCGCCCCTCGATGTCGAGCTGCGCGCGAGGCGCACGTCGCGAGCCTGCGGGCCCTTGTCGCTCACGACCACGTCGTACGTCACCCGGTCGCCCTCGTCCAGCTCCGCGAGTCCGTGGGCCAGTTCGCGGACGTGGACGAAGACGTCGGAGCCGCCCGACTCGGGGGTGATGAACCCGAAGCCCTTGTCCACGTCGTACCAGGACACGGTGCCGTCAGCCCCGTCGGAGGACTGGGCCTGCTGGGCGGCCTGGGCTCCCAGGGGGAGCAGGGGGTCAGCCTGCAGTCCCCGCTCCCCGTCGACGACGAGGAACGCCACCCGTTGTCCCTCGCGGACGACGCCGCCCCCCACGATGGCCGAGCTGTGCACGAACACCTCGCCGTCACCGTCGTCGGGAGTCACGAAGCCGTACCCCTTGGCGGGCTCGTACCAGGAGACGGTGCCGAGCACGCCCAGCGGCGTATCCGCGGCCTGGTCGGCCGTGACCCGGACGCGGCGCGCCTGCGGTCCGCGGTCCCCTTCGCCGATCTCGAACTCGACCACCTGCCCCTCGCGGAGCAGCTTCATCGCGTCGTTGCTGATGATTTCGGACGCATGCACGTACAGGTCCTCTGCCTCCGGCCCGAGGGCGATGAAGCCGAACCCTCGGTCGGCATCGAACCAGCGAACGGTTCCCTCGGTCACGGTGGGCTCCTTGTCAAAGCTACGGTCGGTGTTCCCCCCAGTCTCCCTGACGGGACGGGACGAGTGGAAACGCGTGTCAGGCTCGCTCGGCTTCCACGTGTGGTCGTAGCTCGCGACCCCGTCACCGCGACCCAACCGGCCGCGGCGAGGACGAGGCGTGAGTTCACGAGGGGGGAGTGCCACCATCGCGTCGAGATAGGTGTTCCTCATCCACGCGTCGGCCGCAAACGACCCGCGTTCGTGACAACTGTCATTGCTGGGCGGCAGGTGGTGCCCCAGGATTCCTTCAGCCGGAACGGTCTGGCGTGATTTGGGGGCAGTCATGTCGGGTGGCGCGCAGAACGAACATGGGTCTCACCGTCCTGTCACAGGTCGAGGTGGTCGGCGGTCCGCTCTTGTCCTGGGGGTGCTCATCGCAGTCACCGTTCCTGCCCTCAGTGCCGGGTCGGCTTCTGCCGTCGACGGGAATCGGACCGTCAGCGGCACTGCAGTGGGAAATGCCAGTCTCGCCGGACTGGCGCCCAACGTGACCGTTCCCCCGATCATGCACAGCCCCACCATCGTGCCGGGGGAGGAGATGGTGACCGTACGGTGGTTGGCGCCCTACAGCGGGGACACACCGACCACAGGGTTCGTCGTCACCGTCGCACAGCCCGAGAAGACCGTCACGGTCGGTGCGTCCGCACGATCGGTCACGATCACCGGCTTGACGGACATGCAGTCGTACACGATCGCGGTGCAAGCCAACAGCGACATAGGGCTCGGGCCGAAGGTGTCGCAGACTGTCATCCCAAGAGCGCACGGGCCGCGAATCGTCGCCACGGGTAGCTGGGACAACGACACGTGCTCAGACCTGGTCACTGTGAGCTCCGCCGGAGTGGTTGCACTTCACCGGGGCAACTGCCGAGGCGGATTCACGGGCAGCACGGCGATCATCGGTAGAAACCTTCAGGACGAGCGGATCCTGCTTTCCCACTACGGACCCGTTCCCCAGAACGAGATCCGCACCTTCTGGAGCGTCAACTACGACGGCACGTTTCGCGAGCATCTCGCCACGGGCGTCTATCAGTGGAACCTCAACTATGAGTACGCGCTGTCGCGCGGGTGGACCAGAATGTCCAAGGTGTTCTCGCCCGACGATTGGTCGGGGGATGGTGAACCGGACGTCATGGGCGTCAAAGACACAGGCGACCTGTACTACTACCGGCACACCGATCAGGACACCCTTGCCGGCGGTGTCCGTCTTGGCAGCGGTTGGGGCGGCTACCGCCAGCTGCTCGGGGCTGGCGACCAGAACGGCGACCACCACCCCGACATTCTCGGTCTACGCACCGACGGCACCATCTGGTTGTTCCCTGGCAACGGCCATGGAGGGTTTGCCCACCGTGGATACAAGATCGGCGGCGGGTTCAGCAACGCTCTCACCATGCTCAGCACCGATTGGAACGACGACGGAAACCCAGACCTCCTCACGGTCGACGGTCGTGGCTACCTACGCTTGTATGCCGGGAACGCCCGCGCGCAATTCACCTCCCGGGGCGTCGTCGGTGGCGGGTGGGGCGGATACCTGTAGACCCAACGGTGCCCCGCCGGGTTCGCGAGGGCTGTCGAGGGACCGGTGCCAGCCTCGGGACCTGCTGGACAATCGGCCCTGAGCGAGCGCTGTGGCGACCCTCGTGCTCCATACGAGCAGACCGCCGGCAGGCCAATCGGGCCGGGTGCACGGTGTCTGTGACGACTTCCCAGAACCCGACTTTGGCTCCGCCTGGAGTCGCCACGTACAGCCGGTCCTTGCCGTGTCGGCGCCACCGGGTCACCACGAGGTCCTGGTCGCTCGTCGTCAGATCATCGAGGTGCGCACTCCGCTCCTGCGGGCAATCGCGTGGACAGCCATCGCTCGTTGACAGTGACGAGTCGGTCACAGCCTGCTCGTGCCGACCTCAGTGCGCTACGGCTTCACGGTCACGGTGATGGGAGCCGGGAGGGGCACCTGGTCGGTCACGCCCCACGTGGTTGCCGTGTAGCGGCCTCGGGGTAGGCCGGGCATGGAGCCGTTCTTCGGCAGGCACTTGGCCATGCCCTGATCGCCGCGCGGTGAACACTCGCTGTAGGTCGCGGCAACCGTGACCGGGTAAGTCGTATCGCCCTTGGGGATCGTGATCGGTTTGGCGCAGTCCAACCATGAGGGACCGGGCGTGTAGCCGTTCCCGGTCAGGAGCACTGTGTAGATGGGCCCGCACCCGACCAGGTGGATCTCCTGCCCGGTGTTGTTGGTCAGGATGATCTGGGCCGTCACCGACTCGCCGGTGCGGATCGTTGGGGTGGGCAGGATCAGGCGAGCCGTGAGCGACCCGGCGGGCGGGGCCGCAGCGGTTCTCATCTGGCAGAAGACCGTCACACTTGCGAGGTCGGTTCGGCTGACCGTGACCGGGTCAGTGGCGCGGCACGTGGACTTCCCGTCGCCGTATCGCGGGCTGGTGCCGGTGACCGTGTACGTCCCTGGCTTGACGGCGGTGGTGAACGTGCCGTCGCTCCCAGTTTTGGTGGTGGTGGTCTGGCCGGTGGCTGACTCGAACACGATCACGCCAGGCAAGCCGAACTGCCCAGTACCCACCGGTCCTCCGCTGGAGCGCAGGACGCCTGTGACCGTTGCCGCCGACCCGGGCCCGACGACGACGCTTGTGGTCGGGGGTCGTTGAGCAGCAACGAGCGTGGGAACCAGTGCCACACCGGCAACGGCCGCCACGAGGAGGGAACCTGCGGCGATGCGCCCTCGACGGTCGCGCCCTCGGCGTGCCCGAATCAGGTCCTCGAACGGGGGCTGGCTGGTCGGCTCCTGTCGGCGCGCTTCCGCGGCCAGGAGCTCGGACAGGTCAGGCATGGTGGGCCTCCTCACGCAGCAGGGGACTGAGCGTGACGCGGGCGCGGCTCAGCCGGGACTTGACGGTTCCTTGGGCGACCCCCAGCTCGGCAGCGGTCTCGGCCACCCCCAACCCGATGAGGTAGTGCAGGACCACAACCTGCCGTTGCGCCAACGGCAGAATCGCCAATGCCCGCTGGATGTCCATCGAGTCGTCGGTCGGCACCGAAGGCGACGCGGGATGACCGAGGCGCATCAGGGCCTTGACTCCGTTGCGGGCCTTGCGGCGCCGGTTCGACAACAACCTCAACGCCACTCGCCGGGTCCACGCTTCTGGGCTGTCGAACTGGGACACGGTGGGCCACTCGCGCAACAGGCGTATGAACGCCTCTTGGACGCACTCTTCGGCTTCCGCACGGCTGCAAGCCGCCAGAGCAACGACGGCCACCAGGCGCGGGTAGCACCCTTGGTACAGATCGCGCACCGCTGCGTTGCTGGTCGAAGTCGAGTCGATCACAGCACATACACCCGCGAACTCGCTCGATGGTTCCATCCGGACCGTGCTTGTTGCCGACACACCGTCGCACCGCGCGTCAGTCGGGCACACGGGTGCACGGTCGGCGTACGAGCAAGCAAGGGGCTCACAGACTTGTCCTCGGCACGACCCTTCGACGCGGTCAGAGGCCGTTCGGCTCCCTTGCTGAACGAGGCCCCGAATCATGGCGCCCCCCGAGTGGCGCGTTGAGAGATCACGGTGCGCGAACCAGCTCTGCGCGACCACTGGCATCCGAGTACGGAGCCAGGTTTGAGCGGCCACCGAGGTCGCACTCCATCGGGGGCCGCTCTACACGCCCTCCTTTCCCCGTCGTCTCCGCGGGCGACCGAGCATGGCCGAATAGATAGTCGGGACCTACCTCCTCGGATCACGCTTCCCGAACATCCGCTCATCGGTCAGATCCGGTGAACGCGCGCCGTGCACTGAGTCGTCAGTACGGACACACCCAGTCAGGGCAACCGCCCAGCACGGCCTGTGACAGACGCCGGAGGCGCACCGAGCGGTTGGACGTCCACTACAACCGCGCGAATCCGCAGTCGTGAAAGGATGACATGGTGACCGACCGTGGACCGGCTGACGGGTGGCGTACGGGTTGGCAGCACACTCATTGGCTGAACCCGCCCCCGCAGGTCTCCCGCGACCAGGACGATCTGCTCGTCACGGCGGCGGAGGGCAGCGACCTGTGGCGAACCACCTCCTACGGGTTCATCCACGACACAGGCCACGCCCTACTCACCGACTTCCCCGACGGGACGGCAGCCGAGGTCACGTTCATCGCTGACTTCTCGGCCCAGTTCGACCAGGCGGGCCTGCTGATCCGTGCCGACGAGGAGCACTGGATCAAGGCCGGTGTCGAGTTGGCCGACGGCGTCCTGCAGCTGGGAGCAGTCGTCACGCGGGGCGTCTCGGACTGGTCGGTTGCCCCAGTGCCGGAGTGGTCGGGCCACGAGGTCGTCGTACGGGCGAGTCGCAACGGCGACGCACTCACGGTGCGGGCCAGGAGCGGTGACGAAGCCTGGCGGCTCGTGCGGGTCGCACCCTTGCCGCCCGGGCCTCTCCGCGTAGGACTTCTGTGCTGCGCGCCGACGCGCTCGGGCCTGGTCGTGCGGTTCACCGACCTGCGGCTCGTCGAGGCGGACCAGGCTCTGCACCCCTGAACGGACCCGCAGGCATGAGAGGTCGTTCCGCGCGATGACCCGGGCCGACTCGTGTGTCCCGTCCTCACTACTGCTCATACCCGAGTCATGACCTGACGAGTCGCACGCCGGTTGCGAAGAGCCAGACGAGCCATGAGGCGAGGCCGAGCAGGCCGACGAAGATCAGCGCTGACCCGTCGGCGACGGCGAGGTTCCCGATGCCTGCCGCGAGCAGCAGGCCGCCGCCCACGAGGCCGAGCATGCGCAGCCACGCGGGCGTCAAACCGCTCGCGTGGGTGGCCAGAGCCGTGCCCGCGAAGGTGGCCCCGAGCACCGGCAGCGCCAGCGCGAACGCGGCCGCGTGCACGCGCCATACGAGCTCTATCAAGGGAGTCGGCTCTGACTGGTCGCCAGCCGAGAGGGCGAGCCCGACCTGCAGGACGTTGACCAGGACGAAGACGCCCGACAGGGTCGCGCCGGCGGCGACGGCGAGACGCGCCCACTCGACGCCCTTCGCACCACGCCGGCCCACAAGACCCTCCAGCCCGGTCAGGAAAAGGAGCAGCAGCGGCAGGTACACGGCCACGACACCTGACGCGATCGCGACCGCCGCGCGGTTGGCCGCGTAGTAGTCCAGGACCTCGTTCATCGGGGAGGCGAAGGACGGTGCGCCTGTTGCTGCCAGCGCGACGTTCTCCACGATCACCAGTACGGCCACCGCCATCGCGGCCGCGCCGACGAACCGGCCTCGAGCGATCGGGCCTTGGGTCGGGGTGGTGGTGGCTTGCAGTCCTTCCATGTTCGTGCTCCTTCGTTCAGGGGTATGGGGTGATGGGCCAGTTGGCTCCACCAGGTGCGACGACTTCGCGGGAGACCCGTGGTCAGGCGGGCGGTCAGCTGCCCCCGAGGGAGGCCAGGAGGGCGGGAACGGGGTGCATCCACGTGCTCGCGTTCGCCAGGGACAGCACGAGGAAGAGGCCTCCCGCGGCGCCGTACAGGGTGGTCTGCACGAGCCACGTCGGGTCCGCGGAGCGTGACGATCCGCGGAGTCTCCACCGTCGCCGGGCCGCGCGAAGGGCCAAGGAGACGAGCGCAACGCCGGTGACAGCAGCCAGCACCGCGAACACCGCGTGGTAGAGGGTGAAGTCGCCGTGCAGCTCACGGGCGATCCCTCCAGCGGGGGAGGGGGCCCCGGCCTCCACCGCACGCCGCAGCTGACCCAGGACCCCGGACAGCTCACCGGACGCGTGCCCGGGTGGCAGGAGCGAGGCGACCGACGCGAACGGGGCTGCGGCGCCCTGCACGTTCGCGAGCAGGACTGTGAGCGCGCCGAGGAGCCAGACCACCACTGCGCCGTAGGCCACGAGCAGGAGCCGGCGACGACCACGTCCTGCGGCCTCCACCCGGCGGCGCACCGTCGAGGCCAGGCCCACGAGGGCCAGGACGAGCAGGCCGGCGATGAGTGCCTTGACGAGGTGGAACTCCCGCCAGACGGCGGTCAGCTCGGCCAAGGACGGCGAGTCGGTCACGGGCCTCGACAGGTCGGCACGGATGAAGCCAGATTCTGAAGCCACGACGAGGTCGGACTCGCCGGTGTAACCGCGGCGGGCGACGAAGCCGACCGGGACGAGGAAGACGGCCGGGGTGAGGAGGGCCGCCGCCCACAGCACGAGGTGATGGCGCACCGGGGTGCGGGCGTTCATGACATGGCCCCAGCCGACCGCGGACTGGCGTGCGGCCCTCCACCCCCGCGCGACCCACCGGTTCCGGGACGCGCTCTGCGAGCGGACTGTGCGATCGGGGGCGCCGGTCGACGCCGACATGGCACAAGACAGTGCAGTCACAAGATGACCTCCCGACGAGACTCTTACAGCGTAAAGCACGATACTTTACTTCGTAAAGGTCGATGCCCAGGTGCAACAGGAGTCAGGGATGAGTCAGGGGCAACCCCTACAGCGCGGCGCCCTGACGGTTCAGGGCATCCTCGAGGAAGCGACGGCTCTCGCCGACGACGGTGGTTTGGCGGCACTGTCCATGCGGGCGCTCGGGCGACGGCTCGGTGTGGAGGGCATGGCCGTCTACCACCACTTCGCGAACAAGGAAGCGCTCCTGGATGCCCTCGTCGACCGGGTCTTCAATGAGATGGCCCTCCCCGAGGGTGAGGACTGGCGAGTCGGCCTGCGCGCGAGGTCGGTGTCGGAACGCCTGGTCCTGCGCCGGCACCCCTGGGCCATCGGGCTGGTCGAGTCCCGGACCGCGCCGGGGCCGATCACGCTGGCACACCAGGACCACGTCATCGGCTACCTCCGTGCTCGCGGCTTCGCTGGCCGTGGGTCGGCGCAGGTCCTGGCCTTCCTCGATGCCTACGTCTACGGGTTCGTCCTGCAGGAGCTGGCCCTGCCCACCGATCCCACCCCCGTCGTCGACGTGGTGCGCGAGCATGAGGGGCCGAGTCCGTATCCCCATCTCGACGCCCTCATCACCGAGGTCGTCGAGGCCGGCTACGACTTCGCCGACGAGTTCGACGTCGGTCTCGACCTGCTGCTCGACGCGATGGGGGCCTTGCGAGGCTGATCCGGGGCCGGTGCGATCCCTTGACAGCAATTGGGCATCCTGCGACGTTGGTCCGTGACCCACTTCGGTGGCGCCGCCCCGGACCCGGCGGTGACAGGAAAGTCACAGGCACGTCGGGACGGGGTTCTTCCATGCGGCGCTGGATCACGAGGCAGGCGGGGGCGGGGGAGCGGAAGACCCGGTGTCTTCCCGACGCCGTCGGGGGCCCGAGATGACTCCCGCCAGCGATGTGGCGATCACGTGTCTGGCCCTCGAGGCGGTCGCCGGGGCGGCGACGATGCTGGTGGGCAGGTCCTTCGATGACGTCGTCCGTACTGCCCCCGCCCTGGTGCTCGACGGCGTTCCCGGGGCCCGTCGTGTCGAGCTGGTGGTGACCCGTGTCGGCCACGCGGAGCCGCTGGTGGTCAGCGCCGACCAGGAGCAGCAGGAGCAGTCGCGGTCCACCAGAGCCTGCGCGGAAGTGGTCCTCGACGTCGCCGTGCCCGACTGTGGCGCGGTCGGGCGCCTCGCGATCGCCACCACGGCGCCGCGCCACCTGCTCCAGGTCGCGACCATGACGGCAGAGCTCATGGCGATCCAGGTCGAGCTGGCCCTCGACCTGGCCCACACCAAGGAGCTCAACCAGGACCTGCATTCCCTGCTGCGGACCGCCCGGGACTCCGGCATCGTCAGGGGCCTCCTCATGGGTGACGGTGACCTGAGCGAACAAGCACTCCTGGAGCTGTTCCGCGAGCTGGCCCACGAGACGGGGGACGCACCTGCGCCCGACCTGCTGGAGCTGGACCCTCCACCGGAGTCGAAGGCGCCCAACCTGCGCCTCCTCTGAACTCGGAGGCGCTGCTCACCCCCTTCGCGGCAGACGCGCGCCAGCCGCTCCTCGCCCGCCTCTCTGACTCTCCACAACCCTCGTCACCGGCCCGGGGGTGTCCGCGCCGGAGGTCTTCGCCATGATGGGTCCGACGCGAACACGGCCGACTCAGAGAGGAGGAGGTATGCAGGACGTGGCAGTCCCGGTCTTCTTCCTGTCCGACAGCACCGGCATCAGCGCGGAGACGATGGGCAATGCACTCCTCATCCAGTTCCCGGACCTCGTCTTCGAACGCCGCCTCATCCCCTTCATCGCCACCGCCGACGAGGCCCGCAAGGTCGTGGCGATCCTGGATGCGGCGATGGACGGGCCGGTGACACCGCTGGCGTTCACCACGGCCGCGACCGACGAGGTCCGCGAGATCCTGCACACCTCCAGGTGCCCCATCATCGACTTCTTCGAGATGCACATGGAGAAGGTCGAGGCGATCCTCGGCAAGTCCGGGGCGCGGGTCGCCGCACGACTGCACGGCGTCGGCGACATCAAGCGGTACAACTCCCGGATGCAGGCGATCGAGTTCGCGATCGAGCACGACGACGGGCAGAGCCTGCGCGCGCTCGACCGGGCCGAGGTCATCCTCGTGGCGCCCTCGCGGTGCGGGAAGACGCCGACCACCATGTACCTCGCTCTCCAGCACGGTGTCTTCGTCGCCAACTACCCCCTGCTGGACGAGGACCTGGAGAGCACGCAGCTGCCGCGCCCCCTGGCCCAGCTCGGGGACCGGTGCTTCGGCCTCATCGCCACCCCCGCGCGGCTGAGCGAGGTCCGCCAGCAGCGCCGTCCGAACTCGCCCTACGCGTCCCTGGAGCAGTGCTCCAAGGAGCTGCGCCGGGCCGACGCGCTCTACAAGGCCAACGGCATACCCGTCATCAACTCCACGACGAGGTCGGTCGAGGAGATGTCCACCCTCATCCTGCAAACCCTGGGTTCGCGCCCCTCCCACGAAAGAAGTCGCCCATGACCAACGTCCTGTGGTTCTTCACCATCGGCATGAAGGACATCGACCAGGTCGGCGGCAAGAACGCCTCCCTCGGGGAGATGGTGAGCAACCTGGCGTCGGCGGGGGTGCGTGTCCCGGACGGGTTCGCGACGACGGCCGACGCCTACCGCCGGTTCATCGCGCACGAGGGGTTGTCGCAGACCATCGTCGAGCTGATGGCCGGACTGGACAGCGAGGACGTGATCGCCCTGGCCGACGTCGGCCAGCAGGTCCGCGAGGCGATCGTCCGGCAGCCGCTGCCGGACGACGTGGAGGCCGACATCCGGGCCGCGTACGACCAGCTGGTGGCCGACAACGACGAGGCCTCGTTCGCGGTGCGGTCGAGCGCCACCGCGGAGGACCTCCCCGACGCGTCGTTCGCGGGCCAGCAGGAGACCTTCCTCAACATCCGTGGCATCGACGCCGTCCTCCAGGCCGTCAAGGAGGTGTATGCGTCGCTGTACAACGACCGCGCCATCGCCTACCGCGTCCACCACGGGTTCGAGCACGAGGAGGTCGCACTCTCGGCCGGGGTGCAGCGCATGGTGCGCTCGGACATCGGTGCCTCGGGCGTGATGTTCACGATGGACACCGAGTCCGGCTTCGACGACGCCGTCTTCATCACCTCGTCCTACGGGCTCGGTGAGGCGGTCGTGCAGGGCGCGGTGAACCCCGACGAGTTCTACGTCTACAAGCCGGGCCTGCGCGCTGGGCGCCCGGCCATCCTCAAGCGGGGGGTGGGCGGCAAGGCGACCAAGATGGTCTACACGTCCGACGCGGCCGTGGGCAGGACGACGGAGTTCGTCGACGTCGACCCGGCCGACCAGCCGCTGCTGAGCCTCACCGACGCCGAGGTCGAGGAGCTGGCGCGGCACGCGCTGGTCATCGAGGACCACTACGGACGTCCCATGGACATCGAGTGGGGCAAGGACGGCACCGACGACCAGCTCTACATCCTCCAGGCGCGGCCGGAGACGGTGAAGTCACGGCAGTCGGCGACCACGATCTCGCGCTACCGGATCAACGAGAAGGGGCCGCTGCTGGTCGAGGGCCGGGCCATCGGGCAGAAGGTCGGCGCCGGCCCGGTGCGGGTGCTGAAGTCGGCCGACCAGATGCGCGACTTCCACCCGGGCGAGGTCCTCGTCGCGGACATGACCGACCCGGACTGGGAGCCGATCATGAAGCGGGCCAGCGCGATCGTGACCAACCGTGGTGGTCGCACCTGCCACGCCGCCATCATCGCCCGCGAGCTCGGCATCCCCGCCGTCGTGGGCGCGGGCAACGCGACGCAGGAGCTCCCGGACGGACGCGAGGTCACGGTCTCGTGCGCCGAGGGCGACACCGGGTACGTCTACGACGGGCTGCTCGACTTCGCAGTCGAGGAGACGGACATGCAGGCGATGCCTGACATCCCCGTCGGGATCATGATGAACGTCGGGACCCCGGACCAGGCGTTCGCGTTCTCCCGCCTGCCGAACGAGGGCGTCGGGTTGGCACGCCTGGAGTTCATCATCAACCGCCAGATCGGCATCCACCCCAAGGCGTTGCTCGACCACGAGCAGTTGACCGGCACGGTGCGCGAGCAGGTGGACGCGGCCGTCGCCCCCTACGCGTCGCCGAGGGAGTACTTTGTCCAGCGGGTCGCCGAAGGCGTCGCCACGATCGCTGCGGCGTTCGCGCCCAAGCCGGTCATCGTGCGGATGTCGGACTTCAAGTCCAACGAGTACGCCAACCTCATCGGTGGCGAGCTCTACGAGCCGCACGAGGAGAACCCGATGATCGGCTACCGCGGCGCGTCCCGGTACCTGTCGGAGGAGTTCCGGGAGTGCTTCGCCATGGAGTGCGAGGCGCTGCGCTTCGTCCGCGACGACATGGGGCTGACGAACGTCAAGGTCATGATCCCGTTCGTCCGCACCGTCACCGAGGCAGAGGGCGTCATCAAGCTGTTGGGGGACAACGGTCTTCGCCGCGGCGAGAACGACCTGTCCGTGATCATGATGTGCGAGCTTCCGTCCAACGCGGTCATCGCAGACCAGTTCCTCGACCACTTCGACGGTTTTTCCATCGGCTCCAACGACATGACCCAGCTGACCCTCGGCCTGGACCGCGACTCCAGCCTCGTGGCAGCGGGCTTCGACGAGCGCGACCCGGCGGTGAAGTTCATGCTCTCCGCAGCAATCACCGCCTGCAAGGCGCGGGGCAAGTACGTGGGCATCTGCGGCCAGGGGCCGAGCGACCACCCCGACCTGGCCGAGTGGCTGCTCGAGCAGGGCATCGACACCATGTCGCTCAACCCCGACACGGTCGTTGAGACCTGGACCCGACTGGGCCGCCGGAGCTGATCCCGCAGCGCCCCCACCCTCGACGAAGGTGGGGGCGCTGCGGGGTGGGGTCTGCGGGACGGGGGAGCGGTCAGGCGACGGTGACGGTCTCGTCGGCAATGAGGACACCAGCTGTGCGCGTGGCGACGGGCTTGTCTGCCCAGTTCCCGCCGGCGCAAAGGATTCGTGACACGTAGGCGGCTCCCCCGGTTACGGCGACGACCGGCACCGAACTCGCTGTGGCGGTGGCGCGACAGGTCCACGTGTTCGTGATCAGGGCGGTACCGCCCTTCACCATGATCAGGGCGGTGTCCCTCTGGTCGGTGAAGTCGGTGGGGCGGGCCATGCCGAAGTTGAGTTTGGTGTTCGTGAAAGAGACGCCGCCGCCCTTGACGACGATGAGGGCACCCATGGCGGGGTCATTGGCGTTGTTTCCTTCGAAGACACAGTCGGTGAAGTCGAGTCCGCCCTGGTGGGAGGCTCCGGCTTCGACGAGGAGCGGGCGGGAGCCGCCGCGGGCGGTGAGGTACAGGTTGCGCACGGCACTCTTGGTGACGTGGCTGAAGCGCATGAGGTACTTGCCGCCGTTGGCACCGGACCAGGCGTAGTTCATGTCGCCGGCGACCCACAGGAAGTTGTCGGAGCCGCGCAGCGAGAACTGCGTGTCCTGCACCGCGACGCAGGTCCAGGAGCCCTTGGTGGTGACCAGCGTCATCGAGAACGGGTCGGCCGGGGTGCCCAGGACGTGCTTGCACCGCGACGCAGGTCCAGGAGCCCTTGGTGGTGACCAGCGTCATCGAGAACGGGTCGGCCGGGGTGCCCAGGACGTGCTTGAACCCGTAGAACGACAGCGTGTCGAAGGTGGCGGCGTAGCAGGTCCCGGCACTGTAGGGGTGGTGGTAGAACTGCGTCACGGCGTTCGAGGACTTGAACGTGATGCCGGCGACCATGACGTTGTACGTCGTGGCGGTGCCGACCAGCCACGACTTCGCGCCGTTGCCGCAGTTCAGGGTGACGGTGCACTGGGGGAGTGCGCCACCCGAACCCGAGATCTCGGGGTTCTGCCATCCGACGTTCGGGCCGAGGATCCGCAGGCCGGAGAACGTCGTCCGCGTCTGCGTGAACGTGTGGGCGCGACCGGAGAGCCGGATGGCGCGGCGCGGGCACGAGACCTTCGCGACCGCGAGCGCCTGGGTGAGCTTCTCGTCGTCGGTGCCGGTGAACGAGTCCAGGAGGATGTCGTCCTGGGCGGTGGCTGCGCCGGCAGGAGCTGCGCCGGTGACGGCAGCGCCGGTGGCGACGACGGCGGCGACACCGAGCGTCTTCAGGACGGTCCGGCGGGCTGAGGTGCTGGTCTCGACAGACATGGGGGGTCTCCGTTGCTTCCAGGTGGTCGGGTGGTCAGGGGAGCCACCACGACTCGCGGATCGGGGGCTCCGCGACTCCTCCATCGTGGGCACTGGGCTGCGCAGGGCTGGTCGACTTGGCCAAGCCTTGACGGTCGTCTCGTCCGTTCGTCCAGCCTGGTCTCACCCAACCGGTGGCCGACCGTCGTCACTCACCCGAGGCGCGGCAGTGCGAGCAGTCCCCACGCGCCATACCTGCCGGTGCATCCGCACCAGACGCCGACCGAACCCTCGCGCCCCACACGAACGACGTTCTGGGGCAAGCCGATTCGGGGGCCGCGTCGAAGCACCGACATGGGACTCCGAGCCGACCTGACCGCCTGGACCATGGGTCGCAGCGCATCGCGCACCGTGACGTACGGCGACGCGCTCCAGTTCGAGGGCGGCGACCTGGCAGCGCCGACCGAGGTCCGCGTCCCGACGCGCCACGGTGCGGTGCGCTGCGAGCTGTACCGGCCGCGCGGTGAACCCACCGGGGTGCTCGTGCACCTCCACGGTGGTGCCTTCGTCATGCGGTACCCGGCGATGGACGACTTCTGGGCTCGCTACATGGCAGCCCGTGCGGGGGTGGTCGTGCTCAACGTCGACTACGACGTCGCCCCTCGGCACCGCTACCCGGTGGGGCACGAAGAGGCGTACGACGTCCTGGCCTGGGCCGCGTGGTCCGCCCAGACACTGTTGCCTCGTGGCACGCCCGTGGCGGTCAGCGGCCTCAGCGCCGGTGGCAATCTCGCTGCAGCGGCGTGCCTGCTGGCCCGTGACGACGGGTCGGTCCGGCCCGCCCTCCAGGTCCTCGGGGTGCCCTCGCTCGACGTGGCCGAGCCCGTCGCCACCAAGGTGGCGCGAGCACCTCGAGCCATGATCGGGACCGAGCTGCTCGACCTCGTCCGGGCGACGTACTTCCGCGACGCCTCCCGCCGCGGGGAGGCCTACGCCTCACCCTTGCGCGCGGACCGATTCGACGGCCTCGCACCGGCCCTCGTCATGACCGCTCAGCACGACGTCCTGCGCCACGAGGGGGACGCGTATGCGGTGCGGCTCGCGGACGCCGGCGTGCCCGTCGAGCACCTCGTCGTCGAAGGGGCCGACCACTACTTCCTCGACCGCGACCCGCGGCGCGCGCGGGCGATCCTCGAACGGGTGGCGGTCCACCTGCGGGCGTCGTTGGCGGACTCCTGAACGACTGCGGGACCGCTGGGCGGCAGCGGTGGGTCAGACGCTGGTTGCGGCCTTGCGGAACAGGCCCGAGAGGTTGTTCCCCAGCAGGACGACAGCCGCGATGATCACGATGGCGATGAGCGCCACCATCAGGCCGTACTCGACCGCGGTGGCGCCGCGCTCCCGGGAGAGGGTCGTGAGGCGTGCAGCCAGCCGGTGCGTCATACGGCGTCCTTCGCTCGTGGGGGCCCTGGGTGCGGACCAGGGTGGGGGGAGCACCAGTCTTTCCCACCTGCCCCAGCGGTACCTCCGCGTAACGGGTTCCTGTCCATCGACCGAACGGTGGAGGGGGTGCCGCGCTCGGTGTCGCGCCCTACGGTGGATCCATGCGGATCACCCACCTCGGCCATGCCTGCCTCCTCGTCGAGCTCGCGGACGCACGCATCCTGATCGACCCGGGAACCTTCTCCCCGGATGCCCAGGGTCAGCGCGACCTCGACGCCGTGCTGGTCACCCACCAGCACCCCGACCACGTGGACGTGGAGCGACTCCCGGGACTGCTGTCGGCCAACTCCGGGGTCAGGCTCGTCACGGACCCCGAGACCGCGAAGCAGCTCGGGGACAAGGGGATCGAGGCAGAGCCCCTACAGGCGGGCGCAGAGGTCTCCGTGGGCGCGGTCACGGTCACCGGGGTGGGCGAGATGCACGCCCTCATCCACGACGACATCCCACGGATCCACAACACGGGGATGCGCGTGACGGCAGCGGGGGAGCCGACGTTCTTCCATCCGGGTGACGCCCTCGACGCCGAGCCCGGGGAGGTCGACGTCCTCGCCTTCCCCCTCAGCGCGCCGTGGGCGCGCAGCCGCGACATGACCGGGTTCCTGCGCAGGCTCGCGGCCCCGCAGGCCATCCCCGTCCATGACGCCCTGCTCAGCGAGGTCGGGCGCACGCTCTACCTCACCCAGGCGGGCAACCTCGGGTTCCCGGACACGCAGATCCACGACCTGTCGGGTGGCGCGAGCCGGGAGTTCCACGCCTGACCGGCGGGCGGCGCCTTTCGGCCGACGTCCCCGGTGGCCGGACTCGATTTGGTGGTTAGGTAAGCCTCACCTACGCTCGTGACGTGCCCAAGGACCCCAAGGCCAGGTCGACCACGACCGCCAAGGCCAAGAAGAAGTGCTGCAAGGACAAGCCGCGCTGCAAGCAGTGCCCGGTCGTCCTCATGCGCCTGGAGAAGATGGGCTACGCCGAGCAGGACGACACGAAGCCGCGGCGCTACACCGTTCGGTCTGACGTCCCGAAGAAGGCCATGCTGGTGGCGCGTCAGCGCTAGCGTCGTGGCCATGCCGGACGACCAGATCGCCCTGGGCCTGCGGGGCCTGACCAAGCGCTTCGGCGACATGGTCGCCGTCGACCACCTGGACCTTGACGTCCCGCGGGGCTCGTTCTTCGGCCTCGTCGGTCCC
This sequence comes from Phycicoccus sp. Root101, assembly GCF_001426245.1. Taxonomy (GTDB): domain Bacteria; phylum Actinomycetota; class Actinomycetes; order Actinomycetales; family Dermatophilaceae; genus Pedococcus. The sequence continues at coordinate 58,677 of NZ_LMCM01000009.1, read as the reverse complement.
AACGGTGCCGGCAAGACGACCACGCTCTCGATGGCCACGGGCCTGCTGCGACCCGACCAGGGCACGGCCCACGTCCTCGGCGCCGACGTCTGGAGCGACCCGGTCGCGGCCAAGGCCCGGATCGGGGTGCTGCCCGACGGCCTGCGGTTGTTCGACCGGCTGACCGGTCGTCAGCTCGTCACCTACGCAGGCCTGCTGCGGGGCATGGACCGGGAGCTCGTCAGGCAGCGGACCGACGAGCTGCTGGCGGCCCTCGGGCTCACCGACGCCGCGGAGAAGCTCGTCATCGACTACTCGGCCGGCATGACCAAGAAGGTCACGCTGGCCTGTGCCCTGATCCACGCCCCGCGCTTGCTCGTCCTCGACGAACCGTTCGAGGCGGTCGACCCCGTCTCGGCGCGGACCATCCGCGGCATCCTGGAGGACTTCGCCGCCAACGGTGGCACGGTCGTCCTCTCCAGCCACGTCATGGACCTCGTCGAGCGGATCTGCAGCCACGTGGCGATCATCGCCGCCGGACAGGTGCGCGCCCACGGCACCGTCGACGACGTCCGGGCCGGGATGAGCCTCGACGACCGGTTCCTCGACCTCGTCGGGGGACAGACCGACGTGGAGGGGCTCGCATGGTTGCGCACCTCCTCCGACTGAAGCTCGACCTGCTGCGCAACGGGTTCCGGCGCAGCGTGGCAGCCCTGGTCGGGATGGTGCTGGGCATGCTCTACGGCGGCGGCATCGTCATCGGGATCCTCGTGCTGATGGCAACACTGCGATTCCAGGGGGACGCGGAGCTGACCCGCACCGTCCTCACCGTGGGTGGAGCAGGCCTGGTCGCCGGCTGGGCGCTGCTGCCCGTCGTCCTCTTCGGCATCGACCCGACCCTGGACCCGACACGGTTCGCGACGTTCGCGGTCCGGGAACGGACGCTCGCCGTGGGGCTGCTCCTCAGTGCCCTCGTCGGGCTGCCGGGGATCGGGACCGTGCTGATCGTCCTCGGCATGGTGTTCGCCTCCACGCGCAGCCCGCTCGCGGCCCTCGTGGCACTCGTGGGAGGAGTGCTGGGCCTCGCGGCCTGCCTCATCGCCAGCCGGGTCGTCTCCGGCGCCGCCGCCGCGGTGCTGGCCTCGCGGCGGGGCCGCGACGTCGCCGGTGTCGGGGGACTGTTGTTCTTCCTCGCCGTGGGACCGCTCCTGGGCTTCATCAACGACGGGGGTGTCACCCGTGAGCGCCTCGTCGGCCTGGCCGACGTCCTCGCGTGGACGCCGCTCGGGTGGGCGTGGGCGGCGTCGGGCGACGTGCTGCTCGGTCACTGGGGCCGGGCCGGCCTGCGTCTTCTCCTCGCAGCGGCCACGGCGCTGGTGCTGTTCCTCGTCTGGGAACGCCTGCTCGTGTCGGTCCTGCGCAACCCGAGGGGGTCGACCGGGGAGGGTGGCGGCGCCCGCCGGGGCCTGGGCCTGTTCGCGGCGCTCCCCGGCACACCGATGGGCGCGATCGCGGCCCGGGCCGGCACCTACTGGATCCGCGACCCGCGCTTCAACTTCCCGGCCATCATGACGGTCCTGCTCCCGGCCGGGCTGCTGTTCCCCGGACTGGCTGGTGACGGGTCGGACGGCCTGCTCGCGGTCATGCCCCTCGTGGCCGCCTACCTCATCGGCTGGGGGCAGCACAACGACGTCGGCTACGACTCCACGGCCTTCTGGCTGCACGTGGCCTCGGGGGTGGACGGGGTGGCGGACCGGGTGGGACGGCTGTTCCCCTCGGGGGTGCTGGCCCTCGTCTGCGTGCCCGGCTACGCCCTCCTGGGACCCCTGCTGGGCGGCTCGTGGGCGTACTTCCCGGCGGCGCTGGGCACCGGCGTGGCGGTGGTGCTCAACGGGTTCGCCGTCGCGTCGGTCACCAGCGCGGTCAAGCAGTATGCCGTGCCCTCGCCGGGTGAGAGCCCGTTCAGCAGCCGCCCGGGTTCGGTCGGCGTGACCTTCGCGGTGCAGACCGTGTGCGGGGGCGCCGTCATGGCGTTGTCGCTGCCGGCGCTGGTGCTGTTCGCGGTGGCCCTGTTCGGGCATGCCTGGGCGGCCTGGCTGGTGCTGGTCCTCGGGCCGGTGCTGGGGGCCGCGGCCTTCGTCGTCGCGGTGCGCGTAGGTGCCGACCTGTTCCGCAGGCGCCAGGCGGACCTGCTCCAGGACCTCGTCTCGATGCGCTGACGTGCCTCGCCCCGTCCGCGCCGTGACGGCCGTGGTCGTGCTGGCCACGGTCACGGTCGTCGGTGCCTGCTCGACGGCGCCGGCGACAGGCGAGTCGTCCGGTCGGAGCGCCACTCCCGGGGGGACCGCGACGACCTCGGTGGCACCTTCCGGAATCACCGCCACCTCTGGTCGGTGAGGTTGGGAACGCTGGTGGGGAACACGCATCGACGCGGCGGCCTACGCGACGCTCCTGGTCGCGGCCGCGCACGCCCGCGGCCTCGCGGTCGCCCAGAAGAACACCGTCGAGCTGCTCGACGCACCCGGGCGACCGGCGTTCGACTTCGCGGTGACCGAGGACTGCGGCCGGTACGAGGAATGTGGTGCGTTCACCCGGGTGTACGGCACCCGGGTCCTCGACGTGGAGTACACGGACCGTGGGTTCGCCGCGGCGTGCCGGACCTCGCCGTCGGTGCGCGTGGTCCGTCGGGACCTCGAGCTGGTGGCGCCCGGTGGGGCCGGGCACGTGCTGCGCTACTGCACGCCCTGACCCGGCCCCGGGGGGACTACTTCTTGCGCCGGTCGTGCTCCTCCTGGGCGAGGTGCGCCGCCCCGATGATGCCGGCCTTGTTCTGGAGGGTCGCTGCCACGATCGGGGTCTTGAGCTCGAGCAGGGGCAGGAACTGCGCGGCGTCCTTGGAGACCCCGCCACCGACGACGAAGAGGTCCGGCCACAGCAGGGCCTCGACGTGGCTGTAGTAGCGCTGGAGCCGCTCGGCCCACTCGGGGTAGCTCAGGCCCTCCTTGTCCTTGATCGAGGAGGCCGCTCGCGACTCGGCGTCGAACCCGTCGATCTCGAGGTGGCCGAGCTCGGAGTTCGGGATGAGACGGCCGTCGAAGATCAGGGCCGAGCCGATGCCGGTGCCGAGCGTCGTCATCACGACGAGACCCTTCTGCCCCTTGGCGGCGCCGTAGTGCAGCTCCGCCACCCCGGCGGCATCTGCGTCGTTGACCAGGACGATGTCGTGGCCGAGCTTCTTCTCCAGCATCGGCTCCGCGTCGAAGTCGAGCCACGACTTGTCGATGTTGGCCGCTGAGCGCACCACACCGTGCGTGACGACGCCGGGGATGGTGACACCGATGGGGGAGTCGCCGCGGACGTCCTCGAAGTGGTCGACGATCTGGTCGATCACCTCGGCGACGGCCTCCGGGGTGGAGGTGGCCGGGGTGTCGATCCGCATCCGTTTCGAGGCGAACGACCCGGAGGACAGGTCGACGGGCGCGCCCTTGATGCCGCTGCCCCCGACGTCGATCCCGAGCGGGAGTCCCTGCGTGGCGTGCTTGGACATGGTGTGCCGCCTCCTTGCGGTCGCCGCGCCGTGCGGCGGGTGGGTGGTGCGTTACGGCAGCGTCAGGATCTCGTTGCCGTTCTCGGTGATGAGGATGGTGTGCTCGAACTGCGCCGAACGCCGGCGGTCCTTGGTGACGACCGTCCAGCCGTCGTCCCACATGTCCCAGTCCGGGGTGCCGACGTTGAGCATCGGCTCGATCGTGAAGGTCATGCCGGGCTCGATGATCGTCGCGTACGAGGGCGCGGCGTCGTAGTGGGGGATGATCAGTCCGCCGTGGAACGCGGTGCCGATCCCGTGCCCGGTGAAGTCGCGGACCACGCCGTAGCCGAAGCGCTTGGCGTAGCTCTGGATCACGCGGCCGATGATGTTGATCTCGCGCCCGGGGACCGCGGCCTTGATGCCCCGCATCATCGCCTCGTGGGTGCGCTCGACCAGCTGGCGCGACTCCTCGTCGACGTCGCCGCACAGGTAGGTGGCATCGGTGTCGCCGTGAACGCCGCCGATGAACGCCGTGATGTCGATGTTGACGATGTCGCCGTCCTCGAGGGGGCGGCTGTCGGGGATGCCGTGGCAGATGACCTCGTTGACCGAGGTGCACAGCGACTTCGGGAACCCCTTGTAACCCAGTGTCGACGGGTACGCCCCGTGGTCCATGAGGAACTCGTGTCCGACCCGATCGACCTCGTCGGTCGTCACACCGGGGGCGATGACGGCTGCAGCGGCGGCCATGGCCTGGGCGGCGATCCGGCCGGCGACGCGCATCTTCTCGATGGTCTCGGCGTCCTTGACGTCGCCGCCCTCTTCGCGCTTCGGGGCCGGCCGGTCGACGTACTCCGGTCGCTCGATGGTCGCGGGGACGGCGCGACGCGGCGACACCTCGCCCGGGGCCACGCTTGCGTAGGTCGTCGGCATACGGTGGAGTCTAGAGAGGTCCACAGATCCGTCGAGTTGGAGGGCACCCCCCATGGCTTACTGGTTCAACGTCGATACCCACCAGGTCGAGAGCGACGACGACAAGAGTCAGGGCGCCCAGCTGATGGGGCCCTACGACTCCCAGGAGGCTGCTGCGTCGGCCCTCGAGAGCGCACGGAAGAACACCGAGGACTGGGACGCCGAGGACAAGGCGTGGAACGAGGGCACCACCGAGGCCTGAGCGGCTCCCGCCTGCCGTGTCAGCTCAGTCGTTGAGGCGGTGCACCGACACGGCATACCCGCCGCCGTCCACCCACGGCGACCGCTCCCAGGTCGCGTAGCGGCGCAGGAACGACAACCCGGCGACGTCGCAGGCCCGGTCGTAGTCCGCGAGCGGCGTGACCGGGCAGCCGCCGGGCAGGTGCGCGGCGTCGAGCCCGAAGCCGGCCACGAGCAGGCCGCCGGGCTGCAGGTGGGCGGCGACCCGGACGACCGCCGCGAGGAGGGTGCCGGGGGCGAGCAGCGGCACGACGTTGCCGGCCAGGACGGCGAGCTCGAACGCCTGCGAGCGCAGCTGGAGCCGGCTGAGGTCCTGGCGCACCCAGGTCGTCGACGGGTCCCGCTGCTCGGCGACCGCGATCATGTCGGCATCGGCGTCCACCCCGACGCAGTGGTAGCCCAGCGCGGTGAGCTGGATCGCCACGCGGCCCGTCCCGCAGCCGCCGTCGAGCACGCGCACCGGGGGAGACACGAGGGAAGCGACGAAGGCCGCCTCCCCGTGGATGTCCACGCCCTGGCCCGCCAGGTCGTCGAAGCGTTGCTGGTATGCCGTGGCGGCGCCGGGCCCACCGGACACCTCGGACCAGCGCGTGCGGGGCTCCATCTCGGTCATGATCGTCCCTCTCGTGCCAGGCTCACCCGGTCGGTCGACCGTCCGTACCCAGCGTAGATTCGGTTGGGGCGCAAGGGAACCCGCGGTCAGCCCAACTCGCGCAAACCGGGCAGCACGCGGTCGGCGAAGGTCGTCAGGAAGCGCGACTGGTCGGCGCCCGGACCGTGGAACACCAGGTGGTTGAAACCGAGGTCGACGTACGGCTTGACCGCCGCGACGACCTCCTCGGGGTCGTCGGTGACGATCCAGCGCGAGGCCACCTGCTCGTCGGGCAGCTCGTCACCGAGCCGCTCCATCTCGAGCGGGTCGCTGGTGCCGTGCTTCTGCTCGGGGGTGAGGGACAGGGCCGCCCAGAAGCGGCAGTTCGCCACGGCCTGCTCGCGGTCGGGGTCCCACGAGAGCTTGACCTCGATCATCCGGTCGAGGTCGTCGCGGGTGCGGCCGGACTTGGCCAGGCCCTCGTCCACGGCCGGCAGCAGCTTGTCGCGGTAGAGCTCCTCGCCCTTGCCGGAGGTGCAGATGAAGCCGTCACCCGCGCGGCCCGCGTAGCGCGCGACGAGCGGCCCGCCGGCGGCGACGTAGACGGGCACCGGCTGGTCGGGCTTGTCGTAGATCGTCGCGTCGGTGGTCCGGTAGTACTCGCCCTCGAAGGTGACCCGGTCCTCGGTCCAGAGCAGGCGCATGAGCGTCACCGCCTCCCGGAGCCGCGCGAACCGTTCCTTGAACTCCGGCCACTCGTCCACCGAGCCGACGACGACCTCGTTGAGGGCCTCGCCCGTCCCGATGCCGAGCATGACCCGGCCGGGTTGGAGGGAGCCGAGGGTGCCGAACGCCTGGGCGACGACCGCCGGGTTGTAGCGGAAGGTGGGGGTCATCACCGAGGTCCCGAGCTGCACCCGCTCGGTGCGCTCACCGAGGGCAGCGAGCCAGGCGAGCGAGAACGGAGCGTGGCCGCCGTGGTGCCGCCACGGCTGGAAGTGGTCCGAGACCATCACGCTGTCGAGGCCCACCTGCTCGGCCTGGACGGCGAACTCCAGCAGGTCGCGGGGGGAGAACTGTTCGGCGGAGGCCTTGTACCCGATGCGCAGCGTCATGACCCCACCGTAGGCTGCGGCCTCTCGGCCCGCGCGGGCCGTGGCAGGCTCGCGCCATGACGTCCCCACTGCAGGCCCTGACCGAGCAGGAGCGCCGCGTCCTCTCTGGCGTCGACACCGACGCACTCCTGGCTGACCTCGCGGCGCTCGTGGCGTTCGCCCCGGTGGGTGGGAGTGCCGGTGAGGTGGCCGTGCAGCGTTGGTGCGCCGGGCGCCTCCGCGAGCTGGGCCTGCACGTCACCGAGTGGGACGTCGACCTCGCGGCGGAGGCGTCCCACCCGGACTTCCCCGGCATGGAGGTGGCACGAGATGCGGTCGTCGGCGTGGTCGGCACCTGGGGACCGGCCGGCCGGGACGACCTCCCCGCACTCGCCCTGTGCGGGCACACGGACGTCGTGCCGGTCGAGGACCCCGCCCGGTGGCGGACCGATCCCTTCGTCCTGGGTGTGGCCGGTGGCACGGCTGCGGGACGCGGAAGCTGCGACATGCTCGGCGGCGTCGCCTCGATCCTGGCGGCCGTCCGGGCCCTGACGACGGTGGGCGTGACGCCGACCCGCTCCCTTGCCGTGCACCTCGTCAGCGGGGAGGAGGACGGGGGAGTGGGTGCGTTCGCCACCCTCCGCGCCGGGCACCTCGCCGACGCCTGCCTCATCGCCGAGCCGACGGGTGGTGCGGTCATCCCCACGAACGCAGGCTCCCTGACCTTCCGGCTCGAGGTCGACGGCCGCGCGGCCCACGGGTCGACCCGCACCGTGGGCGAGAGTGCCCTCGACCACCTGGCTGCGGTGCAGGACTGCCTGCGAGACCTGGAGGCGACCCGGAACGCGGACGCACCAGCCGCGTTCGCCCACCTCGACCTGGTCGCGCCCATCTCCATCGGGATCGTGCGCGCTGGCACGTGGGCGAGCACTGTGCCCGACCTGCTGGTCGCCGAGGGGCGGTACGGCGTGCTGCCCGGAGAGCCGCTCGACGCGGCCAGGCGGGTGTTCGAGGACTCGATCGTGCAGCTCGGACACAGGGATCGGTGGCTGGCCGAGCACCCCGTCCGCGTGACCTGGCCCGGTGGTGCGTTCGCCTCCGGAACGCTGCCGGAGGGCCACGCCCTGCTGGGCGAGACGGTGGAGGCGGCGGTGCACGCAGGGGCCGCGGCTCCCCGCGTGGAGGGTGCGCCGTACGGCTCGGACCTGCGGCACTACGCCGCCCACCGGGTGCCGACCCTGCAGTTCGGTCCGGGGGAGCTGCGCCACGCCCACGCGGTGGACGAGTCGGTGGCCATCGAAGAGCTCGTGGACTGTGCGCGCACCTACGCCCTCCTGGCGTTGCGGCGGTGCGTGGCACCGGCCGCAACGCCGGGTCAGGGCGACGACGCGGCTAGAACCTGATGCCGCGAGCGGCGAACCGGTCCTTCACCAGGGCCGCAGCGGCTGCGCCGTCCTTGGCGAGGGCCTCGGCATACGTGGCCTTCGCGGCTGCGGAGAAGCTCGTGCCGGGGGCGTAGGAGAACTGGCTGTTGACCAGGGTGCGGTCCCAGGCCGCACTGGTCTTCCCCATCGCCTGGTAGCCCTTGCGGATCTCCCAGAGCGCCTGGCTCCAGATCTGGCCGTCGTAGTGGACCTCGCCCTGCTTGTCGGCGACCGTGAGGCCCAGGTCGAACCGGCGGATGCAGTGGGGTGCGCCCGTGTACGAGGTCGAGTCCCAGTCCATCGGGCAGGCCTCCTCGGCCCTGACCGGCCACCCGTACTGCTTCGCCGCGGCCAGCCCGACCGACACGGCGAGGTAGTCGCCGAAGGACTCACCGATCGCCCCGGCCTCCTCGCTGGTGCCGTAGCCGGGGACCTGGGAGGCGTGCACGGCGTGGCCGTACTCGTGGACGATCACCTCGGCGTCCTCAGCGTCGTCGACGCCCCCCTTGCCCAGCCGCACCCGGTAGGGCTTGTCGGTCTGGTAGGAGTTGTCGCCGCCGTACTGGTCCACCTTCACGTCGAACGACTGGTGCACGATGCCCGGCAACGTCGACCCGAACCCGAGCGACTGCAGGTACTCCTGCGCCTGGTTCACCCAGAAGTAGGCCATCACCTGCTCGAACTGGTCCTGGTGCCGGGTGTAGGTGAACGTGTTGGTGGCGCTGTAGGCAGGGGTCCCCGTGGCCGACTGGACCGTCACCCAGGACCCGCGCAGGTAGCCCGAGCCGTCGAGGTTGCGCAGGGCGACCTTCGCGTAGGCCGACGCCGGGACGGCCGCGTCCGAGTCCTTCTGGTCGGTGAGCGACTGGTCGCCGGAGGACTGCACGGGGTTGACCATGAAGACCGAGCCGGACCCGGTCGTGGTGCTCGCGGCCCTGGTCGCCTGGGCCGGTCCGGCAGCGAGGCAGAGGGCGAGGGCGGTCACGCCGAGTGCGGCCAGGGTCGTGGTGCGTCGGTGAGGGGTCACGAAGGTCCTCCGATGACGAGGTGGGGCGGACCCGGTCCGGGTCCTCGGAGGGACGCTAGCCGCGCAGGGCGCTCCTCGGCTCCTACCGTTGCGCGATCTTTCGCGGATCCACCCGGCAGCAGCGCCGGTGCCTACTCGGAGAAGGAGTGCTCCGCCGCCGGGAACGCCCCGGTGGCGACGTCCGCGGCATACGCGGCGGCAGCGCGGCCGAGCTCGCCCCGGAGGTCGGCGTACTTCTTGACGAACCGGGGTGCCTTGCCGCCCCGGAGGCCGGCCATGTCCTGCCAGACCAGGACCTGCGCGTCGCACTCCGGCCCGGCACCGATCCCGATCGTGGGGATCGACAGGACCTCGGTGACGCGGGCGGCCAGCGGCGCCGGCACCATCTCCATGACGACGGCGAAGCACCCGGCCTCCTGCAGGGCCAGCGCGTCCTCGACGAGCCGGTCGGCGGTGTCACCGCGGCCCTGCACCTTGTAACCACCCAGGACGTGCTCACTCTGCGGGGTGAACCCGATGTGCCCCATGACGGGGATGCCCGCCCGGACGAGCAGCTCGACCTCGGGAACCATGGGCGCACCGCCCTCGAGCTTCACGGCGTGCGCCATGCCCTCCTTCATGAACCGCGTCGCGGTGGCGAGGGCCTGCTGGGGGCTGGCCTGGTAGGAGCCGAACGGCAGGTCCGCGACGACCATGGCGCGTCGGGCCGCCGAGGTGACCGCACGCACGAGGGGCACGAGGTGGTCGACGGTGACGGGCACGGTCGTCTCGAACCCGTACACGTTGTTGCCGGCCGAGTCGCCGACGAGCAGCACCGGGATGCCGGCCTCGTCGAAGATCTCGGCGGAGTACATGTCGTAGGCGGTGAGCATCGCCCACTTCTCGCCGCGCACCTTCATGGCCTGCAGGTGCGGGATGCGCACTCGCCGCTGGGGCGCGGCCTGCACCCCGGTGCCGTAGGGAGCGGTGACCTCGGAGGAGGCCGTGGGGGAGGTGGGCTGGTCGCTCATGCCCGCATCCTATGCAGGGCAGCGGGTGCGGGCACCGACTCAGGCCTTCGGGACGTGGCGCTCGATCTCGGCCAGCCACGCGGTCGCACGGGCGTCCGAGGGCATGCGCCAGTCACCGCGCGGCGACATCGTGCCGCCCTGGCTGACCTTCGGCCCGTTGGGCAGCGCGGACCGCTTGAACTGGTTGGCGAAGAACCGGGTCACGAAGACCTCCAGCCAGTGCCGGATCGTGCCGAGGTCGTATGCCGTGTGCCGGCTCTCGGGGTAGCCCGTCGGCCACTGGCCGACCTGGGCGTCGTGCCAGGCGTGCCACGCGAGGAACGCGATCTTGCTCGGCCGGTAGCCGCGGCGGACGACGTGGAAGAGGGTGAAGTCCTGCAACGCGTACGGCCCCACCGAGTCCTCCGTGGACTGGATTCGCTCGCCCTCCTTGGTCGGCACGAGCTCGGGGCTGATCTCCTGGTCGAGGATCTCGGTGAGCGTCGCGTTGACCTCGCCCTCGAACTGCCCGCTCGAGACGACCCAGCGGATCAGGTGCTGCATCAACGTCTTCGGCACCCCGCTGTTGACGCCGTAGTGCGACATCTGGTCGCCGACGCCGTAGGTGCACCAGCCCAGGGCGAGCTCGGACAGGTCGCCGGTCCCGAGGACGATCCCGCCGCGCTGGTTGGCCGCACGGAAGAGGTAGTCCGTGCGCAGGCCGGCCTGGACGTTCTCGAAGGTCACGTCGTAGACCTCCTCGCCCCGACCGAACGGATGGCCGAGGTCCCGCAGCATCTGCGTCGCGGCGGGGCGGATGTCGAGCTCCTCCCACGTCGTGCCGAGCGACTCCATGAGGTGGAGGGCGTTCTTCTTCGTGCCCTCGCTCGTGGCGAAGCCGGGCATCGTCAGGCAGACGATGTCGGTACGGGGGCGACCGAGCCGGTCCATCGCCTTGGCCGCGACGATGAGGGCGTGCGTCGAGTCGAGCCCGCCGCTGACCCCGATGACGATCTTGGGCTGCCACGTGTCCGTGGCCATGGCGCGCAGCCGCTGCTCGAGCCCCGAGACCTGGATGTTGTATGCCTCGTAGCAGTCGAGCGCCAGCCGCTCGGCGTCGTCGGGGACGAAGGGGAAGCGGTCGACCTTGCGGCGCAGGCCGATGTCGGTGCGTGGCGGGTTGAGCGTGAACTCCCTGACCCGCACCGGGTTTCCATCACCCAGCAGCGTCGCGGCGTGGCGGTTGTCGTCGAAGGAGCCCTGCCGGATCCGCTCCTGGCGCAGCCGGTCGAGGTCCACGTCGACGACGGTGGCCCGCGGACCGCGCGGGAAGCGCTCGGTCTCGCCGAGGAGGTCACCCATCTCGTAGACCATCGTCATGCCGTCCCACGAGAGGTCGGTCGTCGACTCCCCGCTGGAGGCGGCGGCATACAGGTAGGCGGCGTTGCACCGCACGCTCGCCGAACGGGCCAGGAGGTGCCGGTCCTCGGCGCGGGAGACGGTGATGGGGGAGGCGGACAGGTTGAGCAGGATCGTGGCTCCCTGCAACGCCGCTCGTGAGCTCGGGGGCACCGGGACCCACATGTCCTCGCAGACCTCCGCGTGGACGGCGAGCCCGGGCAGGTCGACGGCCTCGAAGACGAGGTCCGTCCCGAACATGACGTCGCCGTCCTCGTCGGCTCCCGGCCAGTGCGGCACGTGCAGGTGCTGGTCCTGCAGCTCGGCGCCCGAGGCGAACCAGCGCTTCTCGTAGAACTCCCGGTAGTTGGGCAGGGCCGCCTTCGGGGCCACTCCGAGGACCTCGCCACCCTGGATGACGACGGCGCAGTTGTAGAGCCGGTTCCCGTGTCGCAGGGGCGCCCCCACCACGATCACGGGGCGCAGCTTCGCGCTGGCGCGGGCGAGCTCGACCACCGCGGCGTCGACCGCGTCGAGCAGCACGTCCTGGAGGAAGAGGTCGTCGATGGCGTAGCCGGAGAGGCTGAGCTCGGGGAAGACGGCGACGGCGACACCCTCGTCGTGCAGGGTCCTGGCCTGTTGGAGGATCGCCGCGGCGTTGGCCGCCGGGTCCGCCATCGTCACCGGCGTGGTGCAGGCCGCGACACGCGCGAAGCCCTGGTCGTAGGCCGAGGAGAAGTTCACGGGCGAGAGTCTAGGGAGCCCGTGTCCAGCCGCTGCGATGTGACCTGGGTCACCATGTTCGTTAACACGTCGTCCATCGGCCGAACGGGTGAATTTCTTTACGCTTTCCTGACCAATCCGGACAATCCGCCAGACCTGATCCCGTGTTTGGCTCGCCCTTGTGTGTGCCGGACCCAGGTGCACACGTGGTGAACGTCAATTGGAGGATCAGTGAAGAGACGTTACGTCAGCGTTCTCTCGGGGGTGGCCGTCGCGGCCGTCGCCATGAGTGTGGCTTCCGCCCCTGCGCAGGCAAAACCTGCCCCGGTGGTGGCCAAGGACCCGAACTACACGAACCGGCCGCACGACCTGCCGAACCCGCTCGGTGACGCCCAGCGCGACCTGCGCGAGGAGGCCGTCAACCAGCTCATCAAGGGTGAGGCGACCACCGAGACCCGTGGTGGCCAGCGCGTCATCAAGGTCAAGGGCAGCAAGAACGCCGCGGCCCGCGGTACGAAGGCGGCCAAGGACAAGTACGTCTCGTGGCCGGTCAACCGCGAGGAGGACATCTTCACTGTCCTCGCCGACTTCGGCTCCAAGACCAAGACGACCACCGGTGGCACCGCCGGCCCGGTCCACAACCAGATCCCGGCCCCCGACCGCAAGTGGGACGGCAGCAAGACGGACGACAACTCGACCTACTGGACCAAGGACTTCAACCGCCAGCACTACCTGGACATGATGTTCGGCGAGGGCGAGTCGTTCAAGGACTTCTACACCAAGCTCTCCAACGGTCGCTTCCTCGCCAAGGGTGACGTCTCCAACTGGGTCTCCGTGCCCTACAACGAGGCCGCCTACGGCAGCAACAAGCAGAGCGACGCCGCGGGTTACTGGCCGTTCATCGCCGACACCGCGACCGCTTGGTACAACGACCAGAAGGCCCAGGGCAAGACCGACGCCCAGATCAAGTCCTACCTGTCGCAGTTCGACAAGATCGACCGCTACGACTACGACGGCGACGGCAACTTCAACGAGCCCGACGGCTACATCGACCACTTCCAGGCCATCCACGCCGGTGAGGGCGAGGAAGCCGGTGGCGGCGCCCAAGGCGAGGACGCCATCTGGTCGCACCGCTGGTACGCCTACTCGAACAACCAGGGCAAGACCGGCCCCGCCGGAAACCTGCTCGGCGGTGTGCCGCTCGGCAACTCGGGCATGTGGATCGGTGACTACACGACCGAGCCGGAGAACGGTGGCCTCGGTGTGTTCGCGCACGAGTTCGGTCACGACCTCGGTCTGCCGGACCTGTACGACACCGCGGGTGGCGACAACGGCACCGGCTTCTGGACGCTGATGTCCGGTGGTTCGTGGCTCAACAAGGGCACCGACTCCATCGGCACCACGCCCGGCAACATGGGCGCCTGGGAGAAGCTGCAGCTCGGCTGGCTGGACTACCAGCAGGTCAACCACGGCTTCGACCGCGACGTGAAGATCGGCCCGGCCGACCGCGACGACGCCAAGCTGCCGCAGGCCCTGCTCGTCAACCTGCCGGACAAGACGGTCACCACGACCTACAACAAGCCGCACAGCGGTTCGTTCGAGTGGTGGGGCGGTTCGGCTGACGGCCTCAACTCCACGCTGGCCCGGACCATCGACCTGACCGGCAAGAAGTCCGCGTCGATCTCGGCCTGGCTGCAGTACAACATCGAGCAGGACTACGACGCCCTCTACGCCGAGGTGTCGACCAACGGTGGCGGCTCGTGGGAGCAGGTCGGCGGACTCGTCGACGGCCCGGCCGGCAACGCTGGTCTGACGCCGTGGGCCCAGAAGACCTGGGACCTGTCGAAGTACGCGGGCCAGAACATCACCTTCCGGTTCCGCTACGCCACCGACGGTGGCCTGCACTACGAGGGCCCGTTCCTCGACGACATCGCCGTCACCGCTGACGGTGCGAACGTCCTCACGGACACCGTCGAGAACGGTGACAACGGTTGGACCGCCAACGGGTTCAAGCGCACGGGTGGCTCGACCTCCGAGGTCGTGCAGCACTACTACCTCGCCGAGAACCGCGTCTACAACGGGTACGACAAGACCCTCAAGACCGGCCCGTACAACTTCGGCTGGTCCAACACCCGTCCCGACTGGGTGGAGCGCTTCCCGTACCAGAACGGCCTGCTCGTGACGTACGTCGACGGCCAGTACGGCGACAACAACACCAGCGTGCACCCCGGCCACGGCCAGGTGCTCCCGGTGGACGCGCGCTACCTGCCGGTCAAGTTCCCGAACGGCACGCTGCTCGGCAACCGTCGTCAGCCGTTCGACGCCACCTTCGGGCAGGAGAAGACCGACGCGGTCACCTTCCACATGAACGGTGTGCCGACCACGGTCAAGTCGAGCAAGGCGATCCCGACGTTCTACGACCTCGACAAGAAGAAGTACTGGACTGCGGACAACCCGCAGAACTCGGTCCAGGTCGCCGGCTCGGGCACCAAGATCACGGTGGCCAAGACGACGAACAACGCGCAGGACATGCTGCTCAAGGTCCGCTTCGACCGCTGAGTGCTCTGACCTGATCGTCAGCTCCAGTGAGGCCCCGGGATCGAATGATCCCGGGGCCTCACGTGCTGGTGCTGTCGGCCACCGCCAGGTGGCCCGGTCAGGTCATCCCGTCACGGACACCACGGTCGTGGCCACCCCCACTCCGCCGATGGCGTGGCTGACCGTGCCCAGGTAGTCGGTCCCGGCGGTGAGGCCGGACCAGGCCAGACCGACGGTGGTGCTGCCACCGACCGTTGCGGTCACGGGACTGCCCGAGGTCACCTGGAGGCTGCCGCCGGTGGCGTCAGGAACCAGCCAGCTGCGCAGGTCGTACGCCGTGCCCGGCGTCCCGACGGCCCAGCCGTGGACCACCATCGTGTAGGTGCCGTCAGCCGGGTTCTCCAGGGTGATCTCCTCGTTGGTCCCACCGTTGGTGCTCTGGGCGACGATGCTGCCGTCAGGACCACGCAGGTAGAGGTCGAGGTCGGTGGCGCCGGGGAGCACCAGTGACCACCGGGCGAGGTTGACGCCGCTCACGGTGAAGGGGATCTGGTCGACGCCCGAGCCGTCGTCGGCACTCGGGTACGTCTGGTCGGGATCCTGGTCGATGGTCCCGTTGGTGTCCGTCGCAGGCACCAGCCCGTGCGGGGTGGCCGTGTACGCGCCGGCCCGCCCGAACTGCACGGGGATCGATGCCGTGCCTGACGTGCCCGTGCCCGAGACGGTGGCCGGCGTCGCGATGTCCACGCCCTTGACCGCGATGGCGCTGCGCACGGCATACCCGCTGCCTGCCCAGGTGAGCGAACCGAACCGCCACTCGCCCGACGGAGCCTGCCCCCCGTTGGTGAGGGTGACGGTGAACGTCGCCGACTCGTCGGGTGCGAGCCGCAGGGTCGACGGCGTGACCTTGACCGAGTACCCGGGCGGGGCGCTCGACCGGGCCGTGAACGTGGCCTTCTTGCCGGACACGTTGGTGACCGTCCGGGTGACCGTGGTCGCTCCGGGGACGGCCTCTGCGCCGATGGAGGCGTAGTTGAGGTCGGACGCCACCGTCGGGACACCCGCCGCCCGGAGGCTGGCACAGGTGGCATCCGGGTTGCTGAACGCCTCCGGTCCCTCGGCGCACAGGAAGCCGAGGTAGTCCAGGAACCCGGCGTCGTAGACCAGTCCCGGTCGGAACGCGGATCCCTTCTCGCCCGGCTCACCGACCACGGCCAGACCGGCGCCCATGGCGAACGGCCCGGCCTGGGTCCTGCGGTCGTTGTCGCGGACGCGGGTGTCGGCGGTCGTCATCAGGGCCGACTTGGCGGCGGCGGCCGACCAGTCCGGGTGCGCCTGCTTGAGCAGGGCGTAGGAGCCCGCGACGACCGGCCCGGACATCGAGGTCCCGGCGATGGCCTGGAAGAGCTCACCGGCCGGCTGGGTGCCGGGCGACGGGAACGGCGTGTTGCCGGCCATGATCTGGACACCCGGCGCGCTGATGTCGGGCTTGATGATGTCGCCCGACGTGGGGTTCTCGCCACGGCTGGAGAAGCTCGCGACCGTCGGGGTCGGGAACGGAGCCTTGCTGATGCCACCGTTGACGAGGCTGCCGACCGGGTGCGCAGTCGAGTTCACCCAGGTGCGGATCGCGGTGCCCGGGGAGTTGTCCACCATCACCGTCGGGACGAAGAAGTTGTCCGTGAAGATGTTGTCCACGTCGTTCTGGTTGTAGAGCACCATGCCGATGCCGCCGGCGCGCTGGACCTCGAAGCTCTTCTCGATCCGACCGTTGGTGCCGCGACCGCAGAGCACGATCTTGCCGGTCACCTTGGCGGGGTCGAGGGTGCCGGCGAGGCAGAGGTCGGAGCCGGCAGATCCGGCGCGGGCGCCGTCGACGAACTCGGCCCTGGCCGTTCCCCTGGTCACCGATCCGCCCACGTAGCTGCGTCCGTTGCCGAGCTTGACGACCCCCTTGTAGAAGGTCGGGTAGGTCGTGGCTCCGACGCCGGTCACCCACGGCACGTCTGCGGGACCTCCGATCGTCGCAGCACCGGGTCCGGAGTTGCCGGCCGACACCGCGGTGAAGACGTCGGCGTCCGCCGCGAAGAGGAAGGCGATGGTGTCGGCGCTGACGGTCTGTGCGCCGCCACCGATCGAGTAGTTGATGACGTCCACGCCGTCGGCGACGGCCTGGTCGATCGCGTCCGCGAGGTCGGAGGTGAAGCCACCGAGGTCTCCGAGCGCCTTGTAGGCGATCACCTGGGCGTCGGGGGCGATGCCCGAGACGACGCCCTTGCCGACGCCGAAGATGCTGGCGCGGACGTTGCCGTTGCCGGCGGCGGTCGATGCCGTGTGGGTGCCGTGGCCCTCGTTGTCACGGGCAGAGTCGAACTCGTGCGCCTCGAGACCCTGGTTGGCCTTGTAGGTGTCGAGGAACTCGCGTGCTCCGACGAGCTTGTTGTTGCAGGCGAAGGGCTTGTCGTTGGGGTTCCAGGCTGTGTTGCCGAAGGCGCAGGCGGAACGCTCGGCGGTGTCGAACACCGGTGCGGCGGGAAGTCCCGGCCTGGCGGCGAAGCTGGGGTGCTCGGGCCAGATGCCGGTGTCGATGACCCCGACGAGGACGCCCTTGCCGGTGATCCCCCGGGCATAGGCGTCACCCTTGCCGGTCAGGCCGAGGAACCTGTTGAGGCCGTTGACGGACAGGCCCCGCCCGTCGTCGTGGCCCCGCGAGTCGCTGGCGACCGCCGTGGGCTGTCGCAGCTCGTCCGGCAGGACCAGCGCCACGCCGGGGTCGCGGGCGATCTTCTCGGCGCTGCGAAGGCTGGTGCGCACGGCGAACCCGTTGACGGCGTTGCTGTAGTCGGTGGTCTTCTGGGTGGTGGAGACACCGGCGCGCTTGAGCACCGCGTCGTGGGTCGCCCGCAGAGCGGCCTTGCGTTCCCGTCCCCGGGGGGTGCCCAGGTCCTTGACCTTCATCGAACGCACGAGCGGGTCTGCCTTCATGACGACGATGTAGCTGCCCGTCGCGCTCTTGGTGACACTCGGTACGACCGAGCTCTTTGCCGGGGACGCCGACGTGGGCGACGCGGTCGCCGCCCAGCTCGGTGTCGTGGCCATGCACAGCGCCGCAGCCGCGGCCCCTGCCATTGCAATGATGCGCCTCACGACAACACTCCTCCCGTCCGGCTCACCACCGGACACGGCCAACAGGTGGCGGGGTCTCGCGAAGGGCCGTCGGGACGGTCACACGTGCCCCGTGCCGGAATGTATGCCCGGAAGGAGTTCGAGCACATCCCCCGCCGCTGCACTTTCTTGCGTGACCACGGTGCGGTCGACCCCGACCTGCGGCGGACCGAGGGTACGGGGGTGACCGCTCAGCCGTCGCAGAGGAAGATCGGGCGACCTCCGCCGCCGTGGAAGTGGAAGACCCGTCCGCCCGCGCGGAGGCGGACGTACGCCCCGTCGACCGGCCCCTGGGCATACGACCGGTCGGGCTGGGGGCACCCGCACGAGCTGTCCGACCAGGTCACCGATGCCGCAACCTCCACCACCACCTCGTCCGGTGGGACCCCCACCCGGTCCGCCAGGTCCGTGACGGCACGGTCGATGAGGGGCTGCAACGAGGCATCCACGCCGTCGACCTCCACGGGTCGTCGTGACGGACGGCGTCCCGGCAGCCTGGCGCGCGGGCGCACTGCGGCCCTCAGGGCGTCGCCGTCCGGCGGCGTGGTCTCGTCGCGTCGACCCGAGGGGCGGCTCACCGTCCCACCGTAGGCCCTGACGCAGGGGCGGCCGGGCGGACCGGGTGCCGGACTCCGCCTGCTCGACAGCCCGTAGGCTCGGCGCCGTGAACTACGACGACGTCGTCATCGGTGCCGGCCACAACGGGCTCACCGCCGCCGCCTACCTCGCCCGAGCCGGCCGAAAGGTCCTCGTGCTCGAGGCTGCCGACCACGTGGGGGGCGCGGCCGTGTCTGCCCAGGCCTTCCCCGGCGTGGACGCCCGCCTCTCGCGGTACTCCTACCTCGTCTCGCTCCTGCCCAAGCAGGTGATGACCGACCTCGACCTCGACGTCCGGCTGATCCGTCGCCGGTACTCCTCCTTCACCCCTGTGCCGGCCGACCCCGCCCGCGGCCTGCTGGTCGACCACGGCGACCCGGGCGCGACCGCCTCGGGCTTCGCCGCGCTCACGGGTGGTGCCGGCGAGCACACCGCCTGGGACGACTTCTACGGTCGCGTGCAGCGCCTCGCGGAGAAGGTCTTCCCGACGGTCCTCGAACCCCTGCGGACCGAGGACGACCTGGCCGCCCTCGTGGGCGACGACGAGCTCTGGCAGGCGTTGGTGCGCCGTCCCCTCGGCGAGGTGCTCGAGGCGACCTTCACCGACGACACCGTGCGCGGGATCGTGGCCACCGACGCGCTCATCGGCACCTTCGCCGACCTGCGCGGTGACGACCTGCGGCAGAACGTCTGCTTCCTCTACCACCTGATCGGTGGCGGCACGGGCGACTGGGACGTCCCGGTCGGCGGGATGGGCGCCGTCACCGACGGCCTCGCGCGCGCTGCCGTCGCCGCCGGTGCCGAGATCCGCACGGGGACAAGGGTGCTCGCCCTCGACCCCGAAGGGGAGGTCCGCTGGGACGGCGGCTCCGCGACGGCCTCGACCATCCACGCGGCCTGCGCACCGGTGGTGCTCAACCGTCTGCTCGAGGCCGCGGGGGCAGACCCCGTCGAGACGGAGGCCGAACCCGAAGGGGCCCAGCTCAAGGTCAACATGCTGCTCTCACGACTGCCCCGCCTGCGCGACTCCTCCGTGGACCCGACCGGGGCGTTCGCCGGGACCTTCCACATCAACGAGGGCTACACCCAGCTCCAGGACTCGTATGCCGCGGCGGCGGCCGGGCGCGTGCCCGACCTGCCGCCGTGCGAGATCTACTGCCACAGCCTCTCCGACCGTTCGATCCTCGGTGCCGAGCTCGCCGCCACCGACGCCCAGACGCTGACGCTGTTCGGCCTGCACCTGCCTGCCCGCCTCTTCCGGGGCAGTGCGGAGGAGCACGACGCCGCCAAGGACCTCGCCCTGGCCCGCACCCTGGAGTCGTTGAACTCGGTGCTGGCCGAGCCCATCCAGGACGTGCTGCTCCGGGACGGTGACGGGGCGTTCTGCCTGGAGGCCCGCACCCCGGTCGAGCTCGAGGCGGACCTGGGGCTGCCGGGGGGCAACATCTTCCACCGCTCCCTGCAGTGGCCCTGGGCCGAGCAGGCGAGCGAGGTCGGCACGTGGGGCGTCGAGACCCGGCACCCCAGGGTGCGCATCGCGGGCGCCGGCGCTCGCCGCGGTGGCGGCGTCAGCGGCATACCGGGTCACAACGCTGCGCAGTCGGTTCTCGCCAGCTGAACACCACGGTGGTGCGGCACCCCCCGCGTCACCCTTCTAGGGCAGGATCACCCCCATGGATCGTCAGCAGGAGTTCGTCCTTCGCACCATCGAGGAGCGGGACATCCGCTTCGTGCGGTTGTGGTTCACCGATGTGCTCGGGACCCTGAAGTCGGTGGCCGTCGCGCCGGCCGAGCTGGAGGGCGCGTTCGCCGAGGGCATCGGGTTCGACGGCTCGGCGATCGAGGGCTTCGCGCGCGTCTACGAGGCCGACATGCTGGCCAAGCCGGACCCGGCGACGTTCCAGGTGCTCCCGTGGCGCGGTGAGAACCCGGGCACGGCCCGGATGTTCTGCGACATCACCCTCCCCGACGGCTCGCCCAGCTTCGCCGACCCCCGCCACGTCCTGCAGCGCGCGCTGGGGAAGGCGTCCGACCTCGGGTTCACGTTCTACACGCACCCCGAGATCGAGTTCTACCTCCTCAAGCAGGGCTTCACGCCCGGTGACAGCCCGGAACCGGTCGACCAGGCCGGGTACTTCGACCACGTCCCGCACGGCACCGGGCACGACTTCCGCCGCGCCGCGATCACGATGCTCGAGTCGATGGGCATCTCGGTGGAGTTCAGCCACCACGAGGGCGGGCCGGGGCAGAACGAGATCGACCTGCGCTACGCCGACGCCCTCTCCACCGCCGACAACATCATGACGTTCCGGACGGTCATCAAGGAGGTCGCGCTCGAGCAGGGCATCTTCGCCTCCTTCATGCCCAAGCCGTTCGCCGACCACCCCGGCTCCGGCATGCACACCCACATGTCCCTCTTCGACGGCGACAGCAACGCCTTCTACGAGGCCGGGGCGCCCTACCAGCTGAGCAAGGTGGGCCGTCAATTCATCGCCGGCCTGCTGCGCCACGGCGCCGAGATCACGGCCGTGACCAACCAGTGGGTGAACTCCTACAAGCGCCTCTGGGGTGGCGGCGAGGCGCCGGCCCACCTGACCTGGGGCCACAACAACCGGTCCGCGATGGTCCGTGTCCCGATGTACAAGCCGACCAAGGGACAGAGCAGCCGGGTCGAGGTGCGCACCCTGGACGCGGCCTGCAACCCCTACCTGGCGTTCGCGCTCATGCTGTCCGCGGGCCTCAAGGGGATCGAGGAGGACTACGAGCTGCCGCCCGAGACCGAGGACGACGTGTGGGGCCTGACGTCGGCCGAGCGCCAGGCGATGGGCATCGAGCCGCTGCCGACGTCCCTGCACGAGGCCATCCGGGTGATGGAGAAGAGCGACCTCGTCGCCGACACCCTCGGCGAGCACGTGTTCGACTTCTTCCTGCGCAACAAGCGCGCCGAGTGGGACGACTACCGCGGCGAGATCACCCGGTTCGAGCTCGAGCGCTACCTGCCCGGACTGTGAGGACCGGTATCGCGCCGGGACCGCGTCCGCCACGGCGCGGCCGGCGGCAGGCCGGTCCCCTCCGGTCACGCGGCGCGTGGTCGTGATGGCCGGCCGGGCGGTCTCCCAGACCGCGACCCTGGCTCGGCTCGGCTTCGCCGACCCGCCGCGCGCCGAGCAGCTCCTGGCCGACCGGGCGCTCGCGGGACTCGTCGACCCGTTCGACGACCTCTTCAACGACGGCCTGCCGGACGCCCTGTCCGCGGTCGCCGACCCCGACCTGGCGCTGCTCAGCCTGGTGCGGCTGATGGAGTCGCTGCGTGCCGGCGAGCCGAAGCGACGCGACGCCGAGTCCGGGACGGGCGTGGAGGTCAGCGGCCTCGTCGCGGCCCTGCGCCACTCCGGCCCGGCCCGCGACCGGCTGTTCGCCGTGCTCGGTGCCTCGACCGCGCTCGCCGACCACCTGGTCGCGCACCCCGAGCACTGGCGCAGCGTCACCGAGGCCGCACCCCGCACCCCCGCGCAGCGCGTCCACGACCTCGTGGACGCGGTCCGGGACCCCGGTGACCGCACGGCATACGACGCGCTGCGGATCGGCTATCGACGGCAGCTGCTCGGGATCGCGGCCCTGGACCTCACGACGGACGACCCGCCCGCAGCCCTGCCGGAGGCGGCGGCAGCGCTCGCCGACCTCGCGGAGGCTGCCCTCGAGGCCGCCCTGGAGATCGCCCGTCAGCACGTCGGGGAGGACGCCGACCTGTGCGACTTCACCGTGATCGGCATGGGGAAGACCGGTGGGCGCGAGCTCAACTACGTCAGCGACGTCGACGTCATCTTCGTGGCCGAGCCGCGCGAGGGCGTCGAGGAGGCGCGCGCCATCGGTGCCGCGACCTCGCTGGCCACCCACCTCATGCGCGCCTGCTCCACCTCGACCGGCGAGGGCACCCTGTGGCCAGTCGACGCGGCGCTGCGCCCCGAGGGCAAGAACGGGCCCCTGGTGCGGACCATCGAGAGCCACCGCGCCTACTACGAGCGCTGGGCGAAGACCTGGGAGTTCCAGGCCCTGCTCAAGGCGCGTCCGGTGGCCGGCGACCGCGCGCTCGGGGAGGCCTACCTCGACGCCGTCCGCCCCATGGTGTGGCAGGCCGCGTCCCGCGAGAACTTCGTCGAGGACGTCCAGTCGATGCGGCGCCGCGTGGAGCAGCACGTCCCCGCCGCTGAGGCGGACCGCCAGCTCAAGCTCGGTCCCGGCGGGCTGCGTGACGTCGAGTTCAGCGTGCAGCTGCTCCAGCTCGTCCACGGCCGCTCCGACGACTCGCTGCGCTCCGGCACGACCCTCGAGGCCCTGGACGCGCTCGCGCGGGGCGGGTACGTCGGGCGCGAGGACGCCGCCACGCTCGACGACGCCTACCGCCTGCTGCGCACCCTCGAGCACCGCATCCAGCTGTTCCGGCTCCGGCGGACGCACCTCATGCCGACGGGGGAGGCGGACCTGCGCCGCCTCGGTCGGGCGCTGGGACACCGCTCGGACCCCGCCAAGGCGGTCGTCACGCAGTGGCAGCAGCAGGCGCGCGAGGTCCGCCGCATCCACGAGCGCCTCTTCTACCGGCCCCTGCTGGCTGCCGTCGCCAAGCTGAGCAGCTCCGAGGCCCGCCTCGGTCCGGAGGCCGCCCGCGAGCGGCTCGCGGCGCTCGGCTTCCGTGACCCCGCCGGTGCCATCCGCCACCTCGAGGCACTCACCTCAGGCGTGAGCCGCCGTGCGGCCATCCAGCGCACCCTCCTGCCGGTGATGCTGGCGTGGTTCGCCGACGAGGCCGACCCCGACGGAGGGCTCCTGGCCTTCCGGAAGGTGAGCGAGGAGCTCGGCTCGACCCACTGGTACCTGCGCCTCCTGCGCGACGAGGGCACGGCCGCCGAGCGGCTGGCGCACGTCCTCGGGCGCAGCCGGTATGCCGCCGACCTCCTCGTCGGTGCCCCCGAGTCCGTCGCGATCCTCGGCGAGACCGGGGGGCTCACGCCCCTGCCGCGCGCCGACCTGGTCAAGCGGATGACCGCCGCTGCAGGTCGTCAGGAGGACCCGGACCGGGCCGTCCGCGCAGCGCGGAGCCTGCGCCGCCAGGAGCTCTTCCGGATCGCCGTCGCCGACCTGACGGGGCAGCTGGACCTGCGCGAGGTCGGCACCGCGCTGACGGACCTCGTGGCCGCGCTCCTCGAGGCCGCGCTGTCCGTGGCCGTCCGCGTCGTGGCGGAGCAGCACGGCCCGCCCGCCACCCGGCTGCTCGTCGTCGGCATGGGACGGCTCGGGGGCGGCGAAGTGGGGTACGGCTCCGACGCCGACGTGCTGTTCGTCCACGAGCCCGTCGAGGGCGCCTCCGAGGCCGCCGCCCAGGACCAGGCCCTCGCCACGGTGCAGGAGCTGCGCCGCCTGCTCGGCGGTGCCGGACCCGACACCGGGCTGGGGCTCGACGCCGACCTGCGCCCCGAGGGCAAGAACGGACCCCTCGTGCGGAGCCTGGAGAGCTACCGCGCCTACTACTCGCGCTGGTCGCTCACCTGGGAGTCGCAGGCGCTGCTGCGCGCGACCCCCATCGCCGGCGACGTGGGGCTGGGGGAGCGGTTCGTCGAGCTGATCGACCCCTTGCGTTGGCCGGACGCCGGGCTCACCCCCGATCAGGTCCGGGAGATCCGCCGCCTCAAGGCGCGCATGGAGGCCGAACGGCTGCCCCGCGGGGCCGACCCCAAGAGCCATTTCAAGCTCGGGCGCGGTGGCCTGACCGACGTCGAGTGGACGATCCAGCTGCTCCAGATGCAGCACGCCCACGACGTGCCGGGCCTGCGGACCACGAGCACATTGCCTGCGCTCGAGGCGGCCGAGGGCGCCGGACTCATCAGCGCCGAGCACGCCGAGGCCCTGCGGGAGTCCTGGACCCTGGCCTCCCGGCTGCGCAACGCCGCGGTGCTCTACCGCGGCCGGCCCGTCGACAGCGTGCCCTCCGACCTGCGGGTCGCCGACGGCGTGAGCCGCATCCTCGGTGGCGATCCGGGCTCCGGAGCAGACCTCGCGGGCCGGTACCGCCGGGCGGCCCGACACGCCCGGACGGTGACCGAGTTCGACTTTTACGGTTCGCGGTAGCGAGGTACGGTCGGCGCATGGTCAGGGGCAGGGACGGTGCCGTTGTGGTGCCCTCGTACACCGAGGTGCTTCGCGCCCCGGTGTTCCTGCCCGTCTTCATGGCCGCCACGCTGTCGACGTGGGGCGACTACATCGCCCGCATCACGATCGCCTCGGTCGTGTTCGCCTGGACCGGTTCGGCCCTCGCCACGGCGGCCACGTTCGCCGTGTCCTTGGTGCCGAGCATCCTCGGCAGGGCACTGCTGTCGCCCCTGTGCGACCGCTGGCCCGCACGGACCGTCATGGTCGGCACGCACCTCCTGCGCGCGCTGCTCGTCCTGGCCCTGATCGCGACCGTGTCGACGACCGAGTCGCTCGCGCTCGTGCTGTCGATCGTGTTCGTGCTCGAGTTCGTCGGCGGTCCGGCCATCACGGCCGGCCAGGTGCTGCTCACCGACATCTTCCCCGACCGCCGGCTCTACGCCCGCGCGTTCGGGCTGAACACCCTCGCCACCCAGATCAACCAGGCCATCGGCTTGGCCATCGGTGGTGTCATCGTCGGGGTCATCGGGGACACCCAGGCCCTCCTGCTCGACCTGGCCACCTTCGTGCTCGGTGCCGCCCTGCTCATGTGGATCACTCCGCCGAGGTCGCTGGCCGAGACCACGGAGACCCCGCTCTACAGCCTGGCCGGCGACCTGGCCCACGGCTGGCAGCAGATCCGTTCCAGCCGCGTCCTGACCATGCTGCTGCTGCTCTCGCTCGCCAGCGCCCTGGCCATCGCCGCACCCGAGGCCGTCGCCCTGCCGTACGGCACCCAGCACAGCGGCTCGTCCTCGTGGGGCGGCCTGCTCATGGCCGCGCCCATCCTCGGTGCAGTCGTCGGTGTGCTGCTCATCGCCAGGCTCCCCGCCGAGCGCCAGTTCCGGCTCGTCATGCGCCTCGCGGTGCTCATGCCGCTGCCGTTGCTCGCGACGATCTTCGAGCCGCCGCTGCCCGTGGTGTGGGTGGCGTGGTTCCTCTCGGGCGCCCTCCAGTGCTACATGCTGCCGCTCCAGTCGGCCTTCACCCTGCTGGTCCCACCCACGATGAGGGGCCGCGTGTTCGGTCTCGCGGGGGCCATGTCCGTCGGCGTGACGGGCGTCTGCTTCCTCGCGGCGGGGTGGATCTCCGAGCACACCTCGGCCGCGGCCGCGGTCGGTATCTGCGCGGTGATCACCCTCGGCGTGCTCGTACTGCTGGCTGCTCGGTGGCCCCGCGACGAGGTGGCCGACAGCATCGAGGCGACCTTCCGCCACGACGCCCGCAGCGCTGACGGGCAGGTGGACCCCGACGGCTCCACGAGCCGCCCGGGTGCGGGCGGGCTTGGCCCGGACCCGCGGGTGGGCCCCGAGGTCCCGACGGACCCGCTCATGCCACGCCAGGGCTCCGGGGGCTGAGACCGCCACAGGAGCCGCGAACGGCCCCGCCTAGACTTGGCCCCATGATGTCCACGATCGACCTGCGCGGACGCGTGCTCGGTGTCCGCGAGCTGCGCCACCTCCTGCCCCGCGCCGAGTTCGACGTCGCGGCGGCGGTCGAGACCGTCCGGCCGCTGTGCGAGGACGTGCGCCACCGCGGCGCCGAGGCCCTCTACGACCTCGGGGAGCGGTTCGACGGGGTCCGCCCCACGAGCCTGCGCGTGCCCGCCGACGTCATCGCCGCGGCCCTCGACACCCTGGCCCCGGACGTGCGGACCGCGCTCGAGGAGTCGATCCGCAGGGCGCGCATCGTCCACGAGGACCAGCGCCGCACCACCACGACGACCACGGTCGCCGAGGGTGGCACCGTCAGCGAGCGCTGGGTCCCCGTCGACCGCGTCGGCCTCTACGTGCCCGGTGGCCGTGCGGTCTACCC
This sequence comes from Phycicoccus sp. Root101, assembly GCF_001426245.1. Classification (GTDB taxonomy): domain Bacteria; phylum Actinomycetota; class Actinomycetes; order Actinomycetales; family Dermatophilaceae; genus Pedococcus. The sequence continues at coordinate 32,412 of NZ_LMCM01000009.1, read as the reverse complement.
CTCCAGCGTCGTGATGAACGTCGTCCCCGCCCAGATCGCCGAGGTCGGCTCGCTGGCCGTCGCCAGCCCGCCCCAGCGCGAGAACACGGGCGTCTTCACCGGTTACCCCCACCCGACCGTCCTCGCCGCCTGCGCGCTGCTGGGCGTCGACGAGGTGTATGCCGTGGGTGGTGCCCAGGCGGTCGCCGCGTTCGCCTACGGGTTCACCGACGGAGAGGGCGAGGAGGCCGTCGTGGCCGAGCCCGTCAACCTCGTCACCGGCCCCGGCAACGTCTACGTCACGGCCGCCAAGCGCCTGCTCAAGGGCCTGATCGGCATCGACTCGGAGGCCGGGACCACCGAGATCGCCGTCCTCGCCGACGACTCCGCCGACCCGGTGCACGTCGCGGCCGACCTCATCAGCCAGGCCGAGCACGACCCGAACGCCGCATCGGTCCTCGTGACCGACAGCCCGGAGCTCGCCGCTGCGGTCGCCGCGGCCGTGGAGCGCCGGGTCCCGGCGACCAAGCACGCGGAGCGCGTGCGCACCGCCCTCACCGGCCCGCAGTCCGGCGTCGTCCTCGTGGACGACCTCGAGCGAGGCCTGGACGTCGTCAACGCCTACGCCGCGGAGCACCTGGAGATCCAGACGCGGGACGCGTCCTCGGTCGCCGCCCGGGTGCGCAACGCCGGCGCGGTCTTCGTCGGCCCGTACTCACCCGTGAGCCTGGGCGACTACATCGCCGGGTCCAACCACGTGCTGCCCACCGGCGGGTGCGCCTGCCACAGCAGCGGCTTGTCCGTGCAGTCCTTCCTGCGTGGCATCCACGTCGTCGACTACAGCCGGTCCGCCCTCGAGGAGGTCGCGCACCACGTCGTGACGCTCTCCCAGGCCGAGGACCTGCCCGCACACGGCGAGGCGGTCACGGCCCGCTTCGACGCATCCTGAGCGGGGCGGACGTCGTGAGCGACCTGACACCCCTCGAGGAGCTGCTGCGCCCCGACCTGCGTGGCGCGAGCCCCTACGGCGCGCCCCAGCTCGACGTGCCCGTGCGCCTCAACACCAACGAGAGCTCCTACCCGGTGCCGCCCGACGTCGTGGCCGACATCACCGCCCGCGTGGCCGCCGTGGCACCGGACCTCAACCGGTACCCAGACCGGGAGTTCACGGACCTGCGGACCGCCCTCGCGGCATACCTGTCCTCCACCACGGGGGTGGCGCTGGAGCCGGCCCAGCTGTGGGCCGGCAACGGCTCCAACGAGGTCCTCCAGCACCTCGTGCTGGCCTTCGGCGGCCCGGACCGGACGGCCCTGGGCTTCACCCCCGCCTACTCCATGCACCCGCTCATCAGCACCGGCGTGGGCACGACGTGGGTCGACGGGCTGCGAGGGCAGGGGACCGACGCACCGTTCGACCTCACCGTGGAGTCGGCGGTGGAGCAGGTGCGGGCGCACCAGCCGCACGTGGTCTTCCTCTGCTCACCGAACAACCCCACCGGCACCGCGTTGCCGCTCGACGTCGTCGAGGCCGTGTATGCCGCGGCGGAGCGGGCCGTGGTCGTCGTGGACGAGGCCTACGCCGAGTTCGCCCGCCCCGGCACCCCGAGCGCCCTGACCCTCCTCGAGGGACGACCGAGGCTCGTCGTGACGCGCACCATGAGCAAGGCGTTCGCGTTCGCGGGGGGACGGCTCGGCTACCTCGCCGCCGACCCCGCCCTCGTGGACGCGCTGCGGCTGGTGCGTCTCCCGTACCACCTGTCGGCGCCGACGCAGGCCATCGCGCTGGGGGCCCTCGCGCACGCCGACCAGATGCTCGGGACCGTCGAGGTCATCAAGGAGCAGCGCGATCGGATGGTCGCCGAGCTGGCCGCCCTCGGCTACGACCCGGTCGCCAGCGACGCCAACTTCGTGCTCTTCGGCGGACTCGTCGACGCTGCCGCGACGTGGCGCGCGCTGCTGGACCGCGGGGTGCTGGTCCGCGACGTCGGCATTCCCCACTATCTTCGTGTGACGGCCGGGACCCCGGCCGAGACGGACGCGTTCCTGGCCGCCGTGGCCGAGATCGCTGCAACAGCCACGGACAGGAGCCCGTCGTGACCGCAGGTGACCGCAGGGTCTCGCTGAGCCGCTCGACGTCCGAGTCGAGCGTCGAGCTCGAGCTGGACCTCGACGGCACGGGCGTCGCCGACGTGTCGACCGGTGTGCGGTTCTACGACCACATGCTCACCTCGTTGGCCAAGCACTCGCTGATCGACCTGCGCATCAAGGCCACGGGCGACGTCGACGTCGACGCGCACCACACCGTCGAGGACGTCGCGATCGTGCTCGGCGACGCGCTGCGGGAGGCGCTCGGCGACAAGAGCGGGATCTCCCGGTTCGGTGACGCCACCGTGCCCCTCGACGAGGCGCTGGTGCAGGCCGTCGTCGACGTCGCGGGCCGGCCCTACGTCGTCCACACCGGTGAGCCGGAAGGCCAGGCCTACGTCCTCATCGGCGGCAACTACGTCGGCTCCCTGACCCGTCACGTCTGGGAGTCCCTCGCCTACCGCGCCGGCATCGCCCTGCACGTCCGGGTGCTGTCCGGACGCGACCCCCACCACGTCGTCGAGGCGCAGTTCAAGGCGGTCGCCCGCGCGCTGCGGGCCGCGGTGGCCCGCGACCCGCGGGTGGTCGGCGTCCCCAGCGCGAAGGGCAGCCTCTCCACGTGAGCGTCCCGTGGCAGCCTGCGCGGGACTCGCGCGGACTGCTCCTGGTGCGGGCCAAGCCCGGCCCCGTGTCCGGCTGGGTCCGCAGGGGGCTCGTCGCCTGCGACGTCGTGCCGCTGGGGGAGTGGACGGCGCTGCTGCCGGCCGAGCGCTCCTCGCGCGCCCGGGCCCCGTACGACGACGCGGTCACGGTGCTCGCGGGACGGCCCGTGCCCCTGCGGCTGCGGCCGTCCATCGGGGTGTTCGTCATCGACCACCGCGCGGTGGTCAGCCTGCAGGCCAAGGGGTTCCGCGCCGGCCACCGGTGGCTGGTGTGGGAACCCGAGAACGGCCCGCTGCGCACGCCGGGACTCGACCCGGCCCGTCCGCCCGAGCTGGTGGCGGCCGCGCACAGCCGGACCAGCCCTTCCGCGGTCCACGCGGTCCTCAAGGACGGCTCCGGCGACGCTTTGCGGTACCTGCGGCGGGTCCTCGAGGTCCTGTCCCTGCCCGGCGGCGACCTGCTGGCACCGTCCGACCACCCCCGCGGACAGGTCGTCGCACCCACCGCGCAGGCGGTGGCGCGCTTCGAGTCCCGCATGGCAGAGCAGGCGCAGCACCGCGCCGAACTGGAGGAGAGCTGATGGCACACGTGGTGGTGTTCGACTACGGCAGCGGCAACGTCCGCTCCGCGGTGCGTGCCCTCGAGCACGTCGGCGCGCAGGTGACGCTGACGGGTGACCGTCGCCTCGCCCTGGAGTCCGACGGGCTGTTCGTCCCCGGTGTCGGCAACTTCCACGCGTGCATGGCCGGCCTGCGTGCCGCCGACGGGCCGCTCGTCATCGAGACCCGCCTGGCCGGGGGGCGGCCCGTCCTCGGGGTCTGCGTGGGGATGCAGGTCCTGTTCGACGGTTCCGACGAACCCACCGGCACGCCCCAGGAGGGCCTCGGGGAGTGGCCCGGCACCGTCGCCCGGCTCCGCGCCGAGGTCGTGCCGCACATGGGTTGGAGCGGGGTCGAGGCACCGGGCGACTCACGGCTGTTCTCGGGCGTCGAGTCCGAGCGCTTCTACTTCGTCCACTCGTATGCCGTGCAGGACTGGGTCCTGGAGCCGCCCACCGGCGCGTTCGCCGCGGTGGCGCCCAAGGTCACGTGGGCCGACCACGGTGGCCGCTTCGTCGCGGCCGTCGAGAACGGCCCCCTGTCGGCGACGCAGTTCCACCCCGAGAAGTCCGGGGACGCCGGGCTGGCGCTCCTCGAGAACTGGGTCCGCACCCTCTGAGGTGTCCCCCACCCTGTCGAAACAGCCTGTCCCTCAGGCAGAACAGTCACCATCGACCGACACCACTGACGCACCCCACCGACCGCCGCACGACACGTGAAGGACATCGCATGACCACGCCACGCCTCGAACTCCTGCCCGCCGTCGACGTCGCCGACGGCCAGGCCGTCCAGCTCGTGCAGGGGGTGGCCGGCACCGGTGGCCAGTTCGGCGACCCGTGGGAGGCGGCGCTCGCATGGCAGGAGCAGGGTGCCGAGTGGCTGCACCTCGTCGACCTCGACGCGGCCTTCGGGCGTGGCTCGAACCGCGACCTGCTCGCTGACATCGTCGGGCGCCTCGACATCAAGGTGGAGATGAGCGGCGGCATCCGCGACGCCGCCTCCCTCGAGGCTGCCCTGGCCACCGGCTGCTGCCGGGTCAACCTCGGGACGGCGGCGCTGGAGGACCCGGAGTGGACCGCCGCCGCGATCGCCGAGCACGGTGACCGGATCGCGGTCGGCCTCGACGTCCGGGGCACCACGTTGGCCGCACGCGGCTGGACGCAGGAGGGTGGCGACCTCTGGGAGACGCTCGAGCGGCTCGACCGCGAGGGCTGCGCGCGCTACGTCGTCACGGACGTCAACAAGGACGGCATGCTCAAGGGGCCGAACCTCGAGCTGCTGCGGGACGTCTGCGCCCGCACCGACCGCCCGGTCGTCGCCTCCGGCGGAGTCTCGACGCTGGCCGACATCGAGGCCATCCGTGGCCTGGTCGCCGACGGCGTCGAGGGTGCCATCGTGGGGTCCGCGCTCTACCGCGGGGCGTTCACGCTGCCCGACGCGCTCGACGTGGCGGGACGACCGTGAGCGGATCGACGCCCTCGCAGGACTCCGCGGGCATTCCCTTCGGCGGTCGTGAGCTGACGGGAACGGGGTTCGACGGTGACACCGGCGCCGCCGACCCGGCACTCGCGGCCGCGCTCGCCGACCCGTCCGACGAACGCGCCCTGATGGCCGCGGTGGCCGGCGCCCGGCTCCTCGTCCCCATCGTCGCCGAGCCGGTCTCGGTCGACGACAGCGGCGAGCACCTGGTCGAGAAGCAGACGGACATGGCCGCCGTGACGCTGGTCGCGCCGGACGGTGCCCGGGCCCTGCCCGTCTTCACCTCGATGGACGCGATCTCCGCCTGGGACCCGCAGGCGCGCCCCGTGCCCGTGACCGCCGCCCGCGCAGCGCAGGCCGCCGTGAGCGAACGGTGCGACGTCATCGTGGTCGACGTCGCGGGCGAGCAGCCGCTCGCCCTGCGCCCGAGCATGGTCTGGGCGCTGGCCCAGCAGCGCGAGTGGCTCCCGGCGCACGAGGACCCCCAGGTGGCGGCCGCCGTGGCGGACGCCCTGCACGAGCAGCCCGACGTGGTCGGCCACGCCCTCACCGGCGGGACGCCGGGTGAGGGCGTGCTGCGCGTCGCCCTCACGCTCGTGCCCGGCCTCCCGGCTCAGCGGGTCCAGGAGATCGCCACGGCCGTGGGGGAGCGGCTGGCGACGGACGGCGAGATCCGCGCCCGCATCGACGGGCTGGCCTTCTCGATCAGCTGAGCGGCCGCGGGTCGACGTCCTCGCCGTGCGGGGGCGCGAGCTCGGTCACGTGCACGACCGCGGACGTCGGCAGCGCTGCATACAGGTGGGGGAAGGTCTCGCCGGTCGTCGGGTTCCCGACCTCGACGACCGGCGGCTCGGCGAGCGCGTCGACGTCGATCTCCAACAGCAGCAAGGGTTCTGGCACGTCGGCGTAGAAGTTGCGGCGCACCACGGGCCACTGCTCCGCGGACGAGCAGTGGATGAACCCCTCCTGCTCCATCGTGCGTCCGCGTGTCGACTGCGTGTAGCTGCCCGAGAGCTGGGCGGCGGCCCAGTGGGCGGGTTCGGCGAGGTGGAAGATCGTCACGACGACCACGGTATGCCGCGTGCCCCGGGTGGTTCCGGGGGCACGCGGCACACGGTGTCGTGGGACTAGCTGGACGCCTGCGTGTTCGTCTCCACGATCGGGTCCTGGACGACCTTGGCGTCGTCGGCCATGCCGCCGGGGTTGTCGCCACCCAGACCGGCGCGGACGAGCTCCTCGATCTGCTTGCCCGTGTCGGCGTCGACGTTCTTCCAGTAGTCGAACGCCTTCTCGAGCACCGGCGACTTCACGCCACCGAGCAGGTGACCGGCCACGGTCTCGACGAACGACTCGCGCTGCGCGTCGTCCCAGACCTCGCGGACCAGCGTGCCGGCCTGACCGAAGTCGTCGTCCTCGGCGCGCAGCGTGTAGGCCTGGCGCACCATGGCGCCGTCGGCCTCCCAGCCGTCCTCGACCTCGCCGACCTGGTCGGCGTAGCCGCGGCCCTGGCTGTTGGGGGCGTAGACCGGGGCGTCACCGCGGTGCTCGAACGCCATCGCACCGTCCTGCGTGTAGGTGTTGAGGTTCTCCACGCGGGGACGGTTGACGGGCAGCTGCAGGTAGTTGGCGCCGATCCGGTAGCGGTGGGTGTCGGAGTAGGCGAAGGCCCGACCGAGCAGCATCTTGTCGGGGGAGAAGCCGATGCCGGGCACGACGGCCGACGGCTCGAACGCCGCCTGCTCGATCTGGGCGAAGAAGTTGTCCGGGTTCTTGTTCAGGGTCATCGTGCCGACCTTGATCAGCGGGTAGTCGCTGTGCGGCCACACCTTGGTCAGGTCGAACGGGTTGAACCGGTAGGTCTTCGCGTCCTCGTAGGGCATCGCCTGGATCGAGAGCGTCCAGCTGGGGAAGTCACCGGCCTCGATGGAGTCCCAGAGGTCGCGGCGGTGGTGGTCGGCGTCCTGCCCGGCGATGCGGGTGGCCTCCTCGCCGGTCAGTCCCTCGACGCCCTGGTTGCTGTGGAAGTGGTACTTGACCCAGTGCTTCTCACCGGCCTCGTTGATCCACAGGAACGTGTGCGACCCGTAGCCGTTCATGTGCCGGAACGTCTTCGGGATGCCGCGGTCACCCATGAGGTACGTGACCTGGTGCGCCGACTCCGGGTTGAGGCTCCAGAAGTCCCACTGCATGTGGTTGTCGCGCAGGCCCGAGCCGCCGAGGCGCTTCTGGCTGCGGATGAAGTGCGGGAACTTCATGGTGTCGCGGATGAAGAACACCGGGGTGTTGTTGCCGACGAGGTCGTAGTTGCCTTCGGGCGTGTAGAACTTCAGCGCGAACCCACGGGGGTCGCGCCACGTGTCGGGGGAGCCCTGCTCACCGGCGACCGTCGAGAAGCGCGCGAGCATCTCGACCGTCGAGCCCTGCTGGAACAGCGCGGCCTTGGTGTACCGCGAGACGTCCTCGGTGGTCTCGAACGTGCCGAACGCTCCCGAGCCCTTGGCGTGCACGTTGCGCTCGGGCACGCGCTCGCGGTTGAAGTGCGCCATCTGATTCAGGAAGTGCACGTCGTGCAGCAGGATCGGGCCGTCGGCGCCGAGGGTCAGGGAGTTGCGGTCGCTGGGGGCCGGTGCGCCGTTGTCGGTGTGGGAGCCGAGCCGGGCCTCGTCGGAGGGTGCGGTCTGGATGGACTCGCCGGTGTTCTGGGTGGTCATGGTGCTCCTCGGGATCGTTCGTTGCGGTCAGGTCGGTCAGGTTCGGGTATGGCGGGGAGCCTGCCTCCACCCTCGCCGATCCGGGCGGGGTCCGCATCCGAGGGAGCCCGGCCGCGCCGTGGGGGTGAGCTGGTCACGGACGGGGTGTACGGCCTGCTCGTCCCGGTGGGGACGTCGCGGCGTTGGCCGGGGCGCTGGACAGGGGGATGGGCGACGCAGCTCTTCGCGAGCGCCTCGGACGGGCGGCTCCTGCTTCCACCTCGGCCTACTCACGCGACCGGGTGGACGTGCTGCGGGAGGAGCGGTTGTCCGGCCGGTAGGTCGCCTGGAGGAGCCGCGTCGACACCCTTGAGCCCGGTCCCGGGTGTCAGGAGCGAAACCCATTTGGCTGGTGTCGGTCCCGACTGCGACAGTGGGGGAGTGCTCCACCGCTACCGCCGCGTCCTCGCCAGCTCCGCCCTCCGCCGGGCGCTCGTGCTGGGCTTCCTCGTGCGCATGCCGGTGTTCGCCGGAGGCATCGTCCTCACCCTCCACGTCGTGTCCGCCCTCGACCGCCCCTACGCCGCGGCCGGCCTGGTCTCGGCCGCTGCCACCATCGCCATCGCCGTGAGCGGCCCGTGGCGTGGGCGGCTGCTCGACCGGATGGGCCTGCGCCGGGTGGTCGTGCCGTCGATCGTCGTGGCCGCGGTCTGCTGGTCGATCGCGCCGTTCGTGTCGTACTGGCCGCTGCTCGTGCTGGCCTCGGTCGCCGGACTCTTCGTCATCCCCGCGTTCTCCATCATCCGGCAGGCGATCATCGTCGCCGTCCCCGAGGACGACCGCCGCACGGCCATCTCGCTCGACTCGGTGGCCGTGGAGCTGTCCTTCATGGTCGGCCCCGCACTCGGGGTCTGGGCCGCGACGGTCTGGCCGACCACGTGGGTCCTCTTCGCCATCCAGATGCTCGGCGTCGCCGCGGGCATCCTGCTGTGGGCGGCCAACCCGGTCATCCGTGAGGACGCACCGCGCGAGGTCGACGACCAGGGCGTGGCCGTCGCCGCGGCGGCCTCCGTGCCGCGCTCGTCGTGGCTGCGGCCACAGTTCATCGCCATCTGCCTGGGCGCCAGTGCGGCCACCCTCGTCCTCGGCGGCTCCGACATCGCCTTCGTCGCGGCCCTGCGTGACTTCCAGTCGCCCGGGTCGATCGGCTGGGTGCTGGCGGTCTGGGGCCTCGGGTCGCTCGTCGGCGGGCTCGTCTACGGCGGGCTGCGCCGCTCCATCTCGGCCTTCTGGCTGCTCGGGGGGCTGGCCCTGGTGACCGCACCCATGGCGCTCGCGTCCGGGGCGCCGTCGCTGGCCGTCCTCGGGTTCGTGGCGGGGCTGTTCTGCGCGCCCACCATCACCGCGACCGTCGACCAGGCGAGCCGCGTGGTCCCCGCGGACGCCCGCGGGGAGGCGATGGGCTGGCACGGGTCGTTCATGACGGCCGGAGGGGCCATGGGTGCGCCCCTGGCCGGCGTCGCCATCGACCACGTCGGGTGGGGTGCGGGGTTCCTTGTCGTCGCGGCGGCAGGGCTGGTCATCGCGCTCGTGGGAGCTGTCGCCACCTCCGGCCGCGCCCGCCGCCACCGGGCCGGACGGGCGAAGCAGTCCGCCGAGCGCGCCCGCGCCGCAGCCACCGTCTGAGCTCCCGCGCCATACCGGTCCGGCCTGGCGGCTCGGCGCCGCTCCGGCGAGGTCAGACGACGGAGCCGGTGAGCTTCTCCCCGGGACCCTGACCCGGCGCGTCGGGGATGACGGAGGCCTCGCGGAAGGCGAGCTGCAGGGACTTCAAGCCGTCGCGCAGGGGAGCGGCGTGCTGGCTGCCGAGGTCGGGGGCCGAGGCCGTGATGAGACCGGCCAGGGCGTTGATGAGGCGACGGGCCTCGTCGAGGTCGAGGTGGTCGGCGGCGTCGGGGCCCTCCGCGAGCCCGCACTTCACCGCGGCAGCGCTCATCAGGTGGATCGCCGCGGTGGTGATGACCTCGACGGCCGGCACCTCGGAGATGTCACGGGTCTGCTGCGCGAGCTGTCCGTCGTCGGCAGGGGTGGTCTCGTCGTAGCGGGAGGTGGTCGGGTGGGGATTGGGAGATTCCGTGCTCACGCTGGTAGCCTTGCAGATCGACCGGCCGTGACCACTCACGGGGTCGCCTTCGGGTGGCCACACAGGTGGGCGCGGTGTGCAAGAGAAGCAGCACCTGCTTCCACCCGCGTCGACCACTTCGGTCGCCGGGTTCCCGGGTCCACCGAGGCGTGTGCCGCGGGCGTCAGCCCGCACCGCACACGGTACTCGGGGCACCCGTGACGGAACTGGTGAGGCTTCTCGCGCGACAGCGGCGGGGAGCCTCTTCTCGTTGGGTGCGGTCGGACGATTCCCTGACCGAAGGAGCACCACCATCAGCGAGCCTCGCATCAACGACCGCATCCGGGTGCCGGAAGTGCGGTTGGTTGGCCCCAACGGAGAACAGGTCGGCATCGTGCGCGTCGAGGACGCGCTGCGGCTCGCCGCCGAGGCTGACCTCGACCTCGTCGAGGTGGCCCCGATGGCCAAGCCTCCAGTCGCCAAGCTCATGGACTTCGGCAAGTTCAAGTACGAAGCGGCACTGAAGGCGCGCGAAGCGCGTAAGAACCAGGTCAACACGGTCATCAAGGAGATCAAGCTCCGCCCGAAGATCGACCCGCACGACTACGGCACCAAGAAGGGCCACGTCGAGCGCTTCCTCAAGGGCGGCGACAAGGTCAAGGTGACGATCATGTTCCGCGGACGCGAGCAGTCGCGCCCCGAGCTGGGCTTCCGCCTCCTGCAGCGCCTCGCCGAGGACGTCATCGAGCTGGGCACGGTCGAGTCGGCCCCCAAGCAGGACGGCCGCAACATGATCATGGTGCTCGGTCCGACGAAGAAGAAGTCCGAGGCGATGGCCGAGCAGCGCCGCGCGCGCACCGCCGCCCCGGCCTCCGACGCGGACCAGGCCCAGGACGTCTCCACCGAGACGGCCGCCGAGCCCACCGCCCCCGAGGCAGAGACCACCGAGCCGGCCACCTGAGCCCGGTTCCACCCCTGCACCACCCGCACGAACGACACGGTTACACCAACAGCAAGGAGATCGGCCTCATGCCGAAGATGAAGACGCACTCCGGTGCGAAGAAGCGCTTCCGGATCACCGGCACGGGCAAGGTCATGCGCGAGCAGGCTGGCGGTCGCCACCTCCTCGAGCACAAGTCCTCGCGCTTCACGCGCTCGATCGCGAACGACGTCGAGGTGTCCAAGCCGGACTCCAAGAAGGTCAAGAAGCTCCTCGGCCGCTGAGCCGAGCCCCACCCAACCCCATTGTTTGGCCGGGCTCGACAAGCAGCCTCGCAAGCAGTTAGACAGCAAGGAGAACTCACGTGGCACGCGTGAAGCGGGCAGTCAACGCCCAGAAGAAGCGCCGGGTCGTCCTCGAGCGCGCCAGCGGTTACCGCGGACAGCGTTCGCGCCTCTACCGCAAGGCCAAGGAGCAGGTCACCCACAGCCTCGGTTACGCCTACCGTGACCGTCGGGCCAAGAAGGGCGACTTCCGTCGCCTGTGGATCCAGCGCATCAACGCCGGCGCCCGCGCCAACGGCATGACGTACAACCGCTTCATCCAGGGCCTCAAGGCTGCTGAGATCGAGGTCGACCGTCGCATGCTGGCCGAGCTGGCCGTCAACGACGAGGCTGCCTTCGCCGCCCTCGTCGAGATCTCGCGCGCGAACGTCCCGGCCGTGGCCGAGACCGCGAACGCCTGATCCAGCGCGTCACAGCACTCCACCCGAGCGCCGGGACATGCCCCAGCCGAACACCCTTCTGACCAACACCAGGTCGGACCGGGTCAAGTCGGTCAGGGCACTGTCCCGGCGCTCGGTGCGTGACCGGACCGGCCGGTTCCTCGTCGAGGGGCCGCAGTCCGTCCGCGAGGTGGTCCGCCACCACCCGGAGCTGGTCGTCGACCTGTACCTCACCCCCGACGCCGCGGAGCGGTACGTCGAGGTGGTGACGGCGGCCTCCGCTGCCGGCCTGTACGTCCACGAGGTCACCGACGAGGTGCTCGCCGCGATGAGCGAGACCCCGACCCCGCAGGGGCTCGCGGCGGTCTGCCGCACCCCGGTGGCGACCCTCGACGACGTCCTCGTGGGGTCGCCGCGGCTGCTGGTCCTGCTGACCAACGTCCGCGACCCCGGGAACGCCGGCACCGTGATCCGGGGAGCCGATGCCGCCGGGGCCGACGCAGTCCTCGTGAGCGACGCCTCGGTCGACGTCCTCTCCCCGAAGGTCGTGCGTTCCACGGCGGGCTCGCTCTTCCACCTCCCGGTCGTCACGGGGTTGCGCGTCGACGCGACGATCACCCGACTCCGGGACGCCGGGATCCGTGTCCTGGCCGCCGACGGCGCCGGCACGGTGCTGCTCCCGGACGTCGACCTCGTCCCGTCGCACGCCTGGGTCATGGGCAACGAGGCGTGGGGACTGGAGGAGGAGGTCCGGGCGCAGTGCGACGAGGTCGTGCGCGTCCCGATCTACGGAGCGGCCGAGTCGCTCAACCTGGCCATGGCTGCCACGGTCTGTGTCTACGCCTCCGCAGCGGCACAGAGGGGCTAGGGTTCCCCGCATGGACTACCGGCCCGGAGCCATCCTCGACGCCGAGCGGGCCGCCATGGCCAGCGAGGTCCTCCCCGACGGCCTCATCGCCGCCGAGGCGGACGCGAGGATCAGCTTCCTCAACCGCCGCGCGGCGAAGGTCCTCGGCATGCGTGCCCGCGACCTCGTCGGCCGCGACATCCGTGAGGCGCTCACGCTGCGCGACAGCGACGGCACCGACTGGTGGGACGTCACGGACCCGTGGCGCGGGCTCAACATCCGCACGGGCCACCGCGAGAAGTTCCTCATGCTCGAGGGTGGCCGCGAGGTCCTCGTCACCGCGAAGTACCTGCGGCCGGGGCGCAACCAGCCGGTCAACCGGGTCATCGTCATGGTCCGCGACGCCGAGGCCCGCCGCCGCCTCGAGGCCGACCACGCCGCCCTCATCTCGACCGTCGCCCACGAGCTGCGTTCACCGCTGACGTCCGTCAAGGGCTTCTCGTCGACGCTGCTGCGTCGCTGGGACCGCTTCACCGACGACCAGAAGCGCCTCATGATCGAGACGATCGAGGCAGACGCCGACCGGGTCACCCGGCTCATCACCGAGCTGCTCGACATCTCGCGCATCGACGCGGGCCGCCTGCAGATCCGCCCCCAGCCCGTCGACGTCGCCGCGGTCTACGGACGGCACGTCGAGCGCGCGGTGGCCTCCGGGCAGGACCGCGAGCGGTTCGCGATCGAGGTCCAGGACGACCTGCCCGAGGTGTGGGCGGACCCCGACCGGCTCGACCAGATCCTGTCCAACCTCATCGAGAACGCGTTCCGCCACGGCGAGGGTGTCGTCACCCTCGCGGCGAGCAAGGCCTGCGGGGACGCCCAGGAGCTGCTCGAGTCCAAGGGCCACCACCACCAGGGGATCGACCTCGTGGTGAGCGACCAGGGCAAGGGCATCCCCGACGACCACCGGGACATCGTCTTCAGCCGGTTCTGGCACGGCGCGAGCCGGGGGAGCACCGGCTTGGGCCTCTACGTCGTCAAGGGCCTGGTCGAGGCGCACGGTGGCCAGGTGCAGGTGGAGTCGGCCCCCGGCGGTGGGGCGCAGTTCCGCCTGAGCCTGCCGTCGGAGCCGCCGGACTACCTCGCGTGAGCGCGTCAGCCGCCCACGGAACCCGGTTGCGTGGCCACGCGGTCCTGGGTCAGGCTGGTGCCATGACCCGTCTCGCCGAGCGATTTACCGCGCCTTCGGACGCGGTCGCACGGCTGCGCTGAGGGCACCCACCGCGGACGGTCCCGTCCCGCGCGCGCCGGCTCGGCGCCATACCCGTATGCGGGGTGGCCACCACCGAGCCCCCGCTCCGCCCCGCGCCTGCTCGCCGCCACCGAAGGCGCAACCCAGCCCCCAACCCAACACCGGGGACGCCGTCGTGCGCCCCTAGACTCGGTGGGCCCGACCCGGGCGCCGAGCCGTGCGCGCCCACGGGTGGAGAGCCCCCGAGGCTGCGCCGACAGAGGAAGTGGCATGTCAGGACCCAACAAGCAGTACGACCCGGTCGAGGTCGCAGCGCTCGACCCTGCGGTGATCGACCAGGCCGTCGCCGACGCCGTGGCAGCGATCGCGGCAGCCGACTCGCTCGACGCGCTCAAGGCGGCCCGCCTCGCGCACCAGGGGGAGAAGAGCCCTCTGGCGCTGGCGAACCGTGAGATCGGTGCCCTGCCGCCGAGCGCCAAGGCCGAGGCCGGAAAGCGCGTCGGGCAGGCGCGTGGGCGTGTCGGCCAGGCGCTCACGGCCCGGCAGGCCGAGCTCGAGGGCGAGCGCGACGAGCGGATCCTCGTCGAGGAGACCATGGACCTCACGGTCCGCGCACCGCGGCGCCCGCTGGGGGCCCGCCACCCGATCAGCCTCGTGTCCGAGCGGATCGAGGACATCTTCGTGGCCATGGGCTGGGAGATCGCCGAGGGTCCCGAGGTCGAGTCCGAGTGGCTGAACTTCGACGCCCTCAACCTGTCGCCGGACCACCCCGCCCGTGGTGAGGCCGACACGTTCTTCGTCGCGCCGGCCGGCAGCGGCCTGGTGCTGCGCACGCACACCTCTCCGGTGCAGATCCGCACGATGCTCGACCGCGAGCCGCCCATCTACGTCCTCTGCCCGGGCAAGGTGTTCCGCACCGACGACCTCGACGCGACCCACACGCCGGTGTTCCACCAGTTCGAGGGCCTGGTCGTCGACGAGGGCATCACGATGGCCCACCTCAAGGGCGCGCTCGACGCGTTCGTGCAGCGACTGTTCGGTGACGGCATCGTCACGCGGCTGCGCCCCAACTACTTCCCCTTCACCGAGCCCAGCGCCGAGATCGACTGCCAGTGCTGGGTCTGCGGCGGCCAGGACCCGTCCTGCCGCACGTGTGGCGGCACCGGCTGGATCGAGCTCGGCGGCTGCGGCATGGTCAACCAGCGGGTGCTGCGGGCCGCCGGCGTCGACCCCGAGCGCTACTCCGGGTTCGCCTTCGGCCTCGGCATCGAGCGGTCGCTGATGCTGCGCCACGGCGTGGGGGACATGCACGACATCGTCGAGGGAGACGTCCGTTTCTCCCGCCAGTTCGGAATGGAGATCTGATGCACGCGCCCGTGTCCTGGCTTCGTGAGCTGGCCGACGTGCCCGCCGACGCCACCGGTGCCGACATCGCCGCCGCCCTCGTCCGCGTGGGGCTCGAGGAGGAGGGACTGAGCGGTGGCGACATCAAGGGCCCCATCGTCGTCGGCCGCGTCCTGACCGTCGAGCCCGAGCCGCAGAAGAACGGCAAGACGATCAACTGGTGCACCGTCGACGTCGGGGAGCACGGCCAGCGGGTGACCGAGGGCAAGGCCCAGGAGATCGTCTGCGGGGCGCACAACTTCGGTCCCGGCGACCTCGTGGTCTGCGTCCTCCCGGGTGGGGTGCTGCCCGGCGGTTTCGAGATCTCGGCGCGCAAGACCTACGGCCACGTCTCCAACGGCATGATCTGCTCGGCCCGCGAGCTCGGGCTCGGCGACGACCACGACGGCATCATCGTCCTGTCGACGCTCCTGGGCGCCGAAGCCGCCGCCGCGCTCACGCCCGGTGACGACGCCATCGAGCTGCTCGGGCTGGCCGACGAGGTCGTCGAGGTCAACGTCACCCCGGACCGCGGCTACTGCTTCTCGCTGCGGGGCATCGCCCGCGAGTACGCCCTGTCGACCGGTGGTGTGTTCCGTGACCCGGCCCACCTCGACGTCGCAGCAGCCAACGACGACGGGTATGCCGTGAACGTCACCGACGGGTCGCCGATCGACGGCGTCCCCGGGTGCGACCGGTACGTCGCGCGCATCGTGCGCGGTGTCGACACCACGGCCGCCACGCCGCAGTGGATGAGCAAGCGCCTCACCCAGCTCGGCATGCGGCCCATCTCGCTGGCTGTCGACGTCACCAACTACGTGATGATGCTGCTCGGCCAGCCGTTGCACGCCTTCGACCTGTCGACCCTGTCCGGTGGGGTCGGCACGCGCCGGGCCCGGCCGGGCGAGAAGCTCACCACGCTGGACGACGTCGCCCGGGCGCTGGACCCCCAGGACCTGCTCATCGTCGACGGCGACGACCGACCGCTGGCGATCGCCGGCGTCATGGGTGGCGAGTCGTCCGAGGTGACGGCCGCGACGACCGACGTGCTCATCGAGGCAGCGCACTTCGACCCGATCTCGGTGGCCCGGTCCTCGCGACGGCACAAGCTCACCACCGAGGCGTCCAAGCGGTTCGAGCGCGGGGTCGACCCGGCGGTGGCCGCTGCCGCCGCCCAGCTCGCCGTCGACCTGCTCGTCACCCACGGTGGTGGCACGGCGGACCCCGGTGTCACGGACGTGGACCAGCGCTCGTCGCGCGGCCCCATCACCTTCGACACGACGCTGCCCACCCGCTACGTCGGGCTCGACTACCCCCAGGACGAGGTCGTCGGCACGCTGCGTGCCATCGGCTGCGACGTCACCGACGAGGGCGTCGCCGAGGGTGGTGTCGTCGTCGCGGTGCTGCCGCCGACCTGGCGCCCCGACCTGACCGACGGGCCGGACCTGGTGGAGGAGGTCGCGCGCGTCCGCGGGTACGACCAGATCCCGTCCGTCCTGCCGACCCCCAGGGCCGGGCACGGACTGACCCACGGCCAACGGGTTCGCCGGGTCGTGGCCAACACGCTCGCGCAGCAGGGGCTCGTGGAGGTGCTGACCTACCCGTTCGTGGCTCCCGGCCTCTTCGACGCCCTGGGCTACGCGCCCCAGGACGTCCGGCGCCGCGCCGAGTCGCTCGTCAACCCGCTGTCCGACGAGCTGCCGCTGCTGCGCACCTCGGTGCTCGACACGTTGCTGGAGGCGTTGCGGCGCAACGTCGCCCGCGGTCAGCGCGATGTCGCGGTCTACGAGCTCGGACTGGTGACCATCGGTCGTGACGAGCCGTCGAAGGCGCCCGTCCCCGGCATCGAGGTCAAGCCGGACGACGAGACGCTGGCACGGATCCGCGCTGCCGTGCCGGACCAGCCACGGCACGTCGCCATGGCGGCCGCCGGCGACGTCGAGCGGGGCGGCCCGTGGGGCCCCGGCCGCAAGGTGGATGCCTCCGACGCGGTCGCCTGGGCGCTGTCCCTGGGGACGGCCCTCGGCCTCGACCTGGTCGTCACCGCCACCGAGCGTGCGCCCTGGCACCCCGGCCGGGTGGCAGGCATCACGCTCCAGGACGGCACGGTCGTCGGGTACGCCGGCGAGCTGCACCCGAAGGTCACCTCCGCCCTCGACCTCCCGGCACGCACCGTGGCCGCCGAGCTCGACGTGGACGTGCTCGTGGCCGCCACCGGGGTCCCGCTGCAGGCGACCGAGCTGTCGACCTACCCGCCGGCCCACACCGACGTGGCGCTGGTCGTCGCAGAGGACGTGCCTGCGGCTCACGTCGAGGCGGCGCTGCGGTCGGGCGCCGGCGACCGGCTCGAGTCCGTGCAGCTGTTCGACATCTACCGTGGGGAGCAGGTGGGCGACGGTCACAAGTCCCTGGCCTACCGGCTCACCTTCCGGGCCGCCGAGCGCACCCTGACCACCGACGAGGTCAGCGCCCTGCGCGATGCCGCCGTCGCTGCAGCCACGGAGCGCACCGGCGCGGTGCAGCGGTGATCGTGGCCGCGATGTCGAGCGCCCCGGTCGTCGTCGTCACCGGCGCGTCCCGGGGGATCGGCCGACACCTCGCCGACGCCTTCGAGCAGGCCGGGTATGCCGTGGAGCGGGGCTCCAGCGCCGTCGCGGACGTGACGGACCGGGTGGCCGTCGAGCGGTGGGTGGGCGAGGTGCTGGGCCGTCATGGCCGGATCGACGTGCTCGTCAACAACGCCGGCGTCATCGACACCGAGGTGCCGATCCACGAGGCGGACCCCGAGGAGTGGTGGCGCACCATGGAGGTCAACGTCCGCGGGCCGTTCCTCGTGACCCACGCCGTCCTGCCGCACATGGTGGCCGCAGGCTCTGGCCGGGTGATCAACGTCAACAGCGGTGCCGGGGTGCGTCCGGGCGCCGTGGCGTCGGCCTACAACGCCAGCAAGACGGCCCTGGCCAGGCTGACCGGTTCCACGGACCTCGCCGGGCGTGACCACGGCGTCTTCGCCTTCGACCTGGCCCCCGGGGTCGTGCGCACCGACATGACCGAGGCGATGGTGGCGCACGTGAGCCGGACCGAGTGGACCGACCCGGGCGAGGTCTCCGCCCTGGCCCTGGCCCTCGCGGCCGGGGAGCACGACGTGTGGTCGGGCCGCATGGTCCGGGCCGGGGTGGACACCCCGGCGTCGCTGCGCGACCGGGCCGCGGGTGGGCTGGATGCTGCGGACCGCACGATCACGCTCGTGCCGTGGGGGGACGACGACCCGCTGGGTTGAGACCCGGCACGGCACCCGCACGGAGGGTGTCCGGACAGCGAGCACGACTGCATGAACTCTCATAGGGGTGTATGTTCATGCACATGCAGCGCGTGGCAGTCGCCGGAGCCAGTGGCTACGCCGGGGGAGAGATCCTCCGGCTCCTGCTGGCGCACCCCGACGTGGAGATCGGCGCGGTCACGGCCGCCTCGAGCGCCGGGCAGCTGCTCGGGGCCGTCCACCCGCACCTCACGCCGCTCGCCGGCCGCGTGATCGAGGAGACCACGCCCGAGACGCTCGCCGGCCACGACGTCGTCCTGCTCGCCCTTCCGCACGGGCACTCCGGTGCCCTGGCATCCCAGCTCGCGGACGACGTCGTCGTCATCGACTGTGGCGCCGACTTCCGGCTGGCGAGCTCCGCGGCCTGGGAGGCGTTCTACGACACCCCGTACGCCGGCGCCTGGGCGTACGGCCTCCCCGAGCTGCCGGTGGGTCACGGCGAGCAGCAGCGCGCGGTCCTCGCGGGGGAGCAGCACGTCGCCGTGCCCGGGTGCTACCCGACGGCGGTGTCCCTGGCCCTCGCGCCAGGCTACGCGGGCGGCGTCCTCGCCCCGCAGGACGTCGTCGTGGTCGCCGCGTCGGGCACGTCCGGCGCCGGGAAGTCCCTCAAGCCCCACCTGCTGGGCGCCGAGGTCATGGGTGCCA
Organism: Phycicoccus sp. Root101; assembly: GCF_001426245.1. GTDB lineage: Bacteria > Actinomycetota > Actinomycetes > Actinomycetales > Dermatophilaceae > Pedococcus. The sequence goes on along the minus strand of NZ_LMCM01000009.1, from coordinate 13,688 downwards.
TGTCGCCATACGGAGTCGGCGGCACGCACCGCCACACCCCGGAGATCGAGCAGAACCTCACCCGCGCCGCGGGTGAACCCGTCACCGTCTCGTTCACCCCCACGCTGGCTCCGATGCCCCGCGGGATCCTCGCGACGTGCACGGCGCCGCTCGCCGAGGGCGTCGACCCCGCGAGCGTCCGGTCCGTGTGGGAGGAGGCGTATGCCGCGGAGCCGTTCGTGCACGTGCTGCCCCAGGGGTCCTGGCCGTCGACGGGCAGCGTCCTCGGGAGCAACAGCGTCCACCTGCAGGTCGTCGTCGACGAGCGCGTCGGCCGCGTGGTCGTCGTCGCGGCGATCGACAACCTCACCAAGGGGACCGCCGGCGCAGCGGTCCAGTGCCTGAACCTCGCCCTCGGCCTCCCGGAGACGACCGGCCTCCCCGCAGCGGGGGTGGCACCGTGAGCCTGCCCCTGCACCTCATGCGCCACGACCAGGCCGTCGCCTTCGTCCGGCTGCCCGCCGGCGAGGAGCCGTCGTGGGACTGGCGGACCGGCCCGTTGGCGTCGATCACGTACACCGACAGCGAGACCTCGATCGTCTCGGCGTTCGACACGCTCCCCGACGGGGTCCAGAAGGAAGGACCGCTCACGGCGTTCGAGATCGCCGGGCCCCTCGACTTCACCATGGTCGGCGTCCTCGCCGGCCTGCTGGAACCCCTGGCACGCAAGAAGATCAGCATCCTCGCGCTCTCGACCTACGACACCGACTGGATCCTCGTGGACAGCGACCGTGCCGACGACGCGATGGACACCTGGCGCCGCGGTGGGCACACCGTCGCGCCGGCCAAGCTCTCCGGAGGCCTCTCGTGAGCACCACCACCCCAGCCGGGTTCCGCGCTGCCGGCGTCGCCGCCGGGCTGAAGAGTACGGGTGCACCGGACCTGGCGCTCGTCGTCAACGACGGGCCCGACCACCACGCCGCAGCCGTCTTCACGAGCAACCGGGTGGAGGCCGCCCCGGTGACGTGGTCGCGACAGGTCCTCACCGACGGTCGCGTCGATGCCGTCGTCCTCAACTCGGGCGGGGCGAACGCCTGCACCGGGGCCCAGGGCTTCGCCGACACGCATGCCACCGCGGAGAAGGTCGCCGACGTCCTGGGTGTCTCGGCGGGGGACGTGGTCGTCTGCTCGACCGGGCTCATCGGTGAGCTCCTCCCGATGGACAAGGTGCTCGGGGGCGTGGACGCCGCCGCGGCCGCCCTGCACGCCGACGGCGGCGAGGATGCGGCCGTGGCCATCAAGACCACGGACACCGTGCACAAGCAGGCCGTCGCGCAGCGGGACGGGTGGAGCGTCGGCGGGATGGCCAAGGGCGCGGGCATGCTCGCCCCGGCCCTGGCCACGATGCTGGTCGTCGTGACCACGGACGCCGTCGTCACCGGCGGGGAGCTGGACGCGGTGCTGCGGGCGGCGACGGCTGCGACGTTCGACCGGATCGACTCCGACGGCTGCCAGTCGACCAACGACACCGTGGTGCTGCTCGCGTCCGGTGCGTCGGGCGTCACCCCCGGCGCCGACGAGCTCACGACCGCGGTCACGGAGGTCTGCGCCGGCCTGGCCCGGCAGCTCATCGCCGATGCCGAGGGTGCCCACCACGACATCGCCATCGAGGTGCGGGCGGCCGCGAGCGAGGCGGACGCGCTCGAGGTGGCCCGCTCGATCGCTCGCAACAACCTCTTCAAGTGCGCCGTCTTCGGCAACGACCCCAACTGGGGGCGGGTGCTGGCAGCCGTCGGCACGACCCGGGCGGCCTTCGACCCCCACCAGCTCGACGTCGCGATGAACTCCGTCCAGGTGTGCCGGGCCGGCGGGGTGGGGGAGGACCGCTCCCTGGTCGACCTCACGGCACGCGAGGTGCACGTCCTCGTCGACCTCCACGCCGGCGACGCGACGGCGACGGTCTGGACCAACGACCTCACCCACGACTACGTCCACGAGAACTCGGCCTACTCGAGCTGAAGGCAGCCCAGACCCCATGACCGACACCACCACCCCGGCCACCACCGCCCCGACACCGAACGGGGCCACGACCACGAGCACGGTCCGCGGCCACATCGGGAAGGCCGCCCTGCGCGTGGCGCGGGGCAAGGCCCAGACGCTCGTCGAGGCCCTGCCGTGGCTCGAGCGTTTCCGCGGGTCGCTGGTCGTCGTCAAGTACGGCGGCAACGCCATGGTCGACGACGAGCTCAAGGCGGCGTTCGCCCAGGACGTCGCGTTCCTGCGCTACGCCGGCCTGCGTCCCGTGGTCGTCCACGGCGGCGGCCCCCAGATCGCCCAGATGCTCGGGCGCCTCGGCCTCGAGAGCGAGTTCCGCGGTGGCCTGCGTGTCACGACCCCCGAGGTGATGGACGTCGTCCGCATGGTGCTCACGGGTCAGGTGGGCCGTGAGCTGGTCGGCCTGCTCAACCAGCACGGCCCCGTGGCCGTCGGTCTCTCGGGCGAGGACGCAGGCCTGTTCGGCGCCCGTCGCCGAGGCACGGAGGTCGACGGCGAGGAGGTCGACCTCGGGCTCGTCGGCGACGTCGTCACGGTGAACCCCGGCGCGGTGCAGGACATCCTCGACGCCGGGCGGATCCCGGTGGTCTCGACGGTGGCGCCGGACCTCGACGTCGAGGGCCAGGTCCTCAACATCAACGCCGACACCGCTGCCGCTGCGCTGGCGGTCGCCCTCGGCGCCCACAAGCTCGTCATGCTCACCGATGTCGAGGGGGTGTACGCCGACTGGCCGGACCGCGACTCGCTCCTGTCGTCGCTGTCGGTCAGCGGAGCCCGTGAGCTCCTCGGTCGTGTCGACGCCGGCATGATCCCCAAGCTCGAGGCCTGCGTCCGCGCCGTCGACAACGGGGTCCCGCAGGCCCACGTCATCGACGGACGCCAGCCGCACTCGTTGCTGCTCGAGGTGTTCACCTCCGAGGGGATCGGCACCATGGTCGTCCCCGACTCCGCGGCGCCGGCGGCTGCCTCCGCCGGAACCTCCACCGCCACGACGGAAGGCGACGCCTGATGGCCACCCGCAACGACGAGCTGCTCGACCGGTACGAGCACGCCGTCCTGGGCGTCTTCGGGCGTCCGCCCCTGGTCCTCTCCCACGGCGACGGCTGCTGGGTCTGGGACGTCGACGGCAAGCGCTACCTCGACCTCGTCGGCGGCATCGCGGTCAACTCCCTGGGCCACGGCCACCCGGCGCTGGTCGCGGCGATCAGCAAGCAGGCCGGCGAGGCGATCCACGTCTCCAACCTGTTCACCTCGCCCGGCCAGATCGCGCTGGCGGAGCGGATCCTCGGCATCGCCGACGCCCCGGCAGGGTCCGCGGTCTTCTTCGCGAACTCCGGCGCGGAGGCGATCGAGGCGGCCATCAAGCTCAGCCGGCGCACCGGCCGCAGCGGCATCGTGGCCGCGGAGGGCGCCTTCCACGGGCGCACCACCGGCGCCCTCGCCCTGACCCACAAGGCCGTCTACCGCGAGCCGTTCGCCCCGCTCATGCCCGGCATCAGCCACGTGCCGTACGGCGACGAGGCAGCCCTGCGCGCGGCCGTGGGACCCGACACGGGAGCACTGGTCCTCGAAGCGGTCCAGGGCGAGGCGGGCGTCATCGAGGCGGACGCGACCTACCTTCGGCTTGCCCGCGAGCTCACCACCGAGCACGGTGCCCTGCTCGTTGTCGACGAGATCCAGACCGGCATCGGGCGGACGGGCACGTGGTTCGCGTTCCAGCAGGCCGGGATCGTCCCGGACGCGATCACGCTGGCCAAGGGGCTCGGCGGCGGGGTGCCGATCGGCGCCCTGGTGACCTTCGGGTCCGACGTGTCCGGCCTCCTCACGGTGGGGCAGCACGGGTCGACGTTCGGCGGGAACCCGCTGGCCGCGGCTGCCGGGCTCGCCGTCATCGACACGATCGAGGAGCAGGGCCTGCTCGCGCACGCGACGGCAGCGGGCCAGCACCTCGCGGACGCCGTTGCAGCACTGCAGCATCCGCTCGTCACCGGGGTGCGGGGGAAGGGTCTGCTCCGGGCGATCACCCTGGCCGAACCCGTGGCGGCGCACGTCGCGGCCGCCGCCCGGGACGCAGGGTTCATCGTCAACCCGGTGGCCCCCGACGCGCTTCGGCTCGCACCACCGCTCGTCGTGACCACCGACCAGCTGGACCTGTTCGTGGCAGCCCTCCCCGGTCTGCTCGACGCAGCCCTCGACGCCACCCGTGCCGCCGCGCCGGCCGCCACCACGAAGGACGCCCGATGACCCGCCACTTCCTGCGTGACGACGACCTCACCGCCGACGAGCAGGCGCTGGTCCTGCAGCGGGCGCTGGAGCTCAAGGCCGCGCCATACTCCCGCACCCCGCTGGCGGGGCCGCGCATCGTCTCCGTCGTCTTCGACAAGCCCACGCTCCGCACCCAGGTGTCGTTCGCGGGGGCGATCAGCGGCCTCGGCGGCCACCCCATGGTCGTCGACGGGAACCTCGCCCAGATCGGCACCCGCGAGTCCATCGCCGACGTCGCGCGCATCCTCGGTCCGCAGTCGGCCGCCATCGTCTGGCGGACGCATGGCCAGGAGCGGATCGAGGAGATGGCGCGGTACGCCGGGGTGCCCGTGGTCAACGCCCTCACCGACGAGTTCCACCCGTGCCAGATCCTCGCGGACCTCCTGACCGTGCTGGAGCACAAGGGATCCCTGCGCGGCCTGTCCTTCGCCTACGTCGGTGACGGGGCGAACAACATGGCGCACTCCTACCTCCTCGGCTGCGCCCTGGCGGGCATGCACGTGCGCATCGGCACGCCCGCGAGCCACCAGCCCGACGCCGCGATCCTCGCTCGCGCGCAGGAGATCGCGGCCGAGCAGGGTGGCTCGGTCGTCGTCACCGGCGAGGCGTCGGAGGCCGTCGCCGGGGCCGACGTCGTCGTCACCGACACCTGGGTGTCGATGGGCATGGAGGAGGAGAAGGGCGACCGCCAGGGAGCGCAGAGCCCGTTCGTGCCGTTCGCCGTGACCGAGTCGCTCATGGGCGGGGCGGCCGCGGATGCCGTCTTCCTGCACTGCCTCCCGGCCTACCGTGGGTACGAGGTCGAGGCCGCCGTCATCGACGGCCCGCAGTCGCTCGTCTGGGACGAGGCGGAGAACCGGCTGCACGCCCAGAAGGCGCTGCTGTCCTTCCTCCTGGAGGACGCATGACGATCGCCGCGACCCGCACCGGGCGCCAGCGCCGGATCGTCGAGCTGCTCGGACGGCACGAGGTGCGTTCGCAGGGCGACCTCCTCACGCTGCTGGCCCAGGACGGCATCGAGGTCACCCAGGCCACGCTCTCCCGGGACCTCCTCGAGATCGGCGCCGTCAAGGTCCGCGCCGGCCGCTCCCTCGTGTATGCCGTGCCGGGGGAGGGCGGGGACCGCACCGCCCGCCCCGCCGCTGACGGGACGGCCCTCACCGCTCGGCTCCGGCGGGTGTGCGAGGAGCTGCTCGTCACCGCCGAGCCGTCCCACAACCTCGTCGTGCTGCGGACCCCGCCCGGAGCGGCGAACTTCCTCGCCTCCGCCATCGACCACGCGAACCTGGCAGGGGTCCTCGGCACCATCGCGGGCGACGACACCATCATGATCATCACGACCGGCCCGGCCGCCAGCCGCCGTACGGCGGGCGACCTGCTGGCCCTCGCCGGCACGACCGACTGACGTGGGCCCGGCCGTGCCCCGAGCACGACCGCACCTCACCGCGGACCCGACCGCAGACCCGACCGCAGACCGCACCGCAGACCCGACCGCAGACCCGACCGCAGACCCGACCGCACGCCCTACCCAGGAGCACCTGTGAGCCCCGACAGCCCGACCCCCACCGCCGAGCCCGACCAGCCGCAGACGGGCAAGGTCAGCCTCTGGGGTGGTCGCTTCGCCGGTGGTCCCGCCGACGCCCTGGCGGCGCTGAGCAAGTCGACCCACTTCGACTGGCGCCTCGCGCCCTACGACCTCGCCGGCTCCCGCGCCCACGCCCGGGTGCTGCACACCGCCGGCCTGCTCGACGACGCCACCCTCGAGGCGATGCTCGCCGGGCTGGCCCAGCTGGCCGCCGACGTCGAGTCCGGGGCGTTCGCACCCGCCGAGGACGACGAGGACGTGCACACCGCCCTCGAGCGCGGGCTCATCGAGCGCGCCGGAGCGGACGTGGGTGGGCGCCTGCGCGCCGGCCGTTCGCGCAACGACCAGGTCGCCACGCTGTTCCGCATGTACCTGCGCGACCACGCGCGCTCGGTCGCGGCGCTGGTCCTCGACGTCGTCGACGCCCTCGTCTCTCAGGCGTCCCGCCATGCCGAGGTCGCCATGCCCGGCCGGACCCACCTCCAGCACGCCCAGCCCGTCCTGCTCGCCCACCACCTCCTCGCGCACGCCTGGGCGCTGCTGCGCGACGTCCAGCGGCTGCAGGACTGGGACGTGCGGGCGGCGGTGTCGCCGTACGGCTCCGGGGCCCTGGCCGGCTCGTCGCTCGGTCTCGATCCGGAGGCGGTGGCGGCCGACCTCGGGTTCACGTCCGCGGTCGAGAACTCCATCGACGGCACCGCGTCGCGGGACTTCGTCGCCGAGATGGCGTTCGTCGCAGCGATGACCGCGGTGGACATCTCGCGGCTGGCCGAGGAGGTCGTCCTCTGGGCGACCAAGGAGTTCTCCTTCGTGGCGCTGGACGACGCCTACTCGACGGGGTCGAGCATCATGCCGCAGAAGAAGAACCCCGACGTGGCCGAGCTGGCCCGGGGCAAGGCCGGTCGGCTGGTCGGCGACCTCGCCGGGTTGATGACCACCCTCAAGGCGCTGCCGCTGGCCTACAACCGCGACCTGCAGGAGGACAAGGAGCCGGTGTTCGACGCGGTCGACACGCTCGAGGTCCTCCTGCCTGCGTTCAGCGGCATGGTGGAGACGATGGAGTTCAACACCGAACGACTGGCCTCCCTTGCGCCGCAGGGCTTCTCGCTGGCCACCGACATCGCGGAGTGGCTCGTGCGGGAGGGGGTGGCCTTCCGGATCGCCCACGAGGTGGCCGGTGCCTGCGTGCGCGTGTGCGAGGGGCGCGGGATCGAGCTGTGGGACCTCACCGACGCCGACCTCGCAGCCATCTCGCCGCACCTCACCCCGGGCGTCCGGGACGTCCTGAGCGTCGAGGGGTCCCTGGCCTCGCGCAGCGCCAAGGGCGGCACGGCGCCCGTACGGGTCGCCGAGCAGCTGACCCGCGTCCAGCAGCAGGCCGCCGCGGCCCGCACGTGGGCCGGCACCCCCATCACGGTGCGCTGACGCCCCACCCCGCTCGGGGCGCTCCACGGCCGTCCGCGAGCCGGGTCACGCACGAGGACGAAACACGTTCGGCGCAGTCCCACGATTTCGGGCGCCCTTCGCGCTAGGTTCGGTGACGTGGGTCACAGGCGACCCGCCTCGACCTTCGCGACAAGGACGGTGCCATGGGTGTCAGCGACGACCTCACTGCGGCTGCGGGTCACGTGGCCGGACTGCGACGGGCGGTGACCGCGCTCTCCAAGGAGCTCGGCAACACCCTCGACGTCCAACGACTGCGCGACGACGTGGTTCGGCTGGCCGACGACGTCGACCTGCTGGCCCGCGGCGCCGGGGTGGGGTCGCAGGACCGTGCCGGTGGACCCGGCGAGATCGTCTTCATCACCGACGAGGAGTACGACCCCGCGTTGTGGTCGGACGCCGAGGACGAGGGCGTCGGCCCGTCCCGGGGCCACTGACGTGTCGAACGCCCCCTTCGGCGGAGGCGTCCACGCTCCCGGTCGGGCCCGCGTGGCCGAGCGCACGCTGCGCGAGGACCGGTGGTGGCTCCAGCCGCTCGTCACGTTCGTCTGCTTCACCGCGTGGCTGCTCTACGGCCTGGTGCGGGCGAGCCTGCAGAAGGACTACTTCGTCGCCGACTACGGCTACCTCACCCCGTTCTACTCCCCGTGCCTGTCGACCTCGTGCGTGCCGGGCTCGACCCACTTCGGCACGCCGTTCGGCCCGTGGCCGGCGCTCATCCCGTTCGCGGCCCTGACGCTGCCGTTCCTGCTGCTGTTCCGGTTGACCTGCTACTACTACCGCAAGGCCTACTACCGCTCGTTCTGGATGAGCCCGCCGGCGTGCGCCGTGCCCGAGGCGCACCGCTCCTACTCGGGCGAGACCCGCTTCCCCCTCATCATGCAGAACCTGCACCGCTACTTCTTCTACGCTGCCGTGCTCATCAGCCTGATCAACACGTATGACGTGCTGCACGCCTTCCGGGGCAAGGACGGCGGCTTCGGGCTGGGCCTGGGCACGTTGATCCTGCTCGCCAACGTGGTGCTGCTCTGGTGCTACACGCTCGGCTGCCACTCGTGCCGCAACATCGTCGGCGGCCGGCTCAACCACTTCAGCAAGCACCCGTTGCGCTACAAGGCCTGGGGGCTCGTGGGCAAGCTCAACGCCCGCCACATGACGTTCGCCTGGGTGACGCTCGGCAGCCTCGTCGTCACCGACGCCTACATCGCCCTGGTCTCCTCGGGGACCCTCTCCGACCTGCGCCTCATCAACTAGGAGCCTGCGTGACCGACGTCGAACCCCTCGAACGGCACGACTACGACGTCATCGTCATCGGTGCCGGTGGTGCCGGCCTGCGTGCGGCGATCGAGGCGCGGGAGCAGGGCCTGCGGGTCGCGGTCATCTGCAAGAGCCTCTTCGGCAAGGCGCACACCGTCATGGCCGAGGGTGGCATCGCGGCCTCGATGGGCAACGCGAACGAGAAGGACAGCTGGCAGGTCCACTTCCGCGACACCCTGCGGGGCGGCAAGTTCCTCAACAACCCGCGGATGGCCGAGCTGCACGCGAAGGAGGCCCCCCAGCGCGTGTGGGAGCTGGAGACGTATGGCGCGCTGTTCGACCGCACGCCCGACGGCCGGATCAGCCAGCGCAACTTCGGCGGCCACGAGTACCCGCGCCTCGCCCACGTCGGCGACCGCACCGGCCTGGAGCTGATCCGCACCCTCCAGCAGAAGATCGTCAGCCTCCAGCAGGACGACCACCGCGAGACCGGCGACTACGAGTCACGGTTGCGGGTGTTCGCCGAGCTCACCGTCACGGACGTCCTCAAGGACGCGTCGGGGGCCGTCTCGGGGGCCTTCGGCTACTGGCGGGAGACGGGCAGCTTCGTGGTGTTCTCGGCACCGGCGATCATCCTGGCGACCGGCGGCATCGGGAAGTCGTTCAAGGTCACCAGCAACTCGTGGGAGTACACCGGCGACGGACACGCCCTGGCCCTGCGCGCGGGTGCGGCCCTGGTCAACATGGAGTTCATCCAGTTCCACCCGACCGGCATGGTCTGGCCCCCGTCCGTCAAGGGAATCCTCGTCACCGAGTCGGTGCGCGGCGACGGGGGAGTGCTGCGCAACTCCGAGGGCAAGCGCTTCATGTTCGACTACGTCCCCGACGTCTTCCGTGGGCAGTACGCCGACACGGAGGAGGAGGCGGACCGCTGGTACAAGGACCCGGAGAACAACAAGCGGCCACCCGAGCTGCTGCCGCGCGACGAGGTCGCGCGCGCGATCAACAGCGAGGTGAAGGAGGGGCGGGGATCGCCGCACGGCGGGGTGTTCCTCGACGTGTCGACCCGGCTCCCCGCGGAGGAGATCACCCGCAGGCTCCCGTCGATGCACCACCAGTTCAAGGAGCTCGCCGACGTCGACATCACGGCCGAGCCGATGGAGGTCGGGCCGACCTGCCACTACGTCATGGGTGGCGTCGAGGTCGACGCCGACACGGCGGCCACGGCCGTGCCCGGTCTGTACGCCGCCGGCGAGGTGGCGGGCGGCATGCACGGCTCGAACCGGCTCGGTGGCAACAGCCTGTCCGACCTCCTCGTGTTCGGTCGGCGGGCGGGAGCTGGAGCGTCGGAATACGTTGCGGCTCTGGGGGATTCCCGCCCCACGGTGAGCGAGGCGGACGTCCGGGCATCGGTGCAGACAGCGCTGGCGCCCTTCCGGGAGGCTTCGGAGAACCCCTACACCCTGCACAGCGAGATGCAGCAGAAGATGAACGACCTCGTCGGCATCATCCGGCGCGAGGGTGAGGTCCGCGAGGCGCTCGGGATGCTCGACGAGATGGACGAGCGGGTGAAGAGCGTCGGGGTGCAGGGGAAACGTCCCTTCAACCCCGGGTGGCACCTCGCCCTGGACCTGCGCAACATGCTGGCGGTGTGCCGCTGCGTCGCCCTGGCCGCGCTCGAGCGCACCGAGTCCCGCGGCGGTCACACCCGCGAGGACTTCCCGAAGATGGACCCCCAGTGGCGAGGGGTCAACCTCATCTGCACGCTGGACGACGCGGGGGACGTGGCCCTGAAGAACCAGCCGGTGCCAGAGATCCGCCAGGACCTGCTCGAGCTGTTCGAACGCAGCGAGCTGGCCAAGTACCTCACCGACGCGGAGCTGGCCCGCCGCGACGGACCGCCGGCATCACAGCCGGGGGCAGCGCAGGGGCCCGACGACGGGAGCGGGGCATGAGCTACGACGCGAAGTTCAGGGTCTGGCGCGGGGACGCCGATGGTGGCGACCTGCAGGACTACACCGTCGAGGTCAACGAGGGCGAGGTCGTCCTCGACATCATCCACCGCCTCCAGGCGACGCAGACCCCGGACCTGGCCGTCCGGTGGAACTGCAAGGCCGGCAAGTGCGGATCGTGCAGCGCCGAGATCAACGGCCGCCCGCGACTGCTGTGCATGACCAGGATGAGCACCTTCGAGGAGGACCAGACCATCACGGTGACGCCGCTGCGGACCTTCCCCGTGCAGCGCGACCTCGTCACCGACGTCTCGTTCAACTACCAGAAGGCGCGCGAGGTCCAGGCGTTCTCGCCACCCGAGGGTCTGCAGCCGGGCGAGTACCGCATGCAGCAGGTCGATGTGGAGCGCAGCCAGGAGTTTCGCAAGTGCATCGAGTGCTTCCTGTGCCAGGACGTCTGCCACGTGGTGCGCGACCACGAGGACAACAAGCAGGCCTTCGCCGGGCCGCGGTTCCTCATGCGGGTCGCCGAGCTCGACATGCACCCGCTCGACAGTGCCGACCGGCGGCCGGCGGCACGCGAGGAGCACGGCCTCGGCTACTGCAACATCACCAAGTGCTGCACCGAGGTCTGCCCCGAACACATCAAGATCACCGACAACGCGCTCATCCCGCTCAAGGAGCGTGTCGTCGACCGTCACTACGATCCCGTGGTGTGGCTGGGCAACAAGATCCGTCGGCGCAAGGACTGAGTCCCGTCCGGCTCGGGCGCCGCCTCTCACGGTCCTTCTTCGCGCGTGACGTCCTCACCGTCGCCCCGTCCCTGCTCGGTGCCACGATCAGCCATGCCGGCGTGACGGTGCGGCTCACCGAGGTGGAGGCGTATGCCGGGGAGTCCGACCCCGGGTCGCACGCCTTCCGGGGTCCCACCCCGCGGACGGCCGTGATGTTCGGGCAGGCGGGCCACCTCTACGTCTACTTCACGTACGGGATGCACTGGTGCGCCAACATCGTGTGCGGCGACGACGGCGCGGCGAGTGCCGTGCTGCTGCGGGCCGGCGAGGTGGTGGAGGGGGAGGACGTGGCCGCGCTGCGACGGCACGGGATCCGCCGTCGCGACTGGGCCCGCGGACCGGCGCGGCTCGCGACGACGCTGGCCCTCGACGGTGCCCAGACGGGCCTCGATGCCTGTGCCGCCGGGACGGGAGTGGTCCTCCGTGCGCCCGGCACCCCCACCGACCCAGCGCTCGTACGGACGGGGCCACGGGTCGGGGTGGCCGGAGCCGGGGGCGACGGCGACGCGCACCCGTGGCGGTTCTGGCTCGCGGACGAACCGAGCGTCTCGGTGTACCGACCGGCACCGAATCGACCAACCACGTCCCGTGCACGCCATACCGGGTCATAGGGCAGGCTGTGCTCGTGCCTGCGGTTCCGCGGCACGACCCACCAGACAAGGAGAACCCACACCGTGAGCGACATCTTCGACGAGCTGCAGTGGCGAGGACTGGTGGCGCAGACCACCGACGAGTCCGCGCTGCGCCAGGCACTCGCCGACGGGCCGATCACGGCGTATTGCGGTTTCGACCCGACGGCTCCGTCGCTGCACTTCGGCAACCTCGTGCAGCTGATCGTCATGCGACACCTGCAACGGGCCGGGCACCGGATCATCTGTCTCGTGGGGGGATCGACGGGACTGATCGGCGACCCACGGCCGTCGTCCGAGCGGATCCTCAAGACCAAGGAGCAGACGGCCGAGTGGGTCGCCGGCATCCAGGAGCAGGTCCGTCCCTTCCTCGACTTCGAGGGGGACAACGCGGCGGTGATGGTCAACAACCTCGACTGGACGGCCCCGCTGTCCGCGCTGGACTTCCTGCGCGACATCGGCAAGCACTTCAGGGTCAACCAGATGATCAAGAAGGACGCCGTCGCGGCACGGCTGAACAGCGACGAGGGGATCTCGTACACCGAGTTCAGCTACCAGATCCTCCAGGGGCTGGACTACCTGCAGCTCTACCGGGACTTCGGCTGCACGCTCCAGACCGGCGGCCAGGACCAGTGGGGCAACCTCACCGCCGGGTCCGACCTCATCCACCGGGTGGAGGGGAAGTCGGTGCACCTGCTGACCACCCCGCTGATCACCGATGCCGCGGGGACCAAGTTCGGCAAGAGCGAGGGCAACGCCATCTGGCTCAACAGCGAGATGACCAGCCCGTGGGCCTTCTACCAGTACTGGATCAACGTCGAGGACGCCTCGGTGGTCAAGCTGCTCAAGGTCTTCACCGACCGAGGGCCCGATGAGATCGCGCGCCTCGAGCAGTCGCTGGCGGAGAAGCCGTTCCTGCGGGAGTGCCAGAAGGCGCTGGCCGCTGACGTCACCACGCTCGTCCACGGAGCCGCAGCCACGGCAGCGGTGCAGGCGGCATCGGAGGCGCTGTTCGGGAAGGGCGACCTGACAGGGCTGGACGCTCGCACCCTGCGCGACGCCACCGGGGAGCTGCCGGGGGGTGAGGTCTCCGTCGGCATGTCGGTGACCGATGCCCTCGTCGCCGTCGGGCTGGTCGACTCCCGCAACGCGGCTCGCCGGGTCATCGGGGACGGGGGAGCCTCGCTGAACAACGTCAAGCTCTCCGACCCCGAGCAGGTCCTGGGGGAGGACGACTTCCTGCACGGCGAGGTGGCCCTGTTGCGCCGAGGTCGCAAGTCCCTGGCCGCGGGACGACGCGGAGCCTGAGCGCCCCGGATCCCGCCGTGGGAGACCTGCAGGGCGCTGACCTGCGGATTTGTCTTCTGCGGCGGGATCCGTCTAATGTTCTCGACGTCAGCCCGACAGGGAGGAACGGACACCACCGCGGTCACCACCGCGAAGAAGGCCGGTCCCGGGGCTGAACCCCACATGCAGTACAGTTCGACTCCGGCGCGATTCGTTGCGCCGAACAGAGAAGGACGTGGGGGCTTTCCACCACGGTTTTCCCGCCGCGAAGCGGATTTGGGGAAACGACGCAGGAAAGCATACGATTGACAGGTTGCCCCAGAGGCTTCGCCACACGGCGAACTGATGGTGTGCGTCCGATCCTTGAGAACTCAACAGCGTGTCAAAAATCGATGCCAATTACCTCGTCTCTGGGGTGCCGGCTGCATGGACCGTTTGGTTT
>NZ_LMCM01000008.1 GCF_001426245.1 Phycicoccus sp. Root101 | reverse complement strand
AACGTCGCCGACAACTTCTCCGGCTTCACCGCCCGCAACAACGGCAACAGGTCCGCGAACACCTTCTCCAGCTCGATCGCCACGCTCGACCGGTCCTGCGTGATGACGTCCCCCGCCCTGATCGGGGCCGACGGCTGGGCCGGCGGGACCAGGTCGACGAAGCGCTCGCCGAACAAGGTCTTCGGGAGCAGCCGGGCGTGCACGTTGGCCGGCACGAGCTCGGCGAGCTCCGGCTGGAGCGCCAGCCCGAGGCGGGCGCCGTCCCCGGTGCTCTCGATCGAGCGGACCTGCCCGACGATGACCCCCCGGATCTTCACGTCGGCGGCCGTCTGCAGCTGCGACCCGATGCGGTCGGTCTCGAGCGTGACCCGGACCACGGGGGTGAAGACCTGGGCGTATGACGCGACCGACAGGGACAGGAGGAGGCCGACGACGAGCAGGAAGGCGACTCCGTACGTCCTGTCGCTGAGGCGGGCGAGCCCACCGGTGGCGGGGCCGAGGGGCGAGCGCGGGGTGGTCGGCAGGCGGGCAGCGGAGAGCCGCCCGGGGTCTGCCAGAGCCGGGTCAGCCGGGTCAGCGACCGGTCGGGTGCGCTCGACGTCGACCGTCCTCACCACCCTTCGTTGCGTGATGTACGACACCGTGGCAACGAGCGGGGCGGGCAGAGGTTACGTCCGGTTTCGTCCGTTCCCGGCCTCGGCCACCGACAGGGCGATGCCGTCGAGGATGTCGTGCTCGGAGGTGACGACGCGGTCCACGCCCAGCTCGGCCGCGCGGCGCACGACCTCGCGCCAGACCAGGGCCCCGGCCCCGATCACGTCGACGCGCCCCGGGTGCATGAAGCCGAGAGCCGCGCGCTCCGCGCGGGTCATCGCGAGCAGCTCGTCGCAGGCGCGGAGCACCGCCGCGCTGGACAGCGAGGCGAGGTGGATGCGGTCGGGCTGGTAGCTGGTGAGGCCCAGGGCATGGGCGGTCACGGTCGTCACGCTGCCGGCGAGCCCGACGAGGGTGGCGACCCCGTCGAGCTCGACCCGTTCCCGCGCCAGGTCGATCGCGGCTTCGACGTCCGCCGTCGCGGCCCCGACCTCGGCCGCGGTCGGCGGGTCGGAACGCAGGTGGCGCTCGGTGAGGCGCACACAGCCCACGTCGACCGACCGGGCGGACTCGACCGTGTCGTGACCGCGGACCAGCTCGGTCGAGCCGCCGCCGAGGTCGACCACGAGGTAGGGCCCCGGGATGCCCGCGGCGCGCAGGTCACCGGTGGCTCCGCGGAACGACAGGGCAGCCTCCTCGTCGCCCGAGATGACCTCCGGCGCGATGCCGTAGTGGGCGAAGGCCGTCCGGACACCGGCGACGAACTCGTCGGCGTTCGAGGCGTCCCGGGACGCCGAGGTCGCCACGAACCGCACGCGCTCGGAGCCGAGCTCCCGGCACTGGTCGGCGTACTCCTGCGCCATCGCCAGGGTCCGCTCCATCGCCTCGGGATCGATGCGACCGGTCCGGTCGACGCCGTACCCGAGCCGCACGACCTCCATCCTGCGCAGGACATCGGTGAGCGCACCGGTCGAGGGGTTGACGTCGGCGACGAGCAGGCGGATCGAGTTGGTGCCGCAGTCGACCGCCCCGACGCGGGTCACGCGCTCTGACCCTCGGAGGCGTGGGCTGCATCGGCGCCCTCAGCGGCGTCGGCTGCTCCGGTGCCGCCTGTGGAGTCGGTGGCGTCGGTGGCGTCGGGGACGCACGAACCGCTGGCCCACCAGTCGCCGAGCAGGGCCAGCGTCTCGTCGCCGAGGGGGTTCACCCCGGGGCCGGCGGCCAAGGAGTGCGCCGCGAGGACGTGCAGGCACTTCACCCGGGTGGGCATGCCACCGGCGGAGATGCCCTCGATCTCCTCGACCCGGCCGAGCTCGTACCGGCGCCGCAGGTAGTCCTCGTGCGCCGCGGCGTACCGGCTCGCGAGCTCCTCGTCGGCGGCGAGGCGGTCGGACATCTCCTTCATCACCCCCTGGCTCTCCAGGGTCGAGATGGCACCGGTGAGCTTGGGGCAGGTGGCGTAGAAGGTCGTGGGGAACGGCGTCCCGTCCGGCAGGCGCGGCTCGGTGGTGAGCACGTCGGGCCGGCCGCACGCGCACCGGTGGGCGACGGCGACGACCCCGCGGGGCACCCGTCCGAGCTGGACGTCGACCGCGGCGATGTCAGCCGGCGTGGGGCGCTCGGCCGTGGGCTGCGCGCTCACTTCTTCGCGGAGACGGAGGCGGTGTTCGCCGCCGGGCCGGCGTCGGCGACGCGCACCGACTCCCACAGCTGGCCGTACCAGGGGTGGTCGCTCGAGGCCGCCGGCGCCTTCGCGACCCCGGGCAGCGCCTTGGCCGACGGCTGGCCGTCGATCACCGTGTAGGACTTCTCCCCGACCTTGACGAACTTGAGGCGCTCACGGGCCTGCTGCACGACATACACGTCGTCGTTCCAGCGAGCCTGCTCCTTCTGCAGCGCGGTCACCTCGGTGCGCTGCTGCCCGACACCCTCGTTGAGGGCGTCGATCTCACCCTGCTGGCGCAGGTAGGACCGCAGCGTCGGCACGAGGGTGACGGCGAGAAGGACGAGGATGGTCGCGAGCACCACGCCGCGCAGGACCGTCCGCGAGGCCTTGCGCTCGGTGGCCACCTGGGCCGACGCGGCCTTGCGGACCGCGCCCGAGGCAGTGGCGCGCGAGCGTCCCGGCCCGGCTCCCGGACGGGCGGAGGTGCCGCGCGTGGTGTTCCGCGCGGTCGCCCCTGCCCGGGGCGCGGCGGGGCGACGAGCCGGTTTGCCCGACCCGCGCGTCCCGTGTCCCGTTCCTGCCATGGTGTCCCTCGATCGATCCGTCCGGCGCCGTCAGGCCTGGGGCGTGAAGCGCGGGAAGGCGCCCACACCGGCGTAGCGGGCGGCGTCGTCGAGCTCCTCCTCGATGCGCAGGAGCTGGTTGTACTTGGCGACGCGCTCGGACCGGGCCGGGGCACCGGTCTTGATCTGGCCGCAGTTCGTGGCGACCGCGAGGTCGGCGATGGTGACGTCCTCGGTCTCGCCGGAACGGTGGCTCATCATGCAGCGGTAGCCGTTGCGGTGCGCGAGGTCGACGGCGTCGAGGGTCTCGGTGAGCGAGCCGATCTGGTTGACCTTGACCAGCAGGGCGTTCGCGGTCCGCGAGTCGATGCCGCGCTGCAGGCGTACGGGGTTGGTGACGAACAGGTCGTCGCCGACGATCTGCACGCGGTCGCCGAGGCGGTCGGTCATGGCCTTCCAGCCGTCCCAGTCCTCCTCGTCGAGCGGGTCCTCGATGGAGACCAGCGGGTAGCTGTCGACGAGGTCGGCGTAGTAGTCGACCATCTCGGCCGAGGTCTTGGCGGCACCCTCGAACTGGTAGGTGCCGTCCTCGTTGTGGAACTCGCTCGCGGCGACGTCGAGGGCCAGGGCGATCTGGGTGCCGGCCTGGTACCCGGCCTTCTCGATGGCCTCGAGGATCAGGTCGAGGGCGGCGCGGTTGGACTCGAGGTTCGGGGCGAACCCACCCTCGTCGCCCAGGCCCGTGGCCAGGCCCTTCTCCTTCAGGACGCTCTTGAGCGAGTGGTAGACCTCGGTGCCCCAGCGCAGCGCCTCCTTGAAGGTGTCGGCGCCGATCGGGGCGATCATGAACTCCTGGATGTCGACGTTCGAGTCGGCGTGGCTGCCACCGTTGAGGATGTTCATCATCGGGACGGGCAGCACGTGCGCGTTCGGGCCACCGACGTAGCGGAACAGCGGCAGGCCGGAGGACTCGGCCGCTGCCTTGGCCACGGCGAGCGAGACGCCGAGGATCGCGTTCGCGCCGAGCTTGGACTTGTTGTCGGAGCCGTCGAGGTCGAGCATGACCTGGTCGATGATCCGCTGCTCGCTGGCCTCATAGCCGACGAGCTTGGGGTTGATGTCGTCGAGCACGGCATCGACGGCCTTCTCGACACCCTTGCCGAGGTAGCGGGACTTGTCGCCGTCACGACGCTCGGACGCCTCGAAGGCGCCGGTGGAGGCGCCCGAGGGCACGGCTGCGCGGGCGATGGTGCCGTCGTCGAGAGCCACCTCGACCTCGACCGTCGGGTTGCCTCGTGAGTCGAGGATCTCGCGGGCGCCTACTGCGTCAATGGTGGCCACAGACATCTCCATCAGTGCTCGAAACCAGGGTCGGAGGGGTACCCGACGAGGCTACCCGCTGCCCCCTCCCCCATCGTCGACCGACCCGCAGGCTGGACGGTATGGCGCGCGGTGACCGCGCGCCGTACCGAGCGCCCGGGGGCGGGGTCAGGGCGGGGTCAGGGCGGGGTCAGGCCGGGGTCAGGCCGAGGTGAGGCGCTGGTGGGCGACGGCGACCGCGGCGCCGAGGCGGGCGTTGTTCCTGACCAGGGCGATGTTGGTGTCGAGCGAGCGGCCACCCGACAGCTCGACGATGCGCCCGAGCAGGAACGGCGTGATGTCCTTGCCGCGGATGCCGCGCTCGTCGCACTCGGCGAGCGCCTGGTCGATGAGCACCCCGATCTCGTCGGCGGGGATCTCCTCGTCCGCGGGCACGGGGTTGGCGATGGCGATCGCTCCCGCCAGGCCGAGGTCCCACTTCGCGGCCATCATGGCGGCGAGCTCGTCCGCGGAGTCGGCCCGCAGCGGCGCGCCATGGCCGCTGGACCGCGAGTAGAACGAGGGGAACTCGTCACTGCCGTGCACGACGACGGGCACCCCGAGGGTCTCGAGCGTCTCCAGGGTGAGGCCGATGTCGAGGATCGACTTCACCCCGGCGCTGACCACCGCGACATCGGTCTGCCCCAGCTCTGTGAGGTCGGCAGAGATGTCGAAGCTGTGCTCGGCACCGCGGTGGACCCCACCGAGGCCACCGGTCACGAACACCCGGATGCCAGCGAGCGCGGCCAGCCGCATCGTGGCCGCCACCGTCGTGGCACCGTGCGCCCGGCGGGCGATCACGTGCGGCAGGTCGCGCAGGCTGACCTTGGACACGTCGGGGTGCGTCGCGAGGGTCTCGAGCTCGTCGCGGTCGAGGCCGATGCGTGGCACGCCGTCGAGGACCGCGATCGTCGCGGGCGTGGCGCCGCCGTCACGGATGATCTGCTCGACCTCGACGGCCATGGCGACGTTACGGGGGTAGGGCATGCCGTGGCTGATGATCGTGCTCTCGAGTGCCACGACGGGCCGGCCGGAGGCGAGTGCGTCGGTGACCTCGGCGTTGAGACGCAGGCTGTGGTGGGGGGTGGTCATCGGTGCTCCTTGGTGGGACGACGCCTCCGGGCGCCGGCGGTGCTGGACGGGGTGGCAGGTGTGAGGTGGGGGGACGCGGCTGCGAGCTCGGCGTCGACGAGCCGCGGGGTGAGGTCGGGGCGCACTGTCTCCGAGCTCGACACGGTCAGGCCGGCGGCCATCTGGCCGAACCGGGCCGCCCCGGCAGGGCGGTCGCCGCGCAGGATGGCGTGGACGAAGGCCGCCGTCATCGAGTCGCCCGCGCCCGTCACGTCGACGACCGGCACGCTCGGCGCGGGCAGCAGCGTCACGGTGCTGCGTCCGTCGTCGCCGATGCTGCTCAACAGGCTGCCCCGGGTGCCACGGCGCACCCAGACGTGCTGCACGCCGAGCGCGTGCAGGACCTTCGCTGCCCGCGCGATCGCGGCCCGCGTCTGGGCGACCGGCTCCCCGACCATGGCGGAGAGCTCGTCGAGGTTCGGGGTGAGGGCCAGCAGCGGTCGCTCCGGCGACAGCATGGTGACGAGGTGGCGGGCCTTGGCGACGCTGACAGGGTCGATGACGACGGGGACCCCGACCGCCGCGGCGAAGTCGAGCAGCCAGGCGGCCGGCGCCTGGGGGACGTTGCCGTCGACCACGAGCAGGTCGGCGTGCGTGATCAGGTCGCGCGCGGCTCCGAGCTGGCGGACGGTCAGCCGGTCGGTCATGGCCATGTTGGAGACGGCCACGAGCAGCTCGCCGGTGGCGTCCATGACGGCGAGGTAGGTGCCGGTGCTGCCCTCGCTGATGATCATGTGGTCGACGAGGACACCGGCCGCCCTGGTCATGGCCAGCACCTGCTCGCCGAACGCGTCCCGCCCGACCGGCGCGACGAGGTGGGTCGGGCTGCCGAGCCTGGCGAGGTTCTCTGCGATGTTGCGCCCCACGCCACCGGGGGTGGTCACGGCGGCTCCCGGGTTGGACGTGTGCAGCTGCGCGGGCTCCGTGGAGTGCGCCTTGACGTCCATGTTCGCGCCGCCCACCACGACCACGGACTGCGCCTCGGACCGCACGACATACCCCCGACCGAGGATCTCGCCCTTCTTGGTGAGGTTGGACAGGTGCACGGACACCGCGGCCTTGGTCGCCCCGAGGCGCTCGGCGATGCCGGCGGCGTCGAGCATCGGCTGCGCACGCAGCAGCTCGACGATCTCCCGTTCGCGCTGGGTCAGGCTCATGCTTGGAATACTAAAGGATCTTCGGTATTCCAAAGAAGCCTGAAACGCCGATGAGAGTCACGATCAGGTGCGGTCGGCACGAGCCTCGGCGTCGAGGTTGTGCAGGGCGCGCCGTAGCTCGGCATCCGCGTCCACCCCCAGCGCCCGGGCACGCGCGACGAGGGCGAGCAGCTCCGCACCGATGCCGCCGTCCGGTTCGGGCAACGACCCACGGCCGCCCCGCTCCCAGCGCGCGACGACCTTCTCGGCAGCGAGCAGGCTGGGCAACGACCGGGGTATGCCGTGCAGCAGCCCTTCGTGCCCGCCCTCCCCACCGGGGTGGCCCGGGTCGGCCGGCTTGGCAGCGCGTTCGGCGGCCTTGATCTGCTCCCAGGTCGCCTCGACCTCTGCAGGCGTGCTGGCGTCGCCGTCGGAGAATACGTGCGGGTGCCGGCGAACGAGCTTCTCGACAAGGGTGCCGGCGACGTCGTCGATGTCGAACGGCTCGCTCGCGTGCTCCTGCGCGACCCGGGACTGGAAGGCGACCTGGAGCAGCACGTCGCCGAGCTCCTCGCGGACGTGGTCGCGGTCGCCCGACTCGATCGCCTCGGCCGCCTCGTGCGACTCCTCGATGAGGTACTTCACGAGCGACTCGTGGGTCTGCTCGGCGTCCCACGGGCAGCCACCGGGCGAGCGCAGCCGGTCCATCACGGCGACGACGTCGAGCAGGCGGGAGCCGGGCACGTCCCACGAGGCCACGAGCACCTCCACCTCCGGCGGCTCCCCCAACCGCGAGACCTCCGAGGCGACGGCATCGGTCAGGCCGGGGTCGCCGTCGGCGGAGGCGACCCAGACGACGTCGGCGGTGGCAGCGCGGTCCATGAGGTCGCGGGCGAGGGCCGGAGCAGAGACCTCTCCGAGGTGGGTGACCTCCAACCCGGCCTGCAGGACGGCATCGGCGAGCGGCTCGTCGGCCTCACGGGCGAGGACGACGGTGGCCGCGTCGAGGGTCTGCCAGGCGACGCGGGTGAACAGCCCGGGAGCGATCCGCGGGCTCCCGACGAGCAGGGTGAGGCGGCCGGGCACCGCCCGGTCAGCCCTGCGGGGTGGCGGCAGGCTGCGGCTCGGCCTTGATCCAGTTGGGCGTGCTGGGGTCGAAGCTGATCTTCTTCGGGTCGAACGTGCCGTAGCGGGGGTTGATGGTGATGTCGGCCTTGGAGGCGAGGGCGACGGCCTTGCCCTGCTCCTCCTGCGTCATCTGGTTGAAGGCCAGGCTCGCCCTGACCAGCTCCAGCGTGGCGGGAGCGGGGTCCTGGATGGCCGCGATGGCGGTGCGGGCGGCCGAGTCGGACAGGCCCTTGCCGGACTCGTCGGCCACGGTGTTGATGAAGCCCGCCATGATCAGGCTCGCCACGGCGCTCGAGGTGGTGATCCCCGAGTCGGGCTGCGCGGCGAGGATCTGGCGGGAGGCCTCCTGGGCGTCCTGCTCGGTGATCCGGTGGCCGTCGACGACCGCTGCGGTGTCGGCGGTGGCACAGCCGGACACGGCGAGCACCCCGGCCGTCGCGAGCGCCACGAACGAACCACGCAGGACCTGGCGCAAAGCTGTCGGACGAACCTTCACAGACTTCCCTCTCTCGTCATCTTCTGGCCGAGACCGTACCCTCACGGGCGCCGGTCGTGCCCACCGAGCCGACCCGGGCGGCGTCGGCGACGCTGCCCAGCATGACGGCGCGGATCAGGTCACTGGCCCACTGCAAGACTGCCGTGTCACGCAGCGGTTTGCCAGCCACCCTCGCCGTCGTCGGTTTCGGCACGAGAATCGTATGCACTGCGTCCTTGACCAGTGACTTGGGGTACAGCCGCTGCAGCCGCAGCTGCGCCGACTCGGCCAGCTCGACCGGACCGAACCGCACGTAGTTGCCCTGCAGCGAGATGTCGGCGACGCCCGCGGCCCGCGCCACGGTGCGCAGCCGAGCCACCTCCATGAGGTTGCGGACCGGCTCGGGCAGCGCCCCGTAGCGGTCGACGAGCTCGGCCTCGATCTCGCCGAGCTGGGCCTCGTCGACCACGCTGGCGAGCTTCTTGTAGGCCTCGAGGCGCAGCCGCTCCCCCGGGACGTAGTCGTGCGGGAGGTGGGCGTCGACCGGCAGCTCGATCTTGATCTCGGTCGGGGCGGTCTCCCCGTCGCCGCGGAACTCGGCCACGGCCTCACCGACGAGCCGGACGTACAGGTCGAAGCCGACCCCGGCGATGTGGCCCGACTGCTCGCCCCCGAGCAGGTTGCCCGCGCCACGGATCTCGAGGTCCTTCATGGCGATCTGGATGCCGGAGCCGAGGTCGGTGTGGCTGGCCATCGTCTGGAGCCGGTCGTGGGCCGTCTCGGTCATCGGCTTCTCGGGCGGGTAGAGGAAGTAGCAGTAGGCCCGCTCCCGGCCACGGCCTACGCGGCCTCGCAGCTGGTGCAGCTGGGAGAGGCCGAGGACGTCGGAGCGCTCGACGATCAGGGTGTTGGCGTTGGAGATGTCGAGCCCGGTCTCGACGATCGTCGTGCAGACGAGGACGTCGAACTTCTTGTCCCAGAAGTCGACGACGACCTCCTCGAGCTTGTGCTCGCCCATCTTGCCGTGGGCGGTGGCGACGCGGGCCTCGGGCACCAGCTCACGGATCCGGCTCGCCGCGCGCTCGATGCTCGACACCTTGTTGTGGACGAGGAAGACCTGGCCCTCGCGGAGCAGCTCGCGCCGGATCGCGGCGACGATCTGCTTCTCGTCGTAGGCGCCGACGTAGGTCAGGACGGGGTGGCGCTCCTCGGGCGGGGTGGCCAGCGTCGACATCTCGCGGATGCCGGTGACGGCCATCTCCAGGGTGCGCGGGATCGGGGTGGCCGACATGGCGAGGATGTCGACCGCCGTGCGCAGCGCCTTGAGCTGCTCCTTGTGCTCGACACCGAACCGCTGCTCCTCGTCGATGACGACCAGTCCGAGGTCCTTGTAACGGATCTCCTTGGACAGCAACCGGTGCGTGCCGATGACGAGGTCCACCGAGCCGTCGGCGAGGCCCGCGATCGTCTCGCGCGCCTCCTTGTCGGACTGGAAGCGCGACAGCGCCTTCACCGTCACGGGGAACGGCGCGTAGCGCTCCGAGAACGTCTGGAAGTGCTGCTGCACGAGCAGCGTCGTCGGCACGAGCACCGCGACCTGCTTGCCGTCCTGGATCGCCTTGAACGCCGCGCGGACCGCGATCTCGGTCTTGCCGTAGCCGACGTCGCCACAGATCAGCCGGTCCATGGGCACGGTGCGCTCCATGTCGGCCTTGACCTCGTCGATCGAGCTGAGCTGGTCGGGCGTCTCGACGTAGGCGAAGGCGTCCTCGAGCTCGCGCTGCCACGGCGTGTCCGGTGCGAACGCGTGCCCGGACGTGGCCATGCGGGCGCTGTAGAGCTGGATGAGCTCGGCCGCGATCTGCTTGACGTAGCGGCGCGCCTTGCCCTTGGTCTTCTGCCAGTCGCTGCCACCCATCTTGCTGAGCGTCGGCTGCTCGCCCCCGACGTAGCGGGTGACCTGGTCGAGCTGGTCGGTGGGCACGTAGAGCCGGTCGGCGGGTTGGCCCCGCTTCGACGGGGCGTACTCGAGCACGAGGTACTCGCGGGTCGCCCCGCCGACGGTGCGCTGCACCATCTCGACGAACCGGCCGACACCGTGCTGCTCGTGGACGACGAAGTCACCCGGCTTGAGCTGGAGCGGGTCGACCTGGTTGCGTCGCCGCGACGGCATCTTCCGCATGTCCTTGGTCGAGCCACCCTGACCCGGCGTGCCGGTGAGGTCGGTCTCGGTGAGGAACACCAGCTGCCCGCCGGGCGAGACGAACCCCGAACCCACAGAGCCGGTCGTCAGGTGGACGATCCCCGGCGTCAGGTCGGACAGGTCGGCGTCGGGACGGGCCGGCACCGACTCGCCCGCGAGCACCTCCGCGACCCGGCGACCGAGGCCCGGCCCCTCCGTGACGACGACGACGCGCCAGCCGTCGCCGACCCACCGCTGCAGATCGGCCACCGCCTCCGGGGTGGACCCGCGGTAGCGCGGCGCCTCCTCGAGGCCGGTGTTGACGACGGTGGCGTCGTCGTCGGCAAGCTCCTCGTCGGCGACGAACGGGCCCAGGTCCCACCACGGCATACGGGAGGAGGCGGCGTGCTCACGCAGGTCGGCGAGGCTCCAGAACGAGGCGGTGCCGAGGATGCCCTGCAGGTCGATGGGCACGGCGTTGCCGGCAGCGGCGTTGGCCCACCCGGCGTCGAGGAACTCCTGGGACGTGGCGACGAGGTCGTGGGCGCGGGTGCGCACTCGCTCGGGGTCGCAGACCACGACCGCAGTGCCCTCGCGCAGCGTGTCCAGGACGCTCTCCATGCCGTCGACGAGGGCCGGCGCGAGCGACTCCATCCCCTCCACGGCGATGCCCTCGGCGAGCTTGCCCAGCAGGTCGGCCGCGCCGGGCAGCTGGTCGAGCAGCGCAGCCGCCCGCGCACGCACCGCCTCGGTGAGCAGGATCTCGCGGCACGGCGGCGCCCACAGGCCGTGCTCGGCGACCTCGAGGCTGCGCTGGTCGGCGACCTTGAACCAGCGGATCTCCTCGATCGTGTCGCCCCAGTACTCCACGCGGACCGGGTGGTCCTCAGTCGGCGGGAAGACGTCGAGGATCCCGCCGCGGACCGCGAACTCACCGCGGCGCTCCACGAGGTCGGTGCGCGTGTATGCCGCAGCCGCGAGGTCCTCGACGACGCGCTCGAGGGGGGCCTCGTCCCCGGCCTTGAGGGCGACCGGGCGCAGCTCACCCAGCCCCTTGGACACCGGCTGGAGGACCGCTCGCACCGGGGCGACCACGATGTCGAGGGGGCCGTACGTGGCGTCGTCGGGGTCGGGGTGGCGCAGCCGGCGCAGGACCGCGAGCCGCTTGCCCACCGTGTCGCTGCGCGGGCTGAGCCGCTCGTGCGGCAGGGTCTCCCAGGCCGGGAAGTCGGCGACCCGGTTGGCGTCCGTGAAGCACCCGAGGGCGACGACGAGGTCCTCCGCCTCCCGGGTGGTGGCCGTGATGGCCAGCAGCGGCCGACCGGCCTCCCGGGCGAGGGCGGCGACCAGGGCCGGACGGGCCCCGGTGGGGGCGGACACGTCGACGGCGAGCTCGCCAGCGCGGGCAGCGGCGAGCGCACGGGCGACACCGGGGTCGGTGGCCAGTGCGTCGAGCAGCGGGGCGAGGGTCATGGGCGAGGCTCCTGGCGGGCGGTGCGGGGACAGCACGAACACCCCACGGCTGGTGCCGATGGGGGGCTCCCAGCCTAACGACCGGGTCGGACACCAGCGACGCCGGCGCAGGGGCCTCGGACGCACCGGCGGTCATCCGGGTCGGAGCAGGACACTCCGCCCCACGTCGGGCACTTCACTACTGCATCTGGATGATCCAATCGGCGCGCACGGAACCGAGGATGGTCGAACGGTGCAACGCGGCACGTGGCAATGGGGGACGCGTGAGAGGGAAGAGCATGAGTGATCGACGACAGCTGAGGCAGCCGCAGCAGACCGGACAGCTCCACACCAGTGGCGTGCGCGGTTACGTCCCAGGGGTTTTCGACCTCTTCCACATCGGGCACCTCAACATCCTCAGAGCGGCGCGCGAGCAGTGCGACTGGCTCATCGCCGGCGTGGTCACCGACGACAAGGCCTACCGGGCGAAGGCGAAGTACCCGGTCATCCCGCTGGCCGAGCGCGTCGCGATCCTCGAGCACATCACCCTGGTCGACGAGGTCGTCGTCGAGCACCAGCCGAGCAAGCTCGACGTCTGGCGCGAGCACCCGTTCGACGTGATCTTCAAGGGCGACGACTGGCGCGGCACGGTCAAGGGTCGTCAGCTCGAGTCCGACTTCTCCGCCGTCGGCGTCGAGGTCGCGTACTTCCCGTACACGATCCAGACCTCGAGCACCCTGCTCCGTGCGGCCCTCGAGGAGTTCGCGTCCTGATGGCAGAGGCCGGTCCCACTTTCGGGACAGCCCGGTCTCACCGATAGCAGGGCCCATACCGCGTCATGAACGGCCGTCATGGGTCTGGCCACGGTCAGGCCACGGAGACGTTCGACCCCGTGCAGTCGTGCTTTCGGAGTGCGTTCACCCGGCCAAAGTCTCGCGCAAATTCAACAAATGAGCCGAACAGACTAGTCTTTCAACTACGTATAACGTACTAGTCCCTACGTCTCGTAGATGAGTAAAGAACTCGTCTACTTTGATGACAGGGACGTGTCTCCGGTGATTGTCTGGGCGAAATCACCGGTCGGGGGGCCGCAACGAGAGGCTCTTCATGAACAACACGTCCAGCACGCGCCGACTCTTGGCGCGCCCCGCTCGGCGCACGCGCCGGATATCGGCTCGGGTCGCTGTCACCACCATCGTCACGTCAGCACTCGTCACCGGTTTCCCACCATTGATCCCAGGCGGGTCCCAGCCCCACGCTTCAGCGGCCGTCAGTGCCCGGCGCGCTGACTGGGGTGGGTCAGCACGTGTAGGCGCCGCCCGCTATCCCATACCGGCGGGCTCTATCTTCGTGTCCAACTCCGGCGCTGACACCAACAGCGGCTCTTTGGCCCGACCGGTCCGCAGCCTCGGTCGCGCACTGCAGGTCGCGCCGGCCGGCGGGACAATCGTGCTCCGGCGGGGGGTCTTCCACGAAGGGGTGGCAGTCAACAAGACGGTGACCATCCAGAACTATCCGGGCGAGTCGGTGTGGATCGATGGCAGCGTTCCTATAGCTGGCTGGACGAAGGTGGGCACCGTCTGGCGGCACGACGGTTGGACGCCGCGCTTCGACGCGAGCCCGACGTACACGAAGGGAGCGGCTGACGGCAGCTCACCAGGATGGGGCTTCGTCAACCCGGCGTACCCCATGGCAGCTCACCCAGACATGGTCTTCCGCGACGGGATCTCCCAGCGTCAGGTCAAGACTCTTGCCCTGGTCCAGCCGGGGACCTTCTATCTTGACACGGCTTCCTCGTCCCTGTACGTCGGCAGCGATCCCACCAGATCCGCAATGCGCGGCACAGACATTGCCAAGGCGATGTCTGTGCACGCCCCCGGCGTGCTGCTCCGAGGTTTCGGGATGCGGCGCTTCGGGAGCAGCGTGTGGCACATGGGTGCCATCACCTTGGAAGCACCTCGGATCTCCCTGGCCAACATCACCATCGATCAGATGGCCACCACCGGGATCTCCGCCCTCAATTCAGACATCACGCTCAACCAGGTCACCATCACCAGGTCGGGAATGCTCGGCATGCACGCGTCCATGGCCGACAGGCTCAGAGTTCTGCGGAGCCTGGTTCGAGGCAACAACACGGAGCACTTCAACAACGCTCCAGTCTCGGGCGGAATCAAGGTGAGCCGTATGCGGACCGTGACGGTCAGCGAGAGCTCCATCACGGGCAACAACGGCCCTGGCTTCTGGGCAGACGAGTCCACGTACGACATTCGGGCCCTCAAGAACAACATCACGGCTAACCATGGGCACGGCATCTCGCTGGAGATCTCCGCCCGAGCCGTCGTCGCAGACAACTTGATCCTTAATAACGCCGGCAACGGCGTCAAGGTCAACAACATCAGCAACGTCCGCATCTGGAACAACACCGTCGTGGGCAACGCGCGCGAACTGAACCTCGTGCAAGACGGCCGTCTGGCTGCCAACACTCGGTGCTGTCGGGACCCGCGACAGGTCTACCCTGATCCCACGATGACGTGGCTCTTGGGCCAGATCGAGGTCAAGAACAACGTCATCGGAGGGACGAAGTCGGGCAACTGCCTGCTATGCGTCGAGGACTACACGCACACTCGCACGGCCAAGCAGATCGGCGTCACGACCGCCGCCAACCTCTACAACCGTCCGACGGTCTCACCCCAGTGGACCCACGTGTGGAGCAACGGTGCGGGGAACCCCGCGGTGTACACCTCTGTGGCGCGTTTCCGCAGCGCGACGTCCCAGGACAACAGGAGCGTGTCCTACGACGGAGTGACCGTCGTAGGGAGCGGGGGTTCGTTGACCACGACCGCTCGGGCAGCCGCGAACTCGGCTGCGGTGAGCTTGCCCAGCGACATCGCAGCTCTGACCGACCGTCCTGCGGGCGCGCGGTGGCTAGGCGTCTGGGGGCGCTAGTCGGCGCGACTGGCGTCCGGTCGCAAGTCGGCTCCCGTCGGGATGCAACTCGACGGGAGCCGACATGGGTCCGGGCGCGCTCGCGGCTTGCCTGAGGCTCCACCTTTTGGATGAGGTCGCAGCCGTGTGCGTCGGACAGGATGGGCCTCACATCGATCGACGGGGGTACGTGAGCACGATGGTGTTGCCGACCGCACTCCGTCTACCCAGGCGCCCGCGACGACGAGGGCTGAGTTCGGCAGGCTCCGACGACCACCTGTCGGCGAGGGCGGCTGCTGCCTTGGGCTCGTCT
Organism: Phycicoccus sp. Root101; assembly: GCF_001426245.1. Classification (GTDB taxonomy): domain Bacteria; phylum Actinomycetota; class Actinomycetes; order Actinomycetales; family Dermatophilaceae; genus Pedococcus. The sequence continues at coordinate 402,963 of NZ_LMCM01000008.1, read as the reverse complement.
CGGAAGTCGACCTGCAGCACGACCACGACACGACATCGGCTTTCGGCACGCCGTCCGGTCACACACTGAGGGAAGTAGTCATGCACATCGCCATGATCGGGACACGAGGCGTCCCCGCCCGCTACGGGGGGTTCGAGACCTGCATCGAGGAGGTCGGGCAGCGCCTAGCCGAACGGGGACACTCAGTGGTCGTCTACTGCCGTGGCAGTCGTGACGAAATCCCCAGACACTACTTGGGCATGCGTACCGTCGTGCTCCCTGCCCTGCGGCACCGCACCCTCGAGACACTGTCCCACTCAGGACTCTCGGTCGCCCACGCCGTGATCCGAGAGGACATCGACGTAGCACTGGTATTCAACGCAGCCAACTCGCCCTTTCTCCCAGTCCTCCGCGCCAAGGGGATTCCGGTGGCCACCCACGTCGACGGCCTCGAGTGGCAACGCGCCAAGTGGGGAGGGGCGGGAAGGCACTACTATCGACGCGCCGAGGGTTGGGCCGTCCGCTGGTCGGATGCCCTGATCGCGGACGCGCAAGGGATAGCTGACTACTACGCCACTACCCATAGAACAGGCACGCGCCTGATCACCTACGGCGCCCCCACCCCGGTAGATGCTCCGCACCGACTCGACGAACTCGGACTACGACCGAAGCAGTATCACCTCGTCGTCGCCCGGTTCGAGCCTGAGAACCACGTCGCAGAGATCGTCGAGGGATACGTCGGCAGCACCGCCAGGATGCCGTTGGTGGTCGTTGGAAGCGCTCCGTACTCTGCCGCGTACACACAACGCATCCATCACCTCGCGGACGGCAGGGTCAGGCTACTCGGGGGTCTGTGGGACCAGGAGCTCCTCGACCAACTGTATTCCGGGGCGTTCATCTACTGGCACGGGCACTCCGTGGGAGGGACCAACCCCTCCCTACTGCGAGCAATAGGAGCCGGCGCACCCTGCTCGACGTTCGATGTTTCCTTCAACCGTGAAGTGGTAGGCACCTCGGGACGATTCTGGACCTCCAGCAAGGACGTGACGGCGCTGCTGGAGGAATCTGAAGCGGATCCCGGTCCGGTAGCCGAGCGAGGGATGTTGGCGCTCGAAGAGGCCGCCCGATACGACTGGGACGAAGTGACCGACCGCTACGAGCAACTCTGCTTGGACCTGGCAGGAGCCCAACACCGCGGCGCCTCCTCCCGGAAATTGTCTTTCAGGAAGGCTGTGGACCACGCATGACCGCCTCCCGCGCAGGTTCACCGACACCCCGGGAGACTGTCGCGCTCACGTTGTCCTCTCTGCGCCAGCACGGCAAGCCCCAACGAGGAGCTCCCGCGTACTCACGCTTCGTCAACCGCCCCGTTGGCCGCCTGATCGCCGCCGTCGCGCACACGTTGGGCCTGGGTCCGAACGCGGTCACGGCGATCAGCGCCGCCCTGTCCACTGCTGGAATCGCCGTGCTCGTCCTTGGCGGTTCGAGCGCCTGGGTCGGCCCGGTGGTTGCCCTGCTGCTGGCAGCCGGATATGCCTTCGACTCGGCAGACGGCCAGGTGGCTCGGCTGACAGGTGGTGGGTCGGCGCGCGGTGAATGGCTGGACCACGTGGTCGACTGCGTGAAGATCGGCACATTGCATCTCGCCGTGGCCCTAGCGCTTCATCGCGAGGGGTCGTCCATCGGCTGGATCGTCGTGGCCCTGGTGTACGTAACGGTCGCGAACGTCTTCTTCTTCACTTTCGTCCTCACCGACCTCCTACGGAGGCTGGACGCCGCTCGCACAGCCGGCACCGACGCAGCGCCCACAGCCGTGGCGACCTCGCCGGGCACCGCCCCGATCTTGCGATCTCTCGTGGCAGCGCCTACGGACTACGGCTTGCTGTGTGTCCTGTTTGCGTTCTGGGGCGTCAAGGCGATGTTCCTTCCTGTCTACGCGTTGATGATGCTTGGGACCGCGCTCTACGTGGCTGCCGGCGCCCCTCGCTGGTACCGCAGCCTTGCTCCCCGACTCAGCTCTTGAGACCTTGAGAAAGGTCTGACCAATGACGATCACCGAAAGGGCACGGCCCATGGCAACCGTTCGGACTAGCGCAATGCGCCCTCGGTGCTCCGACACTGGGTGGTCTGCGGGCCGCCGCACCGGCCCTCAGCCGGTCGATGTTTGGGAACAGGAGGTGCCGTCGTGACACTCCGCGCCTATCTGCATGTCCTGTTCAAGCGTTGGCGCATAGTCTTGGCAGCGACTGTCCTAGGAGTGCTCAGTGCTGGCGTCCTGAGCTACCTAGCCGTTCCCACCTACACGGCCAATGCGACGCTGTTCGTCGCCATCAGTGCTTCGGACGGGGGCTCTGACACGCCCTCGATCTACCAGAGCTCCCAGTTCGCCATGCAGCGAGTGAAGTCCTACCCGCAGGTGATCGACAGCCCGACGGTTCTTCAACCCGTCATCGACAAGCTCGGTCTCGACCTCACGGTCTCCGACCTTCGGAAGATGGTCACGGCGGAGAATCCTGCCGATACCGTGCTGATCACGATCACGGCGACGGACACCTCGGCCACTCAGGCTCGCGACATCGTGAACGCCACCGGTTCCCAGTTCGGGTCCGTCATCGAGCGCCTCGAGACCCCCCGTGTGGGCGGCCAGTCCCCGGTCAAGGTCACCACCACCGTCCCCGGCCAGACACCTCAGTCCCCGGCATCCCCGCGGATCCCCCTCAACCTCGCGCTGGGCCTGCTTGCTGGACTCGCCCTAGGGGTGGTGCTTGCCGTCCTACGCGAGCAGCAGGACACCACGGTAAAGGGCTCTGAGCTAGAGAAGCTCACCGGTCGGGCTGCTTTGGCCCTGATCAGCACGAACCCCCAGGCGAAGACAAAACCCTTGATCACCCTGGACGGGCAGGGGCGGGCCGTGGAGGAGTTCCGGTCCCTGCGGACGACCCTCCAATTCGTTGACGTGGACAGCCCACCCCGCCTCATCGTGGTGACGTCGGCCTTGGCGGCTGAAGGCAAGAGCACGACGGCCTGCAACCTTGCGATCGCCCTCGCGCAATCCTCCCTGCGGGTGTGCCTCGTGGAGGCCGACATGCGGCGCCCCATGAGCTCGACCCTAATGGGCGTCGATGGCAGCATCGGGCTCTCGAACGTGCTGGCGGGCCAACTTGATCTGGAAGACGCTCTGCTGCCGTGGCACCGCGGACTCCTCAGCATTCTCGCCGCCGGAACACTTCCGCCGGACCCCACTCGCCTATTGGCTTCTCAGACGATGGCGACGGTGATCCAGACCTTGCGCGAGAAGTTCGACTTCGTCATCTTCGACGCACCTCCCGTACTCCCGGTCAGCGATGCGGCTGTGCTCGCGCGCAGCGCGGATGGTGCGGTCATGGTCGCGAAGTACGCGTCGACCAGGCGCGAACAACTCACCCGGGCCTTCGCTGATCTCGAAGCAGTGCAAGCGCGTATCATCGGCACGATCGTCACGATGGTCCCTCCCCGTGGTCAACGCGACCTTCGCTACCACAACGAGGACTACGCACCGCTGACTCCGCCTGACCTCGACTGGAACTCAGCTGCCGAATTGCATGCCGAGGGCGGCGCCGTGCCCAGGGTCGCGAAAGGCGATGCAGAGGTGGCCGGACGGGGATCACAGTCGAAGGACGGCCGCGGCGCCCCGGCCTCGGCGCAGTCGTCCATCGCGCCCGATCCGTCCGGTTCGGCGTTCGGTATGGTGCGCCGCAAGACTTCTCGCTGACTAGTTGGTACCTGACGCGACAAGGCCCATCACCAGTGCGTCGGCCACGAGACCGGCCGACTGGTCGAGGCGATGGTGGAGGTCACGGTGCCTCCCTGCCTCGCTGTGTGGGTCTGAAAGGTCGAAGCCCGCGGCCCACGCCGCTTGTTCGTACCCGCCCCGCCAAGGTATCCAATGCCGTAGCGCGGCACTCCGCACCGGTGGCGCCACGGTCCCGCGCAGCGCATCCATCTCCTTGACCAACCAATTCACCGGCACCGAACACATCTGACCGTGCAGCGATGGACTCGCGGGCCAGGGAACGGCCTTGGCGAGCTCACCCGCCTCCATGATCGAAAATGTCTTGGCGGCGCTCGAGAGGTCCAGGGCTCGAGCCACCCCACGCAGGCGGGACTGCGATGTGAGGACCATGTCCGCTGCCGTAACGAGGTTGGCCGTCACCAAGCGCGGTCTCGCGGTCCTGGCGTTGTGATCAAGCAGGTCGACTCGATGTCGTCCGCGTTGTTCGGCGCACCGTGCTGAACCGGGGCGCAAACCTGCCGAGGTCACCATCACCTCGCACACACCAACTGTTCTCAGGGCCCTCTCGAGCGAGAGAGCCATCGCCGGCGCCACACACACATCCGTCGTACAGATCACCAGTATTTGCTCCACCGCCACCCCTTCGGTTCGCCACCTCAATTTTGAGGTGTCGAGGTGGTCCTGATACACCCACAAATGGGTGACGCGGACTACGCCGAGGCCGTTGCCGTCGTCAAAGCGCTGACGCTGACTCTGGGGACCCACGAATGGACGGGTTCCACCATTTGCATGAGGCCCTACGCTGGGTGACAAGGCATCGTTGGGGCCAGCCACTGGTTTCCGTAGGCGGGTACCGGTCAGCCGATGCGTAGGGGGTCGATCAACATGGCGGTCCTCGTCGACCTTCCCCCACGCCCGGTACGAAGTAACCCGACCGCCGCCTCGGGCGAGGACCCATACGACCGCGCACCCACGTGGCTGCTCGTGACATGCTGCCTCTTGCTCGTCCTGTGCGTTGTTCCTTGGCGACAGAAGTCCTACTTCTCCGGGTCGCTCGACCCCGTCGTCCTCGCCAAGGGTGCGCTTGGAGTGGCTGCGTTGACGATTGCCGCGAACGCCGCCCGAAGAAGCCGTCGGGGCCATGCCATCGGCACTCGGACGATCGTGATAGCAGCCAGCTACCTCGTGGCGTCCGTTGTCGGGGGATGGGCGGCGGGAAGCACGGTACCGGCTGCCGTTATCGCCGTACGCGTCGCGATGCTCGTCATGAGCATCGCGTTCCTGGCCAGTGCCTTCGAGACGGACCGGCTGATAGCCAGCGTGGTTGGGTCTTTGGCATCAGTGGCCGCTGTCTCGGCTGTCACCGGTGTCGGAACCCTGCGCTCAGGTCGGTTGGAGGGCGGCCTGCCCTCCCTGGCCTCAAACGAGATCGCGTTCGCCTGCGGCGTGGTTGTCCTGTTCGTCATGCACCATGCGAAGGAGAGCGTTGCTCGCGTCTGGCACCTGGCGGCTGGCGTGACCGGGTTCGCCGTGATGTGGTTGACAGGATCTCGCACCACCACTGCCACATTCGTCGTCGCCGCCTTTGTCCTCATCCTCCAGTCGCGCGTGCTTTCGGTACCCGCCTTCATCACTTGCGCGGCGGCGGTGCCGGTGGCCGCATGGGTGGCGCTCTCCACCCCCGTGATCACCGAGCTTCTGTTTCGCGGCGGGAGCTCGAACGTCACCACCTTGAGCTCGCGCACCATCGCGTGGCAGGCGGCCCTCTCGTTCGACGGAGCCACCTTCCAGAAGTGGTTCGGAGGTGGTCTGGCTCTCAAGTATGTCCCAGTATCGGGTCAGTATTGGCAGACACAGCTGCTGGACAGTAGCTGGATCTCCGCCTTGGTACAGGTCGGATTTGTCGGCCTCGCGCTCGCCGCCTTATGGGTATGCCTTGCGTTTGTCGGCGCGATGGCCTCTCCACGCCCGTGGCGTCCGCTGTGGTTGGCACTGCTCGTGTTCATGGTGCCGAGGAGCGCTCTGGAGAGCGGCCTCTTTGACGCCAGTGCCGCCTTCATCGTTTTCGCCCTAGTCAGCCTGCAGGTCGAACCGGCCGCCCATTCGCCAGCTCCAGCTGCTCCCGATCCTGTCCGGGAATCCGCGTGACACCCCCCAACGGCGCTGGGATCCTCGTCGTCAACCCGGGCGCCGACGTATATGGGTCTGACCTGCAGCTCCTCGAGTCAGTTACAGCGATGATCGACGGCGGATCCCAGGTCATGGTCGCCTGTCCCGAGCAAGGACCGCTGCTGCCCCTGCTGGTCGACCGTGGCTGTGACGTGCGCGTGGTCGACTTCCCCGTCCTCCGGCGCTCGTACCTATCCGCACGCGGCATCATGTCGTTGGCAGTCGAGCTGGCGCGAACACTGCCGGCGATGTGGCGACTCATCGGCGATGTGGACCCCGAGGCAATCTACGTCAACACCACCACCATTCCGTGGTGGATATTCTTGGCCCGTCTTCGTCGAGTGCCCGTGGTGTGCCATGTTCACGAGGCCGAGGACACCGCCGGCAGTCTCGCAGGACGGCTGCTCAACGCCCCGCTGCTCACTGCCGATCGACTCATCCTGATCTCGGAGACGGCGGCCTCGTCGGTCTGGCAGGTCTTTCCGCGCCTTCGCCGCAAGAGCGTGATCGTCATGAACGGGGTTCCAGACCGCACTGATCTCCCCACTCCATACTCGACGAACCATGGAGCGCTGCGACTCGCTGTCGTCGGCCGGTTGTCGCCGCGCAAAGCCCCGCACGTGGCGATCCAAGCGCTCAAGGTGCTGGTGGACCGAGGTGTAGACGCGACCCTTGAGGTCGCTGGCTCGGTGTTCCCAGGGTATGAGTGGTATGAAGAGCAGTTGCGATCCGACGCTGCACGGCTGGAGGTCGCAGAGAGGGTGTCATTCACCGGCTACGTCTGGCCCTCCCATGTCGCTTTCGACAGAACTGACATCGTCATCGCGCCCTCGGTCCGTGAGCCTTTCGGGAACGTCGTCGTGGAGGCCCAGCTCTCAGCGCGTCCGGTCATCGCAGCGGCCTACGGCGGGCATCTGGAATCAATCGAGGACGGCGTGACGGGAATCCTCGTGCCGCCTGAGGACCCCGAGGCCGTGGCTCTCGCCGTGGAACGACTCCTCGCAGACCCGGTGACGGCCGCAGACATCGCTAGGAAGGCCCGCGGCTCCGCCCTGCGCCAGTTCGGGATTCCCCGATATCAGATGGGCATCCGCCAAGTCCTGACCGAGACCGTCCAGCGCTGAATCGGCTGTCCATGCCCTCGAAGGTGCCTGACACCTGGCCGGCAGCGACGTAGACAGGTGGCGCCTTAAAGGTGGCAACGGGCGCATCAGTTGACCTCGCCGCTCCCACCTCACAGAGATGACGGAGTCGAGAACCCCCAAGGATTCCCGACTCCGCCCTCGTCTGGCCGACTTAGGGGCGCGGCGGACCGACCCAGAACTGGTCGATTCCGTACACCACCGGGATGTTAGTCGTGGTCCCACTGAGGTAGGCCCATACCCCGGCCGAGCCTGGCACCTGCAAGCCGGCCGTGCTATCGGCGGTCGTGAGCGTCCACGACGCTGGCTCGGTCGCCGTGCTCTTCCAGACCTTGGCGCGCACCGTGGTGGGCGACGTACCCGTCACCTGGGTGCGGACCCGAAGCTGGTCACCGGCCGCGTACGCGAGGCCGGAGATGGTAGACGAGGAAATAAGCGTCTCGGTCCCACCTGTGTTGCGGACCAACCAGAGAGTGACTTGACCATTGGATGCCATCCGGACCTTCGCCCGGTAGTCGACCGAGGCGCTGACGCGGCGGCCGATAAGGCTGACGTACTGTCCACCGCCGGTCGGAGCCTTGTCCGTTGTCACCAGTGCGGAGACCTCGGTCGTGGAGCTGGCGACACTGGACAGGTACGCCGTGTACCCGTCACCGGCGTTGAGGCTCAACTTGCCCTGGCCGCCAGAGACGCTCCAGCGGGTAGCGGGCCCACCGAGGGTCCAGGCGCCGCCCAAGTCGGCCGTGCCCCAACCGGTAGCCATGGTGCGCGCGAAGTCGTCCTGGGCGAACACGGTGGGAGCGGCCACGGTCACTGCCGCCGACTTCGTGGCGGTGCCGCCACCGTTGTCCGTCACGGTGAGGGTCACCGTGAAGGTGCCGGCCGCGGCATACGTGTGGTTGGCCGTGACCCCGCTGCCGGCGGCGGTGCCGTCACCCCAGTTCCACGAGTAGGACGCGATGGTGCCGTCCGGGTCGCTGGAGGTCGAGCCGTTGACCGAGGTCGCGAGCCCGTTCTCCGTGTGGGTGAACGCCGCCGTGGGCAGCTGGTTGGGCGGGCCGGCGACGGTGACCGTGTCGGTCTTCGTCCCGGTCTTGCCCTTGTTGTCGGTCACCGTGAGGACGACCGTGTAGGTGCCCGCCGTGGAGTACGCATGGGTCGGGGTCGCGCCACTGCCCGCAGGCGTGCCGTCACCCCAGCTCCACGAGTAGCCCGTGATGGTGCCGTCGGCGTCGGAGGACCCGGAGCCGTCGAACGCCACCGACAGGTTCGTCGGCGTCGAGGTGAACGCCGCCGTGGGTGCCTGGTTGGCCACGACCGTGACGACCTGCGACGAGGTGCCGGTGGCGCCCTTGTCGTCGGTGACCGTGAGGACGACCGTGTAGCTTCCCGCCGCCGCGTACGAGTGGGTGGCGTTGACGCCGCTGCCCGGAGGCGTGGCGTCACCCCAGTTCCACGAGTACGACGCGATGGTGCCGTCGGCGTCGCTCGAGGTGGCGCCGTCGGCGGCCACGTCGAGGAAGTCCTTGGTCACCGTGAACGCCGAGGTCGGCGGCTGGTTGGCCGGCGGCGCCGTCATCGTGACCGAGTGGGTCACGGTGTTGGTGCCGCCGCGGTTGTCCGTCACCGTGAGGGTGACGTCGTAGGTGCCCGCCGCGGCATACGAGTGGGTGGCGTTGGCACCACTGCCCGCGGGCGTGTTGTCACCCCAGCTCCAGGAGTACGACGCGATGGTGCCGTCAGGGTCGCTCGAGCCGGAGCCGTCGACCGACAGGTCCTGGAACGACTCGGAGTGGCTGAACGCCGCGGTCGGCGCCTGGTTGGGCAGCTGGCCGCCACCGGCCTGGAAGTGCGCCGCGACGGTGCTCGGGGAGAGCACCGAGGAGTAGACCGCGACCTCGTCGATGGTGGCGTCGAGGAACGGGCTGCAGCAGCCCCAGTGGTTGTCGCCACCGACCCGCCAGTAGCCGGCGTAGTCCTGGGCGTCGGTCTGGCCGTTGGTGCCGATGAGCTGGCCGTCGACGTAGAGCTTCATGCCGTCGGTGTTGCTCTGGCTGGCCACCACGTGGTGCCACTGGCCGTCGTTGACGGGGTTGTTCGTCGTGATCGTGTTCATCATGCCGGTCCAGACACCGAAGGTAAGCTTGCCGTCGTCGCTTACGTAGACGTGCCGGTCGTAGCAACCGGACGTCCCCGTCTGCGAGCAGCCGAACCCGATGATCTTGCCCCCGTTGGTCGACGTGGTCTTGAACCACGCCTCGAGGGTGTAGTTGTGCGGGTTGCTGTACTGCGTGTTGGAGGCGATGAATCCGTCCGTGCCGTTGAAGGCCACCGCCTTGTTCGTCGCAGGGTCGAACGCGCCGGCCTGGCCCTGGGTGTAGCCACCCTGGTAGGTGCCGTTGGACTCGTTCGGGCCGGAGTCCTTGGCCGTGCCGTTCGTGTCGCCCAGGCGCCAGTACAGGTCCGGGTTGGCGTCCCAGACCGCCTGGCCGTAGGCGTCGGTCGGACGGGTCGGGACGTTGAGCGTGCGACCGCTCGCGGTGTAGTGCGACTGCACCGTGGTCAGCGCGAGCGCCGTCGGGTAGATCGCCACGTCGTCGATGTCACCGGCGAAGTAGGGGTTGCCGCTCCAGGGGCTGTCCCCGCCGACGCGCCAGTACCCGGAGTAGGGCTGACCGGCCGAGGTCCCGGCGTTGCGGCCGATCCGCTTGCCGTCGACGTAGAGGACCACGCCCGACGCGTCGAGGCTGCCTACGACCTGGTGCCACTGGCCGTCGTTGAGGGCGGTCGGAGACGTGACGGTGAAGAAGCCGTTGTTGTAGACGCCGAAGGTGACCCGGCCGTCCGGCTCCATGTAGATGTGGCGGTCGTAGTTGTTCGACAGACCCGCGTTGGCGTTGCCGAAACCGACGATCTTGCCGCCGCTGGTGGTCGTCGTGCGGAACCACGACTCGACGCTGAACACGTCCGGGCCGACGACCGGGGAGGTCGTGGCACCGAGGCCGTCAGCTCCCCCGAAGGTCGTGGACTTGTCGGTGTCGCCGATGACGGCGCCGTCAGCACCACGGGTGAGCCCGCCCGACATCGTCAGGTCGTCGAACCCGGCCCAGTCGATGGCGCTGCCCGACGGCTCACCGAGCCGCCAGAGGTGGTTGGCTCCGTCGTCGAGGACCTTCTGCGCATAGGCGCTCGGCGAACCGCTGCCGACGGTTACGGTGTTGGAGACCGGGCTCCACAGGATGTTGCCGTCAGGGTCGGTGATCCGCACCTGGTAGCGCACCGTGGTGCCCGGGGTGAGGCCCTTGTCGACGAAGCCCATGGTGGGCAGCGTCCAGAAGTTGGAGTCGCCCGTGGTGGTATAGACCCAGGTGGTGTTGTTGCGCAGCACCTCGTACTTGAGGTTCTTGTCGTCCTGGTCCCAGGCCGAGCCCCACGAGACACGCACCGTTCCCGCGCTCAGCGAAACGGCGTTCGTGCTGGGGATGGGGGTCGCAGGGATGGTTGTGTACCGAGGACCGCGCAGCTTGGGTGCGGTCGGTCGGGTCTTGAAGCGGGTCAGGCCCTGCTGGCTCGCGCCGTTGACTCGTGGGAACTCACCTCCGAGGACGACGTAGTCACCCGAGCCCTCGACTGCCCAGGCGGCCTGTCCCGCCGACGTGTAGGAGCCAAAAGCGAGGTCCGGCCACCAATTCAGCATCTTGGCGTACTTGTAGCCCCGGTAGTCCCACCCGTAGGCGTCGTTCTTGGTCGTGACGTCCGTCGGATAGTTGACCATCGCCACAGCCTTCTGCCATCGCGAGCGCGGGTTGGTGTCGCCGAACCGGTCGACGGCCGAGCAGTCGTGGTAGTGGCTCACCGCATACAGGAGGTTGCCCACCGGGGAGACGTCGTAGGTGTCACCGAGGCAGTCGTTGACCCAGTCAATATCACCTGATGACGGATCCAAGCCAAACGTACCTTCAAAGTTTGCGTTGGAGTTGCCAAGGACGAAGGCGTAACCGCTGCCGTACACCCGTTGGCCATCCGCCTTCAGCGACGTAATGGCGGCGGCACTTCCGCCGGCGTGGATCTTTCCGTTGGCTCCCCACGGGAGTGTCACCCCCGTGCCCGCATCTAGCGCACCCATTCCGATGGCTCCAACCCCGTTGAGGGTCGTGAAGGAGCCTCCCGGGATGACCTTGGTCCCGTCAGGCGTCATGGTCATCGTCCAGACGTAGCCACCCTCAGCCTTCGGCGCCCACGGCAACATCGCCCCATTGGACGTCTGGAACGCTGCCAGCCTTGTCCGCGCCGCTCCATTGGCGGACAGGAAGTTGCCGCCCACGTAGACGGTGTTCGAGGTGATGCCGAGTCCGCGAACCTGGCTGCTGACGTTCGGCGCCCACGACGTGACAAGGGCATTCGTCGCTGTGGCGAAGGCAGCCACCTTGCCGCGCGCAACGCCGTCCACCGTGGAGAAGTCCCCGCCCACGTAGACTCGCGACCCATCGGGAGCGGCCTTGATGACGAGACCTTGCGCATTGAGTGAGTGGTCAAAGGACGCCACACGGTTCCCGGTCGTGAGGTCATAGGCGAAGATGTTGTTCGCGGCGACTTCTCCGGCGCCACCGGCGGCGACACCCGGGGGGCGGGCCTTAGTGAAGCTACCAGTGACGTAGACCGTCGTTCCGACTATTGCCTGACTGTAGACGACGCCGTTGATCTGCCACGTGGGCAGCGCGTCGGCAGTTGCCGTGGCAGGGTCCGGCGCAGGTGGTGGATCTGCTGCCTGCGCGGGCGCTGCGAGCACCGTGAGCCCGACGGCCGCCAGTGCGGCCACCGTCAACCCCACGACGGCCTGTTGCGTGAATGAAGCAAGTCTGGTCCCTGCAGACGTTCTCATGCGTTCCCCGCCTGTGTCGGCTCCGCGGCGCGGAGCAATGGAGTGGTCCGACCTCATGGGAGTTCGGTCACGGTGTAGTTGTCGATCCCGTAGACGACGGGGGCGTTGACGGTGCTGCCACTGAGGTAGAGGTAGACGCCGGCGCTGCCCGAGACCTGCATCGACGCCGTCGAGTCGGTCGTGGTGAGCCAGGTGGTGGGCTCAGGGCTGCCTAGCTTCCACACACGGGCGCGGATCGTGCTGGGCGACGTCCCGGTCACCTGCAGACGGACCACGACCCGGTCCCCTGCGGCGTAGGTGAAACCGCTCGTCGCCTGGGTCGCCAAGATCGTCTCGGTAGCCCCTTGGTTACGCGCCAACCAGAGGGACACATCGCCGTTGGCGGCAAACCGCACCTTCGCACGATAGCTGTCGGTGCTACCGGTCCGGCGACCGATGACGCTGGCGTACTGGCCGCCGCCGGTCGGCACCTTGTCGGTGGTGAGGGTGGCACTCACGTCCGCCTTCGAGCTGGACACCCCACTCAACGTCGCCGTGTAGCCATCGGCCGCATTGAGGGACAATCGACCCGCGCCGTTCGAAACCGACCACCGGCCGGCGAGTCCGTTCAGGGTCCAGGCGCCGCCGGCTTCAGCGGTACCCCAACCCGTCACCAGAGTCCGCTCGAAGGTGTCGGAGGCGAGCACTGCCCCCACCACCACGGTCGCCGTGGTGGCGCCCGTGGCGCCCCCGTCGTCAGTTACGGTGAGCGTGACCGTGTACGCGCCGGTGGTGGCGTACGTGTGGGTCGCCGTCGAGCCCGTGCCTGCGATGGTCCCGTCTCCCCAGCTCCACGAGTACGTCATCAGCGAACCATCGGCATCCGTGGATCCCGTGCCAGAGACCGATGTCGTGAGCCCGTTCTCCGTGTGGGTGAGCGCCGCGACTGGGGCCTGGTTGGGTGCCGCCTGGACCGTCACCGACCGTGTGATCGTCGCGGTGCCACCTTGGTCATCGGTCACGGTCAGGGTGACCGGATAGGTACCGGCGGTGGAATACGAGTGCGTGGCCGAAGAGCCAGTGCCGCCGCCTGTCCCATCCCCCCAGTTCCACGCGTACGACAAAACGCTGCCGTCCGGGTCGCTCGACGCAGTCCCGTCGACGGACAGGGCAAGGAACACCTCGCGGTCGGTGAAGGACGCCGTCGGTGCGACGTTGGCTGCCACCGTCACAGAAGCGGTCCGAGTCGACGCTGTCCCCTTGTCGTCGGTAACCGTGAGGGCCACGGTGAACGTCCCTGCTGCAGCATAGGCGTGGCTCGCCGTGGCACCGGATCCGTCGGGGGTCCCGTCTCCCCAGTTCCAGGTGTACGAAGCGATGGTGCCGTCGGGGTCGTTGGACCCGCCACCGTCGACCGATGTCTGGAGGAAGACTTCGCTGTGCGTGAAGGACGCGACCGGTGGGTCGTTGGGTCGCACACTGACAGTCACCGCTTGGCTGCTCGTTGAGCTCCCGCCGCGGTCGTCAACGACGGTGAGGATGACCGAGTAGGTGCCCGCTGCCGCATACGTGTGCGTCGCCGTTGCGCCGACACCGTCGGGTGTCGCGTCACCCCAATTCCAGGAGTAGGAGGTGATGGCACCGTCTGTGTCGATGGAACGACTGCCATCAACGGACAGGGCAAGGAAGGAGGAGCTGCTCGTCCATGACGCGATCGGTGCCTGGTTGAGCACTGTGCCGCCGGCCGCTTCGAAATGCGCGCGGACCTGGGCCGAGGTGAGAGCGCTTGGGTAGACCGCGACCTCGTCTAGGTCGGCCGCGAGGTAGTTGCTCGTGGTGCCACCAAAGGTCCGGTCCCCACCTACGCGCCACCAGCCCACGAAGTTCTGCGCATCCGAGATGGAATTGCTCGCAACGCGCGATCCGTCGACGTACAGAGCCATGCCGGCCGCGCCCTGTGTCGCGACAACGTGGTGCCACTGGCCGTTGTTGTATGCCGCAGCGCTCTCCAATGTGGTGCGCACTGCTCCGTTGGTGCCGAACTGCAGGTGGCCGTTGCTGAGCATCACCACCTGGCGGTCGTAGGAGGAGCTGAGGCCCGTCGCGGCATTGCCGAAGCCAATCAACTTCCCACCCTTGGTCGTCGAGGTGCGGAACCACGCTTCAGTCGAGTAGAACTTGGGCGCCGTCGCGGTCTCCTTGTCGACCAGCAGGCCGTTCGTGCCGTTGAAGGTCGCTGCTCGGCCGGGGCCGGTGGCCGGGGAACCGGCCACCCCCAGCGTGACTCCGCCCACGTAGGCGCCGTCCTGCCCCGACGCCGATGCGTCGACTGCGGTACTTGCGCCCAAGGATTCCCCTAGCCGCCAGTAAAGGTCAGGCCCATCGGCAACCACCGACTGGCCATACGGGTCCGCCGGCGCGCTAGACCAGTTCGCTGCGCGGTTGGAGGCGACGTACTGCGCTTGGATCTGTGCCTGGCTGAGTTCCGTCGGAAACACCGTGACCTCGTCGAAGGAACCCGCGAGGCCGGCATTAGTCGGGCGGTTCGGAAGCCCGGTCGTCTGGTCTGCAAGCAGGCGCCAGTAGCCGGTGAAGCCGGTCATCACCACCGGGGCCTGGTCGCGGCCAACCCTCCTCCCGTCGACGAACAGGGAGATGCCGGAGGATCCTGCCGTGGCGGACACCAGGTGCCACTGCCCGTCGTTGACGGTTCGATTGCTGGCTACCGCACGCACGGCGCCGCCGATCCCCGTCTGCGCAAAAGCCAGCTTGTTCGCGCTGTTCACGTAGAGGACGAGGTCGTTGGTCGTGGCGGCCGAAGTGCCTGTCTGGCTGTTACCAAATCCGATGATCCGGCCGCCCGCAACGCTCGTGGTCTTCATCCATGCCTGAACCGTCACCTCACCGGGGTGAGCCTCATTGAAACTCGTCCAGAGCTTGGAGGTGGCTCCGCCTGGGGACGAGATCGCGGAGTCGTCGGTCACCGCGCCAACGGAGCCGAAGGTGATACCAGTGGACGTTCCGTTGCCTCCGCCGACGGCGTCATTGATCGTCGGTCCGGCATCCCCGAGTCGCCATACGTGGGAAGGCGAGTCGGAGCGAAGAGCTCCGAGGAAGGGCGACGGGCTCGAGGACGAAACCGTCACCGGAGCGGACGCGAGACTCCATTGGACGTTGCCGTCCTTGTCCTTGGCCCGGATCTTGTAGCTGTGAGTGGTCCCTGGTGCAGAGGCGGCGTCCGTGAAGGTCAGACCCGGCAGGGTCCAGAAGTTGCTCGCCGCGGTGAGTGCACCGATGGCCGGGCCACCGTCTCGGTAGACCTCGTACGTCAAAGTGGCGTCATCGCGATCCCACATCGTTCCGAAGTCCACCTTGACCCGACCGGCTTCGGTCGACGTCGCCACCGGATCCATCGAGGGGCTATAGATCGGCTTCATGCCCTTCGGAGCGATCGACGGCATGGCAAACCGGACGAGCCCCTGCTGCGCCTTACCGTTGACCGTAGGGAACTCTCCGCCATAGGTGACGTAGTCGCCCGCGCCAGCAACCGACCACGCAGCCTGACCCGCCGAGGTATATGTGCCGAATTTGAAGTCCGGGAACCAGTGCAGAATGCCGGCGTACCGGTAGCCGCGGAAGTCCCAACCATAGGCATCTTTCACACCGATGGTGCCCGTCGGGTACGTCGGAGCCGCTGTCGCCTTCTGCCACCGCGCACGCGGGCTGGTGTCGGGAAACGAGCCCACAACGCTGCAATCGTGGGAGTGACCCACGCTGTAGAGCACGTGGTTCACGGCATAGGTGCTGTAGTTGTCGCCCAAGCAGTCATTGATCCAGTTGATAGAACCCGTGGTTGGCTCCGCCGCGAACGTCCCCTCGAACGCTGCCCCGGCGCCGAACGCGTATCCGCTGCCGAAGATCTGGGTTCCATCCGTGCTGAGACTCGTGATACCCCCGTTGTTGCCGCCAGACCGAATCTTCTGGTTGGCATCCCATCGCCCTACCTCACCAGTGACAGCGTCAACCGCGCCCATTCCCAGCGCGGGGATGCCATTGATCTGTTCGAAAGATCCGGCCAGCACGACCCTCCTCTGGTCCGGGGTAACAAGCAGTGCGGCTACGGACGGGTTTACACCTTGCGCCGACGGCGCCCAGGGCAGCAGGAGCGGCTTCGTCGCCGAGTATGCAGCCAGCTGGTCGCGTGCCTGTCCGCCCGCAGAAGGAAAGCCTCCCCCCGCGTACACCGTG
This sequence comes from Phycicoccus sp. Root101, assembly GCF_001426245.1. Lineage (GTDB taxonomy): Bacteria > Actinomycetota > Actinomycetes > Actinomycetales > Dermatophilaceae > Pedococcus. Next base: position 386,792 of record NZ_LMCM01000008.1, on the reverse strand, counting down.
TCGCTGGTTGCCGCCACGGCCCGCACCTGTCCCCCGATGTTGGCCGCCCAAGGGAGCAGGGCCCCCGTATCCGCGGCGAAGGCCGCGATGTGCCCGTGGGCCACGCCGTCCACCGTGGTGAAGTCGCCCGCCACGTAGATCCGTGAACCATCGGGGGACCTGGTCAGGGCCAGGCCCTGGGCGTTCAGCGCGTGGTCGAAGGACGCGACCCGGTTACCGGTGGTGATGTCGTAGGCGAAGATGTTGAGGGCGTCGACCTCGCCGACGCCACCGACGGCCACGCCCGGCGGGCGGGCCTTGGTGAAGCTGCCGGTGACGTAGACGGTGTTGCCGACGATGGCCTGGCTCCACACGACGCCGTTGATCTGCCACGTCGGCAGGGCGTCCGCGGTCACCGGCGCCGCGGTCGGGACGACCGGCGGCGGTTCCGCGGCACTGGCCGGCGTGGCCAGCGCCGAGGCGCCTGCGAGGACGACCGCGGCAGCAGCTGCTGCAGCGACAGCGCGACGGACGAGACCGCCGAGTTCCTCAACGTGCATGGTGTGCTGCCTCTCGGGGCTGCGCGGGGGCGGGGACCGCCGGGGCGCTGGTGGTGACTGACTGCTCCATGCGGAGCATCGGGGTGAGGACGACGAAGCGGGTGACCAGGCCGGCTGCGACCGGTCCGAGGGCGAGGACGAACGGCGTTGCGGCCGTGGGCAGGTCGGCGAGCAACCAGGCGACGAGCGCGACGAGCGAGACCGCGGCGTCCAGGAGCCGGACGCCGAGCATCGCGCGCTGGCGTCCGCGAGCAGCGGCGAGGCTGACGAACGGCTGCATCGACGCGATGGCCGCGGCGTAGCAGGCCCAGCCGGCCACGGCGAGCAGGGGGACGGTGAACCCGTCACCGGTGACCCACGGTCCGACGAGGGGCGCAGCCAACCAGATCAGGAGGCCGGCACCGAGGGCACCGAGGACGAGAGCGGTGCTGCCCCGACGCGCCCGGGTGACGAGCGCAGTCAGGGCGAGGGAACGGTCGCGCCCGTAGGACGCGAGCAGGTACGACCCGAGCCCCTGGACCATGAGCAGGGCGGGTGCCACGAGGATCCGGGCGGCTTCGAGGTGACCCAGCGCCGCGGCCCCGGCCACCGCCACGACGAGCAGGCGGAACGCCGTGAAGACGCCGGGGTTGACCGCGACCTGCGCCCCGCGCCATACGCCGAAGGACGCGACGTCACGCACGGCGCCGCCACGGACGGGAGCAGCCCACCGCTCCGACGGCGCCAGCATGGCGGCCACGGTGAGCAACCCGGTCGCCTGCCCGAGGGCGACGGCGCCCAGGAAGCTCCCGAGGGTGATGGTGCCGGCCAGGCCGAACGCCACCAGCGCCGCGACCGCCGTGGCCAGGGCGACGGAGTCGACGACCACGAGCCGCCAGAAGCGCAGCGACGCCATCAGCAGCCGGCGCCCCACCTCCTCGACCGCGAACAGGGCCGCGGCGAGCAGGAACAACCCGGCCTCGGCGGCGTCGAGCGAACCCGTGCCCCACAGCACCGCGGCGGCCAGGGCCGGACCAGCGGTGCCGAGCACGAGGGCCCACCACTGCAGGCCACCACGGACGCGGGAGTCCGCGCGGTCGAGCACGGTGAGCGAGTCGCCCACGAATCCGCTCGTGACCGCGGTGACCAGCACGATGGTGCCCAGGCAGAGCGAGACGAGGCCGAGACCCTTCGCACCGAGCACGTGCGCGGCCACGACCTGGAGCACGAAGCTGGTCGCCGCCTGCCAGACCTGTGCGACGAGGGCGCCCGAGGCGTGCGACGTGACGAGCGCGCGCAGACGTCCCGTCGGCAGGCCCCGGTGGTGGCTCACGAGACCACGACCGCGCCGGAGTAGGTGGCCGAGGTGTGGGTGCCGTCGAAGTCGACGACCATGGTCAGCTTCTTCAGCCCGGAGTCCGGCACGGCGAAGGCGTAGAACGCCGTCGCGGAGGCGCCGGGCTTGACGATGCCGGAGAAGTCGTAGGTCTTGGCGCTCTCGGTGTAGACCGGGGCGGCCAGCTGCTTGGACGCGGAGTAGTAGGTCGTGAGGACGACCTGGTTGAGGTTGATCGCCTTGGCCGAGCCGTTGGTGAGCTTGAGCTCGAAGCGGACGTACTTGCGGCCGGCCATGACCCCGGGGCCGTGACCGGTCTCGGTGGCCCGCACGGTCCGGACGATGTCGAGGCGGACCCCGTCGGGGTAGGTGACCGGCGCGGTGAACTTCGCGGCCGGTGCGGTGACCGACGGCGAGGACGGCTGGCCGGAACGCTTGACCTTCGGGACCGACGCCACCGGCTGCGGCAGGGGCGGCGGCACGGTGGCCGACGTGGTCGGGCTCTCGGCGTCGTCAGGCGTCGTGGTCGCCGACGGGCTCGCGCTCGAGGAGCTCGACGACGCGACCGGGCCGACGGCCGCGGTGCTGCTGGCGGCGGTGGGCGACGTGCGGTCGCCCGAGCAACCGGACAGGAGGGCGGCGGTGACGGCACCGACGACGAGGACGGCGGGGAGGCGGCGCAGGGACATCAGTACGCCCCCGTCCCACGCAGGACGGCCTTGGCGGTGCGCACGATGATCTGCAGGTCCAGCAGCAGGGACCAGTTGTCGACGTACCAGAGGTCCAGCCGCAGGGACTCGTCCCAGGACAGGTCGCTGCGTCCGCTCACCTGCCACAGACCGGTGAGGCCCGGCTTGACCCGCAGGCGGCGGGTGGCGTCCGACTCGTAGCCGGCGACCTCGGAGGGCAGCGGTGGCCGCGGACCGACCAGCGACATCTCGCCTCGGATGACGTTGATGAGCTGGGGGACCTCGTCGATGGACAGTCGGCGCAGGATCCGGCCGACCGAGGTGACGCGCGGGTCGCGGCGCATCTTGAACAGGACCGTGTTGCCGGCGTCCACCGCGGTGACGAGCTCGGCCTTGCGCTGCTCGGCGTCGACGACCATGGTGCGGAACTTGAGCATCTGGAACGTCTCGCCGCGGGCACCGACCCGGGTTTGGCGGAAGATGACGCCACCGGGTGAGTCCAGGCGGATCGCGACGGCGATGCCGAGCAGGACCGGGGCGGCCAGGACGATGAGCACGACCCCCAGGACCAGGTCGACGGTGCGCTTGAACACACGGCGAGCGCCCGACATCGCGGGCCGCTCCACGTGCAGCAGCGGCATGCCGGCAGAGGGGCGGATGCTCAGTCGCGGGCCGGCCACCTCGAAGAGGCCGGGGGCGATGACGAGGTCGACGGCGCGCTCCTCGAGGCTCCATGCCAGGCGACGCAGGCTGGGGCCGCTGAGCTCGGGGTCGCTGGACACGGCCACGACCTCGGCGTCGAGCAGGTCGATGGCGTACATCGCCTCGTCGGGGTAGCCGAAGACCGGCACGCCCTCGATCTCGGTGGAGAAGTCGCCCTCGGTCGCGATGCCGGAGACGCACGCGCCGACGACCTGCATGCCCTCGCCGGGCGCGCGGCGGAGCTGGCGGATGAGGGGGGCGACGGTACGGACGTTGCCGATGACCACGGTGCGCTGGGAGTCGATGCCGACCTCGCGGCGGGCCAGCAGGCCACGACGCAGGAGGTGGCGGCCGAGCAGGCCGAGGACGAGCAGCGGCGGGGCAGCGGTGAGCACCAGCCCGCGGGCGATTTCGGCGTGGACGAGCCAGGACAGGACGGCGACCGACACGACCAGCCCGACGACGGCCCGGCCGATGGCGCGGTACTCGTCGGCGGTGATCCCGAGGTAGCGCCGCTCGTAGCCGTGGCAGAGCAGGATCGCGAGGTACCAGGCGCCGGGGAGGGCGAGCGCGACCAGGCCGCGGTCGACCAGCGGGGCGTCACCGATGGGGACGAAGGTGCACAGCAGCCCGGCGACGACGGCGCCGGCGATGTCCACGGCGACCGCCTTGGAGCGGTAGCGCAGGTACCAGGACTGCTTGGCCGGGTGCTCGGGCGCCACCCCCGCCCAGTCGTGCGTCCCGACGAGCCCGGCCGTCCCGATGGCCTCGGTCGGCGTCGTCGGTCGTCCGATGAGGTCGTCCGACGGCACCTGGACCGGCACCTGCACCGGCGCTGGTGTCGGGATCGACGACACGGAATCCGCCCCCGCGAGATCCGTCATGACTTGCACCCCTTGCGCATCGCTTTCGGCCGAAGGTAGACCCCCACGGTCGACCTGTTAATGGCTCCTGCAGAAGTCATCAACCGGCTCCGCCAGCCTTGCAGGACAAGGGTTTCGACCTGTACGCCGCGCAACGGACGGTGATCCACCCCAGGTGGAGTAGCGCTGTCTACGTACTCACCTCATACCGATGGTGGAGTTCGCGAACACGAGCCGTTCGCTCGGTCCCGCAGGGACGAAGGGGTCGACCCTCGGCACCGTTCGCCTGACGTAGGGATACGCAAAAGGAACTAGTCCCAAAAATAGTCACTCCCGCGCCCCGCCCCGAGGGGTGGACGGGAGGAGCAGCAGGCCTCAGGCGGGGCTGTGGAACTTCTGCTGGGCCGTCTGCAGCCCCTCGGTGACGACCATCTCCGCCGCGTCGGCGGCGGCATCGAGCAGGAACGGCAGCTCCTTGCGCTCGGTCGGTGAGAAGTCGCGCAGGACGAAGTCGGCGGCGTCCATCCGGCCGGGCGGGCGCCCGATCCCCACCCGCACGCGCAGGTAGTCCTTGGTGCCCAGGGAGGAGCTGATCGAGCGCAGGCCGTTGTGGCCGCCCTCGCCGCCGCCCTTCTTGAGCCGGACGTCACCGGCAGGGATGTCGAGCTCGTCGTGGATGACCACGAGGTGGTCGGGGTCCACGGAGAAGAAGGACATGAGGGCCTTCACCGGACCGCCGGACTCGTTCATGTACGACAGCGGGACGCCGATGACAGCGCGGGGGCCGGGAGCGCCGCCGGGCAGCATGCCGATCCTGATCGTCGCCGCCACGGCCCGCGCCTTGTGCTTCGTGAGGGACGCCGACCCCCGTCGGGCCAGCTCGTCGACGACCATCGCACCGACGTTGTGGCGGTTTCCCGCGTAGGTGGGCCCGGGGTTGCCGAGCCCGACCACCAGCCACGTCCCGTCTGCACTCACGGGCGGCAAGTATGCCGGAAGGCCGGGTCCGTCGCGGACCCGGCCTTCCGGTGTGGAGCAGTGGTGGAGCCTGTGGCGCGGCCGCTGGGCCGCCCCTGTGGCACGGCTCGCGCCGTGCCGGTGGGACTCAGGCGTCCTCGGACTCGGCCTTCGCGCCGTCCGTGGACTCGCCCTCGGCAGCAGCGGAGTCGCCCTGGGCGGCGGCGTCCTCGTCGGACTCCTCGCGCTCGATGCCGGCCTCTTCCTCGGCCTCGGCGAGCTCGGCGTCCAGCTCCTCCTGCGAGATCTGCTGGGTGATGTTGACGACGAGGGTCTCCTCGTCGACGATCAGCGTCGCGCCGCGGGGCAGCTCGACGTCGGACGCCTTGATCTGCGTGCCGGCCTGGAGGCCCTCGACCGAGATGACGATGTTCTCGGGGATGTGGGTGGCCTCGACCTCGAGCTGCAGGGTCTGGGAGTCCAGCGTGACCACGGTCTCGGGGGCGGCGTCGCCCTCGAGGTGCACGGGCACGTCCACGGTGACCTTCTCGCCCTTGCGGACGACGACGAGGTCGATGTGCTCGATGACCGGCTTGATGGCGTCGCGCTGCACGTCCTTGGCCAGGGCGAGCTGCTCGTCACCGTCGATGACGATGGTGAGGAGGGCGTTGGCGGTCTTGAGCGCCATCATCGTCTCGTGGCCGGGGAGGGTGATGTGCACCGGCTCCGCGCCGTGGCCGTACATGACGGCGGGGATCTTGTGGTCGCGGCGGATCTTGCGCGCGGCGCCCTTGCCGAACTGCGTGCGCTTCTCGGCGTTGAGCGTGAGGTTGGTGTCAGACACGGGGACTCCTTGGACGGGGACTCGAGTAGGCGGTGGGCCTCGACGCGGGGCGCAGCACGGAGACCACACCGCGTCGAATTACGGACGTGACCGGCCCCCAGGTGGTGGCAGCCGTGCAGTGTCCCTCGCCGAGGCAACCCGGAGAGTCTAGGCGACGCCTGCGGGGAGAGGGAAATCCGCGTCGTCCGCCGCGGCCGTCGCCCGGGCCGAACGCTCGCGGCGCAGCTCGCCGAGGCGGACGGCGACCACGCCCCCGACGATGCAGACCCCGCCGAGCAGCTGGACCAGGCCCGGCAGCTCGCCCAGCAGCACCCACGCGAACAGCACCGCGAAGAGCACCTCGGTCAGCCCCACGAAGGACGCGACCGTGGAGCCGAGTATGCGGGCGGCCGTGACCCCGAGCAGGTATGCCGCGGCGGCGGCCACGAGGGCCAGCTCACCGACCGCGACCCACCAGGGCACGTCCGCGCCGCGCAGGACCACGTCGGTGGCGACGAAGTGCATCGGCAGCACACCGACCGCACCGAGCACACCGAGGCCGACCGCACCGGCGCCCATGCCGAGACCGGCCAGGGCGACCGGCGGGAGGTGGCTCTCCTCGGCCGCGAGGACGAAGAAGGTCGCCAGGCCCGCGGCGGCGACCAGCCCCCAGCCGACACCGACGAGGTCGGGCGCGGCCTGGCCACCGAGGTCGAGCACGAGCGCGAGCCCGCCGATCGCGAGCACGACCCCGAGCCCGGTGAGGGCACTGGGGGCCCGCCGGGTGCGCGCCCAGACGAACAGCACCACGAGGACGACACCGAGGTACTCCAGCAGCAGGGCGACCCCGACGTCGAGGCGCTGGACCGCGTAGAAGTAGGCGACCTGGCAGCCGGCGACGGCCACGGCGCCATACGTGAGGACGGCAGCGAGGTTCTCCCGCACGAGGTGCCACCGACCACGCAGGGCGAGCACGGTCGGGACGGCGAGGACGAGCGTGGCGCCGGCGACGCGGAGCAGGACGATCGCCCCCGAGCTCCAGCCCTCGACGAGCAGGGACTTGGCGAACGGGCCGCTGCTGCCGAACGTCGCCGCCGACGCGAGGGCGAGCCAGAGGCCGACCGCGGTGGACCGTGGGTGCATGACACGCCTCGCTTCGTCGTCAGGGATCTTGTCAGGATCAAAACTCCTTATACTCGTGACGGTACCGATGGTCCATGTCAGGAGTCAACATGTTGTTCGCCCATGACACCGAGGAAGCCTTGCGCGGCTGCGCGGCCCTGGTCAACACGGCCGCGACCCTGCCCACGGACACCGACGACCTGCAGACCCTCCCCCAGCTCGACACGTTCGTGCGCGAGTGGCAGTGGACCGGTTCGCGCGCCCACGACGCCGCCGAGCTCGAGGCGGTGCGCGCCCTCAGGCCGCGGTTGCGCGAGCTGTGGACCGCGGACACGGACCGCGCCGTCGAGCTCGTCAACACGCTGCTCGCCGAGGCCGACGCCCTCCCCCAGCTCGTGCGCCACGACGGGTGGACCTGGCACCTGCACGCGACGCCGCCCGAGGCCCCGCTGTCGACCCGGATGGCCGTCGAGGCGGCCATGGCGATGGTCGACGTGATCCGCGCCGACGAGCTGGCCCGGCTGCGCACGTGCGCGGCCGACGACTGCGAGGACGTCGTCGTCGACCTGTCGAAGAACAGGTCGAAGCGCTACTGCGACGGCGGTTGCGGGAACCGCGCCAACGTCGCCGCCTACCGGGCGCGCAGGGCCTCGACCGGCTGACCCGAGGCGACGGTGGCCCTGTCCTCGCAGCGTGGACGCACTGTGCTCAGGCGTGGCCGTCGAACAGGCTCGTCACCGAGCCGTCCTCGAAGACCTCCTGGATCGCACGGCTGATGAGCGGGGCGATCGACAAGGTCGTCAGCTTGTCGAAGTCGTGCGCCTCGTCGATCGGCAGCGTGTCGGTGACGATGACCTCCTGCGCGGTGCAGGCCTTGAGCCGGTCGACCGCAGGACCGGAGAGGATCGCGTGCGTCGCGGCGATGACCACGCCGGCCGCACCGTCCGCCATGAGGGCGTCGGCGGCCTTCGTGATGGTGCCGCCGGTGTCGATCATGTCGTCGACCAGGACGCAGATGCGGCCCTTGACCTCACCGACGACCCGGTTCGCGACGGTCTCGTTCGGCCGGTTGATGTCCCGCGTCTTGTGGATGAACGCCAGCGGCGCGTGACCGAGGCGCTCGGACCACTGCTCGGCGACCTTGATACGACCGGCGTCGGGCGAGACGACCGCGAGCTTCTCGTTCCCGTACTTCTCGCGCACGTAGTCCGACAGGATCGGCAGCGCCATGAGGTGGTCGACGGGACCGTCGAAGAACCCCTGGATCTGCGCGGTGTGCAGGTCGACGGCCATGAGGCGGTTGGCCCCGGCGGTCTTGAACAGGTCGGCCATGAGGCGGGCCGAGATCGGCTCACGACCACGGTGCTTCTTGTCCTGACGGGCGTACCCGTAGAACGGCAGCACCACGGTGATGCGCTTGGCGGAGGCGCGCTTGAGCGCGTCGATCATGATGAGCTGCTCCATGATCGCCTCGTTGAGCGGCGCGGTGTGGCTCTGGATCACGAACGCGTCGGAGCCGCGCACCGACTCCTCGTACCGCACGTAGATCTCACCGTTCGCGAAGTCGTAGGCGCTGGTCGGCACGAGGCCGGTCCCCAGCATCCGGGCGACGTCCTCGGCGAGCCCGGGGTGGGCCCTGCCGGAGAAGACCATGAGGTTCTTCTCGGTGGTCTTGAGGATGCCGGTCACGCCTGGCCCTGCCCTTCCGTGGAGTCTTCGGTATGCGGCGCAGCCACCTTCGCGGCCTGCGCCGCCCTGGCGGCTTCGTCCGTCTTCGTGCCGGCGCGGGCGCGGGCCACCCAGCCGTCGATGTTCTTCTGCCGTCCGCGGGCCACCGCGATCTGGCCCGGGTCGACGTCACCGGTCACTGCGGAGCCGGCGCCGACGTACGCGCCGTCGGCGATGGTGACCGGCGCGACGAGCACCGAGTTGGAGCCCACGAAGCTGTGCCGCCCGATCGTCGTGTGGTGCTTCTTGATGCCGTCGTAGTTGGCGAAGATCGTCCCCGCGCCGATGTTGGCGCCCTCACCGATGGTGACGTCACCGGCATACGTGAGGTGCGGGACCTTGGCACCGTCGGCGATCTTCGCGTTCTTGGTCTCGACGAAACCGCCGATCTTGCCCTTCGCGCCGAGCTCGGTGCCGGGGCGCAGGTAGCTGAACGGACCCACCGTCGCGCCCGCGCCGATGACGGCGAGCAGGGCCTCGGTGCGCTTGACCTCGGCCCCCTCCCCCACCTCGGTGTCGGTGAGGGTGGTGTCGGGGCCGATGACGGCGGTCGCACCGATGGTCGTCGCCCCGAGCAGCTGGGTGCCGGGCAGGACGGTGGCGTCACGGCCGATGGTGACGTCCGTGTCGATCCACGTGGTGTCGGGGTCGATGATCGTGACGCCCTCACGCATCCAGCGCTCGGTGGTGCGGCGGTTGAGCTCCTTGCCGAGGCGGGCGAGCTGCACCCGGTCGTTCACGCCCTCGGTCTGCCACAGGTCCTCGATGAGGTGGGCGCTGACCCGGCCACCGGCGCCACGGGCGATGGCCAGCACGTCGGTGAGGTACTTCTCTCCCTGGGCGTTGTCGGTGCCGACCTTGGCCAGAGCCTCACGCAGGACCGTCGCGTCGAAGGCGTAGATCCCCGAGTTGATCTCGGTGATCGCGCGCTGCTGCTCGGTGGCGTCCTTCTGCTCGACGATCCCCTCGACGCCGCCGTCGGCGTCCCGCAGGATCCGGCCGTACCCCGTGGGGTCGGCGAGGTGGGCCGTGATCACGGTTGCGGCGCTGCCGGACTCCGCGTGCTCGGCGAGCAGCGACACCAGGGTGTCGCCGGCGAGCAGGGGGACGTCGCCGTACGTGACGAGGACGGTGCCCTCGAGGTCGGCGGGGAGCACGTCGAGAGCGCACTCCGTGGCGCGGCCGGTGCCCTTGACCTCGTCCTGGTCCGCGATGACCGCGGAGGAGTCGACCTCTGCGACGTGGGCGGCGACGAGGTCGCGCTCGTGGCGGACGACGACCGCGAGGTGCTCCGGCTGGGCCGCCCGGGCCGCTGCGATCGCGTGTCCGACGAGGGTCCGGCCCCCGATCCGGTGCAGGACCTTGGGGGTCGAGGACTTCATCCGGGTGCCCTCACCTGCGGCGAGGACGATGACTGCAGCGAGCCTGGGGGTGCCGTGGGGGACGTTCACGCGCGAGGACTCCAGAGATCTGGTCGGGTGCGACGGGTCGGGCGTCATGCTACCCGCCGGTCAGGTGCTGTTCGCCCCACGGTTGCCGACCCCGCGCAGGACGGGCGACCTGGTCCGTTCGGGCAGGTTCTCGGCCGGCGCGAACCGCTGGCCGTCCCCGTGGTGCGGTTCGTCCGGGTTGGGCGCACAGTGGTGGACATGACGGATCTGGGGGCGGCGTCGCAGCTCCACACTGAGGCAACACCGGCACCGGCTACCGAGCTGGACGGGCTGCTGTCCCGCTCCGCCCTCGGCGACGCCACGGCCTTCGGGGACCTGTACGACCGCACCGCGGCGCGCTTCTACCACCTCGCCCTCACCGTGCTCGGTGACCATGGCCGGGCCGAGGAGACCACCCTGGCTGCCTACGCCCAGATCTGGGCCACTGCCCGGGACTTCGACACCCTGCAGCACCGGTCGTTGAGCTGGATGACGACGATCGTCTACGACCTCGCCCGCTCGGCACGCGGACCCCGGGCCGCCTGACCCACTCGTCAGAACGGCTGGTCCCAGGCTCGCGCGACCGCCTCCCGCTGTTCCTCCGGCGACATCCGCGTCACGTCGACCACGTGGTCGGCGAACGGCACCTGCTCCGCCTGGGCACGGTGGAGCTCCTCGAACTCCTCGCCGGTGAGCTGAACCTCTCGCCCGATCGCACGACGCGCGGCCTCCTGCGGGGACACGGCGAGGTGCACGACGGCCACCCTCTCGAGCAGCTCGCGGTACATGGTGGTCGTTGCCGGTGTCAGCACGTCAGCGACGACCACGGCGAACCCCTCGGTGGTCAGGCTGCGAGCCAGGAGACACGCGTGCCGCACCCCGAGCTCCTGCTGAAGCAGGCCATTCGAGCCCTCCCAGGGTGCGGCGTGGCCCGCAACCACGAGGTGCCGCGGGTCGTCGACGTCGATCACCGCTGCACGCTCAAGCTGTGCAGCGACGGCGCGAGCCGTGGACGTCTTCCCTGCTGCGGGCCCGCCCGTCAGGACGAGCACCGGCAAGGCATGGACGGCACGGTCATCCAGTGGAGTCACCCCAGCACCATCCCAGAACTGCAACACCGGGAGGTGGGCGTGGACCATCGCCCGCTCAGGTCGTGGCGGGGTGGGGGCGTGGCCGTGTCCGGGCTCGTTGTCGGGTGCGTTGTCGCCATTCGTCGAGGGTGGTGTCGTAGGAGCCGACCGTCAGGTCCCACTCGACCCGTGGGCTGCCGTGCTCGAGGCGGACCCTGCCGCCGTAGCGGTTCGTGTGCACCACCGTGTGATGGGCCCGGCACAACAGGGCAGCGTTGTCGATGTCCGTCGGGCCACCGTCGGCCCAGTGGACCAGGTGGTGCGCATCCGTCCACGCCGCAGGCTTCGAACAGCCGGGGAAGGTGCACTGCCCATCCCGCAACCACAGGTGCCGGACCTGCGCCCGGTCGAACAACCGCCGCCCCATCCCCTGGTCCAGCACCTCACCACGAGCACCCAGGACCACAGGGATGACCTGCGCGTCGCACGCCATCCGACGCACCGCCCCCACCGTCAGGGCCTCACCATCGAGGGTCATCCCCGCCCCCCGGCACCGGCCCTGCAAAACGTCCAGCGGCACTGTCACCACGAGGCTCGTCTTCGCCTGCCGAGGCACCCCGCTGGGTGCGGACACCGCCCTGGCCACCAGGTCCAACAACGCGTCCGCGCGACGCGCAGCCGGGGTGCGCGGGTCCAGCTCCCCGGTGTCCTCGTCCCGCCGCGGCTTCGCCAGCGCATCGACGGCGGCATCGACGACCGCGGCGCCTTCCTCGTCCAGCAGCAACGTGTAGCGGGACATCCCCACCGGACCACGCGACTTCACCAGCGACCGGTGGTCCCGACGGACCTGCGCGTCCCGCTCCACCGTCCCGTCCGAGCGCGCCACATCCGTGGTGCGCCTGACCGCGACCGCCAACGTGCGCTCGTCCCAACCCCACCTGCCCCGTGCCGCATCCACCAGGTCAGCCGTCGCCCCGGCCAACCAGGCCGGCTCGGCCAACCCACGGATCCCGCGGTGGAACCGGCACAGCTGCGCCGCCTTGGACACGGGCAACGCCCCGGCCCGCTCCTGCGCATCACCCGAGGCGGCTGCAGCGACCGCATCGGCGACCTCGCCCAACCGGTGGTCGCCGAGCTCGGGACGAACCCCGTCGAGGACCGCGGTCGCCACGACATGAGCGTCGAGCAGGTCCTTGGTAGGCAGGGACGGCGCCATCGCCCGTGCCCAGTCGACCGCGCCCCACCCCTGGCCCGAACCCAGGCTGCGACCCTTGGCCTCTGCCAGCACCGCGACCAGCTGGGCCGCAACAGCCGCGTGCACCTCAGCCAGCACGCCGAGCGCGTCACCGACTTCGGCGTCGGACAACGCCCACAACCGATCTGCGGCACCGTCGGTCATTGCCTCCAGGGCGACCCGCGCGCCACCCAGCACCGGACGGGCCGCACCCTTGCGTGCACCACCACCGAAGGTGGGGTGCGACGTGCCCGGAGCGATCGCCATACCGAGGACACTATCGGCGACCACTGACAAGGGCACCGGCACCGTCCACAGGCCCAGCATCGTTGCGCAGCAACGGAATCGGGCCGGGAAAGATCCGTCAGGAGGTGAGGTGGGCGAACGCCACGATGTTGTCGACGTAGTGACCCGTGGACTGGTCGAAGGCACCGCCGCAGGTGATGAGCCGGAGCTCGGCGCGGCCCTTCGTGTCGCCGTAGACGGTCATGGTCGGGAAGTCCGCCTTCGAGTAGCGCGCGACACGGTCGACGACGAAGCGCGCCGTCGAACCGTCCTTGCGGGCCACGGACACGGTGGCGCCCTTCTTCAACGATCCCAGGCGGTAGAACACGGCGGGACCGGACTTGCTGTCGACGTGGGCACCGATGACCGCGGGGCCGAACTCACCCGGGGTCGGGCCGTTGGCGTACCAGCCGGCCCTGCCGAAGTCGGTCGGGGCCTGCAGCTTGCCGCTCTTGTCGAGACCGAGGTCGACGATGCCCTTGGTGTCGACACCGATCGACGGGATCTTCAGCGAGACGGGCGCGCTCGGTCCCATGATCGGACCGAAGTCCGCGGTGCTGGGAGCAGCGGTCTTCCCGGTCGCGGAGGTGGGTGACGACGTCGGGCTCGGCGGTGAGGACGAGGGTGCCGGCGTGACCGACGGTGCGGACTGGGCTGCGTCGGGCTGCGGCGGGGCATCGGTTCCCGAGAAGGACTTCGCGACGAGGAACCCACCGACCACGAGAAGCACGACGGTGACCGCCGCGGCAATGCTGCCGCGACGGCCACCGGACTTCGTGATGTCAGACATCAGACGCGGTTACGAGCCTTGCGAGCAGTGAAGGCACCGGTGCCGACAGCCGCCATGAGCAGGCCGCCACCGAGGAGGAGCATGCCCTCGTTGTTCGGGGTGGACGTGCCACCCGCGCCGGTGTCCATGCCGCCGGCGGGAGCGGCGTTCAGGACGCCACAGATGGCCGGGTCAGTGGCCTCGGTGGGCAGGCTCGGGTCGAGGTCGCTCTTGGTCGTGCCGTCGTACTTGCCGTCGTTGTTGTGGTCAACGCCGTGGACGACGACGACAGCCTTGCCCTCGGTGATGGCCTGGGCCACGCCGGAGGAGACGTTGATGCTGCCGCGCTCGTAGTTGATCTTGCCGCCGGGGGCGGTGTCGAAGCGGTCGACCGCGAGGCCGCTCTTCGGCGAGGTGTCACCGGTCTTGGTCAGGGAGACCACGATCGGACCGTATGCCGGGCCACCGTCGGTGGTGTTGATGGTGCCGTCGCCCTTGGCGTCGTCACCGGCGACCGGGCACTCGTGCCGAGCGTCCGCACCGAAGTGGATGTGGGCCGCGTGCGGCGCGTCGGGGAGCAGGCCGTTGGCGGCCATGGTCACGTCGATGCGGGTGCCGTTCACGGTCACCATCGCGGTGCCGCTGCCCTTGACACCGTTCAACGCGACGGGACGGAGGGTCGCCATCGTGCTGCCGTCGGCAGCCTGGGCGACACCTGCACCGAGGAACGGCAGGAGCACTGCAGAGCCGAGGGCGACAGAAGCAATCTTCGAGGTAGTGCGCATTCTGGTATCTCCTTGATTCGCGGCCGCATCGGGCCGCACTGGGAACCACGCTTGTGCAGGTACTTCGGTGCCCGGCGTGGAACGGACTGGTGCGGGGGCCAACTAGTTTCTGGTCGGGCCGCCGTGCCGTGGGGCCGAGCTGCGGCCGGTGGTGAGCGACAACGCCAACAGGGCCCCCGCAGCCGCAACGCCCTCGGCGACGGCGCTGAGCGTCTTCTCGGCGAACCACACCGGCTCGTACATCGCCGGCAGGGGGCCGATGGCGGGGACGTTGACGTAGCGGTAGAGGACGACGGCGGCGACCGCGCTCACCCCCACGGCGAAGGCGGCGAGGAAGGCAGCGCGGCCACCGCGCCAGGCGAGCCAGACCGCGACGCCGAGCGCGAAGACGGCCTGGATGCGGAAGAGGTTGCCCGCACCGATGCCGCTCGGGGCGGACTGCTGGTACCCACGGGCGAGGTGGAGGTGCACGGCGGCGTCCACGACCAGGCAGAGAGCCACAGCCACGCGGAGCACGACGCCAGCGTTGTCTCGCGAGCTCCGTTGCTGCACAACGGTGCGTGCGGTGCTCACTTGACGACGAGCGTGCTGGACATGTCCGCGTGGAAGGTGCAGACGAAGTCGAAGCTGCCCGCCTTGTCGGGGGCCTTCATCGTCGCGGTGCCGTTGGGGTCGATCTTGACGTCGAAGCCGCCCGACTTGGACGTGACGGTGTGCGCCTGCGAGTCGCCGTTCTTGATGGTGATGGTGGCGCCGGGCGCCACCGATGCAGGCACCTTGAACTTGAAGTCCGTGATCGTGATGACGGCGGACGCGGCGTCGGATGCGCTCGACGACGGCGACTCAGCGGCCTTCGAAGAGGGCGTCTCCGAGGGCATCGGCATGGACGACATGGACGTCGAGGAGGTGGAGGGCGACGAGGCGCTGTCCGAGTTCGACGAGCCACAGGCAGCCAGGCCGAGGGCCAGAACGGGGACGAGGGCGATGAGTGTGATCTTGCGGGTCATGTGATGCCTCCGGATCAGGTGGTCGATGTGACGGCCACGGGGAGGAGTTCGGCGCCGAGCGCCTTCCGGGTTGGCGAAAGGCTCCGAGGGCGCCTGCGGGTCGGGCCCGAGGAGGGGAGCCCGTGCGGGTGACCGTCTCTGGACCGACTGCGCCGACAGCGTTGAACGCGACGGGACGGCCGGTCGGAATTCCGTTGCGTCCCCATGAACCGAGGCCTAGCGTCGATCAGTGGAAACCCCGGGTGAGGGCAGCACCCGCTGGGCCGATCGAACTCGGAGGCGCGATGACCAGCCGGCTGGTGGAGCTCTGCTTCGACGCGCGGCACCCACGTCGCCTCGCGGGGTTCTGGGCGAGCGTGCTCGGCCGGGACGTCGCCGGCGACGGGGTGACCCTGCTCCCCGGTGACGACGGGCAGCTCCAGGTCCGCTTCCTGCCCACGGAGGTCCCGAAGACCCGGCCGAACCAGATCCACTTCGACCTGATGACCCTGTCGCTGCAGGACCAGCAGGACACGGTGGCGCGCGCCCTCGCGGCCGGCGGACGACACCTCGATGTCGGACAGCTGCCCGAGGAGGAGCACGTCGTCCTGGCGGACCCGGAGGGCAATGAGTTCTGCGTCGTGGAGCCGACGAACAACTTCCTGCGCGGCACCGGCCGGATCGGCGCCTTCTCCTCCGACGGCAGCCAACAGGTGGGCTACTTCTGGAGCGAGGCCCTGGGTTGGCCGCTGGTCTGGGACCAGGACGAGGAGACGGCCATCCAGGCCGCGGACGGTGGATCGAAGATCAGCTGGGGCGGACCGCCCTTCCACCCCAAGCTCGCGAAGAACCGGCTGCACCTCAACCTCGCCCCGCACTCAGCAGGCGACACCGATGAGGTCGAGCGCCTCCTCTCCCTCGGCGCCGCGAGGTCGAGCGTCGGGTAGTGCGGCGAGGGCTGGGTCGCCATGACCGATCCCGACGGGAACGAGTTCTGCCTCCGAACCGCGAACCCAGCCTGACGCGGCATACTCGCCGGCATGTCCCTGAGCGACTCGCTGCGAAGAACGCTCGTGGCGACGGCCGCCGAGGTGGACGAGACCGAGGTCCTGACGTTCGGGGCCGCGGCATCCTGTTGCGGACGCCCGCCGGCCAGCACTCCCTGATGCTCGCGGCCTCCTGCGGGGCTGTCATGGCGGGGGCGCTCGGCGGCTGACGCGACCCAGCCGGACGCGACCGTCGCGGTCAGGTTAGCTCCTTGAACTGCCACGCCGGCGCCCACATCGCAGCGAGCGCAGCGACGAAGGCGACGACGAGAGGGCGACGGCGAAGGCCACTCCGGCGCTCTGGACTGCAGGTGACCTCAGCCGCCCGGGCCACTCCAGCCGGGGTTCCCGTCCATGCCGAGGAGCGGGCCCATGCTCACCAGGTAGGACACCGCGGGTTCGAGCCTGGGCACCAGCGCGCTGTTGGCGAGGAACCTCCGCGTGGGCTCGATGACCCCCGAGTCCGTGAAGGCGTTCGTGCTGAGGACGTGTTCGGCGATCCCCGCGCACCAGGCCACGGCGAGCACGCCTTCCTCCTGCGCAGAGGCGGTGCCACGGCCTCCGATCACGGCGAGGAGCCTCGCCCGCTCCCGGCGCGCGACGGCGAGGTCGGGCCTGCGTCGTGGCGCCATCCATCGCCGCACGGGACGCGGGACCTCCTCGGCCATCCCCTGCCTCGCCAGGTCCGCGCCGACGGCGTCCCAGTTCTGGGAACCCATGGCGTTGATGGCGTGGATGACTCGGAGCGGCTCCCTCCCTCCGGACTCCTCGAGCGCGGCAGCCCAGCGCCCGATGAGCGCGTCCGAAGGCGACTCACCGGTGCATACGACCTCGGGCTGGCCGGACGAGTCGACCCACGTTGCCGCACCACTGCCGACGACGTCGACGAGCGCCGCCGCGGCCACGGCGACCCCCATCGCACCGACCCGCGGCCGGAACAGCTGCTCGTCCTGCCCCAGCAACCAGAGCACGCGAGCGACCGACAGCTCCCCCATCACCGGAGCGTCCCACGTCGAGCCACAAGGCACGAGCGGAGCAACACCCTCCGATGGTCCGCCCCGGGGCTGGAGTAACCCGCGCGCCTCAGAACGGCGCTCCCCGGGTAGGAATCGAACCTACGTCGCTTGTCCTGATTCAAAGTCAGGCGGGCCCTGCCAGCAGACCAACCGGGGAACGTCCCGCAGAGGGACCTGCAAAGGGTAGCCAATCCGCGGCGGTGCCCTCACCCCGCTGGACCTCACGGTCCGGCCACGCGGCACACCGGTCGGGCGGGGCGGGGGCAACAGGCATGATGGAGCGTGTGAGCAGCAGCCATGACAAGCCCGTGACCACGGTCGCGAAGTCGCGCATGACCGGGAAGCAGCGTCGCGAGCAGCTCATCGACGTGGGCAGGAAGTTGTTTGCCGACAAGGGTTTCGAGGGTACGACCGTCGAGGAGATCGCCGCGAAGGCCAACGTCTCCAAGCCGGTCGTCTACGAGCACTTCGGGGGCAAGGAGGGCTTGTACGCCGTCGTGGTCGACCGTGAGATCGCCGCCCTCCTCACCCTCGTCACCGGAGCGCTGACCGCCGACCTCAACAGTCGCCAGACCCTGGAACGCGCAGCCATGGCCCTGCTCGACTACATCGAGAGCTCCACCGACGGGTTCCGGATCCTCGTCCGCGACAGCCCGCCCGGGCAGTCGACCGGTTCGTTCGCGAGCCTCATGTCCGACGTCGCGAGCCAGGTCGAGCACATCCTCGCGGCCGAGTTCAAGCGCCGGAAGATCGACCCCAAGACCGCCCCCCTCTATGCCCAGATGCTCGTCGGCATGGTGGCCCTCACCGGCCAGTGGTGGCTCGACTCGCGCAAGATGAAGAAGGCCGACGTCGCCGCCCACCTCGTCAACCTCGCGTGGAACGGCCTCGCCAACCTCGAGAACAAGCCGACCCTCGCCATCACCGCCAAGTAGGCCGCTGGCGCGCCCGGCGGTCAGGCACCGGTGCGGTGGGCCACGGCGAACACCCGCCGGAACGCCAGGATCACCCCCACCGGCGTGCGGGGGTATGCCGCGCGGAGCCGCGCGTCGTAGTCCGCCAGGAACGCCGCTCGTTCCGTCTCGTCGTCGAGCGCCTCGAGGACCGGCCGCAGCCCGGTCCCTCGCACCCACTCGAGCACCGGGTTGTCCTGCGCACCGCCCGGGTCGAGGACGTGCTGGTAGGTCGTCTCCCACCCGTCGACCTCGCAGCCGAGGGCGCCGAGCTCCACGACGTACCGGGCCGGGTCGTGGACGGCCAGCCGGTCGAGCGCAGGAGCGAGCCGGTCGGCCGCGGGGTGGTCCGCCGCCGTCTCACGCATGAGCGCGTGAGAGGGAGCGTCGTTGTTGCCGGGCACCTGCATCGCGAACCAGCCGCCGGGAGCGAGCGCCTGCACCCAGGCGCGGACGAGCGCGAGGTGACCGGGCACCCACTGCAGCGTCGCGTTGGTGACGATGACGTCCGGGGCCGCCCCGAGCGAGCCCACGTCCCACGACGCGACATCGGCCTCCACCCACTCGACGCGCCCCTCGGCGTCGAGCTCTCGAGCCGCGTCCAACATCTCCGGCGAGTGGTCCACGCCCACGACGCGCGCGTCGGGCCACCGGCGGGCGAGCCCCAACGTCAGCGGGCCGTTGCCGCAACCGAGGTCGACGACCAGACCGGGCGAGCTCGCACCGACCCGGGCCATGAGGTCCCCGAAGGGGCGCGACCGGTGGTCGGAGAACTTGGCGTACTGCGTCGGGTCCCAGTGGGTGCTCATGTCCTCATGATGCCCCTCACTTCTCTTGATATCAAGATACTTGATGAGGGGTACAGTTCTCGCCATGAGTCCCCGACGCCCAGGACCGGTCGTGCCACCGGCCGACGACGTGGACCACATCGTCGAGGCCTGGCGGCGCGAGCGCCCCGACCTCGACGTCGCCCCGTTGCAGGTGTTCTCCCGCGTCTCCCGCCTCGCCCGCCGCCTGGACCTCGACCGCGCGCAGGCGTTCGCGCTGCACCAGCTCGAGGGTTGGGAGTTCGACGTCCTCTCGGCCCTGCGCCGCGCCGGCGACCCCTACGAGCTCTCCCCCGGGCAGCTGATCCGCCAGACCCTCGTCACCAGCGGCACCATGACCAACCGCGTGGACCGGCTCGAGCGTCGCGGCCTCGTCGGCCGCAGCCCCGACCCCACCGACCGCCGCGGCGTCATCGTCCGGCTCACCCCGGCGGGGCAGCAGGCCGTTGACGCCGCGATGGCCGACCTCCTCGACCGCGAGCGCACGCTGCTCGCCGAGCTGTCCCCCAAGGACCACGAGGAGCTTGCGGCGATGCTGCGCCGCCTCCTCTCGCCGTTCGAGGTCTGAGGCTCCTCAGCCGACGATCTCCGCCGCGGCCAGCCACTCCAGCTCGAGGTTCTCGCGCTCGTCGACGATCTCGCGCAGCTGGCCGTTGAGCTCGAGCACCTTCGCGTGGTCGGCGGCGGCCTCTGCCATCGCGAGGTGGACCTTGTCCTCGCGCTGCGTCAGCCGGGTCAGCTGCTTCTCGATCCGCGCCATGTCCTTGCGCGCCTCGCGCAGCTCAGCCGGGCTCGGCCCGGACGTGCCGGCGACCGGAGCGTTGTCCACCCGCGCGGACGTCGAAACGGCTTCTCTCGCAGCAGATTCGATCGCCGCGTGCCGGAGCTCGAGGTACTGGTCGACACCGCCAGGGAGCTGTCGGAGCTTGCCGTCGCCGAGCAGGGCGACCTGCCGGTCGCAGGCCCGCTCGAGCAGGTAGCGGTCGTGCGAGACGACGAGCAGCGTGCCGGCCCAGCCGTCGAGGACGTCCTCGAGCGAGGTCAGGGTCTCGATGTCGAGGTCGTTGGTGGGCTCGTCGAGCAGCAGCACGTTGGGCTCGTCCATGAGCAGCCTGGTCAGCTGCAGCCGTCGTCGCTCACCACCGGACAGGTCGGAGACCCGGGTCTGCTGCCGCCCGCCGGTGAACCCCAGGCGCGTGGCGAGCTGGGACGCCGAGATCTCCTTGGGCCCGAGCCGCACGAACTTGCGGACGTCCTCGATCGCCTCGATGACTCGCCAGTCGGCATACCGCTCCAGCTCCCTGACCTCCTGCGAGAGGTAGGCCAGGCGCACGGTGATGCCCTGCTTGCGCTTGCCCGAGGCCAGCGGCAGCTGACCCGCGATGGCGCGCAGGAGGGTGGACTTGCCCGCACCGTTGACCCCCACGACCCCGATGCGTTCGCCGGGCGCGAGGTGCCAGGTGAGCCGGTCGAGAAGGACCCGGTCACCGAGGGCGACGGTCGCGTCGATGAGGTCGACGACGTCCTTGCCCAGGCGCGTGGTCGCGAACCTCAGCAGCTCGACGTCGTCGCGCGGGGGCGGCTCGTCGACGATGAGGGTGTTGGCCGCGTCGATGCGGAACTTCGGCTTGGACGTCCTGGCCGGCGGGCCCCGGCGCAGCCAGGCGAGCTCCTTGCGGAGCAGGTTGTCGCGCCGCTCGGCGGTCACCTGCGCCATCCGCTCGCGCTCGGCCTTCGCGAGCACGTATGCCGCGTAGCCGCCCTCGAAGGCGTTGACCGTGCCGTCCACGACCTCCCACGTGTTCGTGGCGATGGCGTCGAGGAACCACCGGTCGTGGGTGATCGCGACGACGGCGTTGTCAGGACGGGCTCGGTGACGGACCAGGTGCTCGGCCAGCCACGCGACCCCCTCGACGTCGAGGTGGTTCGTGGGTTCGTCGAGGAACAGCACGGTCGGGTCCTGCACGAGCAGGCGGGCGAGCGCCAGCCGACGGCGTTCGCCACCGGACATCGGACCGATCGTCGCCTCGAAACCGCCCACGGACTGCGCCTCGATGCCCCCGAGCAGGCCCGTCAGCACGTCGCGTACGCGGGCGTCACCGGCCCAGACGTGCTCGGCGAGGTCGCCGAGCACCACCTCGCGCACGGTGTGGGTGGGGTCGAGGACGTCCTCCTGGGCGAGCACTCCCACGCTGGAGACCCCGGCGCGGGTCACCCGTCCGGAGTCGACCTCCCGCTGGCCGGCGAGGACGCTGAGCAGGGTCGTCTTGCCGCCGCCGTTGCGGCCGACGATGCCGATGCGGTCGCCACCGAGGACACCGAGGGACACCTCGTCGAGGACCTGGGCGGTGCCGAGGGCCAGGGAGGCGCGCTCGACACTGATGAGGTTCGCCATCAGCCGGGCCGCGGTCCGCTGATCTCGTGGGCACCGTGCGCGGGGCCGGTGGCGCGCCGGACGTCCTGCACCGCGCCCGAGGCCGTCAGCGACACGGCCAGGTCGAGGGCGGCCTCGTTGTTCTCCACCACGAACGCCACGGTCGGTCCCGAACCGGAGACGACGCCGCCGAGGGCCCCGAACTCCAGGCCTGCGTCGAGCACGTCACCCAGCGCCGGCATGAGCGAGATCGCCGCCGCCTGCAGGTCGTTCTGAAGCGCCTCGCCGAGGGCCCGCGGGTCGCCGGAGCGCAGTGCCTGCATCATCTGCGGGCTCGATGAGGGGTCCTTGACGGCCTTGTCGCCGCGCAGCCGGTCGCACTCGGCGTACACGGCCGGCGTGGACAGTCCGGTCTCGCTGAGCGCGAACACCCAGTGGAAGCTGCCCCGCGCCAGCACTGGTGCCAGCACCTCGCCGCGCCCGGATCCCATCGAGGTGCCGCCGGAGAGCAGGAAGGGGACGTCGCTCCCGAGCTCGGCCGCGATGTGCTCGAGCTCGGTCCGGGGCAGCGCCAGCCCCCACAGCCGGTCGCACGCGACCAGGGCGGCCGCGGCGTCGGCCGAACCACCCGCCATACCGCCCATCACGGGGATGTCCTTGCGGATGCTCACGTGCACGGGCTCGCGCACCTCGCCGACCTCGGCGAGCATGCGCGCGGCCCGGAGGGCGAGGTTGCTCTCGTCCACCGGCACCCCGAGGGACTGCGGGCCCGAGACCCCCACCCCCCAGTCGTCCGCGGCGGCGACGGTGACCTCGTCGTAGAGGCTCACGGCGTGGTAGACGGTCGCCAGCGGGTGGTAGCCGTCCTCACGGGGCGCACCGACGAGCAGCTCGAGGTTGACCTTGGCCGGGACCCGCACCGTCACGGACGACGGCATCACGGCGGCAGAGGTCATGGTCGCAACCCTAACGGGGACGGCCGCACCGCGCGGATCAGCACAGCCGCCGGCACCTGGGGGCCCTCGAGGACCGACGCCTCACACATCTGCACAGAACCTTCACATGATCTCCGCCGACCCTCCTCGCGCTCCTCCTACGCTCGAACCGTGAGCCATCCACCCCGTGTCCTGGTCGTCGAGGACGAGCCGACCATCGCCGACGCCATCACCGCCCGCCTCGTCGCCGAGGGCTTCGACGCGCAGCAGGTGCACGACGGGCTGGTGGCCCTCGACCACGCCGCGACGTGGGACCCCCAGGTCGTCGTCCTCGACGTCATGCTGCCGGGGCTCGACGGGCTCGAGGTGTGCCGCCGCCTCCAGGCGACCCGACCGGTGCCGGTCCTCATGCTTACCGCACGCGACGACGAGACCGACCTGCTGGTGGGCCTCGGCATCGGCGCGGACGACTACATGACCAAGCCGTTCTCGATGCGCGAGCTCGTGGCCCGGCTCCGCGTCCTGCTGCGCCGGGTCGAGCGGGCTGCCGAGGCGCACGCCCCCGCCCCCACCGTCGCCGTCAACGGCCTGCGGATCGACGGCGCGCAGCGCAGGGTCTGGGCGGGCGACGCCGAGGTGCACCTCACCCCCACCGAGTTCGACCTGCTCGCCTGCCTCGCCGCCCGTCCCGGCACCGTCCTGTCCAGGGAGGCACTGCTCGCCGAGGTGTGGGGCTGGGCCGACGCCTCCGGCACCCGCACCGTCGACAGCCACGTGAAGTCGTTGCGCCGCAAGCTCGGCGCCGACCGCGTCCGCACGGTCCACGGCGTCGGCTACGCCCTGGAGCCGGGCGCGTGAACTACGACCTGCGTCCCCTCGACCGGGCCCGTTCCATCAAGACCAAGCTCGGCCTGCTGGTCGCCGTGACGATCACCGTGGCGTCGGTCCTCGCCGTGGTGGGCACGCGCCTCGGCGTCTCGCCGTGGGCGACGGTGCCGGTCGCGGTCGTGGCCGCCCTCGTGGTCACCCAGCTGCTGGCCCGCGGCATGACCTCGCCGCTGCGGGAGATGACGGTGGCGGCGCAGCGCATGGCGCAGGGGGACTACTCCCAGCGCGTGCGCGCCACCTCCGGCGACGAGGTGGGCGAGCTGGCGCGGGCGTTCAACCGGATGTCGGCGACCCTCGAGCTGGTGGACCGGCACCGTCGCGACCTCGTCGCCAACGTCTCGCACGAGCTGCGGACCCCGATCTCCGCGCTCCAGGCCGTCCTGGAGAACCTCGTCGACGGCGTCTCCGAACCCGGCCCCGAGGAGCTGCGGTCAGCCCTGGCCCAGACCGAGCGACTGGGTCGCCTGGTCGGCGACCTCCTCGACCTGTCCCGCGTGGAGGAGGGCGTGACACCCCTCCAGGTCGCGAAGGTGGACGTCGCCGAGCTCCTCGAGGAAGCCGTCGCGCAGGCCCGGACCGACGGCCTGCGCTACTCCGTGGTGGTCTCACCTCCCGGACTGCGGCTGTCGGCGGACGCGGACCGCCTGCACCAGCTGCTCGCCAACCTCCTCGACAACGCTGCCCGCCACAGCCCGCGCGACGGCGAGATCAGGGTGGCGGCCGTCGCCGAGGGCGACCGGGTCCGCCTCGACGTCGCCGACGACGGACCGGGCATCGCGCCGGCCGAACGCGGCCTCGTGTTCGAGCGGTTCACCACGAGCGCAGCCCACAACAGCGGCACCGGGCTGGGC
Source organism: Phycicoccus sp. Root101 (assembly GCF_001426245.1). Taxonomy (GTDB): domain Bacteria; phylum Actinomycetota; class Actinomycetes; order Actinomycetales; family Dermatophilaceae; genus Pedococcus. The sequence continues at coordinate 362,605 of NZ_LMCM01000008.1, read as the reverse complement.
CTGGCCATCTCGCGCTGGGTCGTCCAGCTGCACGGCGGCACCATCGCCGTCGCCGACAGTGAGCACGGCTGCCGCATCGAGGTGCTGCTACCCGTCGACCCCACCCGTCCGACCACGACCAAGGAGCCCGTCATGAGCACCCTGACCCCGCCGGCACCCTCGCAGCCACCCCTTCCCGCGCCCGCCCGTGACACCCTCACCGCGTTCTGGCCCGACGCGGACCGGCGCCGGCCGGGCCTCGTGGGGGCAGCTGCCGCGTCCGGCATCCTCGCCGCCCTGGTGCTGCCCGACCACCGCATCGGGCTCGGCGCAGCACTCGTGCTCGCGGCCATCTGCGCCACGGTGCTCGCGACGCGCACCCGCCGGGCCGGCAGGGGCACCTGGTCCTGGACGGACACCGCCGACGTCGCCGTCGTCGTCCTGCTGCTCGTCACCCTGGTGCTGCGCGACGCCGCGTGGATCACGGTGCTCTGCCTGCTGGCTGCGCTGGCCCTCGTCGCCGTGGGCTCGACCCGTGCGAGCTCCGTCCTCGGCACCGTCGGGTCCGCCGTGGCCGTCCCCCTGGCCGGCCTGCGCGGTCTCCCCTGGCTGGGGCGCACGCTGCGTCCCCGCGGCGGCACGCAGAGCTGGCTCCCGGCCGTGCGCGCAGGGCTCCTGTCCGCCGTCCTGCTCCTCGTGTTCGGGTCGCTGTTCGCCTCAGCGGATGCCCTCTTCGCGACCTGGGTCGACGCGATCACCCCGGACATCACCTGGAACGACCTGCCCGCCCGCACGGCCCTGGCCCTCTTCGTCGCGGGCGGCACCCTCGCGGCGGCCTACGTGGGCCTCGCCCCACCAGCCGTCGACCGCCTCCAGCCGCGGCTGCGTCCCAGCCGCCGCCCCTTCGAGTGGCTGGCCCCGATCGCGGCCGTCAACGCCGTCTTCGCCGCCTTCCTCGTGGCCCAGGCGACCGCGCTCTTCGGTGGCCACGACTACCTCCAGCGGACGACCGGGCTGACGTATGCCGACTACGTCCACGAGGGGTTCGGCCAGCTGACCGTGGCGACCGTGCTCACCCTCACCGTCGTCGCCTGGGCCAGCCACAAGGCCGAGCCGTCGCGGCGCCGTGACGTGGCGCTCGGCGCCCTGTGCCTGATGACCATCGTCGTGGTCGTCTCCGCCCTGCACCGGATGAGCCTCTACGAGGAGGCGTACGGCTTCACCCGGCTCCGGCTGCTCGTCTCGGTCTTCGAGGGCTGGCTCGGCCTCGTGCTGGTGATGGTGCTCGTCGCCGGGGTCGTGGGCGGGCGCCGGTGGCTCGTCCCGGTCGCCGTCCGGACCGGAGCGCTCGGGCTGCTGGGCCTGGCCCTGGTCAACCCGGACCTCTACATCGCCGAGCACAACCTCTCCCGCACGCAGGCCACCACTCCCGTCGACTACGCCTACCTGCGGTCGCTGTCCGCGGACGCCCTCCCCGCGATCGTCCGGCTGCCGGACGCCGAGTTCGCCTGCGCGGTGCGCGGCCTCCAGGTGCCGGTCCGCGGCGACTGGCTCGACTTCAACCTCGCCCGCGAGCGGGGCGCGGACCAGCTCGCCGAGCGCACCGCGTCGGGGGCCGGCTCGGCCGTCGTCTGCCCGACGACGCCCTGAGACCGGTGGCCGCGGCCCGTCAGTCGCCGAGCGCGGCGCGGGCCGCGGCGATCGCGGCGAACTCCGCGATGCCCAGCTGCTCCCCCCGCGTGCGGGGGTCGACCCCGGCGGCGCGCAGGCACTCCTCGGCACGGGGGGCCGAACCCGCCCACCCGCTCAGCGCGGCGCGCAACGTCTTGCGCCGCTGGGCGAACGCCGCGTCGATGCAGGTGAAGGTGTCGCGGCGGCTGGCGGCGGTCGTCGGCGCCGGTCGCCGTTCCAGCAGCACCAGGCCCGACTCGACGTTCGGCACCGGCCAGAACACGCTGCGTGGCACCGTCCCTGCGAGCCGCACCGCGGCATACCAGGCGGCTTTGACGCTCGGCACGCCGTAGGCCTTGGACCCCGGCGACGCGGCGAGGCGTTCGGCGACCTCGAGCTGGACCATGACGAGCACCCGCTCGAGCGTCGGGAACGTCTCGAGGAAGTTGAGCACCACGGGCACGGAGACGTTGTACGGCAGGTTCGCGACGAGGGCGGTGGGCTGCGGGTCGGGCAGCTCGCGGACCTGCATCGCGTCCGCGTGGACGAGCGTGAGCCGGTCGGCGTATGCCGGCGCGAGCCGGCTCACCGTGCCCGGCAGCGCCTCCGCGAGGGTCGGGTCCACCTCGACGGCCGTGACGTGACCCACCTCGGGCAGGAGGGCCAGGGTGAGCGAGCCCAGACCGGGTCCGACCTCGACCACGACGTCGTCCTGACCCACACCGGCCAGCCGCACGATGCGCTTGACCGTGTTGGCATCGACGACGAAGTTCTGGCCCCACTGCTTGGTGGGACGCATCCCGAGCCCGGCGGCGATCTCGCGGATCTGGGCGGCCCCGAGGAATCCGCTGGTCTGCTCCGCCATGCCGAGAACTCTAGGGGAGGTGGGCGCGCTCCCCTCACACCCAGGGACACCCGGCGGGACACACGAGGACGCCCCCGACCCGGTGGGGTCGAGGGCGCCGTCGGTGACGTGTCAGGACGTCGGCACGGCGATCAGGCCGCGTGGGCGCATCCCCACGGGCTCAGGCCCGCCTTGGCGTAGTAGCGGTTCGCCACCGTGATCTGCTCGGCCCGGGAGGCCAGGTCAGGGCGCGACGCGAAGTCCCCGCCACCGTTGGCCATCCACGACGAGATGTCGAACTGCAGGCCACCGTAGTAGCCGTTGCCGGTGTTGATCGACCAGTTGCCGGTCGACTCGCACTGGGCGATGCGGTCCCACATCGCGGCGTTCGAGAGGTTGATCCCGGCGCCGGAGGTGTTGCCCGCGCTGGGACGGCTGCTGGTGGTGGCCGCCGGACGCGACTTGGTGCCGACGGCGACGATCCTGGTCACCGGCTTCTGGGTGACGACGGAGGAGAGCTTCTTGCGGCTCTCGACCTTGCCGTCGACCTTGGTGACGCGCCAGGTGGTGACGCGGGCACCCTCGGAGCCGGCCTTGAGGACCTTGCTCTGGCCCTTGAACAGGCCGCTGTCGTTCTTCTGCGAGACCGGGGCGGCGATCGACTCGGTGGTCTTGGCCTGGGTGGCGGAGACGCGCAGGACCGAGATCTTCATGCCCTTGGTCACCGCACGCGCGGGGCCGGGAGCCACGCGGTCGTCGGCGTCCATGGTCACGCCGAGCTCCTTGAGCGCGGCACCGACCGTGGTGCCCGTCGTGGTCTCGGAGCGGTTCTTGCCGTCCACGCGGACGAGGACGTCCTTGGGGGTGGTCACGGAGAGCGCCAGGCCCTCGCGGCCCAGGCTCATCGAACGTGACGCGGAGAGCTTGGCGGAGTCGGCGCGGATGCCGAGCTCCTGCAGGGCACCGTCGACCGTGGTCGCGGTGGTCCAGTAGTCACGCGTGGCGCCGTCGACGGTCACGGTGAGCTTGCGTCCGTAACGGACGACGATCTTCTGCCCGTCGGACACCTTGGTGTCGGGGGCCGGCACGACCACGTCGTGCTCCTTGAGGGTGATGTCCTGCTTCGCGAGGACGTCACCCACCGTGCCGCCGAAGGCGTGGACGGTGGAGGGCTTGCCGTCGACCGAGACGGTCACGGACTTGTCGAGGTGCGAGACGCCAACGGCTCCGGCGACGAGGGACGTCACCACCGCGGCTTGGGCGATACGCCGAACGGGACGGGTGATCACAATGCTCCAGTGGTCGATCTCCCCGGGCATCGGTGGGGTGCCGCGTCCCGCCGGCAAGGGTTCCACCGGCAAAGAAAGAGGGGCGCTCCGGGCCGCCGGTTCCCCGACGGATTGAGCACCCCCGCTCGCGTCACCCAAGGTCCGACCCCGGCCAACAGTCATCAACCATGACCGCCGATCTCCCGTAGGTCAACTTTTGATAACGGAACCGTCTTGCTTTCACCAAGGACATGCGGGACTCCCGTCACAGGAGCACCATGTGCGCCCACGCGCCCGACGCCACCTCACCAGGGGCCGTAGACGTCCTCCGACGTGGCACTCAGGGCCTGGCAGAGAGTCGGCACGGCGACGCCCAGGACCCCTGCCATGGCCCGGACCGTGAGGGGGACGAGGAAGGGCGAGTTCGTCGCCCCCCGCCACGGCACCGGCGTCAGGTACGGGGCGTCGGTCTCGACGAGCAGGCGGTCCAACGGGGTGACAGCCAGGGCGTCCCGCAGGCCCTTGGCGTTCTTGAACGTGACCGTCCCGGCGAAGGACAGGTAGTAGCCGCGCTCGACGCACTCACGCGCCATACCCATGTCTCCGGAGAAGCAGTGGAGCACCGTCTTCTCAGGTGCCCCCTCCTCGGCGAGGATCCGCAGGACGTCGTCGTGGGCATCACGGTCGTGGATCTGGAGCGCCTTGCCCGTGCGCTTGGCGAGGTCGATGTGCCACCGGAACGAATCCTGTTGCACCCCAACCCCTTCGGGACCGGTGCGGTAGTAGTCCAGCCCCGTCTCCCCGATGACCCGGACCCGGGGGTGGGCGGCCAGCGCCTCGATCTCCGCACGGGCGGAGGGCAGGTCGCCCTGCTCGGCGAGGCGGGGCACCTCGTTGGGGTGCAGGGCCACCCCGCCGAGCATCGCGCGGTGCCGGTCGACGACCTCGACGGTGAACCTGGCGCCGGGCAGGTCGCACCCGATCTGGACCATCCGGTCGACCCCGACCGAGGCCGCGAGCGCCACCGCGGCAGCGACGTCGGGGGCGTCCTCCCCCTCGCGCGCGATGTCGAGGTGGGTGTGGTTGTCGACGACCGGGATGGGCAACGGGTCGGGCGCGGTGGGCACCCGGCCGTGGCCGGTGCGCGCGGGCGCGTCGCTGCTCGTGGGGTCCGCCATCCGGGGCCGTCCGGTCAGCTCTGCTCGAGCCGGGCGAGCTCTTCCTCGACGACCGCCTCGTCCAGCTTGGTGAAGATGGGTGTGGGCTTGGTCACACTCGCCCCGACACGCACCGGACGGGACTCCCAGCGTGGTGTCGAGGTGTACTCGCCGGTGATGATCGGGTAGCTGCGGCCCTCGTCGCCGGCGTCCAGGCCGGGGACGTCCTGCACGGCCGGCATCGGCATGAACCCGCCCTCGCCACCGATGGCCAGGTGCACGGCATTCGAGGAGTGCGGCAGGAACGGGCTGAGCACCGTGTTGAGGTCGCTGACGCACTGGACGAGGGTGTGCAGCACGGTCGCCAGACGGACCTGCTGGTCCTCGCCCTTGAGCTTGAACGGCTCGGTGTCGGTGACGTACTTGTTGACCTCGCCCACGGTGCGCATCGCCTCCGCGACGGCGGACTTGATCCGCTGGCGCGCGAGCAGGTCGCCGACCGTCCCGAACGCCGCGAGCACCTTGGCCCGGACGGCCTCGTCGACCGGCTCGAGCGGACCGGGCTGCGGGATCTCGCCGAAGTTCTTCGCGACCATGGCCGCCGTGCGGTTGACCAGGTTGCCCCAGCCGGCGACGAGCTCGGAGTTGTTGCGCTGGACGAACTCGGCCCAGGTGAAGTTGGAGTCCTGGTTCTCCGGTCCGGCCGCACAGATGAAGTAGCGGATCGCATCGGGGCCGTAGCGCTCGAGCACGTCGCGGATGTGGATGACGTACCCGCGGGACGTCGAGAACTGCTTGCCCTCCATCGTGAGGTACTCGCTCGAGACGACCTCGGTCGGCAGGTTGAGCGTCCCGAACGCCCCCGGCTCTCCCCCCTTGCTGCCCAGACCGGCATACCCGAGGAGCTCGGCCGGCCAGATCTGGGAGTGGAAGGTGATGTTGTCCTTGCCCATGAAGTAGTAGGACACGGCCTCCGGGTCGTTCCACCACTCGCGCCAGCGCTCGGGCTCACCGAGCCGGCGGGCCCACTCGACCGAGGCCGACAGGTAGCCGATGACGGCGTCGAACCACACGTAGAGACGCTTGGTCGGCTGGTCGACCCAGCCCTCGAGCGGCACCGGGATGCCCCAGTCGATGTCGCGGGTCATGGCCCGCGGGCGGATGTCGTCGAGGATGTTGAGGCTGAACTTGATGACGTTGGGACGCCACGTACCCGACGCCTCGCGACCCTCGAGCCACTCGCGCAGGGCGTCCGCGAGCGCCGGCAGGTCGAGGAAGAAGTGCTGCGTCTCGATGAACTCCGGGGTCTCGCCGTTGACCTTGGACCGCGGGTTGATCAGCTCGGTCGGGTCGAGCTGGTTGCCGCAGTTGTCGCACTGGTCGCCGCGGGCCTCGGGGTACGAGCAGATCGGGCAGGTGCCCTCGATGTAGCGGTCGGGCAGCGTCCGGCCCGTCGACGGGGAGATGGCGCCACGGGTGGTCTGCTCGACCATGTAGCCGTTCTTCCAGACCTGCGTGAACAGCTCCTGCGCCACGGAGTAGTGGTTGGCCGTCGTGGTGCGCGTGTAGAGGTCGTAGGAGCACCCGAGGTCGGCGAGCTCGTGCGCGATGATCGCGTGGTTGCGGTCGACCAGCTCGCGGGCGGTCACACCCTCCTGGTCGGCCAGCACGAGGATCGGGGTGCCGTGCTCGTCGGAGCCGCTGACCATGAGGACGTCGTTGCCGGCCATCCGCATGTAGCGGCTGAACACGTCGGACGGCACGGCGAACCCGGCGACGTGGCCGAGGTGGCGCGGCCCGTTGGCGTAGGGCCAGGCGACGGCGGACAGGACCTTCATGCGGCGACGGCCTCGGTGCCCGGGCAGCGCACGTGCGGTGCCGGCAGGGCTCGGGAGCATGGGACGACGGTTGCGGTGCTCACGCACCGATCCTAGGGGGCGCGGGCAAGCGACTTCCGGCCGCTCCGGGCACCCCCGCACCGGTATGGCGCCCGCGCGCCACCGCGCGCGTCATACCTCCTGCTGAACCGGCCGGACGTGTCGGTTCCGTGGGGAGGCACAAATTTTGCCGGTTATGCCTTACTTCGACGCGGGTGAGGACCTACTGTGAGCGCGTGCGGCGGGGAGATGCCGCCTTTCCAGAGAGAAGAGACATGGCCAACCGTCTGCCCAAGGCTGCAGCCCTCATCGCTGCAGTGATCGCCGTCCCGCTCGGAGCTGGCGCCGCCACCGCGTCACCGGTGACCAAGCCCGCCCCCCAGACCGTCCAGTCGGCCTCCCAGGCCAAGGCGCTGGCGAAGCTGCTGCACCAGCGCTCCGACCACCGCGCCACCGCCAAGAAGGTGGCCCCGAACGCCGCGGGAGAGCCCACCACGGGTCGTCTGGCCGGTGCCGACCGTTACGCCACGTCGGTCGCGGTCTCCAAGACCAGCTACGACGACAAGCAGCTCGCGGGTGGCACGCTGGTCGTCGCCTCCGGGATGCAGTTCCCCGACGCCCTCGCCGGCGGCCCTGCCGCGGCAGGCATCGGTGGCCCCCTCCTCCTCGTCCCGCCGAACGGCACCGTCCCGGCCGGCACCATCGCCGAGATCAAGCGCCTCGGCGTCGAGTCCATCGTCATCATGGGTGGCACCGGTGCGGTCAGCAGCGGCATCGAGGACCAGCTCGCCAAGGTCGTCCCCTTCGTCGACCGCCTGTACGGCGACAACCGCTACGAGACGGCGGCCTTCGCGTCGTACTTCACGTGGCAGTTCGACGAGGCCAACCCCGACGCCGAGCCCACCCCGCCGTCGGTCGTCTACCTCTCCAGCGGCAAGACCTTCGCCGACGCCCTCGCAGGTGGCGCCGCCGGGTCCATCGCCGGTGCGCCGCTCATGCTGACCGACCCCGCGAGCCTTCCGGACGTGACGCAGTTCGCCCTCGAGGACACCAACCCCACCGAGGTCCGCATCCTGGGCGGGACCGGCGCCGTCTCCGGCGCGGTCGCCTCCAAGATCCGCATGGTCCTGCCCAACGTGAAGATCACCCGCCTCGGTGGAGCCAACCGCTACGGCACCGCGGCGCTGACGGCGCACAACCTGGGCCTGCCCACCGGCGGCGCGGTCATGCTGGCCAACGGCAGCACGTTCCCGGACGCCCTGTCCGCCTCCACCTCCTCGGCCGTCATCGGCGCCCCGCTGCTGCTGGTCCAGCAGAAGTGCGTCCCGGCCGAGACGTTCAAGGCGGTCAACGAGCTGGAGCCGAGGCTCATCCGCGCCATCGGCGGCACGGCGATCGTGTCCAACGACGCGCTCAACGGGAAGCCCTGCTGACCCAGCTCCACAGCACCACCCGCACGACCGTGATCCACCCGAAGGGCCCGGCAGCCACCACGGCTGCCGGGCCCTTCGCCCTAGGAGGTGACCGATGATCGCCGCCCTCACCGGCATGGGCCTGTCCGCCGCGGCGGGCCTGAACGCCTACATCCCGTTCCTGCTCGTCGCGCTCGTCGCACGCTTCACCGACGTCCTCACGCTCCCCCAGTCCTACGCCTGGATCGAGTCCTGGTGGGCCATCGGGATCGGCGCACTGCTGCTGCTCACCGAGGTCGTGCTCGACAAGATCCCCGCCGTCGACACCGTCAACGACGCCGTGCAGACCTTCATCCGTCCGAGCATGGGTGGCCTGGTCTTCGCGGCCACGTCCGCGGCGGACCAGATCGACCGCTCCACCTGGATGACCGACCACCCGTGGGTCGGGATCGCCCTGGGGGTGGTGGTGTCCGGCCTGGTCCACACCGGCAAGACCGTGGCGCGGCCGGCGATCAACGCCGGAACCCTCGGCTTCGGCGCCCCGGTCGCCTCGACCGTCGAGGACGGCGCCTCCATCGGGATGAGCCTGGTCGCGGTCTTCCTGCCCGTCCTGGTGATCGTCCTGCTCGTCGCCCTCGCTGCGCTGCTCGTGTGGCTGTGGCGCGTCGCCCGGCGACGACGGCGCCGACGCGACAGCCGCTCAGCGCTTGCATGACGCTCTCAGGGTTCGCGGACAGGATGGGCGCATGACCGTCGCCACCACCCCGCTGTCGCGTCGCTCGCTGGTCACCGAGACGGTCCTCGTCCTCGGCGTCAGCCTGGGGGCGTCGGCGATCTGGTCGCTCCTGTCGATCATCAACAAGCTCACGCAGCAGCGCGCGCTCAACCAGCAGACCACCGCGATGAACTCGTCGGTGACGCCCGACCGACCCTGGCTCGACCTGGCCTACCAGCTCGTCGGCATCGCCATCGCCCTCGTCCCGGTCGCCCTCGCCGTGCACCTGCTGCGGCGCGACCGCCCCGACGCCACCCACGCCATCGGGGCCGACCTGCGCCAGCCCGGCCGGGACCTCGTCCGGGGACTGCTGCTGGCAGCCGCCGTGGGACTGCCGGGACTGGCGCTGTACGCCGCGGCGAAGGCCGCCGGGTTCAACACCACCATCGCCGCGGCCAACCTCTCCGACCACTGGTGGACCGTGCCCGTCCTCGTCCTCGCGGCGGTGCAGAACGCCGTCCTCGAGGAGGTCATCATGGTCGGCTACCTCTTCACCCGGTGGCGCCAGGCCGGCTGGTCGCTGCCCGCAGTGGTCGTGACGTCGGCCCTGATCCGCGGCTCGTACCACCTCTACCAGGGCTTCGGCGGCTTCATCGGCAACATCGCCATGGGCCTGTTCTTCGGCTGGGTCTACACCCGCACCAAGCGGGTCGGCCCGCTCGTCGTGTGCCACACGATCCTCGACGTCGTCGCCTTCGTCGGCTACGCGCTGCTCAAGGACCACCTGTCGTTCCTCACCTGACCCGGGCGCCGGCCCGGGACCCGCTCACCGCTGCGCCAGGTACCCGTCGTACAACGACTTCTTCGACAGCCCCGTGGTCACCGCGACGTCGGCACACACGTCCTTGAGCCGCTCCCCGGCCGTGACCCGCTCCCGTATGGCGGGCAGCGCCTCCTCGACGGACGTCACCGTGGGCGTCGCCCCGGCCACGACGACCGTGATCTCGCCGCGCACGCCGTCGGCGGCCCAGTCGGCGAGCTCACCGAGGCCACCGCGGCGGACCTCCTCGTAGGTCTTGGTCAGCTCGCGGCACACGGCCGCACGACGGTCCGGCCCCCAGGCCTCGGCCATCGCCCGCAGGCTCACCTCGATGCGGTGCGGCGCCTCGAAGAACACCATGGTGCGACGCTCGTCGGACAGCGCAGCGAGGGTGCGTGCCCGCTCGCCACCCTTGCGCGGGAGGAAGCCCTCGAAGCAGAACCGGTCGACCGGCAGACCGGAGACCGCGAGCGCCATGAGCACGGCACTGGGCCCCGGCACGCAGGTGACCCGGACGCCGGCAGCCACGGCCGCGTCGACCAGGCGGTACCCGGGGTCCGACACGGACGGCATACCGGCGTCGGTCACGACGACCACGCGCTCGCCGGCGCGCAGCCGCTCGACGAGCTCGGGGGTCCGGGCCGCCTCGTTGTGCTCGTGGTAGCTGAGCACCGACCCCCCGGGCGTCACCCCGAGGTCGTTGCACAACCGGCGCAGCCGGCGGGTGTCCTCCGCCGCGACGACGTCGGCGCCGGTGATCTCCTGCGCGAGCCGCGGTGCGGCGTCACGGGGGTCGCCGATGGGGGTCGCCGCGAGGACGAGGACTCCTGCCTTCGGCTCTGGTGTCACGGGTGTCATCCTGTCAGGCCCGGTGTGCATACGATGTCGCGCATGACCCGGACCGACGAGCTGCGATCACGGCTGCTCGGGTTCCGGCCCAGCGACACCCTGTGGGGCTGGCTCGGTCCGCTGTTCTTCGCCGTCGTCGGCGGCATCATGCGCTTCTGGTCGCTGGACCGGCCGCACCAGCTGGTGTTCGACGAGACGTACTACGTCAAGCAGGGCGTCTCGATGCTCGAGTACGGCGTCGAGATGCGCGTGCCCGACAGCATCAAGAAGCCCGACGAGCTGTTCACCCGCGGCACGCCCGACGTGTTCGGGACCGAGGGCGACCTCGTCGTCCACCCGCCCGTCGGCAAGTGGATCATCGCGGTCGGGGAGCACCTCTTCGGCCAGACCTCGTCGTGGGGCTGGCGCTTCTCGGTGTGCGTGCTCGGGACGCTGTCGATCCTCATGATCGGCCGAGCGGCCCGGCGGTTGTTCGGCTCTTCCCTGCTCGGGACGATCGCCGCGTTCCTCGTGGCCTTCGAGGGGCACCACTTCGTCCAGTCCCGGACGGGGCTGCTCGACCTCATCGTCATGTTCTGGGCCCTGGCCGCGTTCTGCGCGTTGCTCATCGACCGTGACCGCTCGCGGGCGATCCTGGCCGCCAAGGTCGCCGACCTCACGCCGCGCCAGCTCGCGACCGGGCTCGGCCCGTGGCTCGGCTGGCGACCATGGCGCTGGGTGGCGGCGGTCTGCCTGGGCCTGTGTGCCGGCACCAAGTGGTCGGGACTGTTCTTCCTCGTGGCGTTCGGCCTCATGACGGTGCTGTGGGACCTCGGCGCGCGGCGAGCTGCCGGGGTGCGCCACTGGTTCTCAGCGATGCTCGTCAAGGACGGGCTGTGGGCCGCGCTGCTCATGGTGGGGACGGCCACGCTGACCTACCTCGCGTCCTGGGTGGGCTGGTTCCGCTCGAACCTCGGGTACGACCGCACGTGGGGAGCGATCCACCCGTCGAAGGACACGCCGTGGGTCCCTGACGCGGTGCGCTCGCTGTGGCACTACCACCAGGAGATCTACACCTTCCACGTCAACCTCCACGACAACCACCCCTACCGGACCAACCCGTGGTCGTGGGTCGTCCAGGGGCGGCCCACGTCGTTCTTCTACGAGGGGCCCAAGCGCGGCGAGGACGGCTGCACCGTCGCCCAGTGCTCCAAGGCGATCACCTCGATCGGCACGGTCTCGATCTGGTGGCTGGGCGCGGCTGCGGTGTTCGTGCTCGTCTTCTACTGGCTGTTCAAGCGGGACTGGCGGGCTGGCGGCATCCTCGCCGGGCTGGCCGGCGGCTACCTCCCGTGGTTCGGCCTCGAGGAGCGCACGATCTACTCCTTCTACACGGTGGCGTTCGAGCCGTGGATCATCTTCGCCGTCGTCTTCGTCCTCGGGATCGTCCTCGGCAAGCGGACCGACTCGCGCCGCCGACGCGAGGTCGGCCTCTACGTCGTGGGCGCCTACTGCCTGCTGACGCTGGTGCTGTTCGCGTTCTTCTGGCCGATCTACACCGCCCAGGTCATCCCCCAGGGTCAGTGGTCGCTGCGGATGTGGTTCCCCAGCTGGGTCTGACACGGCAGGCTTGGCCCGTGACGCGCTTCGAGTTCGCCCCGGGCACCGTGGGCATGATGATCGAGGACGAGGACGTCGCCCGCCTCGACGCCGCGAACGCCGTCCTGCGGGCCACCATCCGTGAGGTGCGCGACGCCATGGGTGGGGTGCCGGCCGACACGGTCCACGCCGAGCTCAACCGCCTCCTCGCTGATCGCGTCGGCCCCGCATTCGTCGTCCGTGACGCCGACCTGCGGGCCGATGCCGAGGCGATCAGCGACGGCACCCTCTTCGGCTGACCGCCGGTTGAGCGCCTCCCCGGCCGGTTCGAGGTGTTCGAGGACCGGGATCCGGTACCTGAACACCTCGAACCGAGGAGGTCAGCCGGCCAGCAGCACCTCGGTGAGCGCGCCCAGCAGAGCCGGCGACACCTCGAGCGCCTGCAGGGTCCCGATCGCGGAGGCCGGTGTGGGGGCCGTGCGGATCGCCTCGTAGGCCGCGCCCTTGAGCTCGAAGCCCATCTGCGCCCGGTCGAGGATCGCGAACGCCGCGGCCACCGGGTCGGCCTTGTCGATCCCGACGAGAACCGTGTCGTACGAACGGTCCGCGGGCACGGACGAGCCGTCGCCCTCCACGTCGTGCACGGTCACGGCACCCGCCGCGTCGTCATACGTGATCCGCGTGCGGGCCCACCGCTGGTCGTCCCTGTCCTCGACCAGGGTGAACTCCCCGTCCGCGCCGGGGACGACTCGCAGCTCGATCCGGCTCGACGGGTCGGTGCCTCCGCCGAGGGAGTCCGCGGGCACCACCGGGAGGATCGTGCCGGCCCGCGCGAGCACCGGTATGGAGCCGAGGTCGCGGTGCAGGTGCAGCACCCGACCGCCGCGGTAGCGGGTGCCCGTGAACAGGTCGACCCACTCCCCCTCCGGCAGCCACGCCTTGACCCGCCCGAGACCGGTCTCGCGGTCGGCCGGTGAGGTGATGGGCGCCACCAGCAGGTCGGTGCCGAACATGAACTGGTTGGGCACCTGGTACGCCTCGTGCTCATCCGCGTGCTCGTAGTACATCGGCTCGACGATCGGGCGCCCCTCGTGCGCGCGGACGTTCATCGTGGCGAGGTAGGGCATCAGCTGGTGCCGCAGCCGCAGGTGCTCGGTCATCACCTGCTGGGCGCGCGTGCCGAAGCGCCACGGCTCCTTGGTGTTGAACGGGTTGAAGCCCGAGTGCAGCCGGTTGATCGGCGAGAAGACCCCGAGCTGGACCCAGCGCGTGGCGAGCTCGTCGTCCTTGTACCCCTTGAAGTGGCCGCCGACGTCGTGGCTCCACCAGCCGTAGCCGGCGTTGCTCGCCGTCGCCGTGAAGTACGGCTGGAAGTCCAGCGACTCCCACGTGATCATCGTGTCGCCCGAGAAGCCGATCGGGTAGCGGTGGCTGCCGATCCCCGCGTAGCGCGAGAAGGTCAGCGGCCGTCGGCCCGCCCGTCCCGAGTCGAGGTAGTGGAAGTGGTTGAGCAGCCACAACGGGTCCAGGCCGGGGACCCGGGTGACTCCGCCCTGCTGCCAGTCCAGCCACCAGAAGTCGACGCCCTCGTCCTCGAGCGGGTGGTGCAGCTCCTCGAAGTACGCCTCGAGGAAGTCGGGGTCGGTGGGGTCGAAGGGGACGGCGACCTCGGAGGCCGGGTCCACCCCGACCCTCTTCGCGAGGGCGGCGTAGGCGGCTTCGTGCGCGTGGACGCCCTCGGCCGGGTGCACGTTGAGCGACGTGGCCAGACCCCGCTCGTGCAGCGCGGTGAGAAACGCCTGCGGGTCGGGGAAGAGGTCTCGGTTCCAGGTGTAGCCGGTCCAGCCGCTGCCGTACTTCGGGTCGATGTCGACCAGGTGCCAGTCCATGTCGATGACACCGACGGAGAACGGGATGCCCTCGCCCGCGAACTTGTCCATGAGCGCGAGGTACTCGTCCGCGGAGTACGGGTGGTAGCGGCTCCACCAGTTGCCGAGGGCGTACCGCGGCAGCAGCGGGGTCGGGCCTGTCAGGGTGTAGAGCACCTCGAGCGCGCGACGGAAGTCGCGGCCGTACGCGAAGACGTAGAGGTCGAGGTTGCCCTCGCGGCGCGGGGTGATCCAGCCGTCGTCGGTGAGCAGGACCGTCGAGGAGTCGTCGACCATCGCGATGCCGTCGTGGGCGAGGATCCCGTTCTCCAGCGGGATGGCGCCGTCGACGTCGTCGAGCGTGCGCGCGGTGCCACCGAGGTTCGGGGACGGCACGCCATACCTCCACACGCTGTCCTGGGAGTGGAACCCGCCCTTCGCCCACACGGACATGCCCTGGGTGGTGAACTCGCCCCCGTCGTAGGTGAGGTGGAAGCGTTCGGTGCTGATCTCGACCAGGCCGTCGGCCCCCTGCGTCACCGTGAAGTCGCACGGCGGGAAGGCGCGGTTGAGCACCGTCTGCGACGCCCGGTCCTCGAACTCTCCCGTCGCGCTGTACTCCAGCCGCACCAGCCCGGCGTCGAGGACGGTGATCCGGTGGTGTTCGCCCTGCACGATGTTCGCGGGGTCGGCGATCGGGTGGGTCTCGAGCCGGAAGTGCTCTTTCACGGTGCTCCCTGTCGGGTGGGCCGGAACGGACGGCCACCACTCTTCCACGTCCGTGCGCCCGGACCTCGGCGTCAGAGGGTGGCGGCGTCCACGGCGGCAGGGTCGTCGAGGGGCAGGTTCAGCGTGAACGTCGAGCCGAGTCCCTCGACCGAGGCGGCCGACACGGCCCCGCCGTGCTGGCTGGCGATGCCGCGGACGATCGACAGGCCGATCCCCGTGCCCTGGATCGCCTGCCGTTGGGCGCTGCTGGACCGGAAGAAGCGGCTGAAGAGCTGGTCCTGCTCGTCCTCGGGGATGCCCATGCCGGTGTCCGACACCGAGAGCAGGGCGTTCGTGTCGCTGTGGGACACGCGCACCGTGACGGCACCACCGTCGGGGGTGAACTTGATGGCGTTGCTCAGCAGGTTCATGACCAGTCGCTCGAGCTGACCGGCATCGGCGAGCACCGGCGTCGGTTGGCTGCCCACCTCGAGGTTCATCCGCAGCCGCCGGTCGCGCAGCAGCGGCGCGACCCCCTCGAGCGCGCCCTTGGCGGTGTCGCGCAGGTCGTGGTTGCGCAGGACCGGGGTGTTCGCGCCGGACTCGAGCCGGGAGGCGGTGAGGAGGTCCTCGATGAGGACCATGAGGCGTTGACCGTTGCGCCGGATCCGGCCGAGCATGTCGCGCTGGTCGGGGTTGACGTCGCCGCCCACCCCGTCGATGAGCATCTCTGTGTAGCCGACGACGCTGGTGACGGGGGTGCGCAGCTCATGGCTCACTGACGAGACGAATGTGGACTTCGCGTCGTTGAGGCGCCGGAGCTCGACGACGGCCTCGCGCTCCTTGACCAGGGCCGCCTCGAGGAGCTGGCGCGCGCTGTGCTGCTCCGTGGTGTCGACGAGCTGGGCGGTGAACATGTAGTGGGAGCCGTCACGGTTGAGAGTGGAGAGCACCAGCTCGATCCACCGCGACGGGTCCTGCGCGAGCTGGACCTCGCCGCGCCACCCCTTGCTGGTCTCGGCCATGATCGCCAGCATTCCGGCGCGGACCTCGGAACGTCCCGGCTCCAGGAAGTTCTCCAGCCAGTCGCCGTCGGACAGCAGGGCCCCGCGGTCCTGGCCCAGGAGGCGGGCCGCCACGTCGTTCGCCTCGATGGCGCGGGGGTAGGCGTCCTCGCAACGCAGGATGAACATGCCCAGCATCGCGTCGGCGAACCCGTGCCGGAACACCTCCTCGCTCTCGCTGACCCGGGCCAGCAGCTCACGGCGCTGCATGACCGTCAACGACAGGGGCAGCACGGTGAAGGCGCACACGGCCAGGAACGCCTGCACCAGCGAGGCGACGGTCTCGGGCGGGAGGTTCGACCCGGACGCGCTGAGGGCGAACGGCCCGTGGCCGCGAGCAGTGAACACGCTGACGAGCACCCCGACGCAGAGCAGCTGCAGCGAGGTCGTCCGCAGGGAGTTGCGCAACGCGCTCCAGACCAGGACGGGGATCGCCACGAACGCCACGGGAACCTGCTGGGTGAGGCCGAACACCACCGAGGTGCTCACGACGACGCCGGTCCACTGCACGACCCGCTCCCACGGCCGGCGGTGGATGGTCGGACCGGTGCGCAGGAACAGGGGGAGGATCACCAGCAGGGCTGCGAGGTGGGACGCGGCGACCGAGCGCGCGGTGGGCAGGAACGGTGCCGGCGTGAAGGCCGTTGCACTGAGCCCGCCGAGCGCGCCCGCCACCACCGCACCGCAGAACGCCGCGAGCAGCAGTCGCCAGAAGTCCTGCATCGTCCGCAGCGAGCGCCCCTGGCCGCCGTAGCCGAACATCAGCAGCGCGACCACGACGCACTCGGCCAGGTTGGCGAAGGCGAAGCCCGCGGCGGAGGGCACGTGCCGGCCACCGATGACGTTGGCGGACAGGCACACCAGCCAGATGCCGGCGAGCATGACCACCCGCTGGCGGCCGCGGGTGAGGAGCACCCCGCCTGCGCTCACCCCCGCCGCCGGCCACCACGCAGCCACGGTGGAACCCACCGGCGCCAACCGGACGGACGTCAGCATGAGGACGAAGACGACGGCGAGGACCGCGACACCGACGGCCACCTCCCTCGGGCGACGAGGGAGGCCCTTCCCGTATGCGGTGAGGCCGGCGGTGGTCATGTCAGCAGTCCCTCTGCATCGGCAGGTCGGGGATCACGACCGGCGCGGGAAGTGCAAGTGCGGCACGCTCGGTGAGCAGCTGGGCGACCACCGCCATGATGTGCGCCGGGCTGAACGGCTTGGTCACGTAGTGGTTCGCACCGGCCAGCAGGCCCGCGTCGATCTCGAACGGCGACGTCCGCGAGCTGACCAGGATCACGGGCACGTGCACCAGGTGCCGCTGCCGCCGGATCCACCAGCAGACCTCGATGCCGCTCAACCCGGGCATCTGGACGTCGAGGAGGATCACGTCCGGGGTGATGTCCTGCAGCCTCCGCACCGCCTCACGGCCGTCCTCCACGAGGACGGTCTGGGCGCCGGTCCTGCCCACGGCCAGCGACAGGAGATCGCGGATGTCCGCGTCGTCGTCGGCGATCAGGGCAAGGGGCATGAGTCCACGATCTCCCATCACGTGCAGGGACGGGCTCGAAATGGAGGGGGAACCATCACGAGCCCGTCCCGGGGCAGTGACGGCAGGTGCGATCAGGGGTCTCGCACCGCCGCCGTCTTCGGTGACGTCCGCGCGCCGACCGGGGGACGTCGGCACGGGTTCATCAGGGGGGTGGACGGACTCGAAGAGTGCAGGGAGGTCTCTACGAGTCCGTCCGGTCGCCGGGGTCCTGCAGGGGGGAAATCCAGGACCGTCATGACCGGCACCGCGTGGTGCCGAGACCCATTCTGCGACGGTCGGCGTGAAGGATGCGATGAGCAACCCCCCGCACCGCGTGAAGATGGCGTGAAGATCCACGAAGGTCCTGGCCAACGAGGGCCAGCGGGAGCGACCGCGCGCCAGGGAAGCCGTCGCGATGCCGACCCACGCGTCCACCTGTGAGCTACGTCGATTGTGCCCCCTTGTGCACCTTTGTGTCTCTAGACTCACGGAATGGCTCGACTGATGGTGGTCGATGACGAGGCGCAGATCGTGACGGCGCTGACCCGCGGCCTCCAGCGGGAGGGATACGACGTCGACGCGTCCCGGAACGGACTCGATGCCGTCTCCCTCGCCGCGTCCAGCGCCCCGGACCTGATCGTGCTCGACCTCAACCTCCCGGACATCGACGGGATCGAGGTGCTGCGCCGGATCCGCTCGTGGAGCTCGGTCCCGGTCCTGATCCTCTCCGGCGACGGGGAGGAGGAGCGCAAGATCGCGGCTCTCGACGAGGGCGCTGACGACTACCTCGAGAAGCCGTTCAGCCTGGGCGAGCTCCGCGCCCGCGTGCGGGCACTGCTCCGGCGGTCGGGCGCCACCCCGGACTCGGCCACCCTCAGCACGGACGGCCTCGACGTGGACCTGGCCATGAAGACCGTGGAGCTCGACGGCGTCGCCCTGCGGCTCACCCCGACCGAGTGGCGCCTGCTCGAGCTGTTCGTGGCGCAGCCGGGCAAGCTGCTGACGCACCAGTGGCTGATCGCCCGCATCTGGGGCGCCGGCCACGGTGAGGAGACGGTGCAGACCCTGCGGGCCCACCTGCGCTCGTTGCGGGCCAAGCTCGGCGACGACTCCAAGGAACCGCGGTTCGTGCGCACGGAGACCCGGATCGGCTACCGCTGGGTGCCGACCGTCGTCGCCGGCGTCGCCCAGGCAGGGACCGGCCAGGGTGGGTGAGCCCGCGGACCACCGCGTGCGGAACACGCTGGCCGCCCTGCGCGGCTACCTCGAGCTGGCCAGGGAGGCAGCCCGCGGTGAGGCGGGTCGGCCGGAGGACGTCGTGCGCGACCTCAGCGATGGCCTTGCGTCGCTGACCAGGCTCGAGCACCTCCTCGGGGTGCACGCGGACGACGGCACCGCCGACCACGGCGAGGGCGCCCACAAGGACGTCGAGGACGTCAGGGACGAGGGATAGCCCCCAGGCCTCAGAGGCGGGTCGCCTCCGCGAACCGCTCGGGGAACGGAAGGTCCGGTGACACCGAACGGATCGCCCGTGCCACGACGGTGAGCAGGGCACGGGTCTGGAACGGCTTGCGCACCACGGCGAAGGCCCCCACCTCGAGCGCCTCCACCTCGATCTCGGTCTCGACCGAGGCCGTGAGCATGACCGCCGGCACCGTGGCGCCCGTGTGACGCATGGTGGTCAGGACCTCCATGCCGTCGACGTCGGGCATGCGCAGGTCCAGGACCAGGCAGTGCGGGTCGACGACCGACACGGCCGCCAGGGCCGCGGCCCCGTTGCCGACGGTGGTGACCCGGACCCCGACGTAGGAGAAGACGCGCTCGATGAGGATGCGGATGTCCTCATCGTCCTCCGCGACAAGGACACGGACGTCCTGGCTCTCCAACGCGCCCCCCCTTTGTCCCTCATCACGGCTTTTCGCCGCCCCGGAGAATTGTCACACAGGACTTCGGAGACCACCCGGGTTCAGGTGGGCCGTCCGGGCCCTGGACGATCGGGGCGGGTGGTCAGTGGTGCAGGTCATCCAGGAGGCAGCCGGGGGCAGCCGGGGGCAGCCGGCGGGTCAGCCGGAACGGTCGCCCGGGTCGCGGTCGTCGCCGACGGTCACCGTCCACCCCGCGCCGCAGGAGAAGCACTTGTACCCGGGGTTGTCGCGCCGGATCGAGCTGCCCGGTCCGCGGTCGGCCGACTGCACGACGGTCGTCTTCTCGCTGCCGCACGACGGACAGTGGACGCTCCAGTCGTCAGCACGCGACCGCGCATCGGACCTCGACTCGACCTCGCTCTCGGACTGCCTGCTGCCCCACGACATCGAATAGTCCGAGTTCGGGCTGCTCGGTTGCCGCCTGTCCTCGGGAACTCTCGAACGGTTCGGGCTCATGACGCCTCCGCCACGAGGTCGACGACGAGGGCGCGCAGCGCGTCGCGCAGCTCGCCCAGGTCCTCACTGCACAGGCGGGTCTGGTCCACCACGTCGTACTGCGCCAGCGAGGCCCCCTGCTCGAGCTCGCGACCCTCGGGGGTCAGCGACACGATCGTGACCCGGGCATCGGCGCCGTCGACCTGGCGCTCCACGAAGCCGGCGCTCTCGAGTCGGCGCAGCAGCGGGCTGAGGGCGTGGGTCGACAGCTGCAACCTGCCGGCGATGTCGCTGATCGGGCGGTGGTCGGACTCCCACAGCACCATCATCACGAGGTACTGCGGGTAGGTCAGACCGATGCGGTCGAGCAGCGGACGGTAGGCACGGGTGATCTGGTTGGTCGCCGCATACAGGGCGAAGCACAGCTGGTCGTCGAGCCGAAGATTGGTGGGGGTGGTCACGAGCGCTCCTTCCGGCCGGGACAGAATATACATCACGCGCGATGTATTCGACTCCACGCCCAACGGGAGAGCCCGGGGCAACGGAACCGGACGATCGACCCCTCCGGTCCCCGGGTCACAAGTGGGTCAACTTGTGCCCCGACATCTGCCAAGACGCTTCCCCCGGGGACCGACGGCGGCCCACACTGGGCCTGCCGCCGACGCGGGGTCAGCATCCGGGGGGATGGCTGATCCCGCGGCGGCACCAACAGGTGCCGGGCCGCGCCGTCCGCTCAGCGGGCCAGACCGAGGTCCGGTATGACGACGGCCGTCGGGGCGCGCAGGGCCGGCGTCGTCGCCGGGCGGCTCGTCCGGAACTTGGCGATGACCCCGAGGATCTGGGCCTGGGTGAACGGCTTCGTGACGTAGTGGTTCGCGCCGGCGAGCAGCCCGGCGTCGATCTCGAAGGGTGACGTGCGGGCGCTGACGAGCACGACGGGCACGTGGGCGAGGTGGCGCTGGCGCCGGATCCACCAGCAGACCTCGATGCCGCTCAACCCGGGCATCTGGACGTCGAGCAGGATGAGGTCGGGGTGCAGGTCCTCGAGCAGCTGGACCGCCTGCCGGCCGTCCTCGGCCAGGACCGACTGGAGCCCGGCCGTGCCGACGGCCAGGGACAGCACTCCGCGGATGTCCTCGTCGTCATCGGCGATCAGGGCGATCGGCTGCCCGCTCGGGGCCCTCATCCGGCCGCCACCGTCGGCGCACGTCGAGCACCCAGGACCCTCGGGGGAACCAGTGTCGACACAGTGCTCGCGCCTCCTACGACGGTGCGGACAGGAGGTGATTGAATTTACCGCCGGCGCTCGAAGCGTGAGGCGTGATTGGGAAATCCGTTCCCCGTCCGAGACTCAGGGTCACTTCAGGACGTCGCTGCTAGCCTGCCTGCCCACATCCAGACCGACGGGGCTTCGCGTGAGACGTTGGAACGCTTGGTCACTGCAGCGCCGCGTCCTGGTGGTCTCCGCGGCCGCAGCGACGATCGTCATCGTCCTGGGCGTCGTGGCCTTCGCCACGGCCCTCGACCGCATCCTCTACAGCGCCGCCCAGGAGGCGGCCCGCAGCCGTGCCACCGAGATCAGCGCAACGATCGCCGGCGGCGGACGGTCGGCCGACCTCGCCCTCCTCGACGTGACCAGCCAGGGTTCGCTCCTGCAGGTCATCGACAGCCAGCAGCGGGTCGTCGCGTCGTCCGAGTCGGCCCTGGCGCGGTCCCCGCTCACCGCCCTGCGCCCCGCTCCGGGATCGGTCGACGTGGCCCAGGAGGCGACGATCCCCGGTGAGGTGGGCGAACCCCACGCCGTGGTCGCGCAGGGCGTCGCCGACCCGTCGGGGGCGGCATACGTGGTCGTGGTGGCCAACCCGCTCGACGTGGAGGCCAACACGGTCCGCACCGCCACGCTGCTGCTCGCGCTCGGCGCGCTCGCGGTGCTCGTCCTCCTGCTCATGCTGATCAGCCGGATCGTCAAGCAGGCCCTGATGCCGGTCGAGCGCATCCGCAGCGAGGTCGCCCGCATCACCAGGGTGCGCGGGCGGGGTCACATCACCGTGCCGCCGACCGGCGACGAGATCGCCCGGCTCGCACAGACCATGAACCTCATGCTGGCGCGGTTGGAGCAGGCGGACGCGACCACGCGCAGGTTCATCTCCGACGCCTCCCACGAGCTGCGCAGCCCCTTGGCCACCATCCGCGCCGCGATCGAGGTGTCGCGCTCGGACCCCGACCGGGACGCCGTCATCCACGGCGAGGTCCTGCGGATGCAGCACCTTGTGGAGGACCTGCTGACCCTGGCCAAGGCCGACGACGGCCTCCCGCTGACCCTGCAGGAGGTGGACGTCGACGACCTGCTCGAGGGCGAGGTCCGCCGGCTGCGCGCCACCGGCGAGGTCCCGGTGACGGCCTCGATCACCGCGTCCCGCGTCGTGGGCGACCGCCTCAAGCTGGGCCAGGCGCTGCGCAACCTCGTCGACAACGCCGCCGCCCACACCCAGGGCGGCGTGTTCCTCGGCGTGCAGCCGCAGGGGGACGACGTGGTGATGACCATCGACAACGACGGCCCGCCGGTCCCGCTGGAGCAGCGGGAGGCGGTCTTCGACCGGTTCGCCCGCCTCGAGGAGTCGCGCGAGCGCGACAGCGGCGGGAGCGGGCTGGGGCTGGCCATCGTCCGGACGATCGTCGAGGCGCACGGCGGTGTGGTGCGGGCGACCGAGACCCCGGACGGTCAGTGCCGGTTCGAGGCTCGTGTCCCCGTGGTGCCGGCGCCGGTCACCGCGGAGGCGACCGAACCGGTCACTGGGGCGTTCCGCCAGTCACCGCCATGAGCCGGTAGCCCATCCCCCGCACCGTCTCCAGGGACGTGACACCGAAGGCGACGTCGATCTTGCGGCGCAGGTAACCGACGTAGACCTCGACGATGTTGTCGCTGCCGTCGAAGGCTTGGTCCCAGACGTTGTCGAGGATCTCCGCCTTGGACAGGACCACCTCGGGGTGGCGCATCATGAACTGTAGGACCGCGAACTCCTTGGCAGTCAAGGGGATCGAGTGCCCGTTGCGGCTGACGGTGCGCTTGTTCGGGTCGAGCTGCAGATCCCCGACCGCAAGCTCGACCGGGCGGACGGGGGCACCTCGACGCACCAGGGCGCGCAGCCGCGCGACCAGCACGAGGAAGCTGAACGGCTTCGTGAGGTAGTCGTCGGCCCCGAGGTCGAACGCGTCCGTCTGGTCGTAGTCGCCGTCCTTGGCGGTGAGCATCATCGCGGGCGTCCAGATCTTCAGCTCGCGGATGTTCTTCAGCACGTCGTAGCCGTTGCGACCGGGCAGCATGATGTCCAGCACCATGACGTCGTAGGGGTTCTCCGTCGCGAGCCATTGACCGGTGATGCCGTCGTGGGCGACGTCGACGACGAACCCCTCGTTCGTCAGGCCGCGGCGCAGGGTCTCCGCCAGGGCCTTCTCGTCCTCAACGAGCAGGACCCGCATGGGCTGCACCCCTCACGTCGTGCTGCTGCCGCCGGACCGACCCCACGGTGAGGGCGAGGCCGAGGACTCCGACAGCCAACACCCAACCCGCGATGACGTCGGTGGTCCAGTGGTAGCCGAGGTAGACCCGGCTCGCCCCGATCGCGGCGCTGGCGAGCGCCCACGCGGCCACGGCCGCCACCCGACCACGCCGGTGGGCCCGCGGCCAGAGGACCAGCATCACCACGAGCCCGATGAACACGGTCGAGAACAACGTGTGGCCGGAGGGGAACGAGTACCCGGTGTCGACCGGCCCCACGACGAACGCGGCCGGCGGGCGGTGCCGCCCCAACAGGTGCTTGACGCCGAGCGTCAGGACCCCCGCAGCCGCCATGGTCGCACCGAACAGGACCGCCCGGGCGCGTTCCCGCCAGACGAACCACAGCAGGGCCAGGGTCACCACGGTCAGCAGGCCGATGGCCACCTCGCTGCCCACGGTGCTGACGACCTCCGCGGCGAAGGTGAGGCCGGGGACTCTCAGGTCGGCCACGGAGGACGCGATGCCGGGGTCGTACGACGTGAGGTCGGCGTTCTCCGTCACCCCGTCGACGAGGCCGGCGAACCCGGCCAGGGCCGCGGCAGCGACACCGGCTCCGGCGAGGGCCGGGGTGCGCGACGAGGTCACCACCAGCGCGCCGGGCACGGCGAGCCGGGGTGCGGCAACGGGTCGACGGCTCACAGGTTCACGCGCTCACTCTCTGGTCGCCGGTAAGGTCACCGGCCAGCGGTCAGGATCACACCACTGTCCCGCTGGCCGCCTGAACGATTCCTGAGGAAACTCTCTCAGGAACCGTTCAGGACCGCCGGGCCACAGTGTGGTGACGTGGACCGAGGTCGGCATCGAGGGGCAGTCATGGACAGGAACGCCGCGCGCGTGGTCGCGGACCGCGCCTCCGTGTCCCTGCGTGCCATCGCCGCCATGTCGCTCGCCCTCACCGTCCTGTGGTGGGCCCTGCCGAAGGTCGCCGGGGTCGGCTGGGGGCAGATCGGCTCGACCATCGGCGACATCTCGGCCCGCGTCGCCGTCGGGCTCGCCCTGCTCTGGGCCTGCGGGCTCCTCGCCCACTCCTTCGTCCTCACCGCCGCCCTGCCGGGGCTGAGCCGACGGCGCGCCCTGACCCTGAGCCTCACCGGCAGCGCGGTGTCCAACGTCATCCCGTTCGGCGGCGCGCTCGGCGTGGCCCTCAACTTCACGATGGTGCGCGCCTGGCGGTTCCACCGCAGCGCCTACGCCACCTTCGTCATGGTCACCAACGTCTGGGACGTGCTGGCCAAGCTCGCCCTCCCCCTCGTCGCCGTCGTCATGATGACCGCGGCGGGCGCGCTGCCCGGCCGGGCGTTGCAGACGTGGGCGATCGTGGGTGCGGCCCTGATCGCCGCGCTCGTGGCGGTCGGCGCGGCCCTGCTCACCAGCGACCGGCTCGCCACCGGCGCGGCCCGCCTGGTGGCGGCGGCTGCTCGCCGGTTCCGCCGTGGTGACGGCGTCTCCGCGGCGCGGGTCCAGGTCGAGCTGCTGGAGTCGCGTGACCGCGTCCGCGGGATCGTCAGCGCCCGCTGGCCGCAGCTCACCACGGGGATGGCCGCATATGTCGCGCTCCAGGGCGCGCTGCTGTGGTGCTGCCTGCACGCGGTCGGCATCGACCTGCCCGTGTATGCCGTCATCGCCGCCCTGGCCACGGACCGCGTCCTCAGCCTCATCCCCCTGACGCCCGGCGGCGCGGGGTTCGCCGAGGTGGGGACCGCAGCCGCGCTCATCGGGTTCGGTGCCGACCCGCTCGGGGTCGCCGCTGGGGTCCTGCTCTACCGCGCCTTCACCTTCCTCCTGGAGATCCCCGTGGGCGGCGTGTGGCTGGGCTGCTGGTTGGCCCTGCGGCCCCGGTCCGGGACGGCGGCCGCGTGAGGATCCTGCACGCGACCGACACCTACGGGCCCACCGTCGGCGGCATCGAGGTGCTCGTCCGGGCCCTGGCCGAGAGCCAGGCCGCGGCCGGGCACGAGGTCACGGTGCTCACCCGGACCCCGGGCCCTGCCGATGTCGGTGGACCCGTCGAGGTGTGCCGCGACCCCCGCGCGTTCGCCACCCTCCTCGCCTGCACCGACGTCGTCCACGGTCACGTCTCTGCCTACTCCCCCTTGGCCCTCCGCTCGGTCGAGTCGGCGGCCAAGGCGGACGTCGCCGCCGTGGCGACCGTCCACTCCGTCTGGGGCAGCGCCTGGCCGTTGTTCAGGGCGTGCGCTGCCGTCCGGGGGTGGCCAGACCTGCCGATCCAGTGGGCGGCCGTGAGCGACGTGGCCGCAGGCCCGGTCCGCCGGGCCATGGTCGGCCGCGACGTGCTCGTCATCCCGAACGCCGTCGACACGGCCTACTGGACACCGGCGCTCCCGGCCCGGGTCTCCCGCCACGTCACCCTCGTCTCGGTGATGCGGATGAGCCACCGCAAGCGACCCCTGGAGCTCGTGGCGGCGCTGCACCGCATGCAAGGGCTCGTCCCCGCGGGCACCGCGGTCACCGCCCTCCTCGTCGGCGACGGACCGCTCCTGGGGCGGGTGCGACGACGGATCAGGCGCCTGGGCATGGCGGACTGGGTGCAGGCCCCCGGCGACCTGTCGCACCCACAGCTGCGCGACGTCTACCGTCGCGCGGACGTGTACGTCGCTCCCGCGACCCTGGAGTCCTTCGGCCTCGCGGCGCTGGAGGCGCGTGCCGCAGGGTTGGCGGTCGTCGCCCGGCACGGCACCGGTGTCACCGAGTTCGTCACCCACGGCGTCGAGGGCCTGCTGGCCGGCGATGACCGGGAGCTCGCGGAGCACCTCGCCCGCCTGTGCACCGACGACCTGCTGCGGCAGCGCATGGTGCGACACAACCACCACGTCCCACCACCCCTGGACTGGTCGCAGGTCAGCGAACGCAACACCGCCGCATACGTGCTGGCGGGTGCGGTCGACTCGCGACCGGCCACCCCCACGGCCTCGCCCAGCACGCCCCCGTCGACCCCCCTGCCGGCGGGTGGTTCGTGGGCGAGGACGGACCAGTCCGAAATCAGCGACCCCTGCGCTGTCGGCTGGTCGTCGGTGCCTGGCGGTCTCGACCGCCAGGCACCGACTCCCCTCCCCCTGAGCCGGACGGCAGTCCGACCGAGCTGAACGTCGGTCAGCCGAGGGTGGTCACCGGGACCCCGAACCTCGCGACGCGACGGACGACGTCGTGGTGACCCCAGGACCTGGTGCGCGTGGTCGGCAGGGCCAGCAGGATCTCGTCGACCGGCTCGCTGAGGACGGTCTCCTCCACGGCTTCCACGGGGTCGTGCCGGATGGAGACCGAACCGATCACCCGCCGGCCCGCTGCGGCCTCGAGGTCCGGCAGCGTCTCGAGCAGGATGCACTCGGCCTCGAACGCCAGGTCGCGCCGCTCGGGGTGCAGGAGGTGCAGCTCGGCCCGCGCCGGGTTCAGCACCACGAGCCGGAGCTGCACGTCCTCGTCCCGGGCCCGGGCCGCCACCGCATGGAGCAGCGCAGGCGAGGGGGTGGCACTGTCGGTGACCACCAACACCCTCGTCCTGCGCTGCACCACGTCTGCCTCACTCTTCGTCGGGCCGCCGATCCTCGAGCCGGCCCGGTGCCGACGTCAGACCTGTCGGTCCTCCACCGGAGTCGCCTGCTCGGCCCGGAGGTTCGCCCGCTCCGTGCGGTCCTTGTGGGTCACGCTGAGGTAGACCACCACGGCGAGGATGGTGCCGAGGAACAGGACGCTGGTCCCCAGCGTCCCCAGGCCCGCTCCACCCTCGTCGCGCGCCGAGGCGAGGAAGTCGCCGATGTTGGCGCCGAGGGGGCGGGTGAGGATGTAGGCGAGCCAGAAGCACAGCACCGGTCCGGCGCCGAGCTTCCAGGCGGTGAGCACCGCGGCGATCAGCCCGAGCGGCAGCAGGACCGAGGCGCCGGCCGACCAGCCGGTCAGCTCCAGCGTCCAGTCGCCTGCGGCCGTGCCGAGCGCGAAGGTCACGAGGACCGTGAGCCAGTAGAACGCCTCACGCGGCGTGGTGACGATCGAGTGGATGGAGAGGGTGCGCTCCCGGGCGTACCAGACCGCGAACACGGCGGCGAGGGCCACGGTGAACACTGCGGTACTCACCCAGAGCGGCACGCCGACACCGTCGGTGAGGTTGTCGGTGAGGAGCGTGCCGACCACGCTGACGAGCACCACCGCCAGCCAGTAGACGGCCGGGACGTACTGCCGCAGCCGGAACTGGGCCACCAGGACCGCCACGAGCGCGACCGAGAACACCACGGTGGTGTTCGTCAGCCCGAAGCCGAGGGTCTCGTTCACGTAGTCGGCGAAGCTCTCCCCCACGGTGGTGCACAGGATCTTGATGATCCAGAAGTACACGGTCACCTCGGGGACCTTGTTGAGCATCGTGCGCTGTCGTGCTGGTGCGAGCGTCGTCATGACCCCACGGTCCCAGCGCCGCCCTGAGCGGACCCTGAGCCGTCGCCTGCGCCAAGTTGCCTGCGCCGCCGCCGGGGAGCAGGCTCGAAGGGTGTCGAGGGTCGTCAGGGTGCCGTTCCTCGCGGGACCCTCGAGGTCGCAGGCCGCCCGCAGGGCGGTGGTGGCGGCGGTGCTGACGGCGTTGGTCGTCGTGCTGTCCGCCTGCACGCCCGCCGCCTCGGCCCACACCCGCAGCCCGGTTACCTCCGGCACGGCCGGTACGTCCTCGACGACGACGCCCGCGACGCCGCCGACGACCTCCGTCACCGGGCGCGGGCCACTGGTCGTGGTCGGCCTCGGAGACTCCGTCATGTCCGGCACGGCGTGCGACTGCCAGCCCTTCATCGTCCGGTATGCCGCGGCCCTCGCCTCCCGCGACCACGCCTCCAGCGAACGCGTCGTCAACCTCGGCCACTCCGGACTCACCGTGCCCGGGTTGACGAGCCAGCTGGGCACCGGAGCCGACCAGGACGCCCTGCGCGCCGCCTCGGTCGTCGTGGTCACGATCGGCGCCAACGACCTCGTGCCCCTGGTGGACCGGTGGCGGGACGACGCCTGCGACGACGCGTGCGTGCGCGACGGGGCTGCCGGCCTCGCCGACCCGCTGGCCGTCGCCCTCCGGCGCGTGCGGACGCTCGCACCGGACACGGCACGCGTCCTCGTGACGACGTACTGGAACGTCTTCGAGGACGGCGACGTGGCCGATGGCGACTACGGCGCGGGGTTCGCGCAGTGGAGCGACGACGTGACTGCAGCGGCGAACACGCGGATCTGCGATGCAGCGCAAGGGATCGGGGCCACCTGCGTCGACCTCTACCGTCCGTTCAACGGTGACGGCGGCAAGGACCCCACTCCCCTGCTCGCCGACGACGGCGACCACCCCAACTCCGCAGGCCACGCGCTCATCGCCAGGACCCTCCTCGAGGCCACGCCTGCGGGAGCGCCCTGACTCAGGCAGCGTGGAGCCGCTTCGACAGCCAGTCGAACGCCGGGCCCATCACCGTCGACCACGAGTGGAAGTTGTGGCCACCACCGGGGATGACGACCGAGGTGACGCTCATCGGTGACCGGACCAGCGACAGGAAGTGGCGGGTGTCCGAGATCCCGGTGTGACCCTTCTCCGCAGTGCCGATCGTGGCCAGCACGGAGACCGGCGGTGCCGGTTGGTGCGCCAGCAACCATTCCGGGCTGTTGAGGTCGCGCAGCACCGACGAACCACCCCACAGGTCGCCCGTGGTCGTGTCCCGCAGCGTGTGGTAGTACCCCGACAGGGAGACCGCCGTGGAGAAGACGTCGGAGTGGGCCATCGCGAGCTTCACCGCGCAGTACCCTCCGGTCGAGTCCCCCATGGCGCCCCACCCGGTCGGGCGCACCCGGTAGGCCGACTCGACCGCGGACGGGACGTCCTCGGCGAGGTACGTCAGGGCCTGCGGGCCGGCGGGGACGTCGGTGCACTCGGTGTCACGCGGTGGCGCGACCGTCGGCCTGAGCATCACCAGCACCATCGGCCCGGCCCTGCGCTGCCCCATCTCCGTGAGGAGGGTGTCTGGATAGTGCTGTCGCTGAACGAGATTCGCGACAACCCCCGGATAGCCGGTCATCACCTCGACGGCGGGAAAGGTCCGGTGCGCCGAGGCCGGCTGGAAGTACTCGGGCGGCAGGTAGACGAGGGCCTGCTCCGACAGGTCGCTGCGCGCACCCCGAACCGTCACCGTGTCGACGCGGCCTCGCGTGGCCCACTCCGTCGGCGTGGACCAGGAGGTGGGTCCGCTCTTCACCGCGGGCAAGGCTCCTGCAGCACCGACGTGACCCTGCCTCGGGCCGGGGCCGCCGTGGGTCGGCGGCAGGGCGACCGCGGCCTGGGACGAGCCACCGAACAGGTCGGACCACGAGCCGTAGAAGTAGCCGTAGTTGTTGGCACCAGCCGCGAGGAGCAGCACGACCAGGGCCTGCGAAGACCCGACCAGCGCCGCCCGCTGGAGCACCCGCACCGCGCGGGGCCCGCGCACCCGCGACCATCCCAGCACCGTGGCGGCGACGACGAGGACGAACAAAGAACCCAGCGTGACCATCAACGGCCAGCCCAGCAACGGCACGACCACCACCTCGTTCCACATCACTCGCTCCACCAGAGCAGCCACACTCTGCGCCCCACACCTGCGAGGTTGCCGGACGCTGGCTGTGAGGTTGCTGAGGCACCGTTCGTGCTGGTGGGCACGCACCGTCGCGGCATAGCGTGGGGCGCACCCGGCCCGTGGCCAGCACGGACCCAGCCAAGGGAGGACACCGTGGCCAACCTCGTCGTCCACTTCGAGATCCACGCATCCGAGCCGCAGCGGCTCATCGACTTCTACGGCCAGCTGCTCGGGTGGTCGTTCACCCAGTTCGGTGACATGCCGTACTGGTCCATCGAGACCGGCGAGGGTGCGATCACCATGGATGCGCCCGGCCGGGGCATCAACGGTGGCCTCACCCAGCGACGGGGTCCGGCGCCCGAGCGGGGCGCTCCGGTCAACGGCGCGAACTTCGTCATCGGCATCGAGGGCAGCGTGGACGAGGTGTTCGCGAAGGGGCTGGAGCTCGGGGCGTCCGAGGCCGTCGCCCCCGAGGACATGCAGGGCGTCGGCCGGGTCGGGTACCTCCTCGACCCTGACGGCAACGTGTTCGGCCTCATCTCGTCGTTGCTGTCCGACGGCACCGACGCCATGGCGAGGTAGGCCCCGAGCCGCGCACCAGACGACCCCCTCCCGGCTGCCGGGAGGGGGTCGTCGCGCGCCGGCTGGGGGTTGCCGGGGCGGTCCGGGGCCTGCGGTCAGCCGACCCGGGGGGTCAGCCGGCTGCCCGCCGGCACCGGGAAGGGGTGACCGAGGTTGGCCAGACGTCCTCGCACCTGGTTCTGCGCCTGGCAGTTGCTCGTGCAGGTGGTGGGCGGGTTGGCGACCTCGGTCGAGTCCGCACCGGTGACGAAGCCCATCCGTCCCCCGCTGGCGACGTCCCAGACCGAGACCCCTCCGCAGTGACGGACGCTCGGCGTCACCGCGGTGGCCGTGTTGCAGGTGGGCTGCGGCACGCGGGTCGCCACCTGCGCGCTGTCACGCACCACGAACTGCGGCGAGACGTCGTTGGAGATGTTGACGCGCGGGGTCACCTGCACGCAGAACTGTCCGGGCGGGCCCGTCTGCACGCTCGTGCAGCCCGACCCGAGGAACTGTCCGGCCTTGGCGCGGAAGTTCGGGTTGTCGTAGTAGAAGGGCGTGAGGCCGGCGGTCGTGGAGGTGGCCAGCGTGTGCGTGATGCGGGTGGTCGTGCCGTCCGAGCGCTGGGGTTCCATCTGGAAGATCCCCCCCTGGGCGCAGTCCTTGGCGCTGAGCGTCATGGACAGGCCGGTGCCGGTGCGCTGCAGGGAGAGGTTCTCGCCGTCGAGCTGGACGGTGATGGCGCTGCTGAGAACGAGCCCGCGGTGGTTCGGGACCTTGCTGGCGAAGACCGGCGTGAACCGGCCGCCGGTGATGTCGAGCTCGTTGGCGGCGCCCGTGAACGCCTGGTTGAAGACTGCGAAGTCCGAGGACCGGACGTCGAACTGCGCGTAGCGACCCCGGACGGCGAACGCCGTCCCCAGCTGGGCCGCGGGGATCGTCGCGCGCACCCGGTCCGTCCCCGCTGCAGCGACCGTGGCCCCGGTGGCCCGGTTCACGAGGCGGAAGCCGCCGTCGGTGCAGCCCTTGCTCGAGGCCGCCTGGGCGGGTTGGGTCGCGGCGAGGGCCGAGCCGACGAGCGCGGCCACGACGACCCCCACCCGCAGGGCGTTGGTGATGCGTGCCATGTGTGTCTCCAGGTGTCAGGGGGGTGCGTCCGTGTGGTGCGCCCACCCTGATGCCCTGCAGCGGACAGCAGCAATTGGACCTAGGTCGTAAGACCCCCGCCGGAGCGACGCGGAGCAGCCGTGGCGGGCTCGCCCAGGGTCCGCGCGAGGGCATCGAGCGCCTCGCGCTGGACCGTGAAGTAGGCCCAGCGTCCACGTTGTTCGCGTCGCACCAGCCCGGCATCGGCGAGGATCTTCATGTGGTGCGAGACGGTGGGCTGGGAGAGGCCGACGGGCTCGGTCAGGTCGCAGATGCACGCCTCCGCCCCCGGTGCCGCAGCGATGAGGGAGACGAGACGGACCCTCGTCGGGTCACCCAGGGCCTTGAACCGGTGGGCGAGCTCCTCCGCGTCCGCGACGTCGAGCACCCCGGCGGTCATCGGTGCGCAGCACGTGGCCGGGTCGTCGGCCACCGGCAGCCGGGCGCGGGTCGAGGAGGGCATGGGCCGATCCTCCACCACGCATTGACAAATGTAAATCAATGGGTCAACGTTCACCTCGCCGACGCCCATGGACCCTAGGAGTGCTGATGGACGAGCCCCCCGTCGCGGGGCCAGCGCCACTGGCTCGTCGACTCCTCGCCGAGTTCGTGGGCACCGCCCTGCTCGTGGCCATCGTGGTCGGCTCGGGCATCGCCGCCCAACAGCTCTCACCGGACGACGTCGGCCTGCAGCTGCTGGAGAACAGCACCGCGACGGTGCTGGGCCTGACCGTCCTCATCCTGGTGTTCGGCCCGGTGTCCGGCGCACACTTCAACCCCGTCGTGTCCCTCGCGGACTGGTTCCTGGGGCGGCGGCAAGGGCACGGGCTGGGCGCCACCCACCTCGCGGCATACGTCGTCGTCCAGGTCGGCGGAGCGGTGGTGGGTGCGGTGCTCGCCAACGCGATGTTCGACGTGGGTACCTCCCTGTCGACCAAGGACCGCGCCACGCCCGGGCACCTGCTCGGCGAGGTCGTGGCCACGGCCGTCCTGGTCGCCCTCGTCTTCGCCCTGGCCCGCACCGGGCGGGGCGCCCTCGCGGCTCCCGCGGTCGGCGCCTACATCGGGGCCGCCTACTGGTTCACCAGCTCGACCTCGTTCGCGAACCCTGCCGTGACGGTGGGGCGGATGTTCTCCGACACGTTCGCGGGGATCGCGCCCTCCTCGGCGCCGGGGTTCGTGCTCGCGCAGCTCGTCGGCCTCGTCGTCGGGTCCGGGCTGGTCCTGGCCCTCTACCCCGACGCCGGCGAGCGGGCCGAC
The DNA here is from genome assembly GCF_001426245.1 of Phycicoccus sp. Root101. Lineage (GTDB taxonomy): Bacteria > Actinomycetota > Actinomycetes > Actinomycetales > Dermatophilaceae > Pedococcus. The sequence continues at coordinate 329,806 of NZ_LMCM01000008.1, read as the reverse complement.
GACGTCGTCCTGCCCCATCCCGCACCGACCGAGAGGCACCAGCGATGACCCTCGAGACCGGCCCCCGGCCGTCCGTCCTGTACGTCTGCGTCCACAACGCCGGGCGCTCCCAGATGGCCGCGGCCTACACGCACCGCCTGTCCGCCGGCGCTGTCGAGGTCCGCTCAGCAGGGTCTGCACCGGCCGAGTCCATCAACCCCGCCGTCCGCGAGGCGATGCTCGAGGAGGGCATCGACATCTCGGCCGAGAAGCCCAAGATCCTCACCACCGACGCGGTCCAGGCGTCCGACGTCGTCATCACCATGGGGTGCGGCGACACGTGTCCGATCTTCCCCGGCAAGCGGTACGAGGACTGGACCCTCGAGGACCCTGCGGGGCAGGGCGTCGACGCGGTCCGCCCGATCCGGGACGACATCCGCCGACGCGTCGTCCAGCTCCTGTCGGAGCTCGGCGTGGAGCCGGTCTCCTAGTCACGTCCGCGGGGCCCTGAGCCTGGGTTGCTCAGGCGACCTTGTGCCAGTTCTGGCAGTGGGCGGTCTCGAAGAACGCGTCCGAGGACCTGATGGTCACGACCGCCTTGCCCGTACCCGCACCACGCTGGATCACCGCCGTCGCCTTCCCGTCGAGGTCGCGCAGTCGCGACCAGCTGCACTCGCCCTGCGTGGCACCGGCCGACTCGTAGGTGCCCGGAGCGATGCCCTTGCCCACCAGGTAGGTGCCGACCTCGCCGAGGTGCCACACCCCCTTGGCAGCGGTTCCGGACGCAGGTTTCTTCGCCGTCGCGTCGTCGCTGGCCACCGACCTGGCCACCTGGGTTGGGTCCAGGGCGTGCAGCCGACGCGCCTCGCTCGAACCCGTGGGCTTCACGCCGGTCGTCGCTGCCCCCGTCGGGTGGCCGACGGCCCGGCTCTGCTGCTGACCCGACGACGTCGAGGGGTTCGAGCGGGCATCCCGCGAGCCCACACCCATCGCCAGCGAGGCGGCGACGCTCCCGGCGGCGACCACCGCGAGGCCCAGGGCCACCGCGGCCGTATGCCTGGGTCCACGCCCGCTGGTGGACCTCGTCACTCGTTCTTCCATCACGCTCGCCCTCGATCGCGCAACGCCCGACGACCTGACCCCGGGTCAGCTCGACGCCACCGTGGCAGAGCCACCTTCGACATTTCTTGGGCTCACCTCGGCGCGTGCCGGGGGACCTCGGGCCCGGACGACGAAGAACCCCGCCTGCCCGGCGCCATCGGCGCGGTCCAGACGGGGTTCTCCCGGGGTGGAGCTGCGGGGATTCGAACCCCGGGCCTTCTCATTGCGAACGAGACGCGCTACCAACTGCGCCACAGCCCCTTGATGCGGACGAAACGATAACACCAGCAGTGCCCCTCACGGAAAACGGCACCCCGGTATGCCGCGGACGACCGTCCGTGCGCGTCGCCCGTGCGCCTGGCGAGCTGCCCGCCCGCGTTCAGCCCACCTGGGCGCGCATCACGGTGGCTCCGCCGTCCACCAGGCGGATCTCGATCGACTCGATCTGGCCGACCGACCACGGGGTGACACCCCGGGGGTGCATGACGCGTCCGGCCCGAGCCGTCCAGTCCTTCACCAGCATGTCCCGACCGTCGCGGCCCACCACCCAGATGGCGTACCGGATCCCCGGGTATCCCCCGTCGCCGGAGCCGGTCGTCGCCGAGCCGGTCGACCCCGTCGCAGCGGTCGAGCCGCCCGAGGAACCGCTCGACGGCATGGACCCGCCGGTACCCATCCGGCCACGCGTGCCGGTCATGGCACCCGACCCGGTGGAACCCGAGCCCGTGGCCCCCGACGTTCCGGAGCCACCCACGCCGGAGCCAGTGCCGCTGCCGGTGCCGCTACCGGCGCCGGTTGCCGTGGACTGCGCGTACTGGCACTCCACCCGCAGCTCGGTCCCCTGCGAGGTCGGGACGACGTCGACGACGGCGGTCATCGGGGACGCGCTCACGGGCGCGAACGCCAGGCGACTGCGCCCCTGGGCCAGGGTCGACGAAGGGCCAGCGCCGGGGACGGCGTCACGGGAGGCGGACACGGCATACCCGCCGACGCCCCCGATGAGGAGGGCAGCCGCCGCGGCGGCCATGGGAGCCAGCCACCGCTGGCGCCATTCGGACGCGTGCGGAAGGCGGGGCATGAGGGACGCCGGCGGGTCGGGGACGGCGAAGGGGTCGGCGAACGGTCCGGCGCCGTCGCTGCCGCCCGAACCCGACTCGACGGCGATCGCCTCGGCCGGACTGAGCTGGCCGAGCAGCCCGGGCAGGCCGGCGAGCTCGGCCACGGCTGTGCGGCAGCTCAGGCACCCGGACAGGTGCTCCTCGTACTCCGCCCGCTCGCTGCCGGAGAGGGCACCGAGGACGTAGGCGGCATCCCACTGGGCGTACTGGTCGGTGTCGTTCATGCCCGGGTCACCCCCTTCTCCTGCAGGGCGAGGCGCAGGCTCCGCAGTCCGTAGTGGAGTCGCGACTTCACCGTCCCCTCGGGGATCCGCAGCTCAGCGGCGATCTCGGCCACCGTCCTTCCTTCGTAGTAGGCCGCCGCGACAACGCGGCGGTGATCGGCCGACAGGGTGCCGAGGGCGTCGGCGATGAGCCAGCGGTCGAGCACCTCACCGGTGCGGTCCGCGACGAGCGGGTCGACCCAGTCGAGGCCGGCCACCTCGTGCCGGTTGGCGGCGCTGCGCCAGCGGTCGACGACGAGGTTCCGCACGACCGTGAACAGCCAGGCCCTCGCCTGCGCCTCGCTGCGCCCGCCGAGCTGCGGGTCGCGCCAGGCGCGCAGCAGCGACTCCTGGACGAGGTCCTCGGCGACCTGGGGGTCGCGGGTCAGGCGCAGCGCGAACCGCCACAGCTCCGGGGCATGCCGGTCATGCAGTCCCTGGAGGGCCGCGTGCCGCTGACCAGCCTCCACCACCACTCCTTCGCCGACCGACGCCGACATCTGCGATCCTCCCGCTCCGGCCCTTCCCGGTAAAGGACGAAATGCCCGGCCCCGGGGTTCACCTCGGCCGCAAGCTCGTCGGGACCGGCCCGTGAACAACTGCGCAGCCCATCTCGTCTATCCGGCATGGAGATCAACGGCCTGCCCGCCCATGCCCTGCTCGTCCACCTCGTCGTCGTCCTGCTCCCCCTCACGGCCGTGGCGGCCATGGCCGTGAGCGTCTGGCCTGCGGCGCAGCGCAAGCTGACCTTCCTCGTCCCGCTGGGGGCGGTGGTCGGCCTCGTCGCCGTCCCCGTGACCACACGGGCCGGGAACGACCTGGCCACCAAGCTGGGCAACCCGGCGTTCATCGACCACCACCGGTCGTTGGGCTCGATGGTGCTGCCGTGGGCGGCGGCCCTCGCCGTGACGACCGTGGCGCAGTGGCTGGTGCTGCGGCGCGAGCAGCCCGACCGCAGGATGCGGCTGGGCTTGGCGGTCCTGGTCCTCGCGAGCGCGGTGGGCACCGCGGTGATCGTGGCGCTCGCGGGCGATGCCGGCGCCCAGGCGGTGTGGGGCAAGCGCTAGCCGGCAGCCGGCGACCCTCGGGTCTCGGGTCGTGCCGAGCGGGTCAGGCGCCGGCGACGCGGCGGACCGGCTCCTGCTCGTAGCGCGCGAACTCGGTGTCGGCGTCACCGACGAGGTCCGCGGAGGTGGGAGCCGGGCGGGTCGCACGGGACTTCATCGTGTAGGTCGGGCGCGGGACGGGCACCGGGTCCCAGGTCAGGGGGATGTCGTCCTCGTCGACGAGGGGCATCCGCGGCGCCGCGGCTGCCGGAGCGGCGGCGCCTCGGGCGGCAGGACTTCGCGTCGCCACCGCGGCGGGTGCGGCGAGACCGCGCTCGACCTCCTGCACGTCGTAGAGCTCGTCACGCACGGGCGCGGCGACCGACTCGGCGACCGGCTCGGCCTCCTCGGAGGCGTGCTCTGCGTCGGGGCCGGCGGCGCGGGCGGTGGGTGCCGCGTGCTCACGGGGAGCGGGGCGCCCCGAACGCTGCAGGCCCTGGTCCCGGCGGTGTGCCGAGGACTCGCTGCGCTGCGACCGGAGCTCCGCGGAGGGGCGACGCGCGTCGCGGCGAGCAGCCTGCTCGGTGGCGACGGCCTGGCGGAGCCAGACGACCGCGCCGGCGGCGGCGGCCAGCGGCACGAGGATGCCGAACCACGGGACGACCCCGAGGGCTGCGAGCGGCACGGAGAGGACGAACCCTGCGAGGGCGGCGAGCAGGGTCAGCCCGCGAACCGCACGCGCCGGTCGGACGACCGGCGCCGCCTCGACGTCCCAACCCTGACCCTCGTCGTCGGTGTCGACCGAGGCGTCCCAGCCACCGGAGCGGCGGGGCGAGTCGGGGACCGCGTCCGCGACGGGCGTGACCGCACCGGAGGGGGTCATCGTGAAGGTCGTGGTCTCGGCGCGCTTGACGAGCACCTGGGCGCGCACCGCGCGCGCCGGGCTCACGGCATACGAGGGACGAGCCGGGGTCGAGAGGTCCGTGGCGGGGAGCGGGGAGCGGCGCTCGAGGACCCGCATGGTCTCGGAGAACTGGTCGACCGACTGGGCGGTGGCGAGGTGCTCGCGGCGACGGACCCAGTACTGCACGAAGTAGGCAGCCCAGACGGCGATGATGACGAGGAAGATGAGACTGCTGGGCTGCACGAACACGACGTTAGGTGCCGTGCGCGGGACCCTCGGGGACGTGGGGCGGTGTGTCGCCAATGTGACTGGTGTGATTGGTGTGCAATCGCTCCACGAGCGTCGCCCCACCGAGGTCCTCGCGCGTCAGCGCGAACGTTCGGTGGTCGCGCCACTGACCGTCGATGTGCAGGTATGCCGCCCGCCGGCCCTCGTCGCGAAAGCCCAGCTTGCGCACGACGGCAAGGCTGTTGGTGTTCTCGGGGCGGATGTTGACCTCGATGCGGTGCAGGCCCATCGGGCCGAGCGCGTGGTCGCCGGCGAGGGCCAGGGCCATCGGCACGATGCCCCGACCTGCCACCCGCCGGTCGATCCAGTAGCCCGCCGAGGTCGACAGCAACGAGCCCCACGAGATGCCGAACAGCACCAGCTGGCCCACGACCTGCCCCTCGGTGCGGATCGTGAACGGCATCATCCGCCCGGCCCGACCCTCGCGGTTGTAGTGCCGCACCAGGCCGCTGAAGGACACCGGGCGGGGGTCGTCCTCGGGGGCGGTGGCCTCCCACGGGCCGAGCCACTCGCGGTTGACCGAGCGCACGCGCACCCAGTCCTTGCGGTCACGCCGGCGCAGCGGGTCGAGCAGCAGCTCCTGACCAGCCGTCGTGCGGCCAGCGAGCTGGACCGGCCACGGAGCCATCAGGCGCGCCACGTCGACATCAGTGGTCGCCGCCCCGGATCTGCGAGAGCGCGTGCCGCAGCACGGGCTCGAGCACGGCGAGGCCGTCCTTGACCCCGCCCGAGGACCCGGGGAGGTTGACCACGAGGGTCGATCCGGCGATGCCGGCGAGTCCGCGCGAGAGCATGGCCGTCGGCACCCCGGCTCGGACCCCGGCCGCGCGGATCGCCTCGGCGATGCCGCTGACCTCGCGGTCGAGCAGGGGCCGGGTGGCCTCCGGGGTGCCGTCGGTCGGCGAGAGCCCGGTGCCTCCGGTGGTGATGACGAGGTCCGGCTCCGCGGCCAGGACCGCCTCGAGCGCCTCGCGCACCGCCGGCCCGTCCGGGACGACCGTCGGGTCGCCGACCTCGAAGCCCCACTCGCGCAGGGCCGCCACGATCAGGGGTCCGCCCCGGTCCGGGTAGACACCCCCGGCCGCCCGGGTGGAACAGGTGACGACGAACGCCCGTGGCGCCTCCGGCACCCCCTCGGTCGCCTGCGTCGGGTCGCTCACGTCGTCTCCTCCACCCAGTCGCCGGACCGACCGCCGGACTTGGCGGTGACCCGGACGTCGGTGATGCGGGCGTGCTTGTCGACCGCCTTGACCATGTCGATGAGTGCCAGGGCGGCAACGGCGACAGCGGTGAGCGCCTCCATCTCGATGCCGGTCCGGTCGGCCGTGCGGACCGTGGCCCGGACGTCGACCCCGTCGTCGGCGACGTCGAGGTCGACGGCCACGCCGTGCACGGCGATCGGATGCGCCAGGGGGATCAGCTCCGGAGTGCGCTTGACCGCCTGGATGCCGGCGATCCGGGCCACCGCGAGCGCGTCACCCTTGGGGACGTTGCCGTCACGGAGGGCGCCGATCGCCTTGGGGGACAACAGGACCCGACCGGCGGCACTGGCCTCCCGGGCGGTCACCGACTTGGCCGACACGTCGACCATGTGCGCGGAGCCGTCGGCGCGGACGTGGGTCAGCCGCGAACCGTCCGGCCCGTCCGGTTGGCCACCGGTGACTTGGCTCACTGGCCCTCCCGACCGAGCAGGGGAAGGCACTCGAGGGCGTCACCCTCGTCGACCTGGGTGACGTCGGGCGGGATGACCGCGAGCGCATCGGCGGCCGCGAGGGCGCCGAGCATGTGCGACCCCTGACCACCGGCGAGCCGGGCCCGGTCGTCGTCCAGGACGACCCGCATGAACTCCATCTTCCCGGGGATCGAGCTGAACGACTCTGCCGCCACCGCGGGCACGTACCCCGGGGGGAAGGACGGCTCGGGGCGACCGGCCATGGCGCGCAGCGCGGGGGCCACGAACACGTGGAACGACACGAGCGCGCTGACCGGGTTGCCCGGCAGGGTGAAGACCGGGACCTGCTCGTCCCCCAGCACCCCGAAGCCCTGCGGCATGCCCGGACGCATGGCGACCTTGTCGAACTGCACCGTGCCGACGCGCGAGAGCACCTCTTTGACCGTGTCGAAGGCCCCCATCGAGACCCCGCCGGTGGTGATGATGGCGTCGGCGCGGACGAGCTGGCCCTCGAGGGTGGCCATCAGGGTGCGGGCGTCGTCGGCAACCCCGCCGACGCGGTAGGGCGTGGCACCGACGGAGGTGACGGCAGCGGTGAGCATGACCGAGTTGGAGTCGACGATCTGGCCGAAGGCCGGCTTCTCCCCCACCTCGACGAGCTCGTCACCGGTGGAGATGACGACGACGCGGGGTCGCGGGACGACCCGCACCCGGGCGACCCCTGCGGCGGCGAGCAGGGCGATCTGCCCGGGGCCGAGCAGGGTGCCGCGCCGGAGCACGACGGTCCCCTCCTCGACGTCCTCGCCGACCTCCCGCACGTGTTGGCCGACCACGGACGCGGCCCGGATGCTGACGCGGACCACCCCGCCGTCGGTGTTCTCGACGGCCACGACGGCGTCGGCCCCCCGGGGCATCGGTGCGCCGGTCATGATCCGCATCGTCTGGCCCTGGGCCAGGGAGAGCGCGTTGGTGTTGCCGGCCGCGATGTCGTTGACCACGGGCAGCACGACCGGGTGCTCCTCGGAGGCGGACGCCACGTCCGCGGCGTGCACGGCATACCCGTCCATCGCGGAGTTGGTGAAGCCGGGCAGCGACCCGCGCGCAGTCACGTCCTCGGCGAGGACGCAGCCCTGCGCATCGAGCACGCCCTGCTCGAACGGCCTGATGACCTTGACGGTCTCGAGGATCCGGGTGAGGTGCTGCTCGACGGAGATCACTGGGAGGCGGCCTTCGCGTCCCGGCGCTCGGCGGCGAACTCGTCCAGCCAGCCGCCGAAGTCGGCACCCAGCTCGTTGTGGTCCAGGCCGAGCCGCACGACGGCCTTGAGGTAGTCGAGCCGGTCGCCGGTGTCGTAGCGGCGGCCGCGGAAGACGACACCGTGCACCCCGCCGCCGGGCTCGGAGGAGCCGGCCAGGGTCTGCAGGGCGTCGGTCAGCTGGATCTCACCGCCGCGTCCGGGCGGCGTCTGCTCGAGCACGCCGAACACGGACGGGTCGAGGATGTAGCGACCGATGACGGCGAAGTTGCTCGGCGCCTCGGACGGGTCGGGCTTCTCCACCAGTCCCGTGATGCGCACGACATCACCGTCGACCTCGTCGACCGCGGCGCAGCCGTACAGGTGGACGGACTCCGGCGGCACCTCGAGCAGCGCGATGACGCTGCCGCCCTTCTCCTCGCGGACGCGCAGCATCTCCTCGAGCAGGTGGTCGCGGGCGTCGATGAGGTCGTCGCCGAGCAGCACGGCGAACGGGTTGTCGCCCACGTGCTCCTTCGCGACGTGCACCGCGTGGCCGAGCCCCTTGGGCTGGCCCTGGCGCACGAAGTGCACCTTCATCGCCGCCGACTCGCGCACCCGCTCGAGGCGGAACGTGTCGCCCTTGGCCTCGAGCGCCTGCTCGAGCTCCCACTGGTGGTCGAAGTGGTCCTCGAGGGCGTTCTTGTTGCGGCCCGTGATGATGAGGACGTCATCGAGCCCGGCGCGCACCGACTCCTCGACGACGTACTGGATCGCCGGCTTGTCGACGACCGGCAGCATCTCCTTGGGCGTCGCCTTGGTGGCGGGGAGGAAGCGGGTCCCGAGTCCAGCTGCGGGGATCACGGCCTTGGTCACAGGTCGGGCGGGCTGGCTGCTCATGCGTCCCACCCTATTCGGCCCCGGCCCTCGCGGCTCGACCACCGTGGCGGGCACCATGGAGCCTGTGCCCACCCCCAGTCCCGACCGTCCCCCCGAGCCGGACCCCCAGCCCACCAGCGGGTATGCCGCCGGGCCCGCTCCCGAGGACAAGGCGGCGGTCCGAGGGCGGCTGCGCCGGCTGAGGCGCGAGCAGGTGCCGGGCCGCGACCGGGCCGCCGACGGCGAGGCCATCGCCCTGGCCGCCCTCAGGGCGGCCCGTGAGGCCGGAGTGGGACGCGGTGACTGGGTCGCCGCCTACGAGTCGATGCCGACCGAACCCCCCACCGAGGCGCTGGTCGCGGCCTTCGTGGCCAGGGGGGTCCGCGTGCTGCTGCCCCTCACCCTCGCGGACTGGGACCTCGACTGGCGCGAGGCGGGCAGCGGGACGGCGCTGGGACTCGATGCGGTCGGCCGGGCGAAGGTGGTCTTCGTCCCGGCGCACGGCGTCGACGTCGACGGCACCCGGATCGGCCAGGGCAAGGGCTGCTACGACCGGGCGCTCCCGCGCACCGCGGCCACCCTCGTCGCCGTGGTCCACCCGTGGGAGCTGCTCGAGGACGACCTGCCCCGAGAGTCGCACGACCGGGCCGTCGACGCAGTGGTCACCGCGGAGGGAGGGCTCCGACGACTCCCGGCGCCGTCAGGGGACGCGTTCCCCGGCCCGGCCGGCTCCCGCTAGCTCGTCGTGCCGGGCACGAGCACGAGCTCGTCGCCGCCCGCGGCGTCGACTGCCTTGCGGCTGAACGGCCAGTCGTAGAGCTCGTTCTTGGCCCACGCCTCGGACTGGTCGTTGTAGTGGTCGGAGAACGCGTGGCCGCTGTTGCCGGTCTGGTTGACCCAGCGTGACCGGTCGAGGTCCGAGAAGTCGAGCACCATGCGCATCGAGGGGGCCCAGTCGACCTTGAACGCCTTGGAGCGGCTGGCGTCGTCGAGGCCCTGGCTGGCGTCCCAGCCGTTGGCGTTGACGATCGCGGAGCCACCGGGCAGCTCGATCGGGCCGCGGTTGAACAGGGCCCGCACCACGCCGGGGACGTCGTCGCCGCCGAGCACCTGGTGCTGCAGCGTCAGGGTGTGCAGCTCCCCCCACTGCCAGTCGGACGGGTCCTTGCCGAGCTCACGCGTCAGGTCGAGGCGGGCGTCGACGAGGGCCTTGCGCAGGATCTCGGACTGGCCCTCGGCCACCCCGGCGGTCCGCTTGTCGTCCCACCAGGCCGAGCGCGGCTTGGTCAGCAGCTGGGTCATCGCCTGCATCCACTGGTCGCCGCCGTCGGCCCGCAGGTCCTTGGGCAGCTCGTCGTCGAACGTCAGGTCGAGCAGGCTCGACCAGACCGCGTTGTAGTAGGCCGCGGCCGCGCCGGCGTCGCTCGCGCCCACCGGCATCGTGTAGTCCCACTTGCGCAAGAGGTCCTGGGCCTGCTTGGTGAAGTCGTCACCGCTCAGGTCCACCTTGAGCAGCGCCTTGACCAGCGTCGGGGCGAACTGGCTGCGCACGTCACCCTGGATCTGCGACATCGTGGCCGGGGTGACCTTGGTGTTCTTCTCCAGCAGGCTGCGGATGCGCTGGCTGCGGAAGCCGTAGTCCCACTCGGTGGTGAGGAACGGCGAGCCGCTCTCGGTGACCGCCTGGTTGGCCGCCACGATGAACCCCTCAGGCGGGTTGTAGGACCAGGGCATCTCGTCGAACGGGACCTTGCCCTTCCAGTCCCACGAGGAGACCCACCCCGGGCGGATCCAGAAGCCGGGGGCGCTCTCCATGTACCGGCTGCGGATCGGTATGGAGCCGGGAGCCTGGTAGCCGATGTTGCCGGCCGTGTCGGCGTACAGGAGGTTCTGCGCCGGGACGGCGAAGTCCTTGGCTGCCGCGCGGAACTCCTGGAAGTTCTGGGCGGTGTTGAGGCCGAAGATCGCATCGGCGGTCTGGTTGACCTCGATGCCGGTCCACTGCAGCGCGACCTCGTAGTCGCCGGGGCTCGTGCGGGAGTTGACCAGGGGGCTGTCCCCGGCCTCGGCGACCTTGTCGAGCGCGTCGGACAGCAGCGGGCCGTGCGCGGTGCTGCGGACCGTGATGGTCTGCTCCCCGCCGCCACCGATCTTGATCGTCTCGGTGCGCATGGTCAGCGGCTCCTGCTTGCCGTCGCGCAGGTAGGTGTTGCCGCGCACCTGCTCGAGGAAGAAGTCGCTGACGTCGGGCCCGAGGTTGGTGAAGCCCCAGCCGATCGACTGGTTGTGCCCGATGACGACGCCGGGCAGGCCGGCGAACGAGTAGCCGGCCACGTCGAACGGGCAGCTGCTGCTGACCGAGCGGCAGTGCAGGCCGACCTGGTACCAGATGCCGGGGATGCTGACGCCGAGGTGCGGGTCGTTGGCGAGCAGCGGCTTGCCGGTGCTGGTGCGCGACCCGCCGACCACCCACGAGTTGGAGCCGATCCCGTCGCCCCGCCCGACGGTGACCGGGACGGCGCGCAGGGCCCTGGACACCGCGGCATACGCCTGCTCCGCGGCGGGGCTGCGCTCGGCGGTGAGCTCGGGGTCGGTCGCCTTCGCGTCCTTGACCGCCTTGACCGCCTTGGCCGCCTTGCCCGTGGTGGCGGGGGCGGCGAAGGGCAGGGCGGAGTTGGCCGAACCGTTGGTGGCGTTCGACGTCGTCGGCGTCCAGTCCTGGGCGGAGAGGATCGGCTTGTTGGTGTCGTAGGGGTACGGCGGGTAGAGCTCGTTGATCTGGGCCAGGGACATCGTCCCCGCGAGGCGAGCCCGCATCAGCTCGTCGCTGTAGTCGCCGCGCAGGTCCCAGGCCATCGCCTTGAGCCAGGCGAGCGAGTCCGCCGGGGTCCAGTCCTCGACCCGGTAGTCGGGGACCTTCTGGCCCAGGACGACGTACTCGAGCGACATCTTCGAGGGGGTGCCCTGCTGGTGGATGTAGGCGTTGACCCCGTCGGAGTACGCCTGCAGGTAGCGGCGGGTCTCGGGCTTGAGCGTCGGCAGCTCGGCCTCGGCGACGCGCCGCCAGCCCAGCGTCCGGATCACCCGGTCGGTCTCGAGGCCGCCCTCACCGACCAGCTCGGAGAGCCGCCCGGAGGTGATGTGCCGGCGCAGGTCCATCTCGAAGAACCGGTCCTGGGCCTGCACGAACCCCTGCGCGCGGAACAGGTCGTCGGAGCTGTCGGCGTAGATCTGCGGGATGCCCTTGTCGTTGCGGACCACGTCGACCTTGCCCTGCAGACCGGGGACCTTCATCTCCCCCTCGGTGACGGGGAACGGACGCCTCACCCACGTGACCGCGAGAACCGCGACTATTCCGAGGACGACGACCAGGAGGGCCGCCACGGCGATGGCAATGCGGCGGGCAAGAATGGCGCGGGACACCCTGCGAGACTATCCGCACCACTGACAGGGAAAGGACGTGACGGGCCGTGCACGCAGGACTCCCCGCCCTTGCCCTCGAAGCGGGTTCGTCGGCCTTCACGCTGCACGACCTGACGCCCGCACTGCTCGTCGGATCGCTCGTCCTGCTGGTCTCCGTGGCCGCCGTCCGGCTGTCCGTGAGGTCCGGCCTGCCGTCGCTGCTCATCTACCTCGGCATCGGTCTGGCCATCGGCGAGGCCGGCTTCGGACGGATCCAGTTCGACTCCAACGAGCTCACGCAGGTGCTCGGCTACGCGGCCCTCATCCTCATCCTGTCCGAGGGCGGGTTGAGCACGCGGTGGGAGGGCATCCGCAGGTCCGTAGGCCCCGCGGCCGTGCTCTCGACCCTGGGCGTGGTGGTCTCGGTCGCCGTCGTGGCGGTCGCCGCGCGGTTCGTGCTGCACCTGGACTGGAACACCGCCCTGCTCGTCGGCGCCATCCTGTCCTCGACGGACGCCGCGGCCGTGTTCTCCGTGCTGCGCCGGGTGCCGCTCCCGCGCCGGATCACAGGGATGCTCGAGGCCGAGTCCGGCTTCAACGACGCCCCGGTCGTCATCCTCGTCACGGCGCTCGCCGCCCGCAGCGCCGACCCGGCCGACGCCGAGGGCTGGTTCACGCTGCTGTTCAAGGCGGTGGTCGAGCTCGGGGTCGGTGCCGCGATCGGGCTCGCCGTCGGGCGGGTCGGTGGACAGTTCATGCGCCGGGCCGCGTCGGGTTCGTCCGGCCTGTTCAGCATCGGGGTGGTCGCCCTCACCGTCCTCGCGTATGCCGCCGCGGCCACCGTGCACGCGAGCGGCTTCATCGCCTGCTACCTGGCCGCCCTCGTGCTGGGCAACCTGCGGCTGCCGCACGGCCCGGCGGTGCTCGGCCTCTCCACGGCGCTGGGTTGGCTCGCGCAGATCGGCCTGTTCGTGCTCCTCGGCCTGCTCGCCTCCCCCAGCAAGATGGGCTCGCAGGTCCTGCCGGCCATCGTCATCGGCCTCGTCCTCCTGCTGGTCGCCCGCCCCCTGTCCGTGATCGCCTCGGCCTCCTGGTTCCGGATCGGGTGGCGGGACCAGGTGTTCCTCTCCTGGGCCGGGCTGCGGGGCGCCGTCCCCGTCGTGCTCGCGACCGTCCCCCTCACGGTGGGGGCCAAGAACGTCGAGTGGATCTTCGAGCTGGTGTTCGTCCTCGTGGTCGTCTTCACCATCGTCCAGGCGCCGACCCTGCCGTGGGTGGCCCAACGCCTCGGCATCGTGGAGGACTACGCCACGCTCGACCTCGCTGTCGAGGCGACGCCCCTGGAGGAGCTGGGGGCGGAGATGCTGCAGGTCACCGTGGGCCCCGCGTCCAAGCTGCACGGCGTCGAGATCTTCGAGCTGCGCCTGCCCGAGGGCGCCAACGTCACGCTGGTCGTGCGCGGTGACAAGGGGTTCGTCCCCGAGGTCAACACCGTGGTCCGGCGAGGCGACCAGCTGCTCATCGTCGCGACCGCCGAGTCCCGCACCAGGGCCGAGAAGAGGGTCCGGGAGGTCAGCCAGAACGGCCGCCTCGCCGGGTGGGCCACCAGCGGTGGACGCCAGCTGCGCGGCCGGGGCGACGGGACCGCCGTGGTCCCGGCGGGGCAGGCCCTGTCGCCGGGAGACAGCGGTCGGGCCCTGGTCAGGCGCCTGGGCGAGCGCCTCGGCGGGAAGAAGTAGGGTCCGCTCGGCCTTATAGTTGGCAGTCGACCCACCACAGTGCCAGCCCTCACCGGACCGCTGGCCGCCACATCTTGGAGGAACCAGTGCCGACGTACTCCTACGCCTGCACCGAGTGCGACCACCGCTTCGACGCGGTGCAGTCGTTCAGTGACGACTCGCTCACCGTCTGCCCCGTGTGCGAGGGCCGCCTGCGCAAGGTCTTCAGCGCGGTGGGCGTCGTGTTCAAGGGCGGCGGGTTCTACCGCACCGACTCGCGCAGCGGCTCGTCCGCGTCGATGCCCGCGGGCAAGAGCGACTCGGGCTCGAACGGCTCCAGCGACTCGGGTTCGTCCAGCTCGTCCGGTTCCGACTCGGGGTCCTCGTCTGGGTCGTCCTCGTCGGGGTCGTCCTCGGGCAGTGCAGCCAAGGCCGGGGCCTCCTCGTCCTCGTCGAAGGCCGCGGACGGCTCGGCTGCCTGAGCACTCCCTACGTCTCCTCGACGCCCGCTCCTGTCCACAGGGGCGGGCGTCGTCGTCTCACGTCCACAGCAGCAGCTCGCCCGGATGTCGGCCCCGACCCCGCTGCGTAGGCTGGACGACATGACCCCAGAGCACCTGCGCGCGGACCTCGGCCTCATCGGCGGCTCCGGGTTCTACGAGTTCTTCGACCAGGCCGAGCGGGTCAGCGTGAGCACACCGTTCGGCGACCCGAGCGACGACCTCGTCATCGGTGAGGTGGACGGCCGGCGGGTGGCCTTCATCGCACGGCACGGTCAGGGACACCGCTTCCCGCCCCACCGCGTCAACTACCGGGCGAACCTCTGGGCCCTGCGATCGGTCGGCGTCCGCCAGGTCCTGGCACCGTGCGCGGTCGGTTCGCTGAAGCCCGAGCTCGGGCCGGGGACCGTGGTCGTCCCCGACCAGGTCGTCGACCGCACCTGGGGCCGCGCCCACACCGTCTACGACGCGGAGGGACCGGTCGTGCACGTCGGGTTCGCCGACCCCTACTGTCCGCGTGGGCGTGAGGTCGCGATCGCCGCCACCCGCGGGGCCGGCAAGGAGGTCGCCGACTCAGGCACCCTCGTGGTCATCAACGGTCCGCGCTTCTCCTCCAAGGCCGAGTCCGCCTGGCACCAGCAGGCCGGGTGGACCGTGGTCGGCATGACCGGGATGCCCGAGGCATCGGTCGCCCGCGAGCTGGCCATGTGCTTCACCACCATCGCGCTCGTCACGGACCACGACGCCGGAGTCGACGGCGGAGAGGCCGTCACCCACGAGGAGGTGCTGGCGGTGTTCGGCCGCAACGTCGACGGCCTCAAGGCCGTCCTGCGTTCGGCACTCGCGGCCATGCCTGCCGCTGAGGACGACGAGACCGCCACCTGCTCGTGCCGCCGCGCGCTCGACGGGATCACCCTCCCCTTCGCGCTCCCCGGCTGAGGATCGTCACGTGGAGACGGCCCGGGCAGGGCAGCTGGTCGACTGGCTGCGCGGTCCCGGACGTCGCCGTGAGTGGCGACGCCGGGTCGCGCGTCGTGGACTGGCGGCTGCATGCGCCGCGGCCGCGGTGCTCGGTGTCGTCGCCCTCGCGCAGTCACCGCGTGGCGGGGCACTCACACCGGTCGTCGTCGCGGCCCGACCGCTGGCGGTCGGCGAGGTGGCGACCCCCGACGCCCTGCGCGTGCTGCTCTTTCCGGCCGACCTCGTCCCGGACGGTGCGGCGTCCGAGGTGTCGCAGGTCATCGGCCGGCCCCTGACGGCGACGCTCAACCGCGGCGAGCCGGTCACCACCGACCGGGCCAGGCCGTCGAGCGTCCTGGCCGGGCAGCCGATCGACCTGCTCGCCTTCCACGTGATGATCGCCGACGCCCGGTCGGTGTCGATGGTGCGCCCCGGCGACCGCATCGACCTCGTCGGTCCGGGCGGCGTGGTGGCCCACAGCGCGCCGGTCCTGGCCGTCGACGCGGTGTTCACCACCGACTTCGGGGCGGTGCTCAACGGGCCGGGTTCCTCCAGCGGCGACAACCTGGAGGGTTCGGGGCTCACCGTGGCGGTCGACCAGCCGACCATCCTCGACCTGTCCGCCGCCCAACAGGACGTGCTGGGTCGCCCGCAGCTCGCGGTGATCCTCCGGTCGCGCTGAGCCCCACGACCCGGTGAGGGACGCAGCTCCGTCCGCGACACGGACATTTTCCGCAGATGGTCATGCGCAGACGCGCGCGGTTCGGATCGCTAGCGTGGAAGCCACTGCTCCACTCATCAAGGGAAAGGGTGCGGATCCCATGAAGGGTTTCAAAGACTTCGTCATGCGGGGCAACCTCGTCGAGCTTGCCGTCGCGTTCATCATCGGCGCGGCATTCGCGGCCGTGGTCACCTCGTTCACCAAGATCATCATCGAGCTCGTGGGCAAGGTGGGCGGCGCCAAGAACTTCGATGACTTCAAGCCCGGCGGCTTGGTCTCGGTCGGACCGTTCCTGACTGCTCTGTTCGCCTTCCTGCTCATGGCATTCGTCGTCTACTTCTTCGTCGTCAAGCCGTACGAGGCAGCGAAGGCCCGGTTCGCCCAGGCGCCGGAGGTCGACGACGCCCCGGACGAGAGCGTCATCCTGCTCCGCGAGATCCGCGACTCGCTCAACCGCGCCGTCTGAGCCCACCGGGCCAGGCGCGCGCCCGACGCGCCCCCTTCACACGCAAAACGCTGGTTGCACGGCATACCGCGGGTTGTTTCCCCGAGGGTTGCCCCGCAACCAGCGTTTTGCGTGTGACCGTCTGGTGTCGCCCGCCCGTGGCGGGCGTGGGTCAGTCGCGACCCCAGTGCGGGGGTCGCTGCTCGAACAGCCAGCGGTCGTGCGCCGAGAGGTTCGGCTGCTCGCCCCAGCCGGCGTCGGTGTCGTCCTTGGTCTGGTCCGGCGCCTTCGGCTGGGCCTCGGCCTTGGTGGACTCGGCGCCCTCGGCCGGCTCGGGCTCGGGGAGCTGCTCCCCCGACTGGGTGTTCGTGGGCTTCGCCGTGGCGCGGCGGCCACGGACCCGGCGCTTGCGGGCGCCGGTGTCGGGCTTGGGCGCGAAGTCGTCCGACGACCCGAGGCCCTCGAACGTCAGCTGGGCATCGCCGGTCGAGGCCTCCGCCACCGCGTCGCCGACGACCTCCTCGGACTCCGCGGGTGCCTCCGCCTCGACCGGAGCCGGGTCGACGGGAGCAGAGTCGGCGAGGGCCGTGTCGACGGGGGTCGCTGCGCCCGTCGCCGCCTCGGGCTCGACCGGCTCGGCGGCCGGGATCACGACAGGGTTCGCGACAGCGACCACGGGTGCGGCGGCCTTGGCCGCACGCTCGGCTGCCGTCCGGCGGGAGGCTGCCCGCTGGACCGCCGCGTGGACGCGTGACACGTCTCGGGCCGGGTCACGGAAGAGGTCCGTCGTCCACACGCGGACGTGCTCCCAACCCAAGCGGCCGAGCTGCTCGCCGCGCAGGCGGTCGCGGTCGCGGCTGCTGTGCATGGCGGCGTAGGCCGGGCCGTCGGTCTCCACCGCGACCAGCACCAGGCCGGGGCGGTCGGGGTCCTCGACCGCGAGGTCGACCGGGTGACCGGCGCCACCGAACGCCTCGTGCACCACCAGCCCCGACTCGCGCAGACGACGGGCGAACTCCGCCCGCACCAGCCCGCCCAGCGGAGCCGCGGCAGCCGCAGCCGTGAGGTCCGGGACCGGCTCGACGACCTCGTCCGTCGACGACGCGTCCGTCCCTGCGGCCTCCGTCACAGCCACCGGGGCGGCGACCGTGGACGCGGCGGACGAGGCGGCCGGACCCGGGAGGGTTCCGTCGGCGGCATACGAGAGGAAGTCGCGGAGCATGACCGCGCCACGCGCCTTGAGACGGGTCGGGTCGAGGTCCGACGCGAGCAGCGACGAGACGACGGTCATGCGGCGCCGGGCACGGGTGATGGCGACGTTGAGGCGGCGCTCGCCGCCCTCGAGGTTCAGCGGTCCGAACCGGTGCAGCACCCGACCGTGCGGGGTCTTGCCGTACCCCACGGACAGGATGATGGCGTCACGCTCGTCACCCTGGACGCGCTCGAGGTTCTTGACGAAGAAGCGTTCGCGACGGTCCTCGTCGAAGAAGTCGCCGACACCGTCGGCCTCGAGCAGGGCCTTGCGCAGCGCGTCGTCGAGGCGGGTGGCGTGCTTGATGCCGAGCGCGATGACGCCGAGCGACTCCTGCGGTCGGGTGCGGGCGTGCTCGAGGACCAGGGCCACGACCCGGTCGACCTCGGCCTCCGTCGACTCGATGGCCTCCTCGCCGGGCGCGACGACGCCGGAACCCTCGACCGACTCGAGGCGCACCACGGCGTCGGTGCCCGTGCCGGGGAAGGTCACGAGCGAGCCGTCGTACATCTCACGGTTGGCGAACGCGACGAGGCGCTCGTCGAGCGAGCGGTAGTGCCACGACAGGCGACGCGTCGGCAGGGCGGCGGTCAGCACGTCGAGCACCGACTCGAACCCCTCGGTCAGCGTCTCCGAGTCCGGCGCGAGGTCCTCGTCGACCGCTGAGGTGAAGAAGTTCGTCGGCGGGAGCTGGCGCTCGTCACCGGCGACGACGACCTGGTGGGCGCGGGAGATCGCAGAGACCGCCTGCGCGGGTGGGATCTGCGAGGCCTCGTCGAAGATGACCACGTCGAACCAGCGTCCCGGCGGCAGGATCGAGGCGACGACCAGCGGGCTCATCGCCCACGCGGGCTTGGCCGCGGTCAAGGTCTCCCCTGCCTTGGGCAGCAGCTCGCGCAGCGGCCGGTGGCGCCGCGACTTACCAGCCTCTGCCCTCACCAGCGCCTCCTGCTCGGGGTGGTCGGCGAGGACCTCGCGCAGCTTGCGGGCGGCTCCGGCGCGGACGCGGTCGGCGCTCGCGGCCAGGTGGGCGTGGTCGGCGGTGACGTACTCCGCCGCCACCCGCAGGAGCTGGGCCCCGTCGTGGGCCCCGTACCGCGAGTCGCGCACGATGAGGTCCTCGGACAGCGAGGTCCACCACACGAAGTCCAGCTCGGCCGACACGTCGTCGGGCTCGACGCCGCGGCGGGCGAGGTCGTCGACCAAGGGCCCCATGCCCGCGGCGCGCAGGGCGTCGAGGGCGCCGAGGACGCGCGGGACGACGGTGAGCCGCTCGGGGCGGGAGGCCAGGTCGGCCATCCGCTGCTGCAGCTCGGTCAGCGGGGTACCCATGAGGTCACCGCCGGCGGCGGTGGGGGCGAGCCGCTCGCCGAGCCAGCGCAGGTCCTGCGCGAGGGAGTCGTATGCCGCCTGCGCCCGGTCGAGCTCGAGCGGGATCTCGGGGCGGCCACCGGCGCCGGCCATGGCCTGCCACGACGTGCGCTGCTGCTGCGCGTCGACCAGGGCCGCGTGCAGGTCGGTGGGCGGCGGGCCGGGGCGCAGCAACGAACGGGCCTGACGCCTCAGGCGCCACCGGGACCACGCGCCGAGCTCGACGTCGTGCTCGGCGCGGTAGGACTTCGAGCCGGTCGCCGCCACGAGATCGCCCAGGGGGATGTCGAACACCTCGGGCCGGAACACCTCGAGGGTGTCGCGGACCTTCGACACCGAGTCGAGGACGACGCCCCAGTCGCCGACGCGTTCGGCGCGCGGCAGGCTGACCTCGGCGAACACCTCGGTCATGGTCTGCTCGACGTCCTGGAGCTGACCCTCGGCGAGGCGGCTGGTGATCTCGCGGGCGCGGACCGCCTCCTCGGAGGTCGGGATGCGGGCGCCGAACCACGGGTCGGACCCGTCCTCGGTCGACCAGGCGCCCAGCGATGCCGCCTCGGTGAGCTGGCGGCCGAGCTCCTGGACCCGGCGGCGGTCGAGATCGGCGAGCTGCTGGCCGCGGACCCGGACGCGCGAGGTCGGCGAGTGCCGGGCAGCGCCCAGGGTGGCGATGGCCTCCTGCGCCTGGTGGGCCGAGACGCCCCAGGGCTGACGCACCTCGTGCAGGGCCCTGGAGTGCTCGACGAGGATGGCGCGGCGGTCGACGAGGTCGCGTTCGATCTCGGCGGTGTCGGGCTCGGTGGTGCTGGTGCCGCGTTCGAGCGCCTTGCCGAACTCCTGCGCCAGCCGTCGCTTGTTGCTGGCGCCGTCGTAGGCGTCGAGCACGAGGTCGGACAGGCCCACGTTGTCCAGACGCCCCAGCACGGCGTCGATGGCGGCCCGCTTCTCGGCGACGAACAGCACCCGCTTGCCCTCCCCCGCCAGGCTGGCGATGAGGTTAGCGATGGTCTGTGACTTGCCCGTTCCGGGTGGGCCCTTGATGACGAGGTGCGCACCCGAACGGACCGCGTCGATGGCGGCCTGCTGCGTCGAGTCGGCGTCGAGGATGAGCAGCTCGTGCGACGGGTCCGCGTCCGCGGGGAACTCCGGCACCCGGGTGCGCACCGCGCGCAGCGCCCCCGGGTCACCCGCCAGGGCGGCGACGACATCGTGGTCGGCGAGGGAGCTCCCTTGCGCTGCAAGGTCGGCCACCATCGGGAGCTTGGCGTACGAGAAGGTGCCGACGACCAGCCGCGGGGTGATCGCGAAGTCGGGGACCGCGGCGCAGAGCTGCTTGAGCCGCTCGTACACGGGGTACGCGTCGAAGCTGCCGCTCGCGGTCGCAAGGTCCTCGAGGGCGTCGGTGTCGAGGTCGAGACCCTGCTCGGACCGCAGGTAGTGCTCGAGCACCGGGTTGAACTCCACGTCGCTGCCGAGGTCGAGGTCGAAGTCCTCGCGCGCGGCACCGGTCGGCTTGAGGACGCAGGAGCGCAGCAGGACCGGGGCCGCCGGGGGGCGCGAGGCCCCGCGGACGGTCCACGTCGCCATACCGATCGCGATGAAGCCCGCGGCGATGCCCCGCTCCTCGGAGAGCTCGAGGGTCTTGGACCGTATGGTGCGCGCGCGCCGCCGTGCCTCGTCCAGGGCCGCGGGCTCGCGGACCAGGTCGGACAGGCGGGTGGGCCGACCGGCGAGGAGCATGGCGAGGCCGCCCGGGTGGGCGGTGGTGAGGTCGAGGGTGCCCGTGGGGAGGTCGCGGTACCAGAGCAGGGTGTTGCGCCCGCCGAGGTCGACCAGGTGGCGCTGCCAGGTCTTCACGGCCGCGGCGACGCGTTCACCACGGGGGTCGGGGTCGGCAGCCGGGGCGGTGGGGGTCTCGTCGGTCGGCTGGTTCACCTGTGCAGGCTAACGAACCCTGCTGTCGGTCGGTTCGACGCCGGGCGGCGTGTGGGCGGCCGTCTCGACCAGGTGCCCCCGGGGTCCTCGGAGGAAGGCGGCAGCGAGCCCGATGGCGACGGCGACGACGGCCGCGCCGAGGCCGAGTGCGCCGTACCCGAGCTGGCCGACGACCACCCCGGCGAGCGCTCCTCCCCCACCGGCGGCGAGCCCCATCGCGAGGTCGGAGGCGCCCTGGGCCCCGGCCCGCTCGGCCACCGGCACCGCCCCTGCGATGAGGGTGGAGCCGCTGACGAGGGTGCACGACCAGCCCACGCCGAGCAGGAAGAGGCCGACGGCCAGGCCAGGCGACCAGCCGGTGGGTGCCTGGGCCGCGAGCAGGCAGGCCGCCAGCAGGACGACCGAGCCGACCCCCACGACGGGCCGGGCACCGAACCGGTCGACCGCCGTGCCGACGACCGGCGAGAGCGCGTACATGCCGAGGATGTGGATGCTGATGACCAGGCCGATGAGCCGCAGCGTCGAGCCGCCGTGGTGCATGTGCAGCGGTGTCATCACCATGACGCTGACCATCACCACGTGACCGAGCGCCACCGCCACCAGCCCCAACAGGGCCGCCGGACTGGCGAGCACGACGCGGGCACCGCGGACGACCGACCCGTGGGGGCGCTCCACGAGGTCGTGGGGTGCCGCGTCGTGCGCGCGACGCCGGGCGAGCAGGAGCGGGTCGGGGCGCAGCCGCACGGTGAGGAGCACCGCCGCGAGGGCGAACCCGACGAGCGAGAAGACGAACGCACCGGTCAGTGCGGGCAGGTGCAGGACATCGGCGACGCCGCCCGCGAGGCCGACGAGGTTCGGCCCGAGCACCGCGCCCACGGTCGTGGCCCAGACGACGATGCTGAGGTCGCGCCCGCGGTGGGCATCGTCCGCGAGGTCCGCCGCGGCATACCGGGCCTGGCTGTTGGCGGTGGTCGCCCCACCGAACAGCACGCTCGCCACGAGCAGGAGCGGGAAGCTGCGCACCACGCCGGCCACGATGAGCAGGACGGCACCGAGGATGCCGAGGACGTACCCCATGACCAGCCCGGGTCGGCGCCCGCTCCGTGCCATGAGGCGGGCCATCGGCACGGCGATGAGGGCGCCCCCGAGGACCTGGAAGGTGCCTCCCAGCCCGGCGAGCTCGGCCGAGCCGCTCACGTCCTCGGCCAGCAGCGAACCCACGGCCACCCCGCTGGCGACCCCGACCCCGCCGAGCATCTGCGACCCGACGAGGGTGCGGACGGTGCGGTGCTGGACCGCCACGCCGGACGTCGGGGCAGGTCGCGGGGCTGGTGGCACCAGGGCAGGCTAGCCGGTGGGCCACCCCTTGACGTCGTCCATCCACCCCCACATGCTTCGAGGTGACACGATTCACCAACCCACCGGAAGAGCGCCGACGATGTCCTCGCCCCCCACCCCCAGACACCTCCCACCCCCCTCGGGGACGATGGCCCACCGCGGCACCGGAGCCCGCCGCTGGGTCGCCGTGGCTGCGACCGTGACGATGCTCGGAGCCCTGTCCGCGACCGCAGGTCCGTCCGCCGTCGCCGCGCCGGGCCAGGCGAAGCCGAAGGCCGGCCCCACCGACCCGGCCCTGCCACCCTCGGTGACCGTGTTCGACCCGAGCATGCCCGTGGCCACGATCCAGGCGGCGCTCGACAAGGCCGCGGCGACCCAGGTCGACAACGAGATGGGCAGCGAGCGCTACGCCTTCCTGTTCAAGCCGGGTACCTACGGCACCGACGCCCAGCCGCTGCAGGTCAAGGTCGGCTACTACACCGAGGTCGCCGGCCTGGGTGCCTCACCGACCGACGTGCGGATCAACGGCAAGATCGAGGTCTACAACCGTTGCCTCGGTGACGGTGGCACCAGCAACTGCATCGCCCTCAACAACTTCTGGCGCACCCTGTCCAACCTCTCGATCCGCGTCAACGCGGCCGGGCAGGACGGGTGCCGCGCCTCCGCCGACTTCTGGGCGGTGTCCCAGGCGGTGTCGATGCGCCGGCTCGACGTCAGCGGGGCGAACCTGTCGTTGATGGACTACTGCACCGCCGGACCGCAGTACGCCAGCGGAGGGTTCATCGCCGACTCGCGCCTCCCCCAGGTCATCAACGGTTCGCAGCAGCAGTGGCTGACCCGCAACAGCGAGATCGCCGGCTGGAGCAACGCCGTGTGGAACGCGACCTTCTCGGGGGTCGTGGGCGCACCGTCCGAGGCGGGCTTCCCGGACCCGGCGTACACGACGTTGGACCGCACGCCGGTGAGCCGCGAGAAGCCCTTCCTGTTCGTGGACGACCAGGGCCGGTATGCCGTGCGCGTCCCGTCCGCGCAGCGCGACAGCCGCGGCATCTCGTGGGGCTCCGGCCCCACCCCCGGCCGCACCATCCCCCTGCGCGACTTCTTCATCGCCCGCCCCGGGACCTCCGAGCAGGAGATCAACTCCCAGCTCGCCCGCGGCAAGCACCTGCTCCTCACCCCGGGCGTGTACGACGTGGACCGCACCATCGAGGTCAAGCGCGCCGACACCGTGGTGCTCGGCCTCGGTCACGCGACCCTCACGTCCGCCCGCGGCGCCGTGCCGGTCGAGGTGAAGGACGTCCCGGGGGTGGTCATCGCGGGGGTCACGGTCGACGCCGGTCTGGTCCAGTCGCAGGCGCTGATGCGGATCGGGTCGAAGCGCCACGACCACGGCGACTACGGCGACCGACCGAAGGCCGGCCGCCCCGCCGCGTCGAACCCGACCACGCTGTCCGACGTGTACTTCCGCGTCGGCGGTCCCCACGTCGGTCGGACCAAGGTCGCGCTCGAGATCAACAGTGACGACGTGCTCGTCGACCACACCTGGGTGTGGCGCGCCGACCACGGAACGGAAGGCTTCACCCGGGGGGTCAACGGCGACACCGACCGCTGGCGCACCAACACCGCGGCCAACGGCGTCGTCGTCAACGGTGACGATGTGACGACGACCGGCTTCTTCGTGGAGCACTTCCAGGAGCACAACGTCGTCTGGAACGGCGAGCGCGGCACGACGGTGTTCTTCCAGAACGAGCTGCCGTACGACCCGCCGACGCAGGCGGACTGGATGAACGGCCGCATCCCCGGCTGGTCGGCGTACAAGGTCTCCGACCGGGTGAAGCAGCACCGCCTCTTCGCCGGTGGCGCCTACGTGTTCAACCAGAACAACCCGTCGATCCACACGGAGAACGGGTTCGAGGTCCCGAGGACGCCCGGCGTGATGCTGCACCACGTCCTCACGGTCAACCTCGGCGCCGGCACCCTCGACCACGTGGTCAACGGGGTCGGGGCCGCCGTCGACACCACGCGGGTCGGGACGCCCGAGTACGTCGTGGACTACCCGGCGAAGTAGCCACTGCAGCAACGGGTTCGGGTGGGTCGGGTCGCTGTGGCGGCCCGGCCCACTGGCGTCAGCGGTCGGCGGTAGGTCCGTCCGACGCCTGCCGTCGGACACCGGACGTCAGACGGAGTCGCGGGCGACGACCTCAATGAGGTCGTCGCCCGTGGGCAGGCCTTCCTCGTCGCCACCCCGGAGCCCTTCGACGACGACGCCGGCGAGGTGGCGCGCCTGCACCTCCAGGGCCTGCGAGACGGTGGTGAGGGGCGGGACCGTGAAGGGGGCGGCGGGGCCGTCGTCGACACCGATCACCGCGAGGTCCCTCGGCGCCTGCAGGCCCTCGGCCCGCACGGCGGCCAGGACGGCGATGGCGACGTCGTCGTTGTAGGCCGCGACCGCTGTGGCGGCGGGGTCGGCGCTCCGCCAGCCACGCACCGCCGCGACCGCGGACTCGAGGGACGGGTCGACCGAGATCACCTGGGGCGCAGCCAGTCCCGCCTCGGCGCACTCGGCGCGGACACCCTCGAGGCGCAGCTCCACGAAGTGGGCGACGCGCGGGTCGGTCGCGGCGGCATACCCGATGACGCGGTGCCCGTGCTCGCGCAGGTGACGGGCCTGGAGGCGACCGATGCTGCGTTGGGAGGCCGTGAACAGGCCCGCCGCGCCGGGGTCGTCGAGCAGGGTCCCCAGGACCTGGACACCGGCTCGGCGCAACGCGTCGCGGTCGGCCGTCGCGAACGCCGTGAACCCCACGACCGCGCGTGGCGTCACGACCCGCAGCAGGTCGGTGAGGGGTCGCCCTCCCCGCTGGTGGTGGACGAGGAGGGACAGGCCACGTTCCGCGAGCTCACCCGCGAGGTGGTCGAGCAGCGAGTCGACGGCGGGCCCGAGGGGCCAGTCGGGCAGGACGTACAGCACCAGGTCGCTGCGGCCGGTCCGCAGCGTGCGGGCCGCGGCCGACGGCGTGTAGCCGAGGCGTTCGGCCGAGGCGCGGACGCGGGCCCGGGTCTGGTCGGAGATCGTCACACCCGGCGTGTCGTTGAGGACGTAGCTGACCGTCGTGCGTGAGACACCACTGTCCCGAGCGACGTCGGTGCTCGTCACAGATCGGGTCGGGGTGGAGGGGCGCACGACAGGAGGCTAACGCCGCGCCGTGCCCTAGCTGAGGTCGGTGAGCGGCATCCCGGAGGTGTTGATGCAGCCGGCGGGCTTGCCGAGCCGGTAGAGACCTCCCCGGTCGCCGGTGGCCATGCCGTTGGGCGAGACGCTGGAGATGCTGGGGTACATCTGCTGGGTGTTCGTCGTGACGTGGGCCAGGCCGAAGGCGTGGCCGAGCTCGTGCAGGACGACGTTGGTGCGGCGCAGGCCGGCGCCGAAGCCCGGCTTGGTCTGGCTGAGGATCTGCGGGGTGTCGAGGACGACGAACCCGCGCAGCGCGGCCGTCGTGTACGTCGTCGTGCCGCCGGACGTCCGCGAGACCCAGGCGGCGTACAGGCCGCCCTGGCCGAGGATGGAACCAGCCAGGCTGTAGTTCGTCTTGCTGGGGGTGGTGTAGGCGATGACGAGCTCGGCCGACTGCTTGGGCATCGACCCCGACTGCGGGACCTCGGTCGTGGACCCCTTGTAGGAGAACGTCATCCCCGTGTACGTGGCGATCCGGCTGACCGCGGTCTTCGTCTCCGCCAGCACGGTGGCGCGCTGGGCGGTGGGCACCGCGGCGAGGTTCGCCTTCCACGTCACGGCGGCCTGGCAGCCGTTCCAGCGCAGCGGCACCTTCGTGCCGTTGGGGAGCGTGAGGTAGGTGAACTTGTACGTCGCCGTCGCGCCCTCCGCGGACTGCGGCGTGGCGGTGGTGACCGCGGTGGCGAAGGCGAGCATGGCGGTGGCCGCGGTGATCGCGGCGAGGGCCTTGCGAGGGAGGGGGATGCGCACAGGGTGTCCTTCGACGAGGTCGAGCGCTCCGGGGGATTGAGTCGCTCTGCGGGCAACGCTAGACCTCGGCCCTGTCCGGTTCGCGCACTCGGGAGGCGTTTGGTCCGTTCGGTTGAGCGCGCGTCGACCAACGGACCGAGCCGTGCCCCGCGTTGCCTCCCTTGACCCGCCCTTGACCGAGATTCCGGTATGGCGCGTCGCCGCCCAGGTCGCGGCCGCGGCTGCGCCCCAACCCGCCGGGTCGCGGGGCTCAGCGGATGACCATCACCGGGCAGGATGCCTCGTGGATCACGGTGTGGCTCACCGAGCCGAGGAGGAGTCCGGCGAACCCGCCCCGCCCCCTGCTCCCCACGACGATCAGGCCTGCGTGCGCGCCCAGGTCCGCGAGCACGTGACCCGACTCCCCGAACAGGACCTCGGTCTCGATCTCGAGCCCTGGGTGCCGCTCGAGGGCACGCTCGCGAGCACCTTCCAGGATCGGTATGGCGTGCTCGCGGACGGCGTGCGAGTGCTCGGTCCCGGCCTTGGAGTCCTCGACGTAGGCCCATCCCTCGGGTGAGCGCAGCCGGCCGACGGTCACCAGTCGCAGGGTGGCGTCGGCTGTGGCAGCGAGCAGGGCTGCCGCGTTCACGGCGCGGTGCGAGGCCTCGCTGTCGTCGACGCCGACCACCACCGGGTGGTCCGGGTCGGGTTGGACCGTCGCCTCGCCCCGGACCACGACGACCGGGCACAGGGCGTGCGCGGCCACGGCATACGAGGCGGATCCGAGCAGGCCGGAGGCGATCCGGCCGCGCCCTCGCGACCCCACCACGACCACGTCGGCGTCCTTGGAGGCGCTGACCAGCTCAGCCGCTGCGGTGCCGAGGACGAGGACCCCGGTCACGAGCGACGGGGTGGTGACCGCCTGCGCCCGCTGGACGCCGCGGTCGAGGGTGGCCTGCGCGTCGTCGCGCACCTCGCTGGGCAGAGCGGCGACGGACATGATCGGAACGATGGGTACGGCCCCCATCTCCACGCAGTGGAGGACGGTCAGCCGCGAACCCTGTCGGCGCGAGGTGGCGGCGGCCCAGTCGAGGGCGACCTCCGATCCGGGCGTCCCGTCGTAGCCGACGAGGATGCGTGCATCCATGGAGTCCTCCTTGTCGAGGACCCGGTGGGCTGGTGCGCGCAGGGTGCGCAGGCCCACCGGGTCCCCACCATCGTCTTGGTCGCGCTCCAGGCAGGTCAGGGTCCAAGGTCCCGGTGCGCGACATGCTCCTTCCGCGCACCGGCTGGGCAGCGCGGTGGTCCAACACCCTCACCAAGCGATCGGGCCGCCGCTGACCTCGGAACGGATCCACCGCGGGTACGCCGAATGGTGCATCCGCACCTGCCCTGTCAGCGAGACCATCTCCACAGCAGCAGCGGACGCCCGTCCGGCGCGCAGGGGAGGCAGCCATGGACACGAAGGTCCTGACGGACGCCAGCGTCCGCACCCTCGTCGATCAGTACATCTCCGCACGCCGCGAGCTCGACGTGCTCCCGGATGCCCTCGAGAGGCAGATCGGCCTGGCCGCGTTGCGGGTGGAGTCGCAGCTGACCCTGGACCAGGCAGCGACGACCGCGAGAGTCGAGGGGCCGCAGATCTTGGCGCCGTTGCGCGACTTCGTCGACCACAACCGCGGCGGAGAGCAGCTGGAGAAGGCCTTGGCGAAGGCCGATGACAAGGCGGCCGCCGCTGCCGCCTCACTGTCGTCCTACGTGGCCACCGGCATCTTCACCGGGGTATGGGTGTGGCCGGCGATGGCGGGCGTGCTGGGATTCGCCCTGTCGCTGACCGGGACCTTGGAGGCCATGGGACAGGCAGTGTCCGGCGTCGCCTTCGTCGGTGGCGGCCTCTGGATGCTGGGACGTTTCGTCGCCGCGGCCAGCGAGAGCGCCGCCAATGCCGCGAACGGTTCGTGGACCTGGGCGCAGAGCCTCGGCACCACCGCCGAGCGCACCCTGTCCTCGGCGCGCGCAGAGCAACGACGGGTCTGGACCCAGATCGGCGGACGCGGCGCGAGCGACTCCCCCATTGCCACGAGGGTGAGGGGGTGGGCGCAGCTCGGGGTGGCCGCCCTCGTGATCGTCTCGGCGGTCGGCGTCATCGCCATGGGCATCGGCTTCGCGAAGGGATTCGCAGAGCGAACGACGCCACCGCCACTCCCCCGGACCACGTTCACCTTCACTCCCTGAGCGCCCGACGGCCGCCGGACGGCGATGCACTTCCCGCGTGGGCTAATCTTCCTGTCGCACAGTTCGTCACCTGCTCGCCAGGTGCCGAACCTGAACTCGCGGCACGCAGTCGCACCCCGCCCTCGTAGCTCAGGGGATAGAGCACCGCTCTCCTAAAGCGGGTGTCGGCAGTTCGAATCTGCCCGAGGGCACCACCACGTTTCCGCAGGTCAGAGGCCATTTTCACCCCTCGCCGGTGCTTCCCGAATCCGACGATTTCGGCCGCTGGGTGCCCGCTGGGTTCCCAAGAGCCTTGTTGACCCGGTCTAGGGCAGCCCGGTCCGCGTCCGTCCCCATCAGGTGCCCGTAAGTGTCGAGGGTCAGCTTCGCCGTCGAGTGACCGAGCCAGGACGACACCGTTTTGATGTCCACCCCGGCCGCGATCCACAGGGATGCCGCCGTGTGGCGCAGGTCGTGCGGACGCCTTCCGAGGCCTGTCGTGTTCCAGTGAATCTGTCGCCGCCAGTTCTGAGCGTGGAGGTATCCGCCCTCGGGCGCCGGGAAGAGCAAGTCGTTCGGTTCCTTGCCCTCCGCCGCCTCTATGACCACGGGCAGGACCAGCTCCGACAACGGCACCATCCGGGATCGACCGCTTTTGGTCGTGGACCGTTCGATGACCGCACCAGTCAGCCCGGACTGCGGGATGGATCGCTTGACCACGATCCCGGGATAGGGAACCGACACCACGTCTCGGACTCGGAGCCCACGCAGCTCACCGAACCGGAGACCGGTCAGAGCCAGGACCAACGTGATGTTGGCGCCCCCGGGCGACAGCTTGGCCTGAGTGTCGACCACATCAAGGAGTGCCGCGACCGTGAAGGGGTCGACCTCGACCACCTTCCCCGTCCTCGAGTCGGGGTGCGGCAGCGGCACGAGTTCGGCTGGGGACAGTTGCAGGCGTCGGGTGCGTACGGCGTAGCGGAACAACCCCCGCAGGGTCGTTCGCACCCGTGCGGCAGTCCTCACGGATCTCGAGACAGCTAGGCCGACGAGGAACCTCTCGACCAAGGGTGGTGTGACAGAGGAGATCGGGAGCTTCCCAAAGGCCGGCACGATGTGGACCCGCAGGGCGCTCTCGTCCGACTCCCACGCCCGCACCGACACCTGACCCTTCCTCGCTTCTCGAAACTCCTCCGCCAGCTCGCGCACGGTGATCCGACCGGCTGCGGGAGCGACGAACTCGCCAGAGTGCAGCAGCCGCTTCTGCTCGATTTCCCACCGCCCCGCATCGCCGCGACGATCGAAGGTCCGATCAGCCACGACACGGCTGCGGTACTTCACCTGGACCCGCCACTTGCCGTTGGGACGCTTGATGATCACGCCGGTTCCTTCTGCGACTCCAACCACGCCAGCAGGTCCTTCGGGGTCCAGAAGCAGCGCTTTCCGATCCTGATAGCCGGGGCAAACCGCCCGTGGTATCGCAGATGGTTCAGCGTTCCCACACTGATGTGGCACCACTCCGCGGCCTCGCTCGGGGTGAGGAGGACAGGAGCACGTACGCCGTCGTCGTCTTCCACGTTGATGGCGATCCCTTCTACCTGATGACGTGTAGCAACTTCATTTGACTCTCGTGACCTCTGCATGGCCATCCTCCGTTCCGGGTTGTGTGGACAACGCCCGCGCGGGGGCACCATGAGCGCGGGGCCGTGGACGGAGGGTTGCCAAACGTCTCCGGCCGGCTTGAAGCCACCTCCAGCCCCTCTGCCGCGACCTGCCCCCAACACCCCCACGCCCCATGCCGCCACGCCCCCAACGTCCTGGCGCTCCGCCTACTCCTCCACGCCCGCACTACCCCCGGCCGACGCGAACCGCTCGGCCTCCGCCTACCGCACCCAAGACGCACAACCTGACTGCTCCACACGTCTGGCACCAAGGTGGTCGGGGTGGTCGTCGATGGTGCCCCCGCGGCGACGTTGTCCGACTGTGACGATGTCGATCCGCCGGATGACGATGGGTACTGGGTACCGCTATCTGATGTCTTCGGTCGCGCGCAGCGACGAGGCCACCCGGGCGTCTGGGCTCACGGGCTACTACGCCGTGACGGGCACCCCGCCCGGCTGGTTCCTGGGGGCAGGCCTTGCCGGGCTCAGGGGCGGTGCGGGCGTCGAGCCGGGCTCGCAGGTCAGCGAGGAGCAGCTGTGGCGCATGCTGGGGATGCTGCAGGACCCGGTCACTGGTGAGCAGCTCGGGCGGCCGCCGACCGGGCAGGGGATGGTGTTCGTCGACCACCTGGGGCGGGTGCGCAAGGCGAAGCAGTCGGTGGCCGGGTTCGACCTGACCTTCTCCGCCCCGAAGAGCGTTTCGGTGGCGTGGGCGCTTGCGGACGAACCCACCCGGGCGCGCATTCAGGCGGCCCACCGGCGCGCGTTGCAAGCGGTCATCGCGTACGGGGAAGCTCAGGTGTTCGCGACCCGCACCGGGCACGCCGGGGCCATCTCAGAGGACGTGCGCGGGGTGGTGGCGACGGCTTTCGATCACTGGGATTCCCGCGCCGGCGACCCGCAGTTGCACACCCACGTGGTGGTGCTCAACCGGGTCCAGTCCGTGGTGGATGGCAAGTGGCGGACCTTGGACTCCAAGGCGTTGTTCCGGGCTGCGGTGGGCATGTCCGAGCTGTACAACGGGGTCCTCGCCGACGAGTTGACCCGGGACTTGGAGTGGGCCTGGGCGCCCGAGAGCCGGGCGCGGTCGGCGGAGCCCAA
Organism: Phycicoccus sp. Root101; assembly: GCF_001426245.1. Lineage (GTDB taxonomy): Bacteria > Actinomycetota > Actinomycetes > Actinomycetales > Dermatophilaceae > Pedococcus. Next base: position 298,737 of record NZ_LMCM01000008.1, on the reverse strand, counting down.
GTGGGAGGTCGACGGCGTCGGAAAGGAGCTGCGGGAGGAGTTCTCGCAGCGTTCGAGTGTGATCGAGCGGGCCAAGGACGAACTGGTCGAGGCGTTCGTCGCCTCCCACGGGCGGCAGCCAATCGCCCGCGAGGTGATCGCCTTGCGGCAGCAGGCGACCCTGGCCACGCGGGAGGTCAAGCAGGTCAAATCGCTGGCCGAGCTCGTCCGCAGCTGGCGCGCCCGCGCCCGGGACTTCATCGGCGACGACCAGCAGGCGTGGGTCGCCCACCTGGCCGGGGGACATACCCAGAAGCTCGTCACAGCCCGCGATCTGGGGGACGGGATCCTCGCCGACGCAGCCACGCTGGTGGTGGGCAAGGTCGCAGACAAGCGGTCCACGTTCACCCGGGCCAACCTGCTCGCCGAGGCGCACCGGCAACTACACGGGGTACGTTTCGCCACCCCGGCAGACCGCATCGATGTAGCCGAGCGCACCGCCACCCTGGCCGCCGACCGTGCGGTCATGCTCACCCCGGCAGAGGCCGTGCACGCCCCGGAGCATCTGCGCCGCCCGGACGGGTCGAGCATGCTGCGCGCCCGCAACAGCGAGGTCTATGCCACCCAGGAATTGCTCGACGCCGAGGCTCGCCTGCTCGCAGCCGGACAGGCCACCGACGCCCCCACCGTCACCACGTCTGTGGCGGCCAAGTTGGGCCGGATGCTCATGCCCGGCAAGGAGCATGTCCTGTCCCCGGAGCAGGCGCACGCGGTCGCCACCGTCGTCACCTCCGGGCGTCGCCTCGACGTGCTCGTCGGTGCAGCAGGCACTGGGAAGTCGACCACCATGGCAGGGGTACGGGCTGCCTGGGAAGCTGAACACGGGCCCGGATCGGTGGTCGGGCTGGCGCCATCCGCGGCCGCGGCGGAGGTCCTCGCCGACGCCGTGGGCGTCCCGACCGAGAACACCGCGAAGTGGATCAGCGAGCACCGTTCCCTCCCCGAACGGGAAGCGCGGCTGCGGGAGTATGCCGCGCGCCTGGCCGGCGCGTACCCCTCCCAAGCCACCCGGCAGCTGCAGCTTCAAGCGCGCGCTGAGCTGGCTGCCTATCGGCGTTGGGCGCTGCGCCGCGGGCAGCTGGTCATCGTGGATGAGGCGTCGATGGCCGCAACCAAGGACCTGGACCACATCACCGCTGCCGCCACCAAGGCGGGCGCGAAGGTGCTGCTCGTTGGGGACTGGGCCCAGTTGTCGCCGGTGCAGGCCGGGGGCGCGTTCAAGCTGCTCGCCGACGCCGCCGGGCAGGGCGTCGCGACGCTGCATGACGTGCGCCGGTTCCGACACGAGTGGGAGCGCGATGCGACGTTGCGGCTGCGAGTGGGCGACATCACCGTGGCGGAGGAGTATGCCGCGCACGGCCGGGTCGAGTCCGGTGCGCGCGCAGACATGCTTGACCTGCTGTTCGACGCGTGGCTGACCGACCAACGGGCCGGGAGGTCTTCGCTCATGGTGGCCGCCGACGCGGACACCGTCCACGAGCTCAACGCGCGCTCCCAGGCGTGGCGGCTGAATGCCGGAGAGGTCATGCAGGACGGGATTCGTTGCGGCGATGGGACGGTCGTCGGGGTTGGGGACGTGGTCGTAACTCGGCTCAACGTGCGCGCGCTAACCACCGGACACGGGTGGGTCAAGAACGGCGACGACTGGGTCGTCACCGCGAGCGGCACGGACGGGTCGCTCCGAGTTACTCGCCCCAGTAACGGTGCGGCTGCGGTGCTGCCGGCTGAATATGTTCGCGAGCACGTCGAACTGGGGTACGCCTCGACCGCACACAGGGCGCAGGGCCGAACCGTGGACACCGCTCACGCCTACGTCACCTCGACCACTCTGCGCGAACCGCTGTACGTGATGACGAGCAGGGGACGGGAAGCGAACCGACTCTACGTCGACACCGCGCACGAACCGGAGTCGGCGACAACGCATGGCGACGGCGAACACGTCGAGCCTCTCGAGGTCCTGCGGAAGGCCATCGCTAACAGCGGATCCGACCTCGCCGCCCACGAAGTCCGACGCCAGGAACGTGCCCGCCTAAGGCAGACCTTGCACACCACACAGAGGCTGATCCCTGCCCTCCACGACCCACCGGGACCGGACCAACTCGGGCGTGAGATCTGAACCCCAACCCTCCCGCCGCCCTCTGGCGGCGCCGGAGGGCGGCGGTCGGGCCGCAGGCGGCATTGAAAACGAACTGTCCGACGATTCGACCCACTTGAGGATGATCCGCCCACATGCTTCGACCACCCTTACTAGTCTGAGCCCCATGGATACGGGGACTGCTGGGGCGGGCGGATGACGTCGATCGATAACCCGATCCTCAATTCACCGTACGAGCAGCCGGACCGTTACTACGAGATCGACTCCCAGGGTCCTACCGGCGAAGTCAGGGAGGGTCGTCGACCAAGTGAGTCGTTCATCCCGATCGCCGTTTCCCGGAAGGGCCAGAAGGGCAAGGGCGACTCGGTCCAAGGGTCCTTCGACTTCGATGCCACTGGAGAGCGTCGAGAGAAGAACAGCCTGATCAACGACGTCCGGCGTGATGTGGCCAAATGGCGTCGTGGGGGCGAGTACGCCGGCGTGACACCGATCACCCGAAAGCTCCTTCAGTACTGGGCTGACCCTGAGCGAGAGAATCGAGTCATCTTCGCCCAGCGGGAGGCTGCCGAGACGGCGATTTTCCTCACCGAAGTCGCGGGTCGAACGCATGGGTATGCGGACTGGCGCCAGCGACTGGAGCCGCAGAACGATGTCCACAATGCCGGTCTGCCGCGAGCTGCCCTCAAGATGGCGACCGGCTCTGGCAAGACCGTCGTGATGGCGATGCTGATCGCGTGGCAGACCCTGAACAAGGTCCAATCGCCGCGGGACGCGCGATTCACAAACCGCTTCCTGATCGTCGCGCCGGGCATCACCATCCGGGACCGCCTCCGGGTGCTCTTGCCAGAGGACTCGGAGAACTATTACGACCTCCGTGACTTGATCCCTGCCGACCTCAAGGGCGGCTTGGAGCACGCCCGGATCGTGATCACCAACTACCACGCCTTCCAGCTCAAGGACGCCAAGGAGATCAAGGGCGTCGCCAAGAACACTCGCCTGCTGCTCAAGGGTGACAAGAAGGGTGACCCCTTCAAGGAGACGCCCCAGGCGATGGTGAGTCGTGTCCTGCGTGACCTCGGCACGGACAAGCAGCAGATCATCGTCTTCAACGATGAAGCCCACCACTGCTACATGGACAGGCCCCTCCCTGCCGGTGAAAAGGCCGCTAAGGAACAGGAGGCCGCCAACGACGAGGCCAGAGTCTGGTTCAAGGGCCTTCAGGCGGTCGCCAAGCACGTCGGTGTCAAGCAGATCCTTGACCTCTCGGCAACGCCGTTCTACCTCGCTGGCTCCGGCTACAACGAGGGCTACATCTTTCCCTGGACCGTCAGTGACTTCTCACTCATGGATGCGATCGAGGCCGGCATCGTGAAGGTGCCAAGGACCCCGGTCGATGACGACGCAGCCCACGAACTGGTGACATACCTGCGCCTCTGGGATTTCGTCGGCGAAGCCCTACCCAAACGCGCGGCAAAGGGAAACGTCGCCGGTTGGCTGCCTCCGCCCGAGCTCGAGGGTGCGCTCCGGAGCCTCCATCGCAGCTACGAGAAGGCCTTCACCCACTGGGAGACTGAGCTCGCACAGCATGGCGAGACTCCACCTGTCTTCATCGTCGTCTGTCCGAACACCGTCGTGAGCAAGCTGGTCTACGACTGGATTGCCGGCGAGGAGGTGGTCGAGGACGACGAGGTCATCGCCCACAAGCCCGGGAACCTGGAGCTGCTGAGCAACGTCCAGGACGGCGGGCCGCTCTCGCGGCCACGGACTGTCCTCATCGACTCGGCTCAGCTTGAGTCCGGCGAGGCCATGAAGGCCGACTTCAAACTCGCCGCTGGGCCGGAGATCGCCTCGTTCAAGGCCGAGTTCCGGCGCCGCAACCCCGGAGCGGACACTGACCAACTCACCGACGAGGATCTACTCCGCGAGGTGATGAACACCGTCGGCAAGAAGGGCAAGCTCGGGGAACAGATCCGCTGCGTCGTCAGCGTCTCTATGCTCACGGAGGGATGGGACGCCAACACCGTCACCCACATCCTCGGAGTCCGCGCGTTCCGCAGCCAGCTTCTGTGCGAGCAGGTTGTCGGCCGAGGCCTGCGACGACGGTCGTATGCCGTGAACGATCAGGGCTTCTTCGAGCCGGAGTACGCCAACGTCTACGGCATCCCGTTCCAGTTCATCTCCTCCGACAAGCCGATCAAGGACCCGCTGCCACCGAAGCCGGTCCAGCAAGTCGCGGCCATCGAGGGCCGAGAACACCTTCGCATCCAGTTCCCCAAGCTCACCGGTTACAGGGTCGAGCTCCCCGACGAGGACATCTGGCTCGACCTGGAGCAGGCGCCGGGCTTCGAGATCGGCCCGAACACCGTTCCGCGATGGGTAGAGATGCAGGGCGTAGTCGGTGCCGGCGAGCGTGAGCGTGGCGAGGACCGCGTTTACCGGTCTCAGGAGGTTGCCTTCGCCCTGGCAAAGCGAATCTTGGACACTCAGTTCAACACGGTTGATGACAAGCGTCCGTGGCTGTTCCCGAGGCTTTTCGGGATGTGCCGGGAATGGATAAACCAGAAGGTCCAGCTCGCCGAGGGTTACACGCTCGCTTACCTCATGACCATCACGGAGGCCCAGGTGGAAGCTGGCGAGCAGGTCTGGAACGCAATCACCCGTCAGGTCGGAAACCGCCGCGAGCGGCTTAGGCCCATGCTCAACCGGTTCGACCCGGAGGGCTCGACCGGCGACGTCGACTTTGACACCCGCAAGGCCACCGTGTCCACTGAGAAGTCCGAGGTCTCTCACGTCACCCTCGACGGCAAGGACGGCAACACCTGGGAACAGCTTCTCGCCTCTGAGCTCGAGCTGAACAGGAATGTTGAGGCCTACGCGAAGAACGACCACCTCGGATTCAGCATCCCCTACGTCCACAAGGGCCGCACTCACTCCTACGTGCCGGACTTCCTCGCGCGTCTCCAGCCTCTCGACGGCGATGACCTGGCGCGGACACTGGTCATCGAGGTGTCCGGCAGTCAGAAGAGCCCCGGTCCCACCACTGCCAAGGCCACAACCGCACGCGACTCTTGGTGCGCCTCGGTGAACAACCACGGAGGCTTCGGGCGCTGGGGGTACATCGAGATGACCAACCCCCTCGACTTCAAGACCCAGCTGGCCGAGGCGATCCAGCTCTTGTACGACGACGCGCCGATCATCGGCGACCCGGACCTACTCGACTTCAATGAAGACGTAAGGAGCGCCCGTGGCGCGTAAGACTTCCAAGGGCCCAACCCCAGTTGACGCGATCAAGCACGGCGACAAGCGGACGAACATCCCCACCGCCGATGCGCACGAGTTCGTTGATCCCTCGATCGAAGAGGTTCGCCAAACGCGCTACGCACGGGACGAGAGCCTCGACCCTCAACTGGTCTGGCGAGGCAAGTACCCGGCGGCTGACGATCTCGAGGACTTTGACAGCGACCTCGTTACCGACGCCCCACCGATCTACATCCAGGAGAAGATCGACCCACGCGTCCTGATTGAGAACCTCCGCCCCACGGCGGCCAAGGCTGAGGACGAGCCAGAACTGAGCCTCTTTGACTCTTTCGACGGCCTCAACGAGCTCGACCAGGTCGACTTCTACAAACACGACGCGAACTGGTCGAATCGCATGATCCTTGGCGACTCGCTCCAGGTCATGGCCTCACTCGCCGAACGAGAGATGCTCCGCGGCAAAGTCCAGATGGTCTATATCGACCCGCCTTATGGCATCAAGTTCGGGTCGAATTGGCAGGTATCTGCGCGCAACCGTACTGTCCGAGATGGGCGGTTGGAGGATACGGCGCGCGAGGCTGAGCAGATTAGAGCGTTCCGCGACACGTGGGAACTTGGGATCCATTCATACCTGGCCTACCTACGTGACCGATTGCTCGCTGCCCGGGATCTGCTGACCGAATCCGGCTCCTGCTTCGTTCAGATCGGCGATGAGAACGTGCATCTCGTCCGATCGCTCCTTGACGAGGTCTTTGGCAGGGAGAACTTCGTAAGTCAGATCTCGGTGGACAAGACATCTTCATCGTCGATGGGATACATCGACGGTGTTGCTGACTACGTCCTTTGGTATGGCAAGGACTTCGAACGTACGAAGTATCGACCCCTGTTCACGCTCAAGAGCGAACGAAGTCTGCGCTTCCTGGAGTTGGCGGACGGCACGAGGAGATCTGCAACGAAGGCCGAACGTGATGACATGTCACGCGCGCCAATGGGTGCACGCTGGTACGAGGTCGGGGACATCACTAGCCAAACCGACTCCTCACAAGCGCGTTACGACATTGAGTTCGATGGCGCTGTCTTCAAGGTCGGCAAGCGAAACTGGGCCACGCCGCGTTCCGGCATGGAGCGCGCAATCGCCGCTGGGCGGGTGCAACGCCGGGGAGCAAGCATTGGCTTCGTGCGGTTCGCTGACGACTTCCCTGCGATCCCCCTCCGCAACAACTGGACGGACACCGGCACCGGCTCGTTCACGGACGAGAAGATCTACGTGGTCCAGACAGGGAACAAGGTCGTCGAGCGTTGCCTGCTGATGTGCACCGATCCGGGCGACTTGGTGATCGATCCGACATGTGGCAGCGGCACGACGGCATATGTCAGTGAGCAGTGGGGTCGTCGTTGGATCACCGTCGATACGTCTCGCGTCGCCCTAGCGCTGGCGCGCCAGCGAGTGATGGGAGCCCGATACCCGTGGTATCTCCTTTCAGACACGCGTGAGGGTTATGCCAAGGAGCAGCTACTCACGGCCAATGTGCTGCCTCGCCAGGACTTCAAAGGCGACATCCGCCAAGGCTTCGTCTATGACCGCGTCCAGCGGATCACCTTGAAGTCGATCGCAAACAACCCCGACATCAGGGAGGGGATGTCTCGAGCTGAGATCGAAGCTGCTGTCAAGCGCCACGCCGACTTCGAGTTGCTCTATGACAGGCCTTTCGAGGATGCCAAAAAGGTCCGGGTTGCCGGCCCGTTCACCGTCGAGTCGCTCAGCCCGCACCGGTCGCTAGCATTCGCCGGCGGACCCGCGACCGAGTCCCTCGCTGAGACCGAGGCCGCCAAGGAGGCCGGCGCGCTTAACTTCGAGCAGTCGATCCTGGATAACCTCGCCAAGGCTGGCATTCAGAACGGGCGACGTCAGGAGCGGATCACCTTCGCCTCCCTCGAGACGTATGCGGGCGATTACATCCAGGCGGTCGGGCAGCGGTCAGGTGACATAGAGAGCGAAGCGCCGACTCGCGTCGCAATCGCTATCGGCCCCCAGTATGGAACCGTCAGCCCGGCATACGTGAAGAAGGCCGCACGTGAGGCGATCAACGCTGAGGACGTTGACCTGCTGTGCGTATTGGGGTTTGCCTTCGACGCACAAGTAACGGGCGTGACCGAAGATGACGGCGTCACGGTGGAAGCATCGGACGAAGGTTTCGCCAATGTCGCAGGTGCGCGGAAGCTCGGCCGCATCCCGGTCCTAATGGTGCGGATGAACGCCGATCTTCTGATGGGCGAGGAGCTCAAGAAGACCGGTGCCGGCAACCTCTTCACCGTTTTCGGCGAGCCCGATATCGAGATCGAGGGCACGGTCGACGGCTATGTGGTGAACCTCAATGGCGTCGACGTATACGACCCGACGACCGGAGAGGTCCGTAGCAACGACACCAGCCGCATCGCTCTCTGGATGATCGACACGGACTACAACGAGGAGTCCTTCTTCGTCCGCCACTGCTACTTCACGGGCGACAACGACCCCTATAAGAGGCTGAAGACTGCGCTGAAGGCAGACATCGACGTGGACGCCTGGGACTCGCTCTATCAGACCACTTCCCGCCCGTTCCCGAAGCCGGAGGCCGGCAAGATCGCAGTGAAGGTCATCAACGACTACGGCGACGAAGTCATGAAGGTCTTCGAGGTCTGAGACGTGACCACCGCGCAACCAAAGTCTGGGCCAAAAGGCAGGGCGGCCGGGAGCGATGTCTGGCGCGATGGTGGCCGTGATTTCGAAGCCTGACGGGACTACGCGGACCAAAACGTATTCAATGACCTCCAAAGGTCATGGGACGGACAAGCTTGAGGGGAATTGACTAGTGGCGCGAATCCCGATCCAAGGCGGCGACTCTGGTCCCGTGGAGGTAACTGACACTCACCGAGCAACGTCTGGCGAGATCATGGAGCAACTCGCTCGCGAGGTTTCTTCGTCACGGCGAGTGGCTCGAGCGCTCGATGTGCACATCGGCCACTATCAGCACACGGGCATGCTTAATCCACTGCTTTATGGCTTCTGGATCCTTCCCGTGCTTCCGGGCCTCGAGAACCCTCCGACAATCCCAGGGCTCGAGGACCTTGGCGGAACACCTTGGGCAGTTGAGCACATGCACGATTGGGCGCCTCCTGCCGAGATGACGCGCCTACTAGAGGGCGATGGCATTCGATTGCAGTCCCCGAATGAAAGTTCACCCGACTCGCCATCCGTATGGGCCTGCGTCCTGAACAACTCGATCGAGGCGCAGGTCGAATCCACCTTGGTCTCGTTGGCCATGCTCATCGCTCGGCAGGAGCTTGTCGTCAAGATGAGAGAGGGCGAGATCATAACCCTGCCTGACCGAGCGGGCCGGGTCGATGAGGACACCACCAAAGATATCGGTGATGATGTGCGCCTCAATGGCTGGAGAAGCGCCGCTCGTGCGATTCGTGCACGGGCAGAGGCCGCAGACTGCTCACTCCATGTCGAGTATCGCGCTCCCCTGATGGAAGGGGAAACCGCCCGTGATCGCATGCTCTTAGCCCGCCATGTGTACAACACGCTCCCTGGCGCAAGGGGCACGGTCGATCGTGTGGTTGAGATGCTCAGCCAAGGTTGGTCCATCACCGGAGCTGGTGACGAACGCAGCCTCCAGCGCGGTCGCGACATGCTCGAGGGTCTGGGCATCTCCTATCTACTGGCGCACGTATCCAGAGATGCCATGGTTTGCGGTGTCGGGGCCCTGTCGCTCGGTAACATTCCGCTCGAAGACCCTTGGCTGATCCGCCCGGAAGACATCAGCAGTGTCTCCGATGATGGTGACAGTGTCTTTCGTCGCAACGGTGATTCGATCGAACGCGTTCAACCCGTTCTGGCGCTCTCAGGAGCGGCACAGGTGGACTCTCGGGTCGGACTCAGCCTCTTGGAGCCCCTGGTGGTGAACGCTGCAAACCGAGATCTGTATTTGAGAATCCTTCTGAGCGCTCGAGTCGTACAAAAAGTTCAGCAGCGCCTCCCCGATCAGGTCCGCCAATGGGCCGAGGAGACCACCCCCATGGCCACGCGGCAGCTCACGACCCTGGCCAATACGGCCGAGGGCACCTTCAACCCGGCCATCTTTCGACTGTCGAAATTACCCGGAATGATCTATAGCGAGGGCCACGAACTCATGCACCCGTCGGCCTTCCGGGTCACCGTCGGCCGATGAACGGCAGGTGAGCGGATGCCTCCGTCTGGGCACCAGCAGATCGTTGACGCAGCCCTACGCACGCCTCGCTGGCGACCGGCATGGGTCGCACGTTCGTGGCCTAGCGCGCTAGACCTTGCGGCCCGCGGGCGCAAGTACTCGGCCAAGAGGGCATTGCGCCTCCTTGGGTCGATCCACCCGACTGCGATCCGCTACCTGCGAGCCAGGAGGTGTCTCTCCTATGCTCTGGCACGGCTGGTCGTGGCCAGCGGCATCCTCCCCAATATCGACAACCACCGTGTCCAAGGGTGGGTCTCGAGCCCGGGCCTCGCGGCGAAAATCCTGACATCTGGCGAGCACCAGCAGGGCTCAACAGGCTCACTTGTAGACGAGGTCGCCAGCCTTCCACGTGAACTGCGCCGTCTTGGCGCCCTTTGGCTCGCTCAGCAATCTCGTGTGAGTGATGAACTGCCGCTCGTCGTGTACCAAGGTTTGGCGTTAGACGGTCCAGCAGTTCTTGGCAACGAACGAACTGCTCTGCTCCTTGTTCAAGTCCCACGTGTCGCCACCGGACTCGCCGAACCTCAAGCCTTGGCCCTGCTCAAACCCCTATGGTCCCTGGCATCCGCTGCACCGGATCCTTATGACCCGGTTTCCCACAGATCCAGCGCGGCAACCGCCCTGATTCACCTCATCTCAAGTCGACCGGAGGCGGAGGCGAAGTTCGTCCGGGACTACGTCGACACGAGTCTCCCTCGGAGAGACCTCGCTCTCGATCTCTTGGCGCGAAGCATTCGCACTCGAGGTTCCAAGAGCAGTGAATCGATCGTTCGATTGCTTTCACAGCTCACCCTCAGCGCAGAAGAGCAAACCCGCTTCGCCTCCTCGGCGGACGTCGCTCAACGGACTGATCCTGCGCGGCAGCACAGAACGAGTCGCGTGTCGGGCACGTTGCTGGGCGCGTTGATAGGTCGAGCCTGGCTCGCACTCGTCATTGGTTTGGCCCCCATGACACTGATTGGCGTTCTGCTTGCGCGGCATCTCGACATGCGTTCGCCGTTTCCTAGCGCGTGGACCGAGCTGCTTCAGAGTCTCCCGTTATCCGGTATCGCCCCCGAGGCAGCGCTTGCCGTCATCGCGCTCATAGCCACCATCAACGTCTTTACGGTGCAGCTATCGACCACGCGCCTGCCTGCCACCGTCGCGCGAGTCTCAGGTCAGCCCTGGCAACTTGCCGCAGCCTACTCGGCAGCCATCACATTGCTCGGTACGACAGTCGTGTCCTTCGTCCCCGTTCCGCGGTACTGGCACCTCCTGGAAATTGGATATACGACCGGCGCCCTCGTTTGGCTCGCGACGGCACTGGTCAGGATCTTCCGGCGCACCGACGCGCAAGAAGCTTGCCGAGTGTATGTGGGCCGGAACATCCGACGTTGGAATCGTGCGGGCCGTGAGTTCGGAAGGACCCAATGGCATGCGGTGCAGCTTTCGCGGGCCATTGAGGCTCTTCCTTTTGCGGGCGCCAGTAGCCAACGCGAGATGATCGGCCACGATCTCCGGACAGTCGATGCCGACACCCGCGGCATCTTCCTTCCCTCTCGCAAACGTCTGCGCAAGGTCCTCGCCCGTCCAGAGTTCGAGGAAGGGGCATACCTCCAATTTCCCGTAGGTTTCGGGCAGGTGGTTTCTCTGGGCCGGGCCCTCGCAGTCCTCCGCCTTCCCTCGCCCATCCCTAGAAGCGGGCACGCGCTAACTCGGGAACTGATCAACTGCCTCCAGCCCATTGAGGCGGGAAATGTGGAGGACGTGAGCACACAGGCCATCACGCTCGCCGCATTCGCGCTCCGAGCTGCTGAGGACGGTGATTCGCGCCTGGCCGAAAACATCGCGGGCCATGCATCCACCATCGTTACCTCACATTTGGCTTGCATACAGCGCTCCAGGGAGACGTGTCGAGGTCGCTATGGGGGGCCGTCGCCCGAGTCAGGATCACAATCCCCACCCATGTTTCCGGTCACGCCGGTGCTGATCGACATGATTGGCATGCTCATCAACAGCGCAGCCAAGTCCGAGCGAGTGTGCGACACGGCGGAATCCCTGCTTGTTAGGTGCCTAAATGCCGCGGGCCCCTCGGAGCATGCAGCTGTGATTTTGGTATCGCTCATCAGCGACACCACGCCGGATATCGAACCAAGCCGACTGTGCAACTGGCTCCGATTCGCGGGCCTCAGCGCCTTACGCCACGACAGTCCCCATGAACTCCAATCCGTTGCTGGCCAACTGGCGACCCTGGCTGCGCAGGCGACATTCACGCCCGATGCCCTTCGTGGGGTGGCGGCTCTATCGGCCGCGACCTCTCGTCTAAGACCAAAGCAGTTCTCCACCGTTTGGGACGAGTTCGTCAAGGCGAGCCTTAGCTCTCAGGACGCGAAAGTGTTAGTTCAGTATCCAATGTATGTTGGAGCCGCCGCCTTGCTCGCCGGGAACTCCTCGGCGGCCTTGACGTGTGCACGCACCCTAGATGCTCCTGCCAAGCGGAGCATGGTCATGAAGTTGACGGACTACGATCACGTGGCCGTCGAAGCAACCGTTGCCGAACTGTCAGGGATCGACTTGGGAGAGGTCGCGACAACAACGCTGGAGCGATTCAGAGACTTCTTGGCCGTCGTAAAGTCGTGACCCACCGTCGCTTCTGGTGCGTTGGCAGCGAGTCGGCGCTGGGTCGCAACTGGCGGCGCGCTAAACGGCCGAGTGTCTGCGGAACTCCTCGCCAACAGCTGTCAGCGATGCGGGTTCAGTCGAAGGACGAACCAGTCCACAAGGCGAACTGACGCGTCGGCCAGTTCCAGGGCGCGCTGTGGACCGATGCCCTCATTGAGACCGTGCGCAATCTTGTTGCAATGGAACTCAGAGCTCGGATCACACCCGGGCTCGCTCCTAAAGCGGGTGCCGCCGGTTCGAATCCGGCCGAGGGCACTTCAGCGGACACCGTTGGGCATCAATGGGAGCCATCTGGGCCTTCAGGTGTTGAGGAGGCGATCGCGGGGCGGAAAGCGGTATCAACGTCGAAGGCGGTCCGCGCGCGGAGGTCCCGCCCGCCCACACGATCATTGTCCTAGCAATCGCCGTGAGGACCCGCAACATGATCAAGCTCGAGTAGGTCGCTGCCACAGAATGCACACAGATCGGCCGATGCCTGAGGGTGCGTCCTTACGCCCACTAGGGGCGACCCACTCCGCCCACTAGGGGCGCCCCATCGCCACCCGTAGGCCTCGTCTCCGCCTCAGAGGCAGCGGTGGATACTCGGCGCCGGCGTCGCCCATTCGGGGCTATCGAGCCCGATGGGCGATCGTTTGGTTCAGTCACCGGCATGAGGGCATCGACCAACCCCCGATTCGTTCCTATTCGCGCGGCCGAGCGCAAATAGGAGGGAGCTGCGGGCAGGGAACTCTCCGACCGCGAAATACACCGAGTCCTACTCGAAGTCGGCCAGGTCTCGACCCCGGAAGTCCCATGGAACGACGCTCAACGCTTCGGGTGAACTGGGGTCGTGCACCCAGCCGTGCACCTCCTCCTTCGGAGGGTTCGTCCGGAATTCGTATCCCACATCCATGCCGCCTGCATAGTACTCGGGGCGCGATGTAAAGAACGCTCTAGTACTCAGTCTGTCGACGCTTGTGGAAGCCAGGACCACCGCGAACTTGCCATCGACGGGAGTCGTGAGGCCTTGATCGTCGTAGATCTGTACGCGGCTCGAGACAACGCGATGAGTCTCATGGGGTGATGAGTTGATTAGTCCCAACACGGTTAGACCTTGATCAACCAAGCGTCTCATCGACTCGTCCGAAATCGATCGATCACCTGCGATTGCGGCATCGAGCAAGATCGAGAAGATCAGGGTTGAGGCGAGCCGGTCAAGATCCCACCCCACACTCTGAGCCACGATGTGAAGGCGTCGCCAAGACGGCGCGTCCTTCTGGACGGCCTCCTGCCAATTGCTCTCAATCGCTAGTCGTCGTACGCTCCGGTCGATCTCGCGCCCAAGTGCGATCAGTGCGGTTCGAGGGTCTTTGCCGGCGAGCCGGAAGATCTCCTTTTCGATGGGCCTCGGGACCGCTTCTGGCCTCGCCGAGTTAAGAGGTATGGATCCGATCAGCACCTGTGAACTGTCGAGCGCACTCGCGATGAACTCATTGCCGGCGACGCTTATCCTTGTCATCCGTTGAGCGAAGGCGCGTAATGGCTTGTAGAAGATCGCGGCCAGAGCCAACACGACGACTGGCCAAGCAAGGGCTGAGGCAAGGTCTATGGCTTGATCGGCGTCCATAAGTGGATCGTGTCATGTCAAGCCGTGGCAGCGCGGGCACGCCCGTGGGGGTGCGCGTTCACCGCCGATCTCAAGTGGCATTGTGGACGACGGGAACCTCGACGCTGGTACAACGGACACATGACCGAGCACGAGGACGACGCCGCCCCTGTGAAGAGCTCGCACCAACTGCCTGCCAAAATCGCCTCGGGTGTCGCCGCAACCACGGCCGGCTTGGTGGTCACTGGGGTGGCCGGGCCACTCGCGGGAGCGTTTACGAGCGCAGCCTTGGCACCGGTCTTTGACCGCATTGTGGCTTTCGACCGACAGGCAGCAGAGAATGCTGTTCGCACCAGCGAGAGAGCTGCGGAGCTGGCCAGCATGCAGCCTGCGGAACTGGCCGCGTGGTCGGAAGGGTCTCCCGAACGTTTGGCGCTATTAGCTGCGGTCATCGAGGCAGCGTGGCGTTTGACCGGTCAGCAAAAGGCCGAGGCGCTTGCTCGGATCCTGGCGCACGGCGTGGAGGACGATGCGCGACTAGACGTGGAACCGCTGTACGTGGCCGCAATCCGCGAAATGGAGCCGGCGCACATCCAGACGTTGGTAACTATGACGACGGTGCTCAACACACGCGACGTGTTCGAGGGCCAAGATGTTGGCGCAAGTGGCGAGTGGGCCACCGACCACCTCATGGAAGAGCTCCCTCGGCTCGCAGAAGGGATGCACTACATCGTGGCCACGCTCGACCGTGTCGGCTGTATCGGCCCAGGCAGCTCACGCCTTGGCGTTGGATCTTGGTGGATCGTCACGCCGTTCGGGCACCAGTGCCTCGCGTACCTAACGGACGGTGCAGGGCCAGGTGAGCCGGCGACTTGAAGCTCGCTCCCTCTGAGCATCCGACCTCTTGGCCGCCGAGAACGAAGTTCTCCTTCAAACGGAAGGCCCGCGACTCATCGGGGCCACACAGGCGGTGGACGTCCTGAACTGTTGCGATCCGCACCGTCGTCTCACCGCCGCGAGAGGCCGCCACGGTGAGGCTTGCCGTATGCCCAGACAGGTGGGAACAGAAGGACTACGAGTCGGCCTTGCGCGCCGGCGAAGCAGAGTCGTGCTCCGTCGTCCCCGCGCCGGGGTCTACCTCCTCTTCCTGCTCCGTGGCCGATCGGTCGCGCTCGTGCGCCTCCCGCACGGTCCTGCGTAGCTTTCGGTCCTCCAGCCAGTCAACAAAGCCGCCGATGAGCTGACCACAGTCCTCGATAGCCTTTGGGATGTTTGCCATGTCAGCCATTGTCGCCCCTCAGCCCCCGGGAGGCGGGTGCACTTCTCCAGTGTCTGGCCCCTTGGCGCGTGCCTTTTGTTGCTGCGGAGCCCCGAAGTGCCTGAGTAAGTCATCCCACCGCGAGGCGACCATGCCGCTGGTTGCAGATGCGATTCGAGCGGGGAGGCTTGGGTCCATGCACGATCTAGTAATCCGGTGCCCGCGGTGCAAGCAGACCTTCACGAGCGGAAACGCCGACCTGCTCGCGGGCGTGCTGATCACGCACGTGGAGCAGGAACATGGTCATGCGCCGCCACGCGAACACGTGCTGGCGCGGATCGAGCGACACGACCCGACCAGCTGACATGGTGCGTCTATCCGCCGCTAGTCCCGCATGCAACGGAGGAGCTGAGGAGGATCTGCGAGCCAAACGGCTCCCGATGTTCGACGGCTCGAGTACCGTCCTTGGGTGGCTACAACCGTGTTCGACCTAACCGCGCATAGCCCTCGCGAACTTTTGGCTCTCTACTCACAGATACTTACGGAGCTGATTCGGAGACGGATCATCTGGTCGCGCAACGCCCCTGCTGGTGACTACGCGGAGCTGCTGGTCGCCGAAGCCTTCGACGGGGGAATCGCCAGGGCCTCGGAGAAGAGCTGGGACGTGCGCGTCCACGACCGGCTGCTGCAAGTGAAGTGCCGAGTAACTGACGCCTCGGCTAAGAAGTCGCAGACCTACTCGCCATTTCGCAGCTTCGAGTTCGACGCATGCGTATTTGTTCTCCTGGACTCTGTCACCTACGAGGTTGTCAGTGCCATCGAGGTGGATCGCCAGGTAGTCGAAGAGTCTTCGTCCCTCTCCGCCTGGGTTGCTGGTCGCCGCGTGACAGTTAAGCAAGTCCTCTCCCTGCAGGAGAAGATCGACGTCACGGAGAGACTGCGCAAAGCTCAAGCGGATATAGACGATCGCGGCCGACGCGCTATCCGCGACGGAGAGTCGACTGCATAGCTGACAGGTCATTCCGCCGCCTGCAGGCGTAGCCACTTGGTGTGCACACCGGCTTTGTGGCCAGGTGCCGCGTTCATGCGTTGCTCGTGCGTTAGTCATCAAGCAGATCTGGCTCGCAGATTGCGGCGCAAGCAAGGATCAGGTGGAGGTGTCGCTCGTGCCCGGTCTCATTGGTCCCCAAGCGTAAGTCTCGTCCTCAACGTCGACATTGGGCCAGACTCGACACACAAGCCATTCTCCGCCGATGCCCTCCATATCCAGGCGATCCGGGTCGGTGGCCAAGAAAGTCGGAAGCACGTCGGTTACCGACCTCGCTACGACGCTGAGGGGCTCGCCCGCCAAGGACAACTGTCCCCGAAAGTCGGCCATGGGGTCGTCAGCGAAGTGGTCGAGCCGCTCGCAGTACTGATCAGTCGTGAGGAGCCCAAACTCGGCCCGAACCAGGTCGCTAGTGTCGTTGTAGATGGGCAGGGCTAAGAAACGATCCTGAAGGAAGCCTGGGCTCAGCCCCGGCCCCCCAGTCGTATCCGGAGCCGTGAACTCGTAGACCTGCGCAACGTCCTGGCCTTCGTCGTAACCTGCAACGACGACGACCACACCATGTCCGGGGATCGAGTGCGCGAGATCGGCTGCAATCAGGGCCTCGAAGCACGCTTTCGCGGCGCCGTCCACGGTCAAGCGCGCCCCAGATTCGGCGAAGCTGCAAACCCATCTGCGGAGTGCGGACTCCAAGACGGCAGCGGCGTCTGCAGAGCCGAAGTTCAACCGTCCGGACGCTAGCGCCACCACGGAGGCGCCTGGCGTAAAGGCGGCTTTCCGGGCATCGTCCTTCAGGATGTAATGGCTTCCGTCAGGCTCAGTCCTTCTGACCCGTCCGTCAGCAACGGCCAGAAGTCCATCTGACGCCTCAATCAACAGCAGAAGGGTCACGGAGTCACGATGTCATGGAGAGGCTGTCGTCGATGCCATGCGCTCTCCGCAGACCCGAGATGGCTTCGCCGCCCAACGACGTCATACCGCCGCCTGTGCAATGAGTCTTGGCTCCGGGGCAGCCTCATCGGAGATGCACTCGGTCCGGCAGGCGAACTGGCGACGACGGGGTCTCGACGTGGTTCAGTGAGCGAGTCACACTCGTCAGGAGCTGGCTGCAGCACCCAAAGAGGTCAGGTGCCCGAGAGGTACCTACTGCGCCGGAACCAACCAGAACTAGCCAGCGGGTAGATTCGCTATTCCGTTGCTGCATAAAGGAATACGATCAGCATCGTCACCTAGGTCGGACTCCTAAAGCGGGTGTCGGCAGTTCGAATCTGCCCGAGGGCACCACCAAGTTTCCGCAGTGCCACCGGTGCCGACGTTTCGCCACCGCATCGGTGCCCGGTCCTCGCCCTTCCGGCGCCACCGGACCACAACAGAGCAAGGCGTCTCTGGCGCGCGCCACTGACAGCCCCTGCCGAGACGTCCCCGGGCCTAGGCTGCCCAGGTGGCCAGGGTCGATGCGGAGGACGACAGCATCCGGCGGTTCGTGGTCCGGCACTACCGGTACGACCCGGATCGACACGAGCGGCGGCACGTCGTCGTCGCCGCGTTCGACAACGAGCGCGAGTTCATGACCTTGCTGGAGTCGATCCGGGACGACATCGAGAAGCGCCGAGCCGCAGGCGAACCGGTCGACCGCAACGAGCACGCCTCCGGCACGGTCCACGAGCCCGGGGATCGGCGACGAGCAGCCACCGGTCACCTCATCCGCAGGGCGATGGAGCACGGAGTGGATCCGAGGCCCTGGATCAACATGGACGACGTGCCGTCGAACATCGCGTTCTTGAGCCTGGGCGAGGAACCCAGGGCTCGCCCGGCGCGGCTGTCGGTCCGCGGCTTCCTCTTCGCCCGGTACCTCGCCATGGTGGCCTGGGTCGTCCTCGTGATGGCTGCGTACCTCGTCTACCGAACGATCTCGCCGAACATCGACAGCGACTTCCTGCGGTGGCTCCTCAACCTCGCGACCCTGGCCGCCTCGATCGCCTTGGGCCTCTTCATCCAGCGGCGCGCCCTGCGGTGGCTCGATGCGGACGGAGAGCTCCGTCGCCAGGTGGCGCACGACGAACGAGAGTCGCGGCGCGAGGCCTGACCGTCCTCGTTCGTGACCTCAGGTGGTCCGGTCTGTCCCTTGTCGCCAGGGTCGCAGTCGCAGGACACTGGAAGCTCGATCACCCCTACTCCGCAAGCGGTGATGACGATGTTCTGGACCGTCGCGTTCTGGATCCTGCTCCCCTTCCTGATCATGCTCGGGGTCCTGATCGTGATCTCGGCCATCGTCCGGCGCCGGCGCTACCAACCGACCGAGGACGACTGGCAGGACTGGTCGGCCAAGGCCGCGCGCCAACGACAGGGTGAGCACTTCGACCCCACCCACGGCGCCCTGTAGGCGGGTGAGCCCCGCCGAGCCCGCCCTGCCGAGCCCGACGCGCCGCCAAGCACGCCCAGTAGGCGAGCAGGCGTCAGACTCCGGTGGCGCCATACAGGTAGATCCGCGGGTCCCTGTTGACGCGCGTGCGGTAGCGAGCCGTGCTGGCATCCCCCATCCCGCGGGGGTCGAACCCGTCGTTCGGCCCGGGATCCTCCACCGGTTCGGGCGACTCGCCGTCCCACGCGGCATACCCGTTGAACCGCCCGAATGACGCCTCGGTGTCGAGCACCCCCGCAGCCAGCCGCCGGGCGAACGTGCGGCCAGGCTGTCCAACCACGCCAGCGGTGCTCGATGGGCACCGACGGCGACCAGGTGGGCGACCTTGTCCGTCTCGGTGGCGTCCACGTGACGACCTGTCGCGAACGCGTCGAGCAACGCCCCCAGCACCCTCGCCCGGTCGGCCACGGACAGGCTCCCCATCACCTCGACGTGGATCCCCTGGAGTGCGTCGACCGACGCCGTCGTGAGGAGGTACCGGTACTGCCGCACGACGACGTCCTCGGCGACGTCCACCGCCGCGACTCGGTGCTGCGAGGCCCTCCCGGGTGCCATGAGGTCAGCCTAGGAACCTGTGGAGCCGGCGGCCAGAGGCCGGCCTGTAGAATCTGGGCAAGCCTCAGCAAGGCTCCGGACGAGCGCGCCGTACCCGGTCGGACACGACGGTGCTCCGGAGGTATGTCATGTCCTGGATCGCACTCGTCGTCTCAGGGGTCCTCGAGACCGTCTGGGCCTCTGCCCTGGCCGAGTCACGCACGCTGACGCGCCCTCTCCCCACCGCGATCTTCGCGGTCGCCCTGGTCGCCTCGATGGCAGGGCTCGGTTTCGCGCTGCGCACCCTGCCGGTCGGCACGGCGTATGCCGTGTGGGTGGGCATCGGCGCGGTGGGCACCGCCGTCTACGGCATCGTCGCGCTCGAAGAGCCGGCGACCGCGGCACGGCTGGTGTGCCTGGGCCTGATCGTCGCCGGCGTGGTCGGGCTCAAGCTCGCCCACTGACCTTGCTCACCGGGGTGACTCCACTGTTCGTGGTCAACGGTCACCCCGGTGACGGAACCCGTCAGGGGAGCCCGGCGATGTGCGGCTGTGGCCTCGGCCGCGCGGTGGACCGCCGCGGTGCTCCGGGGATCCAGTGGCACATGCGCAGCGAGGTGACGGTCGCGGCATACCCGAGGCCGCGGTAGGCCTCGAACTCGAGGTCGCCGAACTTCTGCCGCGCTGTCGGCGCGCGGGGGAAGTCCTTGTTGTTGATCTGGAACGACTGCACGTTCGGCGGGAGCGCGGCGTTCCAGTCGACGCCGGTCGCCCCCGCGGCTGGCGGCTCGACGCGGACGGACTTCACCACCACCACTTCGAGGCCGCGGGGATCGCGGTAGCAGCGCAACCACGGCGGCTCGTCCTCGATCATCTGCCGCTGGAGGTCGATGTCGAGGTCGGCCCGGACGACGGCGATGGCGTCGCCGACGGCGGACCACGACTGCGGCGGGTCGTTGCTCGCGTCGAAGATGAGGATCCGCCGGGCCGCATCACCACCCGAGGTGACGTGCTGGCGCACGCACTCGACCAGTCCTGTGTTGTCCAGGTGCCCACCGTCGCTGAGGTAGATCCACCGGTCGTCTGCCGACAGCCGCCCCGCGGCCTCCACCGCGATCTTCGTCAGACCGGGCTTGCTCGTGAGCCACAGCCAGCCCTTCGGCCGCTCCAGGACCGGGGTGTGGGTGTGGAGCGGGTTGCGCACCCACGTGCCGACGCGGAGGTTGAACAGGGTGAGCAGCAACCGGTACGGCGCCATCTGGATGCCGAAGCGCCCCATCAGTGGCGAGATGGCGGCGCCGCTGATCGCGACCGACGCCATCACGGACGTGCGACCGGCGCCGGCGAAGTCCTCGTACTCCCGCATCGGGACCGTCACCGTGGTGCCCTCCTCCCGGAAGACGCGGATCCCTTGTGGTCCGAACACGACCGGGAACCCGCCGCGCATCGTCGGCGCCTCGTTCGGGGCCTTGGAGTTGAGCGTCGCGACGATGTTGAGCCCGATGCCGTCGAGGTCGGAGTAGCGGTACACCTGCGCGGGTGGCAGCTCGACGGCACGGCCCGTGGTCGCGTCGATCCCCACGCAGAACGCGTCCGCCAGCCGCGCCCGGTAGAAGCCGTGCATCGAGGTCGCGTTGGCGTCGACGAGGTAGGCGAGCAAGCACGCCACAGCGACGAGCAGCGCGCTCCACGCCACGAACGTCGGCGTGAAGGGACCCTTGAGCTCGATCAGGTAGTGGAACATCCACAACAGCTGGAGGTACACGGCGACCAGTCCCACGATCGCGAGCGGAAGCCAGGTCAGCAGGTACCGCTTGACCCGCGCCATCAGATTCGCCTCGGCCGCCGCCTCGGGTGACGGGCCTCGCCGGAGCAGCCCGATGACCGCGAGGAACAGCCCCGAGATGCCACCGATCTGGACCGAGACGCGGGTGGCGCCGGCCAGGTCCCGCGCCGCCTGGTCGTCCCCTTTCAGCAGCACGTCGTTGGCGGGGTCCTTGTCGCCCTTGGTGACCAGCGTCCGGGTCACCTCGGTCTCGTACCCGCACGCCCCGGCATCGACACTGCGTGCCTCGTCGGGGCTGATCCGGGCCTCGAGGCTGACCTTGCTGACGGCCTTGGCGATGTTCTGCGATGCCGCTTCCTCGCAGATGCTGCGGGTCCCGAACCCCAGGCCGCTCAGTGCCGCCGCGCCGAGGGTGGTCGGCTTGTTGCTCGTGGTCAGGGTCGTCACCCCCACCAGGGCGGCCGGCAGCCCCGCGACGACAGCCAGCCAGACCGCGGCCACCCCGAGGACGAGGGGACGCCAGCGCGCCACCTTGTCTCGCGTCGCGATGGTCTCATCGCGTTGCGGCTGGTCGGGATCCGTGTCGTCGAAGACCGCCGTCCCCCTCCAGTCCCACACGGTCAGCCCGACCAAAACGACGAGGCAGGCGATGGGCACGCTGAGCAGGCCCAGCCACTGCCCGGTGCCCCACGAGGGAGCCAGCTGCAGCCCGTCCACCAGCACGACAGGGGTGTTGTCCACCACTCGTGAAACCCGATGGGCTGCAACGAAACCCACCGTCACGGCAAGAGTCGCACTGACCAACGTCGCGAACAGCAGCGTCAGGCCGACGACGATGACGTTGACCGATGCGCCGAGCACGAGGCTGACCAACCCGTCCCGCCATCGGGCCACTGGCTCGAACAGGTAGCGGGTGTGTCGACGCAGCCGCTCGATCTCCGACGAGTTCGGCCGGTAGCTCTGCGTCCACGGGATCGGGGGAACCGGCGAGCCGTCCCCGGCGAAGCGGCGCCGCAGGGCCAGCGCAGCGCCCATGTAGCTGCCACCGCTGACGGCGAAGATCGCCGGCTCGTCCTCGACCCGGTCGAGGCCGAGCTCCTTGGCGTGGTCCTGCAGCGCGTGCATCCCCCCGAGGGCGAACGCCGTCGCGCGGATGCCACCGCCGGAGGCACCGATCGCGAGCGGCCCGGCGTCTCGGGTGTCGACCACGGCGGTGGTCCCGGTGGGTGGGGCTCCGGCCGGTGGCGCACCTCCCCCGGTCCCGGGCAGCTCCCGGCGCCGGTCCGCGAGCCCACGGACGGTGAGCAGGTATGCCGCGGCGGCTGTGACCTCAGCGACCGCACCGATGACGACGGTGTGCCACCACGACAACCGGGCCCAGTCGATCCCCACCGCGGCGCCCACCAGGACGAGGAGGACCAGGCGCAGGACCTTGATCCGGGGCGGCGCCGGGGTCGCGCGGACCCAGCCGCGCAGGGTTCGCACCGACGAGCTGAACGACGGATGCTTCGCGGCTGGCTTCTCCACGACCCTGCGGGCCCCGACCCGTGTGCTCCCGGCGGTGTAGCGGTGCTCGACGACCAGCAGGACCAGGACGAACTGGGTCGCCACCTGCAGCAGGAGGAGGGCGAGCATGGCCCGGGGCCACGGGCTGTCGCCGTCCTCCACCGGCACGCGTGACTCGCCCTCGGCGAGGCGCACCTCCCCGAGCGGGAGGACTCCGGTCGCGCGGAGCAGGCTGAGCAGCAGCAGGACCAGGGTGAACGCCGCGACGACGGCCCAGACCTTGCGCGCTGTGCGGATCTCCACCTCGATGGCGCGGTCCTCGAGGGCCTTGCCGGGTCGACCGACGTGCAGCCAGTCGCGTTCGACCATCTGGGTCGGGTCCAGCGCGGGCATGCTCGAGGAGCTGCCCGAGGGTGACGGCGCCGGACCGGCCCTGCCCTGGCCACGGTCCCTTGGTCGAGGCGGACGGCGTGCCTCTCCCTCGCCCGAACCCTGCTCCTCGGCCATGGCATCCCCGCTTCGACGGTCCGACATGCGCCTGCCAGTGTCCCGCAGGCGGGGCAGCGGGCGTCTCCGTCAATAGAGTGAGGTTTGCGGCCGGTTGCGTGGATCGGCGCGCGACGTGCGTCAGCCCAGCCGGGCGGCGGCCACCGTCATGAACGGCCAGGCGGGGAGCAGCGGCGCCATGTAGGCGCCGGTCGCGTGGTAGACGTCCGGACGTCCCGGCCACACCACGAAACCCTCCTTCATGTCCTCGTCGAGCTCGTTGATCCAGCTGCCCGTGGTGTCGACGAAGTACGCCGCTGCGTGGTCCCACAGCCGGCGGTACCACTGCTCCCACTCGTCGTCACCGGTCAGCCCGCCGAGCAGCGCGGTCGCCTGGATGCCCTCGCAGATCGGCCAGTGCAGTCGGACGTCGGAGACCGGCTCGGACTCCCAGTCGACGGTGTAGACCAGGCCCTCACGGCCGTCGACTCCCCACGCGGACAACGCCTTTCGCGCCAACGCCTCGGCTGCCTCCAGCACCCAGGGACCGGTCTGCACGCGAGGTGAGGCGTGCAGGCCGCACAGCAGGCGAGCCCACTCGAGCAGGTGGCCGTACGTCGCGCCATACGGGCGGAAGGGGTCGTTGGGGTTGTCGATGTTGTAGTCGGGCAGCTCCTGCCACTGCGCGTCGTAGTGCTCGGGCAGCAGCCAGTCGCGACCACGCGCGTGCTGGTTCACGATGCGCTCGCAGATGCGCAGCGCCCTTGCGTGCCAGACGTCCTCGTCGAGCGCGTCACCGATCGCGAGGAACGCCTCGACCGCGTGCATGTTGGCGTTCGCCCCGCGGTACTCCTCGGGGTCGTCCCACGTCGCCGACCACGACTCGCACAGCGCACCCTCGTCCTCACGCCAGAACTTCTCCTCGACGACTCGGGTCACCTCGCGCGCCAGGGCCTGCGGGTCACCGACGGACGCGGCCCCCTGGGCCTGCGCGGCCAGCGCCGACGCCGCCGCCAGGACGACGTGGACGTGCTCGTATGCCGTCTTGCGCCCGGTCCGCTCCAGCGTCCCGAACCAGCCGCCGTGCGCCTCGTCACGGAAGGCGCCCTCCAGGGACGCCAGCCCGTGGGCCAGCAGACGCTCGGAGCCGGGGATGCCGAGCACCGAGGCCAGGCCGGCCACGTGGGTCATGCGGGCGGTGAGCAGCAGGGACGGCTCGCGCCCCGGCATCGGGGATCCATCACCCCCGAGGTAGGCGAACCCACCGCCGGGCAGGACGCTCGGGCCGACGAACTCGATCATCCGCGCGAACCGCTCCTGCACCCAGAGCCGGTGCGCCGGGCGTTCGGCCCAGCGGGTGGTACCGGTGCCGCTTCCGACCTCAGCTGCAGAAGCGGCACCGGGGATGGTGGGGGTGGACGAGGTCGTGTCGCTCATGGCGCCTTTCCTGCAGCCGCGGGGTGGGACTGCTCGTCGACCAGTCTGGCGCAGGCTGCGAGGAACCCGCCGACGAAGGTGTCGCCGAGCCCCACGGTCGTCGGGTCCGGCACCTCGAGGGTGGGGACGGCCACGACCGTGACCTGCTCCCCCGCGATCTCCCGGATCCGCCGGGCGAAGGCCACCGCCGCCGGGTCGGGGCTCGCACCGGCGACGCTGGTGATGTGGTCGTGGGTGACGAGCTCGCCGTGTGCGTACCGCGCGGTGGCCAGAGCGGTGCCGGTGGCCAGGGCGTCCCGGTACCGGCCGGCCGTCGGGCCGAAGGCCAGCGCCCAGTGCCGGGAGTGGACCACCACCGTGGGGACTCCGAGTCGGGCGGCGAGCGTCGAGACGGCAGCGAGCACCGCATCGGCGTCCAGCAGGTCGAGCGCGCCGGAGGCCGCGACCGCGTCGACCAGCTCCTCGTCGCTGAGGCTGTACACGTCGACGACCCGCGCCATCCGGCTGCGGACGACCTCCGCGAACTCGGGCTGGTGGAACCCGGCGTCCTCGTACATGACGACACCCTCGGTGCCGGATGCACGGCGTTGCACGACGGCGGCCTCCACGACGTCCAGGCGTGCGCGCAGGGCCGGGAGGTTGCGCATGGCGTTGAAGCCAGAGACCAGGAAGACAGCAGCCCCGGCGACCGCGGACGGGAGTGCAGGACTCAGCGCGATCTCCTCGTTCGCCGGGTCGTTGACGTAGATCAGCCGGTTGGCCCGGGTCGCGACGAGTTCCAGCTGGTCGGTGACCACCCGGGCACCGGCGGGGTACTGCACGACGAGGTGCGGGTAGGACGGCAGGTCCACGTCGGGGACCAGCGCCTGCGTACCGGGCGGGAGGAGGCTGAGCACCTGGTCGCTCTCGAACGCGAGGTGCACCGTCGCCTGCTGGCCGAGCCGCAGCATCGCCGCCGCCGCCCGCACGCACGTCCCACCGATCGAGGCCACTCGGTCGAAGCGGGCGCAGAACTCCTCGATCACCTCCGGCTCGTCGACCCGGCGCTCCCCACCCGCGCTGCGGGCGAAGTAGCCCAGGATCGAGACCACGAGGTCTCGTTCGGAGCAGATCGGGCGCTGGCCGACGAGCTCGTCGGGGACCACGCCATGCGACCTGGCGAGGTCGCTGAGGACGCTTGCATCCCAACGGATCTCGCAGTCGAGAGCCGCCCCGAAGCCCAGCACGACGCCGGACGCGGGGATGAGCGTCCGGCTCGTGCTGGAGGCCACCGTGGTGGGGTGGGTCATCGTCGGGGTCCTCCGTGGGCGACTCGGTCGAGGTGGGGAGACGTGCGGGTCGTGCGGCTGCGGCCGGGCCGGCTCAGTAGAGGGAGGCTTTGCCGTCGGCGTTGAACAGCTCGATCTTGTGGGCCGCCGCCGCCTTCATCGCCTTGATGCAGTCCGGCTGGATGGAGTTGGGCTCGCGCAGCTTCGGGTCGTTGGCCAGCATCTCGCGCATCTTCCCGTGGTAGGCCACCTTGATGTCGCTGGAGATGTTGATCTTCGCGATGCCGCGGGACACCGACTTGGCGATCTCCTCGTCGGGGTTGCCCGAACCGCCGTGCAGCACCAGGGGGATCGAGACCTTGGCCTCGATCTGCTCGAGCAGGTCGATCTTGATCTCGGGCTTCATCCAGTCGGGGTAGAGCCCGTGGCAGGTGCCGATCGCGACGGCCAGGCTGTCGACACCGGTCTCCTGCACGAATCGGACCGCGTCCTCAGGGTCCGTGTAGACGATGTACTCGGTGCCTGCCTCGGCTTCGTCATCGGCCTTGCCGATGGTGCCGAGCTCGGCCTCGACGCTGAGGCCCACCGCGTGGGCGGCCTCGACGACGCGCTTGGTGATCGCGACGTTCTCGTCGAAGGACACCAGCGACTTGTCGATCATCATCGAGGTGAAGCCCAGCTGGATGGCCTTGAGCGACTCCTCGTAGCTGGCGCCGTGGTCCCAGTGGATGGCCACCGGGACGGGGCTGCGCAGGGCCAGGTCGATCGCCGAGCGGAGGAAGCTGTCACCGACGTGCTTCTGCTCGTCGGGGTGGATCGCGATGATGAGCGGTGAGTTGGTCTCCTCGCTGATCTCGAAGATCCCCTTCATCATCGCGTAGTCGCTGATGTTGAAGGCCGGCACGGCGAACTGGTTCTCGCGGGCGACCTGCAGGAGGTTGACTCCGTTGACGAGCATGGGTGTGTCTCTCTCTGTGTGGGGAGGGGTTCTGGGCGTCGACGGTCGACGGTCAGCTCTTGACTGCACCAGCGGTCATGCCACCGATGAAGAACTTCTGGAAGAACACGAACAGCACCATCACGGGGATGCTCCCGAGCACACTCATGGCCATCATCTCGGTCCACTGGTACGAGTGCTGGCCCATGAGCAGCTGGATGCCGATGGGCACCGTGCGCATGTTGTCCGTGCGGGTCAGGGTGAGCGCGAAGAGGTACTCGTTCCACGCGATCATGAACGTGTAGACGGCCACCGAGACGATGCCCGGCAACGAGATCGGCACGAGGATCCGCCAGAGGGCGCCGAACGACGTGGTGCCGTCAACCCGTGCGGCCTCGTCCAGCTCGCGCGGCAGGGTGTTGAAGTAGCCGGTCATCATGACGATGGCGTACGGCAGCGTGAACACCATGTAGGTGAGCACCAGGCCCTGGTAGCTGTTGTAGAGGCGCAGCGCCACGATCAGCCCGAAGTAGGGGATGAGCAGCGTGATCGGCGGGACGGCCTGGATGCCGACGATGATCACGTTGACCAGGCCCTTGCCGCGGAACTGGTAGCGGCTGAACGCGTACGCGGCCAGGATCGCGCAGACCAGCGTCAGCACCGTGACCGCGATGGCCACGACGTAGCTGTTGACGAAGAACCGCACTTTGGTCGGGTCGGTGAGGACGGTCGTGTATGCCGCGAACGAGAAGTTCTCGGTGATGAGCTTCGGCGGCCACGCGAAGATCTCGGAGTTCGACTTGAACGAGCTCGAGAGCATCCACAGGACCGGGAGGCCGGCGAACAACGCCCCGAGGATCAGGCCCGTCCAGGTGCCGGCCTTGAGGGCCGCCTTCTTGCGGGGGTTGGTGGTCGTCATGACGGTCATGGTCAGTCCCTCACTCGCTGGTGCCGCACGTAGAAGACGGCGAGGACCAGGGCGACGGCGAGCAGCATCACGGCGCTGGCCGAGGCCTGGGCGAACTGGTACTCGCTGAACGCGAGCTTGTAGGTGTACGTGCTGAGCATCTCCGTGCGGTCCAGGGGACCACCGCCGGTCGTCATCCAGATCAACGGGAACTGCTGGGAGGTCCAGATCATGTCCAGCAGCGCCATGCTCAGGATGATCGGGCGCAGCGACGGCAGGGTGACGTGGAAGAACCGGCGCCACCACGACGCCCCGTCGACGGCCGCCGCCTCGTAGAGGTCGGCGGAGATGCCCTGCAGCCCGGCGAGCAGGCTGACCATGAAGAACGGGTAGCCGGCCCAGATGTTGATGAAGGTGACGGCCGGGAGGGCGAGGTTGAGGTCGGCGAGCCAGGCGATCGGGGTGTCGATGACGCCGCCCTGGATGAGCGCGTAGTTGACGACGCCGTTCGGGTCGAGCAGCAGGCGCCAGAGGATGGCGATGATGGCCACCGTCAGGAGCCACGGCATCACGAGGATTGTGCGGAAGATCGTCTTGGTCCAGCGGCCCAGCAGGGGCGAGTTGAGCAGCATCGCGAACCCGAGGCCGAGGACCAGGTGGGCCAGGACGCTGCTGCCGGTGAAGACCGCCGTGTTCTTGATGGCCGTGTGGTAGACCGGGTCGCTGAGGATCGTGATGTAGTTCTTCAGCCCGACGACCACTGAGGTCGGCGTCATGATCACGTTGTCCAGCAACGAATACCGGATCACGACGGCGATCGGCAGGATCATCAGGACGAGCATGAGGACGATGACCGGCGCGAGGTAGCCGTAGGGCTCCAGCTTGCGGATCACCTGCGAGCGCGGGCGCGGTGTCTTGCGTCCCTTGGCCTTCGCCGATCCCGGTAGCTGCTCCGGGGCGGTTGAGATCGAGGTGTCGATCACGGGGTACCTCCTGCGGGGCGGGTGGGCCGTGCGGCTGTCGTCGCGACGACCCACCCTCCTCCTGTCAGAACTTCGCGGACCACGCCTTCTGGGCGTTGTTCAGGGTCGTGTCGACGGGCTGGTTCTCCGCCAAGGTCTTCTGCAGCTCTCCGTCGAAGGACCGCATCAGGTCCTCGGCGGTCGGCAGGCCGGTGAACTCGTTGGCCGGGACACCCTTGTTCCAGATGTCGAAGGCCGTCTTGAACATCGCGTCCGACTGGACGAAGTCCGGCACGGACTCCTTGTTGCCGGGGAAGGCGTTGGCCACGGACGACAGCTTGGAGTTGGTGTCCTTGCTCATCAGGAACTCGACGAGCTTGAGGGCTTCCTTCTTGTGCTTGCTGTTCTCCGAGACGCCGATGCCCCAGGAGGCGTAGGGCATCCCGCGCTTGCCCGTGTAGCCGTCAGCAGCCGGGATCGCCGAGATGCTGAACTTGAGGTCCGGCGCGTTCTCCCGGATCAGGTTGATGTGGGCGAGGGAGTCGATCATCATCCCGACGCGGCCGTTGGTGAACTGCTCGACCTTGTCCTGCTCCTTCATCGTCAGCGCGCCGGGCGCGATCGCCTTCGCGTCGTTGAGCTGCTTGATGAACTCGACGACGCTCTTGACGGAGGAGTTGGTCAGGTCGGGCTGGCCGTCCTTGAGCATGGAGCCACCCGAGGCCCAGACCCACGACATCACGTCGTTCTGGATGCCGTTGGGGGCGTCCTGGGCGAGCGGGAGGATCCACCCCGAGTTGCCCTTGCCGGTGGCCGTGACCTTCTTGGCCGCGTCGACGAACTCGCTGCGCGTCGAGGGCGGGGCGTTGACGCCGGCCTTGGCCAGCAGGGTGTCGTTGGTGAACATCGGGTAGACGAAGTTCACGACGGGGATCATGTACGTGTTGCCGTCGACCTTGATCTGGCTGGCCAGCTGGGAGTCGTCGTAGCCGGACTCCTGCATCAGGGACGTCAGGTTGGTGATGGCCTTCTGCTTGGAGAAGTCGTTGACCCAGGCCCCGTCGAGGCCGACCACGTCGGCGAGGGTCTTGGAGGCCGCACCGGCGACCGTCTGCTGCTGGGTCGAGGCGTAGGGGGCGCTGATCAGCTTCACCTTGACGCCGGGGTTCGCCTTCTCGAACTCGTCCATCATCCCGCGCAGCGAACCCTTGGGGAGCTCGGGCTCCCACCACTGCGAGAACTCCAGGACGACCGAGCCGTCCGCCGCAGTGCTGTTGTCGTCGGCGTTGGCGCCGATCGGCGCACCCTCGCCACCCGCGCATGCCGCGAGGAGGCTGACCGCCGAGACGAACCCGACCACCGCCACCACCCGTGAAGCACGACTCTGTGCTCGCATTGCTGCTCCGTTCCTTGGCGCCATCGCCTGCGTGTAGTTGCTGTTTCCTGCCTGTTCCTGCGACATTAATCCGCAGGATGCGGCATGGTCAAGAGGTTCGACGCAGCGAAATCGCCCAGTGAGACGACCGCGCACCGAGCCGCCTGGCGGGCCGATCACCCACCGGAACACATCGCTGAGCACGAATCCGCACACTCACGGCATACCCCACGGCGAACAGACAGTTCGCCCGAGAAGAGGGCACTTCGATGCGAGAAACCGCACCAACACGTAAGACAAAGCGCAAGAACGCACGTATGCTCCCCGCCATGGAGGACGACTCGACGCACCTGCCGGCCAGCCGCAAGGCCGCGATCGTCGCGCTGGTCGCGGACGCGGGGCAGGTCACGGTGCAGGCCCTGGCGGAGCGCCTGCAGGTGTCCGCCGACACGATCCGGCGCGACCTGGACCACCTCGACGGGGAGGGTCTGGTCATGCGCACCCGCGGGGGCGCGGTCGACCCCACCCGCATGCCGCGCATGGACCCCGGGCTCAACACCCGCATCCAGGTGCACCCCGACGCCAAGGAGCAGATCGGCGCCACGGCCGCGAGCCTGGTCACCGACGGCGACGTCCTCATCATCAACGCCGGCACCACGGCGCTGGCCGTCGCCCGTCACCTGCGCGAGCACCGCGGCCTGACCATCGCCACCAACAACCTCCGGCTCGCCACCGAGATCTCCCCCAAGTGCTTCCGCGACCTCTACCTCTTCGGCGGCGACGTGCGGCACGCGGCGCAGGCGACCATCGGACCCGTCGCCTTCCCGGTCTCGCTGGGGGGCCGTGACATGGACATCCGTTGCGACCTCGCCCTGGTGACCGTGGGGGGCGTGTCGACCGACGGCGGGTACTCCACGAGCAACCTTGCCGAGGCGGCGATGATGCGCGAGATGCTCGGGCGCGCAGGCAAGGTGGCGATCCTGGCCGACTCCTCGAAGTTCGGTCGACGGCTGTTCGCCCAGATCACCACGCTCGACGCGGTCGACTACTTCGTCACCGACCGGGAGCCCCCGGCCGACCTCGCGGACGCCCTGCGCAAGGGACACGTCGAGGTCCTCTGGACCCCGATCGCACCCTCCGGCCAGTAGCGCCGCCGGGGTCACCGGCTTCACTTCCACCGAGGAGTTCTGTTACCTCCTCCGACCGGCTGAGAACGCTCGAAACCCACCACGTGGGGAGCCGGCCTTGGGCACCATACGGGGCATGGAACTGGACCGTGAGGGTCGCACCGACCTCCACTACGCGGCTGCGGACGGCGACCTGGCCCTGGTGCGCCAGCTGCTGGCGCAGGGGTATGACGTGACGCTCGCCGACACCGGCGGGTACACCCCCCTGCACCTCGCGGCCCAGAACCAGCAGGCGGACGTGGTGCCCGAGCTCGTCGCGGCAGGGGCCGCCCTCGAGGCGCGCGACCAGTGGGGCAACACCCCGCTGTGGCGGGCCATGTCCTCCTCACGGGGTCGAGGAGAGACCATCCTCGCCCTGCTCGCGGCCGGCGCCGACCCGGACGCCGAGAACAACCACGGCACCTCTCCACGGATCGGGGCCCTGCGGATCTCGAACTACGACGTGGCCCAGTACTTCGTCGACCTCACGAGCAGCCGAGCCAGCTGACCGCGGTCGGGCGTTCCGAGCACATTCGGGGCACATTCGGGGCGCATTCGGGGCGCACCCGAGGCCTCGCGCCGGTACCCTCGCCGCTCTCGCGCGACGCTCGCCGTGCGACGCCGACCCGGGGGGATCCATGAGCACCGACATCCAGCTCGCCCAACGCTCGTCAGCCGA
Organism: Phycicoccus sp. Root101; assembly: GCF_001426245.1. Taxonomy (GTDB): domain Bacteria; phylum Actinomycetota; class Actinomycetes; order Actinomycetales; family Dermatophilaceae; genus Pedococcus. Next base: position 267,079 of record NZ_LMCM01000008.1, on the reverse strand, counting down.
GCTCATCGGTGGCGCCTTCGTCGCCATCCCGGCGGGCCTGTTCGTGCACCTCGTCACGCGCGGGGAGGACTCACGGTTCTACCCTGCGGCCGCGGCCCTCCTCGTGCTGCTGGGCTGGACGCTGCTCGGCGTCGGGCTGGTCCGGATCGGCGCCAAGGTGGACGACCTCTACCGCGCCAGGGTGACCGGGTCGACCCCCCGGGACTGACGCTCAGGCGTCGCGCCGAGCCGCGCGAGCAGCCTCGACCTTCGCCGCACGCGCGCGCTTGAGGCGCATGTGCGGGTCGGCGGCCTCTGTCAGCTGCGCGGGACCGAAGAGGTGCCACCCGACGTACTTCACGCCGTACGCGATCCGGTAGCCCACCGAGAGGCCTTCGTTCCTGCCCTTGCCAGCCATGCGTCCGCCTAATAGTTAGTACACGAATGATTTGATGCCTAACTGTAAGCCCGCATACGCATAGGATGAAATCGTGTCCCGCTCCCCTCGTACCGACCCGACCTCCGCGGCCCCCGAAATTGGCGGCGCACCAGACCTGCTCGCGCTCGACCGGCAGGTCTGCTTCGCCCTCGCGGTCGCGTCGCGCAACGTCATCGGGCTCTACCGGCCGCTGCTCGAACCCATGGGCCTCACCCATCCCCAGTACCTCGTGATGCTGGCCCTGTGGGAGCAGTCGCCCCTCAAGGTGTCCGAACTCGCGGCGCGGCTCAGCCTCGAGCCGGCCACCCTCTCGCCACTGCTCAAGCGGCTCGAGGCGAACGGCATGGTGGCGCGTGGCCGCGACCCGCGGGACGACCGCGCCCTGGCGATCACCCTGACGACGAAGGGCCGCCGGGCCCGGCGCCAGGCCGAGCGCATCCCGCCGGCGATCATGGCGCGCCTCGGCATGGGCCTGCCCGAGGTCGAGGACCTCCGCGACGGCCTCACTCGCCTGATCGACGCCGCCGACCGCGAGGGGCCTGCCTGACCGATGAGTTCTCGCGGGCGCGACGGTCTCCACTGCAGCCACCGCCGGGCGGTGCCCGCACGCGCCACCCCTGCCACCCAGGAACCGGAGCCCCGAGATGCCCACCACCCGCCACCTGAAGACCCCTGACGTCACCCTCGCCTACGACGTCCACGGCCCGCTCCCGACCGCGGACGGCCGCCCGCCGTTGTTCCTCGTCGGCGCCCCGATGGGAGCCGAGGGCTTCACGACGCTGGCGTCGCTGCTCGGCGACCGCACCGTCGTCACCTACGACGTCCGCGGCCTCGGCCGCAGCGAGCGCACCGACGGCTCACTGGTGCAGACCCCGGAGCAGAACGCCGCCGACCACCACGCCGTCATCACCGACCTCGGCGCCGGTCCCGTCGAGATGTTCGCCAGCAGCGGCGGGGCCGTGAGCGCCCTTGCCCTCGTCACCGCGCACCCCGAGGACGTCACGACCGTCGTCGCCCACGAGCCGCCGCTGCTGGCGGTCCTCCCTGACGCCGACGCCGCCTTCGCCGCGGAACGAGCGGTCCACGACGCCTACCACCAGCGCGGCCAGGGCGCCGGCATGGCCGCGTTCATCGGCCTCACCTCGTGGTCGGGCGAGTTCACCCCGGCGTATGCCGCCCAGCCCCTCCCCGACCCCGCCCAGTTCGGGATGTCCTCCGAGGACGACGGAAGGCGGGACGACCCGTTGCTGTCCGGGGTCTCCGATGCGATCACCGCCTACCGCCCCGACCTCGAGGTCCTGCGCGCCACCCCCGTGCGGCTGGTGCTGGCGGCAGGGGTCGAGTCGGCCGGCACGATCACGGCGCGGTCGACCGAGGCGCTGGCCACCGCGCTCGGTCAGGAGGTCGTCGTCTTCCCGAGCCACCACGGTGGGTTCATGGGCGGGGAGCACGGGTACGGCGGCCAGCCGGAGGCCTTCGCCGCGAAGCTCCGCGAGGTGCTCGACGCCTGACGCGACACGTCCACGGAGGACGGGTCAGACGTTGGCCAGGAACGTCGCGTTGAAGAGGCTGACGAGGAACCCGACGATGACGATCGCGTCGAGGACGCCGTAGGACATGAGGTGGAAGTTGGCGACCTTCCACCTCAGGGGCGCGTCGGCATACCCTCGTGGGCGCCAGCGACGGACGCGCTGGGCGTACCAGACCACCATGAAGACGCCGTAGCAGATGGCGCTGAACTGCCAGGCGGATCTCACCCCACCAGTGTGCGGCCCGCACGGGTGGCGCGCTCAGGGGGATCGTCCGTCCGGTCAGACCTCGCCGACATCGCCCCGGTCCCACCGTCCCCGCCGCTACCGTCCTCCCACGTCACAGGCGCCCCTTCCGCCCCCACGGAGACCGCGCCACGCCCCCGGAGGACGGTCATGACCCCATCCCTGACGAGCTCCACCCGCACGTCGCCGCCCCGCCGCACGCGGCTGACCCGGCTGCTTGCCTCCGGAGCGCTCGCGAGCGCCGTCGTCTCCGGCCTCGCGCTCTCCCCCGCCCACGCGGTGCCCATCTCGCCCGACCCGACCCGGCCGACGGTCGTCTTCCGTCCCGCCGAGCACCGGTTGAAGGCGAAGCTGGACGTCCGGGCGACGACCGCACGGTTCGGGTCGTCGTTCACGGGCGCCGTCGTCGACGCCGCGAGCGGTCGTGTCGTGTGGAGCAGGAACGGCACCACGGCCCTGATGCCGGCCTCCACCACCAAGCTCGTCACCGCGACCGACGCACTGCGCGTCTTCGGCTCCTCGCACCGGTTCGTCACCAGCGTCAAGCGTGGACCGTGGTCGGACCAGGTCATCCTCGTCGGCTCCGGGGACCCGGCGTTCAGCTCCGGCCAGCTCGCGGCCCTGGCCAGGACCACCGCCGCGACGCTCAGGTCCGCCGGCCGGACCACGGTCCGCCTGTATGCCGACGACCACCTCTTCCCCGCCCCCACCCTCGCGACGGGATGGAAGTCCTCCTACATCCCCGACGACACGACCTGGCTGCGTGCCCTCGTGGTCGACGGACGGCAGAACTCCGACACGACCAGCGACGCGGCGAAGCTGTTCGCCGCCCAGCTCAAGGCCAACGGCGTGACCGCCACGAAGATCGGCCGCGGGCGGGCTGCCGTCGACGCCCCCGTCATCGCGACCTCGGCCGGCCAGACCGTCGGGGAGATCGTCGGTCCGATGCTGCTCGACTCGGACAACGAGGACGCCGAGGCCCTGCACCGGCTCGTCGCCATCGCGACGGGGTACGGCAACACGTGGACGGCGGCCCGGAACGCCCAGGCGGCCCTGCTCGGCAAGGAGGGGCTGTCCGCGACCGCTCTCTACGACGGCTCCGGCCTGTCGCGCAGCGGGCGGCTGAGCGGGCTGCAGCTGGCCCGGATCGTGGCCAACGCCTTCGAGCCCGGCAACGCCACCCGGTTCGCGCTGCTGCGCTCCGACGCGGGACTGCCCGTCTCCGGTCGGAGCGGGACCCTCAGCTCGTCGATGGGGCGGTTCACGACGGCCGAGTCGAGGTGCGCGGTCGGACGGGTGCACGCCAAGACGGGCACGCTCAGCGACGCCGTGGCCCTGTCGGGCTGGACCCTCGGCGCCGACGGCCAGGTGAAGACGTTCGCGTTCGTGGTGAACGGCAAGGGCTCGACGCTGGCCCTCAAGCAGGGCCTGGACATGCTCGCCGCCACGGTGACCGGCTGCTACTGAGCCCCTGGGGTCAGTGCCCCATGCCACCGATCTGGTTGGCGCCGTAGCCGGGCGTGACCCTGGCCGAACCCGGCGCGAGATCGCCGTGCTCGTCCGCGCGACGCTCGTCCCTGGTGCGGTGGTCCCGCGAGCGCGCCACCACTGCCACCACGAGGCCGACGACGACAGCGACCGCTCCGATCGCGAAGATCCCACCGAGCACGACTGTGAAGAACACGAGGAACACCCGTCCGATCCGAGCCCGCCGCCCCCCAGTGGGTACGAGTAGCTCGTCCCTGATGATCCGGCATGCGACACCTCCGGGCAATGGCTTTGCCGCACCACGCAACGGCGACCAGACTGCTGCCCATGACCGAAGCCCCGTGGTTCCGTGACGCCGTCGTCTACCAGATCTACCCCCGCAGCTTCCAGGACAGCAACGGCGACGGCATCGGCGACGTCCGCGGCATCATCGACCGCCTCGACTACCTGCACACCCTGGGCATCGACGTGCTCTGGCTGTCGCCGATCTACACCAGCCCGCAGGACGACAACGGCTACGACATCGCCGACTACCAGGACATCGACCCGACCTTCGGGACGCTCGCGGACGTGGACGAGCTGATCGCGCAGGCGCACGCGCGCGGCATACGCATCGTCATGGACCTCGTGGTGAACCACACCTCCGACGAGCACCCGTGGTTCGTGGAGTCGCGCTCGAGCACCGACAACCCGAAGCGGGACTGGTACTGGTGGCGCTCCCCCGGTGAGTCCGCGGACGGGTCCCCGACCGCCCCCAACAACTGGGAGTCGTTCTTCAGCGGTCCGGCCTGGGAGCTCGACGAGGTCAGCGGGGAGTACTACCTGCACCTGTTCAGCCGCAAGCAGCCCGACCTCAACTGGGAGAACCCCGAGGTCCGCGAAGCCGTCTACTCGATGATGCGCTGGTGGCTGGACCGCGGCGTCGACGGGTTCCGCATGGACGTCATCAACATGATCTCCAAGGTCACGTCCCTGCCCGACGGCGAGCCGATCCCCGGCAGCCCCGGGCTCGGCGACGGGACGCCGCACTTCCTGAACGGGCCGCGCATCCACGAGTTCCTCCAGGAGATGCACGCGTCGGTCTTCGAGGGGCGCGCGGAGAAGCTGCTCACCGTCGGCGAGATGCCCGGCGTGACGGTGGACGACGCCGTCCTCTACACCGACCCGGAGCGGCACGAGGTCGACATGGTGTTCCAGTTCGAGCACGTCGGTCTCGACCACGGCGACCACAAGTGGGACCGCCGCACCCTCGACCTGCGCGAGCTCAAGACGTCGCTCGGCCGCTGGCAGGAGGGGCTCGCCGAGACCGGCTGGAACTCCCTCTACTGGAACAACCACGACCAGCCGCGGGCGGTGTCTCGGTTCGGCTCCGACGCGCCCGAGCACCGCGTCGCATCCGCGAAGCTGCTCGGCACGGTCCTGCACCTGCACCGCGGGACGCCCTACGTCTACCAGGGTGAAGAGCTCGGTATGACGAACGTGCCGTTCGCGTCGTCGGAGGACTTCCTCGACATCGAGTCGGTGAACTACTACCGGATGGCCGTCGAGTCGGGTTCGGACGCGGCCAGCGTGCTGGACAACCTGAGGATCGGCAGCCGCGACAACGCGCGCTCCCCGATGCAGTGGGACAGCACCGACCACGGCGGGTTCACCACCGGCACACCGTGGTTCAGGGCCAACCCCAACTACGTGGAGATCAACGCCGAGGCCGAGGTCGCCGACGACGACTCGGTGTTCCACCACTACCGCCGGGTGATCGAGCTGCGGCACACCGAGCCGGCTGTCGGCCACGGCGACTTCCAGATGCTCGCCGCCGACCACCCGACGCTCTACGCGTTCACCCGCTCGCACGAGGGCGTCGAGCTGCTCGTCGTCGCCAACTTCTCCGGCGACGAGCTCGCCCTCGACGTGCTCGACGACCTCGACGGCTGGGCCGGTTCGACGCTGCTGCTCGGCAACGTCGGTGAGCCGAGCTCGGTCACTGCGCCCCTGCGCGCCTGGGAGGCCCGCGTCCTGCGTCGCTGACCGCTCGCCTGCCCGGAGCGGGTAGGTGTTGCGTGATCCGGCAAGGGCGAGGTCCGGGGATTTCCGGGACGGATCCGGTGCGGGCGTGGCACCATCGCGGCGTGATTCGCGCAGAGCTCGGCTTGGGGGTCCTGGGCACAGCCCTGTGGATCTACTGCCTGCTCGACGTGATCATGACCGACGAGCACCGGATGCGGAACCTCGGCAAGGCGAGCTGGATCATGATCGTGCTGATCACGTCGGTCGTCGGTGCGGTCGCCTGGCTCGTGGCGGGCAAGCCCCAGTCAGCGCCCCGCGGGATGCCCTACAAGGGCAACACGGGGTACTCCGAGTACGACCGCCCCGGGCGGTTCGTGGCGACCGACCCCGAGGCCGACGAGGCGTTCCTCAAGCAGGTGCGCGAGCGCGCCGAGGCGCAGCGCCAGGAGGCGAGGCTGCAGCGACTGGCCCGCGAGCAGCGGGAGGAGCGCGAGCGCCAGGAGATCCGGGAGGCCCACGAGCGCCGCCGCCTCAAGCCGACGGAGCCGAACCCGTACGCGCAGCCCGGCCAGGTCGACCCCCTCGACCCCGGCCGCGCCGGCCAGAACGGCACGGTTCCCCAGGACGGTCAGCCCGGAGGGCCGGCCTGACCTTCCCGGCGCAGGTCGGCCGTCTCCGCACGGAGCGCCGCGAGCACCTTGGTGTCGATGCCGTCGGGGCTCATCCTCATCTCGTAGTTCGCCTCCGAGGCCCAGGACTCCAACGCCCGGCCGACGGCACCGTCCCCGCCCGTGCCCCGCCCGGTGTCCACGACCGGGTGCCCCAGCGCGGCCAGGCGGCTCCCGACCTCCTCGGCCAACGCGCCGGTGAGCGGCAGGACCTCTTCGGCCGTGCCGAAGAGCAGGTCGTTGACGACCAGCAGCCGCGCCAGCTCCTGCGGTGCCTGCGGGTGGTCGTCGACCCGGACGTCGGCGAGGACCCCGTATCCGTCGTACCCCGCACCCGGTGCCACCGCATACAGCGCCGCTCCCTGACGACCACGCGAGTCGCCCCCGGCCGCATCCCCGGCGAGCAGGGCGGCGAGCAGTCGGTCGGTCAGCGAACCGCCCGACGAGGCGAGCCAGGCATGTTCCATCGCCTCGACGACGTCGCGACCGGTGAGGATGTTTCCCTGGATGGCGTACCCGCCGGTGGCCTCGCGCCCACTGACGCCGCCCGCCCAGTCCATGCACTCACTGCCGGTGAACGTCGCCTGCGAGTCGACGCCGACGACGCCCAGCTGCCGGTGCTCCCGGCCGTCATCGGGCTGCGTGCACGCGGTAACCGCACCGTGCGCATCGGCTCCACCAGCCAGTGCTTCGAGGGCGGTGTCGCGGTAGGAGACACGCGCCATCGCCTGCGTCGCGACGGCTCCCACCCCGAGCCGGGCGGCAGGAACCACCGCCCCGACGAACGGGAACTTGCTCGCGACGGCGACCCCGAACGCGTCACCGACCTGACCAGCGATGGAGAACGTCATGGGTCGACGCTAGGCGCTACCGGAGAGGACGGCGCGGCGGACGGGCGTGGACGGTGCGGTGGGGGTTCGAAATCTCTGGGACAATGGAGCATGGCCGCGCGAACGACCAACCCCATGCTCACCTGGACCACCCTCTCTCCCGTCGTGGCACTCGTTGCCCTGGCCCTCACCTGGGGTCGCGATCTCGGCACCCTGCCCGTCATCGTCATCGCCGCCGCGCTCGCCGCCGCGGTGCTGGCCGCGGTGCACCACGCCGAGGTCGTCGCCCACCGCGTCGGTGAACCCTTCGGCTCCCTCGTCCTCGCCGTCGCCGTCACCATCATCGAGGTGGCGCTGATCGTCACGCTGATGATCTCCGGCGGCAAGGAGACCTCGACGCTGGCCCGGGACACGGTGTTCGCGGCGGTGATGATCACCTGCAACGGGATCGTCGGGCTGTCGCTGTTCGTCGGCGCGCGCCGGTACAAGCTCATCTCGTTCAACGCCGAGGGCACCGGCGCCGCGCTGGCCACCGTGACGACACTGGCCATCCTCACCATGGTCGTCCCGACGTTCACAACGGGCGAGCCGGGACCGGAGTTCACGCCCGGCCAGCTCGCCTTCGCCGCGGTCATCTCGCTGGTCCTCTACGGCATGTTCGTCACCACCCAGACCGTGCGGCACCGCGACTTCTTCCTCCCCGTCGGCAAGCAGGGCGAACCCCTCAACGACGAGCACGCCAACCCCCCGAGCACCAGGCAGACCTACCTCTCCCTCGGCCTCCTGCTCGCCTCCCTGGTCGCGGTCGTCGGCCTCGCCAAGGTCGAGTCGCCGGCCATCGAGTCGGCCGTGGCCGCGGCAGGCTTCCCGCAGTCGTTCGTCGGTGTCGTCATCGCCCTGCTCGTGCTGCTCCCCGAGACGCTGGCCGCCGTGCGGGCCGCCCAGCGCAACCGGATCCAGATCAGCCTCAACCTCGCGCTGGGTTCGGCGATGGCCAGCATCGGCCTGACCATCCCGGCGATCGCCATCGCCTCCATCTGGCTCGACGGCCCGCTGCTGCTCGGGCTCGGCCCGGTGCAGATGGTCCTGCTCGGCCTGACCGTCCTGGTCAGCGTGCTCACCGTCGTGCCCGGCCGCGCGACGCGCCTGCAGGGCGGGGTGCACATCGTCCTGCTCGCGGCGTTCGTCTTCCTCGCCGTCAACCCCTGAGGACGCGTGGAGGTATGACGCGCATCGAGGCAGTCCGGGGCGACATCACCCGCGAGCAGGTCGACGCGATCGTCAACGCGGCCAACTCGGCCCTGCTCGGGGGTGGCGGTGTCGACGGTGCCATCCACGCCGCAGCCGGACCCCGGTTGCTCGAGGAGTGCCGCAGGCTCCGGAACACCACCCACCGCGACGGCCTCGAGGTCGGCGACGCGGTGGCCACGGGCGCCGGCGACCTGCCGGCGCGGTGGGTCATCCACACGGTCGGTCCGAACCGGCACCGCGGCCAGACCGACCCCACCCTGCTGGCCTCCTGCTTCACGCGCAGCCTCGCCGTCGCCCGCAAGGTCGGCGCGCGATCGGTGGCCTTCCCTGCCGTCAGCGCGGGCGTCTACGGCTGGGACGCCGACGAGGTGGCGCGCATCGCCGTGACAGCGGTGCGCGCGGACCTGGCCACCCGGTCCGGCGCAGCGCCGGAGATCGACCTCGTCCGGTTCGTGCTGTTCAGCGACCGGCTGCTGGCCGCGTTCGAGGCCCAGCTGGGCTGACCGGCTCAGGCGTCGGCCGTGGCCGGCTCGTCGTCATCGGCCGCAGCGGCCTCGATGAGCCGACCGAGGATCTCCACGGTGTGCACCCCCGACAGGCCCACCTTGTGGTTGCCCATGTAGAACGGCACGCCGGTGATCCCGAGCTCGCGGGCCGCCTCCTCGTCGCCACGGACCTCGTCGGTGTACTCGTCGCCGGCCAGCACCGCCGACACGCGTCGCCCGTCCAGCCCGGCCTCGGCACCGAGCCGCTGCAGGGTCTCGACGTCGTCGATGGCCTTGCCCTCGGTGAAGTGCGCGTTGAACATCCGCTCCAGGACCGCACCCTGCAGCGCCGGTCCACCCTGGGCCAGCCCGAGAGCGACGAGTCGGTGCGCATCGAAGGAGTTGGACCGCAGCTGCTTGTCGACCTCGATGTCGATGCCGTCGGGGCGGCCCATCGTCGCCGGCCGCTCGGCCATCTCGCGGGCGCCGTCGAGGTCCGTGCCGTACCGCCCGGCCAACCACGCCAGGACGGTGTCACCCGTGCCCTTCGGCGTGCTGGGGTCGAGCTCGAAGGCGTGGTAGGTCACCGTGACCTCTGCCGGGTGGGCGCTCTCGGCGATGGCCAGCTCGAGGCGCCGCTTGCCGAGGTAGCACCACGGGCAGACCACGTCGGCCCAGACGTCGATCTCCACTGCGTTCATCGCTCCATCCTCACACGAGGCCCTGCGCGGCGTCACACGGGCGGGCGGCACCCCACACCAGGCACCCGGCATACCGGTGGGCGCACGACGAAGGCCCCCACCGCGGTGCGGTGGGGGCCTTCGTGGAGCCGGAGGTCAGCCTCGGTGAGCGCGCAGGCTCAGGGGCGACCGTAGGTCACGCTGGAGGACCAGATGTCGCGCAGGGCGACGGCCTTGCCGGTGCGGGGGCTGTCCCACATCTTGCCGTTCCCGGCGTAGATGCCCACGTGGTAGGCCGGCGAGCCGAAGAACACGAGGTCGCCCGGCTGCGGGTTGGACACGGGGGTGGTGGCCTGGCGCTGGGCCTCGGCCGTGCGCGGCAGGTTGATGCCGAGCTGGCGGAAGACGTAGGCGGTGTAGCCGGAGCAGTCGAAGCCGGCGGGGGTGGTGCCGCCGTAGACGTACATGATGCCGGCGTACTGCGCGGCGATGCCGAGGACGCCACCGACGGCGGGACCGGACGGTGCGGCCGGGACGGCGGAGCGCTCGGTCGAGCGGCTCGCCGCGGCGGGGGCACGCGTCTGGGCGGCCGGCACGACCACGGGGCGGGCCTTGGGCTTCAGCTTCGGCTTCGGCTTCGGCTTGGCGGTGGCCTTGAAGCCGATCACGCCGAACGCGTCCGCGGCCTGGGGCGCAGCGGCCTCGGGAGCCTTCACGGCCACGGGGGCGGCGGTGGTGGCGGCCGTCCGGGTCGAGGGCTCGGCAGCCGGGGCTGCGGAGGCGGGGAGGGCGAAGGACGCCACGAGGCCACCGGAGGCGGCGATCACGGCGGATGTCTTCACGGCGGGCTGAGCGGCCTTGGCGGCGATGTCAGCGAGCTCGGAGACGGGATTGAAACGACCGGGCGCGCGATGGCGACCAGAGCTGTGTGAAGCCACGATGGTTGAACCTCCAGCGCCTACGAGGTGAGCTGTCGGGTTCGGGTGGAGGTAGATCACCCGGCCCTCGCGGTTTGCCACCCGACCTTGCGGGCGCTCACACGAGGACTTCACCCCAAGGACCGTCCGGAGACGGCCCGAAATTGGGTCCCCCGCTCCTGCCAAGCGGTGTTGCTGGTGGACCCGGGCGTGGTGACAGGACTAGGCGTTTCCACATCGGGCCAGCCTCTCCGGGGGGCGAAGAGACCTCGGCCACCGTACACAAGGCCTCTGGGAATGTCACGTTCGGGTCACGGCGGGTCAAGAAAACCCCAAGAAAGCGGTCGAAACGTGCATCGGTCCGTGAGGCGCGGCTGGAGCTCGTGCTCAGCACCCTCGCAGTGCTACCACGGATGGCTCAGATGAGCGCGCCGAAGACGTGCTGCGCGACGTCGTCCGGCAGGGACACCGCGGTGGAGTCCGGAGCATCCTCCCGGACGGCGACCACGCGACCGTCGGCACGGTGGACGCGCACCCGCTCCCCGGGCAGCAACCGGGCCACGGTGAGCAGGGCCAGCGCCTCGTGGTCGACCTGCACGGGCTCGCCGATGCGGCGCACCAGGACGACCTCGGGGTGCTCGCCCGCGAGCTCGGTGAGCGTCTGCAGGCCGGTGCGGAAACCCTCCATGGGCTCCTCCTCCCCGAGCTCGTCGAGTCCGGGGATGGGGTTGCCGTAGGGCGAGTCGTGGTGGTCCTTGAGCATCGCGAGGATCTTGCGCTCCACCCGCTCCGACATCACGTGCTCCCAGCGGCACGCCTCGTCGTGGACGTACTCCCACTCCAGGCCGATCACGTCGACGAGGAGTCGCTCGGCCAGGCGGTGCTTGCGCATCACGCGGGTGGCGAGCAGGCGACCGTGGTCGGACAGCTCGAGGTGACGGTCACCCCCGAGGCTGAGCAGCCCGTCGCGCTCCATGCGGGCGACGGTCTGGGACACGGTCGGACCGGAGTGCCCGAGCCGCTCGGCGATGCGGGCACGCAGGGGGACGATGCCCTCTTCCTCGAGCTCGAAGATCGTCTTGAGGTACATCTCGGTGGTGTCGATCAGGTCCGTCACAGGGCAAGCCTCTCATCTGGAGGCGTCAGCCGGGGCCGCCCTGCTCAGCCGCGGCGGCGAGAGGGGTCGAAGCGCGGTACCCAGTACCCCAGCCATCCCGTGCCGAGGAGCGCCAGCCCGCCGAGGGAGACGCAGGCGGCGGCCAGCCCGGCCTCGGCGGTGACGAGGCTGATCAGGGCCGGGGCGCCGCTCCCACCGATCACCGACATGAACCGCCAGCCTCCGAGGAACTGCGACCGGCCCCACTCGGGCGCGCTGTCGGCGCCGAGGGTCATGACGATGCCCGACCCCATCCCGTTGCCGACGGCCGCGACGAGGGCGACCAGGGTCACCGCCACCGCGCTGTGGGTGAGCGGGAGGGCGAGCATCCCGATCCCCAGCAGCACGACGCAGGGCACCGCCACCCAGATGCGGCCGAACCGGTCCATCACCGAGCCGGCGGGGTAGAACAGGAGCATCTCCACGCCGGCGACGATCCCGAAGATGATGGCCGTGGTGCTCGCCGAGAGCCCGACGTACTCGGCCCACAGGGGGAGCAGGACCACCCGGGAGGACCGGGCCGCACCGATGACCATGATCCCCAGCCCGAGGGTGAGGTAGGTGCGCCGGTGGTCCCACAGCACCGTGGCGGTGCTGACGGGCGCCCGGTCGCGCGACTCCTCCTTCGCCTGGGCCTCGTGGGCGGCCGTCAGGTCCGGGCCGAACTGCACCAGGGCCGCGGCGGCGAGACCGGCAGCCACCGCGACGGCGAACCCGGCCCGTGGCCCCCAGGCGTGGATGATCGGCGCACCGACGAACGGGCCGATGAACATGCCGATCCGGTTGACCCCGCCCAGGGTCGACATGGCGCGCGCCCGCATCGAGGCCGGCACCGCGTCGATGAGGTAGGCCTGACGTGCGACGAGGAAGACCGACGAGGTGAAGCCCATCGCGAAGACGGTGGCCATCAGGACGGCCAGTGAGGGGGCCGTCAGCGCGACGAAGGCTGCCACGGCGTCGACGGCACTGGCCCAGAGCAGGGCCCGGCGCTCCCCCACGCGGTTCACGAGCGCCCCCGCCGGCACGGCGAAGAAGAGCTCCGCGACCAGCCCGAGCCCCGCGGTGAGCGCGGCGACCGACTGGGACGCCCCGAGGTCGAGGGCGCTGAGGGCCACGATCGGCACGATCGCCCCCGCACCGATCGCCGCGATGACCGTCGGCCCGTAGGCCGGCACCGCGATCCTGCGCAGGCTGACGGTCGGATCGGTGGTGGCCTCGGGTCGTGACATCCCGCCCATTCTCACCCGTGCCCGCGTCTGCGGCCCCATGGGTCGGTGCCCCCGGCGCACCCCACGGGGCGCACAGTAGGTTCGGGCCATGGCTTTCCTCGTGCCGGCGCGGTTCTGCGGCCCTCCCGAGTCGGGCAACGGCGGCTGGGTCAGCGGTCACTTCGCCGGACAGGTCCCCACCTCCCCGGAGCTCCCTGCGGTCTCCGTGCGCCTGCGGACCCCGCCGCCGCTGGACCGGGAGATGGCGACGCGCACGGTCCCCGGCGGTCCGGACGGCTCGACCACCGTCGTCGAGCTGTTCGACGGCGACCACCTCGTGGCGCAGGGGCAGGCCGTCCACGGACCCGAGCCGCGCGGCATACCGGGTCCGGTGTCGTTCGAGGACGCGCAAGCGGCCGGCGAGCGCTACGAGGGGCTGGCCGACCACCCGTTCCCCACCTGCTTCTCCTGCGGCACCGGCCGTTCCCGTGGGGACGGACTGCGGCTGCAGCCCGGACGGGTGGCGGGCTCGGACACCTACGCCTGCGCGTGGGTGCCCGGCGACGACGTCGACCTCGAGACGGTGTGGGCCGCGCTGGACTGTCCCGGCGGCTGGGCGTCCGGCATCGCGGGGCGGCCGATGGTGCTCGGCACCATGACCGCCCGCGTCGACACCCTTCCCGTTGCCGGTGAACCCCACGTCGTCATGGCGTGGCAGCGCGGCGAGGAGGGGCGCAAGCACCTCAGCGGCACGGCCCTGTATGCCGCCGACGGCACCCTCCTCGCGCAGGCCGAGGCCACCTGGATCGCCATCGACCCCGCCACCATCCGTCCCGCCAGCCCTGCAGGAGGCACCTCATGACCACCCGACCCCTCGCCGTCGTCACCGGAGCCAGCAGCGGCATCGGTGCGGCCACCGCGCGGCAGCTCGCCGCAGCGGGCTTCGAGGTCGTCTGCGCGGCCCGTCGCGCCGACCGCATCGAGGCCCTGGCGACCGAGATCGACGGCCGCGCCGTCACGTGCGACGTCTCGGACGCGACCGACGTCGCGGCGCTCGCGGCGGCCGTGGGCGACCGGCTCGACGTCCTCGTCAACAACGCCGGTGGTGCCCTGGGCCTGGCGCCGGCCGCGTCCACCGACGTCGCCGACTGGCGGGGGATGTTCGAGTCCAACGTCATCGGGACCCTGCAGGTCACCCAGGCCCTGCTGCCGGCTCTCGTCGCGTCGGGCGCCGGCACCATCGTCAACGTCGGCTCGATCGCCGGCCGGACCGTCTACGAGGGCGGGTCGGGGTACACCGCGGCCAAGCACGCCGTCGCCGTGCTGACCGAGACCCTGCGCCTCGAGCTCGTGGACCAGCCGGTCCGGATCACGGAGATCGCGCCGGGCATGGTGAAGACGGAGGAGTTCTCGTTGACGAGGTTCGGCGGGGACCAGGAGCGGGCCGACTCGGTGTACGCCGGGGTCGCCGAGCCGCTCGTCGCCGATGACGTGGCCGAGGCGGTCGTCTGGATGGTGCAGCGCCCGGCGCACGTCAACATCGACCTGCTGGTGATCAAGCCCCGCGCCCAGGCCGCGTCCTACAAGGTGCACCGCGAGCCCTGACCCCGCGTCTCGCCCTCACCCCTCCGCAAAGCGGGTGTCGTTCGGCGAACCGGGACTTATTTGTCCTGGTGTTCCCGAACGACACCCGCTTTGCGCGTCAGGGGCCGGGGTCAGGGGCCGGGGTCAGGCGGGTTGGGGTCAGGCGGGTTGGGGTCAGGCTGGGCGGGGTCAGGCGGGGGTGAGGGTCAGGACCAGGGGTGAGCCGGCAGGGGCCGTGAACGTCCGGACGTCCCCGTCCCGCGCGACGGCGACCTCGTCCGAGCCTGCCGTCGCGACGACCTCGGTGCCCGGGACCGTGTCGAGGACGACCGTGGTCCGACCGCCCAGCGGCGGCCCGAACACCAGCCGGTCGTCGCCGACCTCGATGAGCTCGGCGTTCGCCCACTCGACCCGGCCGACCGGGGTGTCGAGGCCGAGCGCCAGGAACGCGCTCGTCCGTGGCGGGACGACGAGGGCACCGTCACCGAGCATCGTGCCGTCGAGGGTCAGCGTGACGGGGTTGTCGTGCCCGCTGATGTTCGTCAGGTGCAGCATCCGCTCACCATCGGCCGTCGCGGACGTCGTGGCGAAGATCCCCGGCACCGCGGCCGAGAACTCCAGCCCCGGAGCGGCGCCGAGACGCCGGAGGGCACGCCCGAACAGGCCGACGTCCGAGGGCAGCTCGGCCGCCAGCAGGATCGCGCGGCCGGCGCCGACCTCGACGTCGATGCCGATCACGGCTCCGTCCACGTCGTGCAGGACCGCCTCACCGCGCTCGTGCTCGAGCGCCTGGAACCAGCCGACCCGGGTCTCGGGCCACGGTGCCGCCCAGCCACTGGCGACGGCGGACGGGTAGTAGTGGTCGGCCCCCCAGGTGAGGTCGGCCCCGGAGACCCCCATCGCGTCGGCGAGGAGCGTGCAGGGTCGACCCTCCAGGTCTCGGTCGGGCACCCGACCGAGCAGGAGCAGGCCACCGCCGCGGGTCAGGTGGTCGACGAGGCCCTGCTGGACCTCCGGCGACAGGTGGCGCCCGGTCGACAGGGCGACCACCCCAGTGGGTTCGTCGCGCTGCAGGTGCACTGCCGGGAACCGGTACCCGCCGAGCAGCATCGACCGCACCAGCGCACGCCGCGGGCCGGCGCCCCGGTGTCGCTGCAGGTCGTCGACGACCTCGGTCATCACCGCGCTGTCGGGGTGGTGGTACTCCGTGGCGTAGGCATCGAGGACCAGCCCCAGCTGCACGCCGTCGTGCTCCTCCTCCATGCGCGACAGCCAGCGCTCGTGGACCCGGACCGCGTGCACGACCCGCGCCGTCGCGGCATACGTCATGCCCTTCTGGCCCTCGGGGCCGACGGGCGCGGCGGTGCCGTGGCGCTCTCCGGTGAAGCTGATCCGGTCGTTCCCGTCGCCCACGGGCTCCTCGAGCGGTGGGTTGATGCCGCCGGCGAAGAGGTAGTAGTTGATGGCGCGGTTGCCCTGCGCCAGCGAGCGGCGGGTCTTGAGGTCGACCGTCGACGGGTCGTACTGGTTGTCGATGCCACCGCCGTAGTCGCCCGACCCGGCCTCGAACTCCAGGGACGTGGTCGGCTGGCCCGGGCCGTGCACCGCGTCCATGAAGGCGTTGATGACGTAGAGGTCGGTCGTGGTGTTGAGCGTCATGTCGCCCATGTAGTGGTCGGACCCGGACAGCATCCCCGGCACCCCGGCATACGTGTCGACGAGCTGGCTGACCCCGATCGGGAACGGCTCCCCGCTGCCGCCCTCGGTCCCGTGGATGTTGATGAGGAACGGCACGTCCGTCACCCCCTGCGCCTCGGCCATCGTCCGCAGCTCCTCGACGTAGCGCCGGAACCGGTCGCGCATGAAGACCGCGAGGTCCTGTCGCAGCACGCCCGCACCCTCCTCACCGGGTGTGCGGATCGCGTTGCCCGACAACGGGTATGGCGCGTCGCCACCGTGGCGCGCGACGGCCCAGCGCGCGAAGTCGGCGACGAGGTCGTCGGTGAGGTCCGGGCTGTTGGTCACCCAGGCGAGCATCCCGATCTCGTTGTCGAGCTGGACCGCGATGACGTTGCCACCGTTGGGCTGCAGCCGACGGGCGATGAGCGGCAGCACGGCGCCGAACCACCGGCGGCACTCGTCGAGGTAGGCCGGCGCGAGGTAGTCGACGGTGCGGCTCGGTGCCTGCTTCCCGTCCCAGCCCACCGGCACGATCTCGGGGTGGTCGGTGTAGAGGCGGAACGGCAGTCCTTCGTTCTTCAGCTCGGCCATGATGAACGGCCCGGGCCGGGCGACGAACCAGAGGCCGTGTTCGGCGCACAGGTCGATGAACGCGCCGATGTCGCGCTCCGCCCGCGTGGCACCGGTCACGTCGATCGTGCCGTCGGGCAGCTCGTGCCAGAGCCACGGGATGTACGAGGCGACGGCGTTGCAGCCCGCCTCCTTGAGCAGCAGGATGCGCTGCTCCCACTCCTCGCGCGCCACGCGGAAGTAGTGGATCTCGCCGGCCATCACCATGCGGGCCTCGCCGTCGATGAGGATCTGCTTGTCCTGGATCTGGATCATGACGCTTTCCGTTGGGGGGCGGGGGTTCCGGGGACGACCGAGGCCGTCGTGGCGAGGTGCCACGACGGCCTGGTGCGCTCAGGGGTTGACGCGCAGGGACAGCCGGGAGCCGTGCAGGGCGTCGGGGCCGGCGACGAGGACGATCTCCCCCGCGTCGACCCGGCTGGTGTTGTCGGTGCCGAAGTAGGCGAACTGGTCGGCCCGCACGGTGAACGAGGCGGTGCCCTTCTCCCCCGGCGCGAGGTCCAGGAACGCCCAGTCGACGAGCTCGACGAGAGGTCGGGTCACCTGGGCGACCGGGTCGCGGAAGGACAGCTGCACCACCTCCCTGCCGGCGCGGTCACCGGTGTTGGTGACATCGATCTCCACGACGACCTCACCGGCCCCGGACAGCTCCGTCCCGCCGACCGTGCGCAGCTCGCCGTACTCGAACGAGGTGTACGTGAGGCCGTACCCGAACGGCAGCCTCGGGAAGACCTGGTCGTCGAGGTAGCGGCCCTGCCGACCTTCCTCGTGCAGCTCGATGAGCCGACCGGTGGGCCGTTGGTGGGTGCTCGTCGGGATGTGCCCCGTGGTCCGGGGGAACGTCATCGGCAGGCGTCCGTGGGGTGCCACGTCACCGAACACGATGTCCGCCAACGCATTTCCTGCCTCGACACCGGGGTGCCAGACGACCAGCACCGCGTCGGCGAGGTCCAGGACGTCACCGAGCTCGAGCGGCCGACCGGTGTAGACGACCACGACGAGCGGCTTCCCGATCCGTGACAGCTGACGCAGGTGCTCGAGCTGCCCGGCCGGTAGGCCGATGTCGGTGACCGAGTTCGCCTCGCCGGATCGCCAGGGGTGCTCCCCGACGACCGCGACGGTGACGTCGGCGTTGCGCACCTGCTGGACGGAGCGGTCGCTGAACCGGCCGTCGGAGACGAGCAGCTGCTCCCCACCCAGCCGGGCCCTGAAGGCGGTGGCCGGGGCGACGACGTCCTCACCACGGCCGTCGAGGGTCCAGGTCCCGAAGAGCTCCTCCGCGGCCTCGGCGTACGGACCGGTGAGGTGCACGGTCCCCGCACCGGGTGCGAGCGGCAGGATCCCGTTGTTGGAGACGAGGACGTGCGCCGCGTGGGCGGCGCGCAGGGCCGTCGCCCTCGAGGCGTCCGTCGGTGCGTTGCTGCGGATCGGCTCGCCGACGTAGGGACGGTCGAACAGCCCGAGCCGGAACTTCAGGGTGAGCAACCGGCGCACCGCGTCGTCGACCAGCGCCTCGTCGACCTCGCCGGACTCCACGAGCTCGGCGAGGTGCGCGGCGTACGAGCCCGAGCACATGTCGAGGTCGACGCCCGCCTCGATCGCCAGGAGCGCCGCCGCGCGCAGGTCTGCGGCAACACCTTGGTGGACCAGCTGCCCGATCCCGTTCCAGTCGGCGACGACGACGCCGTCGAAGCCCCACTCACCCTTGAGCACGTCCCTCAGCAGGTGCCGGTGGGCGTGCATGGGCGTGCCGTCGACGTCGTTGAAGGCAGCCATGATCGTGGCGACACCGGCGTCGACGGCGGCCTTGAAGGGGCGCAGGTGCAGGTTGCGCAGCGTGTTCTCGCCGACCGAGACGGTGTCGTAGTCGCGGCCGCCCGCGGAAAGGCCGTAGCCGGCGAAGTGCTTGGCGCAGGCCGCGATGTGGTCGGGGTCCGAGGGGTCGTCGCTCTGGAACCCCTTCACTATCGCGGCAGCCAGCCGCCCGCTGAGGACCGGCGTCTCGCCGAGCGACTCGGCCACCCGGCCCCATCTCGGCTCCTCCGACAGGTCCACCATGGGCGCGAACGTCCACGCGACACCGTCGACGACCGCCTCGGCGGCAGCCACGGCGGCGACCTCCTCGACGAGCCCCACGTCGAAGGACGCCGCGAGACCGAGCGGGATGGGGCACACCGTGCGGTGCCCGTGGATGACGTCCCGCCCGAACAGGACCGGTATGCCGAGCCGGCTCGCCTCGACCGCGTGGCGCTGGGCCGCGTCGATGTTCGCCGCCAGAACACCTTCGTCACGCTCGTTGCCACCCGTGGCACCGCTGGCGAACAGGCTGGAGCCGATCTGTCCTCCGGCGAGCTGCGCGGCGTCGTCGTCGGGGTGGATGTTGGCGACCTGGTGGGTCTGCCCCACCTTCTCCGCCAGGGTCATCTGCGCCAGGAGGAGCTCGACGCGTTCGGTGGTGCTGCGGTCAGGGTCCAGCCAGGGCCGGGCGCTCTGGTCGGCAGTCATGTCAGGAGATCTCCACGGTGAGCTCGATGTCGTCGCCGGTCGCGCGCGCCAGCAGGTCCGTCCGGGCGACGCTGACACCCGCTCCACGGTACGGGTTCTGCAACGGGATCGACCGCAGCTCACGGCCGCCGGACGTCACCCGGGTCACCCCGGATCCCACCGCGCTGACGCGGTAGGTGATCCGCAACCGCTTGTCCCCCAACGGGACCCGCGCGGTCAGTCCGTCCAGGCCGGGGTCGAGCACCGGGTCCAGCTCGACCCGGTCGGCACGGGCACGCACTCCGAGGAGGGTCTCGGCGAGCAGGCGCAGGTAGAGACCCGGTCCGGAGGAGTACACGCGCCACCCACCCTCGAGGTCGACGTCGCCCGCCATCAGCGCGGCATACCGCTCGCTCGCGTCGAGGCGGTCGTCGAAGGCGCCGTCCGAGGAGGAGTAGTAGGTGGTGCTCTGTCGCGGGCGGGCGTTCGGCACACGCTCGGTGATCCCGACCGGGTTGGCCTGCGCGAGAGCGGCGAACAGCCGCCGCGGCTCGCCGAACCGCGCCAGCGCCTCGGCGTAGCGCAGGTGGGCGTGCATGTACATGAGGCCGATCTCGCGACCCCAGAAGGTGCTCGCCTCGGCACGCTGGAAGACGCTCATCGGCCCGCCCCGGTACGCCACCGGGCGGTCGAAGAGCCGGGCGCCGTCGGGACCGAGCAGGTGCTCCTCGATCAGGTCGAGGTGGGCGCGGGCCTGGTCCGGGGTGAGCAGGTCGGCCGAGATCGCGTGGATCCACGGCAGCACGCCGTACGTGAGGCCGGTGCGGGTGTCGCGCGGGTGCACCAACGGCTCGGACGTGCCGTCGTCGTGGAGCAGGACGTACCCCGGCAGGACCCCGTCGACCATCAGGTCGGACTGGATGGCGTCGTCGGCGGCGTCCGCCGCCTCCCGCGCCCGGGTCACCAGGTCGTCAGCGGCACCGCAGGAGTCGAGGCCTTCGGCGAGGGACCGCAGTGCCGTCACGAGCAGGACGGTGGTCCACGTGGAGACGAGGCGGGCCGCCAGGTGGGGGTCGGCCGGCTGGAGCGAGTCGTTCCAGTCCCCGTGCCCGTAGGCCGGCAGGGCCGTTCCGGGGACGCGCACCTCCGCCACGCGGTCCAGGGCCTTGCGGAGGTGGTCCTCCACGGAGGCCGGCACGGTGAGGCCGTCGTCACCGACGAAGGGGACCCCTTCGCTCAGCAGGGAGGCGTCTGCGGTCGCGCGCAGGTAGTCGCCCGTCGCCAGCAGCGGCCAGTAGACGACGTCACCATGGGCGTCCTGCTGGCCGCCCTCGGCCAGCGGCGGGAGGAAGTCGAAGGCCTGGGGCCAGTCCCCCCGGGCGTTCTGGGCGCGGAAGACACGCAGCAGCACGTCGCGCTGCTCGGCGTCGCGCCCCAGTGCCGTGAGCAGCCCGACCGGTCCCTGGCAGACGTCACGCGTCCCCCACCCGCCGCCCGAGAACTGCTCGAGACCCCGCGGGGACAGGTAGTGCACCAGGGCGTTCTGGGTGAACCACGGCAGGACCGCGTCGATGCGGGCGACCTCGGCGGCGAGGGCGCCTGCGGGGTCGGACGCGGCAGCGACCGGCGTCCCGAGCCGCAGGCCGCGGGAGACCGTCGAGGTCCAGTCCGGCCCGAGGTGCTGGTCGGCCGTCGGACGCACCTCCAGGTCGGTCCGCGCGTCGGCGACCGAGAGGGTCAGGTCGAACCGGCTGCGCGCGGGGACCTCGAGGGTCACCCACGGGGTGCCACGCGTCGTGCCGTCGGCGAACAGGAGCTCGTCGCCGCCGACGGCGATCCCGCTGCCCTGCCAGTCCAGTCGCAGGGTCGTGTCGTCGTCACCGATGTCGAGGCCGCCGTCACGCTCGGTGAGGAGGTGGTCGGCGGGGTCGAGCCCGTCGTCGCCCGACAGGGCGACGTGCAGGGCCACGAGGACGCGGCGCGGGGCACCGGACAGCCACCGCACCGACAGGCCGAGCTCGTGGGAGGTGGTGGGGGCCGACGAGGTGACCTCGAGGGCGACGTCGTCGGCGCAGTACCACCAGGTGGCGGAGTCGGTGCGCAGCGACCAGGCGCTCGGGGTCTCGAGCAGCGCCCAGCCGGTGGCACTCGCGCCGTCCTCGACGAAGACCCGCAGGCCCTGGGCCCGCTGCACGCCGAGGTAGCCGCGACGGGTCGACAACAGCCGGTCGCGACCGACGTGGCCCCGCGTCACCTGCGAGTGGAAGCCACCCGTCATCCAGACCGTCGAGGTGAGTCCGCGGGTGTCCGGCACGAGGGAGTCGCCGGTCCGCAGGAGGTGGCCGTGCGGGCGGAGGACGGCGCGTTCCTTGGCCGCCGTGACGACGTGCGAACCGTCGCTGCCGAACCCGGCCAGCAGCTCGCCCTCGTCGTCGTGCTCGGCATGGGCGAGGTCGGTGTGACCCGTGATCTCGCGCAGGGTGTCGGGGTCGAGGTCCTCGCTCGCGAAAACGGGGGCAGCGCTGAAGAGCGCGCCGGAGCGGGCACCGGACCCGTGCGACGCCCCCTGCGACGCGAGGGCGTCCTCGAACCAGTCGACAGCGTCGGCCTCGGGCTGGGCCAGGGCGACGTCCGCCCAGTGGGCGTCCGAGTCCGAGGTGGCCTCCGGGTGGTCCTCGAGGCTGGTGCCGTGGAACCCCGTCAGGTGCCTCCCCCCGGGAGTCAGGCGAACCGGGGCGTCCTGGAGGACGACCAGGGCGTGCTCGTGCTGGAGCCGGTGCGAGGGCAGGACGGCCGTCGCGAGGGCGACAGGCTCTCCCGGCCGCTGCGCACCGCGCACCAGCTGGAGGGTGTCGGTCGCCCAGCCCGCGCCGCTGGCCAGCGAACCCACGAGCACCCAGGGCACCAGCTCGCCGGGCATGTTCTGCCGCACGGCGATCGCGGTGCCACGGCTCGTGGTCACCGGGGTGAGGTCGAGGTACTGGCTCACGTAGAACTCGTTGTTGCGGACCGCCCCGTAGGGCGCCAGGCCGGGGTCGTGCGTCAGGACGACGTCGACCTCGACCTCCGTGTCACCGGTGTTCTCGACCGCCACGTGCCAGAACCACACGGGGGCCGACGCAGCGAGGCGGAACGTCACGGCATACCGCAGCCCGTCCCACTCGCCGGTCACCGTGGGGACCTCCGCGGACCAGCTCACCGAGCTGGGGCTCGCAGGCCCGAGCAGTGGGACGTATGCCGCGTCGTCGCCGTCGAGGCGCCGCAACCAGAGGTTGAGCGGGCCGGCCTCGTGGGCGCTGGCGGGGTACATCAGGAGCGAGTTGTCACCGGCGTCGAGACGGGCCAGGCATGCCTCGTCCGTGAACACCGCCCTCAGCCCTGCGTCGCTGGAGAGTTCATGGTGGCCACGCGTCATCGCGTTCGTCCGAAAAGACACCCCTGTTGTATAGCAGTGGCGCAAGCGCCGATGACAACCCGAATTCGCTTGTAAATAAATGAAACTCGATCACTGAGCACGAGCCGTGGCCATGAAAGTACTTTCATGGCCAGAACCGTTGACACGCCACTGCGGACCGACCCAAGGTGACAACACATTCATCACCCCGGAAGGTCAGTCAATGTCGACGAAAACCAAATCCGTTGTGGCTCTTGCACTTTGCGGAGCCCTGGGCCTCTCGGCCTGCGCGGGCAGCCGCTCAGCAGGAGGCGAGGGAGGTGGGGGCGCTGGTGGCGACGGCATGATCGCCCAGCTCAACTTCCCGTCGGACGCACCGGCGACCATCGGTGGACTGGTGGACTACAACCCCTACGCCGTCAACGCGGTCACCAAGACGTGGCTCTACGAGCCCCTGATGATCCGCAACGGCATCACGTGCAAGGTCACGCCCTGGCTGGCCACCGACTTCACGTGGGACGGCGGCGCGACCACGCTCGACTTCACCATCCGTGATGGCGTGAAGTGGAGCGACGGCCAGGCGTTCACGGCCAAGGACGTCGCCTTCACCCTGAACCTCGCCAAGCAGTACCCCGCCCTGGACCGCGCCGGCATCTGGACCGACGTGTTCGGCGCACCGGCGAAGAGCGTCACCGCCACGGGTAACAAGGTCCGGATCGAGTTCACGGGCAACGCCGCCCCGAAGTTCGACGAGCTCATCAAGATGCAGGTCCTCCCGGAGCACGTGTACGGCAAGGTCGGCGACCCCACGAAGTACATCGACAAGGCCCCGGTCGGCACCGGCCCGTTCAAGGTCGGCAGCTACAACGGCCGTCGCCTCGAGCTCGTCCGCCGCGCCGACTACTGGCAGGCCGACAAGGTCAAGGTCCAGAAGCTCGTCCTCGAGGGCAACTTCGAGGCCGCTCAGGCCGCCCTGAAGCTGAAGTCGGGCCAGCTCGACGCCTACCAGGGTGAGATCCCCAACCCGAAGCGTGCGTTCATCGACGCCGACCCCAAGACGAACCACCTGTACTTCCCGCCGAACGGCATGACCGTCTTCTCGCCGAACGTCGAGAAGGCACCGTTCGACGACGTGAAGTTCCGCGAGGCCATCGCGCAGGGCTTCAACCGCCAGGAGATGTCCGACAAGGCGACCTACGGGATCATGAAGCCGGCCAGCCAGACCGGGCTCAAGCTCCCGGCCGCGGCGAACCTGCTCCCGGAGCAGTACGCGGCGAACGGCGGCGCGAACACCGTGATCCCGTTCGATACCGCCAAGGCCAACCAGATGCTCGACGCCGCCGGCTACGCCAAGGGCGCCGACGGCAAGCGCACGACGCCGGACGGCAAGCCGATCAACATCACGTTCACGGTCCAGGCCGGGTACATCGACTACCAGTCGATGGCCGAGGTGATCGTCCGCGACCTCAACGCCATGGGCGTCAACTCCAAGGTGCTGGCCACCGCCCCCGAGTCGGTCGACGCGCAGAAGAAGAGCGGCGACTACCAGGCCCTGCTCGAGTACCTGCACGGTGGCTGCGAGAACGCCAAGAACATCGGCGGCAAGCTCGCGTCCAACCAGATCCCGACCAAGACCGCGATCCTCGGCAACGTCGAGCGCTTCCGCGACGCGTCGACCGACGCGACGGTCAAGGAGCTCAGCGCCACGGTCGACGAGGCGAAGCAGAAGCAGCTCGTCGGCACGCTGGTCGACACGATGATGACGAAGTACCCGGTCATCCCGCTCATCTACGCCCCGGCGCGCATCTTCTACCGCACGGACAAGGCCGTCGGCTGGCCGGACGAGGCGAACCCCTACGCCCAGCCCGCCGACGACAGGCTGCTGATCATCACGAACCTCAAGCCCGCCAAGTAACCCCGGCGACGCACAGGTCCAGCAGCAACCCGCCAGCGGGAGCACCGACACCGGTGCTCCCGCTGGCCCCCCGGGGCCGTGAGGCCCGCCACGAGCTCGACGGTCTCCCGGCCCGAGGGCGCACACGGACAAGGAGGTCCGCCGTGAGGTACTTCGTCCGCAAGATCGCGTTCTTCCTCGCGACCCTCTGGGCCGCGATCACCCTCAACTTCATCATCCCCCGGCTCCAGCCCGGAGATCCTGCCGAGGTGATGGTCCAGAAGCTCGCCGGCAAGGACGCACAGCTCAACCCCGCCGCCGTCCAGGCCATGCGCGCCATGCTCGGCGCGCCCGACGGCAACCTGTTCACGCAGTACGTCAGCTACCTGGGGGCCTTGGCGCACGGCGACTTCGGCATCTCCTACACGTACTACCCCTACCCCGTCACCGAGGTGATCGGTCAGGCCCTGCCCTGGACCCTCGTGCTCGTGGGGGTCACGCAGATCCTCGCCTTCGTCATCGGCATCACCCTCGGTGCGTATGCCGCGTGGCGACGCAACACTCGCTTCGACAGCATCGTCACGCTCGGGTCCACGTTCATCGGGACGCTGCCGTCGTTCTGGATCGCGTTGCTGCTGCTGTTCGTCTTCGGCTACACGGTGGGCTGGTTCCCCACCAGCGGTGGGTACTCCGCCTCCACCCCGGGCTTCAACGGACCCTTCATCACCGAGGCCGTGTCCCACTCGTTCCTGCCCGCCCTGTCGCTGCTCATCACCGCGCCGATCGGCTGGATCCTGGGCATGCGCAACACCATGGTGATGAACCTGGGCGAGGACTACATCCGGCTCGCGAAGGCCAAGGGCCTCCCCGACCGCGTGGTTGCCCTCCGGTATGCAGCGCGAAACGCGTTGCTGCCCAGCGTCACCGGCTTCGCGATCGCGCTCGGCGGCGTCCTCGGCGGCTCAATCCTCGTGGAGCAGATCTACGACTACCCCGGCATGGGGCGCCTCATGGGTGAGGCCATCGGCAACCGCGACTTCCCGCTGCTGCAGACCTTGCTCCTGTTCATCATCGTCGGCGTCCTGCTGGCGAACCTCGTCGCGGACCTCCTCTACGGGGTGCTCGACCCGCGTGCACGGAGGGCGCAGTCATGACCGCAGGAATCGTCCAGACCGGCTCCGAGGAACGCCCCGGCGACGCCACCGACGAGCGGGGCGAAGGCGACGCTGGCTACAGCCAGCAACGGTGGTGGCAGCTCCTGTGGAGCAACACGAAGGCCCGGGTCGGCATCATCCTGCTGCTGGCCTTCATCCTCATCGCCACGTTCGCTCCGCTGATCGCGCCCTACGAGGGCACGCGCTCGGACTTCGACGCGCTGCTGCCCGTCAGCGGCGACCACCTGCTCGGGACCACGAGCCAGGGCGCCGACATCTTCTCCCAGCTCGTCTACGGCAGCCGCGTCTCCCTGCTCGTGGGACTCTTCGGCGGCCTCGTGTCCACCGCGATCGCCCTCGTCATCGGCATGTGGTCGGGCTACAAGGAGGGGACGGTGATCGACGACATCCTCTCGTTCATCACCAACGTCGCCATCGTCGTGCCCGTGCTGCCCCTCATGATCGTGCTGATCGCCTACAGCGAGGTGCGCGGCATACCGCTCATCGTGTTCGTCATCGGCATCACGTCGTGGGCCGGTCACGCCCGCGCCAAGCGGTCGCAGATCATCACCCTTCGCAACCGCGACTTCGTCACCGCGGCGAAGTTCGCCGGCGAGGGGTCGGGACGGATCATCTTCCGGGAGATCATGCCGAGCATGACCTCGCTGGTCGCCGCCGGGTTCGTCGGCGCCTCCACCGGCGCCATCGGGGCCGAGGCCGGCCTGTCCTTCCTCGGCCTGGGCGACCCGAACTCGATCTCGTGGGGCACGATGCTCTACCAGGCCGACTCCCAGGGTGCGGTCGGGCAGGGCCTGTGGGCGTGGGTCCTCGCGCCCGGGCTCATCCTCGCCCTCCTCATCACGTCGCTGACGTTCATCAACTTCGGCGTCGACCTGCTGTCCAACCCCCACCTCCGGGAGGACTCGTGACGACCACCGACGCCACCACCGCCGCCGCGACCACCGAGTCGGTGCCCACGTCGCAG
Organism: Phycicoccus sp. Root101; assembly: GCF_001426245.1. Classification (GTDB taxonomy): domain Bacteria; phylum Actinomycetota; class Actinomycetes; order Actinomycetales; family Dermatophilaceae; genus Pedococcus. The sequence continues at coordinate 240,394 of NZ_LMCM01000008.1, read as the reverse complement.
ACCCTTGCCGCCGACACCCGTCGCAACAGCCACCCGCTGCTGCGCGTCCGTGACCTGAGCGTCCGGTTCGAGCCGAAGATGTCACCGGCTCTCACGGCCGTGGACAAGGTCAGCTTCGACCTCCTCGAGGGCGAGTTCGTCGGCCTCATCGGCGAGTCGGGCAGCGGCAAGTCCACCCTGGCGATGGCCCTGCTGAGCCTGCTCGAACGGCCGGGACGGATCAGCAACGGCAGCATCGAGTTCGACGGCGAGGACATCGCCTCCATGTCGCAGGAGGACCTGCGGCACCGCCGCTGGCGCGACATCGCCACGGTGTTCCAGAGCAGCATGAACTCCCTCAACCCCGTCATGCGCGTCGAGGCGCAGTTCCGCGACGCCATCGAGGAGCACAGCGAGCTGCGCGGCGATGCCGTGACGGAGCGGGTCCGTGAGCTCTTCTCGATGGTCATGATCGACGAGAAGTTCATGAGCGCCTACCCGCACGAGCTGTCGGGAGGGATGAAGCAGCGCATCAACCTCGCGCTGGCCCTCTGCAACCGCCCACGCTTCGTCCTTCTCGACGAGCCGACGACCGGCCTGGACGTCGTCGTGCAGCGCTCGATCCTCGAGGCGGTGCGCCGGCTCCAGAAGGAGCAGGGGTTCGCCGTGCTGTTCATCAGCCACGACATCGGCACCGTCATGGAGCTGTCCGACCGGATCTTCGTCATGTACGCCGGCCAGCTCGTCGAGCAGCAGGCAGCCACGACGCTGGTCAAGGACCCGCTGCACCCCTACTCCAAGGGACTGCTGGGTTCGTACAGCAACCCGCGTGCCGACACGGTGCGGGTGACCTACATCCCGGGCCGCCCACCGGACCTCACGCGCCCGATCAGCGGCTGCCGGTTCGCCGCGCGCTGCCCCGAGGCCATCGAGCGCTGCTCCAGCGACGAACCACAGCTGCTCCCCCTGGCCGGAGGTCGCGTGGCGTGCCACGTGGCGCACCTGCAGCGCGGGCCCTCGGAGGACAAGCCGGACGGCCTCCCGGAGCAGACCACGCGGTTCGCCGGGCCGGAGTTCGTCAAGACGGCCGAGGACAGCGATCGCGCCCGCCGTGGCGAGGTCTTCCTCGAGGTGGACTCGGTGACCAAGGTCTTCGAACGGCGACGTGGCCTGAGGAAGCAGCAGACCCTGGCGGTCGACGACGTCTCCTTCGCCCTGCGCAAGGGCGAGGTGACGGCCCTGGTGGGCCAGAGCGGCAGCGGGAAGACGACGCTCGCCCGCATGATCACCGGGGTCGACAAGCCCAGCAGCGGCACCATCCGCTTCACCGGCTCCGAGGGCACCATCGCGGTGGAGAAGCTGAGGACGCGCCAGCTGCGGGACTACCGCAAGCACGTGCAGATGGTGTTCCAGGACCCCTACAGCTCGCTCAACCCGGCACTGACGCTGCGGTACACGCTGACCCGTCCGCTGCGGAACCACCGCGGGCTCTCGGCGCAGGAGGCCGATGCCGTCGCCGGCGAGCTCATGGAGACCGTGGCGCTCACCCCGAGCAACCGGTTCCTCGACCGCTACCCGCACGAGCTCTCGGGCGGCCAGCGCCAGCGCGTCGTCATCGCGCGCGCCCTGGCGGCCAACCCCGAGCTCATCGTCGCCGACGAGCCGATCTCCAGCCTGGACGTCTCCATCCGCGCCGAGGTGCTCGAGCTGCTGCAGGAGCTGGTCACCGGGCACGACATCGGTGTCCTCTACATCACCCACGACCTGCTCAGCGCACGGCTGCTGGCCGACGAGATCCTCGTGCTGTCGCAGGGCAGGGTGGTCGAGCAGGGCAACGCCCTCGAGGTGATCCGCAACCCGCAGGACGCCTACACGCGCACGCTGCTCGACGCCATACCGAACCCGTTCGAGCAGGCGACCACGACGTCCTGACCGCACCCACCCGGCCGCGGCCGCTCCCGAGGGGCGGACGCGGTCGGTGGCGTGCTTGCCGGTCCCCAGCCTGCCCGCAAGGATGCTCCCCATGGACAGGGCCCGGCGGTGAGCGTGGAGGCTGACGACCGACCGGTGACGATCTACACGGTCGCCGAGCGGGCCGGGGTCAGCATCGCGACCGTCTCGCGGGTCCTCCAGGGCTCCGCGCGGTCCTCGCCGCTGACGCGCCAGAAGGTCCTGCGGGCCGTCGAGGAGCTCGACTACGTGCCGCTGCGGGCCGCGCGCACGCTGGACGTGAAGCGGCACGAGGCCCACGGGCTCGTCCTCCCCGGCCTGACCGGTCCGTACTTCGCCGAGCTGCTCGCGGGGTACGAGTCGACGGCCGCGCAGTACGGCCAGTCGGTCGTCGTCGTCCTCGCCGCCGGCATCGCCGACCTCGACACGACCCTGCGCACCCTCCTCGCGCGGGTCGACGGGCTCGTCCTCACCCACGGCACGGCGAGCGACTCCATCATCCGCACCCTGGCCACGAAGACCCCCACCGTCGTCCTCGCGCACGCCCCGATCGAGGGCTGTGACACGGTCCTCGTGGAGAACAGCGAGAGCGCCGAGGAGCTGACCACGCACCTGCTCGGGCACGGCCGCCGCAAGCTCGTCTTCGTCGGCGACCCGGAGACCTCCCACGACATCAGCCAGCGCTACGACGGGTTCGTCTCGGCCCTCGCTGCGGCGGGGGTCACGGAGGGGATGCCACCGCTGCGGGTCTGGTTCGAGGAGTCCTCGGCCCTCGAGATCGTCGAGACGCTGATGGCCGCCCCCGGCAGGGCCGACGCCCTGGTCTGCGCCAACGACGAGCTGGCCCTGGCCACGATGACGCTGCTCGCACGGCGCGGGGTGGTCGTGCCGCGGGACCTGGCGATCGTCGGGTTCGACGACATCATGGCGTCGCGGTACGTCGACCCCGGCCTGACCACGGTGAAGCAGCCGACGCACGGGCTCGGTCGCTGGGCGGCGATCCGCCTGCACGAGCGCATCCAGGGCCGCACCCGCGACGTCGCCCCGCAGATCCTGCCCACGCAGGTCGTCCTCCGCGGATCGTGCGGGTGCCCCTGGGAAGGCCCCGAGATCCGCCCGAGGCGCCAGCACCTCGGCGTCGACAGCGTCACCGCCCGCGCCTGACGGGGAGCTCCGGCGGCTCTGACCTGCGGCGTCGTGGTTGGGGAATGCAACCATGAAGTTGACTGTTCAACTTTTTATGACCCAGACGCATGATGACCTGACCGAGCTCGAGGCCCAGTTCGCCGACCACCTCGAGCTCGCGCCCGAGGCCGCCGACCTCCTGTTCCGCGCGGCCCGGACCGCCAACTCCTTCAGCGACGAGCCCGTCACCGACGAGCAGGTGCGCGCGATCTTCGAGCTGGTCAAGTGGGGCCCCACCGCCATGAACAACCAGCCCCTGCGCATCGTCCTGGTCCGCTCCCCCGAGGCACGCGGCCGGCTCGTCGAGCACATGGGCGGCAACAACAAGCCGAAGACGTCCACCGCCCCCCTCGTGGCGATCCTGGCGGCCGACGACGACTTCCACGACGAGCTCCCCACGGTGTTCCCGATCTTCCCGGGTGCCCGCGACATGCTGGCGGCCGACGACGAGAACCGTCGCACCACCGCGGACCTCAACGCCACGCTGCAGGCGGCCTACTTCATCCTCGGTGTCCGCGCGGCCGGCCTGGCCGCCGGCCCGATGACCGGCTTCGACGCCGCCGCCGTCTCCCGCGAGTTCTTCCCCGACGGGAAGCACCGCGCCCTCATGGTCGTCAACATCGGCCGCCCCGGCCCCGACGCCTGGTTCGACCGCCTCCCGCGGCTCGGCTACGACGAGGTCGTCACCTCCGTCTGAGGCCGGGACCGCGGACCCCTGCATCGTGGCCGTCGTCGCGACCCGGCGGCGGCCACGATCCGGACACCCTTCCTTAACCCGTTGCGGGACGCGCTGGGTGGACCTAGCGTCGAGGTACACGGAAGGGAGGTGGTCCAGGAATTGATTTCATATTGGACGCGTGAGGTGACTGCGCGCTAGGTGCGCAACGTCGACTGCTTCGACGGGGCATCCTGCGCAATCCCAAGCAGTTCACCGCAGCCCGCGGGCCGTGCAGGTCGTCCCCTGCACATGTCGAGCCGCTCGAATTCGGCGAGGCGAGGCCCGCGGGCTGTTCCATGCCCGGACGTGCGGACGCCCAGACCCCCGGAAGGTCTCTGGCACAGCGGTGGACGGCGGCCTCAAGTCCCCCGACGAGGCCACCGCCCACCTGTTCGCGGGGCACCACACGATGCCGAATCGCCTGGCGACAGGCGCGATCCCCTAGGGACGCAGTGTGGCAGCCTCGGCCGCCAGCCGCTCGACCACGTCCCAGTCGCCGCGCGCGACGGCGTCCTTCGGGGTGAGCCACGAGCCACCCACGCAGCCGACGTTCGGGAGCGCGAGCCAGTCCGCCGCGGTCTCCCGCGTGATGCCGCCGGTCGGGCAGAAGCGCAGCTGCGGGCACGGCCCGGCCACGGCGGAGAGGTACGGGCGTCCACCGCTGGCCTCGGCGGGGAAGAACTTCATCGCCTCGAGCCCGGCCTCGGCCAGCGTCAGCATCTCGGTCAGCGTCCCCGCACCCGCGAGCAGGGGCAGGCCTGAAGCAAGAGCCGCCTCCAGCAGCCGTGGGGGCGAACCCGGCGTGACGATGAACTGTGCGCCGGCGTCCTGCACCTGGCGCACCTGCTCGGGCGTGACCACGGTGCCCGCGCCGACGACCATGCCCTCGACCTCCGAGGCCACGGCCTCGATGGCGCCGAGTCCGGCCGCACTGCGCAGGGTCAGCTCGATGACCGGTATGCCGCCGCGGAGCAGCGCCCGCGCGAGGGGGACCGCCTGCTCGACGGAGTCGACGACGACCACGGGGATCACCGGCGCGAGGTCGAGGATGTCCGCCTCGCGGGAGATGACGGGCTTGGCGGGAACGGTCGTGGGGACGGTCATGAGATCTCCTCGGAGGGGATGACGGAGTGGTCGAAGGCGCGCCCCCGGCTGGCGAAGACGTGGGCGCCCTCGTCGGCGCGGCCCACTGCCGCACGCATCGGCGCGAACAGCTCACGACCCGTACCGACCCCCTCCTCGCTCACCCGCTGGGCGGGCAGCCGCGCGGCGAACTCGTCCTCGTCGACGAGGACGTCGAGTCGACCGGTGCGGGCGTCGACACGGATCACGTCACCGTCCTGGATCCTCGAGATGGGGCCGGCGTGGACAGATTCCGGCGTCACATGGATCGCGGCCGGGATCGCGCCGGACGCTCCGCTCATCCGACCGTCGGTGACGAGCGCGACGGCGTGGCCACGCTTCTGGAGGACACCGAGGGACGGGGTCAGCGCGTGCAGCTCGGGCATGCCGTTGGCGCTGGGACCCTGCTCGCGGATGACGACGATGACGTCACGGTCCAGCTCACGGCGCGAGAACGCCTGGAGGAACCCGACCTGGTCGGTGAACACCCGGGCCGGGGCCTCGACGACCTTGTGCTCGTCGGCGACGGCCGAGACCTTGATGACGGCGTGGCCCAGGCTGCCGCGCAGGACACGCAGCCCGCCATCGGCGGCGAACGGGTCGGTCGCCGGGCGCAGGACCGCGGGGTCGAGCGACTCCGCCGGGGCGTCGACGAACTCCAGGACGCCGTCGACGAGCTGCGGCTTGCGCGTGTAGTGGCGCAGGCCGGGCCCGGCGAGCGTGAGGACGTCCTCGTGCAGCAGCCCCGAGTCGAGCAGGGTGCGGACGAGGTAGGGCGTGCCTCCGGCGGCGTGGAAGTGGTTCACGTCCGCGGGGCCGTTGGGGTAGATCCGCGCGACGGAGGGGACGGCCGCAGACAGGTCGTCGAAGTCCTCCCACGTCAGGTCGACCCCGGCAGCGGCGGCCATCGAGATCAGGTGCATCGTGTGGTTCGTCGAGCCGCCCGTGGCGAGCAGGGCGACGACACCGTTGACGACGGACTTCTCGTCGACGACCTGGCCGATGCCGTACGGCTGCTCGGAGCCCGCGATCTCCGCGACGCGACGCGTGGTCGCCGCGGTGAGGGCGTCACGCACCGGGTCGTCGGGGTGGATGAAGGCTGCACCGGGCAGGTGCAGGCCCATGACGTCCATGAGCATCTGGTTGGAGTTGGCGGTGCCGTAGAAGGTGCACGTGCCGGGCGAGTGGTAGGACGCGACCTCGCTGGCGAGGAGCTCCTCGCGCCCCGCCTCGCCGGCGGCATACGCCTTGCGCGTCTCGGCCTTGTCGGCGTTGGAGCGCCCGCTCGCCATGGGCCCGGCGGGCACGAGCGCGGTCGGCAGGTGGCCGAACGACAGCGCACCGGCGACGAGGCCGGGGACGATCTTGTCGCAGACCCCGAGCATGAGGACGCCGTCGAAGACGTCGTGGGAGAGCGCGATCGCCGTCGACATCGCGATCACGTCGCGGCTGAACAGGCTGAGCTCCATGCCGGCCCGGCCCTGGGTGATGCCGTCACACATCGCGGGGACCCCACCGGCGACGCGCGCGACGGCACCGACCTCGCGGGCGGTCTGCTTCATGGCCTGCGGGTAGTGCTCGAAGGGCGCGTGCGCAGAGAGCATGTCGTTGTAGGACGTGACGATCCCGAGGCTGACCCCGGTGTCGGCAGCCATGGTGGTGCGGTCGCTCCCCCCGCACGCCGCGACGGCGTGGGCGAGGTTGGAGCACCCGAGGTCGGTGCGGGCCGGGCGCAGGCTCAGCTCGGAGGCAGCGCGGGACAGGCGCTGCAGGTATGCCGTGCGGCTGGCGCGGCTTCGTTCGGTCACCCGGGCGGTGACCTCGGCGACGACGGGGTGGATGGCGGTGGCCATGGGGCTCCTGGAAATCGGCGGTCGAAGAAGGAGGACCGCGCGGACGACACCCTTGGCGTGCGCGTGTGTGATTCGTTTCACAAGTGTGCCGACGTCTCACGATTCATCAACGCCCATCCCGCCATGCGGACACGGCTGGCGGGGACCCGACGCGCGCTCAGGGTGCCGACCAGCGCGCCGTCGGCCACCATGTCCGTCATGGGCGAGTGGATCGAGCGGCTGATCGAGCAGGTCGAGAACGTCGTCTACCTGGCGGTGGCCGTCATCCTCTTCGGCCTCGCGGGAGTGGTGATCGGCAAGACCGCCCTGGCGTTCGGTGACCTCGGCAGCGGCGGTGTCATCGAGACGTCGGCCGAGATCCTCGACCTCCTGCTGCTCGTCTTCATCGTCGTCGAGCTGCTGTTCGCCGTCCGCACGACGCTGGCCCGCCGCGAGCTCGTGGCCGAGCCGTTCCTGCTCGTCGGCATCATCGCCTCGATCAAGGAGATCGTCGTGCTGTCGGTGAAGGCACCCGACCTGCTGGGCAAGCCCGAGTTCGCCGACACGCTGCGGCTCATGGGGCTGCTGACCGGGACCGTCATCGTGCTGGCGCTGGCGTCGTTCCTCCTGCGCCGCAAGGAGCGTGAGCCCAGCGAGGGAGCGAACTCCGGCAACGGCGAGGACGAGGTGGAGCGGGACGTCGACGGCCAGGACGAGAACGCGCGCGAGAAGCGGGCGTCGTTGCAGCCCTAGGGCTGACGGCGGGACAGGCTCCAGCTCGCTGGGTCGTCGAGGGTGCCCTCGCCGGTACGGGTGAACACCAGCCGGTCGTGCAGCCGGTTGCGTCGCCCGCCCCAGAACTCCACCTCGTCGCAGTGCACCCGCCACCCGCCCCAGAAGTCGGGGACGGGCACGTCGTGGGCGTTGCCGTGGTCGGGGAACTGTGCGGCATACCGGTCGTAGGCGGCCTCGAGGTCCGTCCGGCTGCCGACGGGCTGGGACTGCTGCGACGCCCACGCCGAGATGCGCGAGGCCCAGGGGCGGGTGAAGAAGTAGCCCTCGATCTCCTCGCGGTCGAGCTCGACGGCCCGGCCACGGAAGCGGATGGCGCGGAACATCGACGGCCACGTGAGCGCCGCGGCGATGCCGCCGGTCGCGGCGATCTCCCGACCCTTCGCCGACACGGTCGCGGTGACGAACCCGGGTCCGCGGTCGTCGAAGAAGCGCATGAGCACGGTCCGGACGTTCGGCTGCCCGTCGGCGTCGACCGTCGCGATGGAGATGGCCGTCGGTTCCGGCACGTCGTCCTGCGCCTCGGACCGGGCGATCGCCTCGTCGACCCACAGCCGGGCCTGCTGCCAGGGCGTGTCAGCCACCTCGTCCTCGGAGAGCCCTTCGCCGGTGTAGTCCACGCGCCGCGCAACTGTCATGGTCCGAGATTAGGGTGGGGAGAACGAGCCAGCGACAGGGAGGCACGATGCCAGGCAAGGGCAAGGCCGTCGGCAGCATCATCCGGTGGGGCGTGAAGTACGGCCCGCACGCGATCGTGCTCGCCCAGCAGGCCAAGGAGCCGGCCATGGCTGCAGCGCAGAAGGCCCTCGACCGGCAGAAGGCCAGGCGCCGGGCCATCGAGCACGCCGGGACCGTCCGCGACGGGTCCGTCCTCAAGACGTTCGACCCGCGGGCCGACCACGGCGAGGCGGTCTGGGTCGTCTTCTCCGGCGAGGACCCCATCGCCGCGCACCCGACCACCACGACGCCCATCGGGGAGCTGATCGCCAACAGCGACCTGTCGACGCGGGTCCGTCCCGCCGACCTGCCCACCCCCGCCGAGCGCCTCAAGCAGCTCCCCCGCCGTCGCAGCGGTCACTGAGGTGGCCCTGCTCGACCCGATCTCGAACGGTGCCGGCGCGCTCAGTGCGGGCGCCCGTCGCCAGCTCGCGCACGCCCTGCGCTCCAAGGTCGCCGGCAACGACGCCCAGGTGAAGGCCGAGCGCATCTGGGGTGCGGAGGGTCCGCGGTGGTTCACCCCGCAGGACCCGATCTGGCGCGTGCACGCCGACGCGTCGATGTTCCCCGCCGGGATCCGGGCGCTGCTCCTGCAGTCCCTGCACCCCCTGGCGATGGCCGGCGTCGCCGGTCACTCGGGCTACAAGGGTGACCCGTGGGGACGCCTCCAGCGCACGAGCGAGTTCCTCGCGACGACGACGTTCGGCACCATCGAGGACGCGGAGGCGCTGATCGCGCGCATCCGCGGCATCCACGAGCGGGTCCGCGGCAAGGCGCCCGACGGCCGCCCCTACTCCGCCAGCGACCCGCACCTGCTGAAGTGGGTGCACGTCACCGAGGCCGACAGCTTCCTCACGGCCTACCAGCGCTACGCCGTGACGCCTCTCACCGACGCCGAGGCCGACCGCTACGTCGAGCAGAGCTGCGTGGTCGCCGAGGCCCTGGGCGTCATCGACCCGCCGCGCACCGTCGCGGCCCTGCGCCAGACCATCGAGGACTACCGCCCCGAGCTGGAGTCCACCGAGGCGGCACGCGAGGCGGCCCGGTTCCTGCTCGTGCACCCGCCGCTGCCGCTTGCGGCCCGCGCGGGGTACAGCGCGCTCGCCGCCGGTGCGGTCGCCATGCTCCCCCGCTGGGCCCGCATGCCGCTGCGGCTGCCGTGGCTGCCGGTCACCGAGCGCTTCGTGGGCCGGCCGATCGGCGGCTTCGCGACCGCGACGGTCCGCTGGGCCATGCAGGACCCTGACGACGTCCGACGACGGTCCCTCGCCCAGCGCGACGTCGTCGCCTGACGGCCCGCGAAGCGAAAGCCCGGGAACCGGAGGCCCGGGGACCGGCGTTCGGAGGCCCCGGCACCGGGTGCCTGAGGGCAGCGAACCGGCGGTCCTCGCCCGCTGGCCGGCTACGGCGTGGGGTGGCGGGCGTCGTAGCGCAGGAAGCCCGACTGCACGCGGGCCAGGACGACGATGGCGAGCACGCACGCCATACCGCCGATCACGGCCGTCCACGCCTCACCGACGCCGGTCGACAGGAAGCCTCCCGCCATCTCGCCGAGGCGCGGTCCACCGGCCACCACCACGATGAACACGCCCTGCAGCCGCCCGCGCAGGTGGTCCGGCGTCGCGGCCTGGAGGATCGTCGTGCGGAACACCGAGCTCACCGAGTCCGCCGCCCCGGCGACCGCCATCGCCAGCAGGCCGAACCACAAGGCGTGGCCGCGGCTGAGCACTCCCCCGGCGGCCAGCATGGCCGCACCGAGGCCGGCGATCGCGAACCCCCAGCCGACGATCGACACCATGATCGCCAGCCCCTGCCGTCGCACGTGGCCGAGCCGTCCCGAGAAGAACATCGCGACGATCCCGCCGACCGCCGCCGCCGCGCTGAGGGCGCCGACGGTCCTGGCGCCGCCGCCGAAGATCACCGCGCCGGCGGCGGGGAACAGCACCCGGGGCTGGGCCAGCAGCATCGCGGCGATGTCGGCGACGAACGTCATGCGGACGTTCGGGCGGGTGGCGAGGAACGCGAATCCGTCGAGGACAGAACGCAGTCCGGGCTTGCTCGGTGTCGCACCCTCCTCCGTCGGCTCGGGCGGGAGCGGCGGGAGCTTGGCAAGACCCCACAGGGCCGCGGTCGTGATGACGGCATCGGTCGTGTAGGCCGCCTTGAACCCGCCTGCATCGACGAGGACACCAGCGAGCAGCGGGCCGACGGTCATCGAGGCGTTCATCGCGAAGACGGACAACGCGTTGGCCGCGGGGAGCTGGTCGCGCCGCAGGATGCGTGGGTAGATCGAGCTGCGAGCGGGTGAGGAGACGGCGAACGCGCCGTTCCACACCGCGACCAGCAGGTAGAGGACCCACACCTGCGTGTTGCCGAGCCAGGCCTGCAGGGCGCAGAGCAGGCTCGTCACGAGGGCCACCCCCTGCGCGACCAGCCCCACGACCCGGCGGTCGTAGTGGTCGACCAGCGTGCCGCCGTACAGGCCCATGAACACCAACGGCACCAACGCGCAGAGGCCCACGATGCCGACCGCCGCGGTGCTGTGCGTGAGCGAGTAGACCTGCAGGCCGATGGCGACCACCGCGAGCTGGGAGCCGACGTTCGAGAGGGTGAACCCGGCATACAGGCGGCGGTACGGCGCGTTCTCCCGGAGCGGGGCGAGGTCGAGGAGCAACGGCACCAGAGGACTGTATGCCGCGTGGCCCGCGCCCCGTGCCGCGGTTCCGGGCGTAGCGTCGCGGCATGGACCCCCGCGCACGCATCGCCCTGCTCATCGATGCGGACAACTCCTCCGCCAAGAAGCTCGACCTCATCCTCAGCGAGCTGTCCAAGCTCGGGGAGACGAGCATCCGCCGGGCGTACGGCAACTGGACCAAGCCCGGTCTGCGGCCGTGGACCGAGGTGCTGCACGCCAACGCGATCCAGCCGATCCAGCAGTTCGACTACTCCCGCGGCAAGAACGCCAGCGACATGGCGATGGTCGTCGACGCGATGGCGCTGCTCTACAACGATCACCCCGACGCGTTCGGGATCGTGTCCTCGGACGCCGACTTCACCCCGCTCGTGATGCACCTGCGCGCCAAGGGGGCCCAGGTGTACGGGTTCGGCGAGGCGAAGACGCCCGAGCCGTTCCAGACCGCCTGCACGAAGTTCCTGCGGCTCGACCAGCTCTCCGAGCCCGAGGAGGAGGTGGTCGAGCCGGTTTCCGCGGCGGCCGAGCCCGTTGCCGAGCCCGTTGCCGAGCCGGCTGCCGCGGCGGCCCCGACCGCCAAGCGGACGACGGCACGCAAGAAGGCGGCGACCGCCGCGGCTGCGGCCGCCAGCAAGGCCACGGACGCTCCGTCCTCGTCGCGGCGCAGCCCCGCCGACCTCAAGGGCGACGCGCGCCTGGTCCGGATGCTGCGCAACGCTGCCGAGGGCGCTGCCGACGAGGACGGCTGGGCCAGGGTCAGCACGATCGGGCAGTACATCTCGAACCAGTCGTCGTTCGACTCCCGCAACTACGGCTACGGCTCGTTGATCAAGCTCCTCAAGGCGATCGAGCTGTTCGAGATCCGCGACGAGGGCAAGCAGAGCCTGTCGGTCCGGGACAAGCGCCGCGCGAAGGGCTGACCCTCAGTCGGTGACCTTGAGGTTCAGCTCCACGGCGAACGCCTCGGCAAGGTCGATGAGCTGCAGGCGCGAGATCGTCGCGCCCGCCATCCCGGTGATCCCGCGTGGCGCGCTGACCACCGACGAGCTCAGGTCGACGTCCTTGAGCCGGGCGCGGGAGAAGTCCGGGGCGATGACCCGGCCACCCTCCACTCTGACCCGGGTCAGCTCGGCCTCGGCGAGATCCGGCTCGACGAGCTGGCAGTCGACGAACTGCACGTCGAGGAGCTTGGCCCCGCGCAGGTTGAGGAACTCGATCTTGCAGCCCTCGAAGCGGACGCGGCGCAGCTGCGCGCCATACAGCTGGACGGCGCCGAGCCGGGCACCGCGGACGGTGCAGTCCTGCCACGTCGTCTCCGAGAGGTCCACCCCCGCCCCACGCACCCCGGTGAGCCCGCACTCGCTGAACCGCGCACGCGACGCCCGCAGCGACGACAGGTCCGCCTCGTCGAACGTGCACTCGAGGAACCGGGCGTTCTCCGCCGAGGCTCCCGAACCGCCCCCGAGGTCGCCCGTGAACGTCTCGCCGTCGTAGTCCTCGTCCGCGATGAGCATGGCTCCATGGTGGCGGACGGCGCCGACGGTGCAGAATGTCCCGAGCCTGACCATCGCCAGTGTTGACGAACAAGATCGGGGACCCGATGTCCGACAGTGACTTCAAGCCCGGGCTCGAGGGTGTCATCGCCTTCGAGTCCGAGATCGCCGAACCCGACAAGGAGGGCGGCTCGCTCCGTTACCGCGGGGTCGACCTCAAGGACCTGGTCGGCAAGGTCAGCTTCGGACAGGTCTGGGGCCTGCTCGTCGACAACTCGTTCGAGCGCGGGCTGCCGCCGGCCGAGCCGTTCCCGCTCCCGGTGCACACGGGCGACATCCGTGTCGACGCGCAGTCGGCGATCGCCCAGCTCGCACCGCTGTGGGGGTTCAAGCCCCTGCTGGACATCTCCCCCGAGCAGGCCCGCGACGACCTGGCCCGCGCCTCGGTGATGATCCTGTCGTTCATCGCGCAGTCCGCCCACGGGCAGAACACCCCGATGGTGCCGCAGGCGCGGGTCGACGAGGGCAGGACGATCGTGGAGCGGTTCATGATCCGCTGGCGCGGCGAGCCCGACCCGGCGCACGTCGAGGCGATCGACGCCTACTTCACGTCGGCGGCCGAGCACGGCATGAACGCCTCGACCTTCACCGCCCGCGTCATCGCCTCCACCGGCGCCGACGTCGCCGCCTGCCTCTCGGGCGCCATCGGAGCACTGTCCGGGCCGCTGCACGGTGGTGCGCCGTCCCGCGCCCAGCACATGATCGAGGGCGTCGAGCGGACCGGCGATGCCCGGGCCTACGTCAAGGACGTCCTCGACCGCGGCGAGCGCCTGATGGGCTTCGGGCACCGGGTCTACCGGGCCTACGACCCGCGCGCCGCCGTCCTGCGCGACACCTGCAAGCGGCTCGGGGCTCCGCGCTACCAGGTGGCCCTCGAGCTCGAGCAGGCTGCGCTCACCGAGCTGCGCGAGCGCCAGCCCGACCGCGTCCTGGAGACCAACGTCGACTACTGGGCAGCCGTGCTGCTCGACTTCGCCGACGTCCCCGGCCACATGATGACGCCGCTGTTCGTCTCGGCGCGCACCGCCGGCTGGTCCGCCCACGTCCTCGAGCAGAAGAAGACCGGTCGCCTGATCCGCCCGTCCTCCCGGTACGTCGGCGAGGGCCCCCGCGGCCTCGACGCCGTCACCGGCCACCGCGCCTGACCCCCGCGCCATACCCGCCAGGGGCACTCTGCCCTTGACTGCCGCTGACTGCAGCAACCTCTGCTAGCAGAGGTTGCTGCAGTCAGCACAGGGTGCTCCCTGCCCCTTGGGCAGCAACCTGTGCTGGGTGGGGCCCGGACTGGCCGAGGTACCGCGTTGTCCACAGGCCCTCCGCGAGGAACGGGTCATCTGCGACACCCTTTCGCGATGGAACTCCACGACCTGGCCAAGGACGGCATCGTCTCGGCTGCCGAGGCGGCACAGATCGGCATCGGTCCATCGGACCTGCGCCGACTGAGACGACTCGGCTCCGTCACGCGCCTCATCCGCGGCTGGTATGCCGTGCATCCGCCGAACGCTGACCGTCCCCCGTGGGAGGGGGTCGACCACTTCGACACCGAGCGCCGGCGACACAGCCTCCTCACGCTCGCCCTGATCCGCTCGTTCGACGGACGGGCGGTTGCGAGCCACCAGTCCGCGCTGGTGCTGCACGACGTACCCCTCTGGAAGTCCGACCTCAGCACGGCTCACCTGTGCCGCGTGCGCGATGACCACTCCCGGCATCGGCCATCGGCCCTTCTCCATCCCGCCTTCGGTGGCGACCCCGTCCTGTGTCCGCGTGGCTACCTCACCGTTCCCGTGGCTCAAGCCGTGGTGCAGGTCGGCCTCGTTCCGTCGCGGCCAGGTCATTGTCCGTTCCCGTTCGAGACGCTCGTCGCTGCCGACGCCGCCCTCCGTCGCGGTCTCGTGACGGCCGAAGAGCTCGCCGCAGCCGTCCGCGCCCATGGCCGACACCCCGGCATCACAGCCGTCCGCCAGCTCCTGAAGCACGCCGATGGTCGCCACGAGTCCGTGGGAGAGACCCGCCTGGCGCACACCCTGCGCGTCCTGGGCTACCGCTTCACCCCGCAGGTCTGGGTGCAGGCGGAAGGGCGACGGTGGCGGGCCGACTTCGAGCTCGATGACGAGCCGGTGGTCATCGAGTTCGACGGGATGGCCAAGTACTCGGGCGACCTGGTGAACCCCACGGCCGATCAGCTGAGAGCTGCCCTGGCGACGGAGAAGTGGCGCGAGGACCGCCTGCGCGATGCCGGTCGCGAGGTCACCCGATTCGTGTGGGCGGAGGCTGATGACCTCCGCCTGGTTCGCTCACGCGTCGACGCGGCCATCCTGCGCGCTCGGCGGCGCGTCCGTGTCTGATCGATCAGAGCGCACTCAGCACAGGTTGCAGCACCCGACACAGGTTGCTCCCCGTCCGTGGTGCAGCAACCTCTGCTAGCAGAGGTTGCTGCACCACAACGCCGCGGAGTGGGCGGAGAGGACGGTATGGCGCGGGGCGGAGTCCGGACGGTGGACCTGACGTCCCACGCCTCGGGACGGGGTGCGACACTGGGCGCGTGACTGACAACGCCGCCCAGACGATCCCCGCCGACCTCCTGCCGAAGGACGGCCGGTTCGGTTCCGGTCCCTCGAAGGTGCGCTCCGAGCAGGTCGACTACCTCGCGAGCCTGGGGTCCACCCTGCTCGGCACGTCGCACCGCCAGGCACCGGTCCGGAACCTCGTCGGGGCGGTCCGCGAGGGCCTGTCCGACCTGTTCAGCCTGCCGGAGGGGTACGAGATCATCCTGGGCAACGGCGGCTCGACCGCGTTCTGGGACATCGCGGCCTTCGGGCTGGTCCGCGAGCGCGCGCAGCACCTGGCGTTCGGCGAGTTCTCGTCCAAGTTCGCCTCGGTCACCCAGAACGCACCGTTCCTCGGCGACTCCACGATCATCAAGGCCGACCCGGGCAGCCTGGCCACCGCACGTGCGGAGGCGGGCGTCGACGTCTACGCCTGGCCCCACAACGAGACGTCCACCGGTGTCATGGCCCCCGTGAAGCGCGTCGAGGGTGCCGACGAGGGCGCCCTGGTGCTCGTCGACGCGACGTCGGGTGCCGGTGGACTGCCGGTCGACGTCTCCGAGACCGACGTCTACTACTTCGGCCCGCAGAAGTGCTTCGCCGCCGACGGTGGCCTGTGGCTGGCGGCGTTCTCCCCCGCGGCCCTGGCCCGGGTGGACGAGATCGCCGCGAGCGGCCGGTGGGTCCCCGACTTCTTCAGCCTGCCGACAGCCGTGTCCAACAGCCGGCTCAACCAGACCTACAACACCCCTGCGCTGTCCACGCTCGCCCTGCTGCGGTCGCAGATCGACTGGATCAACGGCCACGGTGGCCTCGACTGGGCCGTCGAGCGCACCGCGGACTCCAGCGGCCGCCTCTACGACTGGGCCGAGCGCACGAGCTACACCACCCCGTACGTCTCCGACCCGGCCGCCCGCTCGCAGGTCGTCTCCACGATCGACTTCGACGACGCGGTGGACGCCGCGGCGATCGCCAAGACCCTGCGCGCGCACGGCGTCGTCGACGTGGAGCCGTACCGCAAGCTCGGCCGAAACCAGCTGCGTGTGGCGACCTTCCCGGCCACCGAGCCCGAGGACGTCTCTGCCCTGATTGCCTGTATTGAGCACATTGTCGGCTGATCGGCGCGCGTCCGCGGCAACCCGCGCGTAACCTCGGCTCCGAATCCTCGTTGTTCCCGGTACAAGCCCCGGGGGTGGGGAGAACTGGACCGAGGAGTCGACGATGACCCGCGTGACCCGCGTGAACTGGCGCACCATCGCTGCCGCCCTGCCCGCGGTGGCCCTGATCGGCAGCGGGCTGGTCCTCGTGGCCACGGACGGCAACCCCAGCACCGACGTGGTCGCCGACTCGAGCCCCCTGGTCACCGTGCCGAAGGACGCCGTCCAGCGGCCCGAGTCCCCCTCCCTCCCATCCCTGCCCGAGCTCCCGGCCCCGCCGGAGGCCACCGCGACCCAGGTCGCCGACGCCGCGGGCCTGCAGCTGTCGGGGAGCGCCAACGGCATCCCCGCCGCCGCGCTCGCGGCATACCGTCGCGGGGCGCAGCTCGTCGACGCGGCCGACGCCGAGTGCAACATCGACTGGGCCCTCCTGGCCGGGATCGGCAAGGTGGAGTCCAACCACGGCCGGTACGGCGGCAACGGCGTCGACGCCAGCGGCACGGTCCGCCCCGGCATCTACGGCATCCCCCTCAACGGCACGAACAACACCGCGGTCATCCGCGACACCGACGGGGGCGTCTTCGACCGCGACACGAGCTTCGACCGCGCGGTCGGGCCGATGCAGTTCATCCCGGGCACCTGGCGCTCGGTGGGCGTCGACGCGAACGGCGACGGCCGCAAGGACCCGCAGAACCTCATGGACGCCGTGACCGGCGCCGCGGTCTACCTCTGCTCCGGTCCGGGCAACCTCGGCACCGAGAGCGGGGCCCGCACCGCCGTCCTGCGCTACAACCAGAGCGACGCGTATGCCGACGAGGTCCTCGCGATCGCCCGCGCCTATCGCGGTGGTTTCGCCGTCGTCCCCGACGGCACGCTCTCCGACGCCCAGCGCACCGGCCAGCCCTTCCTGCCCACGGGCAACGAGGTCGTCCAGCCCGGACCCGCCGCCGGCGTCGCCGCAGGCAGCAAGCCGTCCGCGTCGTCCACGTCGAAGCCGGGCGCCAACGGTTCCGTCCCCTCGCCCAGCAGCACGTCCGCCGCGGGCGCAGGATCGGGCGGCTCCGGCGCGGGTGGCTCGGGGACCGGCGGTTCGGGTGCGGGTGGCTCGACCCCGGCTCCCTCGACCACGGCCGGCGGTGGCCTCGCCGGCACCGTCGGGGGTGTCGTCGGAGGTGTCGTGGGTGGGGTGACCGGCCAGACGCCGAGCTCGACCTCGTCGACCCCGAAGCCCTCCTCGTCCAGCAGCACCTCGAAGCCGGCCCCGACGCCCAGCACGACCAAGCCGCCGCTGACGCTTCTCCCCAAGGACGGCAAGTGCCCCGCCGGCTACGACCCCGTGCTTAACCCGCTCAAGATCGTCATCCTCTGCCGACTCAAGTAGGGCGGAGGAGCCCTCGCCGCACCCAGCGGCCCGCCCTCACCCGTCGCGGCGGCTGAGGGCGGCGAGGCTCCCGGAACCCACGGGGCTCTCCTCGACGACCATCCCCTGCTCGTCCAGCAGGGTGACCCGGCCGCCCCCGCAGTCCGACAGGTGCAACGACGCCCAGCGGCGCGCGCCCTCGAGGGTCGCGCAACGGCGGGTGACGCCGCAGCCCGACACCTCCCAGGTCCCCGGGCCGAGCGGGCGGATGGTCAACGCACCCGGCGGGGGCAGGTCGCCTGCCATGGCTCCAGCGTCCCGCGGACCACGGAAGCGCGCCTCGGTCAGATGGACGACCGGGCGCTGCGGTAACCCGTCAGCGCACGAGGCTGGCGAGGACCGCCACGGCGACGACGATGGCCAGGACGGCGATGGTCACGCGCCGGCGGAAGACCGGTGTCATCGCACAGCCTCGGGAACCGGCTCCGAGACCGGTGTCGGCGCCGGAACGGTCCGGATCCGCAGCCGCGGGCGGCGCTTGGTCTCGTAGGTCACCTGGACATTCTCGTGCTTCGCGAGCCAGACCGACACCACCACGGTGACGAGCCCGACGGCGATGGTGCCGATCCCGATGGTCCAGCGCGGGCCCCACACGTCACCGATCCAGCCGATGACCGGAGCGCCGAGCGGCGTCCCACCCATGAAGATGGCCATGTAGAGCGCCATCACGCGGCCACGCATCGCGGAGTCGACGGTGAGCTGCACCATGGCGTTGGCGGTGGTCAGCGCCGTCAGGGCGGACAGCCCGACGGGGACCAGCGCCAAGGCAAACAAGGTGTAGGTCGGCGCGACCGCGGCGAGCCCGCTGGAGATGGTGAAGCCGACGAACGCGAGGAGCAGGATCCGCAGACGCGGGCGGGCGCGTCGGGCCGACAGCAAGGCCGCCGACAGCGACCCGATCGCCATGATGGAGCCGAGCAGGCCGTACTCCTGCGGGCCCTTGCCGAACTCCCGGGTCGCCATGAGCGCGGTCGTGATCTGGAAGTTCATCCCGAACGTCCCCAGCACGAAGACCAGAGCCATCACGAGCATGATGTCGGGCCGACCCCGGACGTACCGGACGCCCTCGCGGATGGCGCCCTTCCCGCGTGACAGCGTCGGGGCGGGCTTCAGCTCGGAGCGGGTCATCGACCCCAGGGCGATGAGCACGGCGACGAACGTCAGCGTGTTGAGCAGCAGCGTCCACCCGGTGCCGAACGCGGCGATGGTCAGGCCGGCGACGCCGGGGCCCACGAGTCGGCCGGCGTTGAAGCTGGCGCTGTTGAGCGACACGGCGTTGGCGAGCCGCTCCCGCGGCACCATCTCGGAGACGAACGTCTGGCGGGCCGGGTTGTCCACGGCCGTCGCGACACCGGTGAACAGCGCGATGGCGTAGACCATCCACAGCTGCGCGGTGCCCGTGACGACGAGCAGGCCCAGGGCCAGGGACGACAGTGCGAGTGCCGTCTGGGTGATCGCGAGGATGACGCGCTTGGGGTAGCGGTCGGCGATCATCCCGGCCCACGGCGCGAGCAGGAGGAACGGCAGGAACTGCAGCCCCGTGACGATGCCGAGCGCGGTGGACGAGTGGTTCGTCAGCTCGGTCAGGACCAGCCAGTCCTGCGCGACGCGGCCCATCCACGTGCCGATGTTGGAGATGAACGCGCCGGTGGCGTAGATGCGGTAGTTCCGCACGGACAGGGAGGAGAAGGTCGGGCTCATTCGTTGGCCACCCTGGTGAGGATGACCGCGGCCTGCTCGAGGATGTCCTGCTCGGCCGGCGTGAGGTGGCCCACGCGCACCGACATCCAGGCGTCGCGCTTGCGACGGATGTCGCGCAGCAGCGTCAGGGCGTCGGGCGTGAGGGACAGGATGACCTGTCGGCGGTCGGAGGGGTCGGCGGTGCGCTCGACGAGACCGAGCTCGACGAGTCGTCCGACGGTGCGGGTCATGCTGGGGGCGCTCACCCGTTCGATCTCGGCCAGCTCACCCGGCGTGCAGGGAGCTTTCTCCAGGCGGTTCAGGACCGAGAACTGGTGCGGCGCGATGGCGTCGGTGCTCTCGAACCTCACGCGGCGCGAGATGCGCATGCACGCGAGTCGGAGCTCTCCGGCGAGCCGCGAGACCGCTGCGGGGGTGAGACCGGCCTCAGCGGTGCGGCGCGGTGAGCGCGCAGGCGGTGGGGTCATGATGGTCTCCTTGGTTCAGGTACTTAGCATAACTCATTACCTGTGCTAAGTATTTCCAGCGTGCCCCTCCGCCCGCGAGGCCGAGTGCCCGAGCAGGGACCCAGCGCGTGCCCCGGCGCGGATGGCATGTGGTCGAGCAGGGAGGCCGCGCGTGCCCGACCCGGTATGCCGCGTGCCCGCCCGCCGCAGCCCGCGAGCGTCCTAGGGTTGGCGGGGTGACCGCCCGGCTGCGCCTCCTGGACCGTGTCACCTGGGACGACCGAGTCATCCCCGGTGACCGGCCGGCAGCGCTCCTCGCCCTCCTCGCCGCGCACCCCGCCGGCCTGGGCGATGACCGCATCGTCGAGGAGGTGTGGCGCGGCGACCCTCCCGAGAAGCCGACCAAGGCGCTGCAGGTCCTGGTGTCGCGGCTGCGCTCCATCGACCGTTCCCTGGTCGAACGTCACGACCGCGGCTACCGGCTGGGCCTGCCCCGTGCCGCGGTGGACGTCTGGCTGCTCGACGAGCTCGTGGACGGTGCCGAGCAGGCGTGGCGGTCCGGAACCGCCGAGCAGGCCGAACCCGCCGCCCGCGCCGCCACCGAGGTGGCCGTCGGCGACCGTGGCAGCGGTCCGCTCGCCGACCTCCGCGCGGACGCCAGCCACCGGGTGCACGCCGCCGAGCGCGTCCTGGCCCTCTCCCTGGCCGGCACCGCGCGGCATACCGAGGCCCTGCCGCGGTTGCAGGCGCTGGCGGCCACCACGCCCGACGACCCCGAGGTCCTCGTGGCGCTCCTGCGGGCCGAGGCCACGGTCCACGGCGTCCCCGCCGCGCTGGAACGCTACGAGGTCTACCGGCGCGACGTGGCGGACCGGCTCGGGGTGGACCCGGACCCGGCGGTGCGGCGCACCCACCGCGAGCTGCTGGCCGCGGACGACCCTCGGCGCACCGGCGTGCGGTTCGACGCCGAGGAGCTCCTGGGGCGCGAGGAGGACCTGCGGCGGCTGCGGGCGGCGCTGGCGACGGGTCGGCTCACGACGGTGCTGGGGCCCGGGGGGATCGGCAAGACCCGGATCGCACACGTGCTGGCCCGCGAGGCGACCCAGCCGAGGGTGCACGTCGTCGAGCTCGTCGGCCTCGGATCGGGGGACGACGTCGTCGCCGAGGTCGGGGCGGCCCTCGGGATCCGGGGGTCGGTGACCGCGCGGCACTCCCTGACACCGGCCCAGCAGGCCGACGTGCGCGGGCGCATCGCCCAGGAGCTCGACAGCAGTCCGGCCCTGCTCGTGCTCGACAACTGCGAGCACCTGCTGGAGGCGATCGCGGGGCTGGTCGCGTTCCTCCTGGCCACCACCCGCGACCTCAGCATCCTCACGACGAGTCGGGCCCCCCTGCGGATCGCCGCCGAACGCGTCGTGCCGCTGACCCAGCTGGCGCCCGACCACTGTGCCGACCTGTTCGTCCGTCGCGCGCAGGCGGTCCGTCCCGGAGTCGCCCTCGACCCCGGCACGATCGAGGCGGTCGTGGCCCGCCTCGACGGCCTGCCGCTCGCGGTCGAGCTCGCCGCGGCGCGGGCGCGGACCATGTCGGTCGAGCAGATCAGGGCCGCCCTCGACGACCGGTTCGGCCTGCTGCGCAGCCGCGACCGGGGAGCCCCCGAACGGCACCGCACCCTCACCGCCGTCATCGAGTGGTCGTGGGACCTGCTGACCGAGGACGAACGGGTCGCGGCCGCCCGGATGTCGGTGTTCCACGACGGGTTCGACGCCGGTTCCGCGACCGCCGTGGTCGGTCCGGACGGCATGGACCGGGTCGAGGCCCTGGCCGACCAGTCGATCGTCACGGTCGAGGAGATCGGTGGGGCGACGCGGTTCCGGATGCTGGAGACGGTGCGCGAGTTCGCCGGGCTGCGCCTGCTCGAGCACGGGGACCACGAGGTGGCCCTCGAGGCGCAGACCACCTGGGCGCTGGACCTCGTGGCGGCGGTCGGTTCGGTCTTCTTCTCCCCCGACCAGTACGCCACCGTCGACGCCCTGCTGGTCGAGGAGAACAACCTCACCGACGTGCTCCGCCGGGCGCTGCTGGGCGGCGACACGGGCACCGTGGCCCGGCTCATGGCGACGTTGAGCAGCCTGTGGACCATGACCGGCAACCACGCGCGCATCTTCGCCCTCGCCGACGCGACGCAGAACGTCCTCGCGGACTGGGACCCGCGCGACGACACGGAGCGGTCGGCAGCGTTCGAGACCGCCGGCCTCCTGCTCATCCACCTCAGCTGGATCCGCGGGCGGGACACCTCGGACCTGCGCCAGGCCATGCTGCGGTGGGGGCCGTCACGGGACCCCATGGCGCTGGCCGCCCACGCGATGTTCGTCGAGGGCGAGGGTGGCGACGTCGCCTCCCGGGTCGTCGAGCTCACCGCCGACGAGCCCGACCCCGGCCGCGTCGCGATGCTCCTCCTCTGGGCAGCCATCTCGGCCGAGAACGTCGGGGACGTGGCGGCAGCCGTGGCCCACAGCCGGCAGGCGCTCGCCCAGGACGGCCTCACGCCATACCTCGAGGCGTCGCTGCACACCGAGCTGTCCCAGCTCGCGATGTACGTCGGGGACCACCACGTCGCGGCCCACCACGCCGAGCTCGCGTGGCCGGTGCTGCTGCGCCTGCACGCGAACGACGACGCGAGCTCGATGCGGTTCACCTCGGTGGTCTCGCGCCTGCTCGACGGTGACGTCGACGGGGCCGCGGCGCTGATGGACGAGATCGGCGAGCTGCCGGACGGCGGCCAGCTGGGGTCACGGATGGTCCTGCACGCCGCGCGGGCCGAGCTGGCCCTGGCCCGCGGTGAGACGCAGGACGGCTTCGCGCACTACGAGCGCGCCCTGGTCGAGGTGATGGTCGACATCCCCGGGTGGACCGGCGGGCCGACGCCCTGGGTCTCCATCGCCGCCGGCGCCGGCCTCACCGCCCGGGTCCACCACGGCCCTCCCGGACCCGACCCGCGCGCCGACGAGCTGCGCGACCTGCTGCTCGGCGCCTCGGCCAGGTCGTCGGGCGGATCCACCACCAGCGCGCCCATGGACGACCTCCCCCTCAGCGGGGTGATGCTCGTCGCGATCGGGGCCTGGGGACTTCGGTTCGGCGACCCCGCGCTGACCGACGACGCCGTGCGGCTGCTCGCGATCGCCCGCCGCTGGAACTACAACCGGACGCTCCCCTCACTGGCCTGGGAACCCCTGGTCGCCCTCGCCGACGAGGTCCGGCCCGGACTCCTCGGCCAGCTCCTGCAGGAGTATGGCGCGCGGCCGGGTCCGGACCTCGTGCCGGACGCGTCGGAGCTGCTGCGCCGGTTCACATCTTCCGGTTGAAGCTCCGCACCGACAGCGGGGCGAAGACCGCGATGACGACCGCGCAGCCGAGGAGGGCCCAGCCGACGTGGCCCGTGACGGCACCGTCGTTGGCGAGGTCGCGGATCGCGGTGATCACGAGGCTGACCGGGTTCACGTCGGCGAACGCGCGCAGCCACGACGGCATGGTGGCCGTCGGGACGAACGCGTTGGACAGGAACGTCAACGGGAACATCACCATCAGCGAGACGCCCTGCACACCCTGCGCGGTCTTCCCGATCGTGCCGAACCACGTGAAGATCCACGCCAGCGACCAGCCGGCGACGATGGCCAGGAGGATCGCGCCGAGCACCCCGAGCACCCCACCCCCGGGTCGGTAGCCCAGGGCGATGCCGGTGGCGAAGGTCAGCGTCGAGGCGATGGCGTACCGGATGAGGTCGGCGACCATCGGTCCTGCCAGGGGGGCGATCCGGGCGATCGGCAGCACCTTGAACCGGTCGAACACGCCCTTGTCCATGTCCTCGCGGAGCTGGACGCCGGTGGCGACGCAGGCCGTCAGGACGGTCTGCCCGATGAGCCCGGTGATGATGAGCGGCAGGTAGCCCTTGACGCTGCCGCTGATGGCGCCACCGAAGATGTAGGCGAACATCGCCGTGAACAGCAGCGGCTGGATCGTGACGTCGAAGAGCTGCTCGAAGTTGCGCCGCATCTTCATGGTCGAGCGCCAGGCCAGCGTCATCGTCTGGGCGACGGTGTCGCGCAGGGAGACGTGGGTCGACAGCTGGCGGTCCAGGACCGCGGGCCGGTCGGCGCCGGTGGGTGTCGTGGTCGGGTTCGCACCGGGGTTGGTGGTGGTGGTCATGATGCGGCCTCCAGCTCTGACGTGGTGGTGGACGTGGTGGAGGACGCCGTGCCGGACGTGCCGGACGTGCCGGACGTGCCGGACGGGTCGGACGGGTCGGTGCCGTGGCCGGTGAGGGCCATGAACACCTCGTCGAGCGAGGGCTTCTGGACGGTGAGCGACTCGATCCCGACCCCCTGCTCGCGGAGGGCGACGAGCACGTCGACGGCCTGGTCGCTGCGCTCGAGCGGGACGGCGAGGCGCCGCGACTCGGGTGAGGGCACCGGCTCCTCGCCGACGAGGCGGCGCGCGGTCTCGGTGGCCGCCTGGAGGTCGGCCGGGTCGGCGAGGTGCAGCACGAGCGAGCTGCGGCCCACCGAGGACTTGAGCTCGTCGGACGTGCCCTGCGCGACCTTGACGCCCCGGTCGATGACGGCGATGCGGTCGGCGAGCTGGTCGGCCTCGTCGAGGTACTGGGTCGTGAGCAGCACGGTGCACCCCTCGGTCACGAGCTCGCGGATGGTGTCCCACATCTGGCCGCGGGTGCGCGGGTCGAGCCCGGTGGTGGGTTCGTCGAGGAAGATCAACGGCGGCCGCGTGATGAGGCTCGCGGCGAGGTCGAGCCGGCGCCTCATCCCGCCGGAGAAGGCGCTGATCGGCTTGGCCGCGGCCTCGGTGAGGTCGAACTGCTCGAGCAGGGTCCCCGCCCGCCGCCGGGACTCACCACGGCTCAGTCCCTGGAGGCGACCGAACAGCAGGAGGTTCTCGGTGGCTGTGAGGTTCTCGTCGACCGAGGCGTACTGCCCCGTCACGCCCAGCAGCTGCCGCACGACGTGGCCCTCCCGGCTCACGTCGTGACCGAAGACCTCAGCGGTGCCGCCGTCGATCGGCAGCAGCGTGGCGAGCATCTTGAGCATCGTGGTCTTGCCGGCACCGTTGGGCCCGAGGACGCCGAAGACCTCGCCGCGGTGGACCTCGAGGTCGATGCCGTCGACGGCGCGCTGGTCGCCGAACGTCTTGACCAGGCCCTGCGCGCGGACGGCGAGTGTGTCGGTGGAGTTCATGGCACCAGCATGTGCGACGACGCTTTCACCGCGGTTTCACGACGCCTTCGCCTCCCGGTGGGCGGTCGCACCGGCCCCACACGCACGTATGCCGCGCGGCCCCCTCGCGGGGCCACGCGGCATACGTGGTGGTGCGGGTGCCCGGACCCGCGCCCGGTCAGACTCCGAGCAGCTCCTTGATCGGGGTGATCGCGAAGTAGATGACGAAGAGGACGGACACGGTCCACAGCAGCGGGTGGATCTGGGCGGCCTTGCCGCGGGCCGCCTTGATGAGGGTGTAGACGACGAACCCGGCACCGATGCCCGCGGTGATCGAGTAGGTGAACGGCATCAGGACGATCGTGAGGAACGCGGGGATCGCGATCTCCAGGTCGTCCCAGTCGATGCCCTTGACCTGCTGCATCATGAGGAAGCCGACGACGACGAGCGCGGGGGTCGCGGCCTCGTACGGGACGACCTTGACCAGCGGGGCGAGGAACGTCGCGAAGAGGAACATCACGCCCGTGACCACCGAGGCCAGACCCGTGCGGGCGCCCTCGCCGACACCAGCGGCCGACTCGATGTACGACGTGTTGGACGAGACCGAGCCGACACCACCCGCGATCGCGGCGACCGAGTCGACCATGAGGATCTTGTCGGAGTTCGGCGGGTTGCCGTTCTTGTCGAGCAGCCCACCCTCGGCGCCGACCGCGACCATCGTGCCCATGGTGTCGAAGAAGTCGGCGAGCAGCAGGGTGAAGACGAGCAGCACCGCGGCGACCACGCCGATCTTGCTGAACGAGCCGAGGATGCTGAAGTTGCCCAGCAGCGAGAAGTCGGGCACCTCGACGATGGTCTTGGGCAGCGTCGGGACGTTCAGGCCCCAGCCGGCCGGGTTGACGAACTTGCCGGTCGCGTCGAACTGTCCACCGATGTTGCCGATCGCCTCGACGATGATCGCGAGCACCGTGCCGCCGACGATGCCGTAGAGGATCGCGCCCTTCACCTTGCGGACCATCATGAGGATGATCGCGAGGACGCCGATGACGAAGACGAGCGACGGCCAGCCGTTGAGGGTGCCGCCGATGCCGAGCTCGACCGGGACCGGGCCCGTGCCGGTGCGGCGGATGAAGCCCGCGTCGACCAGGCCGATGATCGTGATGAACAGGCCGATGCCCACGGAGATCGCGGTCTTCAGCTCGGCCGGGATGGCGCGGAACACCGCCTGCCGGAACCCGGTCAGCACGAGGACGAGGATGATCACGCCCTCGATGACGATCAGGCCCATCGCGTCCGCCCACGTCATGTCGGGGAGCTTGGCGATGCCGAACGTCACGAACGCGTTCAGCCCCAGGCCGGTCGCGAGCGCGAGGGGGTAGTTCGCGACGACCCCCATGAGCAGGGTCATCACGCCGGCGACGAGCGCCGTCCCGGCAGCCACGAGGGTCTGCGCCTTGACGATGTCACCGCCGCCGAGGAACTGGCCGGTGCCGTCCTGCTGGGTGCCGATGATGAGGGGGTTCAGCACGACGATGTACGCCATCGTGAAGAACGTGACCAGGCCGCCGCGGATCTCCCGCGGGATGGTCGAGCCGCGTTCGGTGATCCGGAAGAACCCGTCGAGTCCGCTGGTGGGGGCACTGGCGGCCGAGGCCGTCGCAGGCTTGGAGGTGGGTGAGGACTTCGCCATGGGCAGCAGAGTAGGGCCTGCGTGTTGCGGCGGTGTGAAAGATAGGCTGCACGCATGAGCGAGTCGCAGCGGCACCCCGACTCCCCCGCGTCGGACGAGCTCCAGCCGCTCTCGCTGAGCAGCGCGACCGTCACCCTGTGGGGCACCGTCGCGTGGCTCGTGGCACTGGTCGTCACCCTCGTCGTCCCGGCCCTGCACCAGGGCGACCGCCACTGGTGGCCATGGACCTGCGTGGCCGCGATCGTGCTCGGCCTGCTCGGCTTCTCCTACGTGAGACGCGGCCGCGGCAACGCCGCCGGCGCCGAATAACCCCACCCCTGCGCGAAGCGGGTGTCCTTCTGCAACACGGGACTTATTTGTCCCGGTTTTGCCACACGACACCCGCTTTGCCGGGTCAGCGAGGCCCGGGGCACGGCTACCGGGACGACGGTATGGCGCGCACGTCACCCGTGCGCGGCGTGCTGGCGAGCAGGTCAGGCGGCGCGACGCAGGAGGGCAGCCCTGATCTGGGCCAGCATCCGCGCAGGATGGGCGAGGTCGGCCCAGGTCAGACGGACCACCTCGTAACCGAGGGACCTCAGCCGGTCCTCGCGCCTCTTCTCTGCGACGAGGCCGTCCCGACCGTCGGCGCCGCCGTACTTCACCGCACCATCGAACTCGACGACCACGCGCCCGGCGACGAGGAAGTCGACCCGGCCGACGAACCCACCCTGCTCGTCCCGGACGACCACCTGCGACTCGACGGGGAGCCCCAGGGCCGACAGCACCAGTCGGGTCCGGCTCTCGCCCGGCGACTCTGCCAGCGGGTCCATCGCCGCCAGCACCCGTCGAACCCGGGCCCGTCCACGCAGCCCGGGCAGGAGCCGGTCGGCGGCGGCGCGCAGGTCGTCGGTGGTGGCTGCCTGTCCGTGCAGGGCTGCATCGGCGGCCACCACGCCCGCCTCGACCGACCCGGAGCCCGTCGTCACGACCGCGTCTGCGAGCGCGAGGGTGGGCAGCCCGTCGACCTCGACCACCGAAGCCATCGACCGGAGCGGCATGACCCGAAGCCCTGCCAGGGTCGTGGACTGCTGCACGTCGCCGCTGAGCACGACGAGGCGGCGGTCGACGTGCCACAGGGGCAGTCGGTGGAGAGCGAGTGCGGCCTGGTGACTGGCTGCCTCGACCGCGCCGGCCGTTCCGTCCAGCCGTGAACGCATCACCGCCATCACCGTCAGGCGGTACTGCTCGTCGCCGTCCGCGTCGTCCCATCGGCGGCCGGCGACGAAGGCTCCTCGGCGTACCCGGCGCAGGTAGCCGCGCGCGACCCAGCTCTGCACGTCATACGCGGGGATGCCCAACCGGGCGAGCTGGCCGGCACCGATGACCCCACCCTGCGCTTCCACCAACGCGGTTGCCTGCGAGTCCATGCCGAGAGGGTGATGCCGTCACCGGCCGTGGCCAACGGACGCCAGCGGCAGCTGTGGACGGCGGTCCCACGAGTGCGCGCCTGTGGAAACCGCCGACACGACGAAGCGGGTGTCGTTCGGCAATGCCAGGACAAATAAGTCCCGTGTTGCCGAACGACACCCGCTTTGCGGAAGTGGGCGGAAGGGGGGACGTCCCTCAGACGAGGTCGTAGCTCAGCTCGTCGACGATCGGTTCGCCGGTGTGGACGTGCTCGGCGGGTTCGGCGTCGACCTCGGAGTGGGCGCCGCAGCCGTGGTCAAGACTCACGACGCGACCGTCGGAAGGCGACCAGGCGTTGGCGCACACGCCGAAAAAAGACCGGAGGGCACCTGCCATCGGGAGGAAGTACCCGCAGGACGAGCAGGGCGAGGAGGCCTTCTCGGCGACCTCGGCGTGCGGGCCGTTCTCACCCTCGTACCAGCGCTGGGCCGCGGCCTCGCGGCCCTCGGCGGACAGCACGCGCTTGCGGCCGAGCCCGAGCTCGTACGTCGCGAGCTCGTCGACCTCCTCGTCCCCCGTGGCCTCGAACCCGGGCTCGAGCAGCGGGTCGTCCTCCTTGTAGGGCAGGACGTCGCCGGCACCGAGGTCTCCGGGGGCGATGCGGTCGGCGTACGGCAGCCACTCCGGCGACAGCAGCGCGCCGTCACCGGGGACGAGGTTGGTCTCGCACACCGTGGCCGACTTGCCGCGCGGCACCCGCGCGACGGTGATCGCCCAGCGCCAGCCGGGGTACGCCCGGGCCGTGCACGCGAAGTAGTGGGTCCCGAGGCGCTCCTCGTCGAGCTCCATGCCGAGGTGCTCACCGACGGTGCCGGCCTCCGCGATGGACTCGGCGGCCTCACGGGCCAGGTCGACGGCGCCCTCGAGCACCGGGTCCTTCTTGGGGGTGGCCATGCTCACGGCTCCAGCTGGTCGGCGAGAAAGCGCAGGACCGCGGCGACCTTGGTGCCGTGCTCCTTGTCGAGGCGGCGGCCCCGACGCAGGGAGTTGCTGGTGCTGTCGAGCAGCTTGATGGCGTCCTCGACGAGCGGGGCGAGGTCCTCGGGCGACTTGCGGTTCTGCTCGCGCTTGCCGGCCGTCACGCTGGGCGCCGGCTCGAGCAGGGTCACCTGGAGTGCCTGGGTCCCACGACGGCCCTCGGCCACGCTGAACTCGACGCGGGCACCGCCCTTGAGCGTGCTCGCGCCCTCGGGCAGCGCGTTCGCGTGGAGGAACACGTCGCTGCCGTCGTCACCGGAGATGAAGCCGAAGCCCTTCTCCGCGTCGTACCACTTGACCTTGCCAGTGGGCACTGGTCCACCTCTACGTCGAAAGTTTGGGTGCGCTCTGTGCGCATCGCAAGGCTATCGGGTGGTGCCAAATCCTTTCCGGGTATGCCGCGTGCCGGGTGGCCCTGCGCGCGTCACCCGGGCCCCGCGCGGCCGGAAAACCGGTTCGGGACTGTCGGTGCCGTGCGCGAGGATGGAACCGTGAGTGAGTCCTCGAGCCAGCGGCAGAGCGTGCGCCAGTTCTGGGGAGACCTGTCGGTCGAAGGTCGCTGGCTGCTGTCGACCGTGGCCGTCCAGACGCTGGGGCGCGGCCTGACGCTGCCGTTCACCGTCATCTACCTCAACGAGGTCCGGGGCATCTCGCTCGACCTCGCCGGCGCCCTGATGGCGTTCATCGCCGTCGTGGCGCTCGCGGTCACCGGCCCCGGTGGCGCCCTGACCGACCGGGTCGGGGCCCGCCGGATGCTCCTGCTCGCCACGAGCGCCCAGCTCGTCGGCTGCGTCGTGCTGGCGTTCGCGACGACGCCGTGGACGGTGGCGCTGGCGTTCGTGTTCCTCGGCTTCAACTTCGGGGTGTCCTGGCCCGCGTTCAACGCCCTCGTCGCGGCCGTCACCACCGGTCCTGCGCGCCAGCAGTACTTCGGCGTCAACTTCGCCCTGGTCAACCTCGGCATCGGCCTCGGCGGGGTCATCGGTGGCCTCTACGCCGACGTCCACAACCCCACGTCGTTCACCGTCATCTTCCTCGCCGACGCCGCGAGCATGCTCGTGCCGATCGGCCTCCTGCTCGGCCCCCTGCGCCACGTCCACGGCCGCGCCGAGAAGCCGGAGGGCACCGAGGGGTCCGGCGGCTCCTACCTCGACATCGTCCGCCAGCCGGCTGTCGTGTGGATGACCGTGCTGACGTTCCTCGGCACGTTCGTCGGGTACGGCCAGATGGAGGCCGGGTTCCCCGCCTTCGCCCGTCAGGTCAGCGAGGTGCCGACCGAGGTGATCGGTTTCGCCTTCGCCCTCAACACCGCGGTGATCGTGGGTCTGCAGTTCGCCGTCCTGCACCGCATCACCGGTCGCCGCCGCACGCGGGTGCTGCTCGTCATGGCCGCCCTGTGGGCTGCCGCCTGGGTGGCGCTCGGGCTCACCGGGTTCGCCCCTGGCACCCTCGTCGCAGCCGGTGGGGTGCTGGCCTTCCACGCGTTGTTCGCGCTCGGGGAGACCTTGCTGCAGCCGACCATCCCCGCCATCACCAACGACATGGCCCCGGACCACCTGCGCGGTCGCTACAACGCGGTCAGTGCCGGAGCGTTCCAGGCCGGCACGATCCTGGGACCTGTGGTCGCCGGGTTCATGCTCAACCACCGGTGGTCAGCGGAGTTCATCGCCATGCTCGTCGTCAGCTGTGGCGCCATGGCCCTGCTCGCCCTCGCCGTCGAGCGCCGGATCCCGCCCGAGGTCAACGGTCTGACGGGTGACCAGGTCGTGCCGGTCGTCGACCCGGCAGGGGCCCGACCCGTCTGAGGCTCAGGCGAGGTGGCTGGGGTTCATGCCCCAGGTTGCCGACCAGTCCTGACCGGGTTCGAGGACCACCAGCCCGTCCCCGGAGTTGAACGCGTTGCTCGGGCACGACATCGGCTCGACCGCGATGCCGCGGGTTCCCTTGACCCCGGTGTCGGCGCCCTTGGCAGTGAACACCTGCACCCAGTCCAGCGCCCGGTCGCCCCAGACCCGCACCTCGCCGGTGGCGAGCCCGCCGACGACGACCTCCCACCCACCGTCCGCGCGGGTCCGCGCGAGGTCCGTGTATGCCGTGTCCAGACTCGTGCCACCCAGGGCCCGCCCCTCGCGGAAGTCCGTCTCGGGCCGGACCGGTTCGGTGGCGACCGGGATCATCTGCTCGTCGACGAGCACCTCACGCGTGGCGGGGATGGTCAGCTCGACATCGGCGAGCCGGGTCTCCCCGAGGGCGACGTAGGGGTGCGCGCCATACCCGAACGGTGCGGGCGAGCTCCCCACGTTGACCGCGTGCGCGCTCACGGTGAGGCCGTCGTCGTCCAGGACGTAGTTGACGCTGAGGTCCAGGCTGCCGTCCCACCCCGGTGAGGGGTGCAAGCGCGTGCGCACGGTGAGGGCCGACCAGTCGTCGTCGTGCCAGTGCAGCTGCCACGGCAACCACCGGACCAGGCCGTGGTTGGAGTTGGAGAGCGGGATCTCGGTGAGGGCCAGCTGGTGGTCGACGCCGGCGAACGTGTACCGCCCACCCCGGATGCGGTTGGGCCAGGGCATCAGCACCTGCCCACGACCGGCGAGGCAGAACTCGTCCTCGGCGTAACCGGCGACCACGTCGACCCCGTCGACCGTGTAGGTCCGCAGCCCGCCGCCCACCTCGACGACGGTGGCCTCCTGACGTCCGTTCCGGAGGGTCCACTGCTCGCCGCTGGGAGAGGTGCTCACGGGCTCACGCTACTGGCCGGGCAGCGGGTCCGCCGTTGCGGTGGTCAGGCGCCGCGGACGACCCGGACGGACACGGCCTTGCTGCCGTCCTTCCGCGCGAGGACGAGGACCACATCGTCCTTGGCCAGCGCACCGGCACGGCCACGGGTGGTGTCGTCGATGACGTAGGTGGCGCTGAAGCCGTCGGCGCTCTTGACGGTGACCGACGTGCTGGACGCGGCGGTGACCGTGCCCCGCTGGAGGGTCATGACGACCGCCTTGCCGGTGGCGTCCTGCACGGTGAACTCGCCGTGCTGCACGTCGCCGAGGGCGGCTGCCCCACCCATCATCGAGCCCATGCCGAGGCCGCCACCGAGGCCACCACCGAGACCGTTGCCGTTGCCGTTGCCGTTGCCGTTGCCGTTCGGCTTGCCCTTGCCGTTGCCGTAGCCGTCGCCCTTGCCCTTGCCCTTGCCGGGACCGTCCTCGGTGCCGGGCAGCTGACCGCGGCCCATCGGGCCGTTCTCGAGGCGGCGCTGCTGCCCCGGGGCGCTGTCGCTGCGGCCGTGCATCTGGCCCATCCGGTCGCCGTCGTGCCCGGCCACCGTCCGGACGACGGCCACCGCACCGACGCCGAGCACGCCGACCACGAGGAGCAGGGTGAGCACGGAGGCGACGATGAGCGCGATCGTGCCGCCGGTGGTGGAGGTGGCCTGGCGCCAGAGGTTGGGTCCCTTGGGCGGCGTGGGACCGGTCGCCCCGGCGGTGCTGGTCGGCCCGGCCGCGCCGGTTGGTCCCGCGGGCCGTGCCGGTGCCGCGTGGGCCGCCTCGGACGTGGCCGACGGGAACGACTCCTGCCGGGACGCCTGTGCCGGCGGCTGCCCCTGTGCGGGCTGCTGCCCCGGGTGCGGCGTGGGCATCGGCCGGGTGGGATCGACCGGGTCAATGGGCCCCGTGGGTCCGGTGGGCTCCGACATGGCGGCTCCTCTCGCTCTGTGCATCATCCCTCGGGAACCTGTGGTTCAACTGGGAATCGCGCCAAACTCGACCGCGCCCGGACCCCGCCCCAGACCCCGCCTCGGAGCCCGCCTCGGACCCGGCACAGGACCGGGCCAGGACCAGGCGGAGCCCCGGCACAGCACCCGGCCGGGACGAGACCCACACCCGGCCCTCGGTCACGCGGTACGCGACCTCACGGCGGCCGACTACCGTGGTCCGGTGCCCCCGAAGTCCCGCCCCCAGCCCACGGCCGTCCGGTCGATGGCCGACGACGTCCGGGGGCGCACCGATGACGAGCTCCGCGCTCTCCTGCACCGCCGGCAGGACCTGGCCCGCCCGGCGCCCGCGGACCTGTCGGCCCTCGCGGCCCGGGCGAGCACCCGCGCCAGCGTCCAGCGCGCCGTCGACTCCCTCGACCTGGCCCACCTCCAGGTCCTCGAGGCGGCCCTGACCGCTCCCGCGACCAGCTCGTCGCCGGTGCAGCCGTCGACCGTCGCGGCCCTGCTCGGGTCGACCGCGGCCGAGGTGCAGCCCCTGCTCGACGACCTCTGGACGGTGGCCCTGCTCTGGCGCAGCCCCGAGGGCCTGCGAGTCGTGCGCACGGTCGGCGAGGTGCTCGTCCACCCCGCCGGACTCGGCCCCCGCGCGACCGACCTGCCCGGCGCGGCCCCCGCGCCGCCTGCCGACGCCGTGGTCGCCGCCGTCTCCGACGCGCCACCGGCCGCCCGTGCCATCCTCGACCGCCTCACCTGGGGACCGCCGATGGCGGTGCTCCCGACCGGGACCCCGGACCGCGTGGCCGAGGGTGCGCGCTGGCTGCTCGAGCACCACCTCGTGCGTTCGGTCGGCGGTGAGCAGATCGCCCTGCCGCGCGAGGTCGCCCTGGCGCTGCGCGGCGGCCGCAGCCACGCCGAACCCGCCCTCACCTCACCCGACCTCCACGGCGAGGACCGCACCCCGGACGCGGTCGACGCCGCCGCCGGTCAGCAGGTCACCGACCTCCTCGCCCTGGTCGACGAGCTCGCTGCCGAGTGGGGGCTGCGACCGCCACGCGTGCTGCGGTCGGGTGGCCTCGCCGTGCGCGACCTCAAGCGGATCGGCTCGGTCCTCGACGTCGACGAGACGCGGGCGGCCTTCGTCGTCGAGCTCGCGTATGCCGCCGGCCTCCTCGCCGACGACGGCTCGCTCGACCCGTCGTGGGCTCCGACGCCGGCGTACGACGAGTGGCAGCAGCAGCCCGGCGACCAGCGCTGGGCAGTGGTCGCGCGGGCCTGGCTCCTCACGACCCGCGCACCCCACCTCGTCGGCACCACCCCTGCGGGCGCGTCGGGCACCGTGAACGCCCTCGGCCCGGACGCCCACTGGCCACCGGCCAGGGGTCTTCGCCGGGACGTCCTCGACCAGCTCGGCGACGCCCCCACCGGGCTGGCCCCGGCACCGGCGTCCGTCGCGAACGCCCTGCGCTGGCGGCGGCCCCGTCGCGTCCCCGGCACCCTCGAGGCCGTCATCGCCGCAACGCTCCGCGAGGCCGAGTGGCTGGGCGTCACCGGACGCGGCGCGCTCTCCACCGCAGGGCGGGCCCTGCTCGAGGGGCGCGACCAGTCCTCCCTCGCCGCGGCGATGCAGCCCCACCTGCCCGACCCCGTCGAGCACGTGCTCCTCCAGGCCGACCTCACCGCCATCGCACCCGGTCCCCTGGCCGGAGGCCTCGCGACCTTCATGCGTCTGGTCGCCGACGTCGAGTCGCGCGGCGGCGCGACGGTCTACCGCTTCACCCCCGACTCGGTGCGGCGCGCGCTCGACGCCGGGTGGTCGGTCGACCAGGTGGTGGGCACCCTCAGCGACGCCAGCCACACCCCCGTCCCGCAACCCCTCGACTACCTCGTCCGCGACGTCGCACGACGCCACGGCCAGGCGCGGGTCGGGGCGATGCGCGCCTACATCCGGTGCGACGACGAGACCACGCTGGGAGCCATGCTCGCCGAGCGGGCGCTGTCGCCCCTCCAGCTGCGCAGCATCGCCCCGACCGTCCTCGTCTCCCCCGTGGCGGCCGAGACCGTCGTGGACTTCTTGCGGGAGAACGGTTTCGCCCCCGCGGCCGAGACCCCGGACGGCGGGATCGTCGTCCCGCAGGCGGGACGGCACCGGACGCCGCTGCAGCGGCGCACCTCCCCCGTCACGGCCACGGGTGTCGACGACGAGCTCGTCACCACCCTGGTCGGCGCGCTACGGGCCGGGGAGGCGGCGGCGGACTACCACCGCGAGCAGGTGGCCACGCGCCCCGGACCCAGCCTGCCGAGCACCGACCCGACGACCACCCTCGCCGTGCTGCGTGACGCCGCCGCCGACCGTCAGGCCGTCTGGCTCGGGTACTCCGACGCGGACGGTCGGGTCCAGCGGCTGCTGTTCTACCCCGAGCGGGTCGAGGGCGGCCGCGTCCACGGGACCACCGAGGGCCTGAACCGCACCCTGTCGATCCACCGCGTCACCGGCGCTGCCGTCGGCTGACGCCCGACCGGCGCCGGTCAGTCGCTCCCGGCGAGTGCCTTGACCACCCGCGACGGAGACGGGCGCCCGAGCTGCTCGGCCATCCACGTGCTCGTCTCGACGAGCGACGCGAGGTCGACCCCGGTCTGCACCCCCGCACCGTCGAGGGCCCAGACAAGGTCCTCGGTGGCGAGGTTGCCGGTGGCGCTCTTGGCGTAGGGGCACCCGCCCAGGCCACCGGTGGAGGCGTCGACGACGGTCACGCCGTGCCGCAGGGCCGTCATCGTGTTCGCGAGCGCCTGGCCGTACGTGTCGTGGAAGTGCACGCCGACCCGGTCGGCCGGTATGCCGCGGGCCTCCAGGGCGTCGAGCAACCGGCTCACGTGCCCGGTCGTGCCGACCCCGATGGTGTCGCCGAGGGAGAGCTGGTCCGCGCCGAGGTCCATCAGGCGCACCGCGACGTCGGCGACCTGGTCGACCGGCACCGGTCCCTCCCACGGGTCGCCGAAGCACATCGACAGGTAGGCACGGACCCACAGGCCCGACTGGCGCGCCCGGTCGACGACCGGCGCGAACATCGCGATCGACTCCTCGACCGTGCGGTTGAGGTTCTTGCGGGCGAACGTCTCCGTGGCGCTGCCGAAGATCGCCACCGCCCCGACCCCGGCCTCCAGGGCCCGGTCGAGCCCTCGCTCGTTCGGGACCAGGACGGGGCGCTGCGGACCCTTGCCGGCGTCGCCGAGGAGCGCGAGCACCTCGGTGGCATCCGCCAGCTGCGGGACCCAGGCTGCGGGGACGAACGACGTCGTCTCGATCGTCCGCAGTCCGGCAGCTGCGAGGCGCCGCACGAACTCCGCCTTCACCTCGGCGGCGACGACGGTCTTCTCGTTCTGCAGCCCGTCGCGCGGACCCACCTCGTAGATGGTCACGGCCCCGGGCAGGTCGGTGGCGGGCTCGAGCTGCGGCAGTCCGGTGGTCACGTCCCTGATCCTGCCACTGCCCGGATTCGTGGTTGCCGGACACCGGGCCCGGCGGCGCAGGTTAGATTTGGGCGCAGTACCGGACCCGGCTGAAGGACATCGCATGAGCGACACCCCCAGGAACGACAGCACCGAGGACCGCGGAGACGACATCTTCCGCGACCCGACGGCTCCCAGCGACGCGCCGTCCTACGGCTCGCCGTCGTCGGCCGGAGCCACGGAGCACACCGAGCAGCTGCCGACCGGTGGTGACACCCAGCAGGTCCCGACCGAGTCGTCGGTGCCCCCGCCTCCCGCGGCGCCCCAGAGCCCGTACAGCGCCCCCCCGGCGGCGGATGCTCCGCAGAACCCGTACGCCTCCCCGGACCCTGCTGCGCAAAACCCGTATGCCGCGCCGCCGGCCGCCCCGAGCCACCCCACCCAGGGTGAGGTGGCCTCCCAGCACGGCGCCCCCGGCACGCCCCCGCCGCCTCCCGGCTACGGCCAGGCCGGCTACGGCGCCCCCGCCCCCGCCTACGGACAGGCTCCGTACGGAGGCGGACCCACGTCCGACTCCCTGAGCGGCAGCACGATCGCGCTCCTCGTCGTGTCCGGGCTGCTGACCATCGGTGCCTGCGGCATCGGCATCCCCGCCCTGGTCTTCGCGATCATCGCGGTGACCAAGAAGGACCAGCCCTCCGAGATGGGCAAGTGGACCAGGTGGGGCTGGATCGCCCTGGCCGTCACGGTCGTCCTCGTCGTGCTGGTCATCGCCGGCCTCGTCGGTATCGCTGCCGTGGGTGGGTCGACCAGTCCGTGACCGACGGACCGCTGATCGTCCAGAGCGACAAGACGCTCCTGCTCGAGGTCGACCACCCGCGCGCCGAGGAGGCGCGTCGGGCGATCGCCCCGTTCGCCGAGCTCGAGCGCGCCCCTGAGCACATCCACACCTACCGGGTCACGCCGCTGGGCCTGTGGAACGCCCGGGCCGCGGGGCACGATGCCGAGCAGGTCGTCAACGCGCTCATCACGTTCAGCCGGTATGCCGTGCCGCACGCCCTGCTCGTGGACGTCGCCGACACGATGGACCGGTACGGCCGCCTCACCCTCGAGAAGGACCCCGAGCACGGCCTGCTCCTGCGGACCACGGACCGCCCGGTGCTCGAGGAGGTGTTGCGGCACAAGAAGATCAAGCCGCTCATGGGTGAGCGCATCGACGCCGACCGCGTCCTGGTCCACCCGTCCGAGCGGGGCCACCTCAAGCAGGAGCTGCTCAAGGTCGGCTGGCCCGCCGAGGACGAGGCGGGGTACGTCGACGGCGAGGCCCACCGGATCGACCTGGACAACGCCGACTGGTCGATGCGGCCGTACCAGCAGCAGGCGGTCGACGGGTTCTGGCACGGCGGCTCCGGCGTGGTCGTCCTCCCCTGCGGCGCCGGCAAGACCCTCGTCGGCGCCGGGGCGATGGCTCAGGCCAAGGCCACCACGCTGATCCTCGTGACCAACACCGTCTCGGCCCGGCAGTGGCGCGACGAGCTGATCAAGCGCACCAGCCTCACCGAGGAGGAGATCGGCGAGTACTCCGGCGCCCGCAAGGAGATCCGCCCGGTCACCATCGCGACCTACCAGGTGCTCACGACCCGGCGGAAGGGCGTCTACACGCACCTCGACCTGCTCGACGCCCGCGACTGGGGCCTCATCGTCTACGACGAGGTGCACCTGCTCCCGGCCCCGATCTTCCGGATGACGGCCGACCTCCAGGCCCGCCGTCGCCTCGGCCTCACCGCCACGCTCGTGCGCGAGGACGGCCGCGAGGCCGACGTCTTCTCGCTCATCGGCCCGAAGCGCTACGACGCCCCGTGGAAGGACATCGAGGCGCAGGGCTACATCGCGCCGGCCGACTGCGTGGAGGTGCGGGTCACGCTCCCCGACAGCGAGCGCCTCGCGTATGCCGTTGCGGAGCCCGAGGACCGCTACCGCCTCGCCTCGTGCAGCCCGGTCAAGATCCCCGTGGTGGAGAAGATCGTCGCCCAGCACCGGGGCGAGCCCACGCTCGTCATCGGCCAGTACCTCGACCAGCTGGACGAGCTCTCCCAGCGCCTCGGGGCCGAGGTCATCACCGGCGCCACCTCTGTGGCCGAGCGCCAGAAGCTGTTCCAGGCCTTCCGCGTCGGTGAGATCGACCTGCTGGTCGTCTCCAAGGTCGCGAACTTCTCGATCGACCTGCCCGAGGCCAGCGTCGCCATCCAGGTGAGCGGCACCTTCGGGTCCCGGCAGGAGGAGGCCCAGCGCCTCGGCCGGGTGCTGCGTCCCAAGGGCGACGGCCGCACGGCGCACTTCTACTCGGTGGTCGCCCGCGACACCGTGGACGCCGAGTTCGCCGCGCACCGGCAGCGGTTCCTCGCCGAGCAGGGCTATGCCTACCGCATCGTCGACGCCGACGACCTGGGCGACGTCCCCGCCTGACCACGCCGTCCCGCCGAGGGGCGGGAATCGGCCGACTCACCAGCTGGTGAAGCGGCAGATCCCCACCCCTCAGCGCGGAAGGGGAGCTCTCCCCTCGAGGTGACCACACGTTCAGCGTCCGCTGGGTTCCGTTGTGCTGCAACAGAACTCGGCTCGACGCCATACCCACGTGGACGTGAGGCGGGGACCTCTCCCCATCGCCGGGGGGCATCCCCCGCTCCTACCTTCGGTTCTGCAGCCGGGCCGAGGTGGCCGGGCACCACTACCGAGGGGATCACCGCAATGCTCAGCACCGTCATGACCCGCAAGCCCGTCCGCTTCGCCGTCGCCTCCGTCGCCGGCCTGGGCCTCGCCGGGGGCATCGCCCTCGCCGCCGACGCCGCGACCGGCACCGTGAAGACGTCCGGCGCCAGCCTGTCCGTCCGCAAGGGCCCCGGCACCGGCTACGCCAAGGTCGGGACCGTGAAGAAGGGCGCCAAGGTCAACATCATCTGCCAGACCACGGGCAGCACGGTCAAGGGCACCTACGGCACCTCGAACATCTGGGACAAGATCGGCACCGGCCGGTTCGTCTCCGACGCCTACATCTACACCGGCTCCGACGGCCGCGTCGCCCCGAAGTGCGGCGGCTCCGCCCCGGCCCCGAGCACCCCGAGCGGGGTCATCGGCAACAACTACCCGTACAGCGGCCAGACGTCGGGCGTCGACCCCTGGAACTTCTACAAGGGCCAGTGCACGTCGTTCGCCGCGTTCCGCGCCCGCTCGGTCAAGCACGTCGGCTTCACCAACTCCTACAAGGGCCAGCACTGGGGCAACGCCAACCACTGGGACGACGCCGCCCGCGCCGCCGGTGTGACCGTGAGCAGCCGCCCGCACGTGGGTGACATAGCCCAGAGCGACGCCGGCAGCTTCGGCCACGTCGCCTACGTCGCGAAGGTCAACGCCAACGGCACGTTCGTCGTGGAGGAGTACAACTGGTCGCACCCGGAGCACTACGGCACCCGCACGGTCAGCCGCGGTTCGGCGCACGGCCAGTTCGACTCCTTCATCCGCTTCTGAGCCGACCCCTCCGGGGTGGTCACACCCCTGACCCGCACGAGCGCGGCGCCCTCCCTGCGACGGGAGGGCGCCGCCGCGTCGGCCACCCGCCGGGCTCAGAGCGCGTCGAGGACCTCGTGCGCGATCCGCGCCAGGGTGACGGCCCCCACCGGGCGGAAGGGGTGCAGCGGGTCGGGAGCCACCGACCCCGTCGGGCCGCCGAGCTCGGTGTGGGCCAGCGCGCTCATCACGACGTAGGCGTCCTCACGACTCACCCCGCGCTCGTCCACGAGCACCGAGAAGAGCGACTCGTAGGCCATGTCGATCGAGTCCTGGACCGGGTCGCCGAGACCGACGCAGACCAGCTCACGACCGGTGTCGACCCGCGGTGCGCGCAGCCGGGCGCCCAGCCCCTTGACGACGTCCACGGTCACCGTGACGCGGCCGGCCGCCTCGATGGCCACGAACGACGACTCCCCCCTGCTCATCACGGCGTGCAGGTCGCCGAGCGACAGCAGCGCCCCCGGCACCTGGACGGGCAGGTAGACCGTCGACCCCGGGGCGGCGTCGGTGAGGTCCATGTTGCCGCCGGTGGGGTAGCTGGGCATGACCGTCGAGAGGTCGCCGTCGGCGGGAGCAACCATGACGCAGCCGACCATGGGAGCAGCGGGGCAGTCGAGGCCGTCGGTGAGCTGGACCCGCCCGTCGCGCAACGGGATCCGACGCACGAACCACTCCTCGCCCATCGGTCCCGCGAGCGCGCCCGCGCCCGGGATGTACACCGACCAGCCGAAGTCGCCGAAGGTGATGTCCTCGATGGTGACGGCGAGCGCGTCGCCGGGCTCCGCACCCTCGACGAACACCGGTCCGGTGACCGGGTTGAGGGGCGCCGTCACCTTGGCGAGGTCGCGCCGCTCCTCCATCTGGGCGTATGCCGTGTCGTCGGTCTCGAAGGTGATGCGGTCACCGCCCCCGGCCGCGACCCGAAGCACCGGCTCATCGGCGGCCGACAGCCCCGGCCGCCCCTGGTCTCTGGTCAGCAGGTGCTCGCTCATGCCCGTCCTCCCCTCGGGGCCTCGACGGACTGGTCCCGCGCCGCAGGCCCGTCCGCGGCGTGCTCGGGCAGGATGCCCCGGTCGTGCGTGGTGTACCACGCCAGGACGAGGCAGCCGATCGCCAGCCAGACGAGCCCGCCGATCTTGGCGGCCGCCTCGGCGTTCCACAGGACGTAGCCGATCACCGCGAAGCCCAGCACCGGGGAGACCCAGTGCAGGAACACGTTGCGCGAATGCTTCCGCACGCCGTACCAGGACACGACGGACACGTGCAGGAGCAGGAAGCTCGTGAGCGCGCCGAAGTTGACCAACGACGAGATCAGGCCGACCTGGCCGACGAAGAACAGCCCGGTGACGAGGGTGAGGCCACCGACGAGCAGGATCGCGCGCTCGGGCACCTTGGTGCGGCTGTTGACGTGGGCCAGGAAGCCGGGCAGCCGCCCGTCACGGCTCATCGAGAACAGGAGCCGTGAGGTGGCGCTCTGGGCGGCGACGGCGTTGGCGATGCCGACGGCCAGGGCGTTCATGGCGAGGAAGGCGACCTGCCACCCGTGGCTGCTCACCTGCTCGACGATGCCGAAGAAGGCGTTGTTGACCTCGTCGTCGCCGAACTGCTGCGTGTCCGGCACGAGCATCGCCGCGAGCCAGGTCTGGGAGACGAAGAAGAACGCGACGAGGACGAGCCCGACCACCATGGCCAGGCCCGCCGCCTTGCGTCCGCCCTTGGCCTCCTCCGAGAGGGTCGCGATGCCGTCGAACCCGAGGAAGCTCAGCACCGCGATGGACAGCGCGGTCGCGACCAGGCCCGGGGTGAAGTCGCCGGAGTCGAACAGCGGCGCCGTGGTGAACCGGGCACCGCTCGTCCCGCGGGCGATGGCGACCACGGCCATGACGACGAAGATCACGACGAAGAGCAGCTCGGCCGCGAGGAAGAGCCGGTTGACGATGGCCGTGAACGAGATGCCGATGTAGTTCACGCCGGTGTTGACGACGAGGAAGAGCACGATCCACAGCGCCTTCGGGATGTCGGGGAAGATCCCGGCCATCGACTCGGCGGCGAACACGTAGAGCAGGGTCGGCACGAGAAGGTAGTCGAGCAGGATCGTCCAGCCCGCCAGGAAGCCCAGCTTGGGGTTGAGCCCCCGACCGACGTACGAGTACACGGACCCGGCGATCGGGAAGGCGCGCGACATCTGCGCGTACGACATGGCGGTGAAGATCATCGCCACCAGGCCGATGAGGTAGACGAGGGGCACCATGCCCTTCGACTCGTTGTAGACCACGCCGAAGATCGCCCACGGCGCGATGGGCACCATGAAGACGAGCCCGTAGATGATCAGGTCCGTGGTGGACAGGGTGCGGTTCAGCTCTTGGCGGTAACCGAACTCGGCGAGCTCGGTGTCATGGGTGCTGCTCACGACGCTCCTCGGGGGAAGGGGTGGGACGTGGACGGGGGACGTGGACGGGGGACGGTGGGACGGGGGCCGGTGGTCGTGCTGTCTCAGTCGTGCTCGCGCAGGAAGGCGCCGACCACGGCGGTGAACCACTCGGGCTCCTCGACGTGCGGCATGTGGCTGGACTGCGCGAACACGTGCGAGCGGGCACCCGGGATGCGGTCGACGAAGGGCTGCCACACGATCGGCATCGCCTCGTCGTGCGCACCGCTGACCACGAGCGTCGGCGCGGTGATGCCCGGGAGGCGGTCGACCACGGTCCAGTCCTTGAGCGTGCCCACGACGTGGAACTCCGACGGCCCGTTCATGGTGTGGTAGACCGTCGGGTCGGCCTCGAGCTGGGCGAAGGACGCGAGCACCTCCGGCGGGTTGGGCACCACGCGGCAGACGTGGCGGTCGTAGAAGACCTGCATCGCGGCGGCATACTCCGGGCTGTCCGTGGTGCCGGCCTCCTCGTGCCGCAGCAGCGCCGCCTGGACCTCCTCGGGGAGCTCGGCGCGCAAGGTGGCCGCCGCCTCGAGCCAGAGGGCCATCGACGCGGGGCTGTCGCAGATGCTCAGGCTCGCGACACCGTGCGGGTCGGCGAGCAGCACCTCGCTGGCGAGCATGCCTCCCCACGACTGGCCGAGCAGGTGGAACCGGTCGCCGATGCCGAGGTGGTCCACGACGGCGCGCAGCTCCTCGATGAAGAGCTCCACGGTCCAGGAGGCGGGGTCGGCGTCGGGCAGGTGGGTGCTCAGGCCGCAGCCGAGCTGGTCGTAGTGGACGACCGCACGCCCGTCGCCGGCGAGCGCCGTCATCGCGAGGGTGTAGTCGTGCGCGACCCCGGGCCCTCCGTGCAGCACCACGAGGGGCGCCCGCGGCGCGTCGGGGCGCAGCGCGTCGGGGTCGCCCGTGACGCGGAACCACGTCCC
The DNA here is from genome assembly GCF_001426245.1 of Phycicoccus sp. Root101. GTDB lineage: Bacteria > Actinomycetota > Actinomycetes > Actinomycetales > Dermatophilaceae > Pedococcus. Next base: position 197,150 of record NZ_LMCM01000008.1, on the reverse strand, counting down.
GTGACCCCGGAAGGGCACCGTCCCGGTCCGGCTCGGCTCGGGTATGGCGCGGACGGCTGTCTGGTTCACAGGTCTCCTCGGCTGGTCCTGGGACGCCCCTGCGGGCGACCGCGACACTCAACCGCAGAAATGGTCTGGTGACAATACCTTTGATCGGGTGACGAGACGGGCGGCCGGACCCCGACCCGTAGACTCCCCGCGTGGACGAGGGCGCAGAGCTTCTGGGGGCCGCGGGCGGAGGGGGCGCGGCAGGGGGTCTCGACCCGCTCCGCGTGAGCATGACCGCCTCGCTCGCCGACCGGCTCGTCACCGCCATCGCCGTCGGCGCCTACTCCCCCGGGGAGCGCCTGCCCCCGGAGCGAGAGCTCGCCTCCTCGCTCGGAGTCTCCCGCGTGACCCTGCGCGAGGCGCTGCGCCAGGTCTCCGAGCTCGGCCTGGTCGAGGCCCGCCGGGGACGCGGCGGTGGCACGTTCGTGTCCACCGTCGACTGGAGCGAGGTGGCGCCGCAGGTGGCCCGTCGCACCCTCGAGGTCGAGCTGCCGCGGCTGCGCGACCTGTTCGACTTCCGTTGCCTCGTCGAGGGGATGATCGCGCGGACCGCCGCTGAGCGACGCACCGCCGAGGACGTCGCCGAGCTGAACGCGGCGCTGGCGGAGTTCGACCGGGTCGAGGGGATGATCGAGGCCAGGGCCGTCGACCACCGGATCCACGGGCTCATCACCGCGGCGGCCCGCAACCCGCACCTGAGCCTGCTGAGCGCTCGGCTGACCGCCGCGGCCACCCTCGGGTTCGGCGCCGAGCCCTACGCCCCGGAGTTCCTCGCCCAGGCCCGCTCCGAGCACGCCGAGCTGGTCCGCCACGTCGTCCTCGGCGACGCCGACGGGGCGGGGCGCTGCGCCCAGGCCCACTTCTCCCTGACCCTCGAGTCCATGCAGGCGGGGCTGCGCAAGGCCGTGGCCCGGTCCAGCTGAGCCGGCCACGGCGGCAGGGCGACCGGGCGCACGACGCGCCCAGTCGGCATACAGGAAACTCCCAGACTCCACCCGGACACTGGGACCGTGACCAGCGTCGAACCCGAAGCCCGCCTGCTCGTCGTCGAGGACGAACCCAACATCCGCGAGCTGCTCGCGACCTCCCTGAGGTTCGCGGGCTTCGAGGTGCACGTGGCCGCCGACGGGGCGACCGCCCTCAACCTCGCCACCGCCCACGAGCCGGACCTGGTCGTCCTGGACGTGATGCTCCCGGACATGGACGGGTTCACCGTGACGCGCAAGCTGCGTGACACGGGCCGCCAGCTGCCGATCGTCTTCGTCACGGCGCGCGACTCCCTCGACGACAAGGTCAAGGGCCTCACGGTCGGGGGCGACGACTACGTCACCAAGCCGTTCAGCCTCGAGGAGGTCGTGGCCCGGATCCGCGCCGTGCTGCGGCGGACCCGTGGCGAGGTGGACGAGTCGTCGGCGCTGCGGTTCGAGGACCTCGAGCTCGACGAGGACTCGCACGAGGTCCGCCGCGGCACCCGCTCGATCGACGTGTCGCCCACCGAGTTCAAGCTCCTGCGCTACCTCATGCTCAACCCCAACCGCGTGCTGTCGAAGGCCCAGATCCTCGACCACGTGTGGGACTACGACTTCCGCGGTGAGAGCGGCATCGTGGAGTCCTACATCTCCTACCTGCGTCGCAAGATCGACACCGAGGGCCTGCCGCCGCTGATCCACACCAAGCGCGGGGTCGGGTACGTCCTGCGCAAGCCACCGGAGGCGTAGGTGGACCCGGCAGTCCAGCCCAGGCACCAGCGCGCGCTGGCCCGGGCGTCCCGCCGGCTGGAGGCGCTGCCGCTGCGGCTGCGCCTCATCGCGGTCATGCTCGTGCTGCTGCTCCTCGCCCTGACCCTCACGGCCTCCGCGACCGCCGTCCTCATGCGGCGCGACCTCGTGAGCCGGGTCGACCAGCAGCTGAGGCTCGCCGCCGACCCCGTGGCGAAACAGGCCTTCAACGACCTCGGCAGCGCGATCAGCGAGGGCATACCGAACGGCTACGCCTTCGTCGTGCTGCCCAACGACGGCCGCGCCCCCATCGCCGCCAACCCCATCGGCGAACCGATGCACCCCGCCGTCCCGTCGCTCACCGTCGACAGCCCCCAGGTCCGCACCGGCGACCCCTTCACCATCGCCTCGAAGGAGGGCGAGCTGAAGTGGCGGGCCATCGCGGGCACGCTGCGCGGCAGCGAGGCCGTGGTCGTCGTCGCCGTACCGCTGCGCACCGTCGACCGGACCGTGCACAAGCTCGTGCTGGTCGAGCTGCTCATCGGCATGGGCGTGCTCCTCGCCTGCGCCGCCGGCGGTTGGTATGCCGTGCACCGCGCCTTCCGCCCGCTGCGCCAGATCGAGGACACGGCCTCCGCCATCGCCGCGGGCGACCTGACGAGGCGCATCCCGACGCGGACGGCCAAGGACGAGGTGACCTCGCTGTCCCGCTCGCTCAACGTCATGCTCGCCCAGATCGAGCAGTCCTTCTCCCAGCGGGAGCAGTCCGAGGAGCGGATGCGGCAGTTCGTCGCGGACGCCTCGCACGAGCTGCGCACCCCCCTCGCCGCGGTCCGCGGCTACGCCGAGCTGTACCGGCAGGGTGCGGTCCGTGAACCGACCGACGTCGCGAGCGCCATGTCGCGCATCGAGGGCGAGGCCAGCCGGATGGGTGGGCTGGTCGAGGACCTGCTGATGCTGGCCCGCCTCGACGACCAGCGCCCCCTGAAGATGGACGACGTCGACCTCACGGTGCTGGCTGCCGACGCGGCCCAGGACGCGCGGGCCATCGACACGCACCGTCCCGTGACGGTCACCGGCCTCGACGGACCGATGGGCCCGACGGTGGTGCGCGGCGACGACTCGAAGCTGCGCCAGCTCCTGGCCAACCTGCTGTCCAACGCCCTGGGCCACACCCCGGCCGGCACCCCGATCGAGGTGGCGGTGGGTGTACGGCGCTCCGACGGCCTCGCCGTCGTCGAGGTCCGCGACCACGGCCCCGGTGTCGATCCCGACCAGGCCAAGAAGGTGTTCGAGCGGTTCTTCCGCGCGGACCCCTCGCGCGGGCGAGGCAGCGGTGGCGGCAACGGCCTCGGTCTGGCCATCGCCGCCGCGATCGTCGCCGGTCACGACGGCCGCATCGGTGTCGCCCAGACGCCCGGTGGCGGTGCCACGTTCGTGGTGCAGATGCCCACAGCAAACTCCCAGCCGGCGCCCAGTACTCCTTGACGTCGGGTGTGTTGACTGAGGTCACCAAGCCACACCAAGGAGTGCGAGAGCCATGACCCAGATCCACCAGGACACCCAGCCGGGCACGACCGGTGAGGGCGGCCAGCCTCCCCAGCAGCACGCTGGCTCGACCGGCCCCGTCTTCCAGGACTCCGGCACCCAGCCCGGCGAGCAGCTGCCGCTCGCCCCGATGCAGCAGCCGCCGATCGCCCCGGCCCAGGAGTCCCCCGCGCAGGCATCGACCCCGCAGCCGCCCACCGAGCCGTTCGCCCGGCCCGACGACACCGCCCCCGTCTGGTTCGGCCAGACGCAGTCGTTCTCCCGCGACAGCGCGACGCCCGGCGCCCCCGGTGGTTCCGGCGCCTTCGGGCCGTACGGCACCGGCGAGCACACCGCATACCCCCCGACCGCACAGCCACCGGCTGGGCCGCCCCCTCCCGCGCACACACGGGATGGAGCAGAGCCTGCCCAGCCGGGCAATCGGCGCCGATGGACGGAACTCACCGCCGTCGCGGCGCTCGCCGCCCTCCTCGCGAGCGGCGGCACCTACGCCGCGGCCCAGCTCACCGACGGGACGCAGTCCTCCTCCACTGCGTCCTCGTCGACCCTGGGCCGCGGCGCAGACGCTGCGCCGGTGGTGCAGGCGGATGCGACGAACCCCAACTGGACGGCCACCGCGGCCGCGGTCTCCCCGAGCGTCGTCTCGATCACCGTGGCGTCGAGCTCGAGCGAGGGCCAGGGCTCGGGCGTGGTCATCGACGGCAAGGGCCACATCCTCACGAACAACCACGTCGTCGCCGGCGCCGGGCAGAACGCCAAGCTCACGGTGACCCTCAACGACGGCCGGACGTACTCCGCCACGGTCGCCGGGACCGACCCGACCACCGACCTGGCCGTCATCACCCTGACGAACCCGCCGAGCAACCTCACCCCCATCGCCATCGGCAACTCGGACGCCATCAAGGTCGGCGACCCGGTCATGGCGATCGGCAACCCGCTCGGGCTCGCCGGCACCGTGACCACCGGCATCGTCAGCGCCCTCAACCGCCCCGTGACCACCGCGGCAGAGGACGACAACAGCCAGCAGCAGAACCCGTTCGGCCAGGGCCAGGCGCCGCAGACGCAGACCGGCGGGAACGACGTCGTGACCAACGCCATCCAGACGTCGGCCGCCATCAACCCCGGCAACTCCGGCGGCGCCCTCGTCAACGCCTCCGGGCAGCTGGTGGGCATCAACTCCGCCATCGCCAGCCTCGGGTCGTCGAGCGGTTCCTCCCAGAGCGGCAGCATCGGCATCGGCTTCGCCATCCCGGCCAACGAGGCCAAGTCGATCGCCACCCAGCTCATCGACAAGGGCACCGCGGAGCACGCGTTCCTCGGCGTGAGCCTGGCCGACGGGACGGCCTCCGACGGCACCAGCCAGCGAGCCGGCGCCGAGGTGTCCGCGCTGACGGCGAACACGCCCGCCGCCCAGGCCGGCCTGCAGAAGGGTGACGTCGTCGTCGCGGTCGACGGTGAGCGGGTCGACTCGGCCCTCGCCCTGGTCGCCACCATCCGCGAGCGGGCCGTGGGCGACAAGGTCGCCCTCACGGTCCTGCGGGGTGGCAAGCAGCTCGACCTGACCGCCACCCTCGTGGCCAAGTCCGGCACGACGCAGTAACCGGGATCGCGTCCCGGCTTCGGGGGCGGGAGGGTGAGCGAGAGCTCCCCTACCGCCCCCGACCGCGTCAGGGGACGCAATTCGTTCGCCCGACGGACGCTGCGGTGGCATTGTGGACCCTTGTGTCTGCCTCCCCCGAGCTGAAGCGAGAGCAGGACCACCTCAGCACCGCTCGAGCGGCCCTGGCCCGGATGCGGGAGCTGACCCTCTCGCTCAAGGTGCAGGCCCACGACCCGATCTCGGCCGAGCACCTGGCGCGGACCCTGCACCTGCGCGCGGCGTCCCTGCAGGACGACCCGTCGACCACGTTGTTCTTCGGGCGGATCGACACGGACAGCGACGAACGCTGGTACGTCGGCCGTCGCCACGTCGCCGACGACCACGGCGACCCGCTCGTCATCGACTGGCGCGCCGGGATGTCGACCGCCTTCTACCGCGCCTCGCGCACCGAGCCGATGGGTGTGGTGCTGCGGCGACGGTTCGGCTTGGACCGTGGCGCGATCACCGCCTACGAGGACGAGCACCTGCAGGACCGCGCCGAGCACGAGGTGCGCAGCCAGATCCTCGCCGAGGAGATCGAGCGCCCCCGCGTCGGCCCGATGCGCGACATCGTGGCGACCATCCAGCCCGAGCAGGACGAGATCGTCCGCGCGGGAGCCGAGCAGACCATCTGCGTCCAGGGCGCCCCCGGCACGGGCAAGACGGCAGTGGGCCTGCACCGGGCGGCCTGGCTCCTCTACGCGTTCCGCGACAAGCTGGCCCGTTCCGGCGTCCTGGTCATCGGCCCCAACCGCGCGTTCCTCGAGCACATCGGCGCGGTGCTGCCCGCCCTCGGCGAGGTGGCGGTCGGCCACACGACGATCGAGGAGCTCGTCGCCTCCGTCCCGGTGCGCGGCACCGACTCCACGGCGACCGCGGTCCTCAAGGGCGACGCCCGGCTGGCCGAGGTGCTGCGGGCAGCGGTCTGGTCGCAGGTACAGCCTGCGACCGAGGCACTCGTCGTCCCGCGCGGCGTCCGCAAGTGGCGCGTCCCAGCATACGAGGTCAACGAGATCCTCGAGGAGCTCCGCACCCGCGGGGTCCGTTACGACGCAGCCCGCCAGATGCTGCCGCAGCGCCTGGCCCACGCCGTCCTGCTGCAGATGGAGCAGGCCGGCGACTCCCCCGACGACCGGGTGCAGGACACGGTGGCCCGCAGCCCGATCGTCAAGAAGTACGTCGCCTCCGTCTGGCCCGCGCTCGATGCCAAGGCGGTGCTGTTCTCGCTGTTCTCCGACCCGGGCGAGCTCGCGCGGCACGCGGCGGACCACCTCACCGAGGAGGAGCAGGCGTTGCTGGTGTGGGAGAAACCCCCACGCAGCAAGGGATCTGCCCGGTGGTCGCGACCTGACACCGTCCTGCTCGACGAGCTCACCGACCACATCTCCAGGACCCCGTCCCTCGGGCACGTCGTCCTCGACGAGGCGCAGGACCTGTCGCCGATGCAGCTGCGAGCCGTGGGGCGTCGCTGCTCGACGGGCGCCGCGACCGTCCTCGGCGACATCGCCCAGGGCACCACCCCGTGGGCCACGGACTCGTGGGAGTCCTCGCTCGCCCACCTCGGCAAGCCGGGGAGCCACATCGAGGTGCTCGACCGGGGTTTCCGCGTGCCCGCCAGCGTCATCGAGTATGCCGCGCAGCTCCTCCCGCACATGGCCGCCGGTCTCGGGGCGCCGGTGTCGGTGCGTGACAACCCGGGGCGGCTCGACGTCCTCGCGGTCGAGGCGGACGACCTCCTCGCGTCGGTCGCCCGGGTCGTCGGCAGCGAGGTCGAGGAGCCCGGCTCCATCGGCGTCATCGTGCCGGATGCCTGGGTCGACCGCGTGTCGAAGTCACTGCAGGACAAGGGAATCGAGCACGGAGTCCTCGGTCAGGACCACGGCGACATCGACCACCAGGTCGACGTGGTGCCGGCCACGGTCGCCAAGGGGCTCGAGTTCGACCGGGTCGTCGTCCTCGAGCCGGCGGCGATCGCTGCGGCCGAGCCGGACGAGCGCACCGGCCTGCGGCGTCTCTACGTCGTCCTCACCCGAGCCGTGTCGGCCCTGACCGTCGTGCACGCCGAACCCCTCCCCTCTGCGCTGGACGGGACCTGACCCACCGCCGCGTCCGCCGCTCGTGCGGACCCGGCTCTGGGACACTCGACACCGTGCCTGCCCTCATCACCTGGTGGAAGCTCGACCTCGCCGAGATCGCCCCCGGCGCGCACGACGACGCGGTGATGGCCATCGGCACCGACCTCATGCGGCGCTGGACCGAACCGCACCGCGGCTACCACGACACCCGCCACCTGGTCGAGGTCTTCTGGGCGCTGGAGGACCTCGAGGAGGGCGGGGAGACCACCTCGCGCGAGGGGGTGCTGGGCCGCCTCGCAGGCTGGTTCCACGACGCCGTCTACGACCCGTCGGCACCGGCCGGCGCGAACGAGGCCGACAGCGCCGACCTCGCCGTGCGCGACCTGCGTGCCCTCGGGCTGGCGTCCGACGACGTGGCCACGGTCCGCGACCTCGTCCTCGCGACCGTCGGCCACGACCTGAGGGACGGTGGCCTCCCGGCGGCCTTCCACGACGCGGACCTGTGGATCCTCGGGTCCGGCGACGAACGCTACGACGACTACACGGCCCAGGTGCGGGCCGAGTATGCGGCCGTGCCCGACGACGCCTTCCGCGCGGGCCGCGCGGCGATCCTGCGCCCGTTCCTCGAGCGGGAGTCGATCTACGCGACGCAGACCGCCCGGCACCTGTGGGAGGAACGGGCGAGGAGCAACCTGGTGCGCGAGCTGGCCGTCCTCACCGGCAGCTGAGGCGCCCGTCAGTCGCGCAGGACGCCCTCGACGACCGGCCACCAGAACTGCGCCCCCGCACGGGCCCGGAACTCGGCCGCCTCCACCCACTCCGGATCGAGCGAGTCCGCCTCCCGCGCCACGAGGGCGGGCCCCACGGCAGGCCAGTCGGCGGCATACAGCTGCAGGTAGCCGCCCTCCCTCGGCCAGCGTCCGGGGGTGACCGGTTCGAAGGCCTCGTGCCCCACCGGGACCAGCGTCGACGGGTCGAGATCGAGGCCGATCTCCTCGGCCACCTCACGGACCACGCACTCGACGACTGACTCGCCGTCCTCACGCGCCCCGCCGGGCGGTCCCCACTCACGTCGGCGGGGGCTCCACGTCACGGCGTAGCGGCCGTGGGCGTCGCGGAGCACGACCATGGCGGCGAACACGGCCTCCTTTGGCGCCGGGTCCGGAGTGGTCGTCAGCACCACGTGCGACACCGACCCGTCCGTGAACACGACGTCGTCGAGGCGCACCGAACGGCTGGTCGCCCCACGGCTCATCGCGGCACCTCGTCCAGGTGCGCCACGAGCGGCCACCAGTGCCGGTCCGTCAGCGACTCCGCCGCCCGGTCGCGCCGGATCCACTGCCCCACGCCGGTGTCCAGCTCGACCCGGCCGCCCAGCTCCGCGTGCCAGACGGCGAAGCAGGCCTTCGGCACCGGCCACGGGTAGTCGGCGTCTGGGTCGGGGACGGTGTTGCGCACGTAGCCGAGCAGCTGCGGTGCCACAGCGGTCTGCTCACCGACGACCACGGTGAGCAGCCGCCCCAGCGCATCGCGCGGGTCCAGGCTCCCGACGGGGGCCGACGGCAGGTCGAGCCCACCGGTGAGGCGTTCGAGGACGAGCAGGTCCGGACCGCGCAGGAGTGCGAGACGCACCACGACCGTGTTCGCCGGTGGCTCGGGCTGGCGTGACGTGATGATGTCGGCACGCGACCCGGGTGGCAGCCACGACGCCTCCGGAATCGAGCGAATCACCTTCTCGTGCTTGCGTTTCTGGATCCGCAGACCGCTGCGCTGGAGGATGCGGACGATCTCCTTGCCGGGCACCTCCTGCGCACCCGCCGCCACGAGCGCGGCATACCGCTCCTCGGGCACGTCGTAGTGGTCACCCTCGAAGCCACGGCGCGGGATCCCTTGCGCGACAGCGAAGTCGTGCAGCTCGTCGTATGACGCGTCGCTGACCAGGTGGGACCAGAGCCGTCCGTGGGCCGGCCACGCGGGCGGGTCGATCCAGATGGTCACGACCCGACGCTACCCCGCGCCGGGCAGGCCTGTGGAAAAGCCCGCGGGCGGTACGCGCGTTGCGCCTAGCCTCGCCGGACAGTGGTGCCACGGAGGCACCGACGACCCGTGAGGAGGACGGTCATGAGCGCACAGTTCCAGGTGGACACCGGCCAGATCCAGGCAGCGTCGGGCGACATCGCCCGCATCTCGAGCGAGATCGACGGCCAGGTGACCGCGATGATGGCCCGGCTCAACGGCCTGCAGGGCGCGTGGACCGGCACCGCGTCGGCACGGTTCCAGGCCCTCGTCACCGAGTGGCAGGGCACCCAGCGCCAGGTGCGTGCCTCGCTCGACTCGATCGGCGGCGTGCTGGCCGCCGCGGGCGTGCAGTACGCGGAGACGGAGGCGCAGACCCTGCGGATGTTCAGCTGACGCCGGCCGAGGTGTCCGGAGGGGGTGGATTGCGGTAATGGTCCACGCAGATCGGCCGATGCCTCCCTCCGGAGCCGGTCCTAGGGTGCGACCATGACGACGACTTCCGGCGGCGTGGTCTTCCGCAAGAGCCTGATCGCGTACCTCTACACGATCGTGGGGACGGTGCTGCTGGCCGGTTTCCTCGGCCTGGTCGCTGCGGGCCTGTCCGGAGGCGCCAAGACGTTCGTCACGCTGCTGGTCGTCGCCGTCCTGGTTCGTGGCGCGTACCGAGTCGCCTACCTGCACAGCGTCACCTGGACGGTGCTCCCCGAGGGGTTGCGGATCAGGGGCGGCATCCTCCCGTGGAAGGCCCTCGACTGGCACAACCCCTGGCCGGCGCTCTTCGAGTCCTCCTACCGACACGGGTTCTTCGGCTTCGTGCTCAACTACGGCACCTGCGTCGTCAGGCGCAGCGAGGGCGTGACGACGAACCAGACCGAGAACCGGATGCACGACGCCAAGCGGTTGAGCGGGATGATCAACACGGGCATCGCCAACCACAGAGCCCGGATGGTCCCCGTGGCGGCGCCGCCTCCACCGACGCCCACCGCGGCCGTGCGGCCGGACCCCGTGGCCGGACTCACCGACCTGGCACGGCTGCTCGCCAACGGGGACATCAGTCGGGCGGAGTACGACACCCTCAAGGCGCGCCTGATCAATCCCTGACCTGACCAGGCCGAGCTGCCCTGACCTGACGCGCGCGAGCGCTACTCCGTGGTGATGGCACGCAGCACGTCCAGGCGAGCGGCGCGACGTCCCGGCCACAGCGCCGCGAGCACGCCGACGACACCGGCCAGCACCACGAAGACCGCGAGCTGCAGCCCCGGGATGGCGAGCACGTCGATCCCGTCGTCGGCGAGGCTGCGCTGGAGGGCCCAGCCGGCGACGAGCCCGAGCACGACGCCGAGGACGGCCCCGAGCAGGGCGATCGCCACGGACTCCAGCCGCAGCATCGTCCGCAGCTGCCGCCGGCTCAGGCCGACGGCGCGCAGCAGCCCGATCTCCCTGGTGCGCTCGATCACCGACAGCGCCAGGGTGTTGATGATCCCGAGGATGGCGATGATCACGGCCAGGCCGAGCAACGCGTAGATGATGTAGAGGAGCTGGTCGATCGGCTTGCGCTGCTCGGCGGCGAACGCGTCCTGGTCCTTGAGCGTCACCGTCGGCACATCGGCGATGACCTTCTCGATCGCCGCCTCCACGGCCGCCGGGTTCGCGTGCTTGTCCCGCACCACGAACGCCACGCTGTCCTGGTTCGGGACGCCTGCCGCGTTGGCGGTGTCCAGGGTGATGAGGATGGAGTTGGGCACCGACGCTGACGTGACGAAGATGCCGCCGACCGTGTAGTCCGCCTGCTGGCCGGCGACCTCGCCCTTGACCGTGCTGCCGACCGAGAGCTTCTGCTGCTTGGCGCGGTTCTCGGAGACCAGGACCGACCGGTTCGTGAGCTTGTCGAGCGAGCCGGCGGCGAACTCGAGGGGAACCGCCTTGCCGAACGATCCCGGGTCGATCGCGGCCGCGAAGCCGCGGTCCCCGTCGAGCGACACCGGCAGGTAGCGCAGCGGGCTCACGGTGGCGACACCCGGGACCGCTGCGACGTCCTTGGTCACGGCCGGCGAGAACGGCTGGCCGACCGCGTTCGACACCACGTAGTCGGCGGCGAACGTCGAGCTGATCGACTTGTCGACACTGGCCTTGGCCGACGCACCGAACACGGACATCATCGCCACGAGGGTCAGGCCGATCATCAGCGCCGAGGCCGTGGCTGCGGTGCGGCGGGGGTTCCGGGTGGCGTTCTGCTCGGCCATCAGGCCGACCGACCCGAACAGCCTCCGGTAGACCCAGCCGAGCCCGGCGATGACCGGTCGTCCGATCACCGGCGAGGTGAGGATGGCGGCGAGGACGAGACCGAGCACACCGCCGCCCACCCAGTAGGCGCCGTTGTCGATCGTGGTGAACGACCCCAGCCAGGTGCAGACGAGACCGGCCACGAAGAACGCTGCGCCGACCCAGACGCGGCGGTGCAGGGTCGACTCGGGCATGGCCACGTCGTCGCGCATCGCGGCCACCGGCGGCATCGCGCCGGCGCGGCGAGCGGGCAGGTAGGCGGCCAGCATCGTCACGACCATCCCGACGCCATACGCGATGAGGGCGGTGCTCGGCTCGAAGACGAGGGGGGACCCGCTGAGGTCGAGGCCGAACTGGGCGAACAGCGTCTGGATGCCGATGGCGAGCAAGAAGCCGCAGCCGAGCCCGACGGTCGAGCCGAACAGGCCCACGACGAACGCCTCGAACAGCACCGACCGCGTCACCTGCCGACGACCCGCGCCGAGGGCCCGCAGCATGGCGAGCTCGCGACTGCGCTGCGCGACGAGGATCGAGAAGGTGTTGATGATGAGGAACGAGCCGACGAACAGGGCGATCCCGGCGAAGACCAGCAGGAAGATGTTGATGAAGCTCAGCGCCTTGTTGATGCCGGTCGCGGACTCCTTCGCGACCGCCTTGCCGGTGACCGCCTCGAACCCCGCAGGGAGCTTGGCCTGCACGGTCTTGGCGAGGTCCTCCGCGCTGGTGCCGTCGGTGGCCGTGACCCACGCATCGGTGAACTGGGCCTTGCCGCCGTAGTAGAGCTGCTGCGCCGTCACGGTGTCGAAGAACGCCAGCGTCGCCCCGACGGTGCCACCCTTGAACTCGGCGATGCCGACGAGCTTGGCGGTGACGATGGGCTGGGCGCCGCTGGTGACGAGCCGCACCGTGTCGCCCACGACGTACCCGGCGCGCTTGGCGGTGCCGGAGTCGAGCACGACCTCGCCGCTTCCCTTCGGCCAACGGCCCTGGGACAACGTGGCCGGCGGGTCACCGGCGGACGTCGGGGCGTCGTTGTAGCTCAGGCCGAGTCCGGGCGGGCCCCCGCCGCCGATGATCTTGCCCTTGCTGGAGATGACGAAGGTCGTCGGGTCGCTGACGTTCCCGTCGGCACGGGCCACCCCCGGCAGCCCCTTCAGCGAGTCGACGAGGGACGCCGGGACGGTCTTGGCCGTGGGACCCGAGTCGAAGTCGGAGCTCGCGCTCTCGGGCCTGACGACCACGTCGCCCACGGTGTTGACGATGCCGTCGAACGCCTTGCCCAGGGTGTCCGTGAAGATGAACGAGCCCGAGACGAACGAGACGCCGAGGATGATCGCGAAGGCACTCATGAACAGCCGCAGCTTGCGGCCGAGCAGGCTCTTCCAGCTGGCGCGCAGCACGGTCAGGCTCCCGAGGACACGGCCGGGGACTGCAGCCGGGTGTCGAGCTTCTTCATCCGCTCGAGGATCTTCTCGGCAGTGGGCTCGCGCATCTCGTCGACCACGACGCCGTCGGCGAGGAAGACGACGCGGTCGGTGTGGGCCGCGGCCACCGGGTCGTGGGTCACCATGACGATCGTCTGGCCGAACTCGTCGACACTGCGCCGCAGGAACCCCAGGACCTCGGCGCCCGACGTCGAGTCGAGGTTGCCGGTCGGTTCGTCGGCGAACACGATCTCGGGCTTGCTCACCAGCGCGCGGGCACAGGCGACGCGCTGCTGCTGACCGCCGGACAGCTCGTTGGGCCGGTGGGTGAGGCGGTCGCGCAGCCCCACCGTCTCGATGACCAGGTCGAACCACTGCGGGTCGGCCTTGCGCCCCGCGATCGCCAGCGGCAGGAGGATGTTCTCCTCGGCGTTGAGGGTCGGGATGAGGTTGAAGGACTGGAAGACGAACCCGACCCGGTCGCGCCGCAGGGTCGTGAGGGCCTTGTCCTTGAGCTGGGTGATGTCGACGTCCCCGATGTAGACCTCACCGGCCGTGGCGGCGTCGAGCCCCGCCGCGCAGTGCATCAGCGTCGACTTGCCCGACCCCGACGGCCCCATGATCGCCGTGAACTCCCCCGCGGCGATGTCGAGGCTCACGCCGTCGAGGGCGCGGACCTGGGCCTCGCCCTTGCCGTAGACCTTGCTCAGGTCGCGGACCCGGGCCGCCGGTGCGCGGGTCGACCCGTCGCTGGCCACACGGGTGGTGTCGGACGAGGGCGTGGCGGTCATCGGGGCTCCCGGGCTCATGGTGGTGGTTCTCACGGATGACAACGCTAGGGACCCCCACAATGCTCCACCCTCGGGTGAGACCCCGAGCCGCCCCTGAGCCGACCCTGAGCCGGATCGTCAGCAGCCCGGTGACAAACCACCCGCATCCCGTCCGCACCCGGACGAACTGTCAGCTGATGACGACGCGAGCCACCTGCTCGAGGTCCGGCGCGTCATACCGCTCGCCCCGCACGACCCCCATGTCCCAGCGCATGACGAGGCCCCGCCCCCGGACCTCGAGGGTCGCGAGGTTGTTGTCGAACCACGGTCCTTCGGTCATCGGCCAGTCGTAGGGCGCGTTGGGTACCTTCGGCGTGCGGCGCACCAGCAGCTTGAGCGGGCGGGCCAGGCCCTTGCCCAGCATGGCCTGGGCGATGCGGGCCTGGCGCGGCAGGGGGTTGCGGATCGGGGAGCAGACCGCCTGGATGATCCGGCTCGAGCCGGCGGGGAGCTGACCCGGCTCGATCTCGGTGACGTAGGAGTTGTGCACGTCGCCCGAGAGGAAGGTGATGGTTCCCGGGGCCCGACCCCGCTTGCCCTCCGCGACCTCCACCACCATGGCGAGCACCTTGGCGAAGCCGTCCTGGAACGCCGCCCAGTGCTCGAGGTCGAGCGCGCGGCGCATCTTCTCGCCCCACGTCGCGACCCGCGGACCCCAGGCACCGGTGGCCATCGCCTCGTTGATCGCCTCGAGGTCGTGGATCCCCTGGGCCATGAGGAACGGCAGCGAGGTGCCGATGAACAGGTGGTCGACGTCGCCGCGCAGCTCACCGTCGAGCCAGGCCATCTCGTCGTCGTCGAGGATCGATCGGCGGTCGGGCTCGAGCAACCGGGCGGCGCGGCTGTCCACCACGACGAGCCTGGAGTCGCCGAGGTCGCGGGAGTAGCTCCAGCGATAGGTCTCGGGGTGCTTGTCGACGCGTTCGGCGAAGGTGTCGAGCACCTCGGTGAGGTCGAGCTCGCCCTCGGCTCCCGACTCCGCGTGCTGGGCGATGAGCTGCCACACCTCGTCGTCCGCGAGGCCCTCGGGACTGAGGTTGCCGACGTGCTGGTAGACCCAGTACGACGCGAGACCGCCGACGATGCGGTCGTGCCACCACGGCTTGCGGTTCATCTCCCGGTGCCAGTCCTGCGAGGTGTTCCAGTCGTCGCGGATGTCGTGGTCGTCGAAGATCATCGCGCTCGGCAGCGTCGACAGCAGCCAGCGGTTGAGGGGGTCGGACCACGCGAGCCGGTAGAGGTGCGCGTACTCCACGTAGTCCTTGAGCTCCTCGCCCGGCGGCTCGTCGAGGCTGCGTCGGGCGGCGATGAACTCGCGCATCTCCTCCGAGGTCTCGTCGGCGTAGACCTGGTCGCCCAGGAAGACCACGAGGTGCGGCCAGTGCGCCGGGTCCGCTCCCCGGAGGTGGTGGGCGTAGGCACGCAGCGCGTCGACCCCGTTGCTCTGGTTGCCCTCGGCGTCGTGGGGCACGCTCGTGCGGCACGAGCCGAACGCCATCCGCGTCGGCTCGCTGCGCAGCAGCGTCGTGATCCGGCTGGCCGGGAGCGTGGCGGCGAGCGACCCCTCCGGCTCGGCCGTGGACGGCCAGACCTGGGACCCGTCGACGTCGACGGTGTACTCGCTCGTGGCCCCCGGCTCGAGGCCGTCGAGGACGACCAGGGCGTAGTGGTGGCCGTGCGCGGCGAACGTCGGCGCATCCCACGACCGGTCGAACGCCCGCACCGTCACTGTCGCCGCGTCCCGCGTCTGCACCCACACGGTCGCGCTCGTCTCCGCCACGTGGCGCAGCAGGGGGCCAAGCGTGAGCGGGGTCGCGTCGAGTTCGGGCACGCACCGTTTCTACACGCACCGACTGTGCCGTGGGTGGCAAACCCCTGGGCGGACGACCGGCCCCGCACGGTATGGCGCGGTATGGCGCCATACCGTGCCGTCGGGGCACCCGCGGCGCCCACGCCGCTGCGACATGTCGGCTCACGCCGAAGCGACATGTCGGCTCACGCCGAAGCGACATGTCGGCTCACGCCGCTGCGACATGTCGGCTCACGCCGCTGCGACATGTCGGCTCACGCCGAAGGGCGGCCCCCCTCTCGGGGAACCGCCCTCCGTGTCGTGCTGGTGACTCGGTGGGAGCTGGGCTCAGAAGCCCATGCCGCCCATCTCGTCGCCACCGGGAGCCGCAGCGGCAGCCTTCTCGGGCTTGTCCGCGATGACGGCCTCGGTGGTGAGGAACAGCGCAGCGATCGACGCGGCGTTCTGCAGCGCGGAACGCGTCACCTTCGCCGGGTCGATGATGCCCGCGGCGATGAGGTCGACGTACTCGCCGCTCGCAGCGTTGAGGCCCCAGCCCGCAGGCAGGTTGGAGACCTTCTCGGAGACGACGCCGCCCTCGAGGCCGGCGTTGATCGCGATCTGCTTGAGCGGAGCGGACGCGGCGACGCGGACGATGTTCGCGCCGGTGGCCTCGTCACCCTCGAGCTCGAGCTTCTCGAACGCGGCCTTAGTCGCCTGGAGCAGGGCCACGCCACCACCGGCGACGATCCCCTCCTCGACAGCAGCCTTGGCGTTGCGCACGGCGTCCTCGATGCGGTGCTTGCGCTCCTTGAGCTCGACCTCGGTCGCGGCACCGGCCTTGATGACTGCAACGCCGCCGGCCAGCTTGGCCAGGCGCTCCTGCAGCTTCTCGCGGTCGTAGTCGCTGTCCGACTTGTCGATCTCGGCGCGGATCTGGTTGACGCGACCCTGGATCTGGTCGGCGTCGCCCGAACCCTCGACGATCGTGGTCTCGTCCTTGGTGACGACGACCTTGCGCGCACGGCCGAGCAGGTCGAGCTCCGCGGTGTCGAGCTTGAGGCCGACCTCCTCGGAGATGACCTGGCCACCGGTGAGGATGGCGATGTCGGCCAGCATGGCCTTGCGACGGTCACCGAAGCCCGGGGCCTTGACGGCGACGGACTTGAAGGTGCCACGGATCTTGTTGACCACCAGGGTCGACAGCGCTTCGCCGTCGACGTCCTCGGCGATGATGAGCAGCGGCTTGCCGGACTGCATGACCTTCTCGAGGAGGGGCAGCAGATCCTTGATGCCGGAGATCTTGGAGTTCACGACGAGGACGTAGGGGTCCTCGAGCACGGCCTCCATGCGCTCGGTGTCAGTCACGAAGTAGTGGCTGATGTAGCCCTTGTCGAAGCGCATGCCCTCGGTGAGCTCGAGCTCGAGGCCGAAGGTGTTGCTCTCCTCGACGGTGATGACGCCTTCCTTGCCGACCTTGTCCATGGCCTCGGCGATCATCTCGCCGATCAGGGGGTCAGCAGCGGAGATCGAGGCCGTCGAAGCGATCTGCTCCTTGGTCTCGACGTCCTTGGCCATCTCGAGCAGCTGGGCGGAGACGGCCTCGACGGCCTTCTCGATCCCGCGCTTGAGGGCCATCGGGTTGGCGCCTGCCGCGACGTTGCGCAGACCCTCCTTGACGAGGGCCTGGGCGAGGACGGTGGCGGTGGTGGTGCCGTCGCCAGCGACGTCGTCGGTCTTCTTGGCGACCTCCTTGACGAGCTCGGCACCGATCTTCTCGTACGGGTCGTCGAGCTCGATCTCCTTGGCGATGGACACGCCATCGTTGGTGATCGTGGGGGCGCCCCACTTCTTCTCGAGGACGACGTTGCGGCCCTTCGGGCCGAGGGTGACGCGGACGGCGTCGGCGAGGATGTTCATGCCCCGCTCGAGACCGCGACGTGCCTCTTCATCGAATGCGATGATCTTGGCCATTCGGGTGGTTCCTCCCACGCGAATCGTGTGTGGCGGCCTCGCCGTGCCCGCGACGGACGGCCCGGTTCCGGCGGCTCACGTCGCACACGTTCCCCGGACCTCACTTTGAGGCCATGATTGTCACTCTCATGGTGAGAGTGCTAACCGCCATTATTGGCACTCTCCCCCCGAGAGTGCAAACGCCTCGACCCAGTCCCGGGACACCTCGACCACACCGGCCCCGCGAACCGCTCACCGTGAACACTCGCGGTCGTCCGCCGGCCACCTCGGGGACGCTTGCCGGTCACTGCGATCACCGGCCGTCGCGCCCTCGATTCGCGTGGACGACGCAGCCGTCACCGTGAGCACGCACCGTCGGCGGACGGTGGCGGGAGGGGTATGGCGCGGGGCCGGGTCCTGGTGGGAGCCTGAGCCATGGCAGCGCCACCCGAGCCGTTCGAGGGCTCGAACTTCCAGGTCGAGATCGACGGACTCGTGAGCTCCTCGTTCTCCCGCGTCGAGCTGCCCCAGGCGGTGGTCGACGAGGTCGCCCATCGCTCCGGCACCGACAGGACGTCGGCCTCCCGCAAGGCGCCGGGGCTATCGCACTACTCCCACCTCGTGCTCTCGCGGGGACTGACGAACGACCTGGAGCTCTGGCACTGGTGGACCGCCGCTCGTGACGGCGACCCGTCGGTCGACCGCGACGTCGCCGTGCGGCTGCTCGACGCGACGGGTTCGCCGGCGCTGACCTGGCGGTTCCGCAACGCGTTCCCCGTCGTCCACCGGCTCACCCCGCTCGACGCGTCGTCCAGCGACGTGGTGCTGGAGACGGTCGAGCTGGCCTTCGACGCGATGGACGCCGACGCCTGACCTCGAGGCACCTGCTCGACCCAGCCTAGGCTGCTGCCGTGGCCACAGGTTGCTCCCTGCCCGTACTGCAGCAACCTCTGCTAGCAGAGGTTGCTGCAGTACGGGGCTCGGGGCTCGGGGCGTGGGGCTCGAGGCGTGGGGCGTGGGGACAGCGAGCGGGCCGGGGTCAGCGGGTGAAGCGCAGGGTGACCACCTGGAACGGGCGCAGGGCGAGCCCCACGCCACCGTCGACGGCCTCGACGCCCGGAGTCGGCAGCGGGCGCTCGAGCAGGTCGACCGCCTCCACCCCACCGAACTCGAACCCTGCCAGCACGGTGGCCGAGCTCCGGGACCCCAGCGACTCGTAGAGCCGGACCACGACGTCACCCGACCCGTCGTCGGCCAGCTTGACCGCCTCGACGACGGCGGAGCCCTCCGACACGGTGACCAGCGGCTCGACCACGGCTCCTGAGCCGGGGACCGTCCGCAGGGGGAGGTTGATCCGGTACCCCTCGCGGATGGCGTCGGCGATCCCGGCGCCGGGGACGACGGCATACCGGAGGCGGTGGACCCCGAGGTCGGCGACCGGGTCGGGGCTCTGCGGGGCGCGGAGCAGGGAGAGCCGGACCTGCGTCGTGGTGCCGCCGCCGTCACGGTCGCGGCGGGTGACGTCGTGGCCGTAGGTCGAGTCGTTGACGACGGCCGCGCCGTACCCGGGCTCGCCCACGTGGACCCAGCGGTGCGCGCAGATCTCGAACTTGGCCGCGTCCCACGACGTGTTGGTGTGGGTCGGGCGCTGGACGTGGCCGAACTGCACCTCGGCGGTCGAGCGCTCCGTCGTCACGTCGAGGTCGAACCCGGCCTTGAGGATCTTCTCGCGCTCGCGCCAGTCCACCTCGGTGTCGACGTCGACCCGGGCCTCGCCCGGCGTCAGGGTCACGAGCTGGGTGACGGTGGACTCCCCGAAGTGCCGCACGACACGGACCCCACCGTCCACGGCCGAGAGCGACGAGACGTCCGTGAGGTCGGTCCAGGTCCGCCGGTAGTAGGCGTCGACGTCCCAGGCGTCGAAGTCGACAGGGGTGTCGGGGTGCAGCTGGAGCAGGTTGCCGGCGGCACCGGGGGCCAGCGCCTCCCGGCCGGTGGTCGTGTCGACCACGGAGGTGAGCAGCCCCCGCGCGTCGACGACCGCGCGGACGAGCCCGTTGGACAGCACCCACCCGTCACCCTCGGCGGCGACCTCCACCTCAGCCAGGTCAGCGGCGCGTGGGCCGCCACCGAGCGCGGCGACTCCCCCGCGCGGGTGCGGGCTCGCGTTGAACGCCACGTCGACATCGCCGTCCCCGGCCAGGGCCGCCTGGGCCCCTTCGATGATCGCGGTGAGTTCCCCAGCCACGGCCTCGTAGTTGGCGACCGCCTCGCGGTGCACCCACCCGATCGAGGAGCCGGGGAGGATGTCGTGGAACTGCTGCAGCAGCACCACCTTCCAGATCCGGTCCAGCTCCTCCAACGGATATGCCGCGCCGGTGCGGACCGTGGCGGTGCTCGCCCAGAGCTCGGCCTCGCGCAGCAGGTGCTCGCTGCGACGGTTGCCCTGCTTGGTCTTGGCCTGCGACGTGTACGTGCCGCGGTGCATCTCGAGGTAGAGCTCACCGACCCAGACCGGCGCGTCGGGGTACTCCGCCTCGGCCTGCTCGAAGAACGCATCCGGCCGCTCGACCTCGACCCGCGCCGAGCCGTCCAGGTCCTTCAGCCGTGCAGCCCGCGCGAGCATCTCGCGGGTGGGGCCGCCACCACCGTCGCCCCAGCCGAACGGCAGCAGCGAGCGGGTCGCGTCGCCCTTGTCGGAGAAGTTGCGGGCGGCGTGCGCCACCTCGGCGCCGGAGACCTCCGAGCCGTAGGTGTCGGCCGGCGGGAAGTGCGTGAAGATCCGCGTGCCGTCCAGCCCCTCCCAGCGGAACGAGTGGTGCGGGAAGCGGTTCGTCGTGTTCCAGGAGATCTTCTGGGTGAGGAACCACTGCGACGCCGAGAGCGCGATGAGCTGCGGCAGCGCGGCGGTGTACCCGAACGAGTCCGGCAGCCACACCTCGCGCGTCTCGATGCCGAACTCGTCGAGGAAGAAGCGCTTCCCGTGGTTGAGCTGGCGCGCCAGCGCCTCGCCGCCGGGCATGTTCGTGTCGGACTCGACCCACATCCCGCCGACGGGGACGAACCGGCCCTCACGGACGCGCTCGACCACCCCGGCCCACACCTCCGGCCGGTGGTCGCGCAGCCACGCGAACTGCTGGGCCGACGACATCGCGTAGACCAGCTCGGGGTGCTCGTCCATGAGTGCGAGGACGTTCGAGCTGGTGCGGGCGACCTTGCGGACGGTCTCGCGCACCGGCCACAACCAGGCCGAGTCGATGTGGGCGTGGCCCACGGCCGAGATGCGGTGGGCACTGGCGCGGGCCGGGTCGGCCAGGACCCCGGCGAGCTGCGCCCTCGCGGCCGAGGCGGACCCGCTGATGTCGGAGGTGTCGAGGACGTCGAACGCCCGGTCGATCGCGCGCAGCAGCTGCCACTGGCGCGGGTCGCTCCCGGGCAGCTCGGAGGCGAGCTGACCCAGCACCTCGAGGTCCTGCTGGAGCTCCCAGACCTCCTGCTCGAAGACGGCGAGCTCGGCGCGCACGACGGAGTACAGCGGTTCGCTCCCGGCCGTCTCCTTCTCGCCGAGCGGGGACGGAGTGAAGTCGAACCCGCCCCCACCCAGCAGCAGCGGGTTGGAGGCCGACTCGACGAACAGCTCGACCTCCTCACCACCCTTCGCCTCGTCGGTGACGCGCACCCACTGGTTGCGCGGGTTGAGCCCCTTCACCGGGGTGCCGTCGGCCCGGTAGACGAGGCCCTCGACGTGGAACCCGGTGCGCAGCGGGTCGAACCCCAGGTCGAGCCTCAGGTCGACCGGTCGCCCCGCGTGCGTGTCGGGCACGGTCGCCCGCACCCGCCACCAGGTGGTGCCCCAGGGCGGCCCCCAGCGGTCGTTCACCTGCGCGGCGGCATACGGGGCGGCGAGGCCCTCCTCGACCGGGACGGGCTCGCCGGGCGCGTCCCAGCGGCCCAGGTCGACCGGTACCGGGGCCGACCACACGGCGCCCTCGATCCGCTGCAGGGTCCGGCGGAGCCGTCCTTCGATGAGGCGACGGTCGTCGTGCATGGTGCTCCTTCTCGTGGGGGCGAGTGGTTCCGACAGGTATGGCGCGGGGTCCAGCGGGCGGGACGGGGCGGGCGGGGGCGGTCGGGGCGGTCGTCAGGCGGCGATGGCGACGACGGTGCGGTCGGTGAGCTCGAGGAGGTGGTGGCCCTCGTGGCCTCCGACGATGGCACGGTCACCACGGACCGGCGACCGGCGACCATCCGGGCAGACGAGCATCGTGCCGTCGGCATCGATCGCCACGAGCTCGTCACCGACCCGCAGGAGCAGCGGCGCGTCCGGGCCGGCCGAGACCGCGGTGCGGCCCGCGAGCATCCCGCCGAGCACGTCGCCGTCCTCGCACGCCACCCACGTCGTGGGTGATCCGGGGGCCGCGTCGTGACCGGGACGGTGGAAGTCGCTGCCCCCCAACGGGAGCGGACTCCCGGCAGCGATCCACCAGGCCAACGGGCCGCCGTCGGCGCGGTCGGTCCACGACGAGTGCCAGACCTCCGCCGCCGGGGCGGGCGAGGTCGGCGCGCCACCGGCTGAGGCGGGCGGAGGGTGCCGCCAGGCGCAGTCCCCGGACACCGGGTGGTTGACCGACAGCAGCCCGCCGCGGCTCGTCACGTCCGCCGCCCACTCCCCGCCCGGGCGCCGGAAGTCGACCCAGCCGATGTCGCCGAACGCGTTCGCGTGGCCGTCGGCCGTGGTCACCTCCTGGCCGGGCAGCAGCTCGATCCCGTGGCGCGCACCCGCCTCGGCCAGGAACGGGTGGTGGCTCGTGGTGTTGTGGTCGGTGACCCAGAGGAAGTCCAGGCCCCGACCGGCAGCCAGCGCCGCGAGCTCGTCGATCGTGAGCGAACCGTCGGAGTGGACCGTGTGGGCGTGGCAGTCCCCGGCCCGCCAGGTGAGGCCGTCCACCGCCGGGAGGTCACGCCGCGGCCGACGAGGTGGGACGGGAGACCGGGGGCCGGACCACGCGCCCGGGGAGTCGACCACCGCAGAGCCCACCACCGCAGAGTCGACCACCGAGGAGTCGACCACCGTGGCGTCGGTGTCGACGACGACCTGCCACGGGAGGCCCTGGGCCGGCACGCGGTGGAGGCCGAGGACGACCTGCCACTCCCCTGTCGGCAGACCCCGGTCGAGATAGCCCGGTGTGCTGGAGCCGGGACCGATCTCCACGACGCTGCGCGCGCCGCCGGACCAGCCGCGCCAGCCCTGCGGGTCGACGAGACCGAGGTCGAGCACGCCGCCCGCGCCGTGGGACCGGTCGAAGTCGAGGGTCACGCGCACCCCCGCGGTCGACGCGGACACCTCGAACGGCAGGTACTGCCAGACGGACCCGGCGCGGTCGTCCGGGGTCCAGGTCCCGGCGTGACGGATCACGACCCGATCAGCTCGCCGTCCCCGTCGGCGCGGTAGAGCAGGGCCCGGCCGGGCGCCGGGGCGAGGTCGATGGTGTCGCCGAGTCCGGGCTCCTCGGACTCCGGGACGACCGCGCGGACCGCCTGCTCCCCGGCGTCCACCGTCACGAGCACGTTGACCCCGAGGTTCTCGACGGCACTGACCGTGCCACGCATCCCGGAAACCTTCGGGGGGCTGGCCTCACCCCGCCCGGGAACCCCCTCACGATCCCCGGGTGAGGCAAGGACGTACTCGGGGCGCACGCCGTACACGACCTTGTCGCCCTCACCGACCGCGAAGCCGTCGGGGACGGGAAGGGTGAACCCACCGAGGTCGAGGCGTCCGTCGACCACCTGGGCGTCGAGCAGGTTCATCGGGGTGGCGCCGATGAAGTTGGCCACGAACGTGTTGGCGGGACGCTGGAACACCTCGCGCGGCGTCCCGATCTGGCGGATCCGCCCCGACTCCATGACCGCCATCCGGTCGGCCATGGCCAGGGCCTCCGCCTGGTCGTGGGTGACGAAGACGGTGGTGACGCCGAGCGACTTCTGCAGCTGCTTGAGGAAGGTGCGCGCCTCGAGCCGCAGGCGCGCATCGAGGTTGGACAGGGGCTCGTCGAAGAGGAACACCTGCGGGTGGCAGGCGATGGCGCGGGCCAGGGCCACCCGCTGCTGCTGGCCGCCCGACAGCTGTGCCGGACGGCGCTGCATCAACGCCCCCAGGCTCAGCCCCTCGGCGGTCTCGCGCGCCCGTGACTCGCGTTCGGCCTTGGCGACCTTCTGGATCCGCAGCGGGTAGGCGACGTTGTCGGTCACTGTCATGTGGGGGAAGAGGGCGTAGTCCTGGAAGACCATCGCGACGTCCCGGTCCCCCGGATCGAGCCGCGTGACGTCGCGGTCGTCGATCCGGACCGATCCCTCGGTCGCTGCCTCGAGCCCCGCGAGCGTGCGCAGCAAGGTGGTCTTGCCGCAGCCCGACGGCCCGAGCAGCGCGAAGAACTCGCCGTCGCCGATCTCGACGTCCACGCCGTCGACGCCACGCACGCCGCCGGGGTACTCCTTGACCAGTCCGGTCAGTGTCACTGAGGCCATCAGCCCTTGATTCCTCCTTGGAAGGCGAACCCGTAGCGGCGGTTCACGACGAGGTACAGCACGACGACGGGCACGGAGTACACGAGCGCGAACGTCGAGATGAGGGAGAAGTTCGGCTGGCCGCCTGCGTCGTAGAACGTGTACATCACCACTGCCGCAGGCTGTTTCGCCGGATCGGACAGCAGGACGTACGGGACGAGGAAGTTGCCCCAGACCTGGACCAGCGCCCAGACCCCCACCGTCGCCATACCGGGGCGGATCACGGGCAGGACGATGTGGCGCAGGATCTGACCGGGTGAGGCGCCGAAGACGCGGGCCGACTCCTCGTAGGACTTCGGGATGGAGTCGACGAAGTCCTTGAGCATGAAGACCGCCGCCGGCAGCAGGCCGCCCGACAGCACGAGCACCACCCCGAACTGCCGGTCGATGATCCCCAGCTGGAACAGCATGAGGAAGATCGGCACCATCGCTGCCGTCCCCGTGACGATGGAGCTGAGGAGCAGGAGGGCGTACAGGAGCTGGTCGCGTCCCGGGATGCGCACCCGCGAGAGGGCGTATGCCGCCAGCGCCGCGAGGACGATCACCAGCACCGAGGAGCCGATCGCCAGGACGAGCGAGTTGCGGATGGACGGCCACGTCTGGGGGTTCGCGAAGAGCTTGTCGAAGTTGCCGAACGTGAACCCGGACAGGGTCGCCCGGTACGACGGGGTCGGCGAGAACGGCGTCAGCACCAGCCACAGCAGGGGCAGCGCGAAGAACACCACGAGGACGCACAGACCTGCGTAGCCGAGGGACCGGGCCGCGATGGTCCGCGCCGGGTTGGCGGCGGGACGGGCCGAGGGGGCGTGGGTCGCCGTCGCGGCGCTCATGCGGTCGCCTCCTTGTCGCTGCCGTTGCGCAGCAACCGGATGTAGACCACGGCGATGACGAGGTTGGCCAGCAGGAGCAGCAACGAGATCGCCGAGCCGTAGCCGAGGTGGCCGCCGATGATGGCCTCCTTGTAGATGTAGACCGGGAGGATCTCGGACTCGTTGTCGGGACCGCCCCCGGTGAGCAGGTAGGGCGAGAAGTCGTTGAAGGTCCACAGCGTGATGAGCAGCGTGTTGGTCAGGACGTGCCGCTTCACGGTCGGGAGCACCACGTCCCGCAGCTGCTGCCAGGGCCTGGCTCCCGCCATCCGCGCCACCTCGAGGTGCGAGCGCGGGACGGTGTTGAGCGCGGCCGAGTAGAGCAGCATCGAGAAGGCCGTGCCACGCCAGATGTTGAAGATGATGATGACGGCCATCGGGTGGTCCAGCGCCCACGCCATGTCGGTCGTGCCGAGCAGGGCGTTGAGGGTGCCGTCGCGCCGGTCGAGCAACGCCTGCCAGAGGAAGGCGACCACCGAGCCCGGCAGGATCCAGGCGAGCAGGACCAGGACGTTGAGCGTGTTGCGGATGGCCGGCCGGGTGGTCCGGAAGAACCACGCGAGCAGGAAGCCGAGGACGTTCTGCCCCACGACCGCGGAGAACCCGACGTAGAGCAGGGTGAGGTACAGCGACTTGGTGAACGCCGGGTCCCCGAGCGCCGTGACGTAGTTGCCGAGCCCGACGAAGGTGGGTGCCTTGGCGCCGGAACCGCTGAGGCTGTAGTCGAGCAGGCCGAGGTAGATGGTCCACGCCGCCGGGAAGACGAGGAACACTCCGACGAGGACGAGCGCGGGCGCGACGAACGCCATCGCCCGGCCACGGCCGAGCCCGACGACGTCGCTGTCAGCTCCCGGAGACGTGGTCGGCACCGACGGCCTTCTGGAGGGCGGACTGGTAGGTGGCTGCGGCCTCGTCGGGCGACTTCCCGCTCACCACCGCCGCGGTCGCCTCCTGGATGGCCAGCGAGACCTCGTTGTACTTCTCGTCGGAGGGCCGGTAGGTCGTGATCGGCAGGACCTCCTTGGAGATGAAGCTCAGCAGCGGGTCGTCGGTCAGCGTCTGGGCATTGACGTCGGCGCGCGCAGAGATGCGGATCTGGGCCTTGGACAGTGCCGTCTGCATCTGCGCCGAGGACATCCACGCCATCAGCTCCCAGGCCTGCTGGGGGTACTTGGTCTTCGGGTTGAGCATCCAGCCGGCGCCACCGGAGACGCTGACGAAGTCCTGGCCGTTCACGCCCTTGCCCGGCGCCATCGCCGGGATCTTGGCCCACCCGACGACGTCGTTGCGCTTCGGCATGGCCGTGGTCGCGCAGTCGGTGGTGCTGGGGCAGATGACCGAGCGCCAGAAGTAGTCGCCCTCGGCGAGGATGCCGATCTTGTCCTTGCTGAAGTCGGCGAACGACTGGTCGCGTCCGGCCTTGTCCTGCTGCACCTTCGGGTCCCCCAGGCCACCTCCGTAGATCGACGTGTAGAAGCCGAGGACGTCCTTCACGCCGGCGGTCGCGCCCTGCCACTTCGCACCGGAGTCGTCGTAGAGCGGCTGACCCGTGCCGGCCAGCAGCGGGAGGAACCCTTGGGCGGTCGTGGCCTCACCCATCGGGACACCGGCGTTGATCTGGATCGGGGTGACCCCGGAGAGCTTCTTCAGCGCCTGGCCGGCGCTGAGGATGTCGGCCCACGACTTCGGCTGCCAGTCGGTGGGCAGGCCGGCCTTGGCGAAGAGGGTCTTGTTGAAGTACAGCACCCGGCCGTCGGTGCCGTTGGGGATGCCGTAGAGCTGGTCCTTGAAGGTGAGGTTCTGCTGGACCGCCTTGGAGATCTGGGTCCACCCGTCCCACTTCTTGGCCGTGTCGCCGACGACGGTGTCGAGCGGCTGGACGTACCCGGCGCTGGCCAGCTCGCCCAGCCAGATGCCGTCGGCGGCGAACACGTCGGCGCCGCTGCCGGTCTTGAGGTTGAGCTCGAGCTTGGTCTTGTACTGCTCGTCCTCGACGCCGGACCCGTTGAACGTCACCTTCGCCGTGACGCCCTTGGCCTTCTGCGCCGCGACGAACCCGGGGATCACGCTGTCGGTGATCCACGCGGCCTCGGCGGCGTTCTTGCCGCCGACGACGTCGTTCGCGCTGATGGTCAGCGTGACGTCCTTGGCGTCGGCGTTCGCCTTGGGGTCTGCGGTGGTGCTGTTGTCCTTGGCGCCCACGCACCCGGACAGGACGAGGGACAGGGCGGTACCGCTGGTCAGCAGCACGGCACGGCGGGAGAGACGCATCGGGGGACCTCCGGGCTCGGACGTCGGCACGGGCCAGGGGGCTGTCTGCACCGACTGCAGGTCCTCGTTGACCTGCGTCAGCAACCCTTCCACAGTGGGACGAAACGGTCCACGCTGACAATCTCGTGCTTTGTCAGGTCAAATGGTGACGAACGACCGCGACAGCCAGCCACGGCCCCCGACCACGACCACCCTCGGTCGGACGACTACGACTGCACGAGGGTGCGCAGGGTGGCGTCGGCCTCCGACGACACCGGGTCGTCGAGGTCGCCGACGAACACGACCTGCGCCTCGCGCGCCGGGTTGGACTCGAGCTCGGCGAGGACGGTCCGCAGGGCGGCGAGGTTGGGGTGGTCCATCGACGTGCAGGCCTCCGCCGGGGCCAGCGTCTCGACGGCCGCCTCGACCTGGGCCCTGGACAGGTCATAGGTCTGGGTGCCGTGGGCGTGGCCGACGATCTTCGCGAGCACGACGGCGGGCAGGCCGTGCGTCCCTCCGGGTCCGTTCACGTGCGGGAACTCCCGCTCCGGCGAGCTCGACGCCGGACTGATCCCCACGCCGTACGCGACCGGGGCCACCCACCCCTCGATGGTCGCGGCGAGCGCGTCCTTGATGGCGGCGATTCCCTCGGGGGTGCTCCAGTCGTTGCTCATCGCCCCATCCTGACAGCCGACGGGAAGGCATCGGGGTAGGACCGCAGGTCGACCGTGCCGTTGTCCACCGAGGTCGCGGCGAGGACGGCGTGCGCGACGGCCCGCGTCACGCAGTCACCGGCCGCCACCATGAGCGCGTGCAGGGACGGGAGGTCGGGCGCTGGGCGCTCCCCCGTCGAGAGGGTGAAGAGCGTGTCACCGTCGAGCAGGGTGTGGACCGGGTGGATCGCCCGCGCGAGCCCGTCGTGGCCCAACCCGCTGACCTTCTGGCACTGGGCCTTCGTGAGGACGGCGTCCGTCGCGATGACGCCGATCGTCGTGGCCGTGCCGGGCCGGACCGGCTGCCCCTGGTGTGCCGCGGCAGCACGTTCCCGGGCCGCGTCCAGCTCCGAGGCTGCCGGCACCCCGACGTCGGCGAACTCCCCGTCGAGCCCGAAGCGGGTCGCGAAGAGCTCCCCGGTCCGGTCGTCGACGGCCGTACCGATCGCGTTCACCACCACCAGGGCGGCCACGGTGGTGCCGTCCGCGAGCACGGCGCTGGCCGAGCCGACGCCGCCCTTGAGGCCCCCGACCCTGGCACCGGTACCGGCCCCGACACAGCCCTGGACGACCGCCCCAGCGGTTGCCGCGTCGAAGGCCGCAGCCCCGTCGACGGCACCGGGGGCGTTCCCGAACTCGCCACCCCGCCCGAGGTCGAACAGCACCGCACCCGGCACGATCGGCACCACCTGCCCCGGCGCCCCCATCGGCCACCCGACACCGGCGTCATACAGGCGTCGGACGACTCCGTCCGCGGCAGCGAGGCCGAAGGCACTCCCGCCGGTGAGCACCACGGCGTTGACGCGGTCGACGAGGTTGCGTGGGTCGAGCAGGTCGGTCTCGCGCGTGCCCGGGGCCCCGCCGCGGACGTCGACGCCACCGACCGCCCCGGCGCCGGGAGCAAGGACGACGGTCGTGCCGGTGAGCCAGCCGGGCTCGGTGCGCGTGGCGTGGCCGACCCGGATCCCCGGGACGTCGGTGAGGGAGTTGGTCGGGCCGGCTCGCACGGGCTCAGTCCTCGGAGGCGTCGATGACGCAGAACCGGTTGCCGTCCGGGTCCTGCAGGACGACGAAGTCGTGCGGCTCGTCGGGGTAGGGCCAGTCCTCGACCCGGCGGGCACCGAGGGCGACCAGGCGTTCCACCTCGGCGGCCTGGTCCTGGGCATAGAGGTCGAGGTGGATCTCGGGGAACTGCGGCGGGTCGGCGCCCACGCCGTCGAGGGAGAGGTTGGGGCCGGACCGACCCTCGCGTGGGCGCAGGATGACCCAGTCGGGTTCGGGCTCGTACCGCGGTTCGTAGTCCAGTGCGGGCGCCCAGAAGGCCATCGCCCGGGCGACGTCAGCGACGTGCACGACGATCGACCCGATCCTCAGCCCCTCGCTCACGACAGCTCCAGGTGGTGGGCGGCGTCGTGGGCGACGAACCCCACCCGCTCGACCATCGGCCGGGTGAACTTCCCCGCCGTCATCCGGACCTCGGTCAGGCCCTGCGCCCCGGACCAGTCGACGGCAGCCCGCAGGAGGAACTCGCCCACGCTCAGGCCCCGGTGCGTCGGGCGGACGAAGAAGGTGTCGACGAGCAGGACACCCGCCGCTTCGCTGCGCCCCGGCCACGGCAGGGCCGGCACGATCGCCGCCTGCAGGTAGCCCGCGTGCTGGTCGCCGACCTCGGCGATCCACGCCGGGCGGGTCCGGACCTGGGCCGACCAGGCCCGGGCGAAACGGTCGAGGAAGCCCGGCTCGGGCGTGCCGCCCCGGTGCAGCGCGCACTGCAGCGTCAGGCCGGCCACCACCAGGGCGTCGTCAGGTCCCGCGGGGCGCGTGCGCACGTCGGTCACGGCGGCAGTCAAGCACGCGCGAGCGGTATGGCGCGCGCAGAGCCGCACAGGCGCCATACCGTCCTCCCCTGCCCTGCCGCCCTGCCCGCACAGCGGGTGTCGTTCGGCAAACCCGGCACGAACAGCACCCGGTTCGCCGAGCGACACCCGATCTGCGCGGGCGGCGAGGGCCCGGACACAGCGACGCCCGTCCAGTCGATTCTGGACGGGCGTGACTGTGTCTGGGGGGACCGGCTACAGCTGGATGCCGAGCCGTCGGGCGCTGCGGGCGCGCTGGCGCGAGGCGCGCAGTCGGCGCAGGCGCTTGATGAGCATGGGGTCCGCCTCGAGGGCGGCCTGGGAGTCGATGAGGGCGTTGAGCACCTGGTAGTAGCGGGTGGCGCTCATGTCGAAGAGCTCCTTGATGGCCTGCTCCTTGGCCCCGGCGTACTTCCACCACTGCCGCTCGAAGGCGATGATCTCGCGATCGCGCTCGCTCAGCCCTGCGGCGGCGCTGACGTGATCCTGCTCGTGTGCGGCGTTCACTCTCGACCCTTCGTGACGGTGCCTTGCAGGGGCAACTATACGGAGGGAATCACACGCTTGTCATTCTGTTCGGCGAG
The DNA here is from genome assembly GCF_001426245.1 of Phycicoccus sp. Root101. Taxonomy (GTDB): domain Bacteria; phylum Actinomycetota; class Actinomycetes; order Actinomycetales; family Dermatophilaceae; genus Pedococcus. Next base: position 166,988 of record NZ_LMCM01000008.1, on the reverse strand, counting down.
CCGTGCCTGACGACTTTCCGTGCTCGGTCACACCCGTCACACGCACCACACAGGTGCTCGGCGGAGCCGCCCGACGGGTCCGGGACGGCCTCAGGCCATGGTGTCGAGGATGGCGCTGATGTCGTCCTCGGAGGTCTTGGGGTTGACGATCGCGAACCGCGTCAGGGTCTCGCCGTCGTGCGAGGTCGGCACGACGAAGGCGAACTCGTCCTCGAGCAGCCGGTCCGACCAGCGCTGGTAGTCCGACGGGGACCAGCCGATCCGGCGGAACACCACGACCGACAGGTCGGGCTCACGGACCACTTCGACGTAGTCGCGGCGACCGATCTCCTCCGCAGCGAACCGGGTCACCGCCAGGGTCCGCTCGACGGCCTCGGTGTAGGCCTTGGTGCCGTGCGTGGCGAGGCTGAACCAGAACGGCAGCCCACGGGCGCGACGGGTGAGGCCGACCGAGTAGTCGGTCGGGTTCCAGTCGGCGGCCTCGGTGAGGACGTCGAGGTAGGACGCGTGCTGGGTGTGCGCGGCCCGGGCCAGCGCGGGCTCGCGGTAGAGCAGCGCACAGCAGTCGAACGGGGCGAAGAGCCACTTGTGGGGGTCGACGATGAACGAGTCCGCGTGCTCGATCCCCTCGTAGAGGTGGCGCACCGAGGGCGCGGCGAGGCCGGCGCCGCCGTACGCACCGTCGACGTGGAACCAGATGCCGAACTCCCGGCAGACCGCGGCGACGGACTCGAGGTCGTCGACGATCCCGAAGTTGGTCGTGCCCGACGTGGCGACCACGGCGAAGAACGTCTCGGGCCCGTGCTCGAGGAGCACCTCGCGCAGCGCCGGTCCGGTGAGCCGGCCCATCTCGTCGACCTCGACCCCGACGAACTCGGCATCCATCACGTCGCACGCCGACTGGATCGAGGAGTGCGCGCCGTGCGTCGCCGCGACACGCCACGGCCGGGAGCCCTCGCCACGGCGTCCCTGCTGGGTGGCCTCCATCCGGGCAGTGTGACGGGCTGCCACCAGCGCGGAGAGGTTGCCGATCGTGCCGCCGGGCACGAACACGCCGCCGGCGCTTTCGGGGAGGCCGACGAGGTCGGCGATCCAGCGCAGCGCCTGGTTCTCGGCGTACACGGCGCCGGCTCCCTCGAGCCACGAGCCGCCGTAGATCGACGAGGCGCCGACGACGAGGTCGAACATGGCCGAGGCCTCGGTGGGGGCACATGGGATGAAGGACAGGTACCGCGGGTGGTCGGTCGAGATGCACGCCGGGGCGAGGTCCTCCTCGAACAGCTTGAGCGCGGCGAGTCCGCCGATGCCGTCCGGGGTGATCGTCATCCCGGCCGCCGCGTCGAGCTCGGCGAGCGTCCGCGGCCCGTCGAGGGGGACCGGGTCGAGCTTCAGCCGGTCGGCGGAGTAGGCGAGGATCGCGTCGCCGAGGATCTCTAGCTGCTGGTCGCTGTAGCCGTGCACGCGGCGAGTCTAGGGCCGGGCGGACCCCAGCAGCTCGGCCCTCAGGCCGACCGCGTCGTCGACGACCGCGTGCGGGCCGGTGGCCTCCAGCTCCGCGCGCACCCCAGCACCCCAAGTGACCGCGAGCGCCCCCATGCCGGCCGCCCTCGCCGCCTCGACGTCGACGGTGGCGTCACCGATGTACACGCAGTCGGACGGTGCCGCGCCGAGGCGCTGCGCGGCATACAGGAGGGGCGCAGGGTCCGGCTTGTGCAGCGGGGTGGCCTCCTGCCCGGCGAGCACGTCGATCTTCTCGGCGAGACCCACGGCCCGCAGGCCGAGCTCGACGGTCTCGGCCTTCTTCGAGGACACCACCCCGGTGCGGGCACCGGCGGCGTGGAGGTCGTCGAGCAGCTCCGGGATGCCGTCGACGGTCTGGATCAGCTCGTCGTGGTTGGCGAGGTTCCAGGTGCGGTAGACGTCGGTGAGCTCGGCCCCGCGACCCGGGTAGCGCTCCTCGAGCACCGGCTGGAGCGGGCGCCCGATCCACGAGCGCACCTCGTCGTCGTGCGCGGACTCGCCGAGCACGGACGTCAGGGCGTGGCGGTAGGAGGCGACGATGAGCGGGATGGTGTCGGCCAGGGTGCCGTCGAAGTCGAACAGCACGACGGGCCAGCGCAGCGAGGTCACCCGGACAGCCTAGGCAGGCCGCGACGGTGCGGTTCGCGCGGTGCGACTCCCGCGGTGCAGCTCGAGCCGTGGGTCGAGCAGCAGGGGTCGAGCCGTGGGGTCGAGCCGTGGGGTCCAGCAGTCGGCTCAGCAGTCGGTGTCGAGCATGTCCTCCACCGCGGCCTTCTCGGCGCTGTCCACGTCGAGGTCCCAGTAGTACTTCACGTTGATCCACTCGCGGACGTACTCGCACTTCCACGTCGCGCTCGTCGGCTGCCACTCGGCCGGGTCGCGGTCACCCTTGCTGCGGTTGCTCGAGGCGGACACCGCGATGAGCTGGGGTCGGACGAGGTCGTTGGCGAAGTTCTTGCGATCCGTCGACGTCCACCCGCTCGCGCCCGAACCCCACGCCTCGGCCAACGGCACGACGTGGTCGATGTCGAACGTCGAGGCATCGGTCGTCTTCACGCCGTCGTAGACGCTGGTCCAGGAACCACTGGTCGCCTTGCACGCCGAGTCGGTCACCACCCCGGAGCCGTCGCGCTCAAGGACGGTCTCGCGGGTGTCGCAGGTCCCGCTGATGGTGATCCAGTGCGTGAAGAGCGTGCGGTCGTACCCCGCGTTGTCCTCGGGCGCCACGGTCAGGGTGGCGAGCTGGTCACGGGAGTCAGCAACGGTCGGGGCCGGCGGCGGGAGGGCGGAGGCGGCGGAGGCCGCGACGGGGAGCGCGGCGAGGGCGAGGGTGGCCGCGGCGGCAGCGCGCAGGAGGGAGGAGGGGGAGGTCATGACCAGCGAGACTGGCCCGAACCCGTTGCGCCGTGGGCAACTCCGCGGCCAACACGCGGTCCGGATTCGGTGCGGGTTCGGCAAGGCCCGGGTCAACTGTGCCGGTGTGCGACGGCAGGGATACGTTTCTGGGTATGCCGCCCGCAGCCCTCCCCGAGCTCGTCCACCCCTCGTGGGCGAAGGCTCTCGAGCCGGTGGCCGGCACCGTGGCCTCGATGGGCGAGTTCCTCCGGGCCGAGGTGGCTGCGGGGCGCGGGTACCTGCCGTCCGGGGACCGCGTGCTCAGGGCGTTCGAGCAGCCGCTGGACGCCGTCCGCGTGCTCATCGTGGGGCAGGACCCCTACCCGACCCCCGGTCACGCCGTGGGGCTGTCGTTCTCGGTGGCCGCGGACGTCCAGCCGGTGCCCCGGAGCCTGGCCAACATCTACCAGGAGCTCGGCACCGACCTCGGCCTGCCGCGACCCAGCACCGGTGACCTGTCGCCGTGGGCCGACCGCGGCGTGCTGCTGCTCAACCGCGTGCTGACCGTCCACCCCGGCAAGCCGGCGAGCCACCGCGGCAAGGGCTGGGAGACCGTGACGGCGCAGGCCATCTCGGCCCTCGTCGACCGCGGTGGCCCCCTCGTCGCGATCCTCTGGGGTCGCGACGCCCGCAACCTCGTGCCGCACCTCGGGGACGTCCCGTCCGTCGAGAGCGCGCACCCCTCACCCCTGTCGGCCCACTCGGGGTTCTTCGGCTCGCGCCCGTTCAGCCGCGCCAACGAGCTCCTGGCCCAGCAGGGCGCCGACCCGATCGACTGGAGCCTGCCGTGACCGACCCGACCGCCGAGCACACCACCGACGCGGCCACCGAGCTGCCCGGCAACGAGACCCACCTGCCCGAGAGCGGCGGCAAGGTCTGGCACCGCTACGTGGCAATCGGCGACTCGTTCACCGAGGGCATGTCCGACGCCGACCCCTCCCGCGACAACAGCTACGTGGGCTGGGCCGACCGGCTCGCCGAGCACCTCGCCGGGATCGCGCACCGGTCGGGTGGGGAGTTCGCCTACGCCAACCTCGCCGTGCGCGGCCGGCTCCTCGCCGACGTCATCGGACCCCAGCTGGAGGCCGCGCTCGGGCTGCAGCCCGACCTGGTCTCCATGGTGGGTGGCGGCAACGACATCCTGCGCCCGAAGGCCGACCTCGACGCGATCGCCGACCGGCTGGAGACCGCGGTGGTGCGCCTGCGCGCCGCCGGGAGCGACGTCCTGCTCGCGACCCCGACCGACCCGTCCGGCGCTCCCCTGCTCCGCCACCTGCGCGGCCGGCACGCGATCCACTCGGCCAACATCTTCAGCATCGCCCAGCAGCACGGCTGCTACGTCATCAACCAGTGGGGGATGGACGCGCTCAAGGACTTCCGGTTGTGGGCCGACGACCGGATCCACATGACCACCGAGGGCCACCGCCGCGTCGCGCTCAACGCCCTGTCCGCGCTCGGCCACGACACCGACCGCGCCGACTGGAGCACTCCGCTGCCCCCGCTCCCGCCGGTGGGCCGCCGGGAGGCGACGGCCGCGAACGCCGCCTGGGCCAGGACGCACCTCGCCCCCTGGGTCCAGCGCCGGCTGCGCGGCGAGTCCTCCGGCGACACCGTGACCGCGAAGCGATCCGAGCTCACCCCGGTCGAGCCGACCCAGCGCCATACCTGACCCCCGCCCGCGCCCCCCGTCTGCCCCCGCTCCGCCCCCCACCCCCCCACCCTCCGTCTGCAGCAGCAACCTCTGCTAGCAGACGTTGCTGCCGAGGGGGTAGGTGGCAACCTGCCCGCAGGGCAGAAACGTCTGCTGGGTCGGGGGCCCTCACCTCGGCGATGCAGGTAGTAGGACGTCCTACTACTACCCTTGCCCCATGCCTGCGACCCGTCTGATGCCCTCCGAGGAGGGCCAGGACCTCATCGACCTGACCCGCGAGATCTGCGCCAAGGAGCTCGCGCCCGTCGTCGACGAGGCCGAGCGGGCGGCCGCCACGACCCCGCAGCTCCCCCTCGAGGCGTTCCGTGTGCTGGGGCGGGCGGGCCTGCTCTCGCTGCCCTACCCCGAGGAGTTCGGCGGCGCCGCGCAGCCGTATGAGGTGTACCTGCAGGTCGTGGAGGAGATCGCCTCGGTCTGGATGAGCGTCGCCGTCGGCGTCTCGGTGCACGGCCTCACCTGCTACCCCGTGGCGACCTTCGGCAGCGACGAGCAGAAGGAGCGCCTGCTGCCCGACATGCTGTCCGGCGACCAGCTCGGGGCGTACTGCCTCTCCGAGCGCAGCGCCGGCTCCGACGTCGCCGCCATGACGACCAGGGCCGTCGCGGACGACGAGACCGACCCGACGTCCTACCGGCTCAAGGGCACCAAGGCGTGGATCTCGCACGCCGGCCACGCCGACTTCTACACGTCGTTCGTCCGCACCTCCGACGACGGCGGTCGCGGGCTGTCCTGCTTCGTCGTCCCCGGCGATGCCGCGGGGATCGCGTTCGGCACCCCCGAGAAGAAGATGGGCCTCCACTGCGACACCGTCAGCGAGGTGCACTTCGAGGGGGTCGACGTCGCGGCCGACCGCCTGGTCGGCGAACGCGGTCAGGGCATGGCCATCGCGCTCTCCGCCCTTGACTCCGGTCGGCTCGGGATCGCAGCTGCCGCAACAGGACTCGCGCAGGCCGCCCTCGACAGAGCCGTCGACTACGCCAAGGACCGCCAGCAGTTCGGGCGCCCCATCGGCGACAACCAGGGCCTCGCGTTCCTGCTCGCCGACATGGAGGCGGCGGTCACCTCGGCGCGCGCCTCCTACCTCCACGCGGCCCGCCTCCGCGACGCCGGACGGCCGTTCAGCAAGGAGGCGGCGGTCGCCAAGCTCATCTGCACCGACAACGCCATGCGTGTCACGACCGACGCCGTGCAGGTGCTCGGTGGTGCCGGGTACACCCAGGACTTCCCGCTCGAGCGCTACATGCGCGAGGCCAAGGTGACCCAGATCTTCGAGGGCACCAACCAGATCCAGCGGCTCGTCATCAGCCGCCAACTGCTCCGCGGCTGATCCCGCCCCATACCGACCTCCCCACCGAAAGGCCGAAAACCCTTGCAGATCAACGACTCCACCGTCGCCCTCGTCACCGGCGGCGCCTCCGGCCTGGGCGGCGCGACCGTCCGCCGCCTGCACGCCGAGGGTGCAGCCGTCGTCATCGTCGACCTCCCCTCCTCACCCGGCCAGGCCCTCGCCGAAGAGCTGGGTGACATGGCCGTGTTCGTCCCGGCGGACGTGCGCGACGAAGCCCAGGTCCAGGCCGCCATCGACGCCGCCGCCGAGCTCGGGACCCTGCGGATCGTCGTCAACTGCGCCGGTGTCGCCACCCCCGGTCGCGTGGTCGGCAAGCGCGGCCCGCTCGGCCTCGAGGACTTCGCGAACGTCGTCAACATCAACCTCATCGGCACCTTCAACGTCCTGCGCCTCTCCGCCGCCGCGATGCTCGCGAACGAGCCGCAGGACGGCGACCGCGGCGTGGTCGTCATGACGGCGTCCATCGCCGCCTACGACGGCCAGATCGGCCAGGCCGCGTATGCCGCGAGCAAGGGTGGGGTCGTCGGCCTCACCCTGAGCGCCGCCCGCGACCTCGCGGACAAGGCCATCCGCGTCGTCACCGTCGCTCCGGGGACCTTCGAGACGCCGATGCTCGCCGGCCTGCCCGGCGAGGTGAAGGAGCTCCTGGAGAAGCAGGTGCCGCACCCGTCCCGTCTCGGCAAGCCCGAGGAGTACGCCAACCTCGTCGCCCACATCGTCGACAACTCGATGCTCAACGGCGAGGTCATCCGGCTCGACGGCGCCCTGCGGATGCCCCCGCGCTGACCGGTTCACACCCGGCGCGCGAGCGCCAGACGCTGACGCTGCCCCGCCGAGTGCCTGCACTCAGCGGGGCAGCGCGCGTTCCTCGGTGATGCTGTTGCCGCCGTCGACGACGAGCACCTGGCCGGTCGTGTACCCGGCGCCGGGGCTCACGAGGTAGGCGATCGCCGCGGCGACCTCGTCCGCGGTCCCCGAGCGCCCGCCCGGCGTGACCAGCCCCTCGGCGGCCTCGTCGTCGGTCTGGGAGCCCGTGGCGATCCAACCCGGGGCGACCGCGTTGACGGTGACGCCGTGCACGGCCTCGTCCACGGCGAGCGCCCTGGTGAGGCCGACCAGCCCGGCCTTGGCCGCGGCATACGCGACCTCACCGCGCATGCCCATGACGGCACCGGTGACGCTCGCGACCATCACCACCCGCCCCGAGCCGCTGACCCGCAGGTGCGGCAGGGCCGCCCGGGTCACGAGGAACGCGGTGTCGAGGTTGCGGCGCAGCGACTCCGACCAGCGGTCGGGCGTCGTCGCGGTGAGGTCTCCCTCGAGGTAGTCGGGCTGGCTGGTGGACACCATGCCTGCGTTGTTGACGAGGACGTCGAGCCGGCCACCCCACTCCGCCGCCGCGTCGACGAGATCGGCGACGACCTCGGGATCGGTGAGGTCGCCCACGAGGCCGAGCGCCTCGACCCCCGAGTCCTCGAGCTCCCGGGCCCGGTCCTTGACCCGGTTCGTCGTCGCCGCGAGGACGACGCCCGCGCCCAGCGCACCGAGGTGGCGGGCCGTCGCGAACCCGATCCCGTTGGGGCTCCCCGCCCCGGTGACGAGGGCCGTGCGTCCGGACAGGTCGAGGGACGGAGGAAGCACCATGCCGGCAGTCTGCCGCACGGGGCCCCGTCGACGCCGGGCCCACCGGCCCGTCAGGGCATGAATCGACCCGGCCAACTCATACTTGGCCGGGTCAGCACCTGTCTAACAGCGCCGACCGCACCGGCAGGTCACCGACACGCGACGGTCATGTGAACAGTGGCGGACCTCACGGGTGCGGCCGGACGCAGCCGTCCGACCGCACCCCTCGGACGCGGGTGTCGGACGGAAGGCGTCAGACGGAGGTGGCGAACGCGTTCTCGAGGATGTCGAGGCCCTCGGAGAGCAGGTCGTCGCCGGAGGACAGCGGCGGCAGGAACCGGAAGACGTTGCCGAAGGTGCCACAGGTCAGGGTCACGAGGCCCTCGGCGTGGCAGGCCTTGTTGATCCGCCCGGTGAGGTCGGCGTCGGGGGTCTTCTTGTCCAGGTCGCTGACGAGCTCGACGGCGAGCATGGCGCCGCGGCCGCGGATGTCGCCGATGACGCCGTACTTGTCGGCGAGCGCCTCGAGACGGGGACGGAACATCGCCTCGACGGCCTTGGCCCGACCGCGCAGGTCCTCCTCCTTCATCGTCTCGATGGAGGCGAGGGCAGCCGCACAGGCGACGGGGTTGCCGCCGTACGTGCCACCGAGGCCACCGACGTGGATGGCGTCCATGACGTCCGCGCGCCCCGTCAGCGCCGCGAGCGGCATACCGCCGGCGATGCCCTTGGCGGTGGTGATGAGGTCGGGGACCACGTCCTCGTGCTCGGACGCGAACCAGTCACCGGTGCGGCAGAACCCGGTCTGCACCTCGTCGGCGATGAAGAGGATGCCGTTCTCGGTGCACCAGTCGGAGACCTTCTTGACGAACCCGGGGGCGGGCACGATGAACCCGCCCTCGCCCTGGATCGGCTCGAGGATGACGGCGGCGGTGTTGTCCTCGCCGACCTGCGCGTGGACGTCGGCGACGAACGCCTCGAACGCCTCGTCGGCGCAGGCCTCGGGGCCGGTGGGCCAGCGGTAGGGGTAGGCCATCTGCACCCGGTAGATCTCGCTCGCGAACGGCCCGAAACGGTGCTTGTAGGGCATGTTCTTCGCGGTCAGGCCCATCGTGAGGTTGGTCCGGCCGTGGTACGCGTGGTCGAACGCGACGACCCCCTGCCGGCCGGTGAAGTGGCGGGCCACCTTGACGGCGTTCTCGACGGCCTCGGAGCCGGAGTTGAACAGCGCCGAACGCTTCTCGTGGCTGCCCGGGGTGAGCTCGGACAGCGCCTCCGCGACGAGGATGTACTCCTCGTAGGGGGTGACCATGAAGCAGGTGTGCGTGAAGTCGTTGATCTGTGCCGTCACCGCGTCGATGACGCGCTGGTTGCCGTTGCCCACCGTCGTCACGGCGATGCCCGAGCCGAAGTCGATGAGCTGGTTGCCGTCGACGTCGCGCAGGATGCCGCCGGCCGCCTGCTCGATGTAGACGGGGAGGCCGGTGCCGACCCCGGCGGAGACTGCAGCGGTCTTGCGCTGCTGGAGGGCCTGGGACTTCGGGCCGGGGATGCTGGTGGCGAGGACGCGCTTCTGCTCGAGCATGGGCCGAGCATACGACCGGCTCGCGGTCGCCGACAGCGCGGCCACCCGCCCCGTCGGGAAGGGACCCAGCCGCCCCTATGCCGCGTGCCGGCCGGCGCTCGTGACCCCGGCGGCGCGCTGGGTCAGGACCGCCTCGAGAAGGTCGGGCCGGTTGGTGATCACCCCGTCGACGCCGCGGTCGAGCGCGGCGTCCATCGCTGCCGTTCCGTCGACCGTCCAGGTGAGGACCTGCAGCCCCCACCGGTGTGCCTGCGCGACGTAGGCCGCGTCGAAGGTGGCGTAGGCGGGGTTCACTTGGTCGACCCAGCGCGACAGGGCAGGGAGGTCCGCGACCGCAGGGGTGCCCAGCAGCCCGACCGGGACCTCCGGCTGGAGCACGTGGTACCGGCGCAGGGAGGTCGCGTCGAAGGACTGCACGACCGGCGCCTGGTCCGCAGGGCTGTCGTGAGGTACCCGGGGAACTGCTTCCACGTGCGCGTCACCTGCGCCTCGATCCCGGGGTAGAGCGAGGGTGACTTGAGCTCGATGAGGATGCCCGAGCGCGAGTAGCGGACCAGCTTGACCAGCTCGGCGAGGGTGGGGACCCGCTGCCCCGCATAGCGGGAGGACTTCCACGACCCGGCGTCCAGCGTCCTGATCTCGGCCAGGGTGAAGTCGGCGACCCGCCACGGCGACCTGGTCGGGTAGCGCTGCTCGACGTTGGTCGTCCTGGCCAGCGTGGTGTCGTGCATGAGGACCAGTCCGCCGTCCTTGGAGCGCTGGACGTCGCTCTCGACGAGGTCGGCACCCTGTCGCACCGCGAGGGCGAACGAGGCGAGGGTGTTCTCGGGCGCGACGGCGCTCGAACCCCGGTGGCCGACCGTCAGCGGCCGGGCGGCGCTGGCGGGGACCGCCCCAGCCGCCGTGGCTGTCGCCGCTCCTGCGGTCCCGGCACCCGCGGTCAGCGCGGCGGCCGCCACGAGGGTCGCGGCGCCTGTGGAGACCACGAGACGGAGGGAGCGCACGGCGACGACGGTAGCCCGCGGAAGTGCTGCGTATGCGGCGAATCGGGCAGTTCGGTCGAACGGCCCACGCGGGCGGGGACGGCAGTCCACCCGCTCCGGGTGACGCCGCGCCACACCGGCCCTAGGTTGGGCTGCATGGCAGCCAAGGCGACGTCCCCCGCGATCGAGCTGGAGGTCGGCGACCGGGACGTGCGCATCTCCAACCCCGACCGGGTGTACTTCCCGGAGCGCGGCGAGACCAAGCTCGACCTCGTCAAGTACTACCTGGCGGTGGGCGACGGCATCGTCAACGCCCTGCGGGAGCGGCCGTGCATGATGCACCGGTTCCCCGAGGGGGTGGCCGGCGAGAAGGTGCACCAGAAGCGGGTGCCGCACGGGGCCCCGCCGTGGCTGGAGACGGTGCGGGTGAAGTTCCCGCGGTACAACCGCACGGCCGACGAGCTGTGCGTCACCGAGCTGGCCCACGTGATCTGGGCGGTGCAGATGTCGACGGTCGAGTTCCACCCGTGGAACAGCCGCCGCGGGCACGTGGAGCGGCCCGACGAGTGGCGGATCGACCTCGACCCGGGACCGGAGTGCCCGTGGGACCGGGTTCAGCGCGTGACCCACGTCGTCCAGGAGGTGCTCGACGAGCTCGGGGCGGTGGGCTGGCCCAAGACGAGCGGGGGCTCGGGACTGCACGTGTACGTGCGGATCGACCCCCAGTGGGGGTTCAAGGACGTCCGCAGGGCCGCGCTCGCCTTCGCCCGGGAGGTGGAGCGCCGCGCCCCCGAGGACGTGACGACGACCTGGTGGCGCAAGGACCGCGACCCGGCGGCGCTGTTCGTGGACTACAACCAGAACGCCCGCGACCACACCATCGCCAGCGCCTACTCCGTGCGCGGCAACCCCCGCGGCACGGTGTCCACCCCGATCCGCTGGGACGAGGTCGACGACGTCACGCCGGACGACTTCACCATCGCGACCGTTCCTGCCCGCTACGCCGAGCTCGGCGACCTGCACGCGGGGATCGACGACGCGGTCTTCGGGATCGACCAGCTCGTGGAGTGGGCCGAGCGGGACGAACGAGATGGCGCTCAGGACCCGCCCGAGACCGCAGACGCGGACTGAAACACTCGCCATACCCGCACTTGCGGTCCTAGAGTGGCCCGTATGCCGCAGCTACGGATCAAGGACGCCGCCACCTTCCTCGGGGTGAGCGACGACACCGTCCGGCGCTGGGTCGACAGCGGCGCGCTCGCCTCCGAGGCCGACGACGCCGGGCGCAAGGTGGTGGACGGCTACCAGGTCGCCCTCCTCGCCCGCGACCAGGCCCACACCGCCACCGATCCCTCGACCGTCGGGCGGTCCGCCCGCAACCGCTTCGTCGGACTGGTCACCGACATCAAGACCGACCCGGTGATGGCGCAGGTGGAGCTGCAGTGCGGCCCGTTCCGCGTCGTCTCCCTCATGAGCAGCGAGGCCGTCCGCGACCTCGGCCTCGAGCTCGGGTCGGTCGCCATCGCCGTCGTGAAGTCCACCACCGTCATCGTCGAGACCCCGCAGGGAGCATCATGATCCGGCCCGCCCGCCTCGTCCTCCTCGCCACCGCCCTGACGCTCGCCCTCGGCACGGCCGCCTGCGGGAGCAGCTCGGGCGACGCCGCCGGCGGGTCCGGCTCCGCGGGAACGAGCTCGAGCTCGTCGTCCAGCGGGCTGTCGGGCGAGATCACCGTGTTCGCGGCAGCGTCCCTGAAGAAGACGTTCACCCAGATCGGCGCCGACCTCGAGAAGGCGAACCCGGGCGCCACGGTGAAGTTCAGCTTCGCCGGCTCCTCCGACCTCGTCGCGCAGATCCAGCAGGGCGCACCGGCGGACGTCTTCGCCTCGGCCGACACCAAGAACATGGACAAGGTGACCGCCGAGTCGCTCACCGCCGCAGCCCCCGTCGTCTTCGCCTCCAACACCCTCGAGATCGCCGTCCCGCCGGGCAACCCGGCGAAGATCGCCTCGTTCGCCGACCTCGCGAAGTCCGGGGTCAAGGTCGTCGTGTGCGCACCGGCCGTCCCGTGCGGCTCGGCCGCCGCCAAGGTCGAGGCGTCGGCCGGTGTCGACCTCACGCCCGTGAGCGAGGAGCAGTCCGTCACCGACGTGCTCGGCAAGGTCACCGCCGGTGAGGCCGACGCGGGCCTCGTCTACGTCACCGACGTCAAGGGCGCGGGCGCCACGGTCCAGGGGATCACCTTCCCCGAATCGTCGGCCGCCGTGAACTCCTACCCGATCGCGGCCCTCAAGGCCTCGAAGAACACCGCGCTGGCCGATGCCTTCGTCAAGGCCGTCACCGGATCCGGTGGTCAGCAGGTCCTCGCCGACGCCGGGTTCGCCAAGGCGCCGTGACCCGCTCCCGACGTCCAGGCCGCCCAGCACCCCGACTGGGAATGCCCGGCTGGGTGTTCGTCCCGGCCGCCGTGGGCGCCCTCTTCGTCGTGCTGCCCCTGCTGGCGATGCTCACCCGCGTGGACTGGACCCAGTTCCCCGAGCTCGTGACGTCGGAGTCGTCCCGGGCGGCTCTGCTCCTCAGTCTGCGGACCTCTGCTGCCAGCACGTTGCTGTGCGTCGTGTTCGGCGTACCGATGGCGGTCGTGCTGGCGCGCACCGAGTTCCGTGGGCAGTCGGTGCTGCGGTCGCTCGTGCTGCTTCCGTTGGTGCTGCCGCCGGTGGTGGGAGGCATCGCCCTGCTCTACACGTTCGGCCGCCGGGGTCTGCTCGGCAACACCATCGAGGTCCTCGGCCTGCAGATCGCCTTCTCCACGACGGCCGTCGTCCTCGCCCAGACCTTCGTGGCGCTGCCCTTCCTCGTCGTGAGCCTGGAGGGGGCCTTGCGAACAGGAGGGCAGCGCTACGAGGAGGTCGCCGCCACGCTGGGTGCCCGGCCGACGACGGTGTTCCTCCGCGTCACGCTGCCGCTGGTCCTCCCCGGCCTCGCCTCCGGGGCGGTCCTCGCGTTCGCCCGCGCCCTCGGGGAGTTCGGCGCGACCATCACGTTCGCGGGCAGCCTGCAGGGCGTGACGCGCACGCTCCCGCTCGAGATCTACCTCCAGCGGGAGACCGACCCCCAGGCGGCGGTGGCGCTCTCGCTGGTGCTCGTCGTCGTGGCCACCGTCGTCATCACCGTGACGCGTCGATCCCGGACCGCCCTGTGACGCTCGACGCGACCCTGCGCATCCCCGGACGCGATGTCGACCTCCACCTCCACGTCGAGCAGGGACGCACTCTGGCGCTGCTGGGGGCCAACGGAGCCGGCAAGTCCACCGCGCTCTCCTCCATCGCCGGCCTCCTCCACCCCGACAGCGGGGAGATCCGACTGGGCGACCGGATCCTGTTCTCCTCCAACGGATCCGGCACCTGGGTGCCCCCGCACGCCCGCGGCGTGGCCCTGCTGGCCCAAGAGGCACGGCTCTTCCCCCACCTGGACGTGACCGACAACGTCGCCTTCGGTCCGCGCAGTGCCGGTATGCCGCGTGGCGAGGCGCGAGAGCGGGCCGCCCACTGGCTGTGGGAGGTCGACGCGTCGGAGCTCGCCCGGCGGCGCCCGGCGGAGCTGTCCGGCGGCCAGGCGCAACGGGTGGCGATCGCCCGGGCTCTGGCCACGGAGCCCGAGCTCCTCCTGCTCGACGAACCCCTCTCGGCCCTGGACGTCGAGGCCGCCCCCGCGATCCGCCAGCTGCTGCGGCGGGTGCTGCGCGACCGCACGACCGTGGTGGTGACGCACGACATCCTCGACGCGGTGCTGCTGGCCGACGACGTGGCCGTGCTCGAGTCAGGTCGGGTCGTCGAGCAGGGACCGACGACGCGGGTGCTCTCGCGCCCCACCAGCGCGTTCGCCGCCCGGATCGCCGGACTCAACCTCGTGCGCGGGACTAGCGCAGGCACCGAGACCACGCCCGCCGTCAGCACCCCCGAGGGCCTGCGGGTCGAGGGTCTGGCCGAGGAGTCGCTCGTGGCCGGGGAGCCGGCCGTCGCCGTCTTCAGCCCGAGCTCGGTCGGGGTGTACCGCGAGGCTCCGCACGGCAGCCCGCGCAACACGGTGCGCGCCACGGTGACCGACCTCGAACCCCACGGCCACCAGGTGCGGGTCCACACGGCCCACGTCTCCGCGGACGTCACGCCGGCCGCGGTCGCCGAGCTCGACCTGGCCGTCGGTGCCGAGGTCGTCCTCACCGTGAAGGCGAGCGAGGTCGCCGTCTACGCCGCCTGAGCGAGCCGCGCGCCGACCGCCCCTGACGTCCCCCATGATCGTGGGATGGACGTGACGCGTGGGCGCCGATGCCCCCGGTGGGTGCCGGCGCTGGTGCTCCTGGCCACGGTGGGCCAGCTCGCGCTGGCGACCTTCGCGACCGGGCTGGCGCAGTTCGAGGGCAAGGCGTTCGGCGCGCGCCTGGTCGCCTACCCCGTGCTCATGCTGCTCGTGCCCCTGGCGTGGTGGGCGACCCACCGCCGAGGGCTCACGCCGACTCCGTGGGGCGCCTTCGCCCTCGTCATGGCACCGTTCCTCATCGACGTCAGCGGCAACACGCTCGATCTCTACGACTCGGTCGACTGGTGGGACGACGCGAACCACTTCGTCAACTGGTCCCTGCTCTGCGGCGGTCTGGGAATGCTTGTCCTGCAACGGATCGCCGAACCCTGGGTGCGCACGCTGCTGGTGACCGGACTGGGCGCGGTGCTCGCCATCGCGTGGGAGGTGGCCGAGTGGTGGACCTTCATCCGGCACGGCACCGAGCTGGGCACCGCCTACACGGACACGCTCGGCGACGAGGTCCTGGGGACTGCGGGGGCCCTGGTGGCAGGCCTCCTGCTGTCGCGCCGTGCCGGGTCGGTCACCCCCGGCCCGGTCACCCCCGGACCGGTCACTCCCGGACCGGTCACCTCCGGACCGGTCACCCCCGGACCGGGAGCTCCTGGAGGACCCAGCGGTTCCCGTCGGGGTCGCTGAAGTTCACGAAGCGCCCCCACGCGAGCTCCTCGACCGGGGTGCACTCGATCTCGCGCTCCACGAGGTACGCGTGAGCGTCGTCCGCGTTCGCGACGACGACCTGGATGTACTGCGCCTGACCCTCGGGGAGCATCCCGAGCCCCTTGCCGAAGCAGAAGGAGCATGCCGATCCGGGGGGCGTGACCTGGACGAAGCGCAGGTCCTCGTGGGGAGAGCCGTCCTGCTCGGCGACCCAGCCGACCCGGGCGTAGAAGTCCTTCGCGCGGTCGACGTCCGACACGGAGATGGGGATGAGCTCGATCTTGAAGTCCATGGTGCTGCCTCTCGTCCGGGAACCTGCGACAGCCCCAGCCTAGGAAGACAACAGGTCAGTTCCTGACCGCTTCCCCGAAGCGGAGGAGGACGGTCACGCGGGCGCCGGGGCCCCACCGGGGCGGCTGGGGTTGCGTCGGTGCAGCTCGTCGATGATCGCCTGCTCGCGCGCCATCACCGCCAGGACCTCGTCGTCACCGACAGCCACCGGACCGGCGGCACGCAGGAGGTCCTCGAGGTGGGCCAGCTCCGAGAGGAGCTCGCGGACGCTCGGCTCGGTGGCCGCGTCGTCAGGCTCGCCCACGACCTCTTCCACACCCCCGCGGTGGGCGACGGGAACCGCCAGGGACAGGGGTTCGACCGGTCTCACCGACTCCAGGAAATCGGTCATCGGCGGCCTCCTTGCTCGCGACGAATGGAAGGCTCCGACTGCTTGAAGCCCCATGATCATGAGTCGGTTTGTCCGTACTTGTCAACGCGAACCGGTCAGGTCCGGCGTCAGCGGCGCCCGCAGCCGCGACGGACGGAACGAGCCACACGCACCGCCCTGCGGGCGACGCGGCGCCCCCAGGAGGCGCGCGACCTCGGCTCGCCCTCCCCCTTGGCCGGGGCGTCACGGCGCAGGCTGAGGTTCCCCTTGGTGGTGCGGTAGGCCGTGAGCCCCGCCGCAGCGACAGGTGGCGACATGGCCGACACCTCCGCGTCCCCGGCCTCGACCCTCCGCAGCGAGCGCCACCCCAGCACCTCGGTCTCCGTCCGGACATCGAGGACAGCCCGACCCCGGCTGCCGGCCAGTCGCAGCATCCGGTCGAGCGGCACGTGCGCGACCCCGGTGAAGACCAGCCTTCGCCGGCCACCGGCGCCTGCCTCCCCCGTCACGACCCCTCCCGGGACCGTGACCGCGAAGTCGTCGTCACCGTCGCGGCGCCCCACGACCAGCAGGACCGACGCACGCTGGACCTCGTCGGTGACGTCGAGGTCGAGGCTGGGATCGTCCAGGCTCTCCCTCGGCACCCAGCGCAGGCGCCCGCCCTCCTCCGCGAACTCCACCTGCTGGCCGTCTCGGTGGAGCAGCTCGACCCGCAGCCCGATCTCGACCCCCTCCTGACCCCAGGTCACCTGCTCTGCCACGGCACGGGTGGTGATCGCCTGCTCGGTCCGCGCCAGGGCCATGAGCGCCTCGGTGGCACCAGCCCGCAGCAGGTGGACTCGGACTCGGGCCGAGAAGTGCAGCTCCCGGTCGGCGTCGGGCGCGTACCGCTGGTCGACCAGGGCCCGGGCCGCCCGCACCATCTCCGCTCTGTACTCAAGCGGGTACTCGAGCATCGGCGCCCGGGCGACGATGGGCAGCAGCTTCCGTTCGAGCCAGTGCGCCTTGATCCTGTCCCGGCGCGGGCCAGGCGGCACGTGCTCCTCCACGAGGTCGAGCACCCTGTTGAGCGCCACCTCGACGTACTCGTGCGGGTCCTTCAGGTCCAAGGACGCGTGCGCGGTCCCCTCGCGACGGGTCCAGTAGTAGAACGGGTGGTCGGCGTAGATCGAGATCCGTTCGGCCGCGAAGTAGGCAGCCATCGTGAACAGGTGGTCCTCCAGCCGGACCTTGCCCTCCGGGAAGCGAATACCGTTCTCGCGCAACATCTCTCGCCGGTAGAGCTTGTGCGGCGTGAGGAGTCGGACGATCGGCGAGTTCTCGAACGTCGCGTCCGGCTCGTTGCGCGTGAACATGAAGCGCCCGATGCTGCGCCCCACGCCCACCTCGCGGGCGACCACGACGTCACTGTGGTGCTGCCGAGCGAAGGCACAGGCCGTCGCCAGGCCGTCCCGACCGAGGAAGTCGTCGTGGTCGACGAACGTGACGTACTCGCCCGTGGCAAGCTCCAGGCCTACGTTCCGGGGCGTGCCCGGCCAGCCCGAGTTGGGTATGTGGCGCACGACCCAGTTGGGCCGCTGCGCGGCCAGCGCGTCCAGGACCTCCCCCGTGCCGTCGGTCGAACCGTCGTCCACGACCACGACCTCGAAGTGCTCCTGCGGCATGGACTGGCCGTCGAGCGAGCGCACGAGCTCATGGAGGGTTTCGCCGGTGTTGTACGCCGCCACGACCACGGTCACCGCGCACAGGTCCCCCGACGCGGGAGCTTGCGCAGGTGCGGAGCGAGGTGACAGGTCCGGACACATCATGACGAACGTACCGCCGTGGCGCTGAGAAATTCCTGACCGCATTTCCCACCCATCCGTTCGTGGATACGCTCCGAATGTGAGGTGGGTCACTCCAGTGACGGACGCCTTCGCCCGGGCTGAGGACCCGCCCAGCGCGGCAGCAACCAGCGAGTCGCGCCCAGCAAAGGAGACCCTCATGTCCGATGCCACACGGCGTACGTTCCTGGCTGCAGCCGGGACGGGCGCCGCTGCTGCCGCTGCGGCGGTCGCAGCAGCCCCGGGAGCCAGCGCGGCCCCCGCAACCGTCACTGCCGCGGGCTCCGCCGCGGCGCCCACCGGGCCCCGGCTCGTCGCGTACGTCGACGACCCCAGGTCCGGCCGGCTCACCGTCATGTACGGCGAGCACGAGGTCACCATCCAGGACGCCGACCTGGTCCGCCGCCTGACCCGAGCAGCAGGGAAGTGACCCATGTCCTCTCACCGTGAAGCCCCAGAGGTCTCGAAGGACCCGGTCGCCGACAACACCGACGTCTACGCCTTCGTCAGCCCGGACCGACCCGACTCGGTCACGCTGATCGCCAACTTCATCCCGTTCCAGAGCCCGCAGGGGGGTCCGAACTTCTACGAGTTCGGCGACGAGGTCCTCTACGAGATCCACGTCAGCAACCGGGGCGACGCCCGACCCGACGTGACCTACCAGTTCCGGTTCACCACCAAGGTGCGCAACAAGAACACCTTCCTCTACAACGTCGGCCCGATCGGCTCGATCACCGACCCCAACTGGAACCGCCCGCAGTACTACTCCGTCACCCGCGTCGCGCGTGGCGACCGACCGCGCCTGCTGGCCAGCAACCTCACCTGCCCACCGGTCAACATCGGCCCGCGCTCGACGCCGAACTACGCACGGTTCACCGACCAGGCCGTGCACCCGATCCAGGGTGGACGCAAGGTGTTCGCCGGGCAGCGCTCGGACGGCTTCCACGTCGACCTGGGCAGCATCTTCGACCTGGGCACCCTGCGCCCCTTCCAGATGGCGCACCTCATCCCGTCCGCGGCTGCGGCGGGCGTGAACGGCACCCAGGGACTCAACGTGCACAGCATCGCCATCCAGGTCCCCATCCGCGACCTGACCCGGTACCGCGACAAGCCCACGGACCCGATGGCGTCGCGGTCGGTCATCGGGGTGTGGGCCACTGCGAGCCGCCAGCGTTCGCGGGTGTGGGACGACGACGAGGGCAAGTACACCTGGCACGGTTCGTGGAACCAGGTGTCGCGTCTCGGCAACCCCCTGTTCAACGAGGTCATCACGCCGATGGCCAAGAAGGACACGTGGAACGCCAAGGCACCCAAGGACGACAAGGACTTCGCCCAGTACGTCGCCAAGCCCGAGCTCGCCGGGCTGCTGCCGGTGCTCTACCCGGGCGTCTTCCCGAACCTCGCGAAGTACACCAAGGACCGCGCGGACCTGCTCGCGATCCTGCTGACCGGCATCCCGAAGGGAGTGGTCCCCGGCTTCCAGAACTTCACCGGGACCACCCAGGCGGACATGCTGCGACTCAACGTCGCGATCCCGCCGACCAAGAACCCCAACCCGATCGGCCTGGTCGCGGGTGACGCTGCCGGCTTCCCGAACGGGCGACGGCTGGTCGACGACGTCGTGGCGATCGAGCTGCGGGCGGTTGCGGGTGCGACCATCCCGCTGGTCGACCCGAGCTACACCCCCGACGGTGCCGCGAGCGCCCTCACGGACGGGACGAGCAACACGAACCTGCCGTTCCTCGACTCGTTCCCGTACCTCGGCAACCCTGCAGGTGGCTACCAGACCAAGCCCGGCCAGCCGGCGGCCTGACCCACCTCCCCAGCCCTGCCCGGGCGACAGGCTCCTGTCGCCCGGGCAGGCTCCACCCCTGGAGTCCCCATGCAGAACCTCGAGAACCCGTATGCCGGCCAAGGCCCGGTCCTGCTCGACATCGGCGGTGACGTCGGCGCACTCGTCGTCGCCATGCCCGCCGAGGCCGAGGGACTCGAGGTCGAGATCCGGCCCGCCGGAACCACCGCCAGTGCGCACGGGGACCACAGCCACCCCCACCCGCACGACCACGCTCACCACGACCACGACCACGACCACGACCACGGTGCGGCCCACCACCCGCACGTCGGGGTGGTGGCTCGGCCCGGTGCGGACGGGCCGGCCCACACCCTCGTCTACCCCGAGGTGACGCAGGGCACCTACGAGCTCGTCCCCATACCCGGCGACACGGTGGTGATGACCGCGGAGGTGACCGGCGGGGTCGTCACCTACACGTCGTGGCCCGAGCCCGCCGGGGACGCGTAGGGAGGACGGCACGCGCGGGGTCCTGTTGGACGGCATCGTCGCAGGTCAGCGGGTCTGCGGGGCCTTGCGGGCACCGGTGACGAGGACTACCTTCGCAGGGAGTCAAGAAGCGGCCCGCCCACACCCAGGCAGGTCCGCTGACGGAGGCCGGATGTCGCTCGTACACAACCATGTCGCACTCCCCGCCCTCGCCTTCGACTACGACGTCGTGACGGCTCGGTGGACGTGGGACCCAGCCCTGCGGGAGCTGCACGGCCTGCGCTCCTCGGAGGAGCCCAGCACCGACCGCCTCCTCGCCCACATGCACAAGGACGACCGGGTCGTCATGATCAGCCGCTTCCAGCACCACCTCGAGCACGAGGGGCCGTACAGCTGCTCGTACCGGATGAAGGACGCGTCAGGGCACCAGCGGCGGCTGGTCTTCGTCGGTGAGAGCGAAGCGGTCGGCGGGGCGGTGACCCGGCTCAGCGGGTTCGTCGTCGACATCACGGAGCCGGCACGCCAGATCGGCCGCGATGCCGTCGCAGCCTCGACGACCCACCACTCCACGGTCGAGCAGGCCAAGGGGGCCCTGATGCTGGCCTACAACGTGGACGACGCGGGGGCCGCCGACCTGTTGCGCGCCCACGCGAGCCGCCACGAGGTGACGCCGCACGCCATCGCCACCGCGATCGTGGACCGGCTCAAGGACACTCGACGCGACACCGGCACGGGGAGCGCGCGGATGGCGGGCATCGTCGCGCACCTGGACGAGGTCCTGCACCCCTGAGGCTCAGGCGGTGTGGGCCCGGGCCTCGATCGGTCAGGTGTCGCGGGTGACGCTGTCGATGAAGGCCCGGAGGCGGCCCATCATGCGTTCCACGAGGTCCTCGACGGACAACGACTCCTGGAGGCGCGCGCCCGGGCCGGCGCTGCGCAGGCCACGGACGTAGGCGGAGCAGGCGAGGTCGCTGCACAAGTAGGTGCCCACCGAGTTCCCCTGCTGCCCAGACCTGCCCGCCTTGCGCGCCGTCATCAACGAGACCCCGTCGCCGGAGTGCGTGGTGAGGCAGACCGCGCACATGTTGCGTCGTCGCTGGCCCGTGGACGAGTCGGCGAGCCGCAGGGCGACACCGGTGGCCGACCCACCGACGGACGTCACGACATACGCTCGCTGCGGCGCGGCGGGGTCGCGCCAGCCCAGGAAGTCGAGGTCGTGCCACGGCTGGTCGGCCAGGTCCTTCGGCAGGACGAGGCGCTTGGCCTCGCCCTTCGTGGAGTTGACGAACGACGCCCTGATGTCGGTCTCGGTCAACGGCTGCATACTACGAAGTATAGGTCATACACTAGGACCCCTAGGTTTGGAGGGAACATGGCGCGAGCAGGGGTCACGGTCGAGCGGCTCACGGTTGCCGCTGCCGACCTCGCCGACGAGGTCGGGTTCGAGGGGATCACGCTGGCGGCCCTGGCCCGAGGCCTGGGCGTCAAGGACGCGAGCCTGTACGCCCACGTGCGCGGCCTGGCGCAGCTGCGGGCGCGCGTGACGGTCCTGGCGCTGGCGGAGCTGGCCGACCTCCTCGCCGACGCGGTGGCCGGGCGCTCCGGCAAGGACGCGCTGCTGGCGTTCGCCACGACCTACCGCCGGTACGCCCTCGACCACCCCGGTCGCTACACCGCCATGCAGCAGGAGCTCGACCCCGCCATGGCATCGACCAGCGCCGGTCCGCGGCACGGCCAGCTCGTGCGGGCCGTGCTGCGCGGATACGGCCTGACCGACCCCGACGAGACCGACGCCGGACGACTCGTGCTGTCCACGATCTACGGGTTCCTCGGCCTCGAGGCGATGGGCGGGTTCAGCCACCACCCACGGGACGTGGACACGTCGTTCGCCCGGGCGGTCGACGCGCTGGACCACGCGTTGCGGACGTGGCCCAGGACCGGCACCACCCCTGCGCGATCCTGACCGGGGCCGTTCCGGCAGCGCACCCTCAGCGGTCGGCCACCTGCTGCATGGCCTCGGGGTGGCGATCTCCCTGGACACGCACGCTGGCCGAGGCGTCATCCAGCTCGGACACGTCGTCGGCGATCAGCTCGATGCCCGTCGCTGCCAGGTTCTCGTCGCGTCGTTCCAGCCGGCGGGTGCCGGGGATGGGGACGACCCACGGCTTCTGGGCGAGGAGCCAGGCCAGGGCGACCTGACCGACGCTGGCGCCCTTGGTGTTCACCTGCACACCAGGGGGGGTTGATGGCTTGGTTCACACGTTCGAGTTGTCCTGTTGAAAGCCTGTTGTCCGGGAACGGTGATGTGGGGCTGTGCGTGGGAGGTAGCCGCATAAGGTCGTCTGATGCACAGCGACCGATCCACAGCCGTACGGGCCGACGCCAAGCCGGCCCGGGTGGATCGGGCCCTGATGTACAACCCAGGAGCGCGCAAGGTGACACGACCCGAAATCGAAGCAGTGGTGGCTCGCATCCGCGCCACCGCAGACCTGCTCGATCAGGCGGACGAACGCGCCGTGGTGTTCGATGTGGCCGATGAGATCTGCGTCATCGAGATGCACCTGCGGATGCTCTACAACGTCGACCACGACGGCTTCCCGATCCGTGAGTCCGACAACTAGGTCAGCGTCCCCGGCAGGGTCGTCGGCCACGGGTCATCCGTGGGCCGGGTTGTGCAGATGTACGTCGCTGTGCCGGTCGTGCCACCCAGGACGAGCACCTGACCCGCCGACGAGCTCGAGGCCCGCATCCTGTGGATCCTGCGCCGTTACCCAGCACCAGGCTGGGAGGAAGTTGACGTCGCTGCCTCTACCGCTTCCGCCGCGATGCCGCACTCATGAAGGCCGCGCTCGCTGAGGAGCCGGCCGCTCGCTGAGTGACACTTCGACGCCTAGCCGTGTGAGAACGATCGTCGGATCCGCGACATGGAGCATGGCCGCGGGCGTACTCTCGCGATCGTCGAGCGGGGTGCACCCCCAGTCGGACCCTTCTCGACAGGCGCCGGCCCCGTGTCCCCTGCCCGGGGTCGGCGCCGCCCTATCGCTGGCAGCTGCAGCGGCGTACCGTCAGGGCTGGACCCCCTCAGGGGAACAGCAGACCTGGTGACGTTCCCGGGCTGCCGGACGAGGTCCGGGGCGACCGCCGGAGCAGTGGCGGTCGCCCGTGTGACCGCGAGGTCGCCTCCCGGGGCATGCCCTACCCCGGCCGCCCGGTCCTCGAGCCGCTCCCCCAGTTCCGCGGCACCGCAACAGTGCGCCAGACACCGGAGCAGCGCGCCGCCCTGCTCGAGTTCGTCGCCCGCGGGTACCAGACGGGCCGCTCTCTGCGCGAGCTGGCCGAGCTCACCGATCGCACCCAGACCGCGATCCGCCGCGCCCTCGACGAAGCCGGGGTACGGCGCCGCGGCCGCGGCGCTCCGGCGGCTTCCGCGGCCAGAAGCGTGAGGTGATTGGTGCAGGATCGGCCCCAAGCATGCGCCACGCCGTCGGGGTCAACCTGCTCCGATGCAGGTCAGAGACCTAAGGCCTGAGAGCCGGCGAAGGGACTCGAACCCTCAACCCCCTGTTTACAAGACAGGTGCGCTACCAATTGCGCCACGCCGGCATGCCCGCGCACCCGGGTGCGGTGGACCGCGACGATGCTACCGACGCCCGTCCGCGTGTCCCAAAGGCCCGTACCCAGACCACCCACCCTCCCCGCCGAGCAGAGCCGACCGCCGCCGACCAGCGCCGTAGCGAGACGGCGCTTAGGGTCGACGGAGGGGTTGGTCCGGTCCGGGTCACCACCTCACTCGACGAAAGGTCTGTTCACATGTGGGTCCTGTTCACCCGTCGCCTCCGGATGTGGCTGCTCGCGAGCGTGGCACTGCCCGTCATCGGCTGGCTGCTGGGCCGGATCGGTACTGCCATCGAACAGCGTCGAGGCTCCTCGCGCGTGTCGCGCACCCTCGTGAGCGCCGGTGACAAGGTGCGCCGCCGCCGGTAGGCGGGCGTGGCCGCCAAGACCCCAGCACCTCACCGACGGTCGACATCGCGGACGCCATACGCGACCGTCGGCACCGTGGTGATGCGCTTCACATGAGCAATGTGGCGTCGGGGCGTGCCGATTTCCTCCCGGAGCACGACGAAGTGGTGACAGCACTTCTGCAGGAAGGAAACCACCATGTCGACACCGTCGAAGGCCAGCCACTCCCCCGAGGAGTACGGACTGGGCCGCCGCGCAGCCGCCGAGTTCACCGGAACGCTCTGGCTCGTCCTCGCGGGCTGCGGCACCGCCGTCCTGGCCGCGACCTCCATGGCTCAGGCCGACGGGTCACAGCTCTTCGTCGGCGTCGGCTACCTCGGTGTCGCCCTGGCGTTCGGCGTGGCCGTCACGACCATGGCCTACGGCCTGGGCCACATCTCCGGGGGCCACTTCAACCCTGCGGTCAGCCTCGGTCTGGCCCTCGCCGGCCGGCTCGGCTGGCGCGACCTGCCCACGTACGTGGCCTCCCAGCTGGCCGGTGCCGTGGCCGGCGCCGGGATCCTCTACGCCATCGCCTCGGGTCGACCCGGCTTCGACGTGACGACCGGCTTCGCCACCAACGGGTATGGCGCCCACTCGCCCCAGGGCTACGGCCTGACCGCCGCCCTGGTCACCGAGCTGGTCCTCACCGCGGTGTTCGTCGTCGTCATCCTCGGCGCCACCGACTCCGCCGCCCCCAAGGGCTTCGCACCGCTGGCGATCGGCCTGACGCTGACGGTCATCCACCTCGTGTCGATCCCGGTGACCAACACCTCCGTCAACCCGGCCCGGTCGATCGCCCCGGCCCTGTTCTCCGGTGCCGATGCGCTCGGTCAGGCCTGGCTGTTCATCGCGGCACCACTGGCCGGTGCCGCCGTGGCAGCGCTGGTGTACCGCCGGCTGTTCGCAGCGCGGACGGCGCCCGCCGCGATGGCCGACGCCGCGCGGAGCTGACCGCAGCGCCGTCCACCACGTCGAGATGGGCCCGTCCGGACTTCCGGACAGGCCCATCTCGACGTGCATGTGCGGAGTGCGTCAGTGGCGGTTGAGGTACGCCTGCAGGCTCCTGACCGTCGCGTGGTCGAGGTTGCGGGAGCCGTTCTTCTTGGCGCCGATCTTGGACTGCAGGGCGCGGATCGTCTTCGGGCCGATGGCACCGTCCGGCGTGGAGCCGACCTTGCGCTGCAGCTTCTTGACGTCCGAGTGCGAGATCCAGGCGTTGACCGAACCGCCGACCCAGCGCTCGATGGCGCGGTCGGTCTTCGGGCCGCGCACGCCGTCGACGACGAGCTTGGCGTGGGAGGACTGCTTGGCGGGGGCCTTGCGGACCGTCGAGCGCGAGGCGCGGCTGGTGCTGGTCGAGCCGGTGCTGGCTGCGCCACCGTTGGCCCGGGTCAGGCCGGCACGGGCACCACAGGTCGGCCAGGCGCCGGGGCCCTGGGCGGCCAGCACCTTCTTGGCGACCGAGATCTGCTCGGCCTTGGAGGCCTGGTGCGCGTTGTTGGCGTACCGCTCGCCGCCGTAGGCGTCCCACGTGCTCGGGGAGAACTGCAGCCCACCGTAGTAACCGTTGCCGGTGTTGATGGCCCAGTTGCCACCGCTCTCACAGGCGGCGACGCGGTCCCAGACGGTGGCCGCGGAGGCCGAGGTGGCGGTGGCCATGCCACCGGCGATGGTGGCGGCACCGGCGACGGCGACGCCGGCGAGGCGACGACGGACCGGCTGGGGCTTCCGGGCAGAGTGCTTCGGGGCATAGAACATTGCAGGGGGGTCCTTCCTGACCGGCGCCTGCGAGGTGAGCTGTCGGGTTCGGGCTGTCAGGTGCCCGGCCGGCGTGAGCCGGCTTCACCCCAAGACCGCCGGAGCGGTCGCGTTGGGTCCCCCGTCCTCGTCGTGCCCGGAGCTGTTCCGGTGAACCACCCGCCTGACGAGGCTCGGCGCTGCGGGTGGGCATTGGATTGGGAATGCGGTGGTGTGCAGTTGTCGGCGCGAATGCGCTGGTCAAAGGTAAGGCGCTGGCCCCCGGGCCACAAGCCGGTCCACGAAAAACGAACCGAAGAACGTATGGCGCATTCGTCCCTTTTGTGCCGGGCCGGAACTCGTCAGCGCCGTCGTACGCGCCGCTTCTGCACCATCCGGCGGTCGAAGGGTGCGGCCACGAACTCCCCGAGGACGCTGCCGGCTGCGATCGCCAGCAGGACGGCCATGGCGCCGAGCAGCGTCGTGATGCCGCCCTGCATCGACAGCGAGCCCGCGTTCGCCGAGGACCCGTTCACCATCTCGTAGAGGCCCCGGAAGATGGCCAGACCGGGCAGCAGGCCGTAGGACGCCGGGACGGCCAGCACCATGGCCGGCGCCCCCATCCGCAGCGCGATGAGCCTGCCGGCGAACCCGAGCACGGTGGCCGCGACACCGGCGGCGGCGAGCTGGCCGAGGGCGTCGAGCCGGTCCACGCCGAGGGACACGGCGACCCCGAGGGCCGACAGCGCACCGGCAGGCACGACGAGGTTGCGGCGACTGCGCAGCGACACCGCCCCCGACATGCCGACCACGAACGCTCCCACGACGGCCAGGGCCACCGGTGCGCTCAGGGCGCGCGTCGCCATGACTGAGGGCGAGACGAGCTGGAGGTCGAAGGTCGAGGTCAGCGCCAGCGTCACGGACAGCCCCGTCGCGACCCCGAGGATGATCCCGGCCGTCGTGAGGAACACCCCGAACATCCGGCCCGCGCCGGTCACCGAGTAGCCGGAGATGGCGTCCTCGAACGCCGACGCGACGGTCCGTCCCGGCAGCAGCACGGTGATCCCGCCGGCCACGATGAACGCGAACTCCTCCGAGGACACCGGGATCCAGCCGTTGGCCCCCATGCTGAACGCACCCCAGGCGATCGCGGTCGCGAGGAACCCGCCGATGGCGCACTGGTAGAAGTCGGGGAGCCCGCGGCGCCCGGTCGCCCGGGCGGCATACCCGACGAGCAGGGCCGAGCCCCCGGCGACGAGGGACGCGACGATGCCCGCCCCGAGCATGAGGGCGATGGCGGCCGAGAGGACGCCGAGCGAGCCCCGCACCGCCCAGCGCGGCCAGAACCGCGGCGCCCGGCGGATCTCGCGCAGCCGGGCTGCCGCGGCCTCGAGGTCGTAGCTGCCGGCGACGAGGTTCTCGACGAACTCGTGCACCGCGGTGAGGCGGTCGAAGTCGCGGGTCGCGGAGCGGACGACGCGCAGCATGGTGATGGGCGTCCCCGAGGAGGACGTGCACTGCACGAGCAGGGACTGCAGCGTGATGTCGACCTCGAGGTTGTCGAGTCCGGCGGCCGCGGCGACGGCGATGACGGACGACTCCACCTGGGGCGCCCCCGCGCCGCACCGCAGCATGAGCTCACCCACCCGCAGCGCGAGGTCCAGGGACGCCCGCGCCTCGCGTTCCTCGGCCGCGGCCTGCCTGACGCGGGCGTTGCGGTAGGGCGTGTGCCGCAGCGAGTCGACCATCGGCAGCGTGTCGGTGATCTCCTCACCGCGCCAGATCCGGCTCTGCCGCAGGGCCGGTCGCTTGAGCGGCCGACGAGGCGGCAGGGCGGGCGGAGGGTTGACGCCGGTCGCCATCAGCGGTTCACGCCCGGCACGACCACGGAGGGCTGCTGGGTCGGCCACCACTGCACGGTGCCGCCCTGCTGCAGGCTCCAGACGACGAGGCCGGCCGCCCCGAGCAGGAGCAGGGCCACGACGACCCGGGTCGCCCGCGGTCCGGGACTGGTGCCACGGACGATGCTGCGCGAACCGCGCCGCAGGCCGGCGCCACCGGGACCCCACCACGCCATCAGCCCGGCGACGACCGCACCGACGGCGACGGGCGCGGACCGGTCCGGTTCGGGCTGGCCGCCGGTCACGGCGACGATCGCGAGCGCGGCGCTGAACACCGCGCACACGCCCACGACCAGCGGCAGCAAGGCGCTCACGACGGTCGCCACCAGGCCGATCACGAGGTGCCACGGGCTCGCCGCGACCGCGAACGGGACGTCGGAGCGACGTCGCCCGCGGTTGTGGCGACGCAGCACCAGCGAGGTCACGGAGCGGTCGGCCGTCCGCGCCGCCCAGGACCACAGGACGGCGACGACGGCGGCCACGACCGGGAACGCCGCGGCACCGGCGACGAACAGGGCCAGCAGGGCGACCAGGGTGCCGGTCCGCCCGGCCCGGCCGATGCGGGGGTCGGGCTCGCCCGCGTCCCCCTCCCACGCCGCCTGCCAGTCCGACGGCTCGTCCTCGGGCGACGGCTCGTCGAAGCCGCCGACGTCGGCGCCACCGTCCCACTCGTCGTCGCGGTCCACGGGGAGGGCGACCGGACCCACGGGTCGCCGGTCGGCGACCGCGGGTCGGTCCCACCGTGCCGTGGGTCGCTGCTCCAGCACCTGCGTATGGCGCGGGGGTGCGCTGAGGGCGGTCGTCACCGGCTTCCCCTCGGCGTAGCGCTCGAGCGCCTCGACCACCTCGTCGGCGTCCGGGCGCCGGCGTGGCTCGGGCGAGAGGGCGGCGCGCAGCAGCGGGGCGAGTCGGGGGTCGACGCCGGTGAGGTCGGCCTCCCCGCGGCTGACCCGGCTGAGCACGACGTCCATCGGTCCGCGGCCGAAGGGCGGGGCACCGCTGGCGGCGAAGGCGAGGGTCGCCGCCCAGCCCCACCAGTCCGTCGCCTCGGTGACCGGCGCGCCCTCGACCACCTCGGGCGACAGGTAGCCGGGGGTGCCCATGACCAGGCCGGTCATGGTGATCCGCACGTCGTCGGCGACGTGGGCGATCCCGAAGTCGATGAGCACCGGGTCGCCGTCGAGCAGCAGGACGTTCCCGGGCTTGAGGTCACGGTGGATGACGTCGGCGGAGTGGATCGCGTCGAGCGCCTCGGCGAGGCCGCGGCCCAGCGAGAGGAGTGGGCCACCGGTGATCGGGCCGTGCTCCTTGACGACGTCGTCGAGCGCGGGCCCGGGCACGTACCGGGTCACGAGGTAGGGGCGGTCGCCATCGAGGTCGGCGTCGATGACCGCCGCGACGCGCGGGTCGCGGATCCGCCCGAGCACGTCCACCTCCCGGGCCAGCCGGGTGCGCGCGTCCTTGTCGTGGGCGATGTGCGGGCGCAGCAGCTTGAGCGCGACGGCGCGGCCATGGGGGTCCAGCGCGAGGTGGACGACACCCATGCCGCCCTCGCCGATCTGCTGGATCAGGCGGTACGGCCCGATCCGCGGCCCGTCGGGCGCACTGGTTCCGTCGCCGCCGTCGCTCCCCTCGATGGCCTCGGTCCGCATCCTCCTACGGTAAGGGAGGCCACCGGCGGAATCGGGTAGGGCTACTGCTGGATGTACCCGACGAGCTGGTCACGCTCGGTCTGGAGCTCGTCGATCCGGTGCTTGACGATGTCGCCGATGCTGACGATCGCCTGCAGCCGTCCGTCCACGACGACCGGCACGTGCCGGATGCGCAGGTCGGTCATCGTGCGGGCGAGCTCCTCGATGGCCGCTTCGGGCAGGCACGTCGTCACCTCGGCCGTCATGATCTCCGAGATGGGCAGGGCGAGCACGGCGGCGCCCCTGCGGTGCAGGTGGCGGACGATGTCGCGCTCGCTGACGATCCCGTCGACGGTGGACTGGTCCGTGGAGACGACCACGGCACCGATCCGGTGCTCCTCGAGCAGCTCGAGGAGTCTCTCGACCGTCTCGTCCGGTCGGACGGTCACGACCTGGTCACCCTTGCGACGCACCACATCCGAGATCTTCATGGTCAGACGTTAGACCGCAGGGCAGGTCCTCGCTAGGGGAGATTCAGGGCACCGCCCGCGGCGCCGACACCGAGGCCCTCGATCCGGCAAGGGGCGCCCGCCTGCGGCCGGACATAGGGTTGGGGTCGAATCAGAACCCCGGAGTTGATGAACCAGTGCCCCGCACAGCCACAAAGTTCGACCTCGTGATCGCCGCCAACCGCCTGCCCGTCGACCGTGTCGTCGACGCCGATGGCACCGAGTCGTGGAGGACCAGCCCCGGCGGGCTCGTCACCGCCATGGAGTCGGTGATGCGCGGCCGTGAAGGCGCCTGGGTGGGGTGGGCCGGCGAGGCCGGTGACGCACCCGAGCCGTTCGTCGAGGACGACATGTACCTGCGCCCCGTGGCGCTCTCCGAGGACGAGGTCGCTCACTACTACGAGGGTTTCAGCAACGACACCCTGTGGCCGATCTACCACGACGTCATCGTGTCGGCGACGTTCCACCGCTTCTGGTTCGGCGCCTACGAGGCCGTGAACCGCCGTTTCGCCGAGGCCGTCTGCGACGTCGCCGCCAAGGGCGCCACCGTCTGGGTGCACGACTACCAGCTGCAGCTCGTGCCGGCCATGGTCCGCGAGATGCGGCCCGACGTCCGGATCGGCTGGTTCAACCACATCCCCTTCCCGCCCGTCGAGCTGTTCGCCCAGCTCCCGTGGCGCCGCGCCATCCTCGAGGGGCTGCTGGGCGCCGACTACCTGGGGTTCCAGCGCGTCGCCGACGCCCAGAACTTCATCCGCGCCTGCCGCCAGCTCCTGAGCCTGCCCACCAAGGGCGACACGGTCTCGGAGTCGCGGTCCGAAGGAGCACGACGGGTCCGCGCCAGCGCGGTGCCGATCTCGATCGACTTCGCGGGGCTGGAGGCGCTCGCCAAGCAGCCCGAGACCAAGGCCCGTGCTGCCGAGATCCGCAAGTCCCTCGGCGACCCCGAGACCCTGATCCTCGGGGTGGACCGGCTCGACTACACCAAGGGCATCGGCCACCGCATCAAGGCGTACGGCGAGCTGCTCGAAGAGGGCAGGGTCGCCCCGCCGAAGCAGATGTTCGTCCAGGTGGCGACGCCGAGCCGCGAGCGCGTCGACGCCTACCGCGACCTGCGCAACGAGATCGAGGGCGAGGTCGGCCGGCTCAACGGCGAGTTCAGCGACATCGGCGCCCCCGCGGTGCAGTACCTGCACCACTCCTACCCGCGCCAGGAGATGGCCGCCCTCTATCTCGCTGCCGACGTCCTGCTCGTGACGCCGCTGCGTGACGGCATGAACCTCGTGGCCAAGGAGTACGTCACCTGCCGCTACGACGACGGCGGCGCGCTCGTCCTGTCGGAGTTCACCGGCGCGTTCCACGAGCTGCACCAGGCGTTCGTCGTCAACCCCCACGACATCGAGGGCCTCAAGCAGACGATCATGCGGGCCATCGAGACCCCTGACAAGGACAAGCGGCGCCTCATGCGCGCCATGCGCCGGCGGGTCGCCGACCACGACGTGCAGCGGTGGGCCGCCCGCTTCCTCGACAACCTCGCCCACGCTCCCGAGAAGGGTGGCTCGTGACGCTCCCTCCCGACTACCGCGAGGCCGCGGCGCGGTTCGCCGCGGCCGGCCGGGTGCTCGTGGCCACGGACTTCGACGGGGTGCTCGCCCCCCTCGTGCTCGACCCCTCCACCTCCGCCCCGCTCCCGGGCACGATCGCGGACCTGCAGGCGCTCGCCGCCCTCCCTGACACGTATGCCGCGGTGGTGTCCGGTCGCGACCTGGCCACTCTCACCGAGCTCACCGGGCTCGACGGCAGCGCCGTGACCCGGATCGGCAGCCACGGTGGCGAGTCCAGCGCAGCCGAGGGCGACGACCACGGTGAGGCGGCCCTGGATGACGAGCAGCGCGCGCACCTGGCCGACCTGACGCAGGAGCTCGAGGAGCTCTGCAGCGGGCTGCCCGAGGGCGTCTACCTCGAGCACAAGCCGACCGCCGTCGTCCTGCACACCCGTCGCATGGAGGAGGGTCCGGCCGCCGAGGCCGAGCAGGCCGCGCTCGACGTGGCCGCGCGGCATACGGGGCTGCACGTCCTGCACGGCAAGCAGGTGGTGGAGATGAGCGTCCTGCAGGCCGACAAGGGCACCGCGCTGGTCGCGCTGCGCGACTCGGTGGGTGCGAGCCGCGTCGCCTACTTCGGTGACGACGTGACCGACGAGCACGCGTTCACGGCCTTGGGCGCCGACGACCTCACGGTCAAGGTCGGCGACGGCGAGACGGCGGCGCGGTTCCGGGTGACGGGGCCGCAGGACGCCGCCGAGGCCCTGTCGCTGCTCCGGTCGCTCCGCGAGGACTAGCGCCGGGGCGCGGCACCCGTCGACGCGCGCACGACGAGCTCGGGACGGAAGACGTACTCGGCCCGCGGCGTGGGCTCGCCGCGGATCTCGTCGAGCAGGGCCCGCACGGCAGCCTCGGCCATCGGCTGCACGCTCTGGCGCACGGTCGTCAGCGGCGGGTCGGTGAAGGCGATGAGTGGCGAGTCGTCGTAGCCGACGACGGAGAAGTCCTCGGGCACCCGCAGCCCCGCCCGACGCGCCGCGCGGATCGCCCCGAGCGCCATGAGGTCCGAGCCGCAGACCACGGCGGTGCAGCCCTTGTCGAGCAGCCGGGCCCCGGCCGTGTCGCCGCCCTCGACCGAGAACATGGTGCGCTCGATGAGGTCCTCGACGTCGTCGCGGCCGAGCAGCGTGTGCATCGAGGAGCGGAACCCGGCGATCTTGCGGATGACGGGGACGAACCGGTCGGGGCCGATCGCGAGCCCGATGCGGGTGTGGCCCAGCTGGACCAGGTGGGTGAGCGCGAGCTCCATGGACGCGATGTCGTCGTTGGAGATGAAGGGGGCGTCGATGCCCTGCTGGTACCCGTTGACCAGGACGATCGGCAGGCCGCGCTCACGCAGCGTGGCGTAGCGGTCGGTGTCCTCGGTGACGTCGGCGTGCTGCCCGGAGACGTAGATGATGCCCGCGACGCCACGGTCGAGGAGCATCTGCACGTACTCGTCCTCGTGCACCCCACCGGGGGTCTGCGTGCACAGCACGGGGGTGAACTGGTGGCGGGCGAGCGCCGTCTCGATGATCTGCGCGAACGCCGGGAAGATCGGGTTGGTGAGCTCGGGGACGATGAGGCCGACGAGGTCCGCGGACTTGCGCCGCAGCCGGGACGGCCGGTCGTACCCGAGCACGTCGAGAGAGTGCAGCACCGCCTCGCGGGTGGAGTCGGCGACGCCGGGCTTGCCGTTGAGCACGCGGCTGACGGTCGCCTCGCTCACGTCGGCGTGGACCGCGATGTCGGCCAGTCTCGCCTTCACCGATCCCCTCCCCTTGGTGTGTGCTCCGCGCGCGCCCCGGCTGTGCCGCGGGGCGTCGCCGCAGGTGCCGGACAGGGCGCAATCTAGCAAGAACTTGCAGCGTGACCGATCAGGTACGTGCAAGAAGTTTCACGACGCAAGGGCGGTTGGCCCGGGTTTGTCCCGACCTCGTGCGTGAGCGCGAGTGCGCAAACGTTTCCATCCAGCGGATGGGAGGTGGTCAAACCGCGCCGGCTGGGACAGACTGACCCCACCGACGACACCGATGTCGCCGGTGTTCCACCTTTACAACGGATCGTCCGGCACGTTCCTGCCGGTGAAGGAAAGGCAAAGACGCCCATGGCAACTGTGAAGTTCGACGAGGCCACCCGCCTCTACCCCGGCAACGACAAGCCCTCTGTCGACAAGCTCAACATCGACATCGAGGATGGCGAGTTCCTCGTCCTCGTCGGCCCGTCCGGCTGTGGCAAGTCCACCTCCCTGCGCATGCTCGCCGGCCTCGAAGAGGTCAACGCCGGCAAGATCTGGATCGGTGACCGTGACGTCACCAACCTGTCCCCCAAGGACCGCGACGTCGCCATGGTCTTCCAGAACTACGCGCTCTACCCGCACATGACGGTCGCCGACAACATGGGCTTCGCGCTCAAGATCGCCGGCGTCGACAAGGGCGAGATCCGCAAGCGCGTCGAGGAGGCTGCCAAGATCCTCGACCTCACGCCGTACCTCGAGCGCAAGCCGAAGGCCCTCTCCGGTGGCCAGCGTCAGCGCGTCGCCATGGGTCGCGCGATCGTGCGCTCCCCCCAGGTGTTCCTCATGGACGAGCCGCTGTCGAACCTCGACGCCAAGCTCCGCGTCCAGACGCGCACCCAGATCGCCTCGCTGCAGCGACGCCTCGGCGTCACCACCGTCTACGTCACCCACGACCAGGTCGAGGCCATGACGATGGGTGACCGCGTCGCGGTCCTCAAGGACGGCATCCTGCAGCAGTGCGACAGCCCGCGCCGCATGTACGACCACCCGAACAACGTCTTCGTCGCCGGCTTCATCGGCTCCCCCGCCATGAACCTGCTCGAGGTCGAGTCCACCGACGGCGGTGTCCTCGTGGGTGACTCGACCGTCGCCGTCGAGCGCGACCGCCTCGCGGGCGCCTCGGGCAAGGGCCTGACGCTCGGTGTCCGTCCCGAGGACCTCGAGCTGCGCACCGACGGCCACGGCATCGCCGTGACGGTCGACGTCGTCGAGGAGCTCGGCGCCGACGCGTACATCTACGGCTCGACCAAGGCCGCCCAGCACGTGGACGAGGAGGACAGCGACGCACCCGAGAAGCCGTTCATCGCGCGCGTCGACGGTCGTCGTCCCCCGGCCAAGGGCGAGACGGTCTACCTGGCCCCGAAGACGGGTCACGTGCACCTCTTCGACGCCCAGTCCGGTCTGCGCCTCGGCGACTGACAGCGCCATCTGCAAGGCCTGTGGCCGGCTCCCGCGAGGGGGCCGGCCACACGGCTGTCCGGGCCAGGGCGCGCTGGTCGCCCGGCCCGGGTGCGGCGGTTGCCCGGCCCGGGCGCGCTGGTTGCCCGGCGCGGGCGGCCCGCTGGCCGGCCGGCACGGTGAGCAGCCCACCCGCACCGACGACCAGAGTGGGAGCATGGACCCGTGGCCCTGAACATCACCGCATCCCGGCCCGACCCGGCCCTGCTCGACCTCCCGTGGGAGCTCCCGCTCGAGACCTGGCCGGAGGAGTACCTGGCAGCCCTGCCCCGTGGCATCTCGCGGCACGTCGTGCGCTTCGTCAAGCTCTCCGGCCGGGTCCTGGCGGTCAAGGAGATCAAGGCCGACATCGCCGTCCGCGAGTACCAGATGCTGCGCGTCCTCAACAAGATCGAGGTCCCCTGCGTCGAGCCCTTCGGGGTCGTCAGCGGGCGCACCGACCGCGACGGCAACCCCCTCGACGCCTGCCTGATCACCCAGCACCTCCAGTTCTCGCTGCCCTACCGCGCGCTGTTCAGCCAGTCCCTGCGCGAGGGCACCTCCACCCGTCTCA
The DNA here is from genome assembly GCF_001426245.1 of Phycicoccus sp. Root101. Classification (GTDB taxonomy): domain Bacteria; phylum Actinomycetota; class Actinomycetes; order Actinomycetales; family Dermatophilaceae; genus Pedococcus. The sequence goes on along the minus strand of NZ_LMCM01000008.1, from coordinate 131,869 downwards.
TCGACGCGCTCGCGGTGCTGCTCGTGCGCCTGCACCTGAGCGGGTTCTGGTGGGGCGACGTGTCCCTCTCCAACACGCTGTTCCGGCGCGACGCCGGCGCCTTCGCGGCCTACCTCGTGGACGCCGAGACCGGCGAGCTGCACCAGTCGCTCACGGACGGCCAGCGCGAGCACGACCTCGACATCGCCCGGGTCAACATCGCCGGTGAGCTGATGGACCTCGAGGCGGGCGGCTTCCTCGAGGCCGGCACCGACGCCGTCGACACCTCCAACCGGATCGTCACCCGCTACACCGAGCTGTGGGACGAGCTCACCGGCCTGGAGCGCTTCGAGCGCGGCGACCGCTGGCGCGTCGACGAGCGCATCCGGCGGCTGAACGAGCTCGGCTTCGACGTCGACGAGCTCGCCATCTCCACCGACTTCGACGGCACGACGATCCAGATCCAGCCCAAGGTCGTCGACGCCGGGCACCACTCCCGCCGGCTGCTGCGCCTCACCGGCCTCGACGTCGAGGAGAACCAGGCCCGTCGCCTGCTCAACGACCTCGACTCCTACCGCGCCGGCACCGACCGCCAGAACGACGACGAGGAGATCGTGGCGCACGACTGGCTGGCCAAGATCTACGAGCCGATCACCCGGACCGTGCCCCGCGACATGGCGGCCAAGCTGGAGCCGGCCGAGCTCTTCCACGAGGTGCTCGAACACCGTTGGTACATGTCCGAACGCGCCGGGCACGACATGCCCATCGAGGACGCGATCCGCGACTACGTCGCCCACGTCCTGCCCAGCAAGCCCGACGAAGCCACCGTGGTCGGCGTCGACACGGTCGAGATGCCGGTCGTCGCCATGTTCGACGACCGGTAGTCGTCGCCGCCGCACCGGCCCTCCCCCGTCCGGACAGGGTGTTCGCGAATCCGCCCCCTGGCCTGCTCCCGCGGCGGTACCTTTCCGGCGGCCCGCGGGGAGCGCGGCCGGAACGGCACGCGCACAGGGGGACGGACATGACCGAGCACCAGGCCTTCTCGACGTCGGGCGGCACGATGTCGGGACAGTGGGTGCCGATGGCCGGCTGGTGGCGCCGCGTCGCCGCCAGCCTGATCGACGCCCTCGTGGTCGCCGCGGCCCAGATCCCGTACTACGTCGGGCTGGTCGTGCTCCTCGACGCGGCACCTGGCGCGCGGATCCTCGGCGGCGACCCCGCCGACTACGCCGGCGTGGACCTGCCCACCCTGCTGCTGGCGAGCGGCCTGATGCTCCTGGGCTCCGTGCTCGGACTGGTGGCCGTGATCTGGAACCGCTTCATCCTGCAGGGACGTACCGGCCAGAGCCTGGGCAAGTCCGCGCTCAAGCTCTACCTCGTCAGCGCGCAGACCGGCACGCCCGTCGGCGCAGGCACCGCCTTCGTGCGCGACATCGTCCACATCGTCGACGGCCTCTTCTACCTCGGCTACCTCTGGCCCCTCTGGGACAGCCGGAAGCAGACCTTCGCCGACAAGATCGTCGGGACCGTCGTCGCGCACGCCGCGCCGGTCGGGGCTCCCGGAACGGCGCTCGTCCCGCCGGTGGGCGCGCCCCTTCCCCAGTAGCGTGAGCCCGTCGGCGACGGTTCGACGGCGGCCGCGCACCATCCCGAGGGACCACGATGACCGACCAGGCACAGCCACCGCACCCCGAGCCCCGTGGCGGGCTGGTGGGCCGGCGCTGGCCCGCGCCATACGGGATGGCCAGGTATGCCGCACTGACGGCACCCGGGGTCGACGGGCCGTGGGGGCCGCTCGCCGACTGGGGCAGCCGGGTGGCCGCCTCCCTCATCGACAGCCTGGTGGCACTCTCGGGGCTGCTGCTGTGCGTCGCCGGCGTGGTCACCTTCTCGGCGGGTGTCGCGAGGACCGAGTCGGTCTTCGACCCCGCCACACAGACGACCAGCCAGGTCGACACGGGCCTGATGGTCCTCGGCGGCGTGCTGGCCCTGCTCGGCCTCGTGGCGGTGCTGGCGATCCAGCTCTGGAACCGGACGTTCCGGCAGGGCCGCACGGGTCAGAGCCTGGGCAAGATGGCCTTGGGTCTGCGCCTCGTGGAGGAACGCACGGGCCAGCCCGTCGGGGCGGGGATGGCGTTCGTGCGCGAGCTGTGCCACACCCTCGACGGCCTCGGCGCCAACATCGGCTACCTGTGGCCGCTGTGGGACGACAAGCGCCAGACGTTCGCCGACAAGGTGATCGGCACCGTCGTGGTCCGGGTGCCGAGGCCCGGAGAGGCCGCCGGAGCAGAGGAGCCCGACGACGGAGGGCGGTGACCACCCGGGGTGGTCACCGCCCTCTGCGCGTATGCCGCGGAGAGCCGGGTCAGGCCCGCGGCGCCGAGGAGGCCTGGTAGAACTCCGAGGACTCCTTCTTGTACAGCAGCACGATGATGTAGGCGCCGAGCAGCACGGACACCACGTTGATCAGCTTGCTCAGCAGCGGTCCGGCCTGGACGAGGGTGCTGAGCAGGCCGAGGACGCTGATCGCGAAGAAGACCGTCGCGACGATGCGCGCCCAGGACTTCCCCTTGCCGTTGGCCGAGGCCATCCACAGCCACAGACCGACGCCCACGAGGCCGAAGACGATCCCGGTCGCGGTGCCGACCGTGACGGCGGTGTCGACCTGGGACGCCGTCAGGCTGCCGTTGTTCGACTTCTCGACGGCCTGACGGATGGCGTCGCGCATGAAGAGCGACAGGAGCAGGCCCAGCAGGCTCAGCCCGGCGCCGACCTTCATGAGCAGGACGGCCTGGTCCATCGCCGGGGGGCGCGTGACCGGCGCCGCGGATGGGGCCTGGCTCGGGTCCATCTGGGGCATCTGCCCGTAGCTGCCGCCCTCGGGTCCCGGAGGTGGCGGAGGTGTGCCGTACTCAGACATGGTGCGATCCCTTCGCGTTCTGGCCGCCGCTCCCCCTTGGACACGACGATGCCGCGAACGCTGGCGGACGCCCTCCCGACTTGGGCGGATTTGCGCCGTCAGGCGTTCTTGGCCTCCGCGCGCCGTCGGGCCACCTCGTAGAGCGTCACCCCGGCGGCGATGCCGGCGTTGAGCGACTCGGTCGTCGACGACATGGGGATCGACACGATCTGGTCGCAGGTCTCGCTGACGAGCCGGGACAGCCCCTTGCCCTCGGAGCCCACGACGATGACGATCGGCTCGGTCGCGAGCGCCAGGCCGGGCAGCTCGACGTCACCGTCCATGTCGAGCCCGAGGATGAAGAAGCCCGCCTTGCGGTACTCCTCGAGCGCACGGGTCAGGTTGGAGGCCAACGCGACCGGGACGCGCGCAGCGGCGCCGGCCGAGGTCTTCCACGCGCTCGCGGTCATGCCCACCGAGCGACGCTCGGGGACCACGACACCGTGGCCGCCGAAGGCGGCGACCGACCGGATGATCGCGCCGAGGTTGCGCGGGTCGGTGATGCCGTCGAGCGCGACGACGAGCGGGATGCCGGGCACCTGCGGGTCGATGAAGTCCTGCGGGTGCGCGTACTCGTAGGGCGGCACCTGGAGGGCGAGGCCCTGGTGGACGGCGCCGTCGGTGATCCGGTCGAGCTCGCCGCGGGGCGTCTCGAGGATCGCGATCCCCTTGGTGGTGGCCATCTTCAGCGCCTCACGGACACGGTCGTCCGCGTCGATCCGTCCGGCGACGTACATCGTGGTGACCGGGATGTCGGCGCGCAGCGCCTCGACCACGGAGTTGCGACCGGCGACGATCTCGCTGGACGCCTTGCCACCGCGACGGGAGCCGCCACTGCGCTGGCCGGAGCCGCCGGAGCCTCGCGGACCCGAGGGTCCGCCGCTCTTCGCAGCGGCCTTGGCCATCTTGTGCGCCTTGTGGTTGGGGCGGTCCTCCGCCCGGGGCGTCGGGCCCTTGCCCTCGAGGCCACGACGACGCTGACCGCCGGAACCGATCGACGACCCCTTCTTCGACGCGCCCTTGCGGATCGCGCCACGGCGCTGGGAGTTGCCTGCCATCAGATGCTGCCTGTCTCTTCGTTGTCCCGACGGGCCAGCGACCAGTTCGCTCCCGACGCGGTGTCCTCGATGACGATGCCGGCCAGACCGAGCTGGTCGCGGATCGCGTCCGCCGTGGCGAAGTCGCGGGCGGCCCGGGCCGCGGCGCGGGCCTCGAGCTGCACCTGCACGAGGGCGTCGAGGGCGCCCTGTGCGTCGCCGGAGCCCGACGTGGTGTCGGTCCCCCACTGCGGGTCGAGCGGGTTGACGCCCAACAGGTCGGTCATGACGACGACCGAGGCGAACGCTGCTGCGACCGCCTCCTCGTCACCGTCGTCGAGCGCGGTGTTGCCGGCCCGCACGGTGTCGTGCACCACGGCCAGGGCCCCACTGACGTTGAGGTCGTCGTCCATCGCGGCGGCATACGCCTCGGGGACGGCGCCCAGGTCGGGCGTGATGGAGGTCCCGTCGGGCAGCGACCGCAGGGCGCGGGTGAGGAAGCCCTCGATGCGCTCGACCGTGGCTTCGGCCTCGCGCAGCGAGCCCTCGTAGAAGTCGATGGTGGAGCGGTAGTGGGCGGCGGTGAGGTAGTACCGCAGGGCCAGCGGGCGGGCGACCTTGGTGACCTCGGAGACGACCAGGCTGTTGCCGAGCGACTTGCTCATCTTCTCGCCACCGAGGGTGACCCAGGCGTTGTGCAGCCAGAAGTTGGCGAAGCCCAGACCCGCGGCGTGCGACTGCGCCTGCTCGTTCTCGTGGTGCGGGAAGCGCAGGTCGACGCCGCCGCCGTGGATGTCGAACGCATCGCCGAGGTACTTGCGCGCCATCGCCGAGCACTCGAGGTGCCAGCCGGGACGGCCGACGCCGAAGGGGGTGGGCCACGAGGCGGTCGCGGGTTCGGACTCCTTGCGTCCCTTCCAGAGCGCGAAGTCACGGGGGTCGCGCTTGCCGCGCGGGTCGGCGTCCTGCGCCGCTTCCATGTCCTCGATCTTCTGGTGGGTCAGCGAGCCGTACTCCGGGAAGCTCTTGACGTCGAAGTAGACGTCCCCGCTGCCGTCCGTGGCCGCGTAGGCGTGCCCCTTCTCGACCAGGGTCTCCATCAGCTCGACCATCTCGGTGATGTGACCGGTCGCGCGCGGCTCGTAGGTCGGGGGCAGCACACCGAGCGACGCGAGCGCGGCAGCCGTGGCGACCTCGTTGCGGTAGGAGAGGGCGAACCACTCCTCACCCGCGTCGGCCGACTTGGCGAGGATCTTGTCGTCGATGTCGGTGACGTTCCGCACGAGCGAGACGTCGTAGCCATGACGGCCCTCGAGCCACCGGCGCAGCACGTCGAAGGCGACGGCGAAGCGGACGTGCCCGATGTGCGGCTGGCTCTGGGTCGTGAGCCCACAGATGTAGATCCCCACCTTGCCGGGCACAAGGGGGGTGAAGTCGCGCAGCTGGCGCGCGGCGGTGTCGTACAGGCGAAGACTCACGGGCGCAAGGCTACCGGCGCGGGCTCCACGAGCCGAACCACGAGCAGCCCCCCGAACTGGGCTGACCCGCCCCTGACCCGGTTCCGGGAGCGTAGGGTGCCACGCACAGGCGTTCGCGCCCTGCCCGGCGAGGGGGTCGAGCATGAGCACCACGAGCGAGACCGGCACCAGGCCGACCGCGGCCGCGTACCGCGCGCTGCTGCTGCTCGCCGTGCTGCTGGTCGTGGCCTACGCCGTCTGGACCCTCCCCGGCGTCCGGCCACGCCCGGGTTTCGACGAGCGCTTCGACGGACTCCTGCAGGGCGGTGCCTACACCGTCGTCGCCCTGCTCGGGCTCGTCGGCGCGCGGCACCGGCGCACGACCGGTGCGGCGGTCTGGCTCGTCGTGGCGTTCCTCATGCTGCGGGCGGTCGGCTTCGACGTCTCGCTGACGGCCCTCAGCCTGGGCCGCACCCCCTCCTACCCGTCCTGGGCGGATGCCGCCTGGGTCGCCTCCTCGCTCACCCTGTTCGCGGCCCTGGCGCTCAGGCTGAGCGACCTGTCGCGACGGCGCGGGTCGCTGATCGTGCTGGACGGCGTCAGTGCGGCGCTGGTCGCCCTCGGTCTCGCCGCGCACGCACTCGACGGCCCCCTGCGGACCCTCACCGCCGACGGGGTGCCCACCTCGGCGGTCGTCATGAACATCGTCTACCCGGCCCTCGACGTCGCGCTCCTCATGGCCGGTGCCGCCTTCCTCACGACGACCCGCTCCCGGGTGTCCCCGTCCGACCTGGTACTGCTCGGGGGAGTCCTGGCCGTGGTCGCGGTCGACGTGAGCTACTTCGTCCTGCTGGCCCAGGGGGCGTGGCGGCCGGGGACCTGGGTGGCCTCGCTCTCGCTGGTGGGCACGATCCTGGTGGCAACCGCGGTCGGGCCTTCCGTGGGGACGTCCCGGGCGAAACCCCAGCCGGTCCGGCGCAGAGGTGACCTCCCTGCCGCCGACCTCACGTCGGCGGTGGTCGTGCCCGCCGTCCTCGTCGCGATCGTCATCGCCATGCTCAGTCTCTCTGGTCTGCTCATCCCGGCTGTCGGACCCGCACTGGCCTGCTACGCGGTCGGCGGCGTCCTCGCCGTCACACGGGGTGTGCTCACCGTGCGCTCGGTGCAGGTCGAGGCCCACCGCGTCGTCGGTGTCGCCGCCGTGGACCTCAACCTCTTCAAGTCCCTCGTCGACGCCTCGGGCGAGCTGATCGGCATGGCCGGGGCGGGGGGTCAGCTGATGTACCTCAACCCTGCCGGGCGACGGATGCTCGGGCTCCCGGGCGACTTCGACGTGACGAGCCTGCACGTCTCCGAGGTCGTGCCGGGAGTCGGGGCGACCACCTTCGACCGGCGCTGGCCCGAGCTCCTGCGCCGTCGACAGTTCACCGGTGAGGCCGAGGTCGTGCCCGTCGACGGCCGCCCGAACGTGCCCGTGGAGGTCTCGACCTTCGTCGTCCACGACGACACCGATGCCGACGGCGTGGTCGTGGCGACCATCCAGCGGGACGTCAGCGAGCGCCGCCGCAACGAGCGGGCGCTGCACGACCTGGCCGAGCAGCGGGCCCGCCTGCTCCAGCGGCTCGTCCAGGCCCAGGAGGACGAGCGCGCCCGCATCGCCGACGACGTCCACGACGACCCGGTCCAGGCGCTTGCCGCGGTGGCCCTGCGCCTGGGCCTGCTGCGGCGGCACCTCGCTGCCGAGGCGCCGTCCCTGACGAACGACGTCGAGACCCTCCAGGAGATCGTCTCGACCGCCACCGAACGCCTGCGCAACCTGCTGTTCGACCTCGAGTCGCTGCCCGACGGGCTGAGCCTGGCCGAGGCCGTGCAGGACGCCGCCGCCTTCATCTTCGCCGGCACCGACGTCGAGGTCCGGGTGGCCGGTGAGTCCGACCTACCCGTCCCCGAGGCGGAGCGGGTCACCATCCACCGGGTGGTCAAGGAGGCGCTGGTGAACGCGCGCAAGCACGCCGGGGCCACCACCGTCGTGGTCGAGCTCGCCGTCTCGGACGGCGATGCCGTCGTCACCGTCGACGACGACGGACGCGGCATCGGGGAGGACGAGGACCGCGACCGCCCGGGGCACCTCGGCCTCTCGGGCATGCGCGACCGTGCCCAGGTGGCCGGGGCCTCGTTCGAGGTCGGGCCCCGCGCCGAGGGCGGTACCCGGGTGCGCCTGCGGTTGCCCCTGTCACGGGTGGGCGTGTCGCTCGGCTGACCGCAGCTCCCGTGGATCGACGGGCTGGAAGTCGGTCCTGCGCAGCGGCGGATCGCCGCACCCCCTTCGCCCAGAGTTCACCGCCACCCGTGACATCCGTCATGGGTGGCTCGGGGTGGTTCGAGCAGGTTGGTCCTGGGGCGCCGACCGCGCACCCGCACCCAGGAGGATCCACGTGACCAGACGCACCACCGCCGTCCTCGGCGCAGCGCTGCTCGGCGCCGCTGCGCTCGCGGTACCCGGCACCGCCCTCGCCTCGAGCCCGACCGGAGCAGGCCCCGACCACTCGGGGCACCACGCCCGGCCCGGAGCCCTGCCCGGCGGCTACACCAACCTCGTCGTCATCTACGAGGAGAACCACTCGTTCGACAACCTCTACGGCTCGTGGGGCCGCGTCGGCGGCGACCGCGTGGACGGTGCCACCGCGCCCGCGGTGAAGCAGGTCGCCCAGGACGGCACGGCATACGGATGCCTGTTGCAGGACGACGTCAACCTGACCACGCCCCCGCAGCCGAACACCTGCCAGGACGCCGGTCACGGCGTCGCGGCGAGCAACTTCGCCAACAAGGCCTTCACCATCGACGACTACATCAAGCCGTCCGACACCACCTGCGCGCCCGAGGGCGTCTTCGCCCCCAACGGTGTCGCGAAGGGCAGCGGGCTGCCCGGTGGCTGCACCCGCGACCAGGTGCACCGCTTCTACCAGGAGCAGTACCAGCTCGACGGTGGCAAGCAGGACCGCTACGTCACCGGGTCGGACGCGGTCGGCCTGACGATGGGGCGGTACGACACCAAGGCCCTGCCGATCTACCAGTACCTCCACTCGCACGACGCCCCCAACTACGTCCTCGCCGACCACTTCTTCCAGGGCGCCTTCGGTGGCTCGTTCCTCAACCACCAGTTCCTCATCTCCGCCCGAGCACCGCTGGACACCTCCGGCGGGGCTCTCGGTGCGAAGAGCTCGGTGCTGGACCGCAACGGGATGGTGAACACGTACCCGCTGTACACGCCGACGAGCGCAGTGGTCGACGGTCAGCTCACCCAGAAGTGCGCCGCCGGGGGCGATGACCCCGTCGCCGCCTGTGGCGACTACGCCGTCAACACGGTGCAGCCGTCCTCGACACCCTCGGGCAGCGGCGCCAAGATCCCGCTCATCGACGACGCGAAGTACCCCAACATCGGCGACCGCCTCAGCGCCAAGGGCGTGAGCTGGAACTGGTATGCCGGGGGCTGGGACGACGCCGTCGCCGGGCACCCGGGTGCCAACTTCCAGTACCACCACCAGCCGTTCAACTACTTCGCGAACTATGCGGCCGGCGCCCCGGGACGTTCCCACCTGCAGGACGAGGACAAGTTCCTGGCCGCCGCGAAGAACGGCACGCTCCCCCAGGTCAGCTTCGTCAAGCCCTACGGCTCCGAGAACGAGCACCCCGGGTACGCCAGCGAGCACACGGGGAGCGACCACCTCGTCGACCTGCTGAAGACCATCACCAGCGGACCGCAGGCCGACAAGACCCTCGTGGTCGTGACCTACGACGAGTTCGGCGGGTCCTACGACCACGTCGCGCCGCCGAAGGCCGACGCGTGGGGCCCCGGCACCCGTGTCCCCGCCCTGGTGCTGTCGGCCGGCATGAAGCACTCGGGCGTCAGCCACGCGAGCTACGACACCACGTCGATCCTCGCCACGATCGAGCACGCGTGGGGCCTGGCACCGCTGTCGCCGCGTGACGCCAAGGTCTCCGACCTCGCGCAGGCCGTGGCCGTCGGTGGACGGCACGACGGGCGCGACGGGCGCGACGACGACCGACCCGGTCGCCACTAGCACCGACGCACGACACCCACCTCGGGCCCGGACCGCGAACGCGGTCCGGGCCCGAGCCCGTCGGGGTACCGTGACCGCCACGACATGAGGGGGGAAACCGCATGAACGGATTCACGCACACGGCAGTAGCGTTCGCGCTGCTACCGGGCGTGCTCAACGCCATGGTGCTGATGGTCGGAGTGGTCGTCGTCGGCCGCAGGATGCAGCCCGACGCCGGATGGGCACACCTGGGCGCGGCCGGATTCGGACTCCTCCTGCTGGGTGTCCTGACCAACCTCACGATCAGTGGTTCGATCATGACAACGGGCCGGATGCTGGTGGGTGGCAGCCTGCTCATCAACGCACTGGGGATGCTGGCCGCAACGATGCAGCTGGTCGGCCTGGGGCTGCTCGTCGCGGCCGTGGTCAGCGACCGCTCGGAGCGGACAGCCGCCCCTGCGACCGACTGGCCTCAGGACGAGGAGTAGACCAGCGCGGTCGCGATGGCGGCGAGGCCCTCGCCGCGGCCGGTGAGGCCCAACCCGTCGGTCGTGGTGCCGCTGACCGACACGGGGGCATCGACCGCCGCCGACATCACCTGCTCGGCGAGGTGGCGCTGCGTGCCGATCTTCGGGGTGGTGCCGATGACCTGGACGCCGATGTTGCCGATCTCGAACCCCGCCTCCCGCACCAGCCGAGCGGCCTCGGCGAGCAGGGTGCGGCCGGCCGCGCCGTCCCACTCCGGGCGGTCGGTGCCGAAATGCAGGCCGAGGTCACCGATCCCCGCGGCCGAGAACAGGGCGTCGCAGGCGGCGTGGCAGGCCACATCGGCGTCGGAGTGCCCGGCCAGGCCCACCCCCGGCCAGTGCAGGCCGGCCACCCACAGCTCCCGGGTCGGGTCGGTCGAGAAGGCGTGGACGTCCACGCCGATCCCCGTGCGCGGCATACCGGTGGGCACCATGGCGCCATCCAACCACCGCCGCGCGGGCAAAATCGGGTGAGCCCCTCCCTGCCTCCCCGTTAGCGTTGCCGCGCATGAGCGAACCGCTGCCGATCCCCGTCCTCACCGGCGACCTGGTCACCCTGCGCCCCCACCGCGAGTCCGACGCCGAGGGCGTCCTGGAGCGCGCGGTCGACCCGCTCTCGCGCCGGTTCACCACCGTGCCGCTCGAGTACACCCGCGAGATGGCCGTCGACTACGTCACGGAGTTCACCGCCCCGTCGCCGGACCAGATCTGCTGGGCCGTGGAGGTGGACGGCCGGTATGCCGCGTCGATCGACCTGCGGATCCTGGCGGTCGACGCCGGGGCCGGGTCACTGGGCTTCGCCACCCACCAGGACTTCCGCGGGCGGGGTGTGATGTCGGAGAGCGTCCGCGTGGTGGTGGCGCACGCCTTCGGGGAGCTCGCCTTCCGCACGGTGCGCTGGGAGGCGCACGCCGGCAACTGGGGCAGCGCCAAGGCGGTGTGGCGGGCGGGGTTCCCGGTGCCGACGTTCGTGCCGGACCTGCTCGTCGAGCGGGGTCGTCTGCTCGACGGCTGGATGAGCACCCTGCACGCTCCCGCACCGACCGCCCCCGTGGCGACGTGGGACGAGGTGGTCGCGGCGCTCACCCGCTGATCCCCCGCCAGAGGTCTGGGGTCAGGCGTCAGGCGTCAGGCGTCAGGCGTCATCGAGGTGGCGCCGCGCGGTGGCGAGGTCGTCCGGTGTCGTCACCTTGAACGCGAGCCGGTGCCCCTCGACGACCCGCACGTGACCGCCCACGGCTTCGACCAGCGCGGCGTCGTCGGTCGCGTGGGCGCCCGAGGCGTGCGCGTGCTCGAGGACCTCGCGCAGGAACGCCTGCGGCGTCTGGACGGCGCGCAGCCGCGACCGATCGGGCGTCGCCACGACGACACCGTCGTCGTCGACCTGCTTGATGGTGTCCGTCACCGGCAGACCCGGCACGACCGCCGGGTGGCCGGAGCGCACCTCGTGGACCAGTCTGCTGAACAACGACGACGGCGCGAGGCAGCGCGCGGCGTCGTGGACGAGCACGATCCCATCGTCCGGGCGCAGGGCGCGCATCCCCGCCGCAACCGAGTCCGTGCGCTCGGCCCCACCCCTGACGACCTCGACATCCTGCGGGCGACTGCTCCGGGACGCGATCGCGCCCGCCTCCCTGAGGTGGGAGACGGGCGCGACGATGACGACGTGGGACACCTCAGGTACCCCGAGCGCTCGAGTCACGGCGTGCTCGAGCAGTGACGTTCCGTCGAGGTCGACGAACGCCTTGGGCTGGGCAGCCCCGAGCCGGGTCCCCTGGCCACCGGCCACGAGGACGACGGCGGCGCTCAGGACGCGAGAACCTCGTCGAGGATGGCCTCAGCCTTGTCCTCGTTCGTCTTCTCGGCCAGAGCCAGCTCGGAGACGAGGATCTGACGTGCCTTGGCGAGCATGCGCTTCTCGCCGGCCGACAGGCCACGGTCCTTGTCCCGACGCCACAGGTCGCGGACGACCTCGGCCACCTTGATGACATCGCCGGAGGCGAGCTTCTCGAGGTTGGCCTTGTAGCGGCGCGACCAGTTGGTCGGCTCCTCGGTGTGGGGAGCGCGCAGGACCGCGAAGACCTTGTCCAGGCCCTCCTGTCCGACGACGTCACGCACACCGATGTCCTCGCAGTTCTCTGCAGGAACCTCGATCGTCAGGTCGCCTTGGGCCACCTTGAGCTTGAGGTAGATCTTCTCCTCGCCCTTGATCGTGCGGGTGTTGATTTCTTCGATCAGTGCAGCCCCGTGGTGGGGGTACACGACCGTCTCGCCGACCTTGAAAACCATGTGCTGTTTTCCCCTTTCGCGACCCTCAGAATATCACGCCACGCCGGGGACGGGAAAGCAGTCCGGTTCACGTTTGCGCTGGTCAGGGGCATGGAAATGCCTTATGGGGCAATGATTTCGGTCTTGACAGGATGTACTCTTCCGTGCAACGCGCACGGGTGCGCACCGTCGGCACGAGGCCCGGTAGGCTGTCCCCGTGATGCGCCGAACCCCGCTGGCCGCCCGCTCCGCAGGCCGCCCCTCGCCCCTGCGTCGACTCGTTCCGGTGGCCGTGCTCGGTGCCGCGCTGGCCCTGTCCGCGTGCCAGACCCAGTCGCCGATCCAGACCGACCAGGCCTACGCACCGGCCGACGGCGTGGCCGTCGACCTCGGCAGCGTCCAGCTGCGCGACCTCGTGGTGATCAGCTCAGGCAAGGACCAGCCCGGCGTGCTGTCGGCCTCGGTGTCCAACACCAGCGGCGACTCCCAGCGCCTCGCGTTCGCCCTCCCGCAGGCCAAGCCGGTGTTCGCCCAGTCCGCCGCACACTCCGAGGCCAGGCTGTCCGACACCACCCAGGTGCAGCTGCCCTCGGTGCCCGTGAGCCCCGGCGACGTCGTCCAGCTCACGGTCCAGTCGCCGACGGCCCCGGCTGCCGTCGTGACGGTTCCGGTGCTGCCCGCCTCCGGTTACTACGCGACGCTCGCGCCCACCCCGGCACCGTCCGCGACCACGACGACCGCCACCCCCTGACCTCCCCCGGCCACGGGGGTATGGCGCGGAGCCGACTCCGCGCCATACGTCTCAGTCGGACTCGAACTTGTAGCCGAGCCCGCGCACGGTGACGATGAAGCGCGGGTCGGCCGGGTCGGGCTCGATCTTGGCGCGCAGCCGCTTCACGTGGACGTCCAGCGTCTTGGTGTCGCCGACGTAGTCGCTGCCCCACACCCGGTCGATGAGCTGCATCCGCGTGAGCACACGACCGGTGTTGCGCAGCAACATCTCCAGCAGCTCGAACTCCTTGAGCGGCAGCTGCGTCGTCTCGCCGGAGACGGTGACGATGTGGCGCTCGACGTCCATGCGGACCGGGCCCGCCTCGATGGTCGCCGGGACCAGGTCCTCGGGCTCGGACAGCCGTCGCAGCACGGCCTTGATCCGGGCCAGCAGCTCGCGGGACGAGTACGGCTTGGTGACGTAGTCGTCTGCGCCGATCTCGAGGCCCACGACCTTGTCGATCTCGCTGTCCTTGGCGGTCAGCATGATCACGGGCACGTTGGACCGTTGGCGCAGCGCACGGCACACCTCGGTCCCGGACAGGCCGGGCAGCATGAGGTCGAGCAGGACGAGGTCGGCACCCGACCGGTCGAAGTCTTCGAGGGCTTCCGGTCCGGTCTCGGCGACGGCCACCTCGTAGCCCTCCTTGCGCAGCAGGTAGGACAAGGGGTCGGAGAACGACACCTCGTCCTCGACGACCAGGATTCGGGTCATGCGCGGGGGTCTCCTTGGGACGGTGCGGCTGTGGGGGAAGCAGGGTCGATCCGGCCGCCGGAGCGGTCGGCGGCGGCGGGGAGGCGGATCGTGAACGTGGATCCACGGCCCTCCTCGCTCCACACGGTGACGTCGCCACCGTGGTTGGCGCAGATGTGCTTGACGATGGCCAGGCCGAGGCCGGTGCCACCCGTGGCGCGCGAGCGCGCGCCGTCGACGCGGTAGAACCGCTCGAAGATGCGCGCCTGCTCGGCCTGCGGGATGCCCTGGCCCTGGTCGGTCACGGTGATCTCGACCATGTCGCCGTTGAGGCGACCGCCGACCGCGACGCGAGTGCCGTTGCCCGAGTAGGCGACGGCGTTGCCGATGAGGTTGCGGACGGCGGTGACGAGCAGGTCCTCGTCGCCGAACACCTTGAGGTCGGGCGCGCACGCCTCGGCGATCTCGATCTGCTTGGCGTCGGAGCCGACCCGCGAGTAGTCGATGGCCTCGTGCACCGCAGCGGTCACGTCGACGAGGCGCGGCTCGTGCAGCGTGTCGGCGACCTGCAGGCGCGACAGGTCCACGATCTCCTTGACCAGCTGGGCGAGGCGGTGGCTCTCGACCTGCATGCGGCCGGCGAACCGCTCGACCGCGACCGGGTCGTCCTTCGCGTCGAGGATCGCCTCGGCGAGCAGGCCGATGCCACCTACGGGGGTCTTGAGCTCGTGGCTGACGTTGGCGACGAAGTCCCGGCGGACCTCCTCGACGCGCCTGGCCTGGGTGTGGTCCTCGACGAGGAGCAGCACGTGGCTGCTGCCGAGCGGGGCGACCCGCGCCTGCATGATGGACCGGCCCTGGCCGAGCGGGCCACGTGACAGCTCGAGCTGCGACTCGCGGATCACCCCGTCGCGGCGGACCTGCCGGGCGAGGTGGCGCAGCTCGGCGTGGACGAGCTCGCCGTCCCGCACCAGGCCGTAGGCGACGGCTGCCGGCGACATCTTGGTGACGGCGTCCGCCGAGTCGACGACGATGGCGCTCGACCGCAGCACCGCGAGGACGTCGCCCACACCCGGCGGCAGCGAGGTGGCCAAGGGCGTCGTGTCCGGCAGCTGCGTCTGCTGGCGCTCGGAGTAGCGCACGGCGATGACGGCCAGGGCACCGGTGAGCAGCCCGGCGAACCCGGCCAGCACGGCGGCAGTGGTCGCATCCACGATCCCAATGTACGGTGCGCGCCATACCGGTCCGGTCCGGAATCAGGACCGGCCCGCACGGGACCCCCAGATGTTCACCTGAGGTCATCCGACCGTTCACTGCCCCGTGGGAGCCTCGGCTCGCACGCTCCACCGCACTCACGCTAGGGAAGTAATGCGCGACGCTTTTCACGAGGACCTCGACACCATCTCCGACCAGCTCGTCGAGATGACCCGCCTGGCGGGGTCGGCCATGTCCCGGGCCACGACCGCCCTCCTCGACGCCGACATCCAGCTCGCCGAGTCGGTCATCCAGGCCGACAAGGAGCTCGACCGCATGCGTGAGGGGCTCGACGCCCTCTCCATCGACCTCCTGGCCCGGCAGCAGCCGGTCGCCACGGACCTTCGCATGGTGGTCACCTCCATGCGCATGAGTGCTGACCTCGAGCGGATGGGCGACCTCGCCCGCCACGTCGCCAAGGTCGCACGGCTGCGGTACCCCGAGTCGGCCGTGCCCGCGGACATCCGGGCGACCATCCTGCAGATGGGCCAGGTCGCCGAGCGCATCGTCGCCAAGTGCGGCCAGGTCATCGCGGCCAAGGACGTCGAGGACGCCAAGACGCTCGAGCGCGACGACGACGCGATGGACGAGCTGCACCGCACGCTGTTCAGCCACCTCATCGACGGGACGTGGAAGCACGGCACCGAGGCGGCCGTCGACATGACGCTGGTCGGTCGCTACTACGAGCGGTTCGCCGACCACGCCGTCTCGGTGGCCCACCGGGTCGTCTACCTCGTCACCGGCGAGTGGGACGTCGCCGAGGACCACGAGGAGCAGGAGGACCACAGCCCCACGCTGTAGGTCCGCCGCACCACCCGCGACACGGCGCAACCGCCTCACCGCGGCACGGCAAAGCGGGGGTTGTTCGGGGACACGGGATCTGCATGACCCGGTCTTGCCGAACAACCCCCGCTTTGCGTGCGTGTCGGGGTGAGTCGTCCGAAATATCTCCCACCGCTCTCAACCTGCGGCATGCTGACCCGCGTCCAGGGGGTGGGTGCCGACACCAGGTCGGCCGGGGCAGGCAGGGGTGGGACGTGGACGCAGGAGGCGAGGAGGAGTTCCGCCGCTTCGTGCAGGCGCGCTGGCACGCCCTGGTCCGGACGGCCTACCTGCTCACCGGCGACCAGGGGCGGGCAGAGGACCTCGTGCAGCAGGTGCTGGTCAAGGTGCACCGCCGGTGGGACCACATCTCCCGCGACGAGACCTCGGGTGGCCCCTACGCCTACACCCGCGCCGCGCTGGCGAACGAGTCCGCGTCCTGGTGGCGTCGCCGCCGGGTCGCCGAGACCCTCGGCGAGGTCCCCACCCACGCGGACCGGGCCACCGGCGACGCGTATGCCGCGTACGACACCCGCGACGAGGTCGCCCGGGCGGTGCTCGGCCTTCCTCCACGGATGCGCGCCGTGGTCGTGCTGCGCTACTTCGACGACCTCTCCGAGGCGGCCACGGCCGACGCGCTCGGCATGTCGCTCGGCTCGGTGAAGAGCCAGGCTTCCCGGGGCCTCGACCGCCTCCGCACCGTGCTCCAACAGACCAACGGCGCCCCCGAGAGGAGCCTGTCATGAGCCTCGAGACCCAGCTCCGCGACGCCCTGGCGGCCCGTGCCGACGAGCTCGACGGACCCGCGTTCGACCCCTACGAGCGGGTCACGGGCGCCGTCGTCACGAGCCGCCGACGCCGCCGCGGCGCAGCGATCGGTGCCGTGGCAGCCGTTGCCGCCGTCGCGGTCCTCGTGCCCGGCCTGAGCCAAGGGGACCGCCGGTCGACGCTGCCGGCCAAGCGCACCCAGGTCATCGTGCCGGGCCCCTCCGACCCACGGTGGGCCGCCATGTCGTCGTGGCCGGTGCGCGGCTCCCTCGCCGAGGACAAGGCGTTCATCAGCGCGGTCACGGAGAAGTCCCTCACGGCGCACGTCGTCTACGCCGCCGACCTCGACCGAACGCGCGTCGTCGTGGGCTGGGATCCAGAGGACGGCGGCTCCACCAGGGTCAGCATGTTCGCCGGACCCCTGGGGGCCGGCGCCGACGAGCTCGCCGGCGTCTCTGTGTGGAGCGGGGACGCCACCGACGTCGTCGTCCTGCGCGAGAGCGACGACCCCGACAGCAGGGTCGTCGCACTGACCACTCCCGGTAACCGCACGCTCGAGCTCTCGACCGGCGTCCAGATCGGCATCGACGGCACGGTGACCCGCGATGCCTACCGCCCGATCACCCTGACCGATGGAGCGTGGTCGAACGTCGTCCACGACTCCCCACCGTCGCTGATGCGCATCCACCCCTCGGGAGGCGCCGTCGCCGACACGCCCGCCACCCTGACGGGCCCTCCCGTGACCCAGCGCGAGGACCTGGGGTCGGTGTGCCTGAACTGCACCGGCGAGGACTTCCGGGCCAAGGCCGAGGATGCCATGGGGGCGGGAGTCGCGGTCAGGCTCGGGTTGGAGCCCAAGGACGTCCGCAGCACGACCCGGTTCTTCGGCGCTGCGGACCCGCAGGTCGTCGAGCACGCCGACTTCGGCGCCAAGGGCCCGGTCACGAACGAGGTGATCGTCGTGGACTCGACCCTGCCCGGAGGTCAGGTGCTGCGCAGCGCCATGGTCGTCGTGCGGGCCAAGGACAGCAGCGAGTCGATGGCCTCCGACTCGGCCTCCGGCGTCCCGATCGACGCAGCCACGGCTGCTGACCGTCCGTTCGTGCTCCACGGTGCGATCGACGGCAACCGGGTGACCCACGAGGTGTTCGCCCCGACCGCGGCCTCGGTCCGTCTCGTGTCGTCGGGATCCTTGGCCTATCCGAGCTCGGCGGTCGTCCCCGTGCGCAACGGGACCGCCCTCGTCACCACCCCGACCACGGACCCGTCGATCGCGTCCTACGAGGTCGTCACCTACGACGCCGACGGCGCGCAGATCGGGCGGTGGCCCCTGGACCTGCCGTCCGACGACGTCTGGACGGCAGGCACCACGCGCTGACCGCTAGCGCCCCTGGTTGGCCACGGCGGCGGCTGCCTCGGCAGCCGCCTCCGGGTCGAGGTACTCGGCCGGCTTGGTCGGCATGAAGTCCTCGCCGAGGGTGTAGACCAACGGCTGGCCGGTCGGGATGTTCAGGCCGGCGATGTCCTCGTCGCTGATCTGGTCCAGGTGCTTGACCAGGGCACGCAGGCTGTTGCCGTGGGCGGTGACGAGCACCGTCTCACCGGCCCGCAGGTCGTCCTGGATGGCGCCCTCCCAGTACGGCATCATCCGCGCGATGACGTCCTTGAGGCACTCCGTGCGGGGGACCTCGACACCGGCGTAGCGGGGGTCGCCCGACTGGTCGAACTCCGAACCCACCTCGATCGGCGGCGGCGGGGTGTCGAACGAGCGGCGCCACAGCATGAACTGCTCGTCGCCGTACTTCTCACGGGTGGCCGCCTTGTCCAGGCCCTGGAGCGCGCCGTAGTGGCGCTCGTTGAGCCGCCAGTCACGGCGCACCGGGATCCAGTGGCGGTCGGCGGCGTCGAGCGCCAGGTTGGCCGTGGTGATCGCCCGGCGCAGCACCGACGTGTGCACGACGGTCGGCAGAACTCCCTTGTCCTTCAACAACCTTCCGCCTGCGACCGCTTCGTCGCGACCCTGGTCGTTGAGGTCGACGTCGACCCAGCCGGTGAAGAGGTTCTTGGCGTTCCAGTCGGAGTGCCCGTGGCGCAGCAGGATGAGGGTGTATGCCATGGGTCCAGCGTAGTGACCGTGCGCGGCACCGCGCAGGGGCCGTCTCAGGGCCGTCTCAGGGGCGTCTCAGGACGTTGGGGCGTCCGCCGCCGACCGACCGTCGAGGAGGTGCCGGAACGCCTCGAGGTTGCGCAGCGACTCCCCGCGCGACACCCGCCAGTCCCACTCCTTCTGCATGCTCGTGCGGAACCCGATCGCGAGCAGCTCGTTGAAGTGCGTGTCGGCGGCGTCCAGCAGCGCGCCGAGAAGCTGGTCGAGGTATGCCGCGTCGACCCCGTCCGCGGGCAGGCGGCCGGTGACGTAGACGTCACCGGCGGTGTCGATGGCGTAGGCCAGGCCGGGCAGGCGCAGGTTCTTGCGGAGCAGGTAGCGGTAGAAGGTCTCGTGGTTCTCGTCGGGGTTGCGGATGACGAACGCCGACACCGACAGCGACGACTCGCCGGCCACGAGCGACGCCACCGTCTTGAGCTTCTTCTCGCCCGGCAGGGTGAGCACGTACTCGCCGGAGCGCGCGCCCGGCTCCCACTCGATGCCGGCGTCGGCGAGGTAGCCCTCGAGCACCCCGGCGAGCCCAGCCGGCGCGGACTGGTCCCTGCTCCCGGCGCCGGGCTGACCGCTCACGGCGTCACCGCCGAGGGCACGCCGACGAGCGCACCGTTGGGTGACGGCGGGTCGGAGACCCGTTCGCGGGCGCGCATCGCCTCGATGTAGACCTCGTACAGCCGGTCGGCTGTGCGGTCCCAGCCGAACAGTGCGGCGTGCTCGACAGCCTTGTTAGACAAGGCCTCTCGGCGCATGGGGTCCATGAGCAGTCCTTCCAGGGCGTCGGCCCAGGTGGGGATGTCGTGCCCGGCGACGAGCACGCCGGCGTCACCCACGGCCGTCGGCAGGCCACCGACGTCAGCGGCGACGACCGGGGTGCCGCAGGCCTGCGCCTCGACGGCGACGAGACCGAACGACTCGGAGTGCGACGGCACCGCGACCAGGTCGGCCGCCCGGTACCAGTGGGCGAGCTCGGGGCGGGACACCGGCGGGACGAACCGCACCTGCGCCGTCAGCCCCAGCGCCACCGTCAGCTCCTGCAGCGACTCCGGGTGCTCGAGCCCGGACCCGCTCGGCCCGCCGAGAACCGCCACGACGAGCTGTCCGCACCACTCGGGGTGGCGGCCGATCAGCTCTGCGGCTGCCTTGACGAGCACCTCGGGGGCCTTGAGCGGCTGGATCCGCCCGACGAAGAGCAGCACCTTCGCGTCCGGCGCCACGCCGACCAGGGCCCGCGACGCGCGCTGGTCGCCCGGCGAGAAGACGGACAGGTCCACCCCGGGGGGCACGACGACCACCTTGTCGGGGTCCGCTGCATACAGGTCGATCAGCTCGGCCCGCTCCCCCGCGGTGTTGGCGATGAGGCGGTCGGCGGCCTCGACGACCTGGAGCTCGCCGATCTCGCGGCCGGACGGCTCCGGGGCGTCGCCGTCCGCGAGGTGGCGGTTCTTGACCCGGGCCATGGTGTGCATCGTGTGCACGAGCGGCACCTGCCAGCGGTCGGCCGCCAGCCAGCCGACCTGGCCCGAGAGCCAGTAGTGCGAGTGGACGAGGCTGTAGTGGTCCTCGGGGGCGTGCGCGCCCGTGCGCATGACTCCGGCGGCGAAGGCGCACAGCTGGCCGGGGAGGTCGTTCTTGCCGAGCCCTTCGTAGGGTCCGGCCGTCACGTGGCGGACCAGCACCCCCGGCTCGAGCTCGACGGTGGGGGCGAGCTCGGCCGTGGTCGTGCGCGTGAAGATCTCGACCTCGACGTCCCGCTTGGCCAGCTCACGGGCCACCTCGACGACGTACACGTTGAGGCCACCGGCGTCACCGGTGCCCGGCTGCTCGAGCGGCGAGGTGTGGACGCTGAGCATGGCGACACGGTCGATGCGGTCGCGGGAGCCCATGCTCCCGAGTCTGCCACTGCGGACCCCTCGTCACCCCGACGGGGCGGGCTGCGGACGCGCGTACGACGAGATGGTGAGGAACCCCGCGTCGGACCAGATGTGCACGTCGATGCGGCCGTCGGCCCGCACGTCCACCCCGCGTGCCACCCGTCCGGGTCCCACCCCGACGTCGGTCCCCAGGTTCGTGGAGAAGGCGCCCTGCCCTTCGACGCTCCCCGGGGAGATCCACGCCGCCGTGCCGCGCAGGTTGCGGGCCGTGAGGGCCGGCCGCAGTCCGGTCGTCAGCGGGCGGTGGTCGAGGTGCCACACGATGCCGTCCGCTCCGTTGACGGAGGCGCCGACGCGGATCACCGACCCGGCCAGCTCGATACGGATCACCACCGGCATCGAGAGCGCCCCGTCCGAGACCGTCCCGAAGTACGTCGCCCGCCCGGGCAGGAACACCAGCTCGTCGATCGACAGGTTGCTCAGGCGGCGGGTGACGTGCTCGTCGGTGTCCGCGCCGGTGCCGGTCGCCCGGCCCTCGACCGCACTGATCATCGAGCCGCCGATGACGGTCTGGGTGAGCAGGCTCTGGCCGCGCACGATCCGCATCCCGTCGGGATACAGGGACACCGTCACCCCGCCGCCGAGGGTGGCCACCCCCTTGGCACCGGGTGCCACCCGCAGCAGGCCGGGCGAGACGTCGCTGACGCCGGCGTCCCGACCCAGCCACCCGGGCAGCTGGGTCCAGAGCCCGAGCAGGGCGAGGGCGCTCAGCGAGGCCACCAGCGCGACCATGCTGCGGCTGATGTTCCTCTCGCGCCAGTGCACGGAGCCAACCCTAGGCCGCGGTGCGCCGTACGCTGCTGCCGTGGTGGTGCAACGGCCGGTCGGGACGATCACCCGGGGAACCACCAACCCCAACCGCCTCCGCCGGGTCGACCGTTGGCTGGCCGGCCCCCAGGCGTGGCGCCTGCGCCGCGCCGTGGACCCGCCGGTCGTCGTGGACCTCGGCTACGGCGCCTCACCGGTCACCGCCGTCGAGCTGCACGACCGCCTCCGCGTGGTGCGTGCGGACGTCGAGGTCGTCGGTGTCGAGATCGACCCGGCCCGCGTCGCCCTGGGCCGGTCCCTGGCGCGGGAGGGGCTGGCCTTCCGGCTGGGCGGGTTCGAGGTGCCGCTTGACGACGGGCGCCGGGCGACCGTGGTGAGGGCGTTCAACGTCCTTCGGCAGTATGACGAGTCGCAGGTCGGGCCCGCGTGGGACACCGTGCGCGAGCGCCTCACCGACGACGGCCTCCTGGTCGACGGGACGTGCGACGAGCTGGGTCGGCGCAGCACGTGGGTCGCCGTCGACCGCACCGGCCCCGTCTCGCTCACGCTCTCCTGGCGGTTGCGCGGACTCGACGCACCCTCCGACATCGCGGAGCGGCTGCCCAAGGCGCTGATCCACCGCAACGTCCCCGGCGAACCCGTGCACGCGTGGCTCGGCGCCCTCGACCGCGCCTGGGCACATTCGGCGCACCACGCGAGCTTCGGTGTGCGGCAACGGTTCCTCGCCACCGCGACGACCTTGCGGGACGACGGCTGGCCGCTGCTCGACGGGCCGAGCCGTTGGCGCCTGGGTGAGCTCACCGTCGCCTGGGACGCCGTCACCCCCGGTGGTCAGCGGGCGTAGTCGTCCTGGAGCCGCACGATGTCGGCCTCGTCGAAGTCACCGAAGGCGACTTCGAGCATGCGGCCCGGGGCGTCGCCGTGGTTGGCCATGCGGTGGACCGATCCCTGCGGTGCCCAGACCTTCTCGCCCGAGGCCGCGACCCACGTGCGGTCACCGACGGTGACCTCCATGGGACCGTCCAGGACCTGCCAGAACTCACCACGGTTCTCGTGGGTCTGCAGCGAGAGTCGGTGGCCCGGCTGGACGGTGATGATCTTGACCGTCACGCGCTCGTTGGACACGAACTGCTCGAACTGCCCCCAGGGACGTTCCTGGACGAACGTCTCGTCGCGCGGGTCCCGCATCTGCACTCCCCCGTCGTCCTTCACCACGTCGTCCTTCACCCTGTCGTCCACCAGCTCGTCGGCCACGTCGTTCACCACGGTCCGTAGGGGCCCATGTGCTGGTTCCCGCTGCCGCCACGACCGACCATCGACCGGAGGGCGGGCCGGACGTCGGCGAGGTAGATGGCGGCCGCCACGAAGGCGATGAGGCCGATGGAGAAGATCCGGCCGCCGCCGCCGATGGAGACGAAGCCCAGGACCACCGCGACCCCGAGGACGATCGTCCAGAACTTCTTCGTGCGCTTGCCCGCCGCCAGGTAGACCTCGGGCCGGTACCGCAGGCCGTCGACGAGCGCGAAGACCTCGGCTGCGAAGGCCAGGAGGCTGAGCAGCAGGGTCACCACGGCCTGGAGGCTCCCGAGTGCGAACATGGGCCCCAGCCTAGACGTCAGACTTCGAGGACCAGTGTCACCGGGCCGTCATTGACCAGGGAGACCTGCATGTCCGCGCCGAACCGTCCCGTCGCCACGTCGATGCCCCGGCCCCTCAGGGCCTCGACCACGGCCTCGACCAGCGGCTCGGCCACCGGTCCCGGTGCGGCTGCACCCCACGACGGCCGACGGCCCTTGCGGGTGTCGGCGTAGAGGGTGAACTGGCTGACGACCAGCACCGGCGCACCGACGTCCGAGACCGACCGCTCGTCGCGCAGGATCCGCAGGTCGGCGATCTTGCGGGCCAACGTCGCGACCTGCTCGGGGCCGTCGTCGTGGGTGACACCGACCAGCACCAGCAGCCCCGGGCGCTCGATCGCGCCGACGACCTCGCCGTCGACGGTGACCGAGGCCGAGGAGACCCGCTGCACGACCGCGCGCACGACTGGCTCAGGCTGCCCGGGTCAGAGGTTGACGGCCACGATCGCGCCGACCGGCTCCCCGTGCCCGAGGACCGGGGAGTGCTCGAGCTGGGCGATGGCCGCCGACTCCACGCCGAGGTGGCGCAGCACGGCAGCCAGGATCACTGGCTTGGCCCGCGGGTAGCCGTCGGCGACCTTGAGGGCGATCCCGCGCCCGTCGGCCAGCCCCACGGCATACACGGACTCGGCGCCGTCCTTGGCGATGAGGCCGGGGGTGTGCTCGATGAGGGCGGTGACGTCGCGGCCGGTGCCGCCGAGGTACGCGGGGTTCGCGCGGATGGCGTCGGCCACCTCGGCCTCGTGGGTCCCGGCGGGCGCGGACGCCATCGTCCCGAACGCGCGGGCGAGACCGGCGAGCGTGACGGCCATGACGGGCGCACCGCAGCCGTCGACGGCGGTCGAGGTGATCTCGTCACCGGTCAGCTCGGCCAGCGTCTGCGCGATCGCGACCTGCAGCGGGTGCGAGGGGTCGCGGTAGGTGGCGGTGTCCCAGCCGTTCACGACGCAGGTGGCCAGCATCGCGGCATGCTTGCCGGAGCAGTTCTGGGTGATGGGGAGCTTGCCGCCGCCACTGCGAATGACCGCCTCGCGGGCCTCCTCGTTGACGGGGTAGTCAGCGGTGTTCTGCAGCGCGCCCTCGGTCAGCCCGACGGAGGCGAGCATCTCGCGCACCGCGGCGAGGTGGAAGTCCTCGCCCGAGTGGCTCGCGGAGGCGAGCGCGAGGTGCGCCGGCGGCATACGCAGGCCCGCACGGACCATGGCCAGCGTCTGGACCGGCTTGTTGGACGACCGCGGGAACACCGGGTCGTCGACGGCGCCGAGCGCCAGCAGGTGCTCGCCGCCGTCCGCGGCGGTCACGACCACCGAGGCCCGGTGGGCGGACTCCACGAACCCGCCGCGCACGTAGTGCGCGAGGACGGGGGCGTCGTCGAGGGCGGGCGGGGTGACGGTATGCGGCGTGCTCACCCTCCCGAGCCTAGCCACGGCCCGCGGGACGACGCAGGCCCCCACCCGTTGCCGGGTGGGGGCCTGCGCAGAGTCTGCTCAGGGCAGGACCGTGATCAGTCGCCGACCTTGGCCGCGGTCGTGGCGGTGGCCTTCTTCGCGGTGGAGGCGGTCTTGCGGGCACCGGTGGTCGCGCGCTTGGTGGCGGTCTTGGTCGCGGTGGCCGACTTCTTGGCGGTGGTGGAGGTGCGCTTGGCAGCCGTGCGGGTGCGCTTCGCGGACTCCTTGGCCGCGGTGGCGACCTCGGTGGTCTCGACGGCGACCGAGCTGGCGACGGCGTCGGCGACCGTGGCGGCCTCCTTGCGGCCGGTGGTCAGCGTGGCCTTGGCGGAGCGCTGGAGCTCGTTGGCAGACTTGCGCACGGTGGTGACCGCACCCTTGCCGAGGGCGACCGTGGTCTCGGCCTGGGCGATGAGGTCCTTGGTGGCCTTCTGGGTGCGCACGCGCTTGACGAGCTTCTCGCCGCGGGCGGCGACGGTCTCGTAGGACTCCTGCGCCTTGCCGGCCAGCTCGAGGCTGCGGTTCAGGGCCAGGGCCGGGAGCTCCTGGGCCTGCTCGGCCACACCGGACACGCGCGCCTGGGCCTTGGTCTGGATGGCAGCCGGGTTCAGGTCTGCCTTGAGGTCGTTGGTGAGCTCGAGGCCGACCGTGGTGGCGCGGACGCGGGCGTCGCGGACCTTCTCGACGGCGAGGTCGGTCAGGCCGACCACGGCGAACACGGGGGTGGTGTCGATGACGTTCTTGCGGATGTCGGCAACGAGTGCCATGTCAGTCTCCTTGGGTGGTGGTGGAGGGCGTGCTGCGCTTGCTCGTGCGCGTGGCGGTCGAGGGCTTGCGGCTCCGGGGAGTCGCGGCCTTCGTGCCGCCCGTGCGGGGCGCCGCGGCCTTGCGGGTGCGGCTCGTCGGGGCGGGGTCGCCGCCGACGAAGGAGTCGTAGATGTCCAGCAGGGCGGACTTCTGGCGGTCGCTGAGTCGCGGGTCGGCGCCGATGACGGCCCGGGTGTCGGGCGCCTCGGCCGGGTGGCCGTGGCGCTCGTCGAGGATCCCGGCCCGTACGTAGAGCGACTCGGCGGAGACCTCGAGGCCCTTGGCGAGCTGCTGGAGGATCTCGGCGCTGGGCTTCTTCAGGCCCCGCTCGATCTGCGACAGGTAGGGGTTCGAGACGCCTGCCAGCTCGGACAGCTGGCGCAGCGAGAGCTTCGCGGACTGACGCTGCTCACGCAGGTAGTCACCGAGGCTGTCACCGCCCAGGGGTCCCAGTGGAAGTCGGCTCATGCCTCCATCATGCTTGCTCCAGTTAGCAGAACGCAAACTGCAGGCAGCGTGATGGTGACCACACCGCGACAGGTCAGGCGGTGCGGCGGTCCTTGACCCCGAGCATCGAACGCGCGTCCTGGGTCGACATCGCCGGGCGCTGCATGACTTCGGCGAGGTGAGCGGCGCGTTCGACCAGCTCGCGGTTGTGCTGGACCTGGACCCCGCGGGAGAACACCACGTTGTCCTCCATCCCGACCCGCAGGTGGCCGCCCGCGGCGAGTGCGGCGGCGGCGATCGGCAGGTGCGTGCGGCCGATCCCCGTCGCGGCCCAGGACGTGACCTCGGCCGGGAGCATCGCGACGCCGGCGAGCAGGGCGGCCGGGTTTCCCGGCATACCGCCGGGCACACCGGTCACGAAGTCGACGTGGACCTTCCCCCCGAAGGGCAGGCCGTGCGCGTCGATGAGGCGGGCCAGGGCGGCGACGTGGCCGAGGTCGAACAGCTCGAACTCCGGGACGACCTCGCGCTCCTGCGCCTGGACGTACAGGTCGGAGATGAAGCCGTAGGGGTTGAGGAAGACGTCGTCGCCGAAGTTCGTGGTGCCACAGGTCAGCGAGCAGGAGTCCGGCTCCGCGTCGAGCACGGTCAGGCGCTGCTCGAGGGGGTCGTGCACGCTGCCGCCGGTGGACAGCTGGACGACGAGCGACGTCTGCTCACGAAGGGCGTCCACGGCGGCCTTGAGGTGGCCGTGGTCGAGCGTCGGGCGGTGCTCACCGTCGCGGATGTGCAGGTGGATCATCGAGGCACCGGCAGCCTCGCAGGCGACCGCGGTCTCGACGAGCTCCTCGAGCGTCGTCGGCAGCTGCGGGAAGTCGGACTTGGACAGCTCGGCGCCCGTGGGCGCGACGGTGATCAGGGTGCCGGGGGTCGTGGCCATGGCGGACATCATGGCAGGACGCCTCCGGCGGTCGTCGGCACCCGGGCCGAGATCAGGGAGCGACGACCTCCGTCTGGCTGCCGCTCACGCCACCGACGACGAGGGTCGCGTCGAGGGGGGTGTTGCGCTTGACCAGCGCGAGCCCGATCGGGCCGTCCTCGTGGTGGCGGGCCACGGAGGTGAGCAGCCCGACGGTCTTGTCGCCGAGCAGCACCGGCTCCCCGCGCTCCGGAAGGGTGTGGCCCGACCCGTCGAGGTGCAGGAAGACCAGGCGGCGCGGCGGACGCCCCAGGTTGTGGACCCGGGCGACCGTCTCCTGACCGCGGTAGCACCCCTTGTGCAGGTGGATCGCCGTGCGCAGCCAGTCGGTCTCGTGGGCGATGGTGCGGTGGTCGGTCTCGAACCCCAGGCGCGGGCGCCAGGCGGCGACGCGCAGCGCCTCGGCCGCCCACGAACCAGCCAGGTCGCGGTCGCCGACCGTCGCCTCGAGCTCGGCGACGGGCACGAGGACCTCGCGCCAAGCGCGCCCTTCCGCGGGGTGCCCCTCCACCGGGCCGTATGCCGCGGTGTCACCGACCAGCCCCGGCCACGGGTCACGCCACGCGAGGAGCTCACCGGGCTGGGCCTCGGCACCGGAGGGTTCGCCGAGGACCGCCCAGTCTGCGCTGACGTCCGCGACCTCGACCCGCAGCATGAACCGCATCGAGTCGAGCCAGCGCACGAGCGCCGGAGCGGTGCCGGGCTCGGTGATGATCCAGGACGTCTCACCGTCGTCGACGAGGTGCAGGTCGTGCTCGATGTGGCCCTTGGGGCTGAGCACCAACGACTCGCGCGACTCCCGCGGGCCGAGCCCGGTCAGCTGCTGGGTGGTGATGGAGTGCAGCCACGAGAGGCGGTCTGGACCGGTGACGGTGACCACCCCGTGGTGGGAGAGGTCCACGACGGCCAGGCCCTCGACGAGGAGGCGCTGCTCGCGCAGCGGGTCGCCGTAGTGGGCCGCCACCCCCGCGTCCGGCCCGTCACCCTCCACCGCGCCGGGCCGAGACAGCAGGACCGACCGGGTCACGGGGGCAGGAACGTCCTGGGCGGGAACCGTGGGGTCGCGGAGCTCGGTGGGGGTGGTCGGGGTCTGCGTCATGCGGGGTGCACCTCTGTCATCGGGTGGCCGTTCAGGCGGTCAGGATCGGCTCGCGCAGTCGGCGCACAGGCCGTGCACCGCCATGTGGGTCACGTCAGCAACAAAGCCGCTCGCGGCCAGAACATTCCCGGTGAAGGACTCGGCCAGGTCGCGGTCGCACTGCTCGACGCGTCCGCAGGTACGGCAGACGAGGTGGATGTGGTCGGCGTGGTCGGCCAGGTGGTAGCTCGGCGCGCGGTGGTCGAGGTGCGTGTGCCCCACGACCCCGAGCGACTCCAGGGCCTCCAGGGCCCGGTAGACGGTGGACGGTGCGAGAGTGGCCCCGCCGTCGGCGGACACCCGGGCGACCACGTCCTCGGGGGTCGCGTGGCCCAGCGTGGCCACGGCGTCGAGCACGCGCTGGCGCTGGGGCGTCATCCTGCGCCCCTGGGCCCGCAACCGCTCGCCGACGTCCTGCACGCCCCCCACTGTACGGTCGAGCGTGACGGCGACCTGCACGATCTGCCCGGGTGCGCCACCTACACTGGCCGGGTGCTGGACCAATTCGAAGAGACCCAGACCCCGCCCGCGCGCCCGAAGCGACGCCGCCTGCGCAGGACGTTGGCCATCGTCATCGCCCTGGTCGTGCTGCTCGTGGTCGGCTCCGTCGCGGGCTACCTGTTGTTCCTCAACAACACGGTCAACTCGAACGTCAAGCGCAGCTCCCTGCTCCCCACGCCCGGCGTGAGCGGGGCCACCGACGCACCGACGAAGAAGGCCGGGGCCAAGGACGCCCAGAACTTCCTCATCATCGGCTCCGACGCGCGGGCCGGCCTCGCCGGCGCCCGTTCCGACGTCATCGTGCTCATGCACGTCGCGGCCAACCGCAAGACGGTCAACCTCGTCCACTTCCCGCGTGACCTCTACGTCGACATCCCGGGCCGGGGCAAGGACAAGATCAACGCGGCCTTCGCCTACGGCGGCGCCCCGCTGCTCGTGCAGACCATCCAGGGTCTCGTGGGCGTGCCGGTCGACCACGTGGCGATCATCGACTTCGAGGGCTTCAAGCGGATGACCGACGCCGTCGGTGGCGTCAACGTCTACGTGGAGGAGTCGAGCTCCAGCCGGGGCTACACGTTCACCAAGGGCTACCAGCAGATGGGTGGCGAGGAGGCCCTCGCCTTCGTGCGCGAGCGCAAGGAGCTGAGCGAGGGAGACATCTCCCGCGGCCGGCGGCAGCAGGCTTTCATCAAGGCGCTGATGCTCAAGTCGCTGAGCAAGGACGTGCTCGGCAACCCGGTGAAGCTGGCGCAGTTCGTCGAGGCCGGCACGTCCAACCTCACGGTGGACAAGGACTTCTCCACCGGCGACATGCGCAGCGAGGCCGTTGCCATGCGCAACCTGCGCGGCAAGGACATCGCCTTCATCACGGCCCCCTTCACCGGGTACGGCACCTCCCCCGCCGGCGCGTCCATCGACATCCTCGACGTCCAGGGGATGCAGGACCTCGGGGACGCCCTGCAGAACGACGCGATGTCCTCCTACGAGGACGTCACCCGCACGCCGTAGCCGTCAGGGGCGCGAGAGCGCCCGGACGACCGTCGGCAGCGCGTCCATGACCTGGGCCGCCATGGCGTCGAAGACCTCAGGCGAGCGGCGGTAGGGGTCGACCACGTCGGCCTCGTCGTCGGACAGCGGCGAACCCATCCCGCGCTCGGCCGAGGCGAGCCGGGTGGCCCGTGCCACGTGCTCGCGGGCACTGTCGACCGGGCCGTGCAGGGCGTCGGCCGGGACCGCTGACAACAGGTGGGCGAACTCCCGGAAGGCGAACACCCGCCGCAGGACGCGCGGGTGCAACGTCGTCACCCGGCCGATGTGGGCCCGGCTGGCGGTGAGGACCAGGTCGGCACCGGCCACGAGGTCCTCCTCGAGGTGCCTGGCCACGAACCCGTCGGCGGAGTAGCCGGCAGCCTCGAGCCGGTCCCGCGCCTGCGGCTCCATCGGGTGACCGGCGAGTGCTCCGGTGCCGGCACTCGCGACCTCGACCGCACCCACGCCCCAGGACCGGTCGAGCTCGGCCTGCAGGGCGCGCTCGAGGAACGGTGAGCGGCAGATGTTGCCGGTGCAGACGTTGAGGATCCGCGCCGGGCGGTGGGTCAACGCCTCAGCCCACGCGCTTGAGCTCGGCAGACACGTGGCTCTGCAGCTTCTGGCCGACGGCGGCCATGTCCATGGCCCACAGGAGGTTGGAGTCGACCAACCCGTACAGGCGCGTGGCGGCGTTGTACTCCTTGGCGTGCGGGCTGCGCAGCACCCCGTCGGTGCGGAGCTGGACCTTGGCCGGCTCTGCGGTGCCGAAGTACAGCTCGACGATGCCTGTCGGGTGGGCGAGCACCAGCTCGACCTCCCCACCCTCGACCGGGCGCCAGAACCCCAGCTCGGTCGCCAGCGGGCGCACCTGCTCGCCGGCCTCGTTCAGCAGCCAGGTACGGCTCTGCCAGGTGAGGAAGGGGCGGCCGTCGTGGCTCACCTCGATCTCCTGGCCGAAGTTGGCCGACTCGATCGTGGGGTAGCCGACGACGCCGGCACCCTCCCAGCGACCGATCATCCAGGCCAGCGGTGCCAGCTCTCGGGGCAGGTCGGTGTCGAGGTGGAACACCATCAGCGAGGCGTCTTCACCAGGCGGTACACGACGAACCCGGCGAACCAGGTGATGACGAGGGCGGAGGCGACCAGCAGGCCGATGTAGAAGTAGTGCACGCGCCAGATCGTAGCCTGTGGGCCATGACCGCTCCCCGTACACGTCTGGTCGTCAAGGCCACCAGCGGCGCCCCGTCGGACCCCGACGCCGCCGGCACCGAGTCGACCGAACGCCTCAACCAGGCCCTCACGGTCGCGGCGACCGCCGCCGCGAGCGGGGTCGAGGTCAGCCTGTGGTTGACCGGTGACGCCGCCTGGATGGCGGTCCCCGGTCGGGCCGAACAGGTCCGGCTCGCCCACGCGGCACCCCTGCGCGACCTGCTCGACGCCGTCCTCGCCACCGGCACCGTCACGGTCTGTGGCCAGTGCGCCGCCCGTCGCGACCTCACCGAGGCCGACCTGGTCGAGGGCGTGGTGGTCCGGGGGGCGGCCGCGTTCGTCGAGGAGGTCATGGCCGACGGCGCCCAGGCGCTCGTCTACTGACCCACCCGCGAAACGCTGGTTGCGCGGCACACCTCGGGTCACCATCCCGCGGTATGCCGCGCAACCGGCGTCTCGCGCGAGAAGGTGCGCGCGGGAAGGTGCGGACGGGAGGGTGCGGCCGGGAGGGGTGTGCAGGAGGTCCGTGCGGGACGGTCAGGCGAAGAAGGGCGAGCGGACCACGACGTAGGCGACCACGCCGACCAGCAGCGACGAGGACGCGCCGACCGCCAGCTGGGCGCGCGGCATGGCCGTCGCCGGCAGCACCGCCATCACCCTGCGAGCGGCGTGCGCGACCGCGGCTGCGAGCAGGCCGAGCAGCGCCGCGGGCCACGGCTTGGGGTGTCCGGCCAGGACCGACACCACCATCCCCGCGGCCCCGCCGACCACCATCGAGATGAACAGGGCCCACTGCCGTAGTCGCTGCACCTTGATCAACGGGTCGGCGAGGACGCCGAAGCCCAGGCCGGCCATGGCCGCCGCGAGGGCGTGCTCGCCGTGCAGGATCTGCGGGACAGGGGCCAGGGCGATGCCGGCCGAGACAACGGCGAGGCCGGTGACGCTCGAGGTCACCGACTCGGTGAGGCGGGGTCGACCGTCGCGGCGCATGAGCTGGTGAAGGAAGGCCGCGATGACCGAGACGGCCAGGGCTGCCGGGAGCCACTGGAGGTACGGGGCCTCGCGGGTGAGGAGCACGCTGGCGGTCATGAGGACCGTGCCCACAGCCAGCACGGCGGACGTCCCCCGCGGGCTGGGCAGGCTCAGGAGCTGGGGCCAGCCCCAGGCGAGCACCAGGCCGGCGAGGGCCACCGCGACCGCGACGAAGTCGGGGCTGGCGTAGCCGGTCAGTCCGACGAGCGCGGCGAACGCGATGGTCGTCGCCATGGTCAGTGGACGCGCGAGCAGGGCCCTCTTCGGCAGGACCGCGGGGGTGTTGCGGCTGCGGGCCCGGCGTTCGCGCCGGGTCATCGGGGCGACCGGGGCCGGCGCCTGCTGCTCGGGAACGTCGGACACAGCCCGCATCCTCGCATCACCCACCGGCGAAGGGGGGCAGTACCTCCAGCACCGACCCCGAGGCGACCACGGCGTCACGGGTGACGGCCCTCCCGTCGAGGAGCAGGGTGCTCACTGCGGCGATCGGGGCCAGCGCCGGGTGCAGCGCGGTGACAGCGGCGACGGTCGCAGCGACCGTCCCACCGTCCACGACGTCCTGGTCGGTCCCGGCCGCTGCCCGGGCCGCCGCCCAGTAGCGCACCGTGACCGGGCCCGCGCTCGTCGCGGGATCCTGCTCGGACGGCATACCGCTCTCCTCCCGGCCCGGCTCCCTCGGTGGTGCGGGCCCTTCGTGACCGGCCCCCACCGGGAGCCGGTCTCATCGTGAGACAAGGGTCTCAGCATGTGTTCACCCGCTCGAGGGCGCCCCTCGAACCGTATCCTTCGTAGGCATGGCCCGTCTGCTGCTGCTGACCAACGCCCTGGCGCCGAGCGCCGAGGTGCTGCCGGCACTCGGGCTCCTGACGCACCAGGTGCGGATCATCCCGGCCGAGCCCACGGCCCTGGTCGATGCTCCCCCTGCGGACGCCGTGCTGCTCGACGCCCGCCGCGACCTGGCGGTGGCCCGATCCCTCTGCCGCGTGCTGCGCGCCACCGGCATGTCGGTCCCCCTCATCGCGATCCTCACCGAGGGCGGCCTCGCGGGGATCACTGCCGAGTGGGGCGTCGACGAGGTCCTGCTCGAGTCGGCCGGTCCCGCCGAGGTGGAGGCGCGCCTGCGCCTGGCCGCCGGACGGCTGCAGGAGATGCAGGAGCCGGACGAGGTCCAGATCACCAGCGGTGACGTGACCATCGACGAGGCGACCTACTCCGCGCGCGTGCGCGGTCGCCTGCTCGACCTGACCTACAAGGAGTTCGAGCTCCTCAAGTACCTCGCCCAGCACCCGGGCCGCGTGTTCAGCCGGGCCCAGCTCCTCCAGGAGGTCTGGGGCTACGACTACTACGGGGGCACCCGCACCGTCGACGTCCATGTCCGGCGCCTGCGGGCCAAGCTGGGCTCGGAGCACGAGGTGCTCATCGGCACCGTCCGCAACGTCGGGTACCGCTTCGTCCCGTCCGAGGACGTGCACGCCGACGCCTGACCCGCCGTGCCGCACCCGGTCCCGGCACACCATCCGTCACACGAAAGGCGCCCCTCCCGAAACGGGAGGGGCGCCTTCGTCGGTGCTCAGGGTGCTGCTGGCGCCTCAGCTGCCGGAGATCCGCGTCAGCGGTCCCGGGGTGTAGGGCGAGTTCGCCTCGAGGTAGTTGGCGAACGCGTCGATGTCCAGGCCGCCGTAGTAGACGTTCGTCCCCTTGGCCATGGTCGGAAAGTTGTCCCCACCACCCTGGAGGAAGTTGTTCGTCACGATGCGGTAGGTCTGGGTGTCGACGAGCGGCTGGCCGTTCAGCGTCACCGCGCCGAGCGTGGTGCCCGTGTAGGTGTAGTTGAACGCCTTGTTCACCTGCAGGATCTTCTTGCCGCTGCCGGCGTTCGACCCGCTCCACTGCTCGGTGAGCAGCTGCTTGACCTGGGCACCCGTGAGGTCGAGCGACACGAGGTAGTTGTTGAACGGCTGGACCGTGAACGCCTCCTCGAACACGACATCGCCCGGGGCCTCGTTGTACGGGCTGTTGGCGTAGCTCAGGTCGGCGCGGATGCCGCCGGGGTTCATGAACGCGATGTCCGGCTTCTTGCCGGCGGTGACCACGGACGGGTCGGCCAGCTGGGCGTCGGCGATGAGGTCGCCGAGCTGGGACTCGCCGCCGGCGTTGCCGGTGCGCGTCACGTCGGTCGTGATCTTGCCGAGGACACGGCTGGCGATAGGGCGGGCCAGGGCCGAGTAGTCGGTGATGATCTTGGTCTGTGCGGCGTCCTTCGGGACGTCACGGCTGACGATCATGTTGGCGCTCTTGACCGAGGTGCGGACGATGTCCTGGGTCCGACGGTCGTAGGTGAGGTCGGTGTCGGTGAACAAGCGGCCGAACGACGACGCCGACGTGACCATGCGCGGCTGGCCCTTGGGGTCCTTCACGTCGCACACGTACGGCTGGTGGGTGTGACCGGACACGATCATGTCGATGGCCGGGTCGAGGCCCTTGGCGATCGGCAGGATCGGGCTGTCGGGTGCGAGGCTGCCACCCTTGCCGCAGGTGTAGTCGTACGTCGGGTTCACCGTGTACGGCTTGTTGTCCGGGCCGTACCAGACCTGCTGGTTCGGGACACCGCCCTGGTGGATCAGCACGACGATCGCGTTGACGCCCTTGGAGCGCAGGACCGGCACGAGGGCGTTCGCGGTCGCGACCTCGTCCTTGAACTGCAGTCCGGCGACACCGGCGGCAGTGACGATCGACGGCGTGTCCTTGAGGGTCATGCCGATGAAGCCGATCTTGGCGCCCTTGATGTTCCTGATCGTGTAGGGCGGCAGGATCGTCTTGTTCGTCCCCGACTGCACGACGTTCGCCGCGAGGTAGTCGAAGTTCGCACCCGTGAACGTCTTGCCACCGGGGCAGGAGTCCTGGTTGTTCGCGCCGGCACCGTCGTCGAGGCAGCCGCCGTTGGCCATCCGCTGGAGCTCCTTGTACCCCTCGTCGAACTCGTGGTTGCCCACGGCGCTCGCGTCGAGGTGGAGGGCGTTCATCGCCTCGATGGTCGGCTCGTCGTGGAAGGCGGCCGACAGGAACGGCGAGGCGCCGATGAGGTCACCGGCGGCGACGGTCAGCGAGTACGGGTGACCCTTGCGGGCCTCCTTGAGGTGCGTCGCGAGGTACTCGGAGCCACCCGCGTCGGTGGTGACGTCGGCGGCGGAGACCACACCGGTCTTGGGGTCCGTGACGAGCTTGTGGTCCGTGACGACGCGGCCGCTGGAGCCCGAGGGGGGCTGCAGGTTGCCGTGGAAGTCGTTGAACGACAGCAGCTGGATGTCCATCGTGGGACCGTTCGGGGCGGCGGTGGAGCTGCCACCCGTCATCGCCAGGCCGGCGGCTGCCATGGCAGCCACGGCGACGACGCCGGAGAGGCGTCGGGTACGCAAAGAGGTCATGTGTGCGTCCTTGTGCGAAAAGGGGAGGAAACCGGCGGTAGCCGGACCCGTGCACGCTAACGGGGCCGTCGCCCGAAAAGGAAGATGCGTGGTGCAATGCTTTCCGTGCTTTCTCCTGCGCTTCGCGTCACCGACACCCTGGACGACACCGAACGCGGGCTCGTCCGCGCACTCCAGGCGCGCGCCGCCGCCGAGGACGGTGTCGGGGCCCTGTCCGAGCAGACCGTCCTGAACCTCGCCTCCGGACCCGGTCGGGTCCGCCACCTCCTCGCGTATGCCGCGGAGCAGCTCACGGGGTACGCCCAGCTCGAGGGCACGGACGACCCTACGGCGTCCGGCGAGCTCGTCGTCGACCCGCCGTCACGCCGTGCCGGCGTCGGCAGGGCGCTCGCAGAGGCGGTCCTCGAGCAGTCCCCGGAGGCCCGGTTGTGGTCCCACGGGCGGCTGCCGGCAGCCGTGGCCCTGGCCGACCGCCTGGGGCTGACCGCGGTGCGCGAGCTGCACAAGATGGCCCGGCCCCTGGGCGAGGGCGACCTCGACCCGGCGGCGAGCGCCCTGCCTGCGGGCTTCTCCGCGCGGGCGTTCGAGCCGGGTCGCGACGAGAAGGCGTGGCTGGCCACGAACGCCGCCGCCTTCGCCCACCACCCCGAGCAGGGCCGGATCACCCTGGCCGACCTGCAGGAGCGGATGGCGCTGCCGTGGTTCGACCCGGCCGGCTTCATCCTCGTGGTCGCGGACGAGCAGCCCGACGAGGTCGCCGCATTCCACTGGACCAAGGTCGAGGACGGCAAGGGGGAGGTCTACGTGGTCGGGGTGCACCCGACATACCAGGGGCGCGGGCTGGGCCGCCCACTCACCGCATTGGGCCTGGCCCACCTGGCCTCCCTCGGGCTGGCCGAGGTCGAGCTCTACGTCGACGGGGACAACCAGGCCGCGATACGGACCTACACGGGACTGGGGTTCGCCAGCATCATGGTGGACGTGATGTATTCGCGCACCGTTCACGGAGCACTGTCAGGATGAGCGCATGAGTGTGACCAGCCGGGCGGCCGACGAGGCCGGCTCCCTCGCCGCGGAGTCCCACGACGGCAGCGACGACACCGACTTCCCGGGGCAGGAGGTGTCGATCGCGAGCGCCCAGCCGCGGGCGTCCAACGGCCGCTTCATGCGCGTGGTCCACGCCACGAGCCAGCCCGACGACAGCGGACTGCCGGGCGACCGGTTCCTCGACCGCGAGATCTCCTGGCTCCAGTTCAACGAACGCGTCCTGCAGCTGGCCGCCGACGAGTCGGTGCCGCTGCTGGAGCGTGCCCGGTTCCTCGCCATCTTCACGTCCAACCTGGACGAGTTCTTCATGGTTCGTGTGGCCGGCCTCAAGCGCCGCATCGCCACGGGCCTCGCCATCCGGTCCGCTTCGGGGCTGGAGCCGCGCGAGGTGCTCGAGCAGATCTCGCTCGTGGCGCACGAGCTGCAGGCGATGCAGAGCATCGTCTACAAGGACAAGGTGCAGCCGGCGCTGGAGGACGAGGGCATCTCCATCGTCCGCTGGGACGAGCTCAGCGACCCCGAGCAGGACCTGCTGACGGAGCTCTTCGCCGACCGGGTGTTCCCGGTCCTCACCCCCCTGGCCGTCGACCCGGCCCACCCGTTCCCCTACATCTCCGGTCTCTCGCTCAACCTGGCTGTGGTGCTGGTCAACCCCAAGACGGGCAAGGAGCACTTCGCCCGCGTCAAGGTGCCGCCGCTGCTTCCCCGCCTGCTGCACATCGAGCCCTCGAGCGGAGAGCCGGCCACTTCCGACCTGTTCTCGACGCGGTTCGTGCCGCTCGAGGACGTCATCGCCTCCCACCTCGACATGCTCTTCCCGGGCATGGAGGTCCGTGAGCACTTCACCTTCCGGGTCACCCGCAACGAGGACCTCGAGGTCGAGGAGGACGACGCCGAGAACATCCTCACCGCGCTGGAGAAGGAGCTGACGCGACGCCGGTTCGGGCCGCCCGTCCGGCTCGAGGTCGACGAGACCATCGACGACCACGTGCTCGACATGTTGGTCCGTGAGCTCGGGGTCAGCGACAGCGAGGTCTACCGCCTGCCTGCCCCCCTCGACCTGCGCGGCCTCAACCTCGTGGCCGACCTCGAGCGGTCCGACCTGCGGTTCGAGCCGTTCCGCGGCCAGTCGCACCCCGACCTCGCCCCGGCGGAGACCGCGAAGGCGGCTGACATCCTCGCCGTCGTGCGCGACAAGGACGTGCTGCTCCAGCACCCCTACGACTCGTTCTCGACGTCCGTGCAGTCGTTCATCGAGCAGGCAGCGGCCGACCCGAGCGTGCTGGCCATCAAGCAGACGCTCTACCGCACCAGCGGCGACTCCCCCATCATCGACGCCCTCATCGATGCCGCCGAGGCCGGCAAGCAGGTGCTGGCGATCGTGGAGATCAAGGCGCGGTTCGACGAGCAGAACAACATCTCCTGGGCCCGCAAGCTCGAGCACGCGGGTGTCCACGTCGTCTACGGCATCGTCGGCCTCAAGACCCACGCCAAGCTCTGCATGGTCGTGCGGCAGGAGAACGACGGCACCCTGCGTCGGTACTGCCACATCGGCACGGGCAACTACAACGGCAAGACCGCGCGCATCTACGAGGACTTCGGTGTCCTCACGTCGGACCCGCAGGTCGGCGAGGACCTCGCGCGTCTGTTCAACCAGCTGTCCGGGTTCGCGCCCCGCAGCAAGTTCAAGCGCCTGCTCGTCGCGCCGCGCTCGGTGCGCTCCGGCCTCGTCGACCGCATCGAGATGGAGATCGAGCACGCCCAGGAGGGGCGTGGCGGACTCGTCCAGATCAAGGTCAACTCGATCGTGGACGAGGAGCTCATCGATGCGCTCTACCGCGCCTCGCAGGCAGGGGTCCGGGTCGACGTGTGGGTTCGGGGCATCTGCGCGCTGCGCCCCGGCGTCCCCGGCCTGTCGGAGACGATCCAGGTCAGGTCGATCCTCGGGCGGTTCCTCGAGCACTCCCGCGTCTTCCACTTCGGTGGAGGGGGCGAGCCCGAGGTGTTCATCGGCAGCGCCGACATGATGCACCGCAACCTCGACCGCCGGGTCGAGGCCCTGCTGCGCATCGCCGACCCGCGGCACGTCGAGGACCTGCAGTCGCTGCTGGCCCGCGGCATGAGCGACGAGTACGCCCACTGGCGGCTCAGCGGCGACGGCCGGTGGACGCGGGTCAGCCTCGACACCGACGGCCAGCCCCTTGCCGACCTCCAGGCCGCGATGATCGAGGTGCACGCCAAGCGCCGGCGCAAGGCCCGCCGACGTTGACCGCCCCCATCCCTGCCGCGGGGACCATCCCGTGGCGCCGGCGCCGGGGACAGCTCGAGGTCGCGCTCGTCCACCGGCCGAAGTACGACGACTGGTCGTGGGCCAAGGGCAAGCTCGACCCGGGTGAGGCGTGGCCGGTGGCGGCCGTCCGGGAGACCGAGGAGGAGACCTCCCTGGAGGTCGGCCTCGGTCGTCCCCTCCCCACGGCCGAGTACACCGTGCTCGACGCCGCCGGCACCCCGGCGACCAAGACCGTGCACTACTGGGCGGCCGAGGCGACCAGGCCCGCCGGCGCCCTGCGCAACGAGATCGACGAGGTCCGCTGGCTCGACGTCGTCAGCGCCTCCGACCGGCTCGACTACGCCCGCGACCGTGACCAGCTCCGCGCGCTGGTGCGCGCCGACAAGGCGGGGACGCTGACGACCTGGCCGCTGGCGCTCGTCCGGCACGCCCACGCCGTGGGGCGCGGCTCGTGGTCCGGCGACGACCGGCTCCGCCCCCTCGACCGGGCCGGGCAGGGCCGGGCCGCCGAGGTCGCGAGCCTCCTCGCGGCATACGCCGTCACGCGGCTGGTCAGCTCCCCGTCGGTGCGGTGCGCCGACACCCTGCGCCCCTATGCGGCAGCGACCGGGGCCTCGTTGCGGACCAAGGACGGACTGAGCGAGGAGGGGTATGCCGCGGACGCCACCCGCGCGCCCCGTCACCTGCTTCGGCTGCTGGAACGTGGGGCCCCCGCCGTCCTATGCAGCCACGGGCCCGTGCTGCCGGACCTGCTCGGCGCGCTGCTGCCGCTCGTGCACCCGGACGAGCCCGACGCGGCCTCCGTGGCGCAGACCCTGACCACCGCCGCCACCGACTCCATGGCCAAGGGGGAGGTCCTCGTGGCCCACCTGGTCGGCCAGGGTGAGGCCGCGCGAGTCGTCGCGGTGGAGCGCCACCTGCCCTGAGCGACGGGGCTCCTCGTGCGCCCCCCGTCCAACCCCTCGTCCAGCCGACAGGCCGCTGCTGACCGGGTGCTGACCGGCCGTTCACGTGGAACCCGCCGGGGGGACGGTACGACGCCCACCAATGTCTGGCTGGTGTTCACCCTGCGTTCACCCACGACGGGCCACGGCGTCACCCGCCCTGCCTACCTTCACAGTCGTCGGGCATCCCGCCCGCCCCGAATTTTCCCCTGTGAGAGGTTTGAACACCGTGAAGATCCAGCGTTTCGGCCTGCTGGCCAGCGTCGCCGTGGTCGGCTCCCTCGCGCTGACGGCGTGCGGTTCCGACAACAACACCGGCGCCACCGCCGGCGGCTCCTCGTCCGGCGGCTCCAGCTCGTCCGACTGCCCGACCGGCACCCTGAACGCCGAGGGTTCGTCGGCCCAGAAGAACGCCATCGACGAAGCGATCTCCGCCTTCCAGGACACCTGCTCGGGCGCCACGATCAACTACAACCCGACCGGCTCGGGCGCGGGCATCAAGCAGTTCCTCGCCGGCCAGGTCGACTTCGCCGGCTCCGACTCCGCGCTCAAGACGACGGAGAAGGACGGCAAGATCGAGGCCGACGAGGCCGCGAAGTTCTGCGGCTCCCCCGCGTGGAACCTGCCCATGGTCACCGGCCCGATCGCCGTGTCCTACAACGTCAAGGGTGTCGACAAGCTGGTCCTGACCCCCGAGGTCATCGCCAACATCTTCAACGGCAAGGTGACCACCTGGAACGACGCCTCGATCGCCAAGATCAACTCCGGCGTCACGCTCCCCTCCGAGCCGATCAAGGTCTTCTTCCGCTCGGACGAGTCCGGCACCACGGAGAACTTCACCAAGTACCTCAACGCTGCCGCCCCCTCCGCCTGGACCGCCGAGCCGGCCAAGGCCTGGACGGGCAAGGGTGAGGGCAAGGAGAAGTCCGCCGGTGTCGCGGGCGCCGTGAAGTCCACCGAGGGTGGCATCACCTACGCCGAGTGGTCCTACGCCAAGGACAACCAGCTCGGCATCGCCCAGATCGACAACGGCGCCGGCGCCGTGGAGCTGAACGGCGAGACGGTCGGCAAGGCCATCGCCACCGCGAAGGCCGACGGCGAGGGCAACGACCTGCGCCTCAAGCTCGACTACGCCACCAAGGAGGC
This sequence comes from Phycicoccus sp. Root101, assembly GCF_001426245.1. Taxonomy (GTDB): domain Bacteria; phylum Actinomycetota; class Actinomycetes; order Actinomycetales; family Dermatophilaceae; genus Pedococcus. Next base: position 91,330 of record NZ_LMCM01000008.1, on the reverse strand, counting down.
CGGGGCCTACCCGATCAACCTGGTGACCTATGAGATCGTCTGCTCCAAGGGCAAGGACGCCGCCAAGTCCAAGCTGACCAAGGCCTTCCTCAAGAGCTTCGCCTCCAAGGAGACCCAGGCCTCCCTCGAGGAGATCGGCTACGCGCCGCTCCCCGACGAGGTCCGCACCAAGGTCGCCGCGGCGATCGACGCACTGTCCTGACCCCACCGCGGTGAGCCGGGGCTGGCCACCACCAGCCCCGGCTCACCGCTGTCCGTCCTTCCCCCCACCGCGATAGGCATCACGTGTCATCAGTGACCGGCGTATCCCTGGCCGACGAGACCCCCGGACCCCACGGCAGCGCCCCGCTCAGCGGCGACGGCGCCGGCACCGGCCGCCTCGGCGACCGCCTCTTCGGTGGTGCGGCCAAGGGCGCCGGCATCTTCGTCATCGCCCTCGTGACGCTCGTCGGGGTGTTCCTGCTCTGGCAGGCCATCCCGGCGATCGCGAACGACAAGGCCAGCTTCCTGACCTCGCGCGAGTGGTCGGTCAACGACAGCAACAACCTGCGGTTCGGCATCGTCGAGCTGCTCTGGACCACCGTCACCGCCAGCGCCATCGCGATGCTCATCGCGGTGCCGGTCGGCGTCGCGGTCGCCCTGTTCATCACGCAGTACGCCCCCACCTGGCTGTCGCGGCCCGCGGCCAGCCTGATCGACCTGCTGGCCGCCGTGCCGTCGATCGTGTTCGGCATCTGGGGCCTGCGGACGTTCGGGCCGGTGTTCGAGCCCGTGCAGAACTTCCTGCGCGACCACCTCGGCTGGATCCCGCTGTTCTCCGACGCCAACATCAGCGGCGGCAGCACGATCCTGTTCGTCGGCATCGTGCTGGCGATCATGGTGCTCCCGATCGTCACCGCCCTGTCCCGCGAGGTGTTCGCGCAGACGCCGATCACCCACCGTGAGGGCGCCCTCGCGCTCGGCGCGACCAAGTGGGAGATGATCCGGATCTCCGTCCTCCCGTTCGGGAAGCCCGGCGTGATCAGCGCCGCGATGCTCGGCCTGGGTCGTGCGCTCGGTGAGACGATCGCCGTGACGATCATCCTCTCCACGCTCCCCGACGGGGCGAAGTGGACGTTCTCGCTGCTCAACGGTGGTGAGACGTTCGCGTCACGGATCGCCAACAACGCCGCCGAGTTCGACACCCCGCAGAAGGCAGGGGCGTTCATCGCCGCCGGCCTCGTGCTCTTCATCCTGACCTTTGTCGTCAACGCCATCGCCCGCATCGTGATCGACCGCAGGAAGGCCTTCAGCGAATGACGACCTCCACCACCGCCACGACGTCGGCGACGTCCTCGTCGACCACCCCACCCGCCTCGAGGGGCGGCGCATCGACGGACCTCGGCCACAAGGCCCGCGGCCGGGCCTTCAAGGACCAGCTGGCCCGCGTCGTCATGTGGGGGGCCTTCCTGCTCGCCCTCGTCCCGCTGGTCTGGATCCTCTGGACGGTCGGCTCCAAGGGCTACCACCTGCTCCTCGACGCACAGTGGTGGGGCAACTCCCAGCGCGGCATCACGGCCCGGCGCGAGGGCGGCGGGGCCGTGCACGCGATCCAGGGCACCCTGATCCAGGGCCTCACGACCGCCCTGATCTCGGTCCCGATCGGGATCCTCACCGCGATCTACCTCGTCGAGTACGGGCGGGGGCGGCTCGCCAAGGTCGTGTCGTTCATGGTCGACATCCTCACCGGCGTCCCGTCGATCGTCGCCGGCCTGTTCATCTACGCCCTCTGGGTGACGACGTTCAAGTTCCAGCGGGTCGGCTTCGCGGTCTGCCTCGCGCTCGTGCTGCTGATGATCCCGGTCGTCGTCCGCTCGACCGAGGAGATGCTCAAGCTCGTGCCGAACGAGCTCCGCGAGGCGTCGTACGCGCTCGGGGTGCCGAAGTGGAAGACGATCATGAGGGTCGTCCTGCCGACGGCCTTCTCCGGCATCGTCACGGGCGTCCTGCTCGGCCTGGCCCGCGTGATGGGCGAGACCGCACCCCTGCTCATCCTGGGCCCGTACACGAAGTCGATCGCCAACGACCTCTTCGGTGGACTGATGCCGACACTCCCGACGATGATCAACCAGGACCGCACCGAGTCCCTGCAGCCTGCGGTCGACCGCATGTGGGCGGCTGCACTCACCCTGATCCTGCTCGTGCTCCTGCTCAACATCGCCGGCCGGGTGGTCTCGCGCTTCGGCTCGGTCAAGAAGTAGCCGGCCCCGCGCCATACCTCACCGCACGCATCCCCGAACCCGAACTGAACTCCGCAAGCGAAGGACGAATCCCCCTCATGGCCAAGCGAATCGACGTCAGTGACCTGAACGTCTACTACAGCGCGTTCAAGGCTGTCGAAGGCGTGACGATGACCGTGGAACCGCGCTCGGTGACAGCGTTCATCGGACCGTCCGGCTGCGGCAAGTCGACCTTCCTGCGCACGCTCAACCGCATGCACGAGGTGATCCCCGGCGGCCGCGTCGAGGGCAAGGTCATGCTCGACGACCAGGACCTCTACGACTCGGGCGTCGACCCGGTGGCCGTGCGTCGCACCGTCGGCATGGTGTTCCAGCGGCCGAACCCGTTCCCCACGATGTCCATCTACGACAACGTCGCAGCCGGCCTGAAGCTCAATGGCGTCAAGGGCAAGAAGCGGCTCGACGAGGTCGTCGAGAAGTCGCTGCAGGGGGCCAACCTCTGGAACGAGGTCAAGGACCGCCTGAGCAAGCCGGGTGCCGGTCTCTCCGGTGGGCAGCAGCAGCGCCTGTGCATCGCCCGCGCGATCGCCGTCGAGCCTCAGGTGCTGCTCATGGACGAGCCCTGCTCGGCCCTCGACCCGATCTCGACGCTGGCCATCGAGGACCTGATCGGCGAGCTGAAGAGCAAGTACACGATCGTCATCGTCACCCACAACATGCAGCAGGCGGCTCGCGTCTCGGACCGCACCGCGTTCTTCAACCTGGCGGCGACCGGCAAGCCGGGCAAGCTGATCGAGATCGACGACACCCAGCGGATCTTCAACAACCCCGGCGTGAAGGCCACGGAGGACTACATCTCCGGTCGCTTCGGCTGAGCCACTAGTCGTCGGGGGTGGCGGTGCCGGACGAGCGCTCGGACCCGCCGTCCGAGGAGCTCGTCTCGAACACGGGCGCCCCGCCTGAGCACCGGGCATGGACCTCGGACTCCTGCTCGCTGCCGTTCTGCCGGAACTGCACCTCGATCTCGGTCGACGAACGGTCTAGCTCGTAGGACCAGCCGTTCCTCGGGGTGGCAAAGCGCAGCGTCAGGGTGGTCCCCCGGCAGCTGACGCCGACCGAGCCCCCCGTGACGCTGATGGAGTCGTCCACCGTCTGCGGGCGAACCGGGGAGGAAGCGGAGGTTCTGGGGGCGGGTCGCGGCGTCGAGGACGGACGCGAACCGGTGCGGGGTGGGGTGACGGCCGGGCTCGGCACCGTGGACCGCGGCGCCGGCGCCGAGTGGCTCGGGGTGGTCCGGGCCGGTCGCGAGGTCGTCGGGGGTCGCCCTGCGGACGACGTGGGTGGCGACGTGCTCGACGGGACCGACGACGTCGCCGACACGGTGCCCTCGGTCACGTCCGTCGTGGTCGTGCCGGGGCCGGCCTGGGTGAGCTCGGGCCGGGCACCGTCGGTGAGGTAGGCCCCCCGACCCGCGCGGTCGATGACGATCCACGCCACCGTCGAGGTGCTCGCCACGATGGCCAGCCACAGGGCGACGGCGGCCACCACGGTGCCGGTGCGACGGCTCATCGGGACCTCCGTTCCACCCGGTCGCAGGGCCCACCCGGATCACGCTCATCGGCCTCGGGCGCGACGGCCCGTGCCGTAACGTTATCGCCGTGGCCCGCCTCCTGGTCGTCGAGGACGATGGTGGCATCCGCACGGCCCTCGTGCGTGCGCTCCACGACCGCGGGCACTCGGTCAGCTCCTGCTCCACCGGCATGGCCGGCCTCCAGGAGGCTCTCGACCACCAGCCCGACCTCGTCGTCCTCGACCTGGGCCTGCCCGACGTGGACGGCCTGACCCTGCTGTCGATGCTGCGCGGGGTGAGCCAGGTGCCGGTCATCGTCGTGACGGCTCGTGAGGAGGACGCCGCCCTCGTGCGCGCCCTCGACGCCGGGGCCGACGACTACGTGACCAAGCCCTTCGGCTCGGACCAGCTGGAGGCCCGCATCCGCGCGGTCCTGCGACGGACGAGCAGCGGCGCCCCGGCTGCGGGACCCCTCGAGGTGGGCGAGCTGGTCGTCGACCCCACCACGCGCCAGGCCACCCTGCGAGGCGACGCGCTGGACCTGTCGCGCAAGGAGTTCGACCTCCTCCTGCTGCTGGCCCAGCGGGCCGGCGAGGTCGTGAGCCGCCGGGAGATCCTCAGCGAGGTGTGGCAGCAGGCGTATGGCGGGGGCGACCGGACGCTCGACGTCCACCTGTCGTGGTTGCGCCGCAAGCTCGGCGAGACGGCTGCTCATCCGCGGTACCTGCGCAGCGTCCGTGGCGTGGGGCTGCGCCTCGCCGCGCCGGACCGGGACTGACGGTGCGTCGACGGATCAGCCTCCTCGTGGCCGCGACGTCCTCGGCCATCATCGTGGCCTTCATCATCCCCATGTGCCTGCTCGTCCGGACGCTCGCCGAGGACCGGGCGACCGCGACCGCCCAGCAGCAGGCCCAGGGCGTGGCGGTCATCGTGTCGAGCGTCGCCTCGACCAGCGACATCGGCGTGGCCGTCAGCCAGGTCGCCCAAGGCCGCGGGTACCACACGACCGTGGTCCTCCCGACGGGCCAGACCGTCGGGTCCACCCCGTCGCCGGCGCAGTCGGCCCTGGTCGAGAAGGCCCGGCAAGGGGGTTCGGCGTTCACCGACCGCTCCGCCACCGGCGCAGCGGTCCTGGTCCCCATCGCCCTGGACCGGGGCACCGCCGTCGTGCTCACCACGGTGACGGCCGAGGCGATGCACCGCGGGGTGACGATGGCCTGGCTCAGCATCGGCACGCTCGGGCTGGTGCTGCTCGCCCTGGCCCTGCTCATCGCCCGACGGCTTGCCGAACGCATCGCGACACCCGTCACCGACCTCGCGCGGGTGGCGCACCTGCTCCGGACCGGCGACATGGACGCCCGCGTCGAACCGGCCGGGCCGCAGGAGGTGCAGGAGGTCGGCACCGCCTTCAACCAGCTCGCCGAGCGGATCGACGACCTGCTCGCCGCCGAGCGGGAGGTCGTGGCGGACCTGTCCCACCGCCTGCGCACGCCGGTCACCGCGCTGCGGCTGGACAGCGAGTCGGTCCAGGACCCGGAGACGGCCGAACGCCTCCGCGGCCACGTGGACCAGCTCCAGCGCACCGTGGACGCCGTGGTGCTCGAGGCCCGCAGACCCGTGCGCTCCGCGATGCGTGGCGAGTGTGACGCGGTGGCCGTGGCCGCGGACCGGGTGCGCTTCTGGGAACCGCTGGCGAGCGACGAGGGACGCAGCATCAGGTTCGAGGCACCCCCCGGGCCGCTGCAGGTCGACCTTGCCGCGGTCGACCTGCGCGACCTGCTGGACAACCTCCTCGACAACGTCTTCGCCCACACGCCGGACGGCGCAGACGTCGTCGTGACCGTGCGCCCGGTCCCGGCGGACGGTGGCACCGGACGGGTCGAGGTGAGCGTCGCCGACTCCGGTCCCGGGTTCGGCGACCAGGAGGACCCGACCCGACGGGGTCACAGCGGCAGCGGTTCGACGGGGCTGGGCCTGGACATCGTCCGACGCATCGCGCGGACGTCGGGTGGGAACGCGACGCTGGGACGCACCGAGGACGGCGGCGCGCTGGTCACCGTCGACCTCGGTCGGGCCCACTGAGGTCAGTCGTCGCCGGGCTCGCCGGCGTCGTCGCCGTGGTCGTCGCCGGGCTCGCTCGCGCCGCCGTCGTCCTCGTGGTCGGCGTCCTCGTGCTCGACCTCCACCGCGTCCTCGGGTTCGGCGTCCTCGTGGTGCGCGGCCGTCGCGGCAGGGCGCGGCGTCGCCGCCACCGTGGAGTGGTGGCTGGCGCCGGAAGCGGCGTGCGCGGCGGCCGGGGCCGGAGCGGCGGCTCGGACCGCCTGCCGCACCGCGGCCGGGGCGGGGGCCTTGGCCACCAGGACCTTGGTGACCACCTTGTGCGTCACGCAGGCACCGTGCTCGAGCTTCGCCGGCTTGGCGCAGGGGGCGAGGCTGACCACCGGGGCCGGCGTCACGACCGCCACGGCGGGGACGGGCTGCGGCTTCGCCGTGACCTGCTTCGGGGCGTCGACCCCGGCGGCAGCGGTGTAGAAACCGACGGCGGCCACGAGCCCGGCGGCGAGGCCGACCGACACGGCGAGGGGGCGGCTGACAGACATGGGGGAGGTCCTCCGGGGGCAGGCAACGGGTGGTGCTGACGGGAGCAGAGTGCCCGGCGCCGGCTCAAGACCAACTCGTCTGGAGGTTAAGACCTCCTCAAGTCCGGGCAAGGATGACGAATGCGGGACCTAAGCCATGAGGTTCTCTTAGGGCACTCCTGAGGACGACTTGGGGCACGTGCGGTCAGGCTGGGTCGACGCCCGACCGTCCTCCCACCCCCTGCCGGAGAACTCCCCATGCCCCGTCCGCCCCTGACCACCCGCCACCGCGACCGGTACCGCGCGCTCGTCGTGCTCATCACCGGCGCGGCCGCGGCCTGCTCCGTCGCCGCCGTCGGCGCCGCCTCGGGCGCCGCCGCGCACGCCAGCGAGCAGAAGCAGGCAGCCAAGGAGGCCAGGGCCGCCGCCGCCCGCGCGGCATACGACCGCGCCGTCCGGGCCCAGCAGCTCGCCGCGCAGGCCCAGGCCGCCCTGACCCCCCGGGTCATCGTCAAGCAGCGCCCCGCCCGGACCGTCGTGACCACGAAGGTCGTCCACGTGGCGGCCGCGCCCGGCACCGCCCGCGTGGGAGGAGGCACCGCCGTGGTCCAGCAGCGCGGCACGCGCACCACCGTGCAGTCGGCGCCGCAGGCGGCCGCCGCGCCCCGCGCAGCCGCTGCACCCCGAGCCGCCACCCCGGCTCCCGCTCCCGCACCAGCACCTCCGCCCCCGCCCCCGCCGGTCGTCACCGCGGGGTCCTGAGGTGCCGCCGGTGACCGCTCCCGACGTCGGCGTGAGCACGTGGTCAGCCCTGGGCACCACCGTCGAGCTCCACGTGGCGGACCCCGCCGAGCTGGCCCGCGCCACCACGCGCGCCCGGGACGTCCTCGACGAGGTGGACGCGTCGTGCAGCCGTTTCCGGGCCGACTCCGACCTGGTCCGCGCCAACCGGCGACCGGGGCGGTGGACGCCCGTGTCCCCGGTGCTCGTGGGGGCGGTGCGCATCGCCCTCGAGGCCGCGCACGAGACGGCGGGCCGGGTGGACCCCTCCCTGGGCGAGGCCATGGAGGCCGCCGGCTACGACCGCACCTTCGACCTGCTGTCCCGTGCCACCGACCTCCCGACCGCCCTTCCCGGAGTCGTGCGCCCCGGTGCGTGGCGGGAGATCGGGGTTCGTCCCGATGCCGTCCTCGTGCCGCACGGCGCGCGGCTCGACCTCGGCGCAACGGGCAAGGCGTATGCCGCGGACCTCGTGGCCGCGGACCTCGCCACCACCCTGGGTGCGCCGGCCGCCATCAGCGTCGGCGGTGACGTGAGGGTGACCGACGCCCCGCACCACACCTCGCTCCACGGCCGGTACCGCTGGCCGGTCGTGGTCGGGGAGACCCGGACCGACCTCGCCGACCACCCCGACGACACGGTGAGCCTGCTCCTCGAGTCCGGCGGCGTCGCGACGTCCACCGTCCGCGCGCGGCGCTGGATGCGCGGTGGCCGCGAGTGGCACCACGTCCTCGACCCGGCGAACGGCCTCCCCGTCGCCGGTCCCTGGCGGTCCGTGACCGCGCTGGGCCACACGTGCACCGCGGCCAACACCGCGACGACGGCGGCGCTCGTGCTGGGCGACGCGGCCCCCGCGTGGCTCGAGCAGCGCGGTGTCGCCGCGCTGCTCGTCGACGAGCAGGGCGAACGCCATCCCACGAGTGCCTGGCGTGCCAGCGCGGAAGACGACTCGGCCGACCTGGCTGCCCCCCGACGAGGGGGTGGCCGGTGACGAGCCCGCTGCTCTGGTACCTCAACCGCGGCACGGGCCTGGTCCTGCTGGCGGTGTTCACCCTGACGGTCGTCCTCGGCGTGTTGTCCACGGGGCAGGGCGGCAGGGTCTGGCCGCGGTTCGCCACCCAGTCCACCCACCGCGGGCTGAGCCTGCTGACGACCCTCCTGCTGCTCGCGCACGCCGTCACCGCCGTCGTCGACGAGTTCGTCGACATCCGCTGGTGGCAGGCCCTGCTGCCGTTCGGGGGCACCTACCGCCCGCTCTACCTGGGCCTGGGCACGCTCGCCCTCGACCTCACCCTGGCCGTCGGCGCCACGAGCCTGCTGAAGCAGCGCCTCGGTGAACGCGCCTGGCGGGCGGTCCACCTGATGTCCTACCTCGCCTGGACCGCGGCGGTCGTCCACACCCTCGGGATCGGCACCGACGCCTCGACGTCGCTCGGCCGACCCGTGGTGCTCGTGTGCGTCGGCGCCCTCCTCGCCGCCGTCGTGCTGCGGCTCGCGATCCTCCAGCGCGCGGCGAGGACGACGTGACCGCCGTCGGCGTGCCCCGCCGCGCCGTCCCCGGCACCGTCGGTCCGCTCCCGGGTGAGACCGGCCGCGACGTCCCGGTGACCGACGTGAAGGTCCTGCGGGGCCCGCGCCTGCTCGCCACCGTGGCCGACGACCCATCCCTGGCGACGCACCGTGAACGCTTCGGTCCCCTGCCCACGTTGACCCTCCAGGCCGTTCTCGAGCTCGCCCGCGACGTCGACGTGCGAGGCCGTGGCGGAGCGGGTTTCCCCCTCGCCACGAAGCTCGCCGCCGCCGGCCGTGGTCGGCGCCCACTGGTCGTGGTCAACGCGGCCGAGGGTGAGCCGCGCAGCGCCAAGGACTCGGCGCTCGCCGTGGTCGCGCCCCACCGCGTGCTCGACGGTGCGGTCCTCGCCGCGCGAGCGCTGTGCACCAAGGAGATCCACGTGGTGACCCCTCGCGAGCGCCCCACCACGGGCGACGCCCTGGGCGCGGCGATCGCCGAGCGCGTCGCCGACGGCGAACGCCTCCGGTGGCGCAGCCACCTCGCCGCACCGGGATTCGTCAGCGGTCAGGCCCGTGCGGTCATCGAGCTCCTGTCGGGTCGTCCCGGCCTGCCGGTCACCGCCTGGCAGCCGGAGGCGGTGAGCGGCTACCGCGGGCGTCCGACGCTGCTCTCCAACGCCGAGACCTACGCGCAGCTCGCCTCCCTCGTCCACCTCGGCGCGACCGGGTATGCCGCGCTGGGCCTCCCCGAGGAGCCCGGCACCGTCCTGCTCACCGTCACGGACGGGGTGGGCACCAGGGTGGTCGAGGTCGCCACGGGCACCCCGTGGGACGCCGTGCTCTCCGTCGAGCAGCTCGACCGCCCCGTGCTGCTCGGCGGCTACCACGGCACCTGGTCGGCGCCGGGACAGCTGCAGGGCCAGCGGGTCAGCAGGGCGGCCATGAAGGACGCCGGACTCGCGCTCGGTGCCGGGGTCGTCATCGTGCCGGACCCCGGCGAGTGCCCGGTGCAGACCACCGCGGAGATCACGACCTACCTCGCCGCGTCGACCGCAGGCCGGTGCGGTCCCTGCTTCAACGGCCTGCCGGCCATGAGCCTGACCCTGGGCCACCTGGCCTCGCGCTCCGGCCACGTCCACGACACCGGTCGCCTCATCGACCTGGCCGAGGCCGTAGAGCGCCGTGGTGCGTGCGCTCACCCGGACGGCACCGCCCGACTGGTGCGGTCGCTGCTCACCGCCTGCCCGGACGAGGTCGCGCGCCACGCCGACGGCCGCTGCGGGTACGACCGATGAGCGGCTCGGGGCTGCGCCGCCTCAAGGTGGACTGGCCGGCCTGCCGCGCCAGGGGGTTGTGCGCCGAGCTGCTGCCCGAGGCCGTCTCACTGGACGAGTGGGGCTACCCCGTCATCACGGCGGACGTCACCCCGGAGCAGGTGGCACTCGCCCAGGAGGCGGTCCTCTCGTGCCCCCACGTCGCCCTGCGGCTGGTGGCCGTACCCGAGCCGCCGCTCTGACCCACGAGCCCTCCACGGGCCCACGCGCCTGCCCGTCAGGACCGGTCGGCAAAGACCCGGCGACCCCGGGTCACATGAACAGGTTGATGGCCCAGAAGCTCAGGGCCGCCACGATGCCGGCGCCGGGGAAGGTCAGCACCCACGCACCGACGATGTTGCCGGCGACGCCCCACCGCACCGCGGAGAGGCGCTTCGTCGCGCCCACACCCATGATCGCCGAGGTGATCGTGTGGGTCGTGGAGATCGGGGCACCGAAGGTGATGCCGGCGACGTAGAGGATCGAGGCAGCCGTGGTCTCGGCGGCGAAACCCTGCGGCGGGTCGAGGTGGATGATGCGGCGGCCGAGCGTGCGCATGATGCGCCACCCACCGGCATACGTGCCGGCACTGATGACGAGGGCGCTGAGGATGAGCACCCACAGCGGCACCTTCTCGCCGTCGTAGTGGCCACCGACCGTGAGGGCGAGGACGACGACACCGGCGGTCTTGGCCGCGTCCTGGAAGCCGTGGCCCAGGGCCATGGCCGCAGCCGAGGCGGTCTGCGCGTAGCGGAAGCCGCGCGAGACCTTGCCGGGCTGGGCACGACGGAAGAGCCAGAGGATCGCGGTCATCACCAGGTATCCGGCGATCACGCCGACGATCGGCGACAGGACCATCGGGACGACGACCTTCTCGAGGATGCCCGTCCACTTGACCGTGGCACTTGCCGCGAGGGCCGCACCACCGAGGCCGCCGATGAGGGCGTGCGACGAGGAGGACGGCAGGCCGTACCACCAGGTCAGCAGGTTCCAGCCGATGGCGCCGATGAGCGCGGCGGCACAGATCGCGAGGCCCTCGTTGCCCTGGGGCGCCTCGATGATGCCCTTGCCGATCGTCGCGGCGACACCACCGAAGAAGTAGACCGTGACTCCGCCGACCATGTTGGCGACCGCGGCCATGGCCAGGGCCACCCGCGGCGTGAGGGCGCGCGTCGAGACCGAGGTCGCGATCGCGTTCGCCGCGTCGTGGAAACCGTTGGTGTAGTTGAACCCCATCGCCAGGACGATGACGATTCCTACAGGAAGCCAATCCATGGGAGGACTCAGGACTCCTTGACCGCGATGCTCTCGACCTTGTGCGCGACGGTCTCGAAGGCGTCGGCGGCGGCCTCGAGCTCCTCGATGACCTCCTTGAGCTTCATGATCGTGATCGCGTCGGTGCCGTACTCGCCGTTGAACAGCGCCGCGAGCAGGCCGCGGTAGATCTGGTCGGCCTGGTTCTCGAGGCGGTTGATCTCGATCCAGTACTCCGAGAGGTCCTTCATCGAGCGCAGCCGCGGCATCGCCTCGGCGGTCAGCTCGGACATCCGCGAGAGGACCTCGACCTGGTCGGAGACGCCGGCGGGGAGGTCACCGATGCGGTACAGCACGATCAGGTCGACCGCCGCGTCCATGAGGTCCATGCAGTCGTCCAGCGTGGACGCCAGGCCGTGGATGTCCTCACGGTCGAACGGCGTGATGAACGAGCTGTTCACCTTGCGGATGATCTCGTGCGTCGCCTCGTCGGCGGCGTGCTCGATCTCGCGCATCCGCGCGGCCACGGTCTCGCGCTCGTCGTGGGCCACACCGAGGATGGTGGTGAGCTCACGGGAGCCGTCGATCAGGTAGGCGGCGGACCTGGCGAACAGGTCGTAGAAGCTGTTCTCCTGCGGGGTGAGGCGGAAGCCCACGGTTCTCTCCGGTCAGGCGGGGGGATGGCCGGGGACGATGCTACGGGCTACCCGCCTGCAAAGTGCAACCCGACGGGTACCTGGCGTTCACCGGGCGTTCAGCGACTCAGGCGTTCTGCCGCTTCCAGCTGCGGTGGGACCGGTCGGCGGCGGAGTCGGTGTCGACGCACTGACCTCGCTCGATCCCGAGCGCCCGGTCGATCTCGTCGTCCGTGAGGGGCCGCTCGCTCGCGGACGCAGCCACGACCAGGTCACCGACCAGCTCGATCTCGTCCTGGAGCGCGTCGTCGGTGAGCTCTGCACCGGCGTGCGGGTCCGTGGTCATGGCAAAACGCTAACGGAGTCCGGAGACGACCCGGACATTAGTTTGCGATGTCTTGACCCGCGCACGGCGCGAACCACCCATCTGGGTCATGTCCCGACCATACGGACTAGTCACTTTCTTCTATGTCGGATGATGGACCCATGCCGCACGAGGTCGACGGCGCCCGGACGGGCGAGCCGCCACAGGTCGAGGACCGGGGATCGTTCAGCCACGCCGTGTGCCGGGTGTGCGGGTGGAGCGGTCCCGGGCGGCGGTCCCGCCAGGTGTCGCGTCGCGACGCGGAGCAGCACGTGGGCGACTGCGCAGGAGCCTCGCCGCAGGGCTGAGGTCATGTGCGCCGGGCCGGGAGCGCCTCACGGCACGAGGCCGCTCGTAGCGGCTTAATTTGGGACCCGGGGCTACCGCGGCCCGGCGCACACCACACCATAACCCCGCACCCCGGCGGTCTGTTCCCCCGTTCGGCCCCTTGTGGAGAACCGGAGTTCGGGTGGCGTCACCGCTCCAGACAGGGGTATGGCGCAGGGCCGGGTCGGCCAGCGCGCGCGCCGGTCAGCGCAGCTCGCCGGCCCGCCAGAGGGCTGCACACGCCTCGAGGTCACCGGCGGTCGAGAGCATCGAGGCGGCCCGCTGGGTCTGCACCCCGGCGGCCTCGCGGTCCTGCACGTCGGTGGTGTGCGCGCGATCCGCACGACCAGCGGCGACGACGCGGCAGAAGGCCGCAGCCCGTTGCAGCGCAACGGCGAAGTCCCCCTCGAAGACCCCCCGGAGGATGGCGTCGGTGAGCTCGCGCAGCTCGGTCGGGCCGGGTGGTTCGGCGACCCCCGCGACGACGTGGTTGACGTCGGTGAAGCGCACGCCTGCCGAGTAGTCGGAGGCCGCGTCCTCGGGCGTCCGGCGCACCCACTCACGCAGGGCGTAGAGCCGCCACAGCGCGCCAGGGAGGCTCCGCGCAGGGCGGTCGGCCCAGAGCTCGGCCACGGTCGACAGGCCGAGGTCGTCGACGAGGGAGACGAGCCGCGCGGTCACGGCGGGGTCGGTCGAGGCACGGCCCGTCCCGACGAGGACGGCGGCCGTCTCGTGGGCGATCTCGGTCACCTGGGCGGGGTCGGGGACGGTGCCGCCCTGCGACTCCATGGCCGCAGGGCTGAAGAAGGCGGGACGGCGGGGGCCGGGACGGCCGCTGGGCTCGTTTCTCATCGGGACCAGTGTCCCAGCAGGAGCCGGCGTCCGCTCGGGGCGCGGCCCCTCAGCCGAACAGGTCGTCGAGGAAGGACTTCTTGCGCCGGCCGTGGCCGTACCCCTGCTGGCCGCCGTACCCGTGGCCCGGGACCTTCGACGTCTGGCGGTACGGCGCCTGCTGACCCTGCACGGGGGGCTGCTGCCACGCCCCCTGCTGCTGGGGCGGCTGCTGGGCGTACTGCTGCCCCTGCGGCGGCGCGGGCTGGTGCCAGGCGTTCTCGGCCGCGACGAGGGTCTCGAGCTCGCCGCGGTCGAGGAACAGCCCTCCGCACCCCGTGCACTGGTCGACGTGGACACGGTTGCGCTCGTACGAACGCATCTCGGAGGTGCACTTGGGACAGGTCAGGGTGCTCATGGTCAGCCAACGGACCGACCGGGGCCGGGGTTCCGCCGCGACCCGTCGGGTGCGGATGATGACCCGCGCACCCCTCCAACCCGGCGGCATACGCCATGGTGGGGTCATGACCGACTCGACGACGAGCCCGTCCAACTCCCTGCGCGGCCGGCCACGGGCCGGTCGGGTCGCCACGACGGTGGTGTCGACGGTCCTGCTCGTGGTGGGCGTGGCGGGGTTCGCGTTCTTCGGCTTCCTCGCGTGGTTCGGGTTGTGCGGGGTCTCGGGGTGCTCGGGCGGCGGGTTCGGCCGGTCGACGGACCCCGGGGGCACCCGGCTGATGCTGCTCCTCGCCGGCGCCTGCCTGCTCGTCACCTTGCTCGTGCGAGCAGCGTTGCGGCGCAACGCGCGCAGCGCAGTCCTCGCCCTCGTCACGGCGCTCGTGGGGACGGTCGTGCTCGGTGCGGCGATCGGGTCCGACTGGCACGGCTGCCCGCGGTCGATCTCGCACGCGACCTGCCTGGAGGAGAGCCGCTGAGCTCAGTCCGGACCGGCGGCGACCCGAGGTGAGAGGCCGACCCACGCCAGGTCGGTGAGTGTCGCCACGAACGCCTCCTCGCTCACCGTCGGCCGGTCGAGCCAGCGGTTCGTCGCGAGCTGGACCATGCCGACGATGGCGTAGGCGACGGTCTCCGCGTCGTCGGTCGGCTCGTCCTGGCGTGTGGCGACGAGGATGCCGACGGCACCGGCGATGGCTGCCTCGACACTGCCGACGAAGTCGCCGCCCTCGCCGAGGTCGTTGTGCGCCATGGCGTAGCGGTAGAGGTCGCGCTCCTCGCGCACGAGGGCGACGTACGCCCCGATGGCCGCGCGCAGCAGGTCACGGTCGTCGCCGTGGACCCGGGCGAGCTCGCCGATGATCCGCGGGATGAGGATCTCCGTCGCCACCTGCTCCAGGACCGCCCGGTGCAGGTCGTCCTTGTCTCGGAAGTGGCGGTAGAGCACCGGCTTGGTCACCTTCGCCTGGCGGCACACGTCGTCGAGGCTGATCTGCGGCCCGACCGCCCGGATCGCGGCGATGGCCGCGTCAACGAACTCGCGGCGGCGCTCCTCGCGGTGGGTCCGCCAACGCTCGCGGCGACCGTCGGGGCGGCCCGCGGGCGGTGCGGGCGGACCCTTGACATCTCCGGACTTCACGCTAACCATGGTAACTGTTACTGACGGTTACACCTATGGAGTCACCATGACCACCGTGAACACCGCACCCCCCAGCTCTCGCCAGGACGCCGCCGACCGACTCGCACGCATCCAGCCCCGCCACGACCGCGACACCACCGCCCGGCGCCTGCTCGCCTCGGCCGCCAAGCACTCGTACGACCCGCAGGTCGACATCGACTGGACCGAACCCCTGGAGCAAGGCCTGTACGGCCTCAGCCCCGAGTGGTCCTCGCTCTACGGCACCCCCCTGTGGGACGGCCTCGACGAGGACCGGAGGATCACGCTCACCGAGCACGAGTTCTGCTCCGTCTCGGGCGTGGGGATCTGGTTCGAGATGATCCTCATGCAGATGATCCTGCGCGACGTCTACGACCAGGACCCAGCGACTCCGCACGTGCAGTTCGCCCTCACCGAGATCGCGGACGAGTGCCGCCACTCGATCATGTTCGCCCGGACCGCGGAGAAGTACGGTGCCCCGTCGTACCGCCCCGAGCACCGGTCGCACCAGCTGGGCCGGCTGTTCAAGACGCTCGCGCACGGCCCCGACCTGTTCGCCTCGATCCTCGTCGCCGAGGAGGTGCTCGACATCTTCCAGCGCGAGCTCATCGCCGACGAGCGCGTCCAACCCCTGACCCGTGCGGTCAGCCGGATCCACGTCATCGAGGAGGCCCGGCACATGCGGTTCGCCCGCGAAGAGATCGCGCGGCGTGCTGCCGACATGTCCAGGGCCCAGCGCGGCCAGCAGCGCCTGGTCCTCGGGATCGTCGCGAACGTCATCATCGACAACCTCGTCCACCGGGACGTGTATGCCGCCGCCAACCTCGACCCCGACGCCTCGGTCGCCGCTGCGCGGGCCAACGACCACTACGGCGACAAGCTCCGCGCGAGCGCGGAGAACCTCACGACGCTCCTCGCGGACGCCGGGCTCATCGGAGGGCCGTCCGCGCGGCTGTGGCGGCGCGCCCGGCTGCTGTGAACCGCCACGCACCGCCCGGGTAGGTTCCCTCCGGGCGAGCGGCTGACCGCGGCATACCTTTTGGGTTTTTTGTCCTCGTCCGTTCAGATCATTCTGGTCCGGGACCCCTGCAGGTATGCGGTGTCCGGACCGATGGGCAGACAACGTTGTCACAGTGGCATGAGTCGCACGGGCACCGAACGAGGTTGGAAGGCAGGTCATGGCAGTAGCTCTGGTCGTCGAGAACGACGAGGACATCAGGCACCTGGTGTCCATCTCTGCCTCCAAGGCGGGTCTCGACCCGGTCGCCACGGGCAGCGGTGAGCAGGCGATGTCGCTCATCGGCGACGGGCTGACGCCCGACGTCGTCGTCGTGGACGTGCGGATGCCCGGCCTCAGCGGCCTGGACGTCGTGCGAGCGATGCGCGCCCACCGCCACCTCGAGGGCACCCCCGTCGTCATGCTCACGGCCATGGCCCGCCCCGAGGACCGCCAGGACGGCCTCGACGCCGGTGCGGACGAGTACATCCTGAAGCCGTTCAGCCCGCGGGCCCTCACGACGGTGCTTCGCGACCTCGTCGCCCGCGCCACCCCGACGACCACCTGACGACCCGCGGACCACGACAGCCCGCCTCCGCTCCCCTCGGACGAACGGCCGGGATTCGGGCAATTCGCCACATCTCGGCGGATGGTGTGGCTAGCGTCCGGACCGTGCGCTCACCTCGAAGGTCCCCGGTCCCGCTCCTGGCAGGGGTCGCCCTGCTCGCCGCCGTCGCGGCGATCAGCCCCGGGACGGCCTCCGCTGCCGTCCCCGCCGCCGTCGACACGGCCGCGCCCGTGCTGGTCTACCAGACCCACAACGGGAACGTCGTCAACCTCGCCAACGGCAGCAAGGAGGTCGTGGTGACGGCCCTCGTCACCGACGCCACCGGCGCCAGAACCCCCACGGCCGGCTTCCGAGCGGTGAACGGTGCCGACACCGCCGGTTTCGGACCGATGGTCCTGGTCTCGGGCACGCCCAAGAACGGGAAGTACGAGCGCCGCATCACCGTTCCCAGCACCACCCCCAAGACTTGGTTCGTCGTGGTGGACCCGCTTCAGGACACCTTGGGCAACACGGAGACCGCCTCGCACCAGGACTCGACGACCATGACCGTCTACAACAGCTCGGTCCCGTCGGTCCCGACCGCACCGCCGGGAGTGTGGATCGCCGCCGTCGGCGACGGCATGGTTGCGATCCGGTGCAACGGCGCCCCCTTCAACGGCGGCTCGCCAGTCACCTCGTTCCGCATCACCGCCTCCCCGGGCGGACAGACCATGACCGCCTCGACGTGCTCGTGGCTGTTCAAGGGACTCACCAACGGGGTGACCTACACGTTCACGATCGCGGCCACCAACAGTCGTGGCACCAGCGAGGAGTCCCAGCCCAGCGCACCGGCCACTCCGAAGTTCGCGCTGTCGCGGACGCCCGCCCCCGTCATCAGCGGGGCGGTCGAGGTGGGCTCCACGCTGACCGCCACCCCGGGGAGCTGGCAGCCGGCACCCGTGACGCTGACCTACCGCTGGTACAGGGTCTCGTCCTCCGGGATGGCCAGTCCCCTCAACGGGGCAGTGCGCCCGAAGTACGTCATCACGTCAACAGACCGGGGCTTCAAGCTCTCCGTCACCGTCACCGGCTCCAAGGACGGATATCCCTCTGTCGCCCGGGGATCCGAGGCGACCACTCCGGTCCCGGGCATCCTCTTCGCCACCCCCACCCCGGTCGTGACCGGTGCGCGCAAGGTCGGGTCGACCCTGACGGCGAACCCCGGCACCTGGGAACCCGCTCCCGTGACGCTGGCCTACCGCTGGTACCGCGTGGCCTCGACGGGTAGATCCTCGGCCATCCCCTGGGCGACCCGCGCGACCTACGCCACCGTGGCCAAGGACGCCGGCTACCGGTTGAAGGTGGTCGTCACCGGTTCGAAGCCCGACTACCCGTCGGTCAGCCGCACCTCGGTCACCACCGGCGCCATCGCCCGATAGCCTGTGGCCGCCGGGTGCCCGGGCGAGATCTCCCGCGAGGAGCCGCGTCCTGCCCCACGGGCCTCTAGCTCAATTGGCAGAGCTGCGGACTTTTAATCCGTAGGTTGTGGGTTCGAGCCCCACGGGGCCCACCACGCATTACCGCAGGTCAGACGGCCTCTCATTAGAGAAATGAGACGCCCTATGTGTACCCCCTCTGCTCGGTTGGTGCAGTTAGCGGTGCAATTGAGAGACTCACCGCGCCGTCAAGACAGCTTGGGGAACCGTCCGGTTCAGAGGCTCTCGGCAAGTCGCAGGGAAGATCTGCCACAGTTCCCTGCGACCACCAGCGGCCCGCGCATGGCGTTAGATGGCGTGACCGAGATGACCACCGCCGAGGTTCGTTCGATCGCGGTGCGCATCGAAGCGCGGCTGCAGTCGATCGCCGAACACGAGGCGGCCATCCGCAGGGATCTGGAGGCCCTGGCGTCGCTATCCTCACCCGCGGCTGACGACCATCTATTGGACGTTTCCGCAGCCGCGCAATGGCTCGGCGTGTCCAGGGCAACCATGTTCCGGCTGCTGCGCTCGGACAACCAGCTCCGCCATGTCAAAGTCGGCAAACGCACCTTGTTCCGCCCCGATGACCTGCGCAGCTACGCGGCGCGTCAGGTCGCCTCATGAGCCGGACCCGGTCCGCCAATGGCCGGTCCTCGATCTACCGGGACTCCACTGGGGCCTGGCACGGATGGGTCACCATGGGCCGCGACGAGAACGGCAAGCCGGTGCGCAGGCACGTGCGCGGTCGTACCAGAGGCGCCGTGACCGAGCGCGTGACGGCCTTGGAGAACGAGCGTGCACACAATTCTGGGCTCGCGGCATCCAATGGTCGGCAAACCTTCGGGGACTGGCTCGACGAATGGCTCGTGCACATCAAGCGAAGCCGCAAACCCAAGACGTTCACCACATACGAGGCCCTCATCCGCACCCACTGTCAGCAATTGAGAAACGTCAAGCTGCACGAGGTCACCGTGCGCCAGATCGATGACCTGCTCGACCGTGTCGCGATCACCGTTAGTCCCACCACGGCCGGCAACCTGCATCGCACCCTGCGCGCCGCCTTCGCCATCGCCGTACGCCGCGGACTCGTCTCCACAAACCCGTGTCGGTATGCCACCGTCCCGCGCGTATTGCACACCGAGGTCCAGCCACTCACCATTCAGGAGGTGCACCGCTTGCTGGCAGTCGCGACCGACGATCGCAATGCAGCCCGGTGGTCGGTCGCGCTCGCGCTGGGGCTGCGCCAAGGCGAGGCCCTAGCACTTAAGTGGGAGGACATAGACCTCGAGACCGGCACTCTCGCCGTCCGCCGCCAGCTTCAGCGGCAGCCGTGGGAACACGGTTGCAAGGCGGTCGAGCCTCAACATAGGCCCGCGCTGTGCCCGTGCCGCCACTCTGGAGGCCTGCGGTTCGACGACACCAAGACCGGGGCCGGACGCCGGGTTCTGGCTATCCCTTTACAGATGGTCCCCCAACTGGTGAGCCACCGCCGCGCGCAGGCTGCGGAGCGCCTCCACGCTGGGTCCGCGTGGCAAGACTTCGACCTCGTCTTTCCCCGACCCGACGGCTCTCCTACCGACCCGCGCAGCGACCACCGGGCCTGGAAGACACACCTCGCGCGTGCTGGCATCCGAGACGCCCGACTGCACGACGCCCGCCATACCGCCGCAACCATTCTTCTCGCGCAAGGCATCGACGGCCGCGTCGTCATGAGCCTCATGGGCTGGAGCCAAGCCGTGCTCCTCACCCGCTACCAACACGTCATTGACAGCATGCGGATCGAGGCCGCCGCCAAGCTCGGCAACGCGATCTGGGGAGAGTCTGGGGGCTGAACGCTGGCATGCCCAACCCCGCTCTGAATGGCGAAATCCGCCGTCCTGAGCGCCCGGAGGGTTGGTCGCTAGCCTTCTGATAGGCAGCGATTCGCAGACGCCGGCTGGACCTGACTCGACACGACTCACAGAGGATCTCCGTGGCGTATCGTCGCAGGTCACGGCGCTGGCGGCGCCTTCACTCGTCCAAAGCCGAGTGTTGTCGGATTGCTACTCAGTTCGTTTAGAGTCCGGCTTCTTGGGCCCACTTCTGGGCCTGCTTCCTCATTCTGCCTGGTCGAGCTCGTGACGGGAGTTGCGCAGCGCAAGGGCGCCACGCCCGGGCAGATCGCCCTGGCCTGGCTGCTCGCGCAGAAGCCGTGGATCGTGCCCATCCCTGGCACCCGGCGACTCGAGCGGCTTGAGGAGAACCTCGCAGCGGCTCAGGTCGAGCTGACGGCCGAGGACCTTGCAGAGCTCGACGAAGGGTCGTCCACGCTGGAGATCCGGGGCGAGCGCTAAACCGAGGCCATGCAACGGATGATCGACCGCTGACCGCATCCACCACTTTCGTTGAATGGTGGCCCAGTCCTTGCCCAGCGACGGAGAAGCAAGGCTAGGCGAAATGGTTGCCCATGCAGAAGTGGCCCTCACAGTTAGTGTGAGGGCCGCTCCATGGTGCTACTAGAAGTAGCGGGGGTCGAATCTGAACGGGGATTGCAGGCTGAGCTCGGCGGCACACCGGTCAGTCGCCGAGGGTGAGCTGAGCGCGGTGATGTGCGTAATGCAGCCCGGGTACCCGTACGCGTCCGCCAACGTCATGAACGGCTCGAAGTACGGTCCCAACTGGTCGGGAACGGCATCCCCTTCCCCGGCCGCCGTTCTGGCTCCCGCTCCAGGGTGGCGACCAGGTGGTCGATGGTGTGATCGCACAACCGGCCCATCCGAGCATGGTTGAACAAGAGTGCTCCACCGACCGAGCCTGCGTAGTTCACCCTGGAACGGGCCTGGGCCGAAGTCCAATGCCCGGGCGAAGCTGCGACCGACCCACGGCGGCAGCCCCGACACCAGGCGCACCAGCGGCAGGAGCCGCCGCACGACCAGGAACCCGAACACCATGTGGAACAGCAACTGCTCGTTGCTCCACCTCGTGCCGTTGGTCCGCGCCCGCAGCCTGGTCGGGGTCGCTGTGGCCAGAAGGTGGTGCAGGTCGTCCCGGCACGCTGACAGGTCGGCGACGACGGAGACCCGGTCCACGACCCCGCCGACGCCCTCCCCCGCAGTCACCAGGCGCCCCGCCTCATCAGGGTAGGTGCCGGTCCAGGCGCCGCAGCAACGACCCGACCACGGGCCAGTCTTGGGCTCCGGCGCTCATAACTTGCCCACGCACCGCAGCGACAGCGCGGCGTGCCGTCGCGCCCGGCGTGCGGCGGCCGGCCTCGGACGCGGAGCGGGCGCGCCGGTGCAGCCAGTGCGCGCAGCCGGCGCACAGCCCGACCTCGGGGTGGGTTCCGAGCCTGCTCAGGTCTTGCTCGTCGAAGGTGTTCCCGCAGCACCAGCACGACGGGCGGTGTGCTTGCTCGTCCTGTAGTGCTGCCTGCGCTGCCATGACCCCATCGTCCCCCCGAAGCGCGCCGGTGACCAGAGTCGCCCCGGACCCGTCTGGGGCGGGTCCCAGGCGTCTTGGTCTGCTGGCCGTGCAGGTGTCAGAGCTGCAGGTATCAGAGCAGAGAGCCGAGGTCTGATCCGACGGTCGGGTAGGCGGCGGTCATCGACTTCAGCTGGCGGGTGGTCAGTCCGAGCTTCATGGCGAGGCTGAGAACGTTGACGAGCTCGCCGTAGCCGGGGCCGAGCAGGTGCGCCCCAACGATGCGGTCGTTGGTCCGGTCGATGAGGATTTTCGTGGCTGCGGTGGTCTCCCCGATGCGGTAGTTGGAGTACCAGCCGCTGGTGTCGTGGTGGCGGACGTCGACGTCAAGGCCGCGGTCGCGGGCGTCCTGTTCGAGCATCCCGACCCGGGTCAGTTCGGGAATGGTAAAGACCACGGTGGGGACGCCGGTGTAGTCGGGGACGGTCGTGGTCCCTTTGAGCAGGTTGGAGTCGGCGACCTTGCCTTCGAATACGGCGACCGGGGTCAGCGGCATCCCGGGCGTGTTTGCCGAGTCCCCGGCGGCGTACACGGCCGGGTTGCTGGTGCTTTGCAGGTGCGGTGCCACCTGGACACCGTTCTCGTCCCAGTCGACGCCGGCGGCGTCCAGGTCGAGGCCGGCCAGGTCCGGGATGCGGCCCGCGCCGTGCACGACGAGGTCGAACTCGGCCACGTCAGGTTGACCGTCCCGTTCCACACTGACCCGGTACGCGGAGCCCGACGGTTCGACCGCGGTGACGGTGGTGTCCCGCCACAGGTCGATGCCGGCGGCGGTGCCACGGGTGACGAGGAGCTCGACGAGGTCGGGGTCGAACGCCTTCAGCGGCCGCGACCCCTGGTCCAGGATGACGGGGCTGCTGCCTGCGCGTGCCGCTATGTGCGCGAACTCGAAGGAGATGAACCCGCCACCGACGAACAAGATCCGTTCCGGCAGCTCGGGCAGGTCCATGAACCCGGTGCTGTCGACCAGGTGCTCGTGGCCGGCGAAGGTCAGCGGCTGGGGCCGGGCGCCGGTGACGACCAGGAAGTGCGCCGCCTCGTAGGAGCTGCCGTCGACGGCGATGGTGGTGGGGCCGTTGAACCGGGCGCGCCCGTGCAGGGTGTCGACGCCATTGCCGACCAGGGTGCCTTCGATACTTCCCGGGGTAGGGTCGGTGAACCCGCGCTTGTGCTTGATGAGATCGGTCCAGTTGATGGCCAGGCCGGCCTCGTCGATGCCTTTGCCGCGCATCA
Organism: Phycicoccus sp. Root101; assembly: GCF_001426245.1. Lineage (GTDB taxonomy): Bacteria > Actinomycetota > Actinomycetes > Actinomycetales > Dermatophilaceae > Pedococcus. The sequence continues at coordinate 68,620 of NZ_LMCM01000008.1, read as the reverse complement.
GTGCCGCGCTGTCGACAATCTCGGCACCTCGCCGCAGGATCTTCTTGGGGTCGCAGCCGCGCAGCGCGCACGTGCCGCCGTACGGCAACGCGTCAACGATGGCGACCTTCCACCCGGCCGAGGCGCACTTGTTCGCCGCGGCCACCCCGGCCATGCCGGCCCCGACCACGATCAGGTCGTAGCGGCCCGGCATCACGCCCCGGCTCCGAGCTTGGCCTTCAGTTGGTCCATGGTGGGTGCGCCGGCCAGGCCGTCTGGTGTGCGGAAGACCCGGCACGACAACCCCACCCCGGCGCCTGGTTCGGCGAACACGTCGACGCCGTCGACCAGAATGCTCGGCGACCCGTGGAACCCGACCCTTTCGGCTTCCTCGACCGTTTCCACACGGTGCAGCGTCAGCACCATGTCGGGGCGCTGCGCCGCGATGGCGGCTAGCCGCTCATGGGCCAGCGTCCAGTTCGGGCAGTCATCGAAGTACAGCAAGGAGACGTCCATGCCTGCGACCGTAGACGTTGTACCGTGGTAGAAGGTCAAGAGGAGCGGGGTGAGCAGACGTGTTGATCGGTGAGCTTGCCGACGCCGCTGGGGTGAGCGCCCAGACCGTCCGACTGTACGAGCGCAAAGGGTTGTTGCCAGACGCTGACCGCGGCGCCAACGGGTACCGCGTCTACGACGACTCGATGCTGGTCCGTTTGCGCTTCATCCGCGTAGCTCAGGAGGCCGGGCTCACCCTGGCCGAGATCCGCAGCATCATCGAGATTCGCGACGACGGGACCGCTCCCTGCGCGCACGTCGGAAGCCTCATCGACACCAAGCTCACCGACGTCCGGGCCCGTATCCGCCACCTCGCTGCTCTGCAAGCCGAGCTCGAAAGGCTCCTCGGGCGCAGCCAGGCCCTCGACCCCGCAGACTGCGCCGACGACGACATCTGCCACATCCTCGCCACCGCGAAGTAGTCGTCAGACCCCCGCTGTGTACGGCCTGCGCGCAGCCGCACGTGGCAACCCTCCAGCAAGACATCGAGGGGGGCGCGCGCCGGTGCTAGGTCAGTCGTACGCCCCGCACTTCCAGGCGTGCCTTCAACGCCGCGAGCTTGGCCAGCGTTTTCTTCGCGGCTTGGTGGCGCACCATGATGGACGAGAACATTGCCGCCGCCGCGGCCTTCGAAGTCGACGGTGGTGGTCACCCGTGAGCGGGCATCATCGAGAAGCTCGACGATGAGGTCCACCAGACGCGGATGGGTCCGTGGAGGGCCTGCACCCAACCACCGCCGCAGCGGTAGCTCCGGGTGTCGTTGGAGTCGTAGGGACAGACGGCGCCGCCGATGCGGCGCGACGTCAGGCACCGGTGCCAGTCTCCAACCTTGCGGACGCCACTCGTGGTGATACGTCCGTCGACGACTCCGCTCCACCACTGGCTGAAGCGGGTGGCTTTGGCCGCGTACGCCAACAGGTTCGCTGTGTGGCGGCGTAGGTGCGGACGGTGACCGGTGGCATCAGGACGGCCGGTTGGCGGTGGCGTAGGCGAACACGTCCACAGCGGCGCGGTTGACGTCCATGCTCACGGCGACCGGTGCCATCAGGACGCCCCGTTGGTGATGGCGGCATACCGGTCCAGATACAGCTGCCAGCCCTGGTCGCCGTCGATGCCTTCATGGACCGCTTCCCAGCCGGGCCCGTGCCGGTCGATGTGGCGGTGCTCGAGCACGACACGTGTCTGACCACCGCTCAACGGCGTGAACTGGACATCGACCTCACTGGCCTTCGCCGGGTCGGTCTCGACCTGCTAGGTCGGCCCGATGTCCCAGCTGAACACGACCCGGCTCGGCTGGTCGTAGGTGAGGATTCGTTCCCACCGGCACTCGACCCGTCCGTGCCGCGGTCGATGATGTGACCTCCGACCCACGGCTCGAACACGGTCGTCGCGATGGGCACTGCCAGCAGGTTGTGCTCGGGCGGCTTGAAGTCGCCGAACCCGTCGGTGAACAGGGCGAACGCCCGCTCAACCGGGACGTCCACCACCACTTTCTTGCGCACCACGGGCGCAGCGCTCGGGGTCATGACTGCTCCCTCGGTGTCGGTTCGTTGGTGTTCCGCGCGCACCCGGTCAGGGCCCGATTCGAGAACGTGTCGAGCTGGTCGCGCATCGCGGCCACACCCTCGGGGTTGAGCCGGTTGATGCGGCGAGTGCCTTCGGCCTGCTCGGTGACCAGGCGGGCGGCCTTGAGGACCTTCAGGTGCTAGGAGACCGCGGGCCGGCTCACGGGCAGGGCATCGGCCAGCTCACCCACGGCGCGGGTCCGTCCGGCCAGGCACTCGAAGATGGCGCGTCGCGTGGGGTCCCCGAGGGCGCTGAGCCCATCCACCTGTTGGCCAGCCACCACGAACGGTCAGTTAGCACTTACCGAACGCTTTGCCCACCCTCAACTGTCGCCGGGTAGGCGTGGACGACTGCTCGTCGTAGACGAGGAACGGCGGCGACCATCCGTTGCTGTGCCTCGTGCGCCAGGTCGTGCGCGGCCGCTGCGCTCACGTCCGCGTCCACGTCGAGGGTGACATCTGCCAAGAGCTCGTGCCCGACCCACCGCATCCGCAGGTCACGCACTCCGGTGACGTGCGGCATGGAAACCAGAGCGTCCTCTGCGGCCTCGACCTTGTCCGGTTCGACGCCGTCCATCAGGCGTCGGAACACCTCGCGCGCCGCCGTGCGAAGCACCATGACGATGGCGACGGTGATGAGCAGACCCACCACCGGGTCCGCCCAGCTCCAGCCGACAGCAACACCTCCCGCACCGACCAGGACCGCCAATGAGGTCAGGCCGTCGGTGCGGGCGTGGTGGCCGTCTGCGACAAGGGCGGCGGAGCCGATGGCGTTACCTTCGCGGATCCGGTAGATGGCCACGGCTTCGTTGCCGAGGAAGCCCAAGAACCCGGCGACAGCGACCCAGCCGAGGTTGTGCACCGGTGCCGGGTCCAGGAGCCGGCGGATGGCCTCCCATCCGGCCAGGACTGCGGACGCGGCGATCATGAGGATGACGAACAGGCCGGCAAGGTCTTCGGCGCGGCCGAACCCGTAGGTGTACCTGCGCGTCGGTGGGCGCCGGCCGAGCCAGAACGCCACCCACAGGGGGATGGCGGTGAACGCGTCGGAGAAGTTGTGGATGGTGTCGGCAAGTAGCGCGACCGACCCTGACGCGAGAAAGACCAGCAGTTGGAGAACAGCCGTCAAGGCCAGCCCGACAAGGCTGACCTTCACCGCGCGAATGCCGCGGGCGCTGGACTCCAACGCGTCGTCGACGGAGTCCGCCGCATCGTGGGAGTGCGGGGTGAACGCGTGGCGAACCCGGTCAAGCCACCCGTGCTCGTGGTGCTCGTGCTTGTGGCCGTCGTGGTCGTGGTCGTGGTCGCCCTGGTCGTGCTCATGGCCGCGACCGTGCAGGCCGTCCATCTCGTGTGGCTGGTGGGGCTGGTTCGCCTGCTCGGAGCGCATGCATCCATCATACCTGCATACCTGTGAAGGTATGCAGGCGGTAGGGTTTGCAGTGTGCACGACGACCTCCCCGCCCTGTCCATGCCGCATGACGACCAGGCCCAGCTCGCCGCGGAGACCTTCCGGATGCTGGCCGACCCGACGCGGATCAAGCTGCTGTGGGCACTGATGCAAGGCGAGTCATCAGTGACCTGCCTCGCCGAGCTTGCCGGGGTCACGCCGACCTCGGTGAGTCAGCACCTGGCCAAGCTGCGACTGGCTGGCTTGGTGCGGGGACGCCGGGAAGGAACGTTCATCTACTACACGACCGCCAACACCCATGTGCACGCCTTGTTGGCTGAGGCGCTGTCCCATGCGGAGCACGCCGATTCCGACCTCGGCTCGGAGGGCACGCACCGGCATGCCCTTGGTGCTGGCACCTCGGCCCCTTCTGACGCTGACCCATCACCCCGCTGAGGAACCCTGACCGGGCGAGCTCACGTCACGTACCCTGCGAGGCGGACCCTGACGTTCAGCTCCCCGAGAGCAGCCCATTCATCGTGGTGATTTCCTTCGTCTGACCGTCGACGATGCTCTGAGCAAGGACGCGCACTCGCGGGTCTTTCGTGGTGGTCAGGACGTCCTTGGCCATGGTGAGAGCCCCTTGGTGGTGGGCGATCATCATCGTCAGCCACATCCGGTCGAACTGGGCGCCGGACGCCTGGCTCAGCTTGGTCATGTCGACCTGGCTCATCATGCCGTCACTTCCGTGGTCCATGCCGGCCATACCGTTCATGTCCGCGGAGCCGGTGGGTGCACCCCACGTGCCCAGCCATCCGTCCATGGTGGCGATCTCGGGGTCCTGAGCGGCCTTGATCTTGGTGGCGAGAGCCTTGACGTCGGCCGAGGAGGCCCGGGTCAGGGCCAGGTTCGCCATCTCGACGGCTTGCTGGTGGTGCGGCACCATCGACTGGGCGAACATCACGTCGGCAGGGTCGACCTTGGCCGCGGACGTTGCACTCGAGCTCGCACTCCCCATCCCGGTCATGCCGTTGTGGTCAGTGTTGGTTCCGCCGCAGGCGCTGAGGGCGACGGTGCCCGCCAGGACAGCGGTGACGGACAGGGCACGAGCAGTGGTGCGCACGGCGTGAACTCCTTGCGTTGGGGGCAGGACGCGGGTGCCGAGCCGTAAGGGGGGACTCGCAGGCCCGGCACCCTCACGCACCACTGTCCGGTTCGTCCCCTGAGGGTCTGGTCGGTATCCGATGAAGGTTCGATGAAGAACCAATAGGACCAGGTCCGCGGCGTCCTCCCCGTGTGGTCGGGCCACTCGACCTCCGGCTACCGTTGTCCGGGTGGGGGCGTCAGGTCCGGTACGAAAGCGTCGTCATCATCCCGGCCTCACCGTGGTAGGCGTTGTGGCAGTGCGTCATCCACTGGCCCGGGTTCGTTGCGTCGAGATCAACCGTGACCGTACGCATCGGGGACACGATGACCGTGTCCTTGCGCACCCCGGGCCGACCGTTGCCGTCCACGACGGCGAAGGTGTGGCCGTGCACGTGCACCGGGTGGAACATCATCGTCGCGTTCTTCAGCCGCAACCTCACTCGTTCCCCCTGGCGCACGTCCAGTGGCCGTTGCCGATCGAAGGTGCGCCCGTTGACGGTCCACTCGTACCCGCTCATCGACCCGCCCAGGACGACGTCGTGAGTCCGGTCCACACGGCGGACAGGCATGGCCGCAGGCTCCGCTGGTGTCAGGTCGGCGACGGTCAGGACCCGCCCATCGAGCTCTTCCGGACGCACCTGCGGGGTCGGCACGGGCCCGGTGGACGTGCGCACCACAGCCATCCCCTGGCCTTGCTTGCCCTCGGCCGACGCCACCAGCGGGAACGCACCGTCGCCCAGGGGCAGCAGCAGGTCGACGCGTTCACCCATGCCGAGCAGGACCGCGTCGCCGGTCATGGGCACCACGGGGAACCCGTCGGCGTGGGTAAGGCTCAGCTGGTGCCCGCCGACCGCGACGCGGAACGCGGTGTCCGAGGCTGCGTTCACCAGGCGTACCCGGACCCTCTCCCCGGGACGACCGGTCAGTGTCACCGGCGCCGATGGCACGCGGCCATTGACCAGGTAGTGCGGGTAGGCGACATCGCCGGCGCCACCCAGCAACGGTGACGTCATCGACTCACCACCCATGCCACCTCCACCCATGCCCATGCCCATGCCGCCCATGCCGGACCCGGTGGCGGCCCTGAGCGAGGCCAGGACCTGGTCGGGGGTGCGGCCGGTGCCGTCGACCCAGTCGTCCACGACCACGACCCACTCGTGGTCGTACGCGCCGAGTTCGGCCGGGTCGTCCACCACCAGAACGCCGTAGAGGCCCCTGTCGAGCTGGACGCCGACATGTGGGTGGAAGAAGTACGTGCCCGGGTCAGGGACGGTGAAGTCGTACCGGAACGAGGTGTTCGGGGCGACCGGGGCCTGCGTCATGTCGGGGACGCCGTCCATGTCGTTTCGCAGCGCAATCCCGTGCCAGTGCACCGTCGTGGGCGCCGGAAGGCCGTTGCTCAGGTCGACGACGACGCGGTCACCTGCTCGGGCACGGATCGCGGGTCCCGGCACCGACCCGAACGACCACGTGTCGACCACAGGTCCGCCCAGGTCGACCCGTCCCGGCGCCGCAACCAGTCGGGAGGTCACAGTCCGACCGGTGTGCCGACGGGCACGGTCGACTGCCCCCACCACGGGGGAGCTCGGGCGGACGAGCCGCGACGTCGGGGACCCGCACGCCGCAAGGACTCCCAACCCGGCCAGCCCGGCGCCCCCCGCCAGTACTGCCCGTCGCGCCAAGGACACGGACGGCGGGTCGGTGTACGCGGGGTCGACCCGGTGTCGCGTGCTCGATCGGCTCATGCCCTGCTCATCAGGGCGGCAAGCCGGGACCGGTACTCGGTCTCGTCGATGTCACCTGCGGCGAACCGCTGCTCGAGCAGGGCTCGCGCCGCCGGGGATACCTCGTGCCCGACCGGGGGCGCCGAACCGTTGTCGGTCCTGGCGACCATCGTGCGGTCACGTGCACCCCATGGCCAGCGCATCACAGCCACGATGGCCACAGCCACCAGGACCCATAGCCCGACCATCATCACCGACATGACCACCCAGCTGCCCCAGCCGGTGTCGTAGCCACCCATCATCAGGACCACCCTCTTCATCTTCTTCTCGTTGTGTCCTCCCAGCGTGCGACGGCCCCACTGCACCCCCGGTCGCGCAACGATGAAGGTTCGCTGAAGAAGCACCCGGTATGGCTCTTGGCACCTCGGCCGCACGCGATGGCCTGCGACGATGTCGCCATGAGCACCCCCGACGCCGCCCAACAAGCCAGCCAAGTGCGCGGGCTGCGCGCGCTGGTCGTCGAGGACGACACCCCGATGGCTGACGTCATCGCCAGCTACCTGGACCGCGACGGGTTCGAGGTCCGCACCTGCGGCAACGGCCTCGACGCGGTCGACGTCGCCCGCGAGCTCGACCCTGATGTCGTCGTCCTCGACCTCGGTCTACCGGGCCAGGACGGGCTCGAGGTGTGCCGGCAGCTGCGCACCTTCTCCGACGCGTACGTCGTCATGCTCACCGCCCGCACCGACGAGGTCGACACCCTCGTCGGCCTGTCCGTCGGGGCCGACGACTACATGACCAAACCGTTCAGCCCCCGAGAGCTCGTCGCGAGGTTGCGCGCCATGCTGCGCCGCCCCCGGCCCATCGGTGGGCACGGGACCGCGCAGCCCCAGCTGCGCACCTTCGGCGATTTGTCCATCGACCCGCTGGGTCGCGACGTTTGGATTGGTACCGAGCCGGTCCCCTTGACCCGCACCGAGTTCGACCTCCTCGCGGCCCTGTCAGCCAGGCCGCAGATGGCGTTCAGCCGACGACAGCTCATCGAGGACGTGTGGGGGTCGGGTTGGGTCGGTGACGAGCACCTCGTCGACGTCCACGTGCTCCACCTGCGTCGCAAGCTCGGTGACGACGCCACCACGTCCCGGTTCATCCGCACCGTTCGCGGCATCGGGTACCGGATGGGGACCGGCGCATGACCACCTCGGCGCAGCCGACGCCCCCGCCGTCGCCCGAACCAGCGCGCTCAACGCCGTCGTCAGGAACGCCGGCACCTTCGTCGTCAGGGCGGGAACGGCGGCGTCCCGCGGGGCTGTCGACGCGCCTGCTGCTCGCCCAGGGGCTGCTCCTGGTCGCCGGGGCAGGCACCGCATGGCTCGTCGCCATCGCCATCGGCCCCGGCATTTTCCACCAGCACATGATCGAGGCCGGCGGCACCCACACCCCGGCCGAGCTCGACCACATCGAGCGCGGTTTCCGTGACTCGCTCGTCGTGGCGCTGTCCACCGGCCTGGTCGCTGCCGTCCTCATCGCCCTAGTCGTCACGTGGTGGTTCAGCCGACGGCTGCGCACCTCCACCGCTGCCGTCGCCGCGTCCACCACCCGCATCAGCCACGGCCACTACGACACTCGCGTGCCGACCGTCGGCCTCGGTCAGGAGTTCGACCACCTCGCCGACACCGTGAACGAGCTCGCTACCCGCCTCGGGCACGTCGAACAGACCCGCACCCGGCTGCTGGCCGACCTCGCCCACGAGATGCGCACCCCGCTGGCCAGCATCGACGCCCACCTCGAGGCCATCGAGGACGGGGTCCGCACCACCGACGCAGCCACCATGGCAGTCCTGCGCGGCAACAGCCGGCGCCTGCACCGCCTGGCCAACGACATCACCACCGTCAGCCGCGCCGAGGAAGGACGCCTGGACCTGCGACCGACGCCCACGGCAGCGGCCGACCTCCTGCGCGGCGCCGCCTCTGCTGCCTCGGACGCCTACTGCACCGCTGGTGTCACTCTGCGGACCGAGGTCAACACCCCGGCCACCATCGACGTCGACCCCGACCGGATCAGCCAGGTCCTGACGAACCTGCTCGACAACGCCCTGCACCACACAAGGGCCCCAGGAGCAGTCACCCTCACCGCCCGCCGCGGTCAGGACCACACGGTCGAGCTCGTCGTCACCGACACAGGCAGCGGCATCAGCGAAGCCGACCTGCCGCACATCTTCGAACGGTTCTACCGTGCCGACCCGTCCCGCCAGCACCGCGGCGGAAGCGGCATCGGACTGACCATCAGCCGCGCCATCATCGACGCCCACGGCGGCACCCTCGTCGCCACCAGCAACGGACCCGGACGCGGCGCCACCTTCACCGCCACCCTCCCCGAATCCGGACACCACCACCCCTGACCCGCCGTGCGGCGGGGCCGCCCAAGGACCTTCACCTCTTGACGAGATACCCCCTAGGGGTATCTTGGTGGACATGGACACAACCCACGACCACGCGAACCACTCCGACCTGCCGGGGGACGTGCGGGTGTCGTCGGTGAAGGACCCCGTCTGCGGCATGGACGTCGACCCCGCCACCAGCGAGCACCGCACCGACCTCGACGGGCGCACCCATCACTTCTGCTCGCCCGGGTGCAGGGCGAAGTTCGACGCCAACCCCAGCGCCTACCAGGGCGGCGGACCCGAGGCCCACCAACACCACGCCGACCGCACCGCTCACGCCGCCGCCGCTGCCGACTCCGGTGGGGGCGTGGCGGCGGCCGAGTGGACGTGCCCGATGCACCCCGAGATTCGCCGGCCCGGACCCGGCACGTGCCCCATCTGCGGTATGGCGCTCGAACCAGTGACCGTCACCGCCGACAGTGGCCCCAACCCGGAGCTTGCCGACATGATCCGCCGGTTCAAGCTCGCGACCGCGCTGAGCATCCCGGTCCTCATCCTGGGCATGGGCCGCGACCTGGTCCCGGCCCTGCACGACGCCATCTCCACGACGGCGTCGAACTGGGCCCAGCTGGCCTTTGCGACACCGGTGGTTCTGTGGGCAGGTGCCCCGTTCTTCACCCGCGGCTGGACCTCGGTGCGCACGATGAAGCTGAACATGTTCACCCTCATCGCCATGGGCACCGGCGTCGCTTGGTTGTTCAGCGTCGTCGCCACGGTGGCGCCGGGGGTGTTCCCGGAGTCGTTCCGCATGGATGGTGGTGTCGCGGTCTACTTCGAAGCGGCCGCCGTCATCACCGCCCTCGTCCTGCTCGGCCAGGTCCTCGAGCTGCGCGCCCGCGAGAGCACCTCGGGCGCCATACGAGCCCTGCTCGACCTGACCCCGAAGACCGCCCGTCGCGTCGACGACTCCGGCACCGAGACCGACGTACCCCTGGAGCAGGTCGTCGTCGGCGACCTGCTGCGCGTCCGGCCTGGGGAGTCCGTCCCCGTCGACGGACAGGTCCACGACGGGTCCTCCACGTTGGACGAGTCGATGGTGACCGGCGAGTCCATGCCCGTCACCAAGACCGCCGGCGACCCGGTCATCGGTGGCACCGTCAACCAGACCGGTTCCCTGCTCGTGCGCGCCGGCAAGGTCGGCGCCGACACGATGTTGGCCCGGATCGTCCAGATGGTCGCCGACGCGCAGCGCTCCCGGGCACCCATCCAGCGCCTCGCCGACAAGGTCTCAGCCCTGTTCGTGCCCGCCGTCATCCTGGCCGCGGTCGTCGCGTTCGTCATCTGGGCCACCATCGGCCCCGACCCGCGCCTCGCACACGCACTGGTGATCGCCGTCAGCGTGCTCATCATCGCCTGCCCCTGCGCCCTCGGCCTGGCAACGCCGGTGTCGATCATGGTCGGCGTCGGACGCGGTGCGTCGCTGGGCGTGCTCATCAAGAACGCCGAAGCGCTCGAGCTGCTCGAGAAGGTCGACACCCTCGTCGTCGACAAGACCGGCACCCTCACCCAAGGCAAGCCGTCCCTGACCCACATCAGCCCCGCCGCTGGATTCGACAAGAACGACGTGCTTCGCCTCGCGGCCGCGGTCGAACGCCCCTCCCAGCACCCGCTCGGGGTAGCCATCGTCGCCGCGGCGGGCGACGCCGACCTGACCGTCCCGGACGTGACCGACTTCGACGCCCCCACCGGCAAGGGCGTGGTCGGCACCGTCGAGGGACGACGCGTCCTGGTCGGCACCGCCTCGTTCCTGGCAGCCAACGACGTTGCCACGGACGCGTTGGACGAGGAGGCGGACCGGTTGCGCACCGACGGCGCCAGCGCCGTCTACGTCGCAGTGGACGGCGACCTTGCCGCGGTCCTGGCCATCGCCGACCCTGTGAAGGACACCACCGCATCAGCCCTCGACGCCCTGCGCCGGGACGGCATCGAGGTCGTCATGCTCACTGGCGACAACACCAGGACCGCTCAGGCCGTCGCCCGCACCTTGGGCATCGACCGGGTCGAGGCCGAAGTCATGCCCGACCACAAGGCCGACGTCGTCACCAGACTCCGCGCCGAGGGCAAGGTCGTGGCCATGGCCGGCGACGGCGTCAACGACGCACCCGCCCTGTCTGCGGCCGATGTCGGCATCGCCATGAGCACCGGGACCGACGTAGCCATCGAGAGCGCCGGCGTCACCCTCCTGCGCGGTGACCTCAACGGCATCATCGCCGCGCGCGCCCTGTCCAAGGCCACCATGGGCAACATCCGCCAGAACCTCGTGTTCGCGTTCGTCTACAACGCCGCCGGAATCCCGCTGGCCGCAGGCTTGCTCTACCCGGCATTCGGACTGCTGCTATCACCGATGATCGCCGCGGCGGCAATGGCCCTGTCATCGGTCAGCGTCATCAGCAACGCGCTTCGGCTGCGGAGTCGTCGCCTGTAGGCGGGTATCCGCGTTGTCGTAGGGACTGGTGAGGCCGTGAGCCCTGGCCCGGTCAGCGTCAACGCGTCTGGCAGGAGGAGCAGCTGACCTCATCCGAAGGTGAACGACCGGCGCCTCGCGCTGCGGTGAGAGCGGCGACGGCCGGGTTCTGAATGTGTCAGCGAGTACGACGAACTCGTCCTGGTACTGCCCCTTGGACTCCTCATCGGCCTGGCACTCGGCGCGCTGGGCGGTGACGGATCCATCCTGACCGTCCCCGCCCTGGTGTACCTACTGGATCAGGACCTCAGGGCGCCCGCGACCACCTCGTTGCTCCTCTGAACGTGAACAAATTGCGGCGCAGGCTGCCCGGCGCGGGAGTGGGACATCACCGTCGTCGACCGCGACGACGAGCACCGGCACCAGCCCGGTGACCAGGTCTGACGGTCGGACTTGCCGCCCCGCCGACGCGAAGCCGGCCGAACCGGAGGGCGACAATGACGACGCGTTCGCGCCTCCTGGATGCAGGCTTGAGAGGTGAGATGTTGCACGAGTTGGTGCACGGATGATCGGGAATGGCCGCTAACACCAGTCTGCGCAACCAGTGGCGCGCTTAAGGCACCGTTACGGAGACGCGACGGGTCAGGGTCGTCGGGCCCGCGACCAGCGGACGGTCGGGTCCGGGGTACTCGTAGCGCCCGACGACACCAGCGTCGATGTGCATCGTCACCCAGTAGATTCCGGTCCCGATGGTCCGCGACAGCGGCACGATGACCGTGTCATCGTGCTGCTCGTTGGCTCGAGCCACCAAGCCGATGAGGCTGTCCGGTGTTCCGTTCTTGTCCGTGCGTACAGCCAGCCAACCAGGTGCACCGTCGATCTCAGCGGCACCCACCACGAGTTGCCTGCCGTCACTGACCTGAGGCAGGACCCCAAGGTTTCCTGAGAGATAACCGTTAGGCACTTCGGCCCGGTGTGTCTGGCTGGCCGCCTGGGGCCCCACGACCCCGCCCGCTGTTGCCGGAGGGGTCGAGGCGGGGGTCTTAGATGGCGGGGAGCTCAAGCGCATGGAGGTGGTCGGGCTGGGAGTCGAAGAGCCACCCGTGCTCTTCCGGCCATCCTGAGGTTCATTCACCGGCGAGACTGACAGGCCAAAAGCGACCAAGCCCAAGGCAAGGGTGCCAATAACTGCCACGACGATCTGGCGACTCCGTCGCACGGCCGACGGCGAGAGCGCGCGAGTCGGGTTTGCCGCCGACCGGGTTTCACGCCGGCTCGAACGTCGCTGTTGCCAGACTCGTTTTGACACTTCCCACCGTACTATCAGTCGGCTTGCCTGCGTCGGTCTGACTTCGTGACCTTGCCTGAACGGGAGGAGATTTCGCGCGGCTTGCCGCCAAGGCGTCATTCTTGGGCGTACCGACTCCTCCGAGATGCCCGAGTCGACTCCGACCTCGAGGACTGTCGGGTCAGCAACCGGCGACCGCGACAACGCCCCACTCGAACCCCGGGGGGACTCCTCTGACAGATCGACGACTTCCTAAGTCGCTCGTCCCGTCTGAAGTCAACCGAACTCATGGCAGGCTCCGCGGTGTAACGTCAGAGACGTGCTTGGAGGAGTGCGGAGAGGGCCTGCGATTCGACGTTCTGCGCTGATTTGTTCGTTGTTCGCGCTCGTCTGGATATCCTTGTGGGCGGCATGGTCTGTGACCAGTCACCCTGTTTTACCTCTGATCGCGAGCCTGACGGTCTTCGCCTTCATCGGGTTAATATCCACCGTTCACCTCCAAGACGATCCGGGCGAGTCGGAGTCCGAGGACGAGTGGTCGCCGCGCCCCTAGCCCGGACGACGGCGCGAAGGCGCCGACTGGGCATCAGCAAGGATTTTGCCCGAAGTTTTTCCAAAGGTGGCGACTGGATCCTTGAGCTGTCGAGAGGACAGCCGTGGAACTTTCTCGCAAGGACCTGCTGAAGATGTCGGTGTTGGGTGCGGCTGCCGTTGCCTTGCCCCTGGAACGGTCCGTCGGTGCTGCAACGGTGCTGGCATCCCGCATCGCAGAGAGCAGGCTGCCCCCTCCGTTCACCACTCCCTTCAGCATTCCGCCGGTGATCCAACCGGTCCGGTCGGATGCGACGACCGACTATTACCGGGTCTCGATGGAGCCCACCACCGTTGAGGTGATCCCGGGCCTGCAAACGCAGATGTGGGGCTACAACGGGGTGGTCCCCGGGCCGACGTTTCAGGTTGCTCAGGGGCGTCGGACAGTCGTCAGGCAGATCAACAACCTCCCTTCGGTTCACCCCGTGCTGAACTACACCCCCTGGACCTCCGTGCACCTGCACGGGTCGGCGTCGCTGCCGGAGTTCGACGGCTACGCGAGTGACATCACCAACCCTGGCCAATACAAGGACTACCAGTACCCGAACTATCAACCGGCCAGGACCCTGTGGTACCACGACCACGGTGTCCACCACACGGCGGAGAACGTGTTCATGGGGCTGGCGGGGCAGTACCAGTTGTCGGATGCACTCGATCGCAGCCTGCCAATCCCGCACGGGGAGTTCGACGTGCCCCTGATCGTCAGCGACAAGATGTTCAACAGCGACGGTTCGCTGCTGTTCAGCACCAACGACAACTCGGGCTTCTACGGGGACGTGATCCTCGTGAACGGCAGGCCGTGGCCCGTCATGAAGGTGAAGCGACGCAAGTACCGTTTCAGGATCCTGAACGCGTCCCCCTCCCGGTCCTACAACTGGTCGCTCGACAGCGGCGACTCGATGGCAGTGATCGCGACTGACGCCGGCCTCATGCCGACGCCCCAGTATGTGAAGAGCTTCCGACACGGCGTAGCTGAACGCTACGAGGTCGTGATCGACTTCGCGAAGTACCAACCCGGCCGCCGCGTCGTGCTACGCAACACGAGTCCGAAGAACAACATCAACTTCACGAACACCAACAAGATCATGGCATTCGAGGTCGTGGATGACTCCTTCAGCGAGGCGGACAACTCCGTGCCGTCGAGCCTGAACCCGAACCAGGCCACGATGTTGCTGAAGGAGAGCGACGCCGTCCAGACCCGAACCATGAACTTCGTTCGCGCAAATGGCCAATGGACCATCAACGGCACGACCTGGGAAGACGTTGTCCGAAGTCGCTTCATGAAGGTGTTGGCGAACCCCAGGATCGACGATGTGGAGATCTGGGAACTGCGCAACCCTTCCGGTGGCTGGCACCACCCGGCGCACATCCACTTCATCGACTTCAGAATCCTCAGCCGCAACGGACGCCCACCGCTGCCGCACGAGCTCGGCGCCAAGGACGTGGTGTTCCTAGGCGAGAACGAATCGGTGCGCCTCCTCATCAAGTTCGACGGAGGCCGCGGCAAGTACATGATCCACTGCCACAACCTCGTGCATGAGGATCACGACATGATGTCCCAGTTCGAGATCCGTGACGACGTGACACCAGCACATGACCCCCTGAGCAACCTGGCCAAGTGGCTGCCTGAAGGGGACCTCTAGGAGTCGCCATGACCAACACCGCGGCTCACCTCCGAGCGCCCGAGTTGGCTACGCCACGAACCGACCGGTCCCACCGGGCGGTCGCGTCCGGGTGCGCAGTGCTGGCCGGCACGATCCACGCGCTCGTTGCTCCCGAGCACCTGGAGGCGGCCTGGTACGTCGGCGGATTCTTCGTCAGCGTGGCCGCGGGGCAGCTCGCGTTGGCTCTCGTCCTGGCTCGAGGATGGCCACCGGCACCCCGTACGACATTGTGGGCTGTTGCGGCCAACCTCGTGGTCGTGGCGGTTTATGTCGCAACCCGCACGATCGACCTCACGTTCTTGCCGACGGAAGGTCACGCGAGGGAGCACCTGGCAGTGGTAGGCGGGGTAGGCAACGGAATTCCGATCCTGCCGGGGGCGCACATTGAGCCAGTTGGCCTCTTGGACTTCGTGTGCCTCATGGCTGAGTTGATCTTGGTCGCTGCGTTGGTGGCCACGTTGCCCGGACCGACCCGCCGCGCCGTGACGAATGTGATGCTCGCCCTGGGGGTCATGGCCTTGGTTGCCCGGGGTGCTGGCCTGCTCACGTGACAACCACCGAGGCCTACCCGAGACGGCGCCGGTGGACATCCGCCTTTCCGGTCCTCCTGCTGGTCTCAGTGTGTCTCGCCTTTCTTGTCGCCGAGCCCATGCGCGTGACTTCGCAATCCATGTCTCCCTCATACGAGCGCGGGGACGAGGTGCTCATCGTGAAGATTGGTTTGAGGGCCCGAGCGTTGGAGCACGGCGACGTCGTCGCGTTCCGTGCACCCGGGTCCGGGTCCCTGATGATCAAGCGGGTAGCAGGTGTCGGTGGCGACCAGGTCGGTATTGAAGACGGGGTGCTCACTCTTAACGGCGACCCGGTGAGCGAGGCGTATCTCACGCAGGAGTCCGTCGACGGAACCTACTTCGGGCCGGTGAGGGTGCCGCCAGGTCGCGTATTCGTTCTTGGGGATGCCCGGGCCGGATCGATTGACTCGCGCGCGTTCGGAGCCATCTCCCGGCAAGCCATCGTCGGCCGGGTGCTGTGGAAGCTCTGGTAGGTCGCGCCGAGTCCGAACATGGTGAGGAGTCTCAAGCCTTCGACCGAACCGCCTAGGGTTGATGCAGGCTGCCAACCCGCGAAACGGGTGAAGTCATGGCAGCACCGAGGAAGTATCCGGACGAGTCGTAAGCGTTCAATCCAGTTGGTGATGGACCTAGTCGAGGCCCCTGGTGGGCCAGCATCAATGGCCCACCTCGACGCGTGGGTTGAGCAGCTCGGGATTAACGGAAACATGCTTCGGAGGGGGCCAAGCGGCTCGGGTCTACGCCAGGAAGCAGCCCGGTGTCACGACCGAGGACAAGGCGCGAATCGCTCAGCTGAAACGGATAGTTCGCGAGCTATGGCGGGCGAACGTGAACCTCAAAGTGAGTCCAAGTGAAATCCATCGGTCGAGTACTAACCCCCGCTCTACCGTCAGAACACCGACCACGGAAGTCACCGAGCCGACAGGAGCAAGCCCCCACTAAACCGGAGGAGTTCACTGAGCGATTTCGCCAAGGACATAGATGATGAGGAAGCCGAGGAAGAACATGGCGGCGAGCAGACTCGTCTCCTCCTCCTCGTGCGCCTCGACGAGTAGTTCCTCGACGGCGAGATACAGCAACGCGGCTGCGCCGAATGCCAAAACGGCCGCCAACACCGGCCTGCTGGCGCCGCTGAGCAGCGCAGCCCCGCCAACGGCCCCGACTGCTGTCGACAGCCCCACTGCCGAGCAGGTGACCGCGGCCCGGGTCCGGGTCAGACCGGAATCCACGAGTTCAGCGGCCAAGGACAGGCCCAGGAACAAGATCTCGATGGTCAACGCGATCGTAAGGATGAGGCCCTGTGTCGCGCCCAGGGTTGCTCCCAGCCCGACCAGTACCCCGTCCAGCAGCAGGTCGATAGCCACCGTTGCCAGCAGTGCCATAGGCACCGTCATTGCGGCGGAACGCGCGGCTGCCCCCAACGCAGCTTGGTGAGAAGCCCGGGCCTTCTCGCGGTTTCGACTGTATGCACTCAGGGCGAGCAGGACTGCGACACCCGAGGCGAACCCGACCACGGCCCAGGGCAGGTTCCCCTCTTCCCGGAGCCCTGGGAGTACCTCTCCGACGAGAGCCGCCATGACGACCCCCGCCGCGAAGTGTTGGATGCCGCTGGACAGGCGCGGCCCGGGGCGGCGCAGCACCGCAGTAACGGAGCCTGCGACGGCCGCAGTGACCGGGAACGCAACAAGTACGGCGGCCTGGGCGACGGGGTTCATGAGCCTCTCCTTGGCTGGTATGGCGACGCCCGTGGCTGCCGTGCTTTGGCCGGCCTAGGCGGGGGCACGTTGGTATGCACGACCGGTTGGCTTTCGTCGTCTGACAAGAACGTGCGTATGCCGTCGGCTGCGATCACTGCCGCTCCCGGCTCAGAAAGTGTGCCACCCATGCCGCCGCAGCGACGAGCACCTCGGGAAAGAGCAGAATGCTCGCGCTCAGAGCTCCCCGAAACGCCAGGACGATCACTAGACCAAGGCTGGAGAGCGCCAGTGCTGGCAAGGCCGCCCATCGCCCACGGCGGGACCGGCGGAGCAATCGGGCAGGCCTTGTGAAGGTGCCTGCCACACGCCGGGATGGACCCTTGTTGGGGTCGCTCAATCCCTGCGTCCTTTGGGTCTGGCAGGCAGGACCACCGCAAACTCGGCCCCCATGTTGGGACCGTCGCTGTACGCGGCGAGCCGTCCCCCGTGTGCTTCGGTGATGGCCCTGCTGATGGTGAGTCCGATGCCGGCGCCGCCGTGGTCACGGTCTCGAGCTGTGTCGCCACGGTAAAAGCGCTCGAATAAGTGGGGCAGCGCATCTGCGGGGATGCCCTCGCCGGTGTCATGGACCGTCAGGGTGACCGAGTCCGTAGCGACCTGCGCGCTCAGTTGGACGGTGCCACCGGGCGCGGTGTGTCGCAGTGCGTTCGCCAGCAGGTTCGACAGGACCTGAGCCATTCGCTGTGCGTCTACGCTCACGACATACCCAGCGCCCCTGCGTGGGTCGGCGAGCAGGTTCACCCCCTTGCGGGCGTAACGGTCCCGGAATGCAGCCCCCGCGTTCCAGATGAGGTCGGACACGGCAGAGTCGTGCAGCTCCAACGGCATTCGACCCTCTTCGGCGCGAGATACGTCATCGATGTCTTCGATGAGCCGGATCAGGCGACTCGCCTGTTCGCGCATCACCGACGCGGTGTCCTCATCCCATTCCACGACACCGTCCTCCAGACCCTCCAGGTACCCCTCGATGGTGGTGACGGGGGTGCGCATCTCGTGCGCAAGATCGGACAGGAGCCGGCGGCGGGTGTCCTCCACGCTGTCGAGCCGGTCGGCCATCTGATTGAAAGCGATCGCCAGCTGGTCGAACTCGGCACCGATCCCGGAAGCCGGCACGTGTACGTGTCGGCCCTGGGCCACCTCGCCTGCCGCCTGAGCCAACGCAGTCAGGGGGCCCTGGATTCGTCGCGTGAGGTAGACGCTGACAGCCAGTGCGATGAGGAGCGCTGTAGCGAGGGCTACGGCGAGGGCGATGAAGTTCGCGGATGCGAACGCGTCCTCGATGTGGTCAAGTTCCGGCGATTGGGTCGTGTGCCCCGCCTGTTGTAGATGCTGGTGGAACAGGGGTGGGCCGACCAGAATGGCGACCCCCCAGCAGATGACCAGCCCGGCCACGAGCACGATCGCCTGGGTCACCAGGAGCCGTGTGACCAGTCCGCGGCGAGTCAGGATGGGTAGTGGCGACCTCATTCTCCATTGCCCATCCGGTACCCGACGCCGCGCACGGTGCGCACGTACCGTGGTGATGTCGGGTCGTCGCCGAGCTTGCGACGAAGGTGTCCAACATGCACGTCGACGAGCCGTTCGTCCCCACTCCAAGCGGATCCCCAGACGTCCTCGATGAGCTGGGCCCTGCTGAACGCTAGCCTGGGCCGTGCGGAAAGGACACCGAGGATGTCGAACTCGGTTGGTGTGAGCTCGACCTGCGCCCCAGCGACGTGCACCTCGCGGCCTACGGCGTCGATGACCAGGTCGCCATACACACGGGGTGGTTCATCCGCTCCGGCATGTGCGACCATCCCGGCTCGTGGTCGGCGCAGCATGGCCTGGACGCGAGCTACCAGCTCCCGAGGGCTGAATGGTTTGGTGACGTAGTCGTCAGCTCCAACCGAGAGGCCCACGAGCTTGTCGATCTCATCGTCACGCGCGGTCAGCATGACGATGTAGCAGTCAGAGAAGGTGCGCACGCGCCGGCACACTTCGACGCCGTCCATGCCAGGCAGGCCAAGGTCGAGGACAATCAGGTCCGGCTCTGCCGCTCGGGCGGCCTCGACTGCCTCCGGACCCGAGTGGCAAACCTGGGCGGCCATGCCCGCCCTCGTCAGATACCCAACGATGAGTCTTGCGAGGGCGCGCTCGTCGTCGACAACGA
Organism: Phycicoccus sp. Root101; assembly: GCF_001426245.1. Lineage (GTDB taxonomy): Bacteria > Actinomycetota > Actinomycetes > Actinomycetales > Dermatophilaceae > Pedococcus. The sequence goes on along the minus strand of NZ_LMCM01000008.1, from coordinate 49,393 downwards.
GCACCCTTGCGGCGGGTTCTGGACCGGTTCGGCCCTCATCAGGTGGCACATTCACGCCCCAAGTGTGACTCCCACGCGCTTGGTGATTGCCTTCGTGTTCCTTCCCACGGCGGATCTTCGTTAGATCTTCATCGTTTCTCGGTCATTTCACGGCACTCATGTCGGACTGTTGCACCCAGGACCGCCACGTGGCCCCTTCAGCCAGTCGGTTCTAGGCGCGGCCGAGCCACCCACAACGTCCGGCCGCGCCGTCCAACCCCCTCCCGACCCGCAAGGAGTCCACGTGTCGCCGTCCGGCAGCGCGAGCAAGCAGGCCCGTGATTCCGCCCGTGACAAGGTGACTCAACTGCGCAAGGCGCAAATGCGTGCCGAGCGGCGCCGGAGTATTGCCGTCTGGAGTGCTACTGCCACCGTTGCAGTCCTGGTGGCAGGCATCATCACGTTCTCCATCGTCCGGGAGCAGCAGAACAAGCCGAGCCTGAAGCAGGTCGCGACATACACGGTGGAGCAGGGCCACACGGACAAGCCAGTTACCTACCCCCAAACCCCACCGGCTGGCGGGGAGCATGCCCCGGCATGGCTGAACTGCGCGACGTACGACAAACCGGTCCCGAATGAGAACGCCGTTCACTCCATGGAGCACGGCGCCGTGTGGATCACCTACCGGTCCGACCTACCGGCGGCGCAGGTGACGCAGCTGCGCAAGGCGATGCCGGACACCTATGCGGTCCTGTCGCCGTTCGAGGGTTTGAAGGCACCCGTCGTTGCCTCCGCATGGGGTCGCCAACTGCCGCTCACCGGAGTCAACGACCCTCGGCTGGCCGAGTTCATCCGCGAGTTCCGTCAAGGCCCGCAGGCCCCCGAGCCGGGAGCCGCCTGCTCCGGCGGGACCGACGGGACGAGCGCCGCGCCGGGCATGGGCTCGTGACCCGCCCACCCCGCCACGTCGCAACTCCTGCCTCCCAAGTCGTCGCAGCATCCCGGACCACGGCTATGGCGACCAGTCCGGGCAAGGTCGACAATCCTCAGCGCGGTCGCAGCGCACGCCTGGAGGTCGTCCTCATCGCTGTTGTCCTCGCCATGGCGGCGCTTTTCACTGCGGGCCTGCTCGGCTACGGCCTCGCTGGCCGCAACGCCCACCCCGGTGAGACCAGCCCAGAGGCCGGCTTCGCCCGCGACATGCAGACCCACCACGGGCAGGCCGTGCAGATGGCGCTAACCATCCGCGACAAGACCACCGATCCCACCCTGCGCACGGTCGCGTACGACATCATCACCAGCCAGCAGCAGCAGTCCGGGCAGATGTTCGGCTGGCTAACCCTGTGGGACCTGCCCCAGACCGGGTCGGAGCCTGCCATGGCGTGGATGTCCTCAGCCGGACACGACATGAGCGCCATGCAACCCACAGGCACCGCCGGAGCATCGGGTACCAACTCGGCAAGCCCACCAGCGACCATGCCTGGCATGGCCAGACCGGCCGACCTCAAGCGTCTGGACGCGGCCTCCGGGGTGGCCGCCGAGCGCCAATTCCTCCAGCTGATGATCGCGCACCATCGGGGCGGCGTGCAGATGGCGCAGGCAATACTTGAGCGCACCAACCGCCCCGAGGTTGTCGCGCTGGCGAAGGCGATCAAGTCTGCGCAGGCCGCCGAAATTGAGCAGATGGAGTCCCTGCTGGCGTCCAGGATGTCCAAGTGAGCCGGCTCCGGACACTGCTCATGGTTGTCTCGGTGGCGGCTGGAGCTCTGCTCAGCGTCCCTGCGCCGGTGGCCGCGCACTCCGAACTCACCTCGTCCACACCCCCCGCAAATGCGGTGCTCGCCAGCGCGCCGCCAACCGTGCGGGCTATGTTCTCGGACCGCATCGAGCCCAAGTTTTCCAAGGCCACCCTGACCGTGGCCGGCGGCGACCCTAGGCCGGTACCGGTCACGGTCGACGGCAAGACGCTCAAGGCCACTGTCCCAGACAGCCTCAAGGCAGCCGGGGCGTGGAAGTTCTCGTTCCGGGTTGTCTCCGTCGATGGTCACCCGATCTCCGGAACGATCCCCTTCACCGTCCGTCCGGCTACTACCTCGACCAGCGCGCCAACGGGAACCCCGACCGCCTCCGGCGGCAGCACATCCGTGGCAGCGGCGAAGACCTCCACGACACCGCCTCCGGCATCGGGTCACCAGGACTCTGATCCACTCCAGCCTCGACGCCGCCTCATCTACTGGGTCGCAGGCATTGTCGGGGCCATGCTGCTGCTGGCCGCCGGCCTGTTCTGGGCCAGGGACCGAGGCTGATGTCACCCGCGACTCCTGCTCCGGACTTGTCGTCCACCACGCCGGCTCAGGAGGTTCAGCGGCCGTCGCGCGTCGGCCTGCTAGGGCTCCTCATCCCCTGCTTCGTCAGCGTGGCCGCGTTGGTCGTGGTCGGCGCAATCCCGCAAAGCTTTCCCGGCCTGCCGGACCCGGGTGTGGCGACCCGTTTTGGGCTGCCGGTCGTCCGTGGCTTGCGCGATTCGAGTGCCGCCATCACCATCGGCATGCTCGTGATGGCCGCGATTGTCCTGCCACCAGCGAAGCCTGACGGCAAGGACCGCATCGAAGGAATCCGCGCGCTAGCACTGCGGTTCGCGGGAGTATTCGGGTCGGTGTGGGCGGTCGCCAGCGTGCTGATGCTGGCGTTGACGTACTCCGACCTCGCCGGTGTCCCGGTCGCGACAAGCAGCACCTGGCTGGGCATTCACTCCTTCGTGACAGACTTCGACCTGGGGAAGTCGTTGGCCGTCAGCGCGGCGCTCGTCATCGTCGCGGCTGGCCTGGCCGCCAGCGCCCAACGAATCGTGACGGCTGGCTGGGCACTGGTCGTCGGCATCGGGGCCCTGCTTCCACTCGCCTTGACCGGGCACGCTGCCGGAGCGGCCAACCACAGCCTTGCAGTCGACGCCCAAGCGGCGCATCTGGTGGGAGTGACCATCTGGGTCGGTGGGCTCACGGCCCTACTGCTCCTGCGCAAGCACCTCGGGTCCGCCCTGACCACTAGTGTCAAGCGTTTCTCAGCCCTAGCGGGCTGGGCGTACCTGATGGTGGCGGTGTCCGGCGTCGGAGCTGCCCTGGCGCGGCTGGACAGCCTCGATGCTGTGCGCAGCCCCTACGGGGCCTTGCTGGCCGCGAAGGCGCTGCTGTTCACCGGGCTGGGTGCCGCGGGCTGGGCACACCGTCGCTGGCTTCTGCCCCAGTTGTCGGGCGTTGACGGTGCCCGGAGGTTCACTCGGCTGGTGCTGGGCGAGGCAATCGTGATGTCGATGGCCATCGGACTCGCTGCGGCACTGTCTGCGACGTCGCCTCCAGCCGTCGGCTCCTCGGGCCAGGAGAGCACCGCCGAGTCCCTCCTTGGCTACCCCATGCCCCCTGCGCTGGGCACGGGCCTTCACTGGCTGACCCAGTGGCGGCTCGACAGCATCTGGGTTCCGGTGTCCGTCGCGGGCCTCGGCTGGTACCTGCTGGCGGTGCGGAGGCTGAAGGCTCGCGGCGACACGTGGCCCGTGGGGCGGACCGTGGCATGGGCCGCCGGATGCATCGTCATGATCGTTGCGACCAGCGCCAGCCCCGGGGTATATGGGCGGGTCCTGTTCAGCGTGCACATGGTCCAGCACATGACGATCGCGATGACCGTTCCCGTCCTGCTGGTGTTCGGTGCCCCGGTGACCCTGGCGGTGCGTACTCTGTCATCGCGAGCCGACGGCAGCCGCGGACCGCGCGAATGGTTGCTGGCTATCGTCCACTCCCGCCCGTTGGCGGTGCTGGGCCACCCGCTGGTTGCCGCCGGCAACTTCGTCGCGTCGATGGTCGCCTTCTATTACAGCCCGTTGCTCGACCTTGCGTTGCGGACCCACACCGGACACGTGCTGATGACGCTGCACTTCCTGCTGTCTGGATACCTGCTCGCCTCAGCCCTCGTCGGTGTCGACCCCGGCCCGGCACGGCCACCATACGTGTTTCGCCTACTCCTGCTCATGGCCACGTTCGGGTTTCATGCACTGTTTGCGGTCGCCTTGATGAGTAGCAGCACCATCTTGGCGCAGGACTGGTTCGGCACCTTGGGACGACCATGGGGGAACTCCTTGGCCAAGGAGCAGTACCTCGGCGGCGCGCTCGGGTGGGCAATCGGCGACTACCCCGTCGCGATGATGGCAGTCGCCATGGCAGTCGGTTGGATCCGCTCCGACAAGCGCGAGGCACGCAGGTACGACAGGCAAGCAACCCGCGACGGCGACGCTGCGCTGGCTGCCTACAACGAGCACCTGCGCCAGCTCCACGCCAGGCATGCGGGGCCCCTCACCACACGGACTGCCAAAAGAGAACGGGCCAATCAGGGCGCCGACACCGTCCCCAGGGAAGAGCCGCAGAGCGATGCCTGACTTCTTCAAGTACGTCGCCGCTCTGATCCCCTCCACGGGAGTCGGGTTCCTCTTCTACCTGGTGATCCGGGCGATGCTCGAAGGTGACCGCCGCGAACGCCTCGCGCTGTCGCAATGGGAGGCCAGCCGTGACCAGCCAACCACCGCACAGGTGGACCAGAGCGAGTCCTCCACGCGCGCTGACCTCGAGGCCGACCCAGAGTTGAGGCAAGCTGACCAAACTGGGACGCTGTCCCCCGAGGCCGAGTCCGCAACAGGCGACAAGCGCGTCGAGGCGAAGCCGGACGGGACGGGTCGCTCGCAGGCTGGCCGCGACGCATGAGGCTGCTGTTGCGGGCCGTCGCGGCTGTGGCTGCCGGCGTCGCACTCGACGTTGCGTTTCCGAGCGTCGGTTGGTGGCCCGTGGCGCCGCTGGCACTGGCCGGTCTCTTCTTGCTGCTGCGCGGCGTTAGGCCCGTCGTCGGCGCCCTGGTCGGCGCCCTGTTCGGTCTCGGCTTCTTCGTCCCGCACCTGGGCTGGTCGGGGATATATGTCGGACCGGGACCTTGGCTCGCCTTGGCCGTCCTGCAGGCGGCGTACGTCGCCCTGTTCGGGGTCGCGGTCGCCTTGACCGGTCGCGCCACCCAAAGCCGCACGGGCCAACTGTTGCTGATGGCGCCCCTTTGGGTGGCCCAGGAGGCGGTACGGGGCCGGACCCCGTTCGGCGGATTCCCGTGGGGCCGAGTCGCGTTCTCGCAGGCGGACAGCCCGGCCTTGGGGTGGGCGTGGGCCGGTGGTGCACCAGCTGTGTCGTTAGTAGTCGCATTGGCAGGGGCGCTGCTGGCACTGGCCGCCTCCCAGTTGAAGTGGGACCGGAGTGTGCGGGCTCGTAAAACCAGGAACCTGACGCAACCGTTCGCTGCTGTCGTCGGCTCCGCCGGGCTGATGGCTGGCGGCGCCCTGCTTCCGCTGGGCGCCGGAGGCGATGGTCAATCTGGCCCCAAGGTTTCCGTGGCGGCGATCCAGGGCAATGTGGCGCGTCCAGGCCTGGACTTCAACGCTGAGCGCCGTCAGGTCCTGACCAACCACGTCGCCGGGACGCTGGCACTGGCCGCGGACGTGCGAGCCGGTCGAGTGCAGAGGCCCGACGTGGTGCTGTGGCCGGAGAATTCCAGCGACATCGACCCAACCACGGACGGCCAGGCCTCCCGAGACATCACGGCGGCGGCTGAGGCCGTCGGCGTTCCCGTGGTCGTAGGAGCCGTGCTCGCCCGGCCGACCCCCAGAGTGTCCAACGCAACCTTGGTCTGGTCACCGCTGGGAAAGGTGACGGACTCATATGTGAAGCGGCGTCCAGTCCCTTTCGCCGAGTACGTGCCGTACCGGTCCTTCTTCCGCACCGTGACGACCAAGGTGGACCTGGTCCGGACCGACTTCGCCGCCGGAAAGGGCACGCCCGTCATCGACGCCGGACCGGTCCGGTTTGGCGTCGCCATCTGCTTCGAGGTCGCCTTCGACGACCAGCTGCGGGATGCGGTTCGGCAGGGAGCGGGAGTACTGCTCGTGCCGACGAACAACGCCACCTTCGGCCGGACCGACGAGAGTGTCCAGCAGTTGGCCATGTCACGCCTGCGAGCCGTCGAGCTGGGCCGGCCCGTCGTACACATCTCGACCGTCGGAGTCAGCGCCCTCATCCGACCGGATGGGTCAGTCGCCTCGCGCGGCGGTCACTTCACCGCCGAGGTTCTGTCGGCCGCCCTGCCGGTCGAGACCGCCCTGACCCCTGCAGCTCGCCTAGGCGCTTGGCCCGAGGCGCTCATCGCGGCAGCAGGCTTCGCCGTGCCTGGGCTCATGACCGTCCGGAGTCGAGCGGCCCGACGACGACGATGAAGTCCGCTGCGCGGGACGAGGGCGACCACGACGACCTACGAACAAGGATGGGCGGATCCGAGGGTCACCGGACCAAGCGCGCTCACTGATCACTTGGGACAGCGTGGCACCCGCCGCCTTCGCTCTGTGCGACCCAGTGTCGTGGGGAAAAGTCACATGCCGGAGTAGGAGTGCATGCCGACCAAGTACATGTTGACGATGGTGTAGTTGATGATGATGCAGCCGTATCCGACGAGGGCGATGATGTTGGACGAGCGGGTGGACCAGCCGGACGTGGCTCGTGCGTGCAGGTACGCCGCGTAGACGACCCAGATCACGAACGTCCACACCTCTTTGGGGTCCCACTGCCAGTAGGCGCCCCACGCCTTTTGCGCCCAGATGGCGCCCGCGATCAGGGTGAAGGTCCACAGCGGGAACGCAGCCACGTGCAGCCCGTGGCCCAACCGGTCCAGGGCGGCGGCGTTGGGTAGGGCGCGCATGAACGAGCGACCCGGCGAGGCCGCCTCCTCGCGCCGGTCCTGGATCATCTGCAGGACGGTGACCGCGGCGGCGAGGGTGAACAGCGCCACCGCCAGGATGGCGATGCTGACGTGGACGACCAGCCAGAACGAACGCAGCGACGGCAGCAGGGGGCTGGCCTCGGTGTAGAACACTGTGACCGCCAGCCCAAGCGTCAGGACGACCGGCCCGACCACGAAGGTCCCGAGCCACCGCACGTCCCGGCGAAGGCTCAGGACCAGGTAGGTGACGGTGACAGCGGCGGACCCGGTGAGGGAGAACTCGAACATGTTTCCCCACGGCACCCGTGACACCGCGGCTCCGCGCATGACCGCAGCCGCAACGAGTAAGCCCGCTCCCAACCAGGTCAGCGATGTACCGATTCCGGCGGCCTGACGCGGTGCCGACGGCGCGGTGGTCGGCGCGGGCACGACCGCGACTGAGCCCGGGGCCGCCGTGCGTATGGCCTGAGCGGTGGGGCCTGCGTTGGCCGTGGACGGCACGGGCACCGGCGCGCCATCGCGGATCGTTGCGGGCCCTTGTCGTGATGTGCTCCGGGCCAGGTCGACGACGAACGCGATCATGGCGGCCGCGAGCACCACGATGGCGGAGTACGCGGCAATGTTGGCGTACTGGGCCAGCATCGGGTGAACGGTCATCGTGGATCTCCGTCGAGGTTGTGGGAGGGGTGTCCGTGGTTGGTGTCGGGGCTGTCCGCGTCAGGGCCGTCCATGTTGCGGGGGGTGTCCACGATGGCCGGGCCGAGGTGCTTTTCCAGGCCTGCGACGATCCGGTTCAACTCTTCGGATAGGGCAGGGTCGTCGTTCTTGCTGATGCCTGCGATCAGAACTTTGGTACGCGGGGGCCTAGTGGCGTCTGTCTCGAGCGGCTCCACCCGGGCGAACACGCGACGTCGGCGGATCGTCAGGGACAGAACCAGACCGCCGAGGGCGGCTAGGGCTCCAGCCAGCGCGTATCCCTTGCCGGGGTCGTACCGCACGGACAGCCCTGCGAAACGATCCACCCGCTCGAGGGTGATGGTGCCGCGCCCCCCCGGCAGGATGACGGCGTTGCCGGGGGTGAGCCACAGCCGGAGCGGTTGACCATCCGGCTGCCGCACTTGCGACATACCATCTGTGTTGAGGGTGTACACCGACTGGGATCGGCCGGAGGCGAACACGTCACCCTCGTACATCGTCAGGGCGAGGGCAGGGGCTCTGGAGTCCGGAAACACCGACACCGGCCCAGCGGTCGGGTCGATGGTCGCGGTGGGCAGGAACAGGCCAGTGAACCCGAACTGCTTCGGGCTGGCGGCGGGCACCTTGACTGCACCGACGGAGCGGTAGTTGTTGTCCTGGGGCAGGAAGGGGGTCGCCTCCCGGTACAAGACGTTTCCCTTGCTGTCGCGGACGGTGACGACGGGGGCGTAGCCGTTGCCCAGGAGGAACACCGACGTACCTGACAATGACAGGGGGTTGTTCACGCTCAACCGCTGCTGCTGTTGGGGCGCCCCGGGGGCGGTAGTGGTGGTGGTGTTGGCGATGAAGTCGCGGGGGGCACCGAACTGGGCGCCGGATGCACGGTCCTCGAAGGTGACGTCCATCGTATTGACGCGGACGGTGAAGGGAGGCAGCTTGGCCGGGTCGACGAAGGGTCCGGGACTGAGGGTGCCGTACCCCGAGGCTGTGCTGGCGAAGGTCTGTCCGGCGGGGACGATGACGTCGCCGCGCCACCCCCAGAGGTAGCGGGCGCCGACGGCGGCGATCACGACAATCAGGGCGGTGTGGAAGAGCAGGTTCCCGGTCTCCCGGGCTTGGCCGCGCTGCGCACTGAGGGCGCCTGGGTTGTCTGGGTCCGGTTTGCGAAGCCGGTACCGGCGCCGGCGAAGGACCGTGCGCAGCGCCTGCTGTGCCTGGTCAGGCGTTGACGCAACCACTAGCTCGGTGTGCGCTGGCAGCCTTGTCAGGCGAGCTGGGGTGAGAGGGGGCGGGGTACGGAGCGCCTGCCAGTGTGCTCGGGTTCGGGGTAGCACGCACCCGACGAGCGAGACCAGGAGCAGCAGGTAGATGGAGGCGAACCATGGTGAGGCGTACACGTCGAACAGGGACAGACGGTCCAGCCATGGGCCGGTGGTGCGGTGTCGGTCGAGATAGTCGGTCACCAGGGCGGAGTCGATGTTGCGTTGCGGCAGGATAGAGCCCGGGATGGCGGCTACGGCCAGAAGCAGCAGCAGCAGCAGCGCGGTCCGCATGCTGGTCAGCTGCCGCCATGCCCACCTTGCCCACCCGGCCGCGCCAAGGCGTGGCTGGGTGATGCGCCCTTCGTCCGGCGGTGTCGGCGTTGGGCGCGTGTCGGTAGTTGCGGTTGTCATGGTGAGCTCACAGTGCGGTCGTGAAGGAGCTCACGAGCCGAGTCTGAAGGGTGGCAACGAGCGTGTCCCACAGGCCGGTGGCCATCAGCATCCCGGTAACGAGTAGCACTACGCCGCCGATACGATGCATGGCGAGACGGCGCCGGCGCAGCGCCGTGGCGAGCCGGTTTGCGCCGGTTGCCCCAGCAGCCAACGCGAGCAGGGGCAGGCCCAATCCGGCGCAGTACGCGATGGCTAGGATGACGCCTCGGCTGGTCGCGGCGGTATCGGCAGTCGCGGTTGCCAACGCCATGACTGCTCCCAGAGTCGGTCCGCTGCATGGCGCCCACCCGAGCCCGAAAACGAGCCCCAGGAGTGGTGAGGAGGCCAGCCCTGGCCGCGGCTTCCATCGCGGCCGCCATCCTGTCTGCGGCCCGACGCCGAGAAAGACCAGGGCGAGGACGATGACCATGACTCCGCCAGTTCGCAGTAGCACTGAACGGTGCTCGAGCAGGAGAGCTCCGACGGAGGAGAACAGAACGGCCCCGGCGATGTAGACAGCACTGAATCCGACCGTGAACAGGGCTGCGCCGATGACTGCTGTACGCCGACGGATCGCGGGCCGGGAGGTGGAGTTCGCGTCGGTCAGGTGGGCCAGGATTCCCGGGACCAGAGGAAGCATGCACGGGGAGGCGAAGGCGATCAGGCCAGCCAAGCCGCTGATGGCGATGGCGGCCGGCATGGCGCCGCCCAAGATCGTTGGGACGGGTTCGAGTAGGGGGAAGCGCACGGTCACTGGCCGTTTGACTGTGCGTGCTCGAGCAACGCGTCGTGGATCAGACCGGTCAGGGTGGACTCGTTGACCGGGCCAAGCACCCGGGAGGCCAACCGTCCACGGGAGTCGAGCACGAGGGTGGCGGGCACTGTCGGCGCTTTGCCGTTCAGTCCGAGCAACGGCTTGCCGCCGTCGAACGCCAAGGATGGGTACGTGATGGCGCGTGAGCGTACGAATGCTGCGGCCGACTCGGGACCTTCTTTCATGTCCATCCCCATGAAGGTCACCGGCTGCTTGTCCCGTTGGGTTTGGGCGTAGACCTTCTGCAGCACGGGCGCCTCCTTCACGCACGGGGCGCACCAGGACCCCCACACGTTCAGTACAAGGACCTTGCCACGCTCGGTGCTGGAGGACCATGGTTTGCCGTCCAGCGTCGTTCCCGAAATGAGCAGCGGCTGATCACGCTGGCTCAGCGCGATCTGCTGCACGGTCCCATCCCCGGACACGTACCCCTTGCGGTCCCCGGCACGGGCCTGCGACGCGACCGAGTTCGGGTCGCTGCTGCAGCCTGCCAGCAGCGCAGCGACAGCAGCGGCACCGGCCCACGCCCGTAGTGCCTTAAAGGCGAACACCGCGCTCCTCCAGCCAGGTGTACCCGTCGACTGCGGATCCTGCGGGCAGGACCTGGAGGTGCAGGTGGGGTCCAGTGGAGCGACCGGTATTGCCCACCTCGCCAACCTTGTCGCCCGGACCAACCTGCTCCCCGACGGTCACGGCGATGGAGGACATGTGTGCGTAGTAGGAAACGGTGCCGTCCCAGTGACGTACCTCGACCTTGTTGCCGTAACCGCTCTGCGAGCCCGCGAATATGACCGCGCCGGAACTGAGCGACCCGATCCGGGTGCCTGAGGGGGCAGCGAGATCCAGTCCCTGGTGCTGGCGACCCCAACGGGGTCCGAAGCCGGACGTGAGCGTGTACCCCTCCAGCGGGGAGACCCAGACCCGGGCACGGCGCGCCTGCGCAGCCGCCTGCTTCTTCTGCTTGGCCTTGACTGCGGCTCGAGCCCGAGTGCGGGACACCCGTTGCGCTTCCGCGGCTCGAACGGTCGCCATTTCAGCACGTATGCCAGCAGCCTTCTCCAGCTGGGCCTCGCGCGACGTCTCAGCCGCAGTGAGCATCGCCGGCGATGCCGAAGCCGCCGGAGGTGCAGCGGCCGCGGTCACGAGGTCGCTGGATCCCCCAGCCGCCGTGACCGCGACAACGACTACCCCGATGGCACAACTGGCTGCCCCGCCGAGGACGGCTCGGCCGCGCCGCGGGGCGCGGTGGCGGCCGCCGCGGTGTCGGCCGGCGTACTGGTGTCCAGGCACAGACTGATCTCCTCGCGCCGCAGTCCCGGCGTCCGGACGGACGCCTGTCGGCGGGCGGTAGGTCGGGTCTTTCCGATCTCCCGCTCGTGCGGCTGGCGTCAGCCTCCCGCAGCGATGTCGGGAACCTGCTGGCGTTCCGTGAAGGTTTGATGAAGGTCCTCGACGCAGACCGGTGCACGTGCCCTAACATCTGAGCATGCGCTCAGATGACATGGTCATTGGTCTGGATGGCTGCTCCGTCCAATGTATCCACCCGGAAAAGGTTCAGATGGTGCTCGACGCCACTCTGCCGACAAACGACCTGGCCCGGGCAGCTGGCATGTTCAAGCTACTAGGCGACCAGACCCGTTCCCGCCTGCTGTATGCATTGCTCGAGGCCGGTGAACTGTGCGTGTGCGATCTCGCCGCAGCGACGGGAACGCAAGAGGCCACGGTCTCGCAGTCGCTGCGCATGCTGCGCGCCTCTGGTGTGGTGAGCGGGCGCCGGCAGGGACGGCTGGTCTTCTACCGGCTCGCGGACGGGCATGTACGGATGCTGCTTGATCTGACGCGGGAACACATCGCCCATGAGGCCCTCAGCGCTGGTGACGGTGCAGCTCGGTCCACGGCAAAGGCAACTCGATGAGTGGCGGGCACGGCCACAGTCACGGACATGCAGGTGGTGCGCACCGGTGGCGTCTGCAGTTGGCGTTCGCCTTGGTAGCAGGCTATTTCGTCGTCGAGCTGGTCGCGGGCCTGCTATCCGGTTCCCTTGCCCTGCTGTCCGACGCTGGGCACATGGCTGCAGATGTCGTTGCCCTGGGTGCGGCGTTGGTCGCCACTCGCATTGCGACACGGGCGGACACGACCGGGCGGCGCACGTTTGGTTCCTACCGGGCCGAGGTGTTCGCTTCGGGTCTCGCTGTCCTGCTGATGCTCGGCGTGTCGGTCTACATCGCGGTTGAGGCCATCGGCCGCATCGGCGGGACCGCCGAGGTTGCCTCCGGTCCAATGCTGGTGGTTGGGGGTATCGGCCTGGTCATCAACCTCATCGCCCTGTTGCTCCTGCGCGGCGGCGCTAGCGAGAGCCTGAACGTCAAGGGCGCCTACATGGAGGTCGTCGCGGACACCGTGGGATCTGTGGGTGTCATCGTCGCCGGGGTGATGGTCGGAGCGACCGGCAACGTGTGGTGGGACACCGGCATCGCCCTGGCCATCGCTGTCTTCGTGGCTGTCCGCGCCGTCATCCTGGGCCGCGAGGTTCTTACCGTCTTGGGTCAGCACGCTCCGAACGGCATGGCTCCGGATGAGGTGGAGAACGCTCTCTCGGGCGTTCCGGGCGTCACCGATGTGCACGACCTGCACCTGTGGACGCTGACCTCTGGGATGAACGTGGCCACGGCGCACCTGATGACAAGCGACGACACGGATCCACACGCGGTGCTCGATGAAGCCCGCCGGGTCATGCGCGCGAACTTCGGCGTCGAGCACGCCACCCTCCAGGTCGAACCCGACACCCACACCGGATGCAAGGAGGTCACCTGGTGACCACGTGGACCACCCTGACCAGCCCGACCCGTCGGGCTACCCTGATGCGTCGCGCGCAGCTGCTGGCTGCGGCCTCCGTCACGTACAACACCGTTGAAGCGATCATCGCGATCACAGCGGGGAACGTTGCAGGTTCCTCTGCTCTCGTCGGATTCGGCCTGGACTCCCTTGTCGAGGTGTCCTCCGGCCTCGTCATCCTGTGGCAGTTCCGGCACCGCATGCCCGAGAGTCGCGAGCGGACCGCGCAACGCCTCATCGCGGTCTCGTTCTTCGCGCTCGCCGCATATCTGACCGTGGACGCCGGACACGCCCTGCTCACCGGGGCGCGACCCGAGGACAGCCCCGTGGGCATCGGCCTGGCCCTCGCCTCGTTGGCGATCATGCCGTTCCTGAGCTTGTGGCAGCGACGCACCGGCCGCGAGCTCGGCTCCGGCGCCGTCGAAGGTGACGGCACGCAGACCCTGTTGTGCACGTACTTGTCCGCGGTCCTGCTTGTTGGCCTGGTTCTCAACGCGACGCTTGGTTGGTTCTGGGCCGACCCGGTAGCCGCACTGGTCATAGCCGCCGTGGCCGCACGCGAGGGCTGGCAGAACTGGCAGGGCGATGACTGCTGCCCGCCAGCCGCGTTCTCCACCCTTGGAGAGGGGACTGACATCGCGACCGCGGCCTCAGACAGCTGCGGCGACGCCTGCTGCGCTCCAGTTGCAACCGAAGAGCCTGAGGAGACCGGGCAGATGGCGCCGATAGCGCTCCAGCTCACTCGACGAGAGGACCACTCCTGAGCCACCGCATCCTCATCACCATCTAGGCCTCATTCGAGGCGTCCCGCTGCCACGGCCAAATCCAGTCCCGGATCTGGCACAGCTGCCCACGACCGGCTGACACTGTGGCAGGCAGTGGAACCTGAACGTGCCTGCGCCCGTTGCCCCAAGCGAAACCCGTCACCCGACTCCCCACCCCTGCTCTGGAGCTGACCCTGTGAAGCGCAACGCCGTCATCTCGGCAGTCGTTGTGGCCGTGTTCGCGGCCATCGTCACCACCGCCCTGACCTTCGGACCCGACACCTCCGACCCTGCTGAGGCCAGCGAGCCCGGCACGTCGGCCGGCCGACTCATTCGCGACGACAGTCACAGACTCGGTGCGCCCGGCACCGGCAAGGTCGTCCTGGTCGAGTTCCTCGACTTCGAATGCGAGTCCTGCCGCGCCGCCTACCCGATTGTGGAGGACCTGCGGACCAAGTACACGGGCAGGGTCGACTTCGTCGTGCGGTACTTTCCGATCCCGAGTCACACGAACGCGGTCAACGCCGCGGTCGCGGTCCAAGCCGCTGCAGAGCAGGGCAAGTTCGAGGACATGTACAAGCGGATGTACGACACCCAGACCGAGTGGGGCGAGCAGCAGGACTCCAAGGCCGACGTGTTCCGGGGGTTCGCCGCCGAAATGGGACTGGACATGGCCGTATACGACAAGGCCGTCGCCGACAAGGCAACCGCGGAGCGGGTCGAGCGCGACCGCAAGGACGGCCTCGCCCTCGGCGTCAAGGGAACCCCCACGTTCTTCCTCAACGGCAAGCAGATCGAGCCAGCCTCGGTCGAGGACTTCCACGCCCAGATCGACGCTGCGCTCAAGGGCTGACACGTGAACGCGACCCACACGACGACCGGCCCCTTGGAGACCAACAACACTAAGCCGGACGGCGCCGTCGCCGAGGTCGGGCGCAGGACAGCGTGGACCTTGGCGATCGCCGGGCTGGCCGGGCTGGCCGCCGCGTTCACGCTGCTCGTGGAGAAGGTCGCCCTGCTGGCCAACCCTGCCTATGTGCCCTCGTGCAGCATCAACCCGGTCCTGTCGTGTGGGTCCGTCATGAACACACCGCAGGCCTCCGCCTTCGGATTCCCCAACCCCATCCTCGGTGTTGTCGGGTTCACCGCGCTGTTGACCCTGGGCGTCGTTCTGCTCGCCGGTGTCGCCCTGCCCGACTGGTTCTGGTGGGGCGTGCAGGCCGGGACCACCTTCGGGGTGGCATTCGTGCATTGGCTCATCTTTGCCAGCCTGTACCGCATCGGGGCCTTGTGCCCGTACTGCATCGTCGTGTGGGTAGCCACCATCACGGCCTTCGCCACCGCCACCGCCCACAACATCAGGACTGGCCGACTACCGGTGCCAACCCGGTGGCGAGGTGCCGCGGCATACACCCCTAGCGTCATCACCCTCTGGCTGGTCGCTATCGCGTCCTTGGCCCTCGTCCGGTTCTGGGACTACTGGTCCACCTTGGCCGGCTGAGTGGCACGACATCTTGGGCTTTCGCAGGCGTGACGACGACCCTTGCGCGAGTGAAACCCCGGCCGCCTCCCGACGAGAACTTCGCCACGACAGGGATATAGGGCGCGGTGGCCTGGCTCCGAACGACACCTCCGCAGCCTGGCCACCAGCACTCGACTGGCTCGCGAGTTTGCCCCGGTTGACCACCGGCGAGTCCAGGGGTAGCGGCTGCCGAGACGGGTCGGCGACGGCGTGGTGGCAGTGACGCGCGGCGCGGTGGTGACGGGGCTCGGTCTCCGGTGGTCGCGGTGGGATCAGCATGAGCCGGTCAGCTGGTGGGCGTGAGGACACCGGCGCCGATGAGGGCAAACAGTCCCACCCCGGCGACAATGCGGTACGCCACGAACGGGGTGAACCGGTGGGTGGCGATGTAGCGCAGGAACCAGGCAATGACCGCGTACCCCACACCGAACGCGACGAGGGTGGCCAACAGGGTCGGGCCCCACTGCGGGGTAGGGCCTTGACCGATCTTCGTCAGCTCCAGCCCGCCCGAGGCCAGCACGGCAGGAATGGCGAGCAGAAACGCATACCTAGCCGCTGCTTGCCGGGTGTAGCCGAGCATGAGCCCGACGCTGATGGTGCCACCGGAGCGGGACACCCCGGGCACCAGGGCCATCGCCTGAGCGAACCCGAAGGCGACCGCGTGCCCCGCCGTGAGAGCCTCAAGAGGGCGCCGGTTGGCTGCCATCCGGTCCGCGACGCCGAGCACGACACCGAACACGATGAGGGTGGCCGCGACCAGACGCAGGTCCCGCAGCGCGGTCTCAATCTGGTCCTGGAACACGAACCCGAGCACCGCAATGGGCACCGTTCCCACAATGACGTACCACCCGAGCCGGGCCTGAGGGTCCGCGCGCAGCTGGGGGGTCCGCAGCGACCGCGTCCAAGCGCGCAGGACGCCGGCGATGTCGCGGCGGAAGTACAGCAACACCGCGGACTCGGTGCCGAGCTGGGTAACGGCGGTGAACGCGGCCCCGGGGTCGGGCCACCCGGCCAGTGCCGCCACAACGCGCAGGTGCGCCGTGGAGGAGATGGGCAAGAACTCTGTGAGCCCCTGCACCACCCCCAAGACGAAGGCCGCCAGCCATGTCATCGGCCACCGCCAGGCCGGATATCGACGCGGTCGCGGGGCGTGATGGCCGAGTTCACCGGCGTGCCTCGTGTTTGCCTGCCGCGCGGGAAGGACCGATGGAAGACAGGACTAGCAGGATGGCACCGGTGACGATGGCCGTGTCGGCAAGGTTGAACGTGGGCCACCACCCGCTGTGCAGGTAGTCGGTCACGACCCCGTCGCCCGCCCGGTCGGTCAGGTTCGCGACCGCGCCGCCGAGCACCGCCGCGAACGCGGCCAGTCGTAGCCGAGTGGCCGTCGGGGCGCCCATCCACACCAGTGCGGCCACGCCAGCCGTCACGAGGCCGGTGCCGGCAATGACGACGGAGGGTGGGGCCTCCGCAGCGACGGAGAACGCAACGCCCGGGTTATACGCCAGCCGCAGGTCCACCGGTCCTGCCTCGAAACCACCCGCGGGTAGGCCGCCGCGCGCCCACGCCTTCAGGCTCAGGTCCACAGCCGCGACCGCGGTCGCAATGGCCAGCACCGCAGCCCGGCGGGCGGCGGGGCGACGCCCCTGCTGTTGGACGGCGCCGGCCTCAGTGGCGCTCACCGGGCGCCGACGACAGCGGGCGCCGGCACCGCGGCGGGAGCAGTTGTCAGCGGCAGAGCCTTGGCTCGGCCGGCTCGGACGCCGTTGGCGATGATGACGACTTCCGCGAGCTCATGGACCAGGACGACCGCGGCCAGACCGAGCACGCCGAACAGGGCAAGGGGCATCAGCGCCGTGATGATGACCAAGGACAGACCGATGTTCTGCAACATGATCCGCCTGGCCCGACGTGCGTGGTCCAGGGCCTGCGGCAGGTGGCGCAGGTCCTCACCCATCAGGGCGACATCCGCGGTTTCGATGGCCACGTCCGTGCCCATCGCGCCCATGGCGATGCCCAGATCCGCGGTTGCCAGGGCGGGCGCGTCGTTGACGCCATCGCCGACCATCGCGGTCGGCCGCTGCTGTCGCAGCTGGGCGACGATGGCCGCCTTGTCCTCAGGGCGCAGTTCGGAATGCACCTGCTCGATACCGGCCTGCGCAGCTAGGGCGGCCGCGGTGGCGTGGTTGTCACCGGTCAACATGGCGACCTCGTACCCGGAGCGGCGCAGCCCGGCGACCACCTCGGCGGCCTCCGGGCGCAGCTCGTCGCGTACCGCGACGGCGCCGATGACGACGCCATCGTGCTCGACCAGGACGGCGGTCGCCCCGCCGGCCTGCATCCGGGCGATGTCGCCGGCCAGCAGGCCAGGCTCCAGCCAGCCGGGTCGACCCAGCCGGGCCGGACGCCCATCCACGATGCCGGTCAGACCGGCGCCGGTGACAGCCTGCACGTCCTGGGCGTCACCGATGCTGTCGACCGCGGCCAGGATGGCCCGGGCGAGCGGGTGCTCGCTGCGCGCCTCGAGCGCCGCCGCGACCGCCAGCACCTCGTGACGGGTGGCGTCCCCAGTCGTCGCAACCTCGACGACCTGAGGCCGGTTCGCGGTCAGCGTGCCGGTCTTGTCCAGGGCGATGCCGCGAATCCTCCCGAGCGCCTCCAAGGCGGCACCGCCCTTGACCAGGACGCCCAAACGACTGGCGGCACCGACCGCGGCGACGACCGTCACCGGCACCGAGATGGCCAGCGCGCAGGGGGATGCTGCAACCAGAACGACTAAGGCCCGCTCGATCCAGGTGGCCGGGTCGCCCAGCAGGCTGCCGACGACCGCGATGAGCGCCGCCACCACCAGCACACCGGGCACCAGCGGTTTGGCGATGCGGTCCGCGAGCCGTTGGCTCGTCCCCTTGCGGGACTGCTCGGCCTCAACGATGCGCACGATCCGGGCCAGGGAGTTGTCGGCCGCCGTCGTGGTGACTTCGACCTCCAGGACCCCCGTGCCGTTGATGGACCCAGCGAACACGTCCCGCCCGGGACCCGCCTCCACGGGCACGGACTCACCAGTGATCGCTGAGACGTCCAACGCGGTGTGTCCGGCCCGGATGACGCCGTCCGTCGCGACCCGCTCACCAGGCCGGACCAGCATCAGGTCACCGACCCGGAGGTCACGCGGCGACACGGTGACCTGTGCCCCGTCGCGCAGCACGGTCGCCTCGTCCGGCACCAAGGACAGCAGCGCGCGCAGCCCACGGCGGGTGCGAGCCAGGGAGTACTCCTCCAGCCCTTCGCTGATCGAGTAAAGGAACGCCAACATTGCGGCCTCGCCGACCTCGCCGAGCAGGACAGCGCCCACCGCAGCGATCGTCATCAGGGTGCCAACCCCGATCTTCCGCTTCGCCAGTCGCCGCAGGGTCGAGGGCACGAAAGTGGACGCGCCCACCAGCAGCGCCGCCCACAGCAGAACCTGCCCCAGCATGTCCGGTCCGCCGACCCAGCCAGAGCCGTACCCGGCCAGCAGCAATACGCCGGCTACCGCGGCGGCGCGCAGCTCGCTGACGTCGACGAGCCGTTCGGCCTCCTGCTCGTTCTCCTCGGCGCCCTCCGTGGTCGGCTCATCGGGGCCGCAGCCGCATGCGTCACTCACCGGCCGGCCCCCTGCCTGCGTCACCGATCGTGGCCGTGCCGTAGTTCGGGCACAGGCTCACCTTCGAACCGGTTGCGGCGAGCAGCGCCTCGCCTGCCAGCAGCAGGTCGAGCAACTCTGGGCGGGTCAGAGAGTAGAACACCTGCCGCGCCTCCGGACGGCCCTGCACGAGGCCGCAGTCGCGCAGGCAAGCCACGTGGGCCGACACGGTCGACTGGGCCAGCCCGAGCTGCGTGGTGAGGTCCAGGATGCGCGCTTCCCCGTCCGCGAGACGGCGAACCACCGCCAGGCGGGTCGGGTCGGCCAAGCCGTGGAACAGGGCAGCCGCGCCGCCTAGCTCTGCCCGGTGGTCGGGTTCAGCAGATTTCGTTGTCATCGCCATATCCCGATGATAGCGCCCACAGAGCCCGGTCCGTCAAACGCGCCCCACTGGCGTGCTGCGGGACGGCCAGGCGCCCGCCGCATCCCGCCGATCGACCTCAAGCCCCCCGATGTCGCCGGCGCAGCAACCACTGGAACCGCGCCACCGGCAAGCGGCTCTGATGTTGAGGGCGACTCGGGGCCTCCGACATCGCCGTCGGCCGGTCGTCCCGGCGAGGGACGACCGGCCGTTCCTGCAGGGGGAAGTCCGGAATGGTCGCGGTCAGGCGACGTCGATGAACACCGGGTTGGAGTAGAACCACAGGTCTTCCCATGGCGACTCGAGGCCGTCGGCTGCAGGCTCCATCTCGTCGGTGCTCGTGCCCCGCACACGGATGTATCCCTTCGAGGTCACATCCCGCAACGTGTGCCGGATGACGTACTCGTCACCCCGGCGGCGGAAGTCACTGGTGCCGTACCGGGCCACAACCTTCGTGGTCGGGTTGGCGGCCGCGTCCCGGTTGGCTACCGGGCCTGTGACATCACCCGCGATGATGTCGACGCGGTTGACTCGGGGCCGGTCCCCGTTGCCATTCGTGCCTGTTGGCGGCTTGAACCGGATCTCGATCTCCACGTCGTTGTCCCGGCCGCGCTTGACTGTCAGCGTCTGCCCAACCCCGGCTGCACGTCCGGCGTGGGAGGCGGTGACGTCCAGTCCGGCGATCAGGTCACCCGTGGTGACGAAGATTCGGCCGGTGCGCAGACCGTCCATGATGTCCGCGTAGTCCTGGCGGGCATCGACGTAGGTCTTGGAGTACTCCCCCGGCCAGAAGTCGGACCCGCCACGGGTCCAGTGGACGTGGGAGTCCGATGTCGCGGTGATCCACCACTTGCGGCCTTCGCCGAGTAGCGAATCCCAGAGACCGCCGACCATTGCGGTCATCTGGTCATAGCCGCCATGCGTCGGATAGTTGCCATACGCCCCGCGGGCGCCGCCGTTGAGCGGCCCCGCCTGGTGACCCGGCGCGCCCTCGAAGCCGACGTACACCGTCGGGGCGGCGTCTTGGTTGTTGCGGAACTCGCGTGGGGTGTCCTGGCCCCAGACGCCGAGCCCGGTCGCAGAGCGGGACGCGTGGTGCGCGATGACCAGCGGTTTGCTGGCCATGTTGTTCGCATAGTTGAGGAACTCGACCATCTTGGCTTCGGTGTCCCGCGAGGGGTCGCTGGGAAACGCGTCGAGCTTGGCGTACCGCGACTCCAGGTCGTACAGCAGCTGTGCCTCGTTGTTGCGCCGCGGAATCATTAGCGTGTGGTGGTCCATCTGGGGTGCGTCGAACTCCATGCCCCAGAACTGCAACACCTCGGGTACCAGGTCGCGAGACTTGAGCAGGTCCGGGTAGGCGAGCTCCAGATTGACCTTGGAGTGGGTGGGGCCACCGTGGTCGGTGCACATCACCCACGAGAGCCCGAAGCTCTTGGCCATGATCGCGTTCGCAACGATCGGGTAGACGGCGTCCGCGCCCTTGGTGAAGGTCGGCGGATTCTTGGTGGTGTCGAAGCGGCCTGAGTACTCGGAGTGAATGTGGTGGTCGCCGGCACGCCAGGCTCGACCGCCGCTTCTACGCAAGGAGGTCTCGGAACCGGCAGCAAATGCTGGGCTGGGCAGTGCTGCCGAGGCGGCGGCGAGGGTGGCGCCAATGCCGCCGTACTTCAACAGCTGGCGGCGCGAGGGGGGCCCAGCCTTCGGGTCTGCCTCGTCCATCGCCTCCCAGCCGTCGTGCGATGCATGACCGTGCTGGTGGCTGTGACCATCTTCGTGCGCGTGGCTCATGGAAATGCATCTCCTGGCGAAAGGTAGAAGTGGTGATGACATCCGACTCCCACCCGATGAACTCCGTGCAAACGGCGGACATGCAGAGGCAGAACTTGAGCAAGCCGATACGGACGAGGTTCGGAGCCGCGATAGCGATATGCAAGTTCCCGCCTCGCCGTGCGGTCTGTCGGCTTGGCCAGCGGGCGGTTAGGGGCCGGGCCTTTCGTCTGCGCTGGGCGAGCATTCTCCGAAGTGCACGACGGGACCACGAAAGCTGGACCAGTAAGTCCCTGCGAATGGCCGCCCCAATTACCTCTCGCAGCGCGGCCCTGGCCGAGCCGCGGACAGGCTGAGGGTGCTTAGGTCGTGAAGGGCCCTGCGCCCTTTGGCGCTTCGCTCAGTGTTCCGGCGGGTCTGGTGGGCCTGCGGGCTGGCGGCGTCGAGGAGTGCCGCGGCGCTCATGGCTGTCCCGTTGGCGTCGATGAGGCCGTCGGCGGTGGCCGCGATTCCGGCGCGGACGTGGTCGGGCAGGGAGACGGCTCGGTTGGCAAGAAGGTCGCGGGGCGCGACCCACGCGGCGAGGGGGCTGTCATCGATGGTCTGGGCGTCTCGCTGGTCGTGGCGCCGGGTGGTGATCGCCAGCATGTTCACGGTTCGTGCGGCTCCGCTCAATTCGGGGTTGGTGGTGGCGTCATGAGTGACGTGCGCCAGGTCGAGGTTGGTGACCAGTACCTGCTTGGCGAGTCGGCCGACCCGGCGCAAGTTGGTCCTTTGGCCGATGAGTGAGGCGTGGGCGATGGTTGCGCCGTCGTGAAGGAGTTCGTACAGCGCGGCCCGGGTCTCGAGGGCCGCGCGGGCGAGGTCGGGGTCGACGCGGCGTGAGGTCGGCGGTGTCAGGTCTTTCCAGAGGCCGGCCATGATCTCCCAGCCTTGGTGGCTTGCCTCGATCGCGGGCAACAGGCGGGTCATGTACTGCTGCCGGTCGACATGTCCGTAGTCGGCGGCGGCGCGTGTGAGCGTGCTGGTCGCGGTGAGAACCATTGCCTGCGTGCGGGCGGTGAGCATGAGATCCGCGGTGCTAACCCGGTCGCTCAGGGTGCGGTGGGTCTGGACGTCCCAGATGGCCAGGGCTTGGGCCAGCCGTCCTGCGGCTGGGGGTTCGCGGTGTTCCCCCGTCAGGCGGCCGGGGTAGGTGCCGGCGATGACGGCGCCGGCCTGCTGCTCGAACGCGGTTAGCCGCGCGTGTGCGGCGCGGGCTTGCCGAAGTGAGTCCCCGGTGGTTAGTGCGCCCCGTGTGGCCATCTTCATCTCCAGCTCGCGCACCCGTCGGCCGACGGCGACGGCGACCCCGTGGGAGCCGATGTAGAGGGTGTGCATGATCCGGGTCCTGGCGGCCTGGAGGTCGCGCCGTTCTGGCTCGCTGAGTGGCGGCCGAGGAATAGCGTGACGGCTGATCAGATCGGTTGCTCCGGTGAAGCTCTCGGCTATGCCGAGGAGGCGGTCGTCGGCGGGCCCGTCTCCTGGCCAGACTCGCCCGCGTCCGGTGCGATGCATGGCTTCGCTCATCGCGCGAAGCTGTCGGATCGCGAGGTCTGCGGAGTCGGGAAGGTGCTCCCCGGTGCCCGGTTGGGGAAGGGTCACCGGTGGTAGGGCCTGCCAGAGTTCGCCGGCCGCCTGGACGACTTCACCCCAGGTGCGCAGCATCGTGGCGGCGTCCATCTCGTCGACGTCCATCAGGATCGCTCTGGCGGCGTGGTCGGACTCGAGGAGGAGTTCGCCGACGCTGCGTTTGTCCCGGCCGGTCATGGCGCGTGCTCGTTGAGCAGGTCGCAGATCGCGGCGATCACCTGTGACGTTCCGGGCGGGAAGTCCTCGATGGGGCGCAGCCGGGTGAGCTCTTCGGCGGCGCGCAGCAGCTTCAGCGGGTCGGTCTCGACGGGCGCGGGGTCGTCGACGTCGTGGCCTGCGGGCAGCAGCTCGAGTGCCAGGGACGTGGCCAGATCCAGACCGATCCCCAGGAAGCGCAGGGCCGGGCCGGGATTGGTGGCGGCCTGGTCCCAGGTCATGTCCGAGGCGCGCGCCAGCAGTCGGGCTACGGTGCTCAGGCTGTGGACGGCGTGCATATCGATAGGGCTGGGGTCGGCGCTCATCATGGCTGTTCTCCTTGGTTCGTGAGAGGTGTACAGCCCGATCCACTCAGACCCCGCCGGGGCGCGGTCAGCCCTGCTTCCGAGCCTGTGCATGACGCCGCCGGGGTGTCGTAGGTGGGGACGACGCTGCTCTCGTAGGCCTAATGGCCACCGGTGCCCCTCTGGAGGTCAGCACCGCCCGCCGTCGAGGTTTTCGCACTAGTGCCCATCTCGACTCGAGGAGGAGGAGACGGTGGTGATGACGACGATGAGGAAGGTGGGCGCGTACGGGCCTGCGGTCGTGGTCAGCATGCTGCTGGCGTTCGTGGTGGGCGCGGTGCTGCCCGCGACGGTGGGCCTAGCGGTGTTCGTTTGCGGTCTGGCCACCATGCTGGTGCTGCTGGTCGGAGCCGGGGAGTCAGCGGCGGTCCGGGTCCTGTTCCGTGCCCGTGAACTCAGCTCGGCCGAGGCTGCGGCGCTGGCACCCGCCGTGGCCCTGCTGTGCCAGCACGGAGTCCCCATGGGCACGCTTCGGCTCCAAGTGCGGGACGGCGCAGTACCTATCACGGCTGTCGGAGCGGGCCGCAGCACCGTCGTGGTATCGGCCGGCCTGGTGGCCGCGGTCCGGGACCGCCAACTGCCCCTCGACCAGGAGGCTGCGGTCCTCGGCCATGGTGCGGGCGTCGTCCTCAGTGGCGCCGTGCGTTCCGATTTGGCGCTGGAGTTCTGGACGCTGCCGTGGCAGGCCCTACGTGGACTGGCCGACGGCCTCTTGCTGGCCTTCCGGTGGTTGCCGCCAGTGCGGTGGGCGTGGACGGGCCGGTTCATCGTTGCGGCGATTGCCGCAGCGCAGGCCGGAGCGGTGCAAAAGTGGCTTGTGGCCGCCATCATCACCCTCGTGGGCGCCCTGTCCTACCTCGTGAGCCCCTGGGAGCGGGCCTGGGCCACGACGATCCGCGAGCTCGGCGACGAGCAGGTCCGCCAAGCCGGCCTCGCTGAGGCTCTGTCCCGGTTCTTACTGCGCTGCTCGAGCTCACCGGAGGTACACGAACGCGTCCATGCGCTGACCGGCCCCGCGCAGCGGCCTCAGCTGGCCGTCGTGGCCCCCCGGGCGTAGCTCCGTCAGAGCCGCGGGTCGCGCAGTCGGCGTGGCAGCGGTCGCGGCTGGGACCGCTGTCCCCATGGCCGGCCCGCATTTCCTCACAGCCCCGCCTCGTCCGGGTCCAGGACGGACCTCAGGTCACTGGCACAGCCTGCCGGTGGGTTCCTGGGATCCACCACCGCCGCGCACCGGCTGCACAGGTCGACCCCCGTCGGAGCGCCCACCCAGACACACCCGCCGAGGCAGGCACGCTTCTGCGTACAGCCGCACACCAGACAGGCACGCCGCCGCGGATCGCCGCCCGCCTCAACGGATTCGATCTCTACAGCGAGATCCTCGGCGGCGGCCAGCAGCTGCTGCGCCGCCCGGGGGTGCCGTGTTCGTCGGAGCACCTCGGCCGAAGCAAGCATCGCCACCCGCTGGTGTCGCAGTCGCGCCAAGACCATCGGCTCCAGCACCACTTCGCTCGTCAACGCGTGCATCGTGCCCTTCCTCTCCTTGCACCCCGGGAACAGTGGTCCCGCACCGTCAGCCTGTACAGGAGTAGGGAAGCCAGCGGTTCGTCCCGGGCGCCTTGTCACTGCCCAAAGACGTCGTCCAGTGCCTTGGTGGACAGACCCGCCGGCCGCCCTGGCCGTCCACCCGGACCCGCCTCCACGGCTTTGGTTGCGGAACCCGGGATAGCCCGCTGCCCACCGCGTCAGGACGGATCGATGAGCTACACCAAGGCCTGGGAAGTCGGGTACGCCCGCGACCGGGCCCATGGCCGCCGACGCTACGTCCCCGCAACCGACACACGAGCCAGGCTCCAAGAGCTCGTGGACGCGCAGGTCCCCATCCGGGCGATCGCGCGGGCCAGCGGTCTGAGCGGCACCGCCGTCGCTCACATCATGGGCGGCCGCCACGAACAGGTACAGCGGCAGACCGCGGCACGGATCGCGTCGTTGACGCTGAACGACGTGTATGCCCGGGCCTCCGGGAGCGTGCCCAGCGTCGGCGCCGTGCGCCGCGTGCAGGCGTTGATGGCCCTCGGGTGGCGCAAGGCGGACCTCGAGGCCGAGGGTGTCCCCTCCGGTCAGCTCGTCACGCGATCGCGCGACCTGATCAGCATCCAGGGCTGGCGGCAGGTGCGGGACGTCTACGACCGCCTGAGCATGACCCTCGGCCCGTCCCAGGCTGCACGCGACCGAGCTGCGGCCCGCGGCTACCCCCCGCCACTGGCGTGGGACGACGAGACGATCGACGACCCGCGAGCGACGCCCCAGCACGGCGACCCGGTGCAAGCCTCCTTGGACTCGGTCGTGGTCGATCGACTGGTGGCCGGCGTATCCGCCGGCACACGGTGCGATACCGATCTGCAACTAACTCAGGATGAGCGGGTGGCAGCGGTCCGCGGGCTCTCGACGGCAGGGTATTCCGACCGCGAGATCGCGGAGGCGATCGGGGTCTCGCCCCGAACTGTGTTGCGACTTCGTCACCGGCAGGAGATCTCAGCTGGTCGCCCCGGCACCCGACCAGGTTCCTCCGAGCGTGAGGAATTGATACCAGTCGACCCCACCGGTTCGCAGCGTCTGCGCCGATCCACCGGGCTTGAGAAGGTCGCCGGGTACGGGACGGTGCAGCCTCGGGGCGCAAACGTCGGGCTCTCGGCGCGCCGGCTCTCGTGAGCAAGGAGCTGGCCGGACTCGATGGCCGCTGAACGGTCGCGGAGCGCCGTGCTCAGGGGTGCCCGCCAGGACATCGTTGACGTAGTGGACAGGCGCCCCTTGGGTGAGATGCCATGGCGGCCACGTGGACTACCCGCCCGTGAAGGTCATCGTCCACGACGGCGGCGTCGACATCTCCTCGGCCGGCTGACCGCCAGTCGGTCTCGGTCGCCGAGTGAGCGTCATCAGCTGCGAACCGGGTGGTTGGGCAGCCGACCGGCCACCATCGTCAGCTCGCCATCCGCCCGGCGTCTCGAGGCGTCGACTGCGACCACGACGGCTTCCCGCAGGAAGCCCGACCGGCTCAGCACCACGCCACCGGTCCGGCGGTCCTCGACGATCGCCTGCTCGAGCGCGGCCCTGGTGCTAGCGCGAAGCGGGTGGTGCCTGTTGAACCCGCGCCGGCCGTCGCCGGCCGGCGAGTGCTCAGCTCGCAGGCGTGCGCGGCCACGGACCCCGCGCGCGGCGTGCTGCTCGATGGCCCGGTGGAGCCAGCCGATGAACGCATCCGGGCCGTTCGGGTCGTTATCCAGGTCGGCCACGTATGCCGCCCGCGCCAACTGCCAAGTGTCCGGGTCCCAGTAGGCACCAGTCGAGATCGTGTCCTCGACGGTCTCCGCCATGGTGCTCCTCCTTCGCGTCCTAACACCCACCCGGTCGTCATTCCCGGTCGCCCGCGCCGTTCTCCTCGTCGGCTGGCGCGACAGCGCACCGGCCCTGCCAGGACGCGGTGGGGCGGCCAGGGAGGCCGGCCCTAGGCGCCCGTTTTGCACAGTCGAACCCGTTGCCGGTGCCTGTCCACAGGCTCGACGCACGCTCTACGACCGGCCCTTGGCTAGGACGAGGATAACGCATGTCAGTTCGTTCTATTCGACAGGAGAGCAGCACCGATGAACACCAACACCTCGCCGCAGGCAGCAGCCGCCACACCCGCCGAGCAGATCACACTCGTCCAGATCGACCCCGCCACCGCCGTCGTGGGCCTCAACGTGCGCAGCGAGGCCAACCTGACCGCCGACTTCGTGTCCAGCATCCGCGAACTCGGCGTGCTTGAGCCGGTGATCGGTCACTACGACGAGCAGGGCCAGTTCGTAGTCCTGCGCGGCCAGCGGCGCACCCTTGCCGCCGTCGAGGCCAAGCGCCCCAGCATCCCGGCCGTCATTGTCGGGCGGCCAGAGGACGCCGATCGGATCGTGCACCAGATGGCCGAGAACGACCACCGCAGCGCCATGGCCACCGCCGACCGGATAGCGGGCGTCAAGCAGCTGGCCGCGATCGGCCTGACCGCAGCGCAGATCAAGCGGCGCACGGCTCGGCCCCGCACCGAGGTCGACGCCGCACTGGCTGTCGCAGGTAGCGAGTTGGCCCAGAAGGCCGCGCGGCGCTGGGACTTCCTCACCCTGGACCAGGCCGTCGCGCTGGCCGAGTTCGAGGACGACCCCGAGGCGGTGAAGGCCCTGATGGTCGCCGCCAAGGACGGCCACGGGTTCGACCACACGGCCCAGCGCCTGCGCGACGCCCGGCTGGACGCCACCGCGATCGCCGCCATGACCGAGACCCTGACGGCCAAGGGAGTGCGCGTCGTCGAGCGGCCTGCCTACGACGACCACAGCACCCGGACTCTGGACCGGCTCGCCGCCACGGAGGGGGGCCGCGCTTACAACAAGGCCACCCACGCCACGTGCGAGGGCCACGTGGCCTACCTCAGTGTCACCACCGCGTGGGAGAAGGACGAGAAGGGCAAGGAGGTCCGCCTTCGGAAGGCCGAACCCCACTACGTGTGCACGACGTGGCGCGCCGCAGGGCACGTGGACTTGTGGAACCACGGTGGCGCATCGTCCAAGCCCAAGGCGGGCGACATGAGCCCCGAGCAGCGCGAGGCGGCCCGCGCCGAGCGGCGCGACGTGGTCGACTCCAACAAGGCGTGGGACAGCGCCGAGCCGGTGCGGCGCGACTGGCTGGCCGCCTTCGCCAGCCGCAAGACCGCGCCCAAGGGGTCGTCGGCCTTCCTCGCCCGTGTCCTCACCGAGCACCCCGAGGTCGTCGCGAGCGTCGCCGGATCGCAGTTGGCCGCCGAGTGGTTCGGGCTGAAGCACACCGGTTACGGCTACGGCAGCGGGTGGACCGCGTTGATCGAAAAGGCCACCGAAGGTCGAGCCCAGGTCATCGCCCTGTGCCGACTGCTCGCAAGCCTGGAGACGGGCACCGACCGGCAGTCGTGGCGGCGGGTCATGCCCGCCACCGCCGACTACCTGACCTTCATCACCGCGAACGGCTACGACCTGTCCGACGTCGAGAAACGGGCGGCAGGTCTGACCAAGCCCAAGCCCGCGCCGCGCGCCCGCACCAAGCAGGCCGCCCCAGCCGCGCCTGCCACCCACGCCCCCGAGGCAAGTATCGACACCCCGGACCCGGAGCCCACGCCCGGGAGCGAGGACGCCAGCGACGCCCCGACCGACGCCGGCGCGGCGACCCCGGCCGCATGACCCGGCTACTCCGGTGCGCGGGTTGTCGAGGGGACCACCCGCGCACGCGCCCAGCAGCTGCTGACGACCGATGAGCCAAGCCGCATCAAGCGTGCGGCGTCGGACGCGCACACCAACGCCTGACCCCCACGGCACAGAGCCCGGAGCGCTCGACCAGGAGCCGCGCTCCGGGCTCTGCCCACGAGATCACCAAAGGGGCAGCTGCTCGCCGAAGATCCGCGTGAGTCGCCGCAGGTCGTCGGCGACCAGCTGCGGATCCTTCCGCGCCAGGTCCCGCAGTTCCCGCGCTCGACGGCGCGCGCCCCGAGGGTCACCCAGCGGGGAGCCAGTCAGCGCCCGGCGGATGGCCCACTCGCGCCGGTTCTCGACATAGGTCGAGGCGACCACGTGCTCGGGGTGCACCCGCTGGCACAGGGGGTTGTCGCACCGGTGCCCGAGCACCTCGGTTGCGGCTAGTGCCTCGACGCCGTGCACCTGGGCGAAGCCGAAACGATGCGCGATGATCACCCGCTTCGGCGCGAACCAGAACCGGCCGTGCCCCTTGCCGCTGATGGCCCCGGTCCACCACCAGCAGTCGCTCCCTGCGACCCGCACAATCTTGCGATCACGCCGGGCCACCGTGTCGGCATCCGCGACCGCCGCATGCAGCAGCGCTGACCCTTCCTCGTCCAGCCGCCGAGCACCCACCGGCGCGCCTTAGTCGGCAGAGGCGTCGCTCGCCGCCCGGGACGACGACACCTCGTCCCGGGCCAGCGCGCACAACCGCGCCGCCTCCCGACGGCTCAGGCCCTGCCCGCACCACTGGATCGCCTCGTCCAAGCCGAGGCCCTCGACGGCCGTCATCTGGTGCAGCGCCTCCCCCGCTCGCTGCTCGCACCGCCGCACCATCTCATCGCGCGCCCCCAACGCCATCATGACCTCGACCCCACGGGCACTGAGCCGCTTCTCCCGCTGCACCCGCTGCTCGCGCATCTTGGACTGTGCGTCCAGCGCAGCCCGTCGGGCCAACTGTCGAGCGCTCTGCTTGCTGACCGGCCTGTCCTGGGTCTGACTCATCGCCTCGTCCTCTCTGATCACGGAAACCTGCCACCCACGAACGCCCCGGACCGCTCCGCCAGTGGACAACCATCACAGCCCACGCCCACACCCGAACTCCCTTCCGTGCCTCCGACGTACCCCCAGCCGAAACCGCCCACCGCCATGTCCCACACACCTCATGCATTCCCGGCCGTTGAACGCGCAACCACCGTCCACCAGCGTCGACGCGTAAGGCTTTCTACGGGTGTGACCATGTCGATCCAC
The DNA here is from genome assembly GCF_001426245.1 of Phycicoccus sp. Root101. GTDB lineage: Bacteria > Actinomycetota > Actinomycetes > Actinomycetales > Dermatophilaceae > Pedococcus. The sequence continues at coordinate 19,753 of NZ_LMCM01000008.1, read as the reverse complement.
AAGCTGACGGCCGGCAGCGGGTACGACTACCTGACTCGCCAGGTCGCCGCTCAGGACGTGACCGAGAAAGGGCACACCGGCCTGGCCAGCTACTACGCCGCCAAAGGTGAAGCGCCGGGCCAGTGGGTCGGCTCCGGGATGGCCGGCATCGACGGCCTGTCGGCCGGAGACGTGGTCACTGCCGAACAGATGCAGGCGCTATTCGGCTCCGGTCACCACCCGCTCGCGCAGCAGCGCCGTGATCGGCTGCAGGGCCCCGACCTGACGGATCGGGACTACCAGGCCGTCACCCGGCTGGGCGTCCCGTACAAGGTCTACGCCCGCGATGTGTCCACGTTCCGACTCGAGGTCGCGCAGCGCATCGCCGAGCTCAACATCAGCCGAGGCGCGGTGGGCAGCGCCGCCCGGGAGGGTGCCGTCTCCGTCGAGGACCGGGCCCGGATCCGCACCGAAGTCGCGGTCGAGTTCTTCCGCACCGAGCACGGCCGGGACCCCGCCGACGCACGCGAGATCGCCGCCACCATCGCCAAGCACTCGCGCCCCCGCACCACGGCGGTCGCCGGGTACGACCTGACCTTCTCCCCCGTCAAGAGCGTCAGCGCCCTGTGGGCCGTCGCCGATCCCGCCACGGCGGCACGCATCGAACGGGCCCACCACGCGGCGGTGCAGGACGCGCTGTCGTTTCTGGAAGAGCACGCCTTGTACACAAGGTTGGGCACCAACGGGGTCCGTCAGGTCAACGTCCAGGGCCTCGTGGCCACCGCCTTCACGCACCGCGATTCCCGCGCCGGCGACCCGGACCTGCACACCCACGTCGCGATGGCGAACAAGGTACAGAACATCGATCCAGGAGGCGCCGGCCGGTGGCTCAGCATCGACGGCCGGGTGCTGTACAAGGCCAACGTGTCCGCGTCCGAGCAGTACAACACCTCCCTGGAGAAGCACCTGCGCGCCGACCTCGGCCTGCGGTTCGAGGAGCGACCCAACTCCGATGCCCGCAAGCGTGCCGTGCGCGAAGTCGTCGGGGTCGACGCTCGCTTGACCGAGCGCTGGTCGGCCCGCCGGGCCAGCATCCAGGCGCGCCGGGCCGTGCTCGCCCAGCAGTTCCAGGCCGCCCACGGGCGCCCGCCCACCGAGGTCGAGTCGATCCAGCTGGCCCAGCAGGCAACGTTGGAGACCCGCGAGGCGAAGCACGAAGCGCGCAGCCTCGCCGAACAGCGGCGAGCGTGGCACCAGCAGGCCGTCGAGGTCCTCGGCGACGAGGCCGCCGTCGGCTCGATGGTGCAGACGGCGACGGCGCCGCCCATCCCAGCGACCACCCGGGTCGACGCCGCCTGGATAAGGGAGACCGCCGAACGGATGGTGGCCACGACCGAGACCCGCCGCAGCACGTGGCAGGTGTGGCACGTACGGGCCGAGGCGCTGCGCCAAGCCCGGGCCGCCGACCTGGCGGTCAGTGACGTCGACCGGGTGGTGGACCTGCTGGTCGACGAGGCGCTCAGCCAGCACTCCGTGCGCCTTTCGCCCGATGGCGATGGGGTCGCTGAGCCGGCGCAGCTACGCCGGCGCGACGACGAAAGCGTGTACACCGTGCACGGCGCCGAGCACTACACCTCCGCCCGGGTACTCGCCGCCGAGCAACGCCTGATCACCACGGCGGCACGGGTCGATGGGCGCACGGTCGGCATCGAGGCAGTCGACCTAGCGCTGCTGGAGACGGCAGCCAACGGGGTCACCCTCAACGCCGGGCAGGTCGCCCTGGTGCGCGGCATGGCCACCTCCGGAGCTCGGCTGCAGCTGGCGATCGCCCCCGCCGGAGCAGGCAAGACCACGGCGATGAGGGCGCTTGCCAGGGCGTGGGAGAACGGCGGTGGGACCCTCATCGGCCTGGCCCCGTCGGCCGCCGCGGCCGCTGCCTTGCGCGACCAGATCGACACCAACGGCGCCGTGCGCACCGACACCCTCGCCAAGCTCACCCACCACCTCGCCAACGGTGACCTGCCCCACTGGGCAACCCAGATCGGCCCGGACACGCTGGTGGTGATCGACGAGGCCGGCATGGCCGACACCCTCTCCCTGGATGCAGCCGTGGACTGGATCACCGCCCGAGGAGCCAGCGTCCGCCTCATCGGCGACGACCAGCAGCTGGCCGCGATCGGCGCTGGCGGCGTTCTGCGCGACCTCGACGCCACCCACGGTGCGCTGCGGCTCACCGAGCTCATGCGGTTCGCCGACCCGGCCGAAGGGGCTGCCTCACTGGCGCTGCGCGACGGTTTGACCGACGCACTCGGGTTCTACCTCGACCACCACCGGGTCCACGTCGGCGACCTGGCCACCATGACCGAGGACGTCTTCGACGCGTGGCAGGCCGACCGCGCCGCCGGCCTCGACGCGATCATGCTGGCACCCACCCGCGACCTTGTCTCCGACCTGAACCAGCGGGCCCGCGAGCACCGGCTCCAGCAGACAGCCGGCCCCACCGGAGCTGCACGAAGCGTGCGGCTCGCCGATGGCAACCAGGCCTCCGCCGGGGACCTGGTCATCACCCGCGCCAACGACCGACGGCTCCGAATCAGCGGGTCAGACTGGGTCAAGAACGGCGACCGTTGGACCGTGCTGGACGTCGACCCCGAGGCCACTGGTTCGGGGTCTCTCACCGTCCAGCACACCCGCAGCGCCCGGGTGATCGAGCTCCCCGCCGACTACGTGGCCACCTCGACCGAGCTCGGATTCGCCACCACCGTGCACACTGCGCAAGGCGTGTCGGTCGACACCGTCCATGGTCTGGCCACCGGGAACGAGTCCCGCCAGCAGTTGTACACGATGCTGACCCGCGGCCGCCTGGCCAACCACGTGTACCTGGAGGTCGTCAGCGACGGCGACCCGCACAACGCCATCCGCCCCGACAGCATCGCTCCCCCTACCGCGACCGACCTGCTCGAGCGTGTCCTGGCTCGGGACGATTCCCCCGTCTCCGCAACCACGATGGCCCGGCAAGCCGCGGACCCCGCTGTGCAGCTCGGGCAAGCCGCCACCAGGTACGCCGACGCGCTGTACGTCGCCGCCGAGGACCTGCTCGACCGCGGCACCCTGGAGGGCCTCGAGCGGGCCGCGGAGACGGTCGCCCCTCGCCTGACCGCCGAGGCCGCCTGGCCCACGCTGCGCGCCCACCTCATTCTGCTCGCCGCCACCGGACCGGACCCTGCGCAAGGTTTGGCCCAGGCCGCCGACGGTCGTGAGCTGGACAGCGCCGCAGACCGCGCCGCCGTGCTGGACTGGCGCCTAGATGACACCGGCCTCCGCAACGCCGAACCCGGCCCCCTGCCATGCATTCCCGCCATCCCCCACCGCCTGGCCCAGCACCCCGTATGGGGCCCCTACCTGCGTCAACGCGCCGACCTGGTGACCGACCTCGCCACCCAAGTCAGAGACGACGCCCAGTCCGCGCCGACCCCGGCATGGGCACAGCAAGGGGCAGCCCGCCCGAACCCGGCCACCCTCGGCGACGTCGCCGTATGGCGCGCCGCCATGCAGGTGAGTGACGAAGACCGCCGACCGACCGGCCCACCCCAGCTGCAAAAAGCCCCGGCGCGGTGGCAGCAGCGCCTGAACACCGCCGTCGTCGGCGACCGCACCCCAGCCCTGCAGGAATGGGGCGAGCTCCTGCGCCGCACCGCACCGGCAGCCTCCCGCGACGACTTCACCCCGCTCCTGGCCGAACGACTGGCCGCCATGTCCCGCGCCGGCCTGCCCACCCGACAGATCTTGGCCGGGGCCCTGCACCACGCCCCGCTCCCCGACGACCACGCAGCCGCCGCACTCTGGTGGCGGCTCAGCCGCCACGTCGCCCCCGCAGTCGCCCAAGAAATCGACCGCGGCCACACCCTCCACTCCGACTGGGCACCCGACCTGGCCACCAAGATCGGCCCGGCCCGTGTCAACCAGATGCAGACCAGCAGCTGGTGGCCGGCGCTGGTCAGCACCGTCGACCACGCCCTTCAGCGCGGATGGCCCCTGAAGGACCTGATGGACGTGGCGGTCGTCGACGACAGCGACGTCGACCCCGCTCAGGCCATGGTCTGGCGTCTGTCCGTGCTGACCGACCCGCCACCCTCGGCCGAAGACCTCGACCTTTCCCACCCCGACGACCAGGCCCCACCAGACATGTGGGATCTCGACCCGGATGCCGACGTAGCGGTGGTGCACGCGCCGACGCCCGACCAGTGGGACCACGAGTGGGCCGCAGCAGATGCTTCCCGCGAATCTGGTCACCACCCACCAACGCCCCTGGTGGTCTTCGACGTCGATCAGGACCCCGATCTCGTCGGTCAGGCCGAGCCCGACGCCGATGCGCAGTTGCAGCTGGCTGCCCTTGAGCGATCGGTGATGGGACCACTGGAGCCCAGCGACGTTGATATCGAACTGCAAGTGGCCCGTGCTGCCGAGATCGACTTCGCGCCCGTGTCGGCAGCACGCATGCTCGAGATCAACCAGTTGACCCTGGCGTACTACCGCGACCGATACGAGAGCAGCTGGGCGCAGACGTACCTGTCCGCGCGCTTGGGCCAAGACCCAGCCAGCACCCCTGGCCTGCACCCAGGGTACGCACCCGCCGGGTGGACCAACCTGGTCACGCACCTGAGGCGCCTCGGTGTCAATGACGAGGAAATGACCGAGGTGGGCGTCGCTACCCCGGCGCGCACGGGCCGGCTCATCGACCGGTTCCGCGACCGCGCCGTCATGCCGATCGTGCACGAAGGCCAAGTGCTCGGATTCGTGGGTCGCCGCAACCCGACCCTGGGCGACGACGACAACGCGGGTCCCAAGTACCTGAACACCGCCGACACTCCCCTGTTCCACAAGGGTGCCCAGGTGTTCGGACTCCTGCCCGAGCTGAACCACGGTGGCGCGACGCTGGTGCTCGTCGAAGGTCCCTTGGACGCGTGGGCGATCACGCTCGCTACCGGCGGAAGCCATGTCGGCATCTCCCCACTGGGGACTGCCCTCACCCACGAGCAGGCCACCCAGATCGCCCACCTCGGCCGGCGAGTCATCGTCGCCAACGACGCGGACCTGCCTGGACGTATCGCCGCGGAGCGTGACTACTGGCTACTCACCCAGCACGGCCTCGACCCGGGCGCCGCCACCTTCCCCGACGGTCTGGACCCGGCCGACGTGCTCGCCGACCATGGCGCCCACGCCCTCCAGAAGGCGCTGGCAACCGCACGCCCCCTCGGCGAGCTCGTCCTCGAGGAACGACTCACTCACCTCACCGGCGCGGCTGCTCTGAAGGAGGCCGTGCAGGTCCTCGCGGCCAGGCCCCCAGACCACTGGACTGCCCTCATCGACACGGTCGCCGCGCAGCTGCGGCGCTCCCCAAGCCAAGCCCGAGCCCGCCTAGCAGCCAGCGTCCAAACGTGGAACCGCGACCCGCGCGCCGCGACACAGGCGCGGCTCGACGAGGTCTCCGACGTAAAGGCTCGAATGTCGGCCGCCATCCCGGCGACGCCAGTCGACCGCTGGCCCGCGCTGGCATTGGAAATCGATCCTCGACTTAGCTCCCAGGCAGACTGGCCCGCACTTGCCGCCATGATGCAGCTGGCCCACCAGGACGGCCACGACGTGGCGGCCACCGTCCGACGACTCGTCGAGAACGAGCCGCTATCGGACCTGCCCGCCCAAGACCTGCGATACCGACTCGTCGCCGCCCTGCCGCTCGACATCGCGGCAGCCCCACGGAGCCCAATGACGGACGAACCTTCCAGGGCCGCGCGTGCGCAAGAGCGCCGCACGCCCGGAACAGGGACTCCGCGTCCACCGCAGACGCAGCGCCGTTGATGCGGCAGCGCGGTCGCAGTTGCCGGGCTGCTCCTGCTGTCCGGCGAAGCGCCCCACACCGCCGCGTTTGGGGCTCACCTAGGTCATCAGGTCTTCCCGACTGGGACGTTGCGCAGCATCCGGAGCCTTGTCGGTTTCGGGCGTCCACTGGGACACTCAGGAAATGAGGGGACGGCCGGGGCGTGGCGCGATGTTCGGACTTGGAGCGGGTTCGGCGCTCGCATGCCTGCTGATCCTGCTGCCGCGAGCGATCGAAGGCGACGATTACGAGGTCACCGATCCACTGGTGTTCATGGGCGTGCCGCTCGTGGTCATTGGCGCCTCGATCGGCGCCCTGATCGGCACCCCTGGCGCGGCGGAACGGTTAGCGGGCCAATCGGAACGAGTTCACCGTCCTTTGGGAATAGGTCGCGCCCTGGTTCCGTCGGTGGCAGGTATCGCTGCCGGACTCGCCTTCTGGCTCTTTCTCTGGGCCATCGGGGCGGTTGACGCGACGCCACTGGGGCTCTGGTAGCTGATCAGTTCAAACTCCCTAGGTGCGCGCCACCAAGAGGCTGCTGTCACATCGCCGCCATAACTCGCCCACTGACATCTGACTGACCCGGACGTTCTCCAACTGATGGCCAGTTGCGAATCCAGTCGAGGAAGGGCCGCAGCCGTCCTCTCCATTTCCAGAGCCCGAGCAGGATGCTGCTAACAGTCGACGATCTCGCCAGTGCCGCTGTCGATGGTCTGGCCGTCCACGACCCGAAGCCATGGTCCGGCGCTCTCCTGGCTCGCCGCAGGCCGGGTTTGGTGAGCGGCGACGTCCTGGGCGAATGCTTGGGCGCGGGCCGTCGTGGCGGGTTCGCTCAGGTGGTGCGAGTGTCGTCCCTTGACGGGCCACTGTTGGTGGCCGTCGTCGCAGTGGTTCTTGACTCGTTGACGCATTCGATCGATGAAGGCTGGGAGGGCGTAGCGGTGCCACTCCTCGAGGGCGTCGCTGCCCAACGCCAGCGCGGCTCGTCGACGTTGGTCGGCCAGCACGGCTAGTTCACGCACCAGGTGCGGGTGTTGCGGCCAGCAGTAGGGGACGACACCGACGACGTCCCATACGTACTCGGTGTTGAGCCAGATGGTGAAGGCCTCAAGCCAGTCCCACAGTTCCCGGCGCAGCTGCACGCGGGCGAGGCTGTCGGGGTCCCAGGGCCGAGGAAGCGTTCTGAGGGTGCCCAACGCTTTGCGCTGCTCGTCGGTCCCGTTGAGTGCGAGGTCGAGCTCCCGGTAGGCCTGCTCGAGCTGGCGTCCCGGGTGCGGGAACGTGGCCACCATCGGGACCGGCATCGGATCCGGGCTGCTCATCGGCTTCATGCTCGTCTCCCTCTTCAAGTCAGGTCTTTGGACAGGCCCCGTCGGCGGGCCTCGACGAGTGCCGCGGTGCGGCGGGCCTCGGTCGAGACCGTCGAGGAGTGCCGGGTCTGTCCGACGAGAGCTCGTGCCCGTTCCTTCCCCGCGAGTAGTACTTGCCCGGCGTGCCCGTCGATGCATCGGGTGAGCCGGACGATCATCGGTTTGCCGTTATCGGACACGACCAGGGCGTGGCGTTCCTTCAGTTGCCGGACCTCGGCGGCGGTGAGGATGGGGATGTCTTCCGCGGAGGTGGTACGGCCGCCCATCTGGCCGGTCTGCCAGCTGGTCCGCGAGATCCGCACCGGACCCAGCAGGTCGGAGATTTCCTGGTTGAACGCAACGTCCTTGGAGCCGCCGAACAGGATCAGGTTGTTCGTCAGGCCGAGCAGCGTGCGGGCCTCCTGGTCCCCGAAGATCGCGGTCAGCTGCGGGCGGGTCTGCGCGGCCCAAATGAACGAGATGCCTAGGGCGCGCTCGTTGGCCATCCGGGTGCGCAGCGTCGGCAGCGGCGCCGTGGAGGGCAGCTCGTCCAGGCAGGCCAGCATGGGCGGGCACAGTCGACCCCACCGCGACGTATGTGCCTCGACAAGTGCGGTGTCCAGGACATGCTCCGCGACGGCGGTCATCAATGGTGAAGCGCTGGCGTACGGGTCTTCCCGGCCGAGCAGGTAGATGGTGCCGCCGCGGCGGATCACGTCGGCGATATCGGTGGCGGGGCGCCCCGGACCCGGCACACACCGTCGCCTGATCGGTTCTTGGAAGAACAGGCTCAGCGCCTGCTGCACCGTGGTGACCGTGTTACCGGCGGTCCGGTCATCCCCGTGCAGCGCCCCGTGGAGAAGGCCGTGCCAGAACGGGGCGGCGTGCGGGTGTTCGCGCAGGATCTCGGTGGGGGCGGTGGCGCTGAGCGGGTTGGCCACCCACCGGAGCACGTCCTCCAGGTCACGCCCGGTCAGTGCCGCGGCGTGGAAGTAGGCCTGGATCACCTTGGCCGCCTCTGCGGCGTAGAACCGGGCAGCGTCGTCTCCGTGCCCGCCGGCAACGGCCCCCTTCACTGTGCCCGCGGTGAAAGCCTTGGCTCGGCGCTCGGCGACCATGGGGTCGACACAACCGTCGATTGGGTCCCACACCAGCTCCGGGAGCCCGAGGACCAGCCCGAACGGGTCGAGCACCACGCACGGGCGCCGCTCATCCTCCCCCGGCCGCGGCGCCTGCCTGGAGGTGAAGCTGAGCAGTAGGTCGTCGACCTTGGTGAGCGTCACCAGGGCGGCTCCGGGAGCGCGCAGCAGCGCGGGGATGAGCAGGTCGAGTGTTTTGCCGCTGCCCTGCGGCCCGATCACCCCGGCGGTGCGGTCCCACGGCACCCACAGCTGCCCGCCGCGCGGCTGCTGCCCCTTGCCCAGGCGCCAACCGACCTGTTCGGGTCGGAAGGGGGCCTGCCGGTGGTCGCCTCGCAGTGCCACCTCAGCGTCCCTTTCCGAACAGGTCCGGTCGGACGACGGCGGCGACCTTGCGCAGCCGGCTCCGGCCGAGCAGCCGCTCGGCTTCCTCTCGGGTGGCCGTGCCGTGGATCCGTCCGGGCCCCCAGCGGCCGAGGACGACCGTCGCCGCCCAGACCGTCAGGGCGAGGACCAGCGCCTCGACGACAGCGACACACACCCGGAGCGCCGTCGGCCCGGCCAGGTGGGCGGCCGTGCCGGTCAGGCCTGCGCCGGCGTCGCCACCGATCACTCTGGGCACGCTGGTGAATAGCGTCTCCCGGGAGGGCAGGGTGAGGCCTCCTCCGGTGACGAGGTTGGCGCACGCTCGTCCGGTGTGGATCCCGAGGACCAGCAGGAGAACCGTCGCGACGATTGCCGCCACGGGGATCTCCCAGGTGAACGGGTAAGGGTTGGTTCGTCGTGCTCGCTGCATGGGCTGCTCCCTTCCTGCCTCCCCAATGCCCGGTGGTGGTGCCGGGTGGTCAGGTCTGCGCTATGGCGGCGCAAGCGTCCGCGCACGGGAATGCTCGGGTCTCAGGGGGCCCCCTGGGTCGGATGGTCGGAGACGTTGCCGACCCGCCAGATCTGGAAGATGTTCGTGGTGGTCGCCTTGCCTGCGTAGTTGCCGTGGGTGACACCGTGTCGGGCGTCCATCGCCTCCACGGTGGACTGCTTGCTGGGGTCGAAGACCATGGCGACGTGGCCGATGGTGTTGGGCCCGAGGTAGGCGTCGTAGAAGATCAGGTCGCCGGGTCTGGCCTGCTGGGGGTCGACGCGGAAGCCGTTCCCGGCGGCGAGCCAGTCGCGTTGCGCTTGGGCTGTTCTGGGCGTGGTGACGCCGATCTGGGCGTAGGCGGTCTGGGTGAACGAGGAGCAGTCCCACGCGTGGGGTCCGTGGGCGCCCATGACGTACCGGTCTCCGATGCGGCTGGTCGCCCAGGTGAGGACGACTCGGAGGCGGTCGCTGGTCAGCGGTGGCAGGTCCGGGTTTCCGTGTCCTGGCGTGCATTCGGTGGTGCTTCCCCGCACGGTGCCGGTGCCGTATGCCGCGGCGTAGTACAGGACGTCGTTGACGTACCAGTCGGCGTGGTTGTAGGCGAAGATCGCTGCCCGGACACCGCCGGGCCCGTTGGTGACGCCGGACTGGGTGAGGTAGTTCGCAGCCGACATAGCGCTGTCGGCGTCGTTGGTGATGTCCGCGCGGCCGTCGCCGTCGCCGTCGACACCCATGGTGGCCCAGGTGGAGGGCATGAACTGCATGAGACCTAGCGCGCCGGCGGAGCTGGTGCCGGCGTTGCGGCCGTGGGCGGTCTCCTCCATGCCGATCCCGGCGAGCAGGATCCACGGGATCTTGTACCGAGCCGCGCCCGCGAGGTAGGCCACCTTGACCTGGGTGGGGATCGGTTGGGCCGGGGTGCGCAGCGACGCCTGCCGAGGCGCGCCGGGTGGGGGCAAGGGGAAGCCGACCCCACCCTCCTGGACCGGCTGCCCGGGCTGTGGTGTCCAACCGGTCACTGCTTGGCCGTTGAGTGGCGCGCCGTGGGCCACCATCCACGGCACGGGGTCGGTCGGCGTGCCGCTGAGGCGGATCTCGAAGTGCAGGTGGTTGCCGGTGCTGGTGCCGGTTGAGCCCTCGACACCTAGCTGCTGGCCGCCGGTGACGGTGGCGCCGACGGTCACGTTCACGGAGGCGAGGTGGGCGTAGCGGCTGACCACCACCGCCCCGGTGGTGTCGTCGACGTGCTGGACGTCGACGACGTTGCCGTACCCGCCCATGATGCCGGCGAAGGTGACTCGCCCGGCCCCGATAGCCACGACTGGTCCGGGTCCCGGTTGTGACACCAGGTCCTGCCCGGTGTGCGCGCGCCACTGGTGGTAGATCGGGTGGAACTCTTGGCCGAAGCCGCGCTGGCCGACTGTGTAGGCCTGCCCGAACGGAGGCCGCCAGGTGCCGGTGACCGGCGTGAAGCCACCGCAGGCGATCGTGCGCAGTTCCTGCGCGGCGGCCGGGGCGCTCACCGTCATCACGATCAGGGCGACGGCCACCGGCAGCCCGAGCGCCAGGACGAGTGTCGGGATGAGGAACAGCGCGATCTTCTTCATGGGTTCGGCTCCGGTCCGCCGTGGTCAGGCTGCGCCAGCGATGGCCTGGTTGGTGAACGTGAGTTCGCGTTCGACCGGGTGCAGCACGGTCTGCACCTTGTAGTGCTGCTCCCCCACGCACCACAGGGCCCGGCCCTTGCCCTGCATCGCCCACCCGGTCACCAGGTCGCGCGCCATCGGGCCCAGGCCGAGCATGTTTTCCAACTCGCGGGCCACCCCCAGGTCCTGGCCGTGCAGGATCTTCACGTCGGCCAGGTGCAGCAGGTCCTTGGCGATGGCGACGGCCTGCGAGCCGGTGTCACCGGCTGACAGCAGGTCGGAGGGCTTGTGCGCGATGGCGAACTGGACGTCGCCGTCGCGTCGGGACAGGCGCAGGTCGGCGTCGAAAGACTTGACCGCCTCCGGCCCCAATCTCAGCTGCTTCCATGACTCGTCGCGCACGACCACCCGCAGGTCCCCCGGGGCTGCCATCTCGCGCATGCCTCGACCCCAAGAGTTGAGGCAGGTCAGCGCGATCCCGATCGCCTCGTCCCCCAAGGGCTCGAGGCGGGACAGGCTCAGGGACTGGATCGGGGCCGACCAGTCGACGTCGATGGTGGTGTGGTCATCGAACAGGCCGGCCAGGGCGCCGCCGACGAGCTGGCCCAGGGCGTCACGCAGGAGCCTGGTGTCGTCGAGGAAGTGCCGCTCGTCGGCGTACCGGCAGGCCTCGATCAGGTCGCCGGTGGGGTTGTCCAGCAGGTGCCACAGCTGGGGGATGGTGGTCTCGGTCAGGTGGGACTGGCCGTGGGTGTGCCCAGTGAGGGTTTGCAGTGCCGCCTTGACGACGACCTCGTCGGTGGGTCCGAACGGGACCCGCTGCTCCCCGATCCGTTGGCTTCCGACGAGGCCGCGGACCAGGGTCAGCCAGCGGCCGAAGACGACGGCCGCGCGGCCTTGCGCCTGCGCGGCGTCCAGCTGCTCCCAGCCCTGCAGCAGGGGCCCGAACGCCAAGGGGTTGATCCGGGTGGGTAGGCCGTGCCCGATCGCGAAGGGTTCGACCCCGAAGAACCGGCACAGCCCCTCGTACTCGTCCTTGGGGTCGCCGAGCACCAGGATGCGGTAGCCGAAGTCGGTCATCCTCAGGCAGAACGCCTTGGTGGTTGCGGACTTGCCGCGGCCGGGTTTGCCGAAGCTGAAGATGTTGGGGTTGGTGACCGGGACGTCGTCGTCGAGGACCCACCCGTTGGGGTCGGCGTAGAACGCGCCACCGGAGAGCATGTCGATTCCCATCTGGGCGCCGGTCGGTGGCAGCCCGGGGGTGGAGATGAAGGGCCAGAGCACCGGCGCCTGGTCCGACGTCATGCGCCAGCTGCAGACGGGCGCGGCCGCCGGCGCCCAGCCGCTGCCGGGACGGCGAGGCCCGCGGCGTGAGGCGTGCCGGAACAGTCGCGCCTCCTGGGTGGCTTCCTGCACCGTTGGGACGGAGGGCAGGTCGTGGCCGAAGTCGGCCAGCAGCCGTGAAACGGTGCGCCCCGCTTCCTTGCGGCGCGGCGTGCGGGCTGGTCTGCTCATCGTTCAGTCCGCCTTCCGGGTGAGGCTGACGCCCAGCGGGACGGTCGACGCGGCGAACGCGACGTCCTGGGCCAGGTCCAGGCGCAGCGGCGCGAACCCGGCTCGGCGCACGGACGCATCGAGGCGCCGCCCGAACTCGGACACCATGGCGGTTTTGGGGACGGTGACCGTGCAGACGGCGTACGGGCGGGTCAGGGAGTTGCCGCGGGCGAGTTTGGTGTCCAGCCGGCGCACCTTCTCGGCCTCGTCCCTGGCCTTGGCGTTCTGCTTCACCTTCGCCTTGGCGCGCAGCTCCTCGCCGATGTCGGCGGCCCACTCGCTGGTAGCGCTCTGCCGGCCGGCCGCCGACTGGCTCAGGATCGGGTAGGCCACCAGGAAGGAGCGACGCTCCCCGGGCTCGGTCGGGGTCAGCACCGGCAGCAACGCACCCATTGCGGCGCCCTTGACTGGGAGCTTGATGGTGGAGCTGACGCTGTTCCACGCGTCGTGGCTGTAGTGCCGGGCCACCGGGTCGGCCCCGGACGGTCCGGCCATCGCCCACGGGACGTCGGCGTTGACGGCCGGGTCGGCGTGGCGGGCGCTGAGGGCGTCGATGATCCCGGCCCGGTCGCCTGGGGCGAACCCGGTCCGGGAGGCCAGCGCGAGTTCGGGGCTGGTCAGCCACGTGACGCTGGTCATGCCCAGCCCGCCGCGCAGCTGGGCCTCGATCTCGCCCAGCACGCCGTAGATGACGCGGGCGCGTCCTTCGAGGCCGCCGCCGGACTCCTTGGCCGCCTTGCCCAGCCGTCCTTCGGAGATGACGACTGTCACGAAGGACTCGGTGCGCACGCTGGCCCGCGTGAGGGTCTGCTGCAGCTCGTCGTTGACCTGACGGGCCCCCGGGGAACCGCCGGGCCGGCGGTGGCGGGCCAGCCACTGGTCTCGTTCGGCGCCGTCCTCGGGGACGCTGCGCACCAGCAGCAGGATCTCGTCGATGAGCCCGGTCTGGGAGGCCATGTCCAGCAGCTCGCTTAGGGCCTGGCCCTGCCGCTGCCGTTCCTCGATCTCGCGCAGCCCGATGCCCGGGTGGACGACGGCCGCGGTCACCGCCCACGTTCGGGTGCTGTGGTTCTGGATGATCGCCACCCGTGAGAACGAGGCCCCGTGTGGTGGGCCGTCGTGGATCTGCACGGCGTGCAACGCTCCGGGCAGGTCGGCCTCCTCAAGGGCGTCCACCTGCCCTCGGCTTGCCTTGGAACGAAAGCGGGTCCACCCGGCTAGGCCGCCGGTGGCGAAGGCCAGACAGGCGGCCACCCAGCCGAAGGTGGACCGGCCCCGGACTGGGGTCACGGTGACCACGGTGATCGTGACCCACAGCGCCAGGAACAGCCCCGCCGAGATCCACGCGCCGGCCTGGATGGACCAGAACACCGGCGTCGTCGAGCTGGCGACGACGGCCAGCTGCCACCCGGACAGCCCGAAGAACCACCCGATCCGGGCCCGGCTGTAGTCGCTGTAGATGACCGCCATGAGGGCCTCCTCTGCTTTCGAACAAGGCGTTTCGGGTTTGGGTGCTCACACCGGGACGATCGGGACGGCCGCGGCGGCACCCGCGGCCTCGCCCCCGGCGCCCGCGCCACCCGCGCCACCGGCACCACCACCGGCACCACCACCGGCACCACCACCGGCACCGCCACCGGGACCGGGACCGGGACCGGCAACTGCGCCCAGGGAGGGTGGTGGCGCGGGCGGCGCCCCGAAGCCGGGCGGTACGGGGGAGGTGATGCCGGCCTCCGGCGTGGTGTGGGGGCTGGAGCCGTTGATCTCGGGGTTGTCATCGTCTGCCGTGCCGCCGCCGCGGCTGTGGCTCGACCGCTGCGTGGTGTTGCTGAAGTCCGGGACGTAGTTGTTGTGGCCGACACCCATCTGGTTGGTCACGTCGGCGGCCACGGCCGCCCCGCGCGGCCCGATGCCCTCCAAGGCCGCCATGCCTGCGCCGACGGCTTGCCCGAGCCCGCCCCCGACCTGGCCCATCAGCCCCCGCGCACCGGAGCTGAAGCGCGCGCTGGTGGAGTCTTGCCCGGAGCTCTCACCCTGGGAGCGGCCGTTTGCGTCGGTCGTTGACGCGGCCGCGGACCCGCCCTGGGCCTGACCCTGGCCAGCCAGGACACCGCTGAGGCCGCCCTGGGCGGCCAGACCTGCCCGCAGCGCGGACCCGGAGCTGGTGCCGGGGTCGACGAACGCCAGGAGCTTGAACAGCGCGAGGGGGCTGAAGCAACCGATGCAGATCAGGACCACGCCGGGCACGGCAGTCCCGATGGCCTTCTGCAGGTTGTCGCTCATTCCGGTGGCGACCCCTGAGGTCATCTGCAGCCCGATGCCCAGCACCAGGACCATCACCACGGGTGTGAACGCGGCGGCGATGAACCAGCGCAAGCTCTTCCAGAACCAGCTCTGCCCGGCGTCGCTGACCAGGCCCCCCGCGGCGATGGGCGTGGTCGCGGCCAGCACCATCAGGGCGCCCGCCCGGGTGAGCATGACCAGCAGGTGTCCGATCGCGGCAAACGCCATGAAGATCCCCATGAATCCCAAGACGGTGGCCACGGTGCCGTCACTGATGTCGTGGGTCGAGATCTGGGTGCCGAGCGGGTCGAACTGGGCCCACTTGTCGATGTGCAGCAGGGCGGACATCAGGGCGCGGGTGAGTCCTCCGCAGGCGGCGACGACCAGCACCGCCAGTGCGATCCAGCCGGCCCACACCATCACGAACTGGCCCGTCCCGACCAGGACCCGCGCCATGGACTTGCCGTCGCGCCGCGCGGCGGTCAGACCCAGCTGGACCATGGCCAGCAGGAGCATGAGGGCTCCGGCGATCCAAAAGGTCATCTGGTACACCTGCGCGCCGGGGCCGCCCTCGCCCAAGTCGGGGACGGTGAACGCGTCGACGATGGTCAGGACGAGCTTCAGCAGCCAGAGCCCGGCGTTCCAGAGGCCGAGCATTGCCGCGGTCCACCCGTCGGCGACGACCTTGCCGGCGGCTGAACCGAGGTAGGTGAAGGGGTTGAGGAAGTCCATGGCGCTACTCCGTGATGGTCGGGTTGCTGGTCGAGGTGGCGGCCGCGCCCGACTCGTCGCTGCTGGCCAGGTCATTGGAAACCCAGGTCCGCCACCCAGCCTTGAACGCGATGTCGGTTCCCGGCCACGTCGATGGTGCGGCCGCGGCGGGAGCGCCGGGCGCGATCATCCAGCGCCCGCCGTCCCCGCCCGGCCCCGTAGGCGGCGTGGCGTGCCATTGCATGCGTTCGCAAAATCCGTACGCGATGCGGGCCTGCACGGTGATGGTCGCCCGCACGTCCAGCAGGACGCAGGCCAGCACCCAGTCGGGCCCGTCCGTGCCTTTGACCTGCCCGGCTGCGGGGGTCGCGGTCACCGCGACCGTGGGGTCCTTGGTCTGCCCCTGCCCTGCGCTGGCGAGGAAGTTCTGGACGTTCTTGGTCAGTGCCCAGTCGGCCACGCCTGCCTCGCCGGGTAGCGCCCACTGTTCGTAGACCTGGTTCGCCTGCGGGATGGACATCCCCTGCAGGACCGTCGTCTCGATGGCGGCCAGCTGGCCGACCGCTCCGCCGGGTGTGGGAGGGAAGCCGGTCGGCACCTGTCCCGGTCCCACGCCGGTGGCCGGCGGCACGTCGATGACCGGTCCGGTGACCGCGGAAGGGACGCCGCGCCTGGCGTCGTCCGGGGCCACCGGAAGCATCGGGGCTGCGGCCACCTGGTCGCGGTAGGCGGGGCCGCTGCCGGGGGCCACGGGCTTGGGCGACGTCGACCATGCCGCCGAATGGGGCGTCGACGTCGCGTCTGCGCTGCGCAGGCCGTAGTAGAGGGCCAGGGCGAGGCCGGCGACGAACAGCAGGGCTGCGCCGACCCCGGCCGCGAGGGTGGCCAGCAGGCGCGGTCGTCCCCACCCGCCGCTGGCGCTGTTCTGGCCGGGGCGGCTCATCAGATGCACCCGGCGCCGGTCATGGCGCGCACGATTCCCGGTAGTACCAGGTAGCCGATCACCGCCAGGAAGACGACGACCACGCCGACGATCCCGGCCTTGGACGCGTGCGGCATGCCGAAGATGCGGCCCGCGACGATCGCGCCGATGCCGACGACGACGCCGAGCACGAACAGGATGATCGTGCCCCACAGGACGTAGCCCATGAGCTGGTCTGCGTAGCGCTGTGCTCCGGGCGGGGCGACGGGGCAGACCTGCGCGAGGGTGGCGAGCTGGCGGGTGAGTGCCGTCATGACAGGTTTCCCTTCGTCGTGGCTCCGGCGACGCTGGCGCGGAGCAGGTGGCCTGCTGCGGTGAGCAGTCGGGTGGGCAGGGCTTGCGAGTCCAGGCCCCGCACGGCGAGGCCGCGGTCTAGCGGGATTGGGTGCATGGCCCCGTGCTGGTCGAGCCGCCGGGACAAGGCGCCCAGGCTGTGCTCCAGGCCCCGGGGCCACTTGCGCCGCGGTGGACCGAGGACGGCGCCGATGACCGGTGTTCCCTCCAGCAGTGCCAGCGCCCCCTCCAGGCGCCTCAGGCCGGGGATGGTGGCGGTCGTGACGGCCACGACGTGATCGGCGTGGAGCACCCGGTCGGACAGCCAGCTCGGGCTGGCCATCAGCTGTCCCAGCTCCCATCCGACGTCCAGAACGGTCAGCCCGAGCCCCGGTGCCGCGTCGGTCGGGGGTAGCACTTCGTCGGGGCTGACGTACATGTCCGTGCTGCGCTCGAGGAGGACCTCGCCTCGGGTCCCCTGGAGCCAACCTGCGGGGTGCTGGCCCAGCTCTGCGGTGGATGCTGGCGCCAGGCCGGACGCCGTCACCGTGCAGCACTCCACCACGCGGGCGCCTCCCACTGCGTCCGCCGTGGCCGCGACTGCAGCGGTGGCGAGACTCAACGCCAGGGTGGTTGCCCCGACCGATCCGGCGCACCCGATGACGGGGAGCACGGCCTCATGGGGCTCCCACGGCTGCCCGCCGGTTTCATGGCTGCTGGATGCGTCCGGTCGGGGGCTGGCGCCCGGGTGACGGCGGAAGTCCCCGGCCTGTACGGCCTGCCACGCGCGCTGCAGCTCCTCAACGCTCACCGCGGACCGCGGGGGTGCCGGGTAGGTGGTCAGTGAGGTCACTGGGCACTCCCCTGCCTCAGCGCCGACCTTGTGGCCTCGGGGGAGGCGCGCAGGCGGGGGTCGTCCAATCGGGCCAGCGGGGCGCGCGCAGTCTGCACCTGATACAGCCGGTCCACGCACCCCGCCAGCTCGGCACGTGGCTCGCCCGCGCCGTTGGCCACGGCGATCAGGCGTTGGAGCTCGGTCTCGTCGGTCATCCTCATCACCTCCTGGCCCAAAGCCGGCCAGCTCCGTGGTGGTGGCCATTCACGCCGAGACCCGCTGGTGGGTGCCGCACACGGTCCGCAGCGCGCAGACCGACCGGGCTGCGCGCCGGCGGATAGTCCGGGCGGAGACGCCGCGGTCTGCGGCCACGGCTTCGGAGGCTGCCGGGGCCATCAGGCCGGCATGGCCGCGACCCGAGCGGGCGGGGCTGGCCAGGTCCGCGGCGTGGGCCAGGCTCAACAGAAGCTCGCTGTCGGACTCGGACAGGGCACCCTTGCTCGTTGCGAACTCGAGAATGTCCAGCAGCTCCTCTTCAGCCGTGGGACCGGCCGGGTGGACCCAGTGGAAGGCCTCGGTCCACACCTGCGCGGAGGGCGGGAACGGGATCGTGCGGTCGCCCAGGTCGCCGATCCCGAGGTCGCGCATCACGCCCTTGCGCGTGTTCATCAGGATGTTGGCGGCCACCTTGTGGCCGCGCTGCCACGGGAAGGTCCGGGCCTCGACCCACAGCTGGGCGGCGAGGATCTCGTCGATTCGACGGCTGAGTCGCCCGAGACGGAACGCCAGCAGGCTGGCTCCGGGCAGGAGTACCCAGGCCAGCGCTGCGGTCGCGGCGACGTCGTCGCCGCCGTCCGGCGCCGACAGCTGGGCCAAGGCCAGTAGGACACGGTCCGCTGCAGCCCAGTCGGCGGCCCGCAGCCAGGTCGGGAGATCAGCCAGCTCGTCGACGACGAGCAACTCTTCGTGGGAGAACTGCCATCGCGACCAGCGCTGCCGGGCCACGGCCAGGACCTCACTGTCGGGGTCGGCCAAGCCGAGGTGTGTTGCGACACTCATCTCGAATTCCTTCCGCCGTGGGGACACGGCAGGAAGGTCTCGGTCAGGCGTCCCCGGACTCGTCCCCGTCCTTGGGCAATCAGGAGGGGGTACGTGTCCCGTGATCGGGGGTACGATCCGCGTGACCTGCAACGATGCGTCGTACCCCAAGTCGCCGACATTCTCGTGCGACAGGCCTTGCGCTCCGCTTGGCGGCGGCCAAATGAGGGTGCAGCGTTGCCGATCGCGAAGGGCACACCCGGGGGGTGTGCAGCCGCACCCCCCGCCCTGATGTTTCCCTTGAGAGAGGCGACCTGTAGCCGGGAGCCGGTCGGCTTCGGCACTCCCGAGTACCTCGTGACGGTGCGCGTCGCTCCGGCAGCCAAACCACGACTCGCACTCTTGGAGAGCAGGGAACCCAGGCTGTCCCTGCCATCCGCGGTCGAGCGCGACGAGCGCGGCTGGGCACGGCTCGGCCGGCGCTTCGAGCGCACCGCAACCAACACAGCAAAGGAACCGCTGCCCCTCGGCCCCGAGACCGAGGTCCTCGACGCACGCACCTGAACTCATGGCCGAGACCGTCACCGGAACTTGCCGACGACCCGCTACAGCTCTGACTGCGCGGTTCTAGTGAGCGGCCCCCTCGGTCACTAGGTGGAGCTCACCCAACGGTGAGCGGATCAGCCCAAGATCGATTTGATGGGCAATGGCGGCGGATTGACGCACTTCGGCGACTAGATCCGCACCGGCGATGCAAAGGCGGAGGCCCGGAACCGTCTCGCTTCAGCCGTACGATGCACCGCCGGGTCCGCACCGTGAGTTAGCGCATCGCAAACTTGCAAGCAGGCGCCTATGTCGGTGCCTACTCCTAGGTTGCCTTCATGCAGATGCCGCAGCCGAACCAGCGCAACGGGCCTATGGCCGGACATGTTCACCGGCGCCGGGTTTTCACGCCGCAACTCGCGGCGACCGGCGTCCTTGTCATCGGAGACTGGTTCAAGGACGACCTCCCCGACTTGCTGTGGCCGGCCCTCGTGTGTCCCGTACCGGGTCTGATGGAGGCTCTCATTCCACGGAAGGATGAGAGTCATGGCAGCACCGAGGAAGTATCCCGAGGAGCTTCGGGAGCGAGCGATCAGGATGGCCGTGGATCTGCGGCGTGACCCGGAGACAAGGTCCGGGGCGTTGAAGCGGGTTGGTGATCAGCTCGGGATCAATCCAGAGACC
>NZ_LMCM01000007.1 GCF_001426245.1 Phycicoccus sp. Root101 | reverse complement strand
GGGTTCCCCACTCCGGCACCCTTCTGTTGTCAAGCGGTCGCTTTGAGGCCCTCCCGAGGACTCTTCCGGGGCGCGGCTGTCGGGCGTAGCGTCGGGTCCGCGGGTCCGGGAAGTGGCTGATCCGAAGTGTCGGTGTGCGGGTGCGAGCCGGCCGCGTTGGATTGAAGTGACGCCCCGCGGTGCCCTCCCGGACCCGCGTCCACGCTCTCGAGCTGGGCTGCCGCAGCGTCGAAGAGGAGCTGTCGGAAGATGGCGTCGGAAATGCGGCGCTTGAGGCAGCGCAAGGCTTCGAGGGGCTTCTTGCCCTCGGCGCGCTTACGCCGGTAGTAAGCCTGCCCGTCGGTGGCAGCCCTCAACTGGCTGACCGCGGCGATGTGGATCATGTGGTTGACCCGGCGGTTGCCGGCACGGGAAAGGCGGTGCCGGTTGTTCTCTCCGGAGGAGGCGTCCAGGGGTGCGGTGCCGGTCCAGGAAGCGAACCGGTTCCGATCGGCGAACCGGGCGACATCGCCAACGTCAGCCAGGACCCGGGCGGCCACGACCGGGCCGACACCGTGGATGTCGGTCAGGTGGGGGCTGCGGGAGGCGACGATTGTCTTCAGCTCGGCGGTGGCCTTCTTCATCTTGGCCTCGACGGCGATGAGCTCGGCGAGCTCCTCGGCCGCGATCCGGCGGCGGGTCTTGCCCGCGATGTCGCGCGGGCGTACGGAGGTCAGCATCCGCTTGGCCTGCCCGGTGGTGATGTCCTTCTTTGCCTGTCCCGGAAGCAGTTCCGCCAACAGCGCCTGGAGCCGGGCGACGGTCTGCACCCGGCGTCGGGTCAGGGCCTCACGACGCTCGACGAGCATCCGGAGCACCTCGAGCTCGGGGTCGATCGCCAGGACCCGCAGGTCCTTGGCCCGGACCGCGGCGACCGCCACCGAGTGCGCGTCGTGGGCGTCGGTCTTGCGACCGTGCCCGGTGTCCAGCAGCCGGGCCCGGGCGGCGAGCTTGGCCGGGACGTCGACGACGTCCTCGCCGGCCTCGAGCAGTCGTTGTGCCAACGGCCGACCGACACCGTTCGCGCCCTCGACCGCCCACACCCGCCCCGGCCACGTCTTGGCGTACTTGCGCATCGCAGCGAAACCGGCCTTGTCGGTGGTGAACCGGCCGTGTCCGAGCTTGCGTTCCTGATGGTCGACGACCTCAATCGTCGCTGACAGCTTGTGGGGGTCGACCCCGATGATGATGCGCCCCATGCTCTTGCTCCCGCCTGATCTCGAACCGGTGTGAACGGCGAGGTGGGCAGTGCTACTACGAGCAGGGCAGTCCCTTCTTGAGCCACGCCTCGTCAGCGGCACCCGGCGGGCAGCAAGCCGGAAGAGAGCCACACCCGCGAAGGGTGGGCAGCCCACTAGAGAGCGTCCCGTCGGGCACCTGGACCGAGTCTGGCCAGACACCGGCCCTGAGGGAATCCTCTAGTAGCCCACTAACCGCGAAGGGTGGGCAGCCCACTAGAGAGCGTCCCGTCGGGCACCTGGACCGAGTCTGGCCAGACACCGGCCCTGAGGGAATCCTCTAGTAGCCCACTATGGGCGCCCACATCCCCACATCGAAGGTGCGACCTATCGGGCTCCCGCCGGCACGCATTTTCCGGAGTCTTGATCAGGCGAAAGCATCCACGAGCGCGGCTGTTCCCAAGCCGGTCACAACGCGTATTCGTGGAGGCGGCAGCGGAAGTTGCCAGACGTCTAGACGCGACCTAAGCAGGCGAACATCGTTGGGGGCCCAAGGAGCGGGATCTGTTGTCGCCATGACGACCTGAGTGGCAGCAAAGAGCTCAGCCACGGTCGTCAACTTTTGGATTGCCTTGGACCGAGAGCTGCCAGTCCCCAGGCTTGCTCGCTTCTTCGCCTCCCCCACCACGAACTCTCGATCGGACTGGGCCACAAGATCGATCTCTAGCCGGTCACCCGACGCCGTCGATATATCGAGCTCAGCAACATCGCGGAAGTCGCGCAATTGCTTGCGCAGATGTGCCGCCGCCAAGATCGGCACATCGCCGTCCTGGGCGAGTAGTTCACGCAAGGCTCCATGTAGGTCGTAGAACCAAACCGGCTCCGAAACGGGACGCCTCCACCGTTCGGAGGTCAGACTATTCTCTCCAGCACAACGAGGGCACCGATTGAGCTGCTGCAGCACGTCCACTTGATAGAACGACTTCGTTCCGCAGTCATGACATGAAAGCACCAGACCGCGACGAATCAGTTTCCCGTCAAGCAACTCGTCGAGGCGCCGACGAACCTCCTCGTCGGACAGGTTCCCCAACGCCCTCCGCGAGGCGGCAAAGCTCAGCACCCCATGACCGGCACCCAGGCACACACCGTCGCCGCTGGGGTAGCTGACGCTGCTGGATGCAGACATCGGTATGAACTCACGAAGAAGAGGTAGCACCTCGGGGAGAACTTCCAACAGCCGATCACGGTTCCCAAGCAGTCTCGCCATCACCTGGGCGCGTCGGCCCGCATCCGAGAAGTCGACATTCCAGTCCGGATGGAGCCACGACACGCGTGCCTTGCACCATGCGCCCAAGCCAGGGATGACAAGGCGTGGCCGGGCAACCGCCTGCTCCAAGGATTGAGTAGACATCACGAGCCCCATCGAATGGGCATGGAAAGAAAGGCCCACCTTGCTACTTCGTATCCAAGGATGACCCCAGGACTCTCGATCCTTGGCGACCCAGGTAGACGAGGGAACGCTGCGGGTCGAGGGAGGCATGCTCGCGTTCACGTGAACGTCGACCTCCCAAAAGGGACGCTGAGCAGTGAGCGCAGCATGCCTCGGAACATGCACGGGAATCGGCGCCGCACATGAGAAGGAGTCATCCACGCCAGACGCACCGGGCAACGCCGTGCCAATGTCGTAATCGTGGTCCGCGCAAGCGACGTGCGATGCATCGCTGAGGTCCAAGTTCGCTGCCGCTTGGAATACCGGAGGATCACTAGGCCCCCCATGCTCGTCCCCCATGGGTGCCAGCACGAACGAAGCGTCACCCTGGATCTTGCGACAGATCCCGGCTACATCCTCAAATTCGAGGCTCGCGGAAGTGAAGATCACCCTGCCGGCATCCCAGCGCCCCTCATAGCGCAGGTCGTGAATCCCTG
Organism: Phycicoccus sp. Root101; assembly: GCF_001426245.1. Classification (GTDB taxonomy): domain Bacteria; phylum Actinomycetota; class Actinomycetes; order Actinomycetales; family Dermatophilaceae; genus Pedococcus. Next base: position 456,252 of record NZ_LMCM01000007.1, on the reverse strand, counting down.
CTTGAACCGCCTGAAGGTCAGGCTCGCTCCCCGTCAGGGAGCTGGGGACCCATGCCGCGCCACCCATCATGCGGTCAAGACCGAAGGCGAGAGCAAAGTCTTCGGCCGTGTCACCCACCACCACGTACCGATGGTGGGCCGCGCGGCCTGGTCCGACCGGCACAGTCCCGACTGCGGATCTGGACCACACATCTGGAAGGTTTTCTGGGAGGACGGAAACCGCTGGTCCTTTCCCGTACCAGCAGACGATGGCTGGCCTTGCGGCGACTGATCCGCCAACCGCAAGGCGAATGAGATCCGTCCTCGCCTGGTCGGGGCCAGCAAGCAACGCCTCCTCGTCAAACGGGAGTTGCGGCTCTTCGGCGAACCCCAGGCGCATCCCTAACAGAAGTCCCAGATCGCCTCGCACGGCTGCTGGAGCCGAGGCGTACGCCGCCGTTGAGGGCTCGTCGAAATTGTCGGATGGTGTCAGTCCGCTTAGATGCGACGTGGACAGGGATGTGAGTCGCGGCCTCACCATTTGGTCGTGCTCGAGGAAGTATGGGCTTGCCACCCTGGCGTAGTCCTCGCACAAGTCCTCGCCGAACTCAACGGGATCGTCCCCAGAGCTCTCGAGCAGCTCGGGGATCAGCGCGGGATCCGTCCCAGGCTGCAAACGACTCTGCAACCAGCCGGGCGCCAGCTGCTCCTCTTGAACAATCGAGGTCCTGAAGGACACCACGTGGTCTGGGTCGTAGTCCCGAACCATGCGGACAACGCTCCTCGAGGGCGTGCCTGATCCGCGGCTGAAACAAAGTACGAAGCCTGACCCGCCCCAACACTTCGAAGCCGCGAACATGCTGAGTGCTGCCCGAGACTTCCAACTTCGGTCCTCCGGAACCGTAATTGCCACGCGCGGCGGCCGAAGAGCAAGGTGGGCTCCGCGGAACTCGGACGACTGTGCGCTAGATGAAACCATTCGATGCACGCCCCTGACTCTGAGATGTCGAGCACAGGCAGTCTGCCCCACGGCAGCTTGCAGCCAGGGACTACCTGGTACAGCCCGGCCGGACTTATCGGCACGCCCACTGAATCCTGAGGTGCTTCCTAGGCTCTTTCTACTTGACCCGCAACCTGAGTCGCGCCAGCGGTGCCTGCATACCTCTCCCACGGAAAGGCAGGGCGTGACGACCTGGGCGGGCTGGTCGGCTACTTCTCGGTGATCGTGATCTGAGGGTCTCCGACACGCCACTTGTCGCTGGGGTTCATCACGAAACCTTCGATGTAGACGGTTCCGTCACCGACACGACTGGCCTCAAAAACGGACTGAACTGCCCTAGCCAGTGCGCGCGCGTCAAAGGCGGCCCCTTCGAACTCAACTGCGATTCACATTCTCGTCATGGCCCAATTCTTCCTGAAGTCCCGGGCAACGGGCGACGCACCGCCGCGAAGGGCCAATGCGGGTCCTTCGGGCACCTCATGTCATGCGCTTGCTCCAGAAGGGCTCGTGTTCCTGCATCGTGTTGTCGGCAAAGCCCTGGCCTCTGAAGAAGGCGGCACTGTCTTGGTCGAGCGGTTGACAGGCGATGACCCGGTCACCGGCTTGGATCGCCTGCGCCTGTGCTCTCTCGACGAGTTTGCCGCCGATGCCTTGGCCACGAAGATGGGGAAGCACCGCCAAGGACTGGATCCAAGCACCCTGCTCCCCGATCTCGTCCAACTCCTCATGCACTGTGACCTGAATCCACCCGACAACCTCCCCCGCGCGCTCGGCGACGAAATCGCTCACCGGGTTGACATCAAAGGATGCCGTCGCGTCATGCAGGAGTCTGCGAAGAGTCCGCACGGCTTCTTTGTCATCGTCTGTGCCTGGTCTTATGTCTGCAGTCACCATGCCCACAGCGTCGCAGCAACACCCAGAATGAGAGCCACGTGGGTCTGCTGCACGGATAGGTGACACCTGATCTCTGCGTCGATTCGTGTCGGCGCTGGAAGGATGTGCACCATGCCCAAGGCGTTTCCCAAGGAGTTCCGTCAGGACGTGATCCGGGTCTACCGCGACTCCGATTCTTCGATGGCCCAGGTTGCGAAGGACTTCGGTATCTCGGCGTCGTGTCTGAAGCGGTGGCTGACGATCGACGAGCGCAGCTCATCGGCCTCTGCCGGTTCGGGCAGGCCGGGCGATGAGTCCGAGGCGTTGCGTGAGGCGACGAAGCGGATCAAGCTGCTCGAGCAAGAGAACGAGGTCCTACGCCGCGCCGCGGCCTATCTCTCGCAGGCGAACCTGCCGGGAAAATGATGTACCCGCTCGTCCGCGAGCTGGCCGTCGACGGGATCCCCGTCACGGTGACGTGCCGGGTACTGAAGATCGCTCGCCAGCCCTATTACCGCTGGCTCGCGAGCCCGGTCACGACCGCCGAGCTGGTTGCGGCGTACCGCGCCAACGCGTTGTTCGACGCCCATCGCGACGACCCTGAGTTCGGCTACTGGTTCCTGCTCGACGAAGCCCGCGACGCCGGCCAGGTCATGGCCGAGCGGACCGCGTGGCGGCTCTGCTCGCAGCTGGGCTGGTGGTCCGCGTTCGGGAAGAAGCGTGGCCGGGGCGGCAAGAAGGCCGGCCCACCGGTCCACGACGATCTGCTCGCGGTCACCGACGACAAGGGCTGGACCCGGCACGAGTTCACCGCCCGCGGCCCGAACCAGTTGTGGCTGGCCGACATCACCGAGCACTGGACCGGTGAGGGAAAGCTGTACGTCTGCGCGGTCAAGGACGTCTACTCCAACCGCATCGTGGGGTACTCGATCGACTCACGGATGAAGTCACGCCTGGCGGTCGCGGCCCTGGACAACGCCGTCGCCCGGCGCCGGGCGGAGGGCGCCGACGTCGCTGGCTGCGTCCTGCACACCGACAGAGGGTCGCAGTTTCGAAGCCGGAAACTGGTCCGCACCCTGAACCGCCACACCATGGTCGGGTCCATGGGTCGCGTCGGTGCTGCTGGTGACAACGCGGCCATGGAGTCCTTCTTCAGCCTGCTGCAGAAGAACGTCCTGGACCGTCGCCCGTGGGCCACCCGGCAGGAGCTACGGATCGCGATCGTGACCTAGATCGAACGGACCTATCACCGCCGCCGCCGACAAGCCGCACTCGGCCGATTGACCCCCGTCGAATACGAGCTGATCATGACTACACCCGCCACTCAGGTGGCCTAACCGAAACTGTCACCTGTTCGTGCAGCAGACCCGTTTACCGCTTTGTGGGAGCGCCATCGCCTCGATCTCACCGTGGAGGCGCGAGTGGTCGAGCGTCGCTTCGCGCCTCTGTTCACGGAACTCGAGCGTGACGCAGCCATGTGTCGCCTGATCACGTACGAATACATACCCCAGCAGGACTAACGATGTAGGCCGCCCTTACGGCCGCCCGCTGCGGGCGTAAACCATGCCAGCTGGTCCTGTCACTCGCGCCTATCCGCCGCGAGTCGCCGCCGGGCTACGGCGTGGTGGCCTGGATCAGTGCCAAGAGTTCTCGGTCGGGGCTGATGTGACGCCCATAGAGAGGCCCACAAGGCGTGGTGGACAGCTTCACGGATAGGTCGACCAGGTCTAGGTCGGGCTGGCCAGTTCGGTAGGCATTCGCCAACTGGCTGAACTCATTCATCGACCCGAGCACGCTGCGGCTCTTGGTGGCAGCAAGACGGTACTCAGCCGTCCCGCTGCACTCGAGCGCGATGACGGCCTCGTGCACGCGGTGTCGACGAAGGACATCCGCGAGCTGGGAGGGGAAACGGTCGAGAAGCGTCGAGGAGGGGGCCAGCGGCAGCATCACCGGAAGCAGCGTCGTTTCGCTCACCAGCAGCGCGACCTGACGAGGCCGCCACGGCAACAAGGTGGCGTACCAGTCGCCCAACATCGTGGTGGACTCATCGGCCGGCGACGGTGCAGGGGCCGAGAGACGCGCTGAGAGCTTCTGAGTTGCCCGAACGATGACCACGAGGGACATCATCTCGTCCCGCACCGTTTCTGTTGCCACCTGCGTCTATCCGCCGCTAGGCGGGTTGCGGCAAGGCGGCTACTCTCCCCGTCGAAATGCCTGGAGTTCGGAAACCAGCGAGCGCGCAAGCTCTCGGACTGCGTCGAGCTCCTCCTCCGGACCCACATCGGCGTACACCAACTCGCCTTCTTCGGTCGTGTCAATCACGACCACCCGATCGAGCAGCGGTAGCAGCTTCGTTAATCGCGCCTCAAGAGCGGCTGGAAGGAGGGAGCCCCACATAGCTACCTCTTGGCGGAAGTCATGGGCTCGCTGATCCCACTTGGAAAGAAAGCGTGACTCAATCCCAGAGCCTGTGACCGGTTGCGCCCAGGAGACTTGCTTCACTTGGCTCTCCAGATCCCACAGCGCCTTGATCATCCTGCCCGCGGCGTCCTGGGCGGCCGCCTCCAACCGGCGTAGCCGATCACGCTCAATCTCACCTTGAGCCCTCTCTGCTTCACGCGCCACCTCAGCTTTGGCGCGCTCGCGCTCGGCGGAGATCTCTCTCCTTGAAACCCAAGCCGCGACCCCGGCGGCACCCAGCACCCCCACGAACGCTCCGAGCGCCCCCTGAGTGAAGTTGGGCCAGCCGCCGAAGACCTGGTCGAGCCTGCTCGTGAAGTCTCCCCACATGTTTAGGACGCTAGCGTGCTTCCGTTCGCGGCAGCATCAGGACTTCTCCGAACTTGCCAAGTCTCAATTCGACGCCGGCAGGTGCCCGAAACGAAGTGCCGTAGGGCGCGCTCCAGGAGACATTGGTTGGCAGGTGCGTGACGCGGGCAGCCTCTGGACATCCATTTCGTCCCACAGCCACCCCAGCAGGAGCTATAAGACATCCCGATATACCCGCTGTGACTCCGGCGGTCCACAAATGGCTTGCCGCTCATGGTGAGGAAGGGCGGATCCACCTGCGTCACAACGCCGCAAACCGCGCTTCCGCGCGGTACATCCCGAGGGGGGACTCTCGAAAGTCCGTCTACGTGCGCGTAGTCCCCTCAGGAAGGGCACGAATAGGTGTATTTCGCCATTTTCCGACCGTGGGGGCGGTTTGGGTCGTAGCGTGCCGCCATGCCGGAAGACGTTGAACCGCCCGAGGATGGCCCTCTGATAGATGCGGTTACCGATCAGCCTGATACCAAGCGGTTCTTGGCTGATGCGAAAACCATGTTCGACTTGGTCGGGCGGTTCCACCTGCAGGTTTCCGTCCTATTTCACGAGGTACGTCTAGCCGAGTTGACGGCACTGCCACCGGAACCTGCGCCTTCGGATGGGCCTGGTGGCCCTGCCCTCGTCTCGTTCTCAAGGTCCGAGGACTGGTATGCCGACGTCCTTGCGTCTCAAACGCAGATCCTCGGCTTGGAGAAGGTGGACTTCGCGAGCTTGCGAGTAGACGGTGGGACTGCGGATGTTCGCTTGCTTCGCCCACTCATTGGCTCCATCGACGACAGGTGGACCCCTCCGGAGGGTTACGAGGCCTACTACGTCACTGTGTTTCTTGGCCTGCCGGCCTTCTGCGCAGCCCTCAGTCTCTGGGGGTCGAAGGACGAGGATTCCCGTCCGGACGAGGCGTGTGGCCCTTTCGACTGGTGCGGTGTACGACTTCGCGCGGATGTAGACACCGACGAAATGCTTGTAGTTGCCTACGACTTCAACACTGGAGAACGTCTGTACCTTGAGGACTACTACCTCCCGGCGGCGCTGACCGATGGACCCTCAGTTCTTGCGGGCAACTATCAACGGCGCCGCAGCGAGGGGTGGACTGTCGAAGACGCCATGTCCGCTGGGTGACCACTGCGAACGCCAAGACCCCCTAACTAGTCGACCTGAACCCCTGTTGGGCCTGCCCGCGCTATGGGTCTTTCCGCCACTGGGCCCCTCCAGATTGTCCAGGAGGCTTCTCAATAAGGCGCGCCGCAAGGCTGTGAGTGACAGTCTGATCCGGTGACGCACACCAACTCAGCATCAGAACGGAATCATGGCGGGATGAGTTTGTGGGCTCGCAGGGGATTGGTCGGCGGAGGATGCGTTTCGTGGGCTGCCGGAGCAGTTGCAACCTTCGTGGGTGGTGAGGGTTCGGGGGCAGTCGCCTTGATCGGCTCGGGTGCTCTTGCATCGCTTCTCGGACTCATTGGCCGCTGGCCCTCAAAGATCTCCGTGTCAGGCAACGAGATCTCTTGGTATGAGTTGAAGGAGACCGTTGACGAACAAATCGAGGCTGCTCAGGACGCGGGCAACGAAGGCGCCGTCCATGAGCTCGAGGAACTTCGCCATCGCCTCGAAGAGATGCAACGGACCGGTACCGCCACAAGGCACCCAGCAGCTGACTACGACGATGCAGTCGAACAAGCCATCCACCGAATACTGCCGGGGGCTACGCTGCGCAAGACCGTGGGTCGTTCACGAGACAAGGCAGACTTCGAACTGACGCATGGATCGAAGGTCCTATTGGTCGAGTCCAAGTTCAAGTACGACCCAAGGCGCCCCTTCCAAGGCACGACTCTGGCACCACTTCTGGCGCGGCTAACTGACAACGAGGCGTTGCTTGTCGTTACGAACTCGCTCGACACCCGGGGAGCCGGAGCTGTGATCAGCGACCATCAGGACCGAGTCCAGATCATCACTTGGGCAAGCCCCAATGACGATTCGGCCCTCCGTGCTGCCTTGGACCGGCTCCTAGGTGAGGACTCTTGAACTGCTTGTCGTGAGGATTCCGAGAGCAATCGGGGTGCGCGGTTGACTCGGACAGCCCCGACGTTCTGGGCACGTTAATCCGCGTCACTCAGCCGCGAGACCTCCACACTGCGGTGGCTGTGGGGATATGCGGCGGATAGTGAACTGGCCAAGCCAGCGGCATGCTGAGTGGGCAGGGTATGCGCGAGCGCAGTTGGCTGATTTGGCTAGGCGCATGCCGTGCTGTCCATGCATCCTTTGACCATGAAGACAATTGCGCGCAAGCGTCGCGCCGACGACCCCCGTGCCAAGATCGTGCCTGGACCGTGCGGCTGTGAATGCGCAGGCTGCGATCAGATGGGCATGCACTGCATGAAAGCTGATCGCGGCTGCGGTTACCGCCGCGTGCCGTGAGGTCGGGCAGGATCTCGGCAACGATCAACACTCGTCGTGACCCGTTGCTTCCAGGCTGAAGGTGCGTCTATCCGCCGCGAGTGGTCAGCCAGGGTTCCGAGCCCCTTCCCTGTCAATCGCTTCCCCAAGCCGTGTAGTTAGTACCGCATATCGGCTTCCGCTTTGGCTCTTGCCACCAGGGCGTCTCGTGATTGGGCACTGTAGATCCGGCGTCGGGCCGACCAGGTGCCGGCTACCACACCCTGGGCGGGTTGGTACCACGCCCAGTGAGGATCCATCGACTGACCCGATATCTTGAGGTCCAAGAACACCCCATGCTGGTAGCCATTCAGCTCGACGACGTCGGCGACCGTCGCCTGTGAGCCGCCTCGGTGAGTCTGAGACGAGCTGTTCGTCTTCAGTTCCAGAACGAGCAGGTTGTTCTCCGGTCCACGCTCGCGTCGGCGGTGAATGAGGAGGTCTGGATAGACGCGATTCCCACCAGAGCGTCTCTTGACGTCCGAATCGCCGGCCGCGTCTGTGGCGCGGTTGTACTCGCAATCCACATCCCATCGACGGTCGACTAGCGGCTTCAGGTGCCACCCAAGCGCGAAGGCAACGGCCACCTCGTTGGCAGTTCCGGCCCTGTCCCGCTCAGTTGAGCTCACTAACCGCCATTCGTCGACGATCAACTGCGTGAGTGCAATCCGGATCCGGGCGTCAATCGAGGTTCGGTGCATCGCGCCAGTATGCGCAACCGAGTTCGCGATAGCCGCCGCGGGGCGTCCATTGGGGAGCCATGTCGGGGTGGGGGTGGCTCCAGGTCAGCGTCACACCGCCGCGTCAGCTCGCTCACAATGACGACCAGGTATTTGGTCTATTCTCTGGTCGTTGGCCTGCTGGGGTGCGGTCGCGCTGGCGGCGTCAGGTCGGGTCGCCTTGGCCGATTGTCTGATGACGGGGCTGTCACACCTACGCGCCGGCATCCCAGCTCACCAACTTCGTGTTCCCGAAGACGCCTGGGAAGTGACATGGGCTTTCCCTAACCGAGCGCCGACGACTCATACTGGTTGTTACCCTCCCGAAGCACACAACACGGCGAGGGAGCACGATGGCGACGAAGGTATTCATCAGTTGGTCCGGCGACAAGAGCCGTGCTGTGGCTCTCGCCCTTCGTACGTGGCTACCCAAGATCATCCAGTCGGTTCAGCCGTTCATGTCTTCTGCTGACATTGCGGCGGGCAGCCGGCCGATGTCGGATATCGAGAGCAGCTTGGAGGACGCTCAGTTCGGCATCATCTGCGTCACCAGCGACAACTGGGAGCGGCCGTGGTTGAACTTCGAGGCAGGTGCCATCTCGAAACGACTCGGCCTGGAGGAGACGCGTGTGAGCCCGCTTCTCGTGGACATGAAGCCTGAGGACATTGATAGCCCACTGAAGCAGTTCCAGATGAAGCACCTAGACGAGCGAGGCGTCTTCGAGGTTCTGCTCAGTCTAAACGCTTTGTGCGGCGACGGAGCATTGTCGGAAGCAGACCTGAAACAGACCTTCGAAGTGTGGTGGCCGAAGATGGACGCAGACTTTGAGAGAGCCCGCGTCGTGACCCCGACCATCCCCGTGCATCGGGGACAAGAGGCGAAGATCGACGAGTTGTTGACTCTCGTGCGTGGCCTCGCACGCACCGGCACGACCGGCAGCGAACGCCGGAAGAGGACCAAGGAGGATCCCTCCGACCGGATTACCGCGATGTTGCGGTCCCTCCAGCCTGAACTTCATACCTTAATGTGGTCGTCCACAGCAGACCAAGTAGACATCACTAGCGGCATCCCGGTTGCGCCGGAAACAGCGAAAAAGGTGCGTAGCAGTTTTCCACTCCTCGACATCACGTTCAGCACGGATGACGGCCTCGAAGCCATGCTGCGGCGGGAACTCGACGACAATGATCGCGAGTAGGGACACCTGCCCGTACAGCTCGGCCCAACTGCCAAGGTTCGGCCGTCTGTGTCGGTCGCGTCGTGGCAGGACACCCTCCCGCTCGAGCCACGGCTGACATATGGGACCCCGCGTCTCACCGCCGTCTGTAGGGCGAAGCGAACGCACGCTCATGGCCGAGATGCGGACCGAGCACACCGCGACCAGAGTTAAGGACCCGGACGTGGATGCTGTTCATCTAGGACGCCCGAGCACCAAGATGCGCTGACGACCACCGTGCGCTGCCTCATGGAGCCCTAACGGCCGGTCTTGGCGAGGGCGGTGGCGACTTCGTTTACAGGCTGTACGTATGACTCGGCTGCGTCGACTTCGAAGAGCGCGACCCCGGTTTGCCGCGCGTAGTCGATTGCACTCTGGGAATATCCCGCTCGCGAGTAGAAGACTGGTTGAGCTCCATGCTGGTTGGCTCCGACTAGGCGTTGAACGTCCGGTCTGCCGACGGCGGTCGTTCGGTACTTGACTTGGGCGACGACTCCGCGGCCTTCGACGTCGAACCCGCCGTCAGTCCCGGCCGGCGCGCGTTGGGCGTCTCTGAACCCGATGCTCCGCAGGTGTTCCGTCGCAAGAACTTCTGCTAGCTCCCACTGTGCGAGGCCGTTTATCGAGGATTCAGGACTATCGGCGGCGTCGCGGGCATGCTGGGCGTTCATTGCGCGCGCCCTGGCTTCGATGTCCTCTGACAGCTCGGCGACGACCGCGACAAGGTGCTCTCCACGTTGCGTGTGTCGTGGCTTCAGGCGGCTGACCTCCCGCTGAATCTGTTCGATGGTGGCTGAAAACACCCCCTCGGCGGCACCCTTGGCTGCCTGTCGGTACGTTTCGCGTGCGTCTACGAGTGCGCGTCGCAGCTGCCACAGCCACTCGTCCACTTCGCCCAGGCCGTAGGCGATCCGCAGCAGGTAGGTGCGCAGATTTGACACACTCCGGTTAAGTCTGTGATGCGCGGATTTCAGCGATTCCGCTAAGGGCTGCGGCGCCGAGACTGGGAAGCCGTTGCGTACCGCGCTGGGAAGTGGGGAAAGTGCCAACGGTGTCAGCCTCGAGGCGTCGCAAAGGAGTGTCTCGGCGTGTGAGAGGAGTGTTGCGATTCCGACGGTGGATCGAACCAGGGCGCGACTGCGCCGGTCGGCGTTCGCAATGATTACAGCGGTCGCGTGCGTGATGGCCGCGGGGTCGTGTTGCCAGAACTGCCAGTCTCTTGGGGCCGGCCCCCATTGGCGGGGAGCCTTCCAACGGTCGGGGGGTGACCATCCGGGTGCTGGGCTAGGCCAGTTCGGTGGGGCCACCCATATCAACGGAAACGTGTGACGGTTGTCGAGACGCCAAATGTCTGGTGTATCCGCTCCTTCCTCGCTGAGGATTGCTAGGACGTTAGAGAGCTCCAGGACAGCGGCTTCGTCATCCAGTCCTACGGTGCGCCACAGGTGGTCGATGGGCTTGGACCAGCCCTGCCCCGGTTCCCACATGGGCGCGGGGTGCCAACCGGCAGGCGGTTGCGGCCAGCGAGGGTCGGCGACGAACGTGAGGACGACGGAGTCGACGGCTGTTCCTTGCCCGGGCCGCAACTTGGGATCGCGGGATGGATCGGACCATTCGGAACCGTCCCACCAACGCAGGACATCCTGCTCGCCGTCCTGGTACCAGCCAGGGGGTATCAATCTAGCCTCCTCATTCACGCCCTCTTCGTCGCATGAAACGCTGCGGACGCATTCGCCGCCCATCCAGCATCGCTTTACTTCAAGTCAACTTCCAAGAACTGTTACGACGGGATTGGGGGCTGTCTGCAGCCGCCGCCCCGGGTGTTAAGACACGAGCGGGCCCCTCATGTTCCATATGGGAAACTGCCCTGGACCTGCACAGTCCCAACGAAGCCACGGTCGATAACCACGACACATTCGCCCTCTGAGGCATCTTCGCGTGGGGCTTGAAATGCGAAGGTTGCGACTTCACTCTCGCCGGCTCTGTGGTCCTTTCCACTCCATCCAAGTCCTGACCCGTTGCCCCCGTTAGCTGATCCGTCGACGAAGCGTGTCGCCTCATTCTGGTTCGGACCGACCAGCAATTTGACGTCCGCGACGTTCGCGCTGGCCAGGGTATTCCCCGGGTTGCGGAACTTCACTTTCACTTCGATGCTCTCCATGCCGGGCTCGGCGCCAATGGCGAACTTAGTTGGCTTGAACTTCTTCACCGAAAGGACCGTGTAGGTGCCGTCTTCCCAGCCAACCTCGTCGCCAAGAGAGCCGGTGGGCTCGGTCTCGGAGGGGGTCGAGGTCTCAGCAGGAGAGTCCACGGGCGGCGTGACAGGTCCTGCATCGTCGGCGGGTATGTCATCCATGGGGGCGTCGTTGCCTGATTCAGCCTGCTGCTGCCTCTCGCGCACCCACCATCCGCAGCCCACCTGTTCCAGCTTGGCTGTTAGATCCGCGTTCGGCGTCCCCTCGTTGAGCATTTGGTTGGCTCGGTTGTCGCATTCGGCTGTTGCGGCAGCGGAGTGCGATTCTCGCCCAGACCACCAAACGGCCGTGGTGACCACCAGAGCTAAGGTAGTCACCCCCGCTACCAGAGCGAAGATGCCCCGTTTCCCGGGCCGGCTGCGGGCCTTCGAGCCATTAGCGACGGCCTTCCCCGTAAGTACGGCAGCCTTAGCGCGGGCAAACTCTTCGTCCGAGAGATGCCCGTCGTGGTGGAGGCGAACGAGACGTTCGATCTCATCTGAAACGTCCACTGTCCTACCTTCGATGTGATTTAGCGTGGCGATGAGCAAGCCCGGTTGCAGGCCCTCGACCCGTCCCTTGAGTGTCACGCATCATCCAACCATGACGGTGGGGGCGCTTCCCGAAAGTCCAATCAATTAACTGATAATGGGCCTACCCATAATCCTTACCCTCGACCGTCAGACGGTCAGGTCTGAGCCTCCAATAGACCGTTCACTGCTCTGAGGGAGGACTGGGCCACCTTCGAACGGTGTGATCCGTCGCGACCGATCCGGCTTGGTGTGCGCGTCATGGAATGGACTGGGGTCGGCGCACACAGTCCGCTCTCACTGTGAGTCATACCACCGCGTGCCGACCAGTCGAGCACCTAAGCCTGCCGCCCGTTGCCCGCCGCAGGTGGGCGGCTCGGCCAGCGACACCGCACTCGTCGCTTTCACCGCCACAAGAGCGTCGACGAACTAGCTTCGTCGCGGCCTACCCCGCCGAGGCGCCCGTGAGAGGAGCCGCCTCAGAGACGGCCCACACGCCTCGTGCCGAACTTGGCGGACCACCGAGCGGTCGAGCGCCGTCACGGTGTAGCACTGTGCGCGGCGCAACTCTCATCCGGTCCTTTACTCCTCATAGCGCAAGACGTCGGCTCGACGTCCGGATCACTTGATCGGAGAAGCCCTTGTTCTAGGGCGTGTCTCCGCCTACTCTGACTCTAGGATCGGAGTTGAAGCAACTACCCATAGGAGCGCCACATGAAGGTCCGCAGCTTTGAAATCGAAGCCACCCCCCAGGAGCTTGACTCCTCGACCACTCTCAACGAGCTCCTCAGGCGGATGGCTGGCCAGTCGGTCCGCGACGGCGCGGGCGTCGCAGCTGAGGACGCAGGGTCCGACGACGCGGCCGCGGATCTCGCCGCTACTGCACCTGTAACGCCCGCGCGGCAGGACACCATCCCGGGCGTAGATACAGAAGGCCAGGACGCCATCCGCAGCCTCCTCGACCGGAACCCCGCTGGCGATCTCTTCGTCCAGTTCCTAAGCGAGACGAATGGCTGGCAGAACGTTAAGACACTGGGAATCAAATCCAAGGGTCACCTTCTAGGCACGCCGTTGGACTACTCACGCTATTTGCGGCTGCGGAAGACCGGGTCACAGTTCGGCGGGTTCGCATATGTCTACGCCCAAGACGGGCTCATCAACTTGCGGCTGGCGTTCACGTCGGACGAGGAACTCGCGGCGATCGCTCCAGATGCCTGGCGACTTGCCGTAGGTCACCGCGAGTACCGCGTCAACATCCGCATAACGAATGAGTCGACGCTCGGGCAGGCACTCAGACTGGCCCGGCAGGCGTACGACCTCACCTGATCTGAGGAGGAGCAGACCCATAAGGCGCTGAGGGTTCGGGTAGGTCATGTGACTCCCTGGACGAACGACGCCTTACCGCCGCGTTCGTTCTGAGGACTGGAAGCGCGCAGCCCTAGACGCCCGGATCCTTGCTCAAATGGCCGGCGCCGTCGCGGATCCATCGAACACCTCGGGCATCCGTGAACGAGATGGTCACCCGGATATCGATGCGCGCGTCATCGGCGCGCGGTTGTGCCAGCAACTGGCCGACGCCTGGACACTTAATCTCGCGATAGTGGGCCACGGACCCAGTGGGCGACAGGATATGGAACTTCTGAAGCCCCAAGGGCGCATCAGCGGAGCTGTACGCCACTTCCACGTCGTAGACCGGAACCGCAGACGCGTTCTGCATGGCTAGGTTGGCTCGATCGGTCGGCCGTCCGGAAGCTGAATGGCGATCCGGGGTTGGTCGGTCCAAGAAACCCAGCTCGCAACCAGCTCAGCCTGTCGCTGTTGATCACTCAGCTGTCGGTCCTGCTCCCGGCTTTCCTCGATCGAGTAAACCCTCCTAGCCGTGATACCGGCCCATATGGCTGCGAGTACGGCCAATACGGTGGCGCCGGCAGATATCCAATTGGCGATCGTGTCGGCCACTCCACCCCCCTTTCGCCCAAGCCGGTAGCAAGGGTCATCGCTCAACTTACAGCTGGCATCGTCCCTAGGACCTGCGCCTTTGCGACGTCTGTCGACTCCTAGAAATGGACAGTCGCTACTTCTCAGTGATGGTGATCTGCGGGTCTCCCACGTGCCATCTATCAGTCGGGTTCATTGAGAACCCCTCAATGAAAACCGTGCCGTGCCCGGCACGACTGGCTTCAAAGGTTGCGGCGATCGCCCGAGCCAGAGCACGCGCGTCCACTGGTAGCCCCTCGAACTCAACGGCGATTCGTCTCTGCGTCATGCCTAGATACTGACGGACGGCGCCTACCACGGAGTCGTTTCGGCCTGCGTTGTGTCATATCGCCGCTTGTGGGCGGCCTCAATGGATCGCGAGTGCTTCGGCACGTGTTCGTTCAGTCCCAACCGCGGTCCCGCAGGAAGTCTTTGAAGTCCTTGCCTTGCAGGTGATGACGGGCTACGTCCATCGCGTCGACACACATAGCCGTTCTGCCGGCCTCGTCTTGCCCCGTGGGCCTCTCCCAGAGATTCTCGACGGCTTTCGCGAGATCGCGGTGCGCACCGTCCTCGGTCATGAAACCGAGCATCGTGATGGGGAGGTCGAGGGGTGCCACATCTAGGTTGCCTTCGGTGCTGAGAGCGTGGCCTGCCGCTCGCATCAGCGCCTCCATCTCTCGGCCGATTGCCTCTTCATGTCGATTAGCCCGTTCACGATCCCACTGTCGCTGGGCGGTGCGAGCGGCGGAGATGGTCGCGAGGGCGCCGCCGACGGAGGCGCCGAGAAGCGAACCGAACACACCGATGAAGGCAGCCTGGATTGACGCATCCATTTCGGTCCACCACTCCACGGTTACGAACCGTAGCTTGCAGCAGGCGGTGCTGGTCTAGAAGCCCCGCTCGAATTTCTCTCGTGGGCCTCCGTGATGGCTGCCCGCGTCCCGACGAAGGGGTGAAAGGACTGCCTCGGATGCGTTCACCTGGAGCGCGACATCCATCGAGCAGTAGGTGCGTCTATCCGCCGCCTGTCGACCTGTTGCATCGCGAACGCTTGGACGTGGCTTCCGGTCGGAGTGCTCGTGTTGAATACCGCGCATGGTGACTCGCCTGGAGCAGGTCCATCCCGATATCGCGACGTGGCTCCAAGGGCTCCCTCACGACCGGCAGGTGGAACTCGTTCACGACCTGGCGCTCCATGCGGTCCAGAGCACCGGCCTGTCAGTACCGCCTGAAGCGACGGATCTCAGTGAGTGGGCGGCAGACATCGATTCCAAGGGGTGGTCTCGAGACGCCGACGGCCAGTGGGTACAAACCGCGGAGGCCTTCGCCCATGCCCGGGCCGCGTTCGCGCTTCGCGACGCCTCTACGGCTGGATTGGGCTCGGAAGCGACCAAGGACTCGCTGTACGAGAGCATCGTCGCGCTGGGCCCGGACTTCGTCCGGACAAAGCTGGGTCTGACGACGTAGCCGCGCCCGGTCGATGGGACCCGACGGTCCCTGTGGACGCCAGGTTCACAGCCGCGTCATCGCTCCTGAGTCGCAGACGGCAGGCCGGTGGAGTGGTTCACTCCAACAATGGCGATTGTCCCCCTCAGTGTGCGCCCGGCCATACGTGCGGTCCTCGACCAGTTGGTCGACGGCCAGTTCCCGAACCAGCTCACGTGGGTCAGCGACTATGGCGAGACGGGTGCCGTCCTCATCCGCCAGCCCGATTCGATCTGGGAGCACCCACGGAGCGACGTGCTCGAACGACAGGACGGCTTCTACGCAATGACATTGCCGCTCTGGACCACCGACGAGTCTCCCAGCGAACTCAGTGCCGAACTCGGTGTCTCTCCAGAGGGCGTCGTGACCCTCGAAGACGTCCACGTCCTATAGGGCGTTGCCCAGCGGCCTAGTAACTCTTTGGAGGCCCGGCTCGATCACCGACGCCAGTGTCATACCGCCGCGTGGCGGGCAACTCTTGTCACCGGGGGCGCTTACTCCGGCCCTACTCATCGCCAAACCGTGAGACCGCGCTGATGAGCGGTTCACGCCTGGCATTCTTGCTGCGGTAGAACTCAACGGCTGCGAGCGAGTCTCTTGCTACCCCCCTCGCTCGGGAGGATCATCAAAACCCTGTGTCCGAAGTCAGTGCCCTCGCCACCAAGGGGTCATCATGTCGCGATCGGCCGTTGTTGCGATCATCATCCTGAGCCTCGGTCCAGCGGCGTGTTCCTCGTCCCAGCCCCCAAGCGGGACTGCGAGTTCCGTTGCTGTGAATGCGTCCGGCTCGAGGACCGCCACTCTGCGGTCATGTCGAGCTGCCGTCTCAACATGCCAAGGCGAGTTGGCCGCAGGGACGTACACCTCGACCAGGACGGACCTGTTCGGCACTGGCAAACCAGGCCAAGTGTCGGTCGCCGTCCCGCGGGGATGGGCAAACACTTTGGACCATCAGCCCGCGTACTGGCTGCGCCCGGCCCAGGACTACTACGCCGACCCGGACACGGATGGCAACGGCACGAGCTCCGGCATCTACGTGTGGGGCGACGTCGCGGCCGCACGACAGGGGGGCGTGTGTGCGGAGATCTCGGATCCCGCGGTGCACACAGATGCTCGGAGCTTGGCCAAGTGGATGCGAGGCATCAAGGGGGTGACTGCGACGCCGCGGTCCGACGAGATGCTTAGTGGGCTGACTGCAACGGTGATGGACCTTCAACTTGGAGCGAACCCGCCGAAGTGCGAAGGGAACCCCTACGTGGCCTTGATCGCCAGCCGACCCGGCGCCCCGGACGCCTACGCCTGGGGCCTAGGAAAAAAGGAGCAGACACGGCTCTGGCTCGTCGACCTCGGAGGCGGTCACACCTCATCGGTCTTCGTCATCGGCCCCAAAGAAACGTTCGAAGAACTGCTCCAGCGAGCGCAACCCATCCTGGCGACCCTCCGGCTCACCAACAGCTGAGCTCCTCAGAGCAGGGTGGGTTTGCGGTCTCAGGTCCAGTCGCTACAGAACGTGGTGGGCGATGAGCTTGTTCAAGTAGGCGACGTCTGTGTTGCCCTTGAATTCGAACTTGACACGCCCTAGCCCTGAGAACCACAGCTCCAGCTCTGCGTCCAGGTCGAAGGTTCCGGCTGTCTCCAGTGAGAAGGCTTGAACCTTGACGAATGGCAGCGAGGTGTAGTCCTTCTTCCTACCCGTGATGCCCTGGACGTTAACTGCGATGATGCGCTTGCTCGTGAAGACGATGTAGTCACGTATCCCTTTGAAGGCAAGATAACCCTGCTCGCCCTCGATCAAGAGCGGGTCGATCTGGCTCGCGACTTCCGAGTAGTCGATCCGGCCCAGCTTGATGTAGCTCGCATTCTGAAAGTCGATCACGTGAGCACACTAGCCACGACGCCGCGTCGGCGTGACTCAAACGCATCTGCTGCTCCGATGCCACTGTTCATGAGGCGCCGGACCAGACGAGGGAGGCGGCTTCGAAGGACAGAGCATCGTGCGTCACTCCGCCGCGCCTGCGACGACGTAGACGCCGATGCATCGGCGAGGATGTTGGTACCGCTGAGGTCACCGCGAGTAAGGCGTGCGCTCCTTCCCCGAGTTGTCTTCCCGTGAGAAGGGTTCTGCGACAAGGGCGCCGCGACATACCGTCAGCAGTCGCCGGCCCGGCCAACAATCGTCGGAATTCGCGACGCGGGCAGCGCATCGACCACGTAGCGAGGATTGGCTGAGACCCGGCCGACCTCCGTGCAGTAACCCGTCAGTCGCGGAACGGTACTCAGAGCAAACTCTGTGCTTGTGAGGCACGTACTTCGCCCGTGATCCCACACGTACCCACCCCCAAGCCGCATGGCGTCAGGCGGCTGATCCGATCCATATGAGTTCCAGACGTAAATCTCACCGGCATTACCGCCCCGCCTAGCGCACTGGACGGCCGCAGTGAAATTCTCGACCGTGGACTTGCTCGTGATCGATGGGCCGGCGGTAGTGGGGCTCTGGACCGTGGGCGTCTTCTCTCCCCCTTGGACTTGCTTCTTCGATTCACTGTCCGACCGCTTGTGAGCCATCTCGCGAGCAAAGGCCGACTGGGGAGGGATCAGCTTCAAGACTTGAGCGTCATCCTCGCGCCCCACGGACAGTGCGACGGTTGCATCCGTGTCGACGCCAACGGTTCCAGGTGCCGGGTCCTGTTTGATCACGACCCAGTTGGCGTCGCGCAGGATGACGTCTTCGGCCCCGATAATGTCCTTGTCGTTAGAGCTCTCCAAGCCGAGTGCCTCGAACTTCCGGTGCGCGTCGTCGAGACGCATGCCGACCACGTCTGGAACCGTCGTAGTAGGGCCACAGCCCGTAGCCAGAAGGCAGACCACCAGCGAAAGGGCAGCAAGGCCGCCAGTCCGGCGTGCGGTGCTACGGCCGATGTCCATGAGGTCAAGTCTCGCCACACATCGCCGCCGGCGTCGCCGAATGAACAGAAATGTTGTCCCCGTCGCCAGGCCGGCATGCCCAGTGCGGCATTGACTCGAGGGAGCAAACATGCGTCATGCCGCCGCCAGGTGGACACATCGCTCACTTCTGGTGCGGTCCTTGGAACTGGAAGTCGCCTGCCAGCCAACGAACGAAGTACCGGGATCTTTCGACGTTCGTCCGAACGGAATTCTCCTTGAGCCCAGCCGCACGCGCCTCATGCTCGAAGCGCTCGAGCTCGTCCATGAGGTCGGCGATAGTCCATGTTGTGTCCATTGATGAATCGTGCACCCGAGGCGCACCGTGGCAACCAGTGCTCCGGCGCGTCATATCGCCGCGACTCGGTATCCGTCAGGCGGCGGGAAGTGCCTTCGCCAGGCGTCGGTGGAGGCGGTCGATGGCTTCGACGGAGAGTGCGCCCTCCGCCTCAAGTTGGGGATAGAGCTTCTTGGGCCAGAGAGCCTGCACGTCGCGCGTGGTGAAGCTCCCTCCGATCAAAGGCCAGTCCGCCTCGACGAAGCAGAGCACGCCCCGGGCCGGGACCTCCTCGGCGAGCGCTGCGCGGACCACGTCGACCTGCTTGAGCACGCCGTCCACCAGCTTGGTGCAGTCGCGGGATCCGACGAGCAGCCGTTCCACGCGGGGGCGCAGGATGCCGCCTTCGATCTTGAGGTGGGGACGGCCGCGGTACTTCTTGGCGTCGATGACGTAGACGCCGTTGGGCGTGACAGCGATGTGGTCGATGTTCGCCTTGGACCTCGGGATGCGTCGGTCGTGCAACAGCCTGGTTCTGTCGCTGGCCAAACGATCTAGGCCTTTGCCGAGCTTCTCTTCGCCGAGGGCGCCGGTGTCCCAAGCAGTGGTGGACTGCCGCTCCTCGGAGATGGCAAGGAGGAACCCTCCGATCCGCGGATGCTGGGTCCGGATGCGCTGCTCACGCTTGGCTTTGCGACGCTCGAACTCCCGACGAGCTGATGCTCCGGCGGTGCCAGCCTCAACCACCGCGTTAGCGACTGGTCCCGCCTCCATCACGCCTTGAAGGGTGACCGGACCTGCATCCGTGGCGGAGGTGGATTCAGGCGGAACCGTCATGTCGTGGCTCAGGCAGCGGACCGTCTTGGTCCCTCGCTCGTACACCGCCTGAGTCTTCTGTGGGATCCCGGCTCCACAGACTCGGCAGGTGCCGGCGTACCGCAGCCGCATGATCTTCTCGTCGGCTCCCTCTTCCACGCCGGGAACCGTACGTTGTCCACGCCCCCCAGAGTCGTCGTTTGCTGGATTTCTGGTTGGGCGCCGCGGCCACGCACGGGTCTACCGTCGGGGTCGTCCGGGTGCCTGGCCGCGATGGCGGCGCCGGGCGGCGCCGGGGTCTGGCTTGTGTTCTGTCGCCGCATGAGGTGACGCCATGTCCGATACGACGATCCTGCTTCCGTTCCAGCCCGCGTCGATGTCGACCGTACAGCTGGCCGCGGTCTCCTTCCTGGCCCGATACTCCGAGCACACCCATGCCTTGTACGCCTACCAGCTCAGGGAGTGGTTCACCTGGTGCGAGGTCCACGGACTCGACCCGCTGGTCGCCGTGCAGCGAGCCCACGTCGAGCTGTACATCCGCGGGCTCAGTGACCGTGGGCTGATGGACTCCTCCGTGGTGACGATGATGCACGGCGTTCGCGGGTTCTTCCGGTTCGCGCACATCGACGATCTCATCGGCTCCGACCCGGCGGTGTACGCACGGCTGCCGAAGGTGCACCGGGACGAGTCCCGCACCCACGGCCTGGATCGGCTCGAGCTGATCAGGTTCCCGCAGGTGTCCCAAATCATCACCGTCCACCACGGAGCACTGGCGTTCCTGCTCGGCATCAACGCGCTACGCGCATCGGAGGCCGCAGCCGTTCGGAGCGAGGACTACGCCGACACCATGCGCGGCCACCGCGTGCTGCACCTGGTCGGCAAGGGCAACAAAGCCGTCACCATGCCCGTCACGGTCCCGGTGCTGCGTGTCCGCGAGGCGTGTCGCGGGCAGCGCACCACCGGGCCGCTGATCCTGCGACCACTGAGCGGGAACCCGATCGATCGGCGCCACGCGTACCGGATGGTCGCCCGCATCGCGAAAGCCGCTGGCATCCCGCGCCACATCAGCCCGCATTCCCTGCGGCACGCCGCCATCACCAACGCCCTCGACGCCGGCGTCCCGCTACGCGACGCTCAGATCCTCGCCCGGCACGCCGACCCAAGGACCACAGAGCACTACGACCGGGCCCGAGGAAACCTCGACCGCCACGGCGTTCACTTCCTCACCGCCTACGTCGCCGGCGTCTGAGGCGCAGACGCTGGGCCGCAACGTGAACGCGCGCTGATACTCGCCGGCAGGCTCACCACCGGTTACCGGGCAGTCTCGTGACATGCCACGTGCCTGGATGATCGGCGAAGCACGGGTGGATGGAGCGAACGGGCCGGCCCCGCGGGATTCAAGGCCCCCGGGACGACCGCATCAATGGTTGCCGCCGACGCCCCAGAGCGATGGCCCGCAGCCGGACTGAATCTCAGTGGTTTACTGAACAGATGGACTCGGCCATCGCCGTCGCAGGGACACTGGCTGGTGTCCTTCTAGGTGGACTCGTTTCCTTCTTTACCCAGCGAGCCGTTTACAAGCGCGAGGCACTTGAACGTCTCGCGGCCGTGCGTCGGGAAACCTATCTAGAGTTCCTGTCCGCTGTTCACCAGATGTTCGTGGCGATCCAAGAAATCCAGCGCCAAGTCCGGGACGGCTCCTTGGACGCATCTGCCGCCAGCGAACGGCTTCGTTCCGTGCCATCTCACGAAGCGCAGAACGCCCTGGAAAACTTGCGCTTGGTTTCCAGCGGGTCGGTAGCAGCAGCCGCAGCGCGCCTATGGGAGCGGATGCGGCGGGACGACGCCCCCATGGGAAGGAACGTCACATGGCGCTCGTTCGCTGATTGGCGGCACACCTATTGGGGCGCTCGTAGGGCACTCGTGGACTCGGCGCGACAAGACACTGGATTCGACGCACTCGACTGGGCGACCGCCGGACTTCCCTAGCGTCGATGTCTCCGCGCCGAGGGCGTGCGTACCGTCGCGGCATGACGGTGCGCCTCCAGACGCTCCAAACAGGTCATACGTGCCAGTGGCGGCCCATTACATCCCGGGCGGCGGCCAAGTTTTCCAGAAGGTTGGCGCTAAGTTCTGCCGAAGTGACGTGAGATCCTAAGTGTCCGCGCCGGAAGGCTGTCGTCATGTACAGGTAGTACGTGATCACGAAGGCGTAGTAAGGGAGCGTGAAGGTTCGCAGGGACGCTGCCGAACTAGTAAACGGTGACGGCACCGCCCCGTGCGCTCTGACATTCCTCAGACCAAACAGCAGCCCGGAGACTAGGACAAGAACACGGTCGTTGGCCGTGAGTTCGAGTCGCGCCCCTCTCAGGTCCACAGTCTCACCGCGCATAGCTAGGAGCAGCAATCTGGCAGCCTTGCGTCGATCTTGCAGATCGAGCAGGTCATAGTGGTCGCGCAGGAGTCCTCGGAGGTGACTCAGATGAGTGCCAGCGTTCGCAAGACGTCTAGCCAGCTTGTTTCCGTCTTCTGGGCCATCGACCCATTGAGCGATCAGAAACTCAAGTGCCTGCTGAGGAAGGGCGGCTATTGCGACATCCATGGACTGTGCTTCGTCGGCGCGAAGGGAACGCGTGAACCGCGTCAGTTCGACAGTAGTGTTATGGCTCTCCGGGCCACGGAGGTCATGAAGGGCGGCCTCGAAGGCTCGCCAGGTTGAGTCGAAGGAGAGATCGACACGACCCGGAAACGCATCGAACGCGTCGATCAACAGAGATACCTCACGGTGGTAGGGAACTGACTCCGAGTCGGCAAGCGCCAAGGGCCGAAAGGCGGGGCCAGCTCGTTGACTCAGCCGGTCCGCAAATGCCCTCTCGATCGGGAACGACGCGCGTGGGCTGCCGAGTCCAGCATCCGCCCAGGCGGCGACCGCCTGAAGCCGCAATGATCTCTGATGCTTTGGCGCATACTTTGGCAATCGGGCTCCTTCGGTTGAGACCTCCGAGTGCGAAGCGGAGTGGCGACCAAGGGTACGACTGTAGATAATTACTGGCCGTCGCGCACACATGAATGAACCCGATGGGCTTCAGGGGTCAAGACTGTCGGCCGGAGAGCGCAAACGCTCATAGTCGAGGGGGACTTTGGCCAACGAGGATGAGTGCCAGGTCGAAGACAAACGCGCGGTTCGGGTCGGCGTAATCGGCCAAGGGCCCAGATGCTCACCGACGGACCAATTGTAGGGACGGCGCAATAGTCTCATCCGAGGAGCCAATTCGTCTTCCAAGCTCCTCGTGGGGCCGCCTTCGGGGAGAGGAAGCCGTCCTTGCGGAGAGTCGAGAAGGCGTCCGTCCTCCCCACGCTCGTCGTGCGTCAATACCGCCGCGTTTGACTGCGGTCGCGTCGTTCCGAGAACAACGCAGCTAGACGAGCTCGCCGCGCTTCCTTGCCAGGTACGCGCGCTCGGCGACGTTCGCCGTCGAGCTGATGGCGGCGGCATACGCGTCCTTGGCCTCGGCGCTGCGACCGAGCCGGCGCAGGAGGTCGGCACGCACGGCGTGCCACGGGTGGTAGCCCTCGAGCGGCAGCCGGTCCAC
Source organism: Phycicoccus sp. Root101 (assembly GCF_001426245.1). Taxonomy (GTDB): domain Bacteria; phylum Actinomycetota; class Actinomycetes; order Actinomycetales; family Dermatophilaceae; genus Pedococcus. Next base: position 433,350 of record NZ_LMCM01000007.1, on the reverse strand, counting down.
CAGTGCGAGACCCACGGACGGTCCGTCGAGCTCGGCGACGGCGACCGCCCGGTTGAGGGCGACGATCGGCGAGGGATCGAGGCGGACGAGCTGGTCGTACAGCGCGACCACCTGCGACCAGTCGGTGTCCGAGGCCGAGACGGCGGACGTGTGGACGGCGTTGATCGCGGCGAGCAGCTGGTAGCGACCGGGCCGGTTCAAAGCCAAGCACGAGCGGACCATTGCGTGCCCCTCCGAGATCAACGACCGGTCCCAGCCCGATCGGTCCTGCTCGTCCAACGGCACCAGGACGCCACCACGCACGCGGGCGGAGCGTCGCGCCTCGGTGAGCAGCATCAGGGCCAGCAGCCCCATCACCTCGGGCTCAGACGGCAACAACAAACGGAGTACCCGGGTCAGCCGGATCGCCTCACCCGTCAGCTCCGAGCGCACGGGCGACCCGTCACCGCTGGCGAGGTACCCCTCGTTGAACACGAGGAACAGCACGGTCAGCACCCCACCCAACCGATCGGGCAGGTCCGAAGCAGAAGGCACGCGGTAGGGCACGTTCGCCGCAGCGATCTTCTTCTTGGCGCGGGTGATCCGTTGCGCCATGGTCGTCTCGGGGACGAGGAACGCCTGCCCGATCTCCGCCACCGTCAGGCCACCGAGAAGCCGCAGGGTCAGGGCGATCCGCGCCTCCGGCGCGAGCGCCGGGTGGCAGCAGGTGAAGAGCAGCCGGAGCCGGTCGTCCTCGACCACTCCGACGGGTGAGTGGGGTGTGTCGTCGTACGTCATCAGGGCCGCCTGGTGCTTGGCGTCGCGCTGGCCTTCGCGGCGGATCCGGTCGATCGCGCGGTTCGCGGCGGTGGTGGTGAGCCAGCCGCCGGAGTTGGGGGGAGTGCCCTCGGACGGCCACTTCTCCAATGCGACCACGAGGGCCTCGCCCGCTGCGTCCTCGGCGAGGTCGATGTCGCCGAACCGGCGGACGAGCGAGGCGATGAGGCGGCCGTACTCCTCGCGGAAGACCCGCTCGACAGCCGCCCCGTCGCCTCCGGACGGCCGGCCGGCCACGTGGTGTGAGCCCCCGTGGTCGACCGTGCCGTCCTGCGTCATACCCGGATCCGTCACGTGGACCGGCTCAGGCCAGGCCCTCGAACGGACGGACCTCGACCTTGCCCCGGCAGGCCTTCGAACCGTCGGCAGCGAGCTTGAGCGCCACGTCGAGGTCGGGGGCGTCGATCACCCAGAACCCGCCGATGTACTCCTTGGACTCCAGGTACGGCCCGTCGGTGACCACCGGCGCGTCACCGGTGTTGTCGACGACGGTCGCCGTGGTCGCCTGCTGCAGGCCACCGGCGAACACCCAGTAGCCGTCGGCCTTGAGCTGGTCGTTGAAGGCCCCCGTCGCGGCGAACGCCTTCTCCATCTCCTCCTTCGAGCCGTACTCGCCGAACTCGTTGCGCTCGGCCGGGCCGTGGACGGAAAGCAGGTAGTGCGTCATGTCGATCTCCTTGGTCCGGGGCGGTCCCTGTGGCCGCCTCTCACCCTCACCACGAACGGGCTCACGTCGATACGACAACCTGCCACAGAATTCTTTTCGATCGCCCCGGGACGTGCGTCCACCACGGGTTTGGTGTGCGAGCCCGTGGGTAGCGTCTTTCGCATGGATCGTCCCTCCCCGCGCTTCGCCACGACCGTCGGCGTGCTCTGCCTCGTGCAGTTCGTCGACGTCCTCGGCGTCACCGCGGCGATCGTCGCGATCCCCTCGATGCTCGAGGGCGTCGGAGCCGGCGATGCCGCCGCCGGACCGATCGCGACCGCCTACGCGATGTTCTTCGGTGGGCTCCTCGTGGTCGGTGCGCGGCTGGGCCACCGGTATGGCCACGTGCGGGTGCTGCTCGCGGGGCTGGCCGTCTTCGCCGTCGCCGGCGCCCTGGGTGCGGTGGCCGGCGAGGCGTGGCAGCTCGTCGTGGCGCGCGCTGCGCAGGGAACGGCCTCGGCGCTCACCGTGCCCGCGGCGCTGAGCCTGCTGCTCGCCTCGGCCTCCGACGCGGGGGAGCGGTCCAGGGCCCTGGGCCTGTGGAGCGCCGCGGGAGCCGCAGCCGGGGCCAGCGGCCTGTTCGTGGGTGGGCTGTTCACCCAGCTGCTCGGTTGGCGGTCGATCTTCTGGGTCAACGCGCCGCTGGCCGTCGGCCTGGCGGTCGGGGTGCTGCTCTGGGTGAGGGTCCGACCGGTCCAGGACGGCACCGCCTCGCTCGACCTCGTGGGGGCGCTGCTGCTCGTCACCTCGGTCATGGGTCTCGTGCTGGGCACCGCCCTCGTCCAGGAGCCCGGGCAGCGCGGTCGCGGGCTGGGCGTCGTCGGTGCCGGGGTCGCCCTCGGCGCCGCACTGGCCGTCTGGCTGCGCCGCGCCCGTCAGCCCCTGGTCGAGCCGTCAGCGCTGCGACGACCGCGGCTGCGGCTGGGCACCCTGGGTTCGTTCGTCAACACGGCGACCACCAGCTCCACCGCCGTCCTCCTGACGCTGCACCTCCAGCGCCGGCTCGGGTTCAGCGCGTTCGAGGCAGGCCTCACCCTGCTCTGCCTCAGCCTCGCCGTGGTCGTGGGATCGACGACCGCTCCGCGCCTCGTGCGCACCGGCGGACCGCGACGCCCCGCCGTCCTGGGCCTCGGGCTGCTCGCCCTCGGCAACCTCGTCACTGCGGCCACCATCATCGGCGGAGGAGGCAGCACCGGTGGCACGCTCGCAGGCACGGTCACCGGGCTGCTGCTGCTCGGGGCAGGCCTCGGGCTGTCGTCGGTCGCCTGCAACGACATCGGCACCGACCTGCCCGAGGACGAGGTCACCGCCGCCACCGGGGTGCTCAACACCGGAGCGCAGCTCGGCAGCGCCATCGGCGTCGCGGTCCTCCTGCTGCTCGCCTCCCCGGGGACGTATGGCGCGGTGCCGGCTGCCGCGGTCGCCGTCCTCGTCGCCGGGGCCACCGCCCTCGTCGCGGCCCGGGTCGTGTCGCGCTGGCGGCTTGCCTGACGGTGGTGCGCCGGCTCGCTGCCGCGCGCGGCCTCGCCCCTCACCGCATGATGGACAGCAGGCGTCAGCACCGGGCTGTCGTCACGAGGCGCGGAGACCCACGTGAGTGACACCACCCCAGGCCAGGACAGCATCAAGATGTCCCCCGAGGAGGAGCAGGCGGCGCTCGAGTCGCAGCAGACCGACGAGGAGACCGAGCCGGCCGACGAGGGCGTCGGCGCGCACACCGACAACCAGGACGACCCCCGCCACACCGAGAACTAGGCGCTGCCGCCCCGGGACGCCGTGAACCCTGCCCCCGACCGCGGGTGCAGCCAGGCCGGGGGTCAGCGACTGGCGCGTGCCAGGGGAGTGCCGTCGAGCGCACTGCGGAAGGCCACGAGCGAGTCGAAGACCTGCAGCACCCCAGCCTCCTGCAGCTCCCCGACCGAGAACCCGCCGGTGCGGACTCCCAAGGTCGGGATGTTGAGCTTTGCAGCCGCCTGCGCGTCGTAGACCGAGTCGCCGACCATGATCCCGCTGGCGCCCTCGACCTTCGCCAGCGCGGTCGCCACGAGGTCGGGTTCGGGCTTGCTGTGCTCCACGTCGTCCGAGGTCGTCCACGCGTCGGCGAGCGACTTGCCGTCGATGAGGTCGAGGAACGTCTCCACGTGCTCGGTCTTCCCGGAGCTCGCCAGCACCAACCTGAAGCCCCGCTGCTTGACCGCGACGAGCAGCTCGTGGGCCCCTTCGAACGGCTGGACCTCCCCGATCAGCTGGTCGAACTCCTCCGCCCACGCCTCCCGCAGGTCGTCGCCGTGCTCCTCCTCGGCCTCCCGGCCGGCGACCATCGAGACGAACTGGTCACCCCCCATACCGATGCCGCGGTGCAGCCGCCAGATCGGGCGGGTGATGTCGTAGCGCCGCAGGGCGCGGAACCACGCGACCGCATGCTGGTAGTTGGTGTCGACGAGCGTGCCGTCGACGTCGAAGATCGCCGTGTCTGCCATGCCCTGTTCCTACCCCGTCGGACCGGGGGCACACATCCTCAGCCCGCCCAGAACTCCCGCAGCGCCGGCACGGTCGCCTTGCCCTTGACCATGTGCGTCTGCCGGGGCAGCTCCACGAGCGTCGCGTGGGGGAGCGCGGCCGCGAGCGCCGCCTGCCCGTTCTTCATGTACTCCGGGCTCTTGCCGCCCACCAGGACGAGCACCGGGACGCCGACCTCGGACAGCCAGCCGTCCGGCAGCGGCTCACCCTGCTGGTGCTCCAGGACGAGCGCGTAGTCGTTCGGCAACGTGTGCGCGACCCCGCAGAGCTTCTTCCAGACCGGCATCAGCCGCATCATCATCACGCCGAACGCCGGCACGCCGACCGTGCGCATGAACAGCTGCACCGCCTCACCCCGCTTCCCCGCGTCGACGAGCGCCTGCGTCCGCGAGCCCAGGTCGGGGTCGTTGGGCGCGTGGGTGCCGTCGACGATGAGCGGTGCCTCGTACAGCGCGACCTTCCCCGTCGCGACCCCCGCCCGCAACGCCTCGAGGACCAGCACCGCACCGGACGACGCCCCGACGACGAGCGCGTCCGGGCCCGCGACCTCCAGCACGGCCACGAGGTCCTCGACCTCCCGCTCCACCGTGTATGCCGTGGAGCCGGGGCCGCTCTCGCCGCGCCCCCGGCGGTCGTAGGCGTGGACCGCGTGGTCCTTTGACAACAACGGGGTCAGGGCCTGCCCCGTGCCCATGGATCGCTGGCACAGGGCTCCCTCGACCACGACGACGGCCGGTCCCGTGCCGGTCACGTCGTACGCGATGCGGGTGCCGTCGTCGGACGTGACGAATCGCGTGCTGGTGGTGGCGCTCACGGTGCTCATGGTGACTCCTGGGTCAGGTCCGGGTCAGGGCTTTGACCGTGCGTCGAACGGGTCAGCCGGATTTCGACATGCGCGCCCGGTTCTCCTCGGCCCGGCGCTCCAGCACCGAGCGCTCGGCGTCGTTGCGCGACCGAGCAGCTGCGTCGGCGAACGCCGAAGCCGCCTCACCGTGGCGCCCGGCCAGCTCGAACAGGTCGCCCCGCACGCTTGGCAGCAGCGGCGAGTCACCGAGCTGGGCGGCACCTGATGGGTCGACCGCGTCGAGCACCGCGAGTCCTGCGTCTGCGCCGAACGCCCGGCCGTGGGCGACCGCGCGGTTCACCTCGACGACCGGACCCGGCGCAGCCTCGGCGAGCACGTCGTACAACCGGGCGATCTGGCGCCAGTCGGTGTCCTCGGACCGACGGGCGCGGGCGTGCTGGGCGGCGATCGACGACTGGAGGAAGTACTTCCCGACCGGCTTCCCGCGCGCGGCGAGCGCACGGGCGCCGGCCAGCGCGGCCTGGCCGCGCCGGACCAGCTCCGGGTCCCAGCGGGTCCGGTCCTGCGCCTCGAGCAGCACTGGCACCCCGGCGTCGTCCACGCGCGCCGCGGCGCGGGAGCCCTGGAGCTCCAGCAACGACTGGAGGCCCAGCGTCTCGGGCTCGGTGGGGGCGAGGGCAGCGAGCATCCGCGCCAGCCGGATGCCCTCGTCCGCGAGGGCGGGGCGCATCCAGTGCTCACCGGCCGCGGCGGCATACCCCTCGTTGAAGATCAGGTAGATCACGGCCATCACGTCGTCGAGGCGCTCGACCCGCTCCGCACCGGTCGGGAGGTCGAACTCGGCGTGCGCCTGCGAGAGCGTCTTCTTCGCGCGCGAGATGCGCTGGCCCATGGTGGTCTCGGAGACGAGGAAGCCGCGGGCGATCTCCCCGGTGGTGAGGCCCCCGACGAGCCGCAGGGTCAGGGCGGCGCGTGACTCCGCGCTCAGCGAGGGGTGGCAGGACAGGAAGATCAGGCGCAGGACGTCGTCCTCGATGTGGTCGACCTGGGCGTCGAGGTCGGGCACCTGCTCCTCCTCTCCCAGGGCATGGCCGAGCTCCTCGGTCTTGCGGCGAAGGTTGTCGGCCCGGCGGAAGTGGTCGACGCCGCGGCGCTTGGCCGTGGTCATCAACCACGCCGCCGGGTTGTCCGGCACACCGGTCGCCGGCCACTGCTCGAGGGCGGCGACGAGGGCGTCCTGCGCGAGGTCCTCGGCGAGCTCGACGTCGCGCGTCATGCGGGTCAGGGCACCGACGAGCCGCGCCGACTCCGCGCGCCACGCGGTGGTGATCGCCTCGGTGGTCGGCGTCGGGACTGGCACGCCCCGAGACTACGAGGCCGGGTGTCACATGCGTGTGACACCCGGCCACGGGACCGTGTGCCGCGAAGGTCGCGGCATCCAGCCCGTCGCCTCCGATCAGGCGTCAGCCGCCTCCGGCGGCATGTCGGAGATCTGGCGCATGGTCGCGACCATCGACACCTCAGGCCAGTGCGTCGCGTGCAGCTCTGCGAACTCCTGCTGCCCGGCGATGGCCTCCTCGACGGTGTCGTACTGCATGATCGCCCAGCCCCCGACGACCTCCTTGGACTCGGCGTAGGGGCCGTCGACGCGCGAGGTCTCGCCCTTGCGGACGACGAAGTTCACCGCGTCCTCGGTGCCGTACAGGCCGCCGCCGTCGAGGAAGACGCCCTTGGCGGCCTGCTCCCCGATGTAGGTGTCCATCGCGTCCATCAGCGCCTGCGGCGGCGCGCCGATGCCCTCTTCCATCCTGACGAATCCCATGAAGCGAGGCATGTCACTGGTCCTTCCGATGTGGGTGTCACTGCTCTGTCACGCATACGTCGAACAGCGAACCAGTTCTTCGACATCGGGATCGAGAACTTTCTCGACGAACTTCTCCGGCAGCCGGGCCGGCGCGGACGGCTACCGTGGACCGATGGTGCACCATGAGCCCGTCCGCGTCGTCCGTGAGGCCGAGCTGCTGGAGGCCGACCCGACCGCGGGGATGGTGCGTCGGCGCGCGTTCGAGGTTCCCGGGCTGTGGGCCGGGCAGGTGGTGACCGAACCCGCCGCCGTCTCAGGCTGGCACCACCACGACTCGAACGTCTCGATGCTCTACGTCGTCCGCGGGGTGCTGCGGCTCGAGTGCGAGGGGGTCGAGGGCTGGGTCGATGCCGTCGCGGGCGACTACGTGCAGGTCCCCGCGTTCACCGTGCACCGGGAGTCCAACCCCGGCCGGGAGCCGTCCCTGGCCGTGATCGCGCGGTCCGGTCTCGGCATCCCCACGGTCAACGTGTCGCAGGCTCCGCCCCCGCACGCCTGAAGTGCCGCTCGAGCTCCTCGTATGCCGCGCGGTCCAGGACGCGGGCCGGGTCCGCCACGATGTCGGCCTGGATGCGCCGCCGAGCCACGCCGTACACGGACGTGCCCAGCGCCTGCTCGAGGTTGCGGGCGTACCAGCGCGGGAAGGCGCGGACGCCGAGACGCTGCACGGTGCTGACGACGATGCCCGGCCGCCCGCGACGGGCCCAGAACCCTGCCGCCAGACCGAGGACCCACGCCAGAACGACCGCGAGCACCATGACCGACACCGTCCCGACGATCTCGTCGCTGGCGAAGTTGTCGAGCACGCTGAGCAGCTCGCCGTAGACCCTGGCGAAGTCGATGTCGAGGCTGCCGACCTGCCGCAGGAAGGGAGCGACCCCCTCCGCCCTGGCGGTGAGGTCCTGGATGGACTCGAGTCCGGGCTTGCTCGACCACGCCGTCTGGAGGTGGTCCTTAGCCGCCGGCAGCGTGTCGAGGACGTTGGTCGGCCGGATGCTCTTGATCGAGTCCCAGGCCTGGTTGACCTCGCCGTACGTCGTGGTGATCCGGCCCAGCGCCTCCGAGCTCTGGCGGGCCGCGGTCTCGAGCTGGGTGGCGTCCGGGGCGTTGGCGTTGACGTAGTCGAGCGTCGTCTGGATCTGCCGGCGGTGGTCGATTAGGTACTGCGCCTCGTCCCACCGCTGCTTGAGGTTGGGCACCGCGTGGACCGCGTCGTACGCCTTGCCCCCCGCCGTCTCGCTGTCGCTCAGCGCGGCACTCAGGGCCGCGGCCGCGCCATACGCCTTGATCCCGAACTCGGCCACGACGCCCACCGCACGACGACCGACCTCCGCGGGCCGGCGGAAGAGCGGGACCTGCGTGGTGGCGGTGGTCATGCGGGGCCCCCTGTGCTCCGAGCGATCTGGTGCAGGTCGACCGACACGAGCGCTCCGTCCTCGACCACGGCCGTCATGTAGGTGCAGAACGGCTGGCGGCGCCGGTCGGTGGGCGACCCCGGGTTGAGCAGCCGCAGCCCGCGCGGGGTGGTCGTGTCCCAGGGGATGTGGCTGTGCCCGAAGACGAGGACGTCGAGATCGGGGTAGGCCGCCTCGCAGCGGGCCTCGCGCCCGGTCGACTGGCCGGTCTCGTGCACGACCCGGAACCGCAGACCCTCCACGGTCACCGTCGCGAACTCGGGCAGTCGTTCGCGCAGCACCCCGTGGTCGTTGTTGCCCGCCACACCGACGAGCCCCGCCGCCCGTGCCTCGAGCGCGTCCAGGGACGCCACGTCCACCCAGTCGCCGGCGTGAACCACGAGGTCGACCTCATCGACCGCTGCCCACACGACCGCGGGCAGGTCCTTGGCCCGCTTGGGCACGTGGGTGTCGGCGAGCAGGAGCAGCCGCGTCGTCATGCCCTCAGTCAACCCGGTCCGGTCGACGACGGCGCGCGGGCGAGACGTCGCGACGCGCCCGTCGAGACGCCTCCCGACGACGGCACGGCGCGCGTTCAGACGTCCTGCCGGGCGACGAAGTCGGCACCGACCATCTGCTCCGCCGCGGCGAGCACCTCCTCGTCGGACAGGTCCTCGGTGCGCATCCGCTCCACGGCCGCGGCGTACGCGGGGGTCGGCGCCTGGAGCTCGAGGGCAATGCCGTCGGGGTCCCTGAAGTTCAGGTGGTGGCCCAGGGGCATGTCCTGGATCGGCGAGTGCTCCACCCCGAGCTCGGCGAACCGACGCTCCCACTCGACGAGCTCCTCGCGGCTGCCCGCCGCCATCCCCACGTGGTCCAGCCCGGGGTTCGCCTCGTCGAACCGCGCACCGCTGCTCCCGTCGTGCCGGACCAGGGCGATGGTGAAACCCGTGCCTTTGTGCATGCAGACCCGCGCGGTCCCGGTGTCGAGGACGGCGAGGAACCCCAGCACCTGCGTGTAGAAGCGCTGGCTCGCGTCGAGGTCGGTCACGCTCAGCGAGACGTGGTTGAGGCCGGAGAAGCTCGGCATGGTGGTCCTCCTCACCGGGGGGAGACCGAGCCTGTCGGCCCCGCGACTGACGGACCAGCGTCCGCCTCCCGCAGGCCCGCCGTCAACGCCCGGGTGCCGCGGCCGTGCCCGGACGACGCGTCTGCCTACTTCAGCAGGCGGGACATGCGGCGGTCGGCGAGCGGCTTGCCGCCGGTCTGGCAGGTCGCGCAGTACTGCAGTGACGAGTCCGCGAACGACACCTCACGCACCGTGTCACCACAGACCGGGCACTCGAGCCCGGTCCGGCCGTGCACCCGCATCCCCGCCCGCTTGGCGTCCTTGAGCTCCTTCGCCGGCTTGCCGGACGCAGCAGCGACGGCACCGGCGAGCGTGTCTCGCAGCGCGGCATACAGGCGGTCCACGTCCTCCGACGAGAGCTTGGCGGCCATCGCGAACGGTGACATCTTCGCGACGTGCAGGATCTCGTCGGAGTAGGCGTTGCCGATGCCGGCGATGAACCCCTGGTCGCGGATCAGCCCCTTGATCTGCGAGCGCCGTCCGTCGAGCAGCTCCCCGAAGGCCTCGCGCGTGAACGAGTCGGACAACGGGTCCGGCCCCAGCGACGCGATCCCCGGGACCTGGGCCGGGTCCCGAACGAGGTACGCGGCCAGCCGCTTCTTCGTCCCCGCCTCGGTCAGGTCGAACCCCGACGAGTCGGAGAACTTCACCCGGACCGCGATCGGCGACTTGCCCGGCCGCAGCACGGTGTTCGGCACCGCGTCGTACCAGCGCAGCCAGCCCGCACGCGCGAGGTGGAAGACCAGGTGCACCCCGTCGCAGTCGAAGTCGACGAACTTCCCGTGCCGGGTCACCGAGTCGACCGGCACCCCGGAGAGGGCCTGCGGCGGCGGGTCGAACGTCTTGAGCACCGAGAACGACCCCAGCTCCATGCTGGTCACGGCCAGCCCGACGGTCCGCTCGGCGAGGAAGTCGACGAGCGCCTGGACCTCGGGCAGCTCCGGCACCCGCCCATTCTGTCCCAGCGGTGCGACGATGTCCCGGTGACGGCACGATGACCAGCGAGAAGACCACGGACCTGCTCGCGATGGGCACCCACCGGGGACGGCTCGTCCTCGCGACCACCATCCTCGGCAGCGGCATCGCCCTGCTCGACGGCACCGTCGTCAACGTCGCCCTCCCCACCATCGGCCGCGAGCTCGAGGCCGACCTCGCCGGCCTCCAGTGGGTCGTGAACGCGTACGCCCTGAGCCTGGCCGCCCTGATCCTGCTCGGCGGTTCGCTGGGCGACCGGTTCGGTCGCCGGCGCGTGTATGCCGTCGGCGTGGCCGCCTTCGGTGCCGCGTCGATCGCGTGCGCCCTCGCCCCGACGGTGGGGCTGCTGATCCTGGCCCGCGGCATCCAGGGGATCGGGGCCGCGCTGCTCGTACCGGGCAGCCTCGCGATCCTGCAGTCGTCGTTCCGGCGCGAGGACCGGATGGCGGCGATCGGGTCGTGGACCGGGCTGCTCGGGGTCGCCTCGGCCTCGGGACCGATCGTCGGCGGCTACCTCGTCGACCTCGACTGGCGCTGGGCGTTCTGGCTCAACGTGCCGCTGTGCGCGCTCGTCGTGCTCCTCACGTGGCGGTTCGTGCCGGAGTCACGCAACGAGCACGCGAGCCACCGGTTCGACGTGCGCGGGGTGCTGCTCGCCGTGGTCGGGCTGGCCGGGGTCACGTACGCGCTCACCGTCGCACCCGAGCACCCCGGAGCCGTCTCGCTCGGTGCCGGGGTCGTGGGCCTCGCTGCCCTCCTCGCGTTCGCGCTCGCCGAGCGCGACTCCAGCCACCCCCTGGTGCCGCCCCGCCTGTTCGCCGACCGGGTCTTCACCGCGATCAACATCGTCACGCTGCTCGTCTACGCCGGCCTGTCGTCGGCCCTGCTGTTCGTGGTGCTGTTCCTCCAGGTCGTCGCCGGCTGGTCCGCCCTCGCGGCCGGCACCGCGACCCTGCCCCTGTCCGTGGCCATGCTGCTGCTGGCCAGCAGGTTCGGCGCCCTGGCCACCAAGCACGGTGCCCGTCGCTACATGATCGGTGGAACCCTCGTCGCCGCAACGGGATTCGTCCTGCTTGCGTTCGCGCCGGCCGATCCCACCTTCGTCCTGCACGTGCTGCCGGGAATGGCGCTCGTGGGCCTGGGCCTGTCCATGACGGTCGCGCCGCTGACCGGCACCGTCCTCGCCGCCGCCCCCGACGAGCTCGCCGGCACGGCGAGCGGGGTGAACAACGCCGTGTCCCGCACCGCCGGCCTCATCGCCGTCGCGGCCCTGCCGCCACTCGTGGGGCTCAGCGGCGCCGCATACGCCGATCCGGCCCTGCTCGCGCCCGCCTACCGGGCGGCGATGCTCGCGAGCGCGGCCCTGGTCGCGCTGGGTGCGGCGGTCACCGCGGTGGGACTGGCGAAGCGGGAGGCGCCGTGCGCCGCCCAGCCGCACCTCGACCTCACGGCTCGATGACCGCTTCGCCCGCCCCGTCCTTGATGGGGCGCGTGTCGGCCTCGGCGAGCACCTCGAGGACGTGCTCGAGCTGGGGGCGCAGGCCGTACCCGTCGCCGGAGCGGCACACCGGCACCTCCTGCCGCTTGCGCAGCGGCTCGAACTCCTCCAACGACACCGGTATGCCGTGCGACAGCACCTGCTCGCTCGGCGTGAGCTCGCGGATCGCCACTGCTGCAACGCGATCTGGCCGCTGGTCGGAGAAGTCGCCGTAGATCTTGGGGTCGTGCTGGCCGTCGTCGCCGATGAGCACCCAGCGGATGTGGGGAAACTCGTTGGCCAACCGGTGCAGGCACGACATCTTGTGCTCCTGCCCGGACCGGAACCAGCCGGTGTTCGTCGGGCCCCAGTCGGTGAGCAGCAGCGGACCCGCGGGGTAGCCGTGGCGGCGCAGGAACCGGGTCAGGGTCGGCGCCGTGTTCCACGCACCGGTGGAGACGTAGACCATCGGGGCGCCCGGGTGCTGCTCGAGCAGCGCGCGATACATCGTCGCCATGCCCGGGACGACGTGACGGGCGTTCTCGTTCTTCACGAACGTGTTCCACGCGGCGATCATCGGGCGCGGCAGCGACGTCGAGATCACCGTGTCGTCGATGTCGGAGATCAGGCCCAGCCGCTGGTCGGACCCGACGATGACCACCGACGCGAGCATCTCCTCCGCCCCCAGCGCACCGAGCGTGACCTCGTGCCAGCCGGGTGCGAGGCCGTGGTCGCGGATGTGCACGTCGATGTACCCGCTGCGGTCGCTGACCGTCTCGACGACCCGGTCCCCGAGGGTGACGGTGACCGGGACGTTCATCGCCGGCGCGGTGATGAACGCGCGCCAGCCGCGACGTTCGTCCTCGGCCCGCCGCAGCTCGGCCGACTTCGCGCCGGCGTCCGCGCGGGCGTCGATGTCGGGGCGCCGGGTGAGCAGCACCCGCCCCAGGACACGCACGAACTCCTCCGAGCCGTACCCGGTGTGGCCGACCAGCCGGGTGCCCCAGCCCCGGCGGCGCAGCACGGCGTCCACCCGGCGGTGCCAGGCGTCCTCGACGAGGGAAGCAGCGTGGGGACGAGCCATGCACAGACCCTATGGCCTGCCGGTCCCCAGCACCGCGTTGGCCGCGACCGTCGCGACGGCTCGGCCGGAGGCTAATTCGGTGTCGCCACGTGCGAACACAGTGGTAGACAGCGCAGGTGCACACGCCCCTGGAGCTCCCCGACCTGCTGCGCCTCATCGACGACCGTTCGGCGGCCTTCCGGGCCGCGATCGCGGCCGCACCCGACCTCGACGCCCAGGTGCCGACCTGTCCCGACTGGACGGTGCGTGACCTGGCCCGCCACATCGGTATGGGGCGCTTCACCTGGGGCGCGACCGTCGCCTCCGGTCCGGAGGCCACCGCCAAGGCGACGCCCGAAGGCGTCCCGGAGATGCCGCAGGACCGCGACGAGCTCGTGGCGTGGCTGGAGGCCGCGGCGCAGGCGCTGCTCGACGCCCTCTCCGAGGTCGACGCCGAGCGCCGGTGCTGGGTGCCCTGGACCGACTCGCAGTCGCCGGCGACCTGTGGTGCCGTCGCCCGGCACCAGGTGCAGGAGATCGCCATCCACACCCACGACGCCCAGCTGACGGCCGGGGTGCCGGAGCCGCTTCCCGAGGACGTGGCCGTCGACGGCGTCGAGGAGTTCCTCGTCACCTGCGTCGCGACGACGTTCGCCTGGCCGCACGAGCCCGCCGTGCTCGACTACGTCGTCGACGAGGGAGGGGCCTGGCGCATCCGGCTCAATGCCGACGGAGCGCAGGTGACCCGGCTCCCCGACGACGGCAGCTCCACCTCGGACGACGCCGTCCCGGCCGGCACCCGCCACCTGGTCGGCCGCAGCACGGCCAGCGACCTCGTCTTCTCGTTCTACGCGCGCGTCCCGCTCGACCGGCTCCGGCTCGAGGGCGACACCCTCGTGCTCGACCAGCTCGTCGACTGGGACCCGGGCGCCTAGGAGGGCTTGGCGAGGACGGTGCGGAACTGGTCGACGAGCCGTTCGCCCGTCGCCCCCAGCCCGTCGAACTCGAACAGCCGCTCGCCCCGGCTGGCCAGCAGCAACGGCCCACCGTCGAAGTCGAGCTCCTTGGCCACGGCGAAGTCCTCGACCGCGAGCTCGCGGGCCCGGGCGGACGTGGCGAACACCTCGATGGCCGGGGCGTCCAGCCCGAGCCGGGTCGCGACGCGGCTGAGCACCCCGGGCGCCTCGAGCGGGTGGCCGTTGACGAAGAACTCGTGCTGCACCGCACCGAGCACGGTCGAGACGGGCATCTCGCCGCTCGCGAGCAGGGCGATCACCCCGGCGGCAGCCGCCTCCGGGTCCAGGTCGAGCGAGTCCGAGCGCAGGGCCGACAGGAAGGCCGAGCCGAACCGCGCGTCGGTGCGACGGCGCACCTCGGCCACGCTGGCGACCAGGGCGCTGGAGGGCTGGGCGGAGTAGCGACCGTCGTGGACGACCTCGACGTCGACGAGGGAGGTGGCGGCGCTGAGCACCGCGCTCACGGACGGCAGGTAGGCGTAGGACCACGGGTCGTAGACGTCCATGACGTAGACCAGCAGCGTGCTGGCGTCCGTGACGGCCAGGCCCGCGGGACGCACGAAGCTCTTGCCCGCCCGCGGGGGGTGCGCGGAGCCGTCTGCACCGGCGACGCCGTGGGCACCCCAGGAGGCGTGCGTGATGAAGCCGCCCTTGGCGCCATACCCGTCGGTGGGGCCGCACCAGGAGGCGAGGTTGGTCGGGCGGGCCGTGCGGGTGGGACGGCGGGTGGCGCCGTGACTGCAGGCGCGGTGTGGACCTCTCATCTGCACCCCTTCCAGGGCAACAAAAAAAGCAACCGGATGGCCGATCGGCCAAACCCGGTTGCTTCAGGTGTTCTGCAGACTAGCTCACATCGCCTCGGATCGGGAAGATCGGACCTCACCGACGATCTGGGCGGCCAGCGTGCGCAGCTTGAGGTTCTGCTCCTGCGACTGCCGCCGCATCAGCTCGAACGCCACCATCTCGTCGATGCTGTGCCGCCCCATGAGGACGCCCTTGGCCTGTTCGATGACGGCGCGGCTGGCCATCGCCTGCTCCATCTGGCCGGCGATCTCGCGAGCTCCGGCGAGCATCACGGCTGCGGCGAGCGCGTCGGCCGCGCGACCGGCGGCCATGCGCGCCAGCCGCAGCTCGGTGTGGTCGAAGGCGTGCCGCTCGTTGCCGTAGAGGTTGAGCGCGCCATACCGGCGTCCGCCCGAGACGAGCGGCAGGGCCAGCAGCGACTGGACCGAACCCGGGTCGCAGCCCTCCATGAACGCCGGCCAACGCTCCTCGCCACCGCTGAAGTCCACGAGGTTCTCGCGCCCGTTGCGGAACGCGTCGAGGCAGGGACCGTCCCCGACGGCGTACTGCACCGCGTCGATCTCCAGCGTGCCCGCCGTCGTGTACGCCGCGGTGCGCGGTCGGTCCTCGATGACCACGGTGACGCCCACGGCGTCGCACCCGTCGATGTTGGCGTTGACCGCCTGGACGAGGCGCTCGAGGTACGGCGTCAGATCATCGACCCCGTCGAGGTTGCCGGCCAGCTCGGTCATGATCTGCTCGGCCGCATCGAGGCTGCGCCCACCTGCACCATCGTGCAGGGCCTGGGCCTCTGCGACGTCGACCTGGTCGGTCATGGGGGCTCCTGAGCGGGACGGTCCTTGAGGGGTCAACGACAAGATACCCGCACCGAACCCGCAGGTCAGGCCATATCCACGGCCTGACCTGCGGGCGTCCCGCCGCGCACCGCACCGGCCGCTCAGGGCCAGATCGACGACACCCACTCGGGGTGGTCGATGAACGGGTTCCGGTTGTGCTGCCAGGTGTCGTAGATGACCTGGTTCCTCCGCTTCTCGAACGCGTCCGGCGGGTCCCCGGCGCTCCACGCCTTGAGGACCGAGAGCTTGCCGATGTAGGGCGCCGTGCCGTTGGCGACCGACTCGTTGGGCTCGAGGTCGGGCCACGCGTCGTCGCCCTCGTAGCGGATCGCCATGTAGAGGATCATCCGGGCGACGTCTCCCTTGACCGCGGCCCGGGGCTGGAACGAGTCGCCGTCGCTCAGGCAGCCGGTGCACTGCGCCACGGTCGACCCGCCGTTGTCGAAGTCGAGGTTGCCGCGGGTGCTGTTGACCGTGACGTCCTCGGGTCGCAGGTGGTGGACGTCGGTGCCGGGGCCGTTGGCCGTGCCGAAGTCACCGTGGCTCTTGGCCCAGACGTGCTCGCGGTTCCACTGGTCGACGCCGCCACCGTTGTCGCTCTTGGCGATCGACCGGCCCGAGTAGATCTCGATGACGTTGTTGGTGTTGTTCGGGTCCTGGTCGGTGTCCTTGAGGGCGTCCCAGACCTGGTCGTAGGTCAGCACCGTCTGGCTCTTGATGATCGAGTGCAGGCTGCTGCGCAGGGCACTGCCCGTCTTCCCGATCGCGGGGGCGTAGTAGGTGGTGTCGTACGGCCCGCTGGTGCCGGTGGACGTCGGTGACGTCGTGGTGGAGGTCGTCGACGTCGGGCTCGTGGTGCTGGTCGTCGGGTTCGGGTCCGAGCCCACCGCGCCGATGGCACTGGGGGACTTGAGCCCGGCGTGCGAGAAGTACGCGGTCAGCGTGCCGGTGACGTCGACCTGCTTCCCGAGGTTGCCCGGGTGGGTCCGCAGCCCCCACGTGGAGCGCCACTGGGTCGTCAGCTGGACGTAGACCATCTTCGAGGTGCTGGTCTCACCCGCCGTGTCCGCGAGGGCGATCGCGAGGTCGTCGGTGAACCCGCTGCGGTTGACCGTGGACGTCGCCACCGGCTCCCCGACGATGTAGCCGCGGACCGTCTGCACCGAGCTGTTCTGGGTGGCGATGGCCTGGGCGACGGTGAGGGGCGCGGCCGCGGTGGCGGCACGGGCCGTGGTCGCGACGAACGCGACGAGGAGGAGGACGGCAACGAGCGCAAGGCGTGGGCGCACTCGGATGGTGAGCTGCTGGGGCATGGGGGAAACCTGCCAGCAGCACGGCATACAACGGGCGAACGTGAGTTATGGGTGCAGGCCGGGCTTGGCAAAGATCCGGTATGCCGCGTGTGCCCCTTCGCGGGGCATCTCAGCGACAATGCAGGCGTGAGCGCCGATCCGGTCTTCCGCAAGGGCAGCGCCTCTGCGCCCGACGGCTACTTCCGCTGGGAGGCAGCCGGTCTCGCGTGGCTGGCCGATGCCCCCGGCGGGGTGCCGGTGGTGGAGGTCGTCGAGGTCGGCCAGGACCACCTCGACCTGCGGCGGTTGTCGTTCGTCAACCCGGACCCCGCGATGGCGGAGGAGTTCGGGGCGCGGTTGGCGCGGACGCACGACGCAGGGGCGCCGGCGTTCGGCAGCGCCCCTCCGGGGTGGTCCGGCGACGGGTTCCTCGGGCCCGCGACCGAGCTGTTGCCCCTGCCGCTGAGGCCGGTCGAGACGTGGGGGGAGTTCTGGGCGGAGCAGCGGATCCTCGCGATGCTGCCGCTCGGGCGCGACCGGGGACTGTGGCACCGGTACGACGTCGCGGTGTTCGAAGCGGTGGCACGACGGCTGGCGCGGGGCGAGTTCGACGACGGCTCGGTGCCGGCGCGGATCCACGGGGACCTGTGGTCGGGCAACATCGCCTGGACCGGCGACGGTGCCGTGCTCATCGACCCCGCGGCGCACGGCGGCCACCGCGAGACGGACCTCGCGATGCTGGCGCTGTTCGGCTGCCCGCACTGGGACTTCGTCGTGGGTGGGTACCTCGGGCAGCACCGGCTCGACGCGCAGTGGCCGCAGCGGGTCGCCCTGCACCAGCTGCACCCGCTCATGGTGCACGCCGTACTCTTCGGCGGCGACTACGCCCACCGCGCGGTCGAGCTCGCCCGGCGCTACCGCTGACCGACGACCCTACGCGGGCTCGACCGGCAGCCAGAGCTCACAGGTCGCGGTCGCCGCCCCGGCGTCGAAGGCCAGGGTGGCGACGATCTCCGGACCGGGTCGCAGCCGCCAGGGCTGGGACGGGAACCACGTCGTAGCGGTGGCCGCCCACGCGTCCTGCAGCGCCGACGGGTGCGGTCCCTCGGTGCGGAAGACCGCCCAGGTCCCGGCCGGCACGTCGATCACGTCCAGGCCGTCCGAGCCCGGGTGCGTCGTCGTGGCGACACCGTGCAGGTACGTCAGCTCGGTGCCCTCGCGCCGGTCGGGGTCGAGGTCGTCACTGACCGCGAGCACCCCACGGGGCTCGGTGTCGTTCAGGCCCTTGAGCCTTCGGGTCTCCTCCGGGGCGATCGAGGCGACGTGGTCGGCGATGTGCTGGTTCGGGCCCTCGTGGACCAGCGGCACGCGTGCGGCGTGACCGACCAGGTGCAGGGCCGGCAGCTGGGTGATGCGGGTGTCCATGGGGACGCTCCCTTCGACGGTCAGGTGGAACCTGATCCGTGGTTGTGTGCGCAAGGGACCCCCCTGACGACGCGCCTCGCCGGGCGTGACCGTGTGCACGGACCGGAACGCCCTCCCGAACGCCTCGGTCGAGCCGTAGCCGTAGCGCACGGCGACCGTGAGCAGGTCGTCGCCGGTTCCGAACAGGTCGGCCGCCGCCAAGGACATCCGTCGCCTGCGGACGTAGTCCGAGACCGGCATCCCGGCCAGCGAGGCGAACATCCGACGCAGGTGGTGCTCGGTGGTGCCCTGCCGCGCAGCCAGCCCGGCGACGTCCACCGGCTCGGCCGGATCGGTCGCGAGCTGCCACTCGATCTGGTCGACGGCGGCGTTGAGAGCAGCGATCATCAGGGTCTCCCTCCTTCCACCGACCACTGTGCCGGGCCGGGGCCGGAGCGCGCCCGGTGATCCCGGTCGGATGCGATCGGTCCGGCGAGGCGCTACCGCTGACCGCTCGCCCGCTCGCCCGCTCGTCCGCCGCCAGGGCCGGCTCAGCCGAGCAGGCCGCGGACGTAGGCGGCCTGGCCGACGTGCTGCTGGTCGTCGTTGACGACGCTGACGAGCCGGACCCCGAGGGTGACCGGCGGGTCCCAGCGCTCGTCGACGACGCGGTCGAGGTCCTCCGGTGCGAGGCCCTTCACCCAGCCGACGGTCTGGGCGTGCACCGCGTCGAGGTAGCCGGTGAGCTGGTCCGCCGTGAGGTCCCGCACCTGCGCGACCTCCTGGGGCGTCGCGCCATACCCGGTCTCGGCCTGGTCGAAGGGCAGGCCGAAGTCGCCCTCGAAGCCACCGGTGGTCCACACCTGGTCGAACCCGGCCGCGTCGGCGACGTGGTCGTCCTGCACGCGGGTGAGGTGCCAGACGAGCCAGCCGATGGAGTTCGCGCCCTCGGCGGGCTGGTGCGCCAGCTGGTCCGGGGTGAGCCCGTCCACCACCCGGTGCACGCCCTCCTGGATCCGGGTGAAGCCGTCGATGAGCAGCTCGGCAGGAGTCATGCGTCCGATCGTAGGTCGGGCGGCGGTGGGACGGTCAGTCGAAGACGAGGGGCTGGGACCGACGCGGCATGACGAGGACCGCCACGATCATCGCGACGGCCAGCACGACGACCGCGATGAACACCTGGTGGGTCGCACCGGTCAGGGAGGCGCGGACGAACTCTCGCACGACCTCCGTCCCTCCGGACTGGTTGCCCAGCACCACGGCCGCGTCGTCCGCGGTCTTCGGCAGCTTGCCCGTCGCACCCGCGGGAGGGGTCCGGAAGTCTTGGGCCAGCTTCGCGTTGGCGATCGCCCCGAAGACGGCGACACCGACGGCGCTGCCGAGCGAGCGGGCGAACAGGTTGGTCGCCGTGACGACACCACGGCGGTCCCAGTCGACCGAGGACTGCACGGCGACGAGGGTGGGCACGGAGGCGTAGCCGAGACCGACCCCGACGATGAAGGTGAACCCCGCGATCGTCCAGAGGCTGGTGCCCTCGTCGACGAGCAGCAGCAACGCGCTGCCGACCACGACGAACGCGACCCCGAGGATCGAGGTGTTGCGGAACCCGAACCGCATGTAGATCTTCCCGGCGCTGGCGGCGGCGATCGGCCAGCCGATGGTCATCGCGCCGAGGGCCAGGCCCGAGAGCAGCGCGCCGAACCCGAGAACGCCCTGGGCGAAGGTCGGGATGTAGGAGGTCAGACCGATGAGGACGGCACCGATCGCCAGCGAGGCGAGGTTGGCGCCGATGAGCACGCGCCGGGTGAAGACCCACAGCGGCAGGATGGGTTCGGCGGCCCGGCGCTCGACGACCACGAACGCCACGAGCAGCGCCACGGCGGCGACGACGATCGCCACACCGCCCGGGGACAGCCAGCCCCACGACCGGCCACCTTCGAGCAGGGCGAGGATGAGCAGCGACACCCCGGTCGTCAGCAGGATCGCGCCGGCCCAGTCGATGGAGTGGCGGACCCGCTCGATGTTCTCGTGGAACCCGCGCAGCAGCAGCACCGTGGCGACCGCGCCGATCGGCAGGTTGACGAAGAAGATCCAGCGCCACGAGACGTACTCGGAGAACACGCCACCGAGCGTCGGCCCGACGATGGAGGCGATGCCCCACACCCCGGCGATGAAGCCCTGGACGCGGGCCCGCTCCTCGACGGAGTAGATGTCGCCGATGATCGTCACCGACATCGGCAGGACCGCACCGGCGCCGAGGCCCTGGACGACGCGGAACGCGATGAGCAGCGGCATCGTCGTCGCGACCCCGCACAGGATCGAGCCGGCCAGGAACAGGCCGATGCCCACGAGCATGACGGGCTTGCGGCCGATGCTGTCGGCGAGCTTGCCGTAGATCGGGACCGACACCGCCTGGGCCAGCAGGTAGATCGAGAACAGCCACGGGAACTGCGAGAAGCCACCGAGGTCGCTGACGACGGCGGGCACCGCGGCGGCGAGGATCGTGGCGTCGATGGCCACCAGCGCCGTGCACATCATCACCGCGAGCAGCACGGGGCCGCGTTCGCTGCGCAGGCCGACACTGCTCTTCGTCGTCGTCTGGGTCACGAACAGGGACAACTCCGCCACCGGGCGCCCCTATTCCGCAGTGCGCCGGCGTGGTTGCCCCGTTGGCCAGTCACCAGCCAGACTGCAGTTGAAGTCCACTTCAAGTACGGGAGAGGGGAGCGGCGTGGAGCCGACCGACGTCCTCACGGTGTCCGAGGTCGCCGAGCGCAGCGGGTTCGCCGCCTCGGCCCTGCGGTACTACGAGAAGCAGGGACTCATCGACGCGACGCGCACCTCGGGTGGCCAGCGGCGCTACGCCCGCAGCGTGCTGCGGCGCCTCGCCTTCATCCGGGCGGCCAGCAACGTGGGGCTGTCGCTGGACGAGATCCGCACCGAGCTGGCCGGCCTGCCCAAGGGCCGCACCCCGACCAAGTCCGACTGGCACCGCATCTCCGGCCACTGGCGCACCCGGCTCGACGAGCAGCTCGAGGCTCTCGAGGCGCTGCGCGACAAGCTCGACTCCTGCATCGGCTGCGGCTGCCTGTCGCTGAAGCAGTGCGGCATCTCCAACCCCGCCGACAAGGCGGCGGCCTCCGACGACGCACCCGGCGCGGCATACCTCCCGGCGCTGCTGCGCCGCCCGCCCCACTGATGCCTCCCACCCCGCTGGAGCGGCAGGCTGGGACCGTGCAGCTCCCCGTCCTCACCTACAACATCCACAGCGGGGTCGGTCTCGACGGTGTCCTCGACCTCGACCGGATCGCCGAGGTCATCGCCGACAGCGGCGCCGAGCTCGTCGCCCTCCAGGAGGTCGACCGGCACCGCCGCGCCCAGAGCGCGTTCGCCGACCAGCCGGGTCACCTCGCGCAGCGGCTCGGCATGCACCTCGCGTATGCCGCGTGCCTCGACGACGAGCCGGCCCACCCCGGTGGGCAGCGGGCGCAGTACGGGACGGCGCTGCTCAGCTCGCGGCCGTTCGTGGACGTGTCGACGACCCTGCTGCCCTGCTTCGAGGGCAGCGAGCAGCGCGGCCTGCTCGAGGCGACCGTGGTCGTGGAGGGCGTGGCGCTGCGGGTGCTCGGCACGCACCTGCAGTGGGACCGCGAGGACGAGCGCCTGGTGCAGGCCCGGGCCATCACGGCCGTGCTCGACGACCGGCCGACCGTGCTGCTCGGTGACCTGAACACCACCCCCGGCTCGGCGACCCACGAGCACCTCGGCGGGTTCCTCCAGGACTCATGGGCGCTGGTGGGCGAGGGAGACGGGTTCACGTTCGACGCGGAGCCGCCGCCGCGACGGATCGACTACGTCTGGGTCGGCGGGGTCACGCCGGTCCGTGCCCACGTCATCGCGTCCCCGGCGTCCGACCACTCAGCCCTGCTCGTCGACGTCGGGCTGCCGTAGGCGGGTCGGGGACCCCAAGTCCGTCCCAAGTGGTGTGCAAGTGCCTCGCCGCACGCTGGTCCGCAACCAGCACCGCACACCGAAGGACGAACCATGTCTCGCTTGCTCCACCGCCTCGGACGAGGCGCCGCGCTCCACCCCTGGCTCACGATCGCCACCTGGCTGGTCGTGGCCGGCACCGTCGCCGGTCTCGCCGGCGCGTTCGGCGGAACCCCCCACGACGACTACAACGTCCCGGGGGCCCGGGCCCAGGTGGGCATCGAACAGCTCCGGGCGCACCTGCCCGGCGCGGGCAACACCTCCGCCCGCGTGGTGGTGCACGACCGGACCGGCGCAGCGGTCGACCCCGCCGCCCTGACCTCCCTCGCCGACCGGCTCCGCCGGATGCCGCACGTCGTGACCGTCGCGCCACCCGCCCTCTCCGACGACGGAGACACCGCCCTGGTGACCGTGGGGTACGACGCACCGGTCACCGACACGGACCTCATGGGCCACCTCGAGCCGCTGGACGCCGCCGTTGCCGCCACCCGGGCCGCCGGGCTGCAGGTCGAGCTCGGCGGGGAGCTCCCGGAGAGCGCGGTCGCCCCGATGGAGGGACGCGGCGAGCTCATCGGCATCGTCGCCGCGCTCGTCATCCTCGTCTTCGCCTTCGGCTCGGTCACCAGCGCCGGCCTGCCCATCGGCACCGCGCTGGTGGGGCTCGGGGTCGGCAGCGCCGGCATTACCCTGCTCGCCGCGGCGACCGACGTCAGCACCGCTGCCCCCATGGTGGCCACCATGGTCGGCCTCGGTGTCGGCATCGACTACGCCCTGCTGCTCGTCACCCGTCACGTCGAGTACCTGCGCGAGGGACTTCCGGTCGCCGAGGCCGCGGGCCGCGCCTGCGCCACTGCAGGTCGCTCGATCGTCTTCGCCGCCAGCACCGTGCTCGTCTCGCTGATGGGCCTGCGCCTGGCCGGCCTGCCGGTCTACAGCTCCTTCGGGTTCGCCACGGCGATCGCCGTCGTCGCGGTCGCCGCGGCGTCGCTGACGCTGGTCCCGGTGCTCGCCCGGTTCGCCGGCCTGCGGCTGCTGCCGCGCCGGGTGCGCCCGGGTCGCGTGCGTCCGAGCCGGGTGCGTGCGAGCGAGCGGGCCCGCACGTCGAACGCCTACCGCGCCACGGTCTCCGCCGCCCTTCCCACCGCGACCTCGCGGACCCCGCTGACGGCCCGCTGGGCCGCCCGCGTCGGGCGCAACCCCCTGCCGTGGGCCGCGGCGGCCGCCGTGCTCATGCTCACGCTCGCCATCCCCGCGATGGACATGCGCACCTGGCCGCAGGACGCCAGCAGCGGCGCGACCGACCTGACCACGCGACGCGCCTACGACCTGGTCGCCGCGGAGTACGGCGCCGGGGCCAACGGGCCGCTGACGTTCGTCGTCGACCGCTCGGTGGTCGACGGTCCCCGGCTGGCCGCCGTCAGGAGCACGCTGGAGCACGACCCGGACATCAGCGCGGTGACGCAGCCGACGGTGTCCCCGGACGGAGCCGTCGCGGTGTTCGACGCCGTGCCCGCCTTCGGCCCCACCGACCACCGGACCAGTGCGCTCGTGGACGGCCTGCGCGCCCAGCTGCCCGACGGGGTGGAGCTCACGGGCACCACCGCCTTCTTCTCCGACATCGCAGGCATGCTCGCGGACCGGCTGTGGCTCGTCATCGCCTTCGTGGTCTCGGTCTCCGTGCTGCTCCTGGCCATGGTGTTCCGGTCGGTCGTGGTGCCGCTCAAGGCCGCCGTCATGAACCTGCTGAGCATCGGCGCCGCCTACGGCGTCCTCACCGCCGTCTTCCAGTGGGGCTGGGGCGCCTCGGTCCTCGGGCTCGACCACCCGATGGCGGTGTCGAGCTGGGTCCCGATCCTGATGTTCGCGATCTTGTTCGGGCTCTCGATGGACTACGAGGTCTTCCTGCTCTCGCAGGTCCGCGAGGACTGGCTGCGCACTGGCGACGCCCACGGGTCGGTGGTTCGCGGCCTCTCCGCCACCGGCCGGGTCATCTCCAGCGCCGCCGCCATCATGGTCGCCGTCTTCCTGGGCTTCGCCACGGAGGTGGACGCCGTCGTCAAGATGCTCGGCGTCGGCATGGCCGCAGCGATCCTGCTCGACGCCACGGTCATCCGCATGGTGCTCGTGCCGGCGACGATGTCGCTGCTCGGCGAGCGCAACTGGTGGGTCCCGGGCTGGCTGGACCGGGTGCTGCCCACGGTCCGTGCCGAGGTCGAGCTCGACGACCTCGGCGGCCTCGCGCAGCCCGCTGGCGTCCTCAGCACCGTCGATGACCTCGGGGACCACGACGGCTCCGACGACTCCGACGACCCCACCCACGACCAGTCCCGCGACGGCGAGCGCCAGCCCGTCGGCGCCCTCTGAGAGGAACGACGATGACCACCACCAGCACCACGCCCACGCCGACGCCCATG
The DNA here is from genome assembly GCF_001426245.1 of Phycicoccus sp. Root101. Lineage (GTDB taxonomy): Bacteria > Actinomycetota > Actinomycetes > Actinomycetales > Dermatophilaceae > Pedococcus. The sequence goes on along the minus strand of NZ_LMCM01000007.1, from coordinate 408,845 downwards.
CCCATGCCCATGCCCACCACCGTGACCACCACGGTGCCGACCCGGACACCGTCCCGGGCCCCGGCCCTGCCCGCCTGGCCGGAGCAGCTCCGGTTCCCCGGGCAGACCGCCGCCCACCCGGGACCGGTCGACATGACGATGATGTACGTGATGCACCACGCCTTCCGGCGCGACCTCGCGGCCTTCGCCGCGGCGGCCGCCGCGACGCCGGCCCAGGCGCGCACCACGTGGCGAGCCCTCGCCGCGCGGTGGGAGCTCTTCGCCGCGGCGCTGCACCACCACCACACGGGCGAGGACACCGGCCTCTGGCCGCTGCTCCTCGAGCGCACGGACGAGGTGGGACGCGCCACCCTGCAGGCGATGGAGGACGAGCACGCGGAGATCGACCCGATCCTCTCGGCCTGCTCTGCCGGGTTCGCCCGACTCGCCAGCCAGGCGGACGACGACGCGCGAGCGGGCCTGGCCATCCGGCTGACCGCCGCCAAGAGCAGCCTCGGCCGCCACCTCGAGCACGAGGAGACCGAGGCCATCGCGATCATCCAGCAGGTGATGACGGCTCAGGAGTGGCACGACCTCGAGGAGACCCACTTCAGGTCAGGGCTGCGGACCGCGGAGGTGCTGGCTTTGGTGCCCTGGGCGATGCACCGGGTCCCGGCGCCGCTGCGCCGCAGCGTCTTCGCGACCACCGGTCGTCCGCACCACCTGATGTGGCTCGTGACCCGGCGGTCCTTCGAGCAGCGCGAGCGGGCGGCCTTCGCCTACCTCGACCAGGCCTAGCCGGGGCGTACCGCCTCAGAACCCGAACCGGTCCCGCTGGTCGCGCAGCCACTGCGCCGCCAGCGGGACCTGCCAGTCCTCGCAGAGCGCCACGGCCCGGTCGGCGTGCCGCCGGGCGACCTCCAGCTCACCGCCGGCGGCGGCGGCCTGGGCCAGGTAGCCGTCGACCGGTCCGAGCGCCAGGCCCGACCCGGCACAGCACGAGTACCCCTCGTAGGGCGCCAGCAGCGCGTACGAACGCGCCGCCAGGTCACGGTCGCCGAGCTGCAGCGCGACCTCGGCAGCACAGCACCACGTGAGCATGGAGAACCAGTCGTCGTGGTCCAGGTCGATCGGATGGGTCGCGGCATACTCCCGGGCGAGGTCCTCGCGTCCCCCGCGCAGCATGAACATGACGACCACGGCCGCCAGGGGGAGGCCACTGCCCTCCTGGGCGTCGCGCAGGATCTCGGCCATCTCGCCGGCACGCCCCTGCCACAGCCGCAGGGCCATGAGCGCACCGAGGGTCGCGTCGTCGGTCTGGTGCAGGGACATCCGCTGGTCGAGCAGCCGGATGTTCGCCATCCGCTCCTCGCACTCCCCGAACCGTCCCGCCATGGCGAGCCAGGGGAGCTCCATGCTGTCGAGGACGATGATCCCGTAGGGGAGTCGTTGCCGGTCGGCAGCGTCCCGGGCCACGGCGGCGTGCTCCCACATCTCGGTGGGCAGCCCGAGCTCCCCGGACACCACTGCGCGCAACGTCGTCGTGACCACATAGGCGCGCTCGTCCCCCAGCCGGTGCGCCAGCCGCATCGCCTCGCTCACCCACCGCAGCCGCTGGGGCGCCGTGCGCGAGCACCACAACGCCACGAAGGCCAGCTGGTAGGCGTCCAGGCTCAGCCTGGGGTCGCCGAGGCGGTCGGCCATGGCCAGCCCTTCGTCCACCAACGCGGAACGCTCGTCGTGACCGGTGCCGTAGTAGATCTCGAGGGCCAGGCTGAGCATGACCCGGCAGCGCAGGGGCCCGTCCACCTCGGGCAGGGCCGCGAGCGCGTGGCGCAGGGCCGTCACCACCGTCTCGTTGACCGTGCCGTGCGGGCCCGACTGCCACAGCGCCCCGACCGCCGTCATGGTGGCCGCGCGCGCGAGCAGCTCGACGTCGCCGATGCCCTCGGCCACGGCGATGGCCTCCTGCGCCACCTCGACGAGTCCCGACCAGTCCCCAGCCCAACGCCGGGCGTCGGCGAGGTCGCACAGCACGTCGAAGCGTTCGTGCGCCGTGCTGTCGGGATCGCTGGGAAGGGTGTCGAGTGCCGAGACGAGGAGCTGGGCGGCTTCGTCGTAGGCGTGCAGCCGCCGCGCCACCGCGGCGGCGGACACCGCCGCGAGCCAGGCGCGCGCGGCATACGAGGGTCCGGCTGCGAGCCAGTGCCTGGCCAGCTCGGTCTCGCGGCCCGACCTCCCCTGCAGGGTCGACGCCACCTTGGCGTGGGCCCGCGCCCGGCGGGTGGCCGACAGGGAGCCGTAGATGGTGTCGCGGACCAGGGCGTGCCCGAAGAGGTACTGCTCGATCCCGTCCTCGCGCAGCAGACCGGAGTCCAGGGCAGGGTCGAGCCGGTCGAGCAGGTCGTCCTCCTCGAGGCCCGAGACGGTCGACAACGTCGAGAGGTCGAACTGGCGGCCCAGGACCGCCGCCCACCGCAGGGCGGTGAGCGAGTCCTCGGGCAGCCGCTGCAGGCGCCGCACCAGCACGTCGTGGACCGCGGCCGGCGGGTGCGCCTCCCGCTCGAGGCCGCCCAGCCCGTCGCCCTCCCTGGCCAGCCGGGCGTACTCCACGAGGAAGAACGGGTTGCCGTCGGTCCGTTCCACCAGCTCCTGCGCCTGCGCCGACGTCGGGACCGCGCCGGCCACCGTCTCGACGACGCGGGTCGCCTCCCGCGCCGTGAGGCCGTGCAGGTCGACGCGCAGGGCGTGCCGCCGGGCCAGCGCCTCGGCGACGTCCGCGAGCGCACCGGTGGGTTCGGGACGGTTGCGCCAGGTGCCCAGCACGAGCAGCCGGGTGTCGTCCGCGCTCTCGACGAGCAGCCTCAGCACCCGCAGGGAAGCGACGTCCGCCCAGTGGAGGTCGTCGAGGATGACGACGACGGCACGGCTCCTGGCGACGTCGACCACCTCGTCGACGATCTCCTGCCACACCGCGAACGGCGCACTCCCGTCGTCGGGCAGCTCGGGCAGGTCGCGCCCCAGCCCCCTGAGCACCTGCTGCCACGGCCACAGCGGAGGGGCGCCGTCGTCCTGGGAGCAGCGCCCGAGCAGCACGGCCGCGCCGCGCCCACCGGCCCGGGAGGCGAGCTCCGCCGCCAGTCGGCTCTTGCCGATCCCGGGCTCCCCGACGAGGGCGACGAAGACGGCCGAGCCCGCCTCCGCCCGGTCGAGCTGTTCCAGCGCGGCCGTCAGCTGCTCGTCCCGACCGACCATCGGCCAGGACGGCAGGGCCGGGACGACCGACTCGATCGGGCCGATCCGCACCGACGACCGTCCCGCCCCGGCACCCGTGCGCTGCGGCTGCGGCGAGGGCGTGGGCGTCACCGGGTGCGACGGGGTGGGTGTGGTGCCCGCCGGAGGGCGCCACTCGAGGGCCGGGTCCTGGCGCAGCACTGCCGCCTGCAGGTCCCGCAGCTCGGCCCCTGGTTCGAGGCCCAGCTCGTCGGCGAGCACCTGCCTGACCTCGCGCAACGTGTCCAGGGCCTCGGCCTGCCGCCCGGCGCGCGTCAGGGCGAGCGCGCGCAGCGCCCACAGCCGCTCGCGGAGCGGGTGCGCCGTGGTGAGGGACTCGAGCTCGCCCGCGACCGTGCCGTGCTGCCCGAGCTCGAGCGCCGCGACGGCCCGGTCCTCCAGCGCGACGAGGCGCAGCTCCTGCAGGCGGACCCGCTCGGCGACCGCGGACGCGGCGTCCTCGAGGTCGACGTAGGGCTCGCCGCGCCACTCCGCGAGGGCGGTGTCGAGCTCCGAGACGACCTCGGCCAGCTCCTCGGCGGTCAGGCCCCGACCGTCCTGGACCCGCTCGACGTGCCCCAGTCGGCGGTGCGCCCGGCTGACCGTCCGATCGAAGCGCCGGGCGTCCAGGTCGTCCTCACCCACCCGCAGGGCGTACCCCGGAGCGACCGTCACCAGCACGGTGGACGGTGCGCGCGCCGCCCGCTGCGGCTCGAGCGCGCGGCGCAGCCCCGCGACATACGCCTGCAGGGTCCCGGTCACCCCCGGTGGTGCACCCGTGGGCCACAGGAGGTCGACGAGGGCGTCGACCGAGACGGGCCGGCCGTGGTTCATGGCCAGGGCCGCGACGAGGGCGCGCTGCTTGCGCGTGCCGAGGTCGACGGGCACGTCACCGAGTCGAGCTTCGGCAGTGCCGAGGACACCCACTCTCATCCGACCGAGGATAGGGGCCGGACCGCCCTCGGACACTCGTCCTTTCTGCGCAGGCGGGCGTGCGTCAGCGCCCCCGTCCACGGTGGACGGGGGCGCCCGGTGGCGGTGTCAGTCCGTGACGCGCAGGTTCTCCACGAGACGCGGTATGCGGTGGTTGCCCACGAACACGCCGTGGGGGTCGACCGCGGAGCGGATTCCCTTCAGCTGCAGCCACGTCCGCTCGTCGTAGCCCGACCTCGGGTCGACGGCGTTCTCGGCGAAGTTGAGGTAGCTGCGGCCGTTCGACCACGGCGAGAGCGCCTTGGTCAGGCGGTGCGCGTCGTGCTCCCCCTGGGCAGCCAGCTCGGGGGTGGCCGCGATCGCGGCACCGAACGCGACGAACGCACCCTCGAGGCGCTTCAGGGCCCCGCCGCCCTCGTGGTCGCGCCCGAGCGCGCCCCCGAGCTGGCGCAGCTCCGCCAGCAGCAGCGACGAGGACGATCCCGGACCCACCTCGCCGAGGAACGCGTCGATCCCCTCGGGTGGCAGCTCCGCGAGCATCGTCGAGTCCGAGACCGTCGGCGTCGGGCCCTCCGGGTCCATGTGCAGGCGCACCAGGGACCGCGCCGGGACCCGGGCGAAGGTGTCGATCTCGGGAGTCAGCGACCGGAGGTCGGCCAGCACCCCCTCGGCCTCGTGGTCAGCACCGAGGACGGCGCCGTCGACCACCACGACCGACCGGCCGCGCAGCGGCGCCGGGATGTCGGGGAGCGGCGGGAGGTTGAGCACCCGGAACGACGTGGTGACCTCGTCCGGGGCGCCGGCCGACCAGTCGACCCAGCGGCGCAGCACCGCCTCGGCCCGGGAGACGTCCCAGACGAGCATGCCGGCGTAGGCCGTCGCGATGTCGTAGAGCCGGAACTCGAGGGCGGTGACGACGCCGAAGCTGCCACCGCCACCACGCAGCGCCCAGAACAGGTCGGGGTTCTCGCTCGCACTGGCGCGCACGTGTTCCCCGTCGGCGGTGACCAGCTCGACGGCGAGCAGGCTGTTGGTGGCCAGGCCGAGCTTGCGGGCGTACCAGCCGATGCCGCCGCCGAGGGAGTACCCGGCGATCCCGACGTCCGGCGAGCTGCCGTGCAGCGCCGCCAGGCCGTGGTCACCGGCAGCCTCCGTGGCGTGCAGCCACAGGGCGCCGCCCTCGACCCGCGCCACCTTGCGGGCGGCGTCGACGTGGACGCCGGTCATCTCCGACGTCCGCAGGACCACGACGTCGTCCAGCCCCTGGGCGACGAGTGGGCCGGCGTTGTGCCCCGTGCTCTGCGGGGCGACCCGCAGCCCCGCGGCCGCTGCGGCCCGCACGGCGGCCTGGACCTCGGCCACCGTGCGTGGGGTCACCAGCGCAGCCGGGCGCTGGTCGATGGCCACGTTCCACGGCATCCGCGCCGCGTCGTAGCCGGGGTCGCCGGGCAGGTGGAGGCCCTGGGGGCAGGCGTCCCGCAGTGACGAACCGCGCTGCTCGGTGACGGTGGTGGTGATGCTCATGGTGCGTGCTCCTTGATCCGCTGTGACTGTGGTGAGCAGCCTGCGGCCGAGCGCTTGAGCACGACTTGGGGACGACTAGGGGTACGACGGCGCGCCCCTTGTCAGGGAGGACGGGCCCGACGCCCGGCCGACCGGTGGGGGCGGTCGGGTCAGCGCACGAGGGAGCGGATGCGCTCGAGGCGTGGCTGGGAGGGCGAGGTCCCGACCGGGGCGGCAGCGAGCCGGTCGGCACGGCGGGCGGTGTCGTGGATGGTCGCCGACAGCAGGCCGACCAGGCGTGCCGGCACGTCGTCCACGCACGCGACGGCGATGCCCTCGACGGCATACGCCACCAGGTGGGGGGCGGTCTGGCGCCGGAACGTCCGCTCGCTGACCTGCCCGTCCTTGCCGAACCGCAGCGCCCACGCGTGGGCGTCCGGGGTCGCCTCGAGGGCGGCGTCGCACAGCGCGACCAGGTCGGCGTGCCCGGTGGTGGCCCGGGCGGCCCCGGTGCCCTGGGTGGCCCCGTCGCCCTGGGCCCCGGCGCCCTGGGTGGCCGGGGCGAGCCCGGCCGGCGGCAGGCCGTCCGTGGGCAGGTCGGCGGCGAGGCGGCGGCAGGTCAGCAGCCCCACGGCCAGGGCGTTCTGCCGTATGAGCGGGGCGATCGGGAGGGCTGCGGCACCGGCTCGCACGGCGATCGCGACGTCGAGCTCCAGGGCGGTCCCGGTGATGCCCACGACGTCGGGGATGAGGCCGACGATCCGGGGGCGGTCGTGGTCGGTGAGCGAGTCGTTGACGAGCCGGGCCAGGGACGCCAGCAGCGGGTGCGTGCACTCGGGGTGGTCGCTCCACCGCTCGCCGGCGAGGTACGACGCCATCTCCATGAAGCAGGCGCCCTTGCGCGGGTTGCGGTGCTTCCCGGAGGAGAGCACCGGCACGACGTCGGGGAGGGTGAGGGACGGCGTGGTGGCCTTCATGGCGCCTCCAGGGCGACTGACCGGCGGGCCTGCCCCGCGGGTCACCCTCACTATGCGCCCACCGGACGGCGTGCGCCAGATCCAGACCGGTTCCCGGGACAGGTCATCCGTTCGGCTGCGGATCGTGGCCGAGCGCAGGAGGGCGGTCCACCGGTTCGTCGAGGGCGTCCAGCCGACCGTCGCGGGTGGGCGTCCTTCTGGTGGAGGGCCCCACGGCAGCCGTCGAACGTCTCCACGGGCAAACCGAGGAAGACGGGCTCGACGGCTACGCCACGTGGTGGAGATCGTTCGCCATCCCACGACGGATGTGTGAACGAGCCCCGACGGCGACGATTGACCTTGCCGGAACGGTCCGCCAGACACTCCCCCGGCACCCAGCTACAGCCACCGTCAGCGGTGGAGGAGGACTCGCCATGACCGTCATCGAGCGCATCTACGACAACGCCTGGTATGTCGCCCACGCAGCACCCGGCATGCGCGAGGCGCTTGCCGCCGACGTCACCCGCACCTGGATGGCCTGCGAGGCGGCCCGCGAGGACGCCGGTCGCGCCCGCACCGTGGTCGGCCTGACCGCCGCCCGCTCCGCCCTCGCCCTGTCGTTCGGCAACGTCACCCAGGCCGAGTACGACCGGGCCCGGTCCCGTGCCGCGGAGGCGGCCCGGTGCACCGACATCATCGACGGCCACGCGTTCTCGATGCGCCGCGAGCTCGGCAACGGCGGCGCCATGACCGTCGACATCGCCTCCTGCACCCTCCTGCGCCGCGCCGTCCTCACCATCGGTGCCCGCGGTCACGCGTGGACCGCGGTCCTCACCGACCCGCAGGCCCACGTCCGGCGGTTCACCGTCGAGCTCGGCACCGACCCCTGGGACGCCGTCCACCGCGCCTGCGCCTGGATCACCACCGGCCGGATCTGACCGATTCCCTCGCAGATCGGCCACCATGGGTCCATGACCCTGGGGAGCGACCTGACCGAGGACGACCTGCGCCACCTGCGTCGCTGCGTGGAGCTCGCCCGCGAGGCCCTCGAGGCCGGCGACGGACCGTTCGGCTCGGCCCTGGTCACCGCGGACGGCCGCGTCGTCGCCGAGGACCGCAACCGCGAGCAGACCACCGGTGACGACACCCGTCACCCCGAGCTCGAGCTGGCCCGCCTCGCCGCGACCACCCTCACCCCCGCCGAGCGCGCCACCGCCACCGTCTACACCTCCGGCGAGCACTGCCCCATGTGCGCCGCTGCCCATGCGTGGGTGGGCCTGGGGCGCATCGCGTATGCCGCGTCCACCGCCCAGCTCGTGGGTTGGCGCCGTGGGTGGGGACTTCCCGCCGGCCCGGTCACGCCCCTGCCCGTGCAGGACGTCGCGCCCGGGGTCGTGGTCGCCGGACCGGCCCCCGAGCTGACGGACGAGGTCCGCGCGCTACACGAGGCGTTCGCCACGCGACACGCCTCCTAGGCGGCTGCCCGCGGTCGAAGGCGCGACCGGCTCCGGCTCAGATGAACTCGAACGGGTCGAACTCGTCGATCGGGATGACCCGGACACGCGGCAGGCGTGCGGTGAACGCGTCGACGTCGTACTCGAGGTCGAAGAACTCCAGGCCCCGTGACTCGAGCTCGACGAACGCCTTGCTGCGGAACTCGAGGAACCCGACGAGCCCCACCTTGCGGCCGTCGCAGAGCTTGCCGAGCTGCGGTACGAAGTCGCTGTCGTGGCTGACCAGCATGACGTCGGCGTTGCGGTCGGCGAGCGCGTCGAGGGTCCGCTGGATGGCGATGTCGACGACCTTCTCGTGCGCACGCCCCGACAGCGGCACCGGGCGGTACTCCATGGCCAGCAGCGCCTGGATGAACCCCATCGGCAGGTCGCCGTTGGCCGCGAGGAAGAACAGTCCCTTGACCGGCTGGCCCCACTCCTCCTCGGCGAAGTTCTTGAGGCGGTCCCACCGAGGGCGCTCGTCCGGCTGGGGCCGACGCGACAGGATCGACGTGCCGAGGGTGGCGTCGATGTTCTCGCCGTCCACCAGCACGTACGTCGTCCGTTGCGCGTCATCGACCATGGACGTGACTGTATGCCGTCGGGCCGGCTCCGCGTCGGGGCTCGCGTGCGGTGCCCGGCGAGGGGTCTCGTCCGGCGAGGTGGCGCCTCCGGCGACGTGCTCGCGCGGCGGTCCCTCGCCGGACATCGCCCTGCGGGCCCTACTCGACGCCATCGGGTGCTCCCACGCGACCAGTCTGACGCGTCCCACGCTCCTGCGGGTGGTCCGGTGCCTCGAGTGGGCACCACGCGGCATACCGACCTAGCGTGGTGAGGCCCCCCATCCCCACGGAAGGACCCCCATGCAGCAGCGCACACTCGGCGACACCCAGGTCAGCGCGATCGGACTCGGCGGCATGCCCATGTCCATCGAGGGCCGCCCGGACGAGGAGCGTTCGATCCGCACCATCCACGCCGCGCTCGACGCCGGCGTCACCCTCATCGACACGGCCGACGCGTACCACCGCGACGCCGACGAGGTGGGCCACAACGAGTCGCTCATCGCCAGGGCCCTGAAGTCCTGGGGCGGCGACAGCTCGTCGGTCCTCGTGGCCACCAAGGGCGGCCACCTCCGCCCCGGCGACGGCTCGTGGACCCTGGACGGGAGCCCCGAGCACCTCAAGTCCGCGGTCAAGGAGTCGGCACGACGGCTCGGGGTCGACGCGATCGGCCTCTATCAGTTCCACCGGCCGGACCCGTCCGTGCCGTACGCCGAGTCGGTCGGCGCGATCCGCGACCTGCTCGACGAGGGGGTCATCGTCCGCGCCGGCATCTCGAACGCGAACATCGAGCAGATCGACCTCAGCCAGGAGATCCTCGGCGGACGGCTCGTGTCGGTGCAGAACCAGTTCTCGCCCAAGTTCCTGTCCAGCCGCGGCGAGCTCGACCACTGCGCGAAGCTCGGGATCGCGTTCCTGCCGTGGAGCCCGCTCGGTGGCATCTCGAACGCCTCCGAGCTGGGTTCGAACCACTCGGCGTTCGCCACAGTCGCGGAGGCCCACGGCGTGAGCCCGCAGCAGGTGGCACTGGCGTGGGAGCTCTCGCTGTCCGACGTCGTCATCCCGATCCCGGGGGCGTCGCGGCCCGAGTCCATCACCGACTCGGTGAAGGCGGCCGAGCTGGAGCTGACCGACGACGAGCTGAAGGCCCTGGACGCCGACGCCTGACGTCCGCCCCTGACCGCGACCATCTGTGCGCGACCCTCTGACCGCGAGTTTGAAGCCCCAGCGACGCCATGGTGTCGCTGGGGCTTCAAACTCGAGAGGTCAGGGCACCGACCGCACGCCGATAGGTTGTCCGCCGACGCACACCCCACGATCGGAGCCAGGCCATGGCCGAACGCAAGCCGCAGCTCGACTACTCCCAGCAGATGGCGGCGATGCTCGACGAGGAGAAGCGGCGGAAGAAGGCCGCGAAGATCCTCGCGGTCCTGCGCCACGCGCTCGGACGGCCGGACCTCACCGGGCTGACGGCGCTCGACGTCGGTTGCTCGGCCGGCTACATCGCCGACGAGCTCGCGAAGGCCGGCGCCACGACCCACGGGGTCGACATCGACGAGGGTGGCGTCGCCCTGGCCAAGGAGCGGTTCGGGGCCGACGTCACCTTCCACCTCAGCGACGCAGAGCACCTGCCGTTCGAGGACGACAGCGTCGACGTCGTCGTGCTCAACCACATCTACGAGCACGTGGTCGACCCGGCCGCCGTCGTCGCCGAGATCCACCGGGTGCTGTCCCCGGACGGTGTGGCCTACTTCGGCCTGGCCAACCGCCTCGGGATCATCGAGCCACACCACCGGCTGCCGTTCCTGTCGTGGCTCCCGCCGAAGGCCGGTGACGCGTACGTCCGGATCACCCGCAAGGGCGACCAGTACTACGAGCGGCTGCGGACCCGGCGGTCGCTCGAGCAGCTGCTGAACGCGTTCGACCTCTGGGACTACACGGTGCCGGTCCTGGCCGACCCGCAGCGCTACAGCGGTGGCGACATCGTCCCCGGACTCGCGGCCAGGCTGCCGCGGGCATCGTTCCGTGCGCTGATGCCGATCATCCCGACGTACCTGTGGGTCGGGTTCAAGACTCCGCACACGCCGGCCGGTGGCGACGGCAGCGCCCCGCCCGTCCACGTCTGAGGTCCGCACCGGAACGGCGAAGGGCCCCCGAGATTCTCGGGGGCCCTTCGTCATTGCGTGCGCGAGGGGGGATTTGAACCCCCACGCCCTTTCGGACACTGCGACCTGAACGCAGCGCGTCTGCCGTTCCGCCACTCGCGCGCGGTGAACAGTGTGCTGTATCGGTGCCCGGAACTCCAAACCGGCTCGTTCCGGCCCGGCTGTCGGTCGAGTCGAGCAGGACGACGGCACGACGCCACCGGGAGCGCGACACGGCAAAACGGCGGATGTTGGGCAAAACTGCGGCCTGCAACTTCCGTTTCCCCGAGCAACCGGCGTTTTGCGTCGGGTGGCTGGTCGCGATTGGCTGGGTCGCCGCGCGGCGGCCTGGCGCGGCGGGCGCCGCGGCCAGCCGAGCCGGTTACGATCAGGGGCCAGTCAGCGAAGGAGGCCGAGCGGTGGGACTGTTCGACCGGGTCGAGCAACGCCTGGAGCGTGCCGTCAACGGTGCCTTTGCGCGCGCCTTCAAGTCGGAGGTCCAGCCCGTGGAGATCGCCTCGGCGATCCGGCGGGCCATGGACGACCGTGCCGCGATCCTCGGCCCCGGCCGCACGATCGTGCCGAACCTCTACACGGTGGAGCTCTCCGACACCGACTACGACCGCCTCGGCGGGTACGACGAGGAGCTCGAGAACGAGCTCATCGCGGCCGCCCAGGAGCACGCCGAGTCGCAGCGCTACCAGCCCGGCGGCCCGTTGCAGGTGAGCTTCGCGAGCGCCAACGACCTCGAGACCGGGGTCTTCCGCCTGCGCACCTCGACCGCCCGTCGCCCCGGCGACGCCCCCGGTCGCCGCAGCAGCGGCGGGTATGGCGCCGGGTCGGCTCCCAGCCCCTACTCCGAGGCTGAGGCGGCTGCCGCGGTCTCACCCCCGGCCCACTCGGCTCGCCCTCAGGGTCACCCCGCGCGGCAGGTCCCGGACGACGACGGCCTCGAGGCAACCCAGGCGCAGGCGCCGGTCGCCCCACCGGCTCCGCCCCGCCGGGTCAACCCCGCCGACCGGCCGTGGCTCGACGTCGACGGCGAGCGCTACCCCCTCATGGGCGCGATGACCGTTCTCGGTCGCGACGACGCCGCCGACATCATCCTCGACGACCCCGGCATCTCCCGGCGGCACAGCGAGATCCGCGTGACCAACGACGGACCGCACCTCGTCGCCAGCATCCGCGACCTCGGCTCGACGAACGGCACGTTCGTCAACAGCGAGCGGATCTCCAGCCAACGCCTCTCCGACGGGGACCGGATCACGGTGGGCCGCACCTCCGTCGTCTACCGCGCCGGGCGGCGGTGACCTCGTCGCATGAGTGAACTCACCCTGACGATCATCCGCCTCGGGTTGCTCGTCCTCCTGTGGATCTTCGTGTTCAGCGTCGTCGGCGTCCTGCGCGGCGACATCTACGGCACCCGCGTGGTCAGCCGCACCCCGCGCAAGCCCGCGCCGGCCAAGCGGCAGCCGGCCGCGCGCGCTGCCAAGGCCGACGAGACCCCCGCCGCCAAGCCCCCGGCGAAGACCCCTCGGCGCCAGGCCTCGTCCACGCCGCGCACGCTCGTCGTGACGCAGGGCGCCCTGACCGGAACCAGCCTTCCCCTGCGTGAGTCCGGCACCGTCATCGGCCGCAACCCCGAGTGCGCCCTCGTCCTCGACGACGACTTCGCCAGCGGCCGGCACGCCAAGATCTTCCACCGCGACGGCGCGTGGTTCGTCGAGGACCTCGGCTCCACCAACGGCACCTTCCTGGGCAGCGAGCGCCTCACCGGCCCGGTCCGGGTCGAGGTCGGGACCACCCTGCGGATCGGCAAGACCGTCATCGAGCTGCGGAAGTAGGCCTCGACGACATGCCCTTCGCGTTCAACTACGCCGCGCGTTCCGACGTCGGGATGGTGCGGTCGGAGAACCAGGACTCCGGGTACGCCGGGCCCCGGCTGCTGGCGATGGCCGACGGCATGGGTGGCCACGCCGGCGGCGACATCGCGTCCTCGGTGGTCATCGGTGCGCTGGCCGACCTCGACGGCGAGGCGCTGGGCAGCGCCGAGGCGAGCAAGGCCCTGCTCCGACGGATCACGTCGGCGAACGACGAGCTCGCCGACATGGTCAAGTCCGACCCCAGCCTGCACGGCATGGGGACGACGCTCATCGCGATCCTGCGGTCGCACAACAAGCTCGTCCTGGCCCACATCGGCGACTCCCGCGCCTTCCTCGCCCGTGACGGTCAGCTCACACAGATCACCAAGGACCACTCCTTCGTGCAGTCCCTGGTCGACGAGGGCCGCATCACCGCCGACGAGGCGATCGGTCACCCGCAGCGCTCCTTGGTCACCCGCGTCCTGACCGGGCAGCCCGACGACGAGCCGGACGTCACCGTGCGCGAGGCGCGCATGGGCGACCGCTACCTCATCGCCTCCGACGGCCTCACCGACTACGTCGCCGGTGACACCATCGCCGAGATCGTCACGGCCGGCGACGCGCCGGGCGCGACGGCCGACCGGCTCGTCGACCTCGCGCTCAAGGCAGGCGCACCGGACAACGTGACCATCGTCATCGGTGACGTCGTCGACCTCACCAAGGTCGACGGCCCCCCGACGCAGCCGCAGATCGTGGGCGCCGCCTCCACGCGCACGAAGAAGAGCACCCGCGCCATACCGGTCACTCCCGCTGCCAAGGCCGCTGCGCTCACCCGCGAGGCCACCGGCGAGGACGACGACGAGGTGACCCTCGCGGAGGAGGGCCCGGCCGGGCCCGGCCGCTGGTGGCGCAGGGCCGCGGTCCTCGCCGTCGTGCTCGTGGTCCTCGGTGGTGGCGCGTATGCCGCGTACGACTGGTCGCAGGGCCAGTACTTCGTGGGTGCCCACGACGGGAAGGTCGCCATCTACCAAGGCGTCTCGCAGGACCTCGGGCCGATCGCACTGTCGCACGTCGAGGAGGCGTCCGACGTCGTCGTGAGCGACCTGCCGGACTTCTACCGCACCAAGGTCGAGGCCTCCATCTCCAAGGACACGCTCAAGGACGCCGAGGCCCTCGTCGAGGAGCTGCGCCTCGAGGCGTCCCGCTGCGCGGTGAGCCGGGCGACCGGTGGCACCTGCGCCACCGACGACTCGACGACCCCCACGCCGACCACCACCACGACGTCCCCGAGCACGACCACCACGACCCCGACCACCACGACGAGCTCGTCGACGACGACCGGCACCCCGTCGACGACGACCCGTTGAGCGCGCCATGACGACCGTCTCGAGCTTCGCTCCCCGCACCCGCCGCAACGTCGAGCTGACGTTGCTGCTGCTGGCCGTCGGCATCGTCGTCCTGGCCTACGTCAACGTCGGGCTCTCGGTCTCGGGCGCGTTCCCGCCCGGGCTCATCACCCACGGCGCCGGCCTGCTCGCGATCTCGCTGGCGTTCCACCTCCTGCTGCGCTGGAAAGCGTCGTACGCCGACCCGCTGCTCCTGCCCATCGTCACCCTGCTCAACGGCCTCGGGCTGGTGATGATCCACCGGCTCGACATCGCCGAGGGCCGCAGCATCGGGGAGGGTCTGGCCCTGCGCCAGCTCATCTGGAGCGCCCTGGCCGTCGCCATCGCCGCCGCCGTCCTGTGGTTCCTGCGCGACCACCGCGCCCTGCGCCGGTTCACGTTCACCGCGGCGATCGTCGGGTTCGGGCTGCTGATCCTGCCGCTGCTGCCCGTGGTCGGTCGCACCGTCAACGGATCGCGCATCTGGATCGGGTTGGGGCCGTTCACCTTCCAGCCCGGCGAGGTCGCGAAGATCGTGCTCGCCGTCTTCTTCGCGGGCTACCTCGTCCAGACCCGTGACGCCCTCTCGCTCGCGGGCCGCAAGGTGCTCGGCTTCACCTTCCCGCGCGGGCGCGACCTCGGCCCGATCCTCGTCGCCTGGATCCTCAGCCTGCTCGTCCTGGTCTTCGAGAAGGACCTGGGTTCGTCGCTGCTGCTGTTCGGCCTGTTCGTGTCCATGCTCTACGTCGCGACCGAGCGCGTGTCCTGGATCGCCATCGGCATGGCCCTGTTCTGCGGTGGCGCCTACCTCGCCTTCCTGCTCTTCTCCCACGTCCAGGCGCGCGTGAACCTGTGGCTCGACCCGTTCGCCCCCGGCCAGTCCGACCAGGTCGCCAAGGGCCTGATGGGTATGGCGGCCGGTGGGCTCTTCGGCACCGGCCTGGGTCGCGGTCGCCCCGACCTGACCTACTTCGCGGAGTCGGACTTCATCTTCCCCAGCTTCGGCGAGGAGCTCGGCCTGATCGGCCTGTTCGCGCTGCTCATGCTCTACGTCCTGCTCGTCGAGCGCGGCCTGCGCACGGCGCTCGGGGTCCGCGACGGGTTCGGCAAGCTGCTCGCCGGCGGGCTGGCCTTCTCCGTGGCGCTGCAGTGCTTCGTCGTCGTCGGTGGGGTGACCCGGGTCATCCCCCTCACCGGCCTGACCATGCCGTTCCTGTCCTACGGAGGCTCGTCGCTGCTGGCGAACTGGTCGCTCGTGGCCCTGCTCCTGCGCATCAGCGACCAGGCCCGCCGACCCGTCGTCGAGACGCCGGTCGGCGCGTCCAGCACCGGCGAGGCCAAGACCGAGATGGTGGCGCTGCGGTGAACGCCCCCCTCCGCCGGCTCTCCATGGTCGTGGCGCTGCTGTTCGGCGCGCTGCTCATCTCCTCGACCTACATCCAGTTCGTCCAGGCCAAGTCGCTGGACGACCGGCCCGAGAACCGCCGCACCCTCCTGGCCAACTACGCCCGCGAGCGCGGCCAGATCCTCGTGGGGGGTGCCCCGATCGCCAAGTCGGTCGCCTCCAAGGACGAGCTCAAGTGGCTGCGCACCTACCCGCAGGGCAAGCTCTACGCCCACCTCACCGGCTACTACTCCTTCACGTATGGCGCGGGCGGCGGGATCGAGGGCGCGGAGAACGCGCTGCTCTCGGGCTCCTCGGACAAGCTGTTCTACCGCCGCGTCAGCGACATCCTCACCGGCAAGGACCAGACCGGGGCCAGCCTCGAGCTCACGGTCAACGCCAAGGCGCAGGCCGCTGCGGAGAAGGCGCTGGGCAACCAGCGCGGGGCCGTCGTGGCCCTCGACCCGAGCACCGGTGAGGTCCTCGCGCTCGTCAGCCACCCGTCATACGACCCCTCGGTCCTGAGCAGCCACGACACCTCCGCCGTCGTCAAGGCGTGGAAGGACCTCAACGCCGACAGCAGCCGGCCGATGGTGGACCGTGCCATCGCCGGCAACCTCTACCCGCCGGGGTCGACGTTCAAGATCGTCACGTCGGCCGCGGCCCTGGAGTCGGGGAAGTTCACCGAGGAGTCGCAGATCCCCGGACCGGCCACGCTGGACCTGCCGCTGACCACGACCAACCTGCCGAACGACGACCGCCAGCCGTGCGGGCCGAACGGCAAGG
This sequence comes from Phycicoccus sp. Root101, assembly GCF_001426245.1. Classification (GTDB taxonomy): domain Bacteria; phylum Actinomycetota; class Actinomycetes; order Actinomycetales; family Dermatophilaceae; genus Pedococcus. The sequence goes on along the minus strand of NZ_LMCM01000007.1, from coordinate 392,587 downwards.
TCACCCTCAAGCGGGCGCTGGAGATCTCGTGCAACACGGCGTTCGGGTGGCTCGGCATGCAGATCGGCGCCGACGACTTCCGTTCGCAGGCAGCCAAGTTCGGCATCGGTGACCGCCTGACGATCCCCATGACGGTGACCCCGAGCAGCGTCCCGGCCGAGCTCAACGAGCCCCAGCTGGCGCAGTCGGCGATCGGCCAGTACGACGTGCGGGTGACCCCGCTGCAGGTGGCCATGATCTCCGCCGCCGTCGCCAACCGCGGCATCGTCATGAAGCCGCACCTGGTCAAGAAGGTCACCTCCTCCGACCTGGAGGTCCTCGACGAACCCCCGCCCGAGCAGCTGTCCCAGGCCGTCTCGAAGGAGACCGCTGACGCCCTGACCCGGATGATGCAGGGCGTCGTCGAGAACGGCACCGGCACCGCCGCGCAGATCAGCGGCGTCGACGTCGCCGGCAAGACCGGCACGGCCCAGCACGAGGTGGGCAAGGCCCCGCACGCGTGGTTCACCGGGTTCGCGCCCGCCGTGGGCGCGAAGGTGGCTGTCGCCGTCGTCGTCGAGGACGGTGGCAACGCGGGGAACGAGGCCGCCGGTGGCCGGGTCGCGGCCCCCATCGCCAAGGCAGTCATGGAAGCGGTGCTCGGCAAGTGACCCCCACGCAGGGCGACGTGCTCGCCGGCCGCTACCGCCTCGAGGAGTCCATCGCGATGGGCGGGATGGGTGAGGTCTGGCGTGCCCACGACGTCACCCTGGACCGCGACGTCGCCGTCAAGGTGCTCCGGCCCGACAGCGCACAGGACGAGGGTTTCGCGGAGCGTTTCCGTGCCGAGGCCCGCCACTCCGGCGGCCTGAGCCACCCGAACATCGGGACGGTCCACGACTTCGGCGAGGACGACGGCACGGCCTTCCTGGTCATGGAGCTGCTCGTCGGCGAACCCCTCTCGACCCTGATCAAGGAGCGTGCGCCGCTGCCGCAGCAGGAGGTCACCGACATCCTGCGGCAAGCCGCGCTGGCCCTCCAGGCGGCCCACGACGCGGGGGTCGTGCACCGGGACGTCAAGCCCGCGAACATCGTCGTCGACCCGGACGGGTACGCCAAGCTCACCGACTTCGGGATCGCCCGCGCCCTGAGCGAGGCCCCGATGACCCAGACCGGCGAGGTCCTCGGCACGCCCCACTACCTCGCACCGGAGCAGGCCGCTGGCCGACCGGCCGGCCCGCTGAGCGACGTGTACGCCCTGGCCGTGGTCGGCTACGAGATGCTCACCGGCCGGCGACCGTTCAACGGCGAGTCGATGGTGACCACTGCCCTGGCCCACCTCAGCCAACCCGCGCCCCAGCTCTCCGACGAGGTCGAGGAACCCCTGCGGACGACGGTGATGGCAGCCCTGGCCAAGGACCCGTCGCAACGCCCCGGCAGTGCCGCGGAGTTCGCGGCCGCCCTCGAGCTCCCGCGCGGCGAGGTCCCCGAGCACCTCCGCGCCGGAGCCGCGTCAGCCGTCACCCCCGTGATCGCGGGGGCGCCCGAGGGCCTGACCGGCGACGACACGCTGCCGACGTCGGTCTTCCTCGCCCCCGCGGCGACCGCTGGTGTCGCGACCGACCCGGGTCACGACGACACCGAGGTGCACGACACCCGGCGGCCGGCGTGGGCCCTGCCCGTGGCAGCCGGCGTCGCCGTCCTGCTCGCCGTGGCGCTGGTGGTGTCGCTGACCTCCCGCGGCAACGCCAGCTCGACACCCACCCCGTCCCGGACCTCCCCGGTCGCCGCGACGAGCACACCCGTCGCGCCGAGCGCCACGAGCACACCCACCACCTCGAAGGCCACGACCCGCTCCACCATGACCCCTGCCACGAACACCGCCTCGCCTAAGAGCACGCCACGCACGACCCCGGCCGTGTCCAGCGCCCCGGCCCAGCCCGCCTCCGGCCACGCCGGCAAGGGCCAGGGCAAGGGCAAGGGGGGCAAGAAGCCGTGAGCGCACCACAGCTCCTCGGGGGCCGCTACGAAGTGGGCGGCCTGCTCGGTCGCGGCGGTATGGCGGAGGTGCACCTCGGCCACGACGCCCGCCTCTCGCGGCCGGTGGCCATCAAGCTGCTGCGATCCGACCTCGCGCGCGACCCCTCGTTCCTCAACCGGTTCCGCCGTGAGGCCCAGTCGGCGGCCGGGCTCAACCACGCGAGCATCGTCGCGGTCTACGACTCCGGCGAGGACCGGCTGACCGAGTCCGGCGGCGCCTCGGTCCCGGTGCCCTACATCGTCATGGAGTACGTCGAGGGCCAGACCCTGCGCGAGCTGCTCAACGACCGGCAGCACCTCGAGCCCGCTGAGGCGGCCCGCATCACCGAGGGCGTGCTCGACGCGCTGGCGTACAGCCACCGGATGGGCATCATCCACCGCGACATCAAGCCGGCGAACGTCATGATCGGCTCCCGCGGTGACATCAAGGTCATGGACTTCGGGATCGCACGAGCGGTCGCCGACGCGAACGCCACCATGACCCAGACGCAGGCCGTCATCGGCACCGCGCAGTACCTCTCGCCCGAACAGGCCCAGGGCCACCACGTCGACGCGCGCTCGGACCTGTACTCCACGGGCTGCCTGCTGTTCGAGCTGCTCACCGGTCGCCCGCCGTTCCAGGCCGACTCACCGGTCGCGATCGCCTACCAGCACGTGGGCCAGCCGCCCCCGCGACCGTCCTCGCTCAACCCCGCCGTGAGCCCGGCCCTCGACGCGGTGGTCCTGCACTCTCTCGCAAAGGACCGCGAGGCCCGCTACCAGGACGCGACCGCGTTCCGCGCCGACCTGCAGGCCGCCCGGCTCGGGCGCCCCATCAGCGATGCAGCCCGCGGGACGGCCGGCTCGGCGCCGGAGGCCACCGTGGCGATCGGTGCCCTCGGGGCCGCCGCGGCAGCGACCACGGTCCTGCCCGCGGGTGCCACCCCGACGACCGCCACCGCTCCCGGCACCGCCGGTGGCGGTCACGGCAACACCGCGACCCTGCCGGCCATCGGGCACGACCCCGACGACGAACCGCGTCGCCGACGCGGCCTCGCCTACGTGCTGCTCGTCCTCGCCGTGGTCGGCGCGCTGGTGCTGCTCGCCCTGGCCGGCAAGTCCTTCCTCGACCGGCCACCCGACACGCCTGCCCAGGTGTCCATCCCGTCCGTGGTCGACAAGCCGGTCGAGACGGCCGAGGCGGAGATCAGGGCGGCCGGGCTGGTGCCCGAGTCGACCCAGGTGGCCAGCACCAAGGAGATCGGCCACGTCATCGAGCAGAGCCCCGGCGGCGGCGAGCTGGCGGCGCGCAACTCCCGCGTCCAGCTGAGCATCTCGGCCGGCCCCGACACCAGGGACCTGCCCGACCTCAGGGACTACAGCCAGGACGAGGCGCGCACCGCCCTGTCCAACCTCAACCTCAAGGTCGGCGCCATCAAGGAGGTCGACGACTCCGGACTGGACAAGGGCCAGGTCGTCTCCACCGACCCGGGAGCCGGCGAGTCCGTCCCGGTCAGCAGCGCCGTCGACCTGACCGTGTCCTCGGGCAAGATCACCGCTCCCGACGTCGTGGGCAAGTCGCGCAGCGAGGCCGCCCAGATCCTCGGCGACCTCGGGTTCCGGATCAAGACCGAGTACGTCGAGAGCTCCGAGACCGAGGACTCGGTGACCAAGCAGAGCATCAAGAAGGGCGAGAAGGTCGACGACGGCACCCAGATCGTGCTGACCGTGGCCCAGCCGCCGCGTCCGACCCAGACCACCACCACGACGCCCCCACCGACCACCACGACGGCGCCGCCGCCGACCACGAGCACGACGACGACCACCACGGCTCCGACGAGCACCATCCCCGTCACACCCCCGGCGCCGGTCCAGACGCCCTGACCCGGGAGTGACCGGAGGTCAGTGGGCGGCGACCGCCCGGGCCACTCCCTCGGCGTCGCGGACCAGGGGGCTCAGGCCGGCCGACCGCTGGACGGCGTCGTCGAGGCCGCACACCTGCAGCCAGTTGGCCAGGATGCGGTGCCCACCCTCGGTGAGCACGCTCTCGGGGTGGAACTGCACCCCGTGCAGGGGCAGGTCGCGGTGGCGGACGGCCATGATGATGCCGGACTCGGTGTGCCCGTTGGCGACCAGCGCCTCGGGCAGCGTTGGGGGGTCGATGGTCAGCGAGTGGTACCGGGTCGCCGTGAACGGGCTGCCCAGGCCCTCGAGGACACCGGTGTCGTCGTGCAGGACCCGGGACGTCTTGCCGTGGAGCAGCTCCGGCGCCCGCCCGACGGTCGCCCCGGCCACGACCCCGAGTGCCTGGTGACCGAGGCAGACCCCCAGCATGGGCTGGGCCCGCTCGGCGCATGCCTCGATCATCGCCATCGAGACACCGGCCTGCTCGGGGGTGCCGGGACCCGGCGACACGAGCACGCCGTCGAAGTCCGCACCGTCGGCGGCGGTGAGCGCGTCGTTGCGGACGACCTCGCACTCGGCGCCGAGCTGCTGGAGGTAGCCGACGATGGTGAAGACGAAGCTGTCGTAGTTGTCGACGACGAGGATGCGGGTCATGGGGAGGCCTCGAGCTGGGGTGCGTGGACGGCGTGGGGACGGGCGGCCGAGGGGTCGACCGTGTTGTCGTTGAACGGCATGAGCGGGGCGATCCGCGGGAACAGCCACAGGAAGCAGAACGCCACGACGGCGACGACCAGCACCAGGGCCAGCAGCACCCGGAGCACCAGGGGCCCGGGCAACGCCCGCCAGATGGCTGCGTAGATCATCACGCACCTGCCTTCGGTGCGGCGAGGACGTCGGCGGGCAGCCCCGCCGCCCGGGGGTAGGACCGCACCAGCTCGGCGAAGACGACGTACCGCTGCGCCGCGCTGTACTTGGGGTGGCAGGCGGTCATCGTGAGCCACCGCTGCGTGGGCCTGGTGCCGACCTTCTGCGGCACCGGCGCGATGACGTCCACCTCGGTGGGCGCGACGATGACGTGCCGCTTCACGGCATACACGTGGAACTCGGTCCGGGTCTCGATCACGACCTTGTCTCCCGCGCGGAGGAGGTCGATGTCGTGGAACGGGCGCCCGTAGGTGGTGCGGTGGCCGGCGATCGCGAAGTTCCCCACGGCACCGGGCCGCGCCGTGCCCGTGTAGTGGCCGACACCGTCCATGAGGATGTCGCGGCTGGTGCCCTCGAGCACGGGCCGCGCGTAGTCGGCGCCGAGCCGCGGGATCCGCACGATCGCGAAGGCCTTGCCGAACGGCACGGCAGCCGGCACCCGGTTGGCCGCGGCAGAGCCCGACGCCCCGGACGCGAAGTCGCGGGTGAGCGCGTGGACGGTGTCGTCCTGGACGCGGTTGGCGGTGACGTCGGTCCACCACAACTGCCACCCGACGAACAGGAGCAGGAGCAGGCCGGCCGTGACGAACACGTCCCCGGCCAGCCCGAGCACCCACCGACCCGCCCGGGCCGCACCTGAGCTCATCGCGCCGCCCGGGCGTCCTGGAGGTTGATCGAGCCTGCGTAGGCCGGGAACGTCAGCTCGCGACGCGACGTCACGTCGTACCCCAGACCGGCGGCGTCGACCCACTGGCGGTAGATCCCGATGCTGGGGCTGGAGTCGAGCGCAGCCCGGAGCCGGCCCTGGTCGCCGATGGCCGTGATGACGTAGGGCGGCGAGTAGACCCGTCCCTGCAGGATCAACGTGTTGCCGACGCAGCGGACCGCGCTCGTCGAGACCACGCGCTGGTCCATGAGCATCATCGCCTCGGCACCGCCCTGCCACAGCGCGTTCACGACGGCCTGGACGTCCTGCTGGTGCACGACGTAGTCGTCGACCGAGAAGCCGTCCGGCAGCACGTCGGGAACGGTCTTCGCGTCGGTCATGGTGACCTGGACCGCCGGACCGGCCACCGGCTCGGTCCCGGCAGCGAGCCGCAGGGCGTCCGCGTCCTTGGTCAGCTCGGTGACCTGGAGGTCGCCGGGCGCCTGCTGGGCCGACAGCCGGTCGACCTCGGCGCGCAGGGAGGCGACCCGCTGGGCGGCGATGGCGTTCTGCCGGGTCTGCTCCCTGATCAGGCCGGGGACGTCGCCGCCGGAGGACCGCAGGTCCGTTCCCTTGGCCGTGGCCGCGCTCAGCGCGAACATGACCCCGGCGCCGAGCGCCACGAGGGGGACGACCGCCGACCACACCGTGGGCCGACGCGTCAACCACGTCAGCCTCTGGTCCGCCATGGCACTACGCTATGCCAAACGTCCCGGCGGCTCGATGCCGTCCGACCTGCGAGGAGAGTTTTCCCGTGCCGGAGTCCAAGGGCCGCGCCAAGCGCGCCTACACCCCGCCCAGCAAGCCCGCGAAGGCCAAGGTCGGGAACCCGCCCTGGTTCGTGCCCGTGATGCTGACCCTCATGGTGCTCGGACTGCTGTGGATCGTCGTCTTCTACATCACCAGCCAGCGCTTCCCGGTCGAGTCGTTCGGCCGCTGGAACCTCGGCATCGGCTTCGGCCTGATGCTGTCGGGGTTCGCGATGACCACCCGCTGGCGCTGAGCCACCGGACGCGGGTCGCCTGACGACCTGCTGGAACGACAGGAGCGCACCCCGGCTCGGCCGAGGTGCGCTCCTGTCGTTCGCCGTGGCGAACACCGTGGCCTGCCGGCGGGGGATTCCGGCGGCCAGGGGTCGGTGGGGCCAGCGGGGTCAGACCGTCGTGGCACCCGTGTTGAAGATGTCCGAGAGGTTCGTGCCCAGGAGCGCGACCGCGACGATGATGACGATGGCGATGAGGCCGACCATCAGGCCGTACTCGACGGCGGTGGCGCCGCGCTCGCCGCTGGCGTGCTGCTGGATCTTGCTGTGGATCAAGGTCATCGTGGGCTCCCTTGCGGCCGGCGGAATGGGCGTGTGGCCCTACGGAGAGAGTGGCAGCGCCGATCCGGTCGGACATCGTCCTCGTGCGGGTCGTCGTTCTCCACCATCCGCACGAGAGCGGCCCGGTCCCACCGGCGGCGCCTGCCGGCCCCGGACTCGCCTTCCCCCACTCACCCCGGGAGGGCGCGGGCCCGGCTGCTCAGAAGTCCCGGCTGCTCAGGAACCCCGGCTGGCCGCGTCGAAGATCCCCGCGAGGCTCTCGCCGAAGTGGCCCACCACGACGACGAGGAACGTCGCGACGAGACCGACGGTGAGGCCGAACTCCACCGGTGTGGCCCCTCGCTCGGAGGCGGAGCGGCGTCGGATCATCTGCTGGAGCGTGGTCAGGTGGTCCTTCTGTGGACATCGGTGTCGAGTCCCGAGAGCCTTCCAGCGCGCACCGCAAAGGTGATCATGCGGACAACGCAGCCATAGCCTCCTGCATCAGGACTAGACGCCTCATCCTCGGGCACCAGCGGGCATCCCCACCTTTGTCCACATCTGTCCGCCGCTCGTCCCCACCGTTGTCCACAGGGAGTTGTCCACACCTTTCTCCACAGCTGGGGACAAATGACAGGCGTGTAATACGCGGGTCCCCACCCGCTGCCGGGAACCCGGAGCCCGTCAGCCGACGAGGACGAACCCGGGGGAGAGCGCGTACTTCACGACAGCGAGCACGACGAGGACCGCGAGCACGGCCCCAAGGCCGGGCCACTGCCAGCGTCGGCGTTCGCGCGGCGTGGTCCAGGAGATGACGGCCGCCAGGGCCGCGCCGGTCAGCAGTCCGCCGAGGTGCGCCTGCCAGGCGACGTTGGGCAGGACGAACCCGATCACGGCGTTGATGCCGATGGTGAGGTACATCCCCGCGGAGGAACGGCCCAGGTGCCGGTTGAGCACGAGCAGGGCCCCGAACAACCCGAACACCGCACCCGAGGCACCGACCATCGGGGTGAACCACGAGGTCCGGTCCAGGGTGCTGGTGGGGGGCGTGGACATGAGGAGGTAGACGACCGAGCCGCCCACCGCGCTGATCAGGTACACCGCGGCATACCGGGCGGCACCGAGCAGGCGCTCGAGGTACTGCGCACCCACCATCCACAGGGCCGCCATGTTGAACAGGATGTGGGTGATCTGCTGGGGGCTGTGCGCGAAGGCCGAGGTGACGAACCGCCAGGGCTCGGACTCACCCGTGTAGGGGCTGAAGTCCACCTGGTCGCTGAAGCCCGGCACCGCGAGCTGGAGGACGTACACGAGCACGCAGAGCGCGATGATCGCGTAGGACACCACGGGGGTGTCGGTGACCCGTCCCCCGAAGACGGTCGTGGCCGAGCGCATCGTCTTGGCCTGGGCGCGGACGCAGTCGACGCACTGGACACCGACGGCCGCGGGCCGCTGGCAGTCCGGGCACACCGGCCGGCCACAGCGCTGGCACCGCACGTACGACACGCGCTGGGGGTGCCGGGGGCAGACCGGTGTGGTCTGCTGCTGCGCTCCGGCGGTGGGCTCGCTCATGCGCGGGTCCTGTCTTCGGGGGATCGGGTCGAGGTCAGTCGTTGACGACGACCGACTCGATGACAACGTCCTCGACCGGCTTGTCGTTCGCACCGGTGCGCACGTTCGCGATCTTGTCGACGACCTCGCGGCTCGGGCCGTCGGCGACCTCGCCGAAGATGGTGTGCTTGCCCTGCAGCCACGAGGTGTCACCCACGGTGATGAAGAACTGCGAGCCGTTGGTGCCCTTGCCCATGCGCTTGCCGGCGTTCGCCATGGCGAGCATGTAGGGCTGGTTGAAGTTCTTGTCCGGGCTGATCTCGTCGTCGAAGGTGTAGCCGGGGCCACCGAAGCCCTGGCCGACGGGGCACCCGCCCTGGATCATGAAGCCGGGGATGATGCGGTGGAACACCAGGCCGTCGTAGAACGGCGTGGGGTTCGTGCGGCCCGCGTCGTCGCGGTACTCCTGCTCGCCCTTGGCGAGGCCGACGAAGTTCGCGACCGTCTTGGGAGCGTGGTCGGGGAAGAGGGTGACATTGATGTCGCCGTGGTTGGTCTTGAGGGTGACGTCCATGCTGCTCATCCTTCCACGGAGGCCGTCCGGGCGTCGTCCGCGGGAGCCCCGCTGGGTTGCCCACCAGCCGAAACAAGGCAGGATGGGGCAGGAGTGACATCCCCTCGGGGAAGCCAGACATGTCCGCACCACCAGGGAGGCACAGGTGTTCCGCACCAAGAGCAAGACCGAGCAGGCCGCCGACGCTGTGAGCTCGACGGCCCACACCGCGGCGGACTACGCATCGACCCTCAAGGACCGTGTGGCCCCGGCCGCAGAGGTCGCCAAGGACCGCGCCGGCCAGGCCAAGGACTGGGGCAAGCCCCACGTCGAGGCTGCCCGCGACTGGGCCAAGCCCCACGTCGACCACGGCATCGAGGTCGCCGCCCCGAAGCTGCAGGGTGCTGTCGAGGGCCTCGCGCCCAAGGTCGACACCGCCCGCGACACCATCGTCGACAGCCTGCTGCCGAAGGTCGCCGAGGCCATCGCGGCCGTGGCCGCAGCCTCCGCTGCCGCCAAGAGCACCGCCACGGACGTGGCCGGCGAGACGGCCGACCGTTCCAGCGGGGCGTTCCACGTCCTCAAGGGCGACGCCGTCGCCAAGCGCAGCGGTCGCAAGGGCAAGGTGCTGATCTTCCTCGGCGTCCTCGCCGCTGCCGGTGCCGCGTTCGCCGTGTTCCGCAAGTCCGCGCCGCGCGAGGACCCGTGGGCCACCCCCCTCGACGACCCGTACACCGCGCCGACCAGCGGCCGCGCCTCCACCTCGGAGAAGGTCTCGAACCTGGCCGACGCCGCCAAGGAGAAGGCCGGAGCAGCAGCCGACACCGTCAAGGACAAGGCGACCGAGGCCAAGGACAAGGCCGCCGGTGCTGCGTCCGACGCCAAGGACAAGGTGACCTCCACGGGCAAGCACGCTGCAGGTTCTGCCGCGGACGCGACCAAGGACGCCGCCGAGGCCGTCGCCGACAAGGCCGACGAGACCAAGGACAAGGTCGACTGACCCAGCTCCACCGCCCTCAGCGCAGGGCGCACCTCCGGGGTGCCGCACCGTCGACCGACGGAGCGGCACCCCGCGGTGTTTGTCCCGGTATGCCGCCCTGCCGCCCCACACCGGCCCCCTGCCGCTCCCAGCCCACCTCCACGACGACTCCCGCCTGTCGCGACCGCCGGGTCGTCGCACCCGGCGGGTAGCGTGGACGCCATGTGGGACGCACTCGCGGGACCGTTCCTCGCCGTGGCGGGGCTGCTCGTCGTGGCCGGTGTGCCCAAGGTCATCGACCCGTTGCCCCTGGTGCGCGCCCTGCGCTCCGCCGGATTCGTCGTCCCACCGGGCCCCGGCGCGGCACTGGTCCGGCTCTTCGCCGTGGGCGAGGTCGTCGTCGGCGTCTGGGCCGTCGTGGCCCCGGGCCGCGCGAGCGCGGCCCTGGTGGCCGCGGCCTACCTCGTCTTCACCCTGTTCGTGGGGCGCGTCCTGACGCGCGGCGGGGTCCTCGGGTCGTGCGGGTGCTTCGGCAAGCCCGACACCCCCGCGACCCGGACCCACCTCGTCCTCACGGCTGCTGCCGCGCTGGTCGCCGTCGCGCTCGCCGCGGACCCGCCGTCCGCCGTGTGGTCCGGAGCAGCTGCGAACGCGCCGGCCGGTGCGTCCATCGTGACCACCGTCGCCCTCGCCGTCGTCATCGCCGGCCTCGCCTGGATGGTCATGGCCGTCCTCCCCACCACCACCGCCACCGCCGTCCGCAGCGCCAACCCGACCCGCACGAAGGGCTGACCCATGCTTGCCGTCGTCATCGCCGAGGGGGTCGCCGTCGTCCTGCTCGGCGTCCTCGTGCTCGGCCTGCTGCGCAGCCACGCGCTCATCCTCAAGGCCCTCCACGAGCTCGGGGCAGGCCTCGAGCTCGAGAAGGACGCCGGCACGGGGGTGACCACCGCGACCACGGGCGGCAAGCCCGGTCCCGTGCCGGTCGAGCTGGAGACCGGGGTCATCCCGGCCACCCGGCACGACTCGACGAAGGCGCACGACATCGTCGGCACCGACCTCGAGCGCGCCGCATCCGAGGTCGTCGTGACGGCCCCCGGCCAGCGGACCCTGCTCGCCTTCCTCACCAGCGGCTGCAGCGTCTGCCAGACGTTCTGGGAGGAGTTCCAGCGCGGTGTCGACGTGCCCGGCGACGGTGCCCTTCGAGTCGTCGCCAAGGGCCCCGAGGAGGAGTCGGTCCCGAGCCTCCGGTCGCTCGCCGGCGATGTGCCCGTGATCCAGTCCTCCGCCGCCTGGCTCGACTACGACATCCCCGGCTCGCCCTACTTCGTCTACGTCGAGGGGGGCCAGGTCACCGGCGAGGGCTCGGCGACCACGTGGCCGCAGGTCCGCGACCTGATGGCCCAGGGGGTGTCCGACAGCGAGGAGGCCCGTGCCGCGGCCGGCCGCAGCGGCCCCGGAGCGCTCGTGGGTGACGACCTCGGCCGCGGCGAGCGCGACAACCTCCCCCGCATGGACGGTGAGCTGCTCGCGGCAGGGATCGCGCCGGGTCACCCCAGCCTGTACGAGTCGCCTGACCCCGAAGGCCCGGACGACCATGACGGGCACGACCACCAGCACGACCACGACCACAGCGGGCACGACCACGAGGGTCACGACCACCACGGGCACGACCACGACGACGCCCACGAGCACGCAGTGCCCGGCCGGCGCGAGCACTGACCCGTGTCCGTCACCGTCCTGGCCCTCGCCCTGGGCCTGCCCATGGCGGCGGTCGCCGCCGTGCGCGCCACGTGGTCCCCTTGAGGTGAGTCGATGCTCTCGAGCATCAGCCCGCTCGGTGAGCGGGCCAGGAACTCCCGCTGGTGGCTGACCACCGCGGCATACCTCGTCGGGTCGTTGGTCGGCGGTCTCGGGCTCGGTGCCCTCGCCGCCCTGCTCGGCTCCGCCGTGCCCGAGGACGTGCGCGCCTCGCCCTGGGCCCTCGGTGTCGTGGCCCTGCTGCTGCTCGTCGGCCTGGGCTTCGACTCGGCGCCGGGCAACCGGATGGTGCCTTCGTGGCGCCGCCAGGTCGACGTCGACTGGCTCGACGAGTACCGCGGCTGGGTGATGGGACTGGGGTTCGGGGTGCAGCTCGGGTTCGGCCTCGTCACGATCATCACGAGTGCGACGACGTATGGCGTGGTGCTGCTCGCCGGCCTCTCCGGGCAGCTCGGTGCCGGGCTGGCCATCGGGGCGGTGTTCGGCGTGGTCCGCGCCCTCCCGTCGCTGCTCATGGGCCGGGTCACCGACCGGGCCGCGCTGCACGCCGTGTTCACCCGGGTGGAGCGTTGGGCCAAACCGGCACGAATCATCGCTAGGGTGGCGCTGGGAGGAGCGGCCGCCGCACTGCTGGTCGCCGCAGTTGGGAGCTGAACCATGGCAGACGCATACGGACTCGCCGCTCAGGCACCTCGGGGGTGGCACGTCGCCGTCTCACGGCGTCCCGGTGCCACCGACCTGGGCCCCACCGCCCGGGGAGCTGCCGAGGACGTGACCCGCCCGGTCCTGCACGCCTGCACCAGACCGATGCCGACGGCACGCGGGGACTTCGGGACCGGGGTGGTCGACCTCCTCGGCCCGGACGACATCTTCGTCGCCCTCGTCGACTACGGCACCGAGGTCGCCGACCAGGGCCTGTTCGAGAAGCAGGGGCTGCCCCGCCTGGCCCCGTCGCAGTTCGGCCCGAACCGGTTGCAGCGCCCGCTGCCGGGGCTGAGCGCGTCCCAGCACTTCTTCAGCTCGGGTGGTCGGGCGTTCTGCCTGTTCACCGTGCTCGGCAGCCACGCCCGACGGATGGGTTCGGTGCCCCGGGCGGTCGCCCTCGTCAACTCGTTGAGCATCACCGACCGGGCCACCCTGGCCCGACAGGGAGGACACCCGTGAGCGCCCTCGACGACCTCAACGCCGGCCCGGGCGGCATCGCCGGGTTCGTCACCTCGCTGACGCGGCGGATGCGCCCGGTGTCCCGCCGCGACGTGTTCGTCGGTGCGGCGGTGGCCGGCTCGGCCCTCGCGACGCGACCGAAGGACTACGTCCTGCGGCCCCAGCCGGCGTACGCGACGATCTGCGGCCCCGGCAACACCGCCAGCAGCGGCTGGACGGTGTTCTGCGCGACGGTCAACAAGGGCGCCAACACCTGTCCGCCCGGCAGCTTCGCGGCCGGGTGGTGGAAGGCCGCCGACTCCTCGTGGTGCGGTGGCGGCTACCGGTACATCGTCGACTGCAACGCCTCCTGCTCCAAGTGCTCGACCGGCTGCACCGACGGCATCTGCGACAGCAAGTGCTGGAGCTGTTCCTGCGGCACCGGTTCGAGCGCCACGTGCGACCAGCGCCGCGTCTGCTGCAACGCCTTCCGGTACGGCCAGTGCAACACCCAGGTGAAGTGCAGCGGAGGCGTGCACTGCCGGGTCGTCAGCTGTGTCGCCCCCTACAAGTGGGACGCCTGCACGACGACCTCGCTGCAGGACAACCGCACCAACGAGCACAGCTCACCCCTGCTCCCACGCTGGGGCGTCATCGAGAAGAAGTACCGCGACATGGGCGCCCAGGGGTCGTTCCTCAAGTCGTCCCTCGGGCCGATCAAGGACAACGGCGACAACCGCGGCACCCGGGTCGACTACCAGGGTGGCTCGATCCACACGAACTCCAGGACGGGTACCCGCGCGGTGCCCAACGTCGTGAAGACCGTGTGGACCCAGGTCGACGGGGTCAAGGGTCTGCTGGGCTACCCCGCCAGCGACTGGATGACGGGGCGGGCGCAGGGCGGCTGGGTCCAGCTCTTCGAGCGCGGCGCGATCGCCGACTCGCCGAGCACCGCGCCGAAGGTCGTCTACGCCGACGCGTACACCCTCTGGGTGAGCGAGGGGCGCGAGTCCGGACGGCTCGGGTACCCGATCAGCAACCGGTACTCCGGCATGGTCGACGGAGGCTGGCGGCAGGAGTTCCAGTCCGGCTGCGTCGTCGACTCGGCCTCGACGACCATCCAGTCCGTGTGGAGCGTCCGGTGGGACGTCTGGAAGCGCGAGGGCCGGGAGACCGGGCGGCTGGGCTACCCGGTCGCGCCGAAGGAGGACCTCGGCAACGGCGCATGGGTCCAGCGCTTCCAGAAGGGCTGCATCATCGACTCGGCCTCGACGACCACCCAGGCGATCAGCGGTGTCATCCACACGGCGTGGGTCGCCGGTGGGCGCGACCAGGGCTGGCTGCACTTCCCCACCGGGGCGCAGGGGACGGCAGCGCGAGGGGTCTACCAGAGCTTCCAGGGCGGCGACGTCTGGGCGCTCGGCACCGGGCCCGGCCGACGGGTGCTCGGCTCGGTCCGGGCGGAGTGGAAGGCGCAGGGCGGGGCGACCGGCCCCTACGGCTATCCCCTCACGGACACCCGGCGCCTCGCCGACGGCACCATGACCTGCACCTTCGAGGGCGGCACCATCACCGTCGCTCCCTGACGTCGGCTACCGCACCACCCGCGTCCCGTCGGGGAGCCGGCGCGTCACCATGAGGCTGTCGAGCCGTTCGAGCAGGGCGATGACCACCCGGCGCGAGGTTTGCAGCGCGGCGGCTGCGTCACCGGGGCGGAACGGCTCGGCCAGCCCCTGGATGGCGTCCGTGGCGCGAGCCACCGCGTCGCCGGCCAGCACCAGTCCGCAGAGGCGGGTCACCTGTCCGGCTCGTTCTGCTCCCGCGAGCACGTGGGCGGTCACTCCCCAGCTCCCGAGCTGCTCCCGGGTGGGCGGGTCGAGGGGGTGGACCGCCAACCACGACCCCAGCGTCGCCAGGGGTCCGTCGTCGCCGTTGGTGGGGGCCGTGCCGGGTTCGTCGGCAGCACCCTGACGAGTAACCGTCGGTCGCTGACGTCGCCGCGGCGGGTCGAGCGCCACCACCTCGACACCGGCGCGCACCTCGTGCAGCCCCGGATCCCTCAGCACCCCGCGGTCGCCGAGCGCCAGCGGCAGGGCGGTGGCGGGTCGCAGCCGGAGCCGCCCGTCGGCCATCGCGTGGACGTGCACGCCCACTGCGGCCGTGCCCACGTGAAGCACGAGCTGGCGCGGCCACGACCGGGGTATGGCGCCGCGTGGCCAGGGTTCGTAGGTGGTCACGTCCACGACCGCTGCCGGGCCGGGCAGGCGCGGGTCGAGCAGCACGTCCCCCCGGGCGACCCCGTCGAGCGGGACCGCCCGCAGGTTGAGCGCCACCCGCGCTGGCGCCGCCACCCGGTCGACGGGCCGGTCACTGGTCTGCACCCCGCGGACCCGGACCACCTCACCGCGCAGCAGCAGCTCGTCCTCGACCTGCACCGTGCCCGCGGTCAGGGTGCCGGTGACGACGGTACCCACGCCACGCACGGTGAACGCGCGGTCCAGCCACAGCCGTACCGGTGCCTCCGGGTCCGCGTCCCCCACGGCGACAGCGAGCCGGCGCAGCGCCTCACGCAACCCGGGCAACCCGGCGCCGGTGCGACCCGAGACGAGGACGAACTCGCGGGCCGCCAGGCCCAGGGCGGCCAGGTGCTCGACCGCGGCTCGCGCCGAACGGAGCGCCCTCGACTCGTCGACGAGGTCGCACCGGGTGACGACGAGCAGCACCTCGCGCAGGCCGAGTGCCGCGACAGCTCGGGCATGCTCCTCCGACTGTCGGGCCCAGCCCTCGTCGGCCGCCACGACGAACATCACCCCGGCGACGGCCCCCAGTCCGGCCAGCATGTTGGCGGCGAACCGCTCGTGGCCGGGCACGTCGACCAGGGACAGGTGCACCCCGTCGAGGTCGGTCCAGGCGTAGCCGAGGTCGATCGTCAGTCCACGGTCGCGTTCCTCGGCCCACCGGTCCGGCTCGGTGCCGGTGAGCAGGCGGACCAGGGTGGACTTGCCGTGGTCCACGTGGCCGGCGGTGGCGACGACCGCCATCTACGTCGTGCGCCCGGCCAACCGGATGGCCGCCGCGACGTCCGCGTCCCGCTCGCCGGGGACGCACCGCAGGTCGACCAGGCAACGGCCGTGGTCCAGGCGCGCGAGGACGGGGCGGTCGAGCGCCCTCAGCGCGGCGGCATACGGCTCGGGGAGGGCGACTGCCCACCCCGGCAGGGGGAGTCCGGGTGCACCGCCGCCACCGACGACACCGTCGGCGGGCACCACCTCGACGACGTGCGCGGGGTGGCTGGCGGCCACCGGACCGGTGACCTCCGCGGCCAGGCGTTCACAGCGGGACCGCAGTGCCCTCGGGTCGGCCTCGAGCGCCTCCCACACCGGGGGGCGGGGGCCGCGCACGGTGGCCTCCAGCCCGGCGAGCGTGGTCTTGTCGGCCCGCAGGGCACGGGCCAGCGGGTGGCGGCGCAGACGATCGACGACGTCGGCCGTGCCGAGGACCAGGCCGGCCTGTGGTCCACCGAGCAGCTTGTCGCCGCTGCACGTCACGACCGCGGCCCCGCCGCGCAGGGAGGTCGTCGCATCCGGTTCGTCGGGCAGGAGCGGGTGTGGACGCAGCAGGCCGCTGCCGATGTCGTGGACCACCGGCACACCGAGTCCGGCGAGCGCGCGGATGCCGACCGATGCGGTGAACCCCTCGACGCGGAAGTTGCTGGGGTGCACCACGAGGATGCAGCCGGTCTCGGGGCCGAGGGCGCGCTCGTAGTCGGCCAGCGTGGTGCGGTTCGTGGTGCCGACCTCCCGCAGCCGGGCGCCGGTGCTCTCGATGAGGTCGGGCAGGCGGAACCCGTCGCCGATCTCGACCATCTGCCCGCGGCTGACCACCACCTCGCGTCCGGCGGCGAGGGCGGTCGTGGCGAGCACCAGGGCGGCGGCCCCGTTGTTGACGACGAGGGCCCCACCGGCGGACGGCACCGCGCCGAGGAGGGCGGCGAGCGTGCCCCGACCACGCGTCGACCGGTTGCCGGTGGCGAGGTCGAGCTCGACGTCCACGGTGCCTGACGCGGCGACGACGGCCTCGACCGCGGCAGCCGACAGCGGTGCCCGTCCGAGGTTGGTGTGGATCACGACCCCGGTCGCGTTGAGCACCGGCGTGAGCGTGGTCGCCCGGGTGGGCAGCGCTGCCAACGTCGCTGACACCAGCTCGTCCGGACGTATGCCGCCGCGACGCACCTGCTCCTGCGCGGCCACCACGGCGGTCCGGACCGTGTCTCGACCCAGGCGCGAGATCGCCTCTGCCACAGCGGTTTCCGCAAGGACGGTGTCGGTACGTGGCACGAGGCGACGCACGTCGCCCGGTTGCGGCTGCGGCATACGTCCTCCTGTCGTGGCGGAGGCGGACGGGAATCGAACCCGCCAAGCCGAGCTGCTCGGCTTCACCGGTTTTGAAGACCGGGAGGGCCACCAGGCACCTGTACGCCTCCGCTGGCGAGGCTAGCGTAGGCACGGTGAGCACCCTCGACGCGACCACCGGGACGCCTGTCCGGCTGACGCAGTACGCCTCCGGTGGGGGGTGCGCCTGCAAGATCCCGCCCGGGGAGCTCGAGGAGGTCGTCCGCGGTCTCGTCGGCGGCGCACCGGTCGGAGCCGGTGACGGCGACCTCCTGGTCGGGCTCGACGACGGCGACGACGCGGCCGTGCTGCGCATCGACGGCGGCACCGCGGTGATCAGCACCGCCGACTTCTTCACCCCGGTCGTGGACGACGCCTACGACTTCGGGCGCATCGTCGCGGCGAACGCCCTCTCCGACGTCTACGCGATGGGCGGGCGTCCCGTCCTGGCGGTCAACCTCGTGGGCTGGCCACGGGCGGTCCTGCCGTTGGAGCTGTTGCGCGAGGTGCTCCGCGGGGGCCTGGACGTCGCCCGGTCCGCCGGCTGTGCGGTCGCTGGCGGGCACAGCATCGACGACCCCGAGCCGAAGTACGGGATGGCCGTGACCGGCCTGGCCGACCCGAACCTGTTGCTGCGCAACGACGCCGCCGTGGCCGGGCTGCCCATCAGCCTGACCAAGCCGATCGGGGTGGGGGTCCTGAACAACCGCCACAAGTCGACCGGTGAGGTCTTCCCCCATGCGGTGGCCTCGATGGTCGCGCTCAACGACGTCGCCTCCGCCGCTGCCGTCGCGGGCGGGGCGCGGGCGGCGACCGACGTGACCGGGTTCGGGCTGCTCGGGCACCTGTGGAAGCTGCTGCGCGCGTCCGGGGTGGGGGCCGTGCTCGACTCGACGGCGGTGCCGGTGCTCGACGGGGCCCGGGAGTCGCTGCGGGAGGGGTACGTCAGCGGCGGAACGCGACGCAACCTCGACTGGGTGCGCCCCCACCTGGACGCCGAGGTCTCCGAGGAGGTGCTGCTCATGCTCGCCGACGCCCAGACCAGCGGTGGCCTGCTCGTGGTCGGTGAGGTGCCCGGTGCCCCGGTCGTCGGTCACACGGTCGCCGGCCCCCCTCGCCTGCGCATCACCTGAGGTCTTGTCGTCGGGGGCTCGGGAGCGCACGCTGGGGTGATGAGGACCTTCGACGTCACCGCGCGCTCGCGTCGCGGCGGGCTGAGCACGTGCAACGTCCCCGCGGACAACGCCGGGGAGGCGGTCGCCCTGGTGCGTTCCCTCGCTCCCACCGACGCCACGGACGTCACCGCGTATGCCGTGTACCGGCAGCGCCGGGTCCGTGGCCGCCGCCTGGTCGGCCTCTTCGCCGGACCCGGCGCCGACGGTGGACCGGCAGGGGTGCGGGAGCCCCGTCGCCCCCGGCCGGCCCCGCCCGGCCTTGAGGTGCACGCCATACCTCCCACCCCCTAGCTGCCGGCGCGAACTCGTCCGTGCGACGGACCCGGAGGGTGGCACGGAGCAGTACGGTGTCCGCACCCCTGCACGACCCCTCGACGTGTCCGGAGACCTGTCATGCCCCGCTTCGCACACACGCTGTCCGTCAGCGCCCCACCGTCCGTGGTCTTCGCGATCGTCGACGACTTCAGCCAGACACCGCAGTGGCTGTCGCGGTGCACCGGGATCGACAAGCTCGACGCCGGGGCCAACGACGTCGGCACCAAGCTGAAGTACCACTACGACGACGGCCGGCGCACGGGTTCGATGGACGGCGAGGTCATCGCGCGCGAACCCGACCGCCACTTCGCGATGAAGTTCACCGACAAGACGATGGACGTCACGGTGGACTTCGTCGCCGCCTCGGACGGGGTGGGCACGACCCTGACGCACTCGATCGACATCGGCACCCGGGGGTTCGGCAAGCTCTTCACCCCGCTCATCCGTCGCGACCTGCCGAAGCAGACGATGGACGCCATGACGAAGCTCAAGTCGATGGCCGAGGCCCGCGCGACCCACTGAGGAGCCGGCCGGTCGAGGGGTGCGCTCGATGTCGGTCGACGCTGCCTGAGTCCGCACCTCGTGGACCTGTACGGGCGCACCCGGCGGTCCTAGGCTGCCAAGCGTTTCGGTTGTCCACTCGACGGAGGTGCGCCATGGCGGGGAAGTTCGAGCTCTACCAGGACAAGGCCGGCAAGTGGCGGTTCCGTCTCAAGGCCGGCAACGGCCAGGTCGTCGCCGTCGGTGAGGCGTACGAGAGCAAGTCCGCTGCCCAGAACGGCATCGCCTCGGTGCAGACCAGTGCGGCAGGAGCCCCGACCGTCGAGGTGGACGGCTAGGTCTCCGTGGCGGATCGCGCCGAGCGCTGGCGGGTCTGGGCGGCTCGGGTCTCCGTGGTGGTCGCTGGGGTCGTCGTCGCCGTGGCCCTGGTGAAGCTCTGGGCGTTCGCCAACACCGACAACCCTGCGGTCATCGAGAACTCGGCGATCACCCGGACCGTCGGCGTGGCGTGCGCGACGATGCGTGACTCGGTGTCGGCGGCGGCGGTGCCCACGTCCGCACCACGCAACCAGCGGCTCGGCGCCATCAACGCGCAGAACGACGCCGTGGTCGAGATGCTGACCACGCTGCGCTCCCTCGGTCCGGGCGTGGTCGACGCCGACCAGCCGACCGCCCAGTGGATCGACGACTGGGAGCAGCTGGTCACTGCCCGCGACGCGTACGCGCGGTCGCTGGCGGCGGGCAAGCCGAAGCCGTTGGTCCTCCCCGTCGTCGACGGGCGCCCGCTCGTCGCCCGCCTCAACGACGTCGGCGTCAACTGCCGCGTCCCCTTGGCCCTGCTGGCCCCCTGACCGTCGGATCCCTCAGACGCCCCGGGGCTCGCGGGGTCAGAGTCCGAGCTGGAGCAGGGTCTGCTCGGCCATCGCGGCCTCGCCGGTGGCGTTCGGGTGCACCGGGAAGGCGTTGACCGGTGCAATGGCCGGCTCGATCCAGCGAGTGCCGACGGGGGCGCACGCGTCGTGCCCACGGGAGCTGGCAGCCATGTCGATGAACCGGGCGCCTGCCTGCCGCGCCGCCTTGGCGATGACGGCGTTGAGGACGTCCTGCTCGTGCTTGAGCCAGGGCACGTCACCCATGGCGATCGGCATCGAGCGGTAGCAGTCGAGCCGGCCGACCTCGGGGAGGATCTGCGGGTAGCCCACGATCGCGATCGTCGCGGCGGGCGCCTTCTTGCGTACCGCCTTGAGCGCGGCCAGGACGTTGGGGTAGGTCTGGTTGACGATCGCGTCGGTGAAGGTGGTGCCGTACTTGCGCTGGCACGGGTTGCCCAGGACGTCGGTCGCCGAGATCGTCGCGCAGCCGAAGAACGAGCTGGTGAAGACGTCCTCGTCGTTGCCGCCGATCGTCATGGTCACGAACCGGGTCTTCTTCGTCACCGCGTCGAGCTGGGGCGCAACACCGGGAGCCTGCGAGCCGTAGAAGTCTGCGGTCTTCGCGCCGCTGCAGGTGACGTCGGTGAAGGACCTCGGCTGCGTGGCGGCGGCCAGGTCGTGGGCGAAGTTCAGCGTCGACCGGCTGCAGGTGGCCGGGGCACCGGCGACGAGCGGGGCCACCCCCGCCGCGGAGGCGTAGCTGTCACCGAGCGCCACGTAGGGGGACGTCTTGATCGAGTGGTGGTTCGCCTTGGGGGGACTCACCTTCGCGGTGGCGGGGACCGCAACTCCCACTCCCAGGGCTGCGGTGAAGAGGGTCGTGGCGAGGACACTCGTGGTGCGGCGCATCAGGAACTCCGATGTTCGTGAACAGCCCGGGTCCGGCTCGCCCCGGCGGGTGACGTCGGTGGCACCCAGCCCAACCTAACCCCGCGACGCCGCGGCAACGAGTGGAGCGGGCGGCGCAAACGGAAGAGGCCCTCCCGGCACACCGGGAAGGGCCTCTGATCTGTGGTGGAGCCAAGGGGACTCGAACCCCTAACCCCCTGCTTGCAAAGCAGGTGCGCTACCAATTGCGCCATGGCCCCCGACGTGCGGGCTGCGACTACGAGGGTGAGTCGGTCGCCTGGGCCCAGAGGTCTTTCTCGGCCTGCTGGTCCTTGAGCTTCTTCTGCACCGCGGCAGCCCCGACGACGGTCGCAATGAGGAGCAGGATCTTCTTCACGGCGGTCCGCCTTCCCTCGCAGAGGAACCCGCGGGGATCGGGATTGGTGGGCCTAACAGGACTTGAACCTGTGGCCTCTTCCTTATCAGGGAAGCGCTCTAACCGTCTGAGCTATAGGCCCGTGAGCCCAATCTCCGCTGCGCCACGGAGGGTGGCGCGAGGCACGAGGTTACATGACAGGTGACCCGCCCACCAAAACGGATACCGCCCACCCTCCGGGGCCGGAGGATGGGCGGTTTCGCGTATGCCGCGGGGCCGGCTCTCAGTCGTCGGTGAGGGTCAGCTGGAGGCCGCCGACGAGGGCCGAGCAGATGTTGTAGAGGAACGCTCCGAGGGTGCTCAGGGCGGTCAGCAGGATGACGTCGATGACCCCGATGACGATCGACAGGGACAGCACCCGACCGAAGCCGAGGAAGTCCATGATGTCGAACGGGTTCTGCGCGTCGTTGAAGACGGTCCCGACCAGGCGGTTGACCTCGGAGAAGACGCCCATGCCCGAGAGGATCATCCACAGCACCGCGACCATGACGACACCGGCGATGCCGAGGGCGACCGAGATGAGGAAGGACATCTTCATCGCCGACCAGGGGTCGACCCGCGAGACGGTGAGCTTCACCCGGCGGGCCCGGGCTGCGCTCGCCGCCGTGGTGGCTGCCCCGGGTCGGGACTGCGCGCCGGCGCGCGGTGCTGCCGAACCATCGGCGTTGCGGCTCATGGCACCGGACTCCTTCCCACCGGGCAGGGAGGTGCTGGTCTGGCCTGCCGTGCTCACTCGTTACCTCCGCTGGCGTCAGTCCCGGTCTCCTCGGTGGACTCCGGCGCCGTGTCGACCGACTCGTCGACACCCTCGCCGGCCACCTGGGCGACCTGCTCGTTCTCCGACGACGGTACGGCATCGACGGCCTGGGAGTCGCCTTCGGCACCCTCGGCGACCTGAGAGTCATTCAGTTCCTCGGCGGCACGCTCGGGGTTCCGGGCGACGGCCACGACGGAGTCGCTGCTCCCCGGGCTGGCGAACTTCATGCCCTGGGTGTTGCGGCCACGTCGGGTGACGGGACCCACCGGCATACGCACGATGTTGCCCTTGCCCATGATGACCAGGACCTCGTCGTCCTCGCTCACCGTGAGGGCGCCCACGAGGTCGCCGTTGCGCTCGGTGATCTTGGCGACGGCGACACCGAGGCCGCCACGACCCTTGGCGTTCCAGTCCGAGGACGGGCTGCGCTTGGCCATGCCGTTCTCGAACACCACAAACACGTCGGGGTCCTCACCCTCGTGGATGACGCTGAGCGACAGCAGCGAGTCGTCGCCGCGGAACCGCATCCCGGTCACGCCGCTGGTGGCGCGGCCCATCGGGCGCAGCTGCTCGTCGGTGGCGTGGAACCGCACCGACTGGGCCTTGCGCGACACGAGGAGCAGGTCGTCGGTCTGCGACGCGAGGTCGGCCGCGACGAGCTCGTCGCCGTCCTTGAGGTTGATGGCGATGAGCCCACCGCTGCGCGGGGAGTCGTAGTCGCCCAGGCGGGTCTTCTTGACCAGGCCGTTCTTCGTGGCGAGCACGAGGTAGGGCTGCTGGGCGTAGTCGCGCACGTCGAGGACCTGGGCGATCTTCTCGTCCGGCTGGAACGCGAGCAGGTTGGCGACGTGCTGGCCCTTGGCGTCGCGGCCCGAGTCCGGCAGCTCGTAGGCCTTGGCGCGGTAGACCCGTCCGAGGTTGGTGAAGAAGAGCAGCCAGTGGTGCGAGGTGGTGGTGAAGAAGTGGTCCACCATGTCGTCGCCGCGCAGCGAGGCGCCGCGGACTCCCTTGCCGCCTCGTCCCTGCGACCGGTACGCGTCGACCCGGGTCCGCTTCGCATAGCCACCACGGGTGATGGTGACGACCACGTCCTCCTCAGGGATGAGGTCCTCCATCGACATGTCGCCGTCGAAGAACTCGATCCGGGTGCGCCGGTCGTCGCCGTACTTGTCGACGATCTCCGCGAGCTCCTCGGACACGATCGTCCGCTGGCGCTCGGGCTTGGCGAGGATGTCCTCGAAGTCGAGGATGAGGGCCTCGAGGCGGTCGTGCTCGTCGATGATCTTCTGGCGCTCGAGGGCGGCCAGGCGGCGCAGCTGCATCTCGAGGATGGCGCGGGCCTGGATCTCGTCGATCTCGAGCAGGGCGATCAGCCCGTCGCGCGCCGCCTCGACGGTCTGCGACCGGCGGATGAGGGCGATGACCTCGTCGAGGGCGTCGAGCGCCTTGAGCAGACCACGCAGGATGTGGATCTCGTTCTCAGCCTTGCGCAGGCGGAACTTCGTCCGGCGCTGGATGACCTCGATCTGGTGGTCGACCCAGTGGCGGATGAAGGCGTCGATCGGCAGGGTGCGCGGCACCCCGTCGACGAGCGCGAGCATGTTGGCGCCGAAGTTCGTCTGCAGCTGGGTGTGCTTGTAGAGGTTGTTGAGCACCACCTTCGCAACGGCGTCGCGCTTGAGCACGACCACCAGACGCTGGCCGGTACGACCCGAGGTCTCGTCGCGGATGTCCGCGATGCCCGAGAGCCGGCCCTCCTTGGTCAGCTCGGCGATCTTCTGCGCGAGGGTGTCGGGGTTCACCTGGTACGGCAGCTCGGTGACCACGAGGCACTGCCGGCCCTGGATCTCCTCGACCTCGACGACCGCGCGCATGATGATCGAGCCACGGCCGGTGCGGTAGGCCTCCTCGATCCCCTTGCGGCCCAGGATCAGTGCGCCCGTGGGGAAGTCCGGTCCGGTGATCTTCGAGACGACCGCCGCCTGCACGGCCTCGCGGTCGGCCTCGGGGTTGGCCAGGATCCACTGGGCGGCGTCGGCCACCTCGCGCAGGTTGTGCGGCGGGATGTTCGTGGCCATGCCCACGGCGATGCCGGAGCTGCCGTTGACGAGCAGGTTCGGGAACCGGCTCGGCAGGACGGTCGGCTCCTGCGTCTTGCCGTCGTAGTTGTCGCGGAAGTCGACGGTCTCCTCGTGGATGTCGCGGACCATCTCCATGGCCAGCGGGGCCATCCGGCACTCGGTGTACCGCGGCGCTGCCGCCGGGTCGTCACCCGGGGACCCGAAGTTGCCCTGCCCGTCGACCAGCGGGTACCGCAGGGACCAGTCCTGCACCAGGCGGACGAGGGCGTCGTAGATCGAGGAGTCACCGTGCGGGTGGTACTGACCCATGACCTCGCCGACGACGCGGCTGCACTTGTTGTAGCCGCGGTCCGGACGGTAGCCACCGTCGTACATCGCGTAGACCACGCGGCGGTGGACCGGCTTGAGCCCGTCACGCACGTCGGGCAGCGCGCGGCTGACGATGACCGTCATCGCATAGTCGATGTAGCTGCGCTGCATCTCGGCGTTGAGGTCGACCGCCTCAGTGCGGTCGTACTCGATCGGCGGTATCTCAGTCATGAAAATCCTTGCGTATCAACGAGGAACGGTGACGATCAGAGGGAGGTGCTGCGGGGGGCGCGCAGGCCGTGGTGGGTCGGCGGGAGCAGGGAGTGCGCCCAGCGCGCGAGCTGCGGATGGACAGGCCAAGCGCCCCCCGCAGTGCCGACCGTCGGCGAGCCCCGCTGCATACCTAGATGTCCAGGAAGCGGACGTCGCGGGCGTTGCGCTGGATGAAGCCACGACGGCTCTCGACGTCCTCACCCATGAGGATCGCGAAGATCTCGTCGGCCGCGGCCGCGTCGTCGAGCGTGACCTGCAGCAGCACGCGGTGGTCAGGATCCATCGTGGTCTCCCACAGCTCCTGGTAGTCCATCTCGCCCAGCCCCTTGTAGCGCTGGATGCCCGCGTCCTTCGGCAGGCGCCAGCCCTGGGACTGCCCGGCCTTGAGCATGGCGTCGCGCTCACGGTCGGAGTAGGAGAACTCGTGCGCGTGGTTGCTCCACTTGAGGCGGTACAGCGGCGGCTGCGCGAGGTAGACGTAGCCCTCCTCGATCAGCGGACGCATGAACCGGAAGAGCAGCGTCAGCAGCAGGGTCCGGATGTGCAGGCCGTCGACGTCGGCATCGGCCATCAGCACGATCTTGTGGTAGCGCGCCTTGGTCTTGTCGAAGTCCTCGCCGATGCCGGTGCCGAACGCCGAGATCAGCGCCTGGACCTCGTTGTTGGCGAGCACCTTGTCGATGCGGGCCTTCTCGACGTTGAGGATCTTGCCTCGGATCGGGAGGATCGCCTGGTTGTGCGGGTTGCGACCGCGCACGGCCGAGCCGCCGGCCGAGTCACCCTCGACGATGAAGACCTCGGAGATCGAGGGGTCCTTGCTCTGGCAGTCGCGCAGCTTGCCGGGCAGGCCACCGGACTCGAGCAGGCCCTTGCGCCGGGTCGCCTCGCGCGCCTTGCGGGCGGCCATGCGGGCGGCGGCGGCCTGGATCGACTTGCGGACGATGTCCTTGCCCTCGGTCGGGTGCGCCTCGAGCCAGTGGCCGAACTCGTCGGTCATGGCCCGCTGGACGAACCCCTTGACCTCGGAGTTGCCGAGCTTGGTCTTGGTCTGGCCCTCGAACTGCGGCTCGCCGAGCTTGACCGACACGACGGCCGTGAGGCCTTCGCGGATGTCGTCGCCGGTGAGGTTGTCGTCCTTGTCCTTGAGCAGGTTCTGCTTGCGCGCGAAGTCGTTGATGAGCTTGGTCATCGCCGCGCGGAAGCCCTCCTCGTGGGTGCCGCCCTCGTGGGTGTTGATGGTGTTGGCGTAGGTGTGCACCGACTCGGAGTACGCCGTCGTCCACTGCATCGCGAGCTCGAGCGACAGCTGTCGCTCGGTGTCCTCGGACTCGATCGAGATGATCTCGTTGTGGACCGGCTCGGACTTCTTGGACGAGACCAGGTGCGTGACGTAGTCGACCAGGCCATTGTCGTACTTGTAGCTGACCTTGCGCGGCTTCTTCTCCGTCACGTCGACCACATCGGCCTCGTCGGCGTCGACCGCCGCCTCCGGGACCCGCTCGTCGACCAGGTTGATGGTCAGGCCCTTGTTGAGGAACGCCATCTGCTGGAAGCGCGCGCGGATCGTCTCGAAGTCGTAGGTCGTCGTCTCGAAGATGTCGCCGTCGGCCCAGTAGGTGATGGTGGTGCCGGTGCGGTCCGACGCCTCCATCTTCTCCAGGGGGGCCGTGGCCTCACCGTGGTCGAAGGAGACCCGGAAGACGTGGCCGAGCTGGTGCACCTCGGCGTCGAGGCGGGTCGACAGCGCGTTGACCACGGAGGAGCCGACGCCGTGCAGGCCGCCGGACACCTTGTAGCCACCGCCGCCGAACTTGCCGCCGGCGTGCAGCTGCGTCAGGACGAGCTCGACGGTGGACATGCCGTACTGGTCGTTGTTGCCCGTCGGGATGCCGCGGCCGTTGTCGACGACGCGCACCCCGCCGTCGGCGAGCAGCGTGACGTCGATGGTGTCGGCGTAGCCGGCCAGCGCCTCGTCCACGGCGTTGTCGACGATCTCCCACACCAGGTGGTGCAGTCCCCGCTCACCGGTCGAGCCGATGTACATGCCGGGACGCTTGCGCACCGCCTCGAGGCCCTCGAGGACCGTGATCGCGCTGGCGTCGTAGTCGGCGCCGGCGGGCACCCCGGCGAGCTCTGCCTCGGCCGCGAGTCGGGCCGCCTCGGCCTGCGCTGCGGTGAGGTTCTCGCTGGGGTCCGAGTTGGGCGTGGCTCCCGGTGCGTCGTTCGGGGTGGTGCTCGGCGTGCTCTCGTGTGGCGTCTGGTCAGACTCGGACACGGTGCTCCTTCTCCGGTGGGGCAGCGCGCTCGGGGGTCGCCCCGGCGCGTCGCTGCTCCCTGCTCATGGCACGCGGCCGTTCTGGTGGAGACCAGCCGGCCGCGATTTCACCCCCCAGTCTACCTGTCAGGGTGGTCGCACAGGGCGTCAGGAGGCCCGTGAGCCACGATTTGAACCAAAAAAGGGCCCGGTTTGGAGTCCCGGTACGTCACCCCGTCCTCCAGAGCCAGATTTCGGGATTTCCGGCGTCCGCGAGCGGCTCGTGTGGGGCCCGTTCCGCAGGAGCACCGCCGGTATGGCCCGTCTGGGCCATTTTCCCCCATTCGGCCCTCGCGACAGGCAGCCGCCCACCTATCTTCTCGGCCATGCGGGGGAGACGTGTGTCCAAGGGCCTGACCGGGTCCGTCGTGCTGGTCGTGGCGGCCCTCGGGCTGTCCGGGTGTGGATCGGGGGTCGGTCTCTCGTCGGCCACCCTGACCACACCACCACCGATCCCCGGCGAGATCACCCAGACGGCGACCCGCACCGCGGTGCCTTCGCCGAGCACCTCCACCTCGCTCGCCGGCGCCTCCACGCCGAGCACCTCCGCCTCGGCCGCCGGCACCTCCACGCCGAAGGCCACCAGGTCGGCGAGCGCGAAGCCGGCAGCCTCGTCCACGACCGCCCTCCGCGGCGACGAGCAGCGCGTGACCGTCAAGCCCGCCGGCATCAGCTTCGCCGCCCCGATCGAGCTCGGCCGCGTCGACGCGGACGCCATGCTGACCCAGAACGCGCAGGCGCCGGCCATGAAGGCGCTGGCCGCTCGACTCGGCGTCGGGACGACCGAGCTCAAGGACGGCCTGCTGCGTCAGACGGACACCATCCTGGTCGGTACGACGGTCGTCGTCGTGATGCACCTGCCGTACCAGGAGATCCCTGCGGACGACCTCCTGCGGCGCCAGCTGGAGTTCGGCTCGGGCGGCACGGTGACGAAGATCCGGCACGTGACGACCAAGGCCGGACCGGCCGTGCGCGCCAGCTACGTGATCACGTCGGGGACGAAGACCGTTGCCGGCGACGCGCTCATGGTCCGCACCGCGGGCGGGATCGCCAACGTCTCGACGACGGCAGCCAGCGCCTCGCGCAGCGCGGCGGTCATGACCCGGATCATCCGGACGATTCAGGCCACCCGCTGACACCGCGACCTCGTCAGCCCTGACCGGTCAGTCGCCGAGGGTGCGGCGGAACAGCTCCCGCACCGGATCCGGTATGCCGTGCTCGGGCAGCGTGACCTCGTCACCGTCCGGTGGGCAGGCCACGTGGTAGGTGAACGCGTCGGGGATGGTGCGCCCGCCCGGGCTCGCGGCCAGGGCGTGCAACCCGTCCTCCGCGAGCAGACTGCGCCACTGGCTCGCATCGGGTTCGGGGAGCTCGGACAGCGCCACGGTGCGGGCCTGCCGCATCCCCGCGAGACCCCCGGTGCGCCGCACCTGGACGAGCTCCGCCGGCGCGGGAGCGGGGGAGGGGACGGTGGGGGACGGCGCGGTGGGGGACGGCACGGCCGGACCCTGGCCGGCGGTGACCGCGACCCCGACCTCGGCCCAGGCCTGCTCGACCGCCGTCGCCTGGCTGGACCCTGCGCCATACCTCGTGGTGGCGGCGGCCACGGTGAGGCGGGCGAAGGTGGCGAAGTCGCAGTCGGCGGCGATCCCGTCGCCGGTCAGGGTGTCGAACCAGATCTGGCCGGGGGCCTCCCAGGCGTTCCCGCCGATGGCGGTCGCCGCCAGGTAGAACGCGTGGTTGGGAATACCGGAGTTGGTGTGGACCCCGCCGTTGTCGTCGGTGGTCTCGACGTAACCGGCCATCGTGGCCGGCTGCGGGTCCTTGCCCAGCCGCGGGTCGTCGTACGCGGTGCCCGGCGCCTTCATCGAACGCAGCGCCACCCCCTTGATGTCCGCCGTGAACAGACCGGCTCCGATGAGCCAGTCGGCCTGTTCTGCGGACTGTCCGAGGGCGCGCTGGCGCACCAGTGACCCGAACACGTCGGACACGCTCTCGTTCAGCGCCCCCGACTGGCCCTGGTAGGTCAGTCCCGCGGTCAGCTCGGTCACGCCGTGGGTCAGCTCGTGGCCGATGACGTCGACACTGACGGTGAACCGGTTGAAGACCTCGCCGTCGCCGTCGCCGAACACCATCTGCGTGCCGTCCCAGAACGCGTTGTCGTAGTCCTTGCCGTAGTGCACCGTCGCGAGCAGCGGCAGCCCCTTGCCGTCGAGCGAGTCCCGGCCGTAGGCCTGCGAGTAGAGCGACCAGGTCTGGCCCAGGCCGTCGTAGGCCTCGTCGGCAGCGGGGTCGCCGGTGGCCGCCTCGCCCTCACGGCGAACCGTCGTGCCGGGAAGGGTCTCGGCCCCCTTGGCGTCACCGACGACGCGCTGCGGTCCGGACCCGTCGTCGGGGGCAGGACCGGTGGCTGACGGGGACGTCGTGGTGCCCCCGGCAGCCCGGGGCGGGGAAGCGGCGGTGGGGCGTCCCTCACGGCGCGAACGGTGCTCGACGTCGCGGCGCAGGGTGTGCTCGGCCGACGCCGCAGCGTGGCCGTCGGCGGCGGCGAGCGCCTGCAGGAGGTACGGCGGGACGATCCCGCAGCGTGCTGATCCGGACATTTCGTTCATGGGTCCATGGTGCGCGGCCCCACCGACAACCGCCAGAGGTCGGCGGCGCCCGTCGCCATGCCGTCCGCCCTCGGGGACGGGTTCAGGCGGCGATGGTCGTCGAGTGTGCGAGGGCCTCCACGACGACGCGGCGCCAGCTCAGCCGGTTCAGGTCGGTGCGGCAGTGGGCGCCCCCGCACTCGCACGTCCAGGTCCAGCTGCCTCGGGCCTTGCTCACGACGGGGTGGTGGTGCGCGGTGTCGAGGTGACGTTGGCTTCGCATCACGATCTCCTGGGTGTCCGGGCCCCGGCGCTTCCGGGTGGCTCCACCCTCGCCCCGAACGGCTGGCCGCTCCGTGGCCCGGCAGACGGAGCGGGTGTCGTCGTGCTGACACACGCCGAACCGCCGTGCCGGTTCAGAACCGGATGACCTGCCGTACGGCGCGTGCCGCCGCAAGCTCGTCCATCGCCTCGTTCACCTGGTCCAGCTCGATGGTCGAGGAGACGAGCGCTTCCACGGGCAGCCGTCCCTCGCGCCACCACTGGGCGAACACCGGGATGTCGCGGCGGGGGACGGCCGAGCCCAGGTAGCTGCCGATGACGGTCCGGGCCTCGGCGACGAGCTGCAGCGGCGAGATGCTGGCCCGGGCGTCGGGGTGGGGCAGCCCCACGGTGACGGTGCGGCCCCCCGGGGAGGTCGCAGCCAGCGCCGCCTCGAACGCCCTCGCGTTCCCGGCTGCCTCCACCACCACGTCGCCGCGGACGTCTCCTGCCCCCAGCTCCGCCGGGTCGAGCACGCGGGTCGCCCCCAGGTCGAGGGCCTGGGCGCGCTTGGCCGCGACCCCGTCGACGGCGATGACCTCGCCGGCGCCGAGGGCCACGGCGGTGAGCAGGGCCGCCATACCGACCCCGCCCAGGCCGACCACGAGGACGGACTGCCCGGGCTCGGGGGGCGCGGCGTTGAGCAGCGCACCCCCGCCGGTGAGCACGGCGCAGCCCAGCACCGCGGCGACGTCGGGCGGGACGTCGTCCTCGACCGGCACCACGGAGCGGGTGTCGACGACGGCGTGGGTGGCGAACGCGGAGACCCCGAGGTGGTGGTGCACCGGGGCGCCGTCGCGCGAGAGGCGACGCCCGCCACCCAGCAGCTCACCGGTGCCGTTGCTCACCGAACCGGGACCGCACGGCATCCGGCCACCGGTCGCGCACCCCGGGCACGCCCCGCACCGGGGCAGGAACGTCATGACCACGCGCTGCCCCACGACCAGGTCGTCCACACCGGCCCCGACCGTGACGACTCGTCCCGCCCCCTCGTGACCGAGCAGCATCGGGACGGGGCGGGACCGGTTGCCGTCGACGACGGACAGGTCGGAGTGGCAGACCCCCGCGGCCTCCATCCGCACCAGCACCTCGCCCGGGCCCGGTCCGTCGAGGTCGAGCTCTCCGACCGTCAGGGGCCGGGTCTGCGCCCAGGGGCCGGCCCGGCCGACCTCCTCGAGGACCGCACCGGTGATCCTCACGCCCGCGCCAGGACTGCGTCGTCGAGCAGGTCGCGCACCACGGCCGGGATGGGGACGCTCGAGCGGGTCGTGCGGTCGATGTACACGTGGACCCAGTGCCCCAGGGCTGCCAGCTCGTCCGACCCGGCGTCGAACAGGCCCAGGGCGTAGGTGATGCTGCTGCGCCCCATCCGCTCGACCCGCACGCCGACATCGAGGGGTCGGGGGTACTCCAGCTCACGGAAGTACCGGCAGCCGGACTCGGCGACGACCCCGAGCTCGGGCAGCGCCATCACGTCGATCCGGGCACCCGCGATCAGCCAGCCGTTGATGGCGGAGTCGAACAGCTCGTAGTGGACGGCGTTGTTGAGGTGGCCGTACATGTCGTTGTCGGACCACCGGGTCGTCGCCGCGACCACGTGGTCGAAGTGCGCCCGGGTCAGGGAGCGCGGGTCCGGCCTCGATCCCGAGCCGTCGGTGGCAGTGCGGTCAGCGGCGGCCGTCATGGCTCGATCCTAGGCAGGCACGGCCCGGGCGACCTGCCCGGCGGCCTCAGCCATAGGTGTCGCGGGGCCCGGGCCCGGTGCTGCGCCGGGGACCCTTGGACCACGAGGGTGCGCTCGGACCGACGATCTTCAGCGCCGCGACCGTGCCCTTGCCGACCTCCCCCTCGAGCCGGCCCATGATCGCCGACTCGAGCAGCTTGAGCTGCGTCGTCCAGGCGGTGGAGTCGGCCCGGACGGTGAGCACCCCCAGCTCGAACGTCACGGGCACGCAGTGCTGGGCGACCTCCTCCCCGACGATCTGCGGCCACCGGCCCATGACCGAACCCACCGCGACGTCGACCTTCCAGCCGCGGTCGGACAGCAGCCGGTCCATCTGGTCGCCGAGCAGCAGGGGGTCGCGACCGTCGCGCGGCGTCCTGCTGGGGACCCCGGGCTGGCGTCGGCGCATCGGCTTGAGCCCCGGCCGAAGTCCCTTGTCCCGGGCGGCTGCCCGCGCGCGCTGGAGGGCGGCACTCGCCGCGTCCTCGACCGACCCCGCCGCCTCACCGGAAGCTGTGGGCTCGCTGGGCTCGGTGGGCAGGCCGGGCTGGGCAGGCTCTGACGGAGCCGCGTCCGTGTCGCCTGCGGCCGAGGTCTGCAGCAGGGGCTCGGGGAGGTCCTCGCCGGGGTCCTCACTCACGCAGGCTCACCTCACCCAGCCTCACGGCATACGTCCGGCCGGTCAACGTGCTCGGCACGTCGGCGTCCACGGCCGCGGTGATGAGCACCTGCTCGCAGTCGGCCACCATCGCGGCCAGCCGCTCGCGGCGGCCGGAGTCCAGCTCGGCGAACACGTCGTCGAGGATGAGGACCGGGTCGTCGCCGAGGTCGTGCCGCAGCAGCTGGTATGCCGCCAGCTTCAGTCCCAGCGCGAACGACCAGCTCTCGCCGTGGCTGGCGTAGCCCTTGGCGGGGAGCTCGCCGAGGGACAGGACCAGGTCGTCCCGGTGCGGGCCGGCCAGGGACATGCCGCGTTCGACCTCGCGCTCACGCAGCTCGCCCAGGGTCTCGAGGATCTCGGTGCGGAGCTGGTCGATCTCGGGCACCTCGCCCGCCGCGAGGGACGCGGAGGCGGCCTCCCGCAGGGAGCTCTTGTAGGAGACGCGGGCGTCGGACTGGCCGGCGCTCACCTCGTCGTAGGCCTTCGTGAGGTAGGGGCCGAGGTCGCGCAGCAGGCGCAGCCGGGCGTACAGCAGCTGCGACCCGACGGTTGCGAGGTGCTCGTTCCAGATGTCGAGGGTGTGCAGCGCCGAGGCGCGCGCGTCCTCGACGGGTTCGTCGGTGGGCCGCGGCGGCGGCCGACGCTGTCCTCGGCGCAGCACCGGGGCGGCCGACTTCAGCAGGGCGTTGCGCTGCTTGAGGATCTTGTCGTAGTCGGCGCGGACGCTGGCCCAGCGTGGCTGCCGGGCCACGAGCAGGTCGTCGAGGAACTTGCGCCGCTCGCTCGGGTCGCCCTTGACCAGGGCCAGGTCCTCCGGCGCGAAGAGCACGGTCCGCAGGGTGCCGAGCACGTCGCGCGGCCGCCCTGCCGGGGAGCGGCCGAGGCGGGCCCGGTTGGCTCGCCCCGGGTTGAGCTCGAGCTCGACCATGGTCTCCCGACCGTCCCGCACGACGGCACCCCGGATGACGGCCTGCTCCGCCCCGAACCGCACGAGCGGCTGGTCGGTCGCCACCCGGTGGCTCGACAGGGTCGCGAGGTAGCCGATCGCCTCGACCAGGTTCGTCTTGCCCTGGCCGTTGAGGCCGACCAGCGTCGTCACCCCGGGCTCGAGCGGCAGCTCGGCCGTGACGTAGCTGCGGAAGTCGGAGACGGTCAGGTGGCGGACGTGCACGATCGACCGATCAGGTGCTCGACGGACGGGCGGACGGGTCCGCCGACAGGCGCCATACCCCGGGGGTGGGTCAGCTCGACTTCTTCGCTGCGCGCTTGCGGGTCGGGCTGGTCGCGCCGGTGCCGGACGACGGGCCCGCGGCCGCGGCCTTGCGGCCCTTGGCAGCAGCCTTGGCCGCGCTCTTGGTGGGCTTCTCGTGGGCGGCAGCCTTGGCGGCGACGGCCTTCTCGTGCTTGGGAGCACCGTCGGCGCGCAGCTTCTCGCCCTCGGCGACGGACATGACCTGGTGGCCACCGAACCCGCCACGCAGCGCGGCGACGGCCTGCATCGTCGGCGACTCCTGCTGGCGCGAGGCGAACCGCGAGAACAACGACGCCGAGATGACGGGCATGGGCACCGAGTTGGCGATGGCCTCCTCGACGGTCCAGCGACCCTCGCCCGAGTCGACGGTGTACCCGGAGACGTCCTCGAGGTGCGGGTTCTTCTCCAGCGCGTCGACGAGCAGGTCGAGCAGCCAGGAGCGGACGACCGTCCCGCGGGTCCAGGCCTTGAAGGCACCGGGGACGTCGGTGACGATGTCCTTGGCCTCGAGCAGCTCGTAGCCCTCGGCATAGGCGGCCATCAGGCCGTACTCGATGCCGTTGTGGACCATCTTCGTGTAGTGCCCGGCGCCGACCTTGCCGGCGTGGACGAAGCCCTCTTCGCGCGGGCCCTCGGGGCGCAGCGCGTCGAAGATCGGCATGGCCTTCTTCACGTTGGCCGCGGTGCCGCCGACCATGAGGCCGTAGCCGTTCTCCAGGCCCCAGATGCCACCACTGACACCGCAGTCGACGTAGCCGATGCCCTTGGACTTGAGCAGCTTCTCGTTCTCGAAGTCGTCGGTGAAGCGGCTGTTGCCACCGTCGATGACCATGTCGCCCTTGTCGAGCAGGTCACCGAGCTTGACGACGGTCTCCCTGGTCGGCTCGCCGGCCGGGACCATCACCCACACGGTGCGGGGGGCGTCGAGCTTCTTGACCAGGGCCGCCAGCGTCTTCACGTCGGAGACAGCAGGGTTGTGGTCGAAGCCGACCACCTCGTGGCCCGCGCGGCGGATGCGCTCGCGCATGTTGCCGCCCATCTTGCCGAGGCCGATCAGACCGAGCTGCATGTGACGACGCCTTTCGTGTGGGGGCGGGGTCCGCGAGGGAGGACCTCCGTGGCGCACGGCATACCGCGCCGTGCGCGTAGGTCAGGCTACGCCCGGGTGAGCTCAGCTCGCGAAGCGGACGGGCATGAGGACGTACCGGTACGACGTGTCGGCCTCGCCGTCCAGCTCGTCCTGGCCCGAGAGCACCGCCGGGCGCGACGGCTGGGTGAACGACAACCGGGAGAACTCGGTGCCGACGGCGCCGAGGCCGTCGAGCAGGAACTGCGGGTTGAACGCGATCTCGATCTCGGGACCGGTCAGCGTCGACTCGACCGCCTCGGAGGCCTGGGCGTCGTCACCGGTGCCGGCCTCGATGGCGACCTGGCCGTCGGTGAACCGCAGCCGGACGGGGGTGTTGCGCTCGGCGACCAGGGCCACGCGCTTGACGGCCTCGACGAGGTCGGAGGTCTTGATGACCGCCTCGGTGTCGACGCTGGAGGGGAAGATCGACGTCACCTTGGGGTACTCGCCGTCCAGCAGGCGGGTGGTCGTCCGGCGCTGGCCGGCCTCGAAGCCCACCAGCCCGTCGCCCCCGGCGGACGAACCGAGCGCCACCTCGATCGAGCCGGAGGCACCGAGCGCCTTGGCCGTCTCGGACAGCGTGCGGGCCGGCACCAGCGCGAGGTGCTGGGCGTCGGTGGCCTCGGGGTTCCAGGTCAGCTCACGCATGGCCAACCGGTAGCGGTCGGTGGCGAGCAGCGTCATCTTGTCGCCGTCGATCTCGACGCGGACGCCGGTGAGGATCGGCAGCGTGTCGCCGCGGTCGGCAGCGATGGCGACCTGGCCGACGGCCTCGGTGAAGACCTTGCCGTCGATGTGGCCGCTGGCGGTGGGGGAGGTGGGCAGGGTCGGGTAGTCGTCGGCCGGCATCTGCATCAGGCTGAAGCGCGACGAACCGCAGGTCACCGCGACCTTGTTGCCCTCGGTGGCGACGTCGACCGGCTTGGTCGGCAGGTTGCGCGAGATGTCGGCGAGCAACCGGCCCAGCACGAGGACGGTGCCGCTCTCCGCGACGTCCGCGGCGACGGTGATCTTGGCGGAGACCTCGTAGTCGAAGGCCGACAACGTGAGGGTGCCCTCGTCGTTCGCCTCGAGGAGGACCCCGGCCAGGACCGGGACCGGGGGACGGGCGGGGAGCCCTCGGGCCACCCAGGTCACGGCGTCGGCGAGGACCTCACGTTCGACCCGGAACTTCACCGTCGCTACCTGCCCTTCACGTGCGGCCCCGCCGCCTAAACACCACGAATGTGATTGCGCACTGACCCTAGTGCTCGCGCTGCGGTCGGCCAACCCGGATGGAGGATTCGCCTTTCGTGTGATCTGCACGAGGTCGGGGGCAGGATTGGTACTCGGGGCTGGATCTCTGAGTTGAGGGATCTCGTCATCGTTGTAGGGGGTGTGCACTCTGTGGACGGGGCGCGTCGGCGCAGGTCAGGGGGCCGATCCCCTGTGCACACCGCGTGGACGCCGCGCCGGACCGATGGGTCCGGGCTGTGGAGGCCGATCCCGCGCCCACAGCGTCTCCACACGACACTCCCGGGCTGTCCCCAGCTCCGCGGTGTGTCGTGCACCGGTTGTCCACAGGTTGTCCACCGGTGTGCAGAAGGATCAGCCGAACGGATGAGAGACAGGGGGCCGCCACACATACCCACAGACTTGTCCACAGGTGTGGACCACGGGGACTTGGCCGGGATTGTCTGCTTTCCCGTGCTCAAGGGCGGCGGGCCCGTGCTCCGGCACTGCCGGGTGGCGTCACGTGTCGGGAGGATGAACGAGCACGCACAGCTGTGGAGAGTGCTGTGGACAACTGGGGACAGCCTGAGGACAAGCCGTGGATGACGGGGGTTCAGGACGACAGGACGAGACGGCGCGCGATCGTCACCATCGAGGCGAAGTAGGCGTCCTTGTCGGTGACCGTGTCCGCCCCGAGCTGCTCGAACAGCTCGGTCGACAGCGTTCCCATGACCAGGGACCAGGCGGCGAGGCCGGTCACGAGCGTGCGCGCGTCGACCCCGCTGCCCTCGAAGAACTCGCTGCGCACCATGGTTCCGACTGCTCGTTCGGCCAGGTCCGTGGCCTCCCCTCCGTCCTCGCCCGTCGCCAGCTGCCCGGATCGGGTGGCGTCCGCGAGCAGCCGGACGAGGAGCAGCTGCACCCGGGTGCCGGGTTCGGTCGTGCGCTCCGAGGGGGCGTCGTAGTCCGGCACCGGCGAGCCGTACACGAGGGCGTACTCGTGCGGGTGGGCCAGTGCCCAGGTGCGCAGGCCGTGCGCGATCGCGTCCCAGCGTCCGCCGAGGTCGTCGTCCGGTATGGCGCCGTGCGCCTCTTCGACCGCGTCGCCGAGCGAGGTGTACGCGGCGACGATGAGCAGCGTGAGCAGGTCGTCCCGGTTGGCGACGTACCGGTAGAGCGCCGAGGACACCATGCCCAGGTCCCGCGCGACGGCCCGCAGCGACAGGGCGGCCGCGCCGTCCCGGGCGAGGTGGCGTCGGCCGGCTTCGAGGATCTCCTCCTCCATCGCGGCGCGGTTGCGGGCACGGATCCCCATGGGGGCGGACCCGGTGCGGGTGGCGTCATCGGTGGGCACCTGCCCATCCTGCCAGTTCAGTGAGCAGGTGTCACGAATGTGAGCAGTGCTCTTGACGGGGCGCCGTTCCCGGGTGTCTACTTCGAGAAACAGAGAGCAGTGCTCACATTTGAGGATCAAGGAGCTGGTGGTCATGGCGAGGTACGTGGTGATGGGGGCAGGGGCGGTCGGGCAGAACACGGCCCGTGAGCTGGTGGCGGCAGGGCACGAGGTGAGGCTGGTGTCGCGGTCCGGGCGGGGTGCACACCTCCACGGGGTCGAGCCGGTCGCCGCCGACGCGACGGATGCTGACCGGGTCACCGAGCTGACCCGCGGGGCGGATGCCCTGGTCAACGCCCTCAACCCGCCGGACTACTCGACGTGGGACCGCGACTGGCCCCCGCTGGCGGCGTCCCTGCTCAGCGCGGCCGAGCGCACGGGTGCCGGGCTGGTCATCGTCGGGAACCTCTACGGCTACGGCCGGGTCGACGGGCCGATGACCGAGCAGACCCCGCTCGTGCCCAACGGGCACAAGGGTGCGCTGCGCGTGCGGATGTGGGAGGACGCCCTCGCCGCCCAGGCCGCGGGCCGGGTCCGCGTCACCGAGCTGCGGGCCTGCGACTACACCGGGCCGGGCATCGGCGGGCGGATGAGCATGCTCCAGGAGCTGGTCGTCACCCCGGTGGTCCGTCGACGGCCGGTGTGGCTGCTCGTGGGTGACCCCGACGCAGCCCACACCTGGACCGACGTCCGTGACACCGGCCGGCTCGCCGCGCTGCTCGCCCAGGACGACCGGGCCTGGGGACGGGCGTGGCACGTCCCCAGCGCACCGGCCCGCTCGATGCGTCAGGTCGCAGGTGAGGTCGCGGCCCTGGTGGGGCGCAGGACGCCGGCCGTGCGCGCCATACCGGCTCCCGTGGTGAAGGGGATGGGGCTCGTGGTGCCGTTCCTGCGCGAGCTGGCCGAGACCCGGCACCAGTTCGACCGCCCGTTCGTGCTCGACTCCTCCGAGACCGAGCGCGTCTTCGGTATGGCGCCCACGCCGTGGGAGCAGACCCTCGCCGACACGGTGGCCTTCGTGCAGGACCCTGCTGCTGTTCCCGGCGCCGCCGGGAACGGGATCAGCGAGACTGCTGCTTGATCCGGTTGGTCAGCTCGGTGACCTGGTTGTAGATCGCCCGGCGTTCGGCCATGAGCTGGCGGATCTTCTTGTCGGCGTGCATGACCGTGGTGTGGTCGCGGCCGCCGAACTGCTGGCCGATCTTCGGCAGGGACAGGTCCGTCAGCTCGCGGCAGAGGTACATCGCGATCTGGCGG
Organism: Phycicoccus sp. Root101; assembly: GCF_001426245.1. Lineage (GTDB taxonomy): Bacteria > Actinomycetota > Actinomycetes > Actinomycetales > Dermatophilaceae > Pedococcus. Next base: position 353,913 of record NZ_LMCM01000007.1, on the reverse strand, counting down.
GCCGTCACGAGCACCCGCGAGCGGGACGTTCCGCACAGGTCCTCGATGGTGAGCCCGAAGTAGGCTGCTGTCTGGGCCATGATCGTCGCGCTCGTGATCTGCGACCCCTGCTCGTTGGGGATGAGGTCCTTGAGCACGATCTCGGCCAGGCCCATGTCGACGCTCTGCCGGTTGAGGCTGGCGAACGCGGTGACGCGGATCAGGGCGCCCTCGAGCTCGCGGATGTTCGTCGAGATCCGGCTCGCGATGAACTCGAGCACCTCGTCGGGGGCGCTCATCCGCTCCTGGATGGCCTTCTTGCGCAGGATGGCGATGCGGGTCTCGAGGTCGGGCGGCTGGACGTCGGTGAGCAGGCCCCACTCGAACCGGCTGCGCATCCGCTCCTCGAAGCCGCTCAGCAGCTTGGGGGGCAGGTCGCTGGTGATGACGACCTGCTTGTTGGCGTTGTGCAGGGTGTTGAAGGTGTGGAAGAACTCCTCCTGCGTCTGCACCTTGCCCTGCAGGAACTGGATGTCGTCGATGAGCAGCACGTCGACGTCGCGGTAGCGGCGCTGGAAGTTGCTCGCCTTGTCGTCGCGGATGCTGTTGATGAAGTCGTTGGTGAACTCCTCGGAGTTCACGTAGCGCACCTTTACGTGCGGGTAGAGGTTGCGCGCGTAGTGCCCGATCGCGTGCAGCAGGTGGGTCTTGCCCAGCCCGGACTCGCCGTAGACGAACAGCGGGTTGTACGCCTTGGCCGGCGCCTCGGCGACGGCGACCGCTGCCGCGTGGGCGAACCGGTTGCTTGCCCCGATGACGAAGGTGTCGAAGGTGTACTTGGGGTTGAGCCGGGTCGCCGACTCGTCGGTGATGCTCGGGACCTCGTCGCGGGGACGCCGCTGCGCGGGAGCCGGTCCGGGGGCCTGGGCGGCCTGCTCGCCCGAGGGGTCCGGCCGCTCGTCGGGGTCGACCCGGTGCGCGGGCTGGTGCTGCGGCTCACGCTGGCTCGGGGCCCAGCCGTTGTTCTCGAGGTGGCCGACCTCCCGCGGGCTCTCGCCGTATCCCGCGTCGCGGAAGTTCGCCGGGGCCTCGCCGTACCCGCCGTAGGGGGCGGTACCGCCGCGCTGCTCACCACGCTGGTCGGGCAACCCGACGGTGTCCTCGACGTAGTGGTCCTCGTCGAGCGAGGGGTCGACGGTGACCGCGAGCTGCACCTGCGTGCCGAGCTGGGAGGACAGCGCACGGGTCACCGCGTCGCGGACCCGCTGCTCGACGACGTCCTTGGTGTAGTCGTTCGGCACCTTGACCAGGGCGGTCCCGTCGAGCAGGCCCGAGAGCCGGGCCAGTGCGAGGAACGCGCGTTCGCGGACGGGCAGACCGTCGGCGTCGAGGGAGGCGATGGTGTTCTGCCAGATCTGAGCAAAGTCCAGATCGGCCTCGCTCACAGGTCCCACATCCCTTTCGACGGTGTCCGCGTTGCTGCCCTGTCGCAGGGTCATGGTGTCCGGTCCACACTGTGCCTCATCCACATGGTTATCCACAACCTGTGGGCAAGGACCGGGACGAGGACGGACGCTAACAACATCAGCCCCCGCGGAGCAAGCCACACTCCGGAAAATTTGCCTGTCCCGGGCAAATTCGGGGCAGAGCCTCGGCGTGTCCGCGTGGACGTCGCCCCCGGCGGTGTTAAAGCGGGTGGTACGTCCCGTGTGCCGCCCGCCGACGGGCTGGTTTGACCCTGCCGTTCACGCTCGCGTACCTTGGAGCAGGCCTGTCGGCCGTTTTCGCATGCCCGTGACACCCCGTGGTCGCTCTCTTCCAGGAGCCGGTCGCGGCGCGGGTTTCCGATTGCGGCCGCGTGCCGCCCACCAGCACTCAGCAGGCCAACCGGGCCTGACCAGTAACGGAGAAACCTCGTGAGCAAGCGTACTTTCCAGCCGAACAACCGTCGCCGGGCCAAGACCCACGGCTTCCGCCTGCGGATGCGCACCCGTGCGGGTCGCGCCATCCTGTCGGCTCGTCGCGCCAAGGGCCGCTCCGAGCTCTCCGCCTGAGGCAGTCCCTGTGCTGCCCGCAGGGCACCGGCTCCGCACGAGCTCGGAGTTCTCGGCAGCGCTCAGGGGCCCCAGGGGAGCCCGAGCAGGCTCCACGCTCATCGTGGTCCATGCAGGACAGACCGACGCGCGCGCGGGACAACCGCCGCGGGTCGGTTTTGTCGTCTCCAAGGCCGTCGGTGGCGCAGTGGTGCGCAACCGGACCAAGCGTCGGCTGCGGGCGCTGATGGCGGCCCGTCTCAGCGACGTCCCGGCCGGTACGGACCTCGTCGTTCGGGCGAATCCCGCTGCGGCGCAGGCGAATTCGGCGCAGCTCGGGGCCGAGCTGGACCGGGTCCTGCCGAAGGTCCTCGCTCGGGTGGGGTCGGGTCGGCGATGAGGTCCGTCGGCAAGGTCGTCACGACTCCGCTGATCGGCCTGATCGTGCTCTACCAGCGGTTCGTCTCCCCGATGCGGCCCCCGACGTGCCGGTACTACCCCTCCTGCTCGGCCTACGCAGTCACCGCCCTCCAGCGATTCGGTCCCGTCAAGGGAACCTGGCTCGCCCTGAAGCGGTTGGGCAGGTGTCATCCCTGGACCGCCGGGGGTGTCGACCATGTGCCAGCCCAGTCAGCACGACCCGCCCAGCCCGCAGCCCAGCGGTAGGGCACCAGACCTGCCGGCCACGCGTCATACGCACTGCATGGTCGGAACCACTGGTGGGACGTCAGCCCGACGGCCCACCACCAGATTGAGGACACCATGAGCTTCAGTGATCTGATCTACCCGTTCGAATGGATCGTCGCGTGGATCCTGTACGGCTGGCACAGCCTGTTCGACACGATCGGGATGCCGCCGGACTCGGGCGCGGCGTGGGTGCTGTCGATCATCGGCCTCGTGGTGGTCATGCGGGCGGCGATGATCCCGCTGTTCGTCAAGCAGATCCACGCCTCCCGGCGGATGCAGCTCATCCAGCCCGAGATGCAGAAGATCCAGGCCAAGTACAAGGGCAAGACCGACCCGGACTCCCGTCAGGCGATGACGCAGGAGACGATGGACCTGTACAAGCGGACCGGGACCAACCCGTTCAGCTCGTGCCTGCCGATCCTGCTGCAGTCCCCGTTCTTCTTCGGCCTGTTCCGTGTCCTCAACGGCCTGCAGAAGATCGCCTCGGGCGAGACCCAGCCGATCGGTCCGATCAGCCGCACCCTGGCCGGTCAGGCGGAGCAGTCGACGCTCTTCGGTGCCCAGCTCTCCGACAAGTTCATCGGTGCGGACAGCCTGACCACGCAGATCGTCACCATCGTGCTCATCGTGCTGATGTCGGCCTCCACGTTCACCACCCAGCGTCAGCTGATGATGAAGAACATGCCGGCCTCAGCGCTGGACAACCCCTTCGCCAAGCAGCAGAAGATGCTGCTCTACCTGATGCCGTTGTTCTTCGCCATCTCCGGCGTCAACTTCCCCATCGGTGTCCTGCTCTACTGGCTCACCACCAACGTGTGGTCGATGTGCCAGCAGTTCTACGTCATCCGCAAGATGCCCGCCCCGGGTTCGCCGGCGGAGAAGGCCATGCAGGAGCGTCGGGCCAAGCGCGGCAAGCCGGTCGAGGAGTTCCGGGTCAAGGGACTCGACAAGCCCGAGGAAGAGGCTCCCAAGGCGTCCGGCCAGCGGCAGCAGCCGAGCCGGAACAAGAAGAAGAAGACGAGTGCCGCAGGCAAGCCGAAGCCGGCCACCGCGAGCTCGCCCGTGCAGGAATCCAAGCCGCAGACCGACAACTGAGAGCGATGACCATGACCGAGCACCACGACACCGTCGTCGACGAGACCAGCCAGGCCGGCCAGACCGAGGTCGCAGCGAGCACCGACGCGACCCCCGCGGGTGACGCCACCGACGCGCACGCCGCCGAGACGGACACCGTCAGCGCGCACTCGGAAGCCTCCGAGACCGAGACAGAGACCGAGGCCGACCCCGACTCCGACGATGCCACCGACGCGACCGGTGCCCAGGACGCAGGAGCCTCCGGCTCGACCTCCCGTCGTCGCCCCGCCAAGACCGCCGACCTCGAGCGGGAGGGCGAGGTGGCAGCCGACTTCCTCGAGACCCTGCTGGACATCGCCGACCTCGACGGCGACATCGACGTGGACGTCGATGGAGACCGTGCTGCCGTCTCCATCGTCGACTCGGACGAAGGGCGGGTGCCCCGCCGCCTCGTCGGACCGGACGGCAAGGTCCTCGACGCGCTGCAGGAGCTCACTCGGCTCGCGGTGCAGTCCGCGACCGGTGAGCGCAGCCGCCTCATGCTCGACGTGGCCGGCCACCGTGCCGAGCGACGAGCGGCGCTGGTGACCATCGCCCAGAAGGCCATCGCCGACGTCAAGGCGTCGGGCCAGCAGGCGTCGCTGGAGCCGATGACCGCGTTCGAGCGCAAGGTGGTCCACGACGAGGTGCTCGCAGCCGGCCTGGTGTCGGAGTCGGACGGGGTCGAGCCTCGCCGTTTCGTCGTCGTGCTGCCGGGCTGACGCGGTTTCACGTGAAACAGTGCCGATAAGGCGCCGCCCGACGGGCGCAGGACCGGGACACCGGACCTGCGCCCGTCGCGCATTTTCCCCTCGCCGGACCCGGCCCCTACGCTGGTCGGCGCAGCCCGATCGATTCGACCCCGAGGTGACATGAGCGACCAGCCCGCCCCCAGAGACGCCGCCGAGGCTCCGCTCATCGCGCCCGCTGCACCCGCGGCGGCCGCGGTGGTCTTCGGGGACCGCCTCGCCGTGGCCGAGGCGTTCGCCGCGATCCTGGCCGACACCGGGGTGTCGCACGGCCTCATCGGTCCCCGTGAGGTCCCGATCCTGTGGGAGCGGCACATCCTCAACTGCGCCGTGGTGCACGAGGCCTTCCCTGAGGGCGCGGCGATCGTGGACGTGGGATCCGGGGCCGGGCTCCCCGGCCTGGCGCTGGCCATCGCGCGCCCTGACCTGCACCTGCACCTCGTCGAACCCATGCTGCGCCGCACGACCTGGCTGTCCGACACCATCGAGGCGCTCGGTCTGACCAACTGCACGGTCCACCGGGGCCGGGCCGAGGAGTTCCACGGAGTGCTGTCCGTCGAATGGGCCACGGCTCGAGCGGTGGCCAGGATCGACAAGCTGGCCCGGTGGACGTTCCCCCTCCTGGCTGCCGGTGGAACGCTCGTCGCCCTGAAGGGCAGCAGCGCCGACGACGAGCTGGAGGCGGCCGCACCCCTGCTCCGCAAGCTCGGCATGGTGGGATCGCAGGTGCAGCGCTACGGAGGCGACCTGCTGGAGGTCCCCACGGTCACGTTGGAGCTCGTCGTGAAGCCCCGCCCGGCGACCAAGGCGGAGGCTCGTCGCGCCAAGAAGGCGACGCGGCCGGGAACAGCCTCCCGACGCGACGCCTGAGCCCGCGCTGGACGCAACGGGACCAAGCGGTCAGACCGGACGAGGACCCGCGTGGTGCGGCGGGATCGAGCGCGTTTGTGAGGCCACCCCCACGTAGGGTTGGATGATGCCCATGGCCAACGAGGTGACCGCGTGACGACAGCAGCGCTGCAGCTGAACCGGGGTCTGGGATGGCCCGGACGTCAGGCGGGCCCCAGCACCGCTGTGGGTTGGCCCAACGTCTCCGACGAGCAGGAGCAAGCCGTCGAGAGCCAGACCAGCGACGCAGTTGACGCTCCTGTTTCACGTGAAACAGACGACGCGACCCCGGCTGATGTCAAGGATGTCGGGGCGACAGGTCCTGTCCCTGCGGGTACGGCAGCCGATTCGTCGCCCGTCGCGACCGCGCCGGTTTCACGTGAAACCGGGTCCGCGTCGGAGTCGCCAGTCGCCGGTGGGCCCACGCCGTCGCACGTGGGGGACTCGGCCGCGGCCGAGGACGCCCTGGCGGCCGTCGTTTCACGTGAAACAGAGCAGCGGGAAGAGCTCGCCTCGTCCCTGCCGCACGGGGACCACGACACCCCGCTGGCGCGCGCTGTCGCCGAGGACGCCCGCAAGCGGATCGCCCTGACGGGGCGGGTCTTCCCGAAACCGCCGACCACCCGCGTGCTCACCGTCGCGAACCAGAAGGGCGGGGTCGGCAAGACGACCACGACGGTCAACGTCGCGGCTGCCCTGGCGCAGGCCGGGCTCACGGTGCTGGTCATCGACATCGACCCGCAGGGCAATGCCAGCACCGCGCTGGGCATCGACCACCACGCAGAGGTCCCGAGCATCTACGACGTGCTCGTCGAAGGAACGCCGATGATGGACGTGGTGCAGGAGTGCCCCGACATCCCGGGCCTGTGGTGCGCACCCGCCACGATCGACCTGGCGGGTGCCGAGATCGAGCTGGTCTCGCTCGTGGCGCGAGAGACCCGTCTCCAGCGCGCCATCACCGCCTACCTCCTGCAGGCGGAGTCGTCGGACCGTCCCACGCCGGACTACGTCCTCATCGACTGCCCGCCCAGCCTCGGTCTGCTCACGGTCAACGCCTTCGTCGCGGCCCAAGAGGTCTTCATCCCGATCCAGTGCGAGTACTACGCGCTCGAGGGTCTCTCCCAGCTGCTCAAGAACATCGAGCTGATCCGCAACCACCTGAACCCCACGCTGCACGTGTCGACCATCCTGCTCACCATGTATGACGGTCGGACGAGGCTTTCGGCCCAGGTGGCCGACGAGGTCCGCACCCACTTCCCCGAGCAGGTCCTGCGCAACACCGTGCCGCGGTCCGTGCGCATCTCCGAGGCGCCCAGCCACGGCCAGACCGTGATGACGTACGACCCGAACTCCAGTGGCGCGCTCTCGTACCTCGGCGCCGCCGCCGAGCTCGCCGACCGTGGGGCAGCCGGCCCCGTCCCCCCGCCCGCCCCCGCGCAGAACTGACAAGGAACCCCCCACATGAGCGAGAAGCGTCGCGCCCTCGGCCGGGGCCTGGGTGCCCTCATCCCCAACGCCCCGACCTCTCCGACCTCGAGCCGTCCGGTCGACGTGTTCTTCCAGGACCAGCGGCCGGCCACGACGGTGGACCGTGCGCAGGAGACCCCGGCAGGGGAGGAGACCCTCACGGAGGGCCCGGACGCGACGACCTCGGTCGAGGGCGGCGCCGCCGAACGGCGGACCGAGACCTCCGAGCGGCCCACGGCCGACGGGAGCGGGGACGGGGCAGGGTCCGAGGGGGCGGCTGACGGGGAGGGTGCCACCGCACCCCGGCAGGAGGCGGACGCCACGGACGCCTCGGTCGTGGACCGTACCGGCGGCCGTGGTCTCGCGCCGGTGCCGGGGGCGTCGTACGGCGACCTCCCGGTGGGGTCGATCCGGCCCAACCCGAAGCAGCCACGGTCGGTCTTCGACGAGGACGCCATGGCCGAGCTCGTCCACTCGATCAGCGAGATCGGGGTCCTCCAGCCGATCGTCGTGCGCCCCATTCCTGCAGGTCAGGGGCCTGACGACCTCGACAACGCGCCCGAGGGCGTCATCTACGAGCTCATCATGGGTGAGCGCCGCTGGCGGGCGTCGCAGGAGGCCGGCAAGAGCACCGTGCCGGCCATCGTCAAGGAGACCGACGACGACGACCTGCTCCGCGACGCGCTCCTGGAGAACCTCCACCGCAGCCAGCTCAACGCGTTGGAGGAGGCTGCGGCCTACCAGCAGCTCCTCGAGGACTTCGGCTGCACGCACGACGAGCTCGCCGGACGGATCGGGCGGTCCCGGCCCCAGATCTCCAACACCCTGCGCCTGCTCAAGCTGCCCCCTCTCGTCGCGCGCCGGGTGGCCGCCGGGGTGCTCTCGGCCGGGCACGCCCGGGCCCTCCTGTCGCTCGACGACGGTGCGGGTATGGAGCGCCTGGCCCAGCGGATCGTGGCCGAGGGGCTGTCGGTGCGCTCGGTCGAGGAGATCGTCGCCCTGGGCGGGGACCAGGAGAAGGCCAAGCCCCGTCGTCCCCGCGCGGGGAACCGTCACCCTCAGCTCGACGACCTCGCCGCCCGCCTGTCCGACCGCTTCGACACCCGCGTCAACATCGCCCTCGGCCAGCGCAAGGGCAAGCTCACCGTGGAGTTCGCGTCGGTGGAGGACCTCAACCGCATCGTCGACATGCTCGGCGTCGACCGGAGCGCCTGACTCCGCGACGCCCACACCCGGCAGGCCTCGACGGCACGGCCGCTGGCTGCCGGCCGCCGTGAGCGGGGCGCTCGCGGGCGTCGATGTTTCACGGGAAACATGGCGTCCAGAGGCGCCCGCGGCCCATCTTGGCCATCACCGGAGACGACGAATCCCCTTGACCAGCAAGGGGATTCGTCAGTTGGAGGCGTTGCGTCGGCCGGTCGGGTCAGCGGTGCGCGGCGAGGTAGGCGCGCAGGTCGCCGAGGTGCAGGACCCCGGTCTTGGCGGTGTCGTCGTCACCCAGGTAGAGCCGCTGGAGGCTGACGAGCACGGCCTCGGCGAGGGTGTCGCGGAAGGCCGGGTCGGCCAGACGGGCGGCGTCGGCGGGGTGCGAGAGGTACCCGGCCTCGATGCGGACCGCAGGCATCGTCGTCTGCTGGAGCAGGGTCCAGGAACGCCCGTGCGAACGGCAGTTGGCGAGCCCGGTGCGGGCGACGATCTCGCGCAGCACGAGGTCGGCCATGTGCTCGCCGATGGCCGACCAGGACGTCGTCCGGTCGCGGCCGAAGAAGAACGTGGCCACCCCGCTCGCGTCGGCGGCGTCGTGCGAGTCGGCGTGCAGCGACAGCAGCAGGTCGGCGCCGGCGGCGTTGGCGATGGCCGCGCGCTCCTCCTCGGTGGGGCAGGTGTGCTCGGTGCGGGTGTAGACCACCGCGACACCGATGGCGGTCAGGCGACCCTCGATGCGGCGGGCGAGGTCCATGACCAGATCGGCCTCGACCAGTCCGTTGGCAGCGGCCCCGGTGTTGTCGCCGCCGTGCCCGGGGTCGAGCACGACGGTGCGCCCGCTGAGGTTGTGCCCGGAGCGACGGACCCGCTCCCGCTCGCGCAGCACGTTGGCGGAGCCGCCGGACACCGAGCGTCGCAGGTCCTCGAACGCGCGCAGCGTCTCCGGGCCCACCGACCCGTCCCCGGGCAGGCCGTAGGCACGCTGGAAGCTGCGCACCGCGCGCTCGGTCTCGGGGCCGAACCGTCCGTCGACCCGGCCGGAGGCGAACCCGAGCGTGTTGAGCCGTTCCTGGAGCGCCACGACGTCCTCACCGCGCAGGAGGTGGCCGGGCGTGTGGACGAGGATGCGGTCCCCCAGGGTCCAGCGGGCGCCGTCGATGGCGCCGAACGTCTCCACGCCCACGACACCGTCGACGATGAGGCCCTTGTGCTGCTGGAAGGCGCGCACGGCACGCAGGAGGCCCTCGTCATACACGTCGGGGTCGGGGGAGCCGGCCATCAGCTCGGTGAGCTCGGGCAGGTCGTCCGAGGCGAGGGCGGCGAGCCGGGTGCGGACGTCGAGCACCGCGGGTCCGCGGCTCCCGAGGCCGAGCAGGCCGTTCTTGCTGTCGGACACGCAGCCTCCTCGCGGAACGTGGTCGGGACCTCGTCGAGGTCGGCATCGGTGCAGGTCAGGGGTGGTCCGCAGGAGCGAGCCGGGATCCTGCCGCAACCGGCGGGACGGGGTGGGACACAGGTGGCCGGCTGTCCGGTGGGGTCGGCGCGGCCGGGTCGTGCAGGGACCGACTCTAGGTCAGCGGAGGGGGTTCATCCAACCGAAACCGCTGGACGAGGACCCCTCGGAACGCGTCAGCCGGCCGGCCCCGAGGGGGTCGGCCGGCTGACGGACGCCTCAGTTGAGGTAGTCGGCGAGCTCGCGGACGAGCTTGGGCTTCGGCATGGCGCCGACGAGGGTCTTGACGACCTCGCCACCGACGTAGACGTTCAGCGTCGGGATGCCGGTGATGCCGTAGCGCGAGCTGACGGCGAGGTTCTCGTCGGTGTTGAGCTTGACGATGTCGATCTTGTCGGCGTGCGCGATGGCCAGCTCCTCGAGGACCGGGGCGACGGCGCGGCAGGGGCCGCACCAGGGTGCCCAGAAGTCCACCAGGACCGGCTTGTCGTTCTGGAGGACGTCGGCCTCGAAGGTGGCGTCCGTGGTGTCCTTGATGGCTCCCACTCGGGGGCTCCTTTCGGTGGTGCTGCGGTTGGGGAAGGGGTCGTGCGGTCGGTCAGTGGGTGAGCGCGGGCTCGTCGACGAGCGCCGCGTCGGTGGCCGGTGCCCCGGCGTGGTCGCGGTCGGCCAGGAAGCGCTCGGCGTCCAGGGCCGCCGCACAGCCCGAACCGGCGGCGGTGATCGCCTGCCGGTAGGTGTGGTCGACCAGGTCGCCGGCAGCGAAGACGCCGGGCAGGTTCGTCAGCGTGGTGCGACCTTCGACGAGCACGTACCCCTCGTCGTCGAGCGACACGACGTCCTTGACCAGCTCGTTGCGCGGGTCGTGGCCGATGGCGACGAACAGCCCCGTCACGGGCAGCTCGCGCGTCTCGCCGGTCACGGTGTCGCGCAGCGTGATGCCGGTGAGCTTGGCGTCACCGTGGATGGCCTCGACGGCGGAGTTCCAGGCGAACTTGATCTTGTCGTTGGACAGGGCCCGCTCGGCCATGATCTTGGAGGCGCGCAGCTCGTCACGACGGTGGACGATCGTCACCGACCTCGCGAACTTGGTGAGGAAGGTGGCCTCCTCGACGGCGGAGTCGCCACCGCCGACGACGGCGATGTCCTGGTCACGGAAGAAGAATCCGTCGCAGGTCGCACACCAGGAGACACCGTGCCCGGAGAGGCGCTTCTCGTCGGGCAGGCCGAGCTCACGGTAGGCCGAGCCCATCGCGAGGATGACGGCGTGCGCACGGTAGGTGTTGCCCTCCGCGTCGACCACGGTCTTGATCTCGCCCTCGAGGTCCACCGACTCGACGTCGTCGGTGATGATCTCGGCGCCGAAGCGGTCGGCCTGGGCCCGCATGTTCTCCATGAGGTCCGGACCCATGATGCCGTCGCGGAACCCGGGGAAGTTCTCCACCTCGGTGGTGTTCATCAACGCGCCACCGGCCGTCACGGCACCCTCGAAGAGCAGGGGGGCCAGGTTGGCCCGGGCGGCATACACGGCGGCGGTGTAGCCCGCCGGGCCGGAGCCGATGATGATCAGACTGCGGATGTCGTCAGGTGCGGTCGTGCTCACGCGAGTACAGCCCCTTGTGGTCGAGAAGGAGGTTCACCGCTACATACGGTGCTGATGTCTGCAACCGATCGTAGGGCCTGAATGTTCCTCGCCGGGCCGCGGCAGGCCGCGGTCGACGGGTGATTCCGCCGCTCAGGGGACGGGGACCGGCCCGGCGATCACGACGGGGTGCGTGGCGTCGCAGTCGCGACCCACGGCGTACACGTTCTGGCCGGTGTCGCCGCTGACCAGCGCGACCACGGCGGGGCGTCCGTCGTAGGTGCCCACGTCGCCGACGACGGGCATCCACGGAGCCACCCCGAGGGCGGTGAGGCAGCCGCGCAGGCCCTGCGGGTTGGTGGCGGCGTCCGCCTTGAGGGAGCTGGCAGCGCTGAACCCCTGGCTGAGCATGCTCCGCGCCTGCCTGGTCAGCTCCGTGGAGGTGTATGCGGTGCCGGTGGAGGCCAGGGCGATGGCTCCGGTCCCGGCAGCCGCACGGCTGTCCGCCCCGGTGGGGGCGCCCTCGGGACCTGACGCGGAGGACTTCGCCGCACCGGCCGAGGCGTCGTGGGCGCTGGACGAGCCACCTCTGCTCAGCGAGGCCATGAGCTCGCCGGGGCCGGTGCCCAGCATGGCGGGGACGGCGACGGCCACGGCGGCGACCGCGGCAGCGACCAGGCCCACCTTGGCCCACAGGGGACGGCGTCGACGCAGCGGGACGACGGTGCGGTCACCGGCGGCCGACCGGGACTGCTGCTCGGCGGCGATCGAGGCGTTGATGCGGTCGACGAGGTCAGCAGGCATCGGTCCAGGGTCGCCGAGCCCGGCGAGGAGGGCCCGGATGCCGGTGGGGTCGTCCTGCTCGTCGGGTCGACCGGGCGGCACGGGCGGGGTGGTCACCACGAGAACCTCCGGACGGGTCGGGCCGCGACAGGGCGGAGCGGGGGACGTGCAGGTCGGTGGGAGCAGGCGGCGCCGGTGCGACGGGCACGACAGGGGCTCCATGGGTACGACGTCACGGCTGCCCCGATCGTTCCCGGAGCATGGCTGCCATCGCCTCGCGTCCCCGGCTGCACCGTGACTTCACCGTGCCCTCGGCGACCTCGAGCACCGCAGCCGCCTCGAGCACCGAGAGCCCGTGCATGTCGACGAGCACGAGCGCCATCCGTTGGCCCTCGGGCAGCCGGTCGAGGGCCTCGCGCACGTCCAGCCGGGTGTCCACCGAGGCGTGGGCGTCCCGCTTGTCCGCCAGCTCGTACTCCGGCAGCGGGGAGGTGGGCTTGTCGCGCCGGAGCCGGTCCAGGCACGCGTTGACGACGATGCGGTGCAGCCAGGTGGTCACGGCGGCGTCGCCCCGGTAGGACCCTGCCCGCCGGAAGGCCGAGATGAACGCGTCCTGGACGCAGTCGGCGGCGAGCTCGGGGTTCCGGGTGGTGCGCAGGGCGACGGCCCACATCCGGTCGCGGTGACGGCGGAACAGCTCCCCGAAGGCGTCGGGGTCACCGGCCAGGTGTTGGCGCAGCAGCTCCCGGTCGTCGCGCTCGTGCAGGGGAGTGGTGCCCATGGGAGTGACCGTCCGCCGCCGCGCGGCTCAGCGGACCGTGACCTCGGCGAGCGTGGCCCGGAACCTGCCGTCGGAGACCTGGGACACCTTGGTGAACCAGACGAAGACGTACTGCCCGGAGACCGGCTTCTTGGCCTTGACCGTGACCGAGCCATCCTTGCCCTGGGAGGTGCCGAGCTCGGTCGCGTTGTCGAGGGTGCGGTCCTCGCCGACGTAGACCGTGACGTCGGACGTGTCGGGCAGGACGAGGTCGACCTCGGAGACCTTGCGGACCTGGCCGAGGTCGACCCGGACGCCGACACCCTTCTTCAGGCCGCCGAGGTTGGCGCTGGCGTAGCCCTCGGAGCTCCAGAAGGTGTCGTCCTTGCCGTCGAAGACCCGGGGGGCCTCACCGTTGCGCTCGGCGTTGTCGCCCTCGGGGTCGAAACCGGTGGCGCTGAGGATGGCGAACGGCTCGCCCCCGGTGGCGGTGTCCGACGGCTGCGACGTCTGGGTCTGGCCGGGGGGCACGGTGACGGTCGTGGACGCCGTGGCCGTGACGGTCGGCTTCGAGGTGCCCCCGAACAAGATGTTGCTCCTCGAGCCGATGGTCGAGGCGCCCCAGAAACCCAGGACCGCGACGACCACGAGGAAGGTGGCCACGATGCCCAGCACGATCCCGGACTGGTCGCTGCTGCGCTGGGTCGTCTCCTGCGACAGCATCGGCAGCGGCGGGTCGAGCGGTTCGTCGTTCTCCACGAGGGCCTCGTCGAGGCTGATCCGGCGGGACTCGGCGCGCTCGGCAGCCGCCTCCTTCGCGGCCTTGCGGTCGGCGGCCTTGTCGGCGGCCGCCTTGGCGAACGACCCGACCTTGTGCGCCGCGGCACCGGCCGCGTGGCCGGCGGCGGTGCCGGCCGCTCCCAGCGCCAGGCCGACGGCGGCGGCCGGGCCCTCCTGGTGGGTCGTCGGGGAGCCGTCGGCGGTGCCGCCGTCCGGGGTGGTGGCGGTCGCGGCGTCAGTCCCGGTGGCGGTCCCGGTGGCAGTCCCGGTGGCGGCGACGGCCGGGGCGTCGCCCACCCCGCCCGCGGGCAGGGTCTGCGTCGACTGGTCCGTCGGCGCGGCGAGGACCTGGGTGGCCTGGTCGAAGGGTGCGGCGCCTGGCTGCTCGGCCGCGGCCTCCCGTGGCAGGTCGGCCATGGGTAGGGCGATGGTGCGTTCGACCCCGTCGTCGGGGCGCGGGGAGCTGCCTCCGAGCCCGACCACCTGGGTCGGCGCCCAGGGGGCGATCTGCGAGGCGAAGTCACCGGGGCTGAGGGGGCCCTGGTCGTCGTTGAGGGTCAGGCGGCACAACGCGTCGAGGTCGCCGGGGACGCCGGCCGCGATCTCCGAGGGGGCGGCCACCCCGCCGACGACGCGCGGCGCGCTCTCCACACCGGGCACGGGGGTGGAGAGGGGCCAGCGGCTGGTCAGCGCCGCATACGCGATGGCCACCACGCCCACGGCGTCGAGGCGGGCGGCGGTCGCGGAGTCGATGTCGTCGTCGGAGGCCATCGCGGCGGCGGTGGCGACGCCACGGACCTTGATGGTGCCGTCGGGGGCGCGCAGGACCGAGTGGGGCGTGAGGCGCAGGTGGTGCAGGCCGCGGGAGCGAGCCGCTTCGAGACCGGTCGCGGTCTCGCCGGCGATCCGACGCGCCTCCTCGGCGGGTAGGCCGCCCTGCTCGAGGATCTGGGCGAGGGTGTGGGCCTCGGGGATGGCCTCCTCGACGTAGAAGGCCGTGCCCTCGGAACGACCCACGTCGAGGACGCGGACCAGCCGGTGGTTGTCGAGGCCCGCGGCGCGACGGGCGGCGTCGAGGGTGGCCGGGGCGTGGGCGTCGTCCTCGCCGAAGCAGACGACGACGACATCGCGTTCGAGGGTGGTGTCGTGGGCCGACCAGCGCTCTGCGTGCGGCAGCTTCTCCAGCCTGCGCTGCACGGCGTACCGGCCGCCCAGCACCGTCGAAGGCCCGACCCCGTGCACGCTGCCTCCTGTTCGTTCGTCGACGTGGTCGACGTCCTCGTTGCCGTCCGTGTTGTCGTCCGTGCTGCCCCTGCGCTGCGCTGTCATCCTAGGGTCTGCGCACCTCAGGGTGAGCGACGACGCAGCCGACGCACGACCGGGTCGAGCAGCTGCGAGGCCTCCCGCACACGCATGGCGTGGGCGAGCCCCAGCGCGGCCGCGGCGAAGGCCAGTCCGGCGACCACGGTCACCACGAGGCGACCGGCGAACCCGCTGTCGGTGACGCCCTGGCCGAGCCGCAGGACGAGCCAGCCCACCGCGGCGGCGAGCACCGAGGCGATGGCGAGCCGGACATACACCTGGATCGCGGAGGCGAGCCGCAGCCTGCCGAGCTTGCGCCGCAGCAGGAAGAACCCGAGCAGGGCCGCGAGCAGGTTGCTCACGGTCTGGCCGATGCCGACGACCACCCCGGCCTGGTCCGGTCCGGCGACGATGATCGCGACGTTGAACGCGGTGGCGACCACGGTGACGAGCAGCTGGAGGAGGAACGGGGTGCGGGCGTCCTCGTAGGCGTAGTAGACGCGCTGCACGAGGTAGAGCCAGCCGTAGGGGACCAGGCCGAGCAGCATCGCCATGAGGACGTGCGCGACACCGCGGACCTGCTCGGGGTTGTTGCTGAACAGCAGGACGCGCAGCACGGGCTCGGCCAGCAGGATGCCGCCGACCGTGGCAGGCACGAGCAGGACGGCGGGCATCCGCAGCCCGCGGCCGAGGTCGTCGACCACCTCGCCGACCCGACCGGCGTGGACCGACTTCGACACCCGCGTGAACAGCGCCGTGACGAGGGAGACGGTGACCAGCGAGTGCGGCAGCATGAAGAACAGGAAGGCCGTGCTGTACGAGTACTTGTCGGTGCTGCCGGTGAGGACCCGCGAGGTGACGATGAAGCCGAGCTGGCTGACCGCGACGGCCGCGAACGTCCACACCGCCACCTTCGACGCCGAGCGCAGCCCCACGCCGCGGAACCCCCACACCGGGCGGAACCGGAAGCCGATCCGGCGCAGCGGCATCACCAGCGCGAATGCCTGCGCCGCCACCCCGAGGGTGGCCGTGCCGGCCACGAGCCAGATCATCGTCGGCGTCCACGCTGAGACGCCGGCCTCGGCGGGCAGCCCGCCGAGCAGGAACGCCCCGAGGCCGAACATGCTCACGATGTTGGCCAGGGCCGGTGCCCACATGTATGCCGCGAAGTGGCCGCGGGCGTTGAGCACCTGACCGAGGAGGGTGTACAGCCCGTAGAAGAAGATCTGCGGGAGGCAGATGAACGCGAAGGCGGTGCTCAGCGCGAGGGTCTGGTCGGACCAGCGCGAGGTCGCGTTGATCTGGACGAGGAACGGCGCCAGGGCGGTGGCGACCACGGTGGCGACCGCCATGAGGGCGATCGAGAGGGTCAGCAGCCGGTTGACGAACTCGTCGCCGCCGTCGTCGTGGTGGGCGGCCTTGGTGATCTGCGGGACGAGGACGGCGTTGAGGACGCCACCGGCGAGCAGCAGGTAGAACTGGTTCGGCAGGGTGTTGGCGACGTCGAAGGCGTCACCGGTCACCGCGAAGCCCATGACGGCGGCGAGCATGACCGACTTGGCCATGCCGAGGACGCGGGAGACCACGGTCCCCGCGGCCATCACCGCGCTGGAACGGGCCAGGCTGCGTTCGCCCTGCTGGGACGTCTCGCTCATCCGCGTGCCTCCACGGTCTGGGGGTCGGCACCGGGGCCGCGGTCGGTGCGGCTCGGTCGCCGCCGGACCGTGCGCACGATACCGAGGGCGATGACCAGCGCTGCCACCCCACCCAGGACGAGGTAGACCCAGTTGCCGGTGGGGGTGACGTGGACCTGGACGTCGGCGCCCTGCCCGACGACCGTGCCGTCGGGCGTGGTGAGCGTCGTGCGCAGCGGCACGAGGCCCGCCGCCAGGGCGGTCACGCTGACGTTGACCGTGGCCCGGCTGCGCGGGCCGATCCGCAGCACCGAGGGCTGGCTGTCGATCTGCAGGCGGGGGTTGGACGCCTCGACGGTGAGCTTGACGTTCTCCACCGGCACGTCGAGGTCGTTCGTCACCGTGATCTGCAGCCGACCGGAGTCCGCGAGGAAGTTGATGGTGCCGGCACTGACCTTGACCGCGGTCGTGGTCTGCCGGGTGGCGGCCGTGACCCGCCCGCTGAGCGTGTTCCAGGCAGTGGGGGCCGAACGCCAACGGGTCGAGAACAGCTGTTCGGCGGCGCGGGTCCAGGTGCGCGCGAACTCGTCGCCGTCGTCGCGGATCTGGGCCACCCCCCGCACCGTGCGCAGGGTGCGGTCGAGCTCGGCGACCCGGGCTCCGGTGAGGACCGGCTTGCTGCCCGTGGTCACCGGCGTGGTCGGCCGGGTCACCGGAGCGGCCTGGGTCGTCGCCGTGCGCCGGGCCTGCGCCAGCTGGGCGCCGGTCGTCGACGGGGTCAGCCACGGCAGCGTCTGCACGGTGTCGAAGAACCGCCGCGTCGCCTCGGGGTCGGGGTTGAACGAGCGCGGGGCGACGACGAACACGGATCGTCCGGCTGTCCCGGGCAGCTCGCCCAGCAGGGCCGCCGTGTCGGCGATGAACTGCTGCGTGCTCAGCAGGGACTCCTGCGGCGACGTGGTGCGCCCGAGCAGCGCGCTGAGGGAGTCGTCGTACGCCAGCAGGGGCAACCCGGTCGTGCTGCGCTGGACCGCGCCCGGGGTGAGGCCGTTCAACCCGGACGGCAGGGCGTTGCTCGAGGCCACCTGCCCGGCCAGCGAAGGCACGCGGAAGAGCTGGCGCAGCCCCGACTCCGCCCGGGCGGTGTACGTGCCGTCAGCCGGCCACGCGATGTCGGCGCGGCCCCCGAGGGCGTCAGCGGCCTCGTCGGAGCGACCGACGAGCTCGCGGACCAGCCCGGTCGCCCCGGCCTGGCCGACGACCGCACCGAGGTCGGCGTCGGTGTCCGGCAGGACCCAGGGCGTGTGGCTGCGGGCCTCCTGGGTGATGCGGTCCTCGGTCGCCGTGCGCAGGACGCGTTCCTGGGTGCCGGTCTGCCCGGCGTCGATGGGGTCGGGCAGCAGGGACGGGGTGAGGCTGGGGTCCAGCGCCCAGGTCACCGGGGCGTCCTGGGTCGCGTCCAGCACCCGGGTCACCCGCGAGGACGCGTCCAGGGCCGAGGTCCACGCGGTCTCCCGGGCGGTGCCGCTCGCGCCGAACAGGTCGGGGTCGGGGTCGAGCGTGAGCGGGACGGCCCACGAGATGGACAGCGGTTGGTACTGCTTGATCCGCTGGTAGCCCGCGAAGGTCCGCACCGCGCTGGTCCCGGACTCCACGCTGAGGGGGACGGCGCCGTACGTCGCGTCGGTGCGGAGGGAGGCGACCCCCTCGATGCTGATCCGGAACCCGGCCGCGGTGCCGGGCGCGACGTTCCCCTTGAGGCGGGTCTGGCCGATGACGTCGCCGCGCGCCGGACCGGCCTGCGCCGCCCAGTCGCGGACGGCCGCCCGGGTGTTGGCGAGGGTGCCGGCCACCACCCGGACGGTCGGTCGGGCCAGGGGGGTGGTGCCGTCGTTGCGGATCGTCCCGGTGACGACGAGCGCCTGGCCGGGGGCCACGACGGCGGGGCTCACGCCGGTGAGCTGCACGACGGCGTCGGCTGCTGCGGCTGCCGGCCGCCCGGCCGCCGCTGTGGTGGTCGTGGTGGTCGCGGTGGTCGTGGCGGTCGCGGGTATGGCGCGGACGGCCGGTGCGGTGGGGCCGGCCGCGGCGGTGGCGTGGGGGGTGAGCAGCGCGGGCAGCACCAGGGCTGCCGCGGCGAGCACGCGGCATACCGGGACGCGCACCATCACCCGTCTCCGGCCAGACGGTGCCAGGCCTGCCTGGCGATGCGACGCTCGTTCGGGAAGGTGAGGTGCTCGTGGGCCTCCCGCAGTGGGAGCCACGCGACGTCGACCGCTTCGTGGTCGGGGTCGTTCTCGATGGTGAGCCGGCCGCCGGTGGCCTCGAGGAGGTAGTGGTGCACGAACTTGTGCACGCGGTGGTCGCTCGTGGCGAACCAGTAGTCGATGGTGCCGAGCTCCGTGAGCACCCGACCCTCGATGCCCGTCTCCTCGGCGACTTCGCGCTCGGCGGTCTCGGGGAGGGTCTCGTCGTTCTCGCGGTGGCCCTTGGGCAGGCACCACTCGATCCGCCCGGCCCGGTTGCGGCGGGCGATGACCGCGATCCGGGCGATCCCGTCCTGCACGTCGACGACGATGCCGCCGGCGGAGCGTTCCTCCACGGCGGGAAGGCGCGCGCGGCTGGGGGCCAGCCGTTCCGGATCGCGCGCAGGGGAGGTCACGCTGTCACTCTAACGAGCGCCTAGGCTTGTCCCTCGTGTCCACCGCTGATCCCCGCGAGCCGAAGGCCGGCCCTCCCGCCGCCCTGCCGGAGCTGTTGCGGGCGGCGACGGCCCACCTCGCCCCGGTGGTGCCGCTGCTCACCGAGCTGGGCGAGCTGTTCGCCGCCGCCGGGCACGAGCTGGCCCTGGTCGGTGGCCCGGTGCGCGACGCCTTCCTCGGGCGCGTCTCGCCCGACCTGGACTTCACGACCAGCGCCTCGCCCGACGAGTCGCTGGCCGTCCTCAAGCCCTGGGCCGACGCCCACTGGGACATGGGTCGCGAGTTCGGCACGGTGGGGGTGCGTCGCGGCGACCTGACCGTCGAGGTGACGACCTACCGCGCCGACGCCTACGACGGGCAGACCCGCAAGCCCGTGGTCGCGTTCGGCGACAACCTCGAGGACGACCTGGTCCGACGCGACTTCACCGTCAACGCGATGGCGCTGCGGCTGCCCTCGATGGAGTTCGTGGACCCGCACGACGGGCTCGCCGACCTCGCCACGCGGACGCTGCGGACACCGGGCACCCCCGAGGTGTCGTTCGGCGACGACCCGCTGAGGATGATGCGGGCCGCGCGGTTCGCCGCCCAGCTCGGTGTGGCGGTGGCGCCCGAGGTGCGCTCGGCCATGGAGCAGATGGCGGGCTCGATCGAGATCGTGTCGGCCGAACGCGTCCGCGACGAGCTCACCAAGCTGCTGCTCGCCCCGACCCCGCGCCCCGGGCTGAGGCTGCTCGTGGAGACCGGCCTCGCCGACCACGTGCTCCCCGAGCTGCCCGCGCTCAAGCTCGAGATCGACGAGCACCACCGGCACAAGGACGTCTACGAGCACTCGCTCACCGTGCTCGACCAGGCCATCGCCCTCGAGGGACCGGCCGACGGCCCCCCGGAGTCGGTGCCCGGCCCTGACCTGTGGCTGCGGCTCGCGGCCCTGCTCCACGACATCGGCAAGCCGGCGACCCGGCGGTTCGAGGAGGGTGGCGGGGTCTCCTTCCACCACCACGAGGTCGTCGGGGCCAAGCTCGCGTCCAAGCGGCTCAAGGCGCTGCGTTTCGACAAGGACACGGTGAAGGCGGTTGCGCGCCTCACCGAGCTGCACCTGCGGTTCCACGGGTACGGCGACGGCCAGTGGACCGACTCCGCCGTGCGCCGCTACATCACCGACGCCGGCCCCCTGCTGCCGCGACTGCACCGCCTGACGCGGTCCGACTCCACGACCCGCAACGCCCGCAAGGCTGCCCGGCTCTCGAGCACCTACGACGCCCTCGAGGTGCGCATCGCCGCGCTCCAGGAGGCCGAGGAGCTGGCGGCCGTTCGGCCGGAGCTGAACGGCAACGAGATCGCCGAGGTGCTAGGCATCCGTCCCGGGCCCGTGCTCGGACGCGCGTACTCGTTCCTCCTCGAGGTCCGCCTCGACCAGGGCCCCATCGGCCACGACGCCGCGGTGGCCGCGTTGCGCCGGTGGTGGGCCGACCAGCCCGAGTCCGCCCCCCAGGACTGACGCAGGCTGACGCGGGACTGACCCAGGAGGGGACGGGTTGTCCCGCGTGGGCCGGGACCCAGCGGTCGGCGGGGCTGCGTGAACAGGCATCGGTGCAGGCCAGCGGTCCTGCGGCCCGGCGCGCCTTGGTCGCGATTGCTCGTGCTTGTGCCTTGTTGGATACTCTGGCGGCCGTGTCCAGTGTTCAGCGCGCCCCCGGGGAAGACGGTTCCGTCGCGCCCCGTGAACCCGCGCCGGCACCGGCGGCCAACGCGCCCGACCCGGTAGCGACCGGGGACACCGCCAGCACCCCCGAACCGGAGGGCGCGCAGGCCCCACGCAAGGGTCGGGCCAACGGCCTCGTCGAGGTCCGGCACTGGCCGATCCCCGTGCTCATGCTGGTCGACGTGGCGATCCTGGTCATCATCATCGTGCTGCTCGCGATGAGCCGGTACGAGCAGAAGTCGTCCATCGTCAACCGCGAGGGCCTCGGCCTGGCCCTCCTGCTCGGCGCCTGCGTCTACCTCGTCACGTACGCCATGCTCGTCGCCCGTCGCTGCCGGTGGGGGACCCAGGACGAGATCGTCGGCCTCGCGGTCGTCGCCATCTTCCTGATGTCCTCGCTCAGCTCGGCGTCGATCCTCACCCACCCCGCGATGCTGCCGCTGTCGGTGGCCGTGACCGCTGCCCCGTGCGCGGCGTGCGGCTGGCTGGTCCTGCGGTATGTCGCGGTGCAGTACCACCGCGCGCGCAAGCGCCGCCAGGGTCGGGCCGGTCGCCGGGCCCTGGTCGTCGGCGCCGGCTGGGGTGGACGCCAGGCCATCGCGATGATGCTCGACGACGCGGGCACCGTCCTCCACCCGGTCGGCCTCGTCGACGACGACTCGGGCAAGCGCCACCTCGGCATCTCCGGCATCCGCGTCCAGGGCCGCATCGACGACCTGCCCGAGCTGGCCCGACGCCTCGGCGCCGAGGTCGTCCTGCTCGCCGTCCCGTCCGCGTCGCCCGGGCTGGTCCAGCGCGTCATCGACCTCACCAACCAGGCCGGGGCCGACCTGCTCGTCCTCCCCTCGCTCGACGAGATGCTCTCCGCCCAGGGCGTCTCCGGGCCGACCCGCGAGGGCATCCCCGGCGGGGTGCGCATCGACCTGCCGCGCCAGGCGTTCCGCCCGGTCCTGCTCGACGACCTCCTCGGCCGGGGTGCCGTCGAGATCGACGTCGAGGCCATCGGGTCCTACCTGCACGGCAAGGTCGTCCTCGTCACCGGCGCCGGCGGCTCGATCGGCTCGCAGCTGTGCCGCGAGATCATCCAGTACCAGCCCGCGCGACTGGTCATGACCGACCGCGACGACAGCCTCCTGCACGCGGTCCAGCTGTCCGTCGACGGTCGCGGCATGCTCGACTCGGAGGACCTGGTCCTGGGCGACCTGCGCACCCCGGGGTTCATCAACGACCTCATCGGCCGACACCGTCCCGACGTCGTGTTCCACGCCGCCGCGGTCAAGCACCTGACGCTGGCCGAGCGGTACGCCTCGGAGGCGTTCCTCACCAACGTCGCCGGGACCAGCGACCTGCTGGCCACCTGTGTCGAGCAGGGCGTGAGCCGGTTCGTCAACATCTCCACGGACAAGGCCGCCGACCCCGCGAGCGTGCTCGGCTACAGCAAGCGGATCACCGAGCGGCTGACCGCCTCGTTCGGCGTCAAGGCCGGGCCGGACGCGCGGTACATCTCGGTCCGCTTCGGCAACGTCCTGGGGTCCCGGGGTTCGGCGTTGACGACGTTCGCCGCCCAGCTGGCGGCCGGTCGCCCGCTGACGATCACGTCCTCGGAGATGACGCGGTACTTCATGACGGTGCACGAGGCCTCCCAGCTCGTGCTCCAGGCGGCCGTCCACGGCCGCAGCGGCGAGGGCCTGATCCTCGACATGGGCAAGCCGCACAACATCGAGCAGCTGGCACGACGCTTCGCCGCGCTGCAGGGCTTCCCGCCGCCGACCGTCGTCTACACCGGTGTCCGCCCCGGCGAGAAGATGGCCGAGCGCACGCTCGCCAGCGACGAACCCGACCACCGCCCGTTCCACGAGCTCGTCACCCACGTCGGCATGCCGCTCATGCCCGACGACGTGCTCGTCGACATCGACCGGGTGCGACGCGAGCTGGCCCTCGGCCGATTCATCGACCTGCACGCCTGGCTCAAGGTCGTGGCGTACGCCGCCGAGCCGGTCTCCGTCCCCAGCGGCCGCCGCGCATGACCGCAGCCCTCGCCTGGGCCATGGTCAGCTGCACGGCGCTCTCGGTGCTCGTCGTGGGCGGGACCCTGCCGCTGTTGCGTCGCCACAGCATCGTCGACATCCCCGCGGACCGCTCGCTGCACGTCGTCCCGACCCCTCGCGGGGGCGGCCTCGGGGTCGTGGCAGCGGTGCTGGGCGCGGTGGTGCTGGTCACCCTGCTGCGCCCCGACGCCGTGGAGGGACACGTCGACGAGCTGTTCCTCGTGCTGCTGCCGGTCCTGGGGTTCGGGCTCGTGGGGTTCGCGGACGACCTGTGGTCGTTGTCGGTCCGGCTGCGGCTGGTGGTGCAGGCCGTCCTCGCCCTGGTCTGGAGCCTGTCCGCGATGGGCGTCACCGGCGACGGGGTCGTGTGGGTGCCGTTCGTCCTCGTCGGCACCATCGCCATGGTCAACATCACCAACTTCATGGACGGCGTGAACGGCCTCGTCTCGGGCCACGCCGTGGTCGCGGGCCTCTGGTATGCCGTCGCGGGTGTCCACTACGACGTCCCCGCGGTCGCCGTCCTGGGCATCGGCGCCGCCGCGGGCGGCCTGGGGTTCCTGCCGTTCAACCTCCCCCGCGCCAAGGTGTTCCTCGGCGACATCGGCTCCTACGCCCTCGGGGCGACCTGGGCCGTGGTGGCGAGCTGGCTGGTGATGCTGCCGGTCCCGACCGAGGTCGCGCTCGCCCCCTTGTTCGTCCTCGTCCTCGACGCCGGGGTGACGCTGGTCCGCCGGATGTCCCACGGCGACCGCGTCTTCGAGCCGCACCGGCTGCACGTCTACCAGCGAGTGGCCCGGGCGGGCTGGTCGCACGCCACCGTCGCGGGGATCGTGGCCGCAGCGACGGCGGTCGCCTGCCTGCTCGCCCTGCCGGCGATGCTCGGCGCCTCGCGTCCGACCCGCGGGCTGGTCCTCGTGGCGGACGTCCTCCTGGGCCTGGCCTACCTCGCCCTGCCCGGTCTCGTCGGGGGCTCGGCCCGGTGGGGTGCCGCCCGTGGGGCCGTCGACCTCGACGTCCGCGCGGTCGACGACCTCCTGCCGCCCCCACCCGCGGACCCCGTCCCGTGAGGATCCTCCTGCTCACGCACTACTACGCGCCCGAGGGTGGGGCCCCGCAGCAGCGCTGGTCCGCCCTCGCGGAGCAGTTCGTCCGGTTCGGCCACGAGCTCACCGTCATCGCTCCTGCCCCGCACTACCCCCACGGCAGCCTCCTGCCGGAGCACGCCGCGATGGCCCCCGGAGCGGTCCACCCCGGCCCGCACGGCGAGACCGTGCACCGCGTCGCCTTCCGTGCGTATGCCGGTGACGTGGGTTCGCGGTTCGCCGACCAGCTCGTGTCCGCCCGGGCCGCCGTCAGCGCGGCCGGCAGGGCCGCCCGGACCGCGACCCCGCAGGTCGTCGTCGCGACGGTCCCGTCGCTGCCGATGCTGTGGGCCGGCCGCCGCGTCGCCGGTCGACTCGGCGTCCCGGTGGTGGCCGAGATGCGTGACGCCTGGCCGGACCTGCTCACCGTCGCCGACGAGTGGGACACGACCTCCGCCGGCCGGGCCAGGCGGGCGGCCCAGCGCGTCTCGCGCGGTGGCCTCGCAGGCGTCGGCCGCGCCACGACGTACGAGCAGCGTCGGGCCGACGCGGTGGTGGCCACGACCGACACCTTCGCCCGGGTCCTGCGCGACCGGGGCATGGAGCGCGTCCACGTCGTGCGCAACGGCGCCCACCCGGTCCCGGGCTACCCCACCCACGTCCCCCGCGACGGTGACGACGGCGTTCTCAACGTGCTCTACGCCGGCACCCTGGGCCGGGCCCAGGGCCTGGCGACCGCCGTCCACGCGGCATCCCTGGCCGGTGGTCGCGGCGCACGCGTCCGCCTCAGGCTCGTCGGTGACGGTGCCGACCGGCCCCAGCTCGTGGCGCTCGCGGCGGCCGAGCGGGTCGAGGTCGAGTTCGTCGACCCCGTCCCGCGCTCGCAGATGGGGACCCACTACGCGTGGGCCGACACCGTGCTGGTCTGCCTGCGGCCATGGCCGGCGCTGGAGCTCACTGTGCCGTCCAAGCTGTACGAGGCGATGGCCCTCGGGGTCCACGTCACCGGCTCGGTGGCGGGCGAGGCCGCGGACATCATCACCGGGGCGCACGCGGGTCACGTCGCCACCCCGGGTGACCCTGCTGCGCTCGCCGAGGTGTGGGAGGCCGTCGCGACCGACCGCTCCCTGCTCGACCCCGGCACCGACGGGGTCGCCTGGGTGGGTGAGCACGCCGAGGACACCCGGCTCGCGTCCGACTACCTCGAGGTCCTCGACGCGGTGGTGACCGGTCGTGGTTGAGCGTCGCGCCCGCGCGGGCGGGCTCGAGACCCTGCGCAACATCGGGATCCTCGTCGTCATGCTCCGTCGGCACGCCGAGGACGACCCCGCCCGCCTCGCGGTGCAGGGCATGCGCCGGCTGCCGGCGCGGTTCCGCCGGCCGGTCGCCAGGGCACTCGGCCGCACGGGTCGTTCCGGTTCGACCGCGGTCGGCCCGCGGCAGGCCCTGGCCAGCTACCTCGCCGACCGGCCGGAGGACGCCCGCGCCACCCTGCGCGCCCTGCCGCCCGAGCAGCTGGGTGCGAGCCGGATCGCCTCCGAGCTTGCCGTCCAGCTCGACCTCGACGTCCCGCAGGGGGCCGACGCCGTCCTCCAGGCGCGGGCGCTGTGGCGTCGCGGCGACCTCACCGGCGCGGTCGAGCTCCTCCAGGCGGCCCCCGGTCGCGCGGGCCGCCGGCAGGTGGGCCGGCTCGCCTCCGAGCGGGCCACCATGCAACCCGGGTATGCCGTGCCCGTTCGTCCGGTGCCACCCGGCACCGTGGCGAGCCCGCGGCATACGCACGGGTCCGGGGTGGGGACGCCTCGCGCGCTGCACCTTCTCACGAACTCGCTGCCCTGGACGCAGTCCGGGTACGCCCTCCGGTCGCACTCGATCCTGCGGGCGCAGGCCGGGCTGGGGATCGCGGTCGAGGCGGTGACCCGGCTGGGGTACCCCGTCAACGTCGGCCTCCCATGGGCTGCGGGCACCGACGTCGTCGACGGCGTGCCGTACCACCGGCTGCTGCCGCGCCGCATGTCGGCGACGCCGGAGGGGCGGCTCGAGCAGACCGCCGAGCTGCTGAGGTTCCACGTGGAACAGTTCGCGCCGACCGTGCTGCACACGACCACGCACTTCCCCAACGCCCTCGTCGCGCAGGCTGTCGCCGGCGCTGCCGGTCTGCCCTGGGTGTACGAGGCGCGCGGCCAGCTCGAGAAGACCTGGCTCGCCTCACGACCGGCGGGCCAGCGCGAGGAGGGGGCCGCGAGCGAGCGGTTCCGGCTGTGGCACGCGAAGGAGACCGAGGTCGCGCTCGCTGCGGACCACGTCGTCGTCCTGTCCGAGGTGATGCGCGCCGACCTCGTCGAGCGCGGGGTCGCCCCCGACCGGATCACCGTCGTCCCCAACGCCGTCGACGCCAGCCTGCTCGACGGGGCCATGACGCCCCGCGAGGGTCGGCGGGCACTCGGACTGCCCGAGGAGGGCCGCTGGGTCGGCACGGTGTCATCTCTCGTGGACTACGAGGGCCTCGACGTCCTGCTGCAGGCGGTCCGCACCCTGCGCGACCAGGGTCTCGACGTGCGGTGCGCCATCGCGGGGGACGGGGTCTCCCGTCCGGCGCTCCAGCAGCTCGCCTCCACCCTGGGCCTCGACGACGTGGTGGTCATGCCGGGACGGGTCAGCCGGGCCGAGGCCGCCCGGTGGCACCGCGCCCTCGACGTCTTCGTCGTCCCGCGGCGCGACACCCTCGTCTGCCGGACGGTCACCCCGCTCAAGCCCATCGAGGCGATGGCGGCGGGCCGGCCCGTCGTGGCCAGCGACCTCCCGGCGCTCGCGGAGATCGTCACCGGACCGGCGACCGGGGTGGGCACCGGCCTGCTCGCGACGGCGGACGATCCCTCAGCACTGGCGGGTAGACTCCACGGGCTGCTCGCGGACGACGCGCTGTGGCACCAGCTCGCTGCCGGAGGCCGGGAGTTCGCCGCCACCAGGACGTGGCAGGCCATGGCAGCGCGGTACCGCGACATCTACGAGACCCTGGGGAGCCGACCGTGAGCGAACGGGCTCGCACCCATTCACCCCTGGCCCAGGTCGACGACGTCCAGCTGGAGGTCGTCGACATCAGCCGACTCAAGCCGGTGGGCCAGCGCGCCGCCCTCGGCTCGTACATCCACCAGCTCTGGCACCGTCGGCACTTCATCACCGCGGACTCCCGGGCCCGCGCCTTCGCCGGCAACCGCGACACCCTGCTCGGCCGGTTCTGGCTCGTCGGCAAGCCCGTGCTCGACGGCCTGACCTACTTCCTGATCTTCGGCGTCCTGCTAGGGACCGCCCGTGGGATTGACAACTACATCGGCTTCCTGCTCATCGGCGTCTTCCTGTTCTCGTTCACGTCGGCATCGCTGAACGGCGGCGCGGGGGTCATGGCGGGAGGCAAGAACCTCATCCGGGCCTTCTCCTTCCCCCGCGCATCCATTCCGTTGGCCCTCGCGCTGCGCCAGGCCATCTCGATGTTCCCTGTCGTCATCGCCATGCTCGTCATGATCGTCGTCATCCCGCCGCACGCGAAGATCACCTGGCTGTGGGCGCTGTTCCCCGTGGTCTTCCTGCTCCAGGTGTGTCTGAACAGCGGGATCATCCTCTACACCGCCCGGCTCACCAGCGCCCTGCCCGACCTGCGGCTGGTCATAGGCTTCGCGTCGAGGTTCTGGATGTACGGCTCGGGAGTCATGTACTCCATCGACAAGTTCGTGACCCATCCGCAACTGCTCGCGGTCCTGGAGTTCAACCCGGCCTTCTGCGTCCTGGAGATCTCTCGCGACCTGCTCCTCTACGGCACCATGCCCGACCTCAAGCTCTGGCTGACCCTCGGTGCCTGGGCCATCGTCACCCCTGTCCTGGGGTTCCTGTACTTCTGGCAGGGCGAGGAGGAGTACGGCCGTGAGTGACCTGCACACCGACGCCTTGTCGACCGACTCGATCGGGTTCGACGACGAGGAGCACGACATCACCCTGCCCTCCGACGCGGATGCCGGGCCGAAGAAGGGCATCGAGGTGCCGCTCGGGCCGCCGACCGTCATGGTCCAACGGCTGTCGGTCCACTACCGCGTCGCCAGCAAGGAGCGCGAGGGCGAGCACCTGGGCCTGCTGCAGCGGGCGGCCCGCAAGATCGGCTGGAACCGCACGGTGACCGTCCGCGCCGTCGACAACATCTCCTTCGTGGCCCGGGCCGGCGAGTCCATCGGGGTCGTGGGCCACAACGGCTCGGGCAAGAGCACGCTCTTGCGGGTCATGGCCGGGCTCGAGACGCCGACCTCCGGGCGGGTGCTGGCGAGCTCGACGCCGTCCTTCCTCGGGGTCAACGCCGCGCTCATGCCCGAGCTCTCGGGGATGGAGAACGTCCGGATCGGCCTGCTCGCCATGGGCCTGAAGCCCAAGGAGGTGAAGGAGGCGATCCCCGACGTCCTGGAGCTTGCCGGCATCGGTTCGTCGATTCACCTCCCGATGAAGACGTACTCCTCCGGGATGGGGGCCCGCCTGCGCTTCGCCATCTCCGCGGCGGCGCGTCCGGAGATCCTGCTCATCGACGAGGCGCTCGCCACCGGAGACGCGGCGACCAAGGCGCGCAGCGAGGCGCGCATGGCCGAGATCCGGCAGCACGCCGGCACGATCTTCCTCGTGTCGCACGCAGCCCAGGTGGTGGAGGAGATGTGTACTCGCGCGATCTGGCTGCACCAGGGCGAGATGGTGCTCGATGGGCCTGCGTACGAGACCGCCCGGGCCTACCGCTGGTGGGCCTGGAACATCGCCAAGGGTGAGACCCAGAAGGCCGAGGGCCTGCTGGAGGACGCCCGCGCCAAGCTGCGGGCGACAGTCGTCCACCCTCAGGACTCCAGCACCGTCCGGCACCTGTCCCGGCACTCCAACGCCACCTGACCCTGCCGGGTGCCGCCCCGACGTCACCCGAACCCGACGTCACCCGAACCCGACGAAAGCGAAGCCTTGACCCAGAAGCGCATCATGACCATCTACGGCACGCGCCCGGAGGCCATCAAGGTCGCTCCCGTGATCAAGGCGCTCGAGGCGCACCCCGACTTCGAGTCGGTGACGGTCGTGACCGGACAGCACCGCGAGATGCTGGACCAGGTCAACGAGATCTTCGGGATCGTCCCCGACCACGACCTCGACGTCTTCGCCCACGGCCAGACGCTCAACGGCCTGATGGCCAAGGTCTTCGACCGGCTCGACCCGGTGCTCGTGGACGTCGCCCCGGACGCGGTCATCGTCCAGGGCGACACCTCGACGGTCGCGGCTGCCTCGATCGCGGCGTTCTACCGCCGGATCCCGGTCGTGCACATCGAGGCCGGCCTGCGCAGCGGCGACATCAACTCGCCCTTCCCGGAAGAGGCCAACCGCAAGCTCACCAGCCAGACCACGGCCCTGCACCTGGCGCCGACGTCGACCTCGCAGGCGAACCTGCTGCGCGAGGCCGTCGACCCGGACACCATCACCGTCACCGGCAACACCGTCATCGACGCCCTGCTGCACACGGTGAAGCAGGACCTCGCCTTCACCGACCCCAGGCTGGCCGAGGTCGAGGCCTCCGGTCGTCCGGTCCTGCTCGTCACGACGCACCGACGCGAGAACTGGGGCGGTGCCATGGAGGGTGTCGGCCGCGCCCTGCGCCGGCTCGCCCTGGCCCACCCCGAGTACCACGTCATCCTCCCCGTCCACCGCAACCCGATCGTCCGTGAGGCGGTGCTCCCGCACCTCGAGGGCCTCCCGAACGTGCTCGTCACCGAGCCGATGGCGTATGGCGAGTTCACCCGCCTCATGGCGTTGTCCACCATCGTCCTCACGGACTCCGGTGGTGTGCAGGAGGAGGCGCCCTCGCTGGGCAAGCCGGTCCTCGTGATGCGGGACAACACCGAACGCCCCGAGGCGGTCACCGCGGGCACGGTCAAGCTCATCGGCACCGACGAGGAGCGCATCGTCACGGAGGTGACGCGCCTGGTCGAGGACCCGGCGGCATACGAGGCGATGTCCCGGGCCGTGAACCCGTATGGCGACGGCGCGGCCGCCGACCGCTCGGTGGCGGCGATCGCCGCCCTCTTCGGCATCGGTGAGCGTCTGCCCGACTTCGTCGCGAGGTAGGGCGAGCGCGTGACCGTTGCCGACCGCCCGCGCCTGTCGCGCCGGCGACGATGGATGGCTGCCGCCACGGTGACCGTCCTCCTGCTCGTCGCTGGTGGGATCGTCACGGCCCTGCTGCGCGGCGACAGCTCGGGCACACCAGCCCCCGAGCCGTCACCCAGCTCGCAGGCGGACACCAGCCCGGCCCCGGCGCTCCTGGATGCCCTGCCCGGGGGCTTCGACTTCCCTGCGGTCGGGGCAGGTGGATGGACCGTGACGGCCCCGAGGGGCGCGCGCGTCGAGATCACGACGACCACCGTGCACAGCGGCAAGGGCGCGCTGAGCATGACCACCGCCGGGACCCGTGGAACCGCCACCGTCACCTCCCGGCCGCAGGCGGTCACCCCCGGGCAGCGGTACGGCGCAGGGGCGTTGGCCATCGTCACCGCGGGTCGCCCCGAGCTGCAAATGGTCTTCGTCGACAGTTCCGGCCGGTCGGTGGGCACGGAGGTGGCCGCCGCCACCGACATGGACGGGGTGTGGTCACGGACGGCGGTCGAGTCCCAGGCCCCTGCCGGCGCGGCGGCCGTGCGCGTCACCCTGGTCGTCGGACCGGACTCCGCCGCCGTCTGGGACGACGTGAACCTCTGGACCACTGCACTGCCCGACGGGGGGTTCGAGGCTGTCGGTGCGTCCGACGGATCCCCCCGCAGCTGGACGTTGTCCGCGGCGCCCGGGACCTCTGCGGTTCGGATCACGTCGGGCCCCCACGACGGAGTCGCCGCCCTGCAGCTGCAGGACGGTTCCACGACGGGCAGCGCGTTCGCAGGTAGTGCCTTGGTCCCGGTCCCCACTGGCGCCGAGCTCGAGGCCACGGCCTGGGCCCGCGCCGTGGCCGGCGGCTCGACCCTGCGGGTGCGCTGGTTCGACGTGCAGCGAAGGCTGCTCACGACGCCACCCGTCAACAGTGTCCCGGCGAAGGGTGCAGCCTGGTCGCGGCTGGCGCTGCGTGCCGCCGTTCCCGATGGGGCGGCCTACGTGCAGGTCCAGATCGGGACCGACCTCGAGGGCACCGCGACAAGCGTCTGGGACGACGTGATCGTGAGTCCCGTGAAGGCGGCTCCCGAGCAGTCGTATGCCGCCGCGCCCGCGGCGACGATGAAGGGCTTCGCCAACACCAAGACGTCGCTGGTCAGCTCGGTCGGAGGAGTGCCGAAGTTCTCCACGGTGGCCTCGGGGTCGCCTGCGGTCTTCCAGCTCGCCGACCTCAAGACGGGGAAGGTGGAGTACTCCCACGAGATCCCGGGAATCCTGAACGGCTGGGCGCTCACGCCCTCCCTAGACCAGCGGATGATCTACATCGGCGGTCAGGGTCACGTCTGGCGCTACGACACAGCATCACGGTCGATCAAGGACCTCGGCGCTGCCACGGCCAAGGCCACCCGTGTCTTCGACCTCGTGACGGCTCCCGACGGTCGGATCTGGGGCGGGAGCTACCCTGGCGGGGAGGTGTGGGTGCTGGACCCCTCGACGGGTCGATTCACGTCCGCCGGAAGCGTCGGCAACGACAACGACTACGCACGCACCCTGGCCGTCGACGCCGCGAACGTCTACGTCGGCACCGGCTCGGCGCGCCCCGACATAGTCCAGATCTCCACGGCCGATCCGCGCCGCCGCACCGAGATCGCACCGCCTCCGGCGGTGCGGACCGGGTTCCTGACCCAGCTCAAGGTCCACGACGGGGTGCTCAGCGTGCTGTTCCCTGACGGCAGTCGGGGGCTCTACGACCTGGCGGCCAAGCGATGGGTCGACGCCCCGGCGCTCGCGACCTCCGGCAACCTCTACCAGCTCCGACCGGGTGGCCGGGCGCCGGACGACCACGTCTACTACTTCCGCGGTGGCAGGTTCTGGGGCGCGGCGCTGGGGCCACGTGGGGTCGTCCAGACACCGCTCGCCACCATCCCTGTGCCCACGAGCGTCAACGGCACGATCGTCCGCATGCGCCTCGACGGTGCCCCCGCCGAGTGGCTGGTCGCCCACGACGGCCACACACGCGTCGTCGTCCTGAAACTCGGGACACGCGACCCCCGGACCGGCCTGTCCACGCCGGTGGGCAAGCCACGTGTCCTCACCATCGCCCTGCGCCCGACCGCTCTACGCATCAAGTCGTTGTCGGCCAGCAGCGGGAAGATCGTGGTCGGAGGGTATGGCGGGTCCAGCCTCTCGATTCTTGATCCCGCGACCTTGGGCAGGTCGCGTTCGCCGGGCCTCGTGCGAGTGGTCGGGGGCGCCACGACGCCCAAGTTCTTCGGCGAGGTCGAGGGGATGGTCACGAACGGTCGGTACGAGTTCTTCGGCACCTACCCGAAGAGCCGCATCTTCCGGTTGGATACCACCCAGCCGTGGAAGCCGCGGACGAACCCCCGGATGGTCGTCGACCTCGGCGCCACGACCGATCAGGATCGGCCGATCGCCTGGGCCACCGCCGGGCGCCGCACCTTCTTCGGGACCATCCCCGACTACGGCATCCGCGGCGGCGTGCTCGGCTGGTTCGAAGGGGATGCGACGACTCCTGTCGTCCTCGACCCGCCCGTACCCGACCAGAGCGTGGTCGCGCTCTCGGCCGACAGGGCTTTGGTCTACGGCAGCACCTCGCGCTGGGGAGGCCTGGGGTCCAGGCCGTCGGAGGGCCCGCCCTCGGTCTTCGCCTATGACGCCGACCAGCGCCGCTTGTTGTGGACCGTCACGCCCGACCCCGCGGCCCAGTCCATCGGGTCGGTGCTGCACGACGAGGAGGGTCGCCTGTGGGCGGCGTCCCGCAACCGGATCTTCCAGCTCGACCCCGCAACGGGGCGCACCATACGCACCATCCCGTTGGGCACCACCGGCGACCCGGCGGGCGGGAACCCCGACGAGGGCGACCCGGCGTCGGCCACGTTCGTCTCTACGGCAATGGTGAGCCTGAAGGGCCACCTCTACCTCGCCGCCGGCGGCGAGGTGCTCCAGGTCGATCCCGGCACCTCCCGGATCCGCCGGATCGGGGACGGCGGGGTCAGCCCGGCCCGTCTGGCGGTCGTCGGCGACGACCTCTACTACCCCACGACCACCGTGCTGGTGCGGGCCCGGCTCCGATGATCCGACGTTGGCGGCATGATGGACACCCTGCAGGGAGGGAGCAGTGATGACGGGGCAGCACGGTGACCTGCCGACCGACGGTGACTACGGGCGGTACCAGCCGCACGTGCGGACGTGGCCGTCGCTCGAGGCGTTCCTCGAGGCGCCCGTGGAGACGTGGGTCGCCGGCGTGCACGTCCTCCTTGGGGGCGACGACGACCACCTTGACCTCTTCGTGGGCGGACGGCCGTGGATGGTCCGTGCCGGCAAGTGTCTGCCCGTGTTCTTCTCCGGCGCCGTGTCCACCAGGGGAGGCGCGCCGGGACCGTTCTTCTCCGGTAAGAACCTCGCCCGCGAGGCCGGCACACCCTTCCTCGCGTTGAGCGACCCGACCCTACGACTCGATCCCGACCTCGACCTCGGGTGGTACACCGGAGCGCCGGGCCGGAGGACCCAGGAGAAGGTCACGAGGCTGCTCGACGGCGTGGCATCGCGCCTGGGCCGCGAGCTCCTGCTGGTCGGCGGCTCTGGAGGTGGGTTCGCGTGCCTCGACCAGTCGGCGCGGATGCGGGAGCCAGTGTCGGCCCTGGTGTGGAACCCGCAGACCGACCTCCTCGACTACAGCGCGCCGCCTGTGCTGCAGTACCTCGTGTCGGTGACGGGAACCAGCGCAGACGTGGCTGGCGGGTGGACCCGGGAGCAGCGCTCCGCCGTGCTGACGGCGGGCGGCGTCGGCCACTCCGTGCGCCGTCCCCTGCCCCAGAGCTCGGGACGCCGGCGGCTTCTGTACCTCCAGAACGCCACCGACGACCACCTGGCTGAACATGCCGAGCCCTACCTGAGGGCCGCTGGGTGGGCCGAGGGCCTGCGCGGACGTTGGTATGACGAAGGCGGCGGCATTGCGCTGGTCGCGCCGATGAGCGAGGGTCACCTCCCCCCGCCGAGGGACGTCCTCCTCACCGCCTTCACCGAGCTGCTCGACGCCCGCACCCGCACCCGGACGGTGGCGGACCGCCTCGGCCGGTCGGGGCTCCCGGGCCTAGATCCCTCTGGTTCCCGGGTGCGGGTGTTGATCGCCGGGAGCTGCGTGTCCCGCGACACCTTCGCCTTCCTCGACCCGATGGAGTTCGCGCTGTCGGAGTACGTCGCCCGCCAGAGCCTGGTGAGTGCATTCGCAGGGCCCAGCGAGCCCGTGATCGACAGTGCCGTGCTACCCAGCCGGTTCCAGCAGCGGGTGCTGCTGGCGGATGCCGCGGCCAGCCTCCCCGAGGTCGTCACCCAGGCGGCCGACTCGGTGGACCTGGTGCTGTGGGACCTCGTGGACGAGCGCCTCGGCGTCCACCGACACGTCGACGGGGGCCTGACGACCGACTCGGTCGAGATCCGTTCCATCCTGGGGGAGACGGTGCCGGATGGCGTGCAACGCCTCCCGTTCGGTTCGCCGGAGCACCTGAGCCTGTTCAGGGAGAGCCTTGAAGGGTGGCGCGAGCTGCTCGAGCGGACAGGGCTCCTCGACCGCACCGTCCTGCTGGCCCCCCTGTGGGCGATGACGACGGACGAGGGCGAGGTCGTCCCCGAAAGCTTCGGCGCGGGCGCCGACGAGGGGAACGCGTTGACCGAGCCCTACATCGAGGCCGCGGTGCGCGTCCTCGGTGTGCCTGTTCTCGGCCGCACCGGGCCGGATCCGCACGCCGGCACAACGCACCAGTGGGGGCCGGCACCCTTCCACTACGACGACGATACCTATCTGCGCCTGTCGGACGAGGTCGTTGCAGCAGTGCGGAAGGCCCACGGCTCTGGCGCGGTGAGCGGCAGAGGGGTGCGGGTACCCAGCGCCGCGGAACGGGCACCCCGACGGGGAGCGCCCACGGTCTCCCTATCCCGACGCGGGGACCGCCTCGCTGTCGTCCTCACCGGCGGTCAGGCCAAGGCGTGGTCGCTGCAGCTCTACCGTGGTGACGAGCGCGTCGCGGCCACGTCGTGGCAGAAGGACCGGCTGGCGGAGCTCCCACTCGCGGGCCCTGGCGTCTACCGGGTCCGCGCCCACCTGCTGACCGATTCCGGCGAGCGCCTCCCCGTGGCCAGCCCTACCCTGCGAGTGTCCTGACCGGCAGTGGCTGTCGCCCCGTGGTGGGGGCGAACTACTCCTGTGACAGCCCTTCGGCCGAACCGCTGAGCATCCCCGGGTCCGTTGCAGGGCCCGCGGCGGGATCCGGCCCGAGGCTCACTCCGTCGGCAAGCGGACCGAGGTACCCCTCGTAGCCGCTGGTCGAGGACCCGATCACCCGTGCGGGCGCACCGGCCACGACAGAGTCGTCGGGGACCTCCTTGGTGACCACGGCGTTTGACCCGACGACGACCCGGTTGCCGATCCGGCCACCAACGCAGACGGCGTTGGCGCCGAGGAACACGTTGTCGCCGATGGACGGAAGGACGTTGCCCCGAGCGCCGATCGTGACGTTCTGGCCGATCTTGCAGTATCGGCCGATGACGGCCTGCGTGTGCACGACCACCCCGATCCCGCCGTAGCCGAAGGTCGTCCCCTCGCCGATGACTGCGGTGTAGGGAATGACGCTGTTGAACCGGAAGTGGATGAACGCCTTGACCAGGTCGGCACCGAACCCCAGCCCATCGAGGTGCAGCTGCCGTGACAGCCGGTAGGCGGAGATCGCGGAATGCGGCCACAGCGCCGCCTGGACCCGTGGGTGCAGCTCGCCGCGGACCGGGACGCGCTCGTACCGGGCGAAGCCCTCGTCGTGGGCGCCCACCCCCACGACGAACGCGTCGGGGGCGACCGCGGCTGGGGCGAGGACGGGGATGCCGTGCACGACCGAACCGGCGTGGGCGCCCGTGGGGTCGACCAGTCCCTCGACCTTCCGGGTGGAGGCCAGGACCAGGGCGAGAGCCAGGGACTGGGGCCCGAGGCCCAGGACGTGGACGGGTTCCGGCCCGAGGGGACGCGCAGGATCGCCGACGGGGCGGTGCTGCACCGACGCGGAGGTGGCCTGCCGGATCGTCCCGTCGGGACCGCGCAGGTACGCCTTGACGGTGTAACGACCCGGGCCGGACAGGTTGAAGCGGGCCCGTGGGACGCGGGAGTAGTGACGGCGCTCGACGACCTCTCCGCCGCTCACGAGGTAGAACGCATAGAGGGTGCCTGGCTCGGCGTCCACCTCGGCGGCGAGTTGGTGCAGGTTCACCACCTCCACCCGCGGAGGTGATGTCACGGCGGGCCCATCAGGGGTGTCGGCGCGCTCCATGATGTCGAACCGTACCGGTCTAGGAGACGACCACCCAGTCGGTCGTCTGCGCAGTGGCCTGGGTGTCCCCGTCGTTGCGCGCAAAGACGCGGACGCGGTACCGGCCCGCGGCCAGGTCGGGCCAGGTCAGGTGCGGTGAGGTCGAGTAGGGGAGTGCGGAGACCAGTTCGTTGTCGCGGAACAGCCGTCCTGCGTACTCGTCGAACGCGCCCGCGAGGACCATGCCCGTCACGGCGCCCCCACGGCTGGTCGCCATCACCGTGAGTGACGGTCCGGGGTCGGAGGTCGACCCCCGGTCCTGGTCGAGCAAGGAGGTGAGGAAGGTCAGCAGGGTGTCGCGGTATACCGCACCGATGTCGGCGTGGCGCAGCCCCGGCAGCACGATGAGCGAAGGGTCCTGGCCCAGCGAGCGAAGGTGTTCCACGAACGGCAGCACGTGGCCCTTGTAGTGGTGGTCGATGTCGCCGACAACGACGGAGATCTGCGGTGCCGGGTGGCGTCCGACGCCGAGTGACGTGGCGGCGAGGTCGTACAGGGCCACGTCGAGCTCCGCGACCTGCTCGGGCCCGGTGCCGCCCGTCATCAGCTCGAGGATGTTGGGATGCGGCTTGGAGACGAACGAACCGATCCGTGTCTGTGGGGCCCCGACGAAGATGTGGCCCGCTCCCGCCGCGATGCCGTGGATGAGCGCTGCGGTGCCCCCCTTGGAGGACCCGACGGTGACGAGGTCGGCCGGCGTCAGGCCGAGCTGCTCCAGCATCCTGGCGATGAGTGCCTGGACGGTCCGGAAGATTCCTCGGTCGCCGTGGTCCTGGAGGTAGTAGGCACCTTGGTCGCCGAAGTCGTCGAGGACGTAAAGCGCCTGGAACGGCGTCTGGTCCAGCGTGGCCCGGTAGTTGTAGGTGAAGTCGCCGGGCTGGTGAACCGCTGTGAACACCACCACGAGGCGGCGGGCGCCGGACGCCGACCGTGCGGGGACGTGCTGGTAGTTGAGCCCGACCTCCTGCTCGAACCGCTGCCAGTGCTGGGTGGGATCGGCCAGCCCCCGGTCGCGGTAGGCGAAGTCGGAGAGCCGCAGCGTGGTCCGGACACGGGTGGAGGCACCGCGGAACGAGACTCGGACGACGTCGGCGGGCTCGGCCTCGCCGAACCTAGGGAACCGCCAGCCGAGGTGGGTCGGGCGCTTCTGCCCGCGACGCACGCTGATGCTCAGGGGGACCTCGGCCCGGATCGTCGCGTCGAGGAGCTTGGTGCCCCGGTGGTGCAGCTCGAACCCGTGGCCATGGGCGACGACGTCGACCCCGGGCCCGATGTTCCACAACAGCTCGTATGCCGCGTCACCGTCAGCCTCCCGGGTGATCGTGTCGAGCACGTCGATGCGCGGGTTCCCCTCGACCTCCTCGACGGAGAGGGTGCGCTCGTGGACGGTGTCGACGAGACGGCCGTTGCGTCCGGTGACCCGGAAGCCGTCGGGGCGGACCGACTCCGCGACCATGCTCACCTCGTGCTGGTCGTCGCCGGCGCGGGGGATGCTCACGCCGTTCACGACGAGGGTGTTGTGGGCGAACTGCGAGTAGCCGTACCGCGTCAGCGGGTCGGTGTAGTTGTAGCCGTAGGGGCCGGCCTCGCTGATGAGGTCGACTCCTTTGCTGCTGAGCACGAAGGAGTTCTCGTCCGCGTGCTTGTGATAACCGTTGTTGTAAGCAGCCTGGAAGAAGACGTACGTCGCATCCGGGTCGCCCCACGCGGAGCGGTACACGGCATACCCCGACCGCGGCAGGACGAGGACGCGCTCGGCAGGCGGCCGTCCGGACCGTCCCTGGGTCGCGGCGTACGCGAACTCGGGGTCGGGGAAGACGGAGGTGGGTCCACCCACGAGAGACACCTGCTGGGTGTCGCTCACCGGCGGGAAGAGGCCACTGGGCATCACGGCGTGGGTGGCATAGACGGAGAGCTCGTGCATCAGCGCCTCGAAGAACGGGGCGTCCTCGTGGTCGATGGCCTCCAGCACCTCGACGTACTCGCGCACGAACCTGGCCACCATGACGTGATAGGTCGGAGTGTTCTCGACGTGGACGCCCTCGTCTGTGAAGCATCCGACGAAGTAGGTCTTGAGGCGGGCGAGCCCGACCTGCAGCACGTCAGTGCGTTCGGCATCGCTGCGCCATGAGGCCAGACCGGCGTAGTTGACCAGGGCCAGGTCCTGGAACATGCCGTGGTTGTTGACGCCCGCGTGGAAGTCGTCGCGACGGAGCAGGTCCGCGGTGCGGTCGAGGAAGCTGCGGTACCAGGCGAGGTCGTCCGGGCCGAGGTGCGCCTCGAACGCCGGCAGCAGCGCGAGGTGGAAGGTGAGCCGTTGCGCCGTGGTCTCGTCGTGGTACGCCATCGGCGAACCTGTCGAGCCTGCGGGAAAGTCATGCTCCCACCGTCGAGTGAGCGACAGCGCCAGCGCGGCGGTGGCAGCGGGGTCTGCGCTCGCGGTGATGTGGGTCGGCCAGTCGGCCAGGAAGAGGAAGCCGTGGACGAAGCGGGCCCGCGAGCGGTCCGACTCGTCGTGCCACACCCGGCCGTCGTCGTACGCGAAGTCACCGAACTGCGGGGACTCGATGACGCCTTCGCGGGCGAGGCGGGCGGCGCGCCGCAGGCTCGGGGCGGACCCCCCGACCGGCAGCCGCCTGCGCACGACCGCGGCCAGGGCCGCGAGGTCGAGGGGAGCCGTCATGCGGGCGTTCCCGGGGTGTTCTCGGAGGTGGACGAGATCGGCTCGGCACCGGCGGCGACTGTCTCCGTGATGCCGGAGGCCAGGTGTTCGTAGGCCTGCGCCGTGTAGTGGAAGGGGCTTGGTCCCCACTGGTGCTCGGTGGTCGAGCGGGCGAGGTCCTCGGGGAGCTCGACGACCGACAACCCCAGTTCGGTGAGGTGGTCGAAGTAGCGCGCGTACTGGAGGTTGGCCTCGTCGGGTGGCGTCATCCAGCCGGGCACCGGGACCTGACCGCCGTCGTCGAGCAGGGATGCCCAGGGTGTGCGCAGCACCACGGTTCGCGGCAGCAGGCCCAGCTCGGCGATCCGGGTGACGACCGCGTCGACGGCGGGGACCCAGAGGGCGAAGTGCTCGTCGGTGCCGAACGGGATGTGACGTCCGCCCCGGGTGGCGGTGCGGCCGCCGGCGGCCCACATCTCGGCGAGTTTCGTGACGTGACCGCCGCCGATGGCGATGACACCACCTCGTTCGTCGATGAGGTCGACGAGGAGCACGTCGACCTGAGGTGCCACCCGGCCGAGGACGTCCAGCAGATCGCCCTTGACGTCACCGGCGACCATGCGGTTCTGGAACGCCGAGGGCAGCTCGGTCAGCTGGGCCTTGACGCCGGCGGCGGGGGAACCGACGCTGATCGCCGACTGGCGGGCGACGTAGGCCAGCAGCGTGTGGCCGTCTGGCAGAAACTCGAAGGTGTCACGGGAGACGCAGCTGCCGTAAATGAGGACGCGGGTCTCAGCCACGGGTCGGCCCCTCGGGGCTGAGGAGGTCGACGAGACGCCCCAGGACGGCTCGCGCCTCGAACTGGTCGGTGACGACGGCGCGGTAGCCCTCGGGGTTCCGCTCCTCGGCGACGACACGGTCGGCCAGGTCGGAGACCGTGGCACTGATCCAGTCGCGCGGGTAGACCAGGTCGGAGCCCGGCCAGGCGAGCACCGCAGGGAGGGCGCGACTGGCCGCACCGTCGGCGATGGTGAGGTGGAACGACTCGAAGTCGCTCACGGACAGGGCCACGCCCACGCCGGTGTACCACTGCGCCATGTCGTCACCGTGCCCGTCGAAGACCACCGTGCCGGGACGTATGGCGTTGAGCCTGTCGATCCGCCCGTACTGCGTGTCGTACCAGGCCATCTCGTCGGGTCGGGCCAGCATCCACGGGTAGTCCTGCGGGGTGCGGCCCTTGATGCGCAGCGAGTAGTCGTGGCCACGAGAGGCCAGCTCCTCGACGACGTCGAGCGCGAGGTCGAGCCGCTTGGTGGCCGGCACGATCCCGACCAGGCCGATGGTCGTCGCCGCCTCCGGAGACTTGGCGAGGTCGAGGGCCGTCGTGTCGACGGGGTTGGGCACGACCACGCACTTGTCCGCGGGGAGGCCGTGGCTCTCGATGGCCGCCGCCCGGACGAGCTCACCGACGAAGACGTAGGCCGCGACGTTCTCGTGGGCCACCTGCGCGAGGTACGGGCGTCGCAGCTCCTGGGAGTGCACCCGGACCACGAGCCGCTGGCCGGGCATGACGTGCTGGGAGTACCAGACGGCGTTGCCCAGACCCCACTCGCACAGCACGACCTCGGCCCGGTCGAGCAGCTCGAGCGACCGCTGCTCGTCGTGGGTGGTGTGGTTCTCCCACTCGTCGAGCAGCACCTCGGCGCCCTCACTGCGGAGCTCGTCGATGAGGGAGGCGGCGAACTTCAGGTCGTGGCCCGCGACGAGGACCCGGCGACCGGCGATGGTCGCAGCGTCCCGAGCCATGTCCGCGCCGTCCAGCGACGAGGTCGTCGAGGTGTCGCTCGCGAGGGGCGGCGCGGCCACGACGGCACGGTGCGGGAGCAGCAGGCGGACCGCGGTGACGTCCTGCGCCCGGAGGGCGTCGTCGAGGTGGGGGTGCTCGGCGGCGACCTGCGCCGAGACGAGTCCGGTCAGGGTGCCGGTCCCGGGGACCGGTTCGGCGATGGGCCGACCTGGCTCGAGGTCGGGCACGCTGTGGCTGTCGATGCGGTCCCACGCGCCGTACGCGGGGGCGTGGAGCAGGTCCTCGAAGTGGGTCCGGCCCACGACGTCGGAGAGCCGGCCGATCCAGCTGGCGACGGTGGCGGGGCTGCCGTACCCGTCCCAGGTGCGCACGGCGACGCCGTGGCGGGCGAGGGCTGCCGTCGCGTCGTCGACGGCGCCCGTGCCGTGGTCGGCGTGCACGAAGACCTCGACGGGTGGCTGGGACTGCAGGGCCAGGGCGCGCAGGACGTCCGGGGCGGTCGAGTCGAGCACCACGGCATACGAGGGGCGCTCGGGGGCGGCCACGGGGAGACCGGCGGTGCGCGCCACGATGGTCAGGGCGGTGTCGACGGTGTGCGAGCGCAGCACGGCACGCATCTGCAGCCACGCCTCGGCGAGCCGAGCCTGTGGGTCGCTGGACCAGGTGCGCAGCAGGGTGCGCCACATCAGCGGGTCGTTGCTCGTGGGGATGACCGAACCGAACGTCTCGTCGATGCCGCGTCCGGGCCCCGACAGGACCACCCCGCCGCAGGCGGCGACCTCGACCACGCGGCGGGAGAACATCGACGGTGACTCGGTGACGGAGTTGACGTTGAGGTTGGCCAGGTGGCTCTTGTAGGAGTCGATGACCTCGTCGTAGGGGAGGGAGCCGCGCACGCTGGACCGGAAGGCCGGGGGGAAGTGGTACGGCGAGTCCGGAATGGCCGCCTGCCGGTCGTAGATGGCCAGGCCGAAGGGGCGGCACGTCTCCAGGAGGAGGCTCAGCTCGGCCGAGCGCTTGGCGTAGCGCTGGCCGTAGAAGGTGCCGGCGTACGCGACGGTCGGCTCGTAGTCGCGCCGCCCCGGCAGGGGGTTGTGGATCTTCGGCTGGGCGTAGAAGGGCAGGGACGAGGCGGTCCGCACCGTGCCGACGCCAGCAGTCAGGTAGGGCAGGACGCGGTTGCCGTCCGTGGTGAAGACGTGGTCGCACAGGGACGCCGTCGCCACGAACCGCTCGAAGTGGACCGGGTCCTCCTTGTTCCAGAAGACCGAGGGCACCCCCAGCTCGCGGGCGCGGGCCAGCAGGGCGGAGATGTCGGCGTGCTCCTCGTCGGAGTAGCGGCCCACACCGCGGTGCCAGGTGCCACCGTTGCCGCTCCACGCCGACTCGATGAAGACCAGGTCGAGGCCGTCGAGCTGGTCCTGCCAGCCGCTGCGGTCGAGCGGGACGACCTGCACGGACGCCGAGAGCGTCGACGTCGTGAACTCGTCGGCCACCAGCCCGACGCGCAGGGTGTCCAGGGCGACCCCGTGGCTCCCCGCCTCGCGGTGCAGCACTGCCGCTTCGCGGTGGGCGCCGCTGATGGTGTGGGCGAGGCCCTCCCAGGTGCGCTCGTCCAGGCACCAGAGGCGACCGGTGCGGCCGAGGTCGGCGCGCAGGTCGGGCTGCTCGACGAGGCGTCGCAGCACGTCCGCGAGGGCCTGGGCATCGCCGGCACGGAACAGCAGGGCGCGCGACTCGTCCGGCCCGGCGATGTCGCGGTGGGGTGCGACGTCCGAGAGGACCACGGCCTTGGCGCTGCTCATCGCCTCCAGCGGCTTGAGGGGGGAGACCATCTCGGTGACCGGCAGGGACAACCGCGGGCACGGCATGATGTCGAAGAGGCTGAGCAGCCGCGGCATCTGGTCGCCGGGAACCCGTCCGACCAGGCGCACGTGGTCTCCGAGGTCGAGGCGGGCGACCTGCTCCTTGAGCCCCGCCGCCGCCGAACCCGAACCGGCCACGACGACCTGGAACCCGACTCCGGCGTCGCGCAGCAGCGCGGCGGCGTCGACGAGCACCTCGAGTCCCTCGTAGGGGACCATGCTGCCGGCGAACCCGATGACCGGCACGTCCGTGCGGACCCCGAGGGTGGCGGCATACCCGGTGTCGCGCGGCAGGGGGAGGAACTCGCTCGGCGTGACCGCGTTGGGGGCCACGGTGATCCGCTCGGCGGGCACGCCTCGTCGGACCAGCTCGTCACGCGTCTGACCCGTGATGGCCAGCACGGCGTCGGCCTCCGTGCCGACGAGGGTCTCGAGTCCGGACTGCAGGGCGTACCGCTCGGAGTCCTCCCAGCCGGGCTTGTCGGAGGCCTCGGTGACCTCCCAGAGTCCGCGGACCTCGTAGACGAAGGGGATGCCGAGCCTGCGGGCCGCGATGAGCGCGGCCAGGCCGACGCGGAAGTTGGAGGCCGCGTGGATGACGCTGGGCCGCTGGAGGCGGGCCTCACGCACGAAGGCGTCGGCGCACTCGAGGATGTAGCGGTCGACGGGGGTGCTCGCGAGGGGGTTCCCGGGCAGGTGGACGTACTCGACGCCGTCGACCTCGACGGCGTGCCGGTGCCGACC
Organism: Phycicoccus sp. Root101; assembly: GCF_001426245.1. Classification (GTDB taxonomy): domain Bacteria; phylum Actinomycetota; class Actinomycetes; order Actinomycetales; family Dermatophilaceae; genus Pedococcus. Next base: position 310,361 of record NZ_LMCM01000007.1, on the reverse strand, counting down.
ACGCGACTTCACGTCCGCCTTGGAGTCCCACGGGTAGCCGGAGCGCGCCACGACGACGACGTCCGCGCCGGACCGGCGCAGGCCCGATGCGACCCCCTTGGTGCGCACGGAGTAGCCGTTGGTGTTGTAGGCCGGGGTCGAGTGGGCGCAGTACATGACGCGGCCCGGCTCGGGCAGGTAGGCGGGGCCGGGCGCACGCGGAGGGACGGGGATGCCCTCGCGGACGACCCGGTCAGCACCGAGGATGCGCTCGGCGAGCTCGGCCGGCCCGGCCTCGAGGGCGGCGGTCACCTCGGGGTGGTCCCGCAGCAGCGCGGACGGCGTGGAGACCAGTCCGCGCTGGTACCACGCGCGGGTGAGCACGTGCCCGAGGCGGACCGGGGTCCGCTGCTCGAGGAAGCGCTCGACGAGCTCCTCGAACGAGTAGTCGCTCAACCGTCGGTCGACGGGGACCGGTGTGGTGGGAGCCGCTGCGGGGGACGTGGCGCGCGGCGCGGGGGACGTGGCGGGGGACGGCGTCGGGGCGGTGGAGCCCGCCGACGCGGTCTGCGGCGCGGCGGGGAGCTGCTTCGGCGCCGCCGCGGGGCGGCCCCTCACCAGACCGAGCGGGGAGGTGAGCGACCGCCCGAGGCGGTACGCCTTGGACCCGCGGACCCGCTTCAGGTCGCCCTTGAGCCGGGTGGTCTCGGCGCGGTAGGCGTCGAGGGCGGAGTTGGCGCTGCCCAGCCGACGGGTCAGCTCCTGCTTCTCCTTGCGGAGCTGCTTGAGCTCGGTGGCGTTCTTGTCGGCATCCTTGAGCTTGGCGCGAGCGGCTCGGTCACGAGCCTGCAGCCCTTCGAACCGCACCCGCAGGCCGTGCGGGTCGCTGATGAACTCCGACAAGAACCGCTGATCCAGGTCCGTGTGATCGCGGCGTTCGTCATCGTGCACGTGTGTCCCCGAATCAGAGTTGTTCGACCGTGTAAGTCCGCGAGTCTAGGGTGTATGCGGCACCACGATCCGACGCCGACCACGACCTTGCGGAGATGTAGCTTGCCTGAGCAGAGTTACTTCATCTACGGGAGCTGCGTAACCCGCGATGCATTCGAGGTCCCGGGTGCGCCCCCATGGTGGACTATGTCGCCAGGTCGGCTCTGGGCAGTGCGTTCGCGCCACGGCCAACTCCGATGCTCGGTATGGACTTCAACCTGAACACGTCGCCCTTCCAGCGTCGGATGGTTCAGCTCGACTGGGAGAAAGGTCTCCCCTCCATTCTCATGGCGACCGACGCGGAGACGCTACTCGTGGACTTCATTGACGAGCGGCTGGAGTTGGTGCGCCATGACGACTCGTGGGTCACGGACTCGCCGGAGGCACGCACCTGTGGCATGCGGAGCGAGTCGGGTGATCGGATCCGGGTGGGTAGTGCGGCCTACTACGAGCGTGTCGAGGCCGGGCTGGCGAGCCTCCTCCATAGCTTCCCCATGGAGCGCATCCTGGTGAACGCCGTGCTGTGGTCGGAGAAGACCACAGAGGGCGACGGGCTGCCGCACCCCGAGTACATCGACCGACACAACGCCTCCCTTAGGGAGATCTATCAACGGATCGATGAGCTCGGGGTACGGCGGATCGACTACGACGCGGGGCTCTTTGTCACCGACCCTGACCACCGATGGGGCCCATCGCCGTTCCACTACGCAGAGCCCCTCTACCGCGAAACCCTGCGGGCGCTCGCGGAAAGGCCTTAGCCGAGGGCTCGTCAAGAGTTTGAGTGCGACTCTGGGTTGTCCTTAACGATCCAGAAGGCGAACTGTCCGCAGAACGCGAGCTTGCGATAGGCGGTCGCGGACGGGCCGTGCCCCCCCGCCCGAGCCCAGTCGTCGATCTCCTGGTTCAACGGAGACTCGCCGCTGAACCACGAGTTCATCTCCGGTTCTCGCATGTAGGCGCGCTTGATGAGGGCGATGCCGTCGATTCCGGGCCGGATTTCCTGCAGGCGCAGTCCCGCGTCCTCGACGATGACCTTGAACCCGACGGGGGTGTAGTTCCATAGGCTCAATGAGTGGTACGGCTCCAAGTGCGAGGTCGAGCCGATGAAGACGGCTCCCGGCTTCATGACTCGGCAGATGTCACGGAGAAGGGGTTCGGGATGCCGGACATGTTCCAAAACCTGTCGGCTGTAGACGAGATCAACCGAAGCGTCGTCGAAGGGAAGGTTGACGCCGTCGAACGTGCGAAACTCTCCGTCGTCCCGGGTCCTCGCACGAACCTCCGGGGAGTCCTCGATGTCGACGCCAACCCAGGTGCTCGTTGGTGCCGCATTACTGAACAGGTCGAGCGACACCCCGGAACCACAACCGACGTCGACCACGAGGGCGCCATCGTGCAAGGTCGGACCCACCTTCGACGCTAGGTCTGTCGCTGAAGTTTGGCGCGCCGAGTCTGTCGGCAGGCTGTCGCGGATCGCGTCCCACATACGGGCTCCAGTCAGGATTACTACTTCGCTGAGGCGTCTGCCATCCTAGATTCCAGCGTGTTCCTTTTGGCCTAATTCGGCCGGGAGATACGCCCTTGACCTGCACGCCTAGCCCTGTGAGGGGGTCCAGAGACCCTGTGACCAGCAGTGATATCTACTTCGATGACTCGCGAACCGGGCCCGACCTCATCTCTGTGCCTGAGGACGGGATCAGTTTTCACCTTCCTGTGAATCTGGAGGGGGTCGCGCTGGATATCGCAATGGACATCACGACCAAGGACGGTGCCGGGAGCGAGGTGAGGAGCAAGGCGCTCGTCGCCTCCGTGCGTTTTGACGACGCACAAGGGCGGCCCCTGCCAGCGCCTAGCGACTGGCTGCTCTCTCGCAAGTTCGGCCCATTCCGGTACGTGGCGGCTCCAGGGTCTGACTCGCTGACCATCAATCCTCCGTTAGGTACCCGGAATTTGACGGTCACGCTGGTGCCCTGGGAGGGCTCGCGCCATGACATCCTGGTACGCAATGCCGTTGTGGCGCGCGAGGTGCCGGTCACGCCGGTGGAAAAGCCATCCTCGCCTGTGCCGACCGAGATCGACCTCTCACCATCCGCTCGCAGCTCTTGGCAACACACCAACGCCACGCCGCCCGTCTCCTTTCCTGTCATCGGTGGTCAGGACTTCGTCCTCGACGTCCGTATCCGTCTCACGGCGCCGAACGGCTCCACCCGGCCGCCGGCCCTCTTGTCCGTGCGGTGGTTCGACGCGCAGGGTAATCTCGTGCCGAGCCGCGGCAGAATCTCGATCAACCAGCAACGGGGCGAGTTTCGCTACCTGAAGAACGCTTCAGACTCTCCCAACTTGTGCCTTCTCCAACCCCCTCTGTCTGCAACCACAGGGGTCGTTCACGTCGAGCGCTGGGGAGCGCCCTCGGGAGCGCTGGAAGTGCGGCGTCACGCGACCCTGATGTTTCGGGGAAGGGTCGGACGTCCGCAGCGCCGAGGTCCCCTACGACCGCCCACCGACATCCGGGTCGCCATCGTCTGCGACGAATTCACGTACAACAGCTTCGACCCCGAGTTCGACCTCTTACCGCTCGATCCGGGCACCTGGCGTGAGCAGCTAGAAGCCTCGCCGCCGGACCTCTTCTTCTGCGAGTCGGCCTGGACCGGGCCCGACCCGGTGTCCCGGCCTTGGCGGGGTCGCGTGTATGCGAGCAAGAACTTCCCGCGGGAGAACCGACACGAACTCTTCGGGATCATCGAGTACTGCCGGGAGAGGGGCATCCCCACGGTCTTCTGGAACAAGGAGGACCCGTCGCACTACCCCGACCGCCAGCATGACTTCGTCAAGACCGCGTTGCTCTTCGACCACATTCTCACCACTGCCATCGAGTGCGTCGAAAGGTACCGCGACGACTACGGTCACCGGGACGTCCACTGCCTGCCGTTCGCCACGCAGCCCAAGCACTTCAACCCCATCGAGACTCAGCCGAGGACCGATGAGGTCGTCTTCGCCGGCAGCTGGTATCGGCAGCACCCTGAGCGAAGCCGGGCCATGGAGGAGATCTTCGACGGCCTGATCGACGCCGGGCACCACGTGCACGTTCGAAACCGCCACCACGGGGACGTCGACCCCAACCACCAGTTCCCTGATCGCTACCAGCAGCTCCTGCATCCTGCTGTGACGCACCGAGAACTGGCAGATCTGTACAAGAGCAGTCGTTTCGGTCTGAACATCAACACCGAGGTCGGCTCCAAGTCCATGTTTGCTCGTCGGGTGTTCGAGTTGATGTCGAGCAACACCCTCGTATTGAGCAACTACTCCGCAGGGATGCAGGAGATGTTCGGCGACACGGTCGTCTTCGTTGACCGCGACCCCGAGCGGTTGCGGAAGTTGTCGTCGCACGAGGTCGATGAACTGCGCGAGAGGGCGCTGAAGCAGGTGCTCGAACGGCACACGTACGCCCACCGCGCACGTCAAGTGTTGGACATCGCGGGCGTGCCCTATTCGGTGCCCGAGAACCGCCCAGTCGTCGCCGTCATGGTCAACAGCCAGGAGGAGGGTGATGTGGCCGTACGTCACTACCCGTTCCTGGCAAGTCACACAGCCGGCCTTCTTCTCGTTCTCGGCGAGGGAGTCGACCAGATCGATGTCCGTGGGTACTACCGTCGCTGGAACCGTGGTTCGGTCCGCGTCGTGGATGCTCGCCTCGTCCAGCACGGAAGCTCCCTGAACCTCCACGGGATCGACACCGTGCTCATGACCCACGACTTGGCATCCCTCACGCGAGACCTGATCGACAGGGTTGTCCTCCATGGCCAGTACGCCCCGAAGCCCTTGGCTATTGCGGACGACATCAGTCAGCGATACACGCGCACCCAAGGCAACGGTGCACCGCCGACGCACGTTGCGCTGACCCCGGAGGACCTGGTGCAGACACTCGTGGGCGGCAAGCCCGATACGTACTACTTGATCTGAGGATCCGATGCCCTCACCTGAAGCTCCCACGACCTCGGCTGCCACCTCGGCACCACGCCTGACCATCGTCATCCCGACGTACAACGTCGAATCCAAGCTGGGCCGCTGTCTGGCGTCCCTCAGTCGAATCGCCTTCGCTCCGGGGGAGCTCGAGGTCATCTTCGTCGACGATGCCTCCACCGACGCCACCGCGGAGATGCTGCACGCCGCATGTGCCGAGCACTCGGGGTGGGAGGTTCAGGTGCTGGTCGACAACAGTGGTTCCCCGTCAACACCGCGCAACGTCGGTGTGGCACGTGCCCATGGCGCTTACGTGTGCTTCTTGGACGCCGACGACGAGTTCTTGCCGGGCGCGGTCGAGCACTATCTCGCCGTGGCGGAGGAGGACGACCTCGACATTCTTCGTGGAGCACTTCTCGTTGATCGCGGCGAGACCTCTCTCCGTCTGATGAATGTCCTCAGCAGATTCGAAGATGACGTCACCCGTGCCGAACGTATCGAGGCCATCTTCGGCCGCACCAGTACAACCGTTCCGGGACTGGTGCGGACGCGTCTCTTTCGAGATCACGGCATCTCTTGGGATGCAACGCTGAGAATGGGTGAGGACAGCGTCTTGCTGGCGGAAGTTCTTGCTGTTGCTGAGCGAATTGACCATCTCGAGGAACCGTTGTTCGTCTACCGCGCTGCCGTCGACTTTGGTGCGTCGTCGACGCAGCGCTACGGTGCTCGCGAGCTACGAAACCATCTCGCGGTGTGGTCGCGAGTGTCCGACCTGCTGATGCCGCACGGAATCGAGTACATGGCGATCCGTGGCCAGGTCGCACTCCAGACGGCGCTGTCCAACCTGCAGCGCTTTCACGACGGCACGCTCGACCTCCCGGCTTTTGAAGAGCTCGTCGCCTTCCTCCGCAGATTCGAGAAAGTAGTTCGCGCCTACACCCTGAATGCCAAGCTCACGGCGTTGGTCGAGCACGCTCTTGCAGGGGACTGGGAAGCCTTCACCCACGCCATAAAGCCCCGTCTGCTCATCGCCGGGTACGACCTCAAATTCATCGAGGGAGCCGCACCGGCGCTGTCCGAGCATTTCCAGGTGAAGTTCGATCCCTGGACCGGGCATGACATGCATGACGCGGCCAAGAGCAAGTCGCTCCTGGCCTGGGCCGACGTGATCCTCGGTGAGTGGTTGCTGGGCAATGCCGTCTGGTACGCGCGGAACAAGAACAAGGACCAGCGGCTTGTCGTCCGAACTCACCTGTTCGAGATGACCCGTGAGTTCGGCCATGAGATCGACCACGCGAGGGTGGATCGCTTCTTCGGTGTCTCGGTTCCAACGACGGAGGACATGCTGCGGACCTTTCCTGCCATCTCGCGTGCCCAGACGCGCGTCATCCCGAACTTCATCGAGGTCGAGTCCTACCGGCGCTCGGACGCTCCTGAGCGGGTTTTCAACCTGGCCATGGTGGGGATCCTCCCCGCCAGGAAGGGATACCTGAAGGCCCTCGAGCTGCTCGCCGGGCTTCGTGAGGAGGATGACCGCTACACCCTCACGACCTTCGGGAAGAGTCCTCAGGAGCTGCCTTGGGTGATCAACAACCCCGCCGAAGCGGCCTACTACCAGTCTTGTCAGCAGTTCATCCTCGACCACGGCATGTCAGACGCCGTGGAGCACCGAGGTTGGGTGGACACGGCCTCGGAGTTGTGTCGCTACGGCTTCGTCCTGTCGTTGAGCGACTTCGAGAGCTTCCACGTCGCTCCCGCAGAGGCCTTCGCCGCGGGAAACGCCGCCGTGTTCCTCCCATGGGGAGGCGTCGAGTACATCTACCCGAAGAGCTATGTACTCCCCGACGTCAAGGCCATCGTCCAGCAACTCCTCGACCTTCGGGATGTCGCGGCGTTCGATGCCTATCGCCAAGACGGCTTGGCCTTCGTCGAGCGCGAGTATGCGCTGGGCGCGTTCGTGGAGCAGTTCACGGAGATGGTCCGCGGTATCTGACGGGTCAGGCGCGGGAGTCCTTGTCGGCCTCGGCGGCTTCCCGTAGGAGGCGGACCCGGTAGTAGAGGTCGCGGACACCGAGGTGTGCCGAGGAGGTCATCGTCGCGAGGTGTCTCTGCACGACGACACGCTCCAGATCTGACCGGGCGGGGAGCAGGATGAACGTCGAAGTCGCGTTGTACCGCGCGAGGTACGTGTAACCGAGGTCGGCAGCGACCGAGTCGAGCAGCCGCTCGTGCTCGACCGTCCCTGCTTCGCATGTGATGACCGGCCGGTCCCGATCGATGAGTTCGGTGGCTCCCCGCAGGACGTCCGCATCCATGCCTTCGACATCGACCTTGAGCAGGACGACGCGCCCCGGCAGGTCAGCGTCATCGAGCCGGACCACCTCGACTCCGGATTCCGCGGCACGAAAGGTCGTTGAGCCGACGTTGGTCCAGTCCAGGTCGACCACCTCCGCAAACCCCGCGGCCGCACCGAGGGCAACAGGTCGAATGGTTACCGAGTCCTTCGCCAGGTTGACCGTGACATTACGTTCGAGCACCTCGACCGTTGGAGCGAAGGCTTCGTACGCAACGACCTTCGCCTCGCACATCCGGGCGAAGTAGAGCGTGTGGTTGCCGATGTTGGCACCCGCGTCGACGACGACGTCCCCGGGAGCAACGAACTTCGCGAGCGCGTCAAGGAACATGCGCTCGTAGAAGTCGCCGGAAGCAGCGATGGTTCCCAGGATGTGGTCGCCCTCGAAGCCCTGCACATCGAACTCGATGTCGCCCTGCACGAAGGTAGTGGAGGCAAGAGGGCGCTGCTGAACGGCGCCGTTGTCCGGGTGCATGCTCATTCCTTCTACGTCGTCGTCTCTCTGGGAGGCCCTCAGAGCCAGAACTCAGCGCCAGAGGCCTCTTGTGTCGATGACGGCCTTCTCGTTGAGCAGGCGACGATCGACGTGGCGGAACTCCCGGTGGTCGACCAGCAGCACGATGATGTCCGCGGCAGCGATCCCGGCCCGGGTCTCGGCGAGCTCGACGTTCGGCAGAGCTGACAGGGACGCCGGCAGGGCGTCGATGTTGGGCTCGATGGCAAGGACGCGGGCCCCAGGGTGACGTTGGGCCAGCTGCTTGGTGATCTCGAGGGCCGGGGACTCGCGCAGGTCGTCGATGTCGGGCTTGAACGCCAGCCCCAGGGCGGCGATCACCGGCTCCTTGAAGCGGTCGGCGCGGTCCTTGACCTTTGTCAGCACGTACTCCGGCTTGTTGTCGTTGACCTCGCGGGCGGTGCGGATGAGGCGAGCCTCCTCCGGCACGGCGCTGACGATGAACCAAGGGTCGACGGCGATGCAGTGACCGCCCACCCCGGGACCAGGCTGGAGGATGTTGACGCGGGGGTGCTTGTTTGCGAGCTCGATGAGCTCGAAGACGTCGATCCCGATCTTGTCGGCAATGATCGACAGCTCGTTGGCGAACGCGATGTTCACGTCGCGGTAGGAGTTCTCGGTCAGCTTGGCCATCTCGGCCGTCGTGGCGTCCGTGAGGTGCAGCTCGGCGTGGCAGAACACCTGGTAGAGGTCCCGGGCCCGCTCTGCGGCTTCGGTGGTCAGGCCGCCGATGATGCGGTCGTTGGTGACGAGCTCGATCATCACGCGGCCAGGAAGCACCCGCTCCGGGCAGTGCGCGAAGTGCACCACCGGGCGTTCCGACGAACCGTCGAGGGACAGGTCGGGCCGCGCCTCCAGCACCCGCTGGGCCATGTGCTCGGTGGCACCGGGAGGAGAGGTGGACTCGAGGATGATGAGCTCACCGCCACGCAGCTGCGGGATGATCGCGTCCGTGGCCGCCTCGATGTAGCTCAGGTCGGCGGCATACCCGTCCTTGAAGGGGGTCGGAACGGCGACGATGTAGGTGTTGGCCTGGGGTGTGTCCTTCTGGGCAGAAAGCATTCCCTGGCTCACTGCGCCGGCCACGTGGGTCGCCAGGTCGGGCTCCACGAAGGGGACCTCGCCGCGGTTCACCGCGTCCACGTGGCGGTCGCTGACGTCGACGCCGATGACCTTCACGCCGTTACTGGCCAGGATCGCCGCGGTGGGCAGGCCGATGTAGCCGAGGCCGATGACGGCCACAGTCTTGGTACTCACGGGTGGGCTCCCAACATTTAGATCATGATGTGCGCATCGCACCGGCCGAAGGACAGGACGCGTGCGTTTGCCAGCAGTTCCGCTGATGTGGCTTCCCAGGTGTGGCGGACCGAAGTATGCCGCATCTGGACGAAGTTGAACCGGTCGGACGAGTAGATGGACAGGCCGGCGGCCGCCACGTCGCGCAGGAAGCCGGTGTCCTCCCCTCGCCACACGTCGGCGAACGGGTGGGCGAGGGCGACCTCCCGGCGGGCCACGATGGTCGGCCCCATGACGAGGTCGGTGAACCGGTGCTCGCGCTCGGGGAACCGCAGGATGGTGACGTCCAGGGCCTCGAGGTACATGTGGTGCGCCTGCTTGCCCACGACGTCCGCCCCGGAGTAGTCGAGGGCGTGCAGCTGGTCGCGCAGGTAGTCCGCGCCATACAGGTCGTCGTCGTCCATCTTGGCCACGACGTCACCGGACGCGGCCCCGACGAGGCGGTTGAGGCAGCCCCCGAGGGTGGTGCCGGCGGGTTCGTGCAGGAGGGTGAGGCGCAGCCCGAGCTCGGCGGCACGGGCGGCGAGGTCCGCGGAGGGCTCGAACCCGTGCGTGAGCAGGACCAGCTCGACGTCCACGCCGCGCTGGGCGGCGACGGTGGCGAGCACGTGGTCGACCTGCTGGGGGCGGTTCGTGGAGACGAGGGCGCTGACCGACGGCAGCCGCGCGGCGGACGAGCCGGAGGCGAGCCCTGCCGCGGACAGGACCGCGTCGAGGCGGCGCGTGTACGTGTGCGACTCCCAGATCCGGCGCTGGGCGGTGTGCACCGTCCGGTCGCGCAGCTCGGGGCTGTTGACCAGGGCGCGCAGCGTCCAGCCGGCCTCCTCCGAGGTGGCCACCTGGAGCACCTCGTCGGCGGGGAAGAACTCGCCGATGGCCCGGCTCGGTGTCGACACGACCGGGGTGCCGCACGCGGTGATCTCGAAGATCCGCCGGGCGCACATGCTCGGCGACCCGACGACCGAGTTCACGTTGAGGAAGACCTTGTAGGCCCGGTAGGCGGTGAGCATCCGTGGGTAGTCCAGCGAGCCGACCACGCGCTGGTCCAGCGGAGCCGGGAACTGGTAGCGCTCGTCGCCCCCGAGGTAGCGCGAGAAGATCTCGAGCCCCGTGGTCATCCGTGACGACACCGCGTCGGCCGCGCCGAGCAGCAGGTCCATCTGCTCGCGGCGCTCGGGGTACTTGTGCGCGAAGTACATCCCGCCGAACCCGATGTCGCGGCTCTGGTGGCCGTCGACGGGCCGGATCGGGTTGTGCAGCGTCTGCTGGGCGGCGAACGGCAGCACGCCGACGCGTTCGTGCCCGAGGTCGCGGTGGTAGTCGGGGACCCGGTCGGAGTCGGTGGTCCAGACGTGGTCGAACAGCCGGGCCGTGTCGAGGAAGTCCTCGTAGTGGACCGGGTCCTCCTTGTTCCAGAACACCGTCGGCACCCCGTGGTCGCGGCACCACTGCACGAGCTCGGCGATCGCCGGCCGCGGCGCCGACGTCCCCGTCAGGTGGTACTGCCACGCGTCCCCGTTGCCGTGCCACGCCGACTCGACGAACAGCAGGTCGAGCCGGGGCGAGTCCACCTGGTCGCGCCAGCGGTCGGGGTGCAGCGCCACCTGGTCCCACTCGTACCCCAGTGCCAGCGACGTGAAGTCGTCGAGGATGACGCCGACCCGCAGGTCAGGACGTCGCGGTGCGCGTTCCGGCAGCGGCCACGGCGGCACCTCGAGGGTCCCGTCACCGGTGAGGCGGATGCTCCCCCGGGGCCGCCGGTCGTCCAGTGCGCGTCGCTGCCACCAGCGGCGGACCTGCTCCGTGCCACCGTGCCGCAGGTGCCACACCGCCCTGCGGGCGTCGGCCACGACCCGCCTCGCACCGGAGGACGAGGATCCGCGGGTGCCGGCGCCGGGCATGGTCTCCTCAGGGGGACGGAGCGGGTATGCGGCGGGGTCGCCGGGCGCTGCCCGGCACGCTCCCCGGCGCGCGAGGTCACCGTCAACATAACGGACATGCTGGTCAGGGCCGTCCACGCGCCGCCCGTCGGCGACACGCGTCAGTTCGGGAGACAGCACGCCGTGCGGCACAATGTCCGAATGCATCGCTTCAGGGGGACCGACATCTGGCTCGGTCTCCTCGCCGTCGTCGTCAACGTCGGCCTCGTCGTCGGCGTCGTCCTCCTGACGACCGGGCGTCCCACGATCGCCGACCCGTCGCCGGTGATCAAGACCCCGAGCAAGACGACGACCACGACGACGCAGCGACCGACGACGAGCACGACGACCACCGCGCCGACGCCGCGCACGCCCGAGGCGCTGCTCGCCTCCGACGCCAAGGTGACCATCGCCGTGCTCGGCGACCAGACCAGCGACGGCGAGTCCGAGTGGGTCACGGCCTTCAGCAAGCTCCTCGCGCAGGACCGCAAGGTCACCCTCAACCGGCTCAACCCGGCCGACCCGACGACCTACACGATCAAGACGTCGTTCGGCACGGCCGGCCCGCCCACCGTCGTCTTCAACGGCAGCCGCGCCGACGCCACCGCCGACTACGCGACCAAGCGGGTGCCGTTCCTCGTGCCCACCACGCCGGACATCGTCATCCTCAACTACGGGCGCAACAACTCGACCGGCAACGTCAAGAAGCACCTGCAGAACGTCGCCTCGGCCGTGCAGACCGCCTACCCGTCGGCCAGCATCCTCGTCACCCTCCAGCCGCCGACCCGGGACGACCAGGACAAGAAGGTGCGCACCGCCGTCGCCGCCTGGGCCGCGTCGAAGAAGCTGCGGACGCTGGACGTCGCCAAGGCGTTCATCGGCACGGGTGACCCCAACGCCTACGTCTCGGCGGCCGACCCCGAGGTGCTGAACGCCCGCGGCGACGCCCTGTGGGGCGAGACCGTGTTCCGGCTGCTGGGCGGCACCATCCGCCTGCCCGACCCGGCCCCGACCACCACCCTCCCGGCGCCGTCCACGACATCCTCGTCGACGCTGTTCCCCTCGCCGTCCTCGTCGTCCTCCTCGTCCTCGGCACCCCCGCCGCCGGCCAGCACGACCTCGTCGTCGAGCTCCTCGACGCCACCACCGGCGACGGACCCAGCGCCGACCGAGCCGCCGCCGATCATCCCGACCTTCACCGCGAACCCCGGTCCCACCCGCGGCTGATCGCGGCAGCGGCAAGGCTGACGGAGCCCGCCCGGCGGCATACGGGAGGGTCTGCTCGGTGAGGTTTCCCGGTTTGCCCACCTGTGGGAGCCTTGCCCCGGCTGCGTCGGCAGGGCGGCCATGGGGAGTTCTCCCCATGGGGGACGGGCTCCACCCCATCTAGCCTTGCCCGGTGCAGTCGTTGGTCACTGCGTCCCCGAAAGGCCCTGATGCCCACCCTGAAGTACCCGAGCGAGCAGTTCCCCGGCCCGCCGTCGGTCACCGTCGACATCCCCGACGGCTGGTCCCCGGTGCGGGTCCCCGGGACGCTGCTCGCCGCGCGCCGGGCGGAGGAGGGCGGCAGCTTCGCCCCCAACCTCGTCGTGCGCGGGTTCACCAGGTCGGCCGAGTTCACCATCGGGCGGGCGCTGGCCGAGCTCAAGGCGTTCGTGACCGAGCGGCCCGACGGCGAGATGGACGAGCCGTTCGAGGTGGAGATCGACCAGGTGCCGTTCGTCGGGGTCAACGTGTCGTGGACCGACGACAAGGTCGGTGACGTCGTGCAGGCGCACCTGTTCGCCGGTGCGCGCCGCGGGCAGGTCGTCGACCTCATCCAGGTCACCGGATCGGTGGGTGGGCCCGAGGTCGAGGCGGAGTACGGCACCATCCAGGAGCTCATGCAGACCGTGCGGGTGACCAGGTGACCAGCACCCCGGTGACGGTCTCCGGCCTCACCCTGCGCGCCGGGTCGGCCACCGACATCGGCCGGGTGCGCGGCCACAACGAGGACGACCTCGTCGCGGAGGGGGCGGTCTTCGCCGTCGCCGACGGGATGGGTGGGCACGCAGCCGGCGAGGTCGCCAGCGGCATCGTCGTCGACGGCCTGCGCGGCCTGGCCGAACGCGTCGTGCTCGTCCGCGACGACGTCGTCGCCGCGCTCGCCGAGTCCAACGCGCAGATCCTGCGCTCGGTCGCCCGGCACCCGGAGCAGACCGGCATGGGCACCACGGCCGCGGGCCTGGCCGTCGTCTCCGCCGGGGGCTCGACGCACTGGGCGGTGTTCAACGTCGGCGACTCCCGCGTCTACCGCTATGTCGACGGCCGCCTGCGCATGGTCACCGTCGACCACTCCGAGGTCCGTGAGCTCGTCGACGCCGGCCTCATCACCGAGGCCGAGGCGGCCCGCCACCCCCTGCGCAACGTCGTGACCCGGTCCTTGGGCTCCGACTCCATGCCCGCCGTGGACCTCTGGGTGTTCCCGCCGCAGGTCGGCGAACGCTTCCTCGTCTGCTCCGACGGCCTCAACGGCGAGCTCTCCGACGACCAGATCGCCACGCTGCTGGGCGAGCACGAGGACCCGCAGGAGGCCGCCGTCGCGCTGGTCGACGCCGCCGTGGCCGCCGGTGGTCGCGACAACGTCAGCGTGGTCGTCGTGGCGCTGGACCGTCGCGAGGACGACGGCGACGACGAGGTCGACACCGCTCCCCGCAGCGAGGTCACGAGGTCCTCGGCATGACCCTGGTCCGCTTCGCCGACCCCGACCAGCCGGGATGGTGCGCCATCTCGGCTGGAGGTCTGTTCGCCCTCGTGCGGGGAGAGGCCACCGACGCGGTGGTCGTGCGCGTCTGCGAGGCCGCCGTCGCCGGTGGGCTCGACGACCTGCTCGACGCCCTGACCCGCGACGGCGTCCGCACCGCCCCCGACTTCGTGGCCGTCCAGGACGGTGACCCCGTGCGCGTCGTCGCCCGCGGCACCGCGTATGCCGTCGTGCCCGGCGAGGACGGTCAGGACGACGCGGTCGAGATCCGCGCCGCGGGCCGGGGTCCCTGGGCCGACGAGGACGCCCCCGAGGGGTCGACCGAGCTCGTCCTGCACTCCGGCGAGGTGACCCCCGCGGCCGAGGACGAGCCGGCTGCCGAGGACGCGCCGGGTCTGCCCGACGGCCGCCTCAGCTCGCCCGGTGGCGTGCAGGGCTGGCAGGTTCCGGCCCGCCTGCGTCGCGGCGGGCCGCCCCCGGCCACCGCCGGCGACCCCGCGGACGGAGGTACCGGCGATGCCGCGCCCGTGGTCCAGGAGGTCCCCGGGTACGACTACCTGTTCGGGGCACCAGGCTCGACCGGCACACCGCCGTTCCTGCCCAACCACGACACCGGCACCCTCCAGGAGCCGCCCATCGGCCGCGCGCCGATGGAGGAGGCGGCCGGGGTGACCCCGCCGCCGGCCGACCACACGCTCCCCCCGCCGCAGCACACCCAGGCCGGGCGACCCTCACCCGCACCCGCTCCGCCGTCGCAGGCGACGCCGTCGGCGCCCGCAGCACCGACCCGCGGCACCGACGAGGGCAGCCGACCGGCGGCAGGCGGTGGGCTGATCGAGTCCGTCCCGTGGCGCCGTGGCGGGAGCAACGTCGCACCCTCCGACGAACCTCCGGCCCCGGCGACCACCGCGATGCCGGTTCCCCCGGTGTCCCCGCCGGCCCCGATGCCCACGCCTCCTGCCCCGCCCGTGACGCCGCCGGCGCAGCCGACCCCGCCACCGGCGCAGCCGACCCCGGCACCGGAACCGCCCGCCGTCTCCGACACTCAGACCGCCCGCGCCGCCGGTGAGATGCCCGGCCGACGCGGCACCCCCGGCCACACGGCCGCCGTGCCGCCGCCCGCGGTTCAGGCGCCTGCCGTACCGCCGCCCGCAGTGCCGCCGGCCGCCGCACCCGAGGACACCGCTGCCCCGCAGCACACGACGCCGCCGCCCGCCCCGGAGGCCGACGAGGCCACCGTCGACCGGGCGAGCCTGCCGATGACGGCGACCGGCTCCATACCGAGGGGCCCCATCGTCCTGGCGGTGCTCTGCCCGGCCGGGCACCCGAGCCCGCCGCACGCGAGCAGCTGCCGGGTGTGCGAGCGGGAGATCCCGCCGCAGCAACCGTTCCAGACGCCTCGGCCGCCGCTCGGCACGATCCGGCTGTCGACCGGTGACGTCGTGACGCTCGACCGCGGGGTGCTGCTCGGCCGCGCCCCGAAGGTCAACGCCGACCTGCCCGCCGCCCAGCGGCCGCACCTGGTGCGCGTGGTCAGCCGCGACAACGACATCTCGCGCAACCACGTCGAGATCGTGCTGGAGGGTTGGCACGTCCTGGTGCGCGACCTCGGCTCGACCAACGGCACCACCGTGGCCCTGCCCGGCCAGCAGCCGGTGCGGCTCCGGCCGAGCGACAGCCAGGTCATCGAGCCGGGCACGGTCGTCGGCATGGCCGACGAGGTCACCTTCACCTACGAGGTGCCCTCGTGACGGTGGCCGCCCCACCCGAGCTCGACGGCCTGGTCTACCGCGAGCTCGTCGGCACGGGTGGGTACGCCGACGTCTACCTGTACGAGCAGCAGATGCCCCGGATGCGGGTCGCGGTCAAGGTGCTCAAGGGCGAGGGCATCACCGACGCGATCCGCCGCCAGTTCCGCGACGAGGCCGACACCATGGCCCAGCTCGCCGACCACCCCTACATCGTCCAGGTCTTCCGGTCCGGCACCTCGCTCGACGGCCGGCCCTACCTGGTCATGAAGTACTACCCGCCGCCGAACCTCGCGCTGCGCTCGCGCAACGAGCGGCTCAGCGTCGAGGAGGTCCTGCGCACCGGGATCCAGCTCGCCAGCGCCGTCGAGACGGCCCACCGGGCGGGCATCACGCACCGCGACATCAAGCCGGCGAACGTGCTGGTCAGCCAGTACGGCGCCCCCGGCCTCACCGACTTCGGCATCGCCGGACAGCTCGGCCACGGTGCGGCGGAGGACGACGAGGACGACGTGGGCGTCAGCGTCCCGTGGGCACCCCCTGAGGTGCTCTTCGGTCAGTCGAACGGTGACGCCCGCGCCGACGTCTACTCGCTCTCCGCGACGCTGTGGCAGCTGCTCGTCGGGCGCTCGCCGTTCGAGATCCCCGGTGGTGACAACTCGGCCTACGGCCTGATGCCCCGCATCCGCACCTCCCCGGTCCCGGCCACCGGTCGCGCCGACGTGCCGGTCTCGCTCGAGCGGCTGCTCACCCAGGCGATGGCCAAGGACCCGGCGGCCCGGCCGCAGAGTGCGATCGCGTTCGCCCGCTCGCTGCAGGAGATCGAGCAGGAGCAGCGGTTCACCCGCACCGCCATCGTCGTCCTCGACGAGCAGGGCCAGACCACCCTCGCCGACCAGAGCGGACCGTCACCGGACGCCGACGACGACCGCACTCGCGTCCGCGCTCCTCAGTCCGTGCAGGGCCAGACCCCGGCGCCCGCTCGACCGCGCAGCGTGGGTGGCACGGTCGCCGTGAACGGCGCCCAGGGGGTGGCGGGGCCGGCGTCGCACGCGGCATACGAGCACCCGTTGGTGGACGACGTCGACGTGGCGGGCACGGTGAGCCGCGACCGGCTCGGCACGCGCACCCCGGCGAGCGAGGAGCCTGCGGCGGCGACCTCGTCCCGCAACCCGGCGGTCACGCTCGCCGCGATCGCCGTCGCCGTGGTCGCCGTCGTCGTGGGGATCTCCGTGGTGTTCGGCGGCGGGAACGACTCCCCGAAGGACACGCCGAAGACGGTCGCCAGCCAGAGCGGCGACGTCGCCCTGTCCGTGCCGAGCACCCCGACCCTCGAGGCGCGAGGGGTGTCCGGTGGCGTGGCGTTCGCGTGGCAGTACCTCGCCCCGGAGAAGCCGGACCGGTTCTTCGTCCGCACCGCGGCGACCACGGGCGGCCTGGGCACGGCGGTCGACGGCGCCCCGCTCGCCCGGTCGACGTTCACGGCGAAGGCCGCCGCCGGCACCCAGGTCTGCGGCCAGGTCAAGGTCAGCCGCGAGGGCCTGACCTCGGAGTACTCGACACCCGTCTGTGGGAGGGCCAAGTGAGCACCGGCAGCATCACCGTGGAGTTCTGTGGCGAGGAGTTCGTCGCCGTCAGGGGCACCCCGCTCACCATCGGGCGCACCGGTGACGTCGAGATCGACGACAACCCGTTCCTGCACCGCAGCTTCCTGCAGGTCGTCGAGGACGGCGGCCTGTGGTGGCTCACCAACGTCGGCACCACGCTGACGGCCACGGTCGCCGACAAGAAGGGGCTGTTCCAGGCCTGGCTCAACCCCGGCGCCCGGATCCCGCTCGCGCTCGAGCGGTTCACCGTGTGGTTCACGGCCGGCCCGACCACGTACGACTTCGACATCATCGTCGACACCCCGGCCTTCACGGCGACGGGCAGCGAGGACGCCGAGACCGACAGCACGGGGGAGACCACCGTCGGTCGGGTCACCTTCACCCCCGACCAGAAGCTGCTCATGGTCGCCCTGTGCGAGGGCCTGCTCCGGCGTTCGTATGCCGCGCCCGGCCAGATCCCGTCGTCGGCCGATGCCGCCGCCCGCCTCGGCTGGAAGGTCACGAAGTTCAACCGAAAACTGGACAATGTCTGTCAAAAGCTCGCCGATGCTGGTACTCGTGGACTGCACGGGGGGCCGGGGAAGCTCGCGAGCAACCGCAAGGCGCGGCTGGTCGAGCACGCCCTGTCGACCCGACTGGTGACCGAGGGCGACCTCGCACTGCTGGACGCGATCGACCACGACGAGCCGGCAGCACCGCAACCACCACCATCACGGGGGCAGTAGTCAGATGAGTCCGGTCGCACGCCGGCGCGCAGGAGTGGCATCGGGGGTCGTCGTCGCAGTGGCGGCGTCGAGCCTGACGTTCTTCGCCGTCCACTCCCGCGGGGAGACCGTGCACGAGGCCGACCTCAACGACGGCGGGGTCTGGGTCTCGGCGACCAACTACAGCCAGTTCGCCCGGATGAACAAGGCGGCGCGACAGTTCGACGCCGGCATCCAGGCCAACGTCACCCCCGGTGCCGGGCTCGACGTCGTCCAGGACGGCGCCGCGGTCGGCGGCATCCTGACCACCGGCAACCAGCTCGTGCCCATCGACCCGATCACCGGTCGGATCGACTCGACCGCACCGGTGCAGCTGCCGCAGAAGGCCAAGCCCGTGGGCAAGGAGTTCGTCCCGGCGACCGGCGACCTGCGCGGTGGCACGCTGGCCATGGTCGACCCGAAGACGGGCAAGGTGTGGGCCCAGCGCGTCGACCCGGCCAAACCGCTGTCGGGGCTGACGCTGACGACCTCCGCGAAGCCGCTGGCCACCGCCGGCGGCATCGCCGCCATGGCCGTCGACACCTCGGGCGGAGTCCACGTCGTCTCGGCCGCGACCGGCAAGGTCGTCTCCGTGCCCGCCGCCGGCGACTCCTTCGGCGCCCCGGTCACCGAGAAGATCGGGCTCACCGCCAGCGCCGTCGACATCACCGCGGTCGGCACCCGGTGGGTCGTCTACAACCCCGTCGAGGACCAGGTCTTCGCCGAGGGCCTCGAGAAGCCCGTCGCCGGGGGCGCCGACCGCCTCGGCGGGATGGCGTACGCCGCGCTGCAGCAGCCCGGTCCGAAGGCCGACTCCGTGGCCCTCGAGACCACCACGGAGCTCAAGGTGATCGGGCTCGACGGCGCACCCGGCCAGGCCGGGGTCCGCCTCCCGAGCCAGGTCGGCCCGGGTGCCGAACGCCCGAAGGTGTCCCGACCGGTGCGCCTCGGGGACTGCGTCCACGCCGCGTGGGCCCAGACCGACCGGGCCTACTACGGCGCCAACTGCGGCCAGGGCCAGACCGTCACGGCCGGGACGCTCGACAAGCCGGGTGACGTCCCGCTGCGCGACGGCATGGCGCTGCGCACCAACCGCAACCTCATCGTCCTCAACGACCTCGACACCGGCGACGCGTGGGACCTCGACTCCAAGCCGCTGAAGATCGACAACTGGGACTCGGTCATCCCGCCGAGCAAGACCGACGACAACAACGACGACAAGGACAAGAACGTCGTCGACGACACGACGACGCCGCAGCCCCCCAAGGCCGAGCCCGACAACCTCAAGGTCCGCGCCGGCCGCACGTCCAAGCTGCACGTCCTCGACAACGACACCGACACCCCGGGCTCGATCCTCGCGATCGCCCCCGGTGAGATCACCCAGCCGGACGCCGGCGGCGTCACCGCGACGGTGTCCGGCGACGGGCAGTCCGTCGACGTGTCGGTGCCGGCCGACCCCGGGACCACCTCGTTCTCGTTCTCCTACCAGGTCAACAACGGGGTCGCCTCCGCCCACCCCCGGGCCACGGTCACCGTCACCGTGGTCGCCGACGACGTGAACTCGCCCCCCTTCCTGCGTGAGGGCAGCGCGACCCTGGCCACGACGGCATACCCGGTCGTCTCCGGGGGACGCATCCCGGTGACCGTCATCGGCGACTGGCGCGACCCCGAGAACGACCAGGTCACCGCCCAGCCGGGCGACGGCGACAGCCTCGTCGACGGGCTCGGCCGGCTGGTCGTGCAGGCCCGTGACAAGGCCGGGTCGCAGTCGGTGCCCTACACCGTCGACGACGGACGCCGCGGTGTCACACCCGGCAAGGTGACGCTCGCTGTGCTCGGCGACGGCAACACGTTCCGCGCGCCGAGCACCCAGCCCGACGTCGTGCGCGGCGTCGTCGGCAAGCCCCTGCAGATCGAGCCGCTCGGCAACGACATCGCCGGCGCCGACCCCGAGGACCCCGACGCGAAGATGCGCCTCGCCACGGACGTGCGCCCCCAGGGGTCGCTCAGCGTGGTCAGCGACCTCGACACCGGCGTCGTGACGATCACCGGTGCGACCAAGGGCACCTTCGAGCTCACGTATGCCGCGCAGGTCGGCCAGGGGGTCGCCCCCGGACGGATCCGCATCGACCTCATCGACGACCCCGACCCCGACGCCCCACCGGTCGCGGTGCCCGACTCCGCGACGGTGCGCGACCAGACGCCCGTCATGGCGGACGTCCTCGCCAACGACTACTCGCCGCGGGCCGACGTGCTGGCCACCCGCAGCGTGGCGGTGGACAGCGACAACAGCTGGCTGCGCCCGACGATCTACCAGGGGCGCTGGGTCCGCGTCGAGGCGCTGGACCCGTTCACCGGCGGCACCAAGCCGCGCACCGGCACGGTCCGGTACACGATCAGCGACGGTCGCAAGTCCACCACCGGGGAGCTGACGGTGACCCAGCGACCGACCGATCCCAAGGCGCTGCCGATCATCCAGGACGACACGGCCGTCGTCCGGGCGCAGGACACGGTGAGCATCCCCGTGCTCGACAACGACTCGATGGCCGAGGGGATCCCGCTCGTCCTCGACCCCGACTCGGTCAAGGTGCTGACCAAGGGCGAGCCGCAGAACGCCTTCGCGTCGGGCAACCTCGTGCGCTACGTACCCGACCCGACCACCCCGGTCACCGTCGAGAAGGTCGTGACGATCGAGTACTCGGCGTACCCCATCGGCGACCCGTCCAAGGCGCGCTCCGGCCGTGTCTCGGTGACGGTCAAGCCGCTGCCGGGCGCCACCAACCCCAACCAGTCGCCGGTCGCCCGCAGCTTCTCGGCGAGCGTCGTCGCCGGCGAGCCGCTGACGATCACCATCCCGACCTCCGGGGTCGACCCGGACGGTGACACGGTCACGGTCCAGGGGATCTCCAGCGCCGACGGCGAGGCCATCAACCTCAGCCTCGGTCGCGTCACCGGGTTCGGCGCCTCGACGATCAAGTACGAGGCGTACCCCCGGTCCGCGGGGACCGAGGTGCTCAACTACACCGTGGCCGACCGGTTCGGTGGCGAGAGCACCGGGTTCGTCCGGATCGGTGTGGTCGCACCGGGCGACCCCCAGCCCCCGGTCGCCGTCGAGGACGTGGTCAGGGCGGCACCCGGCAAGACGGTCACGCTCGACCCCACCGAGAACGACCTCATCGCCCGCGGGGACTCCGTCGACCTGCTCTACCGGGACCTCAACCCCTCGGCGTCGCTGTCGAAGTGGAAGATCGACGCGAAGGCGAGCACGTTCCGCACGGTCGTCCCGCCGGTCTCGGCCGGCCAGCAGCACCTCACCTACGGCATCGACAACGGCGTGTTCGACCCGTCGAAGTCGAGCATCACCGTCGTGCCCGTCGCCGGCTGGAAGAACCGGCCCGTCGCGGTCGACGACGTGGCCAAGCCGAAGGGCGACGAGACGACGGCCCTGGTCGACGTCCTCGCCAACGACCGGGACGTGGACGGCGACAACGAGCAGCTTAAGGTGGTCTCGGTCCTGTCGACCGACGCATCGGTCGAGCCGGGTGGCCGCCAGGTCCGCGTCACGGTGCTCGACCACCCGCACACCGTGCCGTACGTCATCACCGACGAGGACGGCCAGACGGCGATGGCGCTGATCTACGTGCCGACCGGCGACAACGGCGACCCCTTCGTCGTCAACGGGGCGCTCATCGAGATGGACCGCGACTCGAGCAAGACCGTCGCGATCGCGGACTACGTGAAGTCGCCCCGCGCCCGGGTCGTCGGCATCACCACGCCGGACACCCTCAGCGCCTCGCCGTCCGACAAGCTCGAGGTCTCCAACGACGGCAAGAACTCGCTGACCCTCACCTCCTCCGGCGGGTACGTCGGGCCGGGTGCGGTGATGCTCGAGGTCACCGACCAGGAGAACGTGCAGCAGAAGGACTTCCGCACCGCCTACGTCTCCATCCCGGTGCAGATCGGCCCCAAGGTCCCGCTGCTCACGTGTCCCGACTTCGCCGTCTCGCTCGTCGCGGGCGGCCGGCAGCGCACCCTCGACATCCCCACCCTGTGCCACGCCTGGCTGCCGCCGGGGCTGTCCCTGGACGGTGTGGGCTTCGAGGCCCAGTGGCAGCCGGAGTCACCCGGGGTCAGCCTCGACCAGGAGGGCCAGGGAGGGCGCCAGGTGGCGCTCAAGGCCGGCCGCGACGCCCCGAGCAGCACCAAGGGACGGGTACGCATCCGGCCCAAGGGTGGTGAGGACTCGTTCGTCCGCGTCAACGTCCTCGGCCTGTCGGCCGACCCGGCCAAGGCTGCCGTGGACGCGAAGGGCGACCCGTTGCCGGTGGCACCACCGCCGCGCATGCGGCCGTTCTCGGTCACCGGGCTCAAGGCCGGGTCCTCGGCCACGGTCGACCTGAGGTCCTACCTCGACTCACCGCTGGACAAGCCGTCCTGCACCGTCAACTCCGCCCGGATCGAGAGCGGCAAGGGCCTGACCGCCAGCGTCACAGGCTGCACCGTGACGATCCAGGCGTCGGGTGAGTCGTCGGGCAGCGGATCGGTCGCGGTGTCCGTGTCCGACGGGCCGGGGCGCAACGCCGTCGGCCGCGGCAGCATCAGCGTCCTCGGCAAGCCGCTCGCCCCGGGTGGAGTGCGCGCCGTGGCCGACCGGGTCAACGGCGGCACCGCCCGTGTCTCGTGGAACCCGCCCACCTATGACGGTGGCAGCCCCATCACCTCGTACACGGTGACGGGTCGCGGACCCGGGGCGAAGTCCCAGCGCTGCAGCGCCTCGCCCTGCACGATCGGCGGCCTGGAGGACGGCAAGCCCTACTACTTCAGCGTCCTGGCCACCAACGGCGTCGGCGACAGCCCCCGCAGCCCCGAGGTCGGACCGGTCAAGCCCGACACCCTGCCCAACCCGGTCACCGGCGTGCGTCAGGTGAGCCGCGGCGACGGCACCCTCACGGTCACCTGGAACCCGCCGGCGAAGAAGGGCAGCGACGTCCGCTCCTACATCGTCCGGTTCCAGGACACGACGACCGGGGCGATCCGGACGCGGACGGTCGCGGCCCCCGGGGTCCGTGCCTCGATGTCCGGCCTGACCAACAACCACAAGCAGGCCGTCTCGGTGCGCGCCCGCAACGACCTCGGCGCGGGGCCGTTCGGGCCGGCCGTCGAGCTGCAGTCCGCCGGCACCCCGCCGGCCGTCACCATCACCGACGTGAGCTCGCGGGCACCCGCCGCGGGGTACGACAACACCAACGTCCGCATCACGTGGAACGCCGTCTCCCCGAACGGCCCGTCGCTGCTGCGCTACACCGTCTACCGCCGGGTCGGGTCCGGCGCCTGGACCCAGCTGGGCACGACGCCGCCCGGCCAGCGGTACTACACCGACTCCAACCTGCCCTACGACGGCCGCACCTACACGTACACCGTGACCGCGACCAACGGCGCGAACAAGGAGTCGGCCAAGGCGAACACGCGCTCGTTCTCCTCCGTCGGCCAGCCGGCCACGCCCGGCGCTCCGTCGGCCTCGACGCCCCGGCCGGACAAGACGGCGGACGTGCAGGCACCACTGGGCGACTCGCGGTCCAGCGCGTTCTCCCGCCTGGAGTGGGAGTCGCGCAACGGTGGCGCCGTCATCGCCAGCGGGTTCGTCAGCTGCGGGTGCGCGGAGAACTCCACGAAGGCGTTCACGACGAGCGGGCTGGGCACCACCGCCGGCCAGCGCATCCGGGTGCGGGTCTTCAACGGCACCGCCTGGTCGGACTGGTCGCCGCTGAGCGGCAACGTCAGCCCCTACGGCACGCCCTACGCCCCGACGTCCCGCGGCTCGTCCGCCTCCGGCAAGACCATCACCTACACCTGGTCGCAGCGCCTCAACGGCCGAGCCATCGCGGCCTTCCAGGCCTCCAGCGCGGGGACGACCAAGAACCTCGGCTCCGGTGCCCGGTCGGTGAAGTTCACGTATGGCGCGTACGACAGCGCCCACTCGGCCCGGGTCCGGATGAAGGACTCGACGGGTCGGTGGAGCGCGTGGACGACGATCAACGGCCGCACCGCCAAGCCGCCGCCCTCGCCGTCGGTGAGCAAGCCCACGAAGGGCTCCAAGACCGTGCCCCCCAACGCCAGCGGCTCCTGCGCCTCACCCCCCGGGTGCCCGCAGGTGCGGTTCTCCATCTCCAACTTCCCGGCCGGATCGACCTGGACCGTGACCTGCATCCACTCCAAGAACGGGTCGTACACCTCGACCGAGCGGCTCCGGGTCCGCAGCGGCGGGTCCAGCTACGACTGGGGCGGCACCTGCGTCTCCGCCGTCAACGGCGGCACGATGAAGGTCCGCCTCAGCGGTGGCCCCGGAGCCGACCGCACGTCACCGGCAGCGAGCTGGTGACCCCGCGCCATACGGGGGTCCTGCACCCCACCCACCCAGCAGCCCCGCGCAGCAACGAAAGGCACCGCACTCCATGACCGTCACCCAAGAGCAGGCCCAGTGGTTCGAGCAGGCGTTCACCCAGATGGTGCAGAACGTCGAGAAGGCCGTGCTCGGCAAGGACCACGTCATCCGGCTGGCCCTGACCTGCATGCTGTCCGAGGGGCACATCCTGCTCGAGGACTTCCCGGGCACCGGCAAGACCCAGCTGGCGCGCGCCCTCGCGGGGACGGTGCAGGGCAGCAACAGCCGCATCCAGTTCACGCCGGACCTGCTGCCCAGCGACGTCACCGGGGTGACGATCTACGACCCGAGCAGCCAGAAGTTCGACTTCCACCCGGGCCCGATCTTCGCGAACATCGTCCTCGCGGACGAGATCAACCGCGCCTCGCCGAAGACCCAGTCGGCGCTGCTCGAGGTGATGGAGGAGGCGCACATCACCGTCGACGGCGTGCGCCACGAGGCGGGCAAGCCGTTCATGGTCATCGCCACCCAGAACCCCATCGAGCAGGCCGGCACCTACCGCCTCCCCGAGGCCCAGCTCGACCGCTTCCTCATGAAGACGTCGCTGGGGTACCCCGACCTCGAGGCCACCGTCGCCGTCCTCGCCAACGCCAAGGTCCGTGACCGGGCGGGCACCCTGTCGGCGGTCGTCACGAGCAGCGTGGTCAGCGACATGGCGGCGTTGGCCGACGAGGTCCACGTCGACCCGGCGATCCTCGCCTACGTCTCGCAGATCGCCGAGGCCTCCCGCCGGCACGTGTCGGTCAAGCTCGGCATGTCGGTGCGCGGCTGCCTCGCGTTCGTCCGGTGCGCCAAGACGTGGGCCGCCAGCCAGGGCCGCACCCACGTCATCCCCGACGACATCAAGATGCTGTCGAACCCCGTGCTGTGCCACCGCCTGCTGCTCACCGCGGAGGCGCAGTTCGCGAACATCACCGTCGACCAGGTCATCACCCAGATCCTCGGCGAGGTCGCGCCGCCGGCCGAGCGCGCGGCCTGAGGCCGGTCCCACGATGAGCTCACCCACCGGGTCCCCGCCGGACCGCTCCGCTCCCGAGGAGGAGCGGACGGTCCGTCGCGCCGACCTGCGGGCCGGCCGTCCCGAGGGCGGCCGGGCGCGCCCGCGGCGCGCCCGGTCCCGACCGAACTTGCGCCTTCCCGCGGTGCGGCTCCCGGACCTGACCCGGTTCGGCGGCCTGACGGTGCCCGCCGTCCCGGAGGGCGTCACGACCCGGGCCCGCGACCTGCGGGAGCGGACCCGGCCGGCCTGGTCGCCGGTGGCCGGGTTCCTGCGCCTTATCTCGCCGCTGGGCTGGGCGGTCGTCGCCCTCGGGGTCGCCGCCTGGGTCGTCGGGCGCTGGGCCGGGTGGACCGAGTGGCTGATGATCGGGGCCGCGGCCCTCGTCCTGGTGCTGTGCTGCGTCCTGCTCGCCATCGGCCGCACCCGGGTCACCGTCACCACCGACCTCGAACCGGTGCGGGTCAGTGTCGGTGAACCCGCCACCGGCCGGATCACGGTGACCAACGACTCGAAGCGGGGGATGCTGCCCCTGCTCGTCGAGCTGCCCGTCGGTGTCTCGGCGGCCCGCTTCACGCTCCCGCCGCTGGGGTCGGGCAAGGCCCACGAGGAGCTGTTCGTCGTCCCGACCCATAGACGCGGCGTCATCCCGGTCGGGCCGGCCCGCACCGTGCAGGGCGACCCCCTCGGGCTGGTCCGGCGCACCGAGCGCTGGACCGACGTCACCGACCTCTACGTCCACCCCCGCACCGTCTCCTTGGAGAGCCTCGGCGCCGGCCTGCTTCGCGACCTCGAGGGCGAGACCACCCAGGACCTGTCGATGTCGGACCTGGCCTTCCACGCGCTGCGTGAGTACCAGCCCGGCGACGACCGGCGGTACATCCACTGGCGCTCGTCGGCCAAGGCGGGACGCCTGCTCGTCCGCCAGTTCCTCGACACCCGGCGCTCGCACCTGTGCTTGGTCGTCGACGCCGACCCCGAGCAGTTCCAGGGAGGCGAGGACGAGGCCGAGACCGCCATCAGCGCCGCGGCGTCCCTGGCCCTGCGCGCCATCCGCGACGAGCAGGACACCACCGTCGTCTGCCGCGGCCAGGTCGCCTCGCGCACGACGGCCTCGCTCACCCTCGACGCCCTGGCCCGGGTCGAGCTCGGCCCGTCCGACGTGTTCGGCCGCTGCACCGAGGCGTTCTCCCTCGCGCCCGACACATCGGTGGTCATCCTCGTCACCGGTCCGCAGCGCCCCTTCATCGAGGCCCAGCGCGCCCTGGCGCAGTTCGAGCTCGAGGTGAGGAAGGTCGTCCTGACCATCGACGCGATGGAGGAGACCGGCATCCAGCACCTCGGTGGCCTGACCCGCCTGAACATCCGGCGCATCCAGGACCTGCGCGCCGTCCTCGCCAGCGGAGCCCTCGTATGACCGCCCAGCCGCCGGGGTCGCCCGAGCACACGACGGGTCCCGGCCGCGACTCCACCGCCCCGGGCCGCACGCGTGCCCGCACGTCGTGGACCAGCACCCGTTCCCGGTTGGCCGCCTCGTCGCGGCGGGGTGGGCTGCTGCCCGACCGGGCCGCGCTCGTCGACGCGGCGTTCACGGTGCTGCTCGTCGGCCTGGCGCTCATCGGCTTCCGCACCGACTTCGCCGGCCCGAGCTGGGCCCTTCCCGCCGCGGCAGGGCTGGTCCTGGGCCTGGTGGTCACGCACGTCACGACGGCATACCGGCTCCCGTTCGTCACGCCGCTCGCGGTGGTGACCGTCCTCTACCTCCTGCTCGGGGGACCGCTCGCGGTCCGTGGCGACCTCGTAGGCGGGGTGCTGCCCAGCGGCCAGACGCTGCTGGACCTCGCCGACACCTCGGTGCACGGCTGGAAGCGCCTGGTCACCCTCCTGCCGCCGGTCGACACCGGCAGCGGCCTGCTCGCCCTGCCGCTGATCGTGGGACTGCTCGGTGCCTGCGTCACCTACGCCGTGGCGCGCCGCTGGTCCACCCCGTATGCCGTGCTGCCGGCCCCGCTCGTGCTGCTCGCCCTCGGCATCGTCCTCGGCACCACGGAGGCGGCCTCCCCGCTCGCCCAGGGGGCGGTGTTCGCCGTCCTCGGGATCGGCTGGATGGTCGCGCGCGCGGCCCGCACCCGGGCACCCCTGCAGAACGGTGCCGGTCAGCGGACCCGGTACGCCATCGGTGCGTCCCTGGTCGGGATCGCCCTGCTGGCGGGGTACTTCGTCGGGCCGCACCTGCCCGGTGCCGACGCCACGACCCGCCAGGTCGCGCGCTCGCACGTCGTCCCCCCGATCGACATCGCCGCCTTCGCCAGCCCGCTCGCCGGGTTCCGCAGGTACACCGAGCCCAACCCCGCAGAGCTCTGGGACACCCCGCTCCTCGAGGTGACGGGGCTCCCCGCCGGCACCCCGCTGCGCTTCGCGACCCTCGACTCGTACGACGGAGCCGTGTGGGGCGCATCCGAGCGCGCCAACAGCGGGTCGGTCGTGCCCGGCGCGGCGTTCCAGCAGGTCGGCCAGACGATCTCCACGCACGGGCCCGGTCGCAAGGTCGACGTGCAGGTGACCGTCCCCGAGGGCGGGTACGGCGACGTCTGGCTGCCGACCGCGGGGACCGTGGCGGGGGTGAAGTTCGCGGGCCGCCGCGCCGACACCCTCGCCGGGCGGCTGTGGCTCAACATCGACACCAACACGGCCCTGGTCCCTGACCGGCTCGAGCCCGGTGACTCCTACACGTTCACCGCCTACGTCCCGCCGACGCGGGCGAAGATGCCGACCTCGTTGCCGGTCGACCAGGGGTCGCTCACCGACGAGGTCGACACGAGCTTCCTCGACGCCAAGCTCGACGCCTTCACGGGTGACGCGGCCGACCCGTGGGCGCAGTTCGTGGCCATCGCCCGGGCCATGTCGGGCGAGGGCGCCTACACCGACGGCGGCAGCCCGAACTCGGTGGAGCGCTACTACCTCCCGGGTCACAGCATCGGGCGGCTGTCCCGCTTCGTCGGACTGGCCCAGCTCGCCGGCAACGACGAGCAGTACGCCGCGACGCTGGCCCTCATGGGCAACCGCCTCGGGGTCCCCACGCGCGTCGTCAT
This sequence comes from Phycicoccus sp. Root101, assembly GCF_001426245.1. Classification (GTDB taxonomy): domain Bacteria; phylum Actinomycetota; class Actinomycetes; order Actinomycetales; family Dermatophilaceae; genus Pedococcus. The sequence goes on along the minus strand of NZ_LMCM01000007.1, from coordinate 281,978 downwards.
GGGAGCGATCACCCCGGCGGCCGGGCCCGTCCGGGGGCGGGACGTGCACGCCTGGGTCGAGGTCCGGGACAACCAGGGCCAGTGGCAGCCGGTGCTCACCGACAACTTCCTGCCCGATCGGAACAAGAAGCCCAAGGAGCTGCAGACCAAGGTCGAGGACCGCAAGGTCGGCGCCCTCGTCCCGCCGCCTGCGGGCGTGAACCCGCCGAGCGTGCTGCAGGGCCCCGACCAGGCGCAGAACGCCACCAACCTCAAGAAGCCGCCGAAGAAGCTGTTCGACCCCTCGTCCTGGCCGTGGTGGCTCCAGTGGGCCGCACTGGTCGCAGCGGTGCTGCTCGTCCTCGCCGTCGTCTACTGGACGATTCGTGGCCTCAAGGCGTGGCGTCGCCGTCGGCACGCGACCCGAGGACCCACCGCGTCCCGGGTCACGTGGGCCTGGAGCGACCTCATGGCCAGCGCCCGGTCCTACGGGCACCGGCCGCCGCGCCGCGCGACGCGGCTGGAGCAGGCCGCCGCCGTCGACGCCCCGGTCGACCTGCGCCCGCTCGCGGCCACGGCGAACGCCCACGTGTTCGGGCCGGCCGAGCCCACGGCCGAGGACGCCGCGGCCTACTTCGCGGCGACGAGCTCCGCCCGCGCCGACCTGCGGGCCAACACCGACTTCTGGCGACGGTTGCGCTCCGACGTCGACGTCCGGCCGTTGTTCACCCGAGGTCCTGCGCGGCCCGCACGCGCAAAGGCGACCGCGCGGCACACGCCTGCGCCCTCCGAGCCGACCCCCGCCTGACGGGGACGGGCACGCGAAAGGGCACCTCCCGCGTGGGAGGTGCCCCTTCGACCGACGAGGACGCTGGTGCCAGCGCCCTGCGTGTCAGGTCAGCGCTCTTCGGTGCCCGCGATGTAGGCCTCGAGCTTGGCGCGGCCCTCGGTGTCCTCGCGCTGCACGGGCGGGGACTTCATGAGGTAGGACGACGCGGAGATGAGCGCGCCGCCGATGCCGCGGTCCTTGGCGATCTTCGCCGCGCGGATGGCGTCGATGATGATGCCGGCCGAGTTGGGGGAGTCCCAGACCTCGAGCTTGTACTCCAGGTTGAGCGGCACGTCGCCGAACGCGCGACCCTCGAGGCGGACGTAGGCCCACTTGCGGTCGTCGAGCCACTGGACGTAGTCCGACGGGCCGATGTGGACGTTCTTCGCACCCAGGTCGTGACCCAGGTTGGAGGTGACGGCCTGCGTCTTGGAGATCTTCTTGGACTCGAGGCGGTCACGCTCGAGCATGTTCTTGAAGTCCATGTTGCCGCCGACGTTGAGCTGGTACGTGCGGTCCAGCACGACACCGCGGTCCTCGAACAGCTTGGCCATGACGCGGTGCGTGATGGTGGCGCCGACCTGGCTCTTGATGTCGTCACCGATGATCGGGACACCCGCGGCCTCGAACTTCGCGGCCCACTCGGGGTCGGAGGCGATGAACACCGGGAGGGCGTTGACGAACGCGACGCCCGCGTCGATGGCGCACTGGGCGTAGTACTTGTCCGCGGTCTCGGAGCCCACCGGGAGGTAGGACACGAGCACGTCGACCTTGGCGTCCTTGAGCGTCTGGACGATGTCCACCGGCTCGGCGTCGGACTCCTCGATGGTCATGCGGTAGTACTTGCCGAGGCCGTCGTTGGTGACACCGCGCTGGACGGTGACCCCGGTCGGGGCGACGTCCGCGATCTTGATCGTGTTGTTCTCCGAGGCGTTGATCGCCTCGGACAGGTCGAAGCCGACCTTCTTGGCGTCCACGTCGAAGGCGGCGACGAACTCGACGTCCTTGACGTGGTACTCACCGAACATGACGTGCATCAGGCCGGGGACGGTGTGCGACGGGTCGGCGTCCTTGTAGTACTCGACGCCCTGGACCAGGGAGCTGGCGCAGTTGCCGACGCCAACGATGGCGACGCGAATGGATCCCATGGATTACTCCTTGTGGTTGAACGGGGTGGAGGGTTGGTCGTTCTGGGTGGTGCTGCTGGGGGTGGCCGGCGATGCGGCCGAGGTGGGGGCCGGGGTGGCGGCCGCGGTCGGGGTGTTGCGCTCGGCGGTGATGAGCTCGTTGAGCCAGCGGACCTCGCGCTCGGCGGAGTCCAGGCCGTGCCGCTCGAGCTCGGCGGTGTAGCTGTCGAAGCGCTCGCGGTTCTTGGCCGAGACGGCCCGGATGTTCTCCAGCCGCTCCTCGAGCCGGCTGCGCCGGCCCTCGAGGATGCGCAGCCGGACCTCGGCCTCGGTGCGGGCGAAGAAGGCGAAGTGCACGTCGAAGGTGTCGTCCTCCCACGCGGTCGGGCCGGCCTCGCGCAGCAGGTCCTGGAACCGCTCCTTGCCGTCCGCCGTGAGCTCGTAGACGATCCGGGCGCGCCGGCTGCCCGTAGTGCCGGTCGTCGTGCTCCGGCCCAGGGTCGCCTCGGAGATCCAGCCCTTGTCGAGCAGCGAGCGCAGGCAGGGGTAGAGCGTGCCGTAGGACAGTGCACGGAACGGGCCGAGCGCGGCGTTGAGCCGCTTGCGCAGCTCGTACCCGTGCTGGGGAGCCTCGTGCAGCAGCCCGAGGACAGCGAACTCGAGCAGCTCGGTGCGACGTGCTGCCATGACTGCTCTCCTTCGCGCGTCGGGGATGGGACAGGGTGACAAACTTCGAGTTTGTCACCCCACCATACACACACAGATATATCGAGTCGATACATTGGTGATCGACGCGCGTGCTCGTGCTGCCGTGCACGGCCCTGGTGCGCCCCGGCGCCGGGTCAGGGAGGCGTGGACGCGGCCCGGTCCGGTTCCGATGCGGCATTCCCACCTTCTGAGGTCATACTGGTGCTCAGTTGTCGGGGTGGGGCAGCGCTCGCACGGGCGCGCCCCAGCCCGTGTTGTATGTCGATCCGGAAGGTCCCATGAGCTCCTCACGTCCGAAGACGCGCGCCCAGGCGAAGGCGGGCAAGCCTCGCGCCAAGGCTGACAAGCCAGGGGGCAGTCGGAAGAAGCTGTGGGCCAAGCGGCTCGGGATCGCGGCCCTGGCCGGGTTCGTCCTGCTGCTCGCCGGGTTCTTCACGGCCTACGCCCTGATCAAGACCCCGGAGCCGAACGACCTCGCGAGCGCCCAGGCGTCCGTCATCTACTACGCCGACGGCAAGACGGAGATCGACCGGATCAGCGAGGTCAACCGCGAGTCGGTGAAGCTGCCGCAGATCCCGACCGTCGTGCGCGAGGCGCACCTCGCCGCCGAGGACCGCACGTTCTACAAGAACTCCGGCATCAGCCCGACCGGCATCGCCCGCGCGGTGTGGGTCGGCCTGCGCGGCGGGGCGACGCAGGGTGGTTCGACGATCACCCAGCAGTACGTCAAGAACTACTTCCTCACCCAGGACCAGACCCTGACCCGCAAGGGCAAGGAGATCGTGATCTCGATCAAGATCGCGAAGCAGAAGTCCAAGGACCAGATCCTCGAGGACTACCTCAACACCATCTACTACGGGCGCGGTGCGTACGGCGTCCAGACGGCGTCCAAGGCCTACTTCAACAAGGACGTCTCCGACCTCACGGTCTCCGAGGGCGCACTGCTCGCGTCGGTCATCCGCGGCCCGTCCTTCTACGACCCGGGCCTGGGTGCCACGCAGAAGAAGAACGCGCAGGAGCGCTGGACCTACGTCATGGACGGCATGGTGTCGCAGGGCTACATCACCGCCGCCGAGCGCGCGAAGGCGACCTTCCCCAAGGTCGTCGACTACAAGCCGAACAAGGGCGCCAGCGGCCCCAACGGGTTCATCACCAGCGCCGTCAAGAGCGAGCTCAAGACCAAGCTGAAGCTCACCGACGCCGACATCGACCGGGGCGGCTACAAGATCGTCACGACGATCGACAAGAAGGCCCAGGACGCGGCCATCGCCGCGATCAAGGACCGGATGCCCACCGGCAAGGGCACCAGCACGCTGCGCGTCGGCCTCACCTCGATCAAGCCCGGTGACGGCGCGGTCGTGGCGATGTACGGCGGTGAGGACTACAAGAAGGAACAGTTCAACACCTCGACGCAGGCCACGATGCAGGCCGGCTCGACCTTCAAGATCTTCACGCTGCTGGCGGCCGTGTCCGCGAAGGACCCGATCAGCACGAAGACCCGCTTCGACGGACGGTCGCCCCAGTACTTCAAGGAGTTCGAGGACTCCGGGGCCGGCACCGACTTCCTGCGTCAGGGCGGCGTGCGCAACTTCGGCCCGTTCCCCGGCGAGCAGTTCGGCAACATCGACCTGCGCAGGGCGACCGGCCACTCGGTCAACACCGTCTACGCCCAGCTCAACATCAAGGTCGGCCCCAAGGCGACGCGTGACGCCGCGGTCGCCGCCGGCCTCCCGTCCAAGGGGCTCGGCACCAACTACGCCAACGTGCTCGGCACCTCCCACGTCAAGGTGATGGACATGGCGAACGCCTACGCCACCATCGCGGGCAAGGGCCAGCGCGTCACGCCGTACTTCATCCGCACCGTCAAGGGCGGACCCGGCAACATCAACTACAAGGCCAAGCCGGTGAAGAAGGCGGCGTTCGACGCCGACGTCATGGCCGACGTCACCGACGCCATGGAGCAGCCCATCAAGGACGGCACGGCCGAGTTCGCGCAGAACCTGGGTCGCCCGGCTGCCGGCAAGACCGGCACGACGACGGACAACAAGGCGGCCTGGTTCGACGGGTTCACCCCCCAGCTCGCGACCGCAGTCGGCATCTACAGCACCGGCAAGAACGGCGCCGAGCTGTCGATGAACGAGGTCAACGGCGTCGGTGAGCTCACCGGTGGGACGGTCCCGCTGAGGATCTGGACCGACTACATGACCGCCGCGCTCAAGGGTCAGCCGATCGTCGACTTCCCGCCGCGCGCCGGGGTCGGTGACGACAAGGTCTTCGTGCCCCCGCCCACGACCACGTCCTCGTCGAGCAGCAGCACCACCACGACGACGACGACCACCACGACGACCACGACGACGCAGCCGTCGACGACCACGACGACCCAGCCGCCGTCGCCGACGTCGACGACCAGGACCAGGACGCCGGGGCCGCCGACGACGACAGCGGTCCCGCCGGTCCCCACGACGCTGTTGAACAACCGTCAGCAGAGCTCCCCGACGACCGCCGCGCCGTGACCCAGAGGGGGGACCTGCTTCCGAGTGGCTCGCTGGCTGTTGCCGGTGGGCCGCTCGGTCGCCACGCCTCGGCGCGGGCGACCTCGTGGATCGCGACCGTCCTGCCCCTGCTCGTCGCGGTGTCGGCGACGATGGCGCTCTCGGTGGTGCAGCGCGCCCACTGCGTCCAGAAGGGCTGGGTCGGGTCGGACCAGTTCTGGCACGCCTGCTTCTCGGACTTGCCCGCCCAGTACCAGCTCGGCAACCTCGACCAGGGCCTGGCGGCCTATGTCGGCGGTGACGGTGCCCGGGCCGACCACCCGGTCCTGACCGGTGCGGTGATGGCGTGGCTCGGCGGGTTGGTCCCGGACGGCGCGTTCCTGGACCAGACGCGCTGGTACTTCCTCCTGTGGGCCCTCTTCGGCACCGTCCTCGCGCTCGCGATCGTCGGGCTCACCGCCGCCTCGCGCCCGCGCCACGCGGCGCTCGCGCTGCACATCGCCCTCAGCCCGGTCCTGCTGATGGCCGCGATGGTGTCCTCGGACCTGTTCGGTGTGGCCCTGGTCAGTGCCGGCATCTGGGCGTGGAGCCGGCGCCACCCGGTGGCGGCGGGGGTCTTCCTCGGGCTCGCCGTGACCGCGCGGGTCTACCCCCTGCTGGTGCTGCTGGCCCTGGTGCTGCTCGGCCTGCGGTCCGGTCGGCTGGCCGTCGTCGGCCGCACCCTGGTCGGTGCGGCGGCTGCCGTGGCGGTCGTGCTGCTGCCGTTCCTCGTCGGCCACCCGGCCGCGATCCTGCGCTCGACCCAGGTCTGGTGGGACAGCGCCTCCGGCCTCGGCTCGGTGTGGATCCTGCCCCAGCTGCTCGGCCACCCGCTGCCCACTTCCGCGGTGACCCTGGCGGCGCTCGTCGCCCTGGTCCTGGCCCTGGCCACCGGCGCGGTCTTCGCCCTGAGCGCGGCCCGTCGGCCGACGCTCGCCGAGGTCTCGCTCGTGCTCGTCGGGCTGGCCCTGCTGTCCGGCAAGGCGTTCCCGGTGCAGTCCTCGCTGTGGCTCGTCCCGTTGGTCGCCCTGTGCGGCGTGCGCTGGCGCGACCACCTCGTGTGGGCCACCGCCGAGGCGCTGCACTTCGTGGCCGTCTGGCTCTACGTCGCGGGCCTGTCCACGCCCGACCGTGGCCTGCCGGCCGGCTGGTATGCCGCGTTCCTCGTCATCCGCGTGCTCGCCGTCGCCCACCTCGTCTGGCGGGTCTGGCAGACCGCCGCCGCCCGCCCCGCCGTCGAGGTCGACGACACCGGCGACCTCGAGGACGCTGACAGGGCTGACAGGGCTGACAGGGCAGACGGGGCTGACGGGGCTGACGGGGCTGACAGGGCTGACAGGGCTGACAGGGCTGGCGAGGCTGACAGGGCTGGCGAGGCTGACGAGCTCGAGGGTGAGTTCGCCGGGGCGACCGACCGGTTCCTCGTCCGCCTCGCCTGAGCCGACCCACCCGACCCACCCGCAAAGCGGGGGTTGCACGGCATACAGGGCACAAATAAGTCCCGTGTCGCCGCGACACCCCCGCTTTGCGCCTGGGGGGGTCGGGGGGCGGGGCGGAGGCTGTGGACAAGTGATTCGGCGATGTCGCCGCCTCCCGGTACTCTTGTCCAGTTCCCCCGAGGCTCTCCGACTGGTGAGTCCAAGGGGGATCGCACTGCAACCCTCCTGTCACGGAGAGACCGTGACCGCACAGACCAAAGGAGGCGGGTTATCAGCATGCGTCAGTACGAACTCATGGTCATCCTCGACCCCGAGCTGGACGACCGCACCGTCGCTCCGTCGCTCGACAAGTTCCTCACCGTGATCACCAAGGACAAGGGCACCGTCGACAACGTCGACATCTGGGGCCGTCGTCGTTTGGCGTTCGAGATCAAGAAGAAGGCCGAGGGCATCTACGCCGTCGTCAACTTCACCGCGGAGCCGGCCACGGCCAAGGAGCTGGACCGCCAGCTCGGCCTCAACGAGTCGGTCATGCGCACCAAGCTCCTGCGCCCCGGCGCCTGAGCCGCACCGATCTGTTCCTGCACCACCCGTTCCACCACGACCTGACCTACCGAACAGGGGACCCGCTTCATGGCTGGCGACACGATCATCACCGTCATCGGCAACATCACCGGCGACCCCGAGCTGCGCTTCACCCCCTCGGGTGCTGCCGTCGCGAACTTCACCGTGGCCTCCACGCCGCGGCAGTTCGACCGGCAGTCCAACGAGTGGAAGGACGGCGAGACGCTGTTCATGCGCTGCTCGGTGTGGCGTGACGCCGCGGAGAACGTGGCCGAGTCCCTCCAGCGGGGCACGCGCGTCATCGTCTCCGGCCGCCTGAAGTCTCGTTCGTACGAGACCAAGGAGGGCGAGAAGCGCACCGTCGTCGAGATGGAGGTCGACGAGGTCGGCCCCTCGCTGCGGTACGCCACGGCGAAGGTCAACCGCACCCAGCGCGGCACCGGCGGCGGCGGAGGCTTCTCCGGCGGCGGCGGTCAGGGTGGCGGCGGTCAGCAGGAGGACCCGTGGGCGACCGGCCCGTCCGGTGGCCAGCAGTCCTCCCCGCAGGCGGCGCCCCAGGGCGGCGGCCAGGCCGGTGGCGGGTGGGGCGGCGGCGCGCCGTCCTACGACGAGCCCCCGTTCTGATCCGGCACCGCTGACCGGTTCGGTACAGATCACCCGGGTATGCCGCGCCGGTGCGCTCCGCACGGAGCTCACCACGCGCCATACCCACCACTGCCCGGTCGACTGACCTCGGCCCGGCAGGACCAACTCGAAGAACACCATCCCTGGGAGACCAGGGCTCATCCGCGAAGACACTTCGCAGAAGGAGAGCACCACGATGGCCAAGCCCGTTGTGCGCAAGCCCAAGAAGAAGGCCAACCCGCTGAAGGCGGCGAAGGTCGAGAACATCGACTACAAGGACACCGCGCTGCTGCGCAAGTTCATCTCCGACCGCGGCAAGATCCGCGCTCGCCGGGTGACCGGTGTGTCTGTCCAGGAGCAGCGACTCATCGCCACCGCGGTCAAGAACGCCCGCGAGATGGCGCTCCTGCCCTACTCCAGCTCGTCCCGCTGAGCCGGCGAAACCAGAGGAGAAGTCAGTTATGAAGGTGATTCTCACGCACGAGGTCTCGAGCCTCGGCAACCCTGGCGACGTCGTCGACGTCAAGGACGGCTACGCCCGTAACTTCCTGTTCCGCCGTGGCCTGGCCACCGCGTGGACCAAGGGCGGGCAGAAGCAGGTCGAGGCGATCAGCAAGGGCCGTGAGGTCCGCGCTGTGAAGACCCTCGAGGAGGCCAAGTCGATCAAGGGCAACCTCGAGAACAAGGCCGTCAAGGTCGTCGCCCACGCGGGCGCCGGCGGTCGCCTCTTCGGCGCCGTGTCCACCACCGACATCGCCGCAGCCGTCAAGGCTGCCGGCGGCCCGGAGCTGGACCGTCGCAAGATCGAGATCGGCACCCCGATCAAGCTGGTCGGCACGCACGAGGCGCTCGTGCGTCTGCACCCCGAGGTGCAGGCCACGGTGAAGCTCGACGTCGTCGCCGGCTGATCCACGCCACACCTCGAAGGGCCCGCTCCTGGTGGAGCGGGCCCTTCGTCGCGTCCGGCGGCGGCCTGTCCGGTTCGGCGCTCTCGTCCGTTCGGTTGGTAGCGCCGTGGTTCGCGGCCCAGCCGGTCGATGGGCTTCCTATGCTCCGGCGGAAGGCCCTGCAGGAGGGCCCGTGAAGCACCGTGTGGGGGATCGTCATGTCGAGTTCGATGTCAGGAACGACGTCGCCGTCGTCGGGGTCGTCGGCGACTCCGACCGGTGACGAGCGCCCGGAGCTCCGTGGCGCCGGCACCGAGGAGCTCGTCGCGCTCATGCAGGCCAACGGGCGGGGTCGCCAGCGCGGCCGGATGCTCGCACTCGTCGGTGCCGTCCTGGGCGTCGTGGCGCTCGGGACCGGCGGGTTCTTCGCCTTCAACGCCCTGACCGACCCCGGCCCGCAGCCGGAGTCCGTGCTGCCGTCGAGCACCGTGGCCTTCGTCAAGGTCGACCTCGACCCCTCCGCATCCCAGAAGGTCGACGCCCTGCGGTTCCTGCGCTCCTTCCCCGACGCCGCCAAGCAACTCGGCGCTGGCTCCGACCTGCGCAAGATCGCGTTCGAGGCCGTCCAGAAGCAGGGCAGGCTCGGCAAGGTCGACTACGCCAAGGACGTCGCGCCCTGGCTCGGCCAGCGGCTCGGGGTCGGGTTCGTCCCCGAGGCCGCGGCCGACGAGGGGGCGGCGCCGGTCCTGGTGCTGGCCGTCACCGACGTCGACGCCGCCGAGCGCCACCTGCCCGCGCTGGCTGCTGGGCTCGGGGGTCAGTGCCGCGTCCTGCAGGCCTTCGCGGTCTGCACGGGCGGGACCACCGCCACGAGCCTCGACAAGGTCGTCGCGGACGCGACACGTGCACCGCTGGCCGATGCCGCCACCTTCCGCGAGGACCTCGGCGACCTCGGTGACGACGGTGTCGTGACGGCCTGGGTCGACTCGGCCAAGGCCGGCGAGCTGATCAGCCGGACCTCCGCCCTCACCGGGTCCAGGGTTCCGGTCGTGAAGTCGGCCGACGCCGGCCGGACGGTGATGGCGCTGCGCTTCGACGGCCCCAACCTCGAGCTGGCCGGGCACGTCAACGGGGCCAAGGGACAGGCCACCCCGGCGGGCAACGCCGGCGCGATCGCCACCCTGCCCTGGAACACCCTGGCCGCCGTCAGCGTCGGCGGGGCCGGAGACGGCTTCACGGCCGCGTGGCCCCAGCTGCAGGCGACGATCAAGGCGTCGGTCGGTGACAAGCAGTACGCCGCCGGCCTCGCGGACGTGCAGAAGACCCTCGGCATCTCGGTCCCGAAGGACGTGGCGGCCGCGCTCGGCAGCCAGTTCACGGTCGTCTTCGGCGGAATGGAGCCCGGCAAGGGGCCCCGGCTCGCGATCGTCGGCGACGGTGACGCGGACGTCCTGCGCAAGGTCGTCGGTGCGACGGCGGGCCTGGCCGGCGGCGGCCCGGCGACCGTGCACCCGGCCGGCGGTGGCACCGTCGTCTCGCTCTCCGACGACTACGGCCAGGAGGTCTCCACGACCCACGGCCTCGGTGACATGCCGGCGTTCAAGGACGCGATCGAGCACCCCGAGTCGGCGCAGGTCGCCGTCTACGTCGACATCGCCGGTCTCGCCTCGCAGTTCAAGGACGACCTCGGCACCGCGAAGCCGGCCACCACCTCGGTCGTCGACCACCTGTCGGCGCTCGGGATCACCGCGACGTCGGACGGCTCCGGCGGGGACTTCGCGATCCGCCTGACGACCAAGTAGCCCGCTAACCCACCCGTCGAAACCCCCGGGTGGGTCAGCGTTCGTCGACCATGACGTCGATGCTGTAGCTCGACGCCTTGTAGCAGTGGTCGCCGTACTCGACGGCCTTGCCCGCGGCGTCGAAGGCGCTGCGGGTCATGGTGAGCACGGGCTCGGTGCCCCGGATCCGCAGGTGCCGCCGCTCGGCGGCCGTGGGCATCCGTGCACCGATGTTCTGGTGCGCGACGACCGGCCGTATGCCGCGTTCGCGCAGGACCGCGTAGAGGCCGTGGCTCTCGAGCTGCTCGCGGTCGATCTCGCCGACCGTCGGGGGGAGCCAGTTGCGCATCACGGCCAGGGGAGTCGTGCCCGCGCTGCGCAGTCGCTGGATGCACAGCAGGACGGTGTCGGGCGGCAGGTCCAGTGCGGCGGCCGCGACCTCGTCCTGCACCAGCTCGTGGGACAGCACCGTCGTCGTCGGGGTGTCCCCGGCGCGCGCCAGGTCGTCCCAGAGGCTGGTGAGCTCGGCCCGGCGGTGCACCTTGCGGTTGGCGACGGTCGTGCCGAGGCCGCGACGTCGGACGAGGAGGCCCTGGGACACCAGCTCCTGGAACGCGCGGCGCACCGTGGGGCGGGACAGCCCGAGCCGTTCGCCGAGGGCGACCTCGTTCTCGAAGGGGTCGCCGGGTTGGAGGTCGCCGCTGGTGATCGCGGCGGAGAGCTGTTGGGCGAGCTGGTGGTAGAGCGGCACGGGGGAGGCCCGGTCGATCCGGACGCCGATCTGCTTCACCATGGCCGTCAGCGTAGTGCGTCGGTGACCCGAACAAGAGGACATGAGAATGTCAGGACAATTGCTTGACACTGTGTCGGGCCCTTGTCAGGCTGTGACGTCGCACTTCCCGAGCCCGCCCTGAACGGAGCAGTCATGCGCATCGGCCTTGCCGGCGTCGGACGCATCGGCGCCTTCCACGCCGAGACCCTCACCGCCCTCCCCGTCGTCGACGACCTGGTCGTCACCGACGTCAACGCCGACGCCGCGCGGGCCGTGGCCGACAAGCTCGGTGTGGCCTGGGCCGAGTCGCCCGAGGCGCTGCTCGCCGACGGTGTCGACGGGTTCGTCATCGCCGCCGCGACCAACGCGCACGCGTCCCTGATCCGCGCCGGCATCGAGGCCGGGGTGCCGACGTTCTGCGAGAAGCCGGTGGCCGGCACCCTCGCCGAGAGCCTCGAGCTTGCCAAGCTCGCAGCGAGCGCAGACGTCCCGGTGCACATCGGCTTCCAGCGTCGCTTCGACGCCGGCTACCGGGCGGCGGCCGAGGCGGTCGCCGGCGGTGAGCTGGGCTTCCTGCACACCCTGCGCGCGGTGACCGGCGACCAGGCGCCGCCGCACGCGGCATACATCCCGACCAGCGGTGGGATCTTCCGCGACTGCAACGTGCACGACTTCGACATCATCCGGTTCGTCACCGGGCGCGAGGTGGTCTCGGTCTTCGCGACGGGGTCGAACAAGGGGGAGTCGTTCTTCTCGGAGGCGGGCGACGTCGACACCGCGGCCGCGATCCTCACCCTCGACGACGGCACCATCGCCCAGGTGTCCTCGTCGCGCTACACCGGCCAGGGCCACGACGTCCGCCTCGAGGTCGTCGGCAGCAAGGGCAGCGTCGCGGTCGGACTGGACGACTCGCTGGCCCTGCGGTCGGTCGAGCCCGGCGTCAGCTTCCCGCCGGGTCCGGTGCACGTCTCCTTCATGGACCGGTTCCTGCCGGCGTACCGCGCGGAGCTGACGGCTTTCGCCGAGGTCGCCCGCGGAGCGATCCCGTCGCCCTGCACGGTCGCCGACGCGCTCCAGGCGTTCCGGATCGCGGAGGCCTGCGACCTGTCCCGCCGTGAGGGTCGCGTGGTCCGCCTCGACGAGGTGGAGTCGCTGTGAGCGCCGTGGTGCAGACAGGCAGCGGCGCCCGTCGACCGGTGCGGCAGCGGGTCGCGGGCGCGCCGATCTCGTGGGGGGTGTGCGAGGTGCCGGGCTGGGGCTGGCAGTACGACGCCGACACGGTGCTGACCCAGATGTCCGAGGTGGGCCTGGCGGCGACGGAGTTCGGCCCGGACGGGTTCCTGCCCGAGGACCTCGACGAGCGGACCCGGACGCTGAGCGCCCACGGGTTGCACGCGGTGGGCCAGTTCGTGCCCGTCGTCCTGCACGACCCCTCGCACGACCCGCTGCCCGACGTCGAGCCCGCCATGGAGGCCCTCGTCCGGGCCGGCGCGTCGACCGTGGTCCTCGCGGCCGCGTCCGGCCTGGACGGCTACGACGAGCGACCGGTCCTCGACGACACCGCGTGGACCGCGCTGCTGCGCAACCTCGACCGCATCAGCACCGCCGCGGCTGCGCACGGCCTGACGGCCACCCTGCACCCGCACGTCGGCACGATGATCGAGAGCGGCGAGGAGACCGCACGGGTCCTGGCCGGCAGCACGATCGGGCTCTGCCTCGACACCGGTCACCTGCTCATCGGTGGCGGCGACCCCGTCGCGGTCGCCGTCGAGTCCCCCGACCGCATCGCCCACGTGCACCTCAAGGACGTCCGGCTCGACTGGGCGCGACAGGTCCAGTCCGGGGAGGCCACGTACACCGAGGCGGTCGCCGGTGGGATGTACGTCCCCCTCGGCGAGGGTGACGTCGACATCGCCGCGATCGTCGGCGCGCTCGAGGCCCAGGGGTATGACGGGTGGTACGTCCTCGAGCAGGACACCATCCTGCCTGCCGACCCCGGCCCCGGTGGGCCGGTCGGCGCGGTGCGCACGAGCCTGGCCCACCTGCTCGAGGTGGCTGAGGCGTTCGCCCCCGAGGAAGGAGCCTGAGATGGCGGTGGACGGTCCGGTGACCGGTGGCGGCGGGGCCGACGCCGGTGACCACACGCCATACGACGTCGTGGCGGTGGGCCGCACGGGGGTGGACATCTATCCGCTGCAGCACGGCGTGGGGCTCGAGGACGTCGAGACGTTCCAGAAGTTCCTCGGTGGGAGTGCCACCAACGTCTCGGTGGCCGCGGCGCGGCACGGGCTGCGCACCGCCCTGCTGACCCGCACCGGCAGCGACCCGTTCGGGAGCTACATCCACCGGGCGCTGCGGGAGTTCGGAGTGGACGACAGGTTCGTCTCGGCCGTGAGCGGACCCCCGACCCCGGTGACGTTCTGCGAGGTGCACCCGCCGGACGACTTCCCGCTCTACTTCTACCGTTACCCGACGGCGCCCGACCTGATGATCCAGGCCGACGAGCTGCCCCTGCAGGCGATCCGGGACGCCCGCGTGTTCTGGGCGACGGTGACGGGGTTGTCGCAGGAGCCGAGCCGCGGGGCGCACTTCGCCGCCTGGGCCGCCCGCGGTCGACGCCGGCACACGGTCCTGGACCTCGACTACCGGCCGATGTTCTGGCCGCGGCCGGAGGAGGCCAGCGCCGAGGTGGCGCGCGCCCTCGACCACGTCACCGTGGCCGTCGGCAACCGCGAGGAGTGCGAGGTCGCCGTCGGGGAGACCGACCCGCAGCGCGCGGCGGACGCCCTGCTCGAGCGCGGTGTCGAGCTCGCCGTGGTGAAGCAGGGACCCAAGGGCGTCCTCGCGGCGACACGGGAGGAACGCGTCGAAGTGCCACCGTTCCCCGTCGAGGTGGTCAACGGGCTCGGTGCCGGGGACGCCTTCGGAGGCGCCCTGTGCCTCGGGCTGCTGGAGGGCTGGGACCTGCGACGGGTCCTGGAGTTCGCGAACGTCGCCGGTGCCGTGGTCGCGTCCAAGCTGGAGTGCTCCACGGCCATGCCCACGACGGCCGAGGTCGAGGCGCTCCTCGCGGGTGCGCGCTCCGCACCCGAACGTGCGAACTCCGGGCCCGGCACCCGTGCCGAAGCGGGGAGCCGGTCGTGACCAGGTCCCGGATCAACGTCGCCGACCTCACCGAGGTGAGGGCTCGCGAGCCGCACCGCATCGGTGAGGAGTGGGAGAACCGTCGCCTGCGCCAGGTCGTCCGCCGGGACGGCCGGATGCTGCTCGTCGCCGCCGACCACCCTGCGCGCGCCGCCCTCGGGGTGCGTGACCAGCCCCGGGCCATGGCCAGCCGGACGGACCTGCTCGAACGACTCGTCACCGCGTTGTCGCGACCCGGTGTCGACGGCGTCCTCGGCACGCCCGACATCCTCGACGACCTGCTCCTCCTCGGCGCCCTGGAGGGCAAGGTCGTCGTCGGCTCGATGAATCGCGGTGGCCTGCAAGGCTCCTCCTTCGAGCTGGACGACCGCTTCACCGCCTACCGCGCCAGCGACCTGGCCGCGCTCGGCCTCGACGGCGGCAAGATGCTCACGCGGATCGCGTTCGACGACCCGGGCACGGTGGCGACGCTGGAGTCCAGTGCCCGCGCGGTGACCGAGCTGGCCGAGCTGGGGCTGATGGCCATGGTGGAGCCGTTCCTGTCACAGCGCCGGGACGGTCGCGTCGTCAACCTCCTCGACCCCGACTCGGTGATCACGTCCATCCACGTCGCCTCGGCCCTGGGCGCGTCGAGCGCGCACACCTGGCTCAAGCTCCCGGTCGTCGACGACCTGCCGCGCGTCATGGACGCGACCACCCTGCCGACGCTGCTGCTGGGCGGCGACCCCGTCGGGGACCCCCACGACACGTACGCCGCGTGGGGCAGGGCCCTCGACCTGCCCCCGGTGCGCGGGCTCGTCGTCGGGCGCGCCCTGCTCTACCCCCCGGACGGCGACGTGGCCGCTGCCGTGGACATCGCCGCGGAGCTCGTCCACGGGGTGGGCCAGTGAACGACAACGCCCGCTGGGTGCACCCGCTCGGCACCATCGCGGACCGCGGCTGGGAGGTCGCCGTCGACGAGGCGGTCGACGGCTGGCAGCACACCGGTCTCTATGCCGGGCGGCTGGCTGCAGGGGAACGTCGCGAGTTCGCGCCCGACGAGTGGGAGCACGTGGTGGTCCCCCTGTCGGGAACGGTCACCGTCTCGTCGGAGCAGGACGAGGCGGTCCTCTCCGGCAGGGCCTCGGTCTTCGCCGGCCCCACCGACGTCGCCTACGTCGCCCGCGGCCGGGGCCTGACGGTCCTCGCCCACGACGGTCCCGCCCGGGTGGCGGTCTGTGCTGCGCGCGCGTCGGGAGAGCCGACCTCGTCGTTCCGGCACGTCCCGGCAACCGACGTTCCGGTCGAGCTCCGGGGAGCAGGCGCGGCGAGCCGCGAGGTGCGCAACTTCGGGATCCCCGGCGTCCTCGACGCCGACTCGATCATCGCGTGCGAGGTCATCACCCCGGCAGGCAACTGGAGCTCGTACCCGCCGCACAAGCACGACGAGGAGCGCGAGGGCGCCGAGACCGAGCTCGAGGAGATCTACTACTTCGAGGTGCAGGTGGCCGCCGGCTCCCCAGCTACCGAGAGCGCCGATCCTGTTGGCTACCAACGGGTCTACGGCACCGACGAGCGCCCGATCGACGTGCTCGCCGAGGTCCGGACCGGTGACGTCGTCCTTGTGCCCCACGGCTGGCACGGCCCGGCGATGGCGGCTCCCGGCTACGACCTCTACTACCTGAACGTCATGGCCGGACCCGGCGACGAGCGCGCCTGGCTGATCTGTGACGACCCGGCCCACGGCTGGGTGCGCCAGACCTGGGAAGGTCTGGACGTCGACCCGCGACTACCCCTGGGAGGGACCCGATGAGCGCCACCATCCGGCTGACCGTGGCCCAGGCCGTGGTGCGGTTCCTCGGCCAGCAGTGGAGCGAGCGTGACGGTGAGCGGCAGAAGCTGTTCGCCGGCTGCTTCGGGATCTTCGGGCACGGCAACGTCGCAGGGATCGGGCAGGCGCTCCTGCAGGGCGAGCTCGGGGACGACTCCGCCGAGCACGACCAGCACCTGCCCTACGTCCTGGCCCGCAACGAGCAGGCGATGGTGCACACGGCCGTCGGCTACGCCCGCCAGAAGGACCGGCTCCAGACCTGGGCCTGCACCGCCTCCGTCGGACCTGGCTCGACCAACATGCTCACGGGCGCGGCGCTGGCGACGATCAACCGGATCCCGGTGCTGCTGCTGCCGTCGGGCACCTTCGCGACACGGGTGTCGGCCCCGGTGCTGCAGGAGCTCGAGCAGCCGTATGCCGCGGACGTCACCGTCAACGACGCGTTCCGGCCCCTCTCGGCCTTCTTCGACCGGGTCAACCGTCCCGAACAGCTGCCGTCCGCGCTGCTCGCGGCCATGCGGGTGCTGACCGACCCCGCGGCGACCGGGGCGGTCACGATCGCCCTGCCGCAGGACGTCCAGGCCGAGGCGTTCGACTGGCCCGAGGAGCTCTTCGCCGAACGCGTCTGGCGGGTCGCCCGCCCCCTCCCCGAAGCGGTGGACGTCGCCGACGCGGTCGCGCTGATCCGTTCTGCGGCAAGGCCGTTGGTCGTCGCCGGCGGCGGCGTGCACTACTCGGGAGCGGAGGACGCGCTGCGCGCCTTCTGCGACGCCACCGGCATCCCCGTGGGAGAGACCCAGGCCGGGAAGGGTTCCCTCGTGCACGGGCACCTGCAGCTCATGGGTGCCATCGGGTCCACCGGGACGACGGCGGCCAACGCCCTTGCGGCAGAGGCCGACGTCGTCATCGGGATCGGCACCCGCTGGAGCGACTTCACCACGGCTTCGCGAACGGCGTTCCAGGACGAGGGAGTCCGGTTCGTCAACATCAACGTGGCACGGTTCGACGCCGGCAAGCAGTCCGGACTACCGGTGGTCGCCGACGCGCGTGAGGCCCTGACCGCCCTGACCGCAGCCCTGGACGGGTATGCCGTGGACGCCTCCTACCGCGAACGCCAGGCCACGCTCTGGCAGGCGTGGGACGAGCAGGTCTCCGCCGCATACGCCCCTCCGGCCGAGGTGACCGACGCCCTGGCGCCGGGGCTGCTCACCCAGTCCGAGGTCCTCGGTGTGGTCAACGAGCAGACCGACCCGCGCGACGTGGTGCTGTGCGCGGCCGGGTCCATGCCCGGCGACCTGCACAAGCTGTGGCGGGTGCGTGACCGCAAGGGCTACCACGTCGAGTACGGCTACTCCTGCATGGGCTACGAGGTACCTGCCTCCATCGGTATCCGACTGGCCGACCCGACCCGCGACGTCTTCGCCATGGTCGGCGACGGTGGCTACCTGATGATGCCGACCGAGCTGGTGACCGCGGTCCAGGAGCGCGTCAAGGTGGTCGTCGTGCTCGTGCAGAACCACGGCTTCCACTCCATCGGCTCACTGTCGGAGTCGCTCGGGTCCCAGCGGTACGGCACGAGCTACCGCTACCGGGACGAGGGCTCGGGACGGCTCGACGGTGCCCCGCTGCCCGTGGACCTCGCCGCGAACGCCCGTAGCCTGGGCGCCCACGTCATCGAGGTGCACTCGCGTGCCGAGCTCGAGCAGGCGGTCAAGGAGGCCAAGGCTGCCCCCGCGCACGGTGGCCCGGTCGTGATCCACGTCGAGACCGACCCCACCGTGCACTCACCCAGCAGCGAGAGCTGGTGGGACGTCCCGGTCAGCGCCGAGTCCGAGCTGGCCTCGACGCAGGAGGCCCACGCGGCATACGTGGAGCACAAGAAGCGGCAACGCCCCCTGGTCGGGCCGCAGGGGGAGTGAGGTTCAGCGCACGACGAGGGCGATCGCTGACACGACGGTCGCGGCCAGCACGGCCTGCTCGAACCTCGCCTGGCTGAGTCGTCGGGCGGTGTGCAGCCCCGCCCAGGTCCCGAGCAGGACGAACGGGATGAGCAGCGCCGTCCGCTGCAGCGTGCCGATGCTGAAGAGACCGAGCCCGGCGCTGAACGGGATCTTGCAGAGGTTGACCCCGAAGAAGAACAGCGCCCCCGTCCCGAGGAACCGGCTCTTCTCCACGCCGCGCGCCACGAGGTAGAGCGTCATCACCGAGCCGGCCGCGTTGGCCGTCATCGTCGTGAAGCCGGCCGCCAGGCCGGTGCCGAGCGCCGCGGGTCGCGAACGGGCGATGACGGAGGTGTCGGGCGAACGCCACTGGAGCAGGAGCTGCAGCGCCGCCATCGCGAGCAGCAGGACGCCGATGGACCGTCGCAGCACCGTGTCGTCGACCACCGCGAGGAAGGCCGCCCCGAGGGCCAGGCCCGGCAGCACGCTCGGGACCAGCCGGCGCAGCAGCGCCCAGTCCGCGTGCTGGCGGTACTTCCAGACGGCGACCACATCGCCGGTGATGAGCAGCAGCAGGATGGCGGCCGTCGACTCGCGGGCCGGCATGACGTTCGCGAAGATCGCGATGGCGATGCTCCCCAGGCCGCCGATCGAGGTCTTCGAGTAGCCGACCACGAGGGCCGCGACGACGAGCAGCAGCGCCTCGATCACCCTCGGACCCTAACGGGCGGCGCACGGGTCCCCGTCGACGCGTCCACGACGACCGGGCCGGGCCGTGGTCAGATCGCGCGTGGGGTGCGGCGGCGGGGCAGAATCGGGCGCATGGACAGGCGTGTGGCGGTCGCAGGCACCGGACCGGTGTCGGCCGAGGCGGGGGTGGCCGCCGTCCGCGCCGGCGGCAACGCCGTCGACGCCGCGATCGCCGCGATCGTCGCCGCCATGTCGACCGAGCCGGGGATCGTCTCGATGCTCGGTGGCGCGTTCGTGAGCATCTGGCCGGCCGGTGGCGAGCCCGAGGTCATCGACGGGAACGTCGAGATGCCCGGCCGCGGCCTGCCCACCGAGCGGTTCGGCACCGGCCTGCGCGAGATCTCCACCTCCTACGGCGGTGGCCTCACCCTCTACGCCGGCCACGGTTCCGTGGCGACGCCGGGGGCCTTCGCCGCCCTCGGTATGGCGCACGAGCGCCACGGGCGGGCGTGCTGGGCGGACGTCCTCGCACCGAGCGTGGCCACCGCCCGCGACGGGTACGCCATCGGTGGCGCGGCGGCGAGCTACCTCGCGATCACCGGGGACAGCGTCTTCGGCTGGGACGAGCACACCGCACCCCTGGTCAAGCGGGCTGACGGGTCTCCGTTCGCGGCAGGCGAGATCGTCACCAACCCCGACCTCGCCGCCACGCTGGAGCTGATCGGCGAGCGCGGTCCGTCCGACCTCTACACCGGGGAGCTGGCCGCACGGATCGCCGACGACAGCGCGGCGCGCGGTGGCCTCGTCACGGCAGCCGACCTCGCGGCCTACCGGGCCGTGGTCCGTGCGCCGCTGCGGATGCGGCTGGGTGACTGGGACGTCGCCACGAACCCACCACCGTCCGTCGGTGGCCCGATGCTCGCGGTGATGCTGCGCGAGCTGGGCGCCGACCGTTGGGACTGGGAGCAGGTCATCGACGTGCAGCGCCGGGTGCTCGCCTACCGACACTCGGTGCACGACCTGTCGACGGACCTCGAGGAGGACGGGTACGCGTTGCTCGACCTGGTCGAACGCCATGGGCTCGCCGGCCTGCCCACCTCCTCGTCGACCGCGAACGTCTCGGCCGTCGACAGCGACGGGACCGTCTGCGCGATCACGGCCTCGAGCGGATACGGTTCGGGCGCAACGGTTCCCGGCACGGGGATGATGCTCAACAACTGCCTCGGCGAACCCGAGCTCAACCGCCTGGGCCTGCACGCCCTCACCCCGGGCACGAGGCTCGCGTCCAACATGGCGCCTTCCGTGGCACGCTCGGGGGCCGGCGCGGCGCTGGCGATCGGCAGCCCGGGCGCCGACCGGATCACGACCGCGCTCATGCAGGTGCTCGGCCGGTACTGCCACCACGGCGACTCGCTCCAGGAGGCCATCGACGCCCCGCGCGCGCACGTCCGCATCCTCGACGACGGCAGCACCCGCGTCGACCACGAGGACGACGCCGCCATCAGTGCCGCCGTGCAGGCCATGGGGCTGCCCGCGTTCGCGCACGGTCCGCTCTCGATGTTCTTCGGTGGGGTGGGTGCGGCGGCCCGGGGTGCCGACGGCGACCTCGTCGCGGCCGGCGACCCCCGCCGCGAGGCCGCGACCCGCATCGGCTGACCGCTGCCCATCCGCCGCGGCAGCCCCGGTTCGAGGTATTCGGCGGCCCTATCCGGGTAGCCGAATACCTCGACCGGCGCAGGGGTATGGCGCCGGGCGCGGATCTGCGTCGATCCTCAGCGGGCCGCGCCGGTCACCATCCAGGCGTCGCTGCGGATCCGGTACCTGAAGAACACCGCGCGGATGGCCATGAACCCCGTGAACGCGACCCACAGCGCGCCCAGGGCGAACGGCACACCGCGTTGGAGCAGTCGGTCGCCGCCGAGGTGGACCGCCAGGATCAGCGGCAGGTAGAGCACCAGGGTCGCCACCATCGCCCGGGCCAGCCACCGACCGTCGCCGGCGCCGATGAGGACCCCGTCGATGACGAACACGTACCCGGACAGGGGCTGGCCGATCGCGACGACGACCAGGGCTGCGGCGAGGGCCGAGCGGACCGCAGGGTCCGACGTGAAGGCAGCCGGCACGACGGTGTGCACGCACAGCAGGGCGACCCCGAGGACCACTCCACCCCAGACGCCCCACCGGATCATGGTCGAGGTCGCGGCCCGCGCGCCTCGGACGTCACCCGCTCCGAGGGCCTTCCCCGTCAGCGCCTGTGCGGCGATCGCGAGGGCGTCGAGGGCGAACACGAGGAACGACCAGACGGTCGCAGCGACCTGGTGGGCGGCCAGGGGGACGTCGCCGAGACCGGCTGCCACCCACGTCGTCACGAGCAGGATGGAACGCAGCGCCAGGGTGCGCACCAGCAATGGCACCCCGGTCACGGCGGCCCGCAGCACCCGACCGGGATGGGCGTGCAGCCCGGCCCCGGCACGACGCGCGTGGCGCACCATCACGGTGACCAGGCCCAGCGCCATACCGGTCTGGGCGAGGACGGTGCCCCACGCGGACCCGGCGATGCCCCAGCCGAACCCGTAGACGAACAGCAGGTTGAGCGCGATGTTGACGCTGAATCCCACCGCCGAGGCCACCAGGGGGGTCCTGGTGTCCTGCAGCCCGCGGAGGACACCGGTCGCAGCGAGGGCGACGAGCATCGCCGGGATGCCCAGGGCCGAGATGCGCAGGTACGTGGTGGCGAAACCCACGGCCGCGTCGGAGGCGCCGAAGAGCCGGCACAGGGGTTCGGCCCCCAGCGCCACGGCGACCGACGTCAGCGCACCGAGGCCGACGGCGAGCCAGGTGCCGTCGATCCCGGCCTCCAGCGCGCCCCGCTCGCTGCCCGCACCGAGCTGGCGCGCGACGATCGAGGTGGTGCCGTAGGCGAGGAACACGAACAGGTTCGCCGCGGTCAGCAGGGTCGCGCTGGCGACCCCGAGGCCGGCCAGCTGCGCCGTGCCTAGGTGCCCGATGATCGCCGAGTCGGCGAGCAGGAACATGGGTTCGGCGACGAGCGCGAGGAACGCCGGGACGGCCAGGCGCAGGATCTCGCGGCCCTGGGCGGGGTCGCCGACGCTCCCTCCCGAGGCCGCGCGATCCCTGCTCACCCGGCCTATTGGACCAAAGGCACGGGGGAGAGGTGTTCGTGGACCGCCATCCAGACCTCGTCGCGCCGCGTGAACACGATGGTCTCGCGCTCGGCCAGCTCCTCGCGGCCGCCGCCGACCTCGAGCACGGTGGCCACGTCGTGGGCGAAGACCGCGGCATCGGCGCCCAGCACCTGCACGACCGGGTTCGTCGAGGCGCAGGACACGACCGTGAACCCGTCCTCGGTGACCCACTGCTCCCAGAGGGCCTCGTACGCCGCGCGCGACCCGAGCCGCTGCGGCGTCGTGTGGAAGACGAATGTCGCGTCGGGCGCGAAGCACGCGAAGTATGCGGCGCTGTCGCCGCTGGCGAACGCCCGCACCAGGGCGTCGGCCGCCGCGAGGACCTCGCGCTCGACCTCCTGCGCGAGTCCGGGGGTGGTGCTCATCGGGCGGGCCCTTCGTCGGTGCTTGAGGTGGTGGGTGTCGTCCGGGGAGCCATGGCGCTGAGCAGCTCGTAGGCGACGTGCGACGCGGCGATGCCGGTGACCTCGGCGTGGTCGTAGGCGGGGGCGACCTCGACGACATCGGCACCGACGAGGTTGAGCCCGGAGAAGCTGCGCAGGATGGCGAGCAGCTCGCGCCCGGTGAGGCCACCGGTCTCCGGGGTGCCGGTGCCCGGGGCGAACCCCGGGTCGAGGACGTCGATGTCGATGGAGGCGTAGACGGGCCGGTCCCCGACCCGGTCGCGGATGCGCTCGATGACGCCCCGGGCGCCGAGGTCGTCCATCTCGACGCTGGGCACGATCGCGAAGCCGAGGGTGGCGTCGTCGTCGAGGTCCTGGGCGGAGTACAGCGGCCCTCGTGAGCCCACGTGCAGGCAGGCCTCCTTGTCGAGCAGGCCCTCCTCGGACGCCCGGCGGAACGGTGTCCCGTGGGTGTAGCGGGCGCCGAAGTAGGTGTCCCAGGTGTCGAGGTGGGCGTCGAAGTGCACCACGGCGATCGGGCCGTGGGCTGCCGCGTGCGCACGCAGCAGCGGCAGCGTGATCGTGTGGTCGCCCCCGAGGGTGAGCACCCGTCCGGCCCGCTCCAGGACCGACCTGGCGCCGGCCTCGATCGTGTCGACGGCCTCCTCGATCGAGAACGGGTTGACCCCGAGGTCGCCGGCGTCGACCACCTGCTGGGCCGCGAACGGGGAGACGTCCTGGGCCGGGTTGTAGGGCCGCAGCAGCCGCGAGGACTCACGGATGTGCGCCGGGCCGAAGCGCGCCCCCGGCCGGTAGGACACCCCCGCGTCGAACGGGACACCGAGCACCGCGACGTCGACGTCGGACACCTCGTCGATGCGGGGGAGCCGCGCGAAGGTCGCCGGGCCGGCGAACCGCGGGACCACCGTGGCGTCGACCTGGCCGACCCGGCCGCCGTCGGTGATCCGGGGGAGGGCCTGCTGGTGGGACTGGTCAGCCATCGACGCGGGCCTCCAGCTCGGCCGCGACGGACTCGTCCATGGTGTGGCCGCGACGGGCCTTGCGGTGCTGAGAGGCGGACTCGTCGGCGACCACCGGCGGCTCGGCACCCTCGGCAGCGGGGACCCAGCGCGGACCCTGCGGGCCGAAGACGTAGCGGGGTTCCGGCACGACATACAGGAGGACGACGTAGATCACGGCGGCCACACCGATCGCGACCGGGAGGCTGATGTCGATCCCACCCCCGACGGCGTTGCGGAACGGGCCCTCGATCAGCGGCGGGTAGTTGGCGAACATCAGGCCGGCGACCGCGCCCGGGATCCACGCGACCATGCCACGCCAGTTCACCCCGCCGTGGAACCAGTAGGCGCCACCACGCATGCCGAGGTTGAACACCTGGACGTCGGCGGGCCGGTAGTGGCCACGGCGCACGACGAACCCGATCGTCATGATGACCATCCACGGCGTCGTGCAGATGACGATCGCGCCGATGAAGGCGTTGACGCTGGCGATGAGGTCGAAGGCCAGGCGCCCCACGAGGATGAAGACGAACGCGATCACGCCGATGAACAGCGACGCCTGCACCCGGCTCAG
The DNA here is from genome assembly GCF_001426245.1 of Phycicoccus sp. Root101. Classification (GTDB taxonomy): domain Bacteria; phylum Actinomycetota; class Actinomycetes; order Actinomycetales; family Dermatophilaceae; genus Pedococcus. The sequence continues at coordinate 257,971 of NZ_LMCM01000007.1, read as the reverse complement.
CCGCGGGAAGACCGACGAGAAGTCCAGGCCCGTGCCGTACAGCGAGGTGACGCCGGTCGAGAGCCCACCGAGGAACGCGACCACCATGAGGAGCACGGCGTACCAGATCGGGGAGATCTTGATCAGCGCCACGATGTAGTCGGTCTCGCCGGCCACGAGGGTCGCGGTCGCGACACCGAAGATGAAGGGGATGAGGGTCATCAGCTGCGCGCCGAACGTGGCTCCCAGCAACGACTTGCGTGACGTCGCCGCCGGTATGTAGCGCGACCAGTCCCCGAGGAACGCCCCGAACGACACGGGGTTGCCCATGACGATCAGCGCGGACAGGACGAAGGTCGGCCAGAACGAGCCGAGGGCGTAGGCGCTCGGGCCGGGGTCGAACGACGGGTCGAACACCGAGGCGTACGCAAAGACCGCCAGGAGGATCAGCACCGTGTTGCCGACGACCACGATCTTGTTGACCAGCAACATGAACTGGAACCCGTAGACGACGACCACGATGACGATCGCGCCGAGGATCGCGTAGACCGTGCCGCGCAGGAGGTCCGAGTCGGGGACGCCGAAGAGCCGTCCCAGGGCGCCGACGAGCGCGTCGCCGCTGACCCACACCGAGATCGAGTAGAACGCGATGGCGGTGAGCAGCGACAGGAACGAGCCGACGATCCGGCCGCGCACGCCGAAGTGGGCGCCGGAGGAGACGGCGTTGTTCGTGCCGGTCAGCGGCCCGAACAGGCCCATCGGCATGAGGAACAGGGCGCCGACCACGACGCCGGCGAGAGTGGCTGCGACCGCCTGCCAGAAGGACAGGCCGAGGGCGATCGGGAAGGTGCCGAGCAGGACGGTGGCGAAGGTGTTGGCACCGCCGAACTGGATCCGGAACAGGTCGAGCGGGCGCGAGGTGCGGTCGGCGTCGGGGATCGTGTCGATCCCGTGCTGCTCGACGTCGGTGACCTTCGGACGCGGTGTGGGTGCGGTGGGGGCGTTCGTGGTGCTCATGCGGCGATCCCTTCCAGGACTCCGGGGTGCTCCCGAGGGGTGGGGCATCGGCGGGAACGCTAGCGCCGGGGTTTACTGCAATGCAATAGTTGTTCACCATGAGAGTTCTCCGGATCGTCGACCTGTCGGTGCCCGTCGGTCCCGGGACGGTGATCTACCCCGGTGACCCGGAGCCGGCCCTGACCGTGCACAGCACGATCGAGCGCGACGGCTTCAACCTGCTCGACGTCCACCTCGGGTCGCAGACCGGCACCCACGTCGACGCGCCGTACCACTTCGAGGAGAAGGGCCTGCGCATCGACGAGCTCGACCTCACCCTCTTCGCCGGCCCCGGGGTCGTCGTCGACGCCACCGGTGTCGGTCCGCGCGGGGTCGTGACGTGGGACCACGTCGCGCCGGTGGCCGACCTCATCCGACCGGGCTCGATCGTGCTCCTGCACACGGGCTGGGACGAGCACTACGGCACGCCGCAGTACTTCGAGAACCCCTACCTCGACGCCGACGCCTGCCGCCGGCTGCTCGACCTCGGGGTGCGCACCATCGGGCTCGACGCCCTCAACCTCGACGAGACCCCGGACGACGAGCACCCGGGCGTGGGGTTCCCCTGCCACCACCTCATCGCCGACCTCGGCGGCGTGATCATCGAGAACCTCCGCGGCCTCGGCGACATCGACTTCGACGACCCGTTCGTCTCCGTGCTGCCGATCCGGCTCGAGGCAGCCGACGGGGCACCGGTCAGGGCGGTTGCTGTAGAACTGGCGCCATGACGACTCGGACGCCGGTGTCCCGCGCTCCCCGCGAGCGACCGGACACCCAGGTCCGCATCGGCGCGCGGCTGCGCGCGGCCCGTCAGGCGCGCAGCCTCACCATCGCCCAGGTCGCCGAGTCGGCCGGGCTGACCAAGGGGTTCGTCAGCCGGTTGGAACGCGACGACGTCTCGCCGTCGGTCGCGTCCCTCGTCACCGTGTGCGACGTCCTGGGCCTGCGCGTCGGCGAGCTGTTCGACCCGCCGGAGTCCGCGGTGATCCGGGCGGGGCAGGGGCGCCCGATCAACTTCGGTGGCACCGGTGCCCACGAGGAGCTCATCACACCCGGCACCCAGCAGGCGCTCGAGATCATCCACGCCCGGATCGACCCCGGCGGCAACGGTGGCGCCGACCTCTACACGCTCGACTGCGAGGTCGAGTGCGCGTACGTCGTCGCCGGCCACCTCACCGTCGTCCTCGAGACCGGCGAGGAGGACCTCGGCCCGGGCGACACGATGACCTTCCCGGGCAGGGCGCCGCACACCTGGCGCAACGCCTCGGCCGAGGATGCCTGCGAGGTCCTCTGGGTCCTCGCCCCTGCGCCCTAGCGGGCCCAGCGGTGCCGGACGGTCTCGACCCAGCCCGCGAAGTCGGCGGCCATGTCCACCTCGTCCGGGCGCATCAACCACTGCAGCTGCAGGCCGTCCATCAGGGCCACCGCCTGACGGGCGAGCTGCTCCGCAGGGATGTCCTCGTCGGCCGCGCCGTCGTGCGCCGCTTCGCGCAGGGCGTGGGCGAGCGCCTCGACCGCGGCGCCGTGGTGCGCGCCGAGCCAGCCGTGACCGGGGTGCGCGGGGTCCACCGCCTCGCCGGCCAGGCTGGTGAACAACCGCACGAACCCCTCGCGCTCGCTGTTCAGCCCGACGAGGGTGACCATGTCGTCCCACACCTGCCAGCCGCGCGGCGGACGGTCGTGCGTAGCGGCGAGCGTCTCCAGGTCGCGCAGGTCGCGCTGCTCCAGGACCGCTGCGAGCAGCTCCTCCTTCGCGGGGAAGTGGTGCAGCAGCCCGGTCTGGCTCAACCCGGCTGCTTCGGCGATGCTCGTCATCGGCGTCGCGTGGAACCCGCGCTCGGCGAACAGCTCTGCCGCTGCCGCCACGATGCGCTCGCGGGTCTGCCCGGTGTCGGTGCCCCGCGGACGGCCCCGGCCGCGGCGGGGGGCGGCCCGGTCCGACGTGGCTGACATGCCCCCGACTGTATGCCGTGTGCTCACCCGCTCCTCCTCCTTCCCTTGCTCCTGAGCACCGCCCACCACCCACCGCCGGGTCGATGTGTCCGCGCCGGGGAATCCCGGCGTGTCCACATCGACCCGGCGGCTGGCGGCCGTCAGGCCAGGGGCAGCTCGGCCTGCACGTCGCCGAGACCGCGCGCGACGAGGAGGGTGCCGCCGCTGAGCGGCTCGCCCCAGGCGTTCGTCGACTCGTCCCAGCGGCGCCACAGCCGGGCGTCGGTGCCGACCGTGACGGTGGCCTCCGCCCCGGCGGCGACCTGCACCGGCGCGAACCCGACGAGGCGCACCGGCTGGTCGTCGGTGTCGGGACGCAGGTAGACCTGAACCACCTCGCGGGAGTCGTGGACCGAGCCGTTCGCCACCGTCACCTCGACGGAGGGAGCGGCCCCGGACCCGCCGTCGACCAGGCGGGCGGACGGGTAGGTCCACGCGCCATACCCGTCGCCGGCGCCGAGCCAGTGGGCCGGGGCAGGGGCGTGGCCGGCGGCGAACCCGCGGTAGCCGACGAAGGTGCCGTCGGTGTACTCCAGGGTCAGTCCGTCGGGGACGACCTCCCACGCCGGGGCCGCCTCGTCGGCGGCCGGCCAGGAGGTGACCAGGCGACCGGCGGGCTCGCGCACCCCGAGCAGGGCGTCGGCGACCGCGTGACCACCCTCCTGCCCGGGCAGGCCGACGACCAGCACGGCGTCGACCTCGTCGAACCACGGCATGAGGACCGGCGTGGAGGCGTTGACGACGACGACGGTCCGCCGGGCGGCAGCGGCGACGGCGGAGACCATCGCGTCCTGCTCGCCGGGCAGGGCGAGGGTCGACTTGTCGGTCGCCTCGGTCTCCTGCTCCTCGGTGAGGCCGACGACCACGACGGCCAGGTCGGCATCGGCTGCCGCGGTGGTGGCGGACTCGAGCACCTCGGACGCGTCGGCCGGGACCGGCGAGACGACCAGGCCCTTCATCCCCATGCCCGAGGCGATGATGTGGGACAGGGTGCTGAGCTTGCCGTCCGGGCCGGGCTGCGGCTCGGACCGCACGACCGTCACCGTGGCCGTGACGAGCGCGCCCTCGCGCGAACCCTCGTCATCCACGGTCGTGGTCGCGTCGGTGTCGACGGTCCACACCGGCGGCTTGAGCATCGACTCGCCGGGGTCGAACCCCTCGGCGACCAGGTCCACGGAGCCGACCCGCTCACCGTCGAGGTCGACCGTCCAGGTGCCGCTGCCGAGGACCCCGAGGCGCACCGGACCCGAACCCGTCAGCCGGGCTGTCAGCACGACCTTGTCGGTGGGGCGGGGCAGGACGTCGTCCCAGCCCGTGACGACGGACGAGACGCTGCTGTGCTCGCTCGACATGACGACCCCGTCGGCGTCGAGGTAGGCGACCCGCAGACCGGGCTGGCCGGTCTCGGGGTCGGTGATGGCGTTCGCCTCGGCGACCACGGCGCGGTCGCGCACCTCGACCCCGTCGACGACCGTCAGGCGGTCGCCGATCGCGGCCTCGAGGCCGTCGGCGATGGACACCTGGTACGGCGGGTTGACCGTCGCCGAACCGCCGCCCATGCAGATGGTGTCGACGCCGTGCCGGCCGATGAGGGCGACGGATCCCGTTGCTGCGAGCGGCAGGACGCCGTCCTCGTTGCGCAGCACGACCATGCCGTCGGTCGCCAGCCGGCGTAGCTGCTCACGCCGTGCGGGCGCGTCCGGGGCCAGGGACTCGGCCGGCCACACCCGCCGCTCGTCCGGCGACCCGAGGGCTCCGACGCGCTCGGCGAGGCGCAGCAGGCGCACGACGTGCGCGTCGATGACGGACTCGTCGACGGCGCCGGACTCGACGTCGGCGACCAGCGCCTCGCCCCAGGGGCCGTCGGGACCGGGCATGACGAGGTCGAGCCCGCCCAGCGCCGCAGGCGCGGAGGTCTTCGTGGCGAACCAGTCGGACATGAGCAGCCCGTCCCAGCCCCACTCGCCCTTGACGACGGCGTTGTTGACGTGGTCCTGCTCGGTGGCGGCGACTCCGTTGACGTCGTTGTAGGCCGCCATGATCGACCAGGCGTCGGCGTCCTGGACCGCGATCTCGAACGGCAGCAGGTAGACCTCGCGCAGGGCCGTCTCGCTGACGACGGAGTTCATGTAGTTGCGCAGGGTCTCGGACTCGTTGGCCACGAGGTGCTTGAGGCACGCGCCGATCCCACGCCCCTGCATACCGCGCACGTAGGCGGCCGCGAGCCTGCCGGTGAGCAGCGGGTCCTCGGAGTAGGCCTCGAAGAGGCGTCCGCCGAGCGGGGTCCGGTGCAGGTTGATCGTCGGCCCGAGGACGACGTGGATCTGCTGGCGCTCCGCCTCCTCGGCGAGCATCTCGCCCACCTCGTGCGCCGTCTCCTCGCTCCACGCACTGGCGAGGACCGTGGCGCTCGGGAAGAGGGCGACGTGGTCGCCACCGGTGAACTTCAGCCCGCGCACCCCGGTCGGCCCGTCGGAGAACGCCATCGGGGCCAGCCCGATCGACTCCTCACCGTGCAGGGTGAACGACGTGGCGCCGGTGAGCAGGCGCACCTTGGTGGCCAGGTCGAGCCGGCCCACGAGCTCGAGGTATGCCGCGTCGTCGCGGCCCGTGCTGGGGGCGGAGGTGGTGGTCATGGGTGGTCACTCTTCCTTGAGCGCTCGGCCAAATAGTTGCATTTAACTATTTCACGGGATCGGCGCGCTGTCGAGAGGTGGTCGCGAACGTCCGTGGATGTCGGTCCCGGAGGGCAGGATGGTCCCGTGCCGACGATCGTGTTCCTCCACGCCCACCCCGACGACGAGGCGTCCCAGACCTCGGGAGCCATGGCCCGTGCGAGCGCGGAGGGCAGTCGCGTCGTCGCGGTCTTCGCGACCGGGGGTGAGCACGGCGAGCTGCCGAAGGCGGGACTGCCCGACGGCGAGACGCTCACCGACTGGCGCCGCCGCGAGGCCGAGGCGTCGGCTGCGGTCCTCGGCGTGCAGCGGGTCGCCTGGCTGGGCTACCGCGACTCCGGCATGACCGGCTGGGAGCAGAACACCCACGACGGTGCGTTCCACTCCGCCGACCTCGACGAGGCTGCCGGACGGCTGGCCGCCATCCTCGACGAGGAGGGCGCCGACATCCTCGTCGGCTACGACTGGCACGGCGGCTACGGCCACCCCGACCACGTCCGCGTCCACGCCGTCGTCCACCGCGCCGCCGAGCTCGCGGCCAGCAGGCCGCGTCTGCTCGAGTCCACGATGAACCGTGACCAGATGCGCTCCTTCCACCAGGCCGCCGTCGCCGCCGGTCAGGGCGACAAGAGCTTCGACCCGGACAGCGACATGGACGACGGCAACCCGCTCGGCACCCCCGAGGCCGAGATCCACTGGCGCGTCGACGTGACCGACTTCCTCGCCGAGCGGCGGGCCGCGCTCGAGGCGCACGCCAGCCAGGCGACCGACATCGAGGGCATGCTCGGCATGCCCGAGGAGTACTTCCTGGCCTTCTTCGGGTTCGAGCACTACATCGAGCCGGGGCGTGAGCCCGGTATGCAGCCGGGCTGGCCCTTCGGTGGCTGACCCGCGCCACCGCGTGGGTCCGGCCCAGCTGCTCGCCCGCCCGCACGTCTCGCGCCTGCTCTTCTCCGCCCTGGCCGGACGGCTGCCCACCGGCATGGTGCCGCTGGCCCTCGTCCTGTTCACCCGCGAGAGCGGCGCCGACTTCGCCCGGGCTGGGCTGCTCACCGCCGCCTACTCGCTCGGCGCCTGCGTCGGAGGTCCCGTGCTGTCGCGCGTGATGGACGTGCGAGGGCAGCGCGGCACCCTCGTGCTCGGCGGCGTCCTCTCGTCGGTGGCGCTTGCGGCGGTGCCGTTCGCTCCAGGCTCGCTCGGCCTCCTGGTCGCCCTCGCGGCCGGCCTGACGACCCCGCCGCTCGAACCGGCGCTGCGCACCCTGTGGCCCTCGGTGCTCCCCGCCCGTGAGGTGCCGGCGGCCTTCGCCGTCGATGCCGCCGCCCAGGAGCTCGTGTTCGTCCTGGGCCCGCTCGTCGTCCTGCTCGCCCAGGGGTTCGGTGCCGGCGGTGGGTTGCTCGCCGCGGCCGTGGTCGGTGTCGCCGGCACCGTGTGGTTCACCGCGTCCCGGGTCTCCCGCGAGTGGGTCCCGGTCCGCGAGGAGCGGCACTGGCTGGGGCCGCTGCGGTCGCCACGGTTGTGCGTCCTCTACGTCGCGGTGCTCCTCGTCGGTCTCACCATCGGTGTCCCCGCCGTCGCGCTCGTCGCCTACGCCGAGTCGGTCTCGGCGCCCGGCTGGGCGTCGTGGCTGGTCGCGGCGAACGCCCTCGGCGCCCTCGCCGGCGGCCTCGCCTACAGCGGCCAGGCCCCGCGCCGAGATCCGTTGCGGGACCTCCCGCTCGGGCTGCTCACCCTCGTCGTGACGTATGCCGCCCTGGCCTGGACGCCCGGGGAGCCGCCGGTGATGGCGGTGCTCGCCGTCCTCAGCGGACTGGGTCTGCCCCTCACCCTCACCTGCGTCTTCCAGGTCGTCGACCGGCTCGCCCCGGCCGGTACGACGACCGAGGCGTTCGCGTGGTTGATCAGTGCGTTCCTGGCGGGCAGCTCGGTCGGTGCGTTCGCCGCCGGAGCGCTCTCGGACGGCGGATCGATCGGCGCCGCCTTCCTCGTCGCGGCCGCCGCGTCCCTGGCCGCCCTCGCGGTGGCGGTCCCGCTCCTGCGGGGTGTGGCCGCAGACCCGGGAGCCCGGGCCGCGTCGGTCAGAGGTGCTTCAGGGCCTCACGACGGCTGAGACCGGACAGGCGCGCGCCGTACTCGTCGACCACGGTCCGCACCCAGTCCGGGTCCGTGCGCGCGTGCTGGCGCAGTGCCCAGCCGATCGCCTTGCGGAGCCAGAAGCTGGTGTCGTCGAGGTTGGCCTCGATCACCGCACGCAGCAGGCCGAGGTCGGTCTTCTCCCGGAACGTCAACTGGCTGATGACCGCGGTGCGGCGCAGCCACAGGTCGTCGTCCTGCGACCAGTCCAGGACCACCGGGGTGACCTCCTCGCGGTGGGACAGCAGGATCGGCCCGACCCGCTGGCTGGCGACCTCGTCGACGTGGTCCCACCAGGCGCCCGTGGTGACGAGGTGGCGGTAGAGCTCGAGGGTGTCCGGGTCCTGCCACCGGCGATAGGCGCGGTGCCCGGTGAGGGCCGTCGCGGCATACCGCTCCTCGCGGTGGGTGGCGCCGTCCCAGAGCTCGCGGACCGCGGCCTCCCAATCCCTCCGGTCGGGGAGCTGGAGGGCCGGGTCGGCGAGCAGGGGACGCAGCAGGGCCTTGAGCTCCGGCGCGGTGATGCCGCGGTAGGGCATCGCCGACTTCATGTAGGCCTGCTGCGCGGCGGCGCGGTCGGGGTCACCCGCCCGGGCGAGCTCCGACCGCACCGCCGCAACGACGGGGGCGGTGGTCACCGCTCCACGGTAGGGGCGACCTCGGACAGCTCGGGGGAGTGGGCGTCGCCGCCCCCGTGGACCTCGGTGGCGGGGGTGCGGACGAAGAACGCGATGACGACCGCGACCACCGCGAGCACGGCCCCGACACCGAACCCCCACTGCGCGCCGGTGGCCAGGGCCGTCGTCCCGGAGGCGCCGTCGGCAGCCGCGGCGGCGGTGCGGCCGGCCATCACGCTGATGACCACCGCGGTGCCGGCAGCCGCGGCGACCTGCTGGAGCGAGCCCAGCACCGCGCTGCCGTGGGCGTACAGGTGCGGCGGGAGGACCGACAGCCCCGAGGTGAACACCGGCGTGAAGATCATCGCCAGGGCCGCGCTCAGCACCACGTGGTCCGCGAGCACGAGGACGGCGGGGGTGTCGACACCGACCTGCGTCAACGCCACGAGGCAGAGCGCCATGACGACGGTGCCGGGGACGACGAGACGCGTTGCGCCGTAACGGTCGTAGGCCCGACCGACCACCGGACCGAGCAGGCCCATCGTCAGCCCGCCGGGCATGAGGAGCAGGCCGGTGGTCAGCGTCGAGAGGCCCTTGACGTCCTGGAGGTAGAGCGGCAGCAGGATCATCGCGCCCATGAGGGCCATGAAGGACACGCACATCAGGCCGAGGGCGATGGCGAACGGGGCGAAGGTCAGTGTGCGCAGGTCGAGCAGCGGCCCCGGGCCCCGCTGCAGGCGGACCTGGCGTCGGGCGAACGCGGCCAGGGAGACGACGCCGATCGCCGTGGTGAGCGCGGGCGGGATCGCCGCGGTGCTGTGCGACCCCTCGCCGAGGCCACTCAGGCCGTAGACCAGGGCGCCGAAGCCCACCGCGGACAGGGCCACGCTCAGGCCGTCGATGCGGGACGGCTGCGGCTCGGCGATGTTGACGAGCTCGCGCAGCCCGAGGACGGTGATGAGGCCGGCGACCGGCAGGACGACGGCGAAGATGAGCCGCCACGACCCGAGCTGCAGCAGGACGCCCGACACGGCCGGGCCGAGGGCCGGCGCGACCGACATGACGAGGGTGACGTTGCCCATGACCTTGCCGCGGTCCTGGGGGGCCACGAGGGTCAGCATCGTCGTCATGAGCAGCGGCATCATCACGGCGGTGCCGCTGGCCTGGATCACCCTGGCGCCCAACAGGATCGAGAACGTCGGTGCCACCGTGGCGAGCGCGGTCCCGGTGAGGAACAGGCCCATCGCCAGCGTGTAGGCGCTGCGCGTGGTGACCCGCTGGAGGAACCAGCCGGTGACCGGGATGACGACGGCCATGGTCAGCATGAACGCCGTGGACAACCACTGCGCGCTCGTCGCCGGGACCGCGAAGTCGCGCATCAGGCGGGGGATCGCGTTGACCATGATCGTCTCGTTGAGGATGACGATGAACGTCGCGAGCACGAGGATCCGCAGGACCGCGGTGGTGTTGACGGCTGGTCGGCCGCCGGGCTCGACGGTGGTGTCCGGGCCGCTCAGGGCGGTGGCTTCAGTCATGGGAGGTCCTTCGTGTTCCGTCGTGGTCGCTGGGTTCGTGGGGGTAGACCGGAGTGCTCCCCAGAACTCATCGCGCCACGATAGGACGGCGGTTGCTCGGCGCCCCAGTGGTTATTCCTGCCGGGTGTGCCGGGCAGACCCCCCGTGTCGCCACCGGGTCAGTCAGGGCGTGGACAGGCCCTTACTCAGGCGGTCAGGCCGCGCCATACCTCGCCTGGGCCCGGGCCCGCGCCTTGACGGCCTCGGTCTCGCGGTCCTTGGGCGGCGCCGTCGTGGTGAGGTGCTGGAGCAGGTGCGCGGTGGCGTGCGCGATCTCCTCCACGGCCTCGTCGAACGCGGCCTGGTTGGCCTGGCTGGGCTTGGTGCTGCCGCTCACCTTGCGGACGTACTGGAGGGCCGCGGCGCGGACCTCGTCGGACGTCGCCGGGGGCTCGAAGTTGTGCAGCTGGCGGATGTTTCGGCACATGGCGGCAGGCTACGTCCGGTATGCCGCGGAGCGCAGCCCCCGGACGGGTCCGGGGGCGTGGAAGTCAAGCCCTGTGCACCTGCCGGACATCTGACGGACACGCCCGGAAGTTTCTGCGGTCCACACCCCGTGGACGACGTCCGTGCAGGTCAGGGGCGTGTGCGAAACGCTACGTCGCGGAAATCCACAGGGTTATCCCCCGACTGTGCACAAGCACCCCGGGAGTTGCGCACACGTTGTCCACACCCTCTCCACAGGGCCGGTTTGAGTGTGCGGTGAACGCCACCCTACGGTGAGGCGGTCGCGGTCCGGAAGGGTCCGTCGAGCGCGTCGGCAGGTGTTGTCGGCGGCCCGTGGTCTACTCGAACCACACCGGTGTTCTTCGTTCTCGTTCGTGGTTCAGGGAGTTGGCAGAGTGTCTCTTGCGGAGCTGAGCACCAGCGCCTTCAGCGCAGGCGGCGACGGGCCACCGCAGTCCGACGACCGGGTGCCCCCGCAGGACCTGCACGCCGAGCAGTCGGTCCTCGGCGGCATGCTCCTGTCCAAGGACGCGATCGCCGACTGCGTCGAGGGGCTCCGCGGCACGGACTTCTACCGTCCCGCCCACGAGCTGATCTACGACGCGATCCTCGACCTCTACGGCCGGGGTGAGCCGGCCGACGCCATCACCGTCTCCGACGAGCTGACCAAGCGCGGCGACCTGCAGCGGATCGGCGGGCAGGCCTACCTGCACACCCTGATCCAGGCCGTCCCCACCGCCGCCAACGCCGGCTACTACGCCGAGATCGTCAGCGAGCGGGCGGTGCTGCGCCGGCTGGTCGAAGCGGGCACGCGGATCGTGCAGCTCGGGTACCAGCAGGGCAACGGCGACGTCGAGGACATCGTCAACGCCGCGCAGGCCGAGGTCTACGCCGTGGCCGACAAGCGTGGCGGCGAGGACTACGTCGCCCTCGGTGACGTCCTCGAGGACACCCTCAACGAGATCGAGGTCGCCGCCGGGCGCGACGCCAGCGAGATGATCGGTGTGCCGACCGGGTTCATCGAGCTCGACGAGCTGACCCACGGCCTGCACCCGGGCCAGATGATCGTCCTGGCCGCCCGACCCGCCGTCGGAAAGTCGACGATGGGCCTGGACATCGCGCGCTCGGCTGCCATCAAGCACAAGCAGGCCACCGCCATCTTCTCCCTGGAGATGAGCCGCAGCGAGATCACCATGCGCTGCCTGTCGGCCGAGGCGCAGATCCAGCTGCAGGACCTGCGCAAGGGCACCATCGGCGACGCCGGTTGGAAGAAGCTGGCGCGCATCATGGGTCAGATCTCCGACTCGCCGCTGTTCATCGACGACTCACCCAACATGTCCCTCATGGAGATCCGCGCGAAGTGCCGCCGGCTCAAGCAGCAGCACAACCTCAAGCTCGTCGTGATCGACTACCTCCAGCTGATGAGCTCGGGCAAGAAGGTCGAGTCGCGTCAGCAGGAGGTGTCCGAGTTCTCCCGTGCGCTCAAGCTGCTCGCGAAGGAGCTCGAGGTCCCGGTGATCGCGATCTCGCAGCTGAACCGTGGTTCGGAGCAGCGCGCCGACAAGCGGCCCGCGATGTCCGACCTTCGTGAGTCCGGCTCCATCGAGCAGGACGCCGACATGGTCATCCTGCTGCACCGCGAGCCCAAGCTCGAGGGCCGTGAGGGCGAGGTCGACGTGATCGTGGCCAAGCACCGAAACGGTCCGACCAAGGACATGGTGCTGGCGTTCCAGGGTCACTACGCCCGGTTCGCCAACATGGCCCAGAACTTCTAGCCCTCGGCGGGACCGGGGGCGGCGGGAATGAACCGCGGTATGGTGTGGTTGAACATTCAACAACCTACATCACCACCCCCGAAGGAACCTCCCATGGCCCTGTTCTCCCGCAAGTCCTCCACCGCCGTCATCGACGCCCCCGCCGCCTCCACCCCCGACTCGCAGCTGCTCGACGACATCTCCGGCGCGTACGCCCTGGACCCCACCCACAGCCGGATCGGCTTCTCCGCCCGCCACGCCATGGTCACCAAGGTCCGCGGCCAGTTCGACCAGTTCGAGGGCACTGCGGTCATCGACACCGCAGTCCCGGCCAACTCCAAGGTCGACGTCACGATCAAGGCCGACAGCGTCACCACCGGCCAGGAGCAGCGCGACGGTCACCTCAAGACGGCCGACTTCTTCGACGTCGAGAAGCACGAGAACCTCACGTTCACCAGCACCGACGTCGCCCGTGACGGCGCCGAGTGGTCCATCACCGGCGACCTCACGATCAACGACGTGACGCGCCCCGTCACCATCGTCTTCGAGGAGACCGGCTCGGCCAAGGACCCCTACGGCAACGTGCGCGTGGGCTTCGAGGGCTCGACCACGATCAACCGCTCCGACTGGGGCCTGTCCTTCAACGCCGCCCTCGAGACCGGTGGCGTCCTCGTCTCGGAGAAGGTCGCGCTGGAGTTCGACATCTCCGCGATCGCTGCCTGACCTCTCCACCCAGAACCCACCTCGAACCCATGACGGGCTCGGACGCACCGCTTCCTGTGGCGTGCGTCCGGGCCCGTCGCGGTATGGCGCCACGGGTCACCCGCGTGCGGCGCCGCTCGTCCGCGGCTCCGCGGCCGACGGTGGGTGGACTCAGCTCCCGTGGAAGCCGTGTTCCGTCGCATAGCTCTCGAGCTCGGGCAGCAACCGGGACGGGATCTGCGTCATGACCTTCCTGCCGCTGGTGGTGCGGAGGGTCACGATCTCGGGCGACGCCAGCCCGCCGGTCGTGCTGCCGAACGAGTCGATCTCTCCCCAGTCGATCTGGCGCCACCGCCACCCGGAGCGGATCCTGATCCCCGACGCCCCGACGATGGTCCGCGAGTGAAGCAACGAGGCGAAGAGGAGCACCCAGGTCAGGAACGCCAGCACCTCGGCCATCAGCGACCAGGGGTAGCCACCCCGGTGAACACCCCACGCGGCACCGGCCGCGAGGACGACGACCGAGACGCAGACCAGGGTCAGGGCGATCTGCAGCACGCGTCGAGGCAGCTGGTGCGTCCCGACGACGTCGCGGCGTTCGGCCGAGCTCACGCTGACGCCGACGAGCGCTTGACGGCCTTCTCGCACGTGCTCACGTCGATCCCCCTGTCCCGTCCCCGGGACCAGCGAACCGGATCGGCCTCGTCGGCGCATCTCGGGCACGGCGACCGCGGACTGGTGCCGATCAGGTGGTGACCTTGTCGACCAGGCGCGCCAGCTCGGCGACGTCACGGTCCTCGTCCACCGCGGCGGGCAGCGTCGCCGCGAGCTCACGCAGGTCGGAGGCGGAGGTCCACTGCGACCACGGGCCCTCCATGAGCCGGTCCGTCAGCAGCGCGACGACGAGGTCCTGCCGCAGCCGGGGAGAAGCCTGGTCGACGGTGTCGGCGCACTCGCTGTCGCGCAGGGACCCGGTGCGCTCGACAGGTCGCTCGCTCGCGTCGAGGTGCCGGACCGTCGCCTTGACGAACGCCGCGTTCCGCACGCCGCCGCGCAGCTCCACGTCGTACAACGCCGTGGTGGTGTGGCCGGCGAACACCTCGCCGCCGTCGACCGCGTCGTTGCGGAAGTTCTCGTCAGCGACGGCGCGGTTCTCGTATCCCAGCAGCCGGTACCCCTTGACCGCCTGCGGGTCGAACTCGACCTGGGCCTTCGCGTTCTTGGCCGCGACCACGAGCGATCCCGTCAGGCCGGTGGCGAACACCCGTTGCGCCTCGGCGGCCGTGTCCACGTAGACGTGCCAGCCGTCACCGCGATCGGCGAGCTGCTCGAGCAGCTGGTCGTTGTAGTCCTGGATGCCGACCCCGACCGAGATGAGGTTGGTGCCGGCGCGTGCCTGCGTGCTGATCCGCTCGAGGATCCCGCCGGCGCTGGTGTCGCCGACGTTGGCCACGCCGTCACTGACGAGGACGACGCGGGACATGCGGCCCTCGGTGTGCATCGAGCGGGCGAGGTCGTACCCCAGCGTGAGCCCGGCCGCCGCGTTGGTGCTGGCGTCGGGGTACAGCCCATCGATGGCCCGGTCGATGGCGTCCCGGTTGGAGGCGGGTGTCGGAGCGAGGGCAACGGCAGCCCGGGTCGAATAGCACACCATGGCAACGCGATCCGTGGCTCCCAGTGCCGCGGTGGCGGTCCTCAGGACGACCTTCGTCGTCTCCATCTTGCCCGCCTCGTCCATCGATCCGGAGCAGTCCACGACGAGGACGAGGTCCACGTCCGGGCGTGATTCGGGGCGAGGGCTGCTGATCCCGACCCGGACGAGGCGGTGGCCGTCGCGGAACGGCAGCGCGGCGGCGTCGATGCTGACGCCGAGTCCGTCGCGAGGTGCTTCGTAGCCCTGCTGGAAGTAGTTCACGAACTCCTCGGTGCGCACCTCGCTGGGGACCACCCGGCTTCCTTGGTTCACCGCGTCGCGGAAGCGGGTGTACGACCCGGTGTCGATGTCGAGCGCGAACGTGGACAGCGCGTCGGTCGCCGGGTCGGTCATCCGGAAGTCGTGGCTGGGCGCCATGTCCGGGAGGGGGAGCGGCTGCCCCGACTGGGACTCGCGGGCTCCGTTCGGGCCGGGTTGGACCGACTGGACGCCGCTCCGGTCGCTCCCGCCGCCGCCCCCGCAGGCGGTCACGGTCAGCGCGACCAGTGCCGCCGCGGCGGCATACGAGTAGTGCCTGCGGTGCTTCGTTGCTCCCATGGTGTTCCCCCTGCGTCGTCCCCGGATGTGCGTGGGACCGAAGGTAGGAGGGCAGGGTCCGCGCGGCAGTGGTGGTTATCGGGACGTGACCGGACCGATGACGGTTCGTGTCCGCTGAGATCCTCACGTGACCGGCGGGAGACCGGTGCGTGACCATCCGGTCGTGGCACGACCGTCGTCGACGCGTTCGCGGCGAGGTCAGCCGGCGGTCGGCGGCTGCTCCGCGGGCGGGGCGCCGAGGCTGTCCGGGTCCCGAGGTGAGTCGACGACGGTTCGGTGCGCCTGGCCGTACGCCTTGACGGCCTCCCAGCGAAGCGCAGGGACCTGGGTGGCGACGTCCTTGCCGCCGATCGTCCGGAGGGTGAGGTCGGCAGGGCGCAGGTAGGCGGACGGGGCGCTGGTCGTGAAGTTCACCTCGTCCCAGCGCGTGTGGCGCCAGCGGCGGACATCCCGTGTGTGCACCCCCTCGTCGTCGAGGACCGTCCGGGCCCGGCCCAGGACGACGGTGGATCCCAGCCAGAAGAGACCCAGGGCGGCCCACGCCCACGCCGTGCGCGGGTGGTCGCTGTCACGGATGTTGAGACCGGCGACGACGAGGAACCCCAGACCCACCGCGTACCGCAGGATCGTCAGCGGTCCCACCCGCGCTCGGTACTCGCCCGCCACCTCGTCCAGCACCGGACCCCCTCTGGTCGACGCCCAGTAGAGCACCGCGTCCCGTCCCCGGCCTCCGCAGAAAGGACGAGACGGCAGAAGTCGGGCGCGGGAGCGCCGGCTCCCCGCATGGGCGAGTGCCGCCCACGGACGCCTTCGACGCGCCATACTGACCGCTCTCACGTGGTCGAGCGCCACGGGAGCCGGATGCTCCGGACCGTGCAGGGGCCGGCCCCGCCAGGGGCCGGGCACACGTCACCAGTGGGGGAACCATGGACTTCAAGACCTCTGTCAGCACCGTGCTTCGCAAGTACGTGGTGTTCAGCGGACGCGCCCGTCGCAGCGAGTACTGGTGGTACGTCCTGTTCGAGGTGATCGTCTCGGCGGTAGCCCGGCTGCTCGACTCGGGGCTGTTCGACACCAAGAGCGGGTCGACCGGACCGATCGCCCTCATCGTGGCCCTCGGCCTGTTCCTGCCGTCGCTGGCCGTGACCGTCCGTCGCCTGCACGACGGCGGCCGCAGCGGTTGGTGGATCCTCATCGGCCTGATCCCGCTCATCGGTGCCATCGTCCTGATCGTCTTCCTCGTCAAGGACAGCGTCCCGGACAACGAGTACGGGCCGTCGCCGAAGGGTTCCACCCCGGCCGGCTTCTACGGCGCGGGTCCCGAGGCTCCGCGGCCCGCCGTCTGACCTGACCGCCGGCGGAGGTCGTCCTCCGCGGTGGGCCCTGCGTGTTCACGCAGGGACCACCGCTCGGCGGTGGGCGTCAGTCCAGCGGTTCGATGCGGTGGATGTTGGTCCAGCCGGTCCACCCGTGGTGCTCGAGCCGGTCGAGGATCCGCCGGGCGCCGGGGACGGAGGACAGGAAGACCGCGTCCAGCAGGCTGGCCAGGTCGGCGGGCAGGGCCTCCTCGTCCCAGCTGGTCGCCGGCACCGCCTCGAACTGGGCGGCGAGGCGGTCCCCGACGGTGTCCAGCCGTGGGTCGTCGGCGGGCCACTGCACGATCTCGGCGAGCTCGCGGTACAGCTGGGTGACGTTCGGGTCCTCGAGCTGCTGGCTCTTGACGTCCATGTAGTAAGGCATTCGGTCCGGCAGCTGGGCAGCCACGAGGATCCAGGCGTCCCGCTCGGCCTCCACCATGAGCTCGGAGACGCCCACGCCGCGGAGCCGGTCCAGGTACGCGACGACCTCCGGCGGGAGCGCCAGGCTGTCGCCGGCCGCGAGCTTGGCGATCCGCTCGCGGTGGTGCTGGCGCTCGCGGATCTCGGCGCGCAGGCGGCGGTCGATGTCCTCGACCGCCGCCGCGAACTCCGACTCCCCGGCGTCGAGCAGCTCCTGCACCCGTGACAGCGGTACCCCGGCCTCGGCGAGCGTGCGGATCCGCACGAGCTCGACGACCGCCGCCGCGTCGTACCGGCGGTAGCCGGAGTGGTCGCGCTCGGGCTCGGGGAGCAGCCCCTTGGCGTGGTAGTGACGGACCGTGCGCACGGACACCCCGGCGTACGACGCGATCTGGCTGATGGTCAGCATGGGTTCATTGTGCGAGGTTCGCAGGTGCTCACGCGGGTTTCCCTCCCGGTATGGCGCGTGGTCAGGCGACCTTGGCGCGGTAGGTGCGCATGGCGAGCAGGTACGCGACGACGAGCAGCCCGACGCACCAGGCCAGCGCGACCCACACGTCGCTGCCCACCGGCTGCTCGGCGAACAGGCGGCGGATCGTGTCCACGATCGAGGTGACGGGCTGGTGCTCGGCGAACCAGCGCACCGGTCCCGGCATCCCCGCGGTGGGGACGAAGGCGGAGCTGATGAAGGGCAGGAAGATCAGCGGGTAGGAGAACCCGCTCACCCCGTCGACCGACCTGGCCGTGAGGCCGGGGATCACGGCCAGCCAGGTCAGGGCCAGGGTGAACAGGACCATGATGGCGAGCACGCCGAGCCAGGCGAGAACCCCTGCGCCGGAACGGAATCCCATCACGAGGGCGACGGCGACGACGAGCACGAGCGAGGTCAGGTTCGCCACCACGGAGGTGAGCACGTGGCTCCACAGCACGGCCGACCGCGCGATCGGCATGGACTGGAAGCGCTCGACGATCCCGCCCGACACGTCGGTGAACAGGCGGAACGCGGTGTACGCGATCCCTGACGCGACGGTGACGAGCAGGATGCCCGGCAGGAGGTAGTCGACGTAGCTCTGGTCGCCGACGTCGATCGCACCGCCGAAGACGTAGACGAACAGCAGCAGCATCGCGATCGGGGTGATCGCCGTCGTGATGATGGTGTCTGGGCTGCGCAGGACGTGGCGCAGGGACCGCTTGAGCAGCACGGTCGTGTCGTGGCCGACGGTGGTCATCGGGTGGCTCCTTCGTGGTGGGCGCCGCCGTGGCCGACGATCGCGAGGAAGATGTCTTCGAGGGTGGGCTGCTTCTCGACGTACTCGACCGTGGTCGGCGGGAGCAGCTGCTTGAGGTCGGCGAGCGTGCCGTCGGCGATGATGCGGCCCTCGTGCAGCACCGCGATGCGGTCCGCGAGCTGCTCGGCCTCGTCCAGGTACTGGGTGGTCAGCAGCACGGTCGTGCCCCGCCCTGCGAGCTCGCGGACGGTCGCCCAGACCTCGAGCCGCGACTGGGGGTCGAGGCCGGTGGTCGGTTCGTCGAGGAACAGCACCGCCGGGTCACCGATGAGGCTCATCGCCATGTCAAGGCGTCGCCGCATGCCGCCCGAGTACGTGGCCACCCGCTTCCCGCCCGCGGCGGTCAGGTCGAACCTCGCGAGCAGGCCGTCGGCGACGGCGCCCGGTGCAGGCTGCCGCCGCAGCTCGGCGATGAGGACGAGGTTCTCCCGACCGGTGAGGACCTCGTCGACGGCCGCGAACTGCCCGGTGAGGCTGATCGAGGCGCGGACCTCCTGGGGCTGCGCTGCCACGTCGTACCCGTTGACGGTGGCGGTCCCGCCGTCCGGGCGCAGGAGGGTGGAGAGGATCTTCACCGCGGTGGTCTTCCCGGCCCCGTTGGAACCGAGGAGGGCGTGGATGCTCCCGGCACCGACCCGGAGGTCGACGCCCTTGAGCACGTCGTGGTCGCCGTAGGACTTGGTGAGCCCCACGATCTCGATGGCGTGTGTCGTGGTCATGCCACGAGGGTGCAACCCTGACGCTGCGTCAAGGTCAAGCCCCCGTTCTGGGGAGGCCTTGCGGCGCCCGGTCCGGGCGCCGGGTCAGGCCCAGATCGCTGCCGGTATGCCGTCGCTGAAGACCTCGGGCGGGTCCGGGAGCGGGGTGGCCAGGCCCGCGGCCCTGCGCGCTGCGGTCCACGCGACGGCGCAGGCGTCGAGGACGTCGTCGGCGGCATACCCGGGTCCGGACAGGACCGAGGGCGAGGCGAGCCCGGCCGCGGACAGGGCGGCGAGCCGGGCCCGGCGTCCCTCGTCGGTCTTCTTGTTGTCGAGCAGGGGGGCTCCCGCCATCGTCGCGTAGGACAGCTCCGGATGGACCTCGAGCACCATGACGGTGGGTCGGCTGCGGAGCCAGGTGTCGACCTCGAGGATCTTGGGCCGCAGCGCGAAGGCCTGCGCGCCCACACCCTGGCCGGACAGCGACCGGTTCACCGTGTCGGCCTCGGATCGCGACCCGGCCGCGTAGGCGGCCCTGGTCAGCGTGGTGAACACCGAGGAGGCCTTGCCCTTCAACACCTTGCGGGCCAACGCATCAGCCTGACGGGTGCTGTCGTCGGGCAACCCGATGGGGATGTCGATGCCGACGACCTGGATGCCCAGCGACTGGCGCACCGTCTCGACGAGACCACCGATCGTCCCGGCGACCGCGATGCGGGGTCGGGGCGCGCCCGGCTCGAGGATCGCGCCGACCCACCCGGCCGTGCAGGCGTCGACGCCCAGGACCGGGACGGTGATCTCCAGTGGTGGCAACGGGATCGGCCCCGTGGGTGGTGCGACCGGGGCAGCATCGTCTGCGGGAGGAGCGAGCTCCACGCCCAGGTGTCGAGCGAGGCGCTGCAACGAGGACCCCGTGGCGGCGAGGGCGGCGGCCACCCGGGACTCGTCGCCGATGGCGACGCTGTCCCGTAGCGCCCCGGCCTGCTCGAGCAGCTGGTCGGCCAGGCGGCGCGCCTCGTCCCGGTTCGTCATCGCAGCCTCGCCAGCCCGAGCCAGTCGGCGAGGGCGTCGATCTCGGCCTCCACCGCCGTCGTCATCTCGTCGGTGAACGTCACGTCCTGGTGGACCGCGTGCACCTCGAGGATGCCTTCCTTGCGTTCGGCCTTGGCGTCGAGCTTGCCGATCAGCCTGTCCCCGAACAGGATCGGCAGCGCGTAGTAGCCCCAACGCCGCTTCGAGGCCGGCTTGTAGACCTCGAGGACGTACTCGAAGCCGAACAGGTCCTGCGCCCTCGACCGGTCGTAGACCAGTCGGTCGTACGGCGACAGCAGGGCCGCCCGTCCACGGAACGGCGTCGTCTCGTCGCGTTCCAGCGCCACGGGGTCGACCCGCCACCGTCCGTCGACTCCGTCGACCGTCACGGCCAGACCCGCCTCACCGACGTCGACCGGCTCGCTGGGCATCTTCGTCCCCTTGGCCCTCGCGATGCCGAGGGAGGTCAGGCGGCGCTCGTCTCGATGGCGCCTCGCCTCGTCCACGGTCATCGCCGGCTGGTCCGGGTAGACGCGCTCGGCGAGGTCGAAGACCCGCTGCCGTCCCCTCCGGCCGCTGACCGCCACCTCGGCCCGCATGACGAGGAACTCCAGCATCTGCGTCACGTTGCGGTCGTTGGTCCACCCCGACGACGGCCACGACACCAGGCTCGTGTCGGGGATCTCCTTGGACAGCAGGGGCCCGTGGTCCTCGAGCCGGTTGAGCACGTCCTGCCGGAACGGGTCGTTGGCCCGCAGCCATCCCCGGGCCTGTTCCCAGTCCCGTGGCCAGTCCTCGGCGCCGGCGAGGTGCGCGGGCAGGTCCTCGACAGGGCGGACCATGCCGTTGAACTCCACCAGCGTCCGCGTCTCGAGCGCCTGCTGCAGGTCCGCCGAGCGGTAGGCCGCCCCGAGCCGGCTCCAGAGCACGAGCTCGGCACTCGGGGCGATCGGTGCGGCGGGGTCGATCTGCAGGAGGCTCAGCTGCTGCACGACCTCGACGAGGTCACCGGGTCGGGGGAGGTCGAGCATCTGGGCGCGCACGGCGATCCGCCGCGCCTGCGCCCGGTCGATCTGGAGGTCCCCCACACCGGCGAGGGTAGCGACCCCTGCCGAGCGCGCGGTGCCCGTCGTCTCAGCCGGCCTCGCGGGAGCCGGCACCCACGGTCTCGCGCGCACGCGCCATACGGCGCTCGCGCAGGCGACGGGCCACGAGCCAGACCAGGACGACGAGGACGATCGCGACGACGGCCTTGCTCACGGGGGCGAGGTAGCGCTCCACGGCCGCGTAGTCGTCGCCGAGGCGATAGCCCGCGTAGATGAAGACGGCGTTCCAGACCCCGCTGCCGAGGGCGGTGAGCAGGCTGAACCGCAGGAACGACATCCGCGTGAGCCCGGCCGGCACCGAGACCACCGAGCGGACGAACGGGATGCAGCGGCCCACGAGCATGACGACCTCGCCGCGTGCCTCGAAGAACCGTTGACCGCGGTCGAGGTCGCGCTGGCCGAAGAGGAGGAACCACGGCCTGCCCGCGAGGTGGTGCAGGCGTTCGTAGCTCAGGGCTACGCCGAGCCAGTAGAGGACGTAGGCGCCGAGCAGCGACCCGACGGTGGCGGCAGCCCACGCGAGGTAGGGGTTGAGATGACCCGCCGCGGCGGCGAAGCCGGCGAACGGCAGCACGACCTCGGACGGGATCGGGGGGATGACGGTCTCGAGCAGGATCAGCAGGCCGACCCCCAGCTCACCGATCTGGTTGATGAGCTCGACGATGCGGTCGGTCACGTCAGCGCCCGCGCCGCGACCGTCCAGAGCGAGACGCTGAACAGGCCGGCGTCATCCGTCCACCACCCGGCGGCGTCGAACCCGGCCGCCTCGAACTCCGCAGCCAGGCGCTCGCGGGTGAACTTGGCCGAGATCTCGGTGCGCAGCTGCTCGCCTGCCGCGAAGTCCACCTCGAGGTCGAGGTCGGCGGTGCGCACGTGCACGTCGCGCACGGCCTCGAGCCGCATCTCGATCCAGGCGTTCTCGGCGTCCCACACGGCGACGTGGCGGAAGTCCCGGGGGTCGAAGTCGGCGCCGAGGCGACCGTTGACCACCTCGAGGACGTTGAGGTTGAACGCCGCCGTCACCCCGGCGGCGTCGTCGTACGCCGGCACGAGCACATCGGGCGACTTCACCAGGTCGGCACCGAGCAGGAACGCGTCGCCCGGCTCCAGCGCCCCGTGCAGGGTGGCGAGGAACCGTTGCCGCTGCTGCGGGTCCTGGTTACCGATGGTGCCACCCAGGAAGATCACCAAGCGGCCACCGGTGCGGTCGCCCTCGTCGACGGCCAGGGCCTCGGCCAGGCCGTGCTCGAAGTCGGCCCTCACCGACTCGAGCTCGAGCGCGGGGTACCGCAGGGCCAGGTCCTCGGCAGCGGCGCGCAGGGCGCTCTCGCTGACGTCGATCGCCCGGTATGCCGCCTGCTCACCGTCAGGGGTCGAGGCCAGCACGGCGTCGATGAGGGCCCGCGTCTTCTCCGAGGAGCCGGACCCCAGCTCGATGAGGTGGTGGCTCCCGGCGGCGGCGACGATCTCGGAGGCGCGGGCCATGAGGATCTCCCGCTCCGCGGCGAACGGGTAGTACTCCGGCAGCCGGGTGATCTCCTCGTAGAGCTCGCTGCCGACCTTGTCGTAGAACCACTTCGGCGGCAGCGTCTTGGGGCTGCTGGTCAACCCGGAGCGCACGTCCTCGCTCAGGCTGCGCTCGCTGAAGTCCTCGGGCAGGTGGTCGCGGTGTCGCTGGGCCATCGGCTCGCTCTCGTCGTCAGCCCCGGTGGTGGGGTCGGCTGGGCCGTCCCGACGCTACCCACGGGCGGCGACATCGGCCTCTCGACAGCCAACGCCCGCCCACCGCGACGGGTTCCGATGCGGGCGCCATACCTGAGTGAGCGCGAACTGTCGGAACAGACGGAGCATTCCGACACTTCGCGCTCATCGAGAGTGGAGCGTGGGTGTGGGCGCGGGGACGTGCCCGGTCCGAGCCGCCGGGCCGAGCTGCCGAGCCGCCGAGCCGCTCAGAAGGTGAACCGCACGCCCGTGAGCTCCTCGCTGCGCCCCCACAGCAGGCCGGACAGCGTCTCGTCGCGCGCCCACTGGCTGCGCCGGGCCTCACCCACCGGGCCGCGGGTCTCGCGGAACCCGGTCGGGCCCGAGTAGGACCCTGGCCCGGCCACGGTCGCCGCGTAGAGGATCCCTTCGGCGCCCTTGTCCGGACCGGGGAACGCGAGCTTCACGCCCCACTGGGCGATCGTGCCGACCACCGGTATGGCGCCCATGCCGTCCTTGCTGGCCACGAGGTTGGTGGCGGAGACGCCGGGGTGCGCAGCCGTGGAGGTGAGCGTCGACCCGGCCGCCGTGGCGCGCCGCTGCAGCTCGGTCGCGAAGAGCAGGTTGGCGAGCTTGGAGCGGCCGTACGACGACTGCGGGTCGTAGCCCTCGCTGGGGTTGCCCTCGCAGACCATGCCGTCGCCGGCGTGGTGCGCGATCGACGAGACCGTCGTGACCCGCGGGGCCGAGGACTCGAGGAGGTGCGGCAGGAGCAGGCCGGTCAGGGCGAAGTGGCCCAGGTGGTTGGTGCCGAACTGCAGCTCGAAGCCGTCCTCGGTCTCCCGTCGCCGCGGCGGGGCCATGACTCCGGCGTTGTTGACGAGCAGGTCGAGCGGCCCGTCGAACCGGTCGGCGAACGCGTGGACCGACGCCTGGGAGGCCAGGTCGAGCGACTCGACGGTGACGCGCCCCCTCGCCCCGGTGGCGCGGATCCGTCGGGCGCCCTCCTCGCCGGAGGACGTGTTGCGGACTGCCATGACGACGTCGGCGCCGTGGCGGGCCAGCTCGCGCGCCTCGACCAGCCCGATCCCGGAGTTGGCGCCGGTGACGAGGGCGCGCCGTCCGGTGAGGTCGGGCATCTGGTCAGCGGTCCAGCGGCTCATGCGTGGCCTCTCGTGTGGGTCGGGCGGGGGGGGCGGGTGGGGCGGGGTGCTGCTCACCGTGCCAGCGCACGGCGAGGTGTGGTTGTTCCCGGGCCAGTCAGCCGGCAGCGCGACGCCCCTTGCGGGCCTGGAGGTAGTCGCTGACGACGTACTCGCCGAGCCGGTCGACGCTGGGGGTGAACACCCGCCCGCCGGCTCGCCGCGCGATGGCGTCGACGAACCGCGCCAGCCCCGGGTCCTCGCCGAGCATGAACACGTTGAGCGCGGCCCCGGCCCGCCGCAGCTCGTCGACCTGGGCGACCGTGGCGCGCAGGGTCGCGCTCGTCGTCGGCCACTGGAACTCCGGTATGCCGCCGTCCCCGAGGTGCGCCGTCGGCTCGCCGTCGGTGACGACGAGCACCACCGGTTGCGCCTGCGGGTGCCGGCGCAGGTGACGGGAGGCGAGCATGAGTGCGTGCTGGAGGTTGGTGCCCTGCACCCACTCCGGCTCGGCATCGGCGAGCTGAACGGGGGTGAGGCGCCTGGCGGCGATGTTGAACCCGATGATCTGCAGCGCGTCCTGCCGGAACCGCGTCTGCACCAGGTGCGACAACGCCAGCGCCGTTTGCTTCATCGGCCCCCAACGGCCTTCGTTGACCATCGAGAACGACATGTCCACGCAGAGGGCGACCGCCGCCGTGGTGCGGCGCTCGGTCTCGACCACCTCGAAGTCGGCCACGTCGAGGCTCACCTGGCCCGGCTGGATACCGGTGCGGCGCAAGGCGTTCGCGACCGTGCGCGGGACGTCGAGCGGCTGCTCGTCGCCGAACTCCCAGGCCCTCGTCAGGCCGGTGGGTTCGTCGGCGTGGCCGGTGCGGCGGTCGTCGTGGTCGCCGTGGCCGTCGGCGGACAGCCCCTCGAACACCTTCTTCAACGCCGTCTCCCCGAGCCGACGCACGGCGCGCGGGGTGAGCCGCAGACCGTCGTCGCCCTGGCTGACGTACCCCTGGCGCTCGAGCTCGCGCTCCAGCTGCCGCAACGCCTCGAGGTCGCGGGCGGCATCGGCGCCGAGGTGCTGCTCGAGGCGTTCGACGTCGATGTCGTCCAGGCTCGACCCGCCGTAGCCCTGGCCGATCTGCTCCATGAGTGACTCGAGGTCGGCGAGCTCGGCGACCGCCTCGACGGCCGCGCTGTAGCCCAGGGGCTCACCACCGGGGCGCATCCCGACGGGGCTGCCGCGGTCGAGCCCGGGTCGCAGGGCGCGCAGGTTGTCGCCCAGCTGTGCCATCTCCGAGGCCAGGTCGGCGTCGGCGAGGGCGTCGCTCATGAGCTGGCCGAGCTGCTCGCGCTGCTCCGGGGTGAGCGAGGCCATCATCCGGGCCGCAGCGGCCTGTCGCCG
This sequence comes from Phycicoccus sp. Root101, assembly GCF_001426245.1. Taxonomy (GTDB): domain Bacteria; phylum Actinomycetota; class Actinomycetes; order Actinomycetales; family Dermatophilaceae; genus Pedococcus. The sequence goes on along the minus strand of NZ_LMCM01000007.1, from coordinate 232,646 downwards.
GGCGAGGGCGTCGATCAGCTCGTCGACGTCCTTCGGGTCCTCGGGGAACAGCTCGCCGTGCTTGTCCATGAACTGCCGGAACGCGTCGGTCGTGTCCTCGCCCCGGGCGTGCGAGGCGAGCAGCCGGTTGAGGTCGGCGAGCATGTCCCGGACCGCCGCCATCGCCTCCGGGTCCGGGTCGGACAGCGCCCGCGCCATCCCGGCGAACTGCGCGTCCATCACCTCGCGCTGCAGCATCTGGGCGATCGAGTCGTAGATCGCCTTCGCCTCGGGGGAGTGCCACTCGTGCGAGGCGAGCGCCCGCACCTGACCGGCCGCGTCGTCGGGCAGCGTGGCGAGGTCCATCTCGGCGAGGCGCGCGTCGTCGGTGTCCTCTCCGGCGAGGGCGTCGCGCTCGGCAGCGAGGGCCTGGTCGAGGGCCGCCCGGACCTGGTCGAGCGAGCCCGACAGGTCACCCTTGCGCCGGGCCGCGTCCCGAGCCCGCCGTATGCGGTCGGCGAGCTCGTCGAGCCCGCGTCGCCCGTCCATCCCGCGCCGCAGCAGGTCGCGCAGGGCCTCTCGGGCGGAGCCCCCCGCGAGGACGTCGCGGCCGATCTCGTCGAGGGCCTCCCGCACGTCGAACGGCGGGGCCAGCGGATCGGCCCCACCCTGCCACGGGCCGTAGCGGAACCGGTCGCCGTGGTGACCGCTGCCGGGCACGATCAGGCCCCGTAGACCGTGCGGCCGGCCACGGTGTCCTTGTCGAGGCGCCGGGTGAGGTGCAGGCCCTCGAGGACGAACTCGACAGCGGCAGCGACCTGGCCCGGGCCGGCGTCGTCGCCGTGGCCGAGCCGGTCGAGCACCTTGGACAGGCCCGGGGTGGTCCCGATCTGGGCGAGCAGGTCGGCCGCGGGGACGAGCTCGCCGGTCTCGACGACCTCGCCCTCGGCGAACCGCTCGGTGAACCCCGACAGGTCCAGGCCCTGCAGCCGTGCCCGGAACGTCTCGGCTGTCGCCAGCCGCAGGAGGTGGTCGAGCACGTCGCGCTCGCGTCCCTCCTCGCCCATCTCGAACTCCACCTTGCCGAGCAGCGTCGGCACCACGGTGGGCACGTCGCAGATCCGGGCCACGGCCTCGGACTCGCCGGAGCGAGCCGCGCGCCGCAGGGCCGAGGCGCTCACGCTCTCGGCCGCCGCGATCGAGAAGCGCGCCGAGACGCCCGACCGCTGGTCGACCGCCGAGGACTCACGCAACCCGCGGGTGAACCGCGCCAGCACCTCGACGAGGTGCTCGGGCACGTCGGCGACGGTCTCGGCCTCCTGCTGGATCAGGCGGACCTCGTCGGCGACCTCCTCCTGGTAGTGCGTGCGGATCTCGGCCCCGAAGCGGTCCTTGAGCGGGGTGATGATGCGTCCGCGGTTCGTGTAGTCCTCGGGGTTGGCGGTGGCCACGAGCAGCAGGTCGAGGGGCAGGCGCAGGGAGTACCCGCGGATCTGGATGTCCCGCTCCTCGAGGACGTTGAACATGGCCACCTGGATGCGTTCGGCGAGGTCGGGCAGCTCGTTGAGGCCGAAGATGCCGCGGTTGGCACGGGGGACGAGGCCGTAGTGGACCGTCTCGGGGTCACCGAGGGTGCGGCCCTGGGCGACCTTGACCGGGTCGACGTCGCCGACGAGGTCCCCGACGCTGGTGTCGGGCGTGGCCAGCTTCTCGGTGTAGCGCTCGTCCCGGTGCCGCCACACCACCGGGAGGTCGTCCCCGAGGTCGGCCTTGAGGTTGAGGCAGCGGGTGCACACCGGAACGGTCGGGTCGTCGTGGATCTCGCAGCCCGCGACCTCGGGGGCCCACTCGTCGAGCAGCTGGCCGAGGGTGCGCATCAGCCGGGTCTTGCCCTGGCCGCGCTCGCCGAGCAGGACGAGGTCGTGGCCGGCCAGCAGGGCGCTCTCCAGCTCGGGCAGGACGGTGTCGTCGAAGCCGACGATGCCCGGGAACGCAGTCTCCCCGGAACGCAGTCGCTCCAGCAGGTTCTCGCGGAGCTCCGCCTTCACGCTGCGGTGGGTGTAGCCGGTGGCGACGAGCTCGCCGAGGGTGCCGGGGCGTTCGGTCTGGGTCATTGCTCCACGCTACGTCCGGCCCTGCGCGACCGACACCCGTGGGGGCGTCCTGCTCAGGGACTGGTGACCCGTGGCCCGCGGCCGCCCGACGCGTTCGGCGGCGGCTCGACGAACGCGCAGAACACGTTTCCCTCGGGGTCGGCCAGGACCGTCCAGTCGGGACGCTCCTCGAGGACCCGCGCCCCGGCGGCGACGAGGGCCTCGATGCTGGGGGTGTCGACGTCCCAGTGCACGCGGTTCTTGCCCGTCCGCGGCTCGGGCACCGGCACGAACACCAGGCTCTCGAACGGCAGGGCGGCGTCCGGCCCCGCGTCGAGCCACCACCAGTCGTGCTCCTGGTCGCTGCCGACGGGGAGCCCGAGGACCTCACCCCACCAGCGCGCCATCCGGCCGGGATCCGCGCAGTCCACTACGACCTCGTACAGGCGGTAGCCGCTCAGCCGCTCCGGGGTCCGGACGAACGCGCAGAACTCACCACCCTCCGGGTCGGCCATGATCGTCCAGCCCTGCTCCCGGGTGGCCGGGACCAGGACGGTCGCACCCAGGGCCTCGAGCGCGGCCACGGACTCGGTGTCGACGTCGAGGTGCACGCGGTTCTTGACGGTCTTCGGCTCGGGCACGGTGTTGAGCCACAGGCTGTGGTGCGCCGTCTCGCCGAGCAGGACCGTCGGGTCCGTCCGGTCGGCCCGGCGCCGCAGGCCGAGGGCCGCCGTCCAGAACGGGACCTGCCGGGCCTCGTCCTGCACGTCGAGGCAGAGGTCCTTGAACCGTGCGAGCGCCATCCGCCCACCCTAGGGATCCACTGCGCCCATGAAAGTGCGCCCTGCCCATGGAACGTCATGGGCAGGGCGCACTCCGGTGGGCACAGCTCGCTGGACGGCGGAGCAGGCCCTGGTCCGGCGCCGGGTCGGTGGCGCCGGAGGTCAGGCGGCCGGGTAGTCGGTGTAGCCCTCGGCGCCGCCGCCGTAGAAGGTGTCGGGGTTCGGCTCGTTGAGCTCGATGCCCTCGCGCCAGCGCTTGGGCAGGTCGGGGTTGGCCAGGAACGGGCGGCCCACGGCGACGAGGTCACCGAGGTCGCGCTCCAGCAGGCCCTCGACGGAGTCCAGCGTCGTCACGTCACCGAAACCGGTGTTGATCATGACCGGGCCGTCGAACCGCTTGCGCAGGTCACGCAGCAGGTCGGAGTCGGGGGCGGCCAGGATGCTCAGGTAGGCCAGACCCAGGTCGGCGATGCCCGAGACGAGCGCGTCGTACGTCTCCGTGGTGTCGGCCGCGTCCTCCTCGAGGACACCCTGGATGTTGTGCGCCGGGGAGATCCGGATCCCGACGCGCTCGGCGCCGATCGCCTCGGCGACGGCGCGGGTGACCTCGATCGACAGGCGCGCACGGTTCTCGGGGGAGCCGCCGTACCCGTCGGTGCGGGTGTTGCTGCTCGGCGCGAGGAACTGGTGGAGCAGGTAGCCGTTGGCCGAGTGGACCTCGACACCGTCGGCGCCGGCGGCCACGGCCTGGCGGGCCGCGTGCACGAAGTCGGCGACGATCCCGGGGATCTCGTCGGTCTCCAGGGCCCGAGGCGTCGGCTGGTCGACCTGGCCGGTGGCCGTGACCATCTTCCCGGGCGCCGCGATCGCGCTCGGGGCCACGGACTCGAGGCCACCCTTGTTGTCGGGGTGGGCGATGCGTCCGACGTGCATGAGCTGGATGAAGATGCGACCACCCTCGGCGTGCACGGCCTCGGTCACCTTGGCCCAGCCGGCGACCTGCTCGTCGCTGTGGATGCCGGGGGTGTCGAGGTAGCCCTGGCCGACGGCGGAGGGCTGGGTGCCCTCGGTGATGATGAGGCCGGCACTGGCGCGCTGGCGGTAGTACTCGACGTTGAGGTCGGTGGGAACGCCACCCTCACCGGCACGGTTGCGGGTGAGCGGAGCCATCACGAAGCGCTGCGGCAGCGTCCACGGGCCGACCTGGGCGTTCTCGAATGCCTTGGACATGCAATCTCCTCGAAGTCGATCGTCAAAAGTTCAACAAGGACGGCAACCGTGGTGACCGGCGACTGATTCCCGGTTCCCGGTCAACTCGCGGCGACAGGCGCCAGTCCGTGCTGCGGGCGTGCCGTACGTCACCCCGGCGGCGAGGATGGGGTCGTGCAGTCCGTCGAGCTCCTCCTGGACGCGGCCACCGATGCCACGGTCCGCGCCGAGTGGGCCGCCCTGTCCACGGCGGGGCTGCCCAGCCAGGCCGACCACCGCGGCGAGACCAACGCGCCGCACGTCTCCGTCGCCGTCGCCGGCGCGTTCCCCGGTGCGGCGGAGGAGCTCCTGGCCGCAGTGGCGGCGGGGATCCCGGTCCCCGTGCGGCTCGGCGCGCCGGTGCTGTTCGGTGGCCGCCGCGTCGTGGTGGCCCGCCTCGTCGTCACCGACCGCGCCCTGCTGGACCTCCACACCGCCGTCTGGTCCGCGGTCGCCGGTGCCGCCGACCCCTCGCCCCACACCGTCCCGGGAAGGTGGGTGCCGCACGTGACGCTCGCCCGCGGCATACCCGCCGAGGAGGTGGCGACGGCGCTGGGGACGTTGGGTCGCGAGCGTGGTGGGGTGCCGGAGATGGTGGGCGAGGCCGTGTCACTGCGGCGCTGGGACTCCGACGCCCGGCGCGCGTGGACGGTCTGACGCGACCCTGCCCGCGCGGGGATGGCACAGTGCTGGGTATGCCGCCGACCGCACCCGCCGTTGCCCCCGCCGTCCTCGACGTCGTCGCCCTCCGCGCCCAGTTCCCGGCCCTGGACGGTGGCGCCGCGCACTTCGACGGCCCCGGTGGCTCTCAGATCCCGACGGTCGTGGCCGAAGCCGTGGCGTCGACGATGACCGCCCCGATGTCGACCCGCGGCAGCGTCACGAGGGCGGAGCAGAACTCCGACTCCCACGTGCTCGCCGCCCGCTCCGCGCTCGCGGACCTGCTGGGGGCCCAGCCCGGTGGGGTGGTGTTCGGGCGGAGCATGACGGCACTGACGTTCGACCTGTCGCGCACGCTGGCCAAGGACTGGGGTCCGGGCGACGAGGTCGTCGTCAGCCGGCTCGACCACGACGCGAACATCCGTCCGTGGGTGCTTGCCGCCCAGGCCGTCGGCGCCACGGTCCGGTGGGCGGAGTTCGACCCGGAGACCGGCGAGCTGGACCCGCAGGCGTTCGCGGACGTGGTGACGGACCGGACCAGGCTGGTCGCGGTGACCGGTGCCTCCAACCTCATCGGCACCCGCCCGGACCTGCCCGCCATCGCCGGGATCGCCCACGACCACGGTGCGCTGCTGTTCGTCGACGCCGTCCATCTCGCCGCCCACGCGAGCGTCGACCTCGTCGGGTCCGGCGCCGACGTCGTGGCCTGCTCGCCCTACAAGTTCTTCGGGCCGCACTGCGGGGCGTTCGCGGCCGATCCGGCGTTCCTCGAGACCCTGCAGCCCGACAAGCTCGCGCCGTCGTCCGACGCGGTGCCCGAACGGTTCGAGCTGGGGACGCTGCCCTACGAGCTCATGGCCGGCACCGCCGCTGCGATCGACTTCATGGCCGACCTGGTGCCGGGCACCGGGTCCGACGCCTCCCGCCGGGAACGGCTGGTGCGCTCCCTGGCCGCGGTCGAGGCGCACGAGCTCGAGCTGCGCGGGCGCATCGAGGCCGCCCTGGCCGAGCTGCCCGGAGCCACCCTCTACTCCCGTGCCGCCCACCGCACCCCGACCCTGCTGGTGGGGTTCGACGGGCACGACAGCTCGGCGATCTATCGCTTCCTCGCCGACCGCGGGGTGAACGTCCCGGCCAGCAACTTCTACGCCCTCGAGGCGTCCCGGGCCCTGGGCCTCGGGGACGCGGGTGCGCTGCGGATCGGGTTGGCGTCGTACACGGACGACGACGACGTCGCCCGCCTGCTCGACGGCCTCGACGCCTGGTTCGCGCAGGCCTGACGTCGCGCCGGCCGCGGTCGCCGGCGCCAGCTCTCGCTACTCCCGGGCGAGACGGGCCTTGAGGATGGTCGCCAGCCGGTTCATCTGCTGCACGTGCGCGGAGTCGCCATCGGTCTGGACCACCGCCGGGCCCACGTGGTCGGTGATGATCGCGACGGCATACCCGTCGTAGATCCCCATCTGGCGGGTCACGGTGTCGGGGCGGAGCCAGCCACCCTTGAACGCCCCCGCGCCGATGGTGCCCAGCCCCCACCGGTGCGCGCTGATCGGACGCATGGACGAGAGCAGGTAGCTGCTCGAGGCGCGGGACACCACACGGCCGTTCGCCAGCGCGGCCATGAACCGCACCTGCTCACGGATCGTCCACTGCATCCCGCCCTGCGAGGTGTCCGGGGCGACGGTGCGGGTGTCGCCGACCGAGCGCAGGACGCGGGTGATCGCGGCGCCGGGGCTGCCGGGGATCTCGTTGCGCAGCGCCACGACCGCGTCGGCGTCGGAGGCGGTCAGGGCGGCAGAGATCCATCGGCGCTGCTGGGCGGTGGCCCTGCCGGGGTCGCCGTCGCAGACCGTGTCGAGGAAGGCCGCGACGACCAGCACCTTGGACGTCGACCAGGCCTTCCAGCTCGGGACCGAGCCCTCGACGGTGACGTCGCCCGGATCGGACAGCGGGGCGAACGCCAGGGCGTTGCGGGTGTCGCCCACCAGGCCCGCGGGTCTGGCGGGGCCGCCGGCCGTGGAACGCGACGGCGTCGGCGTGGGGGCCTCGGGGGTCGAGGGGGTGGACCGCGCGGTCTTCGTGGCCGTGGCGGTCGAGGGTCGCTTCGTCGCGGCGGTCGTGGTCGCGGCGGTCGTGGACGTGGTCGATCTCGCCGCGGTCGTGGCGGTGGTCCCCGGTGACGTGGCGGTGGCGGCCCCCGAGGAGGCGGCGGAGCCCGTGCCGGCCGCGCGGCCGGGTGGCGGCGAGGAGCAGGCAGCCAGCAGCAGGCCGGCGACGACGATCGCGAGGGTGGGGCGCACGCTCACCGAGGGTAGCCGCCGGCCCGTCGGCCGGACCGGGTCAGCTGTCGCGGTACCGCTTCGCCGCGGCTGCACGATCGGCGAGCACGGAGGCGTCCACGGGCGCCGGCCCCTTCGACCAGTCGGTGGGGTCCGCGGCATACATCACGGCGTAGGCCGCGGTGTCGCGCTGCGTGCGCCAGCCCTCGGCGAGGGGGCCGAGGTCCAGGGTGTCGTAGCCGATCTCGTCGAACAGCCGCGTCACGGTGGCCTTGGCGTCGGCGTCGTCCCCGGCGATCGCGAGGGCGCTGCGCTCAGGGGAGCCGGCGGGGCGGGCCAGGGCCCGGAGGTGCTCGAAGTAGATGTTGTTGAAGCCCTTGACCACGTGGGACGTGGGCAGGTGCGCCTGGACCAGCTCGGACGTCGTGGTCGACTCGTCATCGAGCTCGGCGACCTGCCCGTCACGCTGCGGGTAGTAGTTGAGGGTGTCGATGACGACCTTGCCGGCGAGCTCGTCGACCGGGATGTCGCGGTAGTTCTTGAGGGGGATGGTCACGACGACCACGTCCCCGGCCTTCGCAGCCTCTGCCGCCGTCGCGGCCCGTGCACCCGGGCCGAGCTCGGTGACGAGGTCGGCGAGCGTCTCCGGCCCGCGGCTGTTGCTCATCACGACCTCGTGGCCGGCCGCGAGGGCCAGCCGTGCGACGGTGCTGCCGATGTTGCCACTGCCGATGAAACCCCATGTCGTCATGCCCGCGTCAACCGTCTGGCGACCCCGTTGATTCCGGCTTTGGCATGCTCTGCGCCATGACCTCCCCGTCGAACGACTCCCAGAGCCCCGCGCCCGCCAGTGAGCGGGAGGTGCTCGTGGAGTACCTCGGCCACTTCCGGCTCACCTTCGCGCGACTGTGCGAAGACCTGACGGCGGAGCAGCTGGCGACGCGTTCGGTCGAACCGTCCTCCTTGTCGCTCCTCGGTCTGCTGCGGCACCTCGCGAAGGTCGAGCACATCTGGTTCCGGATCACCATGGAGGGCAACGAGATCCCGCGTCTCTACGGCACCAGCGAGGTCGTCGACGCCGACTTCGACGGCGCGGTCGCCGATCCCGAGGTCGTGGCCGAGGCGTGGGAGTCCTGGCGGCGGGAGGTCGCCCACGCCGAGGAGTTCGTCGCGCAGGCCGCCTCGCTCGAGCTCATGAGCACCCACCCGACCCGCGACCCCATCTCCCTGCGGGAGCTGCTCGTGCACCTCATCGAGGAGTACGCGCGGCACTGCGGCCACGCCGACCTGCTGCGTGAGCGGATCGACGGCCGCACCGGTCACTGAGCCCGCCGCAGCGCGGCATACGGCAGGGTGGGGTCCGTGAGTGAGGACCAGGAGCGCATCCGTGCCGCCGTGCAGCGGTATGCCGCCGTGCACGGTCAGGTGCAGGAGGCCAGTGACGGGTACGTCGCCATGGTGACGGCGCTGCTCGACGACGCCGGCATCAACTACGTGTCGGTGACCGGCCGGGCCAAGAGCGTCGCCTCGTTCGCGGGCAAGGCGGCCCGCACGGGCCCCGACGGCGACCCGCTCTACGGGGACCCGTTCGAGCAGATCACCGACCAGGTGGGGGTCCGGGTGGTGACCTACCTGCGTGACGACGTCACCGCCGTCGCCGACCTGCTCTCCGACCAGCTCAGCGTCCTCGACGACCGCGACCTCGGGCAGGAGACGGCGCGACAGGGACGGTTCGGCTACGCGAGCCGCCACCTGCTCGTGGCGATCGACCGGATCAAGGGTGCTCCGGCGCAGTACGACTCGCTGAAGGGGTTCAGCGCGTCCGTGCAGGTGCGGACGATCCTCCAGCACGCCTGGGCCGAGTTCGAGCACGACATCCGCTACAAGGGCACCATCCCCGAGGAGCACGTCAGCGACCTCGACCGACGGTTCACCCTGGCCGCAGGCCTGCTCGAGCTCGCCGACCGTGAGTTCTCCGAGATCCGGCACCGGTTGCAGGCGACCATGGGTGAGCACGCCCTCCCGGCCGACGACAGCGACCCGCGCATCAGCGCCTCCGACCTCGCGACCTTCCTCGGCGGCCAGTTCACCGATGCCGGCTGGTCACGCACCGACCACTACGCCTGGATCTCCGGGTTGCTGCTCGAGCTCGGGATCACCTCGCTCGAGGAGCTCGCCGGGCTGCTCCAGTCGATCGACGCACCGGCCATCGACGCGCGGATGGGCTACCGCTACCCGGCCGGGGCCGTGCGTCGGCTGGACGACGCCCTGCTCGCGGTGTTCGGCGCCCGTTACCTCGGGCTGCACGGCAACGCCCACCGGGAGGCGTCGCTGCGGGCTCGTCTGGACAAGCTGCGCGCCTGAGTCGGGGGCGCGCGGGAGGCCCGCAGAAAGGGTGCGGGAGGCCCGCAGAAAGGGTGATGACGCTGTCGGCGCCCGGGTCTATCGTCCGGGGCATCACCCTCGGCCGCGCCGGTCGGCCGGTCCCGACCACCCCTGGGAGCACCTGATGGCCTCGACGCTCAACCCCTACCTCGGCTTCGACAACCGCGCCCGTGAGGCGATGGAGTTCTACCACGACGCCTTCGGGGGCACCCTGACGATGAACACCTTCGGCGAGTACGGCGCGGGGGACGGCCCCGACAAGGACAAGATCATGCACGCCCAGCTCGTGACCGACGCCGGCTTCACGCTGATGGCCAGCGACGTGCCCGAGGGGATGGAGCGCGACTCGGGCTCGTCGATCACGGTCAGCATCAGCGGCGACGACGCCGACGAGCTGCGTGGCTACTGGGACAAGCTCAGCGACGGCGGCACCGTGACGATGCCGCTCGCGAAGCAGATGTGGGGCGACGAGTTCGGCATGCTCACCGACCGCTTCGGGACGGCGTGGATGGTCAACATCGCCGGCTCGGCCGGTGGCGAGGACCCGGGCGCCGCGGGTGGCGAGGACTCAGGCGCCTGACCGGGGTCCGCTCGCCGATGCGGACGGCGTGCGCGCTGTGGCTCCCGCGGGCGGTGCGGTCGCAGCGACCCGCTCCCGGTGGCGGTCGGTCACCTCGGTGAAGCCGTCGAGCAGGGCGCGCAGCCGCTCCAGCTCGGCCACCGTGAAGCTCGCCAACCCCTGCTGACCCTCCTCGACCATGGGCCCGTAGGCCGCCCAGGTGCGACGCATCCCTTCCTCGGTCATCGTCACGAGGATCTTGCGTCGGTCGGTCGGGCTCGGCTCTCGCTGCACGTACCCCTTGGCGGCCAGCCGGTCGAGCAGCGCCGTGGTGGCCGCCGGCTTGAGCCCTGTCGCCACGCTGAGCTCGCCCGCGGTCCGAGGTCCCTCCACGAGCACGTCGAGGCAGCGCAGGTCGGCCGGGCCGAGCCCGAGCTGCCGCCCGACGGCGTCGTCGAAGGCCGCGACGCTGCGCTGGTAGTGCTGCATCGCCCGACCGAGGTCGTCCACGACCTGTTGACGTCGTCGTGCCATGCGTGCAATCCTTTCGATTATCGAACTATCTGATTGTCGTAAGAAAGGCTATCACCGTGAAGGCTCTCGTCGTCGGTGGCGGCATCGCCGGACCCGCCACCGCCCTGGCCCTGCAGCAGGTCGGCATCGACGCGCTCGTCCTGGAGTCCCACCTGGAGTCCCGCGGGGCGGGCGACCAGGTGGGTTCGTACTTCACGGTCGCTCCCAACGGACTCAGCGCCCTGGAGGCGATCGGCACCCTGGAGCTCGCGCGGGGCATCGGCAGCAGCACCCGCACCAACCTCATGTTCGGCGCGACGGGGAAGCTGCTGGGCCGCGTCACCGCCGGCACGCCGCTGGCCGACGGCACGCCCGCCCTGACCATGAAGCGTTCGCACCTCGGCCGGCTGCTGGGTGACGAGGCCCGGTCGCGGGGGATCGAGGTACGTCAGGGCGCCAGGGTCGTCTCCGTGGCCACGGATGCAGGCGCCGCGGTCGCCACCCTGGCCGACGGGAGCGAGCTGTCGGCCGACCTCGTGGTCGGCGCCGACGGCGTGCACTCCACCGTGCGCCGAGCCGTCGACCCAGGGGCGCCGGGCGCACGGTACGTCGGACTCACCAACTTCGGGGGCATCACCCGCGGCACCGCGCTCGCGTCCGAGCTGGCTCCGGAGTCGTGGCACTTCGTGTTCGGGCGGCGGTCGTTCTTCGGGGCGCACCCGACACCGGCGGGCGACGTCGTGTGGTTCGTCAACGTGCCCCGGCGGGAGATCGCGCCCGCCGAGCGGGCCGCCACCACCCCCGAGGAGTGGCGGGACCGGCTGGCCCGGCTCGCGGAGGACGACGCAGGCCCGGCGCGGGCCCTGATCGAGGCAGGAGAGCTGGAGCTCGCCGGGGACAACACCTACGACCTGCCGCACGTGCCCACGTGGCACCGCGGACGGATCGCCCTGGTGGGGGACGCCCTGCACGCGCCGTCGCCCAGCTCCGGTCAGGGTGCCTCGATGGCCCTGGAGGATGCCGTCGAGCTCGCCGCATCGTTGCGGGATGCCGGTTCGGTGCCGGAGGGGTTCGCCCGCTTCGAGGCCCGGCGCAGGGCCCGCGTCGAGAAGATCGTCAAGGTCGGGGCGCGGTCCAGCAGCGCGAAGATCCCCGGTCGGGTGGGTCGCGTGCCCCTCGAGGCGATGATGCGGGTCGTCTTCAGGTACGCGGTCACCGACAGGTCCCAGGAGTGGATGACCGGCCACCGCGTCACCCTGCAGGCTGCCCCGTCCCTCGGACGCGGTTGAGGTGCAGCCGGGCCGTCCGTGCGACGAGCTCGAGCGGCAGCGGGGCCGACAACGGGAACTTCAGCGTGCCCCGCCCCGCGACGTAGGGGGCGGTCTCGGCGGCATACGCCTCGTCACCCTCGGGGATCGGGTAGACGCTCACGTGTCCCTTCCACCCGGCGACGTACATCGCGACCCGACCGTCCACGAAGAAGGCGGGGATGCCGTAGCTGATCCTCTCCTCGGCACCCGGGAGCTCCGCCAGGATCGTGGCGCGCAGCCGCTCCACCGCGTCTCGGCTCGGCCCGGACAGCGCGGACAGGTAGGCCTCGACCGTCTCGAACGGCGCCATGGCGCGACGCTACTCCGGTGCGTGGATACGGTGACAGGGTGAAACGCGCCGCCTCCGCCCTGTTCGTGGTCCTGCTGGGACTGCTCTGCGTGGCGGTGCCGTCGTCCGCAGCCCCGGCCTCGAGCACCAGCACGGGTGGCGAGATGGACCCACTCGGTGCCGCCCGGGCGGCTGGGCTCCCGCCGACCATCAAGGTCGGGACGGAGGGCGTCTACCCACCGTTCAGCTACCACGGCGGGACGGGCAGCGGCCTGACCGGCTACGACGTCGACGTCATGAACGCCATCGGCAAGCACCTCGGGGTGAAGGTCGAGTACGTCGAGACACCCTTCGACTCGATGTTCGCGGCCCTGGAGGCCGGCCGGTTCGACGTCGTCGCCAACCAGATCACCTTCAACGAGGAACGCAACGCGCGGTACGACCTCAGCGACCCCTACGTCGAGACCACCGGCGTCCTGGTCGTCCGCAAGGACGAGACCCGGATCAAGACCATCGCCGACCTCAAGGGGAAGCGGTCGGCGCAGAACATCACGAGCAACTGGGCCGAGGTCGCCAAGAAGGCCGGGGCGACGGTCGTGCCGGTCGACGACATGGCGCTCGCGATCGACAACCTCGAGCAGGGGCGCGTCGATGCCCTGGTCAACGACAAGCTGGCCATCCGCAACTACCTCGCCACCAAGAAGGACGCGGGGGTGAAGGTCGTCGCCGAGACCGACGACGTCAGCAGGTCGGTCCTCGCGGCGAGGAAGGGCTCGGGCTACCTTCCCCAGCTCAACAAGGCCATCGCCGACCTCAAGGCCGACGGCACGCTCGACAAGATCTACGCCAAGTACTTCGGTGCCGAGCGCAAGCAGACCAGCACCCTGCAGGTGATGAAGGACAACGCCTGGCCGATGGCGCGCGCGGCCCTCACCAAGACCATCCCGCTCACCGCGATCAGCTTCGCCATCGGCATGGTGATCGCGCTGGCGGTCGGCCTGATGCGGATGTCCAAGCAGCCCGTGGTGTCGGGGATCGCCCGGCTCTACATCTCGTTCATCCGCGGGACGCCGCTGCTGGTGCAGCTCTTCCTCATCTTCTACGCCCTGCCCCAGCTCGGGGTGAAGATCGAGCCGTTCCTCGCAGCGGTGATCGCCTTCAGCGTCAACGTCGGTGGGTATGCCGCGGAGATCGTCCGCTCCTCCGTCGAGAGCCTGCCCAAGGGGCAGTGGGAGGCTGCGTCCACCGTCGGCATGGACTACGCCACCACCCTGCGGCGGATCATCCTGCCGCAGGCTGCGAGGACTGCGGTCCCGCCGTTGTCCAACACCCTGATCTCGTTGGTCAAGGACACCTCGCTCGCCGCGGTCATCCTCGTGACCGAGCTGTTCCAGCAGGCCCGGCTCGCGGCGGCCCCGAGCTTCGAGTTCCTCGCACTGTTCGGCATGGCGGCTGTCTACTACTGGGTCATCTGCCTCGTGCTGTCCTTCGTCCAGTCCCGCACCGAGACCCGACTGAACAGGTTCGTGGCCGCATGAGCACCTCTCCCAGCACCCACCTCGTCGAGGTCGAGCACCTGCGCAAGTCCTTCGGCGACAACGTCGTCATCGAGGACGTGTCGTTCACCGTCGACCCGGGCACCGTCACCTGCGTCATCGGACCGTCCGGCTCCGGCAAGACCACGCTGCTGCGCGCCCTGAACGCCCTCGAGGTGCCCGACAAGGGGATCGTCCGGATCGGCGACACCACCGTCGACTTCGCCGGCATCAACCCCGGTGCCCGCGGCCGCCTGCCCCGAGCGCAGCGGGCCGAGCTCATGGCGCTGCGTCGCCACAGCGGCATGGTCTTCCAGGCCCACCACCTCTTCCCGCACAAGACCGCGCTCGAGAACGTCACCGAGGGCCCGGTCGTCGTCCAGCACGAACCCGGCGCCGAGGCGACGGAGCGGGCTCGCCGGCTCCTCGACAAGGTGGGCTTGGCCGACCACGCCGACAAGTACCCCTTCCAGCTCTCGGGCGGTCAGCAGCAGCGCGTCGGGATCGCCCGGGCACTGGCGATGCGGCCCGACCTCGTGCTCTTCGACGAACCCACCTCCGCGCTCGACCCCGAGCTCGTCGGCGACGTCCTCGGCGTGATGAAGGCCCTCGCCGGAGAGGGCCTGACCATGGTGGTGGTGACGCACGAGCTGAGGTTCGCGCAGCAGGTCGCCGACCAGGTGCTCTTCATCGACGGCGGCCTGATCGTGGAGCAGGGTCCGCCGCAGGACGTCATCGCGAACCCCCAGCACCCCCGGACCAAGACCTTCCTCCAGCGGCTGCTCGAACCCATCTGAGGCCGCGCCGTCAGGCGCGCAGGACGAGGCTGACGACGTCGACGAGCGCGATGGCGATCGAGGCGAGGAACGGGACCCGTCCCCGTCCGCCCACTGCGACCGCGGCCAGCGCGACGCAGAGCCCTCCGGCGACGGCTGCGGACAGTGGCACCGGACCCGGCGGGCCGAGCACGGCGACCGCGGAGCCTGCGAGCAGCACCAGCGGTGCCACGACCCGCACGACGCCTGCCCCCAGCCGCTGGGGGAGCCCTCGCACACCGGTCGCCGCGTCGTCCGCGAGGTCGGGGAGGGCGTTGAGCAGGTGCGCGCCCACCCCCAGGACTGCGCCGGTGGCGACCATCCAGGCCGGTGGCCAGGACGGGGTTGGGAGGGCGAGGCTGACGACCGCGGGCAGCGCGCCGAAGGCGACCGCATACGGGACCGCCGACCAGGCCGTGCGCTTGAGGCCGAGGTTGTAGGCCCACCCGGAGGCGACCCCGAGCGCCAGGTGCACCGACCCCGAACGCCAGCCGCACGCGAGGGAGAGCACCACGCACGCGACGAGGGACACCGCGATGGCGCTGCGAACCACGGCCTCCGACGCGGCGCCGGTGGCGACGGGCTTGTCCGTCCGGCCGACCCGGCGGTCGCGGTCGGCGTCGATGAGGTCGTTGGACCACCCGATCCCGAGCTGCCCGGTCGCGACCGCGGCCACGACGAGGAGGCCGGAGCCGAAGGAGTGCCCGGCAGCCACGGCGAGCAGGGCGGTCAGGACGGTGACCGCGAGGGCGGGTGCGGGGTGGGCCGCCGCGAGGATCGCGAGCAGGCGGTGCGGGCCCGGTCGGGGCCGCGCGGCGGACGGTGCCGCCGGTCCGTCGGTGCCCTCACCCATACCCCGCAGCGTAGGTGCGAGGAACGGTATGGCGCCGAGGGCGCGCTCCCGGGCCGGCCGTGCCTAGGCTGTGGAGGTGAGCCACCTCCTCTCCGTCCGCGGCACGCTCCCGGAGCACCGCTACCCCCAGAGCGAGGTCACCGAGGTCTTCGCCGAGGTCCTTGCTCCCCACAAGCCGAACCTGCCTCTCCTGCAACGGGTCCACGGCAACGCAGGCGTCGAGTTCCGGCACCTGGCCCTCCCGCTGGAGCGCTACCCCGAGCTCAAGGACTTCGGCGCCTCCAACGACGAGTTCATCCGCGTCGCCGTCGACCTGGGTTCGGAGGCGGTCGAGGAGGCGCTGGCGGCGGCGGGTCTCACCGTGCGGGACGTCGACCTGGTGGTCTCCGCGACCATCACCGGGTTGGCCGTCCCCTCGGTCGAGGCGCGGATCGCCGCGCGCATCGGGCTGCGGGCCGACGTCAAGCGCGTCCCCCTGGTGGGTTTGGGCTGCGTCGCCGGGGCTGCCGGGGTCGCACGGGTCCACGACTACCTGCTGGGCCACCCCGGCGAGGTGGCCGTCCTCGTGTCCACGGAGCTCTGCAGCCTCACCGTCCAGCGCGACGACACCTCGATGGCCAACCTCGTGGCGAGCGGCCTGTTCGGCGACGGGGCCGCGGCCGTGGTCATGGTGGGCGCCGACCACGGGTCCGCGTCCGGACCGCGGGTGCTCGCCACCCGCAGCCGGATGTATGCCGACACCGAGCGCGCCATGGGGTGGGACGTCGGGGCCAGCGGTCTGCGCATCGTCCTGGGTGTCGAGGTGCCCGACCTCGTCAGGGAGAACCTGCGCGAGGACGTCGACGGGTTCCTCGCCGACCAGGGGTTGACCCGTGCGGACATCGGCTGGTGGGTGGCCCACCCGGGTGGGCCCAAGGTGCTCGAGGCGATGCAGGAGGCCCTGGAGGTCGACCGCGACGCGCTCGGGATGACGTGGGACAGCCTGGCCCGCATCGGCAACCTCTCGTCGGCGTCGGTCCTGCACGTGCTCGCCGACACGCTGCGCGACCGTCCGCCCGCGCCCGGCACCCATGGGCTGCTGCTCGCGATGGGCCCGGGGTTCTGCCTCGAGATGGTCCTCCTGCACGCCCCGGGGGCCTGACCGGTGTCCGTCGCCCTCTTCGTCGCACTCGTCCTCGTCGTCAGCCTCGAGCGGCTCGCCGAGCTGGTCGTCTCCAAGCGGAACGCCGCCTGGGCCTTCGCCCGCGGCGGGCGGGAGACCGGGTTCGGCCACTACCCGGTCATGGTGGTGCTGCACTCGGCGCTGCTCGTGGGGGCCCTGGTCGAGGTGCTCGTCGCGGACCGCCCGTTCCACGCCGCCCTGGGCTGGCCGATGCTCGTGGTGGTCGCCGCCTGCCAGGCGTTGCGGTGGTGGTGCATCCGGACCCTCGGCCACCAGTGGAACACCCGCGTCATCGTCGTGCCGGGCGCCGGGCGGGTGACGGGCGGTCCGTACCGCTTCTTCTCCCACCCCAACTACGTCGCCGTCGTCGTCGAGGGAGTCGCGCTGCCGCTGGTCCACACGGCCTGGGTCACGGCAGTCGTGTTCACGATCGCCAACGCAGCGTTGCTGACCGTGCGGTTGCGCGCCGAGGAGCGCGCCCTCGCGGACCTCGACGTGGCGGTGGGCACGCCATGACGGCCGAGGTCGACGTCGCCGTCATCGGGGGCGGCCCCGTGGGGCTCGCGGCAGCCCTCCAGGCGGCTCGTCACGGACGGTCCGTCATGGTGCTGGAGCCCCGTTGCGGACCCATCGACAAGGCCTGCGGCGAGGGGCTGATGCCGGGTGCGGTCGCCGCGCTCGCCTCGCTCGGGGTGGACCCGCAGGGGCTGCCGCTCACGGGGATCCGCTACCTCGCAGGTAAACGCCAGGCCCAGGCCGACTTCCGTGACGGCGCGGGTCGTGGCGTCCGCCGGACGACGCTCCACGCCGCCCTCGACGACGCCGTGCACGAGGCCGGGGTCGAGGTCCGACGGGTGGCCGCTGGCGACCTCGCCCAGGACGGCGACGCGGTCACCGTCGCCACCCGCGAGGGGGGCCGTGCGGGGGAGCCGGTCCGGGCGGCATACGTCCTCGCGGCGGACGGGCTGCACTCACCGGTGCGTCGCGCCCTCGGTCTCGACGCCCCGGCACGTGGACCGGCGAGGTTCGGGCTGCGCCGCCACCACGCCATCGCCCCGTGGTCCGACCACGTCGAGGTGCACTGGGGGCCGACGGCCGAGGCGTACGTCACCCCGGTGGCGCCGGACCTGGTCGGGGTCGCGCTGCTGACCCGCAGCCGAGCCGGGTACGACGCGCTCCTCGAGCAGTTCCCCGCCCTCTTGGAACGCCTCGGCGGCGCCACCGGCTACGGCAGCGACCTGCGCGGTGCCGGCCCCCTGCGCCAGCGGTCCCGCCGACGCGTCGCGGGCCGCGTGCTCCTCGTGGGGGACGCGAGCGGCTACGTGGACGCCCTGACGGGAGAAGGGATCTCGTTGGGCATCGCCCAGGCGGCCGAAGCGGTGGCCGCCGTCTGCGCGAGGGACCCGCAGCAGTACGAACGCGGCTGGCGACGAGCGAGCTGGCGCTACACGGTGCTCACGCAGGGACTCGTCCAGGCGACGCGTCCGGCCTGGGTGCGGCGGGCGATCGTCCCTGCCGCCGCGGCGCTGCGGCCGGTCTTCGTCGGGGCCGTGCACGAGCTCGGGAGGGTGCGATGACCACGGGCGCGTCCCGACCGACGTCGACCACGGACTCGACGATGGAGGAGCTCGTCGTCCTGCTGGACGACGAGGGCCGGGCCGTCGGGACCGCCCCGAAGGCCACCGTCCACACCGCCGACACGCCCCTGCACCTGGCCTTCTCCGCCTACGTCTTCGGCAGCGACGGGCACCTCCTGCTGACCCGGCGCGCCCTCGACAAGCCCACCTTCCCCGGCATCTGGACGAACTCCGTCTGCGGTCACCCGGCGCCCGGCGAGGACCTCGCCGAAGCGGTGCGCCGTCGCGCGCTCCAGGAGCTCGGTGCCATCGTCACCGGTGTCCGTCTCGTGCTGCCCGGGTTCGGCTACCGCGCGGAGATGGATGGTGTCGTCGAGCACGAGCTCTGCCCCGTGTATGCCGCGTGGCTGGCACCCGGAGAGCGGTTGCGGCTCGATGCGAGCGAGGTGCACGAGGCCACGTGGGTGGGGTGGCACGAGGTCTGCGAGGAGGTGCGGTTCGGCCTGCGCGCCGTGTCGCCGTGGTGTGCTCGGCAGCTGCGCCTGCTCGAGGCGCTCGGCCCCGACCCCCGGCGCTGGTCCGAGGGGGACGCCGCGCTGCTGCCGCCGGCGGCTCGTACGGTGGGCGGGTGACCGAGGCCCCCACCGCGCCCACCCGTGACGAGGACGTCCCTGCCTACTGGCGCGCGCTGGGCCTGCCCGGTCTGGCCGACATCCACGTGCACTTCATGCCGGACCCCATGCTGCGCAAGGTCTGGGACTACTTCGACCACGCCGAGGAGCACTACGGCACGCCGTGGCCGATCACCTACCGCCAGGACGAGCCGGGCCGACTGCAGGCCCTGCGTTCCCTGGGGCTGAAGGGGATCCCGGCCCTCAACTATGCCCACAGGACCGGGATGGCGGCGTGGCTCAACGCGTGGGGCACGGAGTTCGCCGAGCGGGTCCCGGACGCCGTCCACAGCGCGACCTTCTTCCCCGAGCCGGGTGCGGCGGACGAGGTGCGGTCTGCCCTGGCGGCCGGTGCGAGGCTGTTCAAGCTGCACGTGCAGGTCGGCCGGTTCAGCCCGCTCGACCCGCTCCTCGACGACGCCTGGGGCGTGCTCGCCGAGGCGGGTGTCCCGATCGTGCTCCACGCCGGGTCGGCCCCCCTGGCAGGGGAGTTCACCGGTCCGGGGGCCGTGGCCGAGCTCCTGCGCAGGCACCCGGACCTCGCGCTGGTCATCGCGCACCTGGGCATGTCGGAGTACCACGCGTTCGCCGACCTCGCCGAGAACCACGACCGGGTCCACCTCGACACGACGATGGTCGGCACAGACTTCACCAACCGCTTCGCCCCGATGCCGGACGACTACCTGCCCCGCCTTGCCGCCCTGGGCGACAAGGTCGTCCTGGGCTCGGACTTCCCCCAGATCCCGTACCCGTACGCGCACCAGATCGAGGCGTTGGACCGTCTCGGGTTCGGGGACGACTGGATGCGCAAGGTGTTGTGGCACAACGGGGCCCGTCTCATGGGGCTGGCTGCCTGACTGCGCGCCTCCCTCCGACCTCGTCGACGGTGGGTCAGTCGGCAAGCGTGACGTCGCGGTGCCAGGACTCCGTGCGGTAGCTCGTCTCCCAGCCCATCGAGACGTAGAGCCCGTCGGCCCCGGTGGGGGAGTCCGCATCCACCTCGAGGTTGACGCGGTTGCGCCCACGTTCGGCAGCATCGCGGATCACGGTGTGCAGCAACGCCTTCGCCACCCCGCGCCCTCGGGACCGACGATGCACCCCGATGTAGTCGATGTAGCTCCCCTCCACGCCACTCGCGTCGGCCGACAGCACCGAGCTGACGATCGCCCCACCGGGCAGGACGACCCCGTCCGTCTCCACCTCCGCGATCCACCAGTGGTCCCAGCGGTGCCCGGGGTCCTCGCGGAGCCGCTGGACGAACTCGGGGAAGCTCTCGCGGTAGGAGTTGAAGTGGTCGGCGAACGACTCCTCGAGCATCTGGTGCACCGTCTGCAGGTCCCCTGCCACGGGCAGGCCGTTCTCGTGGGTGGCGACGCGTCGCACCGTCACCCCCTCCTTCGGCGCGGACAGGACGCCCTCCCCGGCCTCCGCCGCCGCGACGGGCCGCGACATCTGCAGCCAGGTCCGGACCTTCGTGTATGCCGCCGCGGCCAGCCAGCGTGCCTGGTCGTCGTCGCCGACGTGGCGGCCGGAGTCCAGCTGCGTGCCGGCGAGGCCCCGTTGGCCGGCGATGTCGAGGGCCGTCTGCTCCGACCACGCGAACAATGCGGCCGCCACCGCGTGGCGTTCCTCGACCCCTGGGTCCACCGTGAGGTCGACGACGGTGCGTCCGGCAGCCCGGTCGTGCACCCGGACCCAGGCGCGCACCTCGCCCTGCTCGTCGACGACCAGCAGCTGGCGCCGGGTCCACGAGGCGTGACCGGCGACCTCGAGGGCCACGGTGGTCTCGTCCACCGAGCTGGCCCCCCGTGTCGCCTCGTGGTGGCGGGCGACGAGGCGCACCAGTGCAGGGACGTCGGTGGAGGAGGGCACCCGCGTCGACCAGTCCGGCGGGAGGTCGGTGAGCTGGTCGTGGGATTTCACCCGCCCATCGTCCCAGAGCGGCAGGGTCGTCCCTCGCGCGGCGACCCCGGCCGCTCCGGAGTCAGCCCAGGGCGAGCGGCAGGAGTCCGCCCGGCCCGAGGGTTCCCCGGGCGTACCGGACGGACTCCTGCCGATCAGGCACGGGATGGGTGCCGACGGCCAGGGCGTGCTCGAGCAGGTCGAGGACGTCGACCAGGCTGCGCACGCAGCGCAGGTAGGTCAACAGGTCACCGTCCAGGTCGCCGGGTACGGTCCCCGTCACGGGTGAGTACCCCTGGAAGAACCACCGGACCTGTTCGTCGGTGATGGGCGCGTGGGAGAAGACGCCGCCCACGACGAACATCAGGTCCGCCTCCCTCGGCGCGAGCACCGCGTCGTCCCAGTCGACCAGGTGGACCTGGCCGCTCCCGTCGACGAGCAGGTTGCCGTGGTGCGGGTCGCCGTGGCAGAGGACGCGGAGGGCGTTGGTCCACGCGGGGGAGGCGGCCAGCTCGGTGGCCCTGTGGGCGACGGCCAGGACCCGCGGACCGTGGGTGTCCCAGAGCTCGACAACCTCGACGACGACCGGGTCGCCGGGACCGTCGAGCGCAGCGCGGCGGACCACTTCGCCGAAGCCCGTGGCCTGCGCCACCACCCGACGCGGGTCATGGTCCTCGACCGGCACGCTGGCGAGCGCCGACCCGGGTCCTGGTGCGCTCGGGGACAGGGGGACGGTGTGCAGCCGGCCGAGGAGCTCGCCGAGGAGCACCCACTCGCGCGGCGCCATACCGGTGTCGAGGACCCGGCGGCCGTGCACCCAGGGCACGAGGCTGAGCCTCGATCCGTCGTCGTGCGCGACCGAGACCAGGGTGCCGTCCCGGGTGGGCACCGGGCCCGGGACGCCGGGCACGCCGCGACCCGCGAGGAGGGCCGCGACCGCGAGCCCGGGCTGGGGGCCGCGACTGGTCTTCGCCGCGTACTCGCTGCCGTCGGTGGCCACCACGCGCACGAGGTCGGCGCCGGTGTCGCCGCCCAGACCGACGGGCACCAGCCGGTCCACGTCCACGCCGAACTCGCGGCGGATCCGCTCGGCCAGGTAGGTCGACCGGGGCGCTGCGTCCATCTTCGCCACCGTAGCGGCGGGGCTTCGACAGGGCACCGGGGTTTCATCCGGGTTAGCGTCGAACCATGGTCGATGTCATCCGCATGTTCTCCGTCCCCCGTTCTCCCCAGGAGGTCGTGGCCTACCTCAGCGACTTCTCCAACGCCGTCGCCTGGGACCCCGGGACGGTGCGGTGCGAGCGGGTCGGCAGCGGGCCGGTGCAGGTCGGGTCGACGTGGAAGAACACCTCGAAGGTCCTGGGCCGCGAGACCGAGCTCGACTACGTGCTGACCACCCTCGAGCCCGACCACGTGGTCCTCAAGGGGACGAACAAGACGGCAACCTCCACCGACGACATCACCGTCGAGCCCGACGGGTCAGGCTCCAAGGTCACCTACCACGCCCACATCGTCTTCAACGGCATCGCCAAGCTGGCCGAGCCCTTGATGCAGCGGGTGTTCGAGAAGCTCGGCGACGAGACGGTCGAGGGCATCACCCGCGAGCTAGGCGCCGGCCGCGCCGCCTAGGACTCCCTCTGCGGGGAGGTCGAGGCGGCGCGTCCGCGAGGAGCTCAGGGCGTGCCGGCCCCGAGGGCGATGTCGAAGCCGCCACCGTTGCGGGCGACTCCCACCAGCATGAGGCCGGCCCACTCGAGGGCGTGCGCCATGTCGAGCTCCCCTGCATCGCGGGGTCGCAGTCCCAGGCTCTCGAGGAAGGCGGCGACGGCGCTCCTGGCCTCGGCGCCGTCCCCGGCGAACAGCAGGTCCACCGGCTCGTCGGCGGCCAGGACCCCGCCGAAGATGGTGTTGAAGGCCTTGACCACGTGCGCGCCCTCGGGGGCGACGGCGGCCATCTGCTCGGACACCGAGTGGCCGGCCGTGGTCGCCAGCCCGCTCGCGTCGGCGTTGAAGGGGTTCGTGATGTCTACGAGGACCTTGCCGGCCAGCGCCTCGCCGTAGTGCCGGACCACGTCCACCGCTCCGGCGAAGAGGACGGCGACGACGACGATGTCACCGGCCGGTCGTGCGCCATACGAGCCGACGGTGGCCCCGTTGCCGATCTGCTCTGCGAGGGCCTGTGCCCTGGCGCTGTCGCGGGCCATGATCTCGACGGTGTGTCCGTGCCTCGCCGCGCGCGTGCCGATCGCGGCGGCCATGTTGCCCGAGCCGATGATGCTGATGCTGGTCATGTCGTGGTGCTCCTTGGTGGGTCCGGATCCGTGGTCCGTCGGAGCGCCAAGCTGAGGCACCCCTCCGGTTATGGGCTACAACCGGAGGGGTGCCTCAGGTTATTCCGGGGTACGTTGGCCACGTGAGCTCCACCGACGTCGACCAGGCGCGTCCGGCCCGACGTCGCGACGCCCAGGAGAGTCACGACCGCCTCATCGCCGCCGCCCGTCGCGAGTTCGCCGAGCGTGGCGTGGACGCCTCCCTGGAACAGATCGCCCGGGACGCCGGCGTCGCCATCGGCACGCTGTACCGCCACTTCCCCACGCGGCTGGACCTGCTCATGGCGGCGCTCGAGCCCCGGCTCCGGGAGTTCCTCGACGGTGCCACCGCGGCCCTGGAGATCGACGACCCCTGGGACGGGTTCGCCTACTACCTGGAGAACCTGTTCCGGGTGCAGGCCGGTGACCGGGGGTTCAACGACTTCCTCTCGCGCCGCTTCCCCGGCAACGCCGAGACCGAGCGCATCCACGACGAGATGTGCCAGCACATCGAGGACGTGCTCACCCGCGCCCAGGACGCGGGTGAGGCGCGCCCCGACATCACGCAGGCCGACATCGTCAACCTGATCTGGTCGAACGGCCGGATGATCGACGCCACGCGGACGACCGCTCCGCAGGCGTGGCGACGACACCTCCACCTCATGCTCGACGCCTACCGCGCCGATCGCGCCCACCCCCTGCCCGAACCGCCGATGACGGACGCGCAGCTCTACGACGCCATGGTCCACCTGAGCACGGCCGACTAGCGCCGTCCGCCGTCCGCCATCCGCCGTCCGCCATCCGCGGTCCGCTGGTGGCGTGGGTCGCGGGGGTGCGCGCGCCGGGATCAGCTGTTGCCGGCCGCCTCGAGCGCGGCGATGTCCAGCCGCTTCATCGTCATCATCGCGCCGAACACCTTGCCGGCGCGCTCGGGGTCACCGCTGGCGATCTCGTCCCAGTTCTCCGGGACCACCTGCCACGACAACCCGAACCTGTCCTTGAGCCAGCCGCACATGCTCTCCTCGCCACCGTCGGCGAGCAACGCCTCCCAGTAGCGGTCGAGCTCCTGCTGGTCCTTGACCTCGATGGTGATCGAGATGGCCTCGCTGAACGTGAACTCGGGGCCGCCGTTGAGGGCGAGGTAGGGGACGCCGTCGAGCTCGAAGGCGACGGTGAGCACCTGTCCCTCGCGCTCGCCGGAGCCGGCCGGGTAGCGGGCGATGGTGCCGACCCGCGAGTTCGGGAAGACCGAGGTGTAGAACTCGGCGGCGGCTTCGGCGTCGGTGTCGAACCACAGGCACGGGTACTGGCGAGGCATGGCTGGCTCCTGGTGTCCCGGCAGGCCCGGTGCCCGCCCTCGACCATTGGACCGGCGAGGGCGGCGGAAGTCATCGGTCCGCCGCGGGCGATCTGCCTCGACGTCGTGCCCGCCGGCGTCGTCGTGCCCGCCGGCGTCGTCGTGCCCGGCCGGCGTCCGGAGGTATGGCGTAGCGTCACCGTCGTGCCCGACTCGCACTCCTCCGACGACCTCACCGAGGACGCCTCCGCGCACCTCGCGGCGGCCTTGCGCTCGGTCTACGCCGCCAGCCCCACGGACTTCATGGCCGTCCGGAAAGAGCTCACCGCCGCGGCCAGGGCCGACGGGGACACCGTGGGGGCCAAGGCGATCGGCGCGCTGCGCAAGCCGAGCATGGCTGCGTGGGCGGTCAACCTGCTCGCCCGGGAGGACCCCGACCTCGTCGAGGAGCTCGTCGACCTCGGGGTCCGCATGAGGGGGGCGCAGGCCCGCCTCGACACCGCGACCCTGACCTCCCTGCGACCCGAGCGCGACCGTGTCGTCACCGGCTTCGTCGCGGCGGCGGCCGCCCTCGTGTCGGACGCCGGACGGACGTTGTCGGCAGCGGCCCAGGACGACGTCCGTGGCACGGTCATCGCCGCCCTCGCGGACGAGGAGGCCTCCGCTGCCGTGACGTCGGGGCAGCTCACGAGGGCGTTGTCCTACAGCGGGTTCGGCGAGGTCGACCTGTCCGAGGCGGTCGTGCGCACCTCCTCCGGATCGATCTTGTCGGTGGTGCGCAACGCCCCCGGCGCCGGTGCCACCGCCGGGCGTGGAACCGGCCCGGACGGCGAGGACACCACCGCCGCCGGGGACACCGATGCGAGCGGCGAGGCCGACGACGAGACCGAGGACGGTGCCGGCGCGGCCGAGTCGTTGGCGCGGGCCGAGGCAGAGCTGGAGGCGGCCGGTGCGGCCCACGCCGCGGCCGAGGACGCGGTGGCACGCGCCCGCGAGCACGCCGACGACACGAGGGACCGCATCGCCGTCGTCGAACGCCAGCTGGCCAAGGCGCGAGAGGCCGACGAGCGCGCGCTCGAGGCCGTGACCGACGCGGTGCGGGCCCGCAAGGCGGCCGAGGCGGCGCGCCATACGGCTCAGGAGGCGGTCGACCGGCTCCGGGCGAGGATCGACGGCTGAGGCAGCACCCGCGCTGGTCGCGTGGTCACCAGCCCCAGCTGCCCGGCCGTCCCTTGAACGGACCGACGACACGGTCGGTGATCCAACCGCCGTAGAAGCCCCCCTCCTGGGGGCGGACGACCTCGTCGTCGACGACGCAGCGGTCGACCGCCCCGGGCATCACGGCCACCGCCCCCGCGAGCACCTCGAACCCCCGGGTCGGGGTCGGGTAGAACCACCCCGCGCGGGGCGCGACCCGGCCACCGCCGAGGAGGTCCAGGTAGGACGCCATGCCCTTCCACTCGCAGTACGACGACCCCTCGGCCGGACGCAGGGCGCCGTCGACGAAGGCCTCGCGCGGCAGGTAGTACGTCGGTGGATGGCTCGTCTCCAGGACCCGCCACGACCGCGTCGCGAGCGCGATGCGCTCGCCACCGACCCACACCTCGACCGACTCGGAGGACGGCTCGACGCGCGGCGGACGGGGGTAGGCCCAGACGGACTCCTGGCCGGGGCCGACCGGATCGGGCTCGGGGTGGCCGCTGAACGGGGACATGCCCTCAACGGTAGGTCGTCGGCGACCCCACCACCCTGCCGAGTGCGGCGGGCCGCAGTAGCGTGACGGACGGGCCGTGACCGCGACCCACCCGGCCCGGCCAGGAGGTCTTCGATGGCACCCACCCCCGACGAGACGTCCCCCGACGGTTCCGCGCCCGACGGGATCGATCCCGCTGCCACCCCGAGCGGCACCGGCTGTGTCGAGTGCCTGGCCGCCGGCGGTTGGTGGGTGCACCTGCGTCGCTGTGCCGGGTGCGGCCACATCGGGTGCTGCGACAGCTCACCGAGCCAGCACGCCAGCCACCACTTCGCGGCCACCGGCCACCCGGTGATCCGGTCGTTCGAACCGGGCGAGGACTGGTTCTGGGACTTCCGCTCCGAGGCAGGGTTCACCGGCCCGCAGCTCGCGGACCCCCAGCACCACCCGCTCGAGCAGCCCGTGCCCGGACCGGCCGGCGCCGTCCCCCCCGACTGGATGGACCACGTGCACTAGCCCGACCGGGCCTGTCGTCGACTCGGGGTCGACCCTGAGTGGGCTGGTCACAGTGGGGGTCGATCTGGGTACGAGCCCCGATGCGGCGCCACCCCCCGGACCGCCAGAGTCCAGCCATGGCCCTCCACCTCGGACTGCTCCCGCCGCCGGCGACGACCGCCCCCGTGCGGCGTGCGACCCCGCGGGACCAGACCGCCCGCCGTGCGCCGGGGGGCGGTCGCGGCGGGGGGAGGGCCGCCAAGCTGCTCCTCTCCGGTGCGCTCGCGACCGGGATCCTCGCGCTGGCGCTCCCCAAGGTGGCCGGTGCCGAGTGGGCCGACATCGCCCACGCGCTCGCGTCGCTGTCCCTGGCCCACCTGCTGCTCCTCACCGTGGTCTGGCTGGTCGGCCTCTGGGTGCACACGCCCGCCCTCACGGCGGCCATGCCGGGCCTCTCGCACCGCCGGGCCCTGCTGCTCAACCTCACCGGCAGCTTCGTCTCCAACCTCCTGCCCCTGGGCGGGGCCGCCGGCACCGTCGCCAACTGGCGGATGGCCCGCTCGTGGGGGTTCGCCTCCCCGGTGTTCGCCCGCTGGGCCCTGGTCACCAATCTCTTCGACACGGCCCTCAAGCTCGCCCTCCCCGGCGTCGCCCTCCTCTGGCTCGCCGCCGCAGGCGTGGAGACCGGCGGGGCGGTGGGCACAGCGGCCTACGTGGGCCTCGGGCTGCTCACCGCCGTCGTCGTCGCCCTCTGGCTGCTGGCGCGGGACGACCGTGCCGTGACGTTCCTCGGGCGGCTGGCCGACCGGGTGAGCGCCCGGGTCCGGTTCCTCACCCCTCCGACCGAGGGGTATGCCGTCCGGGCCGCCGCCTTCCGCCGTGACAGTGCCGCACTCGTCGCCTCGGGATGGTGGCGGATGGCGCTGGGCAAGGTCGGTTATGCGGTGCTGCAGGCCGGGTTGCTGTGGCTGTCCCTGCGGGTGCTCGGCACGGCGGTGAGCCCGGCCGTGGTGCTGGCGGCGTTCGCGGTCGAGCGGATCCTGTCTATGGTCGTCATCACTCCCGGCGCCACCGGGGTGGTCGAGATCGGGATGACCGGGGTGCTCGTGACGCTCGGGGTCGACCCGACGATGTCCGCCGCGGGCGTGCTGCTCTACCGGGCGTTCACGTTCGGCATGGAGATCCCCGTGGGCGGGCTGTCGATGCTGGCCTGGTCGCTGCGTCGCCGGTCCGCCCTCGCCGCCTGACCGGCCGCCGCGCCCAGCCCACGAAGGTGCACCCTGCCCACGCCGTTCCACGGGCAGGGTGCACCGTCGTGGGCAGGGTTGTCGGACGGGGTTCCTAGGCTGGGGCGATGACCTCCGACGCTCGCGCCGCGACGACGCGCATGCTGCTCGCCGCCGACCGGGAGTCGACGCTCGCCCGGCTCGGCGACCTCGAGGCCGACGTCGCCCTCATCGTCGAGGCCTCGGAGGGGTCGAACGCCGACGACGAGCACGACCCCGAGGGGGCGACCATCGCGTTCGAACGGGCCCAGACCAGTGCCCTCGCCGCGTCCGCGGTGGCGCACCTGCGCGAGATCGCTGCAGCCGAGGCCCGCCTCGACGACGGGACGTACGGCATCTGCGAGCGGTGCGGCGACGCCATACCGCAGGCCCGGCTCGAGGCGCGCCCGACGGCCCGCACCTGCGTCGCCCACGCCACCACGCGGTGACCGGTCAGCGGAAGGTGCGCAGGCGCAGGCTGTTCGTGACGACGAAGACCGACGACAGCGCCATCGCCCCACCCGCGAACATCGGGCTGAGCAGTCCGGCAGCCGCCAACGGGATCGCGGCGACGTTGTAGGCGAACGCCCAGAAGAGGTTGCCGCGGATCGTCGACAACGTCCGCCGGGCCAGGCGGATCGCGTCGGCGGCGACCCGCAGGTCTCCCCGCACGAGGGTGAGGTCGCTCGCCTCGATCGCCACGTCGGTACCGGTACCCATCGCCAGCCCGAGGTCGGCCTGGGCCAGGGCAGCCGCGTCGTTGACGCCGTCGCCGACCATGGCCACGACGCGACCCTGGTCCTGCAACCCCCTGACGACCTCGACCTTGTCCTGGGGCAGGACCTCGGCGTGCACGTCGTCGATGCCGACCAGCTCGGCGACGTGCCTGGCCGCGCCCTCGTTGTCGCCGGTGAGCAGGACCGGGGTGAGCCCGAGCCGGCGCAGCTCGGCCACCGCTTCGACCGAACCCTCCTTGACGGTGTCGGCGACCGTGACCACTCCCCGGGCCCGGCCGTCCCAGGCGACGACGACCGCCGTCGCCCCCCGGGCGTGGGCCGCGGCCAGGGCGTCGGTGAGCTCGGTGGGCACCGCCACCGACCAGTCGGCCAGCAGCCGCGGACGGCCCACGAGGACCACCCGGCCCTCGACCTGGCCCCGGACCCCGAGCCCCTGCTCGTTGGCGAAGTCCTCGACGCCGGGCAACGCCCCGCCCGTCGCGTCGAGGACCTGCCGGGCCGCGGCGGCCACGGCTCGTGCCACCGGGTGCTCGGAGGCGTCCTCGAGCGCGCCGGCCAGGCGCAGCACCTCGGCTGCGTCCTCGCCGGTCGCGGGAACGACCTCGTCGAGCGTCATGCGCCCGGTGGTCACGGTGCCCGTCTTGTCGAGCACGACCGTGTCGACGCGACGGGTGGACTCCAGCACCTCGGGTCCCTTGATGAGGATGCCGAGCTGGGCGCCGCGGCCCGTGCCGACCATGAGGGCGGTCGGCGTCGCCAGCCCGAGGGCGCACGGGCAGGCGATGATGAGGACGGCGACCGCGGCCGTGAAGGCAGCGCTCCACCCCGCCCCGGTCCCCACCCAGAAACCCAGTGTCGCGACGGCCAGCACGATGACGACCGGGACGAACACCCCGGACACCCGGTCGGCGAGCCGCTGCACCTGGGCCTTGCCGTTCTGGGCGTCCTCGACGAGACGAGCCATCTGGGCCAGCTGGGTGTCGGCACCGACGCGGGTCGCCCGGACGACGAGCCGTCCGCCGGCGTTGACGGTGGCGCCGACCACGCGGCTGCCCGGCCCGACCTCCACGGGTACGGACTCGCCGGTGACCATCGACGCGTCGACGGCGGAGGTGCCCTCCTCGACCTCGCCGTCGGTGGCGACCTTCTCGCCGGGGCGCACGACGAACCGCGTCCCGACCACGAGCTCCGACACCGGGACCCGCACCTCGGTGGCCGCCTGGCCCTGACCGCGGAGCACCGAGACGTCCTTGGCGCCCATCTCCAGCAGCGCCCGCAGGGCAGCGCCGGAGCGACGCTTGGCGCGCGCCTCCGCATACCGTCCGGCGAGGAGGAACGCGGTCACACCCGCCGCCGCCTCGAGGTAGATGTTGCCCGCGCCGTCGGTGCGTTCGATGGCGAAGCTGAACGGGTGCGTCATGCCCGGCTCGCCCGCGGTCCCGAGGAACAACGCGTACAGCGACCACCCGAACGCGGCCATCGTCCCGACCGAGACGAGGGTGTCCATCGTGGTCGCGCCGTGACGCAGGTTGGTCCAGGCCGCGCGGTGGAAGGGGAGCCCGCCCCACACGACGACGGGGGCAGCGAGCACGAGGGAGGCCCACTGCCAGTAGCGGAACTGCCACGCCGGCACCATCGCCAGCGCGACGACCGGCACCGCCAGGAGCACCGACACGAGCAGGCGTTGCCTCAGCGCCGCGGTCGGATCGACGTCGGGGTGTGGCGGGTCGCCCGCCTCGGCCCCGACCGTCGGCTCCGGGGGGAGCTCGGCGGTGTAGCCGGTCTTCTCGACGGTGGCGACGAGGTCGGCCGCGGTGACGGTGTCGGGGAAGGTGACCCTGGCCTTCTCGGTGCTGTAGTTGACGGTGGCCGTGACGCCGTCGATCTTGTTGAGCTTCTTCTCGATCCGCGTCGCGCAGGAGGCGCACGTCATACCGCCGATGACGAGGTCGACGGCGCTCGTGGGGGCGTTGGTCGTGTCGGTCACGGTGTCGCTCCTGCGGCGTCGAGGGTGAAGGCGGCGGTGTGGACGGCGCCAGCGACCTTGAAGTCAAGGAACATCCGGTAGCGGCCCGGCCCGGGTGCCTCGACCTGGAAGCCGAGCGCGGCAGCGCCACCGGCCACCGGGGTGGGGTCGGTGGACGCGTGGGCGTGCGCGTAGGCGAGGTCGCCCTCGCGCAGCACCACGAGGTGCCCACAGGCACCCAGGTACGGCTCGAGCGCGAGCGTCCCACCGGCGGTCCGCGCGATCGTGAAGGCCACCGGCTGGCTCCTGCCCGGGGAGAGGTTGCCCACGGTCCGCAGCGTGAAGTCGCCCACCGAGGTCGTCGGGGCCGGCTCGGGGAGGGCCACCGGTGCGTAGCGGCCGGGGACGGCGAGGTCGGTGCCCAGCACGAGGCCGGGGGTGACGCCCGCGGGGTCGAAGTCGGCGAGCAGGCGCCACTGTCCCGGCCGGCTCAGGTCGACGGTGACCGACCAGGTGCCGTCGGCCGCCATCGTCGGGTGCACGTGCTGGAACCCGGACAGGTCGCGGCGCACGACGATGAGGTGGAGCTGCTTCTCGTGCGCGGTGGTGAAGTGGGTGACCGGCTGCCCATCGGGGCCGAGGATCCGGAAGGTCACCCGGGCGTTCGTGGTGGGCGCGACGGTCGTGGCATCCGGGACGAGGCGGTACCCCCGGTCGGTGGCGCTCAACCCGACCGGCGTCACCGCGGTCGTCGACGAGCCGTGTTCGCTGCCATGGTCGTCGGTCCCGTGGTCGCCCGCCATGTCGGCGTGGGCCGCCGGCGCGGTGGCGGTGTCGAACGGGCCGACGAGGCGACCGGTGCCCAGTGCCGCCGCGAACACGATCGCGAGTCCCGCGCCGAACGCGCCGACCCGGGTCGCCGTGTTCACTGCGCCAGGCTGTAGTCGCCCGCCTCGTCGAGGGCGGACGTCACCTCAGCCGGGGTGAGCTCGCGGTCGGCCGCGACCGTCACTGCGGACGTCCCGCCGGCGACGAGGGCGACCTGCACGTCGTTGACCCCGTCGAGGGCCTTGAGCTCCTCGGTGACGGCGCTGGCGCAGTGGCCGCAGGTCATGCCGACGACGTCGAAGGTCTGGGTGCTCATGGGGTTCTCCTCGGGATCGGGATGGGGTGGGGATGGGCGGCGCGGGGCCGCGCTGGGGTCAGGAGCGGACGAGGCGGGCGATGGCGTCGGACGCCTCGCGCACCTTCTCCTGCGCCTCCGGCCCGCCCTTCCTGGCGGCGTCGACGACGCAGTGCGACAGGTGCTCCTCGAGCAGCTCGAGCGAGAACGACTGCAGCGCCTTCGTGGCCGCCGACACCTGGGTGAGGATGTCGATGCAGTACTGGTCCTCCTCGACCATGCGCTGGAGCCCTCGGACCTGTCCCTCGATGCGGCGCAACCGCTTGAGGTGGTTCGCCTTCTCGGAGTGGTAGCCCGGGTGACCGTCGCTCATGCTCATGCCCCACACCATACCCCCCTATGGTATCTCTGCAACGGGCCACATGCTCCCACGGGCTCGGTCCGACACGACGAAACGCCGGTTGCGGGGCAATCCGCGGGACGACAACCCGAGGTGTGCCGCGCAACCGGCGTTTCGCGGAAGCGTGGGTGGTGCGTGGCCGGGACTCAGCGCATGGGGTCGAACGGGCGGAGCTGGTCGACCTGCTTGCCGGTGACCATGGCCTGGGCGAGCAGGCGGCCGGTGACCGGGCCCAGGGTGATGCCCCACATGCCGTGGCCGCCGGCGGCGAAGACGCGCGGCGACTTGGTGGCGCCGATGAGCGGCAGGCCGTCGACGGTGCAGGGGCGCGAGCCGACCCACTCGTCCTGGCGGTCGTCGAGGTTGGCGCCGCGCAGCAGCGGGCGGGCAGCGTCGGCGATGGCCTGGATGCGGCGCTGGTCGAGGGCGGCCTCGGGCTTGCGGAACTCCATCATCCCCGCGACGCGCAGGCGGTCGCCGATGGGCGTGCAGGCGACGCGCTGGGCCGGGAAGTAGACCGGGCCGTTGGGAACGTGGTCGATCTCGACGGAGAAGGAGTACCCGCGGCCGGCCTGGACGACGTTCTTGACGCCGAACTTGCGGGCGAGCTTGCCGAGCCACGCGCCGGTCGCCAGGACCGCTGCGTCGAACTCCTCGACCGAGCCCTCGGCCGTCGTCACGACGACGCCGTTGCCCGTGTCGCGGATGTCGGCGACCGTGGCGGCGTCCATGATCTTGCCGCCGCGGGCCCGCACCGAGTCGGCGAGCGCGTGGACGTAGGAACCGGGGTCGACGAAGCGCTGGCCCTTGAGCAGGATGGCCGCGCCGATCTCGTCGGAGAGGCTTGGCTCGATGGCACGGGCCTGGTCGCCGGTGAGCGCCTCGAACTCGATGGCCTGACCCGCTGCGTGGATGTGCTCGATCTCCTCGAGCAGGGTCACCCGCTCGGCCTCGGTGCGGTACGACGCGAGGAAGGACTTCGCCTCGCGGGTGTCGGCCTGCACGCCGCCGGCCTTGAGCAGGTCGAAGCTCTCCAGCGACAGGTCGTTGACAGGCACGAGCGAGCCCATGGCCTTCTTCCAGGCCTTCATCGTCGAGTTCTTCGTGAAGCCGGTGACGAACTTGAGGAACTTGGGGTCGGCGCTCGGCGGCACGTAGACCGGCGAGGACGGCGACAGGACGGCGCGGATGCCGTACTTGAGGACCGCGGGCTCGGGCAGCGGCGTCGCGATGCCCGGCGTCAGCCAGCCGGCGTTGCCCCACGACGACCCGGCGGCAACACCCTCGCGGTCGAGGACGGTCACCTCCACGCCGTGCTCCTGGAGGAACCAGGCGGTGGACAGGCCGACCATGCCCGCGCCGACGACGGCGACGCGCTGGGGGACGGGGAGACCGGCTGCGGTGACGGGGCGAGAGGAGGCCATGCATCGATGCTCGTGCCGGCGGGGTGCCCTCGCACTGGGTGGGCGGCACAGATCCTTGGGCCGATCTTGTGCTGCGGGTACAACGGCATGGGACAGTGGAGGCGTGCTCAGCATCGCCGACCTCACCGCCACGCTGGCCGGTCTCCTCACCCTGGGGGTCGACCCCTCCCATGGCGAGGTGGACGACCTCACCATCGCCGAGCCCGGGCACGGGGTCGTCGGCCAGCCCGGCGACCTGGTGCTCGGCGTGGGGGTCGAGACGGTGGAGGCGGCGGTCGCGCTGGTCGACGCCGCGTCGGCGGCCGGGGCGGGCGGCCTCGTCCTGCGCCGCAACCTCGCCGCCCGCCGTCAGGTCCGTGACCGGGCGCGGCGTGCCGGCCTGGCGCTCGTGGGGCTGGCCGAGCAGGCGTCGTGGGCGCACGTCGTGTGGTTGCTCCGGGGCGTCATCGACCGGGCCTCGACCACTGCGGGCGACCGCCGCGGGGACGCGCCGGTGCAGGACGACCTCTTCGCACTCGCCGACGCCGCCGCGGCCCTGGTCGACGCCCCCGTGACCATCGAGGACGCCCAGTCCCGGGTCCTGGCCTACTCCTCGCGCCAGGACATGACCGACCCCGCCCGCGTCTCCACGATCGTCGGGCGCCGGGTGCCCGACGAGGTGCTGGCGAGCCTGCGGGCCCGCGGTGTCTTCCGCCGGCTCGCCCGCTCGGACGAGCCCGTCTTCGTGCCTGCCGACCCGAACGGACTGCTGCCCCGGCTCGTCGTGCCCGTCCGTGCCGGTGGTGAGTGGTTGGGGTCGATCTGGGCCGTGGTCGAGGAGCGCCCCCCGGCCGACCTCGTCGCCGAGCTGGTCCAGACGTCGTCGGTGGTCGCCCTCCACCTCCTGCGCCTGCGGGCGCAGGCGGACCTCTCCCGTCGGGTCGCGGCCGACCGCCTGCGCGGCGTCCTGTCCGGCAGCACCGTGGGCGCCGACTCGTGGCTGCCTCCGGGTCCGTGGCGGGTGGTCTGCCTCGGCGGTGAGGGCGGCGCTGCGCGCCTGCTCGACCTCTGGGAGTCGGTGTCCCGTCGGCACGCCTGGAACCAGCCGCTGCTCGCCGACCTCGACGGCCGGGCGTATGCCGTGGTGCGCGACAGCGAGGACCCCCTGCTGCCGGGGACCTGGGGGTGGCTCACGGCCGTGGTCGACCGGGCCCGGGGGGAGTCCCTGGAGCTGACGGCCCGAGCGGGTAGGGCGGCGCATGCCGTCGCGGAGCTCGAGCGCTCCAAGGCCGAGGCCCTGGAGGTCGAGCGAGTCGTCGGTTCCTCGACCGACGCGGCCACGGCGTCGACGGTCCACGAGGACGTCTGGGCCCGGGTGACCGTGGCCCGGGCCTGCGCGTCGCTGAGGGACGGCGACGTCCTCGGGCCGCTCGCGATGCTCGCGGACCATGACCGTGAGCACTCCAGCGACCACCTGCTGACGCTCGCCGCCTGGCTGGACCACCCGGGGGCGCCGGGACGCGCCGCCCGGTCGATCCACGTGCACCCCAACACGCTGCGCTACCGGATGAACCGCATCGCCGACCTCGCCGGGCTCGACCTCGACGACCCGGTCGTGCGGCTGGCCCTGCGGCTGCAGCTGTCCGCCCTGCTCGAGGCGCCTTCGTCGGCCTGACCGGGTCGGTCAGTCCTCGACCCAGTGGTTGTCGTGGTGGCGCATGAACTCGTCCCGCTCGGCCTCGGTCATCGTCTCGCCGGCCGCGACCCGGGCCAGGCCCTCGAAGTAGGCCTCGCGCGGGGCTCCGGGCGCGAAGTGCAGCAGCATCGACGCCTCGGCGCCGGACTCGTTCCGGAAGCCGTGCAACCCACCCGCCCGGACGTGGAGGTAGTCGCCGGGGCGGGTGACCCGCCAGGCGGTCCCGTCGTAGATCGTCACCTCGCCGGAGAGGATGTAGAAGGACTCGGTCAGGGTGCGGTGGAAGTGGGCGCCGGGTCCGCTGCGCCCGGGCGCGAACTCCCAGCGGTACAGCCCGAAGAGCCCGCCGGTCGACGCCCCCGTCGAGAGGTAGTGCACGCGGTTGCCGTTGGGGTAGGTCAGCTCCGGCCCGGAGTCCGTCGCGCGCACGGTCGCACTGACCTCACCGGTCTCGCCGTCGTAGAGCGGGGGTGGGTAGCTCATGCCCGCCATCCTCACCGCGTGCCGCGCGACGCGGCAAGGGGTTTCGCTGCTCAGGCGCCGACGGTGCTGGGCAGGCGGTGGAGCGAGTCGACGAGCGGAGCGAGCTCGGGCACCTCGGCGGCCGACTCCAGGGCCTGCTCGAGCACCCGGTGGTGCGTCGGCCGGGCGTCGTCCAACAGGGCGGACCCGGCCGGGGTGAGCTCGGTGTAGATCCCCCGTCGGTCGTCGGCGCACAGAATGCGCGTGATCAGCCCGCGGTCCTCGAGGCGGTTGACGAGGCGGGTGGTGGCGCTGTTGGACAGTGCTGCGGCTCGGGCCAGCTGCGACATCCGCATGTGCCACCCGTCCTGGCGCGACAGCGCGTCGAGCACGGTGAACTCCACGACGGACAGCGCGTGCGTCGTGGTCAGCTCCCGCTCCAGGGCGCCCTCGATGTGGCCGTGCAGGGCGGCCAGCGTGCGCCAGCCCTGGGCGCGGACCTCGACGGCGTCGTCGGCGATTCCCATGCGTCCATCGTAACCCGCTTTTGCAATAACGCGCGTGTGCAACTAACTTGGTGCATGCGCTGGTAGTTGCACACGCGGCATACCAGTCCGCGATGTCAGCACCGCCATGGCTCGCTCCCTCCCCGACCCGAAGGACCCGCACCCATGCCCATCGCCCTCCTGGCCCTCGCCCTCGGCGGCTTCGGCATCGGACTCACCGAGTTCGTCATCGCCGGGCTGCTCCCGCAGGTGGCAACCGACTTCGCCGTCGACGAGGCCACCGCCGGCTGGCTCATCTCCGGCTACGCCCTGTCCGTCGCGGTCGGCGCGATCGGCCTCACCGCCGCCGTCACCCGCTTCAACCGCAAGCACGTGCTCACCGCCCTGATGGTGCTGTTCATCGCCGGCAACCTCGTCTCCGCGCTCGCGGGAACCTACGAGGTGATGCTGCTCGGCCGCATCCTGGCCGCCCTGACCCACGGCGCCTTCTTCGGCATCGGTGCGGTCGTCGCCGCCGGTCTCGTCGTGCCGGAGAAGAAGGCCGGTGCGATCGCGATGATGTTCGCGGGGCTGACGACCGCCAACGTCCTGGGCGTCCCGCTCGGCACCCTGCTCGGACAGCAGCTGGGGTGGCGCTCGACGTTCTGGGCCATCACCGTGATCGGTGTCATCGCCCTGGTCGGCATGGCGACGCTGGTCCCGTCCCAGCCGGTCTCCGCCGACGAGCCCGGCCTGCGCCACGAGCTCGGGGCATTCCGGTCCGGGCAGGTCTGGCTGTCGCTGCTCGTGACCGTCCTCGGGTTCGGTGGGATGTTCGGGGCGTTCACCTACATCGCCTACACGCTCACGCAGGTCAGCGGGTTCGCCTCGGCGACCGTGCCGTGGTTGCTGGTCCTGTTCGGGCTGGGGCTGTTCGCCGGCAACTGGGCCGGTGGCCGCGCGGCCGACAGGTCGGTCCCGGTCACCCTCACCGTGGTGCTCGGGGCGCTCGCCCTCGTCATGGGCGTGTTCGCCGCGACCGCGTCGTCCCCGGTCATGGCCGTGGTCAGCCTGGTGCTCATGGGCACGTTCGGGTTCGCCACCGTCCCGGGGCTGCAGATGCGGATCATGACGTATGCCGGCTCGGCACCGACCCTGGCCAGCGGGGCCAACATCGCGGCCTTCAACGTGGGGAACGCCGCCGGTGCCTGGCTGGGCGGCGTGACCATCACCGCAGGGCTGGGCTACACCTCCACCCTCTGGGACGGGGCGGCCCTGACCGTCGGAGCGCTCGTGGTGCTCGTCGCTGCCGAGCACCTGGCGCGCAGGACCCGTCGCCGCGGTGCCGGCCTGCACCGCGGGACCGGCGAGCAGGGCGCGACGGCTCAGGCGCCGTGCACCGTCGCCAGCAGCGCGGCGTAACGCTCCAGGACCGCGGCTCCTTCGTCACCGGCCGGCGGCTCGAGCGTCGTCTCGTACCGGACCTCCCAGGCGGGGGGACGCTCCCCACCCGCGAGCACCCACGCAGCCTGACAGGCGGCGCCGAGGCCGACGTACTCGCCCGGCTCGGGGATGGCCACCGGCACCCCGAACAGGCCGGGGGCCACCGCCCGGACGGCGCCGGAGGCCGAGGCGCCACCGATCAGCACGATGCGCTCGACCGGCAGGCCGAGCCTGCGCACGTCGGACACCCCGGCGACGAGGTTGGCGAGCATGCCCTCGACAGCGGCCCGGGCGAGGTTCTCGGGGGTGGCGTTCGAGCGGGTCAGACCGGCCAGGGTGCCGGTGGCGTCCGGGAGGCTCGGGCTGCGCTCGCCGTCGAGGTACGGCAGCAGGGTCAGGCCCCCCGCCCCCGGCTCGGCGGCGAGGGCAAGCCGATCCAGGCCCTGCAGGTCGGTGTCGAGCAGCTGGGCGGCGGCCGTGAGCACCCGGGCCGCGTTGAGCGTGGCCATCAGGGGCAGGTGGCCGCCCGAGGCGCTCGCGAAGGAGGCGATGAGCCCGTTGGGGTCGGCCACCGGCCGGTCGGCGTCCGCGAAGACCGCTCCGCTCGTGCCGAGCGACACCACGACGTCACCCGTGCGCAGGCCCAGGCCCAGGGCCGCGCCGGCGTTGTCGCCCGTGCCGGGACCGACCACCATCCCGCTGTCGGTGCGACCCGCGACCTCGTGCGGACCCAGCACCGCCGGGACACCGAAGACCCGTCCGAGGGCGAGCTCCTGCAGGTCGGACAGGTACGAGTCGGAGGTGCTGGAGAAGTAGCCGGTGCCGGACGCGTCCCCGCGGTCGGTGGTGTAGCGCTCGAAACCGTTGCCCTGCTTGAGGATCTGGGCGGTCAGCCAGTCGTGCGGGAGGACGACGTCGTGGACGCGTGCGGCGTTCTCCGGTTCGTTGTCGGCCAGCCAGCGGACCTTGGTCACGGTGAAGCTGGGCACCAGGGCCAAGCCGGTGCGTCGCACCCACTCCTGCGCCCCGCCCAGCTCGTCGGTGAGGTCTCGAGCAGCCTGGGCCGAGCGGGTGTCGTTCCACAGCAACGCATCTCGCACCACTGCCCCCGACTCGTCGAGTGCGCACATGCCGTGCTGCTGACCCCCGACGGCGATCGCCGCCACGTCGTCCAGCAGCCCGTCGGCCGTGGCGGCCGTGAAGGCCTCCCACCACCGGTCGGGGTGGATGGAGGTCCCGTCCGGGTGGGGTGCACGCCCGGAGCGGACGATTTCCCCGGTCGCGGCGTCGCAGACGACGACCTTGGTGGACTGCGTCGAGGAGTCGACCCCGGCGACGAGGGTGCGTCCGCCGTCAGCCACGCGGGCCACCTGCGGCCTCGGCGGGGTCGGCGGCGGACCGGGCCGTCGGCCGCGGGTCGATGACCGACTTGATGGCACCCGCGGTGTCGCGGGCGGCGGTCAGGGCGGCAGCGGTGTCCTCGAGCGCGAACCTGCCGGTGACGAGGCGTTCGAGGTCCACCTGCCCGGAGGCTGCCAAGGCGATGGCGGTCGGCCAGGTGCCGGCGTAGCGGAACGTCCCGGTCACGACGAGCTCGCGCTCCTGGATCGTCGACAGCGGCAGGGTGATCTCGTCGCCGCCCATGCCGACGAGGACCGCACGGCCCGCGGGGGCCAGGGCGCGGATGCCGTCCGCCGTGGCGCCGGGGTGCCCCGAGCACTCGAGCAGGACCTCGGGAGCCGGCCCCGCGGCATACCCGTCGGCGACGGACTCCGACCCCGAGCTGATGGTGCGGGTGGCACCCAGCTGCCTCGCGACCGCGAGGCGGTCCGGGTTGAGGTCGGCGACGACGATCTCGCTCGCGCCGGACGCCCTGGCCACCTGGACGCAGACCAGGCCGATCGGGCCGGCCCCGGTGACCAGGACGCGGGAACCCGGACCGACCCCGCCCTTGTGGCAGGCCCAGACGCCGACGGACAGCGGTTCGAGCAGGGCGGCGGCCTCGTCGCTCACGCTGTCCGGGACAGGGTGGGCGAAGGCGTGGTGGATCGCCACCAGCTCCGCCAGCGACCCGTCGACCGGGGGAGTGGCGTGGAAGACCATGTCGGGGCACAGGTTGTAGCGCCCGGCGAGGCACTGCTCGCACGCCCGGCACGGCACCCCGGGCTCGAGGGAGACCCGCTGGCCGACCCGTGAGGGGTCCACGTCGGCACCGACCGCCTCGACCACACCGGACGTCTCGTGGCCGAGGACGAGCGGTGACTCCACGACGAACCGCCCGATCCGGCCGTGGTCGAAGTAGTGGGTGTCGGACCCGCAGACGCCGACCGCGTGGACGCGCACCAGGACCTCGTCCGCCGCAGGGGTCGGGTCGGGTCGCTGCACCACCTCGACCACGCCGGGACGGTTGAGGACGGCAGCACGCATCAGGAGTTCTCCAACGTCGGTTCGAGGGTGTCGAGACAGGTCACGCGGTGGGAACCGGTCGGGCGTCGTCGCCCGCTCGGGCCTCCAGCGTTGCCCGTGCGCCGACGTCGTGCAAGCGTTCCAGCGCAGCGGTGTACGCCGTGGCGAAGCGTTCGTCCTCGGCGAGGTCCCCGAACAGGTCGCGGTCCCGGATGAACGCCAGCGGGTCCTCGCCCTGTCTCGCGGCCGCGGCCATGACGCGGTCCTTGAGCCGGTCCACGACCTCGATCGGCTTCCCCTGCTCGTCGCGCCCCTCGGCGTACCTCGCCCACGACGCCACCACGAGCGCGGACCTCTCGATTACGCCGCCGTCGCGCAGGTTCGCCCGGATGACCGGCACGAGCCACTTCGGTATGCGGTCGGAGGACTCCGCGCAGAGCCTCGCCAGCGTGTCGCGCACCTCGGGGTTGGCGAACCGCGCGACGAGCTCGTGGCGGTAGGCGTCGAGGTCGACGTCGGGCACCGGCGGCAGGGTCGGGCTGCCCTCGCGCTCCATGTAGGCGAGCAGGAAGCCGGCGAACAACGGGTCCTGGCAGACCTCGTGGGCGTAGCGGTAGCCGGCGAGGTGGCCGAGGTAGCACAGCGCCTGGTGGCTGGCGTTGAGCAGCCGCAGCTTCATCAGCTCGTACGGCACGACGTCCTCGACCATCTGCACGCCGGCGTCCTCGAACGGGGGACGCCCCTGCCCGAACCGGTCCTCGAGCGCCCACTGGGTGAAGGGCTCGCACACGACGGGCCAGTCGTCCTGGACGCCGAACTCCTCGCGCAGCCGCTCGATGTCCTCGGGAGCGGTGACCGGCGTGATCCGGTCGACCATGCAGTTGGGGAAAGCGACCTCGGTCTCCATCCAGTCGGCGAGGCCCGGGTCCTTGAGCCGCGCGAACGCGCAGATCATCCGCCGGGCCACGTCGCCGTTGTCGGGGAGGTTGTCGCAGCTCATCACGGTGAACGGCGCGCGCCCCTCGTCCCGGCGCCGGGCGAGGGCAGCCGTGAGGTAGCCGAAGACCGTGCTGGGGACGGCGCCGTCGACCAGGTCGGCCTGGATCGACGGGTCATCGGCGTCGAACTCCCCCGTCACCTGGTTGACGAGGTAGCCGCCCTCCGTGATGGTCAGCGACACGATGCGGGTGCGTTCGTCGACGAGCCGGTCGACCACGGCCTGCGGGTCGTCGGGGGCGAACAGGAGCTCCACCACCGACCCGATGACCCGGGGCTCGCGCCGACCGTCCGGGTGCTTGACGACGAGCGTGTAGAGGCCGTCCTGGGCCTTGAGCGTG
The DNA here is from genome assembly GCF_001426245.1 of Phycicoccus sp. Root101. Classification (GTDB taxonomy): domain Bacteria; phylum Actinomycetota; class Actinomycetes; order Actinomycetales; family Dermatophilaceae; genus Pedococcus. Next base: position 191,520 of record NZ_LMCM01000007.1, on the reverse strand, counting down.
TCGATGATGCGGCGGTCGTGGGGGAGCGCCCCAACCCCGCACAACCCCCAGTCCAGGGCCTCGCCGTCGTTCATCAGGGCGTCGAGGTACATCGCCTGGTGGGCGCGGTGGAACCCGCCCACGCCGAAGTGGACGATGCCCGCCGTCACCTGCGACCGGTCGTAGGCCGGGCGGGCCACCCGGGGGTCCAGCTCGCCGAGGTGGGCCTCGGCGAGCCGGACGGGCGTGGTCCCCATTACTTGACGGCCCCCATCGACAGGCCCTGCACGAGCTTGTCCTGCGCGGCGAACCCGGCGGCCAGCACCGGGAGCGACACCACGAACGACGCTGCGCAGACCTTGGCGAGGAACAGGCCCTGACTGGTCACGAACCCAGTCAAGAACACCGGCGCCGTTCCCGCCACCGTGCTGGTCAGCACGCGGGCCAGGAGCAGCTCGTTCCAGCTGAAGATGAAGCAGATCAGTGCTGCCGAGGCGATCCCCGGCATGACCACCGGGGCGACGATGTCCTTGAGCGTCCGGGTGAGGGACGCCCCGTCGACCGAGGCCGCCTCGAGCATCTCCACCGGCACCTCGGCGAGGAACGAGCGCAGCATCCAGATCGCGATCGGCAGGTTCATCGAGGTGTAGAGCAGGATCAGCCACCAGATGTTGTCGAGCAGGCCCACCTTCTGCGCGAAGAGGTAGAGCGGGAGGATGCCGGCCACGATCGGCAGCATCTTGGTGGAGAGGAAGAAGAACAGCACGTCCGTCCACTTCTTCACCGGACGGATCGACAGGGCGTAGGCCGCCGGGAAGGCGAGCAGGAGCACCAGCGCCGTCGACAGGATGCTCGCCGTGAGGGAGTTGAGCAGGGGCGGCCAGGGTCCTGCGTCGAAGAAGGAGCGGTAACCGTCGAGGGACAACGGCGCGAACACGTCAGGGGGGTTCTTGGCGGCGTCGTTCTCGTTGTGGAACGACGTGAGGATCATCCACAGGACGGGGAGGGCGAACAGGAACCCGATCACCCAGGCTGCGCCGGACAGCAGGATCCCGGAGCGTGGCGGCTTCGCGTGCCGGACCTCGGTATGGCGCGGAGTGCCGGAGGACGTCCCCGCGTCCGAGGTCCCGGTGCTCGAGGTGGTGGTGCTCATCAGGACTCCTCCTTGAACAGGCTGAACGCGGTGCGCAGGGCTGCGGTCGCGATGAGGATCGTGCCGATCACCACGACGACGCCGGCCGCGGAGGCCCGTCCGTAGTCCTGGGCGGTGTAGAAGGTCTGGTAGATGAAGTACGGCAGGTTGGCCGTGCCCAGACCACCGCTGGTGATGGTGAAGACGTGGTCGAAGTTCTGCACCACGTAGATGGCGCCGAGCAGACCCGACAGCTCGATGTACTGGCGCAGGTGCGGCAGGGTCATCGAGCGGAAGATCTGCCAGGCTCCCGCGCCGTCGATGCGGGCGGCCTCGACGACGTCCAGCGGCCGGCTCTGCAGGCCGGCGAGCAGGATGAGCATCATGAACGGCGTCCACTGCCAGACGAGCGCCGCGATGATCGCGATGAGCGGGTTGTTGGTGATCCAGTCCGGCTGGGGGGCGTTGTCCCCGAACACCGTCTTGAGCAGCCCGTTGAACAGTCCGTACTCCGGGTTGTAGAGCGCGTGCTTCCACAGCAGTGCCGCGGCCACGGGGACGATGAGGAACGGCGTGATCATCATCGTGCGGACGATGCCCTGGCCCCGGAACTTGCGGTCCAGCAGGAGCGCGATGCCGAGTCCCAGCACCAGGCTGACCAGTACGACGGAGACGGTGAGCAGGATCGTGACGAACACGGCCTGGCGCGTGTTGGTGTCGGTGAAGACGCGGGCGAAGTTGTCGAACCCGGTGAAGCCGCGCTCGTCCGGGTAGTAGGCGTTCCAGTTCATGAACGAGATGACCAGGGTCGCCACGAAGGGCAGCTGCGTCATGACGATCACGAAGATCAGGGCCGGCAGCAGGGGCGCCCTGCGCGCCCAGTCGCCCGAACGGCGCAGGGCCTTGCTGGGCTCGGGGTTGCGGACCTGCTCGGTCGGCGGTCTCGTTGCGGTGCTCGACGACATCACTGCCCCCTCGACTGGTAGCGCTCGGCGACGTCCTCGGCGAGCTGTTGGCCCTTGTCGAGGGCCTCGTTGACGGTGGTCTTTCCGGCGATCGCCGAGCTCACGTCCTGGCTGACCTGCGTGCCGAGGTCCGGGAACTCGGGGATGTCGACGAACTGGATCCCGATCGCCGGTCGCGGCTGGGCTCCCGGGTTCTCCGGGTCGGCGGCCTCGATGGCGGACCTGGTCGGCTCGGCGAAGGCCGACGCGACCTTGAGGTAGTCGGCGTTCTCGTAGGTGGAGGCCCGCTTGCCGGCAGGCACCTTGGTCCAGCCGAGCTGGGAGCCCACGAGCTCCTCGTACTCCTTGCTGCTCGCCCAGGAGATGAACTTCCAGGCGTTGTCCTTCTTGGTGCTGGCCTGCTGGATGGACCACGACCAGGCGTAGAGCCACCCGGCGCTGTCGGTCTTGACCACGGGGGCGGGGGCGTAGCCGAACTTGCCCTTGGTGGGCGAGTCGTCCGCCTCGAGTGAGCCGGCGGCCGAGGTGGCGTCGTACCACATGGCCACGTTGCCCTGGACGAGGTTGTTGAGGCACTCGGTGAAGCCCGCCTGCGGCGCGCCCTTCTCCCCATGGGCGCGGACGAGGTCGACGTAGAACTGGACGGCCTGCTTGAACTCGGGGGAGCTCACACCGGGGGTCCAGTTCTTCTCGAACCACGTCCCGCCGAAGGTGTTGACCACCGTGGTCAGGGGAGCGAAGATCTGGCCCCAGCCGGGCTGCCCGCGCAGGCAGATGCCCTTCATGCCGGGCTCGGCGCCGTCGACCTTGGCGGCGATGTCGGCGACCTCCTGCCAGGTCGGTTTCGCCGGCATGGTGATGCCCTTCTTCTCCAGCACGTCCTTGCGGTACATGAGGAAGGACGACTCGCCGTAGAAGGGCTCGCCGTAGACCTTGCCGTCGCTGGACAACGAGGTGGTCATCGGCTTGAGGATGTCGCCCTGGTCGAAGGCCGTGTCCTTGGCGAGGTACTCGTCCAGGGGCGCGATCCACTTGGCCTTGGCGTAGATCGGGATCTCGAAGTTGCTCAGGGAGGCGACGTCGTACTGGCCGGCCTGGCTGGAGAACTCCTGGCTGATCTTGTCGCGGACGTCGTTCTCGGGGAGCACGGTGTAGTTGACCCGGATCCCGGTCTTCTTCGTGAAGTTCTCGGCGGTGAGCTTCTGCAGGTCGACCATCTGCGGGTTGTTGACCATCAGCACGTTGATGCTGTCCGCCCCACCGCCGCCGACTCCGCCGCCGCCCCACCCGGCACACGCCGAGAGGCTGAGGGCCAGGCCGATCGCTGATGCGACCAGCGCGGCCCGGGAGTTTCGACTACGCACGCGTCCTCCTCCGTCGCCTTTGACGGCTCTCGTTTGACTCGCGCTCATATGAGCGCGATGATGCCCAAACGAGTACCTTGAGTAAATCGACGCACCCGGTACCTGTCAACGGTGAGGATGGGCGACATGGCGCAGGACGGACCCGCCGAGCTGGTGCTGCTCGCTGCCGTGGCCCGCCGCCACTACCTGCACCACCGGTCGAAGGTGGAGATCGCCGACGAGCTCGGGATCAGTCGCTTCAAGGTCGCCCGGCTGCTCGAGTCGGCCCGCGACCGCGGCCTGGTGCGGATCGAGATCGTCCGCCAGGGCTCGCTCGACGTGGATGCCTCCGCCCGCCTGCAGGAGCGCTTCGGCCTCGCCCACGCCGTCGTCGTGGACACCGCCGACGCCGACCCGGGCGCGGTCCGGCAGCAGCTGGGAAAGGCCGCGGCCGACCTCCTGTCGGAGGTGCTCGTCGAGGACGACGTCCTGGGGCTGCCGTGGTCGCGCAACGTGCACGCCATGGTGGGCGCCCTGACGTCCCTGCCGCGGGTCGAGGTGGTGCAGCTGACGGGGGCGATCGCGCTGCCGGACTTCGACAGCAGCGCCGTCGACATCGTGCGGCGGGCGGCTCGTCTCGGGGGTGGGAAAGCCCGTGTCTTCTACGCGCCGTTCGTCCTCGACACCAAGGCCAGCGCCGACGCCCTGCGCCGCCAACCCGCCGTCGCGGAGGGTTTGGCGCGGGCCTCGGCGGTGACCAAGGCGGTCGTCGGGATCGGGCACTGGAGCGCTGGCGGGTCCACCATTCACGACCTGCTCGACGCGGCCGAGCAGCTCGACCTCGCGAGTCGCGGGGTGGTCGGCGAGCTGGCCGGCGTCTTCTTCGATGCAGACGGAAAACCCTTGCGCCCCAAGGTCGCTGCGCGCCTGATCACCATCGACGCGGAAGCCCTGAGCGGCATACCGGAGGTCATCGCGGTGGCCTCCGGCCGGGCCAAGGGCGCCGCGGTCCGGGCGGCCCTCGAGGGCCGCCTCGTCCAGGGCCTCGTCGTCGACCACGAGCTCGCCGACAGCCTCCTGGCCGACTGACCTCCGCGTCCCCAGCTGCTCAGGAGGCGAGGTCGGCGCCGGGCCGTCAGGGCGTCCCGACACGCCCGGGGCCTTGCGCAGTCGCCTGTCCTCTGGCATGGTCGAAACAGATTTGTAAGCGCTTTCAACGAGGAAGGCAGCCTGATGGCCACCAGTTCGGGACACCCGACGAGACACCCCGCGGGGGCGACGATCTACTCCGTCGCCGAGCGCGCCGGCGTCTCGATCGCCTCGGTGTCCCGCGTGCTGCAGGGCTCCCAGGCCGTCTCCGAGAAGACCCGCAAGCGGGTGCTCGAGGCCGCCGAGGAGCTGCGCTACGTGCCACTGGCTGCCGCCCGGAGCCTCGCCGTGCGGCACCACGAGGCCCATGGCCTCGTCCTCCCCGAGCTCTCCGGTCCCTACTACTCCGAGCTCCTCATGGGCTTCGAGTACCGTGCCGCCGAGCTCGGGCAGAGCGTCGTCCTGATGCTCGCCGAGGGCAAGGCCGACCTGCCCCGAGCCGTGCGGAAGCTGGCGACCCGCGTCGACGGCCTCGCGATGCTCGGCTCGTCCGCGATCCCCGACGAGACGGTGACGGCCCTCGGTGGCAGCAAGCCGGTCGTCCTCATCGCCGGTGACGAGAGCGCCGACGTCGACACGGTCCGCTCGGAGAACACCTCCAGCGCCCGCGAGATCACCGAGCACGTCCTGCGCCACGGTCGCCGTCGCGTCCTGTTCGTCGGTGACCCCGCGTCCGGTCCCGACATCCGCGACCGGTATGCCGGGTTCGTCGCCGCCCACGCCGCGGCCGGGATCGTGGCGGCGGAGGCCGTGCCCGTGGCGCTGCGCGAGGACGACGGCACCGCCCTCGCCGACCGCCTGCTGCGCGGTGACCTCGAGGCCGATGCCCTCGTCTGTGCCAACGACGAGCTCGCCCTCGCCGTCATGGTGCGGCTGCGCGGCAGCGTGCTGCGCGTCCCCGAGGACGTCGCGGTCGTGGGCTGGGACGACGTGATGACCGCTCGCTACGTCGAGCCCGGGCTCACGACGGTCCGCCAGCCGGTGCGCGAGCTCGGCGCCCGCGCCTCCGACCTCCTCCACGAGCGCATCACCGGCTCGGCCGCCCCCCGCGGCGCCCAGATCATCCCGACCCACCTGGTCATCCGCGCCTCCTGCGGCTGCCCGCCGCCTCCGGTGGCCGTCCGCGCCCAGCCCTAGGGCGCCCCGCGTGACGCCCCATCGGCGCACGCCACTGCCTTCCCGTCCGTCCCCCTCACCCCGATGAAAGAGAGACACCCCGATGAGACGCACCTCTGCGATCGCGGTCGCCACCATGACCGCCGCCGCCCTCACGCTGACCGCGTGCGGCCGTGACAGCGGCGGCAGCGCCGCCGCCGAGACCGGCAAGGACATCAGCTCCGGCAAGGCCACGGGCACGATCACGGTCTGGGCCATGGGCGCCGAGGGCGAGAAGCTCCCGGCCCTGGCCAAGGACTTCGAGGCCGCCAACCCGGGCGCCAAGGTCAACGTCACCGCCATCCCGTGGGACGCGGCGCACGACAAGTTCACCACCGCCATCACGGCGGGCAAGACGCCCGACGCAGCCATGGTCGGCACCACGTGGATGGGTGAGTTCGCCGGTCTCGGGGCGCTCGACCCGACGCCCAAGTCGATCGACACCTCGCAGTTCTTCGAGGGTGCCCAGAACACCACCAAGGTGGGCGACACCTCGTACGGCATCCCGTGGTACGTCGAGACGCGCCTGGTCTACTACCGCACCGACCTCGCCAAGAAGGCCGGCTTCACCGAGGCCCCCAAGACCTGGGAAGAGCTCAAGGCGATGGCCAAGGGCATGCAGACCAAGGCCGGCGCCAAGTGGGGCATCGGCCTGCAGGCCGGCGGCACCGGCTCCTGGCAGACCGTGATGCCGTTCGCCTGGTCCAACGGCGCCGACCTCACCAAGGACGGCGGCAAGGGCTACAACTTCGACTCCCCGGAGATCAAGGAAGCCGTCGACTACTACAAGAGCTACTTCGACGAGGGCATCTCGGACAAGGCCGCCCCGGCGACCCCGACCACCGAGCCCGACTTCGCCAGCGGCAAGGTCCCGATGTTCATCTCCGGCCCGTGGATGATGTCCGCGGTCGAGAAGGTCGGCGGCGCCGGCTTCAAGGACAAGTACGCCGTGGCCCCCATGCCCACGAAGAAGACCTCCTCGTCCTTCGTCGGCGGCTCGGACTTCGTCGTCTTCAAGAACTCCAAGCAGCGCGACACCGCCTGGAAGTTCACCCAGTTCCTGGCCGACCCGAAGACCCAGGCCAAGTGGTACACCCAGTCGACCGACCTGCCGTCCGTGCAGAGCGCGTGGCAGGACCCGTCCATCGCCGCCGACAAGAAGCTGGCCGTCTTCGGTGAGCAGCTCAAGACCGCCCAGGCCCCGCCGTCGTTCGCGACGTGGGAGCAGGTCGTCGCACAGTTCGACACCGAGCTTGAGAAGATCACCAAGCAGGACGCCGACACCAGCGCCTCGCTGAAGTCCGTCCAGTCGCAGGCTGAGTCCATCGGGACCGGTCAGTAGTCATGGCCGCCACATCAGAGGTCACCACTCGCGGGGAGGCCGACCCGACCGGTCGGCCGCCCCGCGGGGGGACCGCGAAGTCGCGCAGGGGTGGCGCGTTCGGTGAGGGCCGGGCCGCCTGGATCCTCGCCCTGCCGTTCTGCCTCCTGTTCCTCACCTTCACGGTGTGGCCGGTCATCCAGTCCCTGTTCATGAGCATCACGGACACGCGGGCCCGGGACCTCAAGACCCCGTTCGCCGTCGACATCGTGGGCCTGGACAACTTCACCAAGGCGCTCTCGGACGACCAGTTCCTCCAGGCCGCCCGCAACACCGCCTACTTCGTCCTCGTCGGGGTCCCCCTGACCCTGACGATGGCGCTGGCCGCCGCCGTGGTCCTCGACCGCGGGATCACCAAGCTGCGCTCGGTCTTCCGCCTCGGCTTCTACCTCCCGGTCATCACCTCGATCGTCGCCGTGGCCGTGGTCTGGCGCTTCCTGCTGCAGGAGGACTCCGGGCTGATCAACACCGTGCTCGGCTGGTTCGGCATCAACGGCCCGAACTGGCTCGGTGACCCGAACTGGTCGATGCCCGCCCTGATCCTCATGGCGTCGTGGCGCAACTTCGGCACCGCGATGATCATCTTCCTGGCCGGCCTCCAGGCCGTGCCGTGGATGCTGCACGAGGCAGCCGCGATCGACGGCGCCGGTGCGTGGCAGCGGTTCCGGCACATCACGCTCCCGATGCTTCGACCCACCATCCTGTTCGTCTCCGTCACCACGGGCATCGGCTACCTCCAGTTCTTCGAGGAGCCCTTCGTGATGACCAACGGTGGCCCGCTGAACAGCACGATCTCGATGTCGATGTACACCTACAAGCAGTTCGGCTTCGGCAACTACGGGTATGCCGCGTCGCTGAGCTACATCATCTTCATCGTCATCGCGGTCGTCACCGCCATCCAGTTCCGACTGCTGCGCGAGAAGGACTGATCGCCATGACCACGACCACGGACAAGGCCACGACGCCGGTCCCCGCCCCGAAGTCCACCCGCGGCCGGTTCGGCCGTACCCCGCGGCCCACCGAACCCGTCGGCACCAACGCGACGATGGCGGGCAGCAAGCAGTCCAGCCGCTGGTGGCTCTACGGCATCCTCAGCCTCTGCCTCGTCGCCGTCGTCGCACCGTTCGCCTGGATGGTGCTCGGCAGCTTCAAGAGCGAGGGTGAGCTGCGCCAGACGCCCCCGACCTGGTGGCCGCACTCCGCGTCCCTGGACAACTACACGCAGCTGTTCTCCCGACTCGACTTCGGCACGTACTTCACCAACTCCATCGTCGTGGCCGTGGCGGTCACCGCCGGCAACCTGCTGTTCTGCTCGATGCTCGGCTACGCCCTCGCCATGCTCGACTTCAAGGGCAAGAAGGCGCTGTTCAGCATCGTCATGGCGACGCTGATGATCCCCGGCGTCGTGACGTTCGTGCCGTTGTTCGTCCTCGTGGCGAACGCCGGCCTCATCGACACGCTGCCCGGCCTGATCCTGCCCTTCCTCGTCAGCCCGTTCGGCGTGTTCCTCATGCGGCAGTTCATCTCGGGGCTCCCGCGTGACCTGCTCGACGCCGGGCGCGTGGACGGTGCCGGTGAGCTGCGCATCTTCGCGCGGATCATCCTGCCCCTGTGCGGACCGGCCCTCGCGACCCTCGGGATCCTCACCTTCCTCGGCAGCTGGAACAACTTCCTGTGGCCGCTGGTGGTGGCGCAGTCCGAGAAGACCTACACCCTTCCCGTCGCGCTGGCGCTCTACTCCAAGGGCCAGAACAGCACGAACTACGGCCTGCTCCTCGCCGGCGCGACCGTGGTCGTCATCCCCGTCCTCGCGGTGTTCCTCGCCTTCCAGCGCAAGTTCATCGAGGGCATCGCCACCACCGGCATCAAGTGATCCCGGCGCCACCGCGCCACCAGCACGGCACCACGTGACCGATCCCGACAAAGGAGTCTCACCCATGCCCCAGCTCCACGTACCCACCCAGTCACCGCTCGTCATACCGGACTCGGCGGCCTCCGCCCTCTCCGCCGCCGGCCGCGTCGCACCCAGCCGTCGCCAGCTGCTCGTCGGCGCGACCGCCGCCGCGGCCGTGGGCCTGACCACCCAGCGCGCCTCGGCCGCTCCGGCTGCTGCAGCCGCCGCACCCGTGGTGCTCGGTGGCGCTGCCGGCGCCGGCGTGCAGAAGGACCGCGTCCGGCGCTGGGCCAAGGACACCTGGCACAGCCTCGTGGCCATGACCGACCCGAAGACCGGCCTCCCGGCCGACAACATCAACGAGGGCCTCACCGCCGCTGACCGCTCCGGCTACACGTCGCCGACGAACATCGGTGGCTACCTGTGGTCGGCCGTCGTGGCCCGCGACCTCGGCATCATCTCGCGCGGCGAGTGCACCCGTCGGCTGCGCCAGACGCTGTCGACCCTGCTCCGCATGGAGCACCACGAGCCGAGTGGCATGTACTACAACTGGTACGACGAGGCGACCGGCGCCAAGCTGACGTCCTGGCCCGGCACGGGCGACCGGGTGGACCCGTTCCTCTCGAGCGTCGACAACGGCTGGCTCGGTGCCGCGCTCAAGGTCGTCATGACCGCCGACCCCGGCTCCGCGCCCCTGGCGAAGAAGCTCTTCGGTCGGATGCGCTGGGACAGCTTCTACGACACCAACGCCTCACGGAAGCCGGGCCTGATGCACGGCGGGTTCTTCGTCGTGCAGCCCCCGAACCGGACCGACGGCTTCTACGGCAACCACATCGGCGTCGGCCCCGACGTCTGGCTGACGAACCACCACTACGACACGACCGTGTCCGAGACCCGCATCACGAGCTACCTCGGCATCCTCACGGGGCAGGTCCCGGCCAACCACTACTTCGCGATGTGGCGCACCTTCCCGGCGACCTGCGACTGGGCCTGGCCCGAGTCGCAGCCGGTCGGCGAGAACCGCACCTACCTCGGTGTCGACGTCTACGAGGGCGCCTACACCTACCGCGGGATGCACATCGTCCCCGGCTGGGGTGGCTCGATGTTCGAGGAGCTCATGCCCGACGTCTTCGTCCCCGAGGCGAGCTGGGCCCCGCGCAGCTGGGGCCTCAACCACCCGTTGCACGTGCGCGCCCAGCGCGAGCACGGCCTCGACGAGGCCGGCTACGGCTACTGGGGCTTCTCGCCCGCCAGCGACCCCTTCGCCGGGTACCGCGAGTACGGCGTCGACCGGCTCGGCATGAACCCCGAGGGCTACTTCTCCGACAAGGAGAAGACCAACGTCGACGTCGGCTTCGGCGAGTGCCGCGCCGGGACCAACCCCACGCCGAAGTTCGGCGACGGTGTCGTCACGCCGCACGCCTCGTTCCTCGCGATGATGCACGAGCCCCGGCAGGCGTTCACCAACCTCGCCAAGATCGAGGACGAGCTCAAGGCCTACGGCAAGGGCGGCTTCTTCGACGCCGTCGCCGTGCACTCCGGCACGATCGCCCGCCGGTACCTCTCGCTCGACCAGGCGATGATCATGGGTGCCATCGGCAACGTGTTGGCGGACAACGTGATCCGTCGTGCGTTCAGCACCCGTGACGTCGAGCGCCGACTGCGCCCGGTCATCGGCGCGGAGGAGTTCGGCGCCGGCATCGCCTGACCGGCACCACCCCAGAGACGTGCGTGGTCGGGGTTCCCCCCGCCCCGGCCACGCACCCCCTCCACGAACACGACGCAGACCCCTCGAGAGGACCCTCCATGCAGCCGGCCCGCCAGACCTCACCCGATGGTGTCGAGTACCGCGACCTCAACGGCAACGGCCGGATGGACCCCTTCGAGGACCCCCGTCTCCCCGTCGAGCGGCGGGTGGAGGACCTGCTCGGCAGGCTGTCCCTGCAGGAGAAGGTGGGCCTGATGTTCCAGACGGTGATCGAGGCCGGTGCCGACGGCACGGTCCTCGAATCGCCCGGGGCGATCAGCAAGTCCCCCACGAGCGAGGTCGTGCTGACCAAGCACCTCACGCACTTCAACGTGCACCACCTCGAGGACGCGCGCCTGGCGGCCCGGTGGCACAACGCACTCCAGGCCCTGGCCGAGCAGACGCCGCACGGCATACCCGTGACGGTCTCCACGGACCCGCGCCACGCCTTCATCGAGAACTCCGGGGTCTCCTTCAGCGCCAAGGCGTTCTCCCAGTGGCCGGAGCCGCTCGGGCTCGCGGCGCTGCGCGACGTCGACGCCGTGCGCGAGTTCGGCGACGTCGCCCGGCAGGAGTACCGCGCGGTCGGGATCAGGGCCGCCCTGCACCCGACGCTCGACCTCGCGACCGAGCCGCGCTGGGCCCGGCAGGCCGGCACGTTCGGCCAGGACCCTGACCTGGTGACCGAGCTGGGCGTCGCGTACCTCCTTGGCTTTCAAGGGGATTCGTTGGGTCCCGACAGCATCGCCTGCACCAGCAAGCACTTCCCCGGCGGCGGCCCGCAGAAGGACGGCGAGGACGCGCACTTCCCCTACGGCCGCGAGCAGGTCTACCCGGGCGGTCGCTTCGCCGACCACCTCAAGCCGTTCCCGCCGATGATCGAGGCGGGCACCGCCGGGATCATGCCCTACTACGGCATGCCCGTCGGGCTCGAGATCGACGGCGAGCAGATCGAGGAGGTCGGCTTCGGCTACAACCGCCAGATCGTCACCGGCCTGCTGCGCGAGAAGCTCGGTTACGACGGCGTCGTCGTCACCGACTGGGAGCTCGTCAACGACAACCACGTCGGTGACCAGGTCCTGCCGGCGCGCGCCTGGGGTGTCGAGCACCTCGACCCCCACGGCCGGATGGAGCTCATCCTCCACGCGGGGGCGGACCAGTTCGGTGGCGAGGAGTGCGTCGACCTCCTCCTCGACCTCGTCAAGGAGGGCCGGGTGACCGAGGAGCGCATCGACGAGTCGGCCCGCCGCCTGCTCGCCGTGAAGTTCCGGCTCGGCCTGTTCGACGACCCCTACGTCGACGAGGAGCTGGCTGCCCGCACCGTGGGCCGAGCCGACTTCCGGGCCGCCGGGCACGCCGCCCAGGCGCGGTCGGTCACCGTCCTCCAGAACGGCACGGACGCCCTCGAGGCACCGCTCCCGCTGGCCACCGGCGCGCGCATCTACGCCGAGAACGTGTCCACCACGGCCATCGAGGCCGTCGGGGTGCCCGCGGCCAGTCCTGAGGGCGCCGACGTCGCGGTCGTGCGGCTGCACGCGCCGTTCGACGCGCGCAGCGACCTGTTCCTGGAGTCGTGGTTCCACCAGGGCTCGCTGGAGTTCCCGCCCGGTCTGGTCGCCCGGCTGGCGCGCATCGCGGCCCACTGCCCGCTGGTCGTGGACGTCATCCTGGACCGGCCGGCCATCGTCACGCCGCTGCTGCCGTTCGCGGCGGCGGTGGTCGGCAGCTATGGCTCGAGCGACACCGCCCTGCTCGACGCCCTGACCGGGGCCGTGGCCCCGCAGGGCCGGCTCCCGTTCGACCTCCCGCGCTCGATGGAGGACGTCCGCCGGCACGGCGAGGACGTGCCCGGGTTCGAGGACCCGCTCTTCGCGTTCGGCCACGGCCTCACGGTCGGCGCCGCCGCCGGTGTCGGCGATGGTGTCACCGACACGACCGATGCTGTCGACGACACCGTCAGGACCGCCTGAACCCCGGGGTCGGTTCGGGTCTACCCATTCGAGCATCTGTCCCTTTATGTTTAAGCCGTGAATCCATCACAGGCGGCTCCCGGCTCGCAGGCGTCCCTGCGTGAAGCCAACCGTCTGCGTGTCCTCGAAGCGCTGCGCGACCAGGGGGCGATGACGCAGGTCGAGATCGCGGGGTTCACCGGCCTCAGCCCGGCCACCGTGTCCAACCTCGTGCGGGACCTCGACACGGCCGGGGCGGTCGAGCTCGAGCCGAGCATCCGCAACGGCCGGCGGGCGGTCCTCGTGTCGCTGGCCACCGGCAACACCCTGCTCGCCGCGATCGCCTTCGGCGACCGTGACGTGCGGGTGGCGATCGGCACCGGGCCGCGCGACATCGTGGGCCGCCAGCGCATGCCGCTGCCCGCCGACCACGCCGCGGACGAGGGTATGGAGCGGGCCTCCCGCCTGCTGCTCGACCTGGTCGAGAAGGCCGGCAAGACGATGGCCGACGTGCGCGCCGTCGGGATCGGGATCCCTGCTCCGGTCGACCGCATCTCCGGCCAGGTGGGCAGCGAGAGCATCCTGCCCGGGTGGCGCGGGGTGGCCGTCGCCGACGAGATGGCGGGTCGCCTCCACGCCCCGGTGATCGTCGACAACACCTCCAACCTCGCTGCCCTCGGTGAGCTGAGGTGTGGTGTGCTGCAAGGGATTCAGCACGCGGTCTACATCAAGCTCTCGCACGGCGTCGGCGCGGGGCTCATCCTCGACGGTGAGATCTTCCGCGGGGCTGCCGGCACGGCGGGCGAGATCGGCCACATGACCATCGACGAGAACGGCCCGGTGTGCCGCTGCGGCAACCGTGGCTGCTTGGAGACCTATATCGGTTCGCGGGGCCTGCTCGAGGTGCTGGCCGCCTCGCACGGCCCGCTCAGCCTGCGCGACGTCATCCACCGGGCGCTCGACGGCGACCCCGGCTGCCGGCGCGTCCTCGAGGACGCCGGACGCCACCTGGGGGTGGCCGTGGCTGGCGTCGTCAACCTCGTCAACCCCGAGGTCGTCGTGCTCGGCGGGCAGCTGGCGAAGGTGGGGACGATCATCACCGGACCCCTGCGCGCCTCCCTCGAGCGGTGCGCCATACCGAGTGCCGCAGCGTCCGTCGAGGTCGTGCTCGGCGAGCTCGACACGGACGCCGACGTGGTCGGTGCCCTGGTCTCGGCCGCCGCCCTGCTGCCGGCCAACGAGGGTGTCCTCGTCGGTGCCGCGTCTATTTCTTGAATTCAACTCTTGACGCCAAGCGGGTGACGGCGCTTAACTCGACCCAAGCCCGCACCAGAGTGGATGCCGGTGTCTTACCAAGGGAGTTCAGCTATGCCCACCCGTTCCGTTCGTCTCGCCGGGGCCGCTCTCGTGGCTGGCCTCGGCCTCGCAACGATCGCTGCCTGTGGCAGCGGTGACGACTCCTCCGGCGGCTCGTCCTCGAGCGGCGGTGGCGCCAAGGCCAAGAAGATCGCCTTCCTGCTGCCCGAGTCCAAGACCACGCGCTACGAGACCTTCGACCGTCCCCTGTTCGAGGCAGCCGTCAAGAAGGACTGCGCCGACTGCTCGATCATCTACAGCAACGCCGACCAGGACGCGAGCAAGCAGCAGCAGCAGGCCGAGGCCGCGCTGACGCAGGGCGCCAACGTCCTCGTGCTCGACCCGGTGGACGGCAAGGCCGCAGCGGCCATCGCCGCCAGCGCCAAGGGCCAGGGTGTCCCGGTCGTGGCCTACGACCGCTTCATCTCCGGCGTCGACTACTACGTCTCCTTCGACAACGAGAGCGTCGGCAAGCTCCAGGCCCAGACCCTGGTCGACATCCTCAAGAAGGACGGCAAGACCTCCGGCGACCTGGTCATGATCAACGGCTCGCCGACCGACCCGAACGCCGCCAGCTTCAAGAAGGGCGCCCACAGCGTCATCGACTCCAGCGGCTACAAGGTCGCGGCCGAGTACGACACCCCGGACTGGAGCCCCGACAAGGCGCAGGCGTGGATGGAGGGCCAGATCTCCGCGGTCAAGGGCAACCTCGTCGGCGTGTACGCGGCCAACGACGGCACCGGCGGTGGCGCCATCGCCGCCCTCAAGGCCGGCGGCGTGAAGCCCCTGCCGCCCGTGACCGGTCAGGACTCCGAGATCGCCGCCATCCAGCGGATCCTCGCTGGTGACCAGGCCATGACCATCTACAAGCCGATCCCGCCGGAGGCCGAGGCTGCCGCCAAGGCCGCGATCGCCCTGGCCAACAAGCAGAAGCCGGCCTCGACGACCGACACCGAGGGCGTGCCCTCGACGATCCTCGACCCGATCGCCGTCACCAAGGACACGATCAAGGACACCATCGTCAAGGACAACGTCTACAAGGTCGCCGACATCTGCGCCGGTTCGTTCGCCGCGGCGTGCACCGCTGCCGGCATCAGCTGACGAGCTCCGTCCACGGGTGGGAACGCGCCGACCGGCGCGTTCCCACCCGCAGGCACACCCGGCCCCCCAGACTCGGGCCGTGACCCCTCGAGAACCACCGGAGGACTGACATGACCGCGACTCTCTCCCCGGCGACGACAGCAGTGCTGTCGCTGACCGGTGTCAGCAAGCGCTTCGGTGCCGTGCAGGCGCTGAAGGACATCGACTTCGACGTCCACGCCGGAGAGGTGGTCGCCCTCGTGGGTGACAACGGCGCCGGCAAGTCCACCCTCGTCAAGACCATCGCCGGGGTGTACACCCCGGACGGCGGCACGATGACGTTCGACGGGAAGCAGGCCACGGTCAGCAGCCCGGCGGAGGCCCAGCACCTCGGCATCGCCACGGTGTTCCAGGACCTCGCGCTCTGCGACAACCTCGACGTCGTGGCCAACCTCTTCCTCGGCCGCGAGCTCTACACGGGCCGCGCCCTCGACGAGGTGACCATGGAGCAGGAGTCCTGGCGGCTGCTGCGCCAGCTCAGCGCGAAGATCCCGTCGGTCCGCATCCCCGTCGCGAGCCTCTCCGGTGGCCAACGACAGACCGTGGCCATCGCGCGGTCGCTGCTCGGTGCGCCGAAGGTGGTCATGCTCGACGAGCCGACGGCCGCGCTCGGTGTCGCCCAGACCGCAGAGGTGCTGAACCTCGTGGAACGGCTGCGCGAGAACGGTCTCGGCGTCATCCTCATCAGCCACAACATGTCCGACGTCATGGCCGTCGCCGACCGCGTCAGCGTGCTGCGCCTCGGCCGGAACAACGGCACCTTCGCCGTGAGCCAGACGACCAGCCAGGAGATCATCGCCGCGATCACCGGCGCGACGACCAACGCCGTCTCCCAGCGGGCCGCCCGCCGCGAGTCCAGCCCGGCCACCACCCCGGACGGCACCCCGTCCACCTCGGAGGAGCAGTCATGAGCGCGCCCACCCCCACGCCCGAGGCGCAGTCCGCCGACACGACCGCGGCCCTTCCCGCGGACCTGCAGGACGAGCGCCTCATCGCCTCGCAGGGGGTGTCCGGATTCCTCCGGGCGTTCCTGTCCCGGCTGCGCAGCGGTGACCTCGGGTCGCTGCCCGTCGTCGTCGGCCTCATCGTCATCTGGGGCGTGTTCCAGCTGGCCAACGACGCCTTCCTCTCCAGCCGCAACCTGGTCAACCTCACGCAGCAGAGTGCAGCCACCGGGACCATCGCGCTCGGCATCGTGCTCGTGCTGCTGCTCGGCGAGATCGACCTGTCCGTCGGCTCGATGAGCGGCCTGTCCGCGGCGATCCTCGCGGTCGGCTTCGTCGGCCACGGCTGGTCGCTGCCCCTGGCCATCCTCGCCGCCCTGGCCTCCGGCGCCGTCATCGGTGCGGTGTACGGACTGCTGTACACCCGGTTCGGTGTGCCCAGCTTCGTCATCACCCTGGCCGGCCTGCTCGCCTTCCTCGGCCTGCAGCTCAAGGTGCTGGGCAAGGAGGGGTCGATCAACATCCCGTTCGACTCCGGGCTCGTGAAGTTCGCGCAGGCGAGCTTCCTGTCGGACGCCGTCGCCTACGTCCTCGTCCTCGTCGTGGTCGCCGTGTACGTCGCGACGCGGCTGCGCGCCAACCAGCGCCGGACCGCTGCCGGCCTGTCCACGACCCCGGTGGTCGCCCTGGCCGTCCGCGCCGTCGCCCTGCTCGTGCTGCTCGGCATCCCGGTGTACGTGCTCAACCGCGACCGCGGCGTCTCCTACATGTTCCTGCTGTTCGTCGCGCTGGTC
Source organism: Phycicoccus sp. Root101 (assembly GCF_001426245.1). GTDB lineage: Bacteria > Actinomycetota > Actinomycetes > Actinomycetales > Dermatophilaceae > Pedococcus. Next base: position 174,592 of record NZ_LMCM01000007.1, on the reverse strand, counting down.
GTCGTCTTCGACTTCGTCATCCGCCGAACCCGTTGGGGCCGTTCGGTGCTCGCCATCGGCGGCAACGTCGAGGCTGCTCGGCGGGCCGGCATCAACGTGCGCCGGATCTACGTGACGGTGTTCGTGTTCTGCTCGACGCTGGCCGCGCTGGGTGGCCTCCTGGCCGCCGGTCGACTCGCCTCGGCCAACCAGGGCAGCGGTGGTGTGGACACCAACCTCAACGCCATCGCCGCAGCCGTCATCGGTGGCACGAGCCTCTTCGGTGGTCGTGGCACGGCCTACTCGGCGCTGCTGGGGATCCTCGTGATCCAGTCGATCTCGAACGGCCTCAGCCTGGTCAACCTCGGTTCGCCGGAGCGCTACATGATCACCGGTGGCGTCCTGCTGCTCGCCGTGATCGTCGACTCCCTGAGCCGTCGCAGCCGCGCCGCCCACGGTCGCGCCTGAACCTCGCCTTCACGCCAGACGCCGGTTGCGCGGCATACCTCGGGTCGTCGTCCCGCGGGATGCCGCACAACCGGCGTCTTGCCGTGTCGGGTCGGGTCGGTTGTGTCGGGTCGGGGCGGCGTGGGTCGGTCAGCGGGCGGCGAACGCCTTCGCCTGGTGCGCGGACCAGGCGCGGTCCGCTGCGTCGATGCTGGCCCGGCTCGACAGGTCGACCCCGGCGCGCTGCGCTGCAGCCCTGATCGCCGGCGAGCCCAGGTCGGGGATGCGGACGACCTCGGGCGCGATCGTGGAATCGGCTGCGGCGTAACGGCGCTGCTGGTCGGCCAGGCGGCTGCTGCTCGCCCGGGCAGTGCGCAGGTCTGCCGCAGAGACCTTGAGGCCACCCCCTGTCAGAGGAGTGCTGACGAGCGGGGCGTACCCGTCGCGGTGGCCGGCGACGTTCGGGTGGTAGCTGTCGCTGATGGGGTTGGACAGGCCGTTCAGCCACTCGACCGAGTCGCAGACGGCGTGGCCCGTGAAGCGGCTCGTGGGGTTGACGAAGCTGAACCCCCGGGCCGACGCGGCGGACGAGATCTTGCTGTTGAGCAGGTCGGCGGTGGAGTTGAGCCGTGACTCCTCGGCCGGCGAGAACCACGTGAACGCGTTGCAGTCCTCGCCCATGAAGATGCGCGGGTACCCGACCACGACGACCTTGGCGTTCGGCGCCTTGGACCGGATCGAGGAGTAGAGCGTCGCCAGCCGGCTGGGGATGGTGCCGTTGATGATCGACTGCGCGCCGTCGATCGCGCCGTTGCAGTCGCTGGCCCACCCGGGCTGGGCGCACTCGGTCAGGACGTCGGCGAACCCGGCGTCGTTGCCGCCCACCGAGATGCTCACCTGGGTCGTGGACGCGGAGAGTGCACTGAGCTGGGTGCTGGTGACGTCGGCGACCGTGGCCCCCGAGCAGGCGCGGAAGTTCAGCGTCAGGCCCTTGCTGGCCGAGACCAGCGACGGGTAGGCGTAGACCGACCGCTGGCACGAGGTCCCGTCGTTGATGTAGGTGCGGGTCCCCGTGCCCGAGGAGTACGAGTCGCCTAGTGCGACATAGGATCCCGCGGCATTCGCGGGTGCTGCTGACAACGTGAGCGCCGTGCCGGCCACGAGGGCCGTGATCGCGCCGAACGTCCGGGTCATCGCCATTGACACTCCCTGGTCCACTGGAACGGTGCTCCGCACAGTAGGCCGGGTGGGTGCTTTGTGGCGGTTCGGCGCTGAACCCTTGCCAACTCCTTAACGCTCTCTGACCGAGACAAAGGCCCCTCGGCGCAGGGGGAGCGGCCCTGACAGACTCGTCGACGTGTGGCGCGAACTGCTGGTCGGAGTCGCGGCGGGCCTGGTCGTCACCTGGCTCGCCCTGCTCGTCGCGCTCGTCGCGGTCCGCCCTCGGGGGTCGTTGCTGGGCGAGTCGGTGCGACTGCTGCCCGACCTCCTGCGCCTGGTGCGTGACGTCGCCGCCGACCCGGTCCAGCCGCGTGGCGTCCGGGTGCGCCTCGGGCTGCTGCTCGCCTACCTCGCGATGCCGTTCGACCTCGTGCCCGACTTCCTCCCCGTCATCGGGTATGCCGATGACGTGGTCGTGGTCGTGTGGACCCTGCGCTCGGTGGTCCGGACCGTGGGTCTGGACGAGCTGCGACGTCACTGGCGCGGAACGTCCGACGGTTTCGCCGCCCTGTGCCGGGTGGCCGGACTGCGAACCACCCCCTGACCTGCGCGGATGTCGCTCCAGCAGTGGCGCCGACCCGCGAAGTGCAATAGGAAGGTGAGGGCGGCGAGTGTCGCCGACCGCGCGGCCTGGCCCCAGGCCGGCCCCGACAGACAAGGGAGAACAGCGATGAGCGAGACCCCTCTCGACCCCACGGAGACCAATGGCCCGGCTGACGGCGGTGCGAACGCCGGAGGCCACGACGGCGGTGCCGATGGCGGCGCGGACGGCGGCGCGGGCGAGGGCCCGGCCGACGGTGGCGCGAACGCGGGCGGCCACGACGGTGGCGCCGACGGTGGCGCTGATGGCGGTGCCGACGGTGGCGCTGACGGTGGTGCCGATGGCGGCGCTGGCGAGGGCCCGGCCGACGGTGGCGCCAACGCCGGTGGCCACGACGGTGGTGCCGACGGCGGCGCGAGCTAGGCGGCCCGGTCCACCGAGCCACTTCGACCTGTGACAGCGACGACCAGCAGCAGGGTGCCCGCTCCGCCGAGCGGGCACCCTGCCCTGCGCCGAATCGTCGCGATCGACGCGGACACCTTCGCCGCTGAGCACTGGGGGGCCGAGCCCCTCCTCACTCGGGCCCGAGACCTGCCGCTGCCGTTCGACGACCTCTTCTCCGAGGCTGCGGTCGACGAGCTCATCTCCACACGCGGTCTGCGGACGCCGTTCCTGCGGATGGCCAAGGAGGGCTCGACCCTGAACGACCGCGCCTTCACCCGGGGCGGCGGCACCGGCGCCGCGATCGCCGACCAGTCCAGCGACGACCTCGTGCTGCGGCAGTTCGCAGACGGCGCGACCCTCGTGCTGCAGGGGTTGCACCGGACGTGGGGGCCGGTCGTCGAGTTCGCCCAGCAGCTGGCTGCCGACCTGGGCCACCCGACCCAGGTCAACGCCTACGTCACCCCGCCGCAGAACACCGGGTTCAGCGACCACTACGACGTCCACGACGTGTTCGTCCTGCAGGTCTCCGGCACCAAGCGGTGGCGGATCCGCCGGCCCGTCCTCGACAGCCCCCTGCGCCACCAGCCGTGGACCGACCGCCGAGCCGCCGTCGAGGAGGCTGCGCGCGAGGTCCCCATGATCGAGACCACGCTCGAACCCGGTGACTGCCTCTACCTCCCGCGCGGCTACCTCCACTCGGCCACTGCCCTGGGTGGGGTGAGCACCCACCTGACCGTCGGGGTGCACTCCTGGACCCGTCACCACCTCGCCGACGAGATGCTCAAGGCCGCCCTGGCCAGGGCGGCGCAGGACCCGGCCGTCCGCGCCTCGCTTCCGCTCGGCACCCCTCTCGCCGACCCCGCCGCGCGGGCCGCCGACGTGGAGATCGTGCGAGCCGCCATACAGCGGGCCGTCGCGGAGCTGGACGCCACGGACCTGTCCGCCGCGCTGTCGGCCACCCTGCGAGGCGCCCAGCGGGCGGCGCCCCTCGGCCCGCTGGCCCAGCACGCGCTGGCCCAGGACCTCGACGAGCAGACCGCCCTGCGGATGCGGCCCCACCTCGAGGCCGACCTCACCCTCCATGAGGGGTATGCCGTGCTGACCAGTCGCGCGGGCACGCTGCGGTTCGAGCCGGGCGAGGTCGACCGGGTGCGGGCGTTCCTCGACGAGGGTGGGGCGACGGCGTCGCTGCTCGGCGTGGGCCTGGCCCGCCGGCTGGTCATCGCCGGCATCGCCGTCCCGGCGTGACGACGCCCCCGCACTGCGCCACCGAGGCCCGGGTCAGGGGCGACTCCCTGTCGGCGTCCGCGGCACCGGCACTGCGGTGGCTGCTCGTCGAGCACGACGGGCCGTGGCTCCCGGCGGCCTTCAGCAGCCCGGGGCTCGAGGGGCCGGTCGGCCGCGCCCTGCACGATGCCGCCCTCGCGGTCCGGGGGCGGGCGCTGCTCATCCGTCGCCCCGGCCGGCGGCCGCACCGGGAGGTGCGTTCCTGGGTCGTCGTCGACCGGGACGGCACCCAGCAGTGGGGCAGCTGGCGCCATCCGGAGGACCTCCTCGGCGCGGCCGAGGTGATGCGCTCCGGTCCCGAGCCGCCGCCGACCGCCCGGGCGGGCTCGACGCCGCCCCTGGTCCTCGTCTGCACCCACGGGCGACACGACCTGTGCTGCGCGGTCCGTGGGCGACCCGTCGTCGCCGCCCTGGCGCAACGGTGGGCCGACCGCACCTGGGAGTGCTCGCACATCGGCGGGGACCGCTTCGCGCCGAACGTGCTCCTGCTGCCGGACGGGGCGTACTACGGCAACCTCGACGCCACGTCGGCCCTGCGGGTCGTGGAGGCGCACCTGCGGGGAACCGTGACCCCGCACCACTTCCGCGGGGTGTCCACCCACCCACCCGCGGTGCAGGCCGCCCTCGGAGCGGTCCTCACCGACTACGGACCCGCAGGGTTGGGTGACGTCCGCGACGCCCTCTGCGAGGAGCTCGGCGACGAGTCGTTCCGCGTCACCGTCCTCGGCACCGGCCGGCTGCCGGTGCTGGTGCAGGCCGACGTCGCCCGGACCGTCAGCCCACCGGAGCGGTTGACCTGCCGCGCGTCGGCACCGTCGTCGGCCTACGCCTACACCGTGGGGGCCCTGCGCATCCCCGGCGTGGACGACGCACCCTAGGCGCGCTGCCCCACGCGGACCCGGTTGCCGTCCGGGTCGACGACCTCGGTGTCACGTCCCCACGGGTTGTCCTCGACTTGCGTGCCGAACTCCCGTGCCACCGCGTCGACGTCCGTGACCCACAGGTAGACGAGACCTCCGGGAACGGCGTCCCCGAGGTGCTCGGAGAGGAACACGTGCACGTCGCCGCGACGGATCGTCATGAACACCGGCATGCCGTCGGCGAAGCGGTGCGAGTGCACGTGCGCGAAGCCGAGGCGCTCCCACCACGGCAGGGCAGCGGCCGCATCGGCCACGCGCAGGATGGGGACGATGCTCTCGGTGGTCGCCATGGCCGGTCAACGCGGGGGAGCCGCGACCCGTTCCGTCGTCGGCGGGAGGTCGGCGGAGCAGGTCCGTGGCGCCGCCGGGGTGGAGGTGGTGCCCGTCCCGGCGGGGGTCGGGACCGGAGGAAGGGTCGACTCGATGCGTGAGCCGTTGATGAGGGTGACGTCGTCGTACGCCGGACGGCCCTCGATGACGTTGCGGAACTGGTACCGCGTCAGGGAGTTCAGGCGACAGTCCTCCCCGAAGGCGGCGATGTCGAACGCCGACGGCTGGCCCGTCAGCTCCTCGTCCTTGGCCGCCTGGAGGAAGTGGCTGAAGGCGCCGCCGCCGGTGAAGGTGCCGACCCCGATCGTGTTGCCCTCGAGCTGGTCGACGTGCATGTGCCCGTGGACCTTGACGCCGGACTTCTGGTCGATCGCGTCGACGGCGCCAGGCTCGTGGGCGACGAGCACGTCCGGCGGGGCCAGGTCCTGCATGGCGGCCGCGAAGCGGGCCGCCGGCGCCTTCTGCTTGGCGGCGTTGTCACGGTTGTCGTCGCCGAACCAGCGCGGGTCGTTGAACCCCGCGATGCGCACCCCGCCGATGCTCTGGACCGTGTAGCTGTCGTCGTCGGGCTCCAGCAGGACGACGTTCGGGATCTTCGCCAGCGCGCGCAGCAGCTCGGTGTCGCTGGATGCCCGGGCGTCGTGGTTGCCCTTGACGAAGACGTACGGCACACCGAGCGAACGGATGCCGTCGAGGACTCCCGCTGCCTGCGCCTCGGCGAGGGTGCCGAAGTTGACGAGGTCGCCGGCGTCGATGACCGCGTCGACGTCCTCCTCCGCGACGATCGTCTTCATCAGCGGGTACTGGTTGGCGCCGTGGATGTCGGAGACGAGGAGCAGCCGGGCGGCGACCGGCTTGCCCAGCACCTGCGGCGAGTACTTGTCCTGGAGGGCGGCCGAGAGCGCCAGCAGGTTCTTCAGGTACGGCGTCGTCTGCTCCGCGCGGGTCTCGACCCCGGCGAGCAGGTCGGCGTTGCGCTGGACGGCACCGAGGATGCCCGTGGTGGTGAACCGGTCGAGCCGCTCGGGCCGGTACCCGAGGCCGATGCTCGCGAACGTCACCGCGCAGGCGACCACCCAGCACGCCGCGGCGACCCCGAGCCGACTGGCGCGCGGGCGCCGTCGGGCCCACGCGGCATACGCGGCGAGGGCGAGCAGGGTGACCGCGAGGGCTCCGCCGGCGAAGCGCAGGGCCAGCCCGATGCCGGCGTCCCGTGCGGCGCGTTCGAGCTCCAGGGGGCCGGGCTGCAGCGAGCTGATGGAGATGTTGGGACGGGCCAGGAGGTCGGTGATGTGCTCCTTCACCTGCACCTCGGCGATGACCCCGGGGGCGGGGACGGGGCCGGCGAAGTCGAGGTGGATGTCACCGAACACCGTCGGGGACTGGATCGTGCCGAGGTCCGCCGGGTTGGCCGACAGCCGCAGGTCGGCGCCGTAGTTGAGCGTGTCGACCGAGGTGGGGAACAGCGTCGTGGCCGCGACGCCTCCGAGGATCGAACCCAGGACGAGCGCCAGGATGCCGCCGGTCCGCAGCAGGGGAAGGGGCACACGCCGCCTGCGTCGTGGGCGTTCGGCGGGCGGGCTCACCTCCTCACCGTAACCGGGTCGTCGCCGCCACGACGCGCTGCCTACGCTGGTCGGTATGCCGGGAACCCTGGGAACGCTGGACGGGCGAGACTTCGCCGCCGTGCTGTTCGACATGGACGGGACCCTGATCGACTCGATCCCGGTGGTCATCCGCAGCTGGCTGCGCTGGGCCGAGGAGGAGGGCGTGGACCCGGCGCGACTGGTCGGGTTCCACGGTGTCCCGGCCCGGGGGATCGCCGAGAAGCTGCTGCCCGCCGACCGCGTGGACGCCGCCGTGGACCGGATCGAGGCGATCGAGACGGCCGACACCGACGGCATCACCGTCCTGCCCGGGACGCTCGACGCGCTCGCGACCCTCACGGGTGCGGACCTGTGCGCCATCGCCACCTCGTGCACCCGGCCGCTGGCCGACGCCCGCATCGCGGCGACCGGCCTGCCGGCCCCGAGGGTGGTCGTCACGGCCAGCGACGTGCGGCAGGGGAAGCCCCACCCCGATCCGTTCCTCCTGGCCGCCCGGCTCCTCGGTGTCGACCCGCGTGACTGCCTCGTGGTCGAGGACGCCCCCGGCGGTCTGGAAGCGGCCCGGGCGGCCGGTTGCGCCACCCTGGCCGTCACCACGACCACGGCGCCCGCCGACCTCATCGCCGATGCCGTCGTCGGGACGCTGGCCGACGCGAGGTTCGCCGTGGTCGAGGGACGCGTTCGGGTGACGGGCGTCGTTACCGACGCGTAGTTTGGCCGGCATGGACGCTGACGTCATCGTGGTCGGGGCCGGACTGGCCGGGCTCGTCGCCACCGCAGAGCTCGCCGATGCCGGTCGGCGGGTCGTGGTGGTCGACCAGGAGAGTGCGGTCAACCTCGGCGGGCAGGCGTTCTGGTCGTTCGGCGGGTTGTTCTTCGTGGACAGCCCGGAGCAGCGCCGGATGGGGATCAAGGACTCCACCGACCTCGCGCTGCAGGACTGGATGGGTTCGGCGGGGTTCGACCGGCTCGAGGACCAGGACCGCTGGCCGGTGCGGTGGGCCGAGGCCTACGTCGACTTCGCCGCGGGGGAGAAGCGCTCGTGGCTGCACCAGCAGGGGATGCGGTGGTTCCCCGTGGTCGGCTGGGCCGAGCGCGGTGATGGCACCGCCACGGGCCACGGCAACTCGGTCCCGCGGTTCCACATCACGTGGGGGACCGGCCCCGGGGTCGTCGAGCCGTTCGAGCGGAGGGTGCGCGAGCACGTCGCCAGCGGGCGCGTGCAGCTGCGTCCCCGCCACCGGGTCGACGAGCTGGTCACGCACGACGGCGCCGTGACGGGGGTCCGGGGCACCCTGCTCGCCGACGACGGCGCGGAGCGCGGACGCCCCACCTCGCGCGAGTCCGTGGGCGGGTTCGCCCTCTCGGCGCAGGCGGTCGTCGTCACCAGCGGGGGCATCGGCGCCAACCACGACCTCGTCCGCGCCAACTGGCCCGAGCGGCTCGGCGAACCCCCGGCCCACATGCTCACGGGGGTCCCGGCCTACGTCGACGGGCGGATGCTGGCCATCACGGAGGCGGCCGGCGGGCGCCTGGTCAACCGCGACCGCATGTGGCACTACGTCGAGGGCATCGAGAACTTCGACCCCATCTGGCCGGACCACGCCATCCGCATCCTCCCCGGGCCGAGCTCGCTGTGGTTCGACGGCAACGGTGACCGGCTGCCGGCACCGCTGTTCCCCGGGTTCGACACGTTGGGGACGCTCGCGCACCTGCGGCAGACCGGGCACGACCACAGCTGGTTCATCCTCACGGCGCGGATCATCGGCAAGGAGTTCGCGCTCTCGGGCTCGGAGCAGAACCCCGACCTCACGGGGAAGTCGGTGAAGGACGTCCTCGGCAGGGCGCGCGCCGACATGCCCGCACCCGTTCGGGCGTTCCTCGACCGGGGTGCCGACTTCGTCACTGCCGACACGATCGGCGAGCTCGTCGCCAGGATGAACGCCCTCACCCCCCACGCCCCCCTCGACGCCGCTCACATCGAGCGCCAGGTCGTCGCCCGCGACCGCCAGGTCGACAACGACTTCAGCAAGGACGCGCAGCTCACCGCCATCCACGGCGCGCGAAACTACCGTGGGGACAAGCTGATCCGCACCGCCGCCCCGCACAGGATCCTCGACCCGAAGGCCGGCCCGCTCATCGCGGTCCGCCTCAACATCCTCACCCGCAAGACCCTGGGCGGCCTCGAGACCGACCTCTCGGCGCGGGTCCTGTCCGCGTCGGGTGAGCCCGTGCCCGGCCTGTATGCCGCCGGCGAGGTCGCCGGGTTCGGTGGCGGGGGGATGCACGGTTACCGGGCGCTCGAGGGCACCTTCCTGGGTGGATGCATCTTCTCGGGCCGCGTCGCCGGTCGCGCCGCGGCGGCCGCCGTCAGCTGACCCCGTCGCCGTCGCCCCACCCCGCGGGTCGACGTGAACCCTCCGGGGAACCGGGCGCCCACATCGACCCGGTCGAACGGATGGGCTTGAGCCGGAACCGGGGGCGCAGGCACGGTGCCCGCGCTAGCCTCCCGGCGACACAGGGTGAGGGGGCTGGGCGTGGGAGTGCTGTTGCGGGTGCTGGGGCTGCAGGCCCTGGCCGTTCTGGTCGGGACCATGCCCGCGCGCACGGCGCGGGTCCTCACGCTGGTGATGCTCGTCGGGGCCAACCTGTTCCCGCTCGTGGCCCTGCTCACGGGCGCCTGGGGAGCCGGTGACGTGCTGGTCACCTACTGGCTGGAGAACGTGGCCGTAGGGATCTGGCAGGTCGTCAAGCTCCTGACGGCCCAGGGGACCGACGTGGTCGCCGGGTCCGGTGCCGGCCAGGCGCTGACCGACCCGCGCACGGTCACGGCCCACGTCAACGGCCGCCCGGTCCAGCTGGCCGGGAGCGTCGCCCGGGTCTTCGTGGCCGGGTTCTTCGTCGTGCACTACGGCCTGTTCACGGTCGTGCACGGCGTCTTCACGTTCGTGCTGGCCCACCGCAGCGGCATCAGCGGCAGCATCCGCAGCTTCACCCTCGTCTTCCTCGTGCTGTTCCTGAGCCACGGTCTGTCGACCGCGATCCACTGGTTCGCCCGGGGTGAGCGCAGGGCGAACGGGTTGATGGCGACCATGAAGCAGCCCTATGGCCGGATCTTCGTGCTGCACCTCGCCGTCATCGGCAGCTTCTTCCTGGTCATGGGCCCGCTCTCCACCGATGGGTCGGTGTCCCTGGTCCCGGGCAGCCCGCTCGACACCGCGGCCGCGGGACCATCCGTGCTGCCGGGCGTCCTGCTCATCGCCCTCAAGACCGCGCTCGATGCCGGGCTGCACCTGCGCGCGCACCGGCAGGACCCCGTCTCCGCGCCCGCTCCCGTGGCGGCGATGACGCCGCCGTCGGCCACCTGAGGCAGACTCCACCGCATGACCGACGACGTGGCCGGAGCCGCAGGCCCGCCACAGCGGTTGCTCGACGACCGGGACTTCCGTCGGTACTGGCTGGCGCGCATCGTCTCCCTCAGCGGGTCGCTCATCACGGTCGTCGTCATGCCGGTGCTCGTCTACCGGCTCACGGGTTCGGCTGCCCTGACCGCCCTCACGGCGACGCTGGATGCGTTGCCCTACCTGCTGATCGGCTTGTTCGCCGGCGCCCTCAGCGACCGCTGGAACCGTCAGCGCGTCATGGTCGCCGCCGACCTCGCCAACGTCGTGGTGATCGGCTCGGTCCCGGTGGCGCACTTCCTCGACGTCCTCACCGTCCCGCACGTGCTCGTGGCGGGGTTCGTGGCGCAGTGCCTCTTCACGTTCTTCGACGGTGCCAACTTCGGTGCCCTGCCGGTCCTGGTCGGTCGCGAGCGAGTGGGCGACGCGAACGCCGCGATCTGGGGGATCGGTGGCGTCCTCGACCTGGCTGTCCCGGCCGGCGTGGGGCTGGCGCTGGCGGTGGTCCACCCGTCGACGCTCCTCGTCGTCGACGCCATCACGTTCGCCGTCTCGGCCCTGCTGGTGCGATCCATCCGGCGGGCCCTGTCCTCGGCGCGCGAGCACCTCGACCCGTTGCGGCCCGCCGTGGTCCTGCGCGACGTGCGCGAGGGGGTGCGGTTCCTCTGGCACCACGAGGGCGTGCGGTCGCAGACCGTCGTCGGCATGCTCCAGTCGATCGGCGGCGCCGGGTTCGTCGCGCTGTTCGTGCCGTGGGCCGACCAGGTGCTCCACATCGGCACCTCGGGGTGGCGGTTCGGCCTCGTCTTCGCCGTGTGGGGGCTCGGCGGCATCCTCGCCTCTGCCCTCGTCCCGCCGCTCCTGCGGCGGCACCGGGTCGCGCGGGTGACGCTCGGCGCAATACCGGTGTCGGCGGTGGCGGGGATCGCGACCGCGCTCGCCCCGAACTGGGTGCTGGCCTGCGTCGGGATGGTGGTCTGGGGAGTCGCCTACCAGCTGGTGCTCATCACCTCGATGACCTACCGCATGCAGGTGACTCCCGAGCACCTCCTCGGCCGCGTCAACACCGCCGGCCGGATGCTGTCGTGGGGTGTCGGGTGGACCATCGGGTCGATCGCCGGTGGTGCGCTGGCGGCTGCGACGGCCGTGCAGCCGGCGATGGTGACGCTCGTGTCCGTGGGGGTGCTGGCGGCGGGGTTCGCGTGGCTGTCGCCGTTGCGTCAGATCGCCGCGGGCTCGCGCGTCGTCGACGGCACGCCGACCTGAGCGAGCAGCCGGGTCACCAGCGCGACGAGGGCCAGGCCCACCGCGACGATGGCGAGGGTGAGGCCTGACATCGCCAGCCAGTTGGACTGGAAGGCCTGTGGCACCAGGCGACTCGGCACGGCGACGACGCCGATGAAGGCGCCCCACAGCCCGGCGTAGGTCCCGATCATGTTGCCCGCGTGGGCACGGATGTTGCCGCGGCGTGCGTTCCACAGGCCCAGCGACAGCGTGACGATCGTGAACGCGCTCAACCCGTGGATCCACGAGAAGCTGCCGGGCCGCAGCTGCTGGATCCAGAACGAGCTGAATGCCGTGAAGTACATGCAGGACAGCCACGTCCACCCCAGGACCCGGTGCGGACGGTCGCCCTTGCGGCGCCGGACCAGCTGGGCGGCGCCGACCACCAGGGCGAACGTGGCGGCGACCGCGTGGACGGCGATCAGGGCGTTCCACGAGTGCTCCGTCGGCACGTCCAGCCTCCCCGGTTGGATAGTGACGCTATCCACGGTATGGCGTGGATGTGCCCAGCACAAGCCCCTCGGGTCGATCTGCGGTCGCGCTTTGCTGGGTGGCGGGGGAGGCGAACCGCGAACCGCGAACCCCCGGGCCGGGCGCCGGCTAGAGGTACTGGCCGGTCGGACCGTCGCCACCGGGCAGGCCGGGGAGGTCGGGGTGACCTCCGTCGGGGTGCGGTTGCTGGCCGGGCGGCAGGGCGCGACGCATCTGGGCGAGCTGCTGCTGGGCCGCCATCTGCTGGGCGAACAAGGCGGTCTGGATCCCGTGGAACAACCCCTCGAGCCACCCCACCAGCTGGGCCTGGGCGATCCGCAGCTCGGCATCGGTGGGGGCGTGGCCCTCCTCGAACGGCAGCGCGATCCGCTCCAGCTCGTCGATCAGCTCCGGGGCGAGGCCGTCCTCGAGCTCCTTGATGGAGCGGCGGTGGATCTCGGCGAGCCGGACGCGGCCCGCCTCGTCGAGCGGCGCGTTGCGCACCTCCTCGAGGAGCTGCTTGATCATCGAGCCGATCCGCATGACCTTGGCGGGCTGCTCGACGAGGTCGGCGGGATTGGTCGGGCCGTCCTCGTCACCCTCGTGCGGGTGCACGCCCATCCCGTCCTGGGTCACGACGACGACGCGTTGCTGGTCGCCACCCTGGGTGGTGGGGTCGCCGGAGCCGGTCGACGGGTCGTCAGGGGTGGTGGGGGTCAGTGGGCTCATGCCTCCCATCCTGCCCCAGGAGCGACTGTGGTCCACCGTGGGTGCGAGCCCCCCGACCCGGCACCCACGGTGGACCGGTCTCAGTCGGCGCGCCGGCTCATCGTCGGCGCCCGGCGGATCGCGGCGGCCGACAACAGGGCCGCCAGCAGGGGGACGCCGACCACCACGGCGACCAGCGGGAGCCACGGGACGACGATGATCGGGGGTCCCTTGATCTCCGTCCCGGTGAGCGGGTCCCAGCTCTGGCTCGTCAACGGGTAGGTCAACGCGATGCCCGGGACGAGCCCGACGGCGATGCCGACCACGGCGCCGATGAACGCCACCACCCCCGCCTGGGCGGCGGCCAACCGGCGACGGGTCCGCCGGGTGGCGCCGATCGCGGCGAACGTCCCGAGATCGGCCCGCTGCTCGGCCAGCGACAGGGCCGTGGAGATGAGCGTGACGATGAGCAGCAGCAGGGCGAACCCACCGAACAGCGCCGCCATCACGACACGGTCGTCGCGCTGGAAACCGCGCTCGACGTACGCCTCGCCCTCGTCCCCGACCGCCTCGGCGAGGGCCGTCTGGTCGGCCCGGCTGATCGCGCCGTCGGGATCACGCAGCATCAGCGACTGGCTGACGCTGGGCCACTTCCGCTGCGCCACGGTCTCGGAGCTCACGAGCGCGGCCACGGAGAACCCTGAGAAGGGCAGTGCCGCACGAGCTGCCGGGAGGGAGGTGGTGGTCGTCGCCGCGAGCGTCTGGACTCCGGTGTTGTTGTCGACCGTCGACGTCCCGGTGGTCACCGTGACCTTGCCGTCCCGGATGAGCGAACTGTCGGTGAGCACCATTCCGCCGCTGCGGAGCACCTCGCGCTCGGACGCGCCGAGGAAGTCGGCCGTCGCGATCGCGGACGCGGGGAGGGCGCCGATCTGGGCCATCGACATGCTGCCGACCTGGTTGCAGGTCTTCGGGTCGGGCAACGGGTTGCCCGAGCTGTCGAACTGCGCCCCGTTGAGGGCCTCGGTCGGGGTGCAGCCCGCAGGGACGACCACGACGAACGGCATGGGGTCCCCGTCCTTGGCCCCGAGGCCCGACCAGGCCACCACCTGCAGCGGCGTCGCCTCGAGGTGGGGCGTGACGCGGTGCACGATCGCCGTGGCCTCGGTCGCGATGGCGTCGCTGGAGACCGTCGTCGGGCCGGACGTCATCTCGGCGGGGTAGTAGGAGAAGATCCCCTCCCCGGCGGTGGTCCGCGGGACGTACTGCCGGCGCTGCTGCTCGGTGTCGCTGGCCAGTCCGATGCTGAACATCGTCAGGGCGATCGTGCCGGCCACGATGGCGGCGACGGTGGGGACCGAGCGGGTGCGGTGCCGGGCGGCGTCCCGCGTCGCCATACGGGGTGCGACCGGGAGCCGTGACGCCGCTCGCCCGGCAGCCACGAGCAGGAGCGGCACGAGGAGAAGGGCGCCGAGCACCAGGGCGAGCCCCGTCGAGATGATCGGGATCTCCCGCTGCTCGGTGCGGACCGCCCACAGCAGCCCGACCCCACCGGCGATGGCGACCACGAGTCCGACGACGGGCAGCACCCGGTTGAGCCGGGGTGAGACGCTCTGCCCCCGCATGACACCGACGATGTCGAGGCGCCCGAGGCGTGCCGCAGGGATCATCGCGGCGACGAGCGCGCTGAGGACCGAGCAGGCCACGATGAAGGCGACGGCGAGGACCGGGAGGTCGAAGTACCGGTGCGACGTCCACGGTCGCTGGTGCACCCAGACCAGCAGCGCGACCCGCATCACGACCGCGGCGAGGGCGGCCGCGGCCACCGCGCTCGCCGCCCCGAGGACGAGGGCCTGGGCGAGGACCTTGCGGCGCAGCTGGCGGGTCTCCGCCCCGTTGCTCGCGGCGAGCGCGAGCGTGCGCCGCTGCCGGGAGGCGCTGACCGCGAACGCCGGGGCGACCAGCAGCGTCGTCACGACGAACAGCATCAGGGCGCCCACGGCCACGAGCTGACGAAGCTGCTGGGCGGCGAAGTCGTTCTGCTGGCGCAGCTCGGCGGGCAGCTGGGCCGCGGTGGGCGGGTGGCGCATCACGTCTGCGCTGGCGACCCTCAGGCCGTAGCCGTTGAGGGTCTTCACCTCGTCGTAGGTGACGGGGGTGTCGCGCACGACGAGCCACTGCCAGCTGTACAGGGAGTCCTGGGCGATGGGTTCGTTGGTGACGACGTCCGGCATGCTGCCGTAGCCGTCGAACGCGCTCGCGGTGCCGACGACGGTGACCTGGTGCTCCTTGCCCTGGCTCGACAGCGTCACCTCGCCGGAGGACGGCATGCCCCTGCTGATGCCGTAGGGGGTGACGACCACCTCGGCCGCGCTGGTCGCCCAGCGGCCGGTGAGCAGCCGGGCCTTCTCGCCCCACGGGCGCGAGGTGTCGAGCACCATGACGTTGGCGGCGCGGGACCGGTCCCCGATCGGGTGGCGGACCGTGGTGGTGCCGATGCGCTCGATGGTGCCGCCGGTGAGTCGCTGCACCGCGGCGAGGTTCGCGGCGCCCCCCGAGCTCTGCTCGGGGTCGAAGCCGGGGATGGCCTTGGCCGACCGGGACGCCTCGCCGAAGCTCATGGCCGAGTCGGGGTCGGCGCCCTGGGCGAGGGACTGCCCCTCCGGGCCGCTGACGAGGGCCTGCGCCGTGCCCAGGGTCAGCGGGATCTTGTCGGCGCCGGAGACCGTCTCCGAGGCGGCGAGGGTCGCGAGGCCGACGAGCAGGCCGGTCGGCAGTGCCACCATGACGAAGACGAGGATGCTGCGGCCCTTGTAACGGCGTGCGTCGCGCCAGGCCATGCGCAGGGCCACGCGCCACGAGGCGCGCCAGCGGGCCAGCCGGGAGCCGGACGGGCCCGAGTCGGTGCGCCGTTCCGAGGCGGAGGCCTCGGACCGGGGTGCAGAGGGTTCGGTGAGGGTGGTCATCGTCGCGCCTCAGACGGCCGGGTCGAGCAGGGCCTCGGCCGTCTGCGCCGAGCCGGTGCTGTCGACGACGACCCCGTCGCGCAGGAACACGACGCGGTCGGCCCAGGCGGCGTGCCGCGCCTCGTGGGTGACGAGCAAGCCGGCGGCGCCGGCGTCGCAGCGCTCGCGCAGGACGCGGAGCACCCCCTCACCGGTGTGCGAGTCGAGGGCGCCGGTGGGCTCGTCGGCGAGCACCAGCCGACGGTCGCCGACCAGCGCACGCGAGATGGCCACGCGCTGCTGCTGCCCGCCGGACATCTTGTCGGGGTACCGGTCGGCGAGCTCGTCGACGCCCACCAGCTCGAGGGCCAGCCTGGCCAGGCGACGGGCCTTGCCGACCCGGAACCCGTCCAGCTCGAGGGGCAGGGCGACGTTCTCGATCGCGGTCAGGGACGGGATGAGGTTGAAGTCCTGGAAGACGAACCCCACCCGACGGCGCCGCAGCTTCGCGAGCGCGTCGCCCTTGAGGGTGCCGATGCTCTGCCCCTCGATGAGCACCTGCCCGCTCGTCGCGGCATCGAGGCCACCGGCGAGGTTGAGCAACGTGGACTTGCCGGAGCCGCTGGGCCCCATGACGGCCACGAGCTCGCCCGCGTGCACGTCGAGGCTGACCCCGGCGAGCGCGCGGACGGCGGTGGAGTCGGTGCCGTGGACGCGGGTGACGTTGTCCAGGCGGAGGATCGGGTCGTTCCCTGCGGTGCTGTTCACTGTGCCCCCCTGAGCGTGGTGGAGATGGTGTCGTGCGCGGCCGGCGGTGCACCGGCGGCGCCGGTCCCCTCCCCGTCGGTCGTCGGTATGGCGCGAGCCTTGCGGCGTGGGCGGCTCGCCTCGCGGATGAGCCGGGCCTCGACGTGGTCCAGCCAGCGGACCTCGGCCTCCCCGGCGTAGATGAGGTTCTCGAGGACCAGGAGCCAGGCGAGGTCGACGCTGCCGTTGTCCTCGTCGGACTCGAGGTGGGTGGTGGCCCGCTGCTTGAGCCGGGTGAGGTCCTGCAGGTGCCGCAGGGTCGCCGTGCGCTGCGTCTGGACGACGCGGTCGACGTCGACGCCGTCCACCGTGACGGCCAGGGCGAGCTTGATGACGAGCTCGTCCCGCGGGGTGGTCTCCCGGTCCACCGGCGACACCCACCACTGGGCGACCTCGGCCCGACCGGTCCGGGTCAGCCGGTAGCTGATCCGGCCGTCCTCGTCGGCGCCCACGGCCTCGACCAGGCCGTCGCGCTCCAGCCGGGCGAGGGTCGTGTAGACCTGTCCGACGTTGAGCGGCCAGGTCCCCCCGGTCCTGGCCTCGAACTCCGACCGGAGCTGGGCGCCGTACATCGGCTCCTGTGCGAGCAGGGCCAACAGCCCCTGGCGAACCGACACCGGCGCCCCTCCCCTCGATCCCCTCCGGGTCGCCCCGGTTCCTGTCCCCTACATACCCGGTATTGCTACTGGTGGGAGTAGGTATACCGAGTATCAGGCCACGCCGTCAAGCATCAGGCGTGGACGACGCCTGCGGTGGAGCCCGACACCTCGCTCGAGGGCTGGGCAGTGCCGAGCGGGAGGTGGTGGGGCGCTGCCGGGCGACGGAGCAGGCGCTGGCTGGCGAGGGAGAGGAGCAGCGCACCGGCCGCCGCGGACACGGTCACGGCGAACGCCGCCGTGTGTCCGTGGTCGTCGGCGAGGCGACCTGCGAGCGCCGACCCGACGGCATAGCCGAGGCCGGTCGCCGCGGCGAGCAGGGTCATCGCCGTGCCGACCTTCGCCGCGGGAGCGCTGCGCTCGCCCATGGTGAAGTTGCTGATCATGTAGGGCGCCACGACGAAGCCGAGGACCAGCACCACGAGGACCAGGGAGCGGAGCGAGTCGACCGCGAGGAGCGGCAGCGAGAGGACGAGCAGGCCCCCGGCAGCGACGAGCATGCGCAGGGGGAAGCCGAACCGTTCGGGCACCCCGGCGATCGCCAGCCCGGCGGCGACGCTGCCGACGCCCAGCACCGCGTGGACGAGGCCGGCGATCCCGGCGTGCCCGACAGAGGTGGCCAGGACGCTCGTCCCCGTCTGCACCGAGCCGAAGAACGCCCCGATCAGCCCCTGGGCGAGCATGAGGACCACCAGCGTCGCGCTCAGGACCCGGACCCGCGGCTGGCCGGTGCGACGCGGCGCCCGGGCGAGCTCGGCCGTCGGGTGCACGGCGAACGCGCACCCGAAGACCACGAGCAGGACGGTCGCGACGACCAGGCCGGCGCCGGGGTCGGCGACGAGCACGAGCAGGCCCAGCAGGGCCGGCCCGAGGACGAAGGTGGCCTCGTCGGCGGCGCCCTCGTAGGAGAAGGCCGCCTCGACCAGGCGCGGCTGCCGGGCCCCGCTGTTCCGGGTGATGGGGCGCCACCGCACCCGGGCGAGCGGGCCGATCTGGGGCAGGAACGCACCGCTGAGGCCGGCCGTCGCCGCGAGGACGCCGCCCGATGCGTCGCGGTGGGCCAGCACGACGAGGGCGAGCAGCCCGAGTCCGCCGAGCACGGACTGCACCAGCACGACCGGCCGCTGGCCGATGCGGTCGGACAGGACGGCGGCGACGGGTGAGCAGAGGGCGTTGGCCACGGCCAGCGCGCCGGCGGCGAGGCCCCCCGCGGCATACGAACCGGTCGTGCCGGACACGAGCAGGAGGGCGCCCATCTGGCTCATGGCCAGGGGAAGTCGTCCGACGAACGCGATGACGACGTAGAGGGGTCCGGCGAGGCGGAGCAGGTGGCGGTAGGAGGCGATCGGTGACACGGGGTTCTCGTCCTGGTTCTCTGGCCGCCGGTGCCGGGGCACGGCGGACGGGCGTGCGCCGAACCCACCTCCGAGGCGCACAGGAACCCTGAACATTCCGGGCGACTACCGCAGGCGGACCTCAGGTCGACCGCACCGGACAGGTCAAGTCTACCGGCGAGCGGGACCTGCCCGGGACGTCAGCCGGCGAGCAGCACCGCGGCGAGAGCGACGGCTCCCGGGAGTGCCTGCACGAGCAGGATCCGGCGGCTCGCGGTGGCTGCGCCGTAGAGCCCGGCGACGACGACGCAGACGAGGAAGAACACGCGGAAGGCGAACCGGTGGTCGGCCGGTCCGACGAGCCCCCAGAGGAGGCCGGCGGCGAGGAACCCGTTGTACAGCCCCTGGTTGGCGGCGAGCGCCCTGGTGGACTCGGCGAACTCCTGGGTCAGCCCGAAGGCGGCCCGTCCCCGCGGGGTCGTCCACAGCACCATCTCGAGGACGACGATGTAGACGTGGATGGCCGCCACGAGGGCGACGAGGACGACGGCGACGGTGCTCACCCCCGCAGCGTGGCAGGTGCGCCCGCCCGCTGTCAGGAGGACACCGTCAGGACGGCGCTGTCCGGACGGCGCTGTCCGGACGGCACCATCAGGAGGCACCGTCAGGAGGCCACCGTCAGGGGGTGAGGAGGATCTTGCCGATGTGGCCGCTCTCCTCGAGCTCGCGGTGGGCGGACGGCGCGTCGGCGAGGGCGTGCCGCGAGTGGATGACGGGACGGACCCGGCCGGACTCGATGAGCGGCCAGACGTGCTCACGGACCGCCGCGACGATGGTGGCCTTCTCGTCAGCAGGACGGGCCCGCAACGAGGTCGCGATGACGGCGGCGCGCTTGCGCAGCATCAGGCCGAGGTCGAGCTCCGCCTTCGTGCCACCCTGGAGCCCGATCACGACGAGGCGACCGTTGGTGGCGAGGGCCTCGACGTTGCGGGCGAGGTACTTGGCCCCCATGTTGTCGAGGATGACGTCGGCGCCGGCGCCACCGGTGGCCGCGCGCACCTCCTCGACGAAGTCCTGCTCGCGGTAGTTGACGAGGACCTCGGCGCCGAGCTCGCGGCAGGCTTCCAGCTTCGCGGCCGAACCGGCCGTGACGATGACCCTGGCACCGACCTCCCGGGCCAGCTGGATGGCCATGGTGCCGATGCCGGAGGACCCCCCGTGGACGAGCAGGGTCTGCCCGGGCAGCAGGTTGGCGGTCATGAAGACGTTGCTCCACACCGTGTTGACGACCTCGGGCAGTGCCGCGGCGTCCTCGAGGGAGACGCCTGCCGGCACCGGGAGCAGCTGGCCGGACGGGACGCACACCAGCTCGGCGTACCCACCCCCGGACAGCAGGGCGCACACCTCGTCACCGACGGCCCAGCCCGTGACGTCCTCACCGACGGCGTCGACCGTGCCGCTGACCTCCAGGCCGGGGTAGGCGGAGGCGCCGGGCGGCGGGTCGTAGTGGCCCATCCGCTGCATCACGTCGGCGCGGTTCACGCCGGCGGCCGCGACCCGGACGCGCACCTCGCCGGCAGCGGGCTGGGGGTCGGGGACCTCGGCGAGGACGAGGGCGTCCGCGTCGCCGGGAGTGGGGAGGGTGATGGCCTTCATGGCTCGAGCCTAGGCCGGACGACGGCGGCTGCCCGGTCGAGGTCCTCGGGGGTGTCGACGTCGAGCGCGCTGGGGTCCTCCAGCGGCACCGCGACCGACCGCAGTCCGTCGAGCAGGCGCATCAGGGGGGTGCCCGCCGCGGGCGTGGGGACCGCTGCCCGCAGGGCCGAGGTCCGGTATGCCGCGAGCAACGGTTGCAGCCGCCCGTCGCCGTCACGACCGACCACCGCCTCGAGCTCCGGTTCGGCCCCGAGGGCTGCGGCGAGTCCGGGGGCCGGCGCCGCGGCATACGGCATGTCGCCACCCAGCACGACGACGAGGTCGGTGGCGACGTGGGGGAGGGCGGCGGCGAGCCCGGCGACGGGGCCGCCACCGGGCGGCGTCTCGCGGCACCAGGCGACGACCCTGTGGGTGGATCTGGCGCTGCCCACGCAGATGACCCGCCAGTCGGGAGGCAGCCCGTCCAGGACGTGGTCGAGCACGGTCGTCCCGCCGAGGACGGCCTGGGTCTTGTCGCCACCGAAGCGTGCGCCGGCGCCACCGCAGAGGACGACGGCGGTCAGCGGGGTGGGGGCGGCAGTGGGGTCGGTCACCGGCTCATTGTGGGTCCACCGGCCGGTGCGCGGCTCGTCCACCGCCCGGTGGACGCGCTCGGGGTGCCCCTGCGGCCAGACTGGTCGCATGGAGAACAGCCGGGGGAACCGCAACCAGACCTACCTCAACATCGCCTGGGCACTGACGCTCGTGCTCGTCATCTGGGCGATCGTCGTGGGAAACACCGACGTCCCGTCGTGGACGGTCGCGATCCCGGCCGTCGTCACCGGCTTCTGGTGGGCGTTCGGCCGTGGCGTCGTCGGGGGCGAGGTGCCCGAGGGCCGCAACCGGGAACGCAACCGCGGCCGCTAGCGGGTCCCGGGCGACTGCCGGGGACCACCGCCCGGCCGGCTGGGGGCGGCTGGAGCCGACTGGGGCCGTGGCCAGCGCCGGCGCGTCGGTCAGCCTGCGGCGTTGGGCTTGCGGGCCGGGCAGACGTTCGTCGCCACGTACTCGAAGTGCCACCACTCGTTGTCGTAGGCCCGGCAGACGCCGTACTCCGCGCCGTGCTCCTCGAGCCAGGCTGCGACGTTCTCGGGCCGCACGTCCACGGCATACCCCTTGACGTGGGCCGAGGCCAGAGGTGGCAGGACCCACTTGGTCGCCTCGGCGCGTGAGCCGTACTTCGTGACCGCACGGTCGAAGAGCACCTGCTGGTAGCGCTCGCTGCGCCACGCCGACTTGATCTGGGGCGACAGCCCGGCTGCCCGCGCCCCGGCGAACGCCGACGTGAAGGCCTTGGCGGCGGCGGGCTGCATGTTCGTGGTGCCGGGGACCGGTGCCGACAGGGCGATGCTCTTGGTGGGGGCGGGGATCCGGTCCGTGACCACCGGGGCGAATCCCTCTGCAGAGACGTCCTGCGCCGTGGTGGCGGGGGCCGGTGCGGTGGCCCGGGGCGGGGCCGACGTCGCGCCGGACGCGTGGACCGGAGCGGGGGTGTCGCCACGGGTGACCGCGTACGCGGCGGCGCCGGAGACGGCCACCAGCGTGAGGAGGACGACGACGGTCCGACGCAGCCGGGCGCGACGACGCTCGGACATGGGTCTGCTCCCCGCCACCGAACTCACCCCCTCGTCAGCTCCACGATCCCTCGGGCCGAGTGTGCCAGCAGGAGAGCCGAACTCAGCGGACCCCGCCGATCCGTGCCGTCAGCGTCGCGGCCACCCGGCCCACCGCGGCCACGAGGCGCGCGCGCTCCACCGCGTCGACCTCGTCCCGCGGGAAGGTCAGGGCGACCCCCGCCACGGGGTGGCCGGTGTGGTCGAGCACGGCCCTCGCGACCGAGGACAGGCCGGCGCTGACGGAGTCGTCCTCGACGGCGTACCCGCGGGTGCGGACGGTGGTGAGCTCACGCCGCAGCTCGCTCACCGTCGTGGGCCCGTGGCCGTCGCGCTGGACGAGGGCGTCACGGTGCGGGAAGAGCGCGCGGACCTGCGCGGCGGGCAGCTCGGCCAGCATGGCGAGGCCGCTCGCGGTGAGCGGTGCGGGGAGCCGCACCCCCACGTCCGTGACGAGCAGGGGGCGTCCTGGGGCACGCTCCTCGATGACGTAGAGGACGTCACGGCCGTGCAGCACGGCGAGGTGCGCGTTGTGGGTGGTGGTGTCGACGAGCCGGCCGAGCAGGGGACGGGCGATGCGCTGCAACGGCGCCTGTCGCTGGTAGGCGGACCCGAGCTCGAACGCCGCGACGCCCAGCCCGTACCGGCGCTCCTCCTCGAGGTGCGTGACGAAGCCGTGGTCCCGCAGCACCGCGAGCAGGTGGTAGGTGGTGGACCTGGGCAGTCCGAGCTCACGGGCGATCGCCCCGGCGGGGAGCGGTTCGGTATGGCGCGCCAGCAGGGTGAGGAGCTCGAGGGTGTGCCGGGCGGCGGGGGCGTTGGCCACGCGTCACGCGCCCCAGCGGTACCGGCGTTCGGGGCGACCGGCGGAGCCGTACCGCAAGGAGACCTCGGCCTGGCCGATGCTGCAGAAGTACTCGAGGTAGCGGCGCGCGCTGACCCGGCTCACGCCGACGAGCTCGGCCGCCTCGGTCGCGGACAGGTTGCCGTCGGCGTCGCGCAGGGCCTCCTCGACGAGCGTCGCCGTCTGCGGGCTCATCCCCTTGGGCAGCGCTGCGGCGGGTGCGCTCCCGCCGCGGGACAGCACCCGGTCGATGTCCTCCTGGCCGCGCACCTGGGCGGCGGCGAGCGCATCACGCTGCGCCGCATACCTTTCCAGTCGTTCCCGGAGGTCCTCGAAGCCGAAGGGCTTGAGCACGTAGTCGACCACGCCCTGGCGCAGGGCGCCCCGGACGGAGTCGGCCTCCTTCGCCGCGGTGATGACCATGACGTCGCAGTCGTGCCCGGCGCTGCGCAGCTCGGCGAGCACGTCGAGGCCGAAGGTGTCGGGCAGGTAGAGGTCGAGCAGCACGAGGTCGGGCGTGAGCCGGGCCGCCGCGGCGACGGCATCCGCGCCGGTGTGGCACGTACCCACGACCTCGAATCCCTCGACGCGGGAGACGAACCCGGTGTGGACACGGGCCACCATGAAGTCGTCGTCGACGACCAGGACCCGGATCACCGGTGCGCCTCTGCGCGGGTGTCCTCGTGGGCCTCGGCCGGGTTGCCGGTTCCCGCTGGGGCGACCGGGGTGATGCCGAGGTGGGCGACGAACATCGCACCGCCGCCCTCGCTCGTCCCGAGCTGCACCTCACCGCCGCGACGCTGGCAGACGAGCCGGGTCAGGGCGAGGCCGATGCCGCGGTCGCCCGACGTGGCTGCCTTGGTGGTGAAGCCGTTGGCGAAGACCTCCTGGGCGACCTCGGGCGGGATGCCGGGGCCGGAGTCGCTCACGACGACCTGGACGCTCGAGGCGTCCTGTCGGATCTCGACCTCCACCCACTGGCCCGGGCCTCCGCCGCTCACGGCGTCGATGGCGTTGTCGACGAGGTTGCCCACCACCGTCGCGACATCCGCGGAGTCGTCGGCCTCGAGCCGGTCCAGCGAGGTCTCCTCGGACACCCGCAGGTCGGCCCGCCGCTCGGACGCCAGGGACGCCTTGGCCATGAGGAGCGCGGAGACGGCAGGGTCGCGTACGCGGCTGTTGACGAGCAGGTCGAGGGACTGGCGGCGTTCCGTCACCGCGTCGACGTAGCGCACGACCTCGTCGTACTCGCCGAGCTGGATCAGCCCGCTGATGGTGTGCAGCTGGTTGGCGAACTCGTGGGTCTGCGCCCGCAGCAGCTGGGTGGTGCTGCGGAACGACCCCAGCTCGCGCTCGAGGTCGGCCAGGGCGGTCCGGTCCCGCAACGTCGTCACCGTCCCCAGGTGCCGGCCGTCGCGGGTGACGCGCATGCGGTTCATGACCAGCACGCGGCCGCGCCGGATCACGACCTCGTCGCGCGGGTCCTCGTCGCCGCCGTCCCCGCTGCGGTCGCCGTCGGGGCCGGTGCCCGTGAGGACGTCGAGGAGGCGCCCCTCGACGCGCAGGTCCCGCAGGCTCATCCCCGCCGCGTGCTCGGGCAGGTCGAGGAGGCGCCGGGCCACGTCGTTGACCAAGGTGATCCGGTCGTGCGGGTCGAGCGCCAGCACACCCTCGGCGATGCCGTACAGGAGCGCCTCACGGTGCTCGGCCAGGCCGGTGATCTCGTGCGGTTCGAGGCCGAGCGTCTGTCGTTTGATGCGGCGGGCGAGCAGCCACGACCCGGCCACGCCGAGGAGCAGGGCGATGCCGAGGTAGGTGAGCAGGTAGGACGAGGCGCCGCGCAGGCGTTCCCAGATCGACGGGAAGTCCTCGGCGATCATCACGGTGCCGAGGTGCTCCCCGTAGTGGCCCTCGGCCACGCTGAGGACCGGCACCTGGCTGACGAGCATGCGGTCGCCGTCGATGTCCATGGTCCCGGACCAGCTCGCCCCGACACCGACAGAACGGGCTCCGAGCGGCAGCGGCCGGGTCTCGAGCGACGGGTCGGTGGAGACCCGCACCTTCTCGTCCTCGTCGGCGATGGTCACGGCCGTGACCCGGGACTGGGTGACCGTCTGGAGGGCGAGCGTGGCCAGCCCGGTGCGCTGCTCGGGGAGGCTGAGGTTGAACAGGACGAGAGGGTTGGTGGCCAGCTGCTCGGCGAGGGCCGACACCCGGCGCCCCTCCACGCGGTTGAACGTCGCCTGGGACTGGGCCAGGGACACCGCGCCGACACTGACCAGGACGACCGCGATGATGCCCAGCTGGAGGAAGAGCAGCTGCCCGGCCAACGTCCGTCGGCGCAGTGCACGCATGACCACTATGAACTCAACCTTCTCTGGTGACACAAGGGCGACGTAGGACGTACCGGACGAGCACGATCATCCCGCTCGACCCCTTCCACGCGAAAGAGGCCTCAACGATGAGAGCTCGATACACCGGTCTGGTTGCCGCGGTAGCCATGGCCTCCACCCTGCTCGTCTCCGCCTGCGGCGCCACCGCCAAGCAGGGCGACGACACCGCAGCCGGCGCGACCGGTGCGGCCGACGGCAAGCCGGCCAGCGGCCTGCAGCTCATGGTCCCGAACTCCCCCGGCGGCGGTTACGACACCACGGCCCGCACGGCGGCCAAGGTCCTGGAGTCCGACAAGATCACCAACTCGGTGCAGGTGTTCAACCTCCCGGGTGCCGGTGGCACGGTGGGCCTGCAGCGCGTGGTCAACGAGAAGGGCAACGGCAAGCTGGCCATGCAGATGGGCCTGGGTGTCGTGGGCGCGGCCTACACGCAGAAGTCGAAGGCGACCCTGAACGACACCACGCCGATCGCCAAGCTGATCGAGGAGGCCGGCGCCATCGTCGTGCCGAAGGACTCGCCCTACAAGGACATCAACCAGCTCGTGGCCGCCTGGAAGGCCGACCCCAAGAAGCTCGCCGTGGGTGGCGGCTCCTCGCCGGGCGGTCCCGACCACCTGCTCCCGATGCAGCTGGCCAAGGCGGTCGGCATCGACCCCAAGTCCGTCAGCTACGTGTCCTACGACGGTGGCGGCGAGCTCCTCCCGGCCCTGCTGGGCAACAAGATCGCCTTCGGTGCCAGTGGTTTCGGTGAGTTCCTCGACCAGGTCGAGGCCGGAGAGGTGCGGGTGCTCGCGGTGACCAGCGAGCAGCCGATCGACGCCCTCAAGGACGTCAAGACGCTCAAGGACCAGGGCATCGACCTCGTCTTCACGAACTGGCGCGGAATCGTGGCGCCCCCCGGCATCTCCGACGCCGACAAGCAGGTCTGGATCAACGCCCTGACGAAGATGCACGGCTCGAAGGCCTGGAAGGACGAGGAGGCCAAGCGCGGCTGGACCGACGCGTTCGAGACCGGTGACGAGTTCGGCACCTTCCTCAAGGAGCAGGACACCCAGGTCGCCGACATCCTCAAGGAACTGGGCCTCGCATGAGCCAGCAGCACCCCGAGACGACGGTCGACACCAGCGCTGCCGGCGCTGTCGACGGCACGGGACACGGGACGAAGGACCGCGCGCAGTACGGACTGTGCGCCGGCCTCGGCCTGCTCGGTGCCTACGTCCTGTTCGACGCCAGCCGCATCGGCGCCGTGGCGAGCAGCAACGACCCGGTGGGCCCCAAGCCCATGCCGATCCTGCTCGGGGTGCTGCTGATCATCGTCGCCGTCCTGTATGCCGTGGACGTCGCCCGCGGGGGCGCCGGTGAGGCGGAGGAGGGTGAGGACATCGACCTGGAGACCAGCGTCGACTGGCGCACCATCGGCCTGCTCATCGGCGCCTTCGCGGTCAACGCCGTGCTCATCGAGCCGCTGGGCTGGGTGATCAGCGGGGCCCTGCTCTTCTGGGGCTCCGCGTTCGCGCTCGGCAACCGCCACCACGTCCGCGGTCTCGCGGCCGGGGTGGCGCTCTCGCTCATCACCTTCTACGCCTTCGCGATCGGCCTCGGCGTCAACCTGCCCGCGGGCATCCTGCAGGGAATCCTCTGATGGACAACATCAACAGCCTCATCGGGGGCTTCGGCGACGTCCTGTCGCCGATGAACCTCCTCATCGCCCTGCTCGGCGTCACCGTCGGCACGGCCGTCGGCGTGCTGCCCGGCATCGGACCGGCCATGACGGTCGCGCTCCTCCTGCCGATCACCTACGGCCTCGAGCCGGTCCAGGGACTGATCCTGTTCGCGGGCATCTTCTACGGCGGCATGTACGGCGGGTCGACCACCTCGATCCTGCTCAACACCCCGGGAGAGTCCTCGTCGGTCGTCACCGCCATCGAGGGCAACAAGATGGCCAAGGCGGGCCGGGCCGCCCAGGCGCTCGCCACCTCGGCCATCGGCTCCTTCGTCGCCGGCACCATCGGCACGCTCGGCATCGTCTTCCTCATGCCGCAGGTCGTGAAGTTCGCGATCAGCCTCGGCGCGCCGGAGTACCTCGCGATCATCCTGCTCACCTTCACCGGTGTGACCGCGGTGCTCGGCGCCTCACGGATCCGTGGGATGGCGGCTCTGCTCGTCGGCCTGACGATCGGCGTCGTCGGCATCGACTTCGTCACCGGACAGCAGCGCCTCACCGGTGGCCTGCCGCAGCTGGCGGACGGCATCGACGTGGTCGTGGTGGCCGTCGGCATCTTCGCGGTCGGCGAGGCCCTGTGGGTCGCCGCCCACCTGCGCCGCAAGGCCGGCTCGGTCATCCCCGTCGGGCGTCCCTGGATGGGCCGCGACGACTGGCGCCGCTCCTGGAAGCCGTGGCTGCGCGGCACCGCTCTCGGCTTCCCGTTCGGCGCACTCCCCGCGGGTGGTGCGGAGATCCCGACCCTGCTCTCCTACACCGCGGAGAAGAAGCTCACCAAGCACCCGGAGGAGTTCGGGCACGGCGCCATCGAGGGCGTCGCCGGACCCGAGGCAGCCAACAACGCCTCTGCCGCAGGCACGCTCGTGCCGATGCTCGCGCTGGGCCTGCCGACCAACGCCACCGCGGCGATCATGCTCGCGGCGCTGCAGGGCTGGGGCATCGAGCCCGGACCGCTGCTCCTCACCAAGGAGCCGGCCCTCGTCTGGGCCCTCATCGCCAGCCTCTTCGTCGGCAATCTCATGCTGCTGCTGCTCAACCTGCCGCTGGCACCGGCGTGGGCGAAGCTGCTCCAGATCCCGCGCCCCTACCTCTACGCCGGCATCCTCTTCTTCGCCTCCATGGGTGCGTATGCCGTCAACTCCCAGCCGTTCGACCTGTGGCTGCTGCTCGTGCTGGGCCTGATCGGGTTCGCGATGCGGCGCTTCGGTCTCCCGGTCCTGCCGCTCATCGTCGGCGTCATCCTGGGGCCGCTCGTCGAGCGCCAGGGGCGTCGCGCCCTGCAGCTCACGGGTGGCGACCTCTCCGGTCTCATCGGTGGTCCGGTCGCGTGGTTCTGCTACGCGCTCATCGTCATCGCGATCGCCTGGCCGTTGGTCAGCCTGGTCCGCGGTCGCCGTGGCCGTCGAGGCCCCGGGGGCGGCGACGCCGGGGGCGACGGGCCCGAACCGCTCACCAACGCCCGCGCCGGACACAGCTTCAACTCCTCGGAGGCCTGACATGACTGTTCTCGTGGGCTTCGTGCCCAACGCCCTCGGCGAGGCGGCGCTCACCGCGTCCGTCGCCGAGGCTCGCCGCCGCGGCGAGCGGCTGCTTGTCGTCAACATGTCCCGCGACGACGTCCTGGTGGACGCCCGCCGCGCCGGCCAGGACCAGCTCGACCGGGTCCGCCGTGACCTCGACGAGCTGGACCTCGAGTTCGAGGTGCGCCAGATCGCCGAGGGTGGCGACGCGGCCGAGGTGCTGCTCGACGTGTCGGAGCAGGAGGAGGTGTCGGTCATCGTCATCGGCCTGCGCCACCGCACCCCGGTCGGCAAGCTGCTCCTGGGCTCGGCGGCACAGCGGATCCTGCTCGACGCGCACTGCCCCGTCCTCGCGGTCAAGGCAGGCTGAGCCCGTGAGCGACCAGACGACCGACCAGACCGGCATTGCGACGGCCGACCTCTACGACGAGCACGGCGAGGCCCTCCAGTCCTGCTCGGTGCAGCTGCGCCACTACGGCGGCCGGACCGTGTTCCACGGCACCATCAGCACGATCCGGTGCCACCGCGACAACGCGCTGGTCAAGGCGACGCTGAACGAGCCCGGTCAGGGCAAGGTGCTGGTGGTCGACGGGGGTGCGTCGCTGGAGTCGGCCCTCATGGGTGACCTCATCGCCGCGGCCGCAGTGGCCAACGGCTGGGCCGGGGTCGTCATCCACGGCGCCGTCCGTGACGTGGTGGCCCTGCGTGGCCTGCCGATGGGGACACTGGCCCTCGGCTCGAACCCCCGCAAGAGCGCCAAGGACGGTGTCGGGGAGCGCGACGTGGTCGTGAGCTTCGGTGGTGTCGACTTCGTGCCGGGTCAGACCCTGTGGGCCGACGAGGACGGCATCCTCGCCACGAGGGCCTGACCCGACGGGTCCCGACTCCGGACCTCCGCGGCGACGGTGGTGCGAGCCGGGTGCGGGCGCCCACCCCTCATGGGCGCCCGACCCCCTCGGACGGGGCGGGGTGCGAACCCCTCCCCGCTCACGGACGGACCTGCGGCCATGAGGGCCAGTCCTCCGCGAGTCGTGAGTCGGCCACCTCGCCGACGGCGGTCACCGGGACCTGTCGCACGCTCCAGCCGGCTCCGCGGTCGGTGCTCACGTGCAGCGTGCCGTGCGTCCACGTGCTCGCGGCCAGGGCCGGGTCGGAGCCCTCCCAGCCGACCGGCACGACGTAGTAGGCGAGGGTGTCTGCCGTGCTCACGTCGCACATGACCACCCGGACCGGCTCCCTGGTGGCCAGGACGTGCCGGCCGCGGGACCCGTCCGGTTCGACCCAGCGCGCCTCGTAGCTGAAGTCCACGCCGTTGGGGTCGGTGAACGTGTCGGCATACCCCCACAGGACCGAGCCGCGGTCGGCAGACCAGTGCTGGTTGTCCACGTCCAGCGGCGCCACCGTCCGCCTCGCCAGGTCCACGACGCAGAGCAGGCCCCCGAGGCAGCGCGTCGTCGTGAGGCCGGGGCGGGGACGGACGAAGGCGTGGGAGCGCAGGTCCCTGAGGTCGACGGGATCCGGCAGGCGCGGGTCGAGGACCTGCGCCCGCCCGTCGGCGCCCTCGAGGTAGAACCGCCCGTCGGACAGGAAGTCCAGCCGCACGTAGCCGTTCGAGGGCAGGACCCACGTCCGCGTGAGGTCGTGGGCGACGACCTGCACGGCACTCCCGCACCGCCCGCTGGTGGCCGGGCTGGTGCCGTTGCACCGGGTCCACAGCTCGGCCGTCACGGACGGTTCGCCGGGTGCCTCGGTCTCGAGGACCAGCGAGCCGCGGGGGTTGCGGAAGATGTCCGCGACCTGCTGGTCGTGGACGTTAGGGGCCGCGGGCAGCGTGGTGGGACGTCCCGGTCCGAAGGTCGAGAGGGCCACGGCCACGGCGACGACCAGCGACAGCACTCCCACGAAGGAGCGCCGCGCCCGCCGGCGACGTGCGGCGACCTCGACCAGGTCGTCGAACACCGGTGGTTCGAGGCGCTGCTCGAGCTGGAGGGTCAGGCTCCGGATGTCAGGCATGCTCGTGCTCCTCCACCTCGGTGAGCAGCAGCGACAGCTGCTCCCTGGCCCGGGACAGCCGTGACTTCACGGTGCCCTCGGGGATGTCGAGCTCCCTGGCGACCTGCAGGACGGAGCGGTCCGCGACGTAGTGCAGGACGGCGACGGTGCGCAGGTCCGGGGCGAGGGTGGCGAGGGCGGCGACGAGGGCGACATGGTCGGGACCGAGCTCCAGGGCCATGGCGGGGCCGGGCACCTGTGCGCCCCGTCGTTGCACGATCGCCAGGTGGCGCCAACGGTTGCGCAGCTGGTTGAGGGCCACCGTCCGCAGCCACGCCTCCGGGTTGTCCAGCCTGGCGAAGCGCCGTCCGAGGCCGATGGCCTTGACGAACGCCTCCTGGACCGCGTCCTCCGCCTCGGCCTGGTCGCCGCTCAGGGCGAGCATCTGCACGACGAGGCGGCGGTACGACGCGGCATACACGCGTCGGACGGCGTCCTGACTGTCCATCGCCCACCTCGGCTCTGCTCCTGATGCTGACACCTGGACGACACCTGGGCGACCCCTTTGGTTCGCGTGACCCGCGGCGCCCCCCGTGCGGTCGGTCGTGGCACCATGCAGCTACGTCTCGCATCCGAGACGGTATGCCGCCCGCAGGACTCCTGTGCGGGCCCTGGCTCCGCTGTGATGGGGGGATGACCACCACTGCACCCCTCTCCGGCGCCGCGTCCTCGGTCGCCCCGGTCACCGTCGGGATCGGCGCGCTGTCCTTCGAGGACGTCGTCGCCGTCGCCCGCCACGACGCCCCGGTCGAGCTCTCGCCCCAGTCGCTGGGGGAGGTCCGTCGGACCCGTGCCGTGATCGAGGCGCTGGCCGACGACACCCAGGCGCACTACGGCGTCTCGACTGGCTTCGGCGCGTTGGCCACCCGGCACATCCCGGTGGAGCTGCGTGCCCAGCTCCAGCGCTCCCTGGTCCGCTCCCACGCCGCCGGCTCCGGTGCCGAGGTCGAGCGCGAGGTCGTGCGGGCCCTGATGCTGCTGCGCATCTCGACGCTGGCCACCGGACGCACCGGCATCCGCGAGGAGACGCTGTCGACCTACGTCGCGATGCTCAACGCCGGCATCACCCCGGTGGTCCACGAGTACGGCTCGCTCGGCTGCTCCGGTGACCTCGCGCCGCTGTCCCACTGCGCGCTCGCCCTCATGGGGGAGGGCGTGGTCCGCGACGCGGAGGGCGAGAAGATGCCCACCGCGGAGGCCTTCGCCGCGGCCGGCATCACCCCGGTCGGGCTGCGCGAGAAGGAGGGGCTGGCCCTCATCAACGGCACCGACGGCATGCTCGGGATGCTCGTCCTCGCGATCACCGACCTGCGGATGCTGCTCAAGGTCGCCGACGTCACCGCTGCGATGAGCGTCGAGGGCCAGCTCGGCACCGACGACGTCTTCGCCGCCGACCTGCACGCCCTGCGCCCCCAGCGCGGCCAGGCGCTGTCGGCCTCGAACCTGCGCAAGGTCATGCAGGACAGCGGGATCCGCGACAGCCACCGCGACCCCGAGGCCTGCACCCGGGTCCAGGACGCCTACTCCCTGCGCTGCTCGCCGCAGGTCG
Source organism: Phycicoccus sp. Root101 (assembly GCF_001426245.1). Classification (GTDB taxonomy): domain Bacteria; phylum Actinomycetota; class Actinomycetes; order Actinomycetales; family Dermatophilaceae; genus Pedococcus. The sequence goes on along the minus strand of NZ_LMCM01000007.1, from coordinate 142,821 downwards.
CCGGCGGCGTCCGCGACACCGTCGAGCACGCCGCCACGGTGGCCGGGTTCGAGCTGGCGTCGGCCGTCGACAATCCGGTCGTCACCCCTGACGGCCGGGTCGAGTCCAACGGCAACTTCCACGGGGCACCGGTCGCCTACGTGCTCGACTTCCTCGCCATCGTCGCGGCCGACCTCGCCTCCATCTCCGAGCGACGGACCGACCGCTTCCTCGACGTCTCGCGCAACCACGGGCTGCACGCGTTCCTCGCCGACGACCCCGGTGTCGACAGCGGCCACATGATCGCGCAGTACACCCAGGCCGCGATCGTCTCGGAGATGAAGAGGCTGGCCGCCCCCGCCTCGGTCGACTCGATCCCCAGCAGCGCCATGCAGGAGGACCACGTGTCGATGGGCTGGTCCGCGGCCCGCAAGCTGCGTCGCTCGGTCGACGGCCTCACCCGCGTCCTGGCCGTCGAGCTGCTCACCGCGGCGCGGGCTCTCGACCTGCGGGCCCCGCTGACGCCGGCTCCAGCCACGGCTGCCGTCGTCGCCGCCCTGCGTGCGGCCGGCGCCCCCGCCCCGGGCACCGACCGGTTCCTCGCCCCCGAGATCGAGACCGCGTTCCGGCTCGTCGCCAGCGGCGAGGCCCTGGCCGCGGCCGAGGCCGTCACCGGCCCGCTCAGCTGACCCCGCGCCATACCCCGCCTGCCCCACCAGCCCGCCCCACCAGCCCCGAACTGCACCGAAGGAGAACGACATGGAAGGCGCTCGTCCCGTCCGCTCACCGCGCGGCACCCAGCTGACCCACGCCACCCACTGGGGCGCCGAGGCGCCGTTGCGGATGCTCATGAACAACCTCGACCCCGAGAACGCCGAGCGTCCCGACGACCTGGTCGTCTACGGCGGCACCGGCCGTGCGGCCCGTGACTGGAAGTCGTTCGACGCGATGGTCCGGACCCTGTCGACGCTCAAGCAGGACGAGACCATGCTCGTGCAGAGCGGCCGTCCCGTCGGGGTCATGCAGACCCACGAGTGGGCGCCGCGCGTCCTCATCGCCAACTCCAACCTCGTCGGCGACTGGGCCACCTGGCCCGAGTTCCGCCGGCTCGAGCACCTCGGGCTGACGATGTACGGCCAGATGACGGCCGGGTCGTGGATCTACATCGGCACCCAGGGCATCGTCCAGGGGACGTACGAGACGTTCGGGGCGATCGCCGAGAAGCGTTTCGGGGGAACGCTCGCCGGCACGCTGACGCTGACCGCCGGGTGCGGCGGCATGGGCGGCGCCCAGCCGCTGGCCGTCACGATGAACGAGGGCGCCTGCCTCATCGTCGACGTCGACGAGTCGCGGCTGCGCCGCCGGGTCGAGCACCGCTACCTCGACGAGGTCGCCGACTCGCTCGACGAGGCGATCGACAAGGCCGTCGCCGCCAAGAACGAGCGTCGCGCCTGGTCCGTCGGCGTCGTGGGCAACGCCGCGGAGGTGTTCCCCGAGCTGCTGCGCCGCGGGGTGCCGATCGACATCGTCACCGACCAGACCTCGGCGCACGACCCGTTGTCCTACCTGCCCGAGGGCATCGAGCTCGGCGACTGGCACGAGTACGCGGACAAGAAGCCGGAGGAGTTCACCGACCGCGCCCGCGAGTCGATGGCCAGGCACGTGCAGGCGATGGTCGAGTTCCAGGACGCCGGCGCCGAGGTCTTCGACTACGGCAACAGCATCCGCGACGAGGCCCGGCAGGGCGGCTACGACCGCGCGTTCGAGTTCCCCGGTTTCGTCCCGGCCTACATCCGCCCGCTGTTCTGCGAGGGGAAGGGCCCGTTCCGCTGGGCCGCGCTCTCGGGCGACCCCAAGGACATCGCGGCGACCGACAAGGCCGTCCTCGACCTGTTCCCCGACAACGAGCGGCTGCACAAGTGGATCCGCGGCGCCCAGGACCGGATCGCGTTCCAGGGCCTGCCCGCCCGCATCTGCTGGCTCGGCCAGGGCGAGCGCGACAAGGCCGGGCTCGCGTTCAACGAGCTGGTCCGCACCGGTGAGGTGAGCGCCCCGCTCGTCATCGGCCGCGACCACCTCGACACGGGTTCGGTGGCCAGCCCCTACCGCGAGACCGAGTCCATGCTCGACGGCTCCGACGCGATCGCCGACTGGCCCCTGCTCAACGCCCTCGTCAACACCTCCTCGGGTGCGAGCTGGGTCTCGATCCACCACGGTGGTGGCGTCGGCATCGGCCGTTCGCTGCACGCCGGACAGGTCTCGCTCGCCGACGGCACCGAGCTGGCCGCGCAGAAGCTCGCCCGCGTGCTGACGAACGACCCCGCCATGGGTGTCATCCGGCACGTCGACGCCGGGTACGACATCGCCGAGCGCACCGCTGCCGAGCAGGGCGTCCGCATCCCCATGCGCGAGGGCTGACCAGCCCGTCCACGACCTACGTCAGGCGACGTATGCCGCGTGGTGACCACGCGGCATACGCTCGCTGGACGGGGGTGAGGGCACTGGGACGACAGGCACGGTTCGAGGCGGTCCGCCGGCCTGCCCCGGCACCGGTGGTCGCGGCCCTCGTCGGGGCCGTCCTCGCGCTCGGCGCCTGCACGGGCTCGACGTCGAAGGCCGCTGGCGCGGTGACGTCTGCGCCGAGCGTGGCGGTGGCCGGCAAGGGCAGCTCGACCTACGGCACCTCGACGGTCGAACCCCCGACCCCCTCCGCGCCGGTGCCCACGGTGGGCGACCCGGCGACGACCTTCACGTTCGCCGTCATCCCCGACACCCAGCCCGAGGTCAAGGCCGACGACCCGCGGACGGACACCCGGATCGCGTGGCTCGTGCAGCACCGCGACCAGCTCAACCTCCAGTGGGTCCTGCACAGCGGCGACGTCCAGGACTGGGACACCCCGGACCACCAGCAGTGGGTCAGCATGAGCACACGGTTCAAGGCGCTGGGGGCTGCCGGGATCCCGTTCATCGCCTCGCCCGGCAACCACGACACCGCGGCGGTCTGCGAGGGCGGTTCGGCCTGCCCCGGTGCCGACACCGCCACGACCGTCCGCGACACGACCCTGTGGAACCAGTACTACCCGCCGAGCTACTTCGGCTTCACCGGACTGGCCGAGCCGGGGAAGTCGGACAACGGCTACCGCACGTTCCGCGCGGGCGGGGTGGACTGGCTCGTGCTCAGCCTCGAGCTCTGGCCGCGACCCGAGATCGTGCAGTGGGCCACGGGGGTCGTGGCCGCGCACCCGAAGGACAACGTCATCGTGCTGACCCACATGTTCCTCGAGGGCGACGGGTCGATCTCGCAGACCAACGGCGGGTACGGCGCGACCAGTCCCCAGCAGCTCTGGGACGCGCTCAAGCCGTACCCGAACGTCGTCATGACCTTCTCGGGCCACACCGGCCAGGTCGTGAGCGAGACGACCCCGGCCGCCGACGGCCACCCGGTCGCGATGTTCCTGCAGGCCATGCACGCCCCCGACACCAACCCGGTGCGCCTCGTCACGGTCGACACCGCCACCGGGACGGTCACAACGCAGGTGCGGGCCAGCTACGACCGGTCCAGGCCACCGGGGCAGCGCGACGTCGAGGAGGTCTACCCCTACTCGCGCACCCTCAGCGGTATGCGGTTCGTCCGCCCCTGAGGGGCAGCCGGGACCGGATCGGTCAGCCGGCTGGCTCGGTGACGTCGGCCACCTGCGCGCCCAGGGCCTCGACGATGTCGTCCGCCTGCGCGGTGGCCGCCACCCCGTGGGCCCCCGCACCGATCGACACGAGCCGGCCGGCCACCGTCGCATCGGCGACGACCGGCCAGGCGGTGGTCGAGCCGAACGGCGTGATGGTGCCGCGCTCGTAGCCGGTGACGTCCTTGGCCGTGGCGGCATCGGGCATCGACATCCGGTTGACACCGAGCAGCGCCCGCAGCTTGGGCCACGAGATCTCGCGCCCGCCCGGCACGAGCACGAAGAGGTAGTCGTCCTCGGCCCGGCGCACGACCAGCGTCTTGATGATGTCGTGCGGTTCGACGCCGCGGGCGGCAGCGGCCTCCTCGAGGGACCCGACCCGCCCGTGCCTGGTCAGGGTGTGCTCGATCCCGCTGTCGGCCAGCGCCTGAGCCGCGCGCTGGGCACCGTCGTCACTCATGGAGCCAGCCTAGGTCTCCTGCCGCCGGGGCGGGGGTGCCATGCTGGGGCGGTGAACGAGCGCAACGTCCTCGGTGGCGACCTGGAGCCCTGCGGCACCGAGCCCATGACCGGCTTCTTCCGGGACGGGTGCTGTCGCACCGGCGCCGAGGACCTCGGCAGCCACACCATCTGCGCGGTGGCGACCGCGGAGTTCCTCGAGCACCAGCGCGGTATCGGCAACGACCTGTCCAACCCCATGCCCGAGTACGGCTTCCCCGGCCTGGTGCCGGGGGACCGCTGGTGCGTCACGGCCCTGAACTGGGCCCGGGCCTTCAGCGACGGTGTGGGTGCTCCCGTGGTCCTCGCCTCCACCCACGAGTCGGTGCTGACCCTGGTGCCGCTCGCGGTGCTGCAGCAGCACGCGGTCGACGTGCCCTCCGACATCAGCTCGCTCGAGTCGTAGAAGTCTCCCATCCGAGACACATTGCCGGTGCCGCCCCGGTCGGCGCCGGCCCGTGGGGTGTGGAATGGTCAGGTCGTCGGTCCGAGGCCGACCAGCCAGCCGAGCACCGGAGTCGAGAGGGCAGCGTGAGCTTCGAGTCGATGTGGGCCGACCTGCAGCCCGTGGGGCGCAGTGCGGCCTCCGGTGGCTACCGGCGCTTCGCCTGGACGCGCGAGGACCACGACCTTCGCGAGTGGTTCGCCGCGGAGGCGACCCGCCGTGGACTCGACCTCACCGAGGACCGGATGGGCAACCAGTGGGCCTGGTGGGGCGACCCCGACCAGGCGGTCCGCGACGGTGACAAGGGTGTCGTCACCGGCTCCCACCTCGACAGCGTCCCCGATGGTGGTGCCTTCGACGGTCCACTCGGTGTGGTGAGCGCCTTTGCTGCCGTGGATGCGTTGCAGGGCAACGGGTTCGCTCCGCGCCGCCCCATCGGCATCGTCAACTTCGTCGACGAGGAGGGTGCGCGCTTCGGTGTCGCGTGCGCCGGCTCCCGCGTCATCACCGGGGCCATGACGGCCCGCCGGGCCCGTGGCCTCACCGACGCCGACGGCACCTCGATGGCCGACGCGCTCGCCGCCGCCGGGCGCGACCCGCACCAGATCGGCCGCGACGACGAGACGGTCGGCAGGATCGGGGCGTTCGTCGAGCTGCACGTCGAGCAGGGGCGAGGGCTCATCGACCTCGGCCAGCCGGTGGCCGTCGGCACGGACATCTGGCCGCACGGCCGCTGGCGGCTCGACTTCCCCGGCGAGGCCAACCACGCCGGGACCACGCGCCTCGAGGACCGCCAGGACGCGATGCTGGGGTTCGCCGGGGCCGTCCTCGCCGCCCGCGAGGCCGCGATCAACCACGGGTGCGTGGCGACGGTGGGCAAGGTCGCCGTCGTCCCGGGCGGCGTCAACGCCGTTCCCAGTGCGGTCACCGGCTGGCTCGACGCGCGCGGCGCCAAGCCCCGCGCCGTCCGCCGTGCGGTCGCCGACGTGCAGGGCATGGTCGAGCAGGCCGGCGGCCACGTGACGGAGGAGTCCTGGACCCCGTCGACCCCGTTCGACCCGTCCCTCTCGGCGCGGATCGCGACCCGGCTCGGCGGCATACCGGCGCTCGGCACCGGTGCCGGGCACGATGCCGGCATCCTCGCGAACGCCGGGGTGCCCACGGCGATGCTCTTCGTCCGCAACCCCACGGGCATCTCCCACTCGCCCGCGGAGCACGCCGAGACCTCCGACTGCCTCGAGGGCGTCGCCGCCCTCACCGCCGTCCTCGAGGACCTCGCCGGGGAGGCCGGATGACGACCTACTGGGCCGAGCACGCCTGGCTGCCCACGGGACTGGCGACCGACGTGCGGTTCGAGGTGGTGGAGGGGCGGTTCGTCGCCGTCCACCGGAAGGCGCGCCCCGCCCCGGGGGACGAGCGGCTCCACGGCGTCGTCCTCCCCGGGCTGGCGAACGCGCACAGCCACGCGTTCCACCGCGCGCTGCGCGGCCGCACGCACGTCGACGGCGGCAACTTCTGGACGTGGCGCGACCAGATGTATGCCGTGACCCGGCACCTCACGCCGGACACGTACTTCGCCCTCGCCAGGGCGGTCTTCGCCGAGATGGCGCTGGCCGGCATCACGGCGGTCGGCGAGTTCCACTACCTGCACCACGCACCGGGCGGCAAGCGGTACGACGACCCCAACGCCATGGGTCACGCCCTGGTCTCCGCCGCCCAGGAGGTGGGGATCAGGCTCACGTTGCTCGACACCTGCTACCTCGCCGGAGGACTGACGGGTGACGGGCACCTGCCCCTCGACGACGTCCAGGTGCGCTTCTCCGACGGTGACGTCGACGCGTGGGCCGCCCGGGTCGCGGCCCTCGAGCCGGGCCTGACCACCCGCATCGGGGCGGCGGTGCACTCGGTGCGCGCCATCCCGCGCGACCAGCTCGAACCCATGGCGCAGGTGACCCGGGGACGCATCGTGCACGCGCACGTCAGCGAGCAGCCGGCCGAGAACCTCGCCACCCAGATGTTCTACGGCGCCACCCCCACCGCGCTGCTCGCCGAGGCGGGTCTGGTCAACGAACGCTTCTCCGCGGTCCACGCGACCCACCTCACCGACGAGGACGTTCGCCTCCTCGGCGACGGGCGGGCGACGGCCTGCTTCTGCCCGACGACCGAGCGCGACCTCGCCGACGGGATCGGCCCCGCGCGCACGCTCGCGGACCACGGGGTGCGGTTGTCCCTCGGGTCCGACCAGCACGCGGTGATCGACCCATTCGAGGAGCTCCGCGGCCTGGAGATGCACGAGCGGCTCACGAGCAACGAGCGTGGCCGGTTCACCGGGGACGAGCTCCTGCGAGCCGCCGGCGTCGACGGGTACCGCAGCCTCGGCTGGAACGACATCGGCGACATCGCCGAGGGTCAGGTCGCCGACTTCGTCCTCGTGCGCACCGACACCGTCAACACGGTGGGATCCAAGGCGGCCCAGATCCTCTACAGCGCAACGCGATCCGACGTCGACCTCGTCGTCGTGGGAGGCCGCGCCGTCGTGCGCGACGGCGCCCACGAGCTCGGGGACGTCGCAGGCCTTCTCTCGAAGGCGCTTGCCGACGTCAGGGAGCACCGGTGAGCAGCACCGTCGTCACCGGGATCGGTGAGCTCCTCACGTGCGACGGGATGGACGGGCCGGTCGGCGGTCGCCTGGGGCTGCGGCACGGAGCGGCCGTGGTCGTGGAGGACGGACTGGTCGCGTGGCTCGGCACTGCGACCGACGCCCCGGCCGCGGACCACCGGGTCGACGTCGGTGGGCGCGCGGTCATCCCGGGGTTCGTCGACTCGCACGCGCACCTCGTCTTCGCCGGGGACCGCGGCGACGAGTTCGCCGCGCGGATGGCGGGGACGCCCTACGACGGCGGTGGCATCGGTGTCTCCGTCCGGGCGACCCGGGCCGCCACCGATGACGAGCTGAGGGCCCTGGTGGCCGCCCGGTTCGCCGAGATGCGGGCCCAGGGAACGACCACCGTCGAGGTCAAGAGCGGCTACGGCCTCACGGTGGAGGACGAGGTCCGCGCCCTGCGCATCGCCTCGGAGTTCACGACCGAGACGACGTTCCTGGGGGCGCACGTGGTGCCCGCCGAGTACGCCGCCGACCGCGCGGCATACCTCGAGCTCGTCACCGGGCCGATGCTCACGGCGGCGGCACCGCACGCGCGGTGGGTCGACGTGTTCTGCGAGCCGCACTCGGCCCACGCCTTCACCGCGGAGGAGGCGCGCGCCGTCCTGCTCGCCGGGCGGGAGGCCGGGCTGGGGCTGCGCGTCCACGGCAACCAGCTGGGTCCGGGCCCGGGTGTCCAGCTCGCCGTCGAGCTCGGCGCCGCCAGCGTCGACCACTGCACCCACCTGTCCGACGACGACGTCACCGCCCTCGCCGACGCGGTGGGCACCACGGTGGCGACGCTCCTGCCCGGCGTGGAGTTCTCGACCCGGTCGCCCTACCCGGACGCCGCCGGCCTGCTGCGTGCCGGTGTCGACATCGCCCTCGCCACGGACTGCAACCCGGGCACCTGCTACTCGTCGTCGATGCCGTTCGTCATCGCCCTGGCCGTCCGAGAGATGGGCCTCACCCCCGGTGAGGCCGTGTATGCCGCGACCGCCGGCTCGGCGAAGTCGTTGCGCCGCAGCGACATCGGACGGATCGTCGTGGGTGGGAGAGCTGACCTCACCGTGCTCGACGCCCCCTCCCACGTCCACCTGTCCTACCGCGCCGGCGTGCCCATCGCGCGGGCCCTGGACCTCTCCGGCGCGTCCACGGGGGTGGCGGGATGAGCGGGCCCGAGCCCGCCCCCGAGCTCGTCGAGGTCGCGCACGCCTGCTTCGACTTCGCCCGGCACGGCGACACCCCGCGCCTGCTCGCCTACGTCGCGGCCGGGGTGCCGGTCGACCTCACGGACGCGAGCGGCAACACGCTCCTGATGCTCGCCGCCTACCACGGTCACGCCGATGCCGTGCTCGGCCTCGCGGCGGCCGGCGCCGACGTCGACCGGACCAACGACCGCGGTCAGACGCCGCTGGCCGGGGCGGTCTTCAAGGGTGAGGACGAGGTGGTGCAGGCCCTGCTGGAGCACGGCGCCGATCCCGACCTCGGGACGCCGAGCGCCAGGGCCACGGCGGCGATGTTCGGTCGCGAGGACCTGCTCGCGCAGTGACCGCCAGCCGACCTCGGGACGCCAACCGCTCCAGGTCGCCAGCCGGTCCCGGTCGCGAGCCGGTCTACGACGCCAGTCGGTCGCGCCGTCGGGCGGCAGGGGCGACGCCGTCGGCACCGTTGACCTCGGCCCACACGGCGTCGAGCGACAGGCCGAGGACGTCCGCGATCGCCGCGATGGTCGGGAACGCCGGTGTGGCGACGCGTCCCGACTCGATCTTGCGCAGCGTCTCCGGCGAGAGGTGGGCGTCGAGGGCCGTCTCGAGCATCGGGCGGTCTCCTCGGGCCCGACGCAGCAGGGCGCCGAGACGCTGCCCGCGTTCGACCTCGGCGGGGGTGAGTGGCAACCTGACCATGGTCGGATACTAATACCGGGATATCATTACCGGGATAGTTATTGGATGTTCCGGAAAGGCCGCGCATGATCGAGATCCTCAGCCCCACCCAGCTCGTCCGGGCCAGGGAACCCGGTGCCCTCGTCGCGGACATCCTGCAGACCCTGAGGTCGCGCAGCGCGGTCGGGACCAACCTGCTCGACATCGACCGGTGGGCCAAGGCGATGATCCTCGAGGCCGGCGCGGTGTCCTGCTACGTCGACTACGCGCCGTCCTTCGGACGCGGTCCCTTCGGCCACTACATCTGCACCTCGGTGAACGACGCGGTGCTGCACGGCCTCCCGCGCGACCTCGTGCTGGCGGACGGCGACCTCGTCTCGCTCGACCTCGCCGTGTCGCTGGGCGGGATCGTCGCGGACTCCGCGATCAGCTTCGTCGTCGGCGACTCCCAGCCGGCCGAGAGCCTGGCGCTCATCGACGCGACCGAGCGGGCCCTCGCGGCCGGGATCGCCGTCGCCAGCCCGGGCGCCCGGATCGGGGACCTCTCCCACGCGATCGGCTCGAGCCTCCGGGCGTCCGGCTACTCGGTCAACACGCAGTTCGGCGGCCACGGGGTGGGTTCGACGATGCACCAGGACCCGCACGTCGCGAACGCCGGTCGGCCCGGACGTGGCTACACCCTGCGCCCCGGGCTGCTGCTGGCACTCGAGCCGTGGGTGATGGCCGACACCGACGAGCTGGTCACGGATGCCGACGGGTGGACGCTGAAGAGCGCCACCGGCTGCCGGACCGCGCACAGCGAGCACACCATCGCGATCACCGAGCACGGCGCCGAGGTCCTCACGCTGCCGCGGGTGGCCAACTGAGGGACGCCTGACGCGGCGCTGGTCGTGGCGCCGGTCGTGGCGCCGGTCGCGGGGTCCGGACGCCTGTCAGGCCTCGCCGTCCTGCATGGCCTGGGGGAGGTGGCCGGCCGACTTCTCGTAGTACTGGGCGGCCTTGCGGGTCATCGCGACCTTGGCGGCGCCGGCCGCCAGCCCGGTGAGGGCGGCGAACGCGACCGCGTCCTTCCACGGCGTGCGCGGGTCGCGGGGGTCCAGCGTCGAGTCCTTGCCGGCCTTTTTCCAGATGGTCGTCACCAGCTTGTTCGCGACGATGCCGGCCAGCACCGCGGATCCCGTTCCCATGATTCTCCACACCATCGGGCCCATGTCGTCCTCCAGTCGTCGTGCAGGTCGCAGATCTCTGCGCCGTCGTCCTGTCCAGCCTTGCACAGGGTGGAGTAGCCTGCAGACGTCACGACAGGGGAGCGCGCAAGCGCTGAGAGTGCGGCCCACCGCAGACCCTCACACCTGATCCGGTTCGCACCGGCGTAGGGAGTCGAGTTCTCACGCACCTGTCGGCCGTCGTGCCTCTCCGGTGCGCTGGTCGGCAGGGGCCACCCCCTCGGAATCCAACGGATCCTCGGGAGGCACGACCATGAGCACCACCAACACCCCCGCCGGCTCGCCCGGCACCAGCACCACCAGCACGGCCACCACCAGCACGCCCGACGCCAGCACCGGCTCCACTGGCACCGGCACCACGACCCCCGCCCGCCGCGGCAGTATCCGTGCGAGCGGCTCCCTGTTCGGGTGGCGCACGGTCGACCTGCTGACCGTCGCCTTCCTCGGCGCCGCGTTCGGCATCGCCTACTGGGGCTGGGGCCTCGCCTACGGCGGCCCGGCCGACCTCCTCGGCAAGGCCTTCCCACCCCTGCAGGGCATCACCGCCGCTCCGTGGCTGATGGCCGGGGTCGTCGGTGGCCTCGTGATCCGGCGTCCCGGCGCAGCCCTCCTGTGCGAGGTCATCGCCGCGCTGGTCTCGATGCTCCCCGGCACCCAGTGGGGTGCGTCCACCCTGGTGTCCGGCATCCTCCAGGGAGCGGGCGCCGAGATCGCCTTCCTGCTCCTCGGGTACGGCGCCTTCGGCCTCGGTGCGGCGGCTCTCGCCGGTGCCCTCAGCGCGCCCCTCGAGGCGGTCTACGAGTGGCAGGTCTACTGGACCGACTGGGGCATGGACTACAAGCTCCTCTACGGCGCCATCCTCACCGTGTCGGGAGCCGTCATCGCCGGCGGCCTCGGCTGGCTGCTGACCCGGGCGCTGGCCAAGGCCGGTGCCCTCGGCGCCTTCCCGGTCGGTCAGGAAGTCAGGGAGACCCGCGCTGTCTGACCTCGCCGGCCGCGTGCTGACCCCCGATGACGTCCCCGTCGCCGGGGGCGCAGCCGGACGCGTCGAGGTCCGCGACCTCACGTGGCGCCCGTACGGCCGCCGCGAACCCGTGCTGCGCGGGATCGACCTCGTCGTCCCTGCGGGCCAACGCCTGCTGCTCGTCGGCCCCAGCGGGTCGGGCAAGTCCACCCTCCTGCGTGCCCTCGCGGGCGTGCTCGAGGTCGCCGACTCCGGTGAGCTCAGCGGTTCGGTCCTGCTCGACGGGACCGAACCGGGTGCCCGGGCCGGTGCCGTCGGCCTGGTGCTCCAGGAGCCCGGGGCGGGCGTGGTCTCGGCGACCATCGGGCGTGACGTCGCCTTCGGCCTGGAGAACACGGGTGTGCCGCGCGCGGACATGCCGGACCGCGTCGCCTCCGCGCTGGCGGCCGTGCACCTGACGATGCCGCAGGACACCCCCACACACGCGCTCTCGGGTGGGGAGCAGCAACGCCTCGCGCTCGCCGGCGCGCTGGCCCTGGAACCCGGGCTGCTGCTCCTCGACGAACCGACCGCGATGCTCGACCCGGTCAACGCGGCCTCCGTCCGGGAGGTCGTCGACGAGGTGACGCGGTCCAGGGGCCTGACCACGGTCGTGGTCGAGCACCGGCTCGGGCCGTGGGTCGACTTCGCCGACCGGCTCGTCGTCCTGGACTCGGCGGGCAGGGTCGTCGCCGACGGCCCACCGGGCCGGGTCCTGGCCGACGAGGGCGAGGCCCTTGCCGCCCAAGGGATCTGGGTGCCCGGCGTCGCCGATCCCGATCCCATCCCGGTCCCCCCGGGGACGTTCGGGCCGGGCCGGCTCGGAGCGCACGTGGTGGCCCTCGACGCGGTCGACCTGCGGGTGGAGCGTTCGGTGCGTCGTCTGGACGGGTCGACCCGCACCAGCGTCGCCGTCGACGCCCAGTGGCTGCAGGTGAGAGCGGGTGAGTCACACGCCCTCATCGGCCCCTCGGGCGCGGGCAAGTCCACGCTCGTGCTCGCGCTCGCCGGGCTCGTGGACCGGCAGGGTGGTCAGGTGCGGGTCCACCCCGAGCTGGCGGTCGAGGGAGGTCGTGACCCTCGCGACTGGTCCACGAAGGACGTCGCCCGGACCCTCGCGTGGGTGCCGCAGTGGGCCAGCTCGACGCTGGTCGCCTCCACGGTCCTCGACGAGGTGATGACGACCTCCCGTGCCCTCGGCCTCGTGGAGTCCGAGGCCCTGGCCCGGTGCCGTGCCCTCCTCGGAGTGCTCGGGCTCGGGCACCTGGAGCAGGCCGATCCCCGTCACCTCTCCGGCGGCGAGCAGCGACGCCTCGCGATGGTGTCGGCCGTGGCCCACCAGCCCGCGGTCCTGCTCGCGGACGAGGCCACGGTCGGCCAGGACCGCAGGACGTGGGCGGCGGTCGTCGGCATCCTCGAGGCGTTGCGGGACGCCGACTCGGCCGTGGTCGTGACGACCCACGACGACGGGGTCGTCGACCGGGCGGACCGGGTCACCACCGTCAGCCGTCCCGCGCAGCCACCGAGCCCGCCCACGCCGCGACGGCCGCTGGTGGCGCGAGCCGGCCCCCTGGCCCTGCTCGCGGGGTCGCTGCTCGCCATACCGGCCGGGGTCGTGTCGCCGCACTGGCGCACGAGCCTCGCGGTCCTGGCCACCCAGCTGGTCCTCATGGGCCTCGCCCTGGCCGCCCCGGGGCGCGGGCCCCGGCCCAGGGGCCGGGCTGCCGGTGTCGCCGTGCGGATGGTGCCCGGCCTGGTCGGGGCGGTCTCCGTCGCGTGGTCGACGTGGCTGCTCGGGACCCGCGACCTCGACGTCGTCGCGACGGCCGGCCTGCGCGTCCTCGTCATCGTGCTGCCGTCCGCGGTGCTGATCCGGTACGTCGACGCCGACGCCCTCGGTGACCACCTCGCCCAGCAGCTGCGGCTCCCCGCACGTCCGGTCGTCGCGCTGGCTGCCGCCCTCCAGCGCGTGCACACGTTCGGCGACACCTGGGCCGAGATCGCGCGCGCTCGCAGGGTGCGGGGGATCGCCGCGACGGCACGGTCCCCGCGGTCGGTCCTGGACGAGGTCTGGGCGCTGACCCTGGGCATGCTCGTGCGCTCGCTCCAGGCGGCGGCGGTGCTCGCCGTGGCGATGGACGCCCGCGGGTTCGCCACGGCGTCGCGGCGCACGTGGGCGCACGCCGCACCCTGGGGGCTCGCGGACAGCCTCGTGCTGGTGCTCTCGCTCGCCCCGGTCGCCGTCGCGCTGCTGGCGGTCTAGCGCTGCCCGGGCGCGTCCGGTGCCGTCAGCGCTTCTCGCAGGCGATGCCGTCCTTGTCGCGGTCGCTCTTGGTGTTGAGCTTGTAGGTCGCCGCGCTGACGGTGAAGCTGGTGACCGGCTTGGTCGACCCGCTGACCTTGTCCTTGGCGCCGGGCCTGCCGACACCGTGCTTGTAGACCTTGTTCAGCTCGGTGCAGTTCTTGTAGGCCTTCGGCTTGGGGGCGGCCTCGGCCGAGACCGACGTCGCGATGACGAAGCCGCTGGAGAGCAGGGTGGAGGCGACGAGGGTGGCGAGGGCGGAACGGGAGCGCATGCGCGCACTCTCGCAGCCGGCCGGGTACGAAGCAGGCCTTTTCGCCACCTTCCGACCCTCCCCGCGGACAACCTCGGCCGGACGGCTGACCATCCCGTGGGACTTGCCGTGACCTGCCCGACGGCCGTGGAGGTGGGCCTCTAGCCTTGACCGGTGGACTGGACCGACTACGACGCTGCCCTCTTCGACCTCGATGGGGTGCTGACCCCGACCGCTGAGGTGCACATGCGGGCGTGGGACGTCATGTTCAACGACTACCTCCGCAGCCGGAAGGAGGGCCGCGACGAGGACCAGCAGCCCTACACCGAGCAGGACTACTTCGACTTCGTGGACGGCAAGCCGCGCTACGACGGCGTGCGCTCCTTCCTCGCCTCGCGCGGCATCACCCTGCCGGACGGCACCCCTGACGACGCCCCCGAGCTCGAGACCGTGTGCGGCCTCGGCAACCGCAAGAACGCCGCCTTCTCCGCGGTGCTCCGTGACGAGGGCGTCACCCCCTACCCGGCCTCGGTCGCCCTCCTGGACCACCTGCGCGAGCGCGGCACCGCCGTCGCCGTCGTCTCCTCGTCCCGCAACGCCCCGGCCGTCCTCGCCGCCGCCGGCCTCGCCGACCGCTTCGAGGTCGTCGTCGACGGCCAGGTCGCCGCGGCCGCCGGCCTCCCGGGCAAGCCGGCTCCCGACACCTACCTGTATGCCGCGGAGCAGCTCGGCGTGACCAAGGAGCGTTCCGTCGTGCTCGAGGACGCCCTCTCGGGGGTCCAGTCCGGCCGGGCCGGGGACTTCGGGCTCGTCGTCGGGGTCGACCGAGGTGCCGGCGCCCAGCCGCTGCTCGACGGTGGCGCCGACGTGGTCGTGTCCGAGCTCGACGAGCTGATCGCTCGATGAGCGACTCCGGCACCGGCCACGGCGGCGCCCCGACGACCACCCCCGTCGACCCGGTCGACCGCACCCGCTTCCCGGTCGACGAGTGGGCGTGGACCGAGACGGCCTTCTCCAACGAGGACCTCGGCGTCACCGAGACGGTGTTCGCCGTCGCCAACGGCTACCTCGGCATGCGCGGCAACGTCGAGGAGGGTCGCGAGACCCACGCCCACGGCACCTTCATCAACGGGTTCCACGAGACCTGGAAGATCCGGCACGCGGAGGAGGCCTTCGGCTTCGCCCAGACCGGCCAGACCATCGTCAACGTCCCGGACGTCAAGACGATCAAGCTCTACGTCGACGACGAGCCGCTGCTCCTCTCGGTCGCGGACCTCGAGCACTACGAGCGGTCGCTCGACTTCGCCGACGGGGTGCTGCGCCGGTCGCTCGTCTGGTGCACGCCCTCGGGCAAGCGGGTCAAGGTCGAGTCGCGACGCATGGTGTCGTTCGAGCAGCGGCACCTCGCGGTGATGACGTTCGAGGTGACCCTGCTCGATGGCGACGCCCCGATCGCGATCTCGTCGCAGGTGCTCAACCGCCAGGACGGCCAGGACGAGTACTTCGTGAAGTCGGCGGCCATGGGTGCCGGGTTCGACCCGCGCAAGGCCGCCAAGTTCACCGAGCGGGTCCTGCTGCCGCAGAGCCACTGGTGCAGCGAGCGCCGGGCCATCCTGGGCTACCGCTGCGCCAGCTCGGGCATGACGGTCGCCGTCGCCGTGGACCACGAGATCCGCACCGACAACGTCTTCGAGGAGCTGGCGCACGCCGAGGAGGACCTGGCCAAGAAGGTCTACCGGGTCACCGCCAGGGAAGGCGTGCCGATCACGATCACCAAGGTCGCGGCATACCACTCCTCGCGCGGGGTGCCCGTGCGCGAGCTGGTCGACCGCGGCCGGCGCACCCTCGACCGCGCGCGGGAGGCCGGTGTCGAGGAGCTGTTCGCCGAGCAGCGGCGCTGGATGGACCGGTTCTGGGCGGACTCGGACGTCGTGGTCGACGGACACCCCGACGTGCAGCAGGCGATCCGGTGGAACCTGTTCCAGCTCGCGCAGGCCTCGGGTCGCGTGGAGCAGGCCGGCATCCCGGCCAAGGGCGTCACGGGCTCGGGGTACGAGGGCCACTACTTCTGGGACACCGAGACGTACGTGCTGCCGTTCCTCAGCTACACCTCGCCGTGGATGGCTCGCGGTGCGCTGCGGTTCCGCTACCAGATGCTCCCGGCCGCACGGCGTCGTGCGCGCGAGCTGTCGCAGTCCGGTGCGGCCTTCCCGTGGCGCACCATCAACGGCGAGGAGGCCTCGGCCTACTACGCCGCGGGCACCGCGCAGTTCCACATCAACGCCGACATCGCCTACGCCCTCTCGAAGTACGTCAGCGCCAGCGGTGACGAGGACTTCATGATGCGCGAGGGGATCGACGTCCTGGTCGAGACCGCGCGGATGTGGGCCGACCTCGGGTTCTGGTTGGGGCGCAAGGAGCCTCGCTTCCACATCCACGGGGTGACCGGTCCGGACGAGTACACGACGGTCGTCAACAACAACCTCTTCACCAACGTCATGGCGCGTGACAACCTGCGCCAGGCCGCCCGGTGGTCGGACATCCTGCGCGAACGGCGACCGAACGACTTCGCCCGCATGATGGCGCGGCTCGAGGTGGACGACGCCGAGATCGAGGAGTGGCGGCACTGTGCCGAGGGGATGCACATCCCCTACGACGAGGCGATGGGCGTGCACCCCCAGGACCAGCACTTCCTCGAGCGGGAGGTGTGGGACCTCGCGGCGACGCCACCGGACAAGCGACCCCTGCTGCTGCACTACCACCCGCTGGTGATCTACCGGTTCCAGGTCCTCAAGCAGGCCGACGTCGTCGCCGCGCTCTTCCTGCAGGGCGACCTGTTCACCGTGGAGGAGAAGCGCGCCGACTTCGAGTACTACGACCCGATCACGACGGGCGACTCGACGCTCTCGGCGGTCGTGCAGTCGATCATCGCGGCGGAGGTCGGCTACCAGGACCTCGCCCTGCGGTACTTCCACTCCGGGCTCTACGTCGACCTCGCGGACCTGCACCGCAACGCCGCCGACGGCGTCCACATCGCCTCCTGCGGCGGTGTCTGGAACGCCACCGTCTACGGGTTCGGCGGCATGCGCGACCACAACGGCACGCTGACCTTCGACCCGCGCCTGCCGGCGAGCTGGCCGCGGCTGGAGTTCCGGCTGCGCGTGCGCGGCAACCGGGTGCGGGTGGAGATCCTTCCGGACCAGATCGCGTTCACCCTCGTGGAGGGCGACGGGCTCGAGTTCGTCGTGCGCGGCGAGCGGGTCAGGGTCGACCCGGGTGAACCCACCGTCGTCGCGCTCGAGGACCAGGGCCCCGTGATCACGCGGGAGCTCGGCAGCATGCCGGTCGTGGGCCGCGGCGACGAGCACGAGATGGTCTACACCGCCGGCGTCCCCGACCCGCGCAGCCGCAAGCGCACCGACGACAACAAGCCCGGCTGACCCGGCCGCCCGACGCCGGACCCCGACCCCGACCCCGCTTCGTCGAGCCGGGGCCCGCCGGGGGTGTGCCGCCAGCCCACCACCCCGCGAACCCGTGGCCGACGCGGTGCCGGCCCCTGCGGCATACGGGCGGGAACAAAGTCTGCACGCACGAAGTTGAGCCTGATGAACTCAAGTTTGGGTGCTCGGATTTGCACCCGTCGGGACGTCGTCCTAACTTGAGTGGAGGCAACTCAACCCGGTACCCATTCCCCAGCACCACAGGAGCATCCCCATGGCACGTGCGGTCGGCATCGACCTCGGAACCACCAACTCGGCTGTCGCCGTCCTCGAGGGCGGCGAGCCGACCATCATCGCGAACGCGGAGGGCGGTCGCACGACCCCGTCCGTCGTCGCGTTCTCCAAGGGCGGTGAGGTCCTGGTCGGCGAGATCGCCAAGCGCCAGGCCGTCACCAACGTCGACCGCACCATCAGGTCGGTCAAGCGCCACATCGGCACGGACTGGAAGTCCCCCGAGATCGACGGCAAGACGTACACCGCCCAGGAGATCAGCGCCCGCATCCTGCAGAAGCTCAAGCGCGACGCCGAGTCCTACCTCGGTGAGGACGTGACCGACGCCGTCATCACCGTTCCCGCGTACTTCGACGACCACGAGCGCCAGGCCACCAAGGAGGCCGGTGAGATCGCGGGCCTCAACGTCCTGCGCATCATCAACGAGCCCACCGCCGCGGCCCTCGCGTACGGCCTCGACAAGGGCAAGGAGGACGAGCTCATCCTCGTCTTCGACCTCGGTGGCGGCACCTTCGACGTGTCCCTCCTCGAGGTCGGCAAGGACCCGGAGGACGGCTTCTCCACCATCCAGGTCCGCTCCACCAGCGGTGACAACAAGCTCGGTGGCGACGACTGGGACGAGCGCATCGTGTCCCACCTGCTCACCACCGTGAAGAACACCTCCGGTGTCGACCTGTCCAAGGACAAGATCGCCATGCAGCGTCTGCGCGACGCGGCGGAGCAGGCCAAGAAGGAGCTCTCGTCCTCGACGAGCACCAACATCTCCCTGCAGTACCTCTCGATGTCGGAGAACGGCCCGATCCACCTCGAGGAGACGATGAGCCGCGCCCAGTTCGAGCAGCTCACCAAGGACCTCCTCGACCGGACCAAGCAGCCGTTCCAGAACGTCATCAAGGACGCCGGCATCTCCCTGTCCGAGATCGACCACGTGGTCCTCGTCGGTGGCTCGACCCGCATGCCCGCCGTGAGCACCCTCGTCAAGGAGCTCACCGGTGGCAAGGAGCCCAACAAGGGCGTCAACCCGGACGAGGTCGTCGCCGTCGGTGCGTCCCTGCAGGCCGGTGTCCTCAAGGGTGAGCGCAAGGACGTCCTCCTCATCGACGTCACGCCGCTGAGCCTGGGCATCGAGACTAAGGGTGGCCTGTTCACCAAGCTCATCGAGCGCAACACCGCGATCCCGACCAAGCGCTCCGAGGTGTTCTCCACCGCCGAGGACAACCAGCCGAGCGTCCTCATCCAGGTGTTCCAGGGTGAGCGCGAGATCGCCCAGCACAACAAGCAGCTCGGCACCTTCGAGCTCAGTGGCATCGCGCCGGCCCCCCGTGGCGTGCCCCAGGTCGAGGTGACGTTCGACATCGACGCCAACGGCATCGTCAACGTCTCCGCCAAGGACCGTGGCACCGGTGCGGAGCAGAAGATCACCATCTCCGGTGGGTCTGCCCTCGCCAAGGAGGACATCGAGCGGATGATCAAGGAGGCGGAGGCCCACGCGGACGAGGACAAGAAGCGCCGTGAGGAGACCGAGGCCCGCAACACCGCCGAGCAGCTCGTCTACTCGACGGAGAAGTTCCTCACCGACAGCGCCGACAAGATCCCGGCCGACGGCCGTGGCGACGTCGACGCCGCCCTCGCGGACCTCAAGGAGGCCCTCAAGGCCGACTCGGGTGCCACCCCCGAGGACATCTCGGCGAAGTCGTCGAAGCTCTCCGAGGAGTCCCAGAAGCTGGGCACAGCGATGTATGCCGCCGCGGCCGAGTCCGACCAGGCCGGCACCGCCGGCGACGGTGCGGGCTCCGGCGACGGCGCCCCGGCCGGCGACGCCTCGTCCGACGACGACGTCGTGGACGCCGAGGTCGTCGAGGACGACGAGGAGAAGAAGTGACGGAGCGCAGCTCCTGGCCCCAGGGCACCGAGGAGGAGGTGGGCGCCGGCCAGCAGGCCGGGCCCACCGCCCCCGAGGCGTCCCCGCTCGAGGGTGACGTGGTGCAGGAGTCGGGCGCCCAGGCCTCCGACGCCTCGGACGACCAGCCCGAGGGCGCCGCAGAAGGCCACCCCGACACCGCCCTCGCGGCGGAGCGGCTGGTCGACCTGCAGCGCCTCCAGGCGGAGTACGTCAACTACAAGCGTCGCGTCGACCGCGACCGTGCGGTCGTGCAGGAGCGCGCCGCCCGGTCCGTCATCGAGGCGCTGCTGCCGGTCCTCGACGACATCCACGCGGCCCGCGAGCACGGCGACCTCGAGGGCGGCCCGTTCTCCTCGATCGCGGACAAGCTCGAGACCACCCTGGGCAAGTTCGGGCTCGAGCGGTACGGCGCCGTGGGCGAGGAGTTCGACCCCTCCCTGCACGAGGCGCTGATGCACACGGCCTGGCCGCAGGACGGTTCGGTCGCCTCGACCGGGTCGACCACCGTGGTCCAGGTGCTCCAGCCCGGCTACCGCGCCGGCGAGCAGGTCCTGCGCGCGGCGCGTGTCGCCGTGGCGGACCCCGAGTGACCGAGGCCAGACTGCACGACACGGCGCGGGAGCCCGGGACGACACCTGTCCCCGGGCTTCCGCCCACCACCGCCACCGACTGCTGAGAGGAGGACCCGGACATGGCCAGCCAGGACTGGTTCGAGAAGGACTTCTACGCCATCCTCGGCGTCCCCCAGGATGCCGACGACGCGGCGATCAAGAAGGCCTACCGCAAGCTCGCCCGCAAGCACCACCCCGACCAGAACCCCGGGGACGCGGCCGCGGAGCAGCGGTTCAAGGACATCGGCGAGGCCAACTCGGTGCTGTCCGACCCCGAGAAGCGCCGGGAGTACGACGCCGTGCGCCAGATGGCCCGCGGCGGGGCCCGCTTCACCGCGGGTGGCCCCGGTGGGGCTGCCGGTGGCGGCGGGTTCGACGACGTGTTCTCGTCGATGTTCGGCGGTGGTGGGGGCGGCCAGCGCGTCCGCTACTCCACCGGCGGTGGCGGGGGCCAGCCCAACCTCGAGGACCTCTTCGGCATGTTCGGGGGCGGTGGCGCTGCCGGCCAGACGTATGGCGGCGGTGCCGGTTTCCGGGCACCGACCGGGCCGCGCAAGGGCGGCGACCTGACGGCCCGCACCAGCCTGTCCTTCCGTGACGCCGTCGCGGGTTCCACCGTCACCCTGGGCGTCACCGGCGGGGGCCAGATCACCACGCGGATCCCGGCCGGCGTCAAGGACGGCCAGAAGATCCGGCTGCGCGGCAAGGGCCAGCCCGGCGACCGCGGGGCCGACAACGGCGACCTCATCCTGACCATCTCGGTGGAGAAGCACCCGGTCTTCAGCAGGGACGGCGACAACCTCACGCTGGACCTGCCGGTGACGTTCGCCGAGGCCGCCCTGGGTGCGACCGTCTCGGTGCCGACCCTCACCGGCGACCCGGTCAAGGTCCGCATCGCGCCGGGCACCCCGAGCGGTCGGGTGCTGCGGGTCAAGGGCCGCGGGGTCCAGGTCAAGGGCACGCCCGGTGACCTGATGGCCCGCGTCGTCGTCGTGGTGCCGCAACGGCTCTCCGACGAGGCCCGTGAGGCGGTGGAGACCCTGCGGTCGCAGGACGAGGGGCACGACCCGCGCGCCGAGCTCTTCGAGAACGCGGGACGGTGACCCGTCGTGGTTCCCGTGGTCCCGGGCTCCGGCTTCTCGCCTGACGACGACGCGCCCGTCTTCGTCATCTCGGTGGCGGCCACCCTCGCGGGGATGCACGCGCAGACCCTGCGGCAGTACGACCGGCTCGGCATCGTCAGCCCGTCGCGCACCCGCGGTGGCGGCCGCCGCTACTCCGGGCGTGACGTGGCGCTGCTGCGTGAGGTGCAGCGGCTCTCCCAGGAGGAGGGCATCAGCCTCGCGGGCATCCAGCGCATCCTCGAGCTCGAGCACCAGGTCGAGACGCTGCGTTCCCGGGTCCGGGAGCTCACCGACGAGGTGGCTGGGTTGCGGGTCGCGACCCGCGGCACGTTCGGCTCGCGGGTGTTCGCCGTCGGGCCGACCGGCGACGTGATCGCGGTCCGGGCGGGGGAGCGCCCCCGCAGCGGCCGTTCCCAGGCCCTCGTGGTCTGGCGACCCAGCCACCGCAGCTGAGCGGACGGACCGCGTTGCAAACGTGCTGGGCGCGTCGTGGCGGCGGCGCATCCCGGCGGTGGGGGCACGCGGCATACTCGAGCCTGTGAGCGAGCACCTGTTGGTCTTCCCCGACCGTGACACCGCCGACGAGGTCGCCGCCGAGCTGACCGAAGAGGGGTTCAGCGGGGTGCGGGTCGTCCGGGAGGCGCTGGCCGGCGAGGACGACTCCGAGGCCCACGAGTGGGCCGTGCACGTCGTGGAGGAGATGGTCGCCGACGAGTCGGGGCCGGTCGAGGGTGGGCTGCGCGACCGGTTCCAGGCGCTGGCCGACGACCGTGGCGGCTGGTACGACCCCGAGCCGACGCCGCGCGTGCTGTAGTCCACATGGCCGGCGCGGGAAGGCGGGACCAAGGGCCTGTGCAGCACAAGGTTGAGCGGAATAGACTCAACTTTGGAGCGGTTGTCTCCGAAGAACAGTCAGACCGAACCACCAGGAGCACCCAGGCATGGATCTGAAGCCCACCGCCAAGGTCGCCGAGGCCCTCGCGCTCGCCCAACGTGCGGCGCAGTCCGCCGGCCACCCCGAGATCACCCCCGACCACCTCACCAGCGCCCTGGTCCAGCTCGAGACCGCGCAGGCCGACGTCCTCCTCCAGGCCGCCGGCACCGGGGCCGGTCAGGTGCTGGGTCAGGCCGACGCCCGTCTGCGCACCCTGCCCACGACGACCGGTGCCACCCAGCCGCCGACCTTCGGTCGCGAGGCGGTCGCCGTCCTCCAGCAGGCCGACACCCTCATGCGCGCCAAGGGCGACACCTACCTCGCCGGCGACATCCTCCTGCTGGCGCTCGCCGAGACCGGTCACCTCGCCGCGATCGAGAAGCGAGGGGCGAAGGACATGGAGGCGAAGATCGACGCCCTGCGGGCTGGCCGCAAGGTCAGCAGCGAGACGCCCGTCGAGGGCGGGGAGGCGCTGGAGAAGTACGGCGCCGACCTCACCCAGGCGGCCCGGGACGGCAAGCTCGACCCGGTCATCGGTCGCGACTCGGAGATCCGCCGGGTCGTGCAGGTGCTGTCGCGGCGGACGAAGAACAACCCGGTCCTCATCGGCGAGCCCGGTGTCGGCAAGACCGCCGTCGTCGAGGGGCTGGCCCAGCGCATCGTCGACGGCGACGTGCCGGAGTCGTTGCGCGACAAGCGGTTGATCAGCCTCGACCTGGCGGCGATGGTGGCCGGCGCGAAGTACCGCGGTGAGTTCGAGGAGCGGCTCAAGGCCGTCCTCGAGGAGATCAAGGCGAGCGACGGACAGGTCGTGACGTTCATCGACGAGCTGCACACGGTCGTCGGTGCCGGAGCCTCGGGCGAGGGCGCCATGGACGCCGGCAACATGCTCAAGCCGCTGCTGGCCCGTGGTGAGCTCCGGCTGGTCGGGGCGACGACGCTCGACGAGTACCGCCAGCACATCGAGAAGGACCCGGCTCTCGAGCGCCGGTTCCAGCAGGTCTTCGTGGGTGAGCCGAGCGTCGAGGACACCATCGCGATCCTGCGCGGGCTCAAGGAGCGGTACGAGGCGCACCACAAGGTGGAGATCGAGGACGCCGCGCTCGTCGCGGCGGCCAGCCTGTCCGACCGCTACATCAGCGGACGCCAGCTCCCCGACAAGGCCATCGACCTCGTCGACGAGGCGGCTTCCCGGCTGCGCATGGAGATCGACTCCTCTCCGGTCGAGATCGACCAGCTGCGTCGTGCCGTCGACCGCCTGCGGATGGAGGAGCTGCACCTCACCCGCGAGACCGACGACGCCTCGGTCGAGCGCCTCGAGAGGCTGCGCAAGGACCTCGCCGACAAGAGCGAGGAGCTCGCGGCGCTCAACGCCCGCTGGGAGTCGGAGAAGTCCGGGCTCAACCGGGTCGGTGACCTCAAGTCCCAGATCGACGAGGCCCGCAGCCAGGCCGAGCGCCTGCAGCGCGAGGGTGACTACGAGGGTGCGTCCAAGCTGCTCTACGGCGACATCCCCGCCCTCGAGAAGGCCCTCGTCACCGCGCAGGAGGCCGAGGGCAGCCGCGCACTCGCCCTGCGCGAGGGTGGCGGCCAGCCCGAGGAGCTCATGGTCAAGGAGCGCGTTGGCGCCGACGACATCGCCGAGGTCATCTCGGCGTGGACCGGCATCCCGGCCGGGCGGCTCCTCCAGGGCGAGACCGAGAAGCTGCTGTCGATGGAGTCGATCATCGGTTCACGGCTGATCGGTCAGGGGGCGGCGGTCGAGGCGGTCAGCGACGCGGTCCGCCGGTCGCGGGCGGGCCTGTCGGATCCCCACCGCCCCACCGGCTCGTTCCTGTTCCTCGGACCCACCGGCGTCGGCAAGACCGAGCTCGCCAAGAGCCTGGCCGACTTCCTCTTCGACGACGAGCGGGCCATGGTCCGCATCGACATGAGCGAGTACTCCGAACGCCACTCGGTCGCCCGGCTCATCGGCGCGCCTCCCGGGTACGTCGGGTACGAGGAGGGCGGTCAGCTCACCGAGGCGGTCCGCCGTCGCCCCTACTCCGTCGTCCTCCTCGACGAGGTGGAGAAGGCGCACCCCGAGACCTTCGACATCCTGCTGCAGGTCCTCGACGACGGGCGGCTCACCGACGGCCAGGGCCGGACTGTCGACTTCCGCAACGTCATCCTCGTCATGACCAGCAACCTCGGCAGCCAGTTCCTCGTCGACCCCACGATGGAGGAGTCGGCCAAGCGTGAGGCCGTCATGGGAGTGGTGCGGGCCAGCTTCAAGCCGGAGTTCCTCAACCGGTTGGACGAGGTCGTCATCTTCGACCCCCTCAGCTCGGAGGAGCTCACCCACATCGTCGAGCTGCAGGTGCGTGAGCTGGCGAGTCGGCTCGTCGACCGCCGGATCAGCCTCGAGGTGACGCCTGCCGCTCGTGAGTGGCTGGCGATCACCGGTTACGACCCGGCCTACGGCGCCCGTCCGCTGCGCCGGCTGGTGCAGAAGGAGATCGGCGACCGGCTCGCGAAGGCAGTGTTGTCCGGGCAGGTCCGTGACGGCGAGGCCGTGGTCATCGACCGCGACCCCGAGACCGACCACCTCATCGTGCGCGGCCAGGACTGAGCCCGCAGACTGTGCCCATGAGCGAGGACGACCGGGGCAACCCGGGGGAGCGCGGTCTCGACCGACGCCCCGACGGGGTGGACGACGCGACCGTCGAGGCGGTCGGAAAGCTGAGCGAGGCGTTCGAGACCATCGAGGAGGTGCGTGGCCGGCTCTACGGCCTGCACCGCCTCACCGGGTCGGCCGACCTCGCCCTCGGCGAGGCGTGCGACCTGCTGCGCAAGGCGGGCCACGGCGACCTCGCCGACCGCCTCGAGACCGAGCTCGTCGGACGCAACTTCATCCAGGGGCGCTGGACGTTCCAGCTCGTCGAGGAGTTCGACGACGGCTACTACGCCGACTTCCAGCGGCTCGAGAAGGTCGTCCGCGACGAGCTCATGGACGGCCGCCGGCACGTCTGCGAGGCGGAGATGAAGAGCGACCGCCGCACCGACGGGCGAGCCGGCCACGCCGCAACCCCCGACTGAGCGAGCGGCACACGATCAGGGGTATGGCGCGTGGTGACCACGCGCCATACCCCTGCCCCGTGCGGTGGGATCAGCGGATCGGACGCACCACGTAGGGCATGACACCGGACTCGTTCCTGGAGAAGGAGCGGATGCGGATGTCCGGGCCGCTCACCCGGTTGGCCTCGGCGATCTTGCCGTCACCGATGTAGAGGGCGACGTGGTGGATGCCGGAGGCCGTCCTGCTCGAGTTGGACCAGAACACCATGTCGCCGGCCTTGAGCTGGGAGATGGAGACGCGCGGGCCGGCGGAGTACTGGCTGCGGGACGTGCTCGACAGGGTCAGGCCGGCGCCCTTGTGGAACACGTACTCCATGAAGCCGGAGCAGTCGAAGCCCACCGTGTTGCGGTCGTCGATCCCGCTGGGGCTGCAGCAGATCCCACGGGTCGGGCCGTTCGCGTTGCCGCCACCCCAGGAGTACGGGTACTTGCCGAGCATCCCCTTGGCTGCGGCGATGGTGGCCTTGACCTTCGCCGACTGACCGGTCGCCGGGGGCGGTGTCGTCGTGCCGGCGCAGAGCGGGGCGACGAGGCCGTCGGAGCCGGTCTTGACGAAGGCGTCACTGACGTAGCCACCGGCCTTGAGCTTGTCCCAGACCTTGCTGGTGCCGTAGGTGCCGGAGACCTTCTCGCCGTAGGTCTGGCAGGTGATGGTGATCTTCGCGCCGTCGGCCCGGGTGCCGATGACGCCGGAAGCGGTGGTGGGTGCGGAGCGGACCTTGAGTGCGGCGCCGCTGGTGTTGACCGTGCCGGTCGCGCTGCCCGCGGCCTGGGCCGCGACGGTCCCGACCAGCGGGACGCCGACCAGGATGACGGAGGCTGCGGCGGTGGCCAGTCGGCGACGCCGGGTGCTGAGAAGCTGCATGTGGTTCCCCCTCGGGTGTCGGCCGACGCGGTGCCGGCTCGACCGGAACGCTAGGAGCGGCGGGTCGCCCTGACCATGGGGAGCAGTCCCCGCCGAAGTCGCCTCACCGGGTTCCCCGGGCGCCCGCTCCCGGCGCGCGGACCCACCGAACGGGCGGGGTCTGCGCGTCCCGTCCGGCTGGCGCTGTCGTGGCGGTTACCGTTGCCCTGTGCGCCACACCCCTGCCCTCGCCGCCGCCGGACTCGTCTCGATGCTGGCGCTCACCGCGTGCTCCGGGGGTGCGGACAAGGCAGCGGCCGAGCAGCCGCCGGCCCAGCAGCTGGCGGACGCCCGCGCGGTGCTGGAGAAGAGTCCCGCCGTGACCTTCACCCTCGAGTCGGCAGGGCTCCCCGGCAAGGCGGTAGGCGTCTCCGGAGCCAAGGGCACGGGCCTGTTCACGCCGCCGTCGTTCCAGGGCACGCTCAACGCCTCGATCAAGGGCGTCACCGGGACGGTCGAGGTGGTCGCGGTCGAGAAGGACGTCTACATGAAGTTCTTCACCCCGACCTTCAACAAGATCGATCCCGCGACCTACGGCGCCCCGAACCCCGCGCAGCTGTTCAACAAGGACACCGGCATCACCGCGCTCATCACGAAGACCCAGACCCCGGCGAAGGCGTCGACGGTTCGTGACGGGGCCGACGTCCTCAACACCTTCACCGGAAAGCTCCCCGGCGATGCCGTGGCCGACCTGCTGGTCATCGGCGACCGCAAGGGCACGTTCGACGTGACCTACGGCGTGACCCAGACCGGCAAGGAGCTGCGCAGCGTGGTCATCAAGGGCCCGTTCTACGCCGGCGCCACCTCGACCTACACGCTGCACCTCACGAGCCTGGCCAAGGCCGTTGCGATCACCCGCCCCTAGGGCGCTGCTGGCCACCGCCTCGGTGGCCGTGGCGCTCGCCGCGGCCGACACCTATGTCGTCGTGCTGGCCCTGACGGACATGATGACCGGCGTCGGCCTGGGCATCGACGCGCTGCAGAAGGCGACCCCGATCATCTCGGGCTTCCTCCTCGGCTACATCGCGGTGCTGCCCCTCATCGGCCGCCTTGCCGACCTGGCTTCGAGGCAACGGATCCTGTTGGCCTGCTTAGCGATCTTCGTCGTGGGTTCGGCCGTGACGGCCCTTGCCGTCGAGCTCCCGGTGCTCGTGTCCGGCCGGGTCCTCCAGGGCATCGGCGGTGGAGGCCTCGTGCCTGCCACCCTGGCCCTCGTGGCCGACCTCTGGCCGGCCGACAAGCGGGGTATGCCGCTGGGCGTCGTCGGTGCCGTGCAGGAGCTGGGGAGCGTCCTGGGTCCGGTGCTCGGCGCGGTCGTCCTCGCCGTCTCGGACTGGCGGATGATCTTCTGGCTCAACGTGATCGCCGGGGTGCTCCTGGCGCTTGCCGTCGTCGTCGCTGGTGGCGAGAGGCCGGCCCGGCCACGCGCCATACCGCTCGTCCTGGGGTTGCTCGCGCTCGTGGTGACAGGAGTCGCGCTGGCCGCGCCCGCGCGGCTGGTGACCGACGTGTCGCTGGGGGTGCCGTTCGTGCCGTTCGGTGGCTCGACGTCCCGGCTGGCCACCCCGATCGGGGTCGTCGCGCTGGTCCTCGTCCTCGCCTGGCTGGCGGTCAGCGCGCGAGGCTGGTGGGCCGTCGTCGGCCGCGCGGACGTCCCCGGCGCGCTGCTCCTGGGCATCGCGCTGGGCAGCGTGGTGCTGACGTTCGCCGCGAGCGACCCCGAGCGTGAGGTCGTCGGCCCGCTGGGGTTCGCGCTGCTCCCCCTGGGGGCGCTGGCCTTCGGGCTCTACCTGTGGCGGCACCGCCGCGCTGCAGAACCCCTCATCGCCCGCGGGGTCGTCCGCGGTCGGGCCCGGTTCTCGCTGCTGGTCAGTGCGTTCGTGGGGGCGTCGCTGGTGTCCGTCGTCGTCGACGTCCCGGTGCTGGCGCGGCTCACGTTCACGGACTCGCAGACCGAGGCGGCGCTGGTGCTCGTGCGGTTCCTCGTCGCCGTGCCCGTCGGTGCCCTGCTCGGTGGCTGGTCGCTGCGTCGACTCGGTGACGGTGTCGTCAGCGGGCTGGGACTGGCGCTGTCGGCCGTGGGGCTGCTCGTCATGAGCCGGTGGGGCGACGGGTCGCTCGACGCGTTCTCCGCCACCGTCGTCCTGGCCCTCGTCGGCCTCGGCATCGGACTGGCCCTCGCGCCGGTGAACAACGCCGCCCTCGCTGCGGCCCCGGACGACGCCCACGGGGTCGCCTCGGCCCTGGTCGTCGTCTCGCGGATGGTCGGCATGGTCGTCGGGCTCGCGCTGCTCACGGCGATCGGGCTCCACCGGTACTACGACACCGTGGCCGCCCTGCCCGATCAGACGGACACCAAGGCCCTGGTCGCCGCCGGCGTCGTCCAGGTGCAGACCGTCTTCACCGGTGCTGCCGTCGCGGCGGTGCTGGGGGCGTTGGCCTCCCTCGGCCTGGGTCTGCGACGGAACCACCAGCCCCTGGGCGGCATCCCACCCCTGTGAAGACCTCCCGCGCCGCGCATGCCTCCCGTGTCGCCCTGACGGCCGTCCTGGTCGGCGCACTGGCGGTGGGCTGCGGCGGCCGGGCCTGCGACACCGCGGATGCCTCCAACCTGCTGAGGGTCACTGTCGCCGGATTCCCACGGGCGCTCGACTCGGCGAGTGCCGGACCGGACCTCGTCACGGTGCAGGTGTGCCTCGCGACGACCTGCACCAGTGCGCAGTTCGACGGCGGCCGCGGGAACTCGGTGGGGATGGAGCTGCCGTTCACCTCGACGGAGCCGGTCGACCTCAGCATCTTGGTCAGCGGCACGACCGGTGTGCTGCTGTCGCCGACGACCGTTCGAGTCACCCCGCGCTCGTTCTCACCCAACGGGCCCGGGTGCGACCCCACCGTCTACCGGGCCGAGCTCACCGTCACCCCTGCGGAGCCGAGCCGCCCCTGACGTCCCGCCCGCGCAAAGCGGGTGTCGTTCGGCAAACCCAGCACAAATAAGACCCGGGTCGCCGAAGGACACCCGCTTTGCGGGGGACTCGCGGCGAACTGGGTCGGGCGGGGTGGGGTCAGGCGGGGTGGGGTCAGGATGGGTGGGGCAGGACGCGCGTGAACGCGTCGACGACCTCGTCGATCGCCTCGTAGGCGAGCATGTGGCCGAGCCCGGGCAGCACGTGCAGCTCGGCGTGCGGCACCAGCTCGGCGATGCGCTCGGACTGACGCGGTGGAGTCAGCCGGTCGCGCTCGCCGACCAGCACCACGGTCGGTATGCCGTCGAAGTGCGCCAGCGCGTGCGCCTCGTCGTGCTCCTGCAGGGCCCGGTAGAACCGGCCCATCGTCGGCAGGGTGGTGGCGGCGACCTGGTCGCGGGTGAGCGCGACGTGCTCGTCCTCCGCCGCCGGCCCGAACAGCAGCCGTCGCTGGCCGTCGAGCGTCACGAACCGTCCGGCCCGGATCCGGGGCAGCCGCGCGATCAGCCCCATGGCCCGCCGCTGCCGGATCGACACCGGGCGGTCGAACGTCTCCGCCATCGTCGACACCAGCACGGTGCCCCGCACCCGCGTGGTGAACGCAGCCGGGTGCAGCCCGGCGTACGCCATCACGGTCATGCCGCCCATGGAGTGGCCCCCGAGGACGAGGGGGCCGTCGGGAGCCACGACCGCGAGCACCGCGGCGAGGTCGTCACCGAGGACCCGCACCGACGTCGGTCCGGTCAGGGCGCCGGACCGGCCGTGCCCGCGCTGGTCCCAGGTCACCACGCGCAGTCCCCGGGCGGTCAGGCGCTCGACGACCGGCAGCCAGGAGGCGTGGGTGAGGGTCCAGCCGTGGGCGAGCACGACGGTCGGGAGGTCAACCGGTGGTGCGGCGTCGAGGTGAGTAGGCGCGGCGGCACACACCTGGACGCGCAGGCGGACCCCGTCGGGCGCGGCAACGGTCAGGATCGAGGGGGTGGGCATCTCAGTCGGCCAGCTCGACGACGACCGGCGCGTGGTCGGAGGCGCCCTTGCCCTTGCGCTCCTCACGGTCGATCGCTGCGCCCAGCACGCGGTCGGCGAACGGCTGCGTCCCGAGGATGAAGTCGATCCGCATGCCGCGACGCTTCTGGAAGGCCAGGCGGGTGTAGTCCCAGTAGGTGAACGTGCCCGGCTCCGAGGTGTGGGGGCGGACCACGTCGACGAACCCGGCGTCCAGGATCGCCTGGAAGGCGGCCCGTTCGCCGGGGGAGACGTGGCTCTTGTCGAGGTAGTACTCCATCGACCAGACGTCCTCGTCCTGCGGCGCGATGTTCCAGTCGCCCATGATCGCGGCGGTCTCCCCGGCCTCGGCGGACCGGATGGCGTCCTCGCGGAGCGCTGCCAGCCACGCCAGCTTGTAGACCATGTGCGGGTCCTCGAGCTGGCGGCCGTTGGGGACGTAGACGGAGGTGACCTTGACCCCGCCGCAGGTCGCGGTCAGCGCGCGGGCCTCGACGACGGCCGGGTCGCCCCAGGCGGGGGCGTCGGCGAACGACGGCACGGCGTTGGTGAGGCCGACACGGGAGATGATGGCCACGCCGTTCCAGTGGTTGAGGCCGTGGTGGGCGACCTCGTAACCGAGCGCCTGCAGCCGGTCGAACGGGAACTGCGCGTCCGTCGCCTTGGTCTCCTGGATCGCCAGGACGTCGACGTCGCTGCGCTCCAGCCACGCCTCGACCCGGTCGATCCGGGACCGGATGGAGTTCACGTTCCACGTCGCAATTCGCACGATGCCAACCTTATGTGGCGCACCTAGAGTGGGCCCCATGAGCACCGCCCTCGTCACCGGCGCCACCGCCGGCATCGGACTGTCCTTCGCCCACCAGCTCGCCGAGCGCGGGCACGACGTCGTGCTCGTCGCCCGTGACCGGGTCCGGCTGGAGAACCTGTCCGACGACCTGCGCGC
This sequence comes from Phycicoccus sp. Root101, assembly GCF_001426245.1. GTDB lineage: Bacteria > Actinomycetota > Actinomycetes > Actinomycetales > Dermatophilaceae > Pedococcus. Next base: position 111,670 of record NZ_LMCM01000007.1, on the reverse strand, counting down.
GAAGTACAAGGTCGGCACCGAGATCCTCGTCGCAGACCTGTCCGACCGGGCCGACACGGGCAAGGTCGCCGAACGTCTGGCCGACGCCGCCCGGCCCGTGGACCTGCTCGTCAACAACGCGGGCTACTCGCTCAAGAAGCGGTTCCTGGACAACGACATCAGCCAGGAGGAGGCCCTGTTCGACGTGCTCTGCCGAGCCGTGCTCGTCCTCTCCCACGCCGCGGCCCGGGCCATGCGCGAGCGCGGCAACGGAGCCATCGTCAACGTCTCCTCCGTGGCCAGCTTCATCACCTCCGGCACCTACTCGGCCGAGAAGTCCTTCGTCACGGTCTTCACCGAGGGCCTGTCCGGCGAGCTCGCCGGCTCCGGGGTGACGGCGACCGCGCTGTGCCCCGGTTTCACGCACACGGAGTTCCACGACCGGGCCGGCGTCAACATGTCGGGCGTCCCGAAGTTCATGTGGCTCGACGCCGACCGCCTGGTCCGTGACTGCCTCGACGACGTGGCCAAGGGCAAGGTCGTGTCGGTCCCCGGACCGCAGTACAAGGCGATCGTCGCCGGCCTGCGCCTCGTGCCCCGGGCGCTGGTGCGCTCGCGGGCCAGGACGGTGCACCGCCCGAAGGACGGGTCCAAGGGCAGTCGCTGAGTTCTCGCTAGGCTGCTGAGCCGTGACCGACTCCACCGCCGCCCGTGCCCGCCTCCTCGAGCTCGTCAAGGACAAGGCCATCGTCCACGGCCGCGTGACGCTGTCCTCCGGCAAGGAGGCCGACTACTACGTCGACCTGCGCCGCATCACCCTCGACGGCGAGGGGTCCCCGCTCGTCGGGATCGTCATGCGTGACCTCATCAGCGACCTCGACTACGACGCCGTCGGCGGGCTGACGCTGGGCGCCGACCCCGTGGCCACCGCGATCCTGCACGCCAGCGCGGCCGCGGGCGACCGCAAGGACGCGTTCGTGGTCCGCAAGGCAGGCAAGGCCCACGGCCTCCAGCAGCGCATCGAGGGTCCGTCCATCGAGGGCCGCCGCGTCGTCATCGTCGAGGACACCTCGACCACCGGGGCCTCACCCCTCGATGCAGCGAACGCCGCGCGTGAGGCCGGCGCCACGGTCGTCGCGGTCGCCACCATCGCCGACCGTGCCACCGGCGCGGCCCAGGTCTTCGCCGATGCCGGCTTCGAGTACCGCCACGTCTACGGCCTCGAGGAGCTCGGCCTCGCCTAGGATCGGGCGCAGCGCCAGTCGCCGCGCCTGAACAAGGGGAGTTCCATGATCAAAGCGATCGTCTTCGCCGTCGTCGTCGTCCTGCTGGTCCTGTGGGGCGTCAGCATCTACAACGGCCTGATCAAGCTGCGCAACCTCGTGCAGGAGGCCTGGCGCCAGATCGACGTCGAGCTGACGCGCCGCCACGACCTCATCGGCAACCTCGTCGAGACGGTCAAGGGTTACGCGGCCCACGAGCGCGGCACCCTCGAGGACGTCATGAAGGCCCGGTCCGCCGCGATGGCGGGCGGCCAGTCACCGGCGCAGCAGGCGCAGAGCGAGGGGCTGCTGAGCCAGGCGCTCGGCCGCCTCATCGCCGTGGCCGAGGCCTACCCCGACCTCAAGGCCAACCAGAACTTCCTCGCCCTCCAGCAGGAGCTGACCTCGACCGAGGACCGCATCGCCTCCGCCCGGCGCTACTACAACGCCAACGTCCGCGAGCTCAACACCAAGGTCGAGACCATCCCCTCCAACATCATCGCCGGCCTCGCCCAGGTGAAGCGCGCGGAGTACTTCGAGGCCGAGGGCGAGCAGCGCGACCCGGTGAAGGTCGACTTCGGCCAGCGCGACGCGACGATCCCCCCGCCGAGCGGGTATGCCGCCGGGACCGAGGCCGGCGTCCCTGCGGCCCCGCCGGTGGCCGCCCCGGAGAGCGCCCCGCCGACGACCCCTCCGCCCGCGCAGCCCCCCACCCAGTCCTGACGTTCCGGCACAAAGCCGGTTGCGCTGCATACCGCGGGTTGTCGTCCCGAGGTCTGCCCCGCAACCGGCGTTCTGCGTGAGCGCACGGAGGGCGGGCGGAGTGCAGGGCGGGGGTCCACCGGTCGGTGGACGGCGATTCCACCGGCTGATGCTGCCGCGATGCGGTCCGGCCGCGGGAGGGTGGTCCCATGGACGCACCGATCACCGTCACCGGACTGCGCAAGACCTATGGAACCCGTGAGGCCGTCGACGGCCTCGACCTGACGATCGAGGCGGGCGAGGTGTTCGCGCTCCTCGGGCCGAACGGCGCCGGCAAGACCACCACGGTCGAGGTGCTCGAGGGGTTCCGGCGCCGGGACGGCGGTGAGGTGAAGGTCCTCGGCGTGGACCCGGAGGCGGCCGACCTCGCCTGGCGCAACCGCATCGGCATCGTCCTGCAGTCCTCCACCGGGCTGGACCTGATCACCCCACGAGAAGCCATCACCAGCACGGCGAAGGTGTACCGCAGCCCGCGGGACGTCGACGAGGTCATCGCCGCGGTGGGCCTCGAGGACAAGGCCGACGACCGGATCGGCAAGCTCAGCGGCGGCCAGCGGCGTCGACTCGACGTGGGGCTCGGCATCGTCGGTCGCCCTGAGCTGCTGTTCCTCGACGAACCCACGACGGGGTTCGACCCGCAGGCCCGCCGCGACTTCTGGGACCTCATCCGGTCGCTCGCCGACGGCGGCACGACCATCCTGCTCACGACCCACTACCTCGACGAGGCCGAGCAGCTCGCCGACCGGGTCGGCGTGATCGCCGCCGGCCGGATGCTCGCCCTCGACACCCCGGCCAACCTCGGCGGCCGCGCCTCCTCGGAGGCCACGGTCTCCTGGGAGGAGGGCGGCACCCGACACAGCGAGAGGACCAGCATGCCCACGCAGTTCGTCACCGCACTCTCCGCACGGCTCGGCGGGGAGGTGCCCAAGCTGACCGTCACCCGGCCGTCCCTGGAAGACACGTACCTGTCGCTCATCGCCCCGCACCTCGGTGCCGACGCCGCGGTCGAGCCCGTGGGGGTGTCGGCATGAACGCCGCAGCCATCGGCTGGGACCGGACGGTCCTCGAGCTGAAGATGTACTTCCGCGAGAAGGAGGCGGTCTTCTTCTCCTTCGTCTTCCCGATCCTCATGCTGTCGATGTTCGCGACGATCTTCGGCGACCAGTTCGGCAAGGAGGACCAGTCCGGCGTCAATGCCGCACGGTTCTTCCTCCCCGGGATGGTGGCCGCCGGCGTGATGCTGACGAGCTTCCAGTCGATGGCGCTCAGTGTCGCCGTGGAGCGCGACGACGGCACGCTCAAGCGGCTGCGCTCGACGCCGATGCCTCCCGTCGCCTACTTCCTGGGCAAGGTCGGCCTGGTCGCCTTCACCTCGCTGGCTCAGTTCGCCCTGCTCATCGCCATCGCGAAGATCGGTTTCGGGGTGCAGCTGCCGAGCAGCGCGAGCAACTGGGTGACGTTCATCTGGGTGTTCCTGCTGGGCGTCGCGACAGGCACGGTGCTCGGGATCGCCTACTCCTCCATCGCCTCCTCGTCCCGCTCCGTCGGGGCGGTCGTCATCGCGCCGACGCTGATCCTGCAGTTCATCTCGGGCGTCTACTTCGCCTTCACCGACCTGCCCGACTGGCTCAAGCAGGTCGCCTCGGTCTTCCCGCTCAAGTGGATCGCGCAGGGCATGCGCTCGGTGTTCTTCCCCGACGACTGGCAGACCCAGGAGATGGCGGGCGTGTGGGAGCACGGCCGCACCGCCCTCGTCCTCGGCGTCTGGCTCGTGGCCGGCCTGCTGGTGTGCGCGCGGACCTTCCGCTGGACCAAGCGCGGCACGACATGATGGGCAGATGAGCACCGACCAGCCTGTCGACTGCCGTCCCCTGCCGGGGACGTCGTCCGGCGAGCTCGACGAGATGTGGCGGCGCCAGCTGGTCTGGTGGCACGTGTTCTTCGCCGTCCTGCTGGCGACGACGGCGGGCGTCCTCGTGGCCGCCGAGGCCGACCACCTCGGGTGGTCGCTCCTGGGCGTCGGTGTGATCGCTGTGGCCTACCTCGTGTGGGGTCGGCGCGGCATCGGCGAGCAGCAGCCGCCCGCGGGGATCCTCTACGTGACGGTCTCCTGGGTCGCCCTCATCGCGCTCATGGCCGTGGACGGGTCGGGTACGGCGTGGATCCTCACCTTCGGGCTGTTCCCACAGTCCTGGGCGATGCTGCGTCGCAACCAGGCTGCCGCCGTCGTGGTCGTGGCCGTCCTGGCGATCGGCGGGGTCCGGCTCTGGCAGGGGCCTCGGACCGGGGACGACCTGGTCGGCATCGCGATCAGCACCGCCATCACGCTCTCGTTGTCCCTCGTCATGGGCCTGTTCATCCACAAGATCATCGGGGAGGCCGACTCGCGTGCGTTCACCATCGACGAGCTGCGTCGCACCCAGGCCCAGCTCGCGGCTGCCGAACGTGCGCAAGGCGTTGCAGGAGAACGGGAACGCATCTCCCGCGAGATCCACGACACCCTCGCCCAGGGGTTCACGTCGGTCGTCACCCTGGCCCGCGCCACGGAGGCGGCGCTGGACCGCGGCGACCTCGACGTGGTGCGGGAGCGGGTGCGACTGATCGAGCAGACGGCGGCCGACAACCTCTCCGAGGCGCGTCTCATCGTCGCCGAGATGACCCCGGGCCACCTCCAGTCACGCACGCTGTCCGAGGCGCTCGGGCGCCTCGTGGACGCCGTCGCGGCCGAGTCCGGCATGACGGGGAACCTCGTGGTCCAGGGCGAGCCGACCGTCCTGCCGGCCAACTCCGAGGTGGTCCTGCTGCGCACGGCCCAGGAGGGTCTCGCCAACGTCCGCCGCCACGCGCGGGCCCGCACCTTCGAGGTGCGCCTCACGTATGCCGCCGACGCCCCCGTGTCCCTCGAGGTCGCCGACGACGGGGTCGGGTTCGCCCCCGACACCCCGGACCGCGGCTACGGGCTGGACGGTGCGACGGCCCGGGCCGACGAGGTCGGTGGCCGGTTCGAGGTGCAGAGCACCCCGGGTGCGGGTACCCGGCTGCGGATGGAGGTTCCGCGGTGACCTCGGTGACCCCGAGCCCGGTGCCCGCTGCGACGCTGCGGCTGCTGGTCGTCGACGACCACCCGGTCGTGCGGATGGGACTCGTGGCGATGCTGTCGGAGCACGAGGACTTCGAGGTCGTGGGGGAGGCGGCCGACGGTGCCGAGGCGGTCCTGCTCGCCGAGCGACTGACGCCCGACGTCGTCCTCATGGACCTGCGGATGCCCGTCCTCGACGGGGCTGCCGCCACTGCCCGGCTGCGGTCGCGTGCCGATGGACCGGCGGTGCTGGTGCTCACGACCTACGACACCGACGCCGACATCGTCCGTGCGGTCGAGGCGGGGGCGAACGGCTACCTGCTCAAGGACTCGCCCCGCGAGGTCCTCGCCGACGCGATCCGGCGGGCGGCCCGCGGCGAGACGGTGCTGGCGCCGCCGGTCGTGGCGAGGCTCGCCAGCCGGATGCGGGCACCGGCGGGTCCGTCCCTGACCGACCGCGAGACCGACGTGCTGCGGTGCGTCGCCAGAGGTCTGTCCAACGCCGCGGTCGGCCGGGAGCTGCACATCGGTGAGGCGACGGTGAAGACCCACCTGCTCCGGGCCTTCGAGAAGCTCGGTGTGGCCGACCGCACCGCGGCGGTGACCGCGGCGCTGCGGGCGGGCATCATCGAGCTCTAGTCCGATCCCTCGGTCGGGAGCAGGAGCCAGTACGCGTTCCTGGCGCGAGCGCCTTCCGGGTGGTTGCGTGAGGTCCGGCCGCGATACCGGTCGAGCACCCCGGTCATCTCCTCGCGCAGGGCGACGGACTCCTCTGCGGTGAGCCAGAGCCGGCCCCGGCTGAGGGTGGTCCAGTCGTCCGCGTCGTCGTCGGCCAGGCTGTCCGCAGCCCGCTCGAGACCCGCCTGGAGCTCACCCACCCAGGGCAGGAGGAACGCCTGGCTGGCTGCGGTGCCGGCTGCCCGGTGGGTGCGGGGCGCGATGGAGAAGTGGTCCGCCGTGGCACGCCAGGGCCGCTCCCGGCCGTCGGCCGAGGTGTCACGCTCGACGATGCCCCACTGCTCGAGGGCCCGGAGGTGGTAGCTCATCGCGGACGGCGTGATCCCGCACAGCCGCGCGGCCTCCGTGGCGGTGAGGACCTCCCCGTTGAACAGCTCCTCGATGACGCGCTGGCGCGCGGGGTGGGCCAGCGCGCGCAGGGCGTGGGGGTCGTCGATGGTGAGCGTCGTGCGCTGGCGTGGCCGCGGCATACGGGAAGGGTAGTTGACCGATGCAGATGTGAAGGGCTACCTTCACAAATATGAAAGACACGCTTCACACATCGTGGCCCTGGGACGTGCGCCTCGCCGTCCCGGCCGGCGCGGTCTCGGTGGCCGGCGACGCGATGGCGATGGTGGCGCTCACCCTGCGCATCCACTCCACCGGCGACGGCCCGTATGCCGTGGCGGTGCTGCTCGCGTGCTTCTCCCTGCCCGTCGTGCTCACCATGGGGGTGGCGGGGTCACTGTCGGACCGGGCCGACCCGCGGCTCGTGCTGGGCGTGGGAGGGGCGGTCCAGGTCCTCGCCGCGGCCGGCCTGGCGACGTGGCACTCGGTGCCGGCGACGCTCGCGCTCGTCCTGCTGCTCCAGACGGGGTTCGCCTTCACCAACCCGGTGTGGTCGTCGGTGCTCACCCGGGCGGTGGGGGACGAGCGCGTCGGCGGCCTCGTCTCCACCCAGCACGCGCTGGCCGCGATCGCCGCACCCGTCGGCGCCGCGCTCGGTGGGGTCCTCGTCCAGCTGCACGGCGACCCGGTCGTGTTCGTCCTCGACGCCCTCACCTACCTGGTGCTCGTCGCGGTGGGGGTGTCGTTGCGGATGCGGTCCGAACCCTCGCCCGGGATCGGCGGCGGGGCGCGCGCCGGGCGGGTGGCGCGCGTCCTGGGTGGGGTGTTCCCCCGGGCCGGTCTGGACGTCATCCGGGGTGAGCTCGTGGTCTGGGTCCTGGTCCGGGCGCTGCTGCCGTTCGTCGTGACCCTCGAGGGGATGAACACCGTGGAGGTGTTCCTGCTCCGCGACGTCCTCGGCGCCAGTGAGGCGCAGTTCGGGCTCGCGCAGGCGGTCACCGGGGCCGGCGCGGTGGTCGGGGCCGGCCTCGCGGGCCTCATGGCGACCGACACGGCCCGGCTCCGGGCGGTGGTGGCGTGCGTGGCAGCCATGTCGTCGGCGCAGGTCGGTCAGGGCCTCGCCCCGGGGCTCGGGGTCTTCCTCGGGTTCGCGGTGGTGCTGGGGCTCACGAACGCGACGAGCAACGCGGCCATCATCGCGGTGCTGGTGCGACGGGTGCCGGCCTGCGACCGGGGCAAGGCGATGGCCGTCGTCAACGGCCTGGCCCGCTCCTGCACGATGCTGGCGCTCGCCCTCGGAGGCGTCGCGGCGACGCTGCTCGGGCCGCGTCCGTCGTTCGTCGTCGCGGGGACCCTGGGGATCGCGGTCGCGGGCTGGGCGTGGTGGTCGCTGCAGAGGGTCGGAGCCCTCAGCGGCGCTCGTCCCTGAGGTCGCCCAGCGCCTCGCCGGTCTCCTCGACCACGGCCTCGGCGGCGGTGTCGCCACGACGGGCGCGCACGACCTCGATGACCATGGGGATGACGGACACCGCCACGATGGCGAGGATCGCGAGCTCGAGGTGGTCCTTGAGGGCGGGGAACGCGTTGCCCAGGAAGTAGCCGAGCAGGGTGATGACCCAGACCCACAGCACCGCGCCGACGCCGCTCCACACGAAGAAGTGACGACGCTCCATCCGGCTCACGCCGGCCACCACCGTGATGAAGGTGCGGACGATCGGCACGAAGCGTCCGATGACGAGGGCCTTGGCGCCGTGCTTCTCGAAGAAGGCGTGGCTGTCGTCGAAGTACTTCTTCTTGAGGATGCGGCCGTCACGCTCGTACAGCGGTCGGCCCACCGCGCGCCCGATCTCGTACCCCACCACGTTGCCGGCGAATGCGGCGACGCTCAGGAGCACCAGGGCGACGACGAGGTTCATGCTGAAGTCACCGGTGCTGATGAACAGGCCGATCGCGAAGAGCAGCGAGTCCCCGGGGAGGATCGGGAAGAGCAGCCCGCACTCCACGAAGACGATGGCGACGCTCACCCAGAAGAACTGCGATCCGAAGTGGTCGAGGAGCCACTGGGGGTCCATCCAGTTGGTGCTGAGTGAGTGCATGGCCCCAAGGGTACGGGTCGAGGGGGCCTGCTTCCTGAGCGCCGGCTGAGGCCCGGTCAGTCGGCTGGCCAGGCCCGCTTCACCCGGGCCCAGTCACGCACCTGGGCGAACGGGTCGGGTCGGGCCCGCGAGCGCTCCGGGGGCGGGCCGGTGACGGGCGCGTGGTGGTCGAGGACCGTGGTCAGGACGGCCTCGCCCCGGGTGAGGTGCGGCAGGCGCTGCGCCAGGCCGTGCACCTCCCCGGCCGGGACGTCACCGCTGAGCACCGCTGCGGCGCCCAGCGAGCGGTCCGGCACGCGGGTGGTGTGGGGCACCGCCCGGTGGTGGGGCAGCTCGGCCAGCACCACGCCCACCAGGTCCTGGGGCACCTCGAGCTCGAACCGGTGGACGGGGACGCAGACGACCGTGCCGGCCCGTGCCAGCGCCTCGGCGAGCACGAGCCGGGCCAGGCTCCGGAAGTCGGCAGCCGTGCTCGACATCTTCTTGTCGAAGCCCGCGTGCATCGCGCTCTGCCGCGGGTAGTAGCCCGAGTGCGTCACGACGACCCGGCAGTCCGGCACCGCCCAGCCGTGCACAGCCTCCCCGAGGGTGAGCCCGGCCCCCTCCCGCACCGCCGCGAAGAAGGCCGGCGGCATCGACCCCAGCTCCACCTCGAGGCCGAGCTCGATGCCGTGGCCGACCTCGGCCGGTTCGACTCGCAGCCCCACGGTGGCGAGGAACGGGTTGGGGCTGACGTCGATGAGCTGGTGCGCGGCGGCCACCGCCCGGACCCGCTCGACGCAGATCGGGGTCGTCGGCCGGAACGTCGCCGCGACGCCGTGGTCCTCCTCGAGGAACGTCGCGATGACCTCCTTCTGCACCTCGCCGTAGAGCGAGACCGCCACCTCGCCGCGACCGTCGTCGAGCCGCAGGTCGATGAGCGGGTCCTGCTCCGCCAGCTCGGTGAGGGCGGTGAACAACCGCCCCCGCTGTCGCGGGTCGACCGGGTCGACCACGGTCTCCAGGCTGGGCCGCCCCAGCTCGACGTCCCGGGTCCCCTGCCCGTGCGGACCGAACCGGTCGCCCACGCGGGCCGTGGTGGGGCCGCGGAGCACGGCGATCCGCCCGGCCTGCACTTGCCGGGCGCGCTGCAGCCCGTCAGGTCCGAACACCTCGACGCCGGTCACCCTCTCGGGCTCGCGGCCCGCCAGTGCCAGCCGGTCGCGCACCCGGAGCGTGCCGCGCCTCAGGCGCACGTAGGTCAGGCGAGTCCCCGAGGGGGACCGGTCGAGCTTGAACACGGTGCCGGCCGGCGCCTCGAGGGCGTCGTCCTCGGTCGCGAGCGCTGGGCCGTTCTCCTCGGCGACGAGGTCCGTGAGCGCGTCGAGCAGGGCCGGGACACCCGCCCCCGTGATGGCCGACCCGAAGACGACCGGCTGGACGCGGGCCGCCCGCGTCCCCTCCCGCAGGTCGGCCTGTTCGCCGTCGGACGCGGCGAACGCCAGGTATGCCGCGTGCGGGCTGCCGGGGGCGTCCGCGGCGCCGAGCGGGACCGCCTCCGCCGTGAGCCGTTCGCCCACCTGGGCCAGGACGCGGTCCGGGTCGGCGCCGGCGCGGTCGAGCTTGTTGACGAACAGCAGGGTCGGCAGCCCCAGCCGCTGCAGCGCGCGCATCAGCACGAGGGTCTGCGCCTGGACCCCCTCGACGGCGGAGACGACGAGCACGGCGGCGTCGAGCACCGCCAGCGACCGCTCGACCTCGGCGACGAAGTCCGAGTGCCCCGGGGTGTCGACGAGGTTGACGAGGGTGTCGTGCCACTCGAAGGACGCGACGGCGGAGCGGATCGTGATCCCACGGCGGCGCTCGAGCTCGAGGGAGTCGGTGCGGGTGTCGCCGGCATCGACGCTGCCGGGTCGGTCGAGCACCCCTGCCTCGTGCAGGATCCGTTCGGTCAGGCTGGTCTTGCCGGCGTCAACATGCGCCACGACCCCGACGGTCAACGTACGCAACTGCCTTCACATCCATTCGGTAGGTGGGTACCTGGCGGGACGTGGAAGCAGCTCGCATGGGTTTCTCCGGTCTGGTGTCGGTGGTGCGTACCCACTCATGGCAGCAGACCCACCCCGCAGGCGACAAAGGGTTTTCGGGCTGACCCGGAGCGACCCGGGAGTGACCCCGGGGCGGCGCCGGGCGCGCCTAGGGTGGGACCCGTGAGCGAGCAGACCCCCGACGTCGAGGTGTCGGACGTCGAGGTGGGGGTCGGTCCCTGGGCCGGCGAGTGGCCCGTCGGTGACCACTGGGACCCCGACCTGCTGCGCGAGGGGGACCGGCGCAACGTCGTCGACGCCTACCGCTACTGGCGGCACGAGGCGATCGTCGCCGACCTCGACACCCACCGCCACGACTTCCACGTGGCCGTCGAGAACTGGGGCCACGACTTCAACATCGGCTCGGTCATCAGGACCGCGAACGCCTTCAACGCCAAGGCCTTCCACATCGTCGGCAAGCGCCGCTGGAACCGTCGCGGCGCGATGGTGACCGACCGCTACCAGCACGAGCACCACCACCCGACCGTCGACGACCTCATCGCCTGGGCCGCCACCGCGGGGCGGGACGAGCAGGGCCGTCCGCGCGCCATACCGCTGATCGGGATCGACAACCTGCCGGGCTCGGTGCCGCTGGAGACCCACGACCTGCCGCGCGAGTGCGTCCTGGTGTTCGGGCAGGAGGGGCCGGGCCTCTCGGCGGAGGTTCGGGAGGCGTGCGAGGTCGTGCTGCACATCGAGCAGTTCGGCTCCACCCGCTCGATCAACGCCGGGGCAGCGGCAGCCGTGGCGATGCATGCCTGGGTCCGGAGACATGTTTTCGGGCAGGCTGTCGATTAGCGCGGAGCTCGTGCGTCATCAGGGTGGAAGCACCCACCGATGAGAGGACCAGCCATGACCGAGTACCTCGTGCTCCTGCCGAGCCCCGAGGCCAGGTACGCGACAGCGACCGACCAGGAGAAGCAGGACCTGCACGCCGCCCACACCGAGTTCGTCCAGCTCCTCGCCGAGCGCGGGCACAAGATGACCGGCGGCGCCCAGCTCACGCCGTCCCCGATGGCCAGGGTCGTGCGCGGCACCTCGCTCGACGAGGTGACCCTGACCGACGGTCCCTTCGCCGAGAGCGCCGAGCAGGTCGCCGGCTACTACCTGGTCGAGTCCGACGACGTGGAGGACCTGGCCCGTGTCTGCGGCCGGCTCCTCGCGACGCCGTTCCACCCGGCCGTCGAGATCCGCCCGACCGTGGGCATGTGAGGGGAGCGCCATGACCGAGTACGTCGTGTTGATCGTGGGGGACGCCGACCGCTGGTGGACCACCATGAGCGTCGAGCAGCGCACCGCCGGGTATGCCGAGTACAACCGCTTCGGGGAGGAGCTCGCCAAGCGGGGGCACAAGATCACCGGCGGGGCCGAGCTGCACTCCTCGAAGGAGGCGCGCAGCATCCCGGCCGGCGGCGGCAGCCCCACCGACGGGCCGTTCGCCGAGGTGACCGAGCAGGTCGGCGGTTTCTACCAGGTGGAGACCGAGGACCTCGACGACCTCGTGGACTGCTGCCAGATCATCGCCGCGCTCGGCGACGGCATCGAGGTCCGACGGGTGGTCAAGCCCCAGGACCGTCCGTCGTGAGGTACGTCGTCCTCATCGCCTACGCGCCGGGGCGGTGGGAGGCGGCCGGGGCCGAGGAGCGGCAGGAGTTCTTCGACGCCCACCACGCGTTCGAGCGGTTCGTCGACGAGCGGGGCCGACGGCTCGAGAGCGCAGCCCTGTGCGACGCCGACCTGGCGACGACGATCCGGCACGGTGAGGACGGCACGCCTGTCGTCACCGACGGCCCGTTCGTCGAGCTCACGGAGCAGGTCGGCGGCTACTACGACGTCGAGCTCCCAGACCTCGACACCGCCATCGCGGCCGCGAAGCTGCTGCCGAGGTCGTACACCGTCGAGGTGCGCCCGACCGTGCAGGTCGAGGGGTACCAGAGCCTGTGACGTCCCTCCCTCCGCACGACCCGGCCGACCTGCTCGCCCGGGTCGTGCGCGAGGAGTGGGGGCGCCTGGTGTCCCTGCTCCTCGCGCGGTTCCGTCGCCTCGACCTCGTCGAGGACGCGCTCGGCGACGCCGTGGAGGCCGCCGCACGGCGCTGGCCGCAGGACGGGGTGCCCGACAACCCGGTCGGCTGGCTGCACACGACGGCACGGCGCCGGATCCTGGACCGCCTCCGCGGCGAGGCGATGGCCCAGCGCAAGGTGCCGCTGCTCGTGGTGGCGTCCGAGGAGGGAGGGGTGGTGAGGGCAGACCCGGGTGACCTCGTCGAGGACGACCTGCTGCGGCTGGTCCTCATGTGCAGCCACCCCGCCCTCGACCCCGCCGCCGCCAGCGCCCTGACCCTGCGGCTCGTGCTCGGTGTCGGGACGCCCGACGTGGCGCGGCTCTTCCTCGTGCCGGAACCGACGATGGCGGCCCGGATCACGCGGGCCAAGAAGAAGATCGTCGCCGCCGGCATCCCCTTCTCCGTGCCCTCGGCCGCCGAGCTGCCCGAGCGCCTCGACGTCCTGGCCCAGACCGCGTACCTCGCGTTCACCGCCGGGTACGCCCCGGGAAGCGGCCCGGACGCGGTCCGCACCGAACTCGCCGGCGAGGCCATCCGCCTCGTGCGCGTGGTGCTCGGCCTGCGCCCCGGTGAACCGGTGCTCACCGCGCTGCTCGCCCTCATGCTGCTCCAGCACTCGCGACGGGACGCGCGCGTCGACGCCACCGGGGCGATCGTGCTGCTGCCCGACCAGGACCGCAGCCGGTGGCACCGCGACGAGGTCCACGAGGCGCTGGCGCTCCTCGACTCGGCCGTCCTCACCGGACCGGTCACCGTCCAGACCGCCGGGTATGCCGTGCAGGCTCGGATCGCGGCCGAGCACGCGACGGCCCCAGATGCCCGCTCCACCCGCTGGGACCGGGTCGTCGCCCACTACGACACGCTGCTCGCCCTCGCGCCGACCCCCAGCGCCCAGCTCGCGCGGGCGGTCGCCGTGGCCGAGTCCGACGGTCCCCGGGCCGGGCTCGCCCAGCTGGACGGTCTCGACGACCAGCTCCCGCACAGCCACCGGCTCCCCGCCGTGCGCGCCGAGCTGCTCAGCCGCGCCGGCGACGACGAAGGCGCCCACGCGGCATACGCGCTCGCGATCTCGCGCTGCGCGAACGACGCGGAGCGGGCGCTGCTCACGGCCCGCCTCGAGGCCCTGGACGCCGCGCCCGGCTGAGACACGGGTGTCGCCGGCGGCGACCGACGTGGAAGGATCGGTGGCGACGCAAGGCCTTGCTGCCCTCGCCGTGCCCGTCGCCGTGCCAACGAAGGAGAGACCATGCCCATCGCCACCCCCGAGGTGTATGCCGACATGCTGGACCGCGCGAAGGCAGGCTCCTTCGCGTACCCCGCCATCAACGTGTCGTCCTCGCAGACGCTCAACGCCGCGATCCGCGGGTTCGCCGAGGCCGGCAGCGACGGCATCGTCCAGGTCTCGACCGGTGGCGCGGAGTACCTCTCCGGCCCGACGGTCAAGGACATGGTCGCCGGCTCGCTGGCGCTGGCCGCGTACGCGCACGAGGTCGCGAAGAACTACGACGTCAACATCGCGCTCCACACCGACCACTGCCCCAAGGACAAGCTCGACGGGTTCGTGCGCCCGCTGCTGGCCGCCTCGGCCGAGCGGGTCAAGGCCGGCGGCACCCCGTGGTTCCAGTCGCACATGTGGGACGGCTCGGCCGTGCCGCTCGACGAGAACCTCTCGATCGCACGTGAGCTGCTCGACGCCTGCAAGTCCGCCCACGTCATCCTCGAGATCGAGGTCGGCGTCGTCGGTGGCGAGGAGGACGGGGTCGCCAACGAGATCAACGACAAGCTGTACTCCACGCCGGAGGACGCCATCGCCACGGCCAAGGCCCTCGGCACCGGTGAGAACGGCTACTTCATGACGGCCCTGACCTTCGGCAACGTCCACGGCGTCTACAAGCCGGGCAACGTCAAGCTCAAGCCCGAGGTGCTCAAGGCTGCGCAGGACGCCGTGCACCGGGAGTTCGGCACCGCCGACGAGAAGCCGTTCCACCTCGTCTTCCACGGTGGGTCCGGCTCGACCGCCGAGGAGATCGCGGCCGCGGTCGACTACGGCGTCGTGAAGATGAACATCGACACCGACACGCAGTACGCCTTCACCCGTCCCGTGGCCGGCTACATGCTGACCAACTACGAGGGTGTCCTCAAGATCGACGGCGAGGTCGGCAACAAGAAGCAGTACGACCCGCGTGCCTGGGGCAAGGAGGCCGAGGCCGGGATGGCTGCCCGGGTCGTCGAGGCCTGCCAGCACCTGCGATCGGCCGGCACCCACGCATGAGCGACAACCTGCTCGGCATCCCCGAGACCCGGCTGCCCGTCGACCCCGCAGCACGCCTGCTGGACGACGGCGTGGCTGCCGACCAGGTGGCCGCGGCGCACCCCACGTCGTCGCTCGCCTGGGCGACGCTCGCCGAGGACGCCCTCGCCGATGGCCGCACCGTCGAGGGTTACGCCTACGCCCGCACCGGCTACCACCGGGCCCTGGACTCGTTGCGCAAGAACGGTTGGCGCGGCCAGGGCCCGGTGCCGTGGGAGCACGAGCCCAACCGCGGGTTCCTGCGTGCGCTCGCCGCGCTGGCCAAGGCCGCAGGAGCGATCGGCGAGACCGACGAGCAGCACCGGTGCACCGAGTTCCTGCGCGACTCCTCGACCACCGGGGCGCGCGAGCTCGGCCTCTAGGTCACCGACCTGCCCGCAGTGGGCGGGTCATCGAGGGCGTGGGCGCACGGCGCCCACGCCCTCAGTGCTGGAAGACCACCTCGGTGACCGCGTGCGGCTGCCCCAGGGACGCAAGGTCGTTGCGGAGTCGAACCTGCATCGTGTACTCGTCGCCCTGCCAGGTGCAGTAGCTCGAGCCGGCCGCCCCCTCGCAGCGGACGAACCTCGGCATGGTGTCGACCCGGCTGGCGAAGGCCGCCTTGACCGACGCCGGGGTCCCGAGCTGGTCGGCCCGGGTGCGGTCGTCGTCGACCCAGGCCTTAACGAACGCCGTGCCGTAGTCCTGCGCCGATCGAGGGATGGCGGGGGCGTCCTTGGCTGCCGGCGGCGTGGTGGGCGACGGGTCGATGTGCGGGGTGCGAGTGGGGGAGCCGGCGGTGACGGTGACGGTGACCGTCGTGGGGCTCGGTCCAGCGGTCGAGCTGGTGGACGAGGGGCTCGAGGTGGTGGACGAGGGGTTCGAGGTGGCCGACGAGCCGGACGCCCCACCCGGGCTGCCGCAGGCAGCGAGCGCCCCCACGACGAGCAGTCCCGCGGTGGCGGTCAGGGCGGTGGTCGTGCGCTGGCTGGTCATCGGTCTCCCCTGTCGTGCGGTCCGGGCGCGTGCCCCCTCACCCTCGTCGACGCCATACGGGGCCGTGGGGTTGGGTGCCCCGTGGTCGTGACGGGTGCGTGCTGCCCGGTCGTGACGCATCGGTGGACCGGCGGAGGGGCCCCCAGCGAAGCCCCACGCTGTGAAGCCGGGGGGTGGGATCCATCGGATCCCACCCCCCGGCGTCGCCCCCTGCGGACTGGTCCGGAGACCGGCCCTGCGTACCGCCCGTCTGGTCGTCCCCTGCCGATTCGACGAGCTGGCGGACTCATTGTGCCCTGCCGTACCGGCGGGCAGGTGGCACTATGGTGTCAATGGCCAGATGATGACGAAATGTCGGGGGAGGGGCCTGTGACCAGCAAGGACGTACCCGCGCACGAGCTCGAAGCCCTGTTCGCGGGCCCGCTCGAGCGCATGCACCGCATCCTCGAACGCGGGGAGCGCAACCTCGAGGTGCGTCGGGCCGAGCTGGCCGAGGTGCGCTACGCGTTGTTCGAGCTCGCCGCCCACCCCGCGACCTCGGCGGCCCGGGGGCAGGTGGTCCTCGAGGCGCTCCCCGCGCACCTGGCGCCGCCACTGCTGCGCCACCTCATCGACGCCACCACGACCATCGCCCGCAACTGCGCCCTGAGCATCGACATCGGTTCGGGCACCGACGCCGACAACATCCGCAACACCCAGTCCCTCATCAGCAGCGGTGCCTTCCGCCAGCAGACCATCTACCCGATGGACATCCTCGACAGCGAGGCCGGTCGGGCGTGGGTGCGGTCGTGGGCCGATGCCGGGGAGGAGCAACGGGTCAGCCTCGTGCCGCCCAGCGAGTTCGCCATCTTCGACGACCAGGCGCTGGTCGCGGTCGCGGAGTGGGCCAACCCCGCGGCCGACTACGTCCTCATCCGGGACCCCATGGTCATCGCGGCGTTCACCGCCCTGTTCGACCGCTCGTTCGCGCGGGCCCTGCCGATCGCGTCCGACGGGCCGGGCAACGACGACGACGCCGAGCTGGTCCGCCTGCTCGAGCTGGGCCTGAAGGACGAGTCCATCGCGCGCTACCTCGGGTGCAGCCTGCGCACCGTCCGGCGGCGGATGGCGCAGCTGATGGACCAGTACGGCGTGCAGACGCGGTTCCAGCTCGGCGTCGCCGCTGCGCGGGCCGGACTCGTCGCCCTCGACCGCTCCACGGACCGGTAGCCCTCACCTCCTTCATCCTCTCGCGAGCGGCGTCGACCCGGGCCGGTCGGGACCTCAGGCGTCGGGACCTCGGCGTCGGGACCTCAGCCGGGCCGCGTCACCCCGTAGTAGCGCAACTTGCGGTACAGCGTTGCGCGGCTCATGCCGAGCCGGGTGGCGGCGTCCCCGACCGACGCGGGGTGACCGGCCATGACGCGCACGATCTCGTCGCGCTCCACCGTCTCCATCCGCGTCAGCCGGTGCCCGCCGGGAGCGGAGAAGGCGGGCGGGAGGTGGCGGACGTCGATGGTCTCCGCCCTCGTCGCGGCGTCGTGGACGACCGCGACGAGCTCGTCGACGTTGCCGGGCCAGTCGTGGGCGAGCAGCGCCTGCTCGGCGGCGGCGGTGAAGTCGACCTCGCGCATCCGGGCCTGGTGCGCGGCCCACCTGGCGAGGAGCAGGAGGTCCTCGCCGCGTTCACGCAGGGGCAGGACCGGGACGACGGTGTCGACCAAGGGGCCGAGTGGCGCCGGAACGGCGTCGAGGTCGACGGCGGTCACCGCCCACGTCAACGGGTGCACACCCTCCGGAGACCTCTGCTGCAGGGCGGCCACCGCCCGCTGCCGCAGCTCGTGGGCCGCCCACGCGGGGAGGCGGTCGACGTTCTCGACGACGACCGCGGTGTCGGGCTTGGCGAGCTCTGGGGTCCAGAGGCTCAACCAGGCCTCGACGTCCTCGGGGGCCGGGACGTCGGCGCTGAGGATGCGGATCCGTGGGTGGGCCCGGCGCAGGGCCTGACCCAGCAGCGTCGCCCGCCCGGACCCGGGCTCGCCCACGGCGGCCACGACCCGGCCGGAGCGCAGTGCCGCGCAGGCGGCGTCGAGCGCATCCACCCACGGCGCCGACATCGCCCGCACGGTCCCGGCCGCGGGCTCGAGCCGTGCCCGCTGGACCCGGAAGACGCCGCCTCGGGTCGCGGGTCGTGGCGTGCGCCCGCTCGACCGGGCGAGCATGAGCGCACTGGTGGTGCTGGCGGCCGACTCCGCCAGGGCGAGCAGCAGGCCCGCGGAGGAGCGCGACCACGTCGTGATGTTGACGCAGCCCTCGAGCTGGCCGCCGACGGGGTCGATCACGGGCACGGCAGCACAGGTGTAGGTGCACAGGCTCGCGCTGTAGTGCTCCTCGGCGCGGACCAGGGTGGGCGAACGGTCGGCGAGCGCGAGGCCGAGGCCGTTGGTGCCGGCCTCCCGCTCCGAGAAGGCGAACCCCGGTGCGAGGTGCACCCTGTCGAGCGCCCGCAGCAGGCTGGTGTCACCCGAGAATCTGTTGAGCACCAGGCCGTCGGCGTCGGTCAGCATCAGGCTGAGCGGCTCGTCGGCGAGGGTCTGGTACAGGTTGGTGAGGACCTCGTGACCGCACTCGCTGAACAGCGAGTCGGTCACGGGTGACCCGGCCCACACAGGCTCGACCTCCTCGAGGGACACGCCGTACTCCGCGCTGCGGCGCCACGACGCGAGCAGGCGCTTGGACGGCGCGGCGACCGCGCCCACGCCCGGGGGCGCGGTCGCGCGCTGCGGCAGGGCCGCGTCGTCCTCGGCGGTCACCCTCGACCTCCTCTCGCTGGTCCGACGGTAGCTCCGCCACGCCCGGATGACGAGGGGTCGCCGTCTCAATGTGAGACGAGCGGGTCGTCTCACATTGAGACGCCGACCCCCTCCCGGCCGGATCGATGCCTGCCTAACTTCGGGAGCACCCGGGACGACGACGTCAGGGGAACGGTCCGCGACGACGAGGTCGCGGGAAGGAGAAGTCCATGTACACCAAGGACGGCGAGAGCTACTTCATCGTCGACGCGCACATCGCCCTGTGGGACGCGCGTCCGGAGAACCTGCGCAACGAGCACGGCAAGCAGTTCATCGACTGCTTCTACGACTACCACCGAAACCTGTCCCCCGAGGCCGAGGTGTGGAGCTACGAGGACTACCTCTACCAGGGCGGCCAGCGCCTCATGAAGGACCTCTTCGAGGACGGGTACGTCGACCACGCGATCTTCCAGCCGGCAGCGCTGACCGAGTTCTACAACACCGGCTTCGGTCAGACGAAGGAGGCGTACGAGCTCGCCGCCGCCAACCCGACCAGGCTCACGTACAACCACAACTTCGACCCGCGCAACGGCGAGCAGGGGCTGGACCAGCTGCGCGCCGACCACGAGGCGATGAAGTTCACCGGAGTGAAGCTGTACACGGCCGAGTGGCACGGTGAGTCCCGGGGTTGGAAGCTCACCGACCCCTGGGCCTACCGGTACCTCGAGGAGTGCCGCAAGCTCGGTGTCACCAACATCCACGTGCACAAGGGCCCCACGATCCGCCCGCTCGACCGGGACGCCTTCGACGTGGCGGACATCGACGCCGTGGCAACGGACTTCACTGACCTCAACTTCATCGTCGAGCACGTCGGCCTCCCCCGCCTGGAGGACTTCTGCTGGATCGCGACGCAGGAGCCGAACGTCTACGGCGGCCTGGCCGTCGCGATGCCCTTCATGCACACCCGCCCGCGCTACTTCGCACAGATCCTCGGCGAGCTCCTCTACTGGATCGGCGAGGACCGGATCTTCTTCTCCAGCGACTACGCGATCTGGACCCCGAAGTGGCTCGTGGAGCAGTTCGTCGACTTCCAGATCCCTGCGGACCTGACGGAGTACGCCCCGCTCACGACCGCGCAGAAGAAGAAGATCCTCGGTCTCAACGCGGCGAAGATGTACGGCATCGAGGTGCCCGCGGAGCTGCGCCTCCCGGAGGCCGACACCACCGAGACCGGTCCGCGCGACCCGGCCGCGGCCGACCTGGCGACGGTCTGAGCGATGACCGTCCTCACCGACCGGCAGACGGTGTCGAGGGCTGACGTCCGCCGCGCCCTCGACACCGTCATCGACCCCGAGCTCGACGAACCGGTCACCGACCTCGGTTTCGTCCGCTCGGTCGACATCGACGGCGACGACGTCACGGTCCACCTGCGGCTGCCCACGTCGTTCTGCTCGCCGAACTTCGCCTACCTCATGGCCTCCGACGCCAAGGACGCCCTCAGCGCACTCGACGGTGTCGGCGTGGTGGTCGTCGAGCTCGACGACCACCACGACTCGGCCCTCATCAACGCCGGGCTGGCCGCCGATGCCGGGTACGTCGGCACCTTCGGCCACGAGGCGGAGAGCAGCCTCGACGAGCTCCGGATGACCTTCCGCCGCAAGGCCCACACGGCCGCCGCGGAGCGGGTGCTGACCGAGCTCCTGCGCTCGAAGCCCACCCTGCCCGAGAGCATGGTGGGTTCGGTCCGGCTGCGACACCTCGGTCCGGGTCGCACGACCGAGGCGCTGCTGCGCCGGCGGGAGGCCATCGGCCTGCCCGACGACCCCGACGCGCTGGTGCTCGTCGACCACGAGGGTCGCGGGTACTCGCCCGACGAGGTGCCGATGGCACTGCGCCGGGCACGGTCGACCCGGATCTCGATCGACGGCAATGCGCACTTCTGCCGGGGTCTGCTGCGGACCCGCTACGAGGGGTCGGGTGCGGACCAGGCGCCTCGCCCCGACGGTGCGGAGCCGGCAGACCACCACCACCTGATCCCCGTGACCGTGAAGGAGATTCCCCGATGAGCACCATGCGAGCCGTCCAGGTCGTCGCTTACCACGAGAAGCTCGAGATGACCGAGGTCCCCGTGCCCGAGGCGCAGGGTCCGTGGGACGTCGTCGTCCGGATCGGCGGCGCCGGAGTGTGTCGCACCGACCTGCACATCCTCGAGGGTCAGTGGGCCGAGAAGTCCCAGGTGACCCTGCCCTACACGATCGGCCACGAGAACGCGGGGTGGGTGCACGCGGTGGGCTCGGCCGTGACGAACGTCAAGGAGGGCGACAAGGTCATCCTCCATCCCCTCATCACCTGCGGCCTCTGCCGCGCCTGCCGCTCCGGCGACGACGTCCACTGCGAGAACAACGCCTTCCCCGGCATCAGCACCAACGGGGGGTATGCCGAGTACCTGCTCACGTCCGCCCGTTCCGTCGTCCGCATCGACGACTCCCTCGAGCCCGCCGACGTGGCCGCGCTCGCGGACGCCGGGCTCACGGCATACCACGCCGCTGCCAAGGCGGCCCGCCGCCTGACCCCGCGCGACACGTGCGTGGTCATCGGCGCAGGAGGTCTGGGGCACATCGGCATCCAGGTCCTCCGGGCCCTCTCGCCCGCCCGTCTCGTCGTCGTCGACCGCAACCAGGCGGCGTTGGACCTGGCGACCACGATCGGGGCTCACGAGGGAGTGCTCGCCGACGGCGGCCAGGTGGACGCGGTGCTCGGGCTGACCGGTGGCTTCGGTGCCGAGGTGGTCGTCGACTTCGTGGGGGAGAACGGGTCAACCTCCGAGGGCATCGCCATGACCCGACAGGCCGGCGACTACCACGTCGTCGGCTACGGCGAGAACGTCGACGTCCCCACCATCGATCTCGTCTCCACCGAGAAGAACGTCGTCGGCAACCTCG
Organism: Phycicoccus sp. Root101; assembly: GCF_001426245.1. Lineage (GTDB taxonomy): Bacteria > Actinomycetota > Actinomycetes > Actinomycetales > Dermatophilaceae > Pedococcus. Next base: position 90,297 of record NZ_LMCM01000007.1, on the reverse strand, counting down.
TCGGGTCCTACAACGACCTCCAGGACCTGATGGCCCTGGCGGCGACCGGGGCGGTCACGCTGCACACCCAGAAGTACGCGCTCGACGACTTCCAGCAGGCGGTCACCGACCTCGACAACGGCGACGTCCGCGGGCGCGCCATCCTCGTGCCGTGACCCGGCCGGAGCCCCACCCACCACTCGGACAAAGGAGTCCGTCATGAAGAACTACCTCGGCGTCGCCGTGTCGATCGGCGTCCTCGCAGCAGTCTGGACCCAGGTCAGCGTCAGTCTCGACCTCGTGACCTGGGTCGGGTTCCTCGCCTGGGCCTGCTACTTCGCCGCCGGCACGGGGCGCGTGGGCTTCACCCGCGGCCTCGCGGCAAACCTGTCCGGGCTGGCGTACGGCTGGCTGGTCGCCGCGTTCATCGGTGTGGCGTCGTTCCCCGGCGCCCTCGCCATCGCCGTGGGCGTCGTGGCCGCCCTCATGTGCCTGCAGGCCGGATGGTCGACGCTCTCGTTCATCCCCGGGGCGTTCGTCGGCGCCGCCGCCTACTTCGGCACGGCCTTCTCCTTCTGGCCCACGGCGATCGCCCTCGTGGTGGGTGCCCTGCTCGGCTGGGCGTCCGGGGTGCTCGGTACCCGGCTGCAGGTGGCCGTGGACGGACGGACGCGGACGACCGAGCCCCCGGTCGCCCCGGCCCAGGCCGCGGCCTAGGTCAGCCCAACCCCTACCCAAGGAGCGAAGCCGATGATTCTCATCACCGTGAAGTTCCCGATCCGCGAGGACAAGCTCGACGAGTGGGGCGAGCTGTCGTCCTTCTACGCCAAGGCCGTCAACGAGGAGCCCGGGTGCGTGTTCTTCGAGTTCTCCAGGAGCCTCACGGAGCCGCAGACGTACGTCTGCATCGAGGGTTTCCGTGACTCGGACGCCGGCCGGGAGCACATGGGCCAGGAGCACGTCGCGCGGTTCATGGCCGAGATGCCGGACATCGTCTCTGCCCAGCCGCAGATCATCTACGTTGACGCGGACGAGGTGACCGGCTTCGGTCCGATGGGGGAGATCTCGCCCCGCGGGTCCTGACGGTGCCCATCGGCCCCGCCGCAGCCGGCGCGGCGGGGCCGACGCCACGGCTGCGTGGTCGCCGGTGCCCTGCCTCCCCACGGACCGGTAGCCTTCACCGGTACGGGCCCCGCGCTGTACGCGAGGGGCTCGCTGCATGACCGCAGGACAACCGTAGTGATGGAAGAGGTGCTGGTATGCCGGCAATCGTGCTCGTGGGCGCGCAGTGGGGCGACGAGGGCAAGGGCAAGGCGACCGACCTCCTGGGCAGCGACGTCGACTACGTCGTGAAGTTCAACGGTGGCAACAACGCCGGTCACACGATCGTCATCGAGAAGGACGGCAAGCGCGAGAAGTACGCGTTGCACCTGCTGCCCTCCGGCATCCTCACGCCGACCTGCACCCCCGTCATCGGCAACGGCGTGGTGGTCGACCTCGCCGTCCTGTTCGAGGAGCTCGACGGGCTCGAGGCCCGCGGCGTCGACACCTCGCGCCTGCTCGTCAGCGCGAGCGCGCACATCATCGCGCCGTACAACCGGGTCCTCGACAAGGTCACCGAGCGCTTCCTCGGCTCGCGCAAGATCGGCACGACCGGTCGTGGCATCGGCCCCACCTACGCCGACAAGATGTCCCGCAACGGGATCCGCGTCCAGGACCTCTTCGACGAGAAGATCCTGCGCCAGAAGGTCGAGGCCGCCCTGGCCTTCAAGAACCAGATCCTCGCCAAGATCTACAACCGTCGCGCCGTCGAGGTCGACGAGGTGATGGACGAGCTCCTCGGGTATGCCGAGCGGTTGCGTCCCATGGTCGCCGACACCTCCCTGGTCCTCGAGAAGGCCCTCAACGAGGGCAAGACGGTGCTGCTCGAGGCCGGCCAGGCGACCCTGCTCGACGTCGACCACGGCACCTACCCGTTCGTCACGTCGTCCAACGCGACCGCCGGTGGCGCCTGCACCGGTTCCGGCATCCCGCCGACTCGCGTCGACCGGGTCATCGCGATCCTCAAGGCGTACTCGACCCGTGTGGGCGAGGGGCCCTTTCCCACAGAGCTGTTCGACGCCAACGGCGAGTTCCTGCGCAAGACGGGGGCCGAGTTCGGGACGACCACCGGCCGCCCGCGTCGCTGCGGCTGGGTCGACACCGTGGTCGGCCGCTACTCCACCCGGATCAACGGCACCACCGACTTCGTCATCACCAAGCTCGACGTGCTCACGGGTCTCGACACCGTGCCGGTCTGCGTCGCCTACGACGTCGACGGGGTGCGGCACGACGAGATGCCGGTCAACCAGACCGACTTCCACCACGCGAAGCCGATCTACGAGGAGCTGCCGGGCTGGTGGGAGGACATCACCGAGTGCCGCAGGTTCGAGGACCTGCCGGCGAACGCGCAGGCCTACGTGCTGCGCCTCGAGGAGCTCATCGGCGCCCGCGTCTCCGCGATCGGTGTCGGCCCCGGCCGCGACGAGATCATCAGCCGCCACTCCCTGCTCGGCGACTGACCCTCGGCCCTGCGCCTCACTCAGCACAGGCTGCTGCCCGAGCCGTAGGCAGCAGCGTGATCCTCCTGCAGCAACCTCTGCTAGCAGAGGTTGCTGCAGGGCAGGCGGGCTCGACCTGTCAGGCGGGTCGCAGGACGGTCATGCGGTGCGCTGCTCGGGTCAGCGCGACGTAGAGGACCCGCACGCCACCGGGTGACTCGGCCGTGATCTCGTCCGGGTCGACGACGACCGTGGCGTCGTACTCGAGGCCCTTGGTGGACATCGGGTCGATGACGACCACGCGGTCGCCGAGCTCGCCGACGGCGGCCAGCGCCGAGTGGTGGCGTTCGGGGGTGATCACGGCGATCGAGCCCTCGACCTCGCCGAGCAGCACCTCGACGGCCTCGGTGGCCACCGCCGCCCAGTCGCCGTCGCCGACCGTGAGGTCGAGGGGGTGCGCGCCGGTCTCACGGACGGCCTGCGGGATGTCGGCGTCGGGGACCTGCGCCTTCACGACCGCAGCCGCGTAGTCGAAGATCTCGCGGGCGTTGCGGTAGTTGGTGTCCATGTGGAACAGCCGTCGCGCCTGCGTGCCGAACGCCTCCTCCCGGGCGCGCCCCGACTCGGCGGCGTCGGGCCACGAGGCCTGCGCGGCGTCGCCGACCACGGTCCACGACGAGTAGCGGCCGCGGCGGCCGAGCATGCGCCACTGCATGGGGGAGAGGTCCTGCGCCTCGTCGACGAGGACGTGGGCGTACTCGCCGGGGCCCTCGACCCGTCCCTGCAGCAGCCGTTCGCGCGGGTCGGTGACGGCGATCCGGGACCAGGCGTTGGCCGAGCCCGCTCCCGACTGCCGGGTGGCCCGCACCTCCGCGACGCCGAACTGCGAGACGTCGTCGAGCTCCTCGATCTCGTAGAAGCCGCGCTCCTCGACCGCGGCTTCCTGGACCGACCCCATGCGGGCGGCCAGGTCGTCGACGAGGGCTGCGTCGGCCACGGACCAGGTCCCGGTCCGCAGGGCCTCCCGCATGGAGGCTGCGAACGCCTCGCACTCGGAAGCGGTCAGCACACCGCGCCCGTGGCGGGTGGCCAGCTCGGGGTCGGCGAGCCAGAGCAGGACCTCGCGCGGGTCGACCTGGGGCCACCAGCGCTCGAGGAACGCGTCCACCTCGAGGTGGTCCTCGAAGTGGTCCATGAACTCGCCCCGGTCGCCCTCGCGCACGCTGTTCCAGGCGGCCTCCGCCAGCTGCGCGCGGACGGCCTTGGCGGAAAGGTTGCGCTGGTGGCTGCGCAGGACCTGGGCGCGGATGCGGTCGAGGGCAGGGGTGTCGATGCGGACGGCGTTGCCTCCCACGAACGCCCGGAACTGTGTCGGCGCACCGGGAGGGCTGTCGGCGGCGGCCCTCGACAGGAGGCGTCGCACGCGCAGGGACCCCTTGACCGCCGCGACCTGGGGGCTGTCGAGGCGCACCGCGGTGACCCCGTCCACGACGTCGCCGAGGGAGCGCAGCGTCACCGACTCCTCGCCGAGCGAGGGGAGGACGCGCTCGATGTAGGCGGTGTAGGCCGACGACGGCCCGACGACGAGGATCCCGCCGTTCTCGAAGCGGCGCCGGTCGGAGTAGAGCAGGTAGGCGGCCCGGTGCAGGGCGACGACCGTCTTCCCGGTACCGGGTCCGCCGGTGATCTCGGTGATGCCGCGGGCGGAGGCGCGGATGGCCTCGTCCTGGTGGCGCTGGATCGTGGCGACGATGTCGCGCATCTGGGCGCCGCGGCTGCGGGTCAGCGCCGCGAGCAGGGCGCCGTCGCCGACCACGACGAGGTCGTCCGGTGCCTCCGCCACCATGAGGTCGTCTTCGACGCCGACGACGTCAGGGCCCTTGCAGCGCAGCACCCGGCGGCGCAGGACGTCCATCGGCTCCACGGGGGTGGCGCGGTAGAAGGCCGCCGCTGCCGGCGCGCGCCAGTCGACGACCAGCGGCTCGTAGTCGTCGTCGCGGACGCCGAGCCGGCCGATGTAGCGGGTCTCGCGGTCGCTGTCGGCGCCTTCCTTGGACAGGGCGTGGTCGAGGTCGAGCCGGCCGAACACCAGGCCCTCGAACTGCGTGTCGAGGGTCGAGCGGCGTCGGGCGGCGTTGAACACCAGGGCGTCGCGCTCGAACAGCCCGGTCAGCTCCTCGTCCCGGACGTCGCCCGTGCGGTCGGTGCGCCCCCGCGCGAGCCCGTCGGTCTCGACCAGGCCCGCCCGGAGCTTGGCCTTCGCGAGCTCGGCGTAGACGACGTCGACGTGCGCCTGCTCGACGGCGATCTCGCGCGCCACCTCGGCGGTGGTCGCCCTGTTGGAGGTGGAGGACTGGTGATCCGGAGCGGTCACGGTGGTGACTTTCTTGTCGAACGGCCTGCTCGTCCCGCAGAGAACGCACGAGTCTAGCCCCGCGTCCCCGGGTGTCTTCGCGCCATCCCACGCCGGGCCTCAGATCAGGCCCCGCCTCCCTGCCTGGACGCCGGCCTGGAACCGGGTCCCGGCGCCGAGCTGGTCCATGAGCGCGCGCACCCGCCGCTCCACGGTGCGTTGGGAGACGCCGGTCTGGCGGGCGATCGTCGCATCGGGCGCGCCGGCCGCGAGCAGCGACAGGATGAGCTGGTCGCGTTGCTCGGCGGCGCTGCCCGTCCCCGCACGCTGCAACGGCGAACCGAGCGTCCACAGGTGGTCGAACAGCGAGATCAGCGCCAGGACCATCGCCCGCGCGCGCACGAGCGCCGACCCGAACCCCGTCGGGTCGAACGAGCTGACGTCCACGATGGCGGCCGACTCGTCGACGATCACGCAGGAGAACGGGACGCTGGTCGTGAGGCGGAAGCGTTCGCCGCCGCGCTCCCGGGCCTCGAGGATGGTGAGAGCGTCGGGGATCTCCAGGATGCGGGAGTCGTACACCGAGGCCATGTCGAGGACGATCCCGCCGGCGCCCCTGCTCGGCTCCTCGTGGCTGTGCATCGGGCTGTCGAAGATGGCGTCCGTCCGTGGCGACGGCGCGCGGAAGACGCGGACGATCTCCGTTCCTGCCGCAACGGCCTCGGCGGTCACCGCAGCCATCTCGTCCAGCGAGGCGAGGATGCGTATGGTGCCCGCGTCGGGGGTCGTCGTAGCGGCCCGGGCCTGGAAGAAGACCTGCGCGAGCTCGTGCGCCGCCGACCGTGTCTCGCGTGCCCGTCGTTCGTAGCTGAGTGCGAGCGTCGGCAGGGAGATGTCGGGCGGGATGACCTCGATGACACCACCGGGCTGCAGACGGACGAGGCCGCGCTCCTGCAGCACCTCCAACGAGTGGTCGACGAGAGGCGCCTTCATCCCCTGCGCCACGAGCAGGGACCGGGTCGGCTCCGGGTGCTGCAGCGCCGCGAGGTAGACCCGCGTCACCACGGCGTCACCGTCACCGTGGTTGCCGAGTCCCAAGGCGGCGACGGCGTCGCTCACGAGGTCCTGCCCATGCTCTGCTCCTCGGTCCGAGGTGAGTGGCCGCGACCCATGGTGCTGTGTTGGCGAGATCCCGTCAATGGCGCAAGTCCGCCACGTCGAGACTTTACGTGCGGACCCGTCATGGTCCAATCTGGGCCGAGTCGATTCGTCGACCCACGTGCCCGGTCGCAGGTTCCCCCGCCAGGCGACCGCACGTCGGCTGCGCGGCGTCCCCGGGAGAATGTCCCCCCTGCCTCCCCGGGACGCCGCGCACTCATCTCCCGCCCGGTTCTCTACGCTGGGCGCGTGAAGGTTCTCGTCGTCGGGTCCGGTGCTCGTGAGCACGCCATTGTCAAGGCGCTCGGCGCGGACCCGGACGTCGACGCCGTGGTGGTGGCTCCCGGCAACCCCGGCATGGACGCCGTGGCCCTGTGCGAGCCGCTCCCCGCAGGCCTGCTCGACGGCGACGGTGTGGTCGAGCTGGCGCGCCGGCACTCGGTCGGCCTCGTGGTCATCGGCCCGGAGGCCCCGCTCGTCGCCGGAGTGGCCGACGTGGTGCGCGCGGCCGGCTTCCCCGTCTTCGGCCCGTCCGCCGAGGCCGCCCGCCTCGAGGGCAGCAAGGCCTTTGCGAAGGAGGTCATGGCTGCCGCCGAGGTGCCGACGGCCCTCGCCCGCGTGTGCGCGACCGAGGACGAGGTGGCCGACGCGCTCGACGCCATGGGCGCGCCATACGTGGTCAAGGACGACGGCCTCGCCGCGGGCAAGGGCGTCGTCGTCACGGACGACCGTGACGCCGCCCTCGAGCACGCCCGGGGCTGCCTCGCCAAGGAGGACGGGCGGGTGGTCGTCGAGGAGTTCCTCGACGGGCCGGAGGTGTCGTTGTTCGTCCTCTGCGACGGGGAGACGGTCGTGCCGTTGGCTCCGGCGCAGGACTTCAAGCGGGTCTTCGACGAGGACCGCGGCCCCAACACCGGCGGCATGGGTGCCTACTCCCCGCTCGACTGGGCGCCGGCCTCGATGGTCGACGAGCTCGTCACCCGCGTCGCCCAGCCGACCGTCGACGAGATGCGCCGCCGCGGGACGCCGTTCTCCGGGGTGCTGTTCATCGGGCTGGCGCTGACGAGCCGTGGTCCTCGGGTGATCGAGTTCAACGCGCGGTTCGGCGACCCGGAGACCCAGGTGGTGCTGGCGCGGCTGCAAACCCCCCTGGGTGGGCTGCTCCTGTCAGCGGCCACCGGACGGCTGGCCGAGGTCGGCGCGCTGCACTGGTCGCCGCAGCACGCGGTGACCGTCGTCGTCGCCTCGCACAACTACCCGGGCACCCCGCGCACGGGTGACCCCGTGACCGGGATCGAGGCCGCCACCGAGGTGCCGACCGTCTACGTCCTGCACGCCGGTACCGGCCGCGCCGACGACGGCACTCTGGTCTCGGCGGGCGGCCGCGTGCTGTCGGTCGTGGCCCTCGGGGAGAGCCTCAGCCAGGCCCGGGAACGGGTCTACGAGGGGGTGGCCTCGATCGAGCTCGACGGGTCCCACCATCGCACCGACATCGCCCTGGCGGCCGAGCGCGACGAGCTCCACGTCGGCTGACGACCCCGCCGACTGAGCGGCACGGTCTACCCGGCTCGGCGGGCGGCGGCCCACCCCAGGGCCCCGAGCGCTGCACTGCCCACCATCACGGCGGCGAAGAGCCACCCGGGCAGTGCCGGGGCCTGCCAGGCGATCAGCGCGCCGGCGCCGGCCAGCGCCACGGCCTGGGCCACCGACGCGGTCAGGCTCGACGCAGCGGTGATCCGGCCCTGGTCGGACACGGGTGCGAGAAGGAGCAGCTGGGTCGACAGCGTCGGCGACACGATCCCCATGCCGAGCCCGGCGACCCCCCACAGCACGAGTCCGGGTGCGACCGGGAGCAGCCCGAGGCTGGTCAGGGCGGGTCCGGCGATCCCGACGGCGATGAGGGCGAACCCGACCTGCAGCCGCCGCACGGCCCCCACCCGTCGCTGCACCGCGTCGAGCCCGTGCAGCTGCGAACCCGCCGCCCAGCACAGCCCCGTCACCGTGAGGCTCACGCCCGCGGCGGCCGGCCCGAGGTGGTGGATGGTCGTGAGCATGAGGGGCAGCAGGCTCCCCGCGGTCCCGAACGCCGCGGCGACGAGCCCACGCAACGCCACGAGGGCCGGTATGCCGTGGACGAGCCGCAGCGTGCCGGCCGGCAGCACGGCGCGCACCGCCGGGACGGTGCAGGCGAGTCCGGTGGCCACCAGGATGAGGCCGAGGACTCGGGCGGTGCTGCTGCCACCGAAGAGGGACCCCCCAGCGGTCAGGGCGCCGAGCCCGACCGCGGCGAGGGCCGCTGCCCGCACGGCTCGGTGCTCCTGTCCCGTCCACGGCGTGGCAGGACCGGTGGCCGCCGTGGAGGCGCGCATCGACGGTCGGAGCAGGAGGGCGGCCGGCACCATGAGGGCGATGCCGACGGCGAAGACGGATCGCCACGACCAGGTCTGCGCCAGGAGCCCGGCCACCGGCGGCCCGAGCAGGGAGGGAAGCACCCAGGCCGCTGCGAACGCGGCGAAGACCTTGGCCCGCAAGGCCTCTGGCAGTGCCCGCGCGAGCAGGACCGTGAGCGACACGTCCATGAACGCCTCACTGATGCCGGAGCCGAACCGCCCCACGGTGAACAGCGCCATACCGGGGGCGACGGCCATGAGGACCTGGGAGGCGACGAAGACCGCCATCCCGGCCAGCAGGGGGCGGACGGGCCCGCGGTGGTCGGCCCAGGCGCCGGCGACAACGGTGGCGAGGACGAACGACACGAGCGGTGCGGCGCTGGCCGCACCGAACAGCCACAGCCCGTCGAGGTCGCGGGCGACGGTGGGCAGCACCGTCGTCGTCGCGCGGTTCTCGAACGCCCCGAGCGTCACGAGCGCCACCGCCCCGATGGCGAAGGGGAGGTGCGCTCGGGTGAACAGGCTCGGGGGCAGGTCGGTGGGTCGGCTCTGCGCCGTGTCGGTGGACATGCCCGCCATCCTCAAAGATGAAGTGGACTTCAAGTCAAGCCGCACGAGGATCGGTTGAGTGAGCAGCAGCTGTCGGTATGGCACGCGGACTCCGACGGTTGCTGCTCACTGAACACGGGCGAGGGCGCCGGACCGGCACGCGCGGACCACCGGTCGGCTGGGAGGATGTGGTGCATGACGTCCTCCCAGCCGCTCACGGTGCCCGGCTACGCCCACGTCTACTCGGGCAAGGTCCGCGACCTCTACGCCCCGCTCGACGAGTCGGGGACGCCGCGGAACGACCAGCTGCTCCTCGTCGCCAGCGACCGCATGTCCGCCTACGACTTCGTCCTCGACACCCCGATCCCCGACAAGGGTGCCGTCCTGACGCAGCTGTCGCTCTGGTGGTTCGAGCGGCTGCAGGACCTCGTGCCCAACCACGTGGTGTCGGCCGACGTGCCCGATGCCGTTGCCGGGCGGGCGGTGCTGGTCAAGCGGCTCGCGATGCTCCCCGTCGAGTGCGTCGCCCGCGCCTACCTGACCGGTGGCGGACTCACCGAGTACCGCGCCGACGGCCACGTCTCCGGGGTGGCGCTGCCCGAGGGCCTGGTCGACGGCTCGCGCCTGCCCGAACCCGTCTTCACCCCGTCCACCAAGGCGCCGATGGGGGAGCACGACCAGCCGATGCCGTATGCCGCCGTGGAGGCCGAGATCGGCGCCCCCCTCGCGTCGCGGGTGCGGGACCTCACGACCGCGATCCTCGCCCGCGGCAACGAGATCGCCGCCGAGCGCGGCATCCTCATCGCCGACACCAAGGTCGAGTTCGGGCTCGACGGTGACGAGGTCGTCCTCGCGGACGAGGTGCTGACGCCGGACTCGTCCCGGTTCTGGCCGGCCGAGCTCTGGGAGCCGGGCCACCCGCAGCCGTCGTACGACAAGCAGTACGTCCGCGACTGGTTGACCTCGTCCGCCAGCGGCTGGGACAAGGCGTCGGGCGAGGCTCCGCCCGACCTGCCCGAGGACGTCGTGGCGCAGACGCGGGCGAAGTACGTCGAGGCCTACGAGCGCCTGACCGGCCGCACCTTCTCCTGACCGCCGCGCGGGCGTAGCCTCACCGACGTGGAGGACCTGGAGGGCCACCCGGCCCTCGCCGCGGCGTCGGCCGCTGCGCGCGCCCACCTCGACGGGCTGCGGGAACGCCGGGTCGGGGCGCCTCCGGACGTCACGGCGCAGAGCCTGAGGGCGGCGCTCGGCGGACCTGTGCCGGTCCGCGGCTCCGAACCGGCGGAGGTCGTCGAGCGCCTCGCCGCCGCCGTCGGCCCGGGACTGGTCGCCTCCAGCGGGCCGCGCTACTTCGGGTACGTCGTGGGCGGCACCCTCGAGGCCGCCATGGCCGCTGACTGGCTCGCGGTCGCCTGGGACCAGGTGGCCGGCCTCGAGGTGATGTCGCCGGCTGCGGCCGCCGTCGAGGAGGTCGCCGGCGGCTGGCTGCTCGACCTGCTCGGCCTTCCGGCGCAGGCGTCCTTCGGGTTCCCGACCGGCGCCCAGATGGCGAACTTCACGGCGCTCGCGACAGCCAGGCACGCGGTGCTCGAGCGGGCGGGATGGGACGTCGAGGCCGACGGTCTCCAGGGCGCACCCCGCATCCAGGTCGTCGTCGGCGGCCAGGTGCACGCGACCGTGCCTCAGGCCCTGCGCTTCGCCGGCCTGGGCAGCCGTCCCGACGTCGCCGCCAGCGACGAGCAGGGTCGGATGCGACCCGCGGCCCTCGCGCAGGTCCTCCGGCGGGACGGGGGACCGGTCATCGTGTGCGCACAGGCCGGCAACGTCAACACCGGTGCCTTCGACCCGTTCGGGGAGCTGGCAGACCTCTGCGCGCAGGCAGGTGCGTGGTTGCACGTGGACGGAGCGTTCGGGCTGTGGGCAGGGGCGAGCGAACGGCTGCGACCGCTGGTCGACGGCGTGGAGCGCGCCGACTCCTGGGCCACGGACTGCCACAAGTGGCTCAACGTCCCCTACGACTCCGCCTTCGTCGCCACCCGCGATCCCGTCGCCCACGTCGCCGCCATGTCGTGGGAGGCGCCGTACGTCGTCCCCGGGGCGGGCCGCGACCCCTACAGGTATGTCGTCGAGTCCTCCCGTCGCGCAAGGGGATTCGCGATCTGGGCCGCCCTCTCCCAGCTCGGCCGGGACGGCGTCGCCGACCTCGTGGACCGCTCCTGCGCCCACGCGCGCCGCTTCGCCTCGGCCCTGGTGGCCGCCGACGCACGGGTCGCGGTCCTCAACGACGTGGTGCTCAACCAGGTGCTGGTGCGGTTCGACGACTCCGACGACGTCACCCGCGCGGTCCTCGCTGGGGTCCAGGCCGGCGGCGAGGCGTGGATCGGTGGCAGCACCTGGAACGGCGACGCGGTCATGCGGATCTCGGTGTCCGGCTGGATGACGACCTCGCAGGACGTCGACCGCTCCGTCGAGGCGGTCCTGGCTGCCCTCGCCGCAGCGCGCACCTGACGCCGGCTGGCCCCGGCGAGGCCCCCGCGCAGCCGACGCCGCCCGCGCAGCCGACCCCGCCCCGCTGGACTAGCCGCGCGTGGGGGTCAGGAGGGCGAGGGGCATGGTCCGCGACGTCTTCAGCTCGTACTTGCCGAAGGGTGGACAGCGGACGAGGACCACGTCCCGCCAGGCAGCATCCCGCTCGTCCCCGGTCAGCTCCCGGACCGTGACGGCCTCGGTGGCCCGGCCCCGCTGCACCTCCGCGCGACCGGCGGCCCGCAGGTTGCGGAACCACTGCGGGTCCTCCGGCATCCCGCCCGCCGACCCCACGACGAGGTAGCCGCCCTCGTGCTCGAAGTACCCGACGGGGGTGGTGTGCGGCTTCCCCGTCTTGCGGCCGGGGACGGTGAGCAGCAGGACCGGGACACCGCCGGAGCCCTTGCCCCCCACCTTGCCGCCCGACACCCGGTAGACACCGACGCCCACCTTGTTGGCGGTCCGCATCACGGTCTTCATCACGGTGTTCATGGCGCCTCCCGGGCTCTCCCCACGGACGCTCCTCCGGGCGCCACGACGTGTCAACCACTCGCCCGGCCGTGCGGGGACGTCCGGGAGGTGACCACGCGGCATACCTGCTCCGTGGCCCGGATAGACTGCGGTCGCTTCCATCCCCCGCGCTAGTCCCGTGCTGAACCCAGGAGACACCCGAATGGGCCACGTCGTCATTGACGTCATGCTGAAGCCAGAGATCCTCGACCCCCAGGGTCAGGCCGTGAACGGGGCGCTCCCCCGGCTCGGCTTCGAGCAGTTCACGGATGTGAGGCAGGGCAAGCGCTTCGTCCTCACCGTGGACGGCGAGGTCACCGACGAGGTGCTCGCGGCGGCGCGGGAGGCAGCGGACAAGCTGCTCTCCAACCCCGTCATCGAGGACGTCGTGTCCGTCCGCGCGAGCGACGGCGAGACCACGGACCCCGGCCAGTGAAGGTCGGGGTCGTCACGTTTCCGGGCTCCCTCGACGACCGTGACGCCGCCCGCGCGGTGCGCGCCGTCGGCGCCGAGGCCGTCAGCCTCTGGCACGGCGACGCCGACCTCAAGGGCGTCGACGCCGTGGTCCTCCCCGGCGGTTTCTCGTACGGCGACTACCTGCGCTGCGGTGCCATCGCCCGTTTCGCGCCGGTCATGGACGCCCTCATCCCCGCAGCCCAGGGAGGGCTGCCGGTGCTCGGCATCTGCAACGGCTTCCAGGTGCTCTGCGAGAGCCACCTGCTCCCCGGTGCGCTGATCCGCAACGACCACCGCAAGTTCAACTGCGTCGACCAGCGGCTCGTCGTCGAGAACGCCTCGACCACCTGGACCTCCGACTTCGAGGCCGGGCAGGAGATCACGATCGTCCTCAAGAACGGCGAGGGCGGGTTCGTCGCCGACGAGCGAACCCTCGACGAGCTCGAGGGTGAGGGCCGCGTGGTCTTCCGGTATGCCGGTGACAACCCGAACGGCTCGTACCGCGGCATCGCGGGCATCAGCAACGAGCGCGGCAACATCGTGGGCCTCATGCCCCACCCCGAGCACTGCGTGGAGGAGGGCTACGGCCCCTCGACCGATGGGCTCCCCTTCTTCACTTCTGTTCTGCGACAGGTGGTTTCAGCATGACGGCCCAGGTCGACCGTCCGACGCTCGACACGGTCTCCCACGCGGCGACGACCCCCGACACCGAGCAGCCGTGGAGCGAGCTCGGGCTCAAGCCCGACGAGTACGCCGAGATCCGCGAGATCGTCGGCCGCCGCCCCACCAGCGCCGAGCTCGCGATGTACTCCGTCATGTGGAGCGAGCACTGCTCGTACAAGTCGTCCAAGGTGCACTTCTCCCTCTGGGGCGAGAACACCACCGACGAGATGCGCGAGAAGCTCCTCGTCGGCATCGGTGAGAACGCCGGGGTCGTCGACATCGGCGACGGCTGGGCGGTCACCTTCAAGGTCGAGTCGCACAACCACCCGTCCTACGTCGAGCCGTACCAGGGCGCCGCCACCGGCGTCGGCGGCATCATCCGCGACATCATGTCGATGGGTGCCCGGCCGATCGCGGTCATGGACCCGCTGCGCTTCGGCAACCTGCACCACCCCGACACCCAGCGCGTGCTCCCGGGCGTCGTCGCCGGTGTCGGTGGCTACGGCAACTGCATCGGCCTGCCCAACATCGGCGGCGAGGTCGTCTTCGACGACTGCTACCAGGGCAACCCGCTCGTCAACGCCCTGTGCGTCGGTGCCATGCGCATCGAGGACATCCACCTCGCCAAGGCCTCGGGCGTCGGCAACAAGGTGATCCTGTTCGGCGCCAGGACCGGTGGCGACGGCATCGGCGGCGTGTCGGTCCTCGCCTCGGAGACCTTCGACGAGGGTGGTCCCACCAAGCGTCCTGCGGTCCAGGTCGGCGACCCGTTCGCCGAGAAGGTGCTCATCGAGTGCTGTCTGGACCTGTATGCCGCGCACGTCGTGGACGGCATCCAGGACCTCGGCGGTGCGGGGCTGTCCTGCGCCACCAGCGAGCTCGCCTCCAACGGTGACGGGGGCATGCAGATCGAGCTCGACCGCGTGCCGCTGCGCGACGCCTCCCTGCGACCTGAGGAGATCCTCATGTCGGAGAGCCAGGAGCGCATGATGGCCGTCGTCGAGCCGGGCAAGCTCGACGAGTTCATGGCGATCACCGACCGGTGGGACGTCGAGGCGACCGTGCTCGGGGAGGTCACCGACGGCGACCACCTCGTCATCACCTGGCACGGCGAGGTCATCGTGGACGTGCCGCCGCGGTCGGTCGCCCACGAGGGCCCGACCTACCACCGGCCCCTGGCCCGTCCGGACTACCTCGACCAGCTCCAGGCGAACGGCACCGGCACGCTGGCCCGTCCCGTCGACGGCGAGGGCCTGAAGTCCGACCTGCTCACCCTGCTCGGGTCGCCGAACCTGTGCGACAAGTCGTGGATCACCGACCAGTACGACCGCTACGTCCTCGGCAACACCGCGCTCGCGATGCCCGACGACGCAGGGGTGGTGCGCGTCGACGAGGAGACCGGCCGCGGTGTGGCCATCTCGACCGACTGCAACAGCCGGTTCGCCAAGCTCGACCCCTACACCGGGGCCCAGCTCGCGCTCGCCGAGTCCTACCGCAACGTCGCGACCGCCGGCGCCGTCCCGCTCGCCGTCACCGACTGCCTCAACTTCGGTTCCCCGGAGGACCCGGGCGTCATGTGGCAGTTCCGTGAGTCGGTCAAGGGCATCGCCGAGGGCTGCAAGACCCTCGGCATCCCGGTGACCGGCGGCAACGTCAGCTTCTACAACCAGACCGGTGACACGGCCATCCACCCCACGCCCGTCATCGGTGTCCTCGGGGTCATGGACGACGTCTCCCGCCGCACCCCGTCTGGCTGGAAGGCCCCCGGCCAGGTGATCTACCTGCTCGGCTCGACCCGCGACGAGCTCGCAGGCGGCGAGTGGGCGCACGTGGTCCACGGCCACCTCGGCGGGCTGCCGCCGAAGGTCGACCTCGGGGCCGAGCAGCTGCTCGGCGACATCCTCGTCAACGCGAGCCGGGACGGTCTCGTCGACGCCGCGCACGACCTCTCCGACGGTGGCCTCGCCATCGCCTTGGCCGAGGCGACCATGCGGTACGGCGTCGGCGCGCGGATCTGGCTCGACGAGGTCTGCGAGCGCGACGGCATCGACGCGTTCACCGCGTTGTTCAGCGAGTCGACCGCCCGTGTCGTCGTCAGCGTGCCGCGCTCGGAGGAGGTGCGGTTCACCGACATGTGCACCGCCCGCGGCCAGGTCCACGCGCGCATCGGTGTGGTCGACGACGAGACCGACGGGCTGGACGTGCAAGGTCACTTCACGGTGGGTCTGTCCGCCATGACGCAGGTCCACACGCGTACGCTGCGAGAGGTCTTCGCCGGCTGATTCGTCCGGTTTCCGGGTCGACGACGATGTCGACGGGTCCCACTGAGGAGTGTCGTGAGTTCAGGGCAGGACCTCGCCAGGCGCGAGGCGATCGAGGAGTACGAGGTCGTCGGACGCCCGGCGGAACCCGACCTCCAGCGCCTCGTCGAGCTGGCCGCCGCCGTGTGTGACGTCCCGACGGCGGTCATCAACATCATCGACGACCGTCAGCAGCACCAGATCGCAGCGATCGGGCTGTCTGCTGCGGTCTGCTCCCGCGAGGACTCGATGTGCGCCCGGGTCCTGCACGACCCCCAGCTCGTGGCGGTGCCCGACGCGAGCCTCGACGAGCGCTTCGCGGACAACCCGTTCGTCACGGGCGTCATCGCGAACGTCCGCTTCTACGCCTCCAGCCCGCTCGTCACGCCGGCGGGCGTGCCGATCGGCACCCTGTGCGTCTTCGACGACGTGCCTCGCCGCTTGTCCGTGGCAGCGGGCAAGGCCCTGGGGGTGCTGGCCGAGCAGGTGGTCGACGTCCTGGAGCTGCGCCGCCTCACCCGTGAGCTGGCGCGCTCCAACGAGCAGCTGACGCAGTTCGCCGGGCAGGTCAGCCACGACCTGCGGAACCCGCTCGCGGCGCTGACCGGTTTCCTCGAGCTGGCCGCCGACAGCCCGGAGCTCGCTGACGCCCCTGACGCTGCCGAGCTGCTGGCGCGGGCCGAGTCGTCCGCAGCGCGGATGACCGCGATGATCGGCGACCTGCTCGACTTCGCCCGCATCGGTGGCGGTGGGCGCAAGGGCATCGTCGACCTCCAGGGCGAGGCCGACGCCGTGCTCGAGGACCTGTCCGCCCAGATCGCCGACGCCAGGGCCGACGTCCGCGTGGAGGGCCTGCCCAAGGTGTCCGGCGACGCCACGCTGCTTCGCGCCCTGCTCCAGAACCTCGTCGCCAACGCCGTGAAGTTCAGTGCCGCAGCCGGTACCGGGCAGCCCGTGGTCCGCGTCGGCGCCGAGCGCATCACCGGCGGCTGGCGGGTGACCGTGGACGACAACGGTCCCGGGGTGCCCAGGCAGGACCGCGACCGCGTCTTCGAGCTGCTCGCCCGGGGGGACGACAAGCAGGACGTCGAAGGACTGGGCATCGGCCTGAGCACGTGCCGCCGCATCGTGCAGTCGCACGGCGGCCGCATCGGCATCGTCGACTCCGAGCTCGGCGGCGCCAGCGTCTGGGTGTCCTTCCCGGACCGGCCGCAGTCACAGGGCAGCGGGTAGGACGAGAACGGCCACGGGGACCGGGGACCGAGGGGGCGACCGGCCGGCAGCTGACGAGAGGGGGACGTGGGTGTGGGAATCCCTGGGGGGAGCGAGATGAGCACGGTCCAGGACCTCGCACGCCGCGAGGCGATCGAGGAGTACGACGTCGTCGGCGCTCCGGCCGAACCGGATCTCGAACGGCTCGTCGAGCTGGCGGCAGCGATGTGCGACGTCCCGACCGCGGTCATCAACATCATCGACGACCGCCACCAGCACCAGATCGCAGCGGTGGGCCTGCTCGCTGCGGTGTGCTCGCGTGAGGAGTCGATGTGCGCCCAGGTCCTCAGCGACCCGGTGCAGGTGGCCGTCCCGGACGCCCGGGTCGACGAACGCTTCAAGGCCAACCCGTTCGTCACCGGTGAGATCGCCAACGTCCGCTTCTACGCCTCGAGCCCGCTCGTCACGCCGGCCGGGGTGCCGATCGGGACCCTGTGCGTCTTCGACGACGTCCCGCGCAACCTGTCCGTCGCAGGTGGGCGCGCGCTCGGAGCCCTGGCCGACCAGGCCGTCGACCTCCTCGAGCTGCGGCTCGTGTCCCGTGAGCTGGCGCGCTCCAACGACCACCTGCTCAAGTTCGCCGGACAGGTCTGCCACGACCTTCGCAACCCGCTCGCCGCCCTCACGTGGTTCATCGAGCTCGCGGCGGGCAGTCCCGAGCTGATCGACTCCCCGAACGCTGCCCAGCTGCTGGCCCGGGCCGAGTCCTCGGCGGCAGGGATGGGCGCCATGATCGCCGAGCTGCTGGACGTGGCCCGGTCCTCTGGTGCCGACGCCGGGCCGGCGGACGGCCGCAGACCGGACCGACGCTGACCCGACACAGCGAGCGGCCCGGTCACGCTTCCCCCTGCGTGGCCGGGCCGTTCGTCCCCTGTGGTGTCCCCTGTCGTGAACCATAGGCCTGCCCACCGACAGGCGTACATGGGTAGAAGTACCCATTCCCTGGAGCCGCCGCCGACAGGTCGCGAGCGACCCGCGCCGGCCGGTCGCGTCGGACCGCCGCGTCCGGCCGCCCCCTGCTCGCTGCCTACGATGGAGGCATGCCGCCGCGCCGCCGAGTCCCTGTCGCCGCTGGACGCTCGGCGGTGCAACGCTGGCAGGCAGAGGGTGCGGACCTCGCCCGCGCGGACCTGGCCACCGCCGTGCGCTACGCGCTCGAGGAGCTCGCGACGGTCGCGCCCGGTCGCAGCGTCGAGGTGCGCGTGCCACCGTTCGGCGCGGTCCAGTGCGTGTCCGGCACGACCCACACGCGAGGCACCCCGCCCAACGTGGTCGAGACCGACGCGCAGACGTGGCTGCAGGTGGCCACCGGCTCCCTGAGCTGGGACGGGGCCTGGGAGGCGGGCAGCCTGCGGGTCAGCGGCCACCGGGCCGACCTCACGGCATACCTCCCCCTGGTCTGACCCCACCACCTGCGCGCCCTGCCCACGTCCCGGACCTCGGCGCAGCACGCGCGGGCAGCGTACGGGCGCGGATCACTCGCCGGGCAGGCGGAACCCGATCTGCTCGCGCACGGCGTCCATGGCGTCCATGACCCGCAGCGTCTCGGCCCACGGCAGGAGCGGCGACTCGAGCAGCCGGGCGTCGACGCAGGCAGCCACCTCAACGATCTCGTGGTGCAGGCCGTGCTCGCGGTCGCTGGGTTCGAGGACGTCGAGCACCTCGTCGTGGGGCGACAGCAGGGTCATGGTCGACTGGCCGTAGAAGGCGCCGGTGAACTCCAGACGCGCCCGGGTCCCGGAGATGGACGCGGTCGTGGGGGTGCTCGAGACCATGCTGGCGCTGAGCAGCCCGAGGGCCCCGGCGGCGTTCTGCACCGTGACCACCTCCTGGGCGTCCACGCCCTCGGTGGTGAGGAGCCCGGTCGCGGACAGCGAGTCGAACTCGCCGAGCACCATGGAGGCGAACGAGATCGGGTAGACGCAGAGGTCGAGGAGGGCACCCCCGGCGAGGGCCGGGTCGCTGAGCCGTTGGGGTCCGTCGGGATAGAGCTTCTGACCGTGGTCGGCGGCGACCACCTGCACCTCACCGAGCAGCCCCTGCTCGAGGACCTGGCGGACGACGTCCATGTGGGGGAGGAACCGCGTCCACATCGCCTCCATGGCGAACAGCCCGGCGCGCTCCGCCGTGTCGAACACGGCGCGCGCCTCGGCACCGGTGCGCGTGAACGCCTTCTCGACCAGGACGGGCTTGCCCGCCTCCAGGGCGAGCTGGGCGTGGGCCAGGTGTTCGGAGTGCGGCGACGCGACGTACACGGCGTCGACGTGCGGGTCCGCGACCAGCTCCTCGTAGGAGCCGTAGGCGACCTCGACGTCGAACTCCCGCTGGTACTCCTGCGCCCGGTCGAGGCTGCGCGAGGCCACCGCCCGGAGCTCCTGGCCCGTCCGTGCGCGCAGTGCCCGCCCGAACGTGCGGGCGATGCCGCCCGGGGCGATCACGCCCCAGCGCAGCACCGGTGCGGAGCGGGGGTCGGGGACGCGCGGGGCGGGCAGCCTGAGGGCGGAGGTCATGGACTCCATCCTGCCGCGTCGACCCCGGCATGGCGCGGGGCAGCCGCCCGTCAGCCCGTGCGCCTCAGCGCACGCGCCAGCCCTCGACGCGGGGTGGCTCGGGGGAGGCCTCGGCGTCCTCGTCGGTGAACGGCTGCGCCGACCCGAGGGTCCTGGCCAGCGACGGACCGTGCAGCAAGGTGGCCGAGAAGGCCGTCATGGCGACCCTGCGGGCCAGGGCCGTCAGGGGCAGGGGCTGGGCGCTCGCGACGAGGACGGTGTTGCCGAAGCGTCGACCCTTGCGGACCTCGGAGGTCGCGATCGCCGCCGTGTGCGGCAGGACGGTGGCGATCGTGGCGTGCAGGCGGGCGAGGTGGCGACGACTGGGCTCGTCGGCGGTGTTCATCGCGAGGAGACCGCCCGCCCCGAGCACCCGGGCGACGTCGGTGAACCACTCGGTCGAGGTGAGCTCGGCAGGGACGCGGCCGGCGGCATACGCGTCGACGGCCACCAGCTCCGCACTGCCGTCGGCGAGCTGGCGCAGCCCGCTGCGACCGTCGACCGGGCGCACCCGGATCCGGTGACCACGCGGCAGCGGCAGCGTCTGGCGCACGGCGCTGGTCACGTCCTGCGCAGGCTCGAGGACGATCTGCGGCGACCCGGGTCGGGTGTGGGCGACGTAGCGGGGGAGGGTCAGGCCGGCCCCACCCACATGGGTGGCGGCCACGGGTCCCTCCGGCAGCACGTCGACCACGGCCGCGAGGAACTGGACGTACTCGAAGACGAGGAGGCGGGGGTCGCCGAGCTGGACGTAGGACTGCGGGTGCCCGTCGATCATGACGACCGTGCCGCCGGTGCCGTCGTCGACGAACTCGACCGGCGAGGTGCCGGCCTCGTCGGCGGGGTCGGCGCGGGTGTCGGCGCGGCTGTCGGGCGTGCGCCTCGACCCACGGTCGCGGCCCATCGTCAGGGGCGCAGCAGCGACTTGATCGCGCGGCGCTCGTCCATCGCGGCATACGCCTCGGCGACCTCGCTGAGCGGCAGCTCGAGGTCGAACACGGCGCCCGGGTTGATCGTGCCGGCGAGGACGTCGTCGCGCAGCTGCGGCAGGTACTGGCGCGCGGGGGCGATGCCTCCCGCGATCCCGACGTTGCGCACGAACATGTCGCGCACCGGGTACTCGATGCCGTGCGGCACACCGACGTACCCGACGGTGGCGCCGGGCCGCGCGACGGCGATGGCCGTGTGCATGGACTCGTTGGTGCCGACGCACTCGAGCACGGCGTCCGCACCGACGCCGTCGGTGAGCTCCTTGACCGCGGCGACGGCCTCGTCGCCGCGCACCTCGACGACGTCGGTGGCCCCGAAGTCGCGGGCGACCGCCTGGCGCGAGGCGTGCCGTGAGAGCGCGATGATGCGCTCGGCCCCCATGCGGGCGGCAGCGAGGACCCCGCTGAGACCGACCGCCCCGTCGCCCACGACGACGACGGTGTCGCCCTCGGAGACCTTGGCGGCGACACCCGCGTGCCAGCCCGTGCCCATGACGTCGGACAGGGTGAGCAGCGACGGGACGAGCGAGTCGTCCGGGACCTCACGGGTGGACACGAGCGTGCCGTCGGCCAGCGGGACGCGGACGTACTCGCCCTGGCCGCCGTCGGCCAGCACACCGTCCCGGTCGTTGCCGCCCCAGAACCCGCCGTGCGAGCACCGCGACTGGATGCCGACCCGGCAGTGCGGACAGGTGTTGTCGGAGTACATGAACGGTGCGATGACGAAGTCGCCCGGGCGCAGGCTGCGCACCTCGGCGCCGACCTCCTCGACGATGCCGACGAACTCGTGCCCGATGCGGGTCGGCTCGGTCACGTCGTTGATGCCGCGGTAGGGCCACAGGTCGCTGCCGCAGACGCACGAGGCGGTGACGCGAACGAGGGCGTCGGTGGGGGCGACGAGGACGGGGTCGGGGACCTCGTCGAGACGGATGTCGCCGGGCGCGTGGAGGATCGTGGCCTTCATGGACCCAGCCTCCCACGGGGCGTGCGGAGGGACGCTACGTGGTTCCACGGATGCCGTGCGGGCACTGCCTCGGGCATGGTGGTCAGGTCTGCGTGCGTTCCGACCCGGAGGAGAGCCATGGCGGTGTTGAGCAGTCGAGGTGGCCGCCGCCGCTGGCTCGTCGCCGGTGCCGTCCTTGCCTGCCTGGGCTCGGCCGGCTGCAGCGGTGCGACCGATGGCCCGGGCAAGGCGTCGTCGTCTTCGTCCGCCGTCACGACCTCGGCACCCTCGACGAAGGGCTGGCCACCGGTCAGCGACCTCGTCGGGGCCGGCGGGACGGCACTCAGTGTCCAGGACGCCGACTGGATGCAGGTCGTCGAGGGACACCTGTGGACGGCCGTGAGCAGACCCGAGGGCGGGGTGGTCCAGCAGCTCGATGACCGCGGACGTCCGCGGACGTCCATCGCCAACGCAGGTGCGGAGACGTGCACGGCGATGGACTCCGGCTTCGGTTCCCTCTGGGCAGCGGCCTGCGACCCGACGTCGGCATCGGTCCTGCGCATCGATCCGTCGAACGGCAGGGTGCAGGCACGCGTCACCTTGACAGGGCTGCAGATCCTCGAGGAGGGCTCTGTCGCCAGCGGGGAAGGGGCGGTGTGGGTGGTCACCGCCCCGCCGCAGCACCAGCTCGTCAGGATCGACCCGAAGAGCAACACGGTCGTCTCGCGGACAGCCATCCCCGACGGCGTCGTGGCGGCACGGGCAGGGCTGGGTGGGCTGTGGCTCACCGACCCGATCAGGGGCGAGCTGCTCCGCCTCGATCCGCGCACCCAGAAGGTCGTGGCGAAGGTGGCGGCAGGTCAGGGGGCCCGGTTCTTCGCGGTCGGAGCGGGGGCGGTGTGGGTGCAGAACAACATCGACGGGACGGTCTCGCGGATCGACCCGTCCACCAACGCCGTCGTGGCGACGGTGAAGGTGGACGGCGGGGCGGTCGACGGTGGCGACCTGGCCGTGGGGGGCGGGTTCGTCTGGGCCCGGGTGTCGGACGCCCTGGTCGCCAAGATCGACCCGGCGACGAACGAGGTGGTCGCGCGGTACGGACCTGCCGGCGGCAGCGGGAGCGTCGCCGCCGACGACTCGGCCGTGTGGATCTCGGCCCACGACCTCGACGTCGTCTACCGGCTGCCGCTGGGGTGACCGTGGGCACGGGTGGGACGGGCCGCGTCCTGTCGCGCGGCATACCCTCCCTGCATGCGCCTTGGCATCACGATCCTTCCCGAGCACCGCTGGTCCGTCGCCGAGCCGTTGTGGCGCCGGGCCGAGGAGTACGGCTTCGACCACGCCTGGACCTACGACCACCTCGTGTGGGCCGGCCTGCCGGACTCCCCGTGGTTCGGGGCGCTGCCGACCCTGACCGCAGCCGCCACGGTGACCTCGACGATGCGGCTCGGCACCTTCGTCAGCTCACCGAACTACCGGCACCCGTACACGTTCCTGCGCGACCTGCTGGCCGTCGACGACATCTCAGGGGGTCGCCTGATCTGCGGCCTCGGCACCGGTGGCGACCTCGACTCGCGGATCCTCGGCGAGGAACGGCCCCTCAAGGAGCGGGTGCAGAGGTTCCACGAGTTCGTGGAGGTGCTCGACCGGCTGTCCCGCGAGGACCACGTGTCGCACGACGGTGCTCACTTCACGACGGTCGACGCGCGCACCCTGCCGGGTTTCGTGCAACGACCACGGGTGCCGTTCCTCGTCGCGGCGAACGGACCGCGGTCGCTGCGGCTCGCGGCCCGGCTCGGGCAGGGCTGGGTCACCTACGGCCGGGGTGGCGACACCCTGGAGGAGTGGTGGTCGGGGGTGGCCGCGCTGAGCGAGCTGCTCGACGAGGCCGAGTCGACCGCTGGGCGTGAGCGACCGATCGACCGCTACCTGTCGCTCGACGGCTCGCCGAGGTTCTCGCTCGAGAGCCCCGAGCTCTTCGAGGAGCTGGTGGGTCGGGCCGCGGAGCTCGGCTTCACGGACGTGGTGACGCACTGGCCCCGGACGAGCGCGCCGTACGCGGGGTCCGAGGCCGTGCTGGAGCAGGTGGCCGGGCGTCTCGACGCCCTGCGCCGACTCAGCTGAAGGCGAAGAGCGCCAGGGGCGCGGTCGTCGGCGACTTCGAGCCACCCGCCGGCTCGAGGGTGATCCCGGCAGCCAGGGCGCTCCTGGCGTCGCCGTCGAGCATGACGGCCACGGTCGGTGCGCTGCCGTGCGGCATGACTCCGGCGCTGACCATGCCCTGGTTGGGCTGGTTGAACCAGACCTGGAAGTCCTTGCCGTCGGGGGCCGCCGGCATGTTGTCGGCGATGATCACGGCCTTGCCCAGCGACGGGCTGCGGACGATGGTCACCTTGGCGCCGTCGACGGTCTGGACCACGCGCTGCGCGTCCTTGGCCTCGAGGACCTGCTCGGACGCGGAGATCTGCTGGTTCCCGGTGCCGTTGTCCCAAGGGCTCCACGCGATGCCACCGGCGATGAGAGCCACTGCGGCGGCTGCGCCGACGAGCCACTCGGCGACGGGGCGGCGACGGCGCATCGGCACGACGTTCGATGGCAGGGCAGCCGGACCGACGCCGGGTGCCGGCTCGGTCTCGCCGTCGTCGCTGACGACGGGGATGCGGGCGACAGGGGTGCCGGTCGGGCCGGCGGTGCTGGTGGTCAGGGAGTGCTGGGCGTCCCCGGGCTGCTCGAGCGGGGGCAGCGGGCGCACCGTGCGGATGCCGGCCAGGACCGCGTCACGCAGGGCGGCCGGGGGAGCGACCTCGCTGACGAGCGACAGGCTGGCAGCAGCGGCGCGAAGGCTCGTCACCTCGTCCATGCACTCGGGGCACTCGGAGAGGTGGAGCTCGAACGCTGCGCGCTCATGCTCGTCGATGGCATCGACGGCGTAGGCACCGACCAGGCTGTGGACGTCGGCACTCATTGCTGCACCCCCAGGGTGTCTCTCAGACGGATGAGTCCGTCACGTATTCGGGTCTTCGCCGTTCCCAGGGGAACGCCGAGGAGGGAAGCGACCTCGGTATGGGTGTAGCCACCGAAGTAGGCGAGCTCGACCGCCTTGCGCTGGGTCTCCGTCAAGGAGTCCATCGCGTTGCGCACGCGCTGAGCGTCCAGCCGACGTTCCACCGTCTCGACCGTCTGGTCGAAGGACCGCTCCTGGTTCCGGGAACCGTAGCTGTCCTCGCGGTTGGTGGACGCCTGCGCGGACCGCACCCGGTCGACCGCCTTGCGGTGGGCGATGGTGAGCATCCAGCTCACCGGGGTCCCACGCTCGGGGTCGAACCGGGCGCTGGTGCGCCAGATGTCGAGCAAGGCTTCCTGGGCGACCTCTTCGGACTGCGCCGGATCCCGTACGACGCGCAGCACCAACCCGTAGATCCGGGAGGACACCGCGTCATACAGCTTGGCGAACGCGGACTCGTCCCCGAGGGAACACATCCGCAGCAGTTCGCTGAGGTCCGGTGCCACGGCAGGACCTCCCCAAGTCGGGTTGGGACCTGAGGAAGTCGCTGCCATGGACACCATCATCGCTGATCCGGGCTTACTTGGGGAGCAGGACGCCGTCGATGATGTAGACGGTGGCGTTGGCGGTCTGCACGTTGCCGCAGACCACGTTGGCCGTACCGACCTTGAAGGACTCGCCGGAACCCTCGACGGTGATGGTGCCGCCACCCAGGGTCTTGTGCTCGCCGGCCAGGGTCTCCGGGGTCAGGCGACCCTCGACGACGTGGTTGGTGAGGACCTTGGTGAGCAGACCCTTCGGGTCCTTCATCGCGGCGTCCATCGTGGCCTTCGGGACGGCCTTGAACGCGTCGTTGCTCGGGGCGAAGACGGTGATGTCCTTGGCCGAGTTCAGGGTCTCGCCCAGGCCGGCCTCGCCGACGGCGGTGACCAGGGTGGACAGCGCGGGGTTGTTGCTCGCGGCGGTGGCGACCGGGTCGGTGGCCATGCCGGAGAACGAGCCCTTGCCGCTCGTGGGAACGGCGGCGCAACCGGAGCCGAACGGCTTGGCGGCCATGTCGTCGGTGGTGCTGGAGGACGAGGAGCTCGAGCTGCTCGACATCGGGGACGAGGAGGAGGACGTGGAGGCCGCGTCGGAACCGGAGTTCCCACAGGCGGCGAGGCTCAGGGGAAGGGCGAGGCCGAGGACGGCGATGGTGCTGCGGCGTGCGAGTCGCATGATGTGGCTCCTTGTTTCAGTGACGTTCTGACATCTGGCATTCGGCCCTGCTCGGGAGGCGGATTGGACTCTGGTGAAAGTTTTTTCGAGTTTTTGCCCCGGCGGTCCCTCGAAACCGTTGCGGGACAACGCCAAAGCCCCTGCCGAGCCAGAGCGGCTCAGCAGGGGCCTCGGTGCCGCATCACTTCAAAGTGTTGCGGCTGTTGATGATTCGTCAGGAGACGAGCACGACGATCGAGTGGTAGCCGGACGCTCCACCGGGGAACGGGTCGGCCTTCTCCTGGGTCTGGACCGTGCCGGTGCCGTCGGTGGCGCGCACCGTCAGGTCGTGGCGACCGCTCTTTGCATCCCACTCCCAGAACCACTGGCGCCAGTAGTCCGTGCCGCCGTCCGGTCCGAGGGTGGCCTTCTGCCACGGGCCGTCGTCCACGCGGACCTCGACCTTCTCGATGCCGCGGCCCTGGGCCCACGCGACCCCGCCGACAGCCATCTTCCCGGGCTTGTAGGTCGCGAGGCCTCGGGGCGTGTCGATGCGAGCCTGCGTCTTGACCTTCCCGTCGATGAGCCAGTCGCGCTCGGTCCAGTAGGCCTTGTCCTTGGCGTACGTCGTCGCGGTGAGCTTGGTGACCCACTTGGTGGCGCCGACGAACCCGTAGAGGCCCGGCGTGACCATCCGCGCGGGGAACCCGTGCTTGGGCGGGAGCGGCTCGCCGTTCATCGCCACGGCGATGATGGCGTCGCGGTCGTCGGTGAGAGCCTCGATCGGGGTCGAGATCGTCATGCCGTCGGTCGACTCGCTCAGGATCTGGTCGACGTTCGCCTTCACCCCGGCGCGCTCGAGGAGGTCCTTGATGCGGACGCCCTGCCACAGGGTCGAGGAGATGTAGGGGCCGCCGACCTCGTTGCTGACGCAGTTGAGGGTGATGTACTTCTCGATCATCGGCATCTTGAGCAGCTCGTCGAAGGTGATCGAGTAGGGCTTGTCCACGTCCCCGCCGATCTCGAGCTTCCAGCTCTTCACGTCGATGCGCGGGATGACCAGGGCCGTGTCGACGCGGTAGAAGTCCTTGATCGGGGTGCTGAAGGCGCTGATGCCCTTGACCTTGGTCTCCAGCCCGGCCGGCAGGGCCGGCGCGGTGTTCTGCGGGGTGGGCAGGGACACCGAGGACGGCAGCGTGGGCGGAACGGCCAGCTTCTGGCCGAGCGTGCCGACGGCGGCTGCACCGACCGTGGCGCCGGCCGCACCGATGAGGAAGTTGCGTCGCCCGGTCGTCGAGGCGACCCCCGGGGCCTGCGCGGAGTGGTCGAGCGGGGACTCGTGAGCGGCCGCCTCGGTGGCGCCGGTGCTCAGCAGGCGCAGGAGCCCGAACAGGACCCCGACGCCGACGACCGCCGCGGCGAACGCGGGCAGGATGTCGACCGGCGAGGCGGTGGGTCGCAGCATCGCGGCCAGTCCGGCCAGGCCGGCGAGCAGCACGACGAGGACGCCGGCTGCACTCGGCCGCTTGCGGGCCAGCAGGCCGATGCCGAGGGCCGCGAGGGCCGTGACCAGAGCGACGCTGGAGAGCAGGACGGGCTTGTCGTTGGTGCCGAAATGCTGGATCGCCCATTCCTTGACCGGGGTCGGGGTGGCGTCGATGACCGTCGAACCCACGGACAGCACCGGCGAGGCCGCCGGGTTGACCAGGGCTGCGACGAGGTGACCCACGGCCATACCGGTGAGGGCCGCGAGCAGGCCGCTGACGGCATACCTGAGGCGTTGGCTCTTCGAAGTGGGTTCCATGACCTCCATTCGTACCCGCCGGGGGCAACGGATGGGTAGGGGTGGCGTCGATCAGGGCCCGGCAAGGCCTCTGGGAGGGGGAGGTAGCGTGGACCCGTGCCTCCCACCCGTCGCTACCCGAACTTCGTCGCCTTCATCTCCACCGGGGCGATCCTCGGTTTCATCGTCGGTTCGGTGTTCGCCTACTACGGCGGCAGCAACACCACGGAGTTCGGCCGTTCCTACAGCGAGTCGTCGTCGGTGCTGTTCCTGGGGGTCCTCGGCGCCTGCGTGTTCGGGCTCCTGGCCGCGGTGGTGGCCGTGCTTCTGGAACGCCGCGACTGACGCCGTTCCCCCTGTGGGACACTGAGCCACGTGGCACGTGGCGACGGACAGCTGACGCACGACCTCCTTCCGAACGAGAAGGGCCCGCAGGACGCCTGCGGGGTCTTTGGCGTCTGGGCTCCCGGGGAGGAGGTCGCCAAGCTCACCTACTACGGCCTCTACGCCCTGCAGCACCGCGGGCAGGAGTCGGCCGGCATCGCGACCTCCGACGGGCGCAGCATCCTCGTCTACAAGGACATGGGCCTGGTGTCCCAGGTGTTCGACGAGCGGTCGCTCGCCTCCCTGCGCGGACACCTCGCCGTCGGCCACTGCCGCTACTCCACGACCGGCGGCTCCACGTGGGAGAACGCCCAGCCCACCCTCGGCGGCCACGCCGAGTCGACGGTGGCCCTGGCCCACAACGGCAACCTCATCAACTCCGCCGAGCTGCGCGAGCTGGTCGCTTCCCGCGCCGAGGAGGGGTTCGCCCACGGCGGCGGCGAGCTGGTCCGGGGCAACACGACCGACACCGCCCTGGTCACCGCCCTGCTCGCTGACGACCCCGACCGTTCGCTCGAGGCGGCGGCGATGGACATCCTGCCCAAGCTGCAGGGCGCCTTCTGCTTCGTGTTCATGGACGAGCACACCCTGTATGCCGCGCGCGACCCGCAGGGGATCCGTCCCCTGGTCCTGGGCCGCCTGGACCGTGGCTGGGTCGTCGCCTCCGAGACCGCCGCCCTCGACATCGTCGGCGCCTCGCTCATCCGCGAGGTCGAGCCCGGTGAGCTCATCGCCATCGACGAGGACGGCCTGCGCTCACAGCGGTTCGCCGAGACCGCGCGCAAGGGCTGCGTCTTCGAGTACGTCTACCTCGCCCGCCCCGACACGACGATCAACGGGCGCGGCGTCCACGAGTCCCGCGTCGAGATGGGTCGCACCCTGGCCCGTGAGCACCCCGTCGAGGCCGACCTGGTCATGCCGACGCCGGAGTCGGGAACACCTGCGGCCATCGGCTACGCCCAGGAGTCGGGCATCCCCTACGGCCAGGGCCTGGTGAAGAACTCCTACGTGGGGCGCACCTTCATCGCCCCGTCGCAGACGATCCGCCAGCTCGGCATCCGGCTCAAGCTCAACCCGCTGCGCGAGGTCATCAAGGGCAAGCGCCTCGTCGTCGTCGACGACTCGATCGTCCGCGGCAACACCCAGCGGGCCCTCGTGCGGATGCTGCGTGAGGCCGGGGCGGCCGAGGTGCACGTGCGGATCTCGAGCCCGCCGGTGCGCTGGCCCTGCTTCTACGGCATCGACTTCGCCACTCGGGCGGAGCTCATCGCGACCGGCATCGGCGTCGAGGAGGTCTGCACCTCGATCGGCGCCGACTCCCTCGGCTACATCAGCGAGGAAGGCATGATCGCGGCGACCGAGCAGCCGGCCGACCAGCTGTGCACCGCGTGCTTCTCCGGCAAGTACCCGCTCGAGCTCCCCGACTCCAGCCGGCTGGGCAAGAACCTGTTCGAGACCCTGCCCCTCGACGTCGACGGGGTGACCCTGGGTGTCGGCGGCGGCGCCGCGGACGCCCTCACCCGCCCCTAGGACTCCCCCGGTTCGAGGTATTCGCCTACCGGGATCTGGTGGCTGAATACCTCGAACGAGGCAGGTGGCCGACGCTCAGCCGAGCGTGGGCGGTGACCACTTGGTCCATGAAGCGCCGTTCCTCGAGTCGCAGCCCGACGAGGTTCATGCGCAGGACGGTGTGATCGGTCAGGGCGAGCTCGTTCTGGCGGAGGTGGTCGTCAGTCACGGACAAGCCCATCTGGTGGCCGGCGCCATCGATCTCCACGGCGAGACCGATGTCCTCCCACGCCACGTCGAGGTACACCCGTCCGCGCACGCCGTGGCGCAGGACCTGGCGGCTCGGCTCCGGCAGGCCACGGTTCCGGCAGAGTCGGGCGAAGTCGAGCTCCCCGAGCGACTCTGCGCCGAGGGCGATGTCGCGTGCCAGCATCGGGATGAGCCGCCTGCGCGTGCGCCCGCGGGTCGTGTGGGCTGCCTCGAGCAGCTGGGCACCGGTGCAGAGGCGCTGTTGCACGGGCATCACCAGGAGGAGCGCCGCCTGGCGGTCGCTGGTGGCCCATCGGGCAGCTCGCACCGCGGCCAGCGCCGGGCGGGTTCTCGGCACCCCCGGCGTCATCACCTCGTCCTCGACTCTCCGGGCCAGCTTGTGCACGCGCACGCCTACGACGGGTTGGACTGCCGCGGTGTGCTTGACCGACACATGGACCATCGCGTCCTCGAACCCGGTGAGGCCGGCCGCCTGCAGGGCGCTCACCCCGTCGAGGGCAGCGATCCCGACGCCCACCTCCCACACCGCCCGTCGTCGCCAGCCGCCGGGACCCAGCGGGCCGGTGTGCAGGGCGACGGTCTGCCTGCCGTGCAGGCGCCAGCGTCCGGCAGACACCTCCCGACGGATCATGCGGTCGTCGATGCCGATCCCTGCCAGCAGGTCTCGGGACAGGACGCCATCGACGGCGTCGGGCAGCTGGGCGGCAGCACTCCTCCGCCAGCCGGTCGTCCGTGGGGTCAGGACGTCTGCCGTGGTCATGCGACGACGCTGTCCCGTGAAGCCCGTGCGGAGTGGCCTGCACCGACGAGCTGTGGAGGCCACGGCACCGCCTGACCCCCCTGTGGACGGGCGCCCTCCATCCGTTCGAGGTATTCGGCTACCGCATCCCGGTAGGCGAATACCTCGAACGGGGGGGAGCGGTGCGGGGGCTAGGCTGGCCGCGTGAGCGAACCGATCACCTATGCCTCCGCCGGCGTCGACGTCGAGGCCGGTGACAAGGCCGTCGAGCTGATGAAGGCCTCGGTCCGTCGGGCCACCCGCCCCGAGGTGCTGGGCGGCCTGGGCGGGTTCGCGGGCATGTTCGACGCCAGCGCGATCGCGCGGATGACCCGCCCGGTCCTCGCCACGAGCACCGACGGCGTGGGCACCAAGGTCGCCATCGCCCAGGCGCTGGACCGCCACGACACCATCGGGTTCGACCTGGTCGGCATGGTCGTCGACGACATCGTGGTCTGTGGCGCGGAGCCGCTGTTCATGACCGACTACATCGCCACGGGACGCGTGGTCCCCGAGCGCATCGCAGCCATCGTCTCCGGCATCGCCGCAGCGTGCGAGCAGGCCCGGGTCGCCCTCGTGGGCGGCGAGACCGCGGAGCACCCCGGACTGCTCGAGCCCGACGAGTACGACGTGGCAGGTGCCGCGACCGGGGTCGTCGAGCATGCCGACGTGCTGGGTCCCGACCGGGTGCGTCCCGGCGACGTCGTGCTGGCCCTCGGCTCGAGCGGGCTGCACTCCAACGGGTACTCGTTGGTGCGCAAGGTGATCGGGGCGGCCGGTTGGCAGCTCGACCGTCACGTCGAGGAGTTCGGGCAGTCGCTGGGGGAGGAGCTGCTCACCCCGACCCGCGTCTACTCCGCCGACCTGCTCGACCTCATCCGCACGGACGGCGTGGACGTGCACGCCCTCTCGCACGTGACCGGTGGTGGGCTCGCCGCGAACCTCGCGCGCGTCCTGCCCCGCGACGTCTTCGCCAGGCTGGACCGCTCCACCTGGACCCCGCCCGCCGTCTTCTCGACCGTCGGCAGCCTCGGTGGCGTCCCCCGCGCCGACCTCGAACGCACCCTCAACATGGGGGTCGGTTTCGTCGCCATGCTCCCGGCCGACCAGGTCGACGCGGCGACCCGGGAGCTCGCCGCGCGCGGCATACCGGCGTGGGCCATCGGTGAGGTGAGCGACCTCGAGGGAGCTGCGATCGCCGACGGCGTCGAGGTCGTCCACGGGGCCAAGGGCGTCGACGGTGGTTCGGTGCAGGTCGTCGGGGACCACCCCTCGGCCTGACCGGCCTGACCGGCGTGATCGGCCTGACCGGCGTGATCGGCCTGACCGGCGTGATCGGCCTGGCCGACGCGACGGGGTGACCTCGGGCGATCCCGGGGCGAAACCCCTATACCGTGCTCCGGACTCCACCACCTGACGCAGGGCTGGGCCGCGTTCTGGTGGAGGGCGACCGCCGACGGCCTGCCTAGCCTCGAAGCGTGAGCCTCATGCACTTCCTGCGCAAGCAGCCCGAGGAGCCGGCGCCGGTCGAGCGCCACGAGCTGCGCCAGTACCGCTACCTGTTGCGGACGGCCTCACCCGAAGCCCTCGACGCCCTGCACCTCGACGCCCTGCTGGTCCTCGACCCGGCGGTCCGCGCGATCATCCTGCGGACGGCGCAGGAACGCCTCCAGACCGGGCGCGACCTCACCGTGGACGACATCCACCGCCTCGCCCGCCTCATGACCGTCGCGGAGATCCGCACCCCCGGGGTGCTGGTGTCGGGCCTGGTCGACATCGCGCACGAACGCCTCGCCCGTGCCGTGCTCCGGCAGGCAGCGCAGACCGACCTCCTCGACGGGTACGACACCTGGGACGGTGTGGACCCCGACCTCGCCACCAGCGCACGGCGCCTGTCGCCGCCGCCGGAGCAGCTCCGTCGGGGTGCCTGACCCCGACCTCGCGAATGCCTGGCGCCCGGGACGACCACGGTCCTACCCTCGATCATGACGATCTTCGGTCGGGCCAAGGTGTCCGTGCAGCCGGCCGCCCACGCGGAGGACCCGGTCGAGCGGCAGTACCGGTACCTGTTGCGCACCGCCCCCACCGATGCCCTGGAGGAGGCGCACGTCGAGGCCCTCGAGGCGGTCACCGAGCAGGTGCGGGACGCTGTGCTCCGCACGGTCCAGGACGCCCTGGTCGCCGGGCAGCGGCTCACGACGGGTGACCGTCGCGCGATCGCGCGGCTGGTGACGGCCGGTGAGCGACGGGCGCCCGGGGTGTTCCTCGCCGCCTGCCCGGCCGGTCCGCGGCGCCGGCTGGCAGAGGCCGTCGTGGCGTCCGAGGCCGTGTTCGGCCTGTTCACCGGGTATGCCGCGTGGGACGGCGCCGATCCGGAGCCCGCCGACCTCGGGGTGGACCACGGAGGAGCGCACCCGGTGGACCGGGGCGACCCTGCCGCCGAGGCCAAGGCGTTCGCCTACGGACACGCCGCGGCCGTCAGCACGTGGGGCACCAGCGGCGGCTAGCCGCAGGTCGCGAGGACCTCGTCCGTGGTCGCGAGGTGGACGAGCGGACCGTAGAGGGCCATGACGTCCAGCGCCTTGGTGTGGTTCTCGTCGGTCGAGCCCGCGCAGGCGTCGGTCACCACGGTGACCGACGCGCCGGCGTCCGCCGCGGCCAGGACGGTCGAGATCACGCAGCAGTCCGTCGCGACCCCGGCGACCACGAGGCGGGGGTGCTCGCCCACGGCGGGACGCAGCACCCCCCACTTGCCGAACGTCGGTGCCGTCACGACGCGCGCCGGCAGGTCGGCCACCTCGTCGGTCAGCGCGTACAGCGGGTCGTCGTCACCGACGAGCGCCCACGGGAAGTCCTCGTAGTACGGCTTCCACGCACCGTCCGGGGCCGCCGGTGCCACGAACCGGGTGAGGACCGTGCGGTCCGGGTATGCCGCGGCGAGCCGGCGCGCGGAGCTCGCCGCGGCGGCATACCGGGGGGCGCACCAGGCGCTCGACGGGTCGCCGAAGACGCGCTGGAGGTCGATCCCCACGAACCAGGTCGTCCCGCTCACGCGCGGGACCCCGTGCCCTCCTCCTGGCGCCGGACGGTCCCGCGGCGCAGCACCAGGGTCGCGACGAACGACAGGATCAGCGCGAGGAGCACGCCGAGGTTGGCGTACGGCCAGTTGCCCTCCCAGAACGCGCCGGCGGGGTCGTCGACGAACTTGCCCAGACCGAGCGGCTCCAGCAGGTAGCCCTGCCAGTTGTTCCAGGAGGCGTCCTTGGCGAAGCTGTTGACGACCAGGCCCCAGCCGATCACGGACGTCACGACCATCGTGCCGATCGAGACCCAGTCCCATGCGCCGTACCGGCCGGCCGGGTCGAACAGCGCCGCCTCGTCGTAGTCGCGCTTGCGCAGGACGATGTCGGCGATCATGATCCCGGCCCACGAGGCGAGCGGGACGCCCAGGGTGATGAGGAACGACTGGAACGGGTTGATGAAGCTGTCGGCGAAGAAGACGACGTAGATCGTGCCGACGGTGAGGATGACCCCGTCGACGATCGCGGCCCGCGGTCGCGAGATGCGCACGCCGAGGGACAGCAGCGTCAGGCCCGAGGAGTAGATGCCGAGGACGGCACCGCTGACCAGGGCCAGGATCGCTGCGAGCAGGAACGGCACGAGGAACCAGGTCGGCAGGATCGTGGCCAGGGTGCCCACCGGGTCGGACCCGATGCCCTCCAGCAGCTTCTTGTCGGAGCCGGCGAGGGCCAGCCCGAAGACGACGAGCAGCACGGGCGCGAGCGCGCCGCCGAAGGTGTTCCACCCGACGATGGAGGCGCCGGAGGCGTCGCGCCGCTGGTAGCGGGACCAGTCGGCGGCGATGTTGATCCAGCCCAGGCCGAAGCCGGTCATCACCAGGACAAGGGCGCCGACGACCTGCTGGGTGGAGCCCGAGGGGAGGTCGGAGACCGTGGACCAGTTGATGTGTCCCACCGTGAGCGCGATGTAGACGACGCTGACCGCACCGGTGATCCAGGTCAGCCAGG
Organism: Phycicoccus sp. Root101; assembly: GCF_001426245.1. Classification (GTDB taxonomy): domain Bacteria; phylum Actinomycetota; class Actinomycetes; order Actinomycetales; family Dermatophilaceae; genus Pedococcus. The sequence continues at coordinate 56,164 of NZ_LMCM01000007.1, read as the reverse complement.
ACTGCAGCCGCATGATCACGTGGTACCCGGCGACGGAGGCCGCCACGACCAGCGCCGCCGTCACGAGGCTCGCCACGATCTTGGTGGCGGTGCCGCCGCTCCACCCGAGCTGGGTGAAGATCGTGGCGGTCGCGAGGGTCGCGGTGATGACCAGGAAGGTCTCCCAGCCGATCGAGGTCAGCCACGACATGACGCCGGGGACCTTTTGGCCGGTCACGCCGAACGCGGCTCGCGAAAGCACCATCGTCGGTGCGGAGCCCCGCTTGCCGGCGATGGCGATCACGCCGCACAGGGCGAACGACACGACGACCCCGACGACCGTCACGACGAACGCCTGCCAGAACGAGATGCCGAACCCGAGGACGAATCCGGCGTACGACAGCCCGAACACCGAGACGTTGGCCGCGAACCACGGCCAGAAGAGGTCGGAGGGCCGGGCGGTGCGCTCGGCCTCGTCGATGATCTCGATGCCGGTGGTCTCGACCCCGAGACGGCGCGTCTGCTCGCGCGTGTCAGTGCTCATGGCGCGAGCGTAGGCCCTGACGGCCCCCACCACTCATGCGCCACGGCACGACGCCATGACGACGTGCCGTGGTGCGGCGGTGATGACACACGGGCAGGGCCCGCGCATGAGGTGGTGTGGTCGGTCGAGCGTCCGGGTCAAGCTTGACCCGAGGCCCACTTCCCGTACTCGTCGTACTCGTCCTCGCTGACGGAGGTGTCGGACTTTCGGTCCGGCTCCGCGTAGGAGGACCCGTGCAGTTCTTGCTCAAGCGCACTCAGGTCGGTGTTGGGAGAGAAGTACTTCAGCTCCCGGGCAACCTTGGTCTGCTTGGCTTTGGCCCGGCCGCGCCCCATGGCGTGACCCCCTCATGCGTCTGGCGGGACGGCATCGCTGGGTCCGAGTCGTCGTGATGACGGCTCGACTCCGCGGAGCGGTCCCGGGAATCGTGTATTTGTCGTGGGGCCAACGCTACATGAGCGTGGCAAGTTTGGCGGCAGGACTCCCGGCTGACGGGACGAGATCAGCGTGCCGGCAGCCAGATCCCGCCGGCTGCCCCGGCCGCCATCCGCTCCTCGGCGATGTGGTCGGCGGCCGCTGCAGGCGTGATGTCGCGTGATGTCGCGGTCTCGAGGACCTCGAGGGTGTGGTCGAAGATCGCCGCGGCGCCCTTCTTCGCCCGCTCGAAGTCGAACCCGTGCAGCTCGTCGCTGACCTGGATGACGCCACCGGCGTTGACGAGGAAGTCGGGGGCGTAGGTGATGCCGCGGGCCTTGAGCTGGTCGGCGGTCCCGCCCGGGCCCTCGGTCACGAGCTGGTTGTTGGCGCCACCGCACACCACGGTGGCCCGCAGGGCGGCGACGGTCTGCTCGTCGAGCGCCCCTCCGAGCGCGCAGGGGGCGTAGACGTCCAGGTCGGACCGGACCAGGGCGTCGGTGTCGGCGACGACGTCGATCTGGGGGTGGGTGGCCTTGAGCGCCGCGACGGCCTGCTCGTTGACGTCGGTCACCACGACGTGCGCGCCGTCCTCGAGGAGGTGGCCGGTGAGGATGCGACCCACCTTGCCGACGCCGGCGATGCCCACGGTCCGGCCCTTGAGGGTGGCCTCGCCCCACAGGTGCTGGGCGCACGCGCGCTGGCCCTGGAACACGCCGTACGCGGTCAGGACGGAGGAGTCGCCCGCGCCACCGTTGCTCTCCGAGCGCCCGGTGGCGAAGCGGGTCGTCTCGCTGACGACGTCCATGTCGGCGACGTAGGTGCCCACGTCGCAGGCGGTGACGTACCGGCCGCCGAGGCTCTCGACGAACCGGCCGTAGGCGCGCAGCAGCTCCGGGGTCTTGTCGGTCGCGGGGTCGCCGATGATGACGGCCTTGCCCCCACCGAGGTCGAGCCCGGCGACCGCGTTCTTGTAGGCCATGCCGCGCGAGAGGCGCAGGACGTCGGCCAGGGCTGCCTCCTCGGAGGCGTACGGGTAGAACCGCGTCCCGCCGAGGGCCGGCCCGAGGGCGGTGCTGTAGATGCCGATGATGGCCCGCAGGCCGGTGGCGCGGTCGTGGCAGAACACGACCTGCTCGTGCTGGGCCATCGCGGCCAAGGGGCCGGGGGGCGTGGTCAGCACGGGGCTGGACGGCGACGAGGACGTGGTCACGGTGGTGACTCCTGGAGCTCGGTGGGGCGCTGGACGGGAACGGGATGGCGCGGGTCACGCGCCCACCCCAGCGTATTCCTGACCACCTGGTGGTCGTGTGACTAGTCCCAACGAGCCATGGGGGATGACCCGTATGGAATGTTCCCAAAGCATCCCCCTTGTCCGATTATGGAGAGACGTCCCCTGCACGAGGAGAAAGTCATGGTTACTCGCACCACCGAGGTCGAGAAGTTGCTCACCCCCGCGGAAGTCGCGTCACTGTTCCGCGTCGACCCCAAGACGGTCACCCGCTGGGCCAAGGCCGGCAAGCTCAACTCGATCCGCACGCTCGGCGGCCACCGCCGCTACCGAGAGGCCGAGGTTCGCGCCCTTCTCACTGACGTGATCTGAGCCGCTGACCGGCGTCCGGGGGCAGGGCCCGGGCGCTGGACCACCAGCGGCTCTCCATCACCGCTCACCCACGGGTGAGGTCACCACCGGCTCGGGAAGGTCGGTGGGGTCAGGGCCTTGACGGTCCGGACCTGCCTGGCCTCGTCCGCGGCCCCGCGACGGTACGTTGCGGACCATGGTCGACCACGCGCTGCCTGCTGCCCGTCAGGGCCCGCTCACCGATGTGGGTGTGGTCGAGGTCGGTGGGATCGGTCCCGTGCCGTTCGCGGCCATGCTGCTGGCAGACCTGGGGGCCGACGTCGTGCGTGTCGACCGTCCCCTGGACGACCTGAGCGGCACCCACGCCGTGCTGTTGCGTGGGCGGAGGTCGGTGGTGCTCGACCTCAAGTCCGACGAGGGTCGGACGGAGGTGCTGCGCCTGGTCGAGGCCAGCGACGTGCTGCTCGAGGGCTTCCGCCCCGGCGTGGCCGAGCGGCTGGGGTTCGGACCCGAGGTCGCCCTCGCGCGCAACCCGCGCCTCGTCTACGGCCGGATGACCGGGTGGGGACAGGACGGGCCGTATGCCGCGCTGGCCGGCCACGACATCACCTACCTCGCGATCAGCGGGGTCCTGGACGCGTTCGTCGGGGACGGCGGCCGACCCGTGCCACCCCTCAACCTCCTCGGCGACTTCGGTGGGGGTGGGGCGCTGCTGGCCTTCGGGGTGCTGGCCGGCGTGCTGCACGCTCGCGCCACCGGCGAGGGCCAGGTGGTCGACGCCGCGATCGTCGACGGCGTCGCGGCGATGACGGCGATGCAGCAGTCGCTCCTCGCCTCCGGGGCGTGGTCGGGGCCACGGGGCCACAACCTGTTCGACGGTGGAGCTCCGTTCTACCGCTGCTACCGCACCGCGGACGACCGGTGGATGGCGGTCGGCGCGATCGAACCGGTCTTCTACGGCCGCCTCCTGCAGGGTCTGGGCCTCCACTCCGCCGAGCTGGCCACCGCCCAGATGGATGCTGCGGCGTGGCCGGCGACGAGCGAGCTGCTGGCGAAGGAGTTCGCCCGTCGCACCCGGGCCGAGTGGGTCTGCGTGTTCGCGGACCTCGACGCCTGTGTGGCGCCCGTGCTCAGCCTGCAGGAGGCGAGGGAGGACCCCCACCTGGCTGCGCGCCATACGTATGCCGCCCGGGCGGGGTCCGTGGTCCACCCCGGCGTCATGCCGCGGTTCTCGGCCACTCCGGGGTCCGCGGGCACGGCCAGTGCACCCCGGTGAAGGGATGAGTGCGGCGAGCCCCGGACGAACGCGGACGAAGCGCTTCGGCTGACAGGCTCGGCGAGTTGGGACTAGGAGGTGCTGGCCGAACGGACGACATCACGTTCAAGTATTGGCAAAGTTCCTATCCCCGACCTCCCAAGAAGTGTTCGATCATCACATAACTTACGCAGGTGTCTTCTAGGGAGCTCGTAGTGATCAACAGCCTCGGCCTTTTCGTCCAGGAGCAGATGAGCCTGCTCGGATGGACCCGCGAAGTCCTCTCCGAGCGCACCGGGATCGATGAGTGGACGCTGGCCACGATCCTGGACTCCCACGTCCTCCCCGGGTCGCCCGACACCGACGACATCGTGGCCCTCGCCCGGGCGTTCTCGATGCCGGTGCGTGAGATCGTCCTCCGTTCCGCCGAGGGGTGCGGCCTGCACGTGATGGCGCCGCTGAGCCCCACCGAGACCCTGCTCCTCGCCTCGAACGACGAGCTCATGCGGGAGGTGCGTCGCCGGCTCGCGCTGGGCGCCCGCACCGGTGGCTACCTCGCCGCCCCGGCCCAGCACTGGGACGTCGAAGCCGTCTGACCCCGCAGTACCCGTCCGAGCCTCCTTGGCCGGTCCTCGGCCCCTCCCTGGCCCCTCCCTGGCCCCTCCCTGGCCACGGATGCCCGAGGACCCACCTCGGACCCCAAGAACTGCCCGCCCCTCGTGGTGGGGCCTGCGTGTCCTCAGGCTCCACCACGAGGGGCTCTGGCATTCCCCGCCGGAGGGCGCGTGGGCCGGGGGCCAGCCGCGGGCCGCTGACGTCCAGACCCGTGACCCTCAGGACTCGGGCGAGGGTCCCTCAGGCGTCGCGGCGCAGGGCCGAAGCCAGCCCCTCCAGGGCGGCCACGGCCCGCTGGCGCTCCCGGGCCAGGTTGTCGAGCACGCGGTCGTCGACGAGCTCACCCTGGTCGCCGAGGTCCTCGACCTCCTTGCACAGCGCGGCCAGGGCGGTCGCGCCCAGGTTGGCCGAGCTGCCCTTGAGGCTGTGCGCGGCACGGCCCATCTCCTGGGCGGCTCCGGTGTCGCGGGCCCGCACGAGCTCGCGCATCGTCTGACCTGAGTTCACGTCGAAGCGGTCGATGAACCGCAGCAGCATCGACGGGTCACCGGGTTCGAGGTCGAGCAGCTCCCCGAGCCGGTCTCGGTCGAGGACGTCCGTGTCGGCGTCGGGAACGAGGTTCGCGCCGGTGCCGCCGGTCTCGCCGGTCTCGCCGGAAGGCGTCGCAGCGGTCGGTGCCGACAGGGGAGCCGACCCCTGCGCCGAAGCCGGCGCCGACAGGGATGCCGGCGCACCGGCGGCCCCGCTCGTTCGCTCGGGGTCCGGCTGGACCCAGCGGGCCAGGGTCGAGCGGAGCAGGCCCACGTCGACGGGTTTCGTGAGGAAGTCGTCCATCCCGGCGAGCAGGCAGCGCTCGCGCTCCCCGGCGATCGCGGCGGCGGTCATGGCGATGATCGGCACCCGGGACGCGTTGGCCTCGTGGGCACGGATCGCCCGCGTCGCCTCGTAGCCGTCCATCTGCGGCATCTGGCAGTCCATGAGGATCGCGTCGTAGGCGCCGGGGTCCTCCACGAAGGTGGCCACACCGATGACGCCGTTCTCGGCGACGGACGCGGCATACCCGAGGCTCTCCAGGATGCCCACGGCGACCATCTGGTTGACGGCGTTGTCCTCCACCACGAGGACCCGGCCGAGGTGGCCTGCGGGGCCGGCTGCCGCGGGCGGGCTCGGCGCGACTCCGCGCGCGTGGGCGGCAGAGCCGAGCGGCGTCGGGGCCGACGCGGCCACGGTCGCGAGGCTGTCGAACAGGCTCGAAGCGAACACCGGCTTGGTCAGGGCGAGGTCGATGCCGGCCTCGGTCAGGGTCGAGGACTTGAGGTCCATCGACGAGCTCAACAAGATGATGCGGGTGGCGGCGAACCGGCCGTCGCCGCGCACCATCCGGGCGAACTGCTCACCGTTGACGCCCGGCATGAGGTAGTCGAGCAGCACGATGTCGAACGGCGTGCCGTGCCGGTTCGCCTCGTCGAGCAGGCTGAGCCCTTCGACGCCGGAGGCGGCCAGGGACGTGTCGACCTTCCACGAGCCCAGCTGCTCCTCGAGGATGAAGCGGTTGGTCTCGTTGTCGTCGATGACCAGGACGCGCAGGCCGGAGACGATCGCCGTTCCCATCGTCGCAGGCACGGACACCTCGGTGGCGGGGGCGAACGGCGCCGTGAACCAGAACGTGCTCCCGCGACCGCGGGCGCTCGTGACCCCGATCTCGCCACCCATGGCCGTGACGATCTGGCGGCAGATGGCCAGTCCGAGGCCGGTGCCCCCGAACTCGCGCGTCGTCGAGGTGTCGCCCTGGGAGAAGGCGGTGAACAGGCGGCTCTGCACCTCGGGCGTCATGCCGTAGCCGGTGTCGGTCACCTCGACCCGCAGGACCACCGAGTCGTCCGGCGTCCCGCGCTCGAGGGAGGCCCGCACGACGACCTCGCCGCTCGCGGTGAACTTCACGGCGTTGGAGGTGAGGTTGGCGACGACCTGTCCGAACCGGACGGGGTCGCCGCACACGGCGGTCGGCAGGTCGGGCTGGCAGGACACCACGAGCTCGAGCGACTTGCGCCGGGCCAGCTCGGCCACGACGGTGCTGCTCTGCTCGATGACCGTGCGCGGGTCGAAGTCGACCTGCTCCAGCTCGAGCCGGCCGGCCTCGATCTTGGACAGGTCGAGGATGTCGTTGACCAGGGCCAACAACTGGCGCCCGGCGTTGTCGATGCCGTCGGCGAGCCGGCGCTGGCGCTCGGTGAGCTCGGTGCGGTTGAGCAGCTCGGAGAGCCCGATGACACCGTTCAGGGGGGTACGGATCTCGTGGCTCATGGTGGCGAGGAACTGCGACTTGGCCACCGAGGCGGCCATGGCGTCGTCGCGAGCGGTGGCAAGGCGTTCGCGCGTCCACTCACGCTCGGCGACGCGGCTGAAGAGGGCGGCGGCCTGGCTGATGGTGACCGCGTCGCTCTCGGTCGGCGGCGTCGTGGCGCGGCTGTCCATGACGATGACGCAGGCGGCGCGGCCCTCGGCCACGATCGGGGCTGCCACCAGGGTCGTGCCCTCCGAGGTGGAGCCGACGGCTGGGGTGCGCTGCTGGACGGCCTGACGGGCCAGGCGCAGGGCCTCCTCGCGGTCGTCCTGGGGCGTCTGCCGCAGATCGCCGTCGACCGGGTCGAGGCGACCGTCCTCGGAGACCATCCACGCGGCGACCGGACGCCACCCGGTGTGCGTGGCGACGTCTGCGATGACCGTGGGGACGACCTCGACGAGGCTGTTGGCCTGGTTGGCCGTCGTGGCCATCGCCGAGAGCAGGGCCAACGCCTGTTCGGCGTCCTTGGTGGCGGTGATGTCCTGGGACGTGCCACCCAGCCGGAGGACCTGGCCGTCGGCGTCCCGGGTCACCTGGCCGCGGCCGCGGATCCACATGATCTCGCCGTCCACCTGCACCGTTCGGGCGTCGAACTCGAACGCGTCGCGACCGGCCAGGGCTTCGCCGATCGCCGCGTTGACCCGGTCCCGGTCGTCCGGGTGGAGCCGCTCGATGAACGCTCGGTAGTTGGGGACGGGCTCATTGCCCCGCTCGATCTCGTAGATCCGGTAGAGCTCGTCGGACCAGGTGACGACGTCGGCGCGGACGTCCCACTCCCAGCTGCCGATCTTGGCGATCCGCTGGGCCTCGGCGAGCTGCTGCTCGCGGTGCTGCAGGGTGTCGAGGAGGCGGCGCTGCTCGCTGTACTCGGTGACCCGGTGCAGCCACCCGACGTGGTCGCCGTCGTCGTCGAGGACGGGGGTGTGGCTGACGAGGGCCCAGATGTCCGACCCGTCGCCGCACAGGAAGCGACACTCGAGGTTGCTCCCGGGGGTCCGGGTGGTGGCGAGGTTGGCGAGGTGGCGGGAGAGGTCGTCCTTGCCCTGCTCGTCCATGCAGTCGTAGACCGACAGGGTGCGCATCTGCTCCGGGGTCCGTCGGAGGAGCTCACCGAGTCGGTCGTTGGCGAACACCGTCATGCCGTGCTCGTCGAACACCCACAGCCCGTCGGGAGATGCCTGGACCAGCCAGCGACTCAGGTCACCGGGGTCGACGTTGGCGAGGGCGGGGTGCTGCACCCTCCGATCTTCATGCATCAACAGGGGCCAAGCGTCGCTAAACGCTGGAAATCATCTCTTCGGTTGGTGCCAGGGGGAGTGTGAACGAGAACTGTGCCCCGCCCTGGGGGTGGTTGGTGCCCCAGATGCGTCCGCCGTGCTGCTCGACGAGCCCCCGGCAGATCGCCAGACCGAGGCCGGTGCCTCCGTGGCGCCGCGTGTCGGATGCGTCGGCCTGCCGGAACGGCTCGAAGATCACCTCGAACTGGTCGGGGGGCAGCCCGGGACCGTGGTCGCGGACCTCGAAGCAGACCTGCCGCCCGATCTCGCGCGTGGTCACCTGGACGACCGAGCCGGGGTCGGAGAACTTCACCGCGTTGGTGATGAGGTTGGTGAGCACCTGGATGGCGCGGTCCGGGTCGGCCATGACCCGGGCCGGCGGCCCCTCCGCGTCGATGCGAACCCGCCGCTCGGCCACGAACGCCGCCGTGTCCTGCAGGCTGGCCGCGACGAGCGCGCTGGTGTCGCAGGCCTGCGGGTACAGCGCCATCTGGCCGGCCGCGAGGCGCTCGATGTCGAGGATGTCGGTGACCAGCCGGATCAACCGGTTGGTGCTCACGGTCGCGAGGTCCACCATCCGCCCCGCGGCTGCCGGGAGCTCGCCGGCCGCGCCGCCACCGAGCAGGCCGAGGGCGCCCCGGATGGACGTGAGCGGCGTACGCAGCTCGTGGCTCACCACCGCGAGGAACTGGTCCTTCATCCGCTCGACCGCACGCTGCTCGCTGACGTCGCGGAACACGACGACCGCCCCGCTCTCGACCCCCTCGGCGACGATGGGGGCGGAGATCCACTCGGAGTCGAACGCGGACCCGTCGGCCCGGGTGTGCCGCCCGAGGACGCGCGTCGCCAGCGGGACGGGGGTGCCGTCCTGCCCCTGCGTGGCCGACCTCTGCGTGGCCGACCCCGCAGTGGCCGACCCCTGCGAGCCCGGTATGGCGTCGGGCTGGCTCCCGGCCGGGAGCCGCCGGGGGGTGGTGTCCACCTCGGCCCGCAGCACGACCTGCACCGGTCGGCCGATGATCTCCTCGCGGCGTCGGCCCACCAGGGCGGCCCCGGCCTCGTTGATGAAGGTGACGTGGTCGGTGTCGTCGACGCCGTAGATGCCTTCGCCGGCGGAGTTGAGGACGGTCTCCAGCCGCTTGGAGAGCCGGCGCAGCTCGAGGGCGTGGCGACCGAGGTGGTGCTCGGCCCGGGCGCGCTCCACGACGCGTCCCAGCTGCGTGCCGAGGTGACGCATGATCTGGATCGTCGCGCTGTCGAGCTCGCGGATCTCGGTGCTGAAGAACTCCAGGACGCCGACCGGCTCCTCGCGGATCATCAGCGGGAAGGCGCACCCCGAGACGAGGCCCGCAGCCGTGCCCTCGACGGCGCGGCCCCGCTGGGCGCGCTCGTCGAGCCGGTCGATCCACTGGGGCTTGGCCTGCTCGAAGACGGTGCGGGGGAGCCCCAGCTCGCTGACCGGCAGCATCTCGGTGCGGGCGCGGAACTCGGAGCAGCACCCCGAGTCCCGGGAGTACCACTCGGAGTGCTGGAGGATGCCGGTGTCGTGGTCGGCGAGGTAGGCGTGCGCGAGCTGCCAGCCGCCATAGTCGCAGAACGCCTCGAGCGTCGCGTGCAGGGCCTCCTCGACGCCGGACGCGGTGTTGGACGCGGTGGCCACCGACCCGAGCAGCTCGAGCGTCCGGGCCTGGCGGGCGAGAGCCAGCTCGGCGTTGCGCCGCTCGGTGATGTCCTGGGTGACCTTGCCGAAGCCGCGCAGCTCGCCCGACTCGTCGCGCAGGGCGGTGAGCACGACGCTGGCCCAGAACCGGGAGCCGTCCTGGCGCACGCGCCATCCCTCGTCCGTCGCGCGGCCCTCCGAGCGGGCCTGCTCGAGCAGCTGCCAGGGACGGCCGGCCTGCAGGTCCTCCTGGGGGTAGAAGGCGGCGTGGGAGCGCCCGAGGATCTGGTCCTCGGTGAAGCCGTGGATGCGCAGGGCGCCCTCGGTCCAGGTGATGACGTGCCCGTGCGGGTCGAGGTTGAGGATGGCGTAGTCGCGGACCTGGGTGACGAGCATGTCGAGGTTGGCCTCGCTGTGCCGCAGGTCGTCCTGCAGGCGTCGCTCGTCCGAGACGTCGCGGAAGCTCCACACCCGCCCCATGGTCGTGCCGTCGACCCGCTGCGGCTGGGAGTAGCGCTCGTAGATCCGGCCGTCGAGGAACCTCAGCTCGTCGAAGCTGGTCTGCTCCGGGTGGTCGTACAGGTCGCGCACCTGCGCCACGAACCCGTCGGGGTCGACGAGCTGCTCGAGCACCGAGCCCATCACCTTGCCGTCGTCGCCGGAGTTCATCACCTCCCGGTCGATGCGCCACATGGACGCGAACCGCTCGTTGTGACCGACGATGTGGCCGTCACGGTCGACGACGAGGATCCCGTCGACGGTGGACTCGAGGGTGGCGGCCAGCAGGGCGCGCGAGGTGGCTGCGCGTTCGCGTTCCCCGGCCCGGGTCACGGCGAGCGCCGCGAGCTGCGCCGCCCACTCGGGGAGGTCGAGGTCGCCCTCGGGAGGCGGCGTGCCCGGCATGTAGTGGAGCGTGACGCAGCCCATCTCGCTGCCGTCCTGCCCCTTGATGGGGGAGGAGTGGGTGGCGCCCACGAACGTCGCGGTGACCGGGGGGTGGACCACCTGCGGCAGGTCCTTGACCGTGATCACGCAGCGGTGGGCGGACGCCATACCCATGACCTTGCGGGCCAGCCCCGCGAGCACCTCCGCCAACGACGTCGGGCCGGCCAGCGCCTCGACCAGCTCGGCCTGGGCGGCGAGCATGAACCCTGACCGCTTCTGGTCGGTGATGTCGACGAGGAAGCCGTCCTGGACGATCCGGCCCTCCGCCGTCCGCGCCATGGCGGCGTCGTCGACGAGCCAGACGATCTGGCCGTCGGGACGGATCATGCGGTACTCGGAGCGGACGCGGCCGTCGACCTGGAGTCGGGACTCGCGGTCGAGCACCCGCTCGCGGTCGTCGGGGTGCAGGTGGCGCAGCCAGAGGTCGGGGTCGGCGACGAGGGCCTCGGGGGTGAGCCCGATCATGGCGGTCACTGCCGGGCTGGCGTGCAACCAGCGCCCTGCGGCACCCGGTTCGGCGACGTAGACGGCCACGCCGAGGCGGTGGGCCAGGGCCCGGTCCTCGGGTTGGAGGACGGGGCGCTCGGACCACTGCGTGAAGGGTCCCTCCCCTACCACCATGTCGCTCCCTCGATGCGTGGCCATGTCATCCGTGACGGGCGACCAACGAGTTCGATGGTAGAAGCCGAACTGTCCGATGTGCACCCTTTGGTCTGAGTCGGGTCTCCTTGTCAGCCCGTAGGACGGAGACGTCGATCGGCTGTGTGGACAGGATGTTGCGTGCAGTTGCCCCGAGGGACCTCGGGTTGATGCACTATGTCCGCATGATGTGCCGACCCGGGGGATCAGTCCCTCTCCCCGCATGACCCCCGCGCTGCCGTCAGGTGGCCCGCGGCGGGTCCTGGTGGTCGACGACGACGAGCTGATCCTCGAGGTGGCCGAGATGAGCCTGTCGATGGTCGGAGGCTGGGAGGTCACCACCGCCACGGGTGGTCAGGAGGCGCTGGACCGCTGCGCCCGCGAGCTGCCCGACGCCGTGGTCATGGACGTCATGATGCCTGGCATGGACGGGTCGACCGCTGCGGTGCTGATGTCCCAGGACCCCGCCATCAGCCACATCCCGGTCGTGCTGCTGACCGCCAAGGCCCAGGCCGCCGAGGACGCCCAGAAGTCGGGGCTTCCGGTCGTCGGGGTGCTGGCCAAGCCGTTCGACCCGATGACGCTGCCGGCCCAGCTCAGCACCATGCTCGGGTGGACCGCGTGAGCGACGAGGCCCTGATGTGGGCCAAGATGCGTGAGCGCGCCCGAGCCACGAACCTCGCCCGCACCGACCAGATCGAGCCTGCGCTCGCGGACGGCGCCCCGCGCGAGGTCGTCGACGCCGGCCGTGCGGTGGCCCACTCGGTGGCCGGGGCCGCCGGAACGTTCGGGTACGACGAGGCCTCCCGCCTGGCCCGCCAGATCGAGCACGCCCTCGAGGACGCCCTGCGCTCCGAGGCTCCGGCACCGGCCAGCCTGCGCGACGACCTGGTCGCGCTGCGCGCCGAGCTCCAACCCACCGACGCCTGACCGCCGCCGGACCGCTGGGCCGACTTCCCAGCCGACCTGCCGGTCCCGGACGACACGGCAAGACGGCAGTTGCTGGGCGAAACGGCAGTTATTTGTGCTGGTTTTGCCCAGCAACCGCCGTGTTGCGGGCGCGTCGCGAGCAGGACGCACAGCCCCGCAGGGCGTGCGAACTGGCTCGGACAGGACGAAACCGCCGCCACCTCACGGGTGGCGGCGGTTCCTCGTGGTGGCCAGGGGCGGGGTCGAACCGCCGACCTTCCGATTTTCAGTCGGACGCTCGTACCAACTGAGCTACCTGGCCGTGAAGCACGCACAACATGCGTTCGCGACCGGTCTGCTCCGGTTGATCTCCGGGGTAGGCCTGTCGCGGCGCGTCGATCATATCCCATCGCCAACGGTGGTGGTGACGCCCTCTCGGGCGTCGGCTGGGGCTCGCGGAGCGCCACACCGCCCCTCGGTGCAGGCGTTATGCCGACGCGGGCTCCGCAGGTCCTAGAGTCTGCCGCGAGGCAACGGCACCGACCCCGCCCGTGTCTACCCCCAGTCCCCCGACCGGTCCCCGAGGAGCGCCATGACGAAGCCGGCACCGCGTCGTCGCCCGAGCCTCCAGGACGTGGCCGAGGTCGCCGGCGTCTCCCACCAGACGGTCTCGCGGGTGGTCAACGGGTCGCCGAGCGTCGCTCCCGCCACCCGTGACCGCGTCCTCGAGGCGATCCACCAGCTGGGGTACCGGCGCAACAGTGCCGCACGGGCCCTGGCCACCAGGCGGTCCGGGACGATCGGGGTCGTCGTCGCCGGGCTCGGCTACTTCGGGCCCTCCAGCACCGTGGTGGGCCTCGAGGCGGCGGCCCGCGCCGAGGGCTACAGCCTGGTCCTCGTGTCGGTGTCCGAGACGAGTCCCGAGGCGAGCAACCGGGCGACCCAGGACGCGATCGAGCACCTCATCGGCGAGTCCGTGGAGGCGCTGGTGATGATCGCCCCGGACGACGCCGGGCTGGACCTCGGCCCCGGGGCCCAGGTGCCGCTGCCCCTGGTGGTGCTGGACTCCGACCCTGCTCGGGCCGGGCTCAGCGTGGGGGTCGACCACGCGCAGGGTGCGCGGCTGGCGACCCAGCACCTCATCGACCTCGGGCACCGCCACATCGCCCACATCGGCGGGCCGGCCAACTGGTACCAGGCGGAGTGCCGCCTCGAGGGCTGGCGTTCGGCGCTCGCCTCCGCTGGGCTGACGCCGGGGCCGGTGCTCACGGGGGACTGGACCGCCTCGAGCGGTTACCGGCACGGTGTCGGGCTGGCCGCCGACCGGGATGTCAGCGCGGTCTTCGTGGCCAACGACCAGATGGCCATCGGGGTCCTGCGGGCCATGGCCGAGGCCGGGCGCAGGGTGCCCGAGGACGTGAGTGTCGTGGGCTTCGACGACCTGCCCGAGGCGGAGTACCTCTTCCCGCCGCTCACCACGGTCCACCAGAACTTCGTCGCCCTCGGGAGGGCGGCGCTGCGGGAGCTGCTCGGCGCCATCAACGGCGAGCCGGGCGACGGCGCGGTCCTCGTCCCGCCGAAGCTCGTGGTGCGGGGTTCGACCGCCCGACGCGCCCGCGCCTGAGCCCTCTGCGGAAGGGTCCGAGCGGCGTCCGAGCCGTCGCCCCCGAGGTGTTCGTCCACCTCGCTCGACGGGAAGTTCGAGCGAAACCCTTGACACGCAGGGCGGTGTTAGCGCTAACTTCTGCACAGCGTTAGCGCTAACACCGACTCGATGAGGAGTTCACGATGGCCCAGCCGGAAGCCCGGGAGACCCATGTGGTCGGTGTCGACTTCGGCACCCTGTCCGGTCGGGCCCTGGTTGTCCGGGTCAGCGACGGCGCCGAGCTCGGGACCGCCGTCGCGACCTACCCCCACGGGGTCGTCTCGGAGGTCCTGCCCGGCAGCGGCGAGCAGCTCCCCCCGGAGTGGGCGCTGCAGGTGCCCACCGACTACGTGCACGTCCTGCGCACCGCGGTCCCCGAGGCCCTCGCAGCGGCCGGGATCGACCCGGGCAGCGTCGTGGGCATCGCCACCGACTTCACCGCCTGCACGATGCTCCCCGTCACCTCGGACGGGACGCCGCTGTGCGAGACCGCCTCCGGGGCGTCCGAGAAGCACGCCTACGTCAAGCTCTGGCGCCACCACGCGGCCCAGGCGCAGGCCGACCGCATCAACGTCCTCGCCAAGGAGCGCGGCGAGCGCTGGCTGCCGCGCTACGGCGGCCTGATCTCCTCGGAGTGGGAGTTCGCCAAGGGTCTGCAGATCCTCGAGGAGGCCCCCGAGGTGTATGCCGCGATGGCCCACTTCGTCGAGGCTGCGGACTGGATCGTGTGGCAGCTGTGCGGTACCTACGTCCGCAACGCCTGCACCGCCGGGTACAAGGGCATCTACCAGGACGGGGAGTACCCGTCGCGCGAGTTCCTGACCGCCCTCAACCCGGAGTTCGCCTCCTTCGTCGAGGACAAGCTGGCCCACCGGATCGGGCAGCTCGGCGAGGCCGCGGGCTCGCTGACCGCGGAGGCGGCGCGCTGGACCGGGCTGCCGGAGGGGATCGCTGTCGCGGTCGGCAACATCGACGCCCACGTGACCGCCCCGGCCGCCCAGGCGGTCGACGCCGGACAGATGGTGGCCATCATGGGCACCTCGACCTGCCACGTCATGAGCGCAGCGGTCCTGCGCGAGGTCCCCGGGATGTGTGGCGTGGTCGAGGGCGGGATCGTCCCCGGCCTCTGGGGCTACGAGGCGGGGCAGTCCGGGGTCGGTGACATCTTCGGCTGGTTCGTCGGCAACGGTGTGCCGCCGGAGTACCACGCCGCAGCCGCCGAGCGCGGCCTCTCGGTCCACGAGCACCTGACCGAGCTCGCGGCCCGCCAGCCGATCGGTGGGCACGGTCTCGTGGCCCTCGACTGGCACAGCGGCAACCGTTCGGTGCTGGTCGACCACGAGCTCTCGGGACTGGTCGTCGGCCAGACGCTGGCGACCCGGCCGGAGGACAACTATCGGGCGCTCCTCGAGTCCACCGCGTTCGGCGCGCGCACCATCGTCGAGACGTTCGCCCACTCGGGCGTCCCCGTGACCGAGTTCATCGTCGCGGGCGGGTTGATGCGCAACGAGCTCCTCATGCAGATCTACGCCGACGTCCTCGGTATGCCGTTGTCGGTCATCTCCTCCACGCAGGGCCCCGCCCTGGGTGCCGCGATCCACGCTGCGGTGGCTGCCGGGGCCTACCCCGACATCCACAAGGCCGCCCAGGCCATGGGCGGGCGCCGCGTCGCGGCATACGAGCCGATCGCGGCCAACGCCGCCGCGTACGACGAGCTGTACGCGGAGTACCGCGCCCTGCACGACCACTTCGGGCGGGGCGGGACCGACGTGATGCGCCGGTTGCGGGCCCTCCAGCGGCGGGCGGTGGGGGCATGACGACCATCCCCGGCACCGTCCGCGCGACGGTCGACCGGTTGCGGGCCGAGGTGGCCGAGCTGCACGCCGAGCTCACGCGCAACCAGCTCGTGGTGTGGACCGCGGGCAACGTCTCGGCGCGCGTCCCGGGCGCCGACCTTCTCGTGATCAAGCCGTCCGGCATCTCCTACGACGAGCTGACCCCCGAGGCCATGGTCGTCTGCGACCTCGAGGGCCGGGTGGTCCAGGGTGACGGCTCGCCGTCCTCCGACACCGCGGCCCACGCCTACGTGTACCGGGAGATGCCGGAGGTGGGCGGCGTGGTCCACACGCACTCGACCTACGCGACGGCGTGGTGCGCCCGACGCGAGCCCATTCCCTGCGTCCTGACGATGATGGCCGACGAGTTCGGCGGCGACGTCCCCGTCGGTCCGTTCGCCCTCATCGGCGACGACTCCATCGGGCGCGGCATCGTCTCGACCCTGCGAGGGCACCGGTCGCCGGCCGTCCTCATGGGTGGCCACGGCCCCTTCACCATCGGCGCCACCGCCCGCGCAGCGGTGAAGGCGGCCGTGATGCTCGAGGACGTGGCCCGCACCGTGCACGTCGCCCAGCAGCTGGGGCGGACCTGGCCCCTGGACCAGGCCGACGTCACCCAGCTCTACGACCGCTACCAGAACGTCTACGGACAGAAGGACACCACACCATGACCGCGACCCCTGCACACGTCTGGTTCCTCACCGGGAGCCAGGGCCTCTACGGGGACGACGTCCTGGCCCAGGTGGCGGCCCAGTCGGCGACGATCTCGGACGCGCTCGCGGGTCACGACGGCATCATCGCCGAGGTCGTGGCCAAGCCGGTCCTCACTGACGCCGACGCCATCCGGCGGGTGATGCTCGAGGCCAACAGCGACGACAGCTGCGTCGGGGTCATCGCCTGGATGCACACCTTCTCGCCCGCCAAGATGTGGATCTCCGGACTCGAGCGGCTCCAGAAGCCGTTGCTGCACCTGCACACCCAGGTCAACCGCGACCTGCCCTGGGCCAGCATCGACATGGACTTCATGAACCTCAACCAGGCCGCGCACGGCGACCGGGAGTTCGGGTACGTCCAGTCCCGGCTCGGGGTCACCCGCAAGACCGTCGCCGGCCACGTCAGCGACCCGGCCGTCCTGGCAGGGGTGGCCGCGTGGAGCCGGGCGGCCTGCGGTCTCGCGGCGGTGCGGTCGCTGCGACTGGTGCGCTTCGGCGACAACATGCGCAACGTCGCGGTGACGGACGGTGACAAGGTCGAGGCGGAGCGCCGGTTCGGCGTCTCGGTGAACACCTATGGCGTCAACGACCTCGTCACCGTGGTCGACGCCATCGGCGATGCCGACATCGACGCGCTCGTCGCCACCTACGCCGACGAGTACGACGTGGCCGCGCCCCTGCGCGCGGGCGGCGAGCGGCACGACTCGCTGCGGTATGCCGCGCGGATCGAGCTGGGCATGCGACAGTTCCTCGTCGAGGGTGGCTACGGGGCGTTCACGACGAACTTCGAGGACCTCGGGGGCCTGCGCCAGCTCCCCGGCATCGCGGTCCAGCGCCTCATGGCCGACGGCTACGGCTTCGGCGGCGAGGGCGACTGGAAGACCTCGGTCCTGCTGCACGGGCTCAAGGTCATGGGTCGCGGCCTGCCTGGCGGCACGTCCTTCATGGAGGACTACACCTACCACCTCGCCCCGGGCGCGGAGCTCATCCTGGGCGCGCACATGCTCGAGGTCTGCCCCTCGATCGCGGCGGCCCGCCCGACGGTGGAGATCCACCCGCTCGGCATCGGTGGACGTGAGGACCCGGTACGCCTGGTGTTCACCGCTGCCCCGGGCTCCGGCTTCACCGTGGGCATGGCCGACATGGGAGACCGGTTCCGGTTGGTGGCCAACGACATCGAGGTCGTGACGCCCCCCGAGGACCTTCCCCGGCTGCCGGTGGCGCGAGCCGTGTGGCGCCCGCAGCCGGACCTGCGCACCTCCACCACGTCGTGGCTCATGGCCGGCGGCCCCCACCACACGGTCCTGTCGACCGCGCTGGACCGGGAGCACCTCGAGGACTTCAGCGAGATGGCGGGCGTGGAGCTCGCCCACATCGACGCTGACACCACCGTGCGCGGCTTCGGTCGCGAGCTGCGGTGGAACAACGCCTACCACCGGCTCGCCCAAGGGCTCGCCTGATCGGAAGCCGTTGCAGGACAACTGAATACGCACAACATCTGGATCAACCGGCACAAGGGCAGGTTGGCCTGCACAAGAATGGAGCACACAGTGGTGCGCAGAATCGTTGCGGTCGTAGCGGCCGGGGCCCTGGCCTTCGGCCTGAGTGCGTGCGGTCGCCAGACCGACACCGGGGGTGCCGCCAAGAGCGGCTCGACCGAGAAGGGGACGATCGGGGTCGCCATGCCGACCAAGACGTCCGAGCGCTGGATCAAGGACGGCGACTACATCAAGTCCCAGCTCGAGGCGGCCGGCTACAAGGTCAACCTCCAGTACGCCAACGACGACATCCCGACCCAGGTCACCCAGGTCAACGACATGGTGACCAAGCAGAACCAGGTCCTGGTCGTCGCCTCGATCGACGGCACGGCTCTCAAGGGCGCCCTCAAGGAGGCCAAGGACGCCGGCATCCCCGTGATCGCCTACGACCGGCTGCTTCGTGACACCGACGCCGTGGACTACTACACGACGTTCGACAACCTCAAGGTCGGCAAGCTGCAGGCCGAGTCCCTCCTCGAGGGGCTCGCGGCCAGCGGCGCGCCGAAGCCGTGGAACGTCGAGGTCTTCGCCGGTTCGCCGGACGACAACAACGCGACCTTCTTCTTCAACGGCGCGATGCAGGTCCTGCAGCCGAAGATCGATGCCGGCGAGATCAAGATCGCCTCGGGCGAGACCGCGTTCAAGACGGTGGCCACCCTGCGCTGGGACGCCGCGGTCGCCAAGAAGCGCATGGAGAACCTGCTGACCAAGTCCTACTCCAACAAGGACGTCAACGGGGTGCTGTCCCCGTACGACGGCCTCTCCCGCGGCATCATCGCGGCGCTCAAGGGCAGCGGCTACGGCAGCGGTGGAAAGACCCTGCCGGTCGTCACCGGGCAGGACGCCGAGCTCGAGTCGGTCAAGTCGATCCTCGCGGGCGAGCAGTACTCCACCGTCTTCAAAAACACCCGTGACCTGGCGCAGGCCACGGTGAAGATGATCCAGGAAATCGCCGACAAGAAGACCGTGACCGTCAACGACACGTCCTCGTACAACAACGGTGTCAAGACCGTGCCGACCCAGCTGCTCGAGCCGGTCTCGGTCAACAAGGACAACGTCTCGAAGGTCCTGCTGGACGCGAAGTACTACACCGAGGACCAGCTCAAGTAGCCGGTCACCACTGAGGTCCGGTGGCAGCGGCACGTCTCCGCCGCTGCCACCGGCACTCCCCGGGCCACCCGGTGGCAGCGGCACCATGCAGCCACTGCCACCGGGTTCCGCCCAGCACCTCTCCCGGGACCGCGCGGTCCCACCCGACGATGCGACGAGGCATGCCGATGACCAACCCCATCCTGTCGATGCGGTCCATCACCAAGGAGTTCCCGGGAGTCAAGGCACTCTCGGACGTCAGCCTGGACGTCCAGCGCGGCGAGATCCACGCGATCTGCGGCGAGAACGGCGCCGGGAAGTCGACCCTGATGAAGGTCCTGTCCGGGGTCTACCCGCACGGCACCTACCTGGGCGACATCGAGTTCGAGGGGAGCCCCTGCGAGTTCAAGGGTATCCGCGAGAGCGAGGCCGCGGGGATCGTCATCATCCACCAGGAGCTCGCGCTCGTGCCCGAGCTCTCGATCGTGGAGAACCTGTTCCTCGGCAACGAGCAGAGCCGGGCCGGGGTCATCAGCTGGAACGCCGCGCGACAACGAGCCCTGGAGCTCCTCGCGCGGGTGGGCCTGCAGGAGGACCCCGCCACCCCGATCCGGAGCATCGGCATCGGCAAGCAGCAGCTCGTCGAGATCGCCAAAGCCCTGGCCAAGGACGTGAAGCTGCTCATCCTCGACGAGCCGACCGCCGCGCTGAACGACACCGACTCCCGGCACCTCCTGGACCTGCTCCTCGGGCTGAAAGCCAAGGGCATCACCTCGATCATGATCTCCCACAAGCTGAACGAGATCGAGGAGATCGCCGACTCGATCACGATCATCCGCGACGGGCGCACCATCGAGACCCTCGACGTGCGACGTGGCGAGGTCAACGAGGACCGCATCATCCGCGGGATGGTCGGCCGCGACCTCGACCACCGCTTCCCGCCGCACGAGTCCACCGTGGGGGAGACCCTGCTGGAGATCCGCGACTGGACGGTCGCCCACCCGGACGACTCGTCCCGCCTCGTCGTCAAGGGCGCCTCGATGACCGTGCGCCGCGGCGAGATCGTGGGGCTCGCCGGCCTGATGGGCGCGGGCCGCACCGAGCTGGCGCGCAGCGTGTTCGGGCAGTCGTACGGTCGCAAGGTCACCGGCGAGCTGCTCAAGGAAGGCAAGCCGGTCAAGGCCAACACGGTGCAGCAGGCGATCGACGCAGGCCTCGCCTACGTCACCGAGGACCGCAAGAGCCTCGGCCTCAACCTGCTGGACAGCGTCAAGGTGTCGATCACCTCTGCCGGGCTCAAGAAGATCCGGCGCAGGGGACGGGTCGACGAGCACGCCGAGGTGGTGGCGGCCAACCGCTACCGCACCAGCATGAACATCAAGACGCCGTCGGTGGAGGCGGGCGTCGGCAAGCTGTCGGGTGGCAACCAGCAGAAGGTCGTCCTCGGCAAGTGGATGTTCACCGAACCCGACGTCCTCATCCTCGACGAGCCCACCCGCGGCATCGACGTCGGGGCCAAGTACGAGATCTACGAGATCATCAACCAGCTCGCCGACAGCGGGCGCGGCGTGCTTGTGATCTCCTCCGAGCTGCCCGAGCTGCTCGGCCTCTGCGACCGCATCTACACCCTCTCCGCGGGCGTCATCACCGCCGACGTCCCCCGGGCCGAGGCAGACCAGGAAGTCCTCATGCGTTTCATGACCCAGCGAAAGGCAGATTGAGCCATGGCCACCCACACCGCACCCCCGCGGACGGAGGAGCGAGCGGCTCCCACCACCTCGCTGGCGGTCGAGATCCGTCGCACGATGAGCGGCAACATCCGCCAGTACGGGATGATGATCGCGCTCCTGCTGCTCGTGGTGATGTTCCAGATCTTCACCGACGGACTGTTCCTGCAGCCGCGCAACGTCACCTCCCTGCTCGTCCAGAACGGCTACATCCTCATCCTGGCCATCGGGATGGTCATGGTGATCATCGCCGGGCACATCGACCTGTCGGTCGGGTCCGTCTCGGCGTTCGTGGGCGCGACCGTGGCCCTGTCGATGCAGCGGTTCGACCTGCCGTGGCCGGCCGCGATCCTGCTCGGCCTGGCGCTGGGCATCCTGGTCGGGGTGTGGCAGGGCTTCTGGGTCGCCTACGTCGGGATCCCCGCCTTCATCGTCACGCTGGCCGGCATGCTGCTCTTCCGCGGCCTGGACCTGATGATCCTCAACGCCGAGAGCATCCCCGTCCCCGAGTCGTTCCAGAAGATCGCCAACGGCTACCTGCCCGAGATGGGGCCGGTGACGGGGTACCACAACCCCACGCTGGTCCTCACGCTGCTCGCGGTCGCCGTGATCGTCTGGCTGGAGCTCAAGAAGCGGGCCGACCTGCGCACCTACGGGATGGTCGTCCCCCGCATGGCGCTCACCATCGTCAAGCTCGTCGTGGTGTGCGGCCTGCTCATGACCTTCGGCCTGCTCCTGGCGTCGTACAAGGGTGTCCCCGTGGTGGGCCTGATCCTCGGCGCGCTCATCATCTTCTACACCTTCGTCACGCAGCGGACCGTCCTCGGCCGCCACATCTACTCCGTGGGCGGCAACGCGAACGCCGCCCGCCTCTCGGGCGTCGACACCCGACGGGTCGACCTCTTCGTCATGGTGAACATGGGTGTCCTCGCGGCGATCGCCGGCATGGTCTTCACCGCCTACCTCAACGCCGCCAACCCCAAGGACGGGGTCAACTTCGAGCTGGACGCCATCGCTGCGGTGTTCGTCGGTGGCGCGGCGGTCGCCGGTGGTGTCGGCACCGTCACGGGGTCGATGATCGGTGGACTGGTCATGGGCGTGCTCAACCTCGGTCTCGCCAACATGAGCGTCGACTCGAACTTCGTCCAGATCATCAAGGGCCTGGTCCTGCTGGGCGCGGTGGCCTTCGACGTCTACAGCAAGTCGCAGGGGAAGCCGAGCTTCATCGGGATGCTCATGAAGGGCTTCGGCGGGCGCAGTGGCCCGACGGCGGCCACAACGGCGTCGCCCACTCCGGTCAGGGCGGACGAGGTCGCCACCCCGACGGGGGTGACCCACGTGGCCCGGCGGCGGGAGGAGGGCCTTCCCGAGGGCCTCGACCCGGCGAGCGCGGACGAGCGCCGCCCGGAATAGCCCCCGGGGCCGTCGCCGTTGTCGCAGGCATGAAGGCCATCACCTACGCCGAGTACGGCGACCCCAGCGTCCTCACCCTGTCCGACGTCCCTGACCCGAAGGTCGGGCCGGGTGAGGTCCTGATCCGCGTGCGCAGCGCGTCGGTCAACCCCGTCGACTGGAAGATCGTGGCCGGCTACCTCGACCCGATGATGAACGCCGAGCTCCCCGCCATCCCCGGCTGGGACGTCTCCGGTGTCGTCGAGAAGGTCGGCTTCGACACCCCTGAGTTCGAGGTCGGCGACGAGGTCATCGCCTACGCCCGCAAGGACTGGGTCCACGGTGGCACGTACGCCGAGCTCGTCACGGCTCCCGCGCGCACGGTCGCGAAGAAGCCCAAGGCCCTCGACTGGCACCAGGCCGCCGGCCTCCCGCTCGCCGGCCTCACGGCATACCAGCTGCTCACGCGGCTCGGCACGAAGGCGGGCGACACGGTCCTCGTGCACGCCGCGGCCGGGGGCGTGGGCATCCTCGCCGTCCAGATCGCGACGTCCCTCGGGGCGCGCGTGATCGGCACGGCCTCCGAGAAGAACCACGAGTTCCTGCGCGGCCTGGGTGCCGAGCCCGTGACGTATGGCGACGGGCTGGCCGAGCGCGTGCGTGGGCTGGCGCCCGACGGCGTCGACGTGGTGGCCGACTTCGTGGGTGGCGTGCTCGACACGACCAAGGCGGTCCTCGCCGACGGTGGTCGTCACGGGTCCGTCGTCGAGGCCGAGGTGCTCGAGGAGGGCGGTCTCTACCTCTGGGTGCGCCCGAACTCCGACGACCTCGCGGCCCTGGCCGACCTCGCCGATGCGGGGAAGCTCACCGTCCCGGTGGCCGACGTGTTCCCGCTGGCCCAGACGGCGGACGCGTTCACGACCAGCGCGGGCGGCCACGTCCGCGGCAAGGTCATCATCGAGGTCCGCAGCTGACCAGCCGGAGACGCAAGAAGGCCCACACTCTCGTGTGGGCCTTCTTGTTTCTCGAGCGACCCCGACCGGGCTCGAACCGGCGACCTCCGCCGTGACAGGGCGGCGCGCTAACCAACTGCGCTACGGGGCCTTGGTGGTGCTGTGGTGCGTATCCCCAACGGGATTCGAACCCGTGCTACCGCCGTGAAAGGGCGGGGTCCTGGGCCGCTAGACGATGGGGACCGAACGAACGGTCCCTCGCCGCTAGCGAGCAGCAGCTCGGATCCGTCGAGGACTCGGAAAGCATAGGGGTTGAATGCCGTGAACTCCAAAACGGGGTCAACGGCGAGCCTCCGAGAGGGCCGATCGCACGATCGCGAGCACGGCCGCGTCGTCCGCCCCGGCCTGGACGGCGCGCTCGGCGAGGGCGTCGGCGAGGTGGCGCAGCGCGACCTCGGCGGCCTGCGCGCTGGGGGCGACGACGGTGCCGGCGCGGCTGCGCGAGACCACGAGGCCCTGCGCCTCGAGCTCCTTGTAGGCGCGGGCCACCGTGCCCGGTGCCAGCTGCAGGTCCGCGGCCAGGCCGCGCACCGTCGGGAGCTTGTCGCCCTCGGCGAGGGCGCCGGAGGCGATGAGGTCGGCGAACTGCTCGCGGACCTGCTCGAACGGGGCGATGCCGGCCGCGTCGTCCACGGTGATGCGCGGGGCGCTCACGCGTCGCCCCGGGTCCAGGCCAGCAGCCGGTCCACGTCCCACGTCGTGACGATGCGGTCAGCGGGCACACCGAGCCGTTCGGCCCGCTCGCAGCCGTAGGCCTTCATCTCGAGCTGGCCTGGGGCGTGCGCGTCGGAGTCGACGGCGAACAGGCACCCGATCTCCAGGGCCATCAGGAGCAGGTCGTCAGGCGGGTCCTGGCGTTCCGGGCGGCTGTTGATCTCGACCGCGGTCCCGTGCTCGGCACAGGCCTGGAAGACGGCGCGGGCGTCGAAGTCCGACTGCGGACGAGTTCCGCGGCTGCCCTCGACCAGGCGGCCGGTGCAGTGGCCGAGGACGTTGACGCGGGGGTTGGAGACGGCGGCGACCATCCGCTTCGTCATGGGTGCGGCGTTCATCTTCAGCTTGGAGTGGACGCTCGCGGTGACGAGGTCGAGCTGCGCCAGCATGGCCTCGGTCTGGTCCAGCCCGCCGTCGTCGAGGATGTCCACCTCGATGCCCTTGAGCAGCCTGAACCCGTCGCCCAGTGAGGCGTTCACGGCGTCGACGACCTTGAGCTGCTTGGTCAGGCGCTCGACGGTGAGGCCGTTCGCGACGCGAAGCTGCGGCGAGTGGTCGGTGAGGACGAGCCACTCGTGGCCGAGCTCGACGGCCGTGAGCACCATCTCCTCGATGGGGCTGCCACCGTCGGACCAGCTGGAGTGCGAGTGGCAGTCGCCGCGCAGGGCCGCGAACAGGTCCTCGCCGCCGCTCACGAGGGGCTTCGCCTTGTCCTGCAACGTGTCCAGGTAGGCCGGCAGCTCGCCGGCGACCGCTTCGGCGATCACCCCGGCAGTGGACTTCCCGATGCCGGACAGCTCCTGCAGGGTGCCGGCCGCCGCCCGCTCGGCGAGCTCGTCCGAGGGAGTCTCACGGACCGTGACGACGGCCTTGCGGAACGCTTCGACACGGTACGACCCCGCCCGCTCCCGCTCCAGCAGGAACGCGATGCGTCGAAGCGCCTCGTCGGGCGCGACAGGGGCCGAGAGCGGGGTGACTGTGGCAACCACGGGTGGATCCCTTGCTCACCAGGACGTGTGCAGCGGTCGGCCCTCGGCGAACCCCGCCGTGCTCTGCAGCCCCACGACCGCACGCTCGGCGTACTCCTCGACGGTGCGCGCACCGGCATACGTGAAGCTCGAACGCACCCCGGCCACGATCTGGTCGATGACGTCCTCCACGCTGGGGCGGGCCGGGTCGATGAACATCCGTGCGGAGGAGATGCCCTCCTCGAAGAGGGCCTTGCGAGCCCGCTCGTATGCCGTGTCCGTCGCGGTCCGGTTGCGGACCGCGCGGCTCGAGGCCATGCCGAAGGACTCCTTGTAGCGGCGGCCGCGCTCGTCGGTGTAGAGGTCGCCGGGGCTCTCCAGCGTCCCGGCGAACCACGAGCCGATCATGACGTTGGAGGCGCCGGCAGCCAGGGCGAGGGCGACGTCGCGCGGGTGGCGCACCCCGCCGTCGGCCCAGACGTGCTTGCCGTGGTTGCGGGCCTCGGCGGCGCACTCGAGGACGGCGGAGAACTGCGGCCGGCCGACCGCGGTCATCATGCGGGTGGTGCACATGGCGCCGGGTCCGACGCCGACCTTGACGATGTCGGCACCGGCCTCGATGAGGTCGCGTGCCCCGGCCGCCGACACGACGTTGCCGGCCGCGACGGGCACCTGCGGGTCGAGCCCGCGGACGGCCTTGAGGGCGTCGAGCATCTTCTCCTGGTGGCCGTGCGCGGTGTCCATGACGAGCAGGTCGACCCCGGCGTCGAGCAGGGCGGTGGCCTTGGCTGCGACGTCACCGTTGATGCCGACCGCGGCGGCGATGCGCAGGCGGCCACGGGCGTCGGTGTTGGGGGAGTAGAGGCGGGCGCGGAGCGCGCCGGCGCGGGTGATGATGCCGACGAGGTTGCCCGCGGCGTCGACGACAGGGGCCACGTGGTGGTGCGTGGTCGCGAGGGTGTTGAACGCCTCCTCCGGGTCGGTGCCGTCGGTGACGAGGACGGGGTGGGCCGTCATGACCTCGCCCACCTGGGTGAACCGGTCGACCCCGGTGAGGTCGGCCTCGGTGACGACACCGATCGGGCGCTTGCCGGACTCGTCGACGACGACCGCGGCGCCGTGCGCCCGCTTGGGCAGGAGGCCCAAGGCCGCGCCGGCCGTCTCATGCGCGGACAGGGTGATCGGGGTGTCGTGGACGAGGTGCCGGGACTTGATCCACGAGGTCACCTCGGTCACGACGTCGACGGGGATGTCCTGCGGGATGACCGTGATCCCGCCACGGCGCGCGACGGTCTCGGCCATGCGGCGACCGGCGATCGCGGTCATGTTGGCGACGACGAGAGGGATCGTCGTGCCACTGCCGTCGGCGGTCGACAGGTCCACGTCGAGCCGGCTCGTGACGTCCGAGCGGCTCGGGACCATGAAGACGTCGTCGTACGTCAGGTCGAACTGGGGCTGGAGACCGTTGAGGAACTGCACGCCGGAAGTCTAGGCGTGAAGGCCGTCCGGCCCCGGTTCGTGCTCGCTATCCCTTGAACTGCTGCCGGACGATGCCGTCCCAGACGCGGTCCCCACCGAGCGTGCGGGCGGCGATCATGGCGCGTGCGGCGGGCGTGATGACGTACCGCGACCGGGGGCTGCTCGACTCGACCGCCTTGAGCACGGCCCGGGCCACCGACTCAGGCCCCGTGGCCAGCCTCGGGTTGGCGTACCCGCTCGCGGTGGCCCTCGCGCTCGCGGTGAGCAGCGCGGCATACGGGGAGTCGTCGTCCACCGTGGCGGCGTCGGAGGTGAGGGCCGTCTCCTCGAACCTGGTCCGGATCAGGCCCGGTTCGACGAGGCTGACGTGGATGCCGAAGGGGCGGACCTCGTTGCGCAGGGCGTCGGTGATGGCCTCCACCGCGTACTTGGTCGCGTGGTAGTAGCCGCCCACCGGCCAGGTGAACCTGCCACCCATCGAGCCGATGTTGACGATGCGTCCGGCGCGCGCCTCGCGCATCGCCGGGAGGACCAGCTGGGTCAGGCGGGAGAGGCCGAAGACGTTGGTCTCGAACATCATCCGCACCCGGTCGAGGTCGGTCTCCTCGATGGTGCCGTACTCGCCGTAACCCGCGTTGTTGACGAGCACGCCGACCCGGCCGTGCTCAGCCTCGACGGTGCGGACGGCCTCCGACATGGAGTCCTCGGACGTGACGTCGAGGGGCAGGACGCGCGCGCCCGCGGCCTCGAGCCCGGCGAGGGTGTCGGTGCGGCGGGCCGTCGCGTAGACGGTGTGCCCGGCCTTGACGAGGAGGTCCGCCGTTGCCGCGCCGATCCCCGACGAGCAGCCGGTGACGAGGACCGCGCCGGTGGGGGAGGCCGTCACTTGAGACCCTCCTGCTTCGCTGCGGCGCGCCGGACGATGACGCGTTCGGCCAGGGTGAAGACGCCCCACCCGACGGCGAGGCCCGCGACGAAGACGACCCACTCGTTCACGCCGGGGACGAACTTCTCCAGCCCGCCGCGGACCAGCAGCAGGCTGCACAGGCCGAGCAGGAACGGGACGACGAACGGTCGACGGGTGGCGGTGCGGTCGCCGGGTGCGGTGTTCATGGCACCAGTGTGACCGATGCGTGGCTCCGGACCGGTCAGTCGTCGACGTCGTAGCGGACGATGCGGTCGCCCTCGCGGACGACGACAGCCCGGGGTTCGAGCAGCAGGAGGGCGACCGGTTCGTCGGTCACCAGCCGGGCCCGCACGTCCCCCGAGGCCGCATCGCGCAGCTCGAGCCCGTTGCGATCCTGCCAGGGCAGGATGACCCGGTCGCGGGGGGAGTAGACCCGGCGGGTCGCCACCACCGTCCCCGCGGCGGCGAGCGCTCCGGGGACGGTGGACGGGGCCCGCGGCGGCAGGCTCGAACCGGTGGCCGTCGAGAGGCGTTCGGTCCGTCCGGGCCACGTGAGGACGACGCCCTCGCCACGCACGGCGACCTCGGGGAGCCGTCCTCCGGGACAGGGTCCGAGGACACGGGTCCACAGGGGGTCGAGCTCGGCATACAGGGAGACGACGCACTGCGCGTCCTGCACCACGGGGACGACGACGGGCCCGTCGGGGACCGCCACGAAGGAGGAGCCCGGCTGCAACGAGGTCCGTCCGCTTGTCGGGTCGGTCAGCAGCACCCCGCCCCCCTCGACCCGCTGCGCGTGCACCCGTGGTAGGGATCCCCCGGCCGGGGCGGGGGGGGGCGCTCGGCGCCGGTCTGCTCCCAGTCCTGCTTCCCCGCACCGTCGATCCCGACGAGGCGGCAGGTCCGGCGCTGCGCGTCCGGGCAGTCGGCGACCAAGGTGCTGCCCCCGGAGGCGGCGAGGGGGGTGACGACGTGGCCGGTCGTGGCCCGCCAGGTCCAGCGGGCCGAGCCGTCCAGCCGCACCGAGTCCACGCGCTCACCCTTGACCACGACGAGGCGACCGTCGGCGTAGGCGGCGTCGCCGCCCACCACCGAGCCCAGCCGGACCGACTTCCCGGTGCGCAGGTCGAGGGCCGCGTTGCCGCCACTGACGAGGGTCCGCCCTGCCACGACGTCGCCGTCCGTGGCCGGTGCGGACCAGTCGGCCGACAGGGCTTTGGTGCGGGGGACGAACGCATAGCCCGCGAAGACGAGCAGGGCCAACAGGCCGACCGTCAGCAGGATCGCGGCGGTCTCGTCGAGCCGGATCGCCGTCGTTCGCTTCACGAGTCCCGGTGGGCGCGGGAAGCGTTGTGGCGCGGGCGGATCCGCACCGCGGGCAATGCGGGGGCGGGCAGGTGCTGGACATCGCCGGCATACCCCTCCACCTCACCGAACCGATCGGAGTGCGCCATCCACTCCTCCCTCGCCTCGACGATCTCCTCGTGGGTGCGCCCCACGAAGTTCCACCACATGAGGATGTCCTCGTCGAACGGTGCGCCGCCGAGCAGCAGGGCCCGGGCCGGTTCGTCACTGCGGTTGGTGAGGGTCAGGCGGGCGCCTCCCGTGGGCAGGTAGGCCAGGGCGCTGCGAGCCAGGTCCGTGCCGTCGACGGTGAGCCCGTCCGTGTCGGCCAGCACCCCGTGCTCGTATGCAGCGTCGAGACCGAGCTCGACCGTCGCCCCCGCGTCAAGCACCACCTCGGCGCCGAGCAGCGGCGTGAAGGTCACGACCGGTGACGTCTGGCCGGCGAGGCTGCCGAGGAAGACCGAGATCGTCGCGCCGTCGAGCCGGACGGGCGTCGGGGCGAAGTGCTGGAAGTCCTTGGGGGCGTGGCGATCTGCGTCCGGCAACGCCACCCACAGCTGGGCCCCGTGCAGCACGCTCGTACCGGGCGTGGAGACCTCGGAGTGGGCGATGCCGTGCCCACCGGTCATGAGGTTGAGCTCACCCGGGCGGATCACCGCGTGGGTGCCGAGGCTGTCGCGGTGCTCGACCTCCCCGGCGAAGAGCCAGCTGACCGTCTGCAGCCCGGTGTGCGGGTGCGGGGGCACGTCCATGCCGCCGGACGACGCGACGTCGTCGGGCCCGTAGTGGTCGGCGAAGCACCACGCGCCGATGAGCGACCGCTGCCGCTGGGGCAGGGTGCGCCTCACCGTCATCGCCCGGGGGCCGCCGAGGGGGACGTCGCGAGGCTCGAGGACCTCGACCTCGCCGACCGGTGGGCCGTCCGTGCACGCGGTTTCCTCGGGGGCGGTCTCGAGATTGCTCACCCGCACAGTCTGCACCGCCGACCCTGTGCGAGGGTGAGGCGAGAGGGGGTGGGCAGGTGGCTGCAGCTGGGACGGTGCCCGGTGTCGTCGAGGGCGTGCGCTGGCACGAGCTCGAGGCAGGTCCGGTGCGTTCGTTGTGGTTCTCCCCGGCGGAGCGGGCGGCGACGGCGACCGTCGTCGTCTTCCCGGGTCTGGGCCTGCCGCGCTACCTCACGCCCCTGGCCCGCACCCTGGCGGGAGGTGGCGTGCAGGTCGTGGTGTTCGACGCGCTGGCGTTCCGCGGACGCCGCCGACGCGTGCGCCCGACCATCCCGGGTCTGTCGACCGCCGGGCAGCAGTGGCTCATCGAGCTCGTCGCTGTCTCAGCCGCCAGCGGCTCCCTCGTCGGCACCCCCCTCACCGCCGGTGGGCCGGTGGTGGTGCTCGGCCACTCGACCGGCGCCCAGGTCGCGCTCGAGGTCGTGCTGGGCGTCCAGCACACCGGTCGGGTGGGCGCCCTGGTCATGGCCGGGCCGACGTTCACCCCTGCCCAGCGGCACCTGCGCCACCTCGTCCCGGCGGGGCTGACCGCCTGGCGCAAGGACCCGCCGACCGAGCTGGTCGTCCTGAAGAACCTCGCCCGGGTCCGCACCGATGTGGTCCGCCTCGTCGTCTCCGGCCTCCGGCACCGACCGGAGCAACGGGTGGAGCACCTCCGCGTCCCGCTGACGACGACGGCGGGCGAGGCGGACTCGTTCGCTCCTCCCGAATGGCTCGGCGAGCTGGCGGCGAGGGCCGGTGCCGGCGGCCGGGCGCACGTCCTCGTGGGCTCGCACAACAACGTCTTCCCCCATCCCGACGAGGTCGCGGCACTCGTGCGTTCAGCCGCCGTCTGACGAGGTCGGTCGGGCCCTCCGCAGGTCCGCCGTTCAGTCGGTGCGGTGCGCCACGCGGTCGAGCCGCGGTGCCGGCGCTCGGTGCGCGGCGAGCGCCGCCCGGGCCGAGAGGTGGCGCTGCTCCTGGAGGTTCGTGGCGCGCGCGGCCGCCTTTCGGTATGCCGCGGCCGCCTCTTCGTCGCATCCGGCCAGCTCCAGCAGGTGGGCCCGCACGGCGTCGAACCGGTGGGACCCGTCGAGCCGTTCCCCGAGGCCGTCGAGAACAGCGAGACCTGCCTCGGGTCCGTGGACGTTCGCGGTCGCCACGGCCCGGCTCAGCGTCACCAGCGGGTTGGCCGTGAGGTCCTCGAGCATCCCTTGGAGGGCGAGGACCTGCGGCCAGTCGGTGGCGGCTGCTTTCTCCGCGCGGTCGTGGACGGCCGCGATGGCGGCCTGCACCTGGTACTCGCCGATGAACCCCCTTCCCGCACCCAGGGTCCCGTCGAGGAGTGCCGTCCCCTCGCGGATCTTGTCCCGGTCCCACAGTCGGCGGTCCTGCTCTGCGAGGGGCACCAGGTCGCCCGCCGGGGTGGTGCGCGCCGACCTGCGCGCGTCGGTGAGCAGCATGAGCGCCAGCAGGCTCGTCACCTCGGGCTCGGCGGGCAGCAGACGGTGGGCGGCGCGGGTGAGGCGGATCGCCTCGTCCGTGAGGTCGGTGCGGTGCACGCCCTCCCCGCTGCTCGCGGCATACCCCTCGTTGAACACCAGGTAGAGGACGCGCAGCACCGAACGCACCCGCTGCGGCAGCTCCTCCGCGCCGGGTTCCTCGAAGGTGGCACCGGCCGCGCGGATGGTTGCCTTCGCCCGGCTGATCCGTTGCGCCATCGTGGCCTCGGGCACCAGGAAGGCGCTCGCGACCTGCGCCGTGGTCAGGCCACCGACGGCACGCAACGTGAGCGCGATGGCGGACGCGGGGGTGAGGGCGGGGTGGCAGCACAGGAGGAGCACGGTCAGGGTGTCGTCGTGGTTGACGACCTCGGGGCCACCGACCACCTCGCGGGCGGTGGTGAGGCGCTCGCGCCGCCGCCGCGCGTCGTCGCTGCGCCAGTGGTCCACGAGCTTTCGTTGCGCGGTCTGCAGGAGCCACCCGCGCGGACGTTCGGGTATGCCGTCGCGTGGCCACCGGTCCGCCGCGACGATCAACGCCTCCTGGACGGCGTCCTCGGACGCGTCGAAGTCACCCGTGCGACGCGCGAGGGCACCAAGGACCTGCGGCGCCAGGGTGCGCAGCAGGTCCTCGACCTCGTGATCGGCGTCGGTCACGCCGGCTCAGTGGTGGTCGTGGGTCACGGTCGCGAGGAAGTCGTCCATCGCCGCGGCATCGGCCGGGCCCTCGTCCATGACGCGGCGCACCTGGATGGGCTGCTGGGTGGGGACCCCGCCGCGACCGGGCACCGCGGACACGCGGGCGGCGATCTCGAGGGCGCGCTCCTCGGTCTCCACGTCGACGATCTGGAAGCCGGCGACCCACTCCTTGATCTCCTGGAACGGGCCGTCCGTGACCACCGACCGGGTGCCGTCGGACGTGACGACCTTGGCGAGGTCGGGTCCGGTGAGGATCGTGTGGTCGACCAGCTCACCGGAGGCCTCGAGCTCGGCGTACAGGGCGCGGTAGTAGTCGAGGTGGGCGGTGACCTCCTCGGGCTGCCACTGCTCCATCGGGGTGTCGTCGGGGCCGGACTGGAAGTCGACCGCGAGCAGGTAGCGGGTCATGGGCGTTTCTCCGTTCTCGTGTGCGGTGCGCGGTCGCGCGGTGCACGGACACCCCGAGGACGAGGCTGCGGCGGCGTCCTCGACATCCTCTGACGGTTGGGCCGAGATTTCTCGTCCGGTCCGGTTCCTTCCGGGATCACTGTTCGAGTCCTGTCCGCGACGAACTCTCGCGCATTCCGTGGGTGCGCCCCGATACTGACGGACGGGGTGAGGCGAGTGGCCGTGTCGAGGATGTCGAACGTGGTGCTGGCAGGCGTGCTCGTGGCGCTGGTGTCCGCGTGCAGTGGTTCCGGTGGGCTTCCCGACCGGGAGGTGCTGGCGGCCTACTCGGAGACCGTGCCTCCCGCCGGCGAGACGGTGACCTTCTACGCGCTCACCCACTGCGGGGTCGAGCACGCGCGCATCGGCGGCCACTGGTGGACGGCCCAGGAACCCCTTTCCACCGGGGAAGGTGGGTCAGCGCCACCCGGCTGGGACGACCCGTACCAGCAAGGACGCCTGACCCTCGAGTCCGCAAGCCGGGCGGTCTTCCGCGCCCACGGGGAGGAGGTCGTGTTCCAGCGGAACGCTGACGACCGGGAGCCTCCCGGCTGCCGGTAGCGGGATGGTGGTGTCAGGGACCAACCGAAAACACCGTCGAGCGGCAGGTGAAGCCGAAGAGCACGTCAGGTGGGCCCCGTGAGGCTCGAACCCACAACCTACGGAGTGCCCGTCAGGTGTGCGTTCGTGAGGATTTTGGCCGCTTTTCCGTGCTTGGTGGCTGGTGCGTGGTCGTGGTTGTTCGGGTCGCGAATCGGCCCTCGTGTCCTGCTCGGTGTCCTTCCGCATCGGCGCTTGCCACGTCGGCTCTTGGTGGCCGATGGAGCCCATGGGGTGCGCCCGGCCAACGAAGGCCGAGATGGCAGTTGCCCACAGCGAGGAGGTTCAACGGCTTTCTGCCATCTTTGCTTGGAAGAGGCGAGCGTCAAGCTCCCGTTGCAGGAGTTCCTTGGAAGCGCTGCCCCAGAGCCACAGCAGGAGCCACAGGGCGAGCCCACCGATTCCAGCGGTGTACGACAAGGCAGAGTGACCGCTGCCATTCAGGTAGCCCGACAGGACAAGAAGGGGAACGACCACGATTGCCCCCGGGAGCATGGAAACGCGCTCCAGGCCTACCGCCCTTGTCACCGCTCTACGCTGCAGCGAGCCCGTCAGCACCGCATCACCGATGGAAATGGCGGCGGCCATGCCAGGTGTGGTGAAGAGGACGACAGAGCTGTTTCGCGACGGGATGCGGATGTCCACAGGGGTGAAGCTAAAACAGTGCACGCAGTAGGCGCACCGTTGGGGCAACTGCTTGCCACACATCCGACACGGTGGCCATCCCGCCCACTTGTCCAAACGCCCGCCGCTCAAGTCACGGTAGCCACGGACGAAGTTGCCTCCGATCATGGCGATGACCGTGCCGAAGTAGGCCATAAGCCGAGAAGCCCAGCGAAGAAGTTTGAGCCGCTTCCATTTCGACAGCCGCGCATCAGCGGTGTGGCGCAGCTGCTGGTACATCAGCTCAGGATTCGGATCGGACATTTCGTCATGTATAGGCAATGGACGACCCTGCTTCCCATCGATCGGCTGCACTCCAACCAAACGGGTGAGGCCGCGGGTCTGCGCAGTGACCGAACGGATGAGGAAGCGACGGCGACCGGCTGCGATGCCGGTGCGGGAGCCAACCACACGGGTCTGACGACTGCTGTGGCGCTGATCGTGAGGGCTGGGTCATCCGGGTTAAGGGCAAAGGGCTGCGCGCGTCGCGACTCAAGTCCAAGACGTCGTACCGCGTGCTGCTCCTGCCCGGGTGGGGCCTAGCGATGTTGAAGGCTCGGCGCGTGCGACTGGGGGCCTTCGACGGCCCGGTCTTCGCCGGCAGCAAGGGTGGCTACCGGGATCGGAACAAAGCCGGCAGGGCCTTCCGGGAGGTGCGGGCCGGCACCGAGTTCGACTGGGTGAAGCCGCACACCTACCGCAAGACGGTCGCGACCCTGCTGGACGGCAGTGGCGCGACGGCACGGCTGATCGCTGACCAGCTGGGGCACTCCCGCGTGTCCATGACCCAGGACGTCTACCTGGGCCGGCGAGCCGTCGACCCGAGCGTGGCACTGGCGCTGGAGGGCTTCGACCCGGACGCCGGCCGCGGTCCTGAGCTGGGCGAGGCGCCGTGAGCGTGTCCTGCTTCGTGTCCTGCTGGGCGCCCATCGAGCGGCTGACTGCACTAGTCAGGGCGCTGACCTGCGTGTTTGTGGGCCCCGTGGGGCTCGAACCCACAACCTACGGATTAAAAGTTCTCAGGACCCAGTCTCAGACGGACTCGTACGGTCGCTAGTCGTGCTCAAGCACGCTCAGCATACGTAGATGAGCCTTCGGGCGGAAGCCGGCAACTGCACCACTATTGCACCGCGGCCTCCGGCCCCGAGGCCGACGTGAGTAACCGGGCACGCCCATGCACTCCGTGGTGGCGGTTTGCTGGCCGGCGCGGGCATCTCAAGACACGTTGTGCAGAGTGCCGCCGGGTCAGCGTTGTCCGATCGCGCCGAGCGTGACGCGGCGCGGACCGGCTGTGGGGCCTGCCGATGAATCTGACCGGGTCGATGCGTCACCGGCTGCGAAGAATCGTGGGGTCCCGGCGGCGAAGGAAGTCGGTCATGCCTGGGACGGTGAGGGCGACGCGTCCGTGTTCGGGCGAGTAGTGCAAGCCGCCAAGCATGGTGGAGCGTGAGCCGAAGTCCGTTTTGAGGCAGACATGGTTACGGCGTCACCGGAGGAAGCCGTACACGACGCCGGCGACGGCGGCGCCAATGACGGCTCCACCTGCCAGCTGCATGACGCTGTGCCGTCCGTCGCGCCACCTTGCCCATCCGAGCACCGGCAAGAGCGAGGCTGCGGCGATGCCGGCGCTGGGAAGTTCGATGGCGAGAACGGCGATTGCCCCAGCGGCGACGGCCATGTGCATCGAGGCCTTCCACACCATGGTGGTGAGCCCCATGGCGACGAGACCGCAGATCATCGCAAGGATGAGCCAGACCAGTGGCCGGGGAGCACCGGCCAGGTACAGCACGACCAGCGCGAAGGTGACCGCGCCGGCGGCGGATGCCATAAGGGCGGGTCGCTGAGAGCGGCGGACGACCTGTCGATCGTCGGCCGATCCGTTACGAAGGGCGCGGAAGAGGATGAGGTAGGGAACGCCAACCACGAGAACGAGAGCGGCTAGCCACCACGCGGCAGCGGCCAACAGGCTGGCGGTGTACTTGACGGCGAGGTAGGCCATGAGCGCAAGGACTACGTTCGCGGGTGTCAGGGCACCTGCGATCAGCCGGGCCGCAGGGGTGCTTCGGGCGTTGTTCAACCGCGAATGGTCGTCCACATCGGTCCGCATTCAGTCTCTCCTTGGCGAGCGTTCGGCGCTTCTGAGGGCGTCGCTCAGGCTGAGTAGTGGGCGGGGCCACGGTGCCCGGTCCAACTGGGTCAGGGCGTCCTTCGCGGAGACGGCACCTGGCATCCTGGCCAGAGGTTTACCCATGGCCCGAGCGAGTTCCATGAGGGTGCTCGGCATTGCGACTTGGTGTTCCTCGAGTCCATCGGAGATCTCGATGAGGCGTCGCTGAGCTTTGAGCCGCGGATCGAGAACTTGCGTGATCCGGTCCTGCCGTAGCGGGAGCTGCACATGGGGATGTTGGTTCACGATCAGCCGCCACAGAGGATCCAGCCTGATGGTCAGCCGTCGTGCTGCCAGACGGTGCGCGAGTGCCGGCAGTACCGGGAGCGCGAGCAGGCCGGACGCCAACAAGATGAGAGGAACTGGGAAGAGCAGGGTCGCTGTGCGGTCGAGGTAGGGCGTCGACCGCCCTACGATCTGGGCGACGGAACTGTGCGTCGTCCACATCAAGAGGACCGCGATCCCGGACCAGGCCGAGGCCCCGATGAGGGCTATGGCCACGGCTGCCGGAGGGTCTGTGCCCCGAGCCGAACGAAAGCTCTGGTGGGCGTAGCGGGCCACGCCAACCTCGAACCATGCTAGGTAGAGGTAGATCGTCACGATGTAGACGAGGCTTGCCAAGTGGCGGGGGGCCTCGCCCAGGTCTGCTAGCTCGACGGTGTGGATCGGGGCTGCGAGCCACGCCGCGGAGGATGTTGCCGCCGTGGCCGCGCTGACGGCGTAGACGGTGCGGCGTTGGCCGTCAGGTATGTCCGAGTGACGAGTGCCCAAGAGGTAGATCTGCGCGCTGGCCACGGCAACGCATAGCGCTAAGCGGCTGCCAAGGTTTGTGACGTTGGAGATGTTCACCCACTCGTCCAGCCGGATGCGGTTGAAGTGAGCGGTGGCGGCCATGGCGAGCGCCATCACGGAGACTGCCAAAGCGGTGCGCCAGGTGGCGGGTCTGCGGAGTGCCCGGACGCCTCTGTAAGCCCCAGCGCCCCAGAGCGCCGCGACCGTGAGCACTTCGAGAGCGGTCATCTCAGTCGCGTGGATAACCTTGAAGAGGCTTGCCACTCTGCCGCGCGGGCACAGTCATCGAGTGCGACCGCGAGTGATGTTCCGACGTACTCAGCTGCAGCTTCCTCGTGGTTGCTGTACCCGGTGCGTTGCAGCATCTTCCGCGTCGTGTCTATTGGGAGAGAGGGTGCTAGGGCGGCAAGAAGTTTCGGGTTCAGGCTGCTGTGGAACGCCGGGTCGTGGTGCAGCAGTAGGTGACCAACTTCGTGGCAGAGGACGGCACAGCGCCTGGTCGGTGACGCACCCAATGGGACGAGCAAGTAGTCGTACTGGAGGGTGGGGATCCAGGCGCCCGAGGGCGCGTTACCCGTTAGAGGGACCTCAATGACTCGCACGTCCCTCTCGCGGGAACGAGCCAAGCTGTCAACCAGGCCGTCGATCGTGCCGCTCTCGCGGATCAAAGCCCGCCCCGTGCGCACCGCCTGGCGCAGCCGAACGCTCGCGCGATGACGTTCACTCCTCGCCATTGCCTTTGCCTTCCATGCGCTGAATCTCCTTGAGCGCGCCGAGCAGTTGCACCAGACCTTCCGCATCTAGGTCTCCGCGGAGGCGCAGGCCGCCCATACGACGAAGCTGAGAGAGGGTTTCAAGGTCCTCATTCACGCGCTTCTCCTCGGCGCTGTCGAAGAAGTAGCCCACGGGGACGCCGAAGACCTTCGCGATGCCCGCGAGGAGGCGCGCTGACGGGTTGTCGCGACGACCGTTACGCAGGTTGCTGAGGTGCTGAACTGTTACGGGCACGCCGTCGGCAGCCAGTTCACGTACCACGACCTCATTCGTGTACCAGCCCCGTCCGTCGGGCTGAGGGATGGTCCGGAAGAGGCGCTGGAGTTTGTTCGCGAGATTTGGGATGCCCGCACTGTCCATAGTCCGATAGTACTCACGCCCCACGAAATGCATCTCCAGATATATTAAGTTAAGCCAAAAAAGCATCAAACGCGCCGATGGTCTATCATGTTTGGGGTGGTGCTTTCACCGGACTCCCCAAACGCAGGCCAACCCCGAGGGGTGGACGCCGACCACTACCTCCTGTCGAGGCCCTTGGCGACCAGCCGCGACCTCGATGAAAGCCAAATCCCCGCTGCCTCCGGCTGGTCGCGGCAGCAGCCTCGCGAGGTACACGCTGTGAGATCACGCCTAGAGGGTGCGTTCTGTGGCGCCGGTAGAGCACTGGTTGCTCGCGATCGACTCAGCCGTAGGTGTCCCCTCAGGGGCCATTCGGAGCCTTAGAGCAAGGAAGTCGAGGAGGAACAGATGGCGACCCGAAGCCGAAGCTGCGCCGTCGGTCTCACCGTGACCCTGTCCGCAGTGGTGCTGACCTCGGCCTGCAACGACCCCGCGCCACCTTCAGCGACCTCGACAACCAGCACCACCGTGGCGCCCACCTCGACGACTGGCACCACGTCGTCCCCAACGTCGCTCACTCCGGCCGAGAAGGATCTCACGTCGGCGGAGGAGACGATTGGGCGCTACTGGGGTGTCCTCGACGAGCTAGCCGCCGATCCGACGAAGAGTCTGAACCAAGTCGCCAACGTGGCACGCGACCAAGCGGCGATTCAGGCCCGCAACACCCTTGGAACCTATCAAGCCAAAGGCTGGACCCTGGTGGGTCGAACGATTGTTGACTCTCCGACCGCGACCACGAAGAACGGTAAGGCCTTCTCGGTTTCCGCGTGCATCGACGTCAGCAAGGTCAACATCGTGGACAAGGCGGGCAAGTCCGTCGTGCGGCCGGAGCGCCCAGATCGTCAGCGGTATCCCTACACCGTTGTGAAGGCGCCGCAGGGGTTCTTCGTCACCGTCGACAAGCTCAAGGGGAAGCCATGCTGAGGCCCGCCCCGTCCGCCCTAGCGATTGCTGTTGCACTGCTTGGTTGGGCAGCGCCAGAGTACGCAGCGGCCCTGCCGGTCACATGCCTTCCCGGCACGAGTCCTGATCCTTGGAGTGGGGAGTGCATCATCGTCGTCACCGGCCCCGGTGGTGGCGGGGGTGGTGGGGGTGGCGGCGCCGGGGGTGACGCCAAGCCCGTCTCCCTGCCAACGTGCACCCTGGCCTTGACCTCGCCGACGAAGGTGGTGCCCTGCTCCTCGTCGGATGGATGGTGGGTGCAGTCGCAGCAGTGCTACGCCAAGGTGTTGCAGCCGAAGCCGCCGTTCAGTGACCCGGCCTGGGGTGGGCGCACGACCGGTCAGGTCTACGTGTGCACGCGACCGGTGGGTATCGGTCCGGTTTCCGGGATTGCCTTCTGGCTCTGGCTGGCCAAGCCACCGAACGGCGCGCCGCCGGACCCGCAGGTGCTGGCGCGGCAGGCGGTCGCGCGGATGAACCTCCGCGCCATCAACATCGGCATCGTGCCGGAGTCCGGAGCGGGAAACGTTGGGATCATAGGGATGCCGACGTGGATGTGGGCACAGAATCCTGGGGCGACGACGTGGGGGCCGCAAACCCAGTCCGCGACGGCAGGTGGCTTCACGGTCACGGCAACAGCGAAGGCTCAACGCACCGTCTGGACGATGGGCGACGGCGCCAAGATCACGTGCACCGGGCCAGGCACGGCGTATGCCGACTCCTACGGCAAACAGTCGTCCCCGACCTGCGGGCACACCTACACCCGGCAAGGCACCTACACGGTGCGGGCCACGACCTACTGGGTCGTCACCTGGGTAGGGATCGGCCTGACCGGCACGATCCCGCTGGACTTCACCGACACGACCACGATCACCATGGGCGAAGCCCAGGTGCTGAGCAGCTGAGCAGCTCTAGGGGGAACAGATGGCGCTGACCACCGAGACGGCCGACTCCGCCGCCGTGAGCGAGGGAGCAGGCACGCGACCGGTCCGCCGGCGTCGAGCCAAGAGCGGCGCCGACGGCGGGCAGGCGTCCGTGACGCCGGCGCCAAAGCTTCGTCGTCGACCGGCGTTGGTCGCCGCGTCGGTTGCGGCCGTCATCCTCGGCGCCCTGCTGGGGGCATGGACGTGGTCGTCGACGGCCAACACCCACGAGGTGGTGGCGATGCGCCAGACCGTCACCCGCGGGGAGGCGATCACCCGAGGCGACCTGATGACGGTCCAAGTGGGGCTGGATCCCGCCCTCAAGAGCATGCCGGGCGACCGCCTGGGAAGCCTGGTGGGCCAGCGCGCGGCGATGGACATGGCCGCCGGCAGCCTGATCACGGCCGCGGACGTGACCACCACCGTCCTGCCTGGGAAGGGCAGGTCGGTGGTAGGGGTCGCGTTGCCGCCCTCACTGATGCCGGGAGAGAAGTTGCTGGCCGGCGACCAAGTCCGCATCGTGGCGACCCCAGGTCAGCAAGGCGACGTGGGTCAGGAGCCGCCTGAAGCCATCTCCGCGACCGTGGTGGGTCTCCACCCGAACGGCGAGAACGAGCAGACGGTGGTCTCCGTCGAGGTGCCGCAAGAGCAGGCCGCCGAGCTGGCGGCTCGGGCGGCGACTGGCAAGGTGGCGCTGGTCCTGGACAGCCGGGAACGCTGAGCCATGGCCCTGATCGTGCTGTTCTCCGCCTCCGGGTCGCCCGGGGTCACGGCCTCGGCCCTGGGGCTGGCCCTGACTTGGTCGCGGCCGGTGCTGCTGGTCGAAGCCGACCCGACCGGCGGTTCGGCTGTTTTCGCCGGCTACCTGCGTGGCGAGTCGACGCCGACGAACTCGCTGATCGATTTGGCGCTGGCGCAGCGGCACGGCCAGCTGCGCGAGGCGATCGCCGAGTCCACGGTGCGGATGCCAGGCCTGCCCAACGCGGCGGTCTCCCTGCTGCCGGGCACCCGCGCGCACGGGCAAGCGCGCAGCCTGCTGCCGTTGTGGCAGACGCTCGCCGCGGAGCTGATGGCACTAGAGGCCACGGGCCAGGACGTCATCGTCGACGCGGGCCGGCTCGGCCTGGTCGGGAGCCCCGAGCCTCTGATCTACGCGGCGGATCTGGCCCTGATGGTGACCCGGACAGACCTGGTGTCCCTGTCCGGGGCACGGTCTTGGGTCGAGACGCTGCGAACCGGGTTCGAAGGAGTCGGCGGGACGTCCTCTTTGGGCTTGCTGCTCGTCGGGGAGGGGGAGCCCTACCCCGCCCGGGACGTCCAGAAGGTCCTGCAGATCCCAGTAATCGCCTCGCTGGCCTGGGACCCCGCGGCCTCCAACGTATTCGCCAAGGGAGCCAAGGCACCGCGCCGATTCGACTCCTCCCGCCTCGTCCGCAGCCTCACGGCGGCTCGGACCTCGATCCAGTCCGCGGTGACCACCAACCGCGACCAGCTCGCCACGCAGATCGTCGGGGGGACGGCATGACCGACAACACCACGGTGAACCGCGAGCCGGGCAGCCACCCCACCGACCCGGCCTTCCTGCCGTTGTTCGCCGCGCCGCCGACGGACCGCCCGACCGTCCGCCCGGGCAGGGTGCGGGGGTCGTTCTCGATGTCACCAACGGCCGGCCCGACACCGACTTCGTCGCGCCCGCGAAACCCGACCGAGCCCGACGGCGTCGACCAGAACATGCCCCGGATCTATCGGCACGGCGCCGACATCGACTGGGGCCTGGTCACCGCCCTGCGGGGACAGGCCTCGGACCGTCTCAGTGCCGCCCTCGGGGAGGAGCGGGGCCACCTGCGCCCGGCCGCGCAGCGAGAGCACGGCCGCGCGATCATCCTCGAGCTGCTCAACAACGAGCACGACGAGCGAGTCGGCGCTGGCCAACAGGCGTGGGACCCCGCCGAGCAGGACGCCTTGGCCAAGGCCGTCGACGACTCCCTGTTCGGGCTCGGGCGACTGCAACCACTGGTCGACGACCACCGGGTCGAGAACATCCTGATCTTCGGCTGCGACTCGGTGTTCCTCGAGCTCACCGACGGCCGCGTGATCCCCGGGCCGCCCGTGGCCAACTCGGACCAGGAGCTGATCGACTTCCTGGTCTTCCTGGCCTCTCGGTCGGAGGTCAACGCGCGGCCCTTCTCGGAGGGTCAGCCGCGGCTGCACCTGCGTCTGGACGGCGGCGCACGGCTGGCCGCAGCGGCATGGGTCACACCGCGCCCATCGGTGGTCATCCGGCGGCACCGACTGCGCAGGGTCACCCTGGCCGACCTGGTCGACCGTGGGACCCTCACGGAGCTGGCGGCGTCATTCCTGTCCGCGGCCGTGAAGGCCCGCCGCAGCATCGTCGTGTCCGGCGCCCAGGGAGCAGGCAAGACCACCCTGGTCAGGGCGCTGTGCGCGGAGATCCCCCAGCACGAGATCATCGGCACCTTCGAAACCGAGTACGAGCTTCACCTGCACGAGCTTAAGGACCAGCACCCGTACGTCTTCCCGTGGGAGGCGCGCCCCGGCTCCGGCGAGCGGACCGCCGACGGCAGCCAGGCCGGCGAGTTCACCCTGAGCCAAGCCCTGTTCGACAGCTTCCGGTTCGACCTCTCCCGCCAGATCGTGGGTGAAGTTCGAGGACCGGAGGTCCTGGCCATGCTCAAGGCCATGGAGTCCGGCGCGGGCTCGATATCCACCACCCACGCCAAGAACGCCGAAGGAGCGATCGGCAAGCTGGTGACCTGCGCCATGGAGGCCGGGCCCCACATCACCCACGACTACGCCGTGCGGGCGATCGCAGCCAGCATCGACATCATCGTGCACGTCCACCTGGAAACCACCCCACTGGCCGACGGCACCGCGCAACGCTCCCGCTGGGTCACCGAAATCCTCACCCTGACCCCCGGAGAGCGCGAGAAGGGGTACGCCGTCCAGCGGGTCTTCCTCGCACCGCCCGGCAGCCGGCAGGCGGAGCCTGCGGTCCTGCCCGATGAGTACCGGGAGCTTGCCGTGTGGGGATTCGTTCTCGAGGAGTTCTACGGGCATAGCGAGGCCGCATCATGACCCCGCTGGTACCGGCCGTGGCCGGAGCGCTGATCGTCGCCGGCCTGCTGGGCGTCGTCGCCGGTCTGCGGCCCCACCCCACCCCACCCCCGGCGCCGAAGCGCAGCACCATCGGCAAAGGAGCCAGTCTGGGTCGACTCCGTGGGCTGGACCGGCACACCCGGCTCCTGCTGGCCGCAGGCGCCGCGGCGGGCGTCGCGGTCGCGCTCCTGACGGGCTGGATCATCGCGATCCCGCTCGTGCCTGCGGCGGCCGCAGGCGTGCCCATCCTGCTGTCCGCGCCACCCTCGGCCAGCAAGATCTACCGGCTGGAAGCGATGGAGGAGTGGACCCGTTCCCTGGCGGGCATCCTCACCGCCGGCGTCGGCCTCGAGCAGGCACTGATCTCCACCCTGCGCTCAACCCCTGAAGCGATCCGGCCCGAGGTCACCCGCCTGGCGTCCCGGCTGCGTGCCCGGTGGGCCACCGAAGACGCCCTGCGCGCCTTCGCCGACGAGCTCGACGACACCACCGGCGACCTGATCGCCGGCAACCTCATCCTCGCGGCCCGCCACCGAGGCGCCGGCGTGGCCAGCGTCCTGGAAGCCCTCGCTGAGTCCACCGCAGCCGACGTCGCAGCCAGGCGAGAGATCGAGTCGGACCGGGCCAGGCCGCGGTCGACCGCGCGCTGGGTCACCCTGATCACGATCTCAGTCCTCGGTGTCCTGGCGCTGACCGGGGACTACGTCCGCCCCTACGGGACCCCGATCGGGCAGCTGCTCCTGGTGCTGCTGCTCGGCCTGTACGTGGCGACGCTGCTGTGGATGCGCACGATGTCCACCGGGAAGCCGCTGCCCCGGTTCATCGGGTCCGCCTGCAGGCAGGCAGCCCGATGATGGCCACCGGTCTGCAGCTAGCGCTGACCGGTGGCGCCCTCATCGGCCTCGGGGTGGCGCTGCTGGTCTGGCGCCTGACCCCTGCCGACCCCGACCTGGGCGATGCGCTCGGGCGGTTGTCACCCGAGCACGCCAAGCGGCGCGCCGTCGAGGCGCTGCACCCGGCCGCCGACACCCGCGAACGGTTGGGCGCCTGGGGGATGAAGACCCTGCCGGTCGGTACCTGGGGCACCATCCCGGTCCAGGAGCTGGCGATCCTGCGGACTCCTGTCAGCCGCTACTACGGCGAGAAGATCATGTTCGCCCTGCTCGGGCTGGCCATCCCGCCACTGCTAACCACCTTCTTCACCCTCCTCGGGGCGCGCCTGCCCATCTTCATCCCCGCCGTCGCGACCGTCGGTCTGGCGACTGTCATGTTCTTCCTGCCCAACTACAACGTCCGCGACGACGCCAAGAAGGTACGGGCCGAGTTCAGCCGCGCGCTGGGCGCATACATCGACTTCGTGGCGCTCGAGCGCAACTCCGGCGCCGGGCCCCGACAGGCCATGGAGGTGGCCGCGGGCGTGGGCGACTCCTGGGTGTTCCGCCGCCTCGGCGAGGAGCTCGCCCGCACCCGATGGTCTGGGCTGACCCCATGGGATGCCCTGCACGCCCTGGCCCTCGAGCTGGGGTTGCCCGAGCTCGACGACCTCGCCGACATCATGCGCCTGTCCGGGGAGGAGGGCGCCCAGATCTACCGCAGCCTGCGCGCCCGCTCCGCAGGGATGCGCAGCGCGATGCTCGCCACCGAGAAGGCCAGGGCCAACGAGGTCGGCGAAAAGATGTCCATCCCGATGAGCCTGCTGGGGGTGATCTTCTTGGCCATCCTCGTCGCACCTGCCCTGCTGCGCGTGATCGCAGGCAGCACCTGACCACCTCACCCACCGGGCCACTACCCATGTAACGGACCCAACCTCCGGGGCGCCGGGCCCCGACCAACCACCGGACCGAACCAGGGGGAGACCCTATGTACTACCTCGCAGCAACACTGCACACCCTCGGCATCGCGATGCGCGACATCGCCATCCGCAAGCCCACCAAGGACCCCGAGCGCGGCTCGGTGACGATCGAGAACGTCATCTGGGCGGTGGCCGTCATCGC
The DNA here is from genome assembly GCF_001426245.1 of Phycicoccus sp. Root101. Lineage (GTDB taxonomy): Bacteria > Actinomycetota > Actinomycetes > Actinomycetales > Dermatophilaceae > Pedococcus. The sequence goes on along the minus strand of NZ_LMCM01000007.1, from coordinate 11,632 downwards.
CATCGTCGGGATCGTCGTCCTCGCGATCACCAACTATGTGCGCACCAAGGCCGCAGAGATCAAGTAGACAACCGTGCACCGGCCCCGCAGGTTCGCGTCCCGTGACCCCTGGATGGCGGTCACGGAACACGACCGTGGATCGACCTCGATCCAGATGGTGCTGCTGATGCCGGCGCTGTTCGCGGTGATGTTCCTCGGCATGCAAGGTGCCCTCATCTACCACGCACGAACCGTCGCCCTGGCCGCCGCGCAAGAGGGCGTCCGGACCGCCGCTGGAGTGGGCGGATCCGGCGCGACAGGCGCCCACGACGCCTACGCCTTCATCACCGCAGCCGGCGGTGACGACGTGCTCCAGGCGCCCAGGATCCGCAGCTCCCGCAGCACCACCACCGCCACCGTGACCGTCACCGGACGCTCGCTCAGCGTGATCCCCGGCTGGGCACCCAAGATCACCCAAAGCGCCAGCGCCCCCGTCGAGAGGACCACCCAGTGAGCCACCTACGGCGCCAGCCCCGCCTCTGGCTCGCGGGGCGCGAGGCAGGGTCGGCCGTCATCGAGGCCGCCATCGGGGTGCCGGCGTTCATGCTCTTCGTCGGGCTCATCATGTTCGCCGGCCGGGTAGCCGTAGCCAACCAGGCCGTGGGCTCGGCGGCCACCGAAGCCGCCCGATCCGCCTCCATCTCGCGGACCCAGGCCCAGGCCGTGGACACGGCAACAGCCGCGGCCACGCAGGCCCTGAACAACCAGAAAGTCAACTGCCTGCGGATGACCATCAGCGTCGACACCAGCGGCTTCGGTTCGCCTGTGGGCACCCCCGCCAGCGTGCGGGCCACCGTCACCTGCGTGGTCAACCTCTCCGACCTGGCCGTGCCCGGAGTCCCAGGCACCCGAACCGTGGCAGCGAGCATGTCCTCGCCGCTGGACACCTACCGAGAGCGGTGAGGCCATGCACCACACGAACCCCCAGCTCGTCAGCTCGACCCGCCGCCCCACAGCCCGGCTGCGCGGCCTCGGCGGCGGCGGGGTCGTCTGCGCGTCGGAGCGCGGCTCCATCACCCTCTGGATCGTGACCACCGGCTTCGTCATGATCGTTCTGGTCGGGATGGCCGTGGACCTGGGTGGCCAGGTGTACGCCCAACAGCACGCCCGAGACATCGCCCGCCAGGCAGCCCGGGTCGGCGGCCAGCAACTCCAGGCTGCACCGGCCATCCGCGGTGAAGGCGCAATCGCGGACACCTCCCGAGCAGTCCAGGCCGCTCGCAGCTACCTCGCCGCCGGCGACGTCGCCGGCACCGCCCGGGTCACCGGCGGCGACACCATCGAGGTCACAACCAGCGCGGTCTACACCACCAAGTTCCTGTCCATCATCGGGATCAACCACCTCACCGTGACCGGCCACGGGCAGGCAACCATCACCAGAGCACTGCAAGGGGTGCAGCGATGACACTACGAACCCGGCTCACCGGACTGATCGCAGCCCTGACCATCGTGGTCATCGTGGTCGCCCTGCCGATCACCCTCGTGGCTGTCGGCGCCGACCCGATACCCGACACCTGGCCCACACTCGACCAGGTCCGGACCGCGCTGACCAGCCCGGACGACGGGACCCTGGCCCTGGGTGCGCTCACGGTTCTCGGGTGGGCGGCGTGGCTGTTCCTGGCCGGGTCGATCGCGCTGGAGATCCTGGCCCGGGCCCGCGGCGTCCGCGCCCCGCGGCTGCCGGGCCTGCACGTGCCTCAGACGGCTGCCGCGGGCCTGGTCGGCGCGGCGATCCTGCTGTTCGTGGCCGCCCCCCTGACCGGCACCCCCGTCCAGGCCGCCCCAATGGCGACGCAGGCGACCACCCAGACGGTCACCGCTGCGCCCGCCCGCGCAGCCACCCCCCTCACCGGCGCCCATCACGGCAGCCCCACGCCAAAGCCCGCGCGCGCCACAGCCCGTCACACCGAGGCGCAGGCCACGACGGCGCGCCCAGAACCGACGACCTTGGACCACGTCGTACAGCGCGGCGAAACGCTCTGGTCCCTCGCGCAGCAGTACCTGGGGGCGGGAAGCCGCTACACCGAACTGGCGGACCTGAACCGTGACGTCCTCGGACCCAACCCGGGATTCCTGACCGTCGGGGAGGTGCTCCATGTCCCGGCCGCGACGCCCACCACCGGCGCCCACCCGGATAAACAGATGGTGGAACACGGGGTGACCGTCCACCGTGGCGACACCCTGTCGCAGATCGCCGAGGAAGAGCTCGGCGACGCGGACAAGTACCCCGAGATCTTTGAGGCATCCAAGGACACCGTGCAGCCCGACGGCCGCCATCTGAGCGACCCTGACCTGATCCTGCCCGGCTGGGAGCTGTCCATCCCGGCCATGAAGGCAGCCGTCGCTGCGACGGCCAACGCGCACCGCGAGCCAGCCGGCACCGAGCACCCACGACTCGGATCCTCCGAGCCGGCCGGCGCAGGGGAGCCGACCCCGCAGGCAGCTGCCCCACAGGCGGCACCGGAGTCGCCGACCACGCCACCGGCGGACGCGCCGACAGTCCAGCAACCAGAGCCCACCCCCGCGGCCACCAGCGGTGACACCCACGACGACGCTGACCCCCCGCATGCGCCGTGGATGCTGGCCGGTCTGACCGGTGCGGGAGCGATGCTGGCCGGGGCCATGCTGCTGGCACTGCGCGGCCGCCGCAAAGCCCAGTTCCGGGCCCGGCGCCCGGGGCGCACCATCGCCGCCCCGGAGGCACGGCTCGCGCCCGTGGAGAAGACACTCACCGCAGTCGGTGGCCCGGCCAGCGTCAACGTGCAGGTCATGGACGAGGCCTTGCGACGTCTCGCCGTGGAGACCGCGGCCTCGACCGCACGAATGCCGGAACTGGCGGCTGTGGAGCTGGCCCAGCATGCCCTGACCTTGCACCTGTCGACCCCGACGACACTGGAACCGCCGTGGGTCGGGAGCGCCGACCAGCTGCATTGGACCCTGGCCGCCGGGGCCGACCTGCGCGACGTCGGTCCCCTTACCCCCGACCAGCCCGCCCCGTACCCCTTGCTGGTCACCATTGGTGCCGGCGACGACGGCGGCGTGTGGCTGCTCAACATCGAGGACCTTGACCTGAGCATCACCGGGGACGCCACGTTCGGGCGCGACTTCGCCCGGTACGTGGCCGCCGAGATCGCCTGCAACCCGTGGTCGCACGGGGTCCGGGTCGACCTGGTCGGCGTCGCACACGAGGTCGCGGCCATGAACACCGACCGCATCCATGTCCACGCCGCCGGTGAAGAGGATCCCGCAGCGCAGGCCCTGGCCGACGCCATCACCATGATCGACCGCAGTGCCGAAGCCGACGCCGACATCGTCACCGCCCGGGCACGCCAGGACGGGGCCGAGGCCTGGCCGGCGCGGCTCCTGCTGGTCGAGGCGGCCGAGGACAGCGAAGGCTCCCCTGGTGAGTCCGCGGGGGGTGGGCTGCCACCAGCCCTGGAGCAGCTGCTCGAGACCGTCTACCGGCACGCCGGTCAGACCGGCACCTGTGTGGTCGTCCGCGGCGAGCGGAAGGGCACCCCGGGCCTGGTCCTGCGCGTCACCGGCAACGGCCGGGTCATCCTGCCTCATGCCGGCCTCGACCTGATCGCAGTCGGCTTGACCAGCGATGAGGCCCAAGGCTGCGCGGCCCTCCTGGCGCAGAGCGAGGACCTGGCCGACGCACCGATGCCCGTCGACCAGCACGCCCGCGACGGGTGGCGCGCCTGGTCCGACGAGGCCGGCGCACTGCGTGAAGAACACACCATTACCCGACACGACCCGGCCGACGACGACGGGGCGGTCTCGCTCCTGGACCACGACGACGAGGACTACCTGCGCAAGGGCGCCACCACGAATGACGACCTCGAGACCCTCGCGCCCCAGGTGCCGCAGCGGGTGAGCGACGCGGTGGCCGACGCTGACCCCACCCTGGATGACGACCTGGCCATGTGGTGGTCCCAGGACTGCCCCCTGCCCAGGCTGACCCTGCTCGGACCGGTCGCCGCCCGGACCCGCGGCACCCCGGTCACCAAGCGCAAGCCGTACTACACCGAGATGCTCGCGTTCCTGGCCACCCGCGCGCACGGGGCGACCCCGGAAGAGCTGGCATACGCCTTCAGCATCACCCCGGCCAAGGCCCGAGACTACGTCCGCATCGTCCGCGACTGGCTCGGCACGAACCCGCGAACCGGTGAGACCCACCTGCCCGACGCGCGCAAAGCGCCAGCGGCCATCGCCAGTGGCGTCGGGGTGTACCAGGTTCTCGACCTGCTCGTCGACGTGGACCTGTTTCGCAGGCTCCGCGTTCGGGGGGAGTCGCGTGGACCGGACGGCGTCGAGGACCTCCGCACGGCGCTTCGACTGGTGCAGGGCCGGCCTTTCGATCGGCTCCGCGACGGCGGATGGTCCTTCCTGTCCGAGGGCGACCGCCTCGACCAGCACATGATCTGCGCCATCGTTGACGTCGCGCACCTCGTCACCACCCACAGCCTCCAGACGGGAGATACCCGCCAGGCTCGACTGGCCGCAGAGACGGCTGCCCTGGCGGCGCCCGACGAGGAGATCCCCAGACTGGACCTCGCCGCGGTCGCCGACGCCGAAGGTCACCCCGGCGAGGCAGAGCGGATCCTGCGTGACGAGGTGTGTAACCGCACCGACGACGAGGCCCCCCCGCCCGAGCTGTCGGACCGAACCAAACGGGTCATCACCACACGCGACTGGCACGAGCGATCCCGAAAGGCCGGCTGACCTAGCTGGAGTGTCAGCAGACTCCCAAGACTCTCCCGCGGTGACAATCGGTTCGCGTGTGGACCCGTGTCGAACCGCCGCGAGCCGGATTCGGGCAAACGGAGGTGGCGAAACGCCATGATTGACCCCTCGACACGCCAACCTAGAACCCGCTACAGCGTGGCTAACAGGCGTATCTGCATCGACCATCGATTTTGATGGCTAGGTTGGACGCTGCGCTCGGACCGCGGGCGACGATTGACCTGCGGGGGGATTACGAGTGCGACTGACCAGAGTGAAGATCGAGAACCACAGCCGCCTTGCAGACTCTGAGATCGAAGTCCGGCAGCATTTGATTCTAGTCGGCCCAAACGACGTCGGGAAGTCGTCGTTGCTCAGGTGCCTCGACTTCCTCCTAGGCGCAAGCAACGCGCAGCTCTACAACCGGATCACTGCCGAAGACTTTGCTGATCCGGCTCTGCCCTTCGTGGTCGAAGCCGACCTTGCGGGCCTCAGCGCTGACCACCACGCTCTGTTCCCGGACGAGGCCACCGTTGACCCGATCACCAGTGTGATCACCCTGACTGTGCGGCTCGCAGTCGTCGTGGACGCCAACGGCACCCTTGGAATTGACCGCCTGGCACCGCACTCGGGCACCAACCGGCAATTGTCCCGAGCCCAGATGGACGCGCTCGGTTGGACCCTCCTCGGCGCGACCGCGATGGCACGCGACCTGCGCGACGACCGCCGCACCGCGCTCGATGAGATCTTGCAGCGCGTCGACCTCGGCGCCGAGAAGGCGGGCTTCGATGCCTTGGTGGAGCAGGTCCAGAAGGGGCTCAAGAACTCCAAGATTCTGGAAGGTCTGCGTGACGACCTTGCGGGACAGTTGTCGAAAGCACTCCCCATCGCGATAGACAAGGGCGCACTTGAGTTCGTCACCGCCGCGACAGCCGACGGCGACGTGCTTGCAGACGTTCGGCTCCACGTCGAACGCGGCGGCAGCTTTAAGAACATCACGGATCAGTCCGATGGCCTTCGGGCGCTCTACGCCCTCGCGCTTTACGACCTATTCAGCGTCGGAGCAAACATGGTTGCCGTCGATGAACCCGAGATCCACTTGCACCCGACCAGTCAACGGAGCTTGGCGAGCCTGCTCAGGGACGGCCCCAACCAGAAGTTGCTCGCCACCCATTCACCAGACATCGTCAGCGCATTCTCGCCAGACTCGATCGTTGCCGTACGTGCCGGGGGAACGCTCGTCCAGCCGAAAGCCGGGTTCCTGTCTGCTGACGAGAAGATGGTCGTCCACTGGTGGGTCCGGGACAAACTGGAACCACTCACCGCAAGCCACGTTGTGGCAGTCGAAGGGGTCTCGGACCGGATCATCGTCCAGGTCGTCGCTGACCTGACCGATCGGAATCTTGATCGGCTTGGTGTATCGATCGTCGAGACCGACGGCGCCGGCGACATGGGCGCCATCATCAAGCTATTCGGCGCCGACGGATTCGAAGTCGATATGACGATGCTTGTCGACGAAGACGCCCGCAACGACACTGCCAACAAGCTCGGGGTGGCTGCGGCTGACCTGGAGAGCAACGGGCACTTCGTGTCCGGTCCCGACCTCGAGGCGGAGTACATCGCCGCGATCGGTGCCCTGGACACTTGGGTGGCTTTCGGAACCTCAGGCCTATTCACAAAGAACCAGCTCGCCAACTGTGTAATGACAGGACCCGGCGGCACGCCTACTCCCGACGACATCAGGACGTTCGTCATCAAGTACCGACACAAGGTTCGCGCCGCAATGGCCGCGGCCAAAGTTCTCGACGATGCGACAGCTCGCAAGATCACGAGCGTGAACGCAACCCTGACGAAAGTCGCCGGGAAGTGAAAACACCCACGCCCGCCCAGGCGGAGGTACGCGATCACGAATCCCTAGCGCTCCTTCTGGTAGCGCCGGCTGGTTGTGGCAAGACAGAGGCGCTTGCCATCCGTGTTGCGGGTCTGATCGAGGCGCAACGCGTGGCGCGACCCCGCCGCATCCTGGTCACCACGTTCACCAACCGAGCGAAGGACAACCTGCGCGAACGTCTCAGGGAGTACGTCCCCCTCGCGACGCAGCGCGAGTACGTCACTGTGGCCAACTTTCATGGGTTCGCGACCCGAGTCATCCGAGCCCACGGCGCCGTCATCGGCATTGATCCTGGCTTAGAGATGCCCGATAGCGATTGGGTGACAGAACGCTGCTTCGAGCTAGGCATCGGCTGGGGTGGCAAGGACGCCGTCACTGAGATCTTCCGCGTCGTTAAGCAGCTGCCTTCAACAGACGTTCAAGTTGCCGCAGAGCTTGCGGCCCGCGGCAACAAGTGGGCGATCCAGATCGAGCATGAACGACTGGCTGCTAACAGGGCCACCTACGACGACCTACTCCGGTATGCGGAGCTGATTCTCGCCAACGACGCCGTGGCGGGCCTGTACCGGAGCCACTTCGGGGCAGTGATCGTCGACGAGTACCAAGACCTCACTCCACAACAATTGCGCGTCCTGCAACGCTTGAGCGACGGGAATATCACGTTCGCTGGCGATCTTGCGCAGGGCATTTACCGGTTCGCTGGCGCCACGCCAACCGAGATCGACGCGCTGATGCGCCCCCTGTGCGAGCACGTCATCACCTTCAACGAGTCCCACCGCTCCTCGCCAGCGGTGCTGGACATGGTGAACGCGATGAATCCGCTCACAGGCGGCGAAGACCTCACGAGTGCCGACCCGAGCCGGTGGCCCGCTGGTGGACTCGCGGGCGCCATGACGTTCCCTCACGCAACGAGCGAGGCCAATTGGGTCGTCAGAGCCGCGCGACTCATCCTCAAGCTCGCACCAAACCACCGGATCGCAGTCATGTCGCGCATTAAGAGCCGTGTCCGTTTCGTCGAGGCAGAACTTGGGGGTACGGATGTGCCTGTCCACCGTTGGGAAGACGGGATGCTCGACACCGAGACCGCGAACATCGTCAAGTCGACACTGACCCGACTAAACGTCGCCGACCTCGGACTCGCGACCGACAAACTGACCTTCTTACGCGAACTCGCCGGCATCGATCTCATCGACGAGTACGACACACGCCGCAATTTGGTTGACGCTCTGACGTGGACTCTCGAGCGACTGGGAGAAGGTCTACATCCCGACCGGATCGCGGAACGGATCCGCGTCGGTGACCAGACGACACTCATCAAGGCACCGGGCATCCATCTATTGAGCGGTCATGTCGGCAAGGGCCAACAGTTCGACTGGGTGTTCATCGTCGGCGCAGAGGATGACAACATGCCGTTCTTCCGCGCTCACAACAGTGACGTCGAACTCGAAGAAGAGGCTCGCATTCTTGGTGTGATGCTCTCGCGAGCTCGGCACGGCGTCGTCGTCACCTATAGCGAGGTAGTGCCGAAAGTCGACGGGCACGACAAATCCCGCGCAGTATCGCGGTTCGTAGCTCAGCTCGGCCCAGCGAGCCCGCGCGACCGTGATGGTGTCATTCGATGGCTCAACGATGCGCCCTGGGACGACCTCCGCGTGACGTAGTCGCTGCGGCTCGCAGCACTCTCAGCCTTGAGCAAGTCACCAGGCCTAGCGTTGATCGTGAGGTCAGGCGGTACGTCATGCCGCCTGTCGGGGACGCCCACAGATTCCACTCATCACTCTGGGCGGTCACATACAACTTCCCCTGCCACGGTCACGAAGTCGGGTGGGGGATCAGGCTGTCTTCAGTCACCGTCTCCTCAAGCCAGGAGAAGGCCGAGGAGACCGCGCGCTCCTCGGTGTCGAGGATGCTGAAGGCTGTGCGCACGAGCGAGTAGAACTGGTCCACCCACGCCGTCGCGAGTTGGACGTTGCCACCCAGGCTGAGGGAGAGGCTCGGTATCAGGTGTAGACCGTGGAGGAGGTTGAGGCAACGTTCCATCGCGTGAGTCTCGATAGACCACCACTCGGAGTGCGCCACGCCGCTGGCTTGTGAGTAGGCCTGTCGGTAGAAGTCCAAGAGACCTGTCTCGTCGGCCATGCTGCGAATGGACTTGCCCTGCGCGAATGTGTCTCGGGTGTCGACGATCCTGTAGTCGATGATGCCGTGGTTGTGGCTGAGTCGTTCGAACTCGTCCATGGCTTCTTGATATCCGGGCGTGCGTGCTTCTGCCGGCACCTCCTCTGCAATGCGGGCGTAGAGCTTCGCCTTGCCTGCGCCGTATTCCTGGAACTGGCGGTAGATGGCTGGATCCTGCTGCGCCATCCAGTGCAGGTAGATCTTCGTTTCCACCAGCATGCGCACGATGTGGGCGCCGTGCTCCATGCACCACAGATCGGGCGCTGTAAGCACCGCGATGAGATCTCGCCCGGCCCGCGACACCAACCCCGAAACGACCTCCTGACGCTCCTTGTCGTGCAACCGGGCGGGCGCCGTCTCCAGAGCTTCGACAAAACTGGACAACAGGTCCATGGTGAGTTGTCGTAGGTGCGCACCATCGGACGGAACGGGGGTCGCGCCCGCGCCGCCGTCGTCCACCACCGCAGCTCCGTCGTTCCGCGCCTCCGGCTCCGAGTCTGGATCGGGGCTTGCTTGCGGCGGTGCAGTGGCCACCGCGGCTTCGGACTCGGCCATGTGAGTCTCGTTCCACGCCGAGCCATCACGTGCTGGCGGTAGGGTGGTTTCGCTCTCCCCTTCCCTCTTGCGAACGCACTGGGACGTCATCGAGTTGGCTCCCCAGAACACACGCGCCCACCTGATTGATCCGTCGAAGTAGTTCGGGTCCTGGACCGTCAGCATCCCCTTGTGTGCTCCCCACTGAGAGCGAATGACCGAGTCCGCCTGGGACCGGGACTCTGCTTCGTCTGGGTAGGTCTTCAGGAGGTCGATGGTCTGCTGGTCTGATGAGAATGTGCCGGCCCGAACCGTGCTCCAGGTGCGGAAGCACTTCATCAGCGCCTCGCGGTGGCCGTCGCTGAGCGCTTCGAGAAGCGCCTGGCGCACGAGATCGATGTCGGCCTGCTCAGGCGCGTGCACCTCGACATCCGCAGTCAGCCATGGAACCGGCATGTACGGGTAGGAGGTGAGCACACTGCGCACACCGGCAGAAAGCAGACCGTGATCATCGGCTTGCTCCGACACCACCGCTAGTGCGCTCGGAATCTTGATGGCGAGGCGCGCGAGGTTGGTGAGTCGACCGTCAAGCGACTCGGCCACAAAAGCGCTCTCATCGTGCTCGGACAGTTCGTCCTGAACTGCCTGCTGCCATGCGACGAAGTTGCGGATCGCGTCGTTGCCTTGCTCGGCGAGCACTGTCCCGTACCGGGTTTAGTGGAGGCTCGGAACTGACGCTCTGACGGTAGCCAGTGCGGGGTTTTGACGGTAGTAGCTGTCCTCGTACTCGGCTGGTGGTCGGTAGCCAGTGCGGGGTTTTGACGGTAGTAGCTGTCCTCGTACTCGGCTGGTGGTCGCCTTGCTCGGCGAGCACTGTCCCGTACCGGGTTTAGTGGAGGCTCGGAACTGACGCTCTGACGGTAGCCAGTGCGGGGTTTTGACGGTAGTAGCTGTCCTCGTACTCGGCTGGTGGGACCAATCCGATCTCGCCGTGCAGGCGTCGGTGGTTGAACCAGTCGACGTACTCGGCGATGGCGATCTCGAGGTCGTCGATGTTCTTCCAAGGGCCCTTGTTGCGGACCAGTTCGGCCTTGAACAGGGAGTTGAACGCCTCGGCCAGGGCGTTGTCGTAGCTGTCACCGGTGGACCCGACCGACGCGACGGCGCCGGCGTCGGCCAGCCGCTGGGTGTAGCGCACGGCAACGTACTGAACTCCCTTGTCGGAGTGGTGAATCAGACCACTGGTGTCGTGGCCGGCGTGCCTGCGTGTCCAAAGACCCATCTCGAGGGCGTCCAATGCCAGGTCGGTGCGCAGGTTCTTCGACAGTTGCCAGCCCACGACCCGACGGGAGTAGACGTCCACGACGAAAGCGGCGTATGCCCACCCGGTGAAGGTGCGGCAGTACGTGATGTCCGCGACCCACAGCTGATCGGGTGCGGTCGCGGTGAACGCCCGCTGGACCAGGTCTGGTCGGGTGTCCGGGCTGGTGCCACTGATCGTGGTCCGAGGCCCCTTGGCCCGGTTGGCGCCACGCAAGCCGGCGGCCTTCATCAACCGGTGCACCGTGCACCTGGCGACCGGGTGTCCTTGACGGGTCAGTTCGGCGTGGATCTTGCGGACGCCGTACACGCCGTAGTTGGCGCCGTGGACCTCCTTGATGACCTGCGTCGTTGCCTCGTCGCGCACTGCCCGGGCGGACCGGGGTCGGGTCTTGGCGGCGTAGTAGGTGCTCGGGGCGATCTGTGTGCCAGCCCGGGTGAGGGCGGTGCAGATCGGCTCGACCCCGAACCTGTCGCGGTGGCTGTCGATGTACTCGACCAGCACCGACGTGCTCACTTCAGCTTGCGGTCGAGCTCCGCCGCGGCGAAAAAAGCTGACGCGGTGCGCAAGATCTCGTTGGCCCGCCGCAGCTCCTTGACCTCCCGCTCGAGCTCAGCAATCCGCTTGGCCTCGGCCGTGCTCACGCCGCGACGATGACCCTGGTCGATCTCGGCCTGCCCGACCCAGTTGCGCAAGGTCTCTGGATTGATCCCGAGCTGATCACCAACCCGCTTCAACGCCCCGGACCTTGTCTCCGGGTCACGCCGCAGATCCACGGCCATCCTGATCGCTCGCTCCCGAAGCTCCTCGGGATACTTCCTCGGTGCTGCCATGACTCTCATCCTTCCGTGGAATGAGAGCCTCCATCAGACCCGGTACGGGACACCATGACTCTCATCCTTCCGTGGAATGAGAGCCTCCATCAGACCCGGTACGGGACA